>NZ_LMSI01000025.1:3488-219835 GCF_001428075.1 Arthrobacter sp. Soil764 | reverse complement strand
GGATGCTGCGGCGGGGAACCTGTTTTTGCCCGGTGGTAAGCGGTTGGCGTTGGAGGGGGCGCGGGATGCGAAGTTGCAGCAGGCGGGCCCGGGCAGTGACGTTGTTGCGGTGGCGACGCGGAAGGCGTTGTTGAAGCAGCCCCTTGATGGTTCCACGGCGAAGACGGTGGGGTTCGACGGCGAGGGTGTTCCTGCTGCTCCTGTGCAGTTGGGCGGGTGTGTGCATGCGGCGTGGTCGGGGGCGAACAAGTACGTCCGGGACTGCACCAACGATGGGGACGATAAGAAGGTGGACGTGCCCAAGGCGAGTGCGTCGCCGTCGTATGTTTTCCGGGTGAACCGGGACCTGGTGGTCCTGAATGATGTGAACTCNGATGGGGACGATAAGAAGGTGGACGTGCCCAAGGCGAGTGCGTCGCCGTCGTATGTTTTCCGGGTGAACCGGGACCTGGTGGTCCTGAATGATGTGAACTCGGGCAATGTGTGGTTGGTGAACCAGAACATGCAGCTGGTCAACAACTGGGACGACGTCATCCCACCCAAGAACCAATCCGATGACCAGGACCAGGAATCGGCGGACAACAACACCATCAACATCCTGCCGGACCGCACCAAACCCAACCGGCCGCCGGAAACCAAGCCCGACGCCGTCGGCGTCCGCCCGGGCCGCACCACCATCCTCAGCGTCCTGGACAACGACTCCGACCCCGACGGCGACGTCCTCACCGCGGCCGTGGGGGACTCCGGGCCCAAGTCCGGCACCCTGGAAAGCATCTACGGCGGCACAGCGTTCCAAATCACTGTCCCGGCCGACGCCAAACCCGGCACCGAGACCTTCAACTACAGTGCCTCGGACGGCCGGGGTCTGTCCGCCGGCGGCCAGGTCACGCTGAGCGTGGTGGGACCGGACGAAAACAAACCGCCGAAGTTCAAGCGCGGCGAAGACACCACCATGCTGGTGGAACAGGGCAAGACGGTCAGCCAGAACATCCTTACCGACTGGATAGACCCCGACGGCGACGACCTGGTCCTGCTGGACGCGAAAGCCGACAACGACCAGGACCAGGTCAAGGTACGGCGCGACGGCCTGCTCACCTTCCAGGACTCCGGCGCAACCGCCGGCAAGAAAAACGTCCAGGTCAGCATCTGGGACGGCCGCGCCACCGTCACCGGCAAGGTAGTGGTCAACGTCCAGCCGCCAGGCGCCCTGGCGCCCGTGGTCAACGCCGACCACGTCACCGCCGTCGTGGGCCAGGACCTGGTCATCTCCCCACTGAAGAACGACGTCGATCCCAACGGCGGCGCCCTCCGCCTGGCCCAGGTGGAAGCCAACGGCCCCGCCGAACTTGGCCCCGTCACAGACGGCGGTACCTTCACCTTCCGCAGCACCACCCCCGGCCCGGTCTACCTCACCTACATTGCCAGCAACGGGCCGCAAAGCAGCCAGGGCCTCATCCGCGTCGACGTCGAATCCGGCAACGACGGCGGCGACCCCGTGGCGGTCCATGACGTGGCACTCATGCCCACCGGCGGCAGCGTGCTGCTGGACCCCCTGGCCAACGACTCCGACCCCTCCGGCGGCGTCCTGGTGCTGCAGTCCGTCAAACTCCCTGACAACGCCACCGTATCTGTCAGCGTGATCAACCACAGTGTCCTGCGGATCACCGACATCCTGGGGACCAAGGACCCCGTCCTGTTCGAATACACCATGTCCAACGGCAGGAAATCGGCCACCGGCAGCGTCTCCGTGGTGCCCGTCCCCGCCCCTGCAGTGGTGGAAGCCCCGCAGCCCAAGCCGGATGAGGTGAATGTCCGCGTCAATGACGTTGTCACCATCCCGGTCCTGGACAACGACACCCACCCGCAGGGGCAGGAACTTACCGTGGACCCCGTCCTGCCGCAGTCAGTGGATCCCGGCGACGGGAAGAGCTTCGTCTCGGAGAACACGCTCCGCTTCATCGCCGGCGCCCAGCCCAAGACGGTACGCGCCATCTATAACGCCGTGGATCCGCAGGGCCAGAAGAGCGCAGCCGCCGTCACCATCCACATCCTGCCCCTGGAGGGCGCGGAGAATTCCCGGCCCCAGCCGCGCAACCTGACCGCCCGGGTGGTGGCTGCCGGCACCGTCCGGATCCCGGTGCCGCTGGACGGAATCGATCCCGACGGCGACTCCGTGCAGCTGACCGGCATCGACAGCACCCCTGCCATGGGAACCGCCACGGTAGGCAGCAACTTCATCGATTTCACCGCTGCAGGCGACGGTGCCGGGACCGACACCTTCCGCTACAAGGTGGTGGACCGCCAGGGAGCCATCAACACGGGCACCGTGACCGTTGGCGTCGCGCCGCGCGGCGAGACCAACCAGAAGCCCACCCCGGTGGATGACGAGGTCCGGGTGCGTCCGGGCCGGCAGATCGCCGTTGACGCGACCGCCAATGACACCGATCCCGACGGCGACCGCATCCGCATCCTCACCGACGGCATCGAGGCGGACCCCGCGCTGCAGGCGACCGTGAGCAGGAACAGTGGCCGGATCATCCTCCTGGCCCCGAACGAGGCCGGAACCGTCAACGTGCGCTACACCGTCGCGGACGACCGGGACGCTGCCGCGCAGGCCACGATCCGACTGGTGGTGGACAATGACGTGCCCCTCAAGGCGCCGGTTGCCCGCGACGACAGGGTGACCTCAGCCCAGGCCATGGGCAAGACGGCCGTGGATGTTCCCGTCCTCAAGAACGACGAGGATCCCGACGGCGTGGGTGAGAACCTGAAGATCAGCACCGAGGCAACCACAGCACGGCCCGGCGGCAACGGCAACGTGCTGGTGGACCTCACCGAACAGCCCCAGCTCATCCCATACACGGTGGAAGACGTGGACGGCCAGCAGTCCACCGCCATCATTTGGGTGCCGGGCCTGGGCCAGCAGGTTCCCACCCTGGCCAAGGATGAGGTCATCGAAGTGGTCGCCGGGCAGTCCGTCGACGTGGACCTGAAGGAGTGGGTCAAGGTACGGGAAGGCCGGTCGCCCCGGCTGACCCAGGCGGACCGGATCAAGCTCATTGGGGCCGACGGCGGCGACCCCGTCACGCGCGACGGCGCCGGCCTGAAGTACGCGGCGGGAGCCGACTACGTGGGCCCGGGATCGCTCACGTTCGAGGTGACCGACGGCACCGGACCGGACGATGCAGCCGGCATGAAGTCCACCCTGAGCATCCGCACCAAGGTCCTCCCGAATCCCGACAAGAACAACCCGCCAGAGTTGCTGGGCGCCAGCCTGGATGTCCCCAAGGGCGACTCGGCCGGCACCGATCTGGGAAAGCTGACCTCGGATCCCGACCAGGACGACGTCGAGAAGATGAAGTACCAGCTGGTGGGAGACTCGCCCGGCGGCTTCAACGCACGCCTCGAAGGCCGGACCCTCAAGGTTTCGGCGGCAGATTCGACGGCCACGGGAACCCGGGCCGCCGTACAGGTCAAGGCCACCGACCCCCGCGGGCTTGAAGCCACCGCCACGTACCAGCTCGCGGTGACCGCCTCCAACCGGCCCAAGCCGGTGGCCAACGACGACGTTCAGGACAACGCCGCCGCCGGCAAACCGGTGACCATTAACGTCCTGGCCAACGACGCGAACCCGTTCCCGGAAACTCCGCTGAAGATCATTGCCGCCAATACCGAAACGGGCAGCGGCAACGTGGGCGTCAACGGTGACTCGATCACGGTTACGCCTGCGCCCGGCTTCACCGGCACCCTGGTGGTGGCCTACACCGTGGAGGACAAGACACAGGACAGCTCCCGGCATGCCACGGCGCGTGTCCGGCTGACCGTCAAGGACAAACCTGCAGCACCCACCACACCGCAGGCGCAGAGCGTCGGTGACCAAACCGCGCTGCTCAACTGGTCTGCACCGGCTGACCGGGGCTCACCCATTACCAAGTACACGGTCTATGGTGAGGGCGGATTCCGGCAGGACTGCCCCGCCAACACCTGCACACTGAACGGCTTGACCAACAACACCACCTACCACTTCCAGGTGACGGCCACCAACGAGTTCGGTGACTCGGACCGGTCGCCGGCTTCGGCCGATGTCCGCCCGGACGTGAAGCCGGATACGCCGCTGGCGCCGTCGCTGAAGTTCGGCGACAAGCAACTGGCAGTTAATTGGGCCGCTCCGGCGAGCAAGGGTTCCCCGGTGAAGTCCTACGACCTGGAGATCTCCCCGGCGCCCGCCGGCCAGAACGCCCAAATCCAGGGACTGACGTCCGTCAGCTACGTCTGGAAGGGCCTGCAGAACGGCGTCTCCTACAAGGTCCGGGTCCTGGCCCGCAACGACGCCAAGGACCCGTCCGAGTGGAGCCCCTATTCGGCTGCAGAAGTACCGGCCGGTGTCCCCGCAACTCCGGCCGCGCCCAGCGTGGCCCAGGCAACCCCGGTTGGTTCACAGAGCCAGCTCAGGGTGGTGTGGACTGCACCGAACAACAACGGTGATGCCATCTCGTCCTACACCCTCACCACGCTTCGCGGCGGGTCCGTGGTCTCCAGTCAACAGGTTGCTGCCACCTCGCAGAACGTGACGGTGGACAACTCGGAAACAAACTACACCTTCACAGTTTCAGCGACGAACAAGGCTGGGACCAGCGGCACCAGCGCCAGTTCGGCTCCTGTCCGTGCGGTCGGCAAGCCGGGAATGGTGGGCACCCCCACCGCAACGCTCTACGACACAGGTGGCAACGGGGGCAAGATCGATGTCCGGTTCCCGCAGCTCACAGCTGCGCAGCGCAATGGATCGACGGGGGATGAAATCTCCTATCGATACAGCCTGACTTCCGGCGGTGGCAGCGGAACCATCCCCGCCGGCGGGGGCATCGTCCCGGCGCCGAACGGCACGCAGACCTCTGTGGTGGTGTGGGCTGTATCGTCCCGGAGCACCAACGCCGGCGACGCAAGCACACCCTCCAACGCCGTCAACCCCTACGGCCTCGCGTTCGCTCCAACGGTCAACGGCAGCAACAGCAGCGGAGTTGGCGACAAGACAGTTTCGTGGACGTGGAACCAGCCAAGCGGCAACGGGCGGGCAGTGACCGGGTACCAGTACAGCCTGGACAACGGTCCGTGGCAGGACACCCAGCAGCGAACCTTTTCCAAGACTGTTGGATACAGTGAGACGCACAAACTGGAGGTGCGGGCCGTCAGCGCAGGCCAGCCCGGCCGGATTGGCAGCGACACGTCCCGCAGCGGATCGGAGCCACCGCCCCCGGTACCCACGTCGTGGAACGTCACGGCAAGCCCTGTCCGCAGTTGCACGGAGCCGCGAAAGGGCACCGACAGCTATGTTGCAGGCAATCCGTCCCAGTGCACGGGCGAGGGTATATGGCTCGACGCCGGTGCCCCGTCCACTGCCGACCGGTACCAGGTCTGGTACAAGACGTCCAACAACCCCAGCGGCATCTGGTACCACCTGAGCTCCGGCATGGCCTCCGGCCACTGGCTCCGCTGTGACACGTCAAACGTCGGCTGCAATCCGCCGGCCGGCATGCCAAACCGTTAGCAGGAAACACTGCACCGCAACGCGGAGTCCGTCCGGGCCCGCACAGAAATTCGACCCAGAAGAAGGAAGCAACTGTCATGACCATGACCATGGAGCAGGCCGAGTGGTTTGCCGGCACATTCGAAAAGCTGGTTGCCAATGTGGGGCAGGCGGTGCTGGGCAAGGAACACGTCATCCGGCTGACCTTCACCGCCATGCTGGCCGAGGGACACGTCCTGTTCGAGGACGCGCCCGGTACTGGTAAAACCTCCCTGGCCCGGGCCCTGGCTGCCACTGTGCAGGGCTCCAACAACCGCATCCAGTTCACCCCGGACCTGCTTCCCTCGGACGTGACCGGCGTGACCATCTACGACCAGAAGACGCAGAAGTTCGAGTTCCACAAGGGGCCAATCTTCAACAACATCGTCCTGGCCGATGAAATCAACCGTGCCTCGCCGAAGACCCAGTCGGCGCTGCTGGAGGTCATGGAGGAGTCCCGCGTCACCGTGGACGGCGTCACCTACTCCGCGGGCCGCCCCTTCATGGTCATGGCCACCCAGAACCCGATCGAGCAGGCAGGCACTTACCGCCTGCCCGAGGCCCAGCTGGACCGCTTCCTGATCAAGACCTCCATCGGATACCCGGACCACGCCTCCACAGTCCGGCTCCTGGGCGGCAACAACCTGAAGGACCGCTCCAAGGACCTCACTGCCGTGATCACCACCCAGGCGGTGGCGGACATGGCCGATCTCGCCGCCACGGCGCACGTTGACACCGCGGTGCTGGAGTACATCTCCCGGCTCTGCGAGGAAACCCGCAGCGCACCCGAGACCCGGCTTGGCGTCTCGGTCCGCGGCGCCCTGGCCATGGTCCGTGCCGCGAAGGTCTGGGCTGCCGCGCAGGGGCGGAACTTCGTGCTGCCGGATGACATCAAGGAACTGGCACCCGTGGTGTGGACCCACCGGTTCGTCATGGATCCCGAAGCCGAGTTCTCCGGTGCCACCGCCGAGGCTGTGCTGACCAGGATCCTGGCCGACGTCGCCGCCCCGCAGCAGCGCACCAACGCCTGAGCCGCCCGGCCTGCAGCCTGAAGCTGCAGCTGCCGCCACTGTCATTCCAGCGCTACAACGAAGGCAAACCCTTATGTCCGACGGCACGTCCAGCGGCACCCGGCTGACCCGGCTCGCGGAGCGTCTCCAGCAGCCCTTCCACCGGGACGGCCGCCCCACCCGCCTGCACCCCGCAGCGGTCTGGTCCGAAGCCAGCAGCACGGCCCTCCAGGCCCTGACACCCGCCTGGCGGAAAGTCCGGGAGATCTGGCTGAAGTACGCCTGGCCGGTGCTGTCCGTGGTCAGCATCCTGGGCTGGTCCGTCCTGGCCGCCGCCATCCTGCTGTGGACCACCGGCCAGGCATTCGGCTGGCAGGAAGCCACGGCCGCGTCCATCGCCGCGTTCGCCATGTTCGTGATCGCCGTCGCGTTCATCCTCGGCCGGTCCTCCTATGGCGTGCTGCTGGACCTCGCCCGGACGCGTGTGGCGGTGGGGGACAGCGCCGTCGGCAGTATCGCCGTCTCCAACACCTCGGCCCGCCCGCTGCTGCCGGCCGCGCTGGAACTGCCGGTGGGCAGCACCACGGCCGTCTTCCACCTTCCCCGGATGAAGCCCGGCCAGGTCCATGAGGACCTGTTCACCATCCCCACCGCACGGCGCGCCGTGATCGTGGTGGGACCGGTCCGCTCCGTCCGGGCCGACCCCCTGCACCTGTTGCGGCGCCAGGTCCTCTGGACCGAACCCGAGGACCTCTTCGTCCACCCCCGCACGGTTGCCCTGGCAGGCTCTGCCGCAGGCTTCATCCGCGACCTTGAGGGCATGCCCACGACCGACCTCTCCAGTGCCGACGTGTCCTTCCACGCCCTGCGCGACTACGTACCCGGCGATGACCGCCGGCACATCCACTGGAAAACCACGGCCCGCACCAACAAACTGATGGTGCGGCAGTTCGAGGAAACCCGCCGCGCCCACCTGGCCATTTCGCTGTCCATCAACACCGACGAGTACTCCTCCGAAAATGAATTCGAAATGGCCATCTCTGTGGCTGCCTCCATCGGCCGGCAGGCCATCCGCGAACAGCGCGAACTCGACGTGCTCACGCAGAAGGGCCCGCTCCGCTGCGAAACCGGCCGCAACCTGCTCGATGACATGACCCGGATCGTGGGCACTCCGATGCGCCGCACCGCCGTCGACCTCGCCAGGACACTGGCCGACACCGTGCCCAACGCCTCCGTGGTGTTCTTCGTGGTGGGCAGCAATGTGACGGCCACCCAGCTCCGCTCCGCCGCCGCCTCCGTCCCGCCCGGCGTCCGCAGCCTGGCGGTCCGGGTGGACGCCGGTGCAGCGCCCACCCGGGCCAACATCGCAGACCTCACCGTCCTGACGCTCGGCGATCTTGCCGACCTTGCCATCGTGCTGAGAAAGGCCGCCGCATGAGCACCGCAACGGGCCAGCCCCCACAAACGCGGTCCCCGCAAACCCGTACCCGCCGCAAGGCCGCAAACCCGGACTCCGCCTTCACCACCGGCCAGCCGCCCTGGCATTTCATGCTCGACGCCGGAGCCCTGGTGGTCCTGCTGGGCCTGGGCCTGCTCGGCTTCGGCCTGAGCTTCGGCGGTGACCCCTACTATCTCCTGTCCGGGTTCGGCGGCATCATCCTGGGACTGGCCATCGGCGCAGCCAACGCCCATCTGCGCCTGGGCCTGCTGATCACCACCGCCCTGGCCCTGGCCGCCTACCTGGTGCTTGGGACCTGGCTGGCCGTGCCGGACTCCGCCATTGCCGGATTTGTCCCCTCCCTGGATTCGCTGCGCACCCTGCTCCTGGGCGTCGTGTTCGCCTGGAAGGACATGCTCACCGTGGGCGTGCCGGTGGGAACCGCCGGCGGCGTGCTCATTGTCCCCTTCCTGAGCTCATTGATTACGGCACTCGTGGCAGCGCTCCTGACCTGGCGGGCAAGGAGCCCCTACCTGCCCCTCATCCCTGTCCTGGTCCTGTTTGTCACGGGCATTGCCTTCAGCACCAACGCGGCATTCCTGACCCTCGAACGTGGCATCGGCCTGACGGTCCTTGGCATTGCGTGGGCAACTTTCCGCCGGGACACCCTGCGGCGGAACAGCGCACGCAGGGTGGCGGTCAACAATCCGCAGGCGGACAACGGCACCGCCCGCCGCGCCAGGATCCGCCGGCTGGGCATGGCTGCGGGAGTGATTGCCGCCAGCGTGGGAATTACCGCGGTGGCCGCACCCCTGGTCAGCGCCGGCGAGGACCGCAAAGTCCTCCGCAACGTGGTGGTGCCGCCGTTTGATCCCAAGGACTACATCACGCCCCTGGCCAGTTTCCGGACCTACGTCAAGGACAAGAAGGACGACACCCTGTTCGTGGTCAAGGGCCTCCCGCGCGACGGCCGGGTGCGCCTGGGTGCCCTGGACGCCTTCAACGGCACCAACTACAACATGGACCCCAACGGTTCCGGCAACTTCAGCAAGGTGGGCGACGCCAAGTCCATCAACACCCTCGCTGACACGTCCGGAGTAGTGCCCACCAACGACTACTCGATCAGCATCAATGTGGAGGACTACCAGGGCTACTTTGTCCCGGGCGGCCGGAAGACCACCGGCATCAGCTTTGACCAGTCAGGTTCCGCCGCTGCTGCCGGTCTTTACTTCAACACGGGAACGGACACCGCCGTCACCACCAACGGGCTGTCCCGCGGCGACGCCTACACCGTGCAGGTGTCCGATCCGGCCAAGCTCGAACACGGGCAGCTGACGCAGTACGACTTCGCCAAAATCTCCCTGCCGGCCCCGCTGGAGGTGCCGCCGGTGATCGGTTCCCAGGCCAACGACCTGTCCGCCGACGCTCCCACCGCCATCGACCGGGTACGCCAGATCGAGGCGCATTTTCAAAAGACGGGTGCCTTCAGCAACGGCCTGGTCAGTGAGGGGCAGCTGCCCAGCGTCTCAGGCCATGGCGCCGCCCGGATCCGCAACCTGCTGACCGCCAAGCAAATGCTCGGCGACGATGAACAGTACGCCGTGGCCATGTCCCTGATGCTCCGGCACCTGGGCATCCCCTCCCGCGTGGTGATGGGGTTCTACCCGGAGCCCACCAGCCCGGAGAACGGTGCCGGCGAGGTGAAGATCACCGGAAAGGACGTTCACGCTTGGGTGGAGGTCGCCTTTGAGCGGGTAGGCTGGGTCAGCTTCGATCCCACCCCGCCCAAGGACAACATCCCCATCCCCCCGGACCCCGAGAACAAGTCCAAGCCCAAGCCCCAGGTGCTGCAGCCGCCGCCCCCGCCGCAGGAGCCCGCGGACCTGCCGCCGGACTCTTCACCGGACGCTCTGGACGCGGACCAGAAGAAGAACAACCCATGGCTGTTCTGGGGCGCCCTTTTGGGTGCATTGGGTATCGCCGCCATCCCGTTGCTGGTCCTTGCCCTGCCGCTGCTGCTGATTGCCCTGCTGAAGGCGCGACGGCGGAAGTCGCGTTTCCGCGACGGCCACCCCGCCCAGCGTGTGGGCGGAGGCTGGAACGAGGTGGTGAGCCTGGCGACCGACCTGGGTGCCGCCGTCGACACCCGCTCGACGCGGCGCGAAAGCGCTGCCGTCCTGGCCGAAGCGTTCCCTGGAACCCAAGGGACCACCACCCTGCTGGCCCGCCGGGCGGACGCCTCCATCTTTGGCGCGGGGGAGCCCACCGAGGAGGACGTTCGCGAGTATTGGACCATCGTTGACGGGTCGCTCAAGGAAATGACCTCGGGCATGGGGTTCTGGCGCCGGCAGCAGGCACGGTTCTCGCCGCGCTCGCTGCTTGCCGACGCCCGGACCGCCATGAACTCCGGCAAGGCCCCCAGCCTTCGCGGGGGCCGGCTGGCACTGCCTGCGGTCTCCGCATTCGTTGCCGCCCGCCGCCGTCGTGCCTCTGGAAGTGCTGACGCGCCGCCGGCCCGGGAAGGACGCGGCCAGGAAGGATCCGGTCGGCAGTGACTTCCGGCGACGAACACTGCCCGCGCTGCCACCAGCCCATCCGGGCGGGGGCCACCTTTTGCCCCGCCTGCGGGGCGCCGCTGCCCAACCGGGCGGCACGCCGTCCCCGCAGCCCGGGCCTGCCCGCGGACCGCGGAAGGAGCGCCGCGGGGGAAGCGCGCCCCGCGCACGCGCCCGGGAATCCCGGTACTATCCCGATAGTAGAAATGCCCCCGGCAAGTCAGCCGACGGGCACCGCATATACGGGCACCGCGCAGGCGGGCACCTTGCCCACGGGGACCGCGCCGGGCAGGACCGGCGGTTCCACACGGGTGGAGGCCGCTCCAGGGGGAGGAACGGGAATGGCAGTGAACCTTCAGCTTGTTCCGGCTGCGGCGGGCAAGCGGCTTGGCGCTGCGGTCATTGACTGGCTGCCGGGGGTGGCGGTGCTGGTGGTGGCGTTTGCCATCGGATTTGCCGGGATCACCCGGACCAGGAGCGGCGGCTTCATTGTCTACGACACCTCCTCGCTGGTCCTTTTTGGCGGCATCGGCCTTGGCCTGACCCTGGCCTACCTGTTCGTGGTGCTCGGCCTGGAGGCCCGCACCGGCAAGACGCCCGGCAACCTGCTCATGGGGATCCGCAGCGCGGACCAGGACGGTTATGCTCCCGGCGCCGGTGCCGTGTTCCTGCGTGGCCTCATCACCGGGGCCGGCATCCTGCTGGCCGTGCTGGCCGCGGTGCTGGTGATGGTCTTCAAGTGGTTCGACGCCGCCGTGTTCATCCTTGGTCCGCTGCTCCTGGTGGGTGCCGTCTGGGCGGTGCTGGTGGTCGTTTCCAGCCGCTGGGACAAGAACGGCGGGCTGCGCGGCTGGAATGACGCCGCCGCCAAGACCCTGGCATTCGACGTCAAGGCCGGCCGCGACCCCATCACCACCGGCGGCATCCAGGGCCCCTACAGCTTCGCGCCGCTGGACCTTCCGCCCGTGCAGCAGGTGCTGTCCCCGGTGGCCGGGGCCACCGGGGCCCAGGCGCGTGTGTACCAGGCCCCGCCGCCGCAAAACCCGGCGCCACAATCTGCTGCAGCCCAGATGCCCCAGCCTGCGGCACCCCCCGCACCCCAGCCTGCGGCACCCCCCGCACCCCAGCCTGCGGCACCCCCCGCACCTTCGCCGTCGGCCACCATGCCGTCGCAGACCATGCCCTACACCGGGCCGGCCTCCTTTTCGCCGCCGGCACCCGCGCAGGCTGCCGCCCAGGGGATGATGCCCGCTTTCCCGCAGGTTTTTGCACCGACAGGTTCCGCCGGCCACCGGGTTCCTCCGCAGCACTTGGATGACGACGTCGAACGCACGCAGGTGCGGCCCGGAATAAGCGGCCCAGGCCCCGTGGCCGTCCTCCGTATCCGCCTGGACGACGGCCGCGACTTCCAGCTGGACCGCAGCGTCCTGGTGGGCCGCAACCCGGTGGGGCAGGCCGGGGAACAGCACGCACAGCTGCTGGCCGTTGATGATCCCGGGCGTTCCATCTCCAAGACCCACCTGCACCTGCTCACCGACGGCGCAGGTATTTGGGTGACGGACCGGCAGTCAACCAACGGAAGCGCCGTCACCACCCCGGACGGCCTGCGCACCCCACTAGTGCCGGGCGTCCCCACATTTGTTACCCCGGGATCCAGCGTGCATTTTGGAGACCGTACCTTTTACCTAGGACAGGCATGAACCAGCACCCCGCCAGTGTTTCCTCCACCATCCAGCCGGGGCCGCGACCCAGCCTCAGCTATGGCTACGGGACGGACAGGGGACTCCGCCGGGAGCTGAACGAAGATTCGTACATCGCGGCGGACCCCGTCTTCGCCGTAGCCGACGGCATGGGCGGCCACGAAGCCGGCGAAATCGCCAGCGGCCTTTGCGTGCGGGCGCTCGCCGAAATGCCCCAGGTCAGCACGGGGGAACGGAGCATCACCGCTGCCGTCCTCCAGCAGTACGTGGCCCGTGCAGACAATTCGATCCGTGAGGCCACCGGAGCCCGCGCCGGCACCACCCTCACCGGTGCGGTGGTGGTGGAACAGATGGGCATGCCGTACTGGCTGGTCCTGAACATCGGCGATTCCCGCACCTACCGGCTCAGCCAGGGGCGGTTCGAACAAATCAGCGTTGACCACTCGGAGGTCCAGGAACTTGTGGACGCGGGCGAAATCACCGCCCAGGAGGCAACGGTCCATCCGCGCCGGCACGTGGTCACCCGGGCCTTGGGCACAGGGGACGAGACGGAGGCGGACTACTGGCTTCTCCCCGTGGAGGAAGGCGACCGCGTCCTGGTCTGCTCCGACGGACTCACTGGGGAACTCCCGGACGAGGAAATCCTGGGGATCCTCGGCACCGTGGCGGATCCGCAGGAGGCTGTGGACGCCCTGATCCAGGCTGCGCTGCGCAAGGGCGGGCGGGACAATGTCACGGCCATCGTGGTGGACGCGAGGAACGTTGCGAACGACGACGGCGCGGGCACCACAGCGCCCCGCCTCACCTCCGCTGACGGAGACGAAGTGACCCTGCCGCGTCCGCAGGCATCCGCAGCCGTGACGCAGCCCCTGCCCGCACCGGTTGAGGAGACGGCCGACCAGCACGCTCCAGTCCAGCACGGGGAGCAGGGCAATGACGGACGCTAGCTACATCCCGGGCACCTGGTTGGGCGTTGTCAGGTCCCGGACCGCGGTCCTCCTGGGCCCCGGGTGCCCCGCCGAACTCGCAGGTGCGCTGTGGGAACTCCTCGCAGACCGGCCCGAGCCGCACGAGGTCCTCGCAGCCGTCACCAGCACTTCCGGCGGATCCCTCACCCGCATCCCGTCCTTCGGCATCCTGGACTTCAACGGGTCCCTGCGGGTCTTCCTGCGCGGCGACATCGACCTCACCGTCGAGCAGCCCGCCGGAACCATCGATCTTGACGGCCGGGATGTGACCACCTGGAACGAACGCAGATTCGTGCTGGCCGGGACGTGCCGGGTGAGGATCGCGGACGGTGGCGCCGGCAGTTCCCCGCACGCTGCGGAGCAACCCGAACTGCCGCTCGCTGAGGGCGTGGTGTTGCTGCAGTCCCTGACCATGGCCGCAGCGTCCGGCCCCGCTGCCGTGGGTGGCCCGGCCGCTGCGGATGCCGCAGCACCTATGGAAACTTCCGCGGCCGGCCCAGCGGCTGATGTCCTGGCTGCTGATGTTCCCGCCGCTGACCCAGTGCGCCCTGCCGTCCTGCCCGAAAAGGAGGACGTGCCGCAAGCCACCCTCCTTCCCGAAACCACCCTCCTTCCCGAAGATGGAGCCTCGGCCGAAACGGTGCTGGGAGTCATCGATGAGGACCCGGCCGACGAACACCCGGCCGGCGCCGCTGTGGATCTCCCGGCCGCGGGCGGGCTGGACCCGGACGCCACGATTGCCCCGGACGGCATGATTGGCGTCGACGGGGAGAACCATCCGGACGGGGACAACGGGGATGTCAGTGCCGACGGGGAGTCGGCCGGGGAAGCTGACGCGGAGCCCGAACTCCTCAACGCATCGGCTGCAGCTGCTGCGGGCGGCGGCTCCGACGCAGCCGGCGCCGGGCCCGCAGGGGAGATGACGACGTCCTACGACCACCTTTGGGACCGAACAGTGATGCGGCATATCGAAGACGCCGCCGTGCGTGAGGACGCCGACGCCGACGCGGGCCACATTTCCCGGCAGCAACCGGCACTGCCCGCGGCCGAACCGCTGCCCGCCCTCGGCGCGGCAGGGGAACCGGCCCCCGAAGTTCCGCCGGCCGGTTCCGGGACCGGCACAGACGCAGAAGACGGCGCCGAGCCCGGACCCGGTCCCGGTTCCGGACCTGACGCCGGCCCGAATGACGGGCCTGCCGTGCTGCCCCGCCCTGCCTCCGCCGGAGGCCTCATCGATTCAGTGCCGTGGCGCATCGGGGGAGCGGTTCCGGCACCGGCCGCCCCGGCACCCGCTCCGCCGCCAACCGCAGCCACACCGGCCGCGCCGCCCGCAGGTCACGTTCCGGCTCCATCCACGCCGGTGCCTGCTGCACCCGGCCTTGGCCCCGCCGGCCCAGCGCCCGGATCCATGCCGGCATCAGGATCCGTTCCCGCGCCCGGATCCGGCGCGGGCAAGGAACACAGCGCCCACCAGGAAGCCGATGACGGGTTCGACGCCGCCTTCGACCCCGACCACGATGGCCAGACGGTCATGAAGAGCAGCCTCCCGGGAAGGGCACCCGGCCAGGCAACGAAATTGCCGTCCGTTCAGCAGGACCCCGCCGGCGGGCCGCTGGTGCTGGCCCGCGTCTGCTCGCAGGGCCACGCCAATCCGCCCACACGTGCCCACTGCAGCGCCTGCGGGGGTGCCCTGCTGCCTGATGCCGTGCAGGTGGCCCGTCCCCGGCTGGGGCGGATGCGCCTGTCCACCGGCGAACTCCTGGACCTCGATCAGTCCATGGTGATCGGCCGGCAGCCGTCCGTGTCCCGGGTCCAGGGCGGCGTCATGCCGCGGCTGGTCCAGGTGGCAAGCCCCGGGGGGGACATTTCCAGGTCCCACCTGGAGGTCCGGCTGGAGGGCTGGCACGTGATGCTCTGCGACCTAAAGGCCACCAACGGCACGGTTCTGGTCCGGGAAGGGCAGCCGCCACGGCGCCTGGCCCAGAACGAGATGGCCATCCTGCTCGACGGCGACATCGCCGAACTGGGCGACAACATCTCATTGCGTTTTGAGGAGATTCCTTGAGTTCCAAACGGCCTGTTGCGCCGCCGCCCCGCATTCCGGGGTTCAGCTATATCAGCCTGCTGGGGTCCGGCGGGTTTTCCGACGTCTACCTGTATGAACAGGACCGGCCGCGCCGTAAGGTCGCCGTCAAGGTGCTGCTCTCCGACCTGAAGACCGAGGGCGCGCGGCGGCGTTTCGAGTCCGAAGCCAACCTCATGGCCCAGCTGTCGTCACACCCGTACATCGTCACCATTTTCGAAGCGGAAGTAACGGACGACGGGCATTCCTACCTGGCCATGGAGTACTGCTCCCGGCCCAGCCTTGACGTGCGGTACCGGCGCCAGCGTTTCAGCGTGGACGAGGTCCTCGCTGTCGGCATCCAGGTGGCCTCCGCCGTCGAAACCGCCCACCGGGCCGGCATCGCCCACCGCGACATCAAGCCAGCCAACATCCTGGTGACGGACTACAACCGTCCTGCCCTCACCGACTTCGGTATTTCCGGCACCCTGGCCGGGGACTCAGACGACGATTCGGGCATGTCCATTCCCTGGTCCCCGCCGGAGCAGTTCCGGGACGGCAGCGTTGACGGCGTCATGGTGGACGTGTGGGCCCTCGGTGCCACGCTGTACACCCTCCTGGCCGGACGCTCACCCTTCGTGATGCCCGGGGCGGACAACTCGCAGCGTGAACTGATCAACCGGATCAGCAACATGGCGCTGCCAAAGCTGGGCCGTGCCGATGTGCCGGAATCACTGGAACTTGCCCTGGCCACGGCCATGGCCAAATCGCCCCGGTCCCGGTACTCCTCGGCGCACGCCTTCGCTCTTGCCCTGCAGCGCATCCAGGCCGAGCTCAACCTTTCCGTCACGCCCTTCGAGGTCCTGGAGGAACCCCAGCAGGAGGAGAGCCACCCGGACGACGGGACCGAGGAGACGCGCGTCCGCAGCATTGCCGCCATCGACCCGGAGCGGACCGGCAGCGCGCCCACGTTCCCGGCCCGTACGCGCCCCAACCCCGGCGGCGCCGGGACAGACGCAACGGGCCGCGGGGGAGGCGCCGTCCCGCCGTCGCACTTTGCCCCCGTGCCGCCCGGCCAAGGCAAGCCTGCCCCGGCGGTGCCCTCCATTCCGGCCCGCACCACCTGGGCTGCAGCCACCGGAACGGCGTCGGCAGGGGCAGCCGCGCCTCTTACAGGCGCGGACGACGGCGCCGGGCCGGGGGAGTGGGCCCAGTCCACCGTCCTGCGCGGCAGCACCGGGACGACCAACTACGGTGCGCCGGTAACGGGCACGGCGGGAGCTGCGCAGGACACCGCCTACACTGCAGACGCAACAGTGCAGCGGGCCGTGCAGGTGGACGAGCCCGGCGAAATACCGGAAGCGGACCACAGCAAGCGCAACCTGTGGCTCGCGCTCGCCGGCGGCACCCTCCTGGCGCTGGCGGCAGTGGTGGGCATCGTGGTGTCGAACACGGCCACCGGCACGCCCAAGGTTGTGGAAACGCAGCAGGCCAGCAAACCTCCGGTCGACGCATTGGATAACGGCACCGTGCCTGACGTCGAAAGCCTCAAAGGCGCTATCGGCGGCGACGGGGAAGCCAGCTTCACGTGGACCAACCCGCAGCCCAAGGACGGGGACACCTACAAGTGGAAGGTGTACACCATCGGCGGCGGCGAGGGGGGATTCCAGGCCATCGCACAGCCGCCAGTCCGGGTCCGTCCCAACCCGACAGGGCAGACCTGCATCCAGGTGATGATCGTGCGGACCGACGGCGCATTCTCACCGCTGGGGTCCGGGTCCATCGCGTGCGCCGGCCAATGAATCCGCTGCACAGCCAGCCGCCGTTTCCGCGGCATGACCAGCACTTCGACTACCGCAACAGTTCTGCCTTGAGGAGGCACAGATCATGGGGGATCTAGCAATCGATTTCTGTGGCGAATGGTATGAGCCATCGGATGAGGACATCTTCAACATCGGCCGTGAAGGCGACCTGGAGGTGGACGACAACCCGTACCTGCACCGGCAGTTCCTGCAGGTGGCCCGCTACGACGGCATCTGGTGGCTCAGCAACGTGGGCAGCATGCTGTCCGCCACCGTCGCCGACGCCTCCGGCGGCATGCAGGCCTGGCTGTCACCCGGCGCCCGGATTCCGCTGGTCTTCAGCCACACCAACATCATCTTCACGGCCGGGCCCACCACCTACGAGTTCGCCGTCCACCTGAAGACGCCGTCCTTCCGGCAGGAAACCCGGGAAGGCGTGTCCAGCGGGGACACCACCATCGGCCCCGTGGTCTTCACGGACGCCCAGAAGGCGCTGATCGTGGCGCTCGCCGAGCCCGTGCTCCGGCGCGAAGGCACCGGCTTCAGCACCATCCCGTCCTCCGCGGCGGCCGCCAAGACCCTGGGCTGGGCACTGACCCGGTTCAACCGCAAGCTGGACAACGTCTGCGACAAGCTGGACCGGGTGGGCGTGGTGGGACTGCGCGGCGGGGGCGGCAAGCTCGCCACCAACCGCCGGGCACGCCTGGTGGAGCACGCCGTCACCACCCACCTGGTGACGCCCGATGACCTGTACCTCCTGGAGAAGATGAGGGGCGTGGACGAAGGATGAGGATCCGGCTGACACTCCGCCGCGAACCCGCCGACGCCAAGGACCTGGCCGTCACGGTGGACGGCATGGCCACCGTGGCCGACATCGCCACCGTGTTGTGGGCGGCGGACCCCGACCGCAAAGGGACCCCCGCCCCGGACAACCTTTCCCTGCGGATCGACGAAGCCTTCGTGGGTGCCGGGATCAGCGGGAACATCCTGACCCGGGAGGACAACCTCCTCGAATCCGGCCTGCGCCCCGGCTCGGTGGTATCGCTGGCCCAGGTCAGTGCACAGTTCCACGAAGCCGGTGCCGGCAGGGGACCGGCTGCCGCCACCCTGCGCGTGCTGTCCGGACCCGACGTCGGACGCGAATTTTCGCTGCCCACCGGCACCAGCTACATCGGCCGGGACCGGGACGTGGACATCCGCCTCACGGACCCGCTCACCTCCAAACGGCACGCCCGGATCACGGTGGGCGACGCCGTCGAGATCGTGGACACCAACTCCGCCAACGGCCTCCTGATGGACGGCCTGCCCGTCACCCGTGCCACACTGAACTCCTCCGACACGGTGACCCTGGGCGACACGACCGTCACCGTGGTGCCGCTGGGGCACAACCATGCGGCAGCGCCGACGTCGCCCCTGGTGGACTTCAACCGCTCCCCGCGGGTGGTGCCCCGCTTCGAGGTCCCCAAGCGGGTCCTGCCTGCCGGGCCCAAGCGCCCCGAGGACCATCCCTTCCCCTACATCATGCTGGTGGCGCCGCTGATGATGGGTGCCGTCATTTTCGCCGTCACGCAGAACGTGCTGTCCATGGTGTTCATGCTGATGATGCCACTGTTCATCGTGGGCCATTACGTGGACCAGAAGATGCGGACCCGGAAGCAGCAGAAGGAACAACTCAAGCAGTTCCGCGCCGCCATGGCCGCATTCCGGCAGGACCTCACGGGGCTGCAGCAGGTGGAACGTGCGGTGCGGCTGCAGGAAGCGCCGTCCGTCAGCGACACGGTGGACGCCATCTACAAGCTGGGACCGCTGCTGTGGACGCACCGGCCGGAGCACTCCACATTCCTGGGCCTGCGGTTCGGTCTGGGGACCGCGCCGTCGCGCATCCCGCTGGAAGAGCCCTCCAACAACGACACGGAAGTCCAGTACAGCCGCGAAATCCAGGACTGCATCAAACAGTTCAGCGAGATCGAAGGTGTCCCTGTTGTTTCCCAGCTCCGGACCTCCGGTGCTTTGGGGATTGCCGGTACCCGCGGACTGGTGGACGACGTAGCCCGTGCCATGGTGCTGCAGCTGGTGGGACTGCATTCCCCGGCCGAAGTGGTCCTCACCGCCATCACGTCCGCCCGGTCCCGGGAACGCTGGAACTGGCTGCAGTGGCTGCCGCACGTTGGCTCGGGCCACAGCCCGCTGGGCGGGGACCACCTGGCCGCCGGTTCCGCCGGCGGCTCTTCCCTGCTGGCCCGCCTCGAGGACCTGGTCGAGGCCCGGGAGGCAGCGGCCAAGCGCTCAGGCCCTGAGCTGCGCCCCGGCATCGACCCCGTAAAGCACGAGCTCGAAGAGCCCGTGCTGCCGTCCGTGCTGGTCATCGTGGAAGATGACGCCCCCGTGGACCGCGGCCGCCTGACCCGGCTGGCCGAACGCGGCCCTGACTCGGGCGTGCACATCCTGTGGGTGGCTACCGACGTCCAGTCCCTCCCGGCCGCCTGCCGCGATTTCATGGTGGTGGACGGCGACCACGGCGCCACCACCGGCCAGGTCCGGCTGGGCCGCCACACCTACCCGGTCAGCTGTGAGAGCGTGGACGCGGAGCTCGCCGCCCAGCTGGCCCGGATGCTGGCACCCGTGGTGGATGTGGGCAAGCCCGTCAACGACGATTCCGACCTGCCGCGCGCGGTGTCCTACGTGACCCTGATCGGCAAGGACTTCCTGGACAATCCGCAGGCAGTGGTGGAGCGCTGGACGGAGAACAATTCGCTGCACGCCACCGCCGTGGCCAACCGCAAGGACAACGGCACCCTCAGGGCCTTGGTGGGGTCCAAGGGCATCGAGCCGCTGTACCTGGACCTGAAGAACGAAGGGCCGCACGCCCTGGTGGGCGGCACCACCGGCGCCGGTAAGTCCGAGTTCCTGCAGTCCTGGGTGATGGGCATGGCTGCGGCCTACAGCCCGGACCGTGTCAGCTTCCTCTTCGTGGACTACAAGGGCGGGGCTGCATTCGCCGACTGCATCAACCTGCCGCACACCGTGGGCCTGGTCACGGACCTTTCGCCGCACCTGGTGCGCCGCGCCCTCACCTCCCTTCGCGCCGAACTGCACTACCGCGAGCAGCTGCTGAACCGGAAGAAGGCCAAGGACCTGCTGGCCCTGCAGCGGGAGGCGGACCCGGAAGCCCCGCCGTACCTCGTGATCATCGTGGACGAGTTCGCCGCCCTGGCCAGCGACGTGCCCGAGTTCGTGGACGGCGTGGTGGACGTGGCCGCCCGTGGCCGCTCCCTGGGCCTGCACCTCATCCTGGCCACCCAGCGGCCCGCCGGCGTCATCAAGGACAGCCTGCGTGCCAACACCAACCTCCGCGTGGCGCTGCGGATGGCTGACGAGGACGACGCCACCGACATCCTGGGTGTTCCGGATGCGGCCTACTTCGATCCCGCCATTCCGGGCCGCGGTGCTGCCAAGACCGGCCCTGGCCGGATCCAGGGCTTCCAGACGGGCTATGCCGGCGGCTGGACCACGGATAAGCCGCAACGTCCCCAGATCGACATCGTGGAGATGGCCTTTGGCTCCGGCCCCAGCTGGGAAGCGCCGGCACTCGAGAAGCCTGCGGCCCCGGAACCGGCCGGCCCCAACGACATCGCCAGGATGACCTCCACCATCGTGCACGCCGCGGACACACTGGCCCTGCGGCCGCCGCGGAAGCCATGGCTGGACGAACTGGCCAAGACCTATGACTTCTCCAAGCTGCCCAATCCCCGGACGGACGAACAGCTGCTGCTGGGCGTGGCGGACGACCCCGTGCACCAGGACCAGCCCACCGTGTTTTATGAACCGGACCGGGACGGCAACATGGCCATTTACGGCACAGGCGGTTCCGGCAAGTCCGCAGCCCTGCGCGGCATTGCGATTGCCGCGGCCGTCACACCGCGCGGCGGCCCGGTCCACGTCTATGGCATCGACTGCGGTTCTGCCGGGCTGCGGATGCTGGAGGAACTTCCGCACGTGGGGGAGATCATCAACGGCGACGACGTCGAACGGGTGGGACGGCTGCTGCGGCTCCTCCGGGACATCGCCGAGCTGCGTTCCGCGCAGTTCGCCGAGGTGCGCGCCTCCACCATTGTGGAGTACCGGAAGCTGGCCAACCGGCCGGATGAGAAGCGGATCTTCGTGCTGGTGGACGGCATGTCCGCCTTCCGTGAGGCGTATGAGCACAGCAAGCTTTCGGGGCTCTGGGACATTTTCCTGCAGCTGGCCACGGACGGCCGGACCCTGGGCATCCACCTGGTGGTGACGGGGGACCGGCCCAACGCCGTTCCCGCCTCGTTGCTCGCCTCCATCCAGCGCCGGCTTGTCCTGCGCCTCTCCTCGGAGGACGACTACATTTCCATGGACGTGCCCCGGGACGTCCTCACCGCCACCTCGCCCCCGGGCCGCGGCCTGCTGGACGGGCTTGAAGTCCAGCTGGCCGTCCTGGGCGGGAACTCGAACCTGGCCCTGCAGGCACGTGAGGTCCACAAGCTCAGCGAAGCCATGCTTCGGCAGGGCCTGGAAACCGCGCCGGGCATCGAGCGGCTCCCCGAGCAGGTGGACCTGGATGTCCTGCCCGCCGGCAGCCCGGACGTCCCTGTCATCGGCGTGGACGACGAGTCCCTGCAGCCGGCCGAAATCATGGCCCGCGGCGCGCTCCTGCTGGCCGGCCCGCCGGGTGCCGGGCGCACCGTTGCCCTGGTCACCCTTGCCTACGCGCTGCGCCGCTCCAACCCCGCCACCGAGCTGGTCTACCTCGGGTCCCGCCGGTCCGCCGTCGCATCCCTCCCCATCTGGAACCGGGCCCTGGTGGGCCCGGACGACCTCGCCGAGGTGGTGGAGGACCTGGTGGAGCACTCCACCGGAAACCCGGGAGCCGTGGCCTTCTTCATCGAGGGCCTCACAGAGTTCACCGACACCATTGCCGAGTCCGGGATGGCGCAGCTGGTCACCGCGTCCCTTAAGGCAGACCAATGGGTCATCGGCGAGTCCGAGTCCTCCACCTGGTCCTCCGCCTGGCAGCTTGCCCAGCCCTTCAAATCCGGCCGCCGCGGCCTGCTTCTCAACCCCGGGGACATCGAAGGTGACAGCCTTCTCAACACCTCGCTCGGCAGGGTCAGCCCGGACTTCATTCCGGGCCGCGGTTACGTGGTGGGACGGGGCAAAGCCAGGAAAATCCAGGTGGCGCTGCCGCCGGAAAACCGGGACTGAACACGCCGAAACCGGACGGCCGCTCCTGTGTCGGATTTGCGGCCGTCCGGCTGAGTGTAGAAGACTGCTGCGGAACCAGAAGGCCGCGGACGGGGGGATCCGTGGGCGTCGAAAGGTAACCGTGACCCCCTCCACCCCGCTCATCCGTGCTGTGCCCGCCACCGCCTCCGCGGCGTTCCTGGCGCTCACCATAGGAATGTCCGCTACTGCGCCGGCGTTGGCTGATTCTCCCGAGCCCTCGCCCGCTGCCACCACTGCCGCACCCGGCCCGGAACCCTCACCGGACAAGACATCGAACGGGCGGCCGGGCAAGCCTGACGAACCACCGGGGCAGGGCGGCGCGCCCGTCCAGCCGACGGCCCAGCCGGCGCCTTCCACCCAGCGGCCCGTCCAACCTGCCCAGCCCCAGCCGCCCAGGACAGGCGCTCCTGCCCCGGCCGCTCCACCCGCCACGGCAGCGGCCGTCCCGGCGGAACCCGCCACCGAAAACCCCTCAGCCGCTGCCGGTTACCGCCCGCCTACCGGACCCTCCAGTGGTGTGGACTGGAACAGCCCCGTCACCCGGGCTGCCGGACCCGCCCAGCTGGCTGCTGCCGCTCCCGCCCATGGCCAGGGTCCCGGCGGACCAGCGCCCCTGCCCATAGCCCTTGGCACGCTGCTGGTGGGGGCGTCTGCCGGTGCCTTCGCATGGTGGAATCGAAACAGGAACCGGTTCCGCGCGCACTGAGAGCCGTTTGGCCGCCGTGCCGGGCGACTGTCAGAGGTGTAAGGCAAGATAGGTCTGTGAGCACAGGACCAGGACCCGCAGAACAGACCGCCACCCGGACCGCGGCACCCCACGAGCCCCAGGCCGTCCCCACCGAAGCCATCCGCGAGGAATACCAAAACCTCGCCGACCTAGTGCGGAAGTACCGGTTCGCGTATTACCAGGAGGATTCCCCCCTTGTTTCGGACGCCGAGTTCGACACCCTTTTCCGCCGCCTCGAGGAGGTCGAGGCGCTGCACCCGGAACTGGTGTCCAACGACTCGCCAACCCAGGAAGTGGGCGGCGAGGTCTCCGCAGCGTTCGCGCCCGTGGAACACCTGCAGCGGATGTACAGCCTGGAAGACGTCTTCTCGCTGGAGGAGCTCGAAGCCTGGCTCAACCGGGCCGAGGCCAGCATCGAAAAGATCGGGGACGGGAGCGCCAAGGCAGCCTGGCTCACTGAACTCAAGATCGACGGCCTGGCAGTCAACCTCCTGTACCGCGACGGCAAGCTGGTGCGGGCTGCCACCCGCGGCGACGGCACCACCGGCGAGGACATCACCCACAACCTGCTCACCATCAAGGAAATACCGCAGGAACTGCGCGGCAGCGGTTTCCCCGCCGAGATGGAGGTGCGCGGCGAGGTCTTCATCCCGTCCAAGGCGTTCGCTGAGTTCAATGAGGCCCTGATCGAGGCCGGCAAGGCACCGCTGGCCAATCCCCGCAACGCTGCCGCCGGCTCCCTGCGGCAGAAGGATCCCGCAGAGACGGCCAAGCGGCCCCTGAAGATGTTCGTCCACGGCATCGGCGCCCGCGAAGGCCTTGCGGCCGGCAGCCAGTCGGAAACGTACGGGCTCCTCAAGGAGTGGGGCCTGCCGGTCAGCCCCTACTTCGAGGTGCTGGAGACCCGGGAGGACGTCCTGGGCTTCATCAAACGGTACGGGGACCAGCGGCACAAGCTGCTTCACGAAATCGACGGCATCGTGATCAAGGTGGACAGCTTCGCCACCCAGCGCGCCCTGGGCAACACCACCCGCGTTCCCCGCTGGGCCGTGGCCTACAAGTACCCGCCGGAGGAAGTCCACACCAAGCTCCTCGACATCCAGGTCAATGTTGGCCGCACCGGCCGCGTCACCCCCTTCGGCGTCATGGAGCCGGTCAAGGTCGCCGGCTCCACGGTGGAGATGGCCACCCTGCACAACCAGGATGTGGTCAAGGCCAAGGGCGTCAAGATCGGTGACATCGTGATCCTGCGGAAAGCGGGAGACGTCATTCCCGAGATCGTGGGTCCCGTCCTCTCCCTCCGGGACCAGCAGGACCCGCCGGTGCGGGACTTCGTCATGCCCACCGAATGCCCCTCCTGTGGAACACCGCTGGCACCGGCCAAGGAGGGGGACGTGGACGTCCGCTGCCCCAATGCCAGGTCCTGCCCGTCCCAGCTGCGCGAGCGGGTCTTCCACGTTGCAGGCCGGGGCGCTTTTGATATCGAGGCCCTGGGCTGGGAGGCGGCCATTGCGCTGACCCAGCCGGCCGAACCCGAAGTCCCTCCGCTGACCTCCGAAGCCGGGCTGTTCGATCTCACGCCCGAGGACCTGGCCGGCGTCAGGATCCGGCGGGAGAAGAAAACCAAGGGCGTTCCCACCGGCGAGTACGAGCTGGTTCCCTACTTCTTCAGCAAGGGCACGGCCAAGTCGCCGTCCAAGCCCACGGCCACCACGCAGAAACTGTTCAAGGAACTCGAAAAAGCCAAGGCCCAGCCGCTGTGGCGGGTGCTGGTTGCCCTGTCCATCCGGCACGTGGGCCCGCGGGCGTCACGGGCCCTGGCGCAGGCATTCGGCTCCATGGACCGCATCCGGGCAGCGTCGGAGGAGGAACTGGCCCACGTGGACGGGGTGGGCCCCACCATCGCTGCGGCATTGAAGGAATGGTTCGCCGAAGACTGGCACCTTGACATCATCGACCGCTGGTCAGCCGCCGGGGTGCGCATGGAGGACGAACGCGACGAGTCCATGCCGCGCACGCTCGAAGGGCTGACCGTAGTGGTCACCGGTTCCCTGCCCAACTTCAGCCGCGACGAGGCCAAGGAGGCCATCCTGCTCCGCGGCGGCAAGGCCGCCGGCTCCGTCTCGAAAAACACCAGCTACGTGGTGGCCGGTGAAAGCGCCGGCAGCAAACTGGATAAAGCAGAGCAGCTGGGGATTCCGGTGCTGGACGAGGACGGGTTCCGGCAATTGCTCGACGGCGGACCGGCAGCCCTGGCGGAGTCGGCAGCAGACGGCGCGGCACCTGGTGGCGGCGAGGCTGCACCGGACGCAGATGATAACGAAGAGGCGACCGTCCCGGCTTTTGCAGGGGAAGACACAATGGAGGAGAACGCATGACGTCCGCTTCGGAACTGCTGGAGGTCGCCAAACAGGCAGCCGCTGCCGGTGCCAGGGTCCTTTCCGGCCGGGACGGCAACGCGCTGGACGCCAGCAACAAGGGGGCGGCCGGGGACTGGGTCACTGCCTTTGACGTCGCCGCCGAAAACGCGGTGCGGGACGTCATCGCCGCTGCCCGCCCGGGAGACAGCATCACCGGGGAGGAACAGGGCAGCACCCGCCCCGCACACCCCAGCGGCTACCGTTGGTCCATCGACCCGCTGGACGGCACCACCAACTTCATCCGCAATATCGTCTACTACGCCACCTCCGTGGCAGTTGCAGATGCCGACGGCACCTGGCTGGCCGGCGTCGTCAACGCTCCTGCGCTGGGCCGCATCTACTACGCTGCCCGCGGCCAGGGTGCCTGGCTGGAGGAGCGCGGCACGGTCACCAGGCTCGAGGGCCCCGTCCCCGGCCGGAAGGGGCAGATCCTGGCCACCGGGTTCAGCTACGAACCAGGCATCCGTTCCCAGCAGGCTGAGGCCTTCGCCACCCTGATGGATGGGTTCGCGGACGTCCGTAGGCTTGGCTCCGCGGCCCTGGACCTGTGCATGGTGGCGGACGGAACCCATGACGCCTACGGCGAGCGGGGCCTGAACGAGCACGATTTCTCGGCCGGGGCACTCATCGCGGAGGAAGCCGGGTGCTGGGTGCGCAGACCGCGCCTGACCAGCCCCCTCGACGGCGGCCCCACCGATGATGAGCGCCTGGATGCCTGGACGTGCGCGGCCAGCCTGGAACTGTCCGGCAAGTTTCCGCTGTAAAAACCTGCTTCCCGGCCCCCGCGGTTCCCTACAGCCCCGGCGACGCATCGGACCATCCCGTACTGATAGTTCGATCACGGAAAGCGCGTTTCCGCCGGACCAGGGACCTCCCCGCCACTACCATTGATGGGTGCAGCAGCTGTTAACCATCCGTCCCGCCGTCGAAGCCGATTTCCCCGCCGTGGCCCGCATCACCGGCGACTCGTACCTGTCGGCAGGCTATTTCGACGACCCCGACCATCCCTACATGGTCAAGATCATGGACGTTGCGGATCGTGCCCGGCAGGCCACCATCTGGGTGGCTGAACGGGAAGGAACCGTCATCGGCTCCGTCACCCTGGCGCTGGCGGGCGAACCCTACGCGGACATTGCGCTGCAGGACGAGCTGGAATTCCGCATGCTGGTGGTGGACCCCGCCGTCCAGCGCAGCGGCGCCGGCAAGGCCATGGTGGAAGCCATCCTGGACCACGCCAAGACCCTTCCGGGCATCCGTGGCGTGTCCCTCACCACGGGCAAAGCCTGGGAAAGCGCGCACGGCCTGTACCGCAAGACCGGCTTCGAGCGCGTGCCCGAACGGGACTGGTTCGTCCCCGGAACCGACATAAAACTGCTGGTTTACCGGCGCAACCTGTAGCAGCCCTACAGTGGTGGCGACCCATTCCAGCTTTGAAAGGCCACCCATGCGCAAAACCTTCGGCAGCGGATCCGTCTGGGAACAGACCCTCGGATATTCCCGCGCCGTCCAGGTGGACAACACCCTCTACATCTCCGCCACCGCGGCAAGCGGGGACGACGGAATTGTCGGGGACGACTTCTACACCCAGACCCAGTACATCCTGCAGAAACTCGGCAAGGTGCTGGCCGACGCCGGCTTCGCCTACGGGGACGTGGTGCAGTCCAAGCTGTACCTGACGGACATCAGCAAATGGGAAGAAGCCGGCCGGGCCCACGGCGAGGTGTTCGGGGAGATCCGCCCCACCCTCTCCCTGGTCCACGTCCTGCCGTTCCTGGATCCGAAGATGCTCGTCGAGATCGAACTGGTCGCCCAGAAAGCTGATTAACGCTCTTCCTGTTCCACGCTGTCCTACCGTGCCGGCAGGCCGTACCTGTGTTCCGGCCTGCCGGTGGTCCCGTAGCGGAGCTGGATGTCCACCGCGCCGTCGTCGGCCAGGGAGGACAGGTACCGCTGGGCGGTGGCCCGGGAAACGCCCACGCGCGAGGCAACTTCGGCGGCGGAGTACTGCTCTCCCGCAACCAGGGACTCCAGCACCGCAGCTTCGGTTGCCGAGCGGGGTTTCGACGACGGCGTGACATCGCCCGGAATCAGCGAGCGTTTCGCACGTTCCACCGCTTCCTGGTCCAATGCCCCGGGCTGGCCCAGGAGGCGCCGGTAGCGGGCATAGGAGCGCAGCTGCTGGGACAGCGACTCCGCGGTGAAGGGCTTGAGCAGGTACCCCAAGGCGCCGCGGCGGAACGCCACCCGGAGGGATGCGGCATCGGAGGCGGCGCTGAGGATGATGGTGTCCACATCCAGCTGCTGCAGCAGGTCCAGGCCGGAGGCGTCCGGCAGGTAGACGTCCAGCAGCACCAGGTCGGGCCGCAGGCTATGGATGGCCTGCAGCGCCAACGACGCCGTGCCAACAGGCGCCAGGGCCATGAACCCTGCCACCGAGTCAACATAGGCTGCGTGGAGCTTGGCGACGTGGAAGTCATCATCCACGATCAGGACCCGAAAATCGTCAGCCATTCTCATCCTTTCCGGCTGCCCCCGGGGTGGCGGCGGCAGGGTTTCCCGCCGTCGTATGCGGAAGGGTCGCCATGAACACGGCACCCGGTCCGCCGTTGGTTCCGCGCTCCAGTACCTTCACGTCGCCGCCGCGGCGCCGGGCCAGCTGGCGCGCCAGGGCCAGTCCGAAGCCCTGCCCGCCACCTGCCCGGACGGGGCCGGAGGCCGTGGTGAAACCTTCGGCAAACACTCTCTCGGCCTCCGTGCCTTCTGCCAGCCCGTCGCCGGAGTCCGCCACCACGATATGCAGCGTGCCGCCGTCGTCTGCCGGCTCATCCAGCACTTCAAGCTCAATCCAGCGGTCCGTGGAGGACCCTGCCACGGCGGCGTTGACGGCGTTGTCGATCAAGTTGCCCAGCACCGTGGTGACATCCTGGGCCTCCGTGACCTGCCCCCTGACAAGGGTCTCCGGGCCAATGCGGAGTGCAACGCCGCGCTCATCCGCCTCCACGCCCTTGGCGCCCACGAAGGCCTGAAGGTACGGGTCCTGCAGCAGTTCGGCCTGGTCCACCGGGAACTTCAGCGGTCCCGTGGCGGCCAGTCGGGCGAGGTATTCGCGTGCGTCCTGGTGCTGGCCGATGCCCAGGAAGCCCGCCAGCGTGTGCAGCTGGTTGGCGAACTCGTGCCGCTGGGCCCGCAGCGCCGTGGACATGGTGCCGACGGCATCGAGCTGGCGGGTCAGCTGCTGCAGCTCGGTTCGGTCGCGCAGCATGATGACCCAGCCCAGGTCCTCGCTCCGGTGCAGTGCCTTGCGGGCGTTCGCCACCAGGACGCGGCCGCCGGCCACCAACTCCAGCGCTTCCACGGGGGAGCCCCCGCCAGTCCGCGTGAGTGACTTCAGCTGCTCCGGAACCGGTGCATCCTCCCACCGCGTGCCTGCCAGGTCGGGCAGTTCCAGCAGGCGCTGGGCTGCAGCGTTGAAGACGCTCACCCGGCCGTCGGCACTGACGCCGATGACGCCGTCGTCCACCCCCTGCAGCACCGCCACCTGGTCGTGGACCAGCGTGCTGATCTCTTCCGGCTCCAGGCCCAGGGTGAGCCGCTGCAGGCGGCGGCGCAGCAGGAATGACCCCAGGATCCCGGCCAGCAGGGCGCCAGCGGCCGTCAGCGCCACCGGTCCGATGTCGCGGGCCACGCTCTGGGCCACGGTTTCCATGGAGTAGCCCACGCTCACTTCGCCCACCACCGTGGCGGTGCCTGGGGCATATACGGGAACCTTGGCGCCGGCGGAGGGACCCAGGGTGCCGGTGTTCCGGGTGGTGATTTCCTGCCCGGACAGCGCCTCGGACGGATCGGTGCTCACCTTCTCACCCAGCCGCTGCGGGTCCGGATGCGCCAGCCTGATGCCGGTTTCGTCGGTGATGACCACGAAGAGCGCGCCGGTCCGGGTCCGCGCTGCCTCGGCTGAAGACTGGAGCGGCCCGGCCAGAAGTTCGGCGGGCGGGGGAGTGCCGGGCTGTTCGCTGATGGCCAGGACATTGGCCCTGACCTCCGGATCGGAGGCAACGGTCCGGGCCAGGGTCAGCGCCTGGTTCTCGGCGTCGCTGCCTACCCGGTCGTACGTCAGCCAGGCATGTACGGCCGCGCTGAGCAGCACCACCAGCAGCACCACCGCCAGCTGCAGCAGCAGCGTCTGGGTGGAAAACCGCAGCGGCGGCCGGGGCGCGGAACGCTGCATTCATCCTCCTTGACGGTGTTGGCGGTGCGGTTGAAGGGTGCGGTTTCAGCTCGAAAGCGCTGTGAGCACAATGAGCAAAATGCTCCCAATAAGCAGTATGCCAATCAATTGAGCCAAAGGCACTGCCGTGACGGACGCCACCCTACAGTCTGTAGCACGCATCACAACGCTGTGGTGCCGTTCACAAGAAGGAGCCGGCTGTGCTGGTAATACTTGGATTCGCCATGATCGCGGTATTCATGGTGCTGATCATGACGAAGAAGTTGACGCCAGTGCTGGCGTTGATCATTGTCCCTACTGTTTTTGGCCTTTTCGCCGGCGCCGGCCTCGGCATCGGCGACATGGTCATGGACTCCATGAAGTCCATGACCTCCACGGCCGCGCTGCTGATGTTCGCCATCATCTACTTCGGCCTGATGATCGACGTCGGGCTCTTTGACCCGCTGATGAAGTTCATCCTCCGCAAGCTGGGCAACGACCCCGCCAAGGTTGTCCTGGGCACCGCCATCCTGGCGGCCGCCGTGTCGCTGGATGGCGATGGATCCACCACGTTCATCCTCACCACCGCCGCCATGCTGCCGGTCTACCTGCGCCTCAAGATGAGCCCGGTGGTCCTCACCTGCGTGGCCGGCCTGGCCAACGGCACCATGAACATCCTTCCGTGGGGCGGCCCCACCGCCCGCGCCGCCACCGCCCTGAAGATCGACGTCAACGACGTCTTCGTCCCCATGATCCCGTCCCTGGTGGCCGGCCTGGTGGTCGTCTTCGCCTTCGCCTGGCTGCTGGGCCTGCAGGAGCGCAACCGCCTCCGTGCCACCGCACCCGAGATCTGGGGCGTCCCGGACACTGCAGAAGAGTTCGACGGCGGCACCTCCGCAACTGCCTCCGGCACCGGCCGTGGGCGCAAGGGCGGCAACCCCGGCGGCGCAGCCCCCACCGGTGGATCCGTGGCTGTCCTGGAGCGCACCGAAACCCTGGTGGACGATCACGACTCCGCCATGGCGGACACCGCCCTGGACCCCAACCGAAGCACCCTGCGTCCCAAGCTGTTCTGGTTCAACCTGGCCCTGACTGTCGCTGTCATGGTGGTCCTCGTGGCCAACATCATCCCGCTGCCGTTCGTGTTCATGGTGGGCGCCGCCATCGCCCTGCTGGTCAACTTCCCCAAGGTCAAGGACCAGGGCGCCCAGCTGATCGCACATGCACCGTCCATCGTTGCCGTGGTCAGCATGGTCATGGCCGCCGCCGTCCTCACCGGTGTCCTCAAGGGCACGGGCATGGTGGAGGCGATGTCCGCCTGGCTGGTCCAGATCATCCCGTCCTCGATGGGCCCGTTCATGGCCGTCATTACCGGCATCCTGAGCATCCCCATGACGTTCTTCATGAGCAATGACGCGTTCTACTTCGGCGTCCTGCCGGTCCTGAGCGAGACTGCAGCGCACTACGGGGTGGGCGCTGCTGACATGGCCCGTGCCTCCATCACCGGCCAGCCGTTCCACCTGCAGAGCCCGCTGGTTCCTGCCATCCTGCTGCTGGTGTCGCTGGCCAAAGTGGACCTCGGCGACCACCACAAGAAGGTCCTGTGGCGCACCGCGGTCATCTCCCTGGTAATGCTTGGCGTCGGACTGCTGACTGGAGCCATTGGAATCGGTTAGTCTTTAGCTGCCCGCGCTCCTGCCCCCGTGGCAGGACCGGGTCTCGAAGGTGCCCGTCTGACGCCCGCTGGGGGCCGTCAGACGGGCATCTTCGTTTCCGCACTAGACTGGATCGGAAAACAATTCGAACTTTGCAGGGGAGATCCATGGCTGCGATCAACCGTGACGACGTCGCGCATCTCGCGCGGCTCGCTCACATCGAGATGAGTGCTGAAGAGCTGGACAGGATGGCCGGCGAGCTGGCCGTCATCGTTGATTCGGTCAAGTCCGTCAGCGAGGCCGCCGGGGATGACGTCCCGGCCACCTCCCACCCCATTCCGCTCACCAACGTCTTCCGCGAGGACGTTGTGGGGCACACCTTCACGGCGGAACAGGCACTCTCCGGCGCCCCGGACTCCGATGACAACCGTTTCAAGGTCCCGGCCATCCTGGATGAGGCATAACCATGACTGAACAGAACACCGCCGGCACCAGCGCCGACACCCTGATCCGCCTGTCCGCCGCCGAACTTGCCGGGAAGCTCGCTGCCGGCGAGGTCACCGCCGTCGAAGTTACCCAGGCCTACCTGGACCGCATCGCCGCCGTGGACGGCCTGGTCAACGCGTACCTGCACGTCAACGCGGAGGAAGCGCTCGCCGTCGCCGCCGAGGTGGACGCCATCCGTGCCGCCGGCGGCGCTGAGGCCGAGGCACTGCACGTCCTCGCCGGCGTCCCCATCGCCGTCAAGGACCTCATCGTCACCGTTGGACAGCCCACCACCGCGGGCTCGAAGATCCTCGAAGGCTGGCACAGCCCGTACGACGCAACCGTGGTGGAGCGCCTGCGCGCCGCGAAGATGCCCATCCTGGGCAAGACCAACCTGGACGAATTCGCCATGGGCTCCTCCACCGAGCACTCGGCCTACGGCCCCACCCGCAACCCATGGGACCTGGACCGGATCCCTGGCGGTTCCGGCGGTGGCTCGGCTGCTGCCGTTGCCGCATTCGAAGCACCCCTCGCCCTGGGGACGGACACCGGCGGCTCCATCCGCCAGCCCGGTGCCGTCACGGGAACCGTTGGCGTGAAGCCCACCTACGGCAGCGTCTCCCGCTACGGCGCCATCGCCATGGCCTCCTCGCTGGACCAGATCGGCCCCGTAACCCGCACCGTCCTGGACTCCGCCCTGCTGCATCAGGTCATCGGCGGCCACGATCCCCGTGACTCCACCTCCTTGCCGGACCCGCTCGCTGACCTCGTCGCCGCCGCAAAGACTGGCAACGTGGAGGGCCTGCGGATCGGCATCATCAAGGAACTGCACGGCGAGGGCTACCAGGCCGGCGTCGAATACCGCTTCAATGACGCCCTGGAGCTGCTTAAGGAAGCCGGTGCAGAGATCGTGGAGGTCTCCTGCCCCAACTTCCAGTACGCCCTGGGCGCCTACTACCTGATCATGCCGTCCGAGGCCTCCTCCAACCTGGCCAAGTTCGACGGCGTCCGGTACGGCCTGCGCGTCCTCCCCGAGGACGGTCCCATGACCATCGAACGCGTCATGGGTGCCACCCGCGCCGCCGGCTTCGGCGACGAAGTCAAGCGCCGCATCATCCTGGGCACCTACGCCCTGTCCGCGGGCTACTATGACGCGTACTACGGCTCCGCCCAGAAGGTGCGCACGCTGGTCCAGCGGGACTTTGACGCCGCCTTTGAACAGGCCGACGTCCTGATCTCGCCCACCGCCCCCACCACGGCTTTCCCGCTAGGCGAAAAACTGGACGATCCCCTGGCGATGTACCTGAACGACGTCGCCACCATCCCCGCCAACCTTGCAGGTGTTCCCGGCCTGTCACTTCCCGGCGGCCTGGCCGACGAGGACGGACTGCCCGTCGGCATCCAGCTGCTGGCCCCGGCCCGCGAGGACGCCCGCCTCTACCGGGTGGGCGCGGTCCTGGAATCGCTGCTTGAAGCCAAGTGGGGCGGCCCGCTGCTGGCCCAGGCTCCCGAGCTCGCCGCAGCCGTCACCCTCGAAACCCAGGAGGCAAAATAATGAACACCGAGGCAATCCTGAGCTTCGACGAGGCCATGGAGAAGTACGACCCCGTCCTGGGCTTCGAGGTCCACGTGGAGCTCAACACCAAGACCAAGATGTTCTCCTCGGCCCCCAACGTCTTCGGTGACGAGCCCAACACCAACGTCAACGAGGTGGACCTGGGCATGCCGGGCGTCCTGCCCGTGGTCAACAAGACGGCGGTGGAGTCCTCCATCAAGATCGGCCTGGCACTGAACTGCAAGATCGCCGAATCCTGCCGGTTCGCCCGGAAGAACTACTTCTACCCGGACACCCCCAAGAACTTCCAGACCTCCCAGTACGACGAGCCCATCGCCTACGACGGCTACCTGGACGTTGAACTCGAGGACGGCACCGTGTTCCGCGTGGATATCGAGCGCGCGCACATGGAGGAGGACGCCGGAAAGCTGACCCACATGGGCGGCGCCACCGGCCGCATCCACGGCGCCGACTTCTCCCTGGTGGATTACAACCGCGCCGGTGTTCCGCTGGTGGAAATTGTCACCAAGCCCATCGAAGGTGCCGGTTCGCGGGCGCCGGAACTGGCCAAGGCGTACGTGGCCGCCATCCGCGAGATCGTGAAGAACCTGGGTGTCTCCGATGCCCGCATGGAACGCGGCAACGTGCGGTGCGATGCCAACGTCTCGCTCCGCCCGCACGGGCGCGAACGGTTCGGCATCCGGTCCGAAACCAAGAACGTTAACTCGCTGCGCGCCGTCGAACACGCCGTCCGCTACGAAATCCAGCGCCACGCCGCCGTCCTGGACTCCGGCAGCCCTGTGGTGCAGGAGACCCGGCACTGGCACGAGGACACCCGCACCACCACCTCGGGCCGGCCCAAGTCCGACGCGGACGACTACCGCTACTTCCCGGAACCGGATTTGGTCCCCGTGGTTGCCTCCCGCGAATGGGTGGAGGAACTGCGCGCCACGCTGCCCGAGCCCCCGGCCGAGCGCCGCAAGCGCCTCAAGGCGGACTGGGGCTACTCGGACCTGGAATTCCGCGACGTGGTGAACGCCGGCGTCCTGGATGAGATCGAGGAAACCATCGCGGCCGGCGCTTCGGCGTCCGTGGCCCGCAAGTGGTGGATGGGCGAGATCGTGGGCCGCGCCAAGGCCGCCGACGTTGACCCCGGCCAGTTGGGCGTCCAGCCCGCCACCATCGTGGAGCTCAGCCGGATGGTGGAAGCCGGCAAGATCAACAACAAGATGGCTACCCAGGTGCTGGACGGCGTGCTCGCCGGCGAGGGCAGCCCTGAAGAGATCGTCGAAAAGCGCGGCCTCGCCGTGGTGTCCGACGACGGGCCCCTCCTGGAAGCCATCGACGCCGCACTGGCTGCCCAGCCCGGCGTCGCGGAGAAGATCCGCGGCGGCAAGGTCCAGGCCGTCGGTGCCATCGTTGGCGCGGTCATGAAGGCCACCCGCGGGCAGGCCGATGCCGGCCGCGTGAAGGAACTGATCCTGGAGAAGCTGGGCGTCACCGTCTAGCCTTTCCCACCCAACTGGGTAGCAGCAGGTGTCGTTTTGAGGACTCATAACGACACCTGCTGCTACCCAGTTTTTTGCTTTAAGTACTCATGTGCGCATGCGGCCAAAGTACTTATTTCCAGCAACGGAGTGCGGCCCTAGACTGATGCGCAGGATGCGGCTCTGGGCGCTGACCTGGCCGTACTGGAGCTGTGGAGGAGACAGACATGTTTGTTGGGGACCCGCTGAAAGTGCGCAAGGCAGCGCTGGCCGGGGCAGTGGCCCTGGCCTTGTCGGGCACGGGAGCCGCCCTGGCCTGGTCGGCCACCGGCACGCCCGCGCCGTCGCCCTCCCAGGCGGCACCCGGCCAGTCAGCGCCGGGCCAGGAAAAGGCGCCCGGGAAGGCCACGGCACCCGGCCAGCAGGACAAACTGGACAGGAAGGCCCAGCGACCGCAGCCGCTCCATGGCGAGGGCGTGGTCAAGAACCCCGACGGAACCTTCCAGACCAAGCTGGAACAGCGCGGAACCGTGGAATCGGTCAGCGATTCGGCCATTACCGTCAAGAGCGAGGACGGCTTCTCCCAGACGTACACGGTGAACGGTGATACAAAGATCACCGTTATACCTGCCCCGGCCGCGGATGGTTCAGGGACAAGCGGCTCAGGGACAAACGGCCCAAATGCTACAGGCGACGGCGGCAAGCGGCTTAAGCCGGCGGACGGAACCATCACGGACATCGCCGTGGGGGACACCGTACGCATCTCGGGCGTGAAGGACGGGGACAAGGCCACCGCCGGGCGGGTTGTGAAGGGTGCCGGTGACGGGCCGGGCCTTGGCTTGGGAAGGGGCTTGGGACGCGGCCACGGCCTGGGACACAAGATGGGCCAGGGCAACCACCAGGACGACGGCAACCACCAGGACGACGACGGGGCGTAAGGCCTGCATCCCTGCCCGGTCCGGCGTTCTTAATCCGGACGGCCCGGCTCAGCCCTGCCGCACCAGCCCGGCCATGATGTCTTCCAGGGCCTCGCAGACCATCACCACGGCCCGGCGCTTCAGGTTTTCGGGCCTGGCCAGCAGGTCGATCCTGCGGCGCGTGCTGATGCCCTCCAGCGGCCGCAGCACGATGTCCGGGTTGAGGACCGGCCCTGCCGTATACCTGGGCAGCAGGCCCACCACGCCGCCGGCGGCAACCAGCGCCGCCACCGTGGAGTAGTCGTTGATGCGGTGGACAATGTTCGGCTCGCGGCTGGAGACGGCAGCGACGGCGGACAGGACGTCGGCGGGGGAGTAGCCGGGGTGGCTGGTCACCCAGGCCTCGGCGCCCACGTCGTCCGCCGTGACCGTGTCCTTTTGCGCCAACGGGTGGGCGGCGGGCAGTGCCACGTCAAGGGGTTCGTGCGCCAGCGGGATCACAGCCACCCGTTCTGCGGGCCAGCGGGGACTGTGGTCCATGCGGTGCGCCAGGACCAAGTCGTACCGCGCCGTGAGGGCAGGGAAGTCCTGCTGGGCCACGTCCTCGTCGGACAGTTCGATCCGCGGGTGCTCCGGCCGGTCCAGCATCCGTGCCAGCGGCGCAAACAACGCCTGCCCGGCGCTGTGGAACCCGCTGAGGGTCACCCGGCCCGCCGGCGACTGGTGATAGGTGCTCAGGGCGCCGCGGGCGTCGGCCATGGCACTGACGACGGCGGCGCCTGCGTCCGCGAGTACCTGTCCGGCTTCCGTAAGCACCAGGTTCCGGCCCTCCTTGCGCGTCAGGGGCACCTCGACCGTCCGCTGCAGGTGGGCCAGTTGCTGCGAGACGGCCGAAGGAGTGACCATGAGTGTGTCTGCCACGGCCTTGACGCTTCCGAGTGCTCCCAGTTCGCGCAGGATCTCCAGCTGATGTACTTCCACGCTCCCAGTCTAATCATTAGCTGTCACTACACCGTCGATTGAGAAGATCCTTGTTGTGCTAATGCTTTCCCAGGGCTTCAATGAGGAGGACAAGACCTCTGATTTACACGCGAAGAAGTAAGGACGCCAATGAAGGCCCTCTACAAGGCCGGCCCGCACGCCGGTTTCGAACTCGTTGACCGGCCCGAGCCTGAGGCCGGCCCGGCGGACGTGAAGATCCGGGTCATGACCACGGGGATCTGCGGCACGGACCTGCACATCCAGTCCTGGGACTCCTGGGCCCAGGGGATCATCGAAGCGCCCCTCATTGCCGGCCACGAGTTCTACGGCGAAGTGGTGGAGGTGGGGGAAGATGTCCGCGACGTCAAAGTGGGTGACCGGGTCTCCGGTGAAGGCCACGTGGTGTGCGGCATTTGCCGCAACTGCCGGGCCGGGCGGCGCCAGATGTGCATTCACACTGTCAGCGTGGGAGTCCAGCGCGACGGTGCCTTCGCCGAGTACGTGGTGATTCCCGAAACCAACGTCTGGGTCCACCACGACCCCTCCGTCACCCCGGAACTCGGCGCCATCTTCGACCCGTTCGGCAACGCTACCCACACAGCCCTGAGCTTCCCGCTGGTGGGGGAGGACGTCCTGATCACGGGCGCCGGCCCCATCGGCCTGATGGCCATCGCGGTCGCCCGGCACGCAGGGGCACGCAAGATTGCCATCACGGACGTTTCCAAGCCGAGGCTGGACCTGGCCCGGCAGCTCGGGGCGGACCTTGCCATCGACGTCTCCACCACCCGCGTCCGCGACGCCCAGCGCGAGCTCGGCATGCGCGAAGGCTTCGACGTCGGAATGGAAATGTCAGGCCACCCTTCCGCCCTGCCTGAGATGATCGACAACATGAACCACGGCGGCCGGATCGCCATGCTGGGGCTGCCCAGCCAGGAGATCACCATTGACTGGGGCAAGGTGGTCACCCACATGCTGACCCTCAAAGGCATCTATGGCCGCGAGATGTACGAAACCTGGTACGCCATGAGCGCCATGCTCTCCTCCAACCCGGTCCTGCACGCGGGCATCTCCGCCGTGGTCACCGATACGCTGCCGGCCACCGAGTGGGAGAAGGGCTTCGACATTGCCCGCAGCGGCGTGGGCGGCAAAGTTGTCCTCGACTGGACCCGACTGTAAGGAAAACCCATGTACACCTCCATCAAGGACCAGCTCCACGACGAGCTGGAAGAAATCCGCACCGCCGGGCTCTACAAGACCGAACGCAGCATCAGCTCGCCGCAGTCCAGCCACATCACGGCCGGCCGGATCGGCGGCCCGGGCGCGGACGTGCTGAACTTCTGCGCGAACAACTACCTGGGCCTGGCGGACCACCCGGACATCATCAAGGCCGCCAAGGCTGCCATGGATGAGCGCGGCTTCGGCATGGCCAGTGTCCGTTTCATCTGCGGAACCCAGGACCTGCACCTGGAACTTGAGGCCCGGGTCTCCAAGTTCCTGGGGACCGAAGACACCATCCTGTTTTCCAGCTGCTTCGACGCCAACGGCGGCGTCTTCGAATCCCTCTTCGGTCCCGAGGATGCGGTCATTTCCGACGCCCTCAACCACGCCTCCATCATCGACGGCATCCGCCTGTGCAAGGCCCGCCGCTACCGTTACGCCAACCAGGACATGGCAGACCTCGAGGCCCGGCTGCAGGAGGCGCAGGACGCCCGCCGGAAGATCATCGTCACGGACGGCGTGTTTTCCATGGACGGCTACCTGGCCCCGCTGGAAGCCATCTGCGATCTGGCCGAGAAATACGACGCCCTGGTGATGGTGGATGACTCGCATGCCGTGGGCTTCATGGGTTCCACCGGGGCGGGCACTCCTGAACATGCCGGGGTGTCACACCGGGTGGATATCTACACCGGCACGTTCGGCAAGGCCCTGGGCGGGGCGTCGGGCGGTTATGTTTCTGGCCGCAGGGAGATCGTTGCCATGCTGCGGCAGAAGGCCCGGCCCTACCTGTTCTCCAACTCCCTGGCCCCCGCCATTGTGGCCGCCACCCTCAAGGCGCTGGACCTGGTGGAAAACTCGGCGGGCCTGCGCCGCCGCCTGTTCGAAAACGCCGAACTCTTCCGCCGCCGCATGACCGAGGAGGGCTTCGACCTGCTTCCCGGGGAACACGCCATCGTGCCGGTGATGTTTGGTGACGCCGTGATGGCCGCCAAGGTGGCTGACCGCATGCTGCAGCACGGCGTCTTCGTCACGGCCTTCAGCTTCCCCGTGGTCCCGCGGGGTGCCGCGAGGATCCGGGTGCAGCTGTCAGCTGCACATTCAGCGGACGACGTCGAAGCGTGCGTGGGTGCCTTCGTCGCCAGCCGTGCCGAGGCAGCAGCCTGACGGGCGTTCCACGGGACGCGAACTCTGCGAGGATGGACGGATGGCAGCACATTACGATGTCCTGATCGTGGGCGGCGGCATTGCCGGCCTGTCCCTGGCCTCCGAGCTGGCCGGCCGCTGCAGCGTGGCGCTGGTGGAGGCTGAGCAGGATCTGGCGTACCACACGTCCTCCCGCTCGGCCCGCCAGCTGATCCCCAGCTACGGCCCTCCCGTGGTGCAGGAACTCACGGTCCGGACCCTTGAGCTGATTGCGGCCCGGGACGCGGAACTGCCGGAACCGGTCCTGACGCCGCGCAGTTTCATGCTGATTGGCTCAAAGGCGGATGTTGCCGCGGAGGCCAGCGGGCATATGCAGGCCATCACCGTGGACCGGGCGCTGGAGCTCTGTCCTGCCCTGCTCCCGGAAACCTTTGCCGCCGCCGGGCTGGACACCGGATCCTATGGCTGCAACGCGCCCCTGCTGCTGGCCGACCACCGACAACGCGCTGAGGCGGCCGGCGCCGACATCATCACCGGCGCCCGCGTGCATTCAGCGCAACGGCTGGGTTCCGGGTGGCAGGTAGGTGCCGGTGCCGAGGGCTTCGAAGCGGGAATGTTGGTCAACGCGGCCGGTGCGTGGGCCGACGAGCTCGCGGTGCTCAGCGGTGTGGAGAAGCTGGGGCTGCAGCCGTACCGGCGCACTGCGGCGATTGCCGCCGTCGAACGCCCACTGCCTGCCGCCACCCCCATGGTGGCGGCCGCGGACAAAACGTTCTACTTCCGCCCGGACGGCGGCGATGTCCTGATTTCACCGTCCGAAACCGTGCCCAGCGGTCCCGAGGACGCGCAGCCGCGGCCCGGTGACGTGGAACGCCTCGTCGAGAGGCTGAACTCGGTCACCAGCCTGGGGATCACCGGAATTCGCCGGGCCTGGACCGGCCTGCGCACCGAAGCCGCTGACGGGGTTCCGGTGGCCGGGTTCGACGCGGAAGCTCCCGGGTTCTACTGGCTTGCCGGGCAGGGCGGCTACGGCTTCCAGACCTCTGCTGCCATGGCTGAGCTGGCGGCCACCCAGATCCTTGCCGGCCAGGCGGCGTCCGGAAGCGCGACGCCTGGAGATGCGGCCGGCGACGGTCCGGCATCCCGGACAGTGCAGGCCCTGGCTGCCAGCCGGTGGTCCATCCGACGCTGAAGAATGGTTCCATGAGTACCCTGATCACGAATATTGCCGAGCTGATGACCCAGGACCTGGAACACCGGGTCCTGAAGGATGCGGCGGTAGTGGTCGAAGGGGAACGGATCTCGTGGCTCGGCGCCGCGGCGGATGCCCCGGCAGCGGATGACGCAGTGGACGCCGGTGGCCGGGCCATGCTCCCGGGCTGGGTGGACTCCCACAGCCACCTGCTGTTCGCCGGGGACCGTACTGCAGAATTCGAAGCCCGGATGGCGGGGGAGGCCTACGCCGCCGGCGGCATCGCCGTCACCATGAATGCCACCCGTGCCACGTCGGATTTCGACCTCACCCGCCTGGCCATGGGCAGGGTTGCCGAGGCGGTTTCGCAGGGGACGACGTACCTGGAGACGAAGACCGGCTACGGCCTGGATATCGGGAACGAGGCCCGGAGCGCGCGCATCGCCGCCACCGTAGCAGACCAGGTGACCTACCTTGGCGCCCACTTGGTACCTGCCGGCCAGGACCCGGAGGAGTACACCGACCTGGTCTGCGGGCCGATGCTTGACGCGGTCCGCCCGTACGTCCAGTGGGCCGACGTCTTTTGCGAGGAGGGTGCGTTCACGGCGGAACAATCCCGGCGCGTGCTGACAGCCTGCCGCGATGCCGGCCTGGGCCTGCGCGTGCACGGCAACCAGCTGGGCGAGGGCCCTGGCGTGCAGCTTGCCGTGGAGCTGGGCGCGGCGAGCGTGGACCACGTCAACTATCTGGCCCGGCAGGACGTCAAGGCCCTTGCGGCTTCCTGGTCCGGGTGGGACGCCGCCGCGGGAACCGGTGAGCGGGGCACGGTGGCCACCTGCCTCCCGGCCTGCGACCTTTCAACCCGGCAACCGTTGGCCCCCGCCCGCGAGCTTCTCGACGCGGGAGTGCAGGTGGCGCTTGCCTCCAACTGCAACCCCGGCACGTCGTACACAAGTTCAATGGCATTCTGTGTCACCACGGCTGTCCTCCAGATGCACCTGAGCGTGCACGAGGCCGTCCGCGCGGCCACTTATGGCGGTGCGCTGGCGTTGCACCGGGAAAGCGGCCGTGATGCCGACGGGGAACGCGCCGTGGGGTCCATCGCCGTCGGGCACCGTGCCGACCTGCACCTGCTGAATGCTCCTTCCGCGACGCATCTCGCTTACCGTCCCGGCATGCCGTTGACGTACGCTGTGTGGCGGGCGGGAGCCAGGGAGCGGTAGTCCCAGCCACGGTTCTGATTGTTCCTGATTCTTTCTCTTGGTTTATAATCAGGAAACGTCATCGACAGTGGTGGCTGATGTATCGAAAGGCCCCGTTTGCATGACGCGTACTGACCGGCTGACGGCGATCCTTGACCTGCTGGCCAGGACCGGGCAGGTGGAGGTTGACGAGATTGTCAGCACCCTCAATGTCTCCCCGGCCACTGCGCGGCGGGACCTGGACAGCCTCGCCAAACGGCGGCTTTTGACGCGTACCCGTGGTGGCGCCACCACCGGCGCCCTCGCTTACGATCTTCCCGGCCGCTATAACCGCGACGACCACGCGGAGGCCAAGGAACAGATCGCCCAGTGTGCCTCGGCGTTGATCCGGCCCGGGGCGGTGGTTGGCCTGTGCGGAGGGACAACCAGCACCGCGCTCGCGCAGATCCTCGCCACCCGTGAGGACCTGAACGCCCCGTCCAACCAACCCACCCTCACCGTGGTCACCAATGCCATCAACATCGCCGGGCAACTGGCCGTGCGGCCCAACATCAAGGTGATGGTCACCGGCGGAATCCTCAACCCGCGGTCCTATGAACTCGTAGGTCCCTATACGGACATCATCATGCAGAAGGTGGTGCTGGACATCGCGTTCATCGGCGTCAACGGCATTGATCCCGAAGTCGGTCCAACCAACACGGGGGAGGGGGAGGCATCCGTGAACGCCCTGCTCGCCAGCAGGGCCCGGGTGTCCTATGTCCTTGCCGATTCCTCCAAGGTGGGCGTGCGGGCCTTCGCCACCATGGATGGCTACCACTTCACCCGGCTCATTACCGATGCCGGCATCTCACCCCGGGACAAGGCAGCCTTTGAGGCCAACGGCACGGAAGTGATCGTCGCGCCCGCCTGATTTCCGGGGAGTCCAGTGGTTCGGCAGTTCCATCAGCCCGGATCCAGAAACTGAAGGCAAGATGGGAACATGCTGGTTCCCTCCCGCCGTCGCCTGCGGCTCGAAGTATGGATCGTCCTGGGCCTGTCCCTGGGCCAGTCGGCTGTCTACTCCGTGGTGCAGCTGCTGGACAAGATGACCCGTGCCCCGCTGGCAGAGGGCACCTCCACCTTGAACCGCTCCCAGAGCACCCGTGAGTACTTCGATCTCACGTACCAGCTGCTGGACATCATCTTTGCCCTGGTGCCGGTGCTGCTGGTCCTCTACTTCCTTACGGACCAGCGCCAGGCAGGGCCAGGTGATGCCGGGAACTCCCGCTCGGCGTTCCAGAAGCTCGGGTTCAATTTCGCCCGGCCCGGGAAGGATCTGCTGCAGGGTATGGGCCTGGCCGCGCTGATCGGCATACCCTCACTGGGCCTCTATGCGGCCGGCCGGGCGCTGGGGATCACCACCGCCATTATCCCCAGCGCCCTGGATGCCTACTGGTGGACGGTGCCTGTACTCATCCTGTCCGCCATCCGCCACGCAGTACTTGAGGAAGTCATTGTGGTGGGCTACCTTCTGGACCGCTTTGGCAAGTTCGGCTGGAGCATGCCGCTGGCCATCGCGGTGAGCTCCCTGCTGCGCGGCAGCTACCACCTGTATCAGGGCTTCGGTCCCTTCATTGGCAATGCCGTGATGGGCGTGCTCTTCGCCTGGCTGTACACACGAACCCGCCGGGTCATGCCACTCGTCATCGCCCACGCACTGCTCGACGTCGTGGCCTTCGTGGGTTTCAGCCTGTTCGGCAAAGCCGTGGGGCTGGGGTAGGGCCTGGAACATCGGGCGGGAACGGCTGTCAGCAGCTGGTTTCGAGGAGACCTGTTCGCGCTGCCTGTTGATCATTAGATGGCTTTCGTGGATCGTTTGGGTCATGAGTCCCGGGCCGCGGTTGACACTCTTGGCGCTGTTTGCGGCCACCATGCTGGCCGGACTTCTGGTTCTTGGGCGGTTGTGGTGGGTCCATCAGCAAACATCGGACTGGGTTCTGTGGCCCAAGGAGATTCCTTCACGGGTGCAGTTCGCCGGCCGTGACTACAACTGTGGCCCGACTCCCGCGATGGCACGCCACGAGGTGAGCGGAATGACGCGACAAGGCACGACAGCAGGTGGGGCCGAGATCCTTGCGGAACCTCCTTTGGGCGAAGCAAAGGTCTTCATCCTGGTTCGAACGGCTGAGGGGACGTTTGGTTGCGGCCTGCTGGGCGGTCCCTGATTTTCCAGTGACCCCTTCCTGGGCCACGGGCCGTTGCTATACGGAGACCATCCCATTCTGGGGCCTGAGGCGATTGCGGTTCGCTGCCGTCACAACAGCGACAGCAGCAACTGCCAGTCCGCCTGCGGGTCAGGCGGCAATACGAAGGGCTTCGCGTAAAAGTCGTCCCATAGCGGATCCGTCGGTGAAAGGTGGTCCGGGTCCAGCAGGTTGTCGCCGTCAGGTTCCTCAGGTTCAGGTGCCTCCAGCTCCGGCAAGGCTTCCAGCGATGTTGGCGCCCCTGCAAGCAGCGGTTGGCAGGGCAAATCCTCCACTGGTCCTGCGACATTGCGCCCTCCGGCCTGCCCTGAGGCTGCGGCAACCGATGGCGCTGGTACACCCGTCGCAAGTGGTGCGGCTTCCGGTGCGAGGATGGATGTATCCGACGGCCATATTCCTGGTGGCCAGTGGGTTGGTTCGGTGTTGGGGTGTTCGGGTTTGTAGTGGCGGCCGGTTGGTGAGGTCCATCCGGGCGGTCCGTTGTGGGTTGCGGGGTCGGGGATCCATGGCCGTGCGTGCTTGAGCCGGTGATGTTTGGGGCAGAGTTGTGCCAGGTTGTTGGTGCCTGTGGTTCCGCCGTGTTCCCAGGCGGTGAGGTGGTCGGTGTCGTTGTCAGGGGTGTGGTTGCTGCAGCCGGGGAAGGTGCATTTGCCGTCGCGCATCCGGATCCATTGTTTGATGGTTTCCGGGAGGCGGTAGCGGGTGCGGCCGATCTCCAGTGGTGCCCCGTCGCGGGGGTCGACCAAGACCCGGTAGAACGATTCCGCCCCGTCCGCGACGAGTTTCCGGGCCATGGACGCCGGGATGGGGCCGAAACCGTCCAGCACCGCGGGTTCGTCCGTCTGGCCGAGCAGGGAGAACACCGGGACCATGACCAGCACGTCGGCCCGCGGAGTGGGGACTTTCCCGATTTCCGTAGTGGCTCCCAGACCGGCCGTGCCGGAGACGCTGCCTGCACCCGGCGCGCTCCCGGGACCCGGGGCGCTCCCGGGACTCGGGGCGGTATCAGTAGCGGTTGCCTCAGCCGGGACGCTCCCGGAACGTGCGGCGGCGTCAGCGGCATTGGTGGTGTCTCTGTTAGCAGGCAGGCCGGCGCCGAGGAGTAGTGATGCGGCGATGTCGGGGCGGAGTTGGGTGATGGTGCGGGGTTCGTTGGGGCCTTGGAGGCCGCGGGCGGTGGCGGTGGTGCGGTTCCAGATGGCGCAGGCGGTGTCGCCGGGGAGGTGGAGCGAGATCCAGGCCATGCCGTCCCGGTCCGGGGTGTATTCCATCCGCCGGTCCGCGACACCCTTGGCGTGCCGTTTCTCCAGGGTTTCGGGGTGGTGGCGTTCCCGCCAGTTACGGACCTTCGTCCGGAACCGGGAGGGCACGAGCTCGCCGGGGGCGGCGCCGCGGGGAGGGTTGGGGGCGTCGGGGTCGAAGAAGTGGGCCACGAGGGCGGCGGCGGCGTCGGGGGTGAGGCCTTCGGTTTCGTCGGCGACAATTTTGGCGTGTTGCCAGGACAGGTCCCCGGCGGCCAAAGCCTCCAGGACGGGCGGGAGGGTACACACCCGCCGGGATTGCTCCACGAACGCCCCGGCAGCGCCTGAACTGATGGTCAGGACCCCTGCGATCTCCTCTACCGCTGACATCTCCGCGAACGTGCGCTCATGCACCGCAGCGTCCGGGGCAAGTATCGCGTGCTGGAACCCAACGGCCTCGGCGATATCACGGGCCTTGACGGCGGCGAGCTGCGCCTCCAAACGGGACACCACCTCCAGCCGTTCCAGCCGGAGTTCGTACCGCCGCTGCAACACATCAACACCAGCACCAACACCAACCCCGGAAGCCAGGAAAGCATCCTCAACAGCAAGCGCATCAAGGGCAGCAACAGAGGCATGAACACCCTCCAAAACCGCCTTACCGCTGCCGCTGATCGTCATGAAAACATCATCCAACAGGGGTCTGACAATCGAAGTTCGCAGGCATCTTTGCGGGCCTGGCAGTCACTTAAATGAATTCGGCCGCCATCGGGTAGTGACGCCGTTGTCACCACCTGATGGCGGCCGAAGCATATCCGGGCAAGGGCCCGGCAAACCCACTCCCGGACATGCCGGGAAAGAGGGCCGGAGCGTTTAGATGGTGACGGCTCCGTTGGCGGTTTCGAACGTGACCGACAGGATTCCCGGCGTTCCGTGTGGGGCCACCCACTCAACCGCAACGTCCTCAAGCGGCTTCTCCACCGGCTCACCCAGCCACTCGGTCACGCGCGAGGCGGAACCGGCGATGGTCAGGCAGCTCATCTTGATGTTGCTGGGGTAGGCGTTGGACGGGTGCAGCGACGGGTCACCTTCCCACTTGAGCATGTACGGGACCTGGGGGTCGGCGATAAGGCCAAGGATGCCAATCTGCTTCCAGACCAGCTCCCGGCCGTCCGGGAACTTGCGGTTGCCGTTTACGGCGGCGCGGCCAAGGCGGGTCTCGAAGGGGGCGAGGTCGTCCACTTCGACGCACCAGCCCATCCAGCCGCCACCGGCTGCGGAACGGGCACGGACTGCCTGCCCGAACGGTGCCTTGTCCGATGCCGGGTGGTCCAGGACCTCCACGACTTCCAGGTACTTGTGCCCGGCGAGCGGGATGATCATATTCCGGGTTCCGAACCGGGGGTGGACCCCGCCCTTCACTGCCTCAACGCCGAGGGCAGATGAAATACGTTCGGTAGTGGCCGCGAGGCCATCGGTTTCACAGGCGTAAGAGACGTGATCCATGCGCATGGCAACATCTTGGCACTTTGTGATCGGGCTCTCAGCTAAGGGTACCCTTACTGGAAACGCGTCCTGCCGAAAGTGCCGGAAACAGTGGCAAGCAGGACGACGGCGGCGTTCCCGAGCGGATGCCGGAGGGCCACCGCGCGAGCACGAAGGCACACCCGAAGACCTTGTTCGTCACAATGCTGTCCTCAGCGGCCGCCCGGTTCCTAGACTGGGCGCAGGTCATGAGCGCCAGCGCCAAGCCCCGGCTCGCTGGCCGGCAACCCTCCATCCGCGGTGGGGTGCCCCGGGTGAGGACCTGGCTGTCCGGCACCAGCCGGAAGCAAGCGCGGCCCGTACTGCTCCATGCATGCCGGGCCCATGTCAAAGGAGATTTGGATGTCCAACGGATGGTCCTTCGAAACCCGCCAGATCCATGCAGGCCAGGAAGTGGACAGTGCCACTGGAGCCCGCGCGCTGCCGATCTACCAGACCACGTCGTTCGTGTTCCCCAGCGCCGAAAGTGCAGCCAACCGCTTTGCCCTGGCTGAACTTGCGCCCATCTACACCCGAATCGGCAACCCCACGCAGGACGCCGTCGAACAGCGGATCGCCAGCCTTGAGGGAGGCCTGGCCGCTTTGCTGCTCAGCTCGGGGCAGGCGGCGGAGACCTTCGCAGTCCTGAACATCGCGGAGGCCGGGGACCACATCGTGGCCAGCCCCAGCCTTTACGGCGGAACGTACAACCTGTTCGCCCACACCCTGAAGAAGTTCGGCATTTCGGTCACCTTCGTGGACGATCCGGACAACCTGGACCAGTGGCGCGGCGCCGTGCAGCCGAACACCAAGCTCTTTTTCGGCGAAGTGGTGTCCAATCCCCGCCAGGACGTCCTGGATATCGAAGGCATCTCCGGGGTGGCCCACCAGGCGGGCGTGCCGCTGATCGTGGACAATACCCTGTCCACCCCGTACCTGATCCGCCCGCTGGAGTGGGGCGCCGACATCGTGATCCACTCGGCCACCAAATACCTGGGCGGCCACGGTTCGGCCATTGCCGGCGTCATTGTCGATTCCGGAAAGTTCGACTTCAGCAAGGATCCTGAACGATTCCCCGGCTTCAACACTCCTGACCCAACGTACAACGGCCTGGTCTACGCACGTGACCTTGGCGAGGGTGGTGCGCTGGGAGCCAACCTCTCCTACATCCTCAAGGCCCGGGTCCAGCTGCTGCGAGATCTTGGCTCGGCGGTATCCCCGTTCAACGCCTTCCTGATCTCCCAGGGCCTGGAGACGCTGAGCCTGCGGGTGGAGCGTCACGTTGCCAACGCCACGGAGGTGGCGCGCTGGCTGGAAGGAAGGGACGACGTCGAATCCGTCGCCTACGCGGGGCTGCCCTCCAGCCCCTGGTACGAACGTGGCCGCAAGTACGGGCCCAAGGGGACGGGGGCCGTGGTGGCTTTCAACCTGGCCGGCGGGGCGGAAGCGGGCAAGCGCTTCGTCGACGCCCTTGAACTGCACTCCCATGTTGCGAACATCGGCGACGTCCGCTCCCTTGTCATCCACCCGGCGTCGACCACCCACAGCCAGCTTTCGCCTGAGCAGCAGGCAGTGGCGGGGGTGACCCCGGGACTGGTCCGGCTGTCCGTCGGCCTGGAGCACATCGATGACATCCTGGCCGACCTGGAAGCGGGCTTCCGCGCAGCCAAGGGCGCCGCGGCCTAAGACAACAGCCGGGGCTGCAGTGAGTGCCGCCGGCAAGCCGGGAAAGTCACAACCAGTCACACTCTTGGCTTGGAACGGGGGGTGTTTCGTACACTCGAACCAGGTCATGAGTGCCAGTGACAGCCCCGGCTTGCTGGCCGGCAACCCTCCATCCGCGGTGGGGTGCCCCGGGTGAGGACCTGGCCTGCCGGTCAAATGACGGCGGGCAAGCGCGTAGAAGAGGTCTTGCCATGACGGTTACCGTCGCCCGAACCACCATCCCCGAACACGGAATCGTCCGCTACGCCTCGATCGGGGGACTGGACCTTGAAGCCGGCGGCTACCTGCCGGACGTCACGCTGGCCTACGAAACGTGGGGCACGCTCAACGCGGACGCCAGCAACGCCGTCCTGATCGAGCATGCCCTGACCGGAAGCACCCATGTGACCCGCGGCGACACCGACGAAGAAGGCTGGTGGGAACAGCTGGCCGGCCCCGGTGCGCCCGTGGACACGGACAAGTTCTTCGTGGTGTCCATCAACATCGTTGGCGGCTGCTACGGGTCAACGGGCCCGTCGTCGGCCGCCCCGGACGGCGGCCCCTGGGGTTCCCGGTTCCCCCTGGTCACGCTGCGCGACAGCACGGTGGCGGAGGCCCGCCTGGCAGACCAGTTGGGCATCAAGAGCTGGTTCGCGGTTCTGGGCGGCTCCATGGGCGGCGCCCGTGCCCTGGAATGGGCTGTGACGTACCCGGAGAGGGTGCAGCGCTGCGCCGTTATCGCCGTGGGAGCCGCAAGCACGGCCGAGCAGATCGCCTTCGCGCAGGCCCAGACCCTGGCTATCCGGCAGGATCCGAATTTCAACGGCGGCGACTACTACGGCGGTCCCAGCCCCGAAGAAGGGCTGGCCCTTGCCCGGCGCATCGCCCACATCACCTACCGCTCAGCAGCCGAACTGGAAGGCCGCTTCGGCCGTTCGCCGCAGGCGCCCGAGTCGCCCCTGAAGGGTGAAGTCCTGGCCGCCCGGGGCCGGTACCAGGTGGAAAGCTACCTGGACCACCAGGGCAACAAGCTGGTCAAGCGCTTCGACGCGAACAGCTACATTGCCCTGACCGAAGCGCTGATGAGCCATGACATCTGCCGGGGCCGGGGGACCCTCGCCGAGACCTTGGCCCGGTCAACCGCACGCTTCCTCGTGGCCGCCGTCGACTCCGACCGGCTCTATTTCCCGTCCCAATCCCATGAGCTGGCCCAGGCCCTGCCCGGGGAGGTCGGAGTGCACGTCATCCAGGCGCCGATCGGGCACGACGGGTTCCTGACCGAGATCGGCCAGTTGGGCGGCCAGCTGCGGGGCAGCTTCCTGGCCTGAGGCCCCCATGTGCATTCCTGCAGATGCCTTCTGCACTAATTGGCGTTGAGGTTGCACCGCAGGCAGACCATACTCATTCAAATCCGGCGTTCGTGGTGTGCATCACACCCGGCCGCCATTGACTGGTCCCAGTGGTGTCGACGACGACGCCGAAGGAGTTCACATGAGTACGGAAAGCTCCGCCGCAAGGCGTACAGAGGAAACCGACATCAAGGCCTCAGGGCTCAAGAAGGTGGTAACGGCCTCCATGGCCGGAACCGTCGTGGAATGGTATGAGTTCTTCCTCTACGCATCCGCCGCCACGCTGGTGTTCGGGAAGGCCTTCTTCCCCAACGCCGGCACGGAACTGGACGGCATCATCGCCGCCTTCCTCACCTATGCGGTCGGCTTCGTGGCCCGCCCCATCGGCGGGATCGTCTTCGGCCACTTCGGCGATAAGTTCGGCCGGAAGAAGCTGCTGCAGCTGAGCATCATCCTGGTGGGCGTCTCCACCTTCCTCATGGGCTGCCTGCCCACTTTCCAGCAGATCGGCTACTGGGCTCCCGCCCTGCTGGTGGTGCTGCGTTTTGCCCAGGGCTTTGCGGTCGGCGGGGAGTGGGGCGGCGCCGTCCTCCTGGTGGCAGAGCACAGCCCCAGCAAGTCCCGCGGGTTCTGGGCCAGCTGGCCGCAGTCCGCGGTGCCGCTGGGAAACCTGCTGGCCACGGCCGTGCTGTTCATCCTGTCCTCCACGCTGACCCAGGACGCCTTCCTGGGATGGGGCTGGCGCGTGGCGTTTTGGCTGTCCGCGGTGATCGTCCTGATCGGCTACTACATCCGGACCAAGGTCAACGACGCACCCATCTTCCTGGAGGCCCGCAAAGAGGTCGAGGCCGGCCACAAGGGCTACGGTGTGGCCGAAGTGTTCCGGCGGTATCCCCGCGGCGTCTTCACCGCCATGGGCCTGCGCTTCGCGGAAAACATCCTGTACTACCTGGTGGTCACGTTCTCCATCACCTACCTGAAGACCGTGGTGCAGGCCGACACCACCCGGATCCTGCTCCTGCTGCTCCTGGCCCACGCCGTTCACTTCGCGGTTGTGCCCATGGTCGGCAAGCTGTCGGACCGCTTTGGCCGTAAACCCGTTTACATGGCCGGCGCCATCATGGGTGCCACCTGGGGCTTTTTCGCCTTCCCCATGATGGATACCAGGAACGATGCCATCATCCTTGCCGCCATCATGATCGGGCTGGTGTTCCACGCCTTCATGTACGCAGGGCAGCCTGCCATCATGGCGGAAATGTTCCCCACCCGGATGCGGTACTCAGGGGTGTCCCTCGGCTACCAGGTGACCTCGATCGTGGCAGGTTCACTGGCTCCGATCATCGCCGCCTCGCTCCTGGGCACCTACAAGTCCTCCGTCCCCGTGGCTGTCTACCTGCTGATCGCCTGCGCCATCACCGCCGTCGCGGTCTTCTTCCTGAAGGAAACCCGCGGCATCTCGCTGCACGACGTGGATGCCGCGGATGCCCAGGGCACCGCCGACCTCCTTGCCGCCAACAAGAAGTAGCAGGTTCCCATGAAAGCCGCCGTCCTGTACTCCACCGTTCCGGCCCCCACCCCGGGGGCCGGCCCCGGGAAGCGGACCTACTCCGACGCCGGCCCGCTGCTGGTGCAGGAACTGGACCAGCCGGAGCCCCGCGCCGGTGAGCTTGGTGTTGCCATCACCTACTCCAGCCTGTGCCATTCGGACCTCTCGGTGGTGGACGGTTCCCGCGTCCGGCCGCTTCCCATGGCCCTCGGCCACGAGGCCGTGGGGCGGGTGGTCTCCCTCGGCGAAGGTGTGGAAGACGTGTCGGTGGGCGACCACGTGGTATTGGTCTTCGTGCCGAGCTGCGGGAAATGCCGGGCCTGCCTGTCGGGCAGGCCGGCCCTGTGCCACCGCGCAGCGGAGGTCAACGGCTCCGGGGACCTCCTGCACGGGCCGGCGCTGCTGCGGACGCCGGCGGGCGAGCGCATCAACCACCACCTTGGCGTCTCGGCCTTTGCCGACTACGCGGTGGTCGCCAGGGAATCGGTGGTGGTGATTGACGACGACGTCCCGGACACGGTTGCCGCGATGTTCGGTTGCGCCGTGCTCACGGGAATGGGTGCCGTCCTGAACACCGCCGGCGTCAGTCCAGGGCAGTCCGTGGCAGTCTTCGGGCTCGGCGCGGTGGGCCTGTCCGCCGTCATGGCAGCGCGCCTCGCGGGGGCAGCCAGCGTGATTGCCGTCGATCCAAACCAGGGCAAGCACCAGCTCGCCCGCGACGCCGGGGCCACATCGGTGGGAACGCCGGAGGACGCGGCCCGGCTGATCGCGGAAGCCTCCGGTGACGGCGTGGACGTCGCCATCGAAGCAGTGGGTTCGGCGGCCGTCATTGCCTCCTGCCTGGAGCAGGTCACCCGGGGAGGCGCCGTGGTCTCGGTGGGCCTGCCCCATCCGTCCGCCCAGTTGACGGTACCCGCCCTGCAGTTCGCCGGGGCGGGAAAACGGCTGCTGGGCTCCTACATGGGGGATGCGGTGCCCTCCCGCGACATCCCGAAATACCTCGGATTCTGGCGGGAGGGCAGGCTGCCCGTCGAGCTGCTGCACACCGACACGCGGCCGCTGGGCGAGATCAACGAGGGCCTTGACGCGCTGGCATCCGGGCAGGTGGTGCGGCGGCTCTTCCAGGCCTGAGCTCTTCCAGGCCTGGGCTCTTCCAGGCCTGAGCTCTTCCGGACCGGCCTAACCTGCCAGCAGCCCGGCGCGCTCCTTCATCTCCTCTTTGAGGGCCGCAATCACGGCCTGCACCGGTGCGGAGCGGAGCGACTCCGGGCGGGCAACGGCCCAGATGGGGAGCTGCCGCTCGAAGTCGGCGGCCAGGACGGGTACGAAAGTGTCGGATTCCGCCACCATGAAGTTGGGCAGCAGGCCAATGCCCGCGCCCTGCCGGACGGCCTCCACCTGGGCGAACACGCTGGTGGCCTGGAAGCTTGTCCTGGGGACGGGAAGTTCCGATGACCAGCGCGGCCCCAGCTCCGCTACCTGGAGCGCGGACTCCACGTACGAGACAAACCCGTGCTGCCCCACGTCGTCGAGCCTTTCCGGCAGGCCATGCCGGGCGGCGTAGGCGGAACTGGCGTAAAGGCGCAGGTAGTAGTTGCTCAGGAAGATGGTCTGCGCGGTAGTGACGTCGGCCCGGCCCACCACAATCTCCAGGTCCACTCCTGACCGGTTCTGGCTGACTTTCCGGGTGGCGCTGAGCATTTCAACGTTCAGCTGCGGATTCTGCTGCTGGAGCCGCACCAGCGACGGGGCCACGAACACCGCCCCGACACCGTCCGAGGTGGCCACACGGACCAGGCCGGCAAGGGCGCTTTGGTCCTGGTTGATCACGCTCGACAGCGAGCCAAGGGTGTTCTCGATGGCCTCCGCCGCATCCACGGCCGCCGCGCCGAGTTGCGTCAGTTCCCAGCCGTGCGGGCTGCGTTCCAGGGTGCGGCCGCCCAGCTGCTTGTCCAGGGCGAGGATGCGGCGGGAAATGGTGGTGTGGGTTGTCCCCAGTGTTTCCGCCACGGCGTTGAAGCGGCCAAGTCGTGCAACCGTCAGCAGGATGAGCAGGTCGTCGGGGCTGGGCAACCGTCTCAGGTCCACGCCGGTCCTTCCATAGATGTGCAGCGATGCACATGGCCTCTGTGATTTTTCCCCTTGATTGCACTGTAGCAGGGTGTGATCGTTGACACAGACACGCCGGCAGCAAGGCTGGACTGAAAGCAAAGGAGCTTACGCATGGCAGTTATCGGTTGGATCGGCCTGGGCAACATGGGCGGCCATATGTCCGTGAACCTGGTGAAGGCCGGGCACGATGTCCGCGGTTTCGACCTCAATCCCGCAGCCCTGGCAGCCGCTGAGGCGGGCGGCGTCAAGCGGGCCGCCAGTATCGCCGAAGCGGTGGAGGGTGCAGATGCCGTGTTCACCATGCTGCCGAAGGGGGAACACGCCCGGGCGGTGTATCTGGGCCCGGACGGGGTACTGGCGCACGCGGACACCCGCACGCTGCTGATTGACTCCTCCACCATCGACGTCGCCTCGGCGCAGGAACTGCACGACGCCGCTGCTGCCGCCGGCTTCCGCTTCGTGGACGCCCCGGTGTCGGGCGGAATGAGCGGGGCCGAGGCAGGAACGCTGACATTCATGGTGGGCGGCGAAGAGGGCGCCGTGGCGGACGCCACGGACTACATCGGCCCCATGGCCGCAAACATCATCCCCACGGGTGGGGCCACCACAGGGCAGGCCGCAAAGATCTGCAACAACCTGATGCTCTTCATCAACCTCGCCTCCACCGCCGAGGGCGCAGTGCTCGCCGACCGGCTGGGCCTGGACAAGCAGGTTTTCTGGAACATCGCCTCGGTCTCCTCGGGTGACTCATGGGCTCTGCGCACCTGGTACCCGGTGCCCGGCGTGGTTCCCACCGCGGCCTCAAACAACGACTTCGCACCGACGTTCACCACCGAACTGGCGAACAAGGACATTGGGTTGGCCATCAGCGCGGCCGAGGACACCGGCACACCCCTGGAGATCGGTAGGCACGTCCAGCAACTGTTCCAGCGCCTCATTGACGAAGGTGATGCGGGCAAGGACTGCTCCATGATCATCAAGCTCGTGGACGGCTCACTCGAAACCGCCCGCCCGGAATCGTCCACCAACTAGCCCCGCCGCACGCAACGCAGGAAAAGAGACTCCCCTTGGAAACCATTCCGCACTACATCAACGGCACCCGTATCAGCGACGCAGACCGGTTCGGTCCGGTGTTCAATCCCGCCACCGGCGAACAGGACAAGCAGGTGGCGCTTGCCTCGGCGGCCCGCACGGAGGAAGCCATTGCGGCCGCCCGTGCTGCGCTCCCTGCCTGGCGGGCCACCAGCCTGGCCAGGCGCACCACCATCTTCTTCAAGGTCCGCGAAATCCTGAACCAGCGGAAGTCCGAACTTGCCGCGATCCTCACCAGCGAGCACGGCAAGGTCCTCTCCGACGCAGAGGGCGAAATTGCACGCGGCCTTGAGAACATCGATTTCGCCACCGGCCTGTCCCACATGCTCAAGGGCGAGCGGTCCGAGCAGGTCTCTACGGGAGTGGACGTCCACTCCGTCCGCCAGCCCGTGGGTGTGGTTGCCTGCATTACGCCGTTCAACTTCCCGGCCATGGTGCCGCTGTGGATGATCGGCAGCGCCCTGGCCTGCGGCAACACCGTGCTGCTGAAGCCCAGCGAGAAGGACCCGTCCGCCGCCGTCTTCATCGCCGAGGCCTTCGCCGAAGCGGGCCTGCCGGCGGGCGTGCTGAACGTGGTCCAGGGGGACAAGGAAGCCGTCGACGTCCTGCTGGAACACCCCGACGTCAAGGCAGTGAGCTTTGTCGGGTCCACGCCCATCGCCCAATCGATCTACAAGCGGGCGGCAGAACACGGCAAGCGGGTACAGGCCCTGGGCGGCGCAAAGAACCACATGGTGGTGCTTCCCGACGCCGACCTGGACATGGCTGCCGACGCTGCGGTTTCGGCCGCCTACGGTTCGGCCGGCGAACGCTGCATGGCGGTCAGCGTCCTGGTGGCCGTGGGAAACATTGCCGATGACTTGGTGAAGGCAATTTCCAGCCGCATGGCAGACCTCAAGATTGGTGCCGGCACCGACCCTGCCTCGCAGATGGGTCCCCTGATCACCGCAGAGCACCGGGACCGCGTGGCTTCCTACATATCAGGAGCCGAAGGCGAAGGTGCCACCGTGGTGGTGGACGGGCGCTCGCAGCAGTTCGATTCAAAAGGGTTCTTCATCGGCGTCAGCCTGGTGGACCACGTCAAGCCAGGCATGAAAGTGTACGACGACGAGATCTTCGGTCCGGTCCTGTCCGTGGTCCGGGTGGACACTTACGCCGACGCCGTCAAGCTGGTCAACGACAACGAGTTCGGCAACGGCACCGCCATCTTCACCCGCGACGGCGGGGCGGCACGGCAGTTCGAGTTCGATGCCGAAGCAGGCATGGTGGGAGTCAATGTGCCCATTCCGGTCCCGGTAGGCACCTTCTCGTTCGGTGGCTGGAAGAACTCGCTGTTCGGCGATACCCACATGTACGGCCCCGACAGCATCCGGTTCTACACGCGGGGCAAGGTAGTGACCACGCGCTGGCCGGATCCCTCCACCTCGGTGATTGACCTGGGCTTCCCGCAGGTGGATTAAGCACAGGTGCACTAAAACAGCTGGCCGGGGACCGGTAACCGGTCCCCGGCCTGGCTGTTCACTAGGCAGCTAGCCGTTCATGATGTCGCTGCGCCGCTTCATGTACTCCTCCATGGACAGCTCACCATTGCTGTACTGCTGGTCCAGCTCCGCGAGCTTGCGGGCACGGAACCCCTGCGGTGCGGCCGGCGGCGGGGGAGTGGCCGGCGTTGAAGGCTGGCCCGGCCCCTGCTGCACGGGCGGCTGTTGGAAGGGCGGCTCCTGGAACGGCGGCTGCTGGAACGGCGGCTCCTGCGGGGCACCGTAGCCGGGCCCCGGCATGGGCGGTTGCCCGTACTGGTAGGGCAGCGGCTGGGGGTTGCCCGTGGGCTGCGGACGCTGGATGCTGCGGAAGCCGCCGGAGAAGTAGTCCTGCTGGGTGTAGCCGTCGCGGGGCTGGTTGCTCTGCGGCCCCGCCGAGCCCGGGTATTGGCCGGGGTACCCGCCTTGTCCGTACTGCCCCGGCTGCTGTCCCGGGAACTGCTCCGGGAAGCGGCCGGGCAAGCCCTGGTCCCGGTCCCGCCGCGCCATGGAGCGCCGGTACATCCGCATGGCCATGGGGATGACGAAGGACAGGATGATGATCCAGAAAAACAAGCTGCTCACGGTGCCGCGCCTCTCGAGTGTTGTCCTTCCAGCCTAACCCCGGGTGGCCCTAACGGCGGCTGGGCTCCGCCGTTCCCAGCGGACCCTCGCCGGACCCCAACGGAACGCCCGGGCCGAAGACGGGACCCGGCGTCGGCCGCTTTGCCGTGATGCCGTCACCGGAGGACTGGCGGCGCAGGCGGCGCAGCACCCACGGCACAAAGTATTCGCGCGCCCACACCATGTCCCCGCTCCGGGCCTCGCGCCACGTGCGCGGCGGCAGCGGCTTGGGCTGCAGCGGTTCCAGGGAATGCTCCACGTTCAGCGCGTCCAGCACCATGGCCGCGATGGTGTGGTGGCCCAGCGGAGAGAAGTGCAGCCGGTCCTGGTCCCACATCTGGGGATCGCTCAACTGCCGCAGCGACCACATGTCGGCGATGATGGCGTCGTGCCGCGCCGCCACCGTCCGCAGGTTCTCGTTGTAGATGGCCACCTTGCTGCGGATCCTGCCGAGCACCGATGAACCCGTGTCCGGTCCGTTGAACAGGACCACGGTGGCGCCGCCCATGGAGAGGATCTGCACCACGGAATCGAGCTTCTCGGCCAGTGCGTCCGGGTCTCCGCCGGGACGGATCAGGTCGTTGCCGCCGGCGGACAGGGTGACCAGGTCCGGCTTCAGCCCCCGGGCAGGGGCAAGCTGCTGGTCCACGATCTGCTGCAGCAGGCGGCCGCGGACGGCAAGGTTGGCATAGGCGAAGTCAGGTTGTGTCCGGCCCAGCTCCTCCGCCACCCTGTCAGCCCAGCCGCGGTGGCCGCCGGGGCTTGAGGGTTCGGGGTCGCCAATGCCCTCGGTGAAGGAATCGCCCATCGCCACGTAGCGGGTCCACGGATGGGATCCGCGGTGCGCGGGCAGGGCCTGGATGTCACTTGTGTCAGTCACGGTCCTATCCTGCCTTCCGCCTCATCGCCTACGCGAACGTAGGTTGTTACCTCTGGGTAACTGATATGAATGGAAACCATGACTGACGCCGAAGTATTTCCTGCCCCCGTTGTCCTGTGGTCCCATCCCGAGGACCAGCGCACCGGCAAGCCGCTCCTGGTGCTCCTCCACGGCTACGGCGCCAATGAGCAGGACCTGCTCAGCCTGGCCGATCTGCTGCCCGGGGACTTCGCCGTCGCATCCGTGCGGGCCCCCATCGCCATGGGCCCCGGCTTCACCTGGTTCCCGCTCACGGCCTCCATCGACTACTCCCTGGAAAGGGTCAAAAAGGCCTCGGCGTACGTGCTCGACTGGATCGACACCATCCGCGTGGGGCACCCGTCCGTGACCCTGCTCGGTTTTTCCATGGGCATGGCCATGGCCACCACGCTCCTGCGGCAGCGGCCCACGGACTTCGCTGCCGTCGTCGGACTCTCCGGCTTTGTGGTGGACGCCGCCGGCGACCCTTCCTTCAAGGACGACGAACTGGACGGAACCGTGCCCGTGTTCTGGGGCCGGGACCAGCAGGATCCGGTGATCACCCAGGACAAAATCGAGTTCACCATGGGCTGGGTCCGCAAGCACGTCAAGCTCACCAAGGTGCTCTACACCGGCATGTGGCATGGCATCAACCAGCAGGAGATCGGGCACGTGGGGGAATTCCTCACCCATGAGGTGCTGAACAAATAGGCGTACGACGGCGGCTCGGCGGCCTGGGAAGCCGGCCCGCCGCCGGGGGCCGGCGGTCAGGCCTCGGGCGCCACCACCTTCACCGAGTGGCCGTTGACGGTGACGATGTCACCGTTGTGCAGCTGGCGGCCACGGCGGTCGTCGATTTCGCCGTTGACCTTGACCAGCCCGTTCTTGATGAGGTCCGCCGCCTCCACCCCGTCCTCCACGAGGTTGGCGAGCTTCAGCAGCTGGCCCAGCCGGATCATGCTGTCGCGGATGGGGACGTCGTCAATGGGGTTGCTCATACAGCAATAATGCCTGAACTAAGGTGGATTCAATGACCTCCCCTCCCCGCCTGCCGGTGCTCGCAGGCCTGCCGCTGGCCGTGGGTTCCGGCCTTGCCATCCCAGTCCAAGGGCGCATCAACGGTGCCCTGGGTGCCCGGCTCGATGACGGAATCGCCGCCGCGGCCGTGAGCTTCAGCACAGGGCTGCTGGTCATGATCATCATTTCGCTGGTCCTGCCGCGCGGCCGCGCCGGGCTGGCAAGCATCCTCCCGGCAGTCCGCAGCCGTGCCTTTCCCCGCATCTACGTGGTGGCCGGTGCCATCGGCGCATTGTTCGTCTTTGCCCAGTCCTTCACGGTGGGCATCCTGGGCGTAGCCCTTTTCACGGTGGCCACCGTGACCGGACAGACCGTAAGCGGCCTGCTGGTGGACCGCATGGGAATCGGCCCGGCCGGGAAGAAATCCGTCACCGGCATCCGGATCATCGGCTGTGTCCTCACCATCGCCGCGGTGGCATGGGCGGTGTCGCCCCGGTTCAGCGGCGCGGGGGCCGGCTCCGACGGCGGTCCCGCCGCCCTGCTGCTTCCCATCCTGCTGCCCGTGGCGGCGGGCTTCCTCATGAGCTTCCAGCAAGCCATGAACGGCACCGCCACCGTCCACTACGGCACACCAATCGCGGCAACGCTGGTCAACTTCGTGGCCGGCTGCACGGTGCTTTGGGCCGCGCTGGCAGTGAAGCTGGCCTTAGCCGGCCCCGCCAACCCGCTGCCGACCGAATGGTGGTACTACCTGGGTGGACCCATGGGATGTGTCTTTATCGGGCTCGGCGCCCTCCTGGTCCGCAGCCTGGGCGTGCTGGTCACCGGGCTGGGCATGATTGCCGGGCAATTGCTGGGCTCGCTGGCCCTGGACCTTGCGCTGCCCACGCCGGGTACCGTCGTCGCTCCGGCCACCGTCCTCGGGACCCTGCTGACCCTCGCCGCCATTATCCTGGCAACCCTGCCCTGGCCCCGGGGCGCGCTCCGGAGGCAGCGGCCGGTACGCTAGGACACGAACTTCCCACCATCTTCCTTCATTCGCCCCGGCGGGCAGCCCACTGTGCCTCCAGGCATACGGCGGCCGGGGCCCGACAACCCGCGGACCGCACCCAGCGGCCCTGTAGAAATTGGAGTTACCCCATGGCAGCAAAATCCGTCCTCGACCAGGTCATTTCCCTCTCCAAGCGGAGGGGCTTCGTGTTCCAGGCCGGTGAGATCTACGGAGGTTCGCGTTCTGCCTGGGACTACGGGCCCCTCGGCGCGGAACTGAAGGAAAACATCAAGCGCCAGTGGTGGCAGTCCATGGTCCGCGGCCGCGAGGACGTGGTGGGCCTGGACTCCTCCGTGATCCTGCCCCGCCAGGTATGGGAAGCCTCCGGCCACGTGGAGGTCTTCTCCGACCCCCTGGTGGAGTGCCTCTCCTGCCACAAGCGCTACCGCGCTGACCACCTCGAGGAAGAATACGAGGAGAAGAAGGGCCGGCCCGCCGAGAACGGCCTGAAGGACATCGCCTGCGCCAACTGCGGCACCCGCGGCCAGTGGACCGAGCCGCAGGAGTTCTCTGGCCTGCTCAAGACGTACCTGGGCCCGGTGGCCAACGAGGAGGGCCTGCACTACCTGCGCCCCGAAACCGCGCAGGGCATCTTCGTGAACTTCAACAACGTCCTCACCACGTCCCGGAAGAAGCCGCCGTTCGGCATCGGCCAGATCGGCAAGTCCTTCCGCAACGAGATCACGCCCGGCAACTTCATCTTCCGCACCCGCGAGTTCGAGCAGATGGAAATGGAATTCTTCGTGGAGCCCGGCACGGACGAGGAATGGCACCAGTACTGGATGAAGGAGCGCATGGCCTGGTACACCGGCCTGGGCATCCGCGAGGAGAACCTCCGCTTCTTCGAGCACCCCAAGGAGAAGCTCAGCCACTACTCCAAGGGCACCACGGACATCGAGTACCGCTTCGGCTTCCAGGGCTCGGAGTGGGGCGAGCTGGAAGGCATCGCCAACCGCACCGACTTTGACCTCTCCACCCACGCCAAGGCCTCCGGCACGGACCTGAGCTACTTCAACCAGGCCACCAACGAGCGCTACACCCCGTACGTGATCGAGCCCGCGGCGGGCCTGACCCGGTCTTTCATGGCGTTCCTGGTGGACGCCTACACCGAGGATGAGGCTCCCAACGCCAAGGGCGGCGTGGATGTGCGCACCGTTTTGAAGCTGGATCCGCGCCTGGCCCCGGTCAAGGCCGCCGTCCTGCCCCTGAGCCGCAACGAGGACCTGTCCCCGAAGGCCAAGGACCTGGGCGCGCAGCTGCGGAAGAACTGGAACATCGACTTCGACGACGCCGGTGCCATCGGCCGCCGCTACCGACGCCAGGACGAGATCGGCACCCCGTTCTGCATCACTGTGGACTTCGACACGCTCGAGGACCAGGCAGTCACCATCCGCGAGCGGGACACCATGAGCCAGGAGCGGGTCTCCCTGGACAAGGTGGAGGGTTACCTGGCGGCACGGCTGATCGGGGCCTGAGCATGGCCATCGAATACCGCGAATGGCGGGACGGCGACGACCTGGCGCTCCTGGAAATCTGGGGCGACCCGGACACCGCGCAGGCCCGCCAGTTCCGTGGTGCCCTCGCCGTCTCCTCCAACGGGAGGGACGGCTCCCCGTGGCGCCGCTGCATCGTGGCCCAGGACGTCATTGACGGCGTCGGCATTCCCGTGGCCGCCGGCGTCGTCTATGAAGCGTCCCTGCACCCGGAACGCCTCTGGTGCTATATCGAGGTGGCCCGCGACCACCGCCGTGCGGGCATCGGGGCCAGCCTCCTGGCCATGCTGCGGCGCGAAGCCGAGCACGCGCCGTCGGGCGTCACCAAACTGCGTGCCAAGGTGGAGCCCGGCAGCGCGGGTGCCGCCTTCGCCGAATCGTTTGGCCTGGCGCCCATCCAGCGTTCCCGCCTTGTGGTGGTGGAGCCCGGCGCCCTGCGGCTTCCGGTGTTCCCGGCCAAGGACGACGGCGGCGCGGCCAGCGGCGAGAACGCCGGCTCCGATATCGTGATGGACCTGGCAACGGGCTCGGTGGAGCTGACCGACGTGGTGGGCCGGTATTACACCTCCATCCACGGCTGGGACTCTCCCGGCGTCCTGTCCGTGGGGCAGGTGCAGAAGCTGTTCCTGGACGAACTCACCGGAGCCCACGGCGCCATCGTGCTGCGGGCCCAGCCCGAATCCGCGTTCGGTGCCGGGGTGGCTCCGACTAAGAAGGGCCGCATCCGGGCCTTTGCCGTCAGCTACGCGGCCCCCGCCGACCCTGACGCCGCCCCGGGCACGGAGACGGCCGGACCGGAAACGCCCACCGACGTTTTCGTGGGGCATGAACCTTCGCTGGACGCTGATGACGCCGCCGAGGCAGTCCGCGACATGCTTGCCCTGATCGCGTACCAGCACCCGGTCATGCTGGAACTGGACGATTCCATGACCGCCCTGCGTGCCGCCGTCGAACCCCTCCTGGACCGTGGCACGGCACGGGTGGCGGGCGCTGAAACCCTGGTGGTCTCGGACTAACCAGCCCCGCCCCAACTGGGTAGCGCCAAGTGTCGTTTTGACCCCTCAAAACGGCACTTGGCGCTACCTACTTGGGCTGCTACTTAGCGCGGGGAGCACGGCGGCGGCCGGCGGCTGTGTCGGTTCGGTCGAGCAGCTGCCGCTCGGCGTCGGTTGGGGCGCTCCCGCCCAGATGCGCCGGCATCCACCACGCACCGGGTCCGGGATCGAGCGGGAAGCCGGCGATGCAGCGGTCAATTCCCGACTGCAGGATGCTGCGCAGCATGCCGGTGGCCGCTTCCGCGTCGGTGCCGGGTGCGAACATCATGGGTGCTCCCACGTGGACTCCCACCGGCGCGCGCCAGCTGCGGCGCAGGGAAAAGCCGTGGCCGCGGGTCAACACCCGGTGGGCGCCCCAGACGGACACCGGAATCACGGGTACGCCTGCCTCGGCAGCCATGCGGACTGCCCCTGTGCGGCACTCGCGGACGGTGAAGCTGCGGCTGACCCCTGCCTCCGGGAACACCGCGAGGTACTCGCCATTGCGCAGTTTGGCCACTGCGGCGTCATAGGCGTCCGAACGGTCCGTGTATCCCACCACTATGTGGCCGCTGGCGCTGATGGCAGGGCCTGCAAGCCAGTGGTCGGCAGCCCCCTGGTGCACCAGGAACCGCAGCTGGGCACGGGCGTGCCGCCACAGGAGCAGCTCGAGCACGGCGAAATCCAGGTATCCGAAATGCGTGACGGCGAACACGGCACCTCTTCCGGGAACCACCTGCCGCGAGGGCCCATTGAGTGGTCCCTTGTCCGGCAGGTGCTCCAGGCCCGTCGCCTGGATGTCCAGCCGCAGGGCCCAGCGCAGGACCTGCCCGGTCCGGACGATCAGGCGATAGAACCGGTCGTTGGACGGGGGACGCCAGGGCATGTCCGAAACTGCCTAAAGGGTGACCTGGACAGATGAGTCCGGCAGCAGCCGCGAGAAGGCCGGCGACGGCCGGACCGGGGCGCCCGTGCTCTCCGCGAAGGACTTGATGACGAAGCCGGTGGCGAGGGTTTGCCACACGCGGACCTTGCGGAGCATGAAGTGCCCCACGCCCTTGAGTGCCACGTACTGCATGCTCGCCGCATCGGCAGAGGCCCGGCGGGCGAAGGCAAGGGACTGCGAGGGGCTGGTCATGTGGTCCGTGGTGCCGTGGATGATCAGGACTTTCCGTCCGGCGACGGCGGTGGCGGGAGTTGCCGGGCTCAGCCACGGAGCAAGCGCCACCACGGCCTCCACCTGCGCGTGGTCAGCTGCGCACACGGCTGTCAGGCCGCCCATGGAGTGGCCCAGCAGGAAGACCGGAACGTCGGGGTGGCGTTCGGCGATCTGCCGCAGCGCCCAGCGGGCGTCCTGCAGCGGTGACATGTCTGGGCCGTTCCAGCCCCGGACGCTGTTGCGCAGGGACCAGACGGCCAGTCCGTGCTTCCGGCCGGCGCGGTGCAGGTGCCTGGCGAAGGGAATCATCCGGGCCGGGCTGAGATGCCGGGCCTCCACCGGATCCCGGCTGTGGGCCTTGCCGCCGTGCAGCACCAGGACCACGCCCCGGGCGTCACCTGCTGCTTCGAGGACACTCAGGACAGGCTGGTGGGCGGGTGCCGCCGCCACCTGGCCCGACTGCACTCCGCCGTCGGCCGCCCCCCGAATTCCTGACCCGCTGCCGGTTTCGCGCGTATCACGGTTGTCCATGCCTGGTTCCTCCCCATCCCGATGGTCCATTTATAAACCCTATGGCGGCCCACGTAGAGTTCAACGTATGAGGTTGTACTGCTGATGGGCGCCGGTCACTCCCACGCTTCCTTGGATCATTCGGAGCCGACGCCCCAGGCGATGGCTGCCCGCAGCAAGGCGAACCGCATCCTGGCCGCGGTGCTCATTCCGCTGGCGCTGCTGACCCTGGCCGGGATGGCCGCGCTGTGGCCGTCCGGCAGCCTGGAAGGTGTCTCGCTGGCCAACCCCTATTCCACGGCCCCCGGTGTCACTTTCGATACAGGCACCATCCAGAGCGTGGTGACCGAGAACTGCACCCAGGGCCTCAGCCAGCAGGGAACAGGCCAACAGGGCACCGGCCAACAAGGCAGCAACCAGCAGGGTTCCATGCAGCAGCCGCCGGGCCAGGGCTCGGACTGCACCTTCGCCTTCACCGAGCCGGACAAGGGTGGAAGTCCGGTGAAGGTGGTCATCAACCCCGATGTGGCCTCCTCCCATGGCGTTAAGCCTGGTGACCAGATCCGCTACCTGAATCTGTCCAACGCCCCGGGCGCCACGGGGTCGCAGGGATCCCCGGCCTACATCTTCGTGGACTTCGTCCGGACGCTGCCGATTGTCCTGCTTGCCGTGCTCTACGCGGCGGTGGTCATCGCCGTGGCCAGGTGGCGGGGGCTGAGGGCACTGATCGGACTGGTAGGCGCCTACTTCGTGCTCGCCAACTTCCTGCTTCCGGGCCTGGTGGAGGGCAAGCCGCCGCTGTTGCTGGCCCTGGTGGGTTCCACCGTGATCATGATCGGGGTGCTGTACTTCGCCCACGGATTCTCCGCGCGCACCTCCACGGCCCTCCTGGGCACCATCTTCGGCCTCGCCATCACCGCCCTGCTGGCTGCCTGGGCCACCGACGCCGCCAACCTCGCCGGCGTGGGCAGCCACGACGCCGCCACCCTGGTGAACACCTCGGCAAACATCTCCATCTCCGGCGTGATCCTCTGCGGACTCATCATCTCCGGCCTGGGTGTCCTCAACGATGTCACCATCACCCAGTCCTCGGCGGTGTGGGAACTCTACGAGCTGGCACCGGGCAGCAGCGCCCGGAAACTGTTCACCTCGGCCATGCGGATCGGCCGCGACCACATCGCCTCCACGGTGTACACCATCGCCTTCGCTTACGCCGGCGCCGCACTGCCCATCCTGATCATCGTCATGCTCTACGACCGGCCGCTGATGGACACCCTCACCAGCGCCGAACTCTCCGAAGAGGTCATCCGGACCCTGGTGGGTTCGATCGGGCTGGTCCTGGCCATCCCGGTCACCACCCTGATCGCCGTGCTCGTGGTCAAGGCCACCGGCGTCAGGACACCAGACGCCGTGCCAGTGACCGGTGCGGTGCGGGACGGAAAGACGGGTACAAAGCACGACGACGGGCACGTCCATACGGACGACGTCACGGACACGGGGGCGCTCGCCGCCGCCGCGCTTGAGGAGCGAACCCGGCGCACCGCCATCGAACCCATGAATGAACCAGCCACCCGGCGCGGCCGGCGCGCCGACCGCAGCTGAAAACCGTCTCTGTAAACCTGTCCAGCTGCTGCTACTGGTAGTCGGCCAGCCAAAGATCCGGACCGAAGACTTCGTACTGGATGTCCTTGGGGCGGACGCCTGCGCCCACCAGGGCGGTCCGGACGGCCTGCATGAAGGGCACCGGGCCGCAGAGGTAATACTCGGCGTCGGATGGCAGCTGGACATCCCGGATATTCATGAAACCTGAGCGCACGGTGCCGCCGGCGTCCGAGGTGGAGGATTGGGCGCCGTCCGGATCGAGGAACCACGTATTGAGGGACGCATCCGGCAGTGCGGCAAGGTCCGCCGTCACCTGGTTCCGCAGCGCGAAGGAGGCAGGAGAGTCGTCCGCGTGCAGGAACATGACCTTCCGCTGCGAACCGGCCTTCACCAGGTGGGACAGCATCCCTGCCATGGGCGTGATCCCGATGCCCGCGCTTGCCAGCACCACGGGCCGGTCCGTGTATTCGAGCACAACGTCGCCGAAGGGCGCCGACAGGGTGACTTCATCGCCCACGTCGACCTGGTCGTGGAGGAGGTTGGACATCTCACCATCAGGCTTTCCTTCCGTGCGCACGCGCTTGACGGCGAACCGCCGGTGCTGCCCGTCGTCGGCCTGGGTGAGGCTGTACTGGCGCGGCTGCAGGACGCCGTCGGGCATCTGCATCCGGAGCGTGACGTACTGTCCGGGGAGGGAGGGCTTGACCTCCCGCTCGTCCATCCGCTCCACCACGAAACTGGCAACATCACCGGTTTCCTGGATCTTCTCGGCCACCCGCCACGTGCGCCACACGGTTTCCGGGCTCAGCCGGACGGCGTCGTAGAGGCCACGTTCCTTGTTGATGAGCATGTTGGCCATGAGCCAGTAAACCTCGTCCCACGCAGCGGCCACTTCCGGGGTCACTGCATCGCCAAGGACATCCACGATGGCCCACATCAGGTTGTCGTGCACCACCTGGTACTGCTCGGGGCTCAGGCCCAGCGACACGTGCTTGTGCGCAATGCGGGACAGCAGGTGGTCCGGCAGGTGCGTGGGGTCGTTGACCAGGAAGCCGGCAAACGCGGCGATTGACCCGGCCAGCGCCTGCTGCTGCCGGCCGTCGGCCTGGTTTCCGCGGTTGAAGAGGCCGTTGAGCAGTTCGGGGTGTTCCTCGAACATGTGGCCATAGAAGCGGGACGCGATCTCCTGGATGTTTTCGCCGACCACGGGAAGGGTCGCCTGGATCACGGGGTATGCGGTATCTGACAGCACGGTGATCTCTCCTCTAAGGCAGGGCCCCCTGGCAAGGCCCGGTTCCACGAAACGCTAACAGCCTGCAGGAGACCTTCGACAGGCCCTTCGGCACTGGTGCCAAACCACCGATTTGCCCGGCTTTGCAACAATGGACAGGTGACTGTTGCAGCAACTCCTCCCGCCCCCAAGCTGGAACTCCCGCCCCTGAAGCTGGGACCCATCACGGTTGACACCCCGGTGATCCTGGCCCCGATGGCCGGCATCACCAACTCCGCCTTCCGCAGGCTCTGCCGTGAGTACGGCGGCGGCATGTACGTGGCGGAGATGGTCACCTCCCGTGCGCTGGTGGAGCGGACCCCCGAATCCCTTCGCATCATTTCGCATGACGACGACGAGAAGGTCCGCTCCGTCCAGCTGTACGGCGTGGATCCCGGTACGGTCGGCGCCGCCGTCAGGATGCTTGTGGAGGAGGACCGGGCGGACCACATCGACCTCAACTTCGGCTGCCCCGTTCCCAAGGTGACCCGGCGCGGCGGCGGCTCCGCCCTGCCCTGGAAGATCGACCTCTTCACCTCAATCGTGCAGACCGCCGTCACGGAAGCCTCCAAGGGCAACATTCCGCTGACCATCAAGATGCGCAAAGGCATCGACGATGACCACCTGACGTACCTCGACGCAGGCCGCATTGCCCGCGATGCCGGCGTGGCCGCCGTCGCGCTCCACGGCCGCACCGCCGCCCAGTTCTACTCCGGCAAAGCGGACTGGTCCGCCATTGCCCGGCTCCGTGAGGCGCTCCCTGATATCCCGGTCCTGGGAAACGGCGACATCTGGTCCGCCGAGGACGCCGTCCGGATGGTCCGGGAAACCGGCGTGGACGGCGTGGTGGTTGGCCGCGGCTGCCAGGGCCGGCCCTGGCTCTTCGGCGACCTGCAGGCCGCCTTCGAAGGCAGCGACGTCCGCCACCGGCCCAACCTGCGGCAGGTGGCAGAGGGCGTCTACCGCCACGCCGAACTGATGGTGGAAACCTTCGGTGACGAAGGCAAGGCGCTGCGTGAGATCCGCAAGCACATCGCCTGGTACTTCAAGGGCTATGTGGTGGGCGGGGAACTGCGCACCCGGCTTGCCCTGGTCACCAGCCTGGAGGTGCTCCGGGACACCCTGGCCGAGCTGGACCTGGATTCGCCCTACCCCGGGGTGGACGCCGAGGGCCCGCGCGGCCGCGCCGGCTCGCCCAAGAGGCCTGCCCTGCCCAAGGACTGGCTGGACTCCCGTGCACTGAACGATGACCAGTCCCGGGACATCGCAGCCGCCGAACTGGATGTTTCCGGTGGCTGAAACACCGACGGCAGGAACTCCCACCGCTGCCTTGGCGCTGCCCGGCTACGATCTGCACGATTCCGCCCGCTGGGTGGAGGAGCCGCCCAAGACCACCTACCGGTCGGACTTCGAGCGGGACCGGGCCCGGGTGCTCCATTCGTCGGCCCTGCGGCGGCTGGGTGCCAAGACCCAGGTGGTGGCCCCGGACACTGACGACTTCGTCCGCACCCGCCTCACGCATAGCCTGGAAGTGGCCCAGGTGGGCCGCGAACTGGGCCGGGCCCTGGGCTGCGATCCCGACGTGGTGGACACCGCCTGCCTCAGCCACGACCTGGGCCACCCGCCCTTCGGCCACAACGGCGAATCAGCGCTGAACGAGGTGGCCCATGCCATCGGCGGCTTCGAGGGCAACGCCCAGACCCTCCGCCTGCTCACCCGCCTCGAACCCAAGGTGCTCACCGGTGACGGCCGGCCCGCCGGACTGAACCTGACCCGCGCAAGCCTTGACGCGGCGTCGAAATACCCGTGGTCCGCCCTGGAAGCGCCGGTGATCCACGGCCAGCGGACCAGCAAGTTCGGCGCGTACGAGGACGACCTGCCCATCTTCAACTGGCTCCGGGAGGGTGCGCCGGAGCGCCGCACCTGCCTGGAAGCCCAGGTGATGGACCTGGCGGATGACATCTCCTACTCCGTGCACGACGTCGAGGACGCGATCGTTGCCGGCCACTTCCAGCTGCGCTGGATGGACAACCCGGACCACCGCGCCCGCGTGGTGGGCTACGCCAAGCAGTGGTACCTGCCGCACAACGACCCCGCCGCCATCGACGCAGCGCTGGCCCGGCTCGAGGCCACGGACGTGTGGGTGCGCGAGGCGGACGGCAGCCGCAAGTCCATGGCGGCCCTGAAGAACATGACCAGCCAGCTGATCGGCAGGTTCTGCCAGAGCGCCCTGGAAACCACCCGGGCCGTCTACGGGCCGGAGAACCTCACGCGCTACAACGCCGAACTCATGGTTCCGGACGAGACCGTCATGGAAATCGCCGTGATGAAGGGCCTTGCCACCACCTTCGTGATGACCACCGAACACCGGCAGCCCATCTACGAGCGCCAGCGGGAAGTGCTCCACGCCCTGGTGACCGCCCTCAGCGCCACGGGGGACCGGCACCTGGAACCGATGTTCGCGGCGGACTGGCGGGCGGCGGACGACGACGGCGCCCGCCTTCGCGTGGTCATCGACCAGGTGGCGTCCCTCACCGACGGTTCCGCCCTGGCCATGTACGAGCGCCTGGTGGGGAGCCTGCCCTCGCTGTGGTGAGGAACGCTGTGGTGAGGAACGCCGTGGTGAGGAACGCCGCAAGGTGCCAGCCGGCGTCGAACCGTGGGCCACGAAGGTCAGTGCCCGGGACTAGGATTGCTCTGTGCCTGGGCTGATCAAACGTGAAGATATCGACGAAGTACGCCAGCGCACGGACATCAAGGAAGTGGTGGACGGCTACGTCACGCTCAAGGGTGCCGGGCTGGGAACCTTCAAGGGTCTGTGCCCCTTCCACGACGAGCGCTCGCCGTCCTTTACCGTCCGTCCCCAGGTGGGCCGCTACCACTGCTTCGGTTGCGGGGAGGACGGCGACGTCATCGCCTTCGTCCAAAAGCAGGACCACAGTTCCTTCCAGGAAGCGGTGGAAAAGCTCGCCGCCCGCATCGGCTACGAGCTCCGCTACGAGGACGGCGGAACCGGGCCCAACCGCGAGGAAGTGGGCCGCCGCCAGCGGCTGCTGGACGCGCACAAGATCGCGGACGAGTTCTTCCGCGCCCAGCTGCTTACCCCCGGTGCCGCCGAGGCCAGGAACTTCCTGTTTGGCCGGGGCTTCGACAGGGCGGCGGCGGAACACTTCGGCTGCGGGTATGCGCCCCAGGGGTGGGACGCCCTCCTGAAGCACCTTCGGGGCCGCGGTTTCACCGATGCCGAGCTCAAGCTCACCGGCATGTTCAGCGAAGGCAACCGGGGGATCTACGACCGTTTCCGGGGCCGCCTCATCTGGCCCATCAAGGACATCGCCGGCGACACCATCGGCTTTGGCGCGCGCAAGCTCTACGAGGACGACCAGGGCCCCAAGTACCTCAACACCCCGGAAACCACCCTCTACAAGAAGTCGCAGGTCCTGTACGGCATCGACCTCGCCAAGCGCAGCATCGCCAAGGACCGCCAGCTGGTGGTGGTGGAGGGCTACACCGACGTCATGGCCTGCCACCTTGCGGGCATCACGACGGCGGTGGCCACCTGCGGCACCGCGTTCGGCACCGAACACATCAAGATCGCCCGCCGGCTGTTATCCGACGACGGCACCGGGGGAGAAGTGGTGTTCACCTTCGACGGCGACGCCGCCGGCCAGAAAGCGGCCCTCCGTGCCTTCGAGGAGGACCAGCGGTTCACCGCGCAGACCTACGTGGCCGTGGAACCCACCGGCGCCGATCCCTGCGACCTCCGCCTCAGCCGCGGGGATGAAGCCGTGCACGCCCTGATCCAGTCCCGCCGTCCGCTGTTCGAGTTCGCCATCCGCACCACACTCAAGCAGTTCAACCTGGACACCGTGGAAGGCCGCGTCCAGGGCCTGAAGGCTTCCGTGCCAGTGGTGGCGGCCATCCGCGACGCCTCCACCCGGACCGGCTACTGCCAGGCGCTGACCGGCTGGCTGGGCATGCCCGACCCCAATGAGGTCCTGCGCATGGTCACCGCGGCGGTCAAGCGCGGCGAAACGGGACGTCCCGCCGCGGCGGGCCAACAGCAAGGGGGATTCCCAAACCCATCCACGGCGCACCCCGGCGCCTCCCAGGCCGGCGGCCCCGGCGTAGCTGCCGGACCGGCGTCGGGCGCTGTGCCCTCCTACCACCGCCCCGACCCGCGCGACCCTGTGGCCTCGATGGAACGGCAGGCCCTGGAAGTGGCGCTCCAGCAGCCCGCACTGCTGGCAGGCGGGTTCTGGGACCGCTTCGCCGCCGCCGGGTTTGCCACCCCGGCCTTCCAGGCCGTCCATGACGCCATGCGGGCTACCGGGCCCGGACTTGTGGGGGATCCCGTGCGCTGGGTGGAACAGGTCATGCACGAGGTCCCGGAGCCGCTCCGGCCCCTGGTCTCGGAGCTTTCCGTGGTGCCGCTGCCCGCGCACACGGAGGAGGCGGTGCTGAAGTACTGCCGGGACATCCTGTCCAGGCTGTTCGAACTCCAGATCACCCGCGTCAAAGCGGACAAGATGGGCCAGCTGCAGCGCCTCGACGCCACAGCGGACCCGGAAACCTACCAGCGGCTCAACCGCGAACTGATGATGCTGGAAATGGAACGCCGGGCACTGCGGGCGGAGTCGTAGGTCGCGCCTGCCTCCGAAGGGTGTGGCGGCCGGGCGTGGGGCAGATCACTGCCGGCTCGATTTCGTTTCCGCCGCAGGTGTTTGCTAGGCTAATACCCGCTTCATTCCTCCTTAGCTCAATTGGCAGAGCATTCGACTGTTAATCGAAGGGTTGCTGGTTCAAGTCCAGCAGGAGGAGCTTCCAATCCCCGTTCCGGCCTCCGGAACGGGGATTTGCGTATTCCGGAAGGGCGGTTCGGGCTGTCAAAACCGCCGATTTCCCTTGGGCCGGAATCCTTTGCTAATGTCATACCTGCTTCATTCCTCCTTAGCTCAATTGGCAGAGCATTCGACTGTTAATCGAAGGGTTGCTGGTTCAAGTCCAGCAGGAGGAGCGCTACGAAAAATCCCCGTTCCTCCATCTGGAGGAACGGGGATTTTTGCTTTTCGCGGGGCGGGAAGCGGAGTCGGCGGGGAAGCCGGTCTAGACGAAGTCCATCTCCACTTGCAGGAACCTTTCGGCCTCGGCGATCGCTGCCTCGAAGGCCTCCTTCTCGGTGGGCGACTTCCGGGGTTCACGCGGGCTCCATTCATGCGGCGCGGAGTGGATCCGCACAAAGCCTGCGTCCGGCGGGGCGTAGAAGATCCCGAAGCGCTGCACAGGCCATTCCGGCGAGGTCTCCGGCGCTACCAGCAGGGCTGCATTGAAGGCGGGGTTGAACCATTGGGCAATGGGCCTGCGCCGGTCTTCGGTGAACAGCCCGGCCGCGTACAGCGCCGCCGACTGCTGTCCGGCCTGCGCGCACAGCCGCTCCCACCACAGTGGCAGGATCCGGGCGTCGCACCGTTGCCAGGTGGCCGGAAGTGGCGGTTGGTTCTGCCAGTTGGGCACGGGATTATTTTATCCCCGCAGGCAGCCGCAGGGCAGGGAAAGCCGCCCCGGCGAGGCAAAACAATCAGCGGCGCTTCCGGGGCCCGCCGTTCCCCGGTCCGGGCCTCCTTGGGCCGGGATTCACCCTGTACAGGAGGGCGGCGCCCGCCAGCAGCCCCAGGACGATGCCCATGGCGGGGTTGCCCAGGGCGCGCCCGGCAAAATAGCCGACGACGGCGCCAAGCACCGCCCCGAGGAAAAGTCCCCTTCCGTTGCGGTGCGGTTTGCGGCTCATGGGCTGCCTTCCAAGGAAAGTCCGGCTTCAGTGGATTGACGGAACCGTGCGCGGCCGCACCACCAGCCACAGCGCGGCAATGGCCAGCAGGATGCATGCTGCCTGCACGGAACCCATCGGCGCGGCGCTGGTAATGCCCACCCAGCCCACCACGGGGGAGATGAGCCCGGCCATCAGGAACGTGGCGGCACCCAGCAGCGATGCCGCCGTGCCGGCCTGTGCTGCATGGCCTGCCAGCGCCAGCACCTGCACGCAAGGGAACATGAAGCCCGTACCCATGATGTAAAACCACAGCGGGACCATGACGCCCCACAGCCCCAGGCCCCCGCGGTCGAACACCACGATCAGCAGGGCCATCAGGAACATCCAGGCGGTGGCGCCTGCCAGGATCCACTGCGGCGGCACGATCCTGATCAGCCGCGCACTGGTCTGCACGCCGGCCACGATGCCCAGGGAATTGATGCCGAACAGCAGGCCGTACTGCTGGGCCGAGAATCCAAACACGTCCTGGAAAAGGAAGGGCGAGGCGGAGAGGTAGGTGAAGAGGCCGCCGAAATTGAAGCCGGCCACCATCAGCAGCCCCACGAAGATCCGGTCGCTGAAGAGGGCCTTGTAGCGCTGCCGCGCCGTCATGCCGCTCTGGCCCCGCTTCTCCGGCGGAAGGGTCTCGCGCACCAGCAGCAGCGCCGCCACGATCACCAACGTCCCGTAGGCGGCCAGGAACACGAAGATGCCCGGCCACGGCATCACCAGGAGCAGCTGCGAACCGATGACGGGGGCCAGGATCGGTGCCAGCCCGTTGACCAGGGACATGCGGGAGAACATCCGCACCATGGCATAACCGGAGAACAGGTCGCGCACCATGGCCATGGCCACCACGCCGCCGCCGGCCGCGCCCACTCCCATCAGCACACGGAAGATTCCCAGGGTGGTGATGTCCGTGGACAGGGCGGCGCCAAGGGACGCGGCGATGTGCAGTGCCGTGGCCAGGATCAGCGGGGTCCGCCGCCCGAACCTGTCGCTGAAGGGACCCACCACCAGCTGCCCGAACGCAAAACCGACCGTGGTGCCGGCCAGGGTGAGCTGTACCTGTGCCTCGGTCACCCCCAGGCTTGCCTCCAGTGCGGGAAAGGCAGGCAGGTACAGGTCGATGGTGAACGGGCCGAGGGCCGTGAGGGCGCCCAGGAGGAGGATGTACAGGAGCTTCCGGCGGCGGCTCAGCAGGTCGCCCGGATTGGGGGGATTGGTCACGGAGAACAATCCTAGGCCCGGCCAGGACTGTTTTTGCAGCGTTGTAGGCCGCGCCGTCCGGCAAGCCCCCAAGTTCGCCCTGAACCTGAATGGTAGTTTTGGTGGCGTGGACTGTGCGGCTGCACATTTCCGCAGTAAACGGAAGCAGTATCGACCCATGAGACCAGTAAGGCGGAACCGATGAGCGGACGTCACAGCGGGCGCACCAGCCCGGGATTGCGTATCACTGCGCTGCCCGGGACGGCAAGGCTCCTTTTCCGGTTGGCACCCCGCCAGCTCAATGACGAGATCGCGTTCGCCAAGATCGAACTCAAGCGCAAGGGAATCCAGGTAGGCGTGGCCGCGGCATTCTTCGCCGTGGCGCTGCTCTTCCTTGCGTTCCTGGTGGTGGGCCTGATCGTCGCAGCCATCATGGGACTGGCCACGATCATGCCTGCCTGGCTGGCGGCCCTCCTGGTATCCGCCGCTTTCCTGCTGATAGCCCTTATCGGCGGACTGGTTGGGCTCGCCCGGTTCAAGAAGGCCATGCCGCTGATGCCGGAGGAAACCATCCGCGGCATCAGGCACGACATCGGCGTTGCCCGGGAAGGGTCCGCCTTCAACCCGGCTGTCCTGGACCCGCAGAGCCCCGAGGCGAAGGCTGCGAAGGCCGCCAAGGCCGAAGCAGCGGCCAAGGCCAAGGCGGAGAAGGCAGCGAAGGCTGCCGAGCACGACAAGGAATTCCCGCACGCCTCCGAGCCCGAGCTGGTGCACCGGCTGAGCCAGCGGCGCCACCACCTGACCGAGGTCCGCGACGAACTCGGCACGGAGCTGGACCTCAAGACCCAGGCCCGTTACGTGCTGGCCGCCGCACAGGTCAAAGCCCGCGAGACCCAGGTGCTGGCGCAGCGCGGCGTGGATGCGGCGGGGCAAAGGCTTGCAGCGTTCTCGGGATCCACCGACCTGTCCAGGCGGTGGAAGCCGCTGACGGCTTTCGTGGCGGCTGGAACCGTCCTGGTGGTCCTCCTCCGAAAGCTGCTCCGCTCCAGCTAGTCCAGTTCAATACACAGCGTTCCAATGGGCGACTCATAACCGAAAGACCGCGAGCCGGCGCAGGAAGGAGAGGGGACGGGTGAAGTTTATTGGTGCAGGTGCCCGCCCCGGCCGTCCGCAGGTGGACCACGACGTCGTCTTCACCATCCCCAACCTGCTCACCGTCGTGCGGTTCATGGGTGTCCCGCTCTTCATGTGGCTCGTCCTGGTCCAGAAGGAGTATGGGGCGGGCGTAATAGTTCTGGCCGTCATGGCCGGTACGGACTGGATCGATGGCTACATCGCCCGCCGGTTCGACCAAGCCTCAAAACTCGGCAGGGTCCTTGACCCGATCGCCGACCGGCTGGCGCTGCTGGCCGTAGCCTTCACCCTGGTGATTGCCGGCGTCGTGCATTGGCTGTACCTGGCCGCCCTGGTGGTCCCCGACGCCGTCCTGCTGGTCCTCACGCTTTCCTTCTTCCGCGGGCATCCGGATCTTCCGGTCAGCGTGGTGGGCAAGGTCCGGACCGGGCTGCTCCTCCTGGGCACTCCGCTGCTGGTCCTCTCCCGCCTGGACACCGGCTATGCCGGCCAACTCTTCGTCGCCGCCTGGGTGGTGCTGGGGCTGGGCCTCGTTGGTCACTGGGTCGCCGCCTACAACTACTTCTGGGCCATCCTGCGAAAGGGCAGGGAACTGAAACAGCACGACGGCGGGAAGGGCTGATGGTTTGGGTTGCCGTCGGCCTGGCGGTGCTTGGCGCCTTCTGCCTGGCCCTGGGTGCCCAGCGCCAGGGCAGTGCCGTCAAAGCCGACACCGGAGGCCTTGCCCTGAGTTCCAACGGATTCCTGCGCCTCCTGCGCAATCCCCGGTGGATGTTCGGGCTCCTGCTGCTGTGCGTCGGGATGGCCATGAACGCCGTGGCCCTGGTCTCCGCCCCGCTCACGGTGGTCCAGCCCATCGGCGCCATCGCCCTGGTGATCACCACGGTGGTCAACGCCCGGGACCAGGACCTGACCATCAACCGCGCCACCGCGGTGTCCATCGGCGCCTGCGTCACCGGCTCGGCACTCTTTGTCCTCCTCGCGGTCAACGTCACCCAGGAGAGCCACCATGTCAGCTTGGCGGACGAGTTGACCATCGTGCTGCTGCTCGCCTTGGCGGTTGGCCTGTTCGGCACGCTGGCAGTGATGTTCAAGCACCGCATGAATGCGTTCGTCTACATCCTCGGCGCCGGCATCCTGTTCGGCTTCGTCGCGGTGCTCACCAGGATTATCGGCAAGCACCTCCTGGACCCCAACGGCCTGTTCCTGCTGAACGTGCAGTGGTACTCAGTGGTGGCCATCATCGCCGCCGGCGGCCTGGGGTCCTGGTTCGTCCAAAGCGCCTACTCCACCGGCCCTCCGGACCTGGTGATTGCCGGACTCACGGTCATCGATCCCATGGTGGGCATTGCCATCGGCATCATCATCCTGGGTGAACTGCGCCCCGATGTCCCTGCCGTCATGGCCATTGCGATGGGAACGGCGGCCTGCCTTGCTATCGTTGGGGTTATCGCCCTTTCCCGGCACCACCCGGAGGTCATCAAGCGCAAGAAGGACGCGCGGAAGGCCGCCGGCAGGCCGTCCCACTAGCCCATTTCCCGCACAGACCAGCTATCCCGCGAAGCCCGGCGCCTGCGCCAGCGGCCAACCGTGCTGCCAGTTCCACGCTGTCCGCACCGTGACCATCAGGAGTACTCCACATGACCACGCCAGCCGACCAGCATCCCCTGACCATCCTGATCGCGGCGGACACCTACCCGCCGGACGTCAACGGCGCCGCCCAGTTCGGATACCGCCTGGCCAAGGGAATGACCGCCCGCGGGCACAACGTCCATGTCCTGGCGTCCCGCGACAGCAAGGGGAAGAGCTTCACCGAGTTCCGCGAGGAAGCAACCGTGCACCGGCTCCGCTCGCACAAGGCGTTCACCCATGAGACCTTCCGTCTATGCTTCCCCTGGGAAATCAAGAAAGAAATCACCCTGCTCTTCGAGCGCGTGAAGCCGGACGTGGTGCACATCCAAAGCCATTACATGATCGGCGAGCACGTACTCTACGAAGCTGTGAAACGTGGCATCCGGGTGGTGGCCACCAACCACTTCATGCCCGAAAACCTCAACCCCTTCCTGCCGTTCCCGCAGTGGTTCAAGGACATCATCGGGCGTGTTTCCTGGAAGGACATGGGCAAGGTCATGGGCCAGGCCGATGTCGTCACCACGCCCACGCCGCTGGCCGCCAAGGCGATGCACGAGCACGCCTTCCTGCGCAAAGTCCTGCCGCTGTCCAACGGCATCGACTCCACAGCCTACGAACTCCAGCCCGGCGAGCACATCGAGCCGCATGAAAACCCCACTGTGCTGTTCGCCGGACGCCTGGCCGAGGAAAAGCATGTTGACGTACTCATCAAGGCCATCAGCAAGACACCGCCGGAATTGAACGTGCACCTGGAGATCGTGGGCGGCGGCGAAGTGCGCACCGGCCTGGAGGACCTGGTGCGCCGGCTTGGGCTGGGAAGCCGCGTGAAGTTCCTTGGCCTTGCCAGTGACGAGGAACTGCGGAGGGCCTACATCCGGGCGGACCTGTTCTGCATGCCCGGAACGGCCGAACTTCAGTCGCTGGTGACGCTCGAAGCCATGTCCGCCTCCACCCCGGTGGTCCTTGCCGACGCCATGGCCCTGCCGCACCTGGTGCGCGACGGCGGGAACGGCTACCTGTTCACGCCCAACGACAGCGACGACCTTGCCAAGAAGATCACCCAGGTCCTGGAACTGCCCAAGGAGCAACAGCGGGCCATGGGCCGGGCCAGCCGCCAGATGGTGGAGCCGCACAGCATCCAGGGGACACTCCAGACCTTCGAGGACCTGTACCGCGGCGCCACCTATGAGGACAAAGTGGTCTGAACCCTTTCCCGGGTTTGCTAGAGTGTTTCTGCCCTGCCGGAGCGTGCCTGTTTGGCCACGTGCCCACGGGGTTTGGGGCTATAGCTCAGCTGGTTAGAGCGCGGGACTCATAATCCTAAGGTCCTCGGTTCAAGTCCGAGTAGCCCTACCGCCAATCCGGAACCGCGGCCAACAATCTTTCGTTGGCCGCGGTTTTCTTGGTTAACCCCGCCCCCTGCGGTATGTTACTGGTCAGTAACATACCGTGCTCCGCTCCGCGGCATGGTCAGCGCTGATCATCAAAGAAGGTACCCATGGCCACCTCCGCAGCCGGTCCCCACGAACTTCCCTACGCCGACGGGGACTTCTTCGCCTTCGAGCAGCTCCTCTCCGGGAAGGAACAGGACCGGCTCGCTGAAGTCCGCGACTTCCTGGCGCGCGAGGTCAAGCCCATCGCGGTGGACTGCTGGAACCGCGGCGAGTTCCCCGCGGACCTGGTGCCGAAGCTTGCCGGCCTGGACCTCGCCAGCCCGGTCCGCCGCCAGGGGTACTCCAACCTCTTCGCGGGCATGCTGCATGCCGAGCTCACGCGTGCCGATGCCTCCATCGCCACCTTCCTGGGCGTACACGACGGCCTGTTCACCGGATCCATCGAGTTGCTGGCCTCCCAGGAGCAGAAGGACGAATGGCTTCCCGACATCTACTCGCTGAAGAAGATCGGTGCCTTCGGCCTGACTGAACCGCTGGGTGGCAGCGACGTTGCCGGCGGAACGCGCACCACGGCGCGGAAAGACGGCGGCAACTGGATCCTCAACGGCGCAAAACGGTGGATCGGCAACGCCACCTTCTCGGACTGGGTGGTGGTGTATGCCCGGGACCTGGCCGACAACCAGGTCAAGGGCTTCATGGTGGACACCACGCTCGAGGGGTTCAGCGCCACAAAGATCGAGAACAAGATCTCGCTGCGCACCGTCCAGAATGCCGACATTGTCCTGACGGACGTGGTGGTGCCGGAGCGCTTCAAGCTTGCCAACGCCAACAGCTTCCGCGACGTCAACAAAGTCCTCAAGGTAACCCGGCTGGCTGTCGCCTGGCAGGCCGTCGGGCTTCAGCTTGCCGCGTTCGACGTTGCCCGCCGCTATGCCGTGGAGCGCCACCAGTTCGGCCGGCCCCTGGCCTCCTTCCAGCTCATCCAGGACCAGCTGGTCCGCATCCTGGGAAACACCGTCAGCTCGATGGGAATGATGGTCCGGCTGTCCCAGCTGGAGGACGAGGGTGCGGCCAAAGACGAGCAGTCCGCGCTTGCCAAGGCCTACGCCACGGCGCGCATGCGGGACAGCGTGGCGCTGGGCCGCAACATCCTTGGCGGCAACGGAATCGTGACAAACTTCGAGATGGCCAAGATCTTCGCCGACGCCGAAGCCATCTACTCATACGAGGGCACGGCCGAAATCAACACCCTGGTGACAGGCCGGGCCATCACGGGCATCTCCGCCATCATCTAGCTGACAGCGTCCAACGTCCAACGTCCAGCTGCCACCGACCGCCGCGGGGCTGCGGCAGGCCCGCATGCAGCGCGCTGGGACCATGTCGCGGTGGACCGGTTATGTCCGCTGCCCATCGCCTACGGCGGGCCGGGCAGCGGAAGCAGGACGGATGGGCGAAGGTCCAGGACAAACTGAAGAGGATTGACGTATTCCTCTCCGTCCCGGACTCCCCAGTGCAGGCACTGTGCTGCCGGGCAGTGTCCCGGCAGCACGGTCCCGACCACCTGGCCTGCAGCAACAGCTTCGCCCACCGCTAAGGTGCTGTCCACAGGTTCGAAGCTGCTGCGCAGCCCGCCGCCATGGTCGATGGTGATCACGGGCCTGTCCACCACGACACCCGCGAAACTCACCGTTCCCGCCGCGGGTGACATCACGGGGGTTCCGGCTGTGCCAAGGCCCAGATCTACGCCGCGGTGCCCGCTGAGCCACGGCTTTGGCGGCGGATCGAATCCGCGCAGCACCGGCGGGCGCGGCGCCAGTGGCCACTGCCAGGAAGTCGCTGCACCCGCTGCGGCAGCCGTCGTCGCACTGTTTCTCTGAGGGACGGCCTTGTGCGTGATGGCGCTCTTTGTGATGGCGCTATTGGTGGCTGCGCTGTGCGGGAGGGCCGGCCCGGCGGAGGCAACGGATGCCGGCAGCAGCAGGAGTGCGGCCAGGAGAACTGGTGGTTTCATGTCGTCAGCCTGCCGGGCTGGGTACGGTACCGGCAGGGCCGGTTGCGCCTATGTGGACAACCGTGAAGGGCCGGCCCGCGGCCGCAGCAGTGTCCGGCGGGCGGGGACGCCTGTAGTACACTTGATGGAGCAGTTTGCTGCGCCCTCAACGTTTCCCGTCCCAGTGGTTTGCCCCCGCGGCAGATGCCCCTGTCCGGATTGCGTCGGCACATCTCATTCAGGAGTGTGGGGGAGCAGCGGCTGACTACGCGCATCCAGCCCTCCGGCAGGCGACGCCCCGGCGCCGTCCATGGAGGATCGCGCTTCCTTCGGTCAGGCTTCGATCCTGATGGGAAGTGCGGTGGATGCCAGGAGCACGGCCCGTCCGGGCCACGCTGATCAACCGTCAACTATTGGCAGGGTAAGAAGCCTCCGGGTTTTCTCATGAATGACCTGCCGGAAAAATAAGGAGCGCCGGAATGCCCGTCGTAACCATGCGCCAGCTGCTTGACAGCGGCGTCCACTTTGGACACCAGACCCGCCGTTGGAACCCGAAGATGAAGCGCTTCATCTTCACCGAGCGCAACGGCATCTACATCATCGACCTTCAGCAGTCGCTGTCCTACATCGACCGTGCCTACGAGTTCGTCAAGGCCACTGTTGCCCACGGCGGCACCGTGCTCTTCGTCGGCACCAAGAAGCAGGCCCAGGAAGCAATTGCCGAGCAGGCAACCCGCGTGGGCCAGCCCTACGTCAACCAGCGTTGGCTCGGCGGTATGCTGACCAACTTCCAGACGGTCGCCAAGCGCATCCAGCGCATGAAGGAACTCGAAGAGATCGACTTCGACGACGTCGCCGGCTCCGCCTACACCAAGAAGGAGCTCCTGCTCCTCAAGCGCGAGCTCACCAAGCTGGAGTCCAACCTCGGCGGTATCCGCAACCTGACCAAGGCTCCGTCCCTGCTCTGGGTCGTTGACACCAAGAAGGAACACCTCGCCGTTGACGAGGCCAAGAAGCTGAACATCCCGGTTGTGGCCATCCTGGACACCAACTGCGATCCGGACGAAGTTGACTTCCCGATCCCGGGCAACGACGACGCCATCCGCTCCGTGAACCTCCTGACCCGCGTTGTCGCCGACGCCGTTGCCGAGGGCCTGATCGCCCGCAACAACCGCGGCACGGGCGCCACCGAAGCTCCGGAAGAGCCGCTGGCTGAGTGGGAGCGCGAGCTCCTCGAAGGCAGCAAGGCCGAGGAAGCTGCTGCAGCCCCCGCTGCTCCAGCTGAAGAAGCCGAAGCTCCGGCCGCCGCCGAGGCTCCCGCCGAAGACGCCAAGTAACACACTTCAATCCGGATTTTCCGCGCTGTCAGCAGCCGGAACTGCTGACAGGATGGCAGCCCACGCCGTGGGCCGCCATCCTGTCGGTCCGTACACCACCACACATTTTCTAGACAGAGGGGTTCACATGGCGAACTACACTGCCGCGGACATCAAGGCCCTGCGCGAGCGCACCGGCGCCGGCATGATGGATGTCAAGAAGGCTCTTGACGAAGCCAACGGTGACGCCGAGAAGGCCATCGAGATCATCCGCATCAAGGGCCTCAAGGGCGCTACCAAGCGTGAAGGCCGTTCCACCGCTGAAGGCCTTGTGGCCGCCAAGGTCAGCAACGGCGTCGGCGTCATGATCGAGGTCAACTGCGAGACCGACTTCGTTGCCAAGGCTGACAAGTTCATCCAGCTGGCCGACAAGGTCCTGGCCGTTGCCGTCGAGTCCGGCGCTGCCGACCTCGAAACCCTGCTCGCCACCGACGTCGACGGCAAGCCGCTGTCCGAGGTCGTCATCGAAGAGGGCGCCGTCCTGGGCGAGAAGGTTGTTGTCCGCCGCATCTCCCGCATCGAGGGCGCAACGGTCGACGCTTACCTGCACAAGACCTCCAAGGACCTCCCGGCCCAGGTTGGCGTGCTGTTCGCTGTCGACGGTGAAGGCGAAGCCGCTGCCACCGCCGCCCACGACGTCGCCGTCCACATCGCCGCCATGGCTCCGAACTACCTCACCCGTGAGGACGTTCCCGCTGAGCTCGTCGAGTCCGAGCGCCGCATCGCGGAAGAGACCGCCAAGGCCGAAGGCAAGCCCGAAGCTGCCCTCACCAAGATTGTGGAAGGCCGCGTGACGGGCTTCTACAAGGGCGAGGTCCTGGTTGACCAGGCATTCGCAAAGGACGCCAAGAAGTCCGTGGCACAGGTCCTCGAAGAGGCCGGTGTCAAGGGAACCGCGTTCACGCGTTTCCGCGTCGGCTCCTAGTCGATTCTGCAAGGGGGTGGCCACTTCGGTGGCCGCCCCTTTTGCATGCGCACACTCCACATGGAGCGCGGCCGGTTCCGACCAACGGATCCGGCAGGATACCCTTTTTTCAGAGTCACCAACCGGAAGGCATCATGGAAGCCGTCAACACTGTCATCCATTCCGAGAAGAACAAGCGGCGGGTCCTCCTGAAGCTCTCCGGCGAGGTCTTCGGCGGCGGGAAACTGGGTGTCGACCCCGAGACCGTCCGCGACGTCGCCAAGCAGATCGCCGCGGCCGTCCCGCAGGTGGAAGTGGCCATCGTGGTGGGCGGCGGAAACTTCTTCCGCGGCGCTGAACTCTCCCAGAGCGGCATGGACCGCTCCCGCGCCGACTACATGGGCATGCTGGGAACGGTGATGAACTGCCTGGCACTGCAGGACTTCCTGGAGCAGGCAGGCGTGGAAACCCGCGTCCAAAGCGCCATCACCATGGGACAGGTGGCCGAGGCCTACATCCCGCGCCGCGCCATCCGCCACATGGAAAAGGGCCGCGTGGTCATTTTCGGCGCCGGTGCGGGGCTGCCCTACTTCTCCACCGACACCGTGGCAGCCCAGCGGGCCCTTGAAGTCCACGCCGACGTGGTCCTCATGGCCAAGAGCGGGGTGGACGCCGTCTACACCGCAGACCCCAAGAAGGACCCCACCGCGGAACGCCTGGAAACCCTTAGCTACGACGACGCACTGCGCCGCGACATCCGCGTCATGGACCAGACGGCCATGACCATGTGCAAGGACAACAACCTTTCCATGGTGGTCTTCGGCATGGAGGGTGAAGGCAACGTTACCCGCGCCATCCTCGGCGAAAAGCTGGGCACGCTGGTCACTGCCTAGCTGCGGCTAGGATGAATCCAGGACAGTTCCGTTCCCGCCGTTCCCGGCGGGAACGGAAACGGCAACAAAGAACCACGTGAGTGCAGGGAACCGGCGCCCCGGACTGCACCAGAACCGTCAGGAGAGACCGTGATCGAAGAAACCTTGCTCGAGGCCGAAGAAAAGATGGACAAGGCGGTTGAGGTAGCCAAGGAAGACTTCGCTTCCATCCGTACCGGCCGCGCCAATCCCGGTCTGTACAACAAGGTCCTGGTGGACTACTACGGCTCACCCACCCCGCTGCAGCAGCTCGCGTCCTTCGCCATCCCGGACGCCCGGACCATCCTGATCACCCCGTTCGACAAAACCGCCATGCGCGACATCGAACGCGCGCTGAGCGACTCCGAGGTTGGCGCCAACCCGTCCAACGACGGCAACGTCATCCGGATCACCATTCCGGAACTGACCAAGGAACGCCGCAAGGAATACGTCAAGATCGTCAAGACCAAGGGCGAAGACGCCAAGATCTCCATCCGCAACATCCGCCGCAAGGCCAAGGAAGCCCTGGACCGCCTGGTCAAGGACGGCGAGGCCGGCGAGGACGAAGGCACCCGCGCCGAGAAGGAACTGGACAGCCTCACCAAGGCCCACGTGGACGGCATCGACGAGCTGCTCAAGCGCAAGGAAGCAGAGCTGCTCGAAGTCTGATGGGCCAGGCAGATCAGGCCCCTGCACCAAGGGCGCGCACACGGGGGAAGCAGCCCAGGAGCAACCCGACGCCAAAGGCAGGGCGGAACCTGCCGGCCGCCGTCGTGGTGGGCCTGGCCATGCTGCTGGCCGTCCTGGGCGGGCTGCTGTTCCTCCCGCTGGCTTTCGTGGCAATCGTGACGGCCTTCGCCGTTTTCGGCGTGTGGGAGATCTACCGGGCGCTGGAGCACAACGGAACCAGGATGCCCATCGTGCCGGTCATGACCGGCACCGTGGCCATGCCGTTCGCCGCCTACTTCGGCGGCATCGAGAGCCAGCTCTTTGCGCTGCTGCTCAGCGCCGTGGCGGTCCTGCTGTGGCGATCGATCGAAAGTGCGGCGGGCTCGGCCAACAGCATCTTCGCCGGCGTCTTCACTTTGGGCTGGGTACCGTTCTTCATCAGCTTTGCCGCACTGCCGCTGCATGCCGCCGGCACTACGCCGCTGGGGCTTTGGCCCGGCGGCGTTGCCCCGATCGGGGCATGGGAGATTGCCGTCATGCTGCTGCTGGTGGTGTCCAACGACACCTTCGGCTACCTGGTGGGCGCTTCCATTGGCAAGCACCCCATGGCGCCGAAGATCAGCCCCAAGAAGTCCTGGGAAGGTTTCGCGGGGTCCGCAGGAGGTGCCATGCTGATCGGCGTCCTGGCAGCCCTCTTCGTGCTGGACAAGCCCTGGTGGGTAGGCGTGGTGCTGGCACTGGGCACCGTAGCGGCAGCCACGGCGGGGGACCTCGGCGAATCCATGGTCAAGCGTGAACTGGGCGTCAAGGACATGAGCAGCATCCTGCCGGGACACGGGGGAGTCATGGACAGGCTGGACTCGATCGTCTTCGCCTCGCCGGTGGCCTTCATCCTGTACGGGCTCGTGGCCGGCGCATAACCTTATCCGGCCCGGCGCAGGCGGGCATCCGACACAAAAGGGCCCGGGCGGCCGGACCAGCCCCGGCATCCTAGACTGGTGCGGAAGCACTACGGCTGAAGAGCATTGAAGGAATCGAAGTGGCATTGGACATTCATCGGCAGATCCCTGCGTCCTTTGAGCGCGTGCAGCGCAATGAGTACGGGTACAACGCCAAGCAGGTGGACCAGTTCCTGCAGCGGGCACGGGTCTCCCTGGAAACGCCGCAGGCTGCCACAGAGCCGGTCAACAGTGCCGATGTCAGGGCCGTGTCCTTCGACCCCGTCAAGGGCGGCTACTCCGCTGCCGTGGTGGACGCGGCGCTGGACCGGCTCGAGGACGCCTTCGCCCGCCGGGAGCGGGATGAGCTGATTGCCGCCCACGGCGAGGAAGCCTGGCTGCGCGAAATCGGAAACCTCTCCGGCATCCTCCGGGGGCGGCTGCACCGGCCCGATGGAGACCGCTTCCGCCGGCCTGCGGGCAAGAAGGCCCGCAGCTACAACACGGTCGACGTCGACCGGCTGTGCCACGAACTTGTCGCCTACCTTGAGCAGGACAAGCCGTTGAGCGTGGACAGCGTCCGCCGGGCAGTCTTCCGCCCGGCGGTTGGCCGGGACGGCTACGAGGAATCACAGGTGGACGCCTTCCTGGACCGTGTGGTTGAACTGATGGCTGCCATCGACTGACGGTCCGCGGCCGGAATCGGCGCTTATTCCGCTGCCGGCGGAGTGGGGGAGAGCGGCGTGAAATGGCGCCACAGAGCGCGGTAGCGCCGGCCCCCGCGCACGACGGACACGGCGAGGAACCCCGCTCCGCACACCGCGCCCGCCACGAAGGCAGCTGCCGTGCCCGCCCCGGTCAACGTCACCAGCAGGCCCGCAAGGATGGCAATCAAGGCAGCGTTCGCCGTCGTCATGAAGATCATGCTGCTGCCGGCCACTTGGCTCAGGCTTCCCCTGGCACCGAAGAAATAATAGGTTTGGTGGGCGCCGGCCTCGTCGTCGTGGTGTGCGGCCATGAGGTAGGGGGCCACGCCTGGGTCGAGGTCCACGTAGGCGGCCCGGAGCCTGTTCATTGCGGTGACGTACATGAGGTCCTCGTAGGCGACATTCATGACCCGGAGCTGGGTCAGGAGCCCGATCGCCGTGTCGATGAACAGGACCACCACGGCCAGCAGGACAAAGGCATCCGAAAACCCCGTGGCCTGCCCCACCAGCGCCACGCTGACCAGGCTTGCCGAGGTGAAGGTAAGGAACATGCTGATCCGGGTCAGCACCTCGCCTTGGGCCGTGCTGCGCGATGCGAGCAGGCCCCAGTGTTCCGTGGCGAGCAACTGCGCCCGCACGGAGGCCGGGACCGCACCTTGCCGGTGGGATGTACCGCCGTCCTCGATGGACATGGCGTTATTGTCCTCCCGATCCCCGTTCGGTTGCCAGCGGCCGTTCCGGGGTGTGGAGGCGGGTCATGGTGCGGGGCATCGTTGCGGGAATCCGGTGGGCCGTGGCACGGGAGACGATGACCATGACGGCGAAGGCGGCAGGAACGCTCCACGCCGCAGGCTGCGCGAGCCAGGCCGGGGTCTGGCCTGAACCGGACAGGCCCGCACCGGACAGGGAGCCCACAATCATGGCCCCTCCGCAGAGCAGGCCGCCCGTCAGCATCCCGGCGATGGCCCCGGTATCCGTCAGGCCGCGCCACCAGATGCCAAGCAGCAGGACCGGGCATACCGTGGAGGCCGTGAAGGCGAACACCAAGCCGACGCTGCCGGCCAGTGCCAGGGAGCCGGTCATGAAGGCAAAACCCAGGGGGACGACGGCGGACACGACGGCGGCGAGGCGGAACCCGCGGACGCTGCCGCCCAGGACGTCCTGGCTGATGACGCCGGCAAGGGACACCACCAGGCCGGACGTTGTGGACAGGAAGGCGGCGAAGGCGCCTGCCACCACCAGGGCGGAGAGCAGGTCCCCCGGCAGCCCGCCCACGAGTTCGCCGGGCAGCCGCAGGACCATGGCGTCCGGCTGTCCCGATCGGGCCAGGCCCGGCGCGTACATGCGGGCCACCAGGCCGTAGGCGGTGGGGAAGAGGTAGAACACGGACAGCAGGCCCAGGACGATCAGCGTGGTGCGCCGGGCTGAATGGCCGTCCGGATTGGTGTAGAAACGCACCAGCACGTGGGGCAGCCCCAGGGTCCCGAACAGCAGCGCCACCAGCAGGGACACATTCTGGTACAGCCCGGCCGGGGCCAGGTCCGTGGGATTGACCGCCGGCAGCGACTGCGGCTCGGCGCCGTTCCCGGCCAGCACGAAGATGATGAACAGGATGGGCACGGCCAGGGCCGTCAGCTTGAGCCAGTACTGGAACGCCTGGACAAAGGTGATGGACCGCATCCCGCCCGCCACCACCGTCAGGCACACCACCACCACGACAGACACTGAACCTACCCAGGACGGCAGTCCCGTGGAGATCTGGATGGTGAGCGCGGCGCCGTGGAGCTGCGGAACGATATAGAGCCACCCGACCATGACCACCACCACGCTGGTGACCCTGCGGACCGTCCTGGACGAAAGCCGCGCCTCCGTAAAGTCCGGGATGGTGTAGGCGCCCGAACGGCGCAGCGGGGCGGCGACGAAGAGCAGCAGCATCAGGTAACCGGCCGTATAACCCACCGGGAACCAGAGTGCGTCGGTCCCGGACAGCAGGATGAGTCCGGCCACGCCCAGGAAGCTTGCGGCGGACAGGTACTCGCCGCCGATGGCGGACGCGTTCCACCATGGCCGCACCGTACGCGAGGCAACGTAGAAGTCACCCGTGGTGCGTGAGATCCGCAGCCCGTAGAAACCGATAATGGCGGTGGCGAGGGAGACCACCGCAACCGCTGTTATGGCCAGCCCGGCATTCACGGGCGCCTCACTGCTCACCGGCAAGGTCGCGGTACCGGGCCTCGTTGCGGGCCGCCGTCCTGACGTACAGCCACGCACTCAGCCCTATCACGGGGTACATACCGGCGCCCAGCAGGAGCCAGCCGAAGGGGATACCGGCGATCCGGGTTTCGGCAAGGCCCGGAACCACCACCAGGATCAACGGGAACGCGGCAAGGATCAGCAGGAAGCCGCCAGCCACCACCAGGGCCAGCCGCAGCTGCGACCTGATCAGGGAACGAACGAACACCTGTCCCACTTCGGAATCCTGGGCGGCTTCCCGTGACTCAAGCGGACTCCGCCCGCCGGCCACCGGCGACCGGGGGGATGCAAGGGGAGCGGTGACGCGGACGCGGGTCATGCGTGCGGCCTGATCCTGGTGGCCTCCAGCTTCTCCCGCACGGTGGGCAGATGCCGCCGGCTGATGGGAAGGCCCGCACCGGCCACCGTGACGCGCGGCCCGTCTGCCGCCAGCTTCATCGAGGACACATGCTTCAACGCCACCAGGTAGGAGCGGTGGGTGCGGATAAAGCCGGCGTCCGCCCACTGCTGTTCAAGATCTGCCAGCGGCACCCGGATGAGGTAGCTGGCATCGGCGGTGTGCAGGCGCGCGTAGTCACCCTGCGCCTGGACGTACGTGACGTCGTCCCGGCGGATCATCCTGGTGGTTCCCCCCTGGTCAACGGTGATCATCTCAGGTGCCGCACCGCCGTCGCGCAGTTCACAAACCCGCGCCACGCAACGGGCCAGGCGTTCGGCACGCACCGGCTTGAGAAGGTAGTCCACGGCGGCGAGTTCGAACGCCGCCAAGGCGTGGTCCTCGTCAGCGGTGACAAAAACAACGGCCGGCGGATTGCTGCTCCGGGCAATGGCGCCGGCGATGTCCAGGCCGGACACGGCGGGCATGTGGATGTCCAGGAAGACAGCGTCGATGTTTCCGGCAGACAGGGCCGTCATCGCTTCAGCGCCGGACGTGGCCCGCAGCACTTTTCCGATGCGTTCGTCCCTGCCCAGCAGGAAGGCCAGTTCCTCAACGGCGGGCAGCTCATCATCAACGACGAGGACGTTAATCATTCTCCTAGGGTACTTCCAGCTGCAGTGCCGTCCTCACGCATCGTGCCCGGGCTGGGACTTTGGCACCCGCATGGTGATCAGCGTTCCCTCGCCCGGCGCCGTCTCCACCACCAGTCCATGGTCGTTGCCATACACCTGGCGGAGGCGGGCGTCCACGTTCCTCAGCCCCACGTGGTCCCCGTCGGTGTGGCCCGCCAGCACCGACCGGAGCTGCTCCGGATCCATCCCCACGCCGTCGTCCTCGATGGTGACCTCCGCGAAAGCGCCGGCGTCCTCCGCGGTGATGGTGATGTGTCCGGGCCCGGCCTTGGCCTCAAGCCCGTGCCGGACGGCGTTCTCCACCAGCGGCTGCAGGCTGAGGAAGGGGATGACGGTGCCCAGTACCTCGGGCGCGATCCGCAGGCTGACCTGTACCCGCTCACCGAACCGGGCCCGCTCCAGGAGCAGGTAGCGGTCAATGCAGCGCAGCTCCTCGGCGAGGGTGGTGAAGTCGCCGTGCCTTCGGAACGAGTAGCGGGTGAAATCGGCGAACTCCACCACCAGTTCCCTGGCCCGCTCCGGATCGGTGTTGATGAAGGACGCGATGGCATTGAGTGAGTTGTAGATGAAGTGCGGGCTGATCTGGGCGCGCAGGGCCCGGACTTCCGCCTCCATCAGCAGGGTCCGGGAGGCGTCCAGTTCGGCCAGTTCCACCTGGACCGCCACCCAGTCAGCCACTTCCCCCGTGGCCCTCACCAGGCCTGCCCCCGCGGAAGGGGCGAAGGCGGCCACGGCGCCCACGATCCGCGTGCCCGCCCGTACGGGGGCGATGACGCCGGCAAGGCGGCCACCGGTCCCATCGCCGCCTGCTGACAGGACGGCTGTCCGGCCCGAAGCAAGGACCCCGGCAGCGAGTTCCATCAGGCGCGGCCTGATGTCCTCGGCGCCCCCGTCCCACGCAAGTACGCCCGAGGTGTCCGTAATGGCCAGGGCGTCGCAGGCCAGGAGGGCGCGCAGCTGACGGCTGGCTTTCGCCGCCCCGGCCGGGTTCAGGCCGCGGCGCAGGTGCTGCCCGGCCTGGGAGGCCGCGTGGAGCGTGTGGTACGTGGCGCGTTCGGCGTCGGTGCCCAGCTCCCTGAAGGAGCGGAGCACCTTCAGGCCCACGCCGACGACGACGGCGATGGCCATGGCGATCACCGCAACGGCCGCAGCGGTGAGGAGGGGGGAGTCCGGCATGGTGCCCAGCGTAGCTGCGGGTGCCGTTAGGCGCAGCATCGCAACCGTTGAGCGACCGTGGGCGGCCAGGTTATGGAACGGACAGGGCAACGGACGGCAGAGTGATTGGTGTCACATCTCAATGAGGAGGAACGATGGGTCACGATGCCCATACTCCGGACGCAGCGGCGTCCGTGGACTTCGAACAAGTCCAGTCGACCGGGCAGTTCCAGGAATTGCGCAAGCGTCACCGCAGCTTTGTCTTCCCCATGGCAGTGGCCTTCCTGCTGTGGTACTTCGCCTACGTCCTGCTCGCGGACTACGCGGTGGGCTTCATGTCCACCAAGGTATGGGGCAACATCAACGTCGGCCTGATCCTGGGCCTGCTCCAGTTCATCTCCACCTTCGCCATCACCGGCTGGTACGTGCACTACTCCAACCGGAAACTGGACCCCATCGCCTCCGAAATCAGGCAGGAGATCGAGGGCCACGAATTCGATAAGGACGGAAACCGAGTGGGCGGGGCCAACAAATGATCGCAATTCCAGCTGCGGTGGACGTCGCCGCCCTCAAGGACACCACCCTTTTGAACATGGGCATCTTCGGCCTGTTCGTGGCCGTGACCATGGTGATCGTGTTCCGGGCCAGCCGCAACAACAAGACCGCCGCCGACTACTACGCCGCCGGCCGCTCCTTCACCGGCTCGCAGAACGGCACCGCCATCGCCGGCGACTACCTGTCGGCAGCATCCTTCCTGGGCATCACCGGCGCCATCGCCATCAACGGCTATGACGGGTTCATGTACTCCATCGGCTTCCTGGTGGCCTGGCTGGTGGCACTGCTGCTGGTGGCTGAACTTCTCCGCAACACCGGCAAGTTCACCATGGCCGATGTGCTCTCCTTCCGGCTGAAGCAGCGCCCGGTGCGGATCGCGGCAGCCATCTCCACGCTGGCCGTCTGCTTCTTCTACCTGCTGGCCCAAATGGCCGGCGCGGGCAGCCTCATTTCCCTCCTGCTCGGTATCAGCGACTGGGGCGGCCAGGCGCTGGTGATCATCGTCGTCGGCGCCCTCATGATCATGTACGTCCTGATTGGCGGCATGAAGGGCACCACCTGGGTCCAGATCATCAAAGCCATGCTGCTGATCGCCGGCGCCGCCGTCATGACGTTGTGGGTCCTCGCCATCTACGGCTTCAACCTCTCCGCCCTGCTGGGCGGCGCCGTGGAGACGGCCAACAATCCTGCGGTCCTGAACCCCGGCCTGCAGTACGGCAAGTCGGACACCTCCAAGCTGGACTTCATGTCCCTGGGCCTTGCCCTGGTCCTGGGTACGGCAGCCCTGCCGCACGTCCTGATGCGCTTCTACACAGTTCCCACGGCCAAGGAAGCCCGCAAGTCCGTGGTCTGGTCCATCTGGCTCATCGGCCTCTTCTACCTCTTCACGCTGGTGCTGGGCTACGGCGCCGCAGCGCTGGTGGGTGCCGACACGATCAAGAGCGCCCCTGGCGGAGTTAACTCGGCCGCCCCACTGCTGGCCTTCCACCTGGGCGGGCCGCTGCTGCTCGGCTTCATCTCCGCGGTGGCGTTCGCCACCATCCTGGCGGTGGTGGCCGGCCTGACCATCACGGCCGCCGCATCCTTCGCACATGACATCTACGCCAACGTCATCGCCAAGGGCAAGGCAGACGCCGCCACGGAAGTCCGGGTGGCACGGCGCACCGTGGTGGTGATCGGCATCCTGGCCATCCTGGGCGGCATCTTCGCCAACGGCCAGAACGTGGCCTTCCTGGTGGCGCTGGCCTTCGCCGTCGCCGCATCAGCCAACCTGCCCACCATCATCTACTCGCTGTTCTGGCGGAAGTTCACCACCCAGGGCGCGGTGTGGAGCATGTACGGCGGCCTGGCTTCGGCGATCCTGCTCATCGTGTTCTCCCCGGTGGTTTCCGGAGCCAAGACCTCGATGATCCCGGGCGCCAACTTCGCCCTCTTCCCGCTCAGCAACCCGGGCATCGTGTCCATTCCGCTGGCCTTCTTCCTGGGCTGGCTGGGAACCACCCTGGACAAGAAGAAGGAGGATCCCGCCAAGCAGGCCGAAATGGAAGTCCGCTCGCTCACGGGCATCGGAGCCGAAAAGGCCGTCGACCACTGATAGCTGGACCACTAATACGTGGACCGCTAACCGATACGCCGGCCGCACGGGCGTAAAACGGGAGGAGCCTCCAGCCGCAAACCGCGGCCTGGAGGCTCTTTCCGTGGGCCCTTGCCAGGTTCCCCGGGAGGGTTCAGGGCTGGTGGTGGCTGCCCGGCACCAGGTTGTTGTGGCCGCTGTGCGGGACGGCGTACTGGCCGGGCGTGGAAGCGGCGAGTCCCGGCGTCGTTATTCCTGCCACCAGGACGGCGCCGGCGAAAGCTGCCAGCAGGAGCCGGCCCGGCCGCACTCCCGTCCCCGCCGGAGCAGCGCGAACCAGTTGCCGTTCATTGGCCTGCCCACCACCGCGTTGCCGGACGGCGGCCCGCTGGAGCCACCCGAGCGACGCAATGATCATGAGCGTGAGCAGCAGCGCCGAAAGTTGCGTCAGGCTCAGGTTGGAGGCGGCCGTGTTAACCGGCGTGAATGCTATCGCGGCCAGATGGATGGCGGCCGCGCCGGCCAGCACGTACCGCGCCCAGGGCCCGCCGGCCAGCCGGTCCCTGGCCAGGAACACCACGGCGCCGGCCAGCAGGGCCAGTCCCCAGGCGCCGGCCAGCACGCCGGCAAAAACGGCCGGTGGCGCCGCAGGTCCCGCTGATGCCGCAAAGACACTCGACGACAGGGCCAGATTGACCGATCCTGCCCCGAAGCCCGCGAACCCGGTGAAGAGACGAACGGCAGGGCCGGCCTGCGACACCTGGACCTCCGGCACGCCTGTCAGAGGCGGTGGCGCGCCCCGGCCGGCCGGTGCAGCGGGCCGGAGCGATGCCATTCCCGGCGTCGCCACGGTTAGGCCTGGGCAGCGGCGGGGGACTTGTCCAGGGACAGGCCCACGCCCAGGAGGAGTACGGCACTGGCGAGGTGGAGGACGTTGTCGGCGCCGTTCAGGGCGATGATGTTCAGCGGCGAGTTCAGCAGGAACAGTCCCACGATGCCCACCAGGAGGTACACGGCGCCCACCGTCGCGTTCACCGTGCGGGCGCTGTCCGTCCCCCGAAGCCCGGCAAAAAGAAGCGCGGCACCGATAGCGAGGTGGATGACATTGTGCAGCGGGTTGACTTCGAAAATGATCAGGTTCGCGCCTTCAGTGGCGGTGAAACCGACGCCGGACGTGACAGCGAAGCCCAGCAGGCCCACCAAGAGGTAGACGGCTCCGAAAATGGTGGCGACGAGGCGGTTGGGTGAGTTGCGCATGGCCAATTCCTTCCGATGGGGCGGGCAACAGTTCCCGCCGGACCAACGGGCCCCTGGGTGGGACCCTCGGAAGCGATTCGGTTCATGGACGCGGGTGGATGGGTAAAAAGATCAGTACCCTTTCCACTTCTCCGCCCGGCTAGGCCGCCGGCCGCAGCTTGATGTTGGTCATGAGCAGCCGGTCCTTGCCTTCGAAGCGGTACGCCATGTCCACCTTCTTGCCCGTGCAGCTGATCTGGCCCACCACCTCGGCCGACTTCACCCCGTTCTCAGTGGACACCTTAAGGTCGTTGTACGCGGGCTGGCAGGAGCTGTCCATCTCCAGGCTCTTCACCCCGGAGATGAAGGCTTCCTTGGAGAGCTGCTTCTGAAGGGCGGGGTCAAGGTATTCGTCGTAGGCTCGGGAGGTGTCGCCGGCGATGACCTTCCTGGTGAAGTCGTCGGCGAGGCCCCTGGCCTGGTTGGTTGCGCTGCCCACCACATTCACCAGGATGACGACGCCGAGGATCACCAGGAGCAGCACCCCGCCGATGCTGCCAAGAATGATCCACAGCTTCCGCCGGTTCCGTTGCCGGGGCGGTTCCCCCGGCAGTCCGAACGGGGCGGGCTGTTCCGCCGGCGACGGCAACTGCTGTGGTGTGTAGCCCGTCCGGCCCTGCTGGTACGGATCCTGGGAGCTGCTCAAAAGTGGAGCCTTTCGGGAACTGCGCTGCGCGCTGGCGACTTGCCCGGGCCTTCCCTGCCCGGCGATGACTGCAACCAAGCCTATAACCCCGTCCGCCGCCGTCGTGCCTGAAGCAGCACATGCGGAAAAGGCCGGGCGGACTCATGTGCCCCTTCTGAACTGTGCCCCTTCTGAACTACGCCCCTTCTGAACCGCGGTCCAGCAGGGGCTGCACCCGGAAGGGGATCAGCTCACCCATGGCCAATGCGGTGTCAGCCCGCTCCACGCCATCGCAGGCAAGGATTTTGCCGTTGATCCTGAACAGGTCCTCGGCATCCCTGGCCACCACGCGCAGCAGCAGGTCCGCTGATCCCGTCAGGCCGTAACCCTCCAGGACCTCGGGGATGGCGGCGATCTCCTCCGCGAGCTGCCCGAGCTTCTGCTGCTGAACGTGGACGGAGATGAAAGCCATGAGCGGATACCCCAGCGCCACTGGATTGATGCGCCGCTCAAAGGACAGGAAGACATGCTTTTTCTCGAGCTGGGCCATGCGCGCCTGGACCGTGTTGCGGGACAGGCCCAGCTTCTGCGCGAGTGCCACGACGGTGCGGCGCGGATCCTGCGCGAGTGCTGCCAACAGGCGGGTGTCAGTGCCATCCAAAGCTCGCATAATGCGCAACGCTAGCACGGTGTCCGGGAGCCAGATAGGGCATTCTGCTCAACATGATGCGCAGTGGTTGTACCCGATGGGCATTGTGAGTAGGGTCACAGTATCTGGGGCAATGACGCCCGGAAGGCCGGTGGCGGCAGGGCCAAAAGTCCGAAAACCACGGGTCAACGACGTACGAAGGTTGCGGCAATCGTGTCTACAGACGAAACGGGCCCTGGCGGCGCACAAACCCCCGAAATGACAGCAACCCCTGATGTAAAAGGACCGGATCTCCTCCAGCTGATCACCCCGGCGGGTGAGCGCATCAGCCACCCGGAGTTCGATTTTTGGGTCAGGGACATTACCGACGATCAGTTGTGCTCCCTCTTCGAGGACATGACCGTCATCCGCCGGATCGACGTGGAGGCAACGGCCCTGCAGCGGCAGGGTGAGCTGGCCCTGTGGCCCCCGCTGCTGGGCCAGGAGGCAGCGCAGATCGGGTCCGGCAGGGCGCTGCGGGCGGACGACTTTGTCTTCTCCAGCTACCGTGAAAACGGCGTGGCGTACTGCCGCGGGGTTGACCTGACGGACCTCCTGCGGGTGTGGCGGGGGAATGCGTCCGGCGGCTGGGACCCCTACGGCATCAACATGGCAACGCCGCAGATCATCATTGGCGCCCAGACACTGCACGCCACGGGCTACGCCATGGGGATCCAGAATGACGGCGCGGACGCGGTGGCCGTTACCTACTTCGGTGACGGAGCCACCAGCGAGGGCGACGTCAACGAGGCCATGGTGTTCGCCGCCAGCTTCCAGGCCCCAGTGGTGTTCTTCTGCACGAACAACCACTGGGCCATCTCCGAGCCCGTGCGCCTGCAGTCCCACATCCAGCTCGCGGACCGGGCCACCGGGTTCGGCATCCCCAGCCTGCGCGTGGACGGCAATGACGTCCTGGCGGTCATGGCTGCCACCCGGCTGGCACTGGACCGGGCCCGCCGGGGCGGCGGCCCCACCTTCATCGAAGCCGTCAGTTACCGCATGGGCCCGCACACCACCGCCGATGATCCCACCCGCTACCGGGACGCCAACGAACTGGAGGACTGGGCCGCCAAGGACCCCATTTCCCGGCTTGCCGGCCTCCTGGACCGGAAGGGGATCCTGACCGCGGAGCTGCAGCAGCAGGTCAAGGATAAAGCCGATGCCGTTGCGTCGGAGATGCGCCGCGGCTGCACCACCATGCCGGAACCCCAGCCAATGGACATTTTCAAGCACGTCTACAGCACGCCCAATTCCTGGCTGGAACGCCAGCAGGACCACTACGCCCGTTACCTGGCGTCCTTCGGCGACCCCGATGGAGCCGTTTCCAAGGAAGGTGCACGCTGATGACCCAGTTGACCTTTGCCCGTGCCATTAATGCCGGGCTGCGCAAGTCGCTGGAAAGCGACTCCAAGGTGGTCCTCCTCGGCGAGGACATCGGTACCCTGGGCGGCGTGTTCCGGGTGACGGACGGCCTGCAAAAAGACTTCGGCAAGCACCGCGTGGTGGACACCCCGCTCGCGGAGTCCGCCATCGTGGGGACCGCCGTGGGCCTGGCCTACCGCGGCTACCGTCCCGTGGTGGAAATCCAGTTCGACGGCTTCATCTACCCGGCGTTCGACCAAATCGTCAGCCAGGTGGCCAAACTCCACTACCGCACCCGCGGAGCTGTCAGGATGCCCATCACCATCAGGGTCCCTTTCGGCGGCGGCATCGGCTCACCGGAGCACCACTCGGAATCGCCGGAAGCCTACTTCACGCACACCTCGGGCCTGCGGGTGGTGACCGTGGCCAACCCGCAGGACGCCTACATGGTGATCCAGCAGGCCATCGCGTGCGACGACCCGGTGCTGTACTTTGAGCCCAAGCGCCGCTACCACGACAAAGGCGAAGTGGACGAGTCCGTGGATCCGCGTTCCGCCCTGCCCATGGACAAGGCCCGGGTCCTGACCGACGGCAGCGACGTGACCCTGGTGGCTTATGGCCCCCTGGTCAAGACAGCCCTGGATGCCGCGTCCGCCGCAGCCGACGAGGGTATCTCCCTTGAAGTCATCGACCTGCGCTCGCTGGCCCCCGTGGATTATGAGCCCGTGGTGGCGTCTGTGCGGAAGACCGGCCGACTGGTGGTGACGCACGAGGCCGCGCAATCCGGCGGTCTGGGGGCGGAAGTGGCCGCAAGCATTACCGAGCGGTGCTTCTACCACCTTGAGGCGGCTCCGGTGAGGGTGACCGGTTTCGACATTCCCTACCCGTACTCCAAGCTGGAAATGCACCACCTGCCGGGCCTGGACCGCATCCTGGACGGCGTGGACCGTGCCCTGGGCCGCCCCAATTCCCTGAGCGGGCTGGAAGGATGAGCGCCACCATGATCAAGGAATTCCGGCTCCCCGACCTGGGCGAGGGACTCACAGAGTCTGAAATCCTCAGTTGGAAAGTGGGCGTTGGCGATACCGTCAGCCTGAACCAGGTCATCGCCGAAGTCGAAACCGCCAAGGCAGTGGTGGAGCTCCCGTCGCCGTTCGCCGGCGTAATCAGGGAACTCCACGAACAGCCCGGTTCCGTTGTGGAGGTGGGCAAGCCGATCGTCTCCTTTGAAGTGGCGGACGACGACGGCGCGTCACCTTCACAGGGGTCCGGCGCCTTTTCGCCCGTGAAGGGGGAGTCCGCCGGGGAAACGCCGGACGCTGGCGAGAGCCCGAAGCGGCAACCAAACCTGGTGGGGTACGGCGCCGTCGTGGAAGCTTCCGGCCGGCCAACCCGGCGGCAGCGGAACCTCGGCCCGGTGGAGCCAGCCGGGATCCTGCAGGACGTGGGTGAGCCCGTGGAAGCCAGGCCTGTCCATCCCAGTTCCATCGACACCAGGCCGGGACATGCCCGGCCCGCAGAGCGCCCCCGGTCCACGCCTCCCGTCCGGAAGCTGGCCAAGGACCTGGGCGTGGACCTCACACAGGTAACCGGCACCGGTCCCGGCGGCCTGATCACGCGGGAAGACGTCCAGGGCTTTGCGGGGCATGCAGGTGAACCTGCCGGGGCCACGGCAGGGCAGGTGACCGTCTCCGGTGGAACCCGGCCAGGGGAGCGGGAGACCCGGATTCCCATCAAGGGCGTGCGCAAACATACTGCGGCGGCAATGGTCCAAAGCGCCTTCACCGCACCGCATGCCACCGAATTCCTCACCGTTGATGTCACGCCCAGCCTTGAGCTGCTGGCAAAACTCAAGAACAGCAGGGACTTCGCCGGAGCCAGGCTGAGCCCGCTGACGCTTGCCGCCAAGGCTGTCCTGGTGGCCCTCCGGCGGAACCCGGCTCTCAATTCCCGCTGGGACGAAGACAACCAGGAGATTGTCACCTTCAACTACGTGAACCTGGGCATTGCAGCGGCCACGCCCCGCGGACTCACGGTCCCCAATATCAAGGACGCCGACGCCATGGCGCTCCCGCAGCTGGCCCAGGCGCTGACGGCGCTCGCAGATACGGCTCGGGCAGGCAAGACCACGCCCGCAGACCTTTCCGGCGGCACCATTTCCATCACCAACATCGGCGTCTTCGGTATCGACGCGGGGACGCCCATCCTTAATCCCGGGGAGGCGGCGATCCTTGGCCTGGGCGCGGTTCGGACCATGCCGTGGGAGTACAAGGGCGAGGTGGCGCTGCGCCAAGTGCTCACGCTGAGCCTGTCCTTTGACCACCGCCTGGTGGACGGTGAGCAGGGGTCCCGGTTCCTGGCCGACGTCGGGGCCATCCTGGCCGAACCGGGAATGGTCCTCACGATGGTCTAGCGGCCGGCTCCAAAGCTAGATGGCGGGCGCGCTGTCCACCATCAGCGCTGCAAGTGCCATCCGTTCGAGCAGGGGGCGGGCAGCTCCGGCCGCCAGCCTCCTGCCATGGCTCCGGACCGAGTGCGGCGTGGAATTGATGAGGCCAAACGTGGCGTGGGCACGCATCCGCAGCTCAGCCGCATCTGTTCCTGGGTGGACCTTGGCCAGGATGTCCACCCACACCTCCACGTAGCTGCGCTGCAGGGTGCGCACCGTGGACTGGTCCTGCTCCGACAAATTGCTGAAGTCACGGTCCTGCACCCGGATCACATCCGGCTTGCTGAGTGCGAAGTCCACCTGGAACTCCACCAGCCGCCGCAGGGCGGCCAGGGGATCCGGCGCGGTGTCCACCATCTGGCGCCCGCCGTCGAGCAGTTCCTGGCTCACGGTGACCAGGAGATCGGCCAGGACAGCCTGCTTGCCGGGGAAGTGGCGGTAGACCGCGGGGCCGCTGACCCCTGCCGCCGCGCCGAGGTCCTCCAGCGAAACGCGGTTGAAGCCGTTCAGCGCGAACAGTGAAGCCGCAGCGGACAGCAAGGCCTGTCGCCGGTTCTCCTTGGCCTTGCCGCGCTGGGTTGTTGGAACGGATTGGGTGGTTGGAACGGGCTGGGCGGCAGGTACCGGCTGCACAGTATTGCTGGACACTTTTCCTCCTCGGACCGACGCAGATTCTACCAAGGCAGCCCTATGTTGGACATCACAGTTAATCGAGACTAACCTGAATTTCAGTTATTAGTCACTAACCGAGTTGGCGGGAAAGCCGGCCCGGCACAGACAAGGACGGATCGTCAATGGAGACCCTGGCCACCCGGCTTGCCCCCGCAAGCGAGGCCTTCCGCACCAACCGGGAAGCACAGTTGGAGCTCGCGGGGGAACTGCGGAAGAGGCTGGCGGATGCAGCGCTGGGCGGGCCCCAGAAGTCGCGGGACCGGCACGTGGCGCGGGGCAAGCTGCTGCCGCGGGACCGGATCGACCAGTTGCTGGATGAGGGCAGCCCGTTCCTTGAGATCGCGCCCCTGGCGGCGAACGGGATGTATGGCGACGAGGCTCCCGGGGCTGGAGTCATCGCCGGCATCGGCCTGGTGCACGGCCGGCAGGTCCTGGTCATCTCCAACGACGCCACGGTCAAGGGCGGCACGTACTACCCCATGACGGTGAAGAAGCACCTCCGCGCCCAGGAGGTCGCCCTGGAGAACGGGCTTCCCTGCATCTACCTGGTGGATTCGGGCGGGGCCTTCCTGCCCAAGCAGGACGAGGTCTTCCCGGACAGGGACCACTTTGGCCGGATCTTTTACAACCAGGCGCGGCTTTCGGCCGCCAAGATTCCACAGATCGCTGCCGTCATGGGGTCCTGCACGGCCGGCGGCGCCTATGTCCCAGCGATGAGCGATGAAACGGTCATCGTCCGGAACCAGGGCACCATCTTCCTGGGCGGCCCGCCCCTGGTAAAGGCGGCAATCGGGGAAATCGTCACTGCCGAGGAACTGGGCGGCGGCGAGGTGCACTCCCGGGTCTCGGGCGTGACGGACCACCTCGCCGAAAACGACGAACATGCCCTGCAGATCGTCAGGGACATCGTCTCCACCCTGCCGCCTCCCGCCGCGCCCGCCTGGCAGGTGGAACCCGCCGTCGAACCCGCCGTGGACCCGGAGGGGCTCTATGGTGCCGTGCCAACCGACGTCAACGCGCCCTATGACGTCCACGAGGTTATTGCCCGGCTGGTGGACGGCAGCAGGTTCCACGAGTTCAAAAAGGACTACGGCACCACCCTGGTCACAGGATTTGCCCGGATCCACGGGCACCCGGTGGGGATTGTGGCCAACAACGGCGTGTTGTTCAGCGAGTCGTCGCTCAAGGGCGCGCACTTCATTGAGCTGTGCGACCAGCGCGGTATTCCCCTGCTGTTCCTGCAGAACATCTCCGGCTTCATGGTGGGCAGGGACGCCGAGCAGGGCGGCATCGCCAAGAACGGCGCCAAGATGGTGACGGCCGTTGCCACGGCGCGGGTGCCAAAACTGACCGTGGTGATCGGCGGCTCCTTCGGGGCGGGAAACTACTCCATGTGCGGCCGCGCCTACTCGCCGAGGTTCCTGTGGATGTGGCCCGCCGCCAGGATTTCGGTGATGGGCGGCAACCAGGCCGCCAGCGTGCTGGCCACCGTGAAGCGGGACCAGTATGAAGCAGCTGGTGAGGACTGGCCGGCGGATGACGAGGAAGCCTTCAAGGCGCCCATCCGGCAGCAGTACGAGGACCAGGGCAGCCCCTACTACTCCACCGCCCGGCTCTGGGACGACGCCGTCATCGATCCCGCCGATACCCGCACCGTCCTGGGCCTGGCCCTCGACGTCGTCTCCCGCACCCCCCTGCCGGAGACCTCCTTCGGCCTCTTCCGGATGTGAGCCAGGAATGACTATGCAAACCAACGCAGCCACCACCAGCACGGCTGCCGCCGCGGCGGTGGACGGCAGGCCCGTCTTCAGCACCGTACTGGTGGCCAACCGCGGCGAAATCGCCTGCCGGGTCATCCGCACGCTGCGGCACCTGGGCATCCGTTCGGTGGCCGTCTACAGCGACGCAGACGCCGGCGCCCGGCACGTGCGCGAAGCCGACAGTTCCGTTCGGATCGGCCCCGCCGCGGCAACCGAAAGCTACCTGAACGCCGACGCCATCGTGGAGGCATGCCGGCATTCCGGGGCCGAAGCGGTCCACCCCGGCTACGGTTTCCTGAGCGAGAACGTGGACTTCGCCCGGGCCCTGGAGAAAGCCGGCATCACGTTCATCGGCCCTGGCGTTGAAGCGCTGAACGTCATGGGTGACAAGATCCGCGCCAAGAACCACGTGTCAGGGTACGGCGTGCCCGTCGTCCCCGGCATCGCCAAGCCCGGCATGACGGACAGCGAACTGATCGAGGCCGCTGCCGCCGTCGGCTTTCCTTTGCTCATCAAGCCGTCCGCGGGCGGCGGCGGCAAGGGGATGCACGCCGTCGACAAAGCGGCCGACCTGCCCGCCGCCCTGGCCACGGCGCGCCGCGTGGCCGCCGCCGCGTTCGGTGACGACACCCTGTTCCTGGAGCGCCTGGTGACCACCCCGCGGCACATCGAGGTCCAGGTGCTGGCGGACGCCCACGGCAACGTCATCCACCTCGGCGAGCGCGAATGCTCCCTGCAGCGCCGGCACCAGAAAGTCATCGAGGAAGCCCCGTCACCCCTGCTGGAGAGCCTTCCTAACGGGCCCGACGTGCGCGCCCGGATCGGTGAGGCCGCCTGCAACGCGGCCCGCAGCGTGAAGTACGTGGGTGCGGGGACCGTTGAGTTCCTGGTCTCCGATGACGCGCCGGACGAGTTCTTCTTCATGGAGATGAACACGAGGCTGCAGGTGGAACACCCGGTCACCGAGATGGTCACGGGCGTCGACCTGGTGGAATGGCAGGTTCGGATCGCCGCGGGTGCGGAGCTGACCGTCCGGCAGGCTGACGTGGAGCTGACCGGCCACGCCGTGGAGGCCAGGGTCTACGCCGAGGTGCCCGAGAAGAACTTCCTCCCGTCCACCGGGACCGTGCTGGTGCTCGATGAGCTGCCCGGACCGGCGCAGCGGCCCAGCGCCCCCGCACGCAGCGAAACCGGGACAGCCCAGGGCCGGGTCCGGGTGGACTCCTCCCTGGTGGAAGGCCTGGAGCTGTCCGCCCACTACGATCCCATGGTTTCCAAGGTGATCGCCTGGGCCGGGGACCGCGCTGCGGCGCTGTCCACGCTGGACCAGGCTTTGTCCGGCTACACGGCGTTGGGCATCGAGACCAACGTTGAGTACCTGCGGCTCCTGGTCAACGACCCCGACGTCCAGGCAGGGCACCTGGACACCGGGTTGATTGAGCGGAAGCTGCCCGGGCTGGATTTCCGGCGCATCGACAACCCCGAACTGGTGGCCGCCGCGCTGTACGCTCTGTCCCTGGAGGCGCAGAACAATCCTGCCCCGGTGCACGGGCCTTGGCAGGGCAGGACTGGCTGGCGCCTCGGCGCGCCGGCGCCGCGCCGGGTCAGCCTGGGAACGTCCGACGGCGGCGTGGTGACCGTGCAGGTCAGTGGCAGTGCCAACGCGGGGGACAAAGCCGTGGTCGCCGTCGACGGCGGTCCGCGGCAGGCAGCCTCGCTGCAGTGGTCCGGCCGGAAAAGCATCGAACTCAACCTGGACGGCGGGCGCCACGCCTACCGGCTGGCACCGGTGTATTCCGGAGCCGCCGCCCCAACCTGGGACAACCCTGTGCCCGCCGGCCCCACACAGCTCTACCTCGGCAGCGACGGCTGGTCCTGCCGCCTCGATGTCCTGACCCGGGAGGCGCGGCTGGAACGCGTGCTGGCAGCCATCCAGCGGCAGGAAGGGGCAGCCGACCCGGAGGTGCGCTCGCCGATGCCCGGAACCGTCGTGGCCGTCCCGGTGGCCGACGGGGACACGGTCCAGGCAGGGGAGGTCCTGGTGTCCGTGGAGGCCATGAAGATGGAGCACCACCTGGTGGCTCCGCTGGCAGGGACCGTGCACCTGACGGCCCGTACGGGCGACCTGGTGAAGGCCGACCAGGTGCTGGCCACCATCCATCCCGCTGCCGCCGACACAAAAATACCCGGTACAGAAACACCATCAGAAACACCATCAGAAACACCATCAGACACAGCATCAGACACAGCATCAGACACAGCTGCAGACCAAGGCGAAGGAGCCTGACATGTCCGGTTTTGAACTCAGCGAGGAATACCAGGACCTCAGCAACACCGTCCGGGAATTCGCCGACGAAGTCGTCGCCCCGGTATCGGCCAAGCACGACGAAGAGCACAGCTTCCCCTACGAAGTGGTGAAGCAGATGGCGGAGATGGGCCTCTTCGGGCTGCCATTCCCGGAGGAATACGGCGGCATGGGCGGGGACTACTTCGCCCTGGCCCTCGCCTTGGAGCAGTTGGGCCGGGTGGACCAGTCCGTAGCCATCACCCTGGAAGCCGGCGTGTCCCTCGGCGCCATGCCCGTCTACCGCTTCGGGACTGAGGAGCAGAAGCAGGAGTGGCTGCCCATGCTGGCGTCCGGCCAGGCACTCGCCGGCTTTGGCCTCACCGAGCCCGAGGCCGGTTCGGATGCCGGCGGGACCAAGACCCACGCCCGGCGTGAGGACGGGAACTGGGTCATCAACGGCAACAAGGAGTTCATCACCAACTCCGGAACGGACATCACCCGGCTGGTCACGGTCACCGCCGTCACCGGGCAAAAGGAGCGCGCGGATGGCAGCGTGCAAAAGGAGATCTCCACCATCCTGGTGCCCACCGACACGCCGGGCTTCAAGGCGGAAAAGCCGTACAACAAGGTGGGCTGGAACGCTTCGGACACCCACCCCCTCACGTTGAAGGACGTCCGGGTGCCGGAAGCGAACCTGCTGGGCGCCGAAGGCCGCGGCTATGCCAACTTCCTGTCCATCCTCGATGAGGGCCGCATCGCCATCGCCGCGCTGGCCACCGGCGCCGCCCAGGGCTGCGTGGATCTCTCCGTCAAATACGCCAGCGAGCGCAGGGCATTCGGCCAGGAAATCGGCAAGTACCAGGCCATTTCCTTCAAGATCGCCCGCATGGAAGCACGCGCCCACACCGCCCGCCTGGCGTACTACGACGCAGCGTTCCGGATGCTTGCCGGCAAGCCGTTCAAGACCCAGGCGGCCATCGCTAAGATGGTCGCAGGCGAGGCGGCCATGGACAACGCGCGGGATGCCACCCAGGTATTCGGCGGCTATGGCTTCATCAACGAGTTCACCGTGGCACGCCACTACCGCGACTCCAAGATCCTTGAAGTGGGGGAGGGCACCACGGAGGTCCAGCTGATGCTGATCGCCCGCGAACTGGGTCTTTAGAAACTGGGACTGTAGCCGGCCTGAGAGGATCACTGATGATTGACAAGGTTGTTGCCAGCGCTGACCAAGCGGTTGCAGACATCCCGGACGGCGCCTCGCTTGCGGTGGGCGGATTCGGCCTCTGTGGAATTCCCGTTGCCCTGATCGACGCCCTGCACCGGGCCGGCACCTCCGGCCTGGAAACCGTCAGCAACAACTGCGGCGTTGACGACTGGGGTTTGGGCATCCTGCTGCGGGACGGGCGCATCCGCCGCACCATCAGCTCCTACGTGGGCGAGAACAAGGAATTCGCGCGCCAATACCTGGCCGGTGAGCTCGAAGTGGTGCTCACGCCGCAGGGCACGCTGGCCGAAAAGCTGCGGGCAGGCGGGGCGGGCATCCCGGCTTTCTACACCAAGGCGGGGGTGGGCACGCAGGTGTCCGACGGCGGCCTGCCGCAAAAGTACGACGCCAACGGCGGCATTGCGGTTGCCTCCGCACCGAAGGAAGTGCGGTCCTTCGGGGGAGTGGACTACGTCCTGGAAGAATCCCTCACCCCTGACTTCGGGCTGGTCCACGCGTGGAAAGGCGACCGCCACGGCAACCTGGTGTTCCACGCCACCGCCATGAACTTCAACCCCCTGTGCGCCATGGCCGGCAGGATCACCATTGCAGAGGTGGAGGAACTCGTGGAGCCCGGCGAGCTGGACCCCGAACACATCCACACCCCCGGCATCTTCGTCCAGCGGGTGGTCCTGGCCGCGCACGGGGAGAAACGGATCGAAAAGCGGACAGTGGCGCTGGCCCCGGCACGGGAGCGCGGCACCAACCAGCAGGCAGGAGCTTAGCCATGGACCCGAACAGCCCCTTCGCACCGCGGCCCGAAGGCGTACGCCCTGAATACCGGCGGGCGGCAGGACAACAGCATGAGACGGCACCGGACGGGTCCGGTGCCAAGGGCTGGACCCGCAACGAGCTCGCCGCACGGGTGGCCAGGGAGCTTCGCAACGGCCAGTACGTGAACCTTGGGATCGGGATGCCCACCCTGATCCCCAACTACATTCCGCACGGAGTGGAGGTGGTGCTGCACTCCGAGAACGGAATCCTCGGCGTCGGCCCCTACCCCGCTGAGGACGCGGTGGATCCGGACCTGATCAACGCCGGCAAGGAAACCGTGACGGTCAACCGGGGCGCCGCGTTCTTCGATTCGGCAACATCCTTTGGGATGATCCGGGGCGGCCACGTGGACCTCGCCGTCCTGGGCGCCATGGAGGTGGCCGCCAACGGGGACCTGGCCAACTGGATGATCCCGGGCAAGATGGTCAAAGGCATGGGCGGGGCCATGGACCTGGTGTTCGGTGCCAAGCGGGTCATCGTGATGATGGAGCACGTGGACCGCAACGGCAACCCGAAGATCGTCCAGCAATGCTCACTCCCGCTGACCGGCAAGGGCTGTGTGGACCGCATCATCACGGATCTCGCCGTCATTGATGTCTTGAAGGACAACGGCGCTTCGCGCCTGGTGCTGCGGGAACTGGCCCCCAATGTCTCTGCCGAGGACGTGGTGGCGGCCACCGGCGCGGACCTGTTCGAGGAAGACCGGGAACTCACCGTATGACTGACGGAAACGGTCCGGATTCCCGGCAGGAGGACGACGGCGGCAGGAGGGTCATCGAGCAGCGCGGGCTCTACTTCGATGAGCTGGAGGAAGGCGTGCTGTACGCCCACCGGCCCGGACGCACCGTGACCGAAACCGACAACGTCCTCTTCACCACGCTCACCATGAATACCCAGGCGCTGCACCTGGACGCCGCCTGGAGCGCCGGGCAGCCCTTTGGCCAGCGGCTGGTGAACTCAATGTTTACTCTCGCCACCATGGTGGGCCAGTCGGTCACCCAGCTCACCCAGGGAACCATCATCGCCCAGCTGGGCCTGACGGACGTCACGTTCCCGCACCCCCTGTATCACGGCGACACCCTCTACACGGAGACAGCCATCACAGCCAAGCGGCTCTCGTCGTCACGGCCCGGCCAGGGCATCGTGACCATGGAGCACACCGGGCGCAACCAGGACGGAACGGTGGTGGCCCGGGCCACCCGAAGCTGCCTGATGTGGACGCGGGACGCCCACGGCAAGGCGCAGGACGCCGGACAGGAGACAATGCCGGTATGACTTTTGTAATGGGCCCCGCGCTGCTGTTCTGCCCCGCCGACCGGCCGGAGCGCTACCAGAAAGCGGCCGCGCGGGCGGACGCGGTGATCCTGGACCTTGAAGACGCCGTGGCGCCGGCGGACAAGCAGCGCGCCCGGGGTGCCCTCCTGGCCCAGTTGGGAACCACCGGCGTGGAACCTGAGCTCGAGCCCAGCTGCACCATCGTCAGGGTGAATCCCGTTGGTACGGAGGAGTTTGAAAAGGACCTGCACTGCCTGGCCCATACCCCGTACCGCACGGTGATGCTGGCCAAGGCCGAATCGGCCGAACAGCTCAAGGCGCTGGAGGGCTACCAGGTGATTGCGCTCTGCGAAACGGCGCTGGGCGTGCTCAATGCGCCGGCCATCGCCGCCGCTCCCAACGTGGTGGGCCTGATGTGGGGCGCCGAGGACCTGCTGGCCAGCCTGGGAGGTACATCCAGCCGCAAGGACGACGGCGGCTACCGGGCCGTGGCCCTGCATGCCCGCTCCGCCGTCCTGCTGGCAGCGCGCGCCTACGGCAAGGAAGCGGTGGACGCCGTCTACACCAACATCCCCGACCTCGACGGACTGGCGGTCGAAGCCGCCGACGCAGTGGCCTCGGGCTTCAGCTCAAAAGCCTGCATCCATCCCAGCCAGGCGGCGGTGGTCCGCACAGCCTACGCACCGTCGGAAGACGAGGTGGCCGCGGCTGCTGCCCTCCTGGAGGCCGCAGCGTCAGCCGGATCTGGAGTGTTCCAGTACCAGGGGAAGATGATCGACGGGCCCATCCTCAAGCACGCCCAGGAAATCGTCCGCCGCGCCGCTGCGAAAGCATAGCGCACGGCCCAGCTACCGTTGCCGTCTCTGCGGGCGGCGCAAGGACGTGGGCGGGATGGGCTCGTAGAGCAGCGTCCGTACCCAACGGTTTCCTGTCTCCCGGAACTCCTTCCGGGTGGCGAAGCGGTAATAGAAGGTGCGTACGCGCACCCAGCGCGGCTCGGCGCCGTCGAACGGGTCATGCCTGAGCAGCCGCAGCATCTGCCGGTCCGCCGCGAGCAGCTTGGCAAGGAACGCGTAGAACCATTCCTCGTGCACCGTACGCAGCGGCAGGAACCACATCAGCCAGTCCAGCCGCAGATGGTAGGGGGCATACTGCCGGGGAATCCGGCGCACATCACCGGGCTTGCCCTTGAAGCCGTACTCGCGCCAGTCGGAGCTGTCATCCGGGTCATCGTCCAGCGTGCCTTCCACCACCACCTCGACCCGCTGCTTGGTCACCGTGCCGAACGCGCCGTAGGCGTTCACCAGCTGCCACCGGTTGAAACTGGCGTTCATCAGCTGGCGCCGTGAGAAGAGGTTGCGCAGTGGCCAGTAGCTCAGCACCAGCAACAGGACGGATGCCGCCAGCGTGATGGCCAGCCACCACAGCGGCGTCTCCTGCCGGCCTCCCACGGCCGCGTCCCAGTCCGCCGGGAGGGCCGGTATCACCGCGTGCGCCACAGGATCGCTGACGGCCGCGAACGCCAGCACGATCGCCATCCAGTTCAGCCAGGCAAAGTTGCCGCTGGCCACCAGCCATAACTGGGTAACAATAACCACCCCCGCCCCCACGCCGGCCACGGGCTGCGGAGCGAACAGCAGGAACGGCACCACCAGCTGGGCGATGTGGTTGCCCACCACCTCGATGCGGTGCAGCGGCTTGGGAAGGAGGTGCGCCTGCCGGCTGAGGGGACCTGGCATCGGCTGGGTCTCATGGTGATAGTACAGCGCCGTCAGGTCCCGCCACTCCCGGCCACCGCGGATCTTGATCATTCCAGCCCCGAATTCCAGCCGGAACACCAGCCACACGACCAGGATCAGGATGGTCCGCGGCGGCTCCGTTTGGTTGGAGCCCAGGAACGCCACGGTGAACCCCGCCTCCAGGAGCAGCATTTCCCAGCCAAACCCGTAGAACGTCTGGCCCACGTTCACAATCGACATGTACAGCAGCCACAGGACCAGGAACGCGATGAGTGGAACCCACGGCGGGCCCGTTTGCGGTATTCCGGCCACGAGCAGCGCAGACACCAGCAGGCCGACGGCACAAACCCCGCGAAGCAGCCCGTCGGAATACCGCCAGCGGAACAACGTGGGCCGGCGCAGGCGGGTGAATGCCGCCAGGAAATCGGGCACCGGGAGGAGGCCGCGCTCGCCGAGCAGGGCGGGAAACTGGTTCAGCGTGGACAGGAACGCAACGAAATACAGTGCAGCGACGCCACGCTGCAGCACCTGCCGGGCAAATTCGTACTCCGGCGCATCAAACCAGGCGAGCCAGTCCACGCAATCCACGTTACGCCCGGCCGTGCCCCGGTCAAGGCCGGTCGGGGCATTGCAGCAGGCCACGGGCGTAAGCACGCAGGGCAGGGTGCGGGATACTTAACCAATGCAGCCACGCAGAATCGTCATCCTCGGATCCACCGGTTCCATCGGCACCCAGGCGATTGACGTCGTCGACGCCGCCCCGCACCTGTTCGAGGTGGTGGCGCTCAGTGCCGGCGGCGGCAACCTGGAGCTCCTGGCCCGGCAGGCTGTCCACACCGGTGCGGCGGCGGTGGGAATTGCCGGTGGAGACCCCGGCAGGCTGGAAGCGCTGATCCGCGAGGCCGCGGCAGCTGCAGGCCGTCCAGGGTACCGTCCGGAGATCGTGGCCGGCCCTGACGCCTCCGCGCGGATCGCCGTCGTGGAGGCGGATGTGGTGCTCAACGGCATCACCGGTTCCATCGGCCTGGCACCCACGCTGGCGGCCCTCAAATCCGGAGCCACCCTTGCCCTTGCCAACAAGGAGTCGCTGATCGTGGGCGGCAGCCTGGTCAAGGCCGCAGCGCATGAGGGGCAGATCGTGCCGGTGGACTCGGAACACTCCGCAATAGCCCAGTGCCTGCGCTCAGGTACCGGGGATGAGGTGGACAAGCTCATCCTCACCGCTTCCGGCGGTCCGTTCCGGGGCATGAGCCGGGAGGAACTGCACGCCGTCACCCCGCAGCAGGCGCTGGCCCACCCAACCTGGGACATGGGCCCCATGGTCACCACCAACTCCGCCACTCTGGTGAACAAGGGCCTGGAGGTCATCGAGGCGCACCTGTTGTTCGATATCCCGCTGGACCGCATCGACGTGGTGGTGCATCCCCAGTCCATCGTCCACTCCATGGTCCAGTTCGTTGACGGCTCCACCATCGCGCAGGCCTCGCCGCCTGACATGCGGCTGCCCATCGCCTTGGGGCTTGGCTGGCCGGCCCGGGTGCCCGGCGCCGCCAGCGCCTGCGACTGGACGCAGGCCGCCACCTGGACCTTCGAACCGCTCGACGCCGAAGCCTTTCCCGCCGTCGGCCTTGCCAAGGACGCCGCACGGCAGGGGAGCACCTTCCCTGCCGTGTTCAATGCGGCCAATGAGGAGGCCGTCAACGCCTTCCACGCCGGCCGCATCCGGTTCACCGACATTGTCGATACCGTGGACAGTGTGCTCAGCGAACATTCAGGTTCCTCAGGGCTGACGGTGGAATCAGTACTGGATGCTGAGAGATGGGCACGCGCCCGCGCCCACGAACGTTTAGCAGTCAGCAGTCTCTAGGAAGCAGCACCACCTCCATGACCCCTGTCCTACTTTTCATCCTCGGCGTCGTCTTTGTCGCCGTCGGCATCGCCGTGTCCATCGCGCTCCATGAGGTGGGGCACCTGGTCCCGGCCAAGCTCTTCAAAGTCCGCGTCACCAAGTACATGATCGGCTTCGGGCCCACGCTGTGGTCACGCCGGAAGGGTGAAACCGAGTACGGCGTGAAGGCCGTGCCGCTGGGCGGCTACGTGTCCATGATCGGCATGTACCCGCCCAACAAGGAGGACGGTTCCGTCCGCCCCTCCAGCACCGGCATGTTCCAGACGCTTGCCACCGAGGCCCGTTCCGTGGCCCACGAGGAAGTGGGGCCGGGCGACGAAAACCGGGTCTTCTACCGCCTGCCGGTGTGGAAGAAGGTGATTGTGATGCTGGGCGGCCCGGCCATGAACATGATCCTTGGCGTGCTGCTCACCGCCGTGCTGCTGATGGGTTTCGGTATTGCCACAGCCACCACCACCATTTCTGACGTGTCCAAATGCCAGGTGGCCGCAGGTCAAACGGTTGATCCCGACTCTGCGGACTGCCGCCTGACGCCCGCTGCCGCCGCCGGGTTGAAGCCAAACGACGCCATCACCTCCTTCGATGGCAAACCCGTCACCAGCTGGGAGCAGCTGACGGAGTGGATCCGTGCCTCCGCCGGCAGGGAAGTGGCCATCACGGTGCAGCGGGACGGCAATCCCGTGTCCACCACCGTGACCCCGGTGCTGTCGGCCCGGCCCGTAATGGGAACGGATGGGCGGCAGGCCACCGACGCTGCCGGCAATCTCCAGTACCAGGACGTCGGATTCCTGGGCATCGGTGCGCAAACGGCGTTGGTTCCCCAGCCGGCGTCGTCCGTCCTGCCCATGGCGGGGGAGAACATCCGCCAGGTGGCCGGCGTTATCTTCAACCTCCCGGCACGTGTGGTGGGAGTGGCCAAGGCTGCGTTCAGCGAAGAGCCCCGGGACCCCAACGGCCCCATCAGTGTGGTGGGCGTGGGCAGGGTTGCCGGCGAGGTGGCGGCCATGGAAGCCGTACCGCTGCAGTCCCGGGTGGCTACGCTCATTGGCCTGATGGCGGGACTGAACTTTGCGCTGGCAGTGTTCAACCTTGTCCCGCTTCTGCCCCTTGATGGCGGACATGTGGCCGGAGCCCTCTACGAGGGAATTCGGCGCGGGGTGGCAAAGCTGCGCGGCCGGCCGGATCCCGGCGCCTTCGACATCGCAAAGCTGCTTCCCGTCACGTACGTGGTTGCAGCGCTGTTGATGGGCATGAGCGTGCTGCTGATCTATGCGGACATCGTGAAGCCGGTCAATCTGTTCGGCTAAGGATTCCATATCGGCTGACTCCGGAAAATCAGCCAAATGTGATTGATCATCTGCTCTCAACCGCCTATGGTTGATGAATGTTCGTCATGACCATCGACCAGCGCGGGAGCACTGGCGACCAGGACCGGGTTCCGGCGTTGCTCGGGCAGGTTTCGCGCCTCGAACTTCCCCAATCCGGACACCCGGTATTCGACCGGTCAGTCGGCGACGAAGTGCAGGGGGTGGTGCGGGACCCTTCCACGGTGGTGGAGATCGCCCTGCACGCCCTCCGCGAAGGCCGCTGGTACGTGGGAATCGGCGTCGGAAGCGTGTCCCTGCCACCGGGTGCCAGTCCGCGCGAAGGGACCGGAACTGCTTTTGTTGCCGCCCGCAAGGCGGTGGAAATAGCCAAAGGCGCCGGCTCCCAGGTGCCGCTGTCAGTGATGGCCGGCATCATGGCAGGGGAAACCCGCGGGGGAATCCCTGCGGGCGGACCTGCGGGGGAAGGGGTGCAGGCGTGCGCCAATGCGGAGGCGGTTCTTCGGTTGCTCGGCCGGCTTGTCCAGGACCGGACGGAAGCCCAGTGGCGGGTTGTCGATGCCCTGCGCCGCCTGGGTACGGGCGGGCAGGGGGCGGGCCGGCACGGAAGCCAGAAGCAGGTGGCCCGTGAACTTGGAATCTCGGAGCAGTCGGTGAGCCGCACCGTGCTTCGGGCCGCCTGGCAGGAAGAATGGGCAGCCAGGCCGGCCGCTTCCATGCTTCTTGGTTTTGCCGACACCCAGGTTGCCCAGGCAGTCAAGGATGGCCGGGCGCTCAAGGATGGCCGGGCATGAAAAGGTCCAGCCCCCTGAAGGAGCAGGATGGCCGGATTGACGACGACCCCAATGAAGGAGACAGGTGACCGCACTTTGGGTGGCAGTGGCGCTGGTGGTGGCAGGCTTCGCCGGCTGGCCCGTCACCGCGCTGGTGTTCAAGCTGGCCCGGACCATCGATGACAAAGCGGACGCTGTCAAGGCTGCGGAGGAGGCCCGCCGGACAGAACTTGACCCCTCAGCTGACGTCACCGTGGACGATCCTTCCGGGGGCGCAGCCGGCCAGGCCGTGGACGGTGAGCTGAGCGCCCCTCCCGCCGTACCGGCGTCGGACGGGCCGGGGGCCGGACCCGCCCTGCCCAGCCAGCGCATCCTGCGCGGTGGGGCCATCATCGGGGTGCTGGAGCGGCTGGGGGTGTGCCTCGCCATCCTGACCGGCCAGCCTGTGGCTATTGCCTACATTGTCGCCATCAAGGGCCTGGGCAGGTTCGCCGAGCTGAAGGAGACGCCCGTGGCCGCTGAGCGCTTCATCATCGGGACCCTCACCTCCATGCTCTGGGCTGCCGGAACCGCTGCCGCGGTGAAAGTCCTCTTCCTGCGCTGAAGCTCCGTCCTTGCGCCGGCGCTTTTCCTGCATGGAGCATGGGTACGGTACCACGCCAGCCATGGCGATAGGGTAGCGGTATGACAGTTTTTGCCGTTGAGTACGTTTATGCCGCCAACTCCACCGAAACCCGCAATGAGGTCCGCCCCGCACACCGGGAGTGGACGGGCAGCCTGGCGCAGGACGGCGTCATCGTGGCCAGCGGACCCTACGGCGACGGTGCGGGTGCCCTGTTGATCTTCGCTGCATCGGATGAAGCCGCCCTCAACTCGATCCTCAAGCAGGACCCGTTCGCCGCAGCCGGCGTGATTGCCGGAACCCGCATCACCGAATGGTCTCCGGTAACCGGCATGCTGGCCGGGCTTGCCGCGTAGCCGCCTTTTCACCCTTTCAACTCAAGGAGTCCACGTGACCTCGGTCAGCCTGGGAATGCCGTCAGCACCACCGCCCGTCCTTGCCCCCCGCCGCAAGACGCGCCAGATCAAAGTCGGCTCGGTTGGCGTTGGATCTGATTTCCCCATCAGCGTGCAGTCCATGACCACCACGCCCACCACGGACATCAATGCCACGCTGCAGCAAATCGCCGAACTCACGGCGTCCGGCTGCGACATTGTCCGCGTCGCCTGCCCCTCTGCTGACGATGCGGAGGCGCTGCCCATCATCGCCCGGAAGTCCCAGATCCCGGTCATCGCGGACATCCACTTCCAGCCCAAGTATGTCTTCGCGGCCATCGAAGCCGGCTGCGCTGCCGTGCGCGTAAACCCTGGAAACATCCGCAAATTCGATGACCAGGTAAAGGAGATCGCCGCCGCCGCAAAGGACCACGGCACCTCCATCCGCATCGGCGTCAACGCCGGCTCCCTTGAACCGGGCATCCTCAAGAAGTACGGCAAGGCCACGCCCGAAGCGCTGGTTGAATCCGCCGTCTGGGAAGCTTCGCTTTTCGAGGAGCACGGCTTCCACGACTTCAAGATCTCGGTGAAGCACAACGACCCCGTGATCATGGTGGCGGCCTACGAGATGCTCGCGGAAAAGGGTGACTGGCCGCTGCACCTCGGCGTCACCGAGGCAGGGCCTGCGTTCCAGGGCACCATCAAGTCCGCCACCGCCTTCGGTGCGCTCCTGTCCCGCGGGATCGGTGACACCATCCGGGTGTCCCTCTCCGCGCCGCCGGTGGAGGAGATCAAGGTAGGCAACCAGATCCTCCAGTCGCTGAACCTGCGGCCCCGGAAGCTGGAAATCGTGTCCTGCCCTTCCTGCGGCCGTGCCCAGGTTGACGTGTACACTCTGGCTGAGCAGGTCACCGCCGGGCTCGAAGGGATGGAGATCCCTCTCCGCGTGGCGGTTATGGGCTGTGTTGTCAATGGACCCGGCGAGGCCCGCGAGGCCGACCTCGGTGTCGCATCAGGCAACGGCAAGGGCCAGATCTTCGTTAAGGGCGAGGTCATCAAGACTGTTCCCGAGAGCGCAATTGTTGAGACACTGATCGAAGAGGCTATGCGTATCGCGGAAGAGATGGGGGAGGCCGATGGCGAAGATGCTGTCAAGGGTAGCCCCGTGGTTAGCGTCTCGTAGGGACGCTCCAGACCCGGCGGGGCTTTCTGTCCGCACACTGGACGCCCAGGATACCCCCGCGCTGTTATTGCTGGCCCGGCAGGACCCGGTAGCCAACGTCTTCATCCTGGCCCACCTGCGTGCCACGGGGACCGCAGCGCCCACCAGTGGTGGTGCGGGTGTCATCGGAGTTTTTGACGACGGCATCCTGACAGGTGCCTGCTGGGCCGGAGCCAACCTGGTTCCGGTCCAGCTCGATCCCGCCCTGGCCCCCCTGGTGGCGGAGGCCGCAAACAGTTCCGGCCGCCGGTATGCATCCGCCTTTGGCCCCGCCGCAGCTGTGCTGGCACTTAACGCCGAACTTGCGGAGTTGGGGCACCGTGCGCACGAGGTCCGGGCCGACCAGCCACTAATGATCATTGACGGACCGCCCCTGGTCCAGCCCAACCGGGGCCTGGAGCCAGGGAACCTCGCCGACTTCGACCGCATCCTTCCCGCCTGCGCCGCCATGTTCGAGGAAGAAGTGGGGTATTCGCCCTACCTGGGCGGCAGGGAGTTCTACAGCCGCCGGGTGGAGGGCCTCATCAGGCAGGGGCACTCCCTGGTCCACCTCAACAACGCCGGCGAAGTGGTGTTCAAAGCTGAGCTCGGCGCAGTCACCGACGACGTCACCCAGGTCCAGGGTGTCTGGATGAACCCGATCTTCCGCGGCCAAGGGCTGAGCGCCGGCTACATGTCCGCTGTGGTGGAAAAGGCCCGGCAGATCGCCCCGGTGACCAGCCTCTACGTGAACGGCTTCAACACCCGGGCCAGATCCACCTACGAACGTGTTGGCTTCCGCCAGGTGGGGACGTTCGCTACAGTTCTTTTCTAGCCGGGCAGAGGCCGCGGCCAGCTGAATATTGGGGGAAAAATTGAAGACGTCCGTGCTGGGAACTTTCGGGGCTTTGGCCCTGCTGGCCATAACGGTTTCTGCCTGCGGCGGGTCGGGAGCGCCTCCCGCTGCGGAATCTTCGGCTGTCCCGCTTGCTACGGCCCAAACTTCGACGGCAGCCCCCGCGCCAACAGCAACGCCCACTCCCACCCCCACTCCCACGGCCAAGGCGTACACCAGTGGCGAACTCGCTGCCATCGTGGGACAGGTGCGTGACGATGCCGACCGCAGGCTTTCCGTCCTGCCCAGCGGTGACATCGCCGCGGCGCTGGAGGAAACCAAGGCCATGATCTCCTCCATCAGCGTCGAACCGGCGGAATGCCAGGAACTCGCTGCCGCAAGCACGGTGCCCTCGGTGGAGGATGCAACCATGGCGATCGGCATGAGCACGGACTCCGCTACCGGCGCGATGGCGGCATTGTCGCTGGTGGCGGGACTGGACCAGAGCGCCCTTGCCCAGGTTTCCGACTCGGGGCAGTTGGCGAAGTGCTCCTCCATGACCATGACGGCCTCGGGCATCACCGTGGCAGTCACCATCACGCCGGTGGAGGGGGCCAGCGGGCTGCCCGGCGCCATCGCCTACCGCACCGATACCGCGTTGCCGGACGGCAGCACGCAGTCCATAGTCAGGGCGCAGGTGGTCCACCACGGCATGCTGATTACCTCGGTGGCAGCCGGCGGTGACAGCGGGGCCGACGCCGTCCGGCGGGCAGGTGCGCTGCTGGACTCCGCTGCCGCGCAGGTCCAATAACCATCCGGTGGGTGGGTCTTAAAGTAAAAACACTTGTCAAACGTGTTCACGATCACATAAGTTCGATCTAGCTGCGCTGGAAGTGGGGTGGGCGGTCTCACCAGTCCTCACCAGTACTTAGGCGATAACGGCGTCGGGCCACGCCCGGATACGATGACCAGCCCTATTGGGGGGCCAGGGGCTTTGTATTCCCGGGCGTGGCCCTACTGTGTCCGGCCTGAAGAAGGTCCGCGGCGGCTGCCCGTGACGCCAGTCCATGTCGCAGGCCGTGTGCCGGTAGATTAGTACCCAGACGAATTGTCCGGCCCTGCTGACCCAGCACTTCCCCAGAAACGGATACCACCCGTGGTCCTACGACTGTCCCAGCTGTTCCTGCGCACGCTGCGCGAAGATCCCGTCGATGCCGAGGTTGCCAGCCACAAGCTCCTGGTCCGCGCCGGCTACATCCGCCGCGCGGCCCCGGGCATCTATACCTGGCTTCCACTGGGGCTGAGCGTGCTGCGCAAGGTCGAGGAAATCATCCGGGAGGAAATGGCTGCCATCGGTGCGCAGGAAGTCCACTTCCCGGCCCTGCTGCCCCGTGAGCCCTACGAGGCCACCAACCGCTGGACCGAGTACGGTGAAGGCCTGTTCCGGCTCCAGGACCGCAAGGGTGCCGACTACCTGCTGGCACCCACGCATGAGGAGATGTTCACGCTCCTGGTCAAGGACCTGTACTCGTCGTACAAGGACCTTCCGCTGAGCCTGTACCAGATCCAGAACAAGTACCGTGACGAGGCACGCCCGCGGGCAGGGCTCCTCCGCGGCCGCGAATTCATCATGAAGGATTCCTACTCCTTCGACGTCGACGACGCAGGCCTGGACGCCAGCTACGCAGCCCACCGCGGCGCCTACCTGAAGATCTTTGAACGCCTGGGGCTTGAGGTTGTTCCCGTTGCAGCCACCGCGGGGGCCATGGGCGGGTCCAGGAGCGAGGAATTCCTGTTCCCCACCGAGATCGGCGAGGACACCTTTGTCCGCTCCGCGGGCGGTTATGCAGCAAACGTCGAGGCCGTCACCACGGTGGTCCCCGACGAGATCGACTTCAGCAATGCGCCGGCCGCAGAGGTCCTGGACACCCCGGACACTCCCACCATCGAGACGCTGGTTGCCGCCGCGAACCAGATCGCCCCGCGGGCAGAGGCCGACGGCGGCGCCTGGACTGCCGCGGACACGCTCAAGAACGTGGTCCTCGCCGTCACGCTGCCCACCGGTGAGCGGCAGCTGGTAGTCATCGGCGTTCCCGGGGACCGTGCAGTGGACCTCAAGCGGGTGGAGGCAAACATTGGTGCCTTCCTGCCCATCGCGGGCGAGATTGGACTCGAGCAGGCCGGCGAGGAGGACCTGAAGAAGCAGCCGCTGATCGTCAAGGGCTACCTGGGCCCCGGGCTTTCCCTGGACCAGCCGCTCCTGGGCTCCGACAGCGCCACCAAGCTGCTGTACCTCGTGGACCCGCGCGTGGTCAGCGGAACAGCATGGATCACCGGCGCCAACGAGGCCGGCAAGCACGTCTTCGGCCTGGTGGCCGGCCGCGACTTCGCGTGGGACGGCGTCATCGAATGCACCGAAGTGCGCGCCGGCGACCCCTCCCCGGACGGGTCAGGTCCCCTGGAAACCGCCCGCGGCATCGAGATGGGCCACATCTTCCAGCTCGGCCGCAAGTACGCAGAGGCCCTGGACCTCAAGGTGCTGGACCAGAACGGCAAGCAGGTGGTGGTCACCATGGGCTCCTACGGCGTCGGCGTGACCCGCGCCGTGGCCGCCCTGGCAGAGGCCAACCATGATGACCGCGGCCTGGTCTGGCCCCGCACGGTGGCCCCGGCCGACGTGCACGTGGTGGCCGTAGGCCGTGGTGATGAGATCTTCCAGGCCGCGGAGAAGCTCTCGGCAGAGCTTGAGGACGCCGGCTTGTCCGTCATCTACGACGACCGCCCCAAGGTGTCGCCGGGCGTGAAGTTCGGCGACGCGGAACTGGTGGGCGTGCCCACCATCCTGGCCGTAGGACGCGGCCTGGTGGACGGTGTGGTGGAGATCAAGGACCGCCGCAGCGGTGAAGCCGAGAATATCGAGGTCGATAAGGCCGTGGACTACGTGGTCAACGCCGTACGAAACCAGTGATATCGGGCTTCGAATCGATCCAGCTCACCACCATCATCCTGATCGTGGTGGCTGGATTCGCAGCCGGATGGGTTGACGCGGTGGTGGGCGGCGGCGGACTTATCCAGCTTCCAGCTCTGCTCCTGGTTCCGGGCATCGCACCCGTCCAGGCGCTGGCCACCAACAAGATGGGTTCCATTTTCGGGACCGCGACCAGTGCCGCCACCTACTACCGGAGGGTGGGGCCGGACCTCCGGACTGCCGTGCCCATGGCGGTGATAGCCCTGGCGGGAAGTTTCGGCGGGGCCAGCCTGGCGGCCACCCTGCCGGCCGGGGTTTTCAAGCCCATCATCGTGGTGGCGCTCGTCGCCGTCGCGCTTTTCACCGCGCTGAGGCCCACCGTTGGTGAGCTGACGGCGCTCCGCCATGAAGGCCACAGGCATTACGTCGTCGCCTGCCTCATCGGGGCCGTGATCGGCTTCTACGACGGCCTCATCGGCCCGGGGACAGGATCCTTCCTGGTCATTGCCCTGGTGTCCGCCATGGGTTACGCGTTCCTGGAGGCCAGTGCCAAGGCAAAGATCGTGAACATGGCCACCAACGCCGGGGCCCTGCTGTTCTTCCTGCCGCACGGGTCCATCCTGTGGGGCATCGGCCTGCTGCTGGGGGCAGCCAACATGGCAGGCGGCTACCTTGGCGCCCGCACGGCCGTGCAACAGGGGAGCAAGTTCGTCCGGATTGTTTTCCTGGTGGTCGTTGCAGCCCTGATCGTCAAGCTCGGCTACGACATCTGGCAGGAAAACTTCGCCTGATCCGCCCCGGAAAATGCTCCTCGTGGCTGGCGCCGGCCCGGCGTAGCATGCAGGTATGGCACACGGCGAAGACGGGTATGCCGCCGCACTGGCGGCCGCAGCAGCCCACGCGCAGGCCTGGCTGGACAGTCTTCCGGACCGCCATGTGGGACCCAGCCTGCACGCCACCGAGCTCGCTCCCGTTTTCGGCGGCCCGCTGCCGGCCGCGGGTATGCCTGCCCATGAGGTGATCGACTTCCTGGCCGGCGCTGCCGAACCCGGACTCATGGCCATGCCCTCCGGCCGGTTCTTCGGCTGGGTCATTGGCGGGACCCTCCCGGCGGCCATGGCGTCGGACTGGCTGGTCAGCGCCTGGGACCAGAATGCCGGTCTGCGGTATGCCACCCCGGCCACCGCTGCCATCGAGGAAGCCGCGGGGCAATGGGTGCTGGAGTTGCTGGGCCTGCCGTCCACTGCCGACGTCGGATTCGTCACCGGTGCCACCATGGCAAATTTCACCGGCATGGCCGCCGCCCGCTGGCGCCTGCTCGCCGACGCAGGGTGGGATCTGGACCGGGACGGCCTCTTCGGCGCGCCCCGGATCCGCTGTTTCGTGGGCCGCGAACGGCACGACACCGTGGATCTTGGCCTGCGCTACCTGGGCCTGGGACAGCCGACGCAGGTCGACGCCGACGGGCAGGGCCGCCTGGTGCCCGCCGCGCTGGACGCTGCCCTTTCCGCCGGCACCGGCCCCGCCCTGGTATGCCTCCAGGCGGGGAACCTGCACTCCGGTGCCTTCGACCCCTTCACCGAGGCCATCGCCGTCGCGCGCAAACATGGTGCCTGGGTGCACGTTGACGGTGCCTTCGGGCTGTGGGCGGCCGCCGCGCCGGAACTGCGGCACCTCATGGACGGCTGCGGGGAAGCGGACTCCTGGGGCACGGATGCGCACAAAACCCTGAATGTGCCCTACGACTGCGGCATTGCCATCGTCCGGGACCCGTCGGCCCTGCGCGCGGCGATGGGCCTGCACGCGAGCTACCTCGTCCACGACGCTGAAGGTCCGGGCGACCCCTTCGAGAAGGTCCCGGAACTGTCACGCCGGGCGCGGGGAGTGCCGGTCTGGGCCGCCTTGAAAAGTCTGGGCCGGGATGGGGTGGCAGCGCAGGTGGGTGGACTTGCCGCCGCCGCCACCGCAATTGCCCAGGGCATGGCGGGCCTGGACGGCGTGGAGGTGCTTAACGACGTCGGCTACACCCAGGTGTGCCTGGCTTTCGGCGACGACGACACCACCCGCGCGGTCACCGCCCGGGTCATCGACGAGGGAAAGGTGTGGATGTCCGGGTCGCGTTGGCGGGACCGCGATATCCTCCGGGTTTCAGTGAGCAACTGGCAGACCTCCGGCGGGGAGGTGGCCACGGCGGTGGACGCTGTCCGGTCAGCCCTCGCCGCCGTGCGGAACGCCTAAGGGTCTTCGGGACCTGTCGCTGTTCGGCCCGGACCATCCCCCTTGGACAATCAACCCTGGCCGGGTTCCGGCAGCGCATGGGGGTGCGGCAGGCCTTCCAAGGTGTCGCCGGCGAGGGTGCTGGCAACCCAGAGGGACCTCGCCAGGTCGCCGGGGTGGCCATGGCCGGCATACCACAGCGCGTTCTCCACCTCCCTGGCAATGCCCCATTGCCGGGCCACGTCAGGATCCATCCCGGCGGCTGTGCTGAAGTCGTGGCAGCGCCTGAGCAGTGCCGGAGCGGCCTTTACCGCCGGCAGCTCCCCAAGGCGGTTCCAGAGCAGCGGCGCAACTGCGAACTCGGCCTCGCCGATCATCGGCTGTGGATCGATGGCAGCGTAAGCAGCCGGCGCACGCATGCCATCCAAGCCAGCCCTGCCGGGGCGGGCCAGGATGTTCAGGAAATGCAGGTCCGTATGGACCAGCACGTCCCGTGCGGACCGGCGTCCCACCGCACCCCGCGTCTGGCAGACCTCCAGGGCCGCCTCCAGGAGCCACCTGGGAAACGGTCGGCCCAAGTGCTCCCAGTCGGCCGGAAGATCATCGCTCCACTGTTCCGCCCGGGCCGCGATGTGGCCGAATTCCCACCACTCGGGCCGCTGGTCGGGGGCAAGCCCCAGTTGCCGCACCAAACTGCCCCACACCTGCACGGCGTCGTCCATTTCCAGGTCCGCCAGGGTCCGGCCGGCATCGAGGCGTTCCAGGAGCATGGCGCAGGACCCGGCATCCGAGGCCAGCAGCGCAACAGCGCCGCGGCCATCCCAAAGGGCCAGGGCATGCCGCTCCACCTTGGCCTCGTCGTGGGGAAAGGCGATTTTGAGGGCCGCCGCCAACCCGTCCTGCAGCCGCACCGGCACCACCAGGCCGCCGTGGCCGTTCCACGGCGTGGTCCCGGGCACCAGGTCCACCTCGAGGTGCCACTGCTCCAGGCGCTCCTGCAGCAGGCCCGGGAGGCGGGCAAGCCACGCCCTTCCTTCACTGCTGCGGGCGTAGCGGGCCGAAAGGTCCTGTGGGATGGGGACGGCCGCCACAGGACGAGCCCTCGCGGAGCCACTGATGCCGGGGCCACTCATACCGGGGCAAGGCGCCGCAGGGTCCGGAACTGTCGAGTCAGGAAGCATCGGGTCAGACAACGCCGGAGGCGCCCAGCAGGTTGCCGATCAGGAACGTTGCCGCGAGCGCCAGGGCACCGCCAACCACCACGCGCACGGCCGCCCGGGCTTTCGAACCGCCGCCGATCCACGCACCGAGGGCACCCGTCAGGGCCAGGGCCACCAGGACTGAAGCGAAGGTCAGCGGAACACGGATCCCGGGCGGCGGAAGCAGGATGGCCAGCATGGGCAGGATGGCGCCGATGGTGAAAGCGGTGGCGGAGGCAAAAGCCGCGTGCCAGGGGCTGACGATGTCCGCCTCATCGATATTTAGTTCGGCGGACAGGTGCGCGGCCAGCACATCGTGGTCCGTCAGCTCCCGGGCAACCTTGGCGGCTGTTTCAGGGCTGAGGCCCTTGGCCTGGTAGATCGTCGTGAGTTCTGCCAGTTCCTCTTCCGGTTCTTCCTCGAGTTCGCGCCGCTCCTTCTCGATCAGGGCCCGCTGGCTGTCGCTTTGGCTGCTGACCGATACGTATTCGCCCAACGCCATGGACACCGCACCGCCCACGAGCCCGGCTGCACCCGCCGCCAGGATAGGGCCGGTCTCGGCAGTGGCACCGGCCACGCCCACCACAATCGCGGCGACGGAGACGATGCCGTCATTGGCGCCCAGGACGCCGGCACGGAGCCAGTTCAGCCGGTGCGCGATGTCGTTGCCGTGTGGTTCGGTTTCAAGATGGCTGTTCAGTTTCCTGCTGCCGGCACTGGCTCCCGGAGCATCGGCCGGTTCGTCCGCGTTCATCCCTTCAGCAAACCATCCCCGCCTGCCCAGTGCCAGCCTCGAGGCGGCCTTCCTCGCTGGCCGGGTTCGGGGGAGGGCCGGCGACTACCAGGGTTCAGGGCGCAGCGGGTGACTGCGGTACGTCGGATCGAGTAGGCAGGGCAGCGCCGGCAGGAAGGGGCGGCAGTTGGTCAATATCCAGGCGCAGTCCGGGAACGGGGCCTGGATCTGCTCCCCACCGCAGGGCCCGGCCCGCAGCAGACTGCAGCGCTGACAGCGCCCACAACCTGTCCTGGCCCACGGACACCGCCACGACGTCCCCGTAGGCCGCCAGGGTGGCCGCCTCGAGCTTGCCCAAACCGGCCCCCGGTGCCGCCAGGAAGCCGGCGTCAAGGACATACCCCGGCTGCTGCGGCAGGGGCGTACCACAGGCGGACCGGAGGCGTTCCTCCGCGGCTGCGGCCTGTTCCTTGTGGCGGAGCAGGAATTCCGACGCCGGGCCCACCTCCGCGGGCGCCAGGCGGGGGAGTGCCGCCTGGTAGCCGTAGGCGGCCTGTTGCTCCGCGGTCACGGCAGCGGCCAGTGCCTGCCCCACACTTGCGGCAGCGTCCGGCCCGGTGGTCTTCGGGGCGGCAGCCGGATCCGAAGGCGACGGGCAAGGGGAAGCAGTTGCTTCAACCGCGGAAGCTTTTCCCTGGGTTCCTGCCAGTCCCTGCGGTGCAGGTACCCCCGTTGCGGCGGCAAGTCGTCCGGACGCGAGGAGCTGTGCGGTGCCGGTGCCTGCGAGGAGGCGCGCCATGCCACCGTCGGCCGTCTCCGCGTCCTTGACGCGGGCGGTGCCACTGTTGGCCAGCGCCTGGACCAGCGCGGCGGGGGTTTGAAGGCCAGCACCCGGAAGACCTGCACCGGGAAGCCGTCCGGTTGGCGATGGTGACGCCGACGCAGGGCCGGCATCCGAAGCGGGGCCGGACAATGCCCTGGCCTGCATGGTCAGCAAGGTCACAACCGGTTCCACCGCGGTGGATTCGGCCGCGCCGGCGGAGGCGAGCTCCATCCCGGCAGCGCGGAGGTCCATCGTCTCGCTGAACGCCGCCGCCCGGGCGCGCTCGGAGAACGAAGGCGGGGCAGGCGCCGGCTTTTTCGCGGGATTCAGGGCGAAACCGAGGCTCAGGACAACCAGCACGGCAAGGCCAAAGACGGCAAAACGGAACGGGCGCATGCGCGGGCTGCTGTCCTGGCGGCGGTCTTTCACAACAGACCATGGTGTCACGGTGAAGGGGCACCCGGGTGCACCGCTGGGCCGGTAAAATAGCTACGCTAGTAAACACCACATCATCTATAGGGAGGCGGCCGGCATCGTGAGCAATGCAGAAGCCACGGCTTCACCAGACCATTCCGGTACGGGAAGCGGATCCGCGCCGGCCCACAACCCCGAAGCTGCCCGGCTGCGGGCCCTCCTGGAACCCGCCGTCCAGGCCAACCGCCTGTACCTGGAGGACGTGGCCATTATCCCCGGCTCGCACCGCGTGGTCCACGTCGTGGTGGACCTGCCGCAGGAGGAAAGCGGCGGGGTCAGCCTGGACGTCATCGCGGACATCTCCAAGGTGCTCTCGGATGTGCTGGACAACGATCCCAACGACGACGGCCGTCCCTACGACCTCGAAGTGTCCTCACCCGGCGTCGGACGCCCCCTGACGGAACCCCGGCACTGGTACCGCGCCCGGGGCCGGATGGCCAAGGTGAACGTCATCCAGGGCGAGAACATCACCGGACGCATCCAGTCCGTGGACGACGGGGGAGTGACCCTGGTCCCCGAGGTTGCCGTCAAGAAGGGCATGAAGCCCCGGCAGGGCGAACCCGTAAAACTTCCTTTCGACAGGATCCGCAACGGAAAAGTCGAGATCGAATTCAGCCACCTCCCCGAGGACGGTCTGGAACCTGAACACAATGGACCTTCTGAGGAGGCCTGATGGATATTGACATGAGCGCACTGAGACTTTTGGAGCGTGAGCGTGAAATCCCGCTGGACCTCCTGATCCCCACCATCGAGCAGGCGCTCCTGGTGGCCTACCACAAGTCCCCCGGCGCCTTCGAGAAAGCACGCGCCGAGCTGGACCGCAAGAGCGGCCACGTCACCATCTGGGCCGTGGAGATTGACGACGACGGCGCGCCCATCGGTGAATTCGAGCACACCCCGGAAGGGTTCGGCCGGATCGCCGCCAGCACCGCACGCCAGATCATCCTGCAGCGCCTGCGCGATGTTGAGGACGATAACGTCCTGGGCGAATTCAAGGGCCGCGAGGGCGAGCTGGTCTCCGGCACCATCCAGCAGGGCAACAACCCGCACATGATCCAGGTCAACCTCGGGTCGCTCGAGGCCCTCCTGCCGCCGCCCGAGCAGGTTCCCGGTGAGAAGTACGTCCACGGGAACCGGCTGCGTGCCCTGGTCATCGACGTGCACCGCGGCACCAAGGGTCCGTCCGTCACGCTTTCCCGGTCCCACCCCGGCCTGGTCCGCAAGCTCTTCGAACTGGAAGTTCCCGAGATCGCCGACCACTCCGTGGAAATTGTTGCCCTGGCCCGCGAAGCCGGCCACCGCACCAAGATCGCCGTCAAGGCCAACACCCCGGGTATCAACGCCAAGGGGGCCTGCATCGGTGAGATGGGTTCACGTGTCCGCGCGGTCATGACCGAGTTGAACGACGAAAAGATCGACATCGTCGACTTCAGCGAGAACCCGGCAACCTTCATTGCCAGTGCACTTTCGCCGTCGCGCGTGAATTCCGTCACCATCACGGACGAGGCCACGCGTTCGGCCCGGGTGGTTGTTCCCGACTACCAGCTGTCCCTCGCGATCGGCAAGGAGGGCCAGAACGCCCGCCTGGCGGCGAAGCTGACCGGCTGGCGGATCGACATCGTCTCCGACGCCGCGGCGGCCCGCGACAAGTAGAGTCCCGGGAAGGGTGGCTGGCGCAACGCGGCAGCCACCCGGTTTCGGGCAGAACGGCCCAAAGGGGCTAGAATAGACAAGACCGCGCCTAACGGCCGGTAGCCGTGTGCCTTGGGCGTGCTCGTTTCCGTAACTGCGGAGGCGGTAAACCTGCGGCCAGCAGAATGAACGTCAGGACGATGACCGTGGCAGAAGTGCTTTCCACCGGAAGTCAGCCTGAACGTACCTGCATCGGATGCCGGAAGAAGGGCCCGCGGTCACAGTTGCTCCGGCTCGTCGCCGAAGGCAGCGGGTCAACCGCTGTCCTGGTGGATGAACGACGCCGGATGTCTGGCCGGGGTGCATGGCTGCACCCCAGCGAATCGTGCCTGGCTCTGGCGGTCAAGCGGCGAGCATTCGGACGTGCCCTTCCGGGCGCAACCGAAACAGCCGCTGTCGAACACTGGATCACGCGAGGCCCGAACGTTGACGCCGCCCCGGTGGCTGCAACACCAACCGTCCAACCTGAAAGCGGGTCAGAAATCTGATGGAAACCCGATGAGTTCCCAGCGATGAGTGCGTAACGATGACAACTTTGTTGCGCTCTGCAATGGGCCCTTCCGCTGTATTCGCGGCTGGGGCCCGCAGTAAGAAGTAGACGGTTCGTGCCTGGCTCGGTGCGGACCGAGACAGGAGAAATGTGGCCAAGGTCCGCGTACATGAGCTCGCCAAAGAGCTCGGTATTACTTCCAAAGATGCAGTGACAAAACTGCAGGAACTGGGCGAATTTGTTCGCTCCGCCTCTTCCACCATTGAGGCCCCCGTTGTGCGTAAACTGCGCAACGCGTTCCCCGACGCCGCTGCCAAGTCAGCGGCACCGGCCGCAGCGCCCGCCGCTGCGCCCAAGGCACCTGCTCCCGCAGCAGAATCACGTCCTTCAGCACCGGCTCCCGGCCCTGCTGCACCCAAGGCTCCGGCCCCCAAGGCACAGGCACCGGCTCCCGCTGCCCCCGCCGCCCCCGCACAGGCAGAAGCGCCGGCCGCGCAGGCCGCCGCGCCTGCCGCCCCCGCGGCTCCGTCCTCGGCTGCGCCCACCTCGGGTGCTCCGTCCACCGGCGCCAAGCCCGGTGCACGCCCGGCACCCAAGGCCGACACCCCGGCTCCGTCCACCCGTCCCGGTGGATCCACCTCGGGTGGGTCCGGCCCCCGTCCCGGCGGTCCCCGCCCGGGCAACAATCCCTTCGCCACCTCGCAGGGCATGCCCCGCGGCCGCGGCGGAGACGGTGAACGCGCCCCGCGTCCGGGCAACAACCCCTTCGCCACCTCGCAGGGCATGCCCCGTCCCGGTGGCAGCCGCAACGACGGCGACCGCCCCGGTGGTCCCCGTCCCGCAGCCGGTGCCGGTGGACCCCGTCCGGGCGGACCGCGTCCCGCAGCCGGTGCAGGCGGACCCCGCCCCGCAGCCGGCGCAGGCGGACCCCGTCCGGGCGCACCCCGCCCCGGAGGTCCCCGTCCTACTCCCGGCATGATGCCCAACCGCACTGAGCGTCCCGCACCCGCAGGTGCAGGCCGTCCCGGTGGCGGCGGCCGCGGTCCCGGACGCCCCGGCGGCGCACCCGGAACCGGTGGTCCCGGTGCCGGCGGCGGAGCTCCCGCCGGCGGTGGCTTCGGCAAGGGCGGCCGCGGCCGCGGCGGCACCCAGGGTGCCTTCGGCAAGGGCGGCGCAGGCCGTGGCAAGCAGCGCAAGTCCAAGCGCGCCAAGCGCCAGGAACTTGAGCAGATGAGTGCCCCGTCGCTGGGTGGCGTGAGCGTACCCCGCGGCGACGGCAACACCGTCATCCGGCTCCGCCGCGGCTCGTCCATCACGGACTTCGCCGACAAGATCGAGGCAAACCCCGCCGCGCTGGTGACCGTGCTGTTCCACCTTGGTGAAATGGCCACGGCAACGCAGTCGCTGGACGAGGAGACCTTCGCCCTGCTGGGCGAAGAGCTGGGCTACAAGCTCCAGGTAGTGTCGCCGGAAGACGAGGAGCGCGAGCTGCTCTCCGGGTTCGACATCGACTTCGATGCCGAACTGGAAGCCGAAGGCGACGAGCAACTCGAGGCACGTCCTCCGGTTGTCACCGTCATGGGCCACGTCGACCACGGTAAGACCCGCCTGCTCGATGCCATCCGCAAGTCCGACGTCATGGCCGGCGAACACGGCGGCATCACGCAGCACATCGGTGCCTACCAGGTCACGCACAACCACGAAGGCGACGACCGCAAGATCACCTTCATCGATACCCCCGGCCACGAGGCGTTCACCGCCATGCGTGCCCGTGGTGCGAAGGTTACCGACATCGCCATCCTGGTGGTCGCAGCGGACGACGGCGTAATGCCGCAGACCGTTGAAGCCCTCAACCACGCCCAGGCGGCCAACGTGCCGATCGTCGTGGCAGTGAACAAGATCGACAAGGAAGGCGCCAACCCGGACAAGGTCCGTGGCCAGCTGACCGAATACGGCCTGGTTCCCGAGGAATACGGTGGCGACACCATGTTCGTTGAGGTCTCTGCACGGCAGAACCTCAACATCGACGAGCTGCTCGAGGCCGTCCTGCTCACCGCGGACGCCGCCCTGGACATGCGCGCCAACCCGAACAAGGACGCCCGCGGTATCGCGATCGAAGCCAACCTGGACAAGGGCCGCGGTGCCGTTGCCACCGTCCTGGTGCAGTCCGGTACCCTGCGCGTCGGCGACACCATCGTGGCAGGCACGGCCCACGGCCGTGTCCGTGCGATGTTCGACGACGACGGCAGCGCCCTGACCGAGGCCGGCCCGTCCCGCCCCGTCCAGGTGCTGGGTCTGTCCAACGTGCCGCGCGCCGGCGACACCTTCTTCGTGACCGCTGACGAGCGCACCGCCCGCCAGATCGCCGAGAAGCGTGAAGCCGCCGACCGCAACGCCGCCCTGGCCAAGCGCCGCAAGCGCATCAGCCTGGAAGACTTCGACCAGGCCGTCGCCGAAGGCAAGATCGACACCCTCAACCTCATCCTCAAGGGTGACGTGTCCGGTGCCGTCGAAGCCCTCGAAGACGCGCTGCTCAAGATCGACGTCGGCGAAGGCGTGCAGCTGCGCGTCATCCACCGCGGTGTGGGTGCCATCACCCAGAACGACGTCAACCTGGCAACGGTCGACTCCGCCGTCATCATCGGCTTCAACGTCAAGCCCGCCGAGCGGGTTGCCGAACTGGCAGACCGCGAAGGCGTGGACATGCGCTTCTACTCCGTCATCTACGCAGCAATCGATGACATCGAAGCAGCGCTCAAGGGCATGCTCAAGCCGGAATACGAAGAAGTCCAGCTCGGCACCGCCGAGGTCCGCGAAGTCTTCCGCTCCTCCAAGTTCGGAAACATCGCCGGCTCGATCGTCCGCTCCGGCATCATCCGCCGTAACACCAAGGCACGGATCAGCCGCGACGGCAAGATCATCGGTGACAACCTCACCGTTGAGACGCTCAAGCGCTTCAAGGACGACGCCACCGAGGTCCGCACGGACTTCGAATGTGGTATCGGTCTTGGGTCGTACAACGACATCACCGAAGGCGACATCATCGAGACCTTCGAGATGCGCGAGAAGCCGCGCGTCTAACACTTGTTAGTCCGTGGCCGGGGCCGTTGGATTTTTCCGGCGGCCCCGCCCCTTCGCTGGGCGGCCAACGTCTTACGACGTCGGCCGCCCAGCTTCGGCAGGCCCGATGCCACTCCCGGGCCGCCGGAAAAATCCAACGGGTGCGTCATCGGCTCGCTTGGGTGCGTGGCGACCTTTGTACGATGCGAAACGCAGCCCCTGCTGCGCCGCCGTCGTACGCCCAAATTTTTTCTTCTTTTAGGAGTTGTTCATGGCTGATCCGGCACGTGCTGCCAAGTTGGCGCAGCGGATTAAGGTTGTTGTTGCTGAGGCTCTGGGCCGGAAGGTCAAGGATCCCCGGCTGGAGGGCATTACTGTTACTGATGCCCGCGTGACCAATGATCTGCAGCACGCCACCGTTTATTACACCGTCTTCGGCGACCAGGCTGTCCAGGCTGATGCTGCCAAGGGCCTTGAGAAGGCCAAGGGTGTGCTCCGGCAGGAAGTTGGACGGAACATCACCGTCCGGCTGACTCCCACCCTTGAGTTCGTGGCTGACCAGATTCCGGTCAACGCCTCCAACCTGGAGGAACTGCTGCGCGAAGCCAAGAAGCGGGACGCCGAGGTTGCTGCGCTTGCCGCCAACGCCCGGCACGCTGGCGACGCGGACCCGTACAAGTCCGACGCGGTGGCTGACGTGGACATCGATGAGGACGACTTCGACGAAGAGGACCTGGACCTCAGCGACGATGAGGACCTCGACGAAGACGGCAACAAGTAGGCAGCCGACTTAGCCAGCAACACAGCAACAGGACCCGGAGGCATCTCCGGGTCCTGTTGCGTATGTGCGGCCACTTGTCAGCGGTCGACTTCGATGACCCGGCCTGCAGGCTTGGGAGCGGAAGCGTCCGGTGCTGACGGGTCTGAGAGCCCCATCAGTGCATCCACCGTGGCGAAGACATCCCCGTCCCTGTACTCAACGTCGGCGGGCTGGTTCACGGAAAGGAAACGTGACCGCTCGGCATCGCAGGTGAACTTCAGAATTTCTCCGCCAAACAGCGACGCCACGTAGATTTCCCCGTTGTCTGCCACAGCCAGCCCGGTGGGGCTCAGGATATGGTCCGCCCAAACAGTCGTGTCACCGTTCCACGGATTCACCTTGAAGACCGCACCGCGCGGACCCATTTCCGGTCCTTCCGGGCCACCAGGCAGTGAGGTGACATACAGCCAGCCGTCCGGCCCGATTTCGACATCGGTGGGAACGGGTTCGAAGGCATACTTCTGGCCAACAACACATTCAGGAACCGCCATAGTATTGCCCTGCATGTCAACGGGAATCTGAAGGCCGGCCGGGACCTTGGCTGGCCTTGGCGGCAGGACGGCCAGCGTCGAAATGGCGCCCGATGTGAGATTCACCTTGAGGATCGCGTTCATGCCGGCATCCGCCACATAGGCAATATTGCCCTTGATTGCCAGGGCGTAGGGGTGGGAATCCACCGTTCCTGTGTACCGGGCGGGCGGGAAGGCCGGCCAACCCGCCAGGCACTTGTCGCTGACATCGGGCTCAAAACCGTAGTGCTGGTCCCCGTCGGGGTTGTGCTTCCGTTCGTAGTCCGCGAAGTTGGCGATGGTGTCCACATCACCCTTGGAGTCAATGGACTTGAGGTAGCCCTGGAGAGCGGCGGGGTCACCTTGCCCTGCTCCGGTACTTTCAAGGAAATACGTCATGCCATCGTGGATGTCCACCCCGGCAACTTCCCAACCCTGCTCCGCGGTATGAATATCCTCCCTTTCGCCGTCGTGCTCCACGCGGGTGAGGATCCCGGCGAAATCCTGGCTGACGCGGACAGTTTCACCGCTGCCCACCGCGAGATGGAGGGGCGAAACGAGGCCGGTCGCCATCTCTTCATAGTCAGGGTTGTGGCTGGATCCGAAAGCCGGTGCGGCCTGCACCATCGTGGCGGCGGCCACGCAGGCGATAAAGGTAAGTTGTCGTTTCATTGGGTACTCCGGGGTGCGAGATGCCCTTGCGGGCTGGATATGAAGCCTCCGCAGAGGCGAAATGGTCCCCCGGGCGCAAGCGTAGGCCCCTACCAGCGGGTAGTCGTTGGGGGCATCCCCCCTTCCTTGCCCCCTTTTCGTCCCCCAACGGGGCGCCTGTGGCTAGGATCGTGCTATGACGTCCGCAGACCACGGCAACAGGGGCTTGCAGCACCCCGAATCTGCCCAGCACCCTGGGTTTACCCAGCATCCTGGGCAGGCTCAGTACCTCGAACAGGCCGTGGAGTTGGCCACGCGCAACGTCGCGGAGGGCGGCGGGCCATTCGGTGCGGTGGTGGTGACGCCGGACGGACGTGTCCACACCGGGGTCAACAGGGTGACCAGGGACAACGACCCGACCGCCCACGCGGAAGTGGTGGCCATCCGGGCGGCGGCCGCCGCTGCATCCGATTTCGACCTGACCGGTTCTGTCCTCTACGCAAGCTGCGAGCCGTGCCCCATGTGCCTGGCGTCCGCCTTGTGGGCCAGGATCGGCCGCGTCTACTACGCCGCAGACCGGCACGGGGCCGCGGCGGCAGGCTTCGATGACGCACTCTTCTACGACTACTTCAGCGGCGCGGCGCCGGAGCTGATGCCGGTCACCAAAGGTGACATCCCGACGTCGGACGTCCCCTTCCAGGCGTGGCGCGCCTTTGACAGCAGGAAGGAATATTAGCCATGGAGCCCACACTTTTGAGCTGCCCCGCCTGCGGCAAAACCAACCGGGTTCCGGCCCAGGCTACGGGCCACCCACGCTGCGGCAACTGCAAGGCGGACCTGCCCTGGATCGTATCGGCAGGCGACAGCGACTTCGCGGCCGTGGCGGAGCAATCCCCGGTTCCGGTGCTGGTCGATTTCTGGGCCGCCTGGTGCGGACCCTGCCGGATGGTCAGCCCGGTCCTGGACAAGCTGGCCCGGGAACGGCCCGGGAAGATCAAGCTGGTGAAGGTGGACGTGGACACGTCGCCGGTCCTGTCGCAGCGGTTCGATGTGCAGGCAATTCCCACCTTGATGGTGCTCGTTGACGGAAAGGTCGTAGCGCGCCAGGCCGGCGCCGCACCCGCGGGGGTCCTCCGTTCCTGGCTGGACAAGGCCATTGCCGGAGCCCGCAGCTAGGTACACACGCAGCGCCCGAAGCCCGGCACCGGCCCCGCGGTCTACGGCCGGGCGTCCGGAAGCCGGGACAGCCCCTCCAGCAGATCCTGTTTCCGGCCGCAGAGCGCGATCCGGACCCACCCCTCGCCAATGGAGCCGAAAGCGGTCCCCGGAGCCAGGGCCACACCGGAGTCTGCGAGGAAACGCCGGACCCAGGCCCGCACATCCCCGTCACTTACATGGGACATATCAGCCCAGAGGTAGAACGCGCCCTGCGCCGGAAGGTACGGGATCCCCTTCGCTGCCAGCACCGCAGAAGCGGCGTCCCGGTTCTCCCGGTAGTGCCGGTGCGCGTGCCGGACGTAGTCCTGCGGCCCCGTCAGGGCCGCCAGCGCCGCATACTGCGGTGCAGACGCCACGCAGGAGACGATCGATTCCATGACGTTGTCCATCTTCTGTTCGAGCCCCGGCGGGCAGACCAGGGCGCCGATGCGCAGCCCGGTCAGGCCGTAGGTCTTGGACAGTGTCAGCGAAGTGAACACGCGCGCATCCGCCGTGGTGCCGCCGTCGAACCTTGCCGGGCTGACGTGGGGCACATCGTAGGTGAACGCCTCATAGCACTCATCCGAGACCACCCAAATGTCGTGCCGGCGGGCCAGGTCCATCAGTTCCCGGACCACTTCCTCACCCAGCACGGCGCCGAGCGGGTTGGAGGGGGAATTGAGGACCAGCACCCGGGTGCGGCTGGTGATCAGCGCCTCCACATCGGCAACCCGGGGCTGGAAGCCGTGTTCGGGGTGCAGCGGATAGCCTACGGGGACGGCATTGAGCAGCCGGCTGGTCATGGCGAAGGTGGGGTAGCCCGGGTTGGGGATAAGGATCTCGTCTCCGGGGGAGAGCAGCAGGCTCATGGCGAAGTGCAGGCCCTGCTGCGCACCGGACACTACATAGACGCGGTCAGCGCCGACGTCCACTCCCTGTTCTTCGCGGAATCTGGCAGCGAACGCTTCACGAAGGGCGGGAATCCCCGCGTTGGGCGTGTAGTTGGTTTCGTCGCGGTCCAGGCAGGCGATGCCTGCGTCCAGGACATGGCGGGGGAGCGGGAACCCGGGCTCCCCGATGCTCAGCACAATGGCGCCGGGAGTGCGCCACGCGGCCTCGGTGATCTCGCGGATCTGGTTGACGGGCACGTCGCGGACATGGGCGGCAAGCTCAGGCATGCCAGCCATCCTAACCGTCACAGCGGGCCTGCCGCGGACCGTACCGCAGGCCCCGGTGGGTGGGCAGGCGGGCCTACCAGCGCCGATATACTGGGAGGCGTGCTTTCTGGACTGGTGATAGTGGACAAGCCGCAGGGATGGACCAGCCATGATGTGGTTGGCCGGATGCGGCGCCTCGCAGGGACCCGGAAAGTGGGGCACGCAGGAACCCTGGACCCGATGGCCACCGGCGTGCTGGTGGTGGGCATCAACAAGGCCACGCGGCTGCTGACCTACATCGTGGGCACCTCAAAGACCTACACCGCCACCATCCGGCTGGGCCAGTCCACCGTCACCGATGACGCGGAAGGGGAGGTCACCAGCACGGCCGGCACGTCCGGCGTCAGCGAGCAGGCAATTTACGACGGCGTCTCGGCCCTCACGGGCGACATCCAGCAGGTGCCCAGCAGCGTCAGCGCCATAAAGGTGAACGGCGAACGGGCCTACGCGCGGGTGCGGTCAGGTGAGGAGGTGCAGCTGGCCTCACGCCCTGTCACCATCCACCGTTTCGAGGTGCATGCCATCCGCCGCGATCCCGATGCGGATGTGGTTGACCTCGACGTCACGGTCGAATGCTCTTCCGGTACCTATATCCGCGCCCTGGCCAGGGACCTTGGCAACGCACTCGGCGTGGGAGGCCACCTCACCGCCCTCCGCAGGACCCACGTGGGCCCCTATTCCCTGGATCAGGCGCGCACCCTTGAACAGCTGGCCCAGGAGCTCAACGTCCTCGAAATGTCCGAAGCTGCCCGCGCGCTGATGCCCAACCGTGAACTCAGCGCCGAGGAAACCACGGAGATCTCCTTTGGGCGGCGCATTGCTGCCGGGGCCGCCCCTGGCGCTCCCGGCGCTGCCACCGCCGAACATCCCGCCGCTGCCTTCGCCCCCGATGGCAGCCTGGTGGCCCTTCTTGCCGACGCCGGCAGCTACGCCAAGCCGGTGCTTGTCTTCGCCCCCGGCTCCGGGGCTGCCGCAACCGCCGCCGCAGAGGCCTAAAGCGTGGACGCATATTTTTGGATCGTCCTGGTCGTCGGCCTGGTGTCGACGCTGGTATGCCTGGGCGCAGGCATCCTGAAGAAGGCGCCGAACGACGTGACCATCCTGTCTGTCGTTGCGGTGGAAGTGGCCTTGGTGGTGTACCTGGTGGGTTCCATCGTCCGGGTCACTGCCGGCGAACACATTGCCGGCGAGGCGTGGGAGTTCTGGGGCTATATGGCCACCGCCATGCTCCTGCCGCCGGCAGCGATCTACTGGTCCATCCTGGAGCGCACACGGTGGAGCAATTTTGTCCTGGCCGCAGTCGGCGTCACGGCACTCGTCATGGCTGCCCGAATGAACCAGATCTGGTACTGAAGTGGAAGAAGCAGCAGGAATGAAAGACAAGCAGGCCCAGACGGCCACACGGGACGGATCCGTCCGCAATACCCGCAACACCGGCCCCGGCCGCCTCCTGATTGCCGTATATGGAGTCTTCGCCATCTCGGCCACCGCCCGTGCCGGCTACCAGATCCTCACCAAGTTCTCCGAGGCTCCGCTGGCCTACCTGCTCTCCGCCTTCGCCGCGCTGGTCTACGTGGTGGCCACAGTGTCACTGGCCAAGGCCGGAACCACCTGGTTCAAGGTCTCCGTGGCCGCAGTATTGGTTGAACTGGTGGGTGTCCTGGTGGTGGGGACCCTGAGCATCCTGGATTCCGTGCAGTTCCCGCACGAGACGGTGTGGTCCCTGTTTGGCCGCGGCTACGGCTTCATACCGCTGCTGCTGCCCATCCTTGGCCTGGTGTGGCTTTACCGGCGCCGGCCTTCGGTGGCTGGACCGCGTGCCAGCGCTTCCCGGTGAAGCCAAAGCAACCGCGTGGCGCCGGGGGCGTCAGGGTGTCAAGGGCAGCACAATGAATCCGGGTAATCTTGAAGAGTTCCGCGGCCGGCATGGTTCCGGAACGTTGATGCAGGCAGCTTAAGGCGAGGGTGATGGTTTACATCTGGAACGATCCGTCCGATGTCCCGGCGGATTTCGGCCCATCCGTTGTCACTTTCGGCAATTTTGACGGTGTCCACCGCGGCCACCAGCAGGTGCTGTCCCAGCTGATCCGTTCGGCCCGTCTCTCCCACGCCAAGGCTGTTGCCGTGACGTTCGACCCCCACCCGGCGGTCATCCACCGTCCCGAGGCCGCCCCGGAGCTGATCATGGGCCTGGATGACAAGCTGGAGGCGCTGGGCGAATTGGGACTGGATGCCGTCCTGGTGGTCAAGTACTCGCTGGACCTCGCCAGCCTCACGGCGGAGGAATTCGTGGAGCAGTACCTGGTGGATTGCCTGCATGCCAGCCACGTGGTCATCGGCCATGACGCCCGCTTTGGACGGGGCAACTCCGGGGACCTGGACACCATGAAGGCGCTGGGCGACAAGTTCGGCTTCGACGTTCAAGTCATCAGCGAGTTCGGGGCGGAGGGCTACCCCCTGCATGACGACGACGGCACGGACCGGCGCTGTTCCTCCACCTGGGTGCGCGAGGCCCTGCAGGAGGGCGACGTGGCCACTGCCGCCTCCGTCCTGGGCCGCCCGCACAGGATGCGCGGCGAGGTGGTCCATGGCGCCGCCCGCGGCCGTGCCCTCGGCTTCCCCACGGCCAACCTCTCCTCGAACGCCTCAGGGCTGATTCCTGCGGATGGCATCTACGCCGGCTGGCTCGTGGACCAGGCCGGCACGCGCTGGCCGGCCGCGATCTCGGTAGGGTCCAATCCCACGTTCGACGGCGTGAGCCGCCAGGTTGAAGCGCACGTGATCGACCGGCCCAAGGAGGCCGTGGAGGACTTCGATCTGTACGGCCAGACAGTGATCGTTGAATTCGTGGCGCGGCTGCGCGGCATGGTGGCCTATCGTGGCCCTGAGGCCCTGGTGGAACAAATGCGGCTGGATGTGGCCCAGGCCCACCATCTCCTCAGCGGCCGCTGATTCCAGCATCCGCCGGAGCTTCAGCAACCGGGTGAGCACAACGAAAGGCAGCACGTGTCCGTCGAAAAGAACACCCGCAAGCTGGATAAGGGGATCGTCCGCGACTTCAGCTCGCGGATGAGCTACGCCTCCTACCTGCAATTACCCACGCTGCTCAGCGCCCAGCAGCCGGTCAGCCAGCCCGAACACCACGACGAGCTCCTGTTCATCATCCAGCACCAGACCACGGAGCTGTGGCTCAAGCTGGTCCTGCATGAGCTGCGGAGCGCCGCCGCCTGGCTCCGGGAGGACGATCTTGGGTCGGCGCTCAAGGGCATTGCCCGGGTCAAGCACATCCAGAAGACCCTCACCGAGCAGTGGTCCGTCCTGGCTACCCTGACGCCCACCGAGTATTCGCAGTTCCGCGGCTTCCTGGGCAACTCGTCGGGGTTCCAGTCCGCCCAGTACCGCGCCGTCGAATTCGTTTTGGGCAACAAGAACCGCAAGATGCTGCCGGTCTTCGAATCCGACCCCGAAGCGCATGCCATGCTGGAGGAACTGCTGGCCGCACCCAGCATCTACGACGAATTCCTGGCGTACCTCGCCCGGCAGGGTTTCGACGTACCCCGTTCGGTTCTGGACCGGGACGTCACCCGGGCGCACGAGTTCGCCCCGGAACTGGTCCCGCTCTTCAAGCACATCTACGAAAACGCGGCGGACAACTGGGCGGCCTACGAGGCGTGCGAGGAACTGGTTGACCTGGAGGACAACTTCCAGCTCTGGCGGTTCCGGCACCTGCGCACCGTCCAGCGGACCATCGGCATGAAGACGGGCACCGGGGGATCCAGCGGCGTCACCTTCCTGCAGAAGGCACTGGAACTGACGTTCTTCCCGGAACTATTCGCTGTCAGGACGGAGATCGGACAATGAGCATCCACCAGGAAAACCCCACCAGGGTGACCGCCGAAGAACTCCGCGCGCGGGCCGAAGAGCTGGACCGCCGGGACCCCCTGGCGCACTGCCGGGACCTCTTCATCGGCACGGACACGCCCCTGTCCTACCTTGACGGCAACTCCCTGGGCAGGCCACTGAAGCGCACCGCCGACGACGTCGCCGCCTTCATCCGCGACGAATGGGGCGGCCGCCTGATCCGCGGCTGGGACGAAAAGTGGCTCAGCATGCCGCAGTCCATTGGAGACCAGCTGGGCCGCGCCGTCCTCGGGGCAGCGCCGGGCCAGACCATCATTGCCGATTCCACCACCGTGGTCCTCTATAAACTGATCCGCGCAGCCCTGGCCGCGGTGCAGGACCCCGACCGCAACGAGTTGGTGCTGGACACCGAAAACTTCCCCACCGACCGCTACCTGGTGGAGGGCATCGCCCTCGAGGAAGGCTTGACCCTCCGCTGGATCAAGCCTGATCCCGCGGCCGGGGTGACCCTCGAGCAGGTGCGCCAGGCCACCGGGCCGCGGACCGCCGTCGTACTCCTCAGCCAGATTGCCTACCGCTCCGGCCACCTGGCCGACCTTCCCGCCATCACCGCTGCAGTGCACGACGCCGGCGCCCTGGTGGTGTGGGATCTTTGCCATTCGGCGGGGTCGGTGGAGATCGACCTGGACGGCGCGGAGGTGGACTTCGCAGGCGGCTGCACCTACAAATACCTCAACGGCGGTCCCGGTTCGCCTGCCTTCGCCTACGTCAATGCCCGGCACCTGCCCTCGCTGAGCCAGCCCATCTGGGGGTGGATGGGGCGCAAGAACGCCTTTGAGATGGCTGCTGGTTATGAACCGGCCGCCGGCATCCGCGGCTTCCTCAGCGGCACCCCTGCCATTTTCGGCATGATCGCCATGCAGGGGACCATGGACCTCATCGAGGAAACCACCATGGCTGCCATCCGGGAGAAGTCCCTGGCGCTGACCGCGTTCGCCGTGGAGGTCTTCGACGCCTGGCTGGCCCCGCTGGGTGCGGAACTGGCGTCGCCGCGGGACCCGGGGGAGCGGGGAGGCCACATCACGGTGGATCATCCCCACTTCAGCAAGGCCACCGTGGAGGCACTCTGGGAAGGGGACGTGATCCCGGACTTCCGTTCGCCGCACGGCATCCGGGTGGGGCTGTCACCCTTGAGTACCAGTTTCACGGAAGTCCTCCAGGGCATGGCGGCCATCCGGGGCCGGCTCCAGGGCTGACAAGCGCACTGTTTCGACCGCACTGTTTCGACAAGGTCAGGCCGGGGCCGGTAAACTGGACGATGGATCCGGCTGCAGTCCGTGGCGGCTGGTTCCTGTTGCAGTCCGCCTGCTCCGCTTCGCCGGATCAGGACGTACCCGGCAGACCCGGCAGTGAGTTACTGACCTGGGCCCTCACGGCACATTCCCAAGGAGTTATTGTGGCACTTGACGCCGCTGTAAAGCAGTCCATCATCAAGGAATACGCAACCGTAGAAGGCGACACCGGTTCACCGGAGGTCCAGGTTGCTGTCCTGACCCAGCGGATCAAGGATCTGACTGAGCACATGAAGGAGCACAAGCACGATTACCACACCCAGCGCGGTCTGCTGGCCATGGTTGGTCGTCGCAAGCGTATGCTGAGCTACCTCAAGAAGACTGACATCGCCCGCTACCGTTCGCTCATCGAGCGCCTCGGCCTGCGCCGCTAGTCTGGCTTCGGGCGGCCCTTTCCTTCCGGATCGGGCCGCCTTCTTCAAATAAAAACTAAACAGGAGGATCAACCGCATCACGCATTCGCGGTCCTCGGTAGTGATCCCCGGGAACGGCTTCGTTGACTGAAGCCGGCGGCCCGTGGGTCTCGATCGATGACCGGGTGCAGGGCCAGTAGACAGATGCTGGCCGGGTTGATGCGGCTGGACTTCCGTCAAACAGAAACGGAGGTGACTCTCTTGGAGGGTCCCGAAATCCAGTTCTCGGAAGCAGTCATTGACAATGGCCGTTTCGGCAAGCGCGTAATCCGCTTCGAAACCGGCCGCCTTGCCAAGCAGGCAGCCGGCGCAGCCATGGTGTACATCGACGATGACACCGCACTGCTGTCCGCCACCACTGCCGGCAAGCACCCGCGTGAAGGCTTTGACTTCTTCCCGCTGACGGTCGACGTCGAAGAGCGCATGTACGCTGCCGGCCGCATCCCGGGCTCGTTCTTCCGCCGTGAAGGCCGCCCGTCCACCGAAGCCATCCTGGCCTGCCGCCTGATGGACCGCCCGCTGCGCCCCGCATTCATCAAGGGCCTGCGCAACGAGGTCCAGATCGTGGTCACCGTCCTGGCCATCAACCCCGACGAGCTGTACGACGTGGTGGCGATCAACGCTTCCTCCATGTCCACGCAGCTGTCCGGCCTCCCGTTCTCCGGCCCCATCGGCGGCGTCCGCGTTGCCCTGGTGGCCGACGAAAACGGATCGCAGTGGGTTGCTTTCCCCAAGCACTCGCAGCTGGAGAACTCCGTCTTCAACATGGTGGTTGCCGGCCGCGTTGCAGGTGACGACGTCGCCATCATGATGGTTGAGGCCGAAGCCACCGACAACTCCTGGAACCTCATCAAGGAACAGGGCGCCACCGCCCCCACTGAAGAGGTTGTGGCCGAGGGCCTCGAGGCTGCCAAGCCGTTCATCAAGGCACTCTGCGACGCCCAGGCCGATCTGGCCGCACGCGCTGCAAAGCCCACTGTCGAGTTCCCGGTCTTCCTGGATTACGAGGACGACGTCTACGCGGCTGTCGAATCCGCCGCCGCCGACAAGCTTGCCGCTGTCTTCCAGATCGCCGACAAGCAGGAACGCGACAACGCCTCCGACGCACTCAAAGACGAGGTCCTCGCCAACCTCGCCGGCCAGTTCGAAGGCCGCGAGAAGGAACTGTCCGCTGCCTTCCGCTCCGTCACGAAGCACGTTGTGCGCCAGCGCATCCTGAAGGACCAGGTCCGCATTGACGGTCGTGGCCTGACGGACATCCGCCAGCTCACCGCCGAAGTTGAGGTTCTGCCCCGCGTTCACGGTTCGGCCATCTTCGAGCGCGGCGAGACCCAGATCATGGGTGTCACCACACTGAACATGCTCAAGATGGAACAGCAGATCGACTCGCTGTCTCCCGTCACGCGCAAGCGCTACATGCACAACTACAACTTCCCGCCATACTCCACCGGTGAGACCGGCCGCGTGGGCTCGCCCAAGCGCCGCGAAATCGGCCACGGCGCCCTGGCAGAGCGTGCCATTGTGCCCGTGCTGCCTTCACGCGAGGAATTCCCCTACGCCATCCGCCAGGTGTCCGAGGCCCTCGGCTCCAACGGCTCGACGTCGATGGGTTCCGTCTGCGCCTCCACCCTGTCCCTGCTGAACGCCGGTGTGCCCCTGAAGGCCGCCGTCGCCGGCATCGCCATGGGCCTGGTCTCCGACCAGGTTGACGGCCAGACCCGCTACGCGGCCCTGACCGACATCCTCGGCGCCGAAGACGCCTTCGGTGACATGGACTTCAAGGTTGCCGGTACCTCCGAGTTCGTCACGGCCATTCAGCTGGACACCAAGCTCGACGGCATCCCCGCTTCCGTGCTGGCAGCAGCACTGAAGCAGGCCCGCGAAGCACGCCTGCACATCCTCGAGGTCCTCAACTCGGCCATCGACACCCCGGACGAGCTCTCCGAGTTCGCACCGCGCGTCATCGCCGTGAAGATCCCCGTGGACAAGATCGGCGAGGTCATCGGCCCCAAGGGCAAGATGATCAACCAGATCCAGGAGGACACCGGCGCCGACATCTCCATCGAGGACGACGGCACGGTCTACATTGGCGCCACGAACGGTCCGTCTGCGGATGCAGCACGCTCCGCCATCAACGCCATCGCCAACCCGCAGGTCCCCGAGATCGGCGAGCGTTACCTGGGCACGGTCGTCAAGACCACCACCTTCGGTGCCTTCGTGTCGCTGACCCCGGGCAAGGACGGCCTCCTGCACATCTCCGAGCTCCGCAAGCTGGCCAACGGCAAGCGCGTGGACAACGTCGACGACGTTGTGTCGGTGGGCCAGAAGGTCCAGGTGGAAATCACCAAGATCGATGACCGTGGAAAGCTCTCGCTCGCCCCGGTGGTTGCCGAGGAAGAAGGCGCGGAGGCTCCGGGAATACGGGCCCGGAGTGGGCTGGCCCGAGGATCGGAACACTTCCCACTGGTTGGAGAACAGGGGATGATCCACCGGTCCCGCCGCTGTTACGATGGCAGCCAGATCCCGGCTGCCCGTCCTGAAAGGCATCAATGACTGTTGTACCCCTGCCGCTTGAGCAGAACCACGCCGGCGACACCCTGGTCCACGGCTCCGACGGCGGGTCCGAGGTCCGCCGTTCAGTACTGCCAGGGGGAGTGCGGGTACTGACGGAGGCGATGCCGGGCCAGCGGTCGGCAACCATCGGGTTCTGGGTGGGCGTGGGGTCCCGGGACGAGGCGCCCGGCCAGCACGGGTCCACCCACTTCCTGGAGCACCTGCTGTTCAAAGGCACCAGGCGCCGCACGGCCCTGGAAATTGCCTCTGCCTTTGATGAGGTGGGCGGTGAATCAAACGCGGCAACAGCCAAGGAAAGCACGTGCTACTTTGCCCGCGTCCTGGACTCCGACCTGCCCATGGCCATCGATGTCATCGCGGACATGATCACCGGCGCTGTGCTGGACCCTGACGAGATGGAGCAGGAACGGGATGTCATCCTGGAGGAAATCGCGATGGACAGCGATGACCCCACGGATGTTGCGCACGAGCACTTCGTCGCCGCGGTCCTCGGCAGCCACCCCCTTGGACGGCCGATTGGCGGCACCCCGGCTGCCATCAAGGCCGTGGCCCGCGATTCAGTGTGGGAGCACTACCGCCGGTACTACAAGCCCGAAGAACTGGTCATCACCGCCGCAGGCGGCCTGGACCACGACAAGGTGTGCGGCATGGTGGTGGACGCCCTGCAGACCGCCGGTTGGTCGTTGGAAGCCGACGCCGCACCGGTGCAGCGGCGCTCCACCGAGCGCGCCCTGATCACGGGAACCGCCGGCCTGCATGTGGTCAAGCGCGCCGTGGAGCAGGCAAACATCATTATGGGATGCCCCACGATCGTTGCCACCGACGAACGGCGCTACGTCATGAGTGTCCTGAACGCGGTCCTCGGCGGCGGCATGTCCTCCCGACTGTTCCAGGAGGTTCGCGAGAAGCGTGGACTGGTGTACTCCACCTACTCCTTTGCGTCGTCCTACGCCGACGCCGGCTACTTTGGGATGTACGCGGGTTGCACCCCGTCCAAGGTGCGCCAGGTTGTGGACCTGCTTGGTATTGAGCTCGACAAGCTCGCCGAACATGGAATTTCCGACGACGAACTCCGCAAGGCCGTGGGACAACTCGGCGGCGGAATCGTCCTTGCACTGGAAGACACCGGCTCGCGGATGTCCCGGCTGGGCCGCGCCGAACTGGTGTCCGGTGAATACCAGGACATTGATGAAACCCTGCGGCTGATCAAAGCCGTCACCACCGAACAGGTCCAGGAACTTGCGGCCGAACTCGCTGCCGCGCCGCGGACCATCACCGTAGTGGGTCCCTTCGATGAGACCGAAACCTTCGGGCTGTAGCACCTGGAGCCACCGGGCAATGCTGCCCACGGGAGACTGTTGCCGTGGGACACTGGCGGCCCGGCCCTGGAGAGCCCATCCTGAGGGGGAATGATCTTCGGCAGGAGGTGGCGGAACGGTGAACGGGCCAACAGTGGAGCGCACCCATCCGGGGCTATCCCGTCTGGTGGGGCACTGGCGGGGCCACACGTATGTGGCTTCCGGTCCCTGGGGGCCGGAGCACAGCGTGGACGCCGAGGTGTCCTACCACCAGGTGGCCGGAGGCCTCGGTGTTGTGCAGAGCTACCGGCACGTTGAGCCGGACGGCAGCCATTTTGAAGGCCATGGAATTTTCACGGTTGATCCGGTCCGCAAGGATGTGCTCTGGTACTACGTCGACAGCACCGGTGTGCCGCCAGGCAGCGCCGCCCGATGTACCTGGCGCGACGGCGTCCTGCGCGTTGAGCGCCCCAGCGACGCCGGGTGGACACGGCATTCAGTCCACGTTGAGGGGGATATCCTCATTCACGTCACCGAGTTGCGGGTGATGGGCAAGGACGACGGCGGCGACGCCCCTGACGCTGGCACCAACGGCAAGGCTTCGCCCTACAGGCCGTTCATGCGCTCGGAGTTCCACCGCGTCTGAACAGCGGTTCAGGCCGCTGCCTCGATGATGCGGGTCTTTGGCGCTCCGGCGAGAGCAGGGGCGTTGGCAGGGGAATGCCACACGTGTTCGCGCAGGTCCGAGAGCAATCGCTCCGCCTTGTCCAAATCCGCGAAGTCCAGCTCAACAACGATGTAGTGCGGGTCCCCGACTGGTTGGCCAATCCGGTGGGAGAGCACCCCGGAAGCCGCCCTGTTGACCGGGTCGCGGTCAAAAGCGGTCTTCCAGGTTTGGAAGTCCGTGATGGTGTGTTCGATCTGCAGGGTGTACATCGGAGTCTCCTCACTCGTTTGCCGACGTGGGCGCTGCCCACGCCGCCAACATAGACGGCACGGTCCCTGGCCGGTATCCCAGAAATCTGGGTGGCGGGTGCGTCGGGTCCGGTGGTGCCGGCGGGAGCATACTGGGGGAATGAAGAGGGCCTGGGCGATGGTCCGAAGCCTTGAACGCATCCGGGTTCTTGCTGGATCCATCCGGGACCACCAGGCTCTCCGAAAAGCCGTGCTCACGGAAGTGGGCACCATGGTGCCCTTCGACGCATTCGTCTGGCCTCTTTGCGACCCCCGCACGACGGTAGGCATGGCTCCTCGGGCCAGGATTCCCTGTCCGCAGGAACTGCCAGCACTCATCCGTCTCAAGTACCTTTCCCCTCCGGCGCGCTGGACCGGGTTGATAGCCTCTTCAGTCCCCGCACTGAGCCTTCAGCACGCAACCCAGGGTGATCCTGCCCGCAGCCTGTTGTGGAGGGGAGTGCTGAATCGCTACGACGTTCGCGACGTGCTGTCAGTCGTCTTCGCCGACCAGCACGGGTGCTGGGCCTGGCTTGATCTCTGGCGAACTGGAGAAGCAGACGACTTTACGGAAGAAGAAACCACTTACCTGGCTGAGCTGGCAGCGGCGCTGACACCGGGATTGCGTCGTTCCGTGGCCAGGCAATTCCATGCAGGAACCACGCCCGACGTTATGGTTGGGCTGGATCTGGCTTCCCGGAAAGGCGACTCTGCGCTGCCCGGTGCACCTTCTCGACAGGACATGGCCCCTGGGCCGGGTAGAGGGAGGCAGGGATTACCCGAGCAGGGTGTCCTGACCTTGAGCGAAGACCTCGCCGTGGTTGGCCGGACTGAATCGGTCAACGAGTGGCTCCATCTGTTGCAACCCGGTCCCGTCCCGCATCACCAGGTTCCGGCCGAGGTGCTGAACGTTGGTGCGCAGTTGCTCGCGAGGGAGGCCGGAGTGGACCACCATGACGCGGAGAGCAGGGTGCATATTGGTTCCGGTAGATGGGCACTGCTGCGAGCCAACCGGATTGCCCCTGCCGCAGAGGGCTCGACACCGCCGCTGGCCGTCACCATTCAGGGCTGTATGCCTTCGGACCGGCTGGACATCTTCGCCCGGGTCTTCGGTCTTACGCAGCGGCAGAGGGAGCTGTTGTGGTTGGCTGCTGCCGGGGCGGACACAGGAACTATGGCGGATACCCAAGGAGTGACTCCATACACTGTTCAGGACCAGTTCAAGCAAATCTTCCAGGCTTGCGGAGTCCACAGCCGGGCGGCATTGATGGCCATGGCGCTTGGAACCGGCTCACGGGGGTAACAATGGCTGCTTGGAACCACGAACGCTGGACAGTGGACCACCAGTGTTGCCAGCACAGGGTTCAGCAGGACTATTCACATCAGCAACAACTGCCAGTTCATTTCTGGATCCGGCGGCAGGCGGAATGCCATCGCGTAGAAGTCGTCCCACAGCGGATCGGCCGGTGAGAGTTCGTCCGGGTCAATGAAGCGGTCACCGGGTGGCTCTCCACTTAGCACTTCCGGCACGTCCGGCCAATCCGGCATCTCGGCTGGTGACTCCAGGATTCCTGGTGGCCAGTGGGTTGGTTCCCGGTCGGGGTGCTCGGGTTTGTAGTGGCGGCCGGTGGGTGAGGTCCAGCCGGGCGGTCCGTTCTTGCTTGCGGCATCGGGTACCCACGGGCGGGCGTGCTTGAGCCGGTGATGCTTTGGGCAGAGTTGTGCCAGGTTGCTGGTGCCGGTGGTTCCGCCGTTTTCCCAGGCGGTGAGGTGGTCGCTCTCGATGTCGGCGGTGTGGTTGCTGCAACCGGGGAAGGTGCATTTGCCGTCCCGCATCCGGATCCATTGTTTGATGGTCTCCGTGAGCCGGTAGCGGGTGCGTCCAATCTCCAGCGGGGCGCCGTCGCGGGGGTCGACCAGGACGCGGTAGAACGACTCCGCCCCGTCCGCGACGAGTTTGCGTGCCATCGACGCCGGGATGGGGCCGTGGCCGTCCAGCACCGCCGGTTCCTCCGTCAGCCCGAGGAGGGAGAAGACCGGGACCATGACCAGCACGTCCGCACGCGGCGTGGGTACTCGTCCAATATCACTATTGCTCCCCGCAGCGCTCCCGGTACCGGAAACGCTGCCTGCACCCGTTCCCGCAGCATCACCAGTCCTCCCGGCCGCCTCACCCGCAGCAGCCTCACGCGCAGACGTTCCGGCGCCGAGGAGGAGCGATGCGGCGATGTCGGGGCGGAGCTGGGTGAGGGTGCGGGGTTCGTTGGGGCCTTGGAGGCCGCGGGCGGTGGCGGTGGTGCGGTTCCAGATGGCGCAGGCGGTGTCGCCGGGAAGGCAGAGGGAGATCCAGGCCATGCCGTCGCGGTCCGGGGTGTATTCCATTCGCCGGTCCGCAACACCCTTCGCGTGCCGCTTCTGCAGGCTTTCGGGGTGGTGGCGTTCCCGCCAGGCGCGGACTCTGACCCGGAATCGCGATGGCACGAGTTCGCCGGGGGCGGCGCCGCGGGCCGGGTTCGGGGCATCGGGGTCGAAGAAGTGCGCCACCAGGGCGGCGGCACCGTCCGGGGTGAGGCCTTCGGTTTCGTCGGCAACAATCCGGGCGTGCTGCCAGGACAGGTCTCCGGCGGCCAAAGCCTCAAGGACCTGCGGGAGGGAACACACCCGCCGGGACTGCTCCACGAATGCCCCGGCGGCACCGGAGCTGATGGTCAGGACCCCCGCGATCTCCTCCACCGCTGACATCTCCGCGAACGTGCGCTCATGCACCGGCGCGTCCGGGGCAAGCATCGCGTGCTGGAACCCAACGCACTCCGCCGCGTCCCGGGCTTCCACGGCCGCCAGCTGTGCCCTCAAACGGGACGAGACTTCCAGCCGTTCCAGCCGGAGCTCGTACCGCCGCTGCAACACATCCAGACCGGCACCAACACCTGCCCCGGCAGCCAGGAAAGCATCCTCGCGGTCCAGCGCATCGAGGGCGGCAACAGAGGCATGAACACCCTCCAAAACCACTCCACAACCGCTGCCGATTCCCATGAAGACATCATCCAACGGGGGTCTGACATTCCAAGCTGCGCCGGGCTATCAGCGGCCCCAGGCAATCAGAAGGCCGCGGCAGCCTCGAAAAGCTGTTCCGGCTGCAACCCGCTTATTTACCCGCCGGCGAACGGAGGCAGCACGTCCACCACGTCGTCCGGACCAAGAACTGTCGAGCGGTCCCGCACCGCCACCTCATTGAGCAGGAAGCTGCTGCGGGACAGGATGCGCGGAAGCGGCGGCGTCCCGGCAGGGGGTTCGGCACGCTCCACGGCGAGCACCGCCTCCAGCAGGTCCGCCACGGTAGCACCATCGGGAAGTTCGAACTTTTCTTCCTCGAAACCTGCGGCAGCGCGTGCGGCAGCAAAATAACGTACAAGCATCCCGGTCAGCCCCCGATGGCGCTCATGCTGCGGTCCGGCTGGACGAAGTCCGGAGCATCCAGTCCCACATGGTCCATGCCGTGGGCCTTCGGTTTGATCCACATGGCGTCCTGCCACCGCTGCGCCAGCTCATCGTCGGTGGCGCCGGCCCGCAACAAGCCCAGCAGGTCGAACTCCTCGCGCGAGAACAGGCAACTCATGATCTTGCCCTCGGCAGTGATCCTGGTGCGCCGGCAGTCAGAGCAAAACGGCTCCGTGACGGAAGCGATAATTCCCACGGTGCCCAGCACCGGACCAGCCGGATCCGCCGAACCTGCCGCCCGCCGTCGTACTTCAAACCGCTCCGCAGGGGCACCGTCACGCGCCCGGGGATCGGGGCTGAGGACAAAGTCGCGGGACAGCAGATCGCGGATCTCGGCTGCGGTGATCATGTTGCGGCGGGTCCAGCCGTGATCGGCGTCCAACGGCATCTGTTCGATGAACCGCAGTTCGTAGCCGCGTCCCAACGCCCAGTCGAGCAGCTGCGGCGATTCGGCATCGTTAATGCCGCGCATCAGGACAGCGTTCAGTTTGACCGGGCCCAGGCCGGCAGCCCACGCGGCGTCCACGCCGGCCAGGACCTGGCCCAGGAACGGACGCCGGGTCAGCTTGGTGAACGTTTCTTCATGCAGGGAATCCAGTGACACATTGATGCGGGTCAGGCCGGCTTCCTTGAGGGCTGCGGCCTTCTTGGCCAGGCCAACACCGTTGGTGGTCATGGAGATCGGCAGGTCCGGGTGGTTGGCCCGCAGTTCCGCGATGATCTGCACCAGGTCGTGCCGGACAAGCGGCTCGCCGCCGGTCAGCCGCAGTTCGCGGACACCCAGCTGCTCCACGCCAACCTTGACAGTCCGCACGATCTCCCCGGCAGACATGACAGCCTGCTTGGCGAGCCATTCCAGGCCCTCTGCCGGCATGCAGTAGGTGCAGCGGAGGTTGCACTTGTCCGTCAGGGACAGCCTCATGTCGGTGGCGCGGCGGCCATACCGATCCACCAGCCCGGCCGGTGCATCGGCCGGGCGGCGCGCGGGAACGCCGGGCAGCGCCGATGCTGCTTCCTCCCGCGGCTGGGGCATGCCTAGCTGGACACTCATGAAATCAGGCTACGCCACGTTGAGCCGCCCATCACACCTGTGACCAGAGTCAGCTGGGCAAGATATATGGGCGCACCGCCGCAGGCGACCCTTGGCAAACCTATGCTGGAAGGTGTGGAGAGTTCCCAGCGCCGGCACACGGCGGACGACGACGGCGCCGGCCTTGGGGAGCGCGTGGAGAGTCCCGTCCCGATGCAGGCAGTCCCACGCGCCAGGGGTGGTTGGGCTGCGGCTGCCGGGATAGCCGCGGCAGGAGCCGGCGTGGCAGTGGGGGAGTTGGCCGCGGGGGTCCTCAGCCCATCCCTGTCACCGTTGACAGCCGTGGGCGGCGCCGTCATCGACGCCGTCCCTCCCGGCGTCAAGGACTGGGCGATCTCCGTCTTCGGCACGGCAGACAAGGCGGCCCTCCTGGTGGGAATGGCGCTGGTCATCGCTGCCCTGGCCGCGCTGGCCGGAGTCCTTGAGTACCGGCGGCGGTTCACCGGTGCTGCCGTGATGGGAATCTTCGGACTCGCCGGAGCTGCCGCCGTCCTGACGCGTTCCCAGATGACCCCCATGTCACTCATCCCGCCGCTCCTGGCCGCGGGCGCCGCCGTCGTGCTGTTGCGCGTCCTGGTGCCAAGGCTGCACGCGTGGGACGTGTCCATGCCCGTCCACCCAACTGCGAGCCAGCCTGCTGCCGCTGCCGGAACCACGGCCGGCCCCGTGGCCGCCCAATCCCGCCGCAGCTTCTTCCAGTTCCTCGGTGTTACCGCAGCGGCTTCTGCGGCGGGAGGAGTACTGGCGGGAATCTGGCGCGGGGCCACCATGGCGGTCACGGAGGCCCGGGCACGGATCACCCTTCCCGCAGCGGCGTCACCGGCAAAGCCCGTGCCTGCTGCTGCGGAGTCGGGTGTTGCAGGGACGACACCGCTGGTAACCCCTAACCGGGACTTCTACCGGATCGACACCGCGCTGTCCGTCCCGGCGGTGAACCCGGATAGCTGGGTCCTGAAAGTGACCGGCAAGGTAGCCCGGGAAGTCCAGCTCTCCTACGCGGACCTCCTGGCCAAGCCGCTGACCGAACGGCACATCACCATCGCCTGCGTCTCCAACGGCGTGGGCGGTGACCTGATCGGAAATGCCCGTTGGCTGGGCTGGCCAGTCCGGGAACTGCTGGCCCTGGCCGGTCCCCAGCCGGACGCCGACATGGTCCTCTCCCGCAGCGCCGACGGCTGGACCGCCGGGACGCCGCTGGAGGTCCTCACCGATAACCGGGATGCCCTGCTGGCTGTGGGCATGAACGGTGAACCGCTGCCGCTGGAGCACGGCTTCCCGGTCCGCCTGGTGGTTCCGGGCCTGTATGGCTATGTCTCGGCCACCAAATGGGTCACCGAACTCAAACTCACCCGGTTCGCCGACGACGCCGGGTACTGGACTCCGCGTGGCTGGTCCGAGCGCGGGCCCATCAAGACGTCGTCCCGCATTGACGTCCCCCGCAGCGGCCGCCCGGTCAATGCGGGAACGGTTGTTTTCGCCGGAGTCGCCTGGGCCCAGCACACCGGCATCCGGAAGGTGGAACTGCGGATCAACCGCGGACCGTGGCGGGAAGCGGATCTCGCCACGGGGATCTCCGCCGACACCTGGTACCAGTGGAAGCTGGACGTGGACCTCACCCCGGGGCAGTACGAGGTCCAGGTGCGCGCCACCAACCACGCGGGTGAACTCCAGGACGAAACCGCACGCCCACCGGCGCCCGACGGAGCCACCGGATTCCACACCGTTAGAGTGGACGTGAAATCCTGACGGCCTCGGCCCACCTGAGGACCAGACCACCTGACGGCCCAGACCAAAGGCGCACCCATGACCAGCCACACCACGCAGGGCCCCGCCCACCACGCAGCGGAGCACGCCCGGTCCGTCGCTGAGCATGCAGCCGCCGTCGTCGAACTTCTCCGGCCGCTCCGGACAACGGACCGCATCGAAACCCTGCCACTCAGCCAGGCACTGGGCCGCGGCCTGGTGGGCGACGTCGCCGCGCCGATCAGCCTTCCCCCCTTCGCCAATTCCCAGATGGACGGGTACGCCGTCCGTTCTGCGGACATTCCCGACGCCGGCGCTGACCTGGGCATCATGTCCCCGGTTCCCGCCGGGTCAAGTCCGCAGCCGCTCGAGCCGGGCACTGCGGCGCCCATCATGACCGGTGCCATGATCCCGGCGGGGGCCGACGCCGTCGTGCCTATTGAAAAGGCGGTGCCGGACCACTTCCTGGCATCCGTTGACGGGCAGACAGTAATGCTGCCGGCTACCGCACCCGGAACGTTCGTGCGCTTCCCGGGCAGCGACATCAGGGCAGGGGAGCGTGCCCTGGCCGCCGGGACGTGCCTGGGGCCGGCCCAGTTGGGGCTGCTCGCCGCCCTGGGCCTGCCGGAGGTGGCAGTGTACAAGGTGGTGACCGTCCTGCTGGTCACCACGGGGGACGAGGTGGTGGAACCCGGCCTGCCGCTCCCGCCCGGCAAGATCTACGACTCCAACGGAACACTCCTGGAAGCCGCCATGAAACAGGCGGGCCTGGCAGTCCGGCGCACCGGCATTTCAACCGACAACCCGGCCGAACTCCAGGCGCTGCTGCGGACCGAAGGCCGGGACGCCGACCTGATCGTCACCACCGGCGGGGTCAGCAAGGGGGCCTACGAAGTGGTTCGGCAGGCAATGGCGGACCAGCCGGTGGACTTCCTGCACGTGGCCATGCAGCCGGGCGGGCCCCAGGGACTGGGAACGTTCGACGGTGTCCCCTTCGTTGGGTTTCCCGGCAATCCGGTCAGCTGCCTGGTGTCCTTCGAGATGTTCCTCCGCCCCGCACTGTCGGAATTGCTTGGGGCGCCGGCCCGAAGGCTGCCGCTGCGCGCCCGCCTCGACCTTGGAGGGGCGGGCGGGAAACTCACCTCGCCCCGGCACAAGCACCAGGTCCGGCGCGGCAGCCTGCAGCCGGACGGAACCGTTCGGCTGGAGGGCGGCGAGAGCTCGCACCTGATGCACGCCCTCGCCGGATCGAACGTCCTGGTCCACGTTCCTTCCGGTGTAACGGAACTCGCCGGCGGCGACGAGGTGGAAGTATGGATGCTGTGAACGCAGAACATACCCCCGCACTGACGCACCTGCGCCAGGACGGCAGCGCCCAGATGGTGGATGTCTCCGCCAAAGCCGAGACCACCCGGGAAGCTACGGCCACCGCCACCGTCAGGACCACCACCGAGGTGATGCAGCTCCTGGGCACTGGCGGCCTCCCCAAGGGCGATGCCCTGGCCGTGGCCCGCGTGGCAGGCATCATGGGCGCCAAGAAGACGCCGGACCTGATTCCGCTCTGCCACCCGCTGCCCCTCTCAAAAGTCACCGTTGACTTCGACCTCGGCACTGACGCCGTGACCATCAGCTCCACCGTGAAGACCCGGGGTGTCACCGGCGTGGAGATGGAGGCCCTGACCGCAGTGTCAGTGGCAGCCCTTAGTGTCTACGACATGATCAAGGCGGTGGACAAGCATGCCGTCCTGACGGAAATCAAGGTGCTGGCCAAGAGCGGCGGCAAGAGCGGAGACTGGGCACTGTGACCAACCCCAACGTCATGGACGTCTCCGAACCCCACCGCCACGGCGACGTGCAGGGGCGGAAGGCCGGCGTCGTGATCGCCTCCACCCGCGCCGCGGCCGGCATCTACGACGACGAAACCGGTCCCGTGATCACCGACTGGCTCACGGAACACGGCTTCGACGTCTTCCCTGCCATGGTGGTCCCCGACGGTGATCCCGTGGGCGCTGCCATCAGGGCCCTCCTCACCCAGCGTCCCGCCGTCGTCATTACCAGCGGCGGCACCGGCCTCAGCCCGGACGACCGCACGCCCGATGTCACCCTGCCGCTGCTGGACCGGGAAATCCCCGGCATCATGGAAGCGATCAGGCGGGCCGGCGCTGCCAAGACCCCGCTGGCGGCCCTGAGCAGGGGCTACGCCGGCGCCGCGGGCCGGACCTTTATTGTGAACCTGCCCGGGTCACCGAAAGGGGTCATGGACGGGCTCAGCGTCCTGGACCCGGTGATCGGGCACCTTTGCGACCAGTTGGAGGGCGGACATGGGCACTGACGCAGCATTCGAGGTAGTGCGGGCAGTCCTGAGCGCGGAGCCCATCTCCGTGGACCAGGCGATTGCCGCGGTGGAAAGCGATACCGCCGGTGCGGTGGTCAGCTTCAGCGGCGTGGTGCGCAACCACGACGGCGGCAAGGCCGTGGAGCGCCTCAGCTACAGTGCGCACCCCACGGCGCACCAGGTGATGGCCGACGTCGTCGCCCGGCTGGTTGCCGAGCAGAACGCAGTGGGGGAGGAGGCTGCCGGGGAGACTTCCGGGGGCAAGGCCGGCCAGCCGGTCCGGATCTGGGCCGCACACCGGATCGGGACGTTGGAGATCGGGGACCCGGCGCTGGTGTGCGCAGTATCCGCTGCGCACCGCGGGCAGGCCTTTGCGGTCTGCTCCGAACTGGTGGACCGGATCAAGGAACAGGTGCCCATCTGGAAGGAACAGTTCTTCGCGGACGGCACCGTGGAATGGGTCGGCGCCGGCGGCTGATGCCGTCCTGGGCCAGGCGCCGCTCAATGCGCCCGCTGGATGCCCCAACTGCGAGGTAACGCACGCTGCCCGGTTCCTGCACCATCCTGTCCCGCCGGTAGGGTTAACGCCATGACCGAACAACACTCCGTTTCCAAGCTGGTGGCCGTCCTTGGTGCCAACGGACGCATGGGCGCCGAGGCCGTCAAGGCCATTGATGCCGCGCCCGACATGAAGCTCGTCGCAGCCCTGGGACGGGGTGACTCATTGGAGCAGCTGACCGCCTCCGGTGCCCAGTACCTGGTGGACCTGACAGTCCCCGAAAGCACCGAAGCCAACGTGCGCTTCGCCGTTGAGCATGGAATCCACGCCGTGGTGGGCACCACCGGCTGGGACGCCGGCCGCCTGTCCGCGCTGGAATCCCTCCTGGCCGGGCACCCGGAGACGGGCGTACTCATCGCGCCGAACTTTGCCCTGGGCTCGGTGCTGGCCTCCGCCTTCGCCGCGAAGGCGTCCAAGTACTTCGAATCCGTGGAAATCATCGAACTCCACCATCCGGACAAGGTGGATGCCCCTTCCGGCACCGCCGTCCGCACGGCAGAACTCATTGCCGCTGAACGCGCGGCCGCCCAGGTGCCGCCCAGCCCCGATGCCACCACCACCGAACGTGCCGGCGCGCGCGGCTGCGACGTGGACGGTGTCCGCGTCCACAGCGTCCGGCTCCGCGGCCTCGTGGCACACCAGGAAGTCCTGCTCGGCGGGTCCGGCGAGCAGTTGACCCTCCGCCATGATTCCTTCGACCGCGCGTCGTTCATGCCGGGCGTGCTCCTGGGCGTCCGCAACGTCGCCGCACACCCCGGCCTGACCGTGGGCCTGGACGGCTACCTGGACCTGGGTCTCTAGGCCGTGAACGCTTTCGCAGCCGGCTTCCGGAAGAACCGCACCAAGATCTGGGTGGGAGCGGTGACCCTGCTACTGGTCTTCTACCTGGTGGTGTCCTTCCAGCGTTCCCTCCTGCTGCTGGCGGACAGCAACCTGACGGCCAAGGCCATCGGCGCTGCCTACCTGGTGCTGCCCATCGTCGGCGCGTGGGCCTTGATCCGCGAGCTGATGTTCGGTGCCCGGACGGAGCAGATGGCAAAGGTCCTGGAAGCCGAGGGCGGGCTGCCCGTCGATGAACTTCCCCGCACGCCCGGCGGCAGGATCGTCCGCGCCGCTGCCGACGCGGAGTTCGAAAAGTACAGGGCTGAAGCTGAGGCTGCTCCTGGTGACTGGCGATCCTGGTTCCGGCTGAGCTGTGCCTATGACGCGGCCGGGGACCGCAAGCGCGCGCGTTCTTCCATGCGTGACGCCGTGAAGCTCTTCACCGCGGCGTCCCAGCCGCGCTAACCCCGCGCACGGTCTAACCCCCTGCTGCGGGGGAGGCATCAACATCAGTGGCGGTTGCCGGCGGCCGCTCACTTTCTGCGATGGGTATTTCTGCCCATCGCACCTCCCTGCCGCACGCGGTAGGTTCGTTGTGCAACATTTTCCGGCTTGGGGGGCGGACATGGGGTTGGCGGTTATTCCGCCACGGTCGTCCCTTGAACCCCACTTGCGCACCTGCACACCTTTACAAAGGACGACCAATGAGCCACCCGAACTACCCCCACGCGCCCCAGGGCGGACCGTCGGCGCCGCCGATTCCCCCAGCGCCGTCCAGCTTTGAAGGGCAGCCCTCCTTCGAGGGGCGGTACCCGGCAGGCCCCCAGGGGAAATACCAGCCAGGATCCTATGGGCAGGGTCCATACTCCGACCGGCCCCGCAAGTCCTTCGTGACCACCTGGATCCTGTCCCTGCTCCTGGGCACCTTTGGCGCCGACCGCTTCTACCTTGGCAAGATCGGCTCGGGTGTTGCCAAGCTGCTGACTGCTGGGGGCCTGGGTATCTGGTCCATTGTGGACCTGATCATGACCTTGACCGGGAACACCAGGGATAAAGACGGGCGACCCCTGGACGGCTATCCGGAGAACAAGAAGAAGGCCTGGATCATCACCGGTGTCGTTTGGCTGGTGAGCATCATTACCGGGGTTGTGCTGGCCATTATGTCCGTGGCCATGATTACTGCTGCGGTTAGCGGCCGGAACATCCCCGTTCCACCGGACCTTCCTTCGGCTTCCCAAGCCGCACCCGCACCCTCAAATGGGACCGCACCCTCAAATGGGACCGCACCGTCAAATGGGACATCCCCGTCCAATGCGACCGGGGCCGGTGCGAACTCCTTCGTGGCCACGGTGTCCGAAGGCAACACTGTGAAGATCGGCGTTCTCGACTCCATTTACACCACCGAGATACCGGACATGACTTATCTTGAACCGAAGAATGGCGGCTTCCTGGCGGTACAGGTTTCCTGGGAGACGCTGACCGGCAGCAGCTTCTCCAGCCCATCGAATTTCACGGTCTACGATGCCGACGGGAAAGAGGGTGAACTGGTCTACCTGGATGAGGGACTGGGAGCCCTGCCCACCGATGAGGTCGGCGCCGGCGATGTCCGCGAAGGTGTCATTGCGTTCGACGTGAAGAAGGGCCCGGTCCAGGTGGTGGTGAACGATGACTACGGCGACAAGACGGCAACCTTCACGCTGACCCCGCAATAGCCCGGGGCGCAACTTAACTGTCCGGAAGGAAACCCGCGGCGCCATCCAGTGGCCGGCCGCGGGTTCCTTTTCATGTGATGCGAAGCTCCTCGCGCAGCCCCGTGTGCAACCCCTGGGGTTCAGGCCAGGGCCTTAAAGCCGCCACGCCCCACCAGGCTTGCCCCATGGCCCACCCATTCCAGCGGGCCCCGCCACATCAGCCGCGCGAACACGATGCCCACACCGATGGCAAGGGCGGCGTGGGCAAAGTACATCCCGTCCTGGGTCCAGCCTGCCGGCATGGGTTTGAGGTAGAAGCCGGAGACCACCCAGACATGGACGGTGTACAGGGTCAGCGTCATGGCACCGGGGCCCCGCAACGGCAGCAGCAGGTCCAGGTCCACCCATTCTGCGAGGCGCTCCAGGAGCAGGCACGCACCGATGACGGCCGCCGCCACGGCCGAGGTATGCAGCAGGTCAAGCGGGGTGCCGGAATGCGGTGCGGCCGATGCAAGCCACCACCACGAACCCTCCTGTGGCAGTCCGGCCAGGTTCACCTGCAGTACGCTGCCCAGCGGGTATCCCGGCGAGTTGAGGATCTTCTCCAGCGCCGCCCGGCCGCCCCAATCCTCCATCGCCGCCACACCCAGTGTCTTGGCTACCACAGCCACCACTGTTCCGCCCACCAGCAGCAGCACGGGCACCACTGCCTTGGCCAGGAGCAGCCGGCCGATGGCCAGTCCCACCAGCAGGTAGGCCAGCCACTGCAAGACGGGGTAGTAGCCCGTGAGGAACAGGTCGGCGAGCAGCCGGGACGGTGTTCCGAGGTCCTCCCAGCGTGGGTTGTGGCCCAGCCTCAGGGGCGGCTCGGGGGCAAGGAGCCAGGGCCGCAGCAGGTAGGCCAGCACCGGCGACACCAGGATCCAGCCGGCGGCCCACGCGCACAGGCGCTTCACGCCCAGTCCCAGGAAGGGAAGGACGCACAGGAACAGCACGGCGTAGTGGACCAGGATGATGGCCACGTTCACTTCCAGGGCGCCCAGGGTCAGCCCGACGGCGGCAATCACCAGGGCGCGGAGTGCCACGCCGCGGCGGGCCGCCGAGAGTTCGGGGCCCTGCAACGGCTTGTCCTTCCCCGTGGACAGGGCAAGTCCCACCCCGGCCAGCACGGCGAACAGGGCGGCAGCGCGGCCGGAAAACGTGAGGCCTATCCACGTCGGCGTGAGATCCGCATTCGATTCGAATGTCGGCAGCAGGTGGGTGGCCATCATGCCCAGCAGCGCCAGGCCGCGGGCTGCATCCACGCCCCGAAGGCGGCCCGGTTGATGACGGCTTGCGGTCTTCCGGGGCCGGGTGGCCGGGGTGCGGGACGTCATGACCAGATCGTCTCACATACGCCTGAGGCGTGGCTGTCACACGGAAGGCGCAGTCCAGCACACTCTTGTGTTCGAATATATGTTCGAATACCATGGGGCCATGGAGATGCCACCGTCAGAAGCCATTGCCCCGCAGGGATTCAACCCTCCACCGGTGCCCGCCGACGGGAACGCGGGAGATGGGCTGTTGAAGGCCATGAGTCCGGGCGTGGTGGACTACCTGTTCCGGCAGCTTGTCTCCGGGCGCCCAGCCGAGGACGTCCAGTGGGAACGGGAAGGCGTCACCCTGGCCGCGCAGCCGGAAGGGGCGGAGCTTGCGCGCCGGCTGGCAGAGACGGACCTTGACGCCCTGACGCCCACCGAGCTGTTTCACTATGTACGGGCTGCGCAGCGGCTCGCCTCCTGGGCTGAGGGCCTCCGGCAGGCCGCCGTCGGCCGCTATTGCCATGCCGGAACGGATGCGCGACAGTCCGGGCGGAACCGTATTTGACGCTTGTCACGCCCGTGGCATTGTCCTAACCAGCCGGGGACAGGGTAACGTTTTTTCCATGGCTGACTCTTCCGCGCACATCCCTGCCCTCGGTACCCTCCTGACCGCCATGGTCACGCCGTTCACCAAGGACGACGCAGTGGATTACGACCAGGCGGCAGCGCTGGCCAGCAAGCTGGTCGACGACGGCTGTGACGGCCTGGTGGTCACCGGCACCACCGGCGAAACCTCCACGCTCACGGACGAAGAGAACCTTGGCATGTTCCGCGCCGTGAAGGACGCCGTGGGCGGCCGTGCGGCCATCATCGCCGGTACCGGTACCAACGACACCGCGCACTCGGTCCACCTCTCCCAGCAGGCTGCAGCCCTCGGCGTCGATGGCCTCCTCCTGGTGACCCCTTACTACAACAAGCCCAGCCAGGCCGGTGTCCGCGCCCACTTTGAGACCATCGCCTCCGCCGTGGACGTACCCGTCATGCTGTACGACATTCCCGGCCGGTCCTCCATCCCGATCGAACCCGACACCATGATCCGGCTGGCCCAGCACCCCAACATCGTGGCAGTCAAAGACGCCAAGGCCGACTTTGTGGCAGCCACCCGTGTCATGGCGGAAACGGACCTCCTGTTCTACTCGGGCGACGACGGACTGACCCTTCCCTGGATGGCGCTGGGCGCCGTCGGCCTGGTGGGCGTTACCACCCACGTGGCCACCCGCCGCTTCCGCGAACTCATCGACGCCGTCAACGCAAACGACCTGGGCACCGCCCGCAAGATCAACTTCGAGCTGCAGCCGGTGGTCCGCGCAACCATGACACGGGTCCAGGGCGCCGTGGCGGCCAAACAGATTCTTAAATGGCAGGGAGTCCTGCCCAACTCGATTGTCCGTTTGCCCCTCGTGGAGCCGGACGAAACCGAGATCGAAACCATCCGCGGGGATTTGGCGGAAGCGGGGCTGGTCTTCTCCTGAGGCTAAGACCGGCACCCTTCCGCCTGGAAAGTAGTGCACTATGACCCAATCTGCCCTTACCGGCCTTGTTACCCCTCCGCGCCTGCCCCAGGGCACGCTCCGGATTGTTCCGCTTGGCGGCCTGGGGGAGATCGGCCGGAACATGGCCGTGTTCGAAATCGACGGCAAGCTGCTGATCGTGGACTGCGGCGTCCTCTTTCCGGAGGAAACCCAGCCCGGTGTTGACCTGATCCTGCCCGATTTCTCGTACATCGAGGACCGGCTGGATGACGTCGTGGCCGTCATCCTGACGCACGGCCACGAGGACCACATCGGCGCCGTGCCGTATCTGCTGCGCCTGCGCAACGACATCCCCCTGGTGGGGTCCCAGCTGACCCTCGCCCTGATCGAGGCGAAGCTGCAGGAGCACCGCATCCGGCCCTACACGCTGACCGTGGAAGAGGGCCAGGTGGAGAAGTTCGGGCCCTTCGAATGCGAGTTCGTGGCCGTGAACCACTCCATCCCGGACGCCCTGGCCGTGTTTATCCGCACCGCGGGCGGTACGGTCCTGCACACCGGCGACTTCAAGATGGACCAGCTGCCGCTGGACGGGCGCATCACCGACCTCCGGCACTTCGCCAAGCTCGGCGAAGAGGGCGTGGACCTCTTCATGTCCGACTCCACCAACGCCGACGTCCCCGGATTCACCACCGCGGAGAAGGAAATCGGCCCCACCCTGGAGCGGCTGTTCGGCCAGGCCACCAAGCGCATCATCGTGGCCTCCTTCTCCTCCCACGTCCACCGTGTGCAGCAGGTCCTGGACGCCGCGGCCAAGCACAACCGCAAGGTGGCCTTCGTGGGCCGCTCCATGGTCCGCAACATGGCCATCGCCGAGAAGCTGGGCTACCTGGACGTCCCCGCCGGGCTGATCGTGGACATCAAGAACATCGACAACCTCCCGGACAATCGCGTGGTGCTTATGTCCACCGGATCACAGGGCGAGCCGATGGCAGCCCTGTCCCGGATGGCCAACGGCGACCACAGGGTGGTGGTGGGCGACGGCGACACCGTCATCCTGGCTTCCAGCCTCATCCCGGGCAACGAGAACGCGGTGTTCCGGATCATCAACGGCCTCCTGAAGCTTGGCGCCGACGTGATCCACAAGGGCAACGCCAAGGTCCACGTATCGGGGCACGCCGCTGCCGGTGAGCTGCTGTACTGCTACAACATCCTTGAGCCGCTCAACGCCATGCCGGTGCACGGTGAAACCCGGCACCTGATTGCCAACGGCAAGATCGCCATTGAGTCCGGCGTCCCGGACGCCAGCGTCATCCTTGCGGACAACGGCACCGTCATCGACCTCCGCGACCACCAGGCGGACATTGTCGGCCAGGTGGAGGTGGGCTTCGTCTACGTGGACGGCTCCAGCGTGGGCGAGATCACCGACGCAGACCTCAAGGACCGCCGCATCCTGGGCGATGAGGGCTTCATCTCCATCATCACGGTCATCCACCGCGCTACCGGCAAGGTGGTGTCCGGCCCGGAGATCCATGCCCGCGGCGTTGCCGAGGATGATTCGGTGTTCGACGACATCATCCCCAAGATCAACGCTGCACTGGAGGAAGCGGTCCAGAACCACGCCGACCACACCAGCCACCAGCTCCAGCAGGTAGTGCGCCGCGTCGTAGGCACCTGGGTCAACCGCAAGCTGCGCCGCAAGCCCATGATCATTCCCGTGGTGCTCGAGGCCTGATACCAGACGGCACCGCGTCGGCGGATCCCCGGAAGGGCCCGGTTCTTCATGGACCGGGCCCTTCCGCGTATCCCGGGCGGTTCTACGCTGCCGCCCGGAGGGTAGGCCGGCGGCCCCGATATCCCCGGAATCACAGCATGCTTCCGGTACCGTGGCAGTATGGCCACACGTACTACTTCCGCGCCCAAAGGTACCGGCAGGGGGAGCTCCGGCAGCAAAGCCGGCAGCTCCACAGGCCGCGGAACCGGCTCCACCGCCAGCAGGACGGGGCGCGGCGGCTCATCCAGCACCGCACGCACCCGCCAGCTTCCCGCCGTCGAACACCACCAGCCCTGGCTGCTGCGCGTCGTCGGCGGAGCATGGCTGGGAGTGGGCCACCTGGTGGGCGGGGGAGTGCGCCGCATCGGCCACGACGTCAGCGACATCCCCGCGGAGGAACGCCGCGACGGCGCCGCCCTGTTCAACCTGGCACTGGGCATCTTCATCGCCACCTTCGCCTGGTGGGGCCTGACGGGCTGGTTCCCGGACGCCGTCTACGCCGTGGTGAACGGCACCTTCGGCTGGATCTCCCTGCTGCTCCCGCTCATGCTTTTCGTGTGCGCCTTCCGGCTGTTCCGCCAGCCCTCAGACGGCCGGGGCAACAACAGGGTGGGCATCGGCTTCCTGATCATGACGTTCGCCGGCTGCGGGCTGGCGCACATCCTCGGCGGCCAGCCCACGGTTGCCGACGGCTTCGACGGCCTCCGCAAAGCAGGCGGCATGCTCGGCTTCCTGGCGGCCACGCCCCTGGCCGCCATCCATGCCGCCGTGCCCGTGGTCCTCTACGGCCTGCTGGCCTTTGTCTCATTGCTGATCATCACCGCCACGCCGTTCACGGCCATCCCGCGCCGGATCCGCGGAGCCTACGAACACCTCATGGGCATCGACCTGATGGACCAGGAACATCCCGGGGACGCCCACGACCGCAGCTACCTGGAGCGGTCTGCACCCGCGGCACCGAAAAAGAAGAAGCGCAAGCTGTTCGGCAAGGACCAGGAGTCCGACGCCGGCCTTGAGGGCTATGTGGGTGACGAGGCCTTCGAGCACGCCGTCATTGACGACGACGAGCGCGAACCTGCGCGGCCCGCGCCCGGAGTGCGGCGGCCCACCCAGGCGGAGATCGCCGTCGAAAAGATCAAGGCCGCACAGGGGCTGGGTGCCGGCGCCCAGGCGCCCCCGGCAGAAAACGCCACCGAGGCCATCCCGCTTGTCATCCCCGGTGCCGCCGCTCCCGCCAAGGCAGGCGCCGCACCCGCTGCTCCCACCGTGCCGTCGAATCCTGTAGCCCCCGCGCCGCCGCCCGTTCCCATTCCGCAGCGCACCGAACAACTGTCCCTGGCCGGAGACGTCACCTACACACTCCCTGCCTCGGACTACCTCACCCCGGGCTCCATCCCGAAGGAACGCACGGAAGCCAATGACGCCGTCGTCGCTGCCCTGACGGACACCCTGCAGCAGTTCAACGTCGATGCCACCGTCACGGGCTTCAGCCGCGGTCCCACTGTGACCCGCTACGAGATCGAACTTGCCCCGGGCACCAAGGTGGAGCGGGTTACCGCGCTTTCCAAGAACATCTCCTACGCCGTCGCGTCAAGCGATGTGCGTATCCTCAGTCCCATCCCGGGCAAGTCCGCCATCGGCATCGAAATCCCCAACACGGACCGCGAGACGGTGTCCCTGGGCGATGTCCTGCGGAGCCAGAACGCCCGGCGCACGGACCACCCGATGGTCATGGGCGTGGGCAAGGACGTTGAGGGTGGCTACGTGGTGGCCAATCTCGCCAAGATGCCCCACCTGCTGGTGGCCGGTGCCACCGGTGCCGGTAAGTCGTCCTTCGTGAACTCGATGATCACCTCCATCCTGATGCGCGCCACCCCCGATGAGGTGCGCATGGTGATGGTGGACCCCAAGCGGGTGGAACTGACCGCCTACGAAGGCGTCCCGCACCTGATCACACCCATCATCACCAACCCCAAGAAGGCCGCGGAAGCCCTGCAGTGGGTGGTGCGTGAAATGGATGCGCGCTACGACGACCTCGCCAACTACGGCTTCAAGCACATTGACGACTTCAACAAGGCGGTGCGGGCCGGCAAGGTCCAGCCGCCCGTGGACTCCAAGCGGGTCATCCGCCCTTACCCCTACCTGCTGGTGATCGTCGACGAGCTTGCCGACCTGATGATGGTGGCGCCCCGCGACGTCGAAGACTCGATCGTCCGCATTACCCAGCTCGCGCGTGCCGCCGGCATCCACCTTGTGCTGGCCACACAGCGTCCGTCCGTGGACGTCGTCACCGGCCTCATCAAGGCCAACGTGCCCTCGCGCATGGCGTTCGCCACGTCATCCGTCACCGACTCCCGCGTGGTCCTGGACCAGCCTGGTGCGGAAAAGCTCATTGGCCAGGGTGACGCGCTCTTCCTGCCCATGGGCGCCTCCAAGGCCATGCGCGTCCAGGGCGCCTGGGTTACCGAATCGGAAATCCACAAGGTGGTGGAGCACGTCAAGGGTCAGCTGCAGGCTGTTTACCGTGACGACGTTGCCCCTGAAGCGGAGAAGAAGCAGATCGACGACGACATCGGGGACGACCTCGAGGTGCTGCTGCAGGCCACCGAACTGGTGGTCACCACGCAGTTCGGTTCCACCTCCATGCTGCAGCGCAAGCTCCGCGTCGGGTTCGCCAAGGCAGGCCGGCTCATGGACCTGCTCGAGTCCCGCGGCGTGGTGGGTCCCTCCGAGGGCTCCAAAGCGCGCGATGTGCTGGTCAAGCCGGACGACCTCGCCGCCGTGCTGGCCGCCATGAAGGGCCAGGAGGCCCCCGCGGCGCCGGACTCCCAAACCGCCGCCCTCAGCGACAATGCCAACGCCAACATCGCCCAGGGCGGCTACGCCGAAGACCTCGTGGCGGCAGACCTCGACAAGCGGAAGCAGAACGTCGAATATTACGACGGCTCCGATGCCGCTCCGGGCGGGTATGGCGATGATGACGACGGCTCCGAAGACGCCTGGTCCCTCACCGGGCGCTAGGCCGGTAGCCTAGGAACGTGACTAGCACCGATGCAACCGCCGCCGGCCAGGGCCGTGCCGGGGTCTGGAACCTTCCCAACGTCCTGACCATGATCCGCATCGCGCTGGTCCCGTTTTTCGTCTGGTTCCTCGTGGCGGACGCGCCCGGGCTGCACAGTACCTCCGGGCCTTGGCGCTGGGCAGCCGTGGCGGCATTCGCCGTGGCCATCTACACGGACAAGCTCGACGGCGACATCGCCAGGAGCCGGAACCTCGTCACGGACTTCGGAAAGATCGCCGACCCCATTGCTGACAAGCTGCTGACCGGTTCCGCCTTGGTGATGCTCTCCCTGCTGGGCGAGCTGCCCTGGTGGGCAACCCTGGTGATCCTCGTCCGGGAATGGGGCATCACCGCACTGCGCTTCTTCGTGATCCGCTATGGGGTCATTCCCGCCTCCCGCGGCGGCAAGCTCAAGACCGTTGTGCAGACGGCGGCGATCTTCCTCTACCTCCTGCCGTTCGGGGCCTTCGCGCCGTGGATGTCCTGGGTTGCGTTCGCCGTCATGATGGCCGCCGTGGCCATCACCCTGTGGACCGGCGTCGAATATGTGGTCGAAGCACTGCGCCTTCGGGCGAAAGGCAGACGGCAGGCAGGGACTGCCCCCGGGCAGGAAACAGCGACGGGGCCGGACCAGGCATGAGCAACCTGCACCTTTTGGCCGGGCAGGCTGTACGGCAGGCAATCGACTCCGGGCAGACCGTTGCCACAGCGGAGTCGCTGACGGCCGGCATGGTGTCCGCTGTCCTCGCCGATACCCCCGGTGCCTCCGGCATGCTGCAGGGCGGGGTCATCGCCTATCAGAACTCCGTGAAGGAGTCGGTGTTGCACGTCCCTGCCGACCTCCTTGCCAGTGCCGGATCCGTGGACCCGGACGTTGCCTGTGCCATGGCAGCCGGCGCGCGCACGGTCCTGGGCGCCGACGTCGGAATTTCCACAACCGGGGTGGCAGGTCCGGACGCCCACAACGGCAAGCCCGTGGGGCGCGTCTACATTGGGATTGCCACGGCGGCCGGAACCGCAGCTTTCGAATACTCCTTTACCGGCAGCAGGCCCGACATCAGGGGCGCGGCCTGCGCCGCGGCCCTGGAACGGCTCCTTGAAGCACTGTCCGCCTGACACGTGGCGGCCACCAAGTTACCGGGCGTAAAGTTGACGGGAACAAAAGCCGGTACCGATTAGTTATTACATTGTGTCGCTTCCGGATAGCGGAGGCGCCTAGGATGAAATGACCACGACGGTTCGCCCACGGCGGACCTGACCAATGAGGGAGCAAGGCGATACAGATGGTAAAGCAGCCCGTATCCGTAAACGGCGTTGTCCGCTGGAAGGATGTGGGCCTCGCCGAACAGGCTAAGAGCGAACAGAAGGAGCGCAAGATGGTAGTACTTCGTCACGAAATCGGTGATGTGCTGCGCGATGTCCGCCAGCGTCAGGGACGCACGCTCCGTGAAGTTTCGCACAGCGCCCGCGTCTCCCTGGGGTACCTCAGCGAAGTGGAGCGCGGCCAGAAGGAAGCCTCGTCAGAGCTCCTGTCCTCGATCTGCTCGGCACTGGATGTTCCGTTGTCAAGCATGCTCCGTGAGGTCAGCGACCGTGTGGCAGTAGCTGAAGGCGTCGCGGTTCCGGACACCGTTCCGCAGGAATTCTCCCAGCGTTACGGCCGCGACCTGGAACGCGACCTCAACACTGAACTGAACGACGAACTCTCCACAGGCCTTCTCTCCGGCGCCCGTTAAAGGCGGCCCCCGCCGCGAGGCGGGCCTTGGAACGCAGAAGCCCCCGGCCATGCCGGGGGCTTCCTGCATGTCACCCGCGGTTGATCTACCCGTTGTGCCCTGCGGGCTATTCCTCCTCTGCCGTGGATCCGCCCGCACCTTCCCGGGGGAACCCGTCACGCTCATAGGTGGAGTTCAACTTGGCCATGTAGCGGGCCAGTTCCTGCAGGTCCTCCACCGGCCACTCACGCAGCCGCTCCTGGAAGACCTGGCGCCTCGCGTCCTGGACCTGGTGCATCTTCTCTTCGCCCTTTGGCGTCAACCGGATGGACTGCGCGCGGCGGTCCTGGGGATCCGCTTCCTTGGACACCAGGCCCAGGCCCTCCAGGAAGGCAATCTGCCGGCTGACTGACGGTTTGCCCACCCCGATGTTCATGGCGAGCTCGGTCAGGCGGATGGGGCCTTCCCTCCGGATCACCGTCAACAGTCCGTAGGCGGCAGGCTCCATGTCGGGGTGGACTTCGCGCGAAAGCTGGTTGGAGATGGCCCTTGCCCGCCGCCAAAAGAGGCTGATCTGGTGCTCGACATTCTGCAGTGCGGTATCGGCGGCATCATCGCCGGCGGCCTGCTGCGGCGGGAGATCAGGGGAGTTGCTCATGGCAACAATTCTAGGGTCCGCAATCATGAGAGGATTTACCGATGCGAATCAGCGAGTACTGGCGTCTGATGGATGACGAGTTCGGCGCGGGATACTCCCGCGTGCTGAGCAGTACCCTGGTCCTTGCCAGTGTGGGCGGCCGCACCGCCGACCAGGCCCTGGCTTCAGGCGTCGACCCCCGCAAGGTGTGGCTGGCAGTCTGCGATGTCCAGGACGTGCCGGCTGAACGGCGGCTGGGCCGGGACATCGCCCCGCGCCGCGATTAGGGCGTCTGACACGCCGCACGCTCCGCACTCTTCGAATACCTGTTCGGATAACGCTATGCTTTTTCTGTTGGGCTTATCCACATAGCCGTTGTCCTCAGGCCGGAATGTCAGTGGGTCCGATTAGCGTCAGAGATGACCAATAAAACGGCCGCGAAGGCCACCATCGAGAAAGCATTAGAGGTGTCAACCATGGCGGCAGCCCCGGATCGTGCAAAAGCGCTGGAAGCAGCGCTTGCCCAGATTGACAAGCAGTTCGGCAAGGGCTCGGTCATGCGCCTGGGCGACGAAGTCCGTGCCCCGATCGAAGTCATTCCCACCGGCTCCATCGCTTTGGACGTAGCCCTTGGCATTGGCGGGCTCCCGCGCGGCCGCGTCATCGAAATCTATGGTCCTGAGTCCTCCGGTAAGACCACCGTTGCCCTGCACGCCGTGGCAAATGCCCAGCGTGCCGGCGGAATCGCAGCGTTCATTGACGCCGAACACGCCCTGGACCCCGATTACGCCGCAAAGCTGGGCGTGGACACCGACGCCCTCCTGGTCTCGCAGCCGGACACCGGTGAGCAGGCGCTCGAGATCATGGACATGCTGGTCGGCTCCGGCTCGCTGGACGTCATTGTCATCGACTCCGTCGCCGCCCTGGTGCCGCGCGCTGAAATCGAAGGCGACATGGGCGACAGCCACGTGGGCCTCCAGGCGCGGCTCATGAGCCAGGCCCTCCGTAAAATCACCGGCCGCCTGAGCCAGACCAAGACCACCGCCATCTTCATCAACCAGCTCCGCGAAAAGATCGGTGTCTTCTTCGGTTCCCCCGAAACCACCACCGGTGGTAAGGCCCTGAAGTTCTACGCGTCGGTCCGCATCGACGTCCGGCGGATCCAGACCCTCAAGGAAGGTGCGGACTCTGTCGGCAACCGGACCAAGGCCAAGATCGTCAAGAACAAGATGGCCCCGCCCTTCAAGGTCGCCGAATTCGACATCATCTATGGCCAGGGCATCTCCCGCGAAGGCGGCATCATCGACATGGGCGTGGAGCACGGCATCATCAAGAAGTCCGGCTCCTGGTTCACCTACGACGGCGACCAGTTGGGCCAGGGCATGGAGAACTCGCGCCGTTTCCTGCGCGACAACCCCGAGCTCGCGGCGGAACTGGAGCGACTGATCAAGGAGAAGCTCGGTGTCGGCGTAAAGCCTGCCGAGGATGAATCCAAGGACGCGCCAAAGCTGAAAGCCGTCGACGGGTTCTAACCCTTGACAGGACCACGTTCACAGCGGGAGCGTACCGGCGGCCCTTCTTCAGGGCCGCCGGACGGCTTTAACCTTCCAGATGATCCGCAGGCCGTTGACGCAGAACCGGATCCCTTCACGGTGGCGCAGGCCATCGTGTACCGGCAACTCACCGCAGCCCCTAAAAGCAGGCTTCAGCTTGCCCGGAAACTGGCCGAGCGGAACATCCCGGAAGACGTCGCCGAGGCGGTGCTGGACAAGTTCCAGGAGGTCCGCCTGATCAATGACGCCGAGTTCGCGGACATGTGGGTCAGGAGCCGGTCACAGTCCCGCAAGCTTGCCAAGGGTGCTCTCCGGCGTGAACTCGCCGAAAAAGGCATTGACCAGGAGACAGCTGCTTCTGCCTTGGAGCAGTTGACCGACGCCGACGAGGAATCCGCTGCACGCATGCTGGTGGAGCGTAAACTCCGGTCCGGAACGGACTTGACCGACCGCGCGGAAAGGGACAAAACTGTCCGGCGGTTGGCCTCCATGCTGGCAAGGAAGGGCTACCAGCCCTCCCTGGCGTTCAGGATCGTCAATTACGTCCTGGATTCCCGGCAGGATCCCGACGGCGGCATGCTCCAAAGCCGGTACCCTTAACTGGTGAGTTTGACCATTCCTTCCCCCCGTTCCGGCGCCCCGTCCGTTGAGCCCGGTGCTGTCCCGCTGTCCGGTTCTGTTCCAGCCGGCGAAGCGCAGCCGCGTACTTACCAGGTCCGCACGTTCGGTTGCCAGATGAACGTGCACGATTCGGAGCGGATGGCGGGCATGCTTGAGGATGCGGGCTATGTTCCCGCAGAGGGCGAACATGCTGACGTTGTGGTGTTCAATACGTGCGCTGTCCGGGAAAACGCGGACAACAAGCTCTACGGCAACCTCGGCATCCTGGCCCCCGTCAAGGCAGCCAACCCCGGTATGCAGATCGCCGTGGGTGGGTGCCTGGCCCAAAAGGACCGCGAAACCATCCTCAAGAAGGCCCCGTGGGTGGACGCAGTCTTTGGCACCCACAACGTCGGTGCCCTGCCCGCGCTCCTGGAGCGTGCACGGCACAACAACGAGGCCCAGCTGGAAATCCTGGAGTCCCTGGACGTCTTCCCGTCCACGCTGCCCACAAAACGCGACTCCGTCTACTCCGGCTGGGTGTCCATCTCGGTCGGGTGCAACAACACGTGCACCTTCTGCATCGTGCCGGCGCTCCGCGGCAAGGAGAAGGACCGCCGGCCGGGTGACATCCTCGCCGAGATCCAGGCCCTTGTGGACGACGGCGCCATCGAAGTGACCCTCCTTGGCCAGAACGTCAACTCCTATGGTGTCGAATTCGGGGACCGGCAGGCCTTCTCCAAGCTCCTTCGCGCCTGCGGCGATATCCAGGGCCTTGAACGCGTCCGCTTCACCAGCCCGCATCCTGCCGCCTTTACCGATGATGTCATCGACGCCATGGCAGAGACGCCCAACGTGATGCCACAGCTTCACATGCCGCTGCAATCCGGTTCGGACCGCATCCTCAAGGCCATGAAGCGTTCCTACCGGTCCACCAAGTTCCTGGGCATCCTGGACAAGGTCCGGGACAGGATTCCGCAGGCCGCCATCTCCACCGACATCATCGTCGGGTTCCCCGGCGAAACGGAGGAGGACTTCCAGGCGACGCTGGACGTGGTGGAAAAGTCCCGCTTTGCCACCGCCTTCACCTTCCAATACTCAAAGCGCCCCGGCACGCCCGCGGCCGACCTGCCTGACCAGCTGCCAAAGGCTGTTGTGCAGGAGCGCTTCGAACGCCTCACCGCCCTCCAGGACCGGATCGCTGCCGAGGAGAACCGGAAACAGCTCGGCCGCAGGCTCGAGGTCATGGTCACCGCACAGTCCGGACGGAAATCCGGGGAAACCCACCGGTTGTCCGGCCGCTCCCAGGACCAGCGGCTGGTGCACTTCTCGGTCCCGGACGGCGCTCCTGCCCCCAGGCCCGGGGACCTCGTCACCGTCACCATCACCGAGGCCGCAGCCTTCCACCTGGTGGCCGACCCCGCTCCCCAGGATTACAGCCTGCGCCGCTCACGCGCAGGGGACGCCTGGGACAGGTCGCAGGCGGACTCCTGCGGTGCACCTGCCCCTGGTTCCGACTCCGGACCCAAGGCTGTCTCCCTGGGCATGCCCTCGCTGCCGCTGCGCACCCGCTGAAGGTGGCTGCCCCGCCCGTCATCGCCGTCGTCGGCCCCACCGGCTCCGGTAAATCGGACCTTGCCGTCAACCTCGCATTGGAACTGGACGGCGAGGTCATTAACGCCGATGCCATGCAGTTCTACCGCGGCATGGACATCGGCACCGCCAAGATCACGATGGCCGAGCGCAGGGGAGTGCCGCACCACCTCCTGGACATCCTGGACGTAACGCAGGAAGCCAGCGTCTCGGACTTCCAGCAGCAGGCCCGGGACGTCATCGAGGACATCCATTCCCGCGGCAAACGCGCAGTCCTTGCCGGCGGCTCCGGGCTGTACGTGCGGGCCGCCCTGGATGTCCTGGAATTCCCGGGCACGGAACCAACACTGCGTGCCCGGCTGGAGGCGGAGCACGCGCAGCTGGGCACCCAGGTGCTCCTGGACCGGTTGAGGGCAGTAGATCCCGCATCCGCTGACAGGGTCTCGGACGCCCGGCGGATTATTCGCGCCCTGGAAGTCCATGAACTGACCGGAAGGCCCTTCAGTTCCTTCATGCCCCGCCGGGAGTACTACCAGCCGGCGGTCCAGGTGGGCCTGGGCGTGGACCGGGAGGTCCTGCGGGAGCGGCTGGCCACACGGGTGCACCGGATGGTGGAGTCCGGCCTGCTGGAGGAAGTCCGGCTGCTCGATGCCCGGGGCCTGCGGCGGGGTAAAACCGCCTCTCGCGCACTTGGCTATGCGCAGTTCCTGCGGGTGGTCGACGGCACGTCGACCGTTGCAGACGCCGCGGAGGAGACCATCGTGGCCACCCGGCAGTTCGCCCGCCGTCAGCTGACCTGGTTCCGCGCCGACCCCCGCATCACCTGGCTGGACTGGCAGGATCCGGCACTCGTTGGCAAGGCGGCGAAGTTGTGCCGGTAGCTGCGGTTTCAGCGCCGGCAGCATGCGCCGTTACGCTTGGGACCATGAATGCAACCCCCGCCGAAACCACCGGACCCGTCCTGCACACGCTGAGCGGGCTCCGCTTTTCCAAGGGGCACGGGACCGGCAACGACTTCGTCCTGGTGGCCGACCCTGAAAGCGCCCAGGCCATCGGCGCGGACCAGGCCGCCGCGCTCTGCGACCGGCACCGGGGGATCGGCGCCGACGGCCTGATCCGTGCGGTCCCTTCCCGTTTCCTGCCCGAGGGCCGGGAACTGCTCGCCGAAGCACCGGACGCGGAATGGTTCATGGACTACCGCAACGCCGACGGCTCACTGTCTGAAATGTGCGGCAACGGGGTCAGGGTGTTCGTCCATTTCCTGCGGTCCGAGGGCCTGATCGATCTGCCCGACGGCGGATCGCTCACCATCGGCACCCGCGGCGGGGTAAAGACCGTGGTCCGGACAGGAAACGGGTATGCCGTGGACATGGGCCCCTGGGAGTTCATCTTCCCCGGGGAGGCAAGCGCCAAGGCCATGGATTCCCTGGTCACCGCCGACGGACTGGAAGTTGCCCGTCCTGCCTTGTCCGTGAGCATGGGGAACCCGCACACGGTGGTGGCCCTCGCGGAACTGGACGAACTCAAAGGTACCCGGCTCTTCACCGCACCCAAGGTCGATCCGGTACCCCCCAACGGGACCAACGTGGAGTTCGTGGTCCCCGCGGAGCCGCTGGTCCATGAAGGTGTGGGCTCTGTGACCATGCGGGTGCACGAACGCGGTGTGGGGGAGACCCAGTCCTGCGGAACCGGGGCCTGCGCCGCAGCCGTGGCCATCCGGCACTGGGCCGGAGCGGAAGCCCCCGATGCCTGGCGGGTCCACGTTCCTGGCGGTGTGGTGGGCGTGAAGTTCTTTGCCGGCCCCGGCGGCCATGAGCACGTGGAACTCAGCGGCCCCGCCGTTATTGTTGCGAGCGGGACGCTTTCGTAACCTTCAGGATCCGGAAGGACTTTGACGTGGACTCGCGCGTCACGCTGAAGGAACTGTCCAGTTCAGCGGCCAGCCAGCGCTGCAGGGAGTCCGAGCCCAGGTTCTTCTGCACAACCAGCCATGCAGTCCCGCCCTCTGCCAGGCGCGGAAGCCACAGCTTGAGCAGCGCGTGCAGTTCGTCCTTGCCGATCCTGATGGGCGGGTTGGACCAGATGGTGTCGAACCGCAGGTCGGGGTCTACCTCCTGGGGAGTGCTGGCCACGACGTTGGACAGTCCCAGTGAAGCGGCGTTTTCGTTGGTGAGGGTGACGCAGCGTTCGTTGACATCCACAGCATAGACCTTTGACCCGGGCGCCAGCAGGGCCATGGTGAGCGCGATGGGACCCCAGCCGCATCCGATATCCAGCAGGTTTCCCGTGGGGTGCGGCGCCGGAACTTCGGCCAGGAGCACCGCTGTACCCTTGTCGATCCCGTCCGGGCTGAAGATGCCCGTGGAAGTCTGGAGCCTGCGCGTTTCACCGGCCAACTCCACGGTCAGGGGCTTCCGGGTGAAGGGGCCGGCGGGGGACGTGCTGAAATAGTGTGCGGACTCCATAACTGGCCAGAGTAGTTCCCCTTGCAGCGTAATGGGAAACCGTGCAAAACCCGCTCTGCTAGGCTGCATCGCATGTTCCTGATCTTCGAGTAGCCGGCACGGGCCATGCCCGTCCCGCAGCCTGTCCTCCAGTGACAGCCCGTTCCGCAGCGATGCAGGTTTTAAGCCTTCCGCTTGTGCACCGGCCAGACCCAACTGTCTGTCCCGGCAGCCGGACGATACTCGAAAGTCAGCCTCCTGCTGCACTTCCCGCTGTTTTCCGGCCCCATTTTGCCCTGCCGCCGTCCTGACGCGGCATCCCCGGCCCCGGCATAGCCGCCGGCCGCCACAAAAACAGGAGTATTGCATGACCGCAGGCCGTCAGCCCAGCGCGAATACGTTCCAACTTCCAACCAATCAGCACTATTCTGGAATTGCCGAATCTTCAAAGGAGACCATGACCAGCCAGCCCAACACCGGTTCCGATCCAGCCGCCCAGGACATGAGTCCGCAGGAGATCCAGGCTGTCATCGACCGGATCCTCGCCAAGGACGTCCCGGCCAAGAATGTCAGCACGCCCGCCGGTGAGGGCAGCGGCAATGGAAAAGCGGTGCTCGGCAAGGCACAGGCAATTTCCCGCCTCGACGAAGAACACTCAACCTACGACGGCGACCAGCAGGACCTCGAGGAACGGCGCGCGCTGCGCCGAAGGGCAGGCCTGTCCACCGAACTCGAAGACGTCACCGAAGTCGAGTACCGCCAGCTCCGCCTGGAGCGCGTGGTCCTGGCCGGTCTGTGGTCCGAGGGCACCCTAGCGGACGCCGAAAACTCACTGCGTGAGCTGGCAGCCCTCGCCGAGACCGCCGGCTCCGAAGTCCTGGACGGGCTGGTGCAGCGCCGCGACAAGCCGGACCCGGGAACCTTCCTGGGTTCAGGCAAGGCACTCGAACTCAAGGAAATCGTCATGTCCACCGGTGCGGACACCGTGGTGGTGGACGCTGAACTGGCGCCTTCCCAGCGCCGTGGCCTTGAGGACATCGTCAAGGTCAAGGTCATCGACCGTACGGCCCTGATCCTTGACATCTTCGCCCAGCACGCCAAGAGCCGCGAAGGCAAGGCCCAGGTGGAGCTGGCGCAGCTGGAATACCTGCTTCCCCGCCTGCGCGGCTGGGGCGAGTCGATGTCCCGCCAGGCCGGTGGCCAGGTGGGCGGCGCTGCCGCCGGCATGGGCTCCCGTGGCCCCGGTGAGACCAAGATCGAACTGGACCGGCGCCGGATCCGTACCCGCATGGCCAAGCTGCGGCGTGAAATCGCCGCGATGAAGCCGGCGCGCGAGACCAAACGGGCCAACCGCCGTCGTAATGAAGTGCCCTCCGTGGCCATTGCTGGGTACACCAACGCCGGAAAATCCTCCCTCCTCAACCGGCTTACGGACGCCGGAGTCCTGGTGGAGAACGCGCTGTTCGCCACCCTGGATCCCACCGTCCGCAAGGCGGAAACCGCGGACGGCCTCGGCTACACCCTGGCGGACACTGTCGGATTCGTCCGCTCGCTGCCCACCCAGCTGGTGGAGGCCTTCCGCTCCACCCTCGAGGAGGTGGCGGACTCGGACCTGATCCTGCACGTGGTGGACGTTTCGCATCCCGATCCCGAAGGACAGATCGCTGCCGTCCGGAAGGTCTTCAGCGAAGTTGATGCCCGCAAGGTGCCGGAAATCATCGTGTTGAACAAGGCCGATGCGGCCGACCCCTTCGTGGTGGAGCGTCTGAAGCAGCGCGAGCCACGCCACGTGGTGGTCTCCGCCCGCACCGGTGAGGGCATTCCCGAACTGCTGAAGGCCATCAGCGAATCGATTCCCCGGCCCTCGGTCAAGATGGACGTGCTCATCCCTTACGACCGCGGAGACCTGATCAGCAAGCTCCACGAGTCCGACGCCGAAATCCTCAACGTGGACCACGTTGAGGCAGGGACCAGGGCTGAGGTGAAGGTCCGCGAGGGCCTGGCGTCCGAACTGGAACCATTCGTCGTCAATGAGTGATCCCGCGGCCGGCGAAGCCCCGCAGACGGACGGCGAGCAGTTCGTCATTGAACTGCTCGACCGTGCCGTCGCGGGTATGGGAGGACAAAGCCGCACCGGACAGCACGAAATGGCCCGGCAGGTGGCCCGGGCCATCGAAACGGGCAACCACCTGCTGGTCCAGGCCGGCACCGGCACAGGAAAGTCTCTGGCCTACCTGGTGCCGCTGATCGCCCACGCCCTTGAGAGCAACAAGCCGGCGTTGGTGTCCACGGCAACGCTGGCACTGCAGACGCAGATTGTTGGCAGGGACCTGCCACGGCTGCTGAAGAACATCACCCCTGCCCTGGAACGGCCCGTCAAGGTTGCCCTGGTGAAGGGACGGTCCAACTACGTCTGCCGCCACAAACTCGAAGGCGGCTTCCCTTCCGAGGAGCCCTCCGAAGGGCAGCTCTTTTCCCTGGGCGAAGACACCAGCGTCCCGCACTTCGCCGCGTCCGTGGGCGGACCCTCCTCGCAGCTTGGCAAGGAAGTGGTGCGGCTCCGCGAGTGGGCGGAGAAAACGGCCACCGGCGACCGGGACGAGCTCCTCCCCGGCGTGACAGACCGTGCCTGGCGACAGGTGTCCGTTACCTCCATGGAGTGCCTGGGCGCCCAGAAATGCCCCATGGCCGCCGAGTGCTTCAGCGAGCTGGCGCGGCAGGACGCAGCCGAGGCAGACGTGGTGGTGACCAACCATGCCATGCTCGCCGTCAGTGCTTTCGAAGGGCTTGCAGTCCTGCCCGAGTATGACGTCGTGGTGGTGGATGAAGCCCACGAGCTCCAGGACCGGGTTACCGGCGCCGTGTCCGGACAGCTGTCCGTGGCGATGGTCCACGCTGCCGCGTCCGGCGCGCGCAAGCATACGGCGATCACCGTTGACGCACTGAGCGCTGCAGCCGAGAACCTTGAGCTGGCCCTTGCAGGCGCCCCGAACGGCCTGCTCCCCAACGGCCTGAACGACGAACAGCTGGACTGCATCGACCAGCTGCGGGAGGCCTGCCGCGCCGCGTTGTCAGATTCCAAGGGGGACAGCAACACCACTGCCGACGGCGGCCGGCAGCTGTCGCGGTCCCGCCTCATGCTCATCCTGGAATTGTGCGAGCGGCTGATCGCTGCCCGGGAAAACCGGGAAGTTGTCTGGTTTTCCCGGGCCGGCACATTCGATCCAGGACAGGGATACACGCAGCCCGATGACAGCGCGCCGGTGCTGATCAACATCGCACCCCTTTCCGTCGCGGGCAGGTTGCGGGAAGGGCTTTTCGCCGACCACACCGTCGTGTTGACCTCCGCGACGCTGGCGATTGGTTCCGCTTTTGAGCCCGCGGCCGGGGGACTGGGCCTCATCGGTGAGGGCGCACCCAGTTGGACAGGCGTGGATGTCGGCTCGCCCTTCGATTACCCCAAACAGGGGATCCTTTATGTGGCCGGCCACCTGCCAAAACCCGGCCGCGGCGTTTCCCCGGAGGCGCTGGCGGAACTGGAGGCGCTCATCAAAGCGTCGGGCGGGGGTGCACTGTGCCTGTTTTCGTCGCGCCGGGCGGCTGAAGAGGCCGCCGACGCCCTCCGGCCCAAGCTCGATGTGACTGTACTCTGCCAGGGTGAATCGACCATGACAGCCCTGGTCAAGCAGTTCGCGGACGAACCGGACACCTGCCTTTTCGGGACGATGTCCCTGTGGCAGGGAGTTGACGTTCCGGGAGGCTCCTGCCGCCTGGTGGTGATCGACCGCATACCGTTCCCCAGGCCGGACGATCCGCTGATGACGGCGCGTTCCCGTGCCGTGGCGCAGGCGGGCGGGAACGGCTTCATGTCGGTGTCGGCCACGCACGCTGCCATCCGGCTGGCCCAGGGCGCCGGCCGGCTGATCCGGTCCACTGGAGACAAAGGTGTGGTGGCCGTTCTGGATTCCCGACTGGCGACAGAGCGCTATGCAGGCTTCCTGCGGGGAGCGCTCCCGCCGTTCTGGGCCACCACGGACCGCAGTAAGGCACTGGCCGCGTTGACCCGGCTTGGGGCGGACGCGGCCAGATAGCTGGTGTCCAGGGATAACACCCGGTAAACCGACGGACCGTTGGCTAAAGTGAACGTGGCCAGTGGATCCTTAGCCAAAAGGAACGGCTAAAGGGAACGCAGGACCGAGACCACTTTGCCCATGATGGTGGCGTGGTCTCCCAGGATGGGTTCGTACTGGGTGTTCTGGGGGAGCAGCCAGGTGTGGCCGTCGCGCTGACGGAACGTCTTGACGGTTGCCTCGTCATCAAGCAAAGCCGCAACAATGTCCCCGTTGGCGGCGTCCGCCTGGCGCCTCACCACCACCCAGTCACCGTCACAGATGGCCGCGTCCACCATGGAATCGCCTGCCACCCGGAGCATGAAAAGTTCGCCCTGGCCAACGAGCTGGCGGGGGAGCGGCATGACGTCTTCGACGAGCTGCTCGGCGAGGATGGGGCCGCCGGCAGCAATCCGGCCGACCAACGGAACCATGGCCGTATCAAGGGCGGTGGGGAGTTCGGTCACCGTGGCTCCGCTGCCATGGGCCTGGGGAGCAGGAGATGTGCCTGCTGCCTTGCCGCCGCCGTCCAACGTGAGCGGCATCAGGACTTCCATGGCGCGCGGCCGCTTGGGATCGCGCCGCAGGTAACCCAGCTTTTCCAGTTGCGAGAGCTGGTGGGTCACGCTGGACAGGCTCGCCAGGCCCACGGTGTCGCCGATCTCGCGCATGGAGGGCGGGTAGCCATTTTCATTGACTGAGCGCTGGATCGTTTCGAGGATCTTCTTCTGCCGCGGCGTCAAACCCTTGGCGGTCTTCTTCGATTGCGGGGCGGTCCTGCCCCCGGCGGCTGCTGCTGCCATATTCGCCAATGCCTTTCGCTTGCCGCCGGACCTTCCGCCCGGCGCTGTTCCGCAGCGCCACCGGAAGGACTTCCACTGTCATTGTCAGACCCTGCTGATCAACTTCAGTGGTGGTTGTTCTTTGGTTTCAAAACTAGGCCAGCCACATGGGTTTTTCAAACATTTGTTCTAGCGAGTCTCGACATTATTCGTTGATAGGTGCTAAAACTTAACAAGCAAAGTTCGAACATGTGTTCTAACCAGTGCTTGCCCTATTCGAAGACGTGGCCGGAAGCGGTTGGCGGCCACGGGACACTTCGAGGGGCAGTTGGATGGGTGGACACCCGGGCAGCACGGCAGGTCCAGGAGGGCTCAGTTCATGTCAGCTATATCTCTTCATCAGGTTTCACTCCCGCAGCCGGTTTCCCTGCGGGGGCGGAAGACTTCAAAGCGCTCGATTTCTGCAAAGAGCGGCGGCCCATCAGCATCGCCTTTGCGGCTCACGCGGCGGGGGCAGATCGTCCTGATCGGAGTGCCTCTAGTACTTCTCGCCGTCCTGCTGGTGTCCCTGTCCGGACTCTTCAACTCGCCGGCCAAAGCGTCCGATTCCGCTGCTGACCTGGCCGTAACGCCCACGGTCACGGTAACGGTGCAGGCCGGGCAGTCGCTGTGGTCAATCGCCGGGGCCGTTGCTCCGGACCGGGATGCACGGGACGTGGTGGCAGATATCGTCCAGCTCAACAACCTTTCCGCCGGCGCCGTCCTGCCTGGCCAGCAACTCTTCGTCCCCACGCGCTAAGCGGGATGCAGGTGTTGGTCCCGGAAGAAACCCGGCCTATTGCCCGCCACGCCCTTGGCGAACAGCACCCGTCACATTTTCCGGTGGTTGCCCCGGCAACTAAACTGTTCAGGTGAACGACCAGCTAGAACGTCTGAACCGGCTTCCCCTCCGCAGCAATCTTCGCGGGCTGACCCCTTACGGAGCACCCCAGCTGGACGTCCCCATCCTGCTGAACGTCAATGAGAACACCCATGGTGTTCCTGCAGACGTGCGTGCCGCCATCAGCGCCGCAGTTACGGAGGCTGCCGCGGGGCTCAACCGCTATCCGGACCGGGAGTTCACCGAACTGCGGAAAGCATTGGCGGAATACCTGGGCCACGGGCTCGATGAAACCAACCTTTGGGCAGCCAACGGCTCCAATGAAGTCCTGCAGCAGATCCTCCAGGCCTTTGGCGGGCCGGGGCGCACCGCGCTCGGCTTCCCGCCCACGTATTCCATGTACCCCCTGCTGGCCAGCGGAACGGACACCGCATACATCACCGGTCAACGCGCGGAAGGCTATGACCTGAGCGCAGAGTCCGCCGCCCGGCAGGTCAAGGAACTGCAGCCGAACATCGTGTTTCTTTGCTCGCCCAACAATCCCACCGGGACCGGCTTGGGACTGGATGTCGTTGAGGCTGTGTATGAGGCCGGCGAGGCAAGCCAGGCCATTGTGATCGTCGACGAGGCCTACCACGAGTTCGCGCACGACGGGACTCCCAGTGCCCTGACCCTGTTGCCTGGACGGGAGCGGCTCATCGTTTCCCGGACCATGAGCAAGGCCTTCGCCCTGGCCGGCGCCCGGCTTGGCTACATGGCGGCCGCCCCGGAGGTCACCGACGCGCTGCGGCTGGTACGCCTGCCGTACCACCTGTCCGCGATCACCCAGGCGACGGCCCTGGCCGCCCTCCAACACCGTGAAGCGCTGATGGCTGATGTCCAGGACATCAAGAAGCAGCGCGACCGGATCGTGACGGAACTGACCCGGATGGGCCTTACCCCGGCCGCGTCGGACTCCAACTACGTGTTCTTTGGCGGCCTGGAAAACCCGCACCAGGTCTGGCAGGAGCTGTTGGATGCGGGGGTGCTCATCCGCGACGTGGGAATTCCCGGCCACCTTCGGGTCACTGCAGGCACTGAGGCGGAAACCACAACCTTCCTTACATCCCTGGAGCGCATCCTTGCGGGCCAGGCCGCGCTTCCCGCCTAGACTTGATACAGCGGCGCTGGACGCCTTGAACCACTTCCTCTCCCACTAAGGATCCTTCAGCATGAGTCCCACCGGATTGAATACGGCCGCGGCCCGGACCGCCCGTATGGAGCGTGCCACCAGCGAGTCCTCCGTACTCGTGGAGATCAACCTCGACGGAACCGGCGTATCGGACATCGATACCTCCGTGCCGTTCTACGACCACATGCTCACGGCGCTGTGCAAGCACTCCCTGATCGACATGACGGTCAAGGCCACGGGTGACACCCACATCGACGTCCACCACACAGTGGAGGACGTGGCCATCACCTTCGGCGAGGTCCTCCGGACCGCCCTGGGCAACAAGGCCGGGATCCGCCGGTTTGGCGAAGCCACCGTGCCGCTGGACGAAGCGCTTGCCAACGCTGTGGTGGACGTCTCCGGGCGTCCTTACCTGGTGCACGGCGGCGAGCCCGCCGGCCAGGAGTATCACCTGATTGGCGGCCACTTCACCGGTTCCCTGACCCGCCACGTTTTCGAGGCGATCACGCTGCACGCCGGTATCTGCCTGCACATGAACGTGCTCGCCGGCCGGGACCCGCACCACATCGTCGAGGCACAGTTCAAGGCCTTCGCACGCGCCCTCCGCGCCGCCGTCGAACCCGATCCCCGGGTCGAGGGCATTCCCTCCACCAAGGGGGCGCTGTGAGCGGGCAGGTCCTGAAGGACGGCGCCATCATCGACCCGTCCGCTTCACACAGGCTGCCTTCACCCGAGGGCAAGCCCACAGTCACCGTGCTCGACTACGGCTCCGGGAACGTCCGGTCCGCTGTACGTGCCTTGGAACGTGCCGGAGCGGAAGTGATCCTCAGCGCCAAACCTGAAGATGTACTGAACGCGGACGGTCTGGTGGTCCCGGGTGTGGGTGCCTTCGAAACCGTCATGCGCGAACTTAAGGCCGTTGATGGAATCCGGCTCATTGGCAGGCGGGTGGCAGGCGGACGTCCCGTGCTTGGTATCTGCGTGGGGCTGCAGGTCCTCTTCGAAGCCGGGGTGGAGCACGGCACCGAAGCCGAGGGCATCGGTGAGTGGCCGGGCAAGGTCGAGGCACTCCGCGCCGAAGTGGTTCCGCACATGGGCTGGAACACCGTCAAGGTCCCGGAAGGCTCCAAACTCTTCGCCGGCGTCGAAAACGAACGGTTCTATTTCGTGCACTCATATGGCGTGCAGGAATGGAACTTCGACGTCATCCAGCCCCGGATGGCGCCGCCCCTGGTGACCTGGTCTGAACACGGCGGCCCGTTTATCGCGGCGGTCGAGAACGGCCCCCTCTGCGCCACCCAGTTCCACCCCGAGAAGTCCGGCGACGCCGGCGCGCGGCTCCTGCGCAACTGGGTGGAAGGTCTGCGCAAGCCGGTTGGCGGCCAACCTGCTGCAGCCCCGGCGGATGCCGGCAGCGACGTCTAGATGTGGTCCGTACTCCTGACGGGTCTCGCCGGCATTCTCATCGGCGGCGGCATCTCCTTCCGGCAGCAGCACAAGCCGCTCTGGACCCAGATCGGGTTCTACGTGCTGGCCGCCATGTCACTGCTCGCCGCCTACCTGCTGACGCTGCCGGCGGGCTGACCGCCGCCGTGGCGTCAGTGCCATGCCGGCCTGCACGCCCTGCCCCACCCAGCCTTTGCCCGAACCGAAGAACCAACATCGAGGATGAGTATGACCACCGCACATGACCTGCCGGTACTTGAACTGCTGCCTGCCGTCGACGTCGTCAACGGCCAGGCCGTCCGGCTGGTCCAGGGCGAGGCCGGCAGCGAAACCAGCTACGGAACGCCCCTTGAAGCTGCACTGAACTGGCAGCAGCAGGGCGCCGAGTGGGTGCACCTGGTGGACCTGGACGCCGCTTTCGGCCGCGGCTCCAATGCTGACCTGCTCCGTGAAGTTGTGGGCCGGCTGGACATCAAGGTGGAGCTCTCCGGCGGACTCCGTGATGACCAGACCCTGGAGGCCGCCCTTGACCTGGGTGTGGCGCGGGTCAACCTGGGGACGGCTGCGCTGGAGAACCCGGAGTGGACTCAGCGGGCCATCGAGCGCTTTGGCGACAAAATCGCCGTCGGCCTTGACGTCCGCGGGACAACCCTGGCCGGCCGGGGCTGGACCAAGGAAGGCGGAGACCTCTGGGACGTGCTGGGCCGCCTCGAGGAGGCCGGCTGCTCCCGTTACGTCGTGACCGACGTGACCAAGGACGGCACGCTGCAGGGACCCAACGTCGAACTCCTCCGCCAGATGGTGGAAAAGACCGGCAAGCCTGTGGTTGCTTCCGGCGGCATCTCCAGCCTGGATGACCTGAAGGTCCTCCGGTCGCTGGTCCCCCTGGGCGTCGAAGGCGCCATCGTGGGCAAGGCCCTGTACGCAGGCGCCTTCACCTTGCCTGAGGCCCTCGACGTCGCCGGCCGTCGCTAGAACCGGCCTATTCACCCATGCCTAATCTCGAAGAGCCGGGGCCCCCGGCAGCCCGCCAACTGCCCGGTCACATCGCGGCAGCCTTGGCCGGTGCCGGCGGCGCCACGGATTCCGCGGGCCAGCCATGGGCAGGACGCAGCCTTGCCGGTGACGCTGGGAAGATCCACAACTTCGAGGACGACGACGGCACGGCCGACGCCGGCTACCTCACCGCTGTCGCCGCGCTCCGGCAGGGGACGGGAGACGAAGCCGGCGTCGTCGCCGCCCTTGCAACGGCACGGGTCTTCATTCCGATTGTTGCGCAGCTGGCCGAAGAGGCTGAATCAGCCCACGGGCTGCACGCCGACAAGCAGGCAGATATGGCCCTGGTGACGCTGAAGGCGGCCGATGGCAGGACCGCCCTCCCCGCATTCACCTCGGCGGCCGCCCTGGCCGCCTGGCATCCGGAGGCCCGGCCCGTCGCCGTGTACGCTGCACGGGCGGCCCTGTCGGCTGTCGCGGAAGGCGCCGAGCTCCTGGTCCTGGACCCGGGAGCAGACGTGACGTTCGTGGTGCGCCGCCCCGGCGTCTGGGCACTGGCACAGCAGCACGGCTGGACCCCTTCGTACAACGACCCCGAACTGGCCGATGAGATGTCCCGCGCGGCCTCCGGTTTCGCCGCCATCCGCAGCATCCGGCTTTTGCCGGGCAGGGGAGTAGTGGCCAGCACAGCCGACGGCTCCGTGCTCCCGGGCGGCGGAGCCGGGCCGGAGCTCCAGGTGGTGCTGTACCTCGAGGACGGCCTGGATGCCGCCGGGGTCCAGGAGTTGGTGGCCGGCCTGCAGTCGGAGTGGTCACGGAATGTATTGTTTGGGGAGCGCGTCGACTCCCTGGAAATCAAACTGAGGCGCGCTCCCGACTAGCGGCAGCCGGATGGGTGATCCCCGCCAGCGCTGCGGCATACCCTGAAGGACCGCTTCGTGAATTTCGCTCTCTACCGGGAGTTGCTCGCCATCCGGCCGATTCGCCGGCTGCTGCTGGTGGGCATGATTGCCCGCATCCCGCACTCGGCCGCCGGGGTGCTCCTGACCCTGCATATCGTCCTTACCCTGGGTCAGGGCTATGCCGCTGCCGGTGCCGCCGCAGCCGTCATGACGATCGGCATTGCCCTGGGCGCTCCATGGCGGGGCAGACGCGTTGACGCCGTGGGACTGCGGACCGCACTTATCCCGTCCGTGATCTCGGAGACGGTGATTTGGTCTGTCGTGCCGCACGTTTCCTACCAGTGGCTCCTCCCGCTGGTCTTCGTGGGCGGCCTGCTCACCCTCCCCATCTTCAGCGTGGTCCGGCAGTCCCTTGGCGTCCTGGCGGAGGGCGACCAGCGGCGCACCGCCTTCGCCCTGGATGCCATCACAACGGAAATGGTCTTCATGATCGGCCCTGCCGCCGGCGCTGTGGTGGCCACCAGTGGATTCACCATTGCCGGGTTGACCGTGGTGGGCGTGGCCACGTCCCTCGCAGGGTTGTTCCTTATGTGGTTCAACCCGCCCACCCGCAGTTCGGGGCAAACCCTCGAATGCGTCGAGGATGAGCAGCACGCAGCGGAAGTCGCCGTCGTCTCCACCGCGCCGGCCCACGTCCAGGAAGCGGCCGCGGAGCTGGCGCCGGCCGGGGCGGCCAGCAGTGCTGCACAGGGACTGCGCGGAAGGCTGGCAGGCGGCTTTGCGTGGTTCACCGCAACGGTCGCGGCACTCTTCGCCGTTGCCGCCGGCGCCGGCATGGTGTTGAGCGGCACCGACGTCGGCATTGTTGCGGCGCTGCAAACCGGCGGACACCAGAGTGAAATCGGCATCGTCTTCGTCTTCTGGTGCGCCGCGTCTGTGGTGGGCGGGCTCATCTACGGCGCCATGCACCGGCCCATCCCGCCTGTCATCCTGCTGCTGGGAATGGCGGCACTGACCCTGCCCATGGCTTTTGCCCACGACACCTGGACCCTGGCTTTCGTCTCCGTCCTGCCGGGCCTGCTCTGCGCTCCCGTACTCTCCGCGGCCTCCGAAAAAGTCGCGGACCTGGTGTCCGAGGAGCGGCGGGGGGAGGCCATGGGCTGGTACGGCTCGGCCCTCACCGCAGGTGTTGCCCTCGGTTCGCCGCTGGCCGGCATCTTCATCGACATCATGGGGCCGTCCGGGGGCTTCGTTTCGGTCGGCGCCGCCGGCGTCGTCCTGTGCCTGGTGGGCCTCGTCCTCCAGCAGCGCCGCCGGAAAGCCGTCGCCTGATACCCGTCTCCTCATCGATTGCTCCCCACCGGCACCCTAACCTCGCAAGCTCGGCCAGGGAACCCTGCCGGCCTGCCCATCGATTGCTGCGTAAACGTCGTTTTGGGCTGGGAAAACGGCAGGTACGGAGCAATCGATGGAGTTAAAGCGCGACGGCGGGACGACCTTGAAAGGCCGTCCCGCCGTCGGACGCTGCTGGGGTGGGTTTTTTCCTTAGTTCACTGCCCCGGTGTACTTTTCGCCTGGGCCCTTGCCCGGTGCGTCCGGAATCAGCGACTCCTCGCGGAAGGCCAGCTGCAGGGACCGCAGACCGTCGCGCAAGGGACCGGCGTGCTGTGAACCGATTTCGGGGGCGGCGGCGGTGACCAGGCCGGCCAGTGCGGTGATCAGTTTCCGGGCCTCGTCCAGGTCCTTGAGTTCGGCCGCGTTGTCCTCCGCGGCCAGGCCAAGCTTGACCGCGGCGGCGCTCATGAGGTGCACGGCGGCCGTGGTGATGACCTCGATGGCGGGGACTTCCGAGATGTCGCGGATCTGCTGTGAAACGTCTGCGCCTGCGTCGCCGGGCTCGAAGACGTACGAATTACTGTCTGGAGTGCTCATACTGGTAAGCTTGACACAGACCGACTGGATGGCGTTATTTCAGAGATTGTCCCAACGATCAGGTTCCCAACAGCGCTTTTGCGGCGTTGACGGGAATTTTTTCTGTAGAATGGCTTCCAGTTTGCAAGCGGAGTTCTCTCCCACCCGCGTCAGCCGCTGTCCCAGGCGTTCCTTTCGGAACCTGCAGGGGACGCAAGGTTGCCGGGTACCTGGTTGGGCACGGACCGGCACTCGCCGGGACTGTGCACGTGCAGCCCTTTCGGGGTTGCTGAGCCAACCTATCTGAGGCCTTCGATTGCTCCGGCAATTGGGGGCCTTCTCTATTTGCCGGGACTCAACAACAAACACAGGAGCTTTAACATTAGCGAGCCAAGAATCAATGAGCGTATCCGCGTCCCCGAGGTGCGGCTGGTCGGCCCTGCAGGTGAACAGGTAGGAATCGTCCGTATTGAGGATGCCCTGCGACTGGCTGCCGAGTCCGACCTTGATCTCGTTGAAGTTGCACCTCAGGCAAAGCCTCCGGTGTGCAAGCTGATGGACTTCGGCAAGTACAAGTACGAGGCCGCAGTCAAGGCACGTGAAGCCCGGAAGAACCAGACGAACACTGTTCTGAAGGAAATCCGCTTCCGGTTGAAGATCGACACCCACGACTACGAGACTAAGCGCGGCCACGCCCTGCGCTTCCTCGGTGCCGGGGACAAGGTCAAGGCCATGATCCAGTTCCGCGGCCGTGAGCAGCAGCGTCCGGAGATGGGCATCCGCCTGCTCCAGCGCTTCGCCGACGACGTCGCCGAAGTTGGCGTAGTGGAGTCCAGCCCCCGCATTGACGGCCGCAACATGGTCATGGTGGTTGGTCCCCTGAAGAACAAGGCTGAGGCCAAGGCCGAAGCCCGGCGCGCCACCCAGCGCGCGGAGGCGAAGGCGCAGAACGAAGCCAAGGCTTCCGGCCGCGTTGATACCTCAGGCCAGGACCAGGCCCCCATGACGCAGTCACTGGCGGACCTGCTGCCGGAGGGTTTCACCGTCTCCACCGAGCCGGATGCCGTCGTTGAGGACAGTGCCCCCACCGAGGCGCCTGCGGCTCCGGAGCAGGAAGCTCCGAAGCAGGAGGCCCCCAAGGCTGCTGCGCCGAAGCAGGAAGCTCCGAAGCAGGAAGCCCCCAAGGCTGCTGCACCGAAGCAGGAAGCTCCGAAGCAGGAAGCCCCCAAGGCTGCTGCACCGAAGGCCGCTCCGGCGCCCCGGCCCGCAGCTGCCGCCAAGCCGGAAGCCGCCGCGCCTGCGGCGCCCAAGCCGGCCGCTGTGCCTGCACCGCCCAAGCCGGTGGCCAGGCCTGCTGCGCCCAAGCCTGCTGCACGCCCTGCCCCCAAGGCAGCGCCGAAGCCGGCGGGCAAGAAGACCAACTAGTTCACAGCTGCCGGGGTATGCACCCGGCAGTCAGCAACCAGCATGCCGCCCGCAGGGGCGGCTGCGCGATAGAACTGCGGCCCCCGGGCCCGCAGAAACGTAAGGAGATCGGTTCCCATGCCGAAGATGAAGACCCACAGTGGTGCTAAGAAGCGCTTCAAGCTGACCGGCAGCGGCAAGCTGCGCCGCCAGCAGGCCAACCGCCGCCACTACCTGGAGCACAAGTCCTCCCGCCTGACCCGCCGCCTTGCCGGCGACAAGATCGTCTTCAAGGGCGATGCCAAGGTCATCCGGAAGATGCTCGGCATCTAATTTCCAAGTTCTATGAGGGGCTGCCACCTGGTGGTCCGTCACCTGCCAAACAGCATTCTCAGGCCGCCGGAACTCCGGCAGTAGATGCTTGGGATCAGATTTTCGAAGGAGTACGCACGTGGCACGTGTGAAGAGGGCGGTCAACGCCCACAAGAAGCGCCGGGTTGTTCTTGAACGCGCAAAGGGTTACCGCGGACAGCGTTCACGCCTGTACCGCAAGGCCAAAGAGCAGCTGCTGCACTCGTTTGTGTACAGCTACGGCGACCGCAAGAAGAAGAAGGGTGACTTCCGCCGCCTGTGGATCCAGCGCATCAACGCTGCTTCCCGCGCCAACGGCCTCACCTACAACCGCCTCATCCAGGGCCTGAAGGCCGCCGAGGTCGAGGTCGACCGCCGTATGCTGGCCGAGCTTGCCGTCTCTGACGCCAACGCCTTCGCCGCGCTGGTCCAGGTGGCCAAGGATTCCCTGCCGGCAGACACCTCCGCCAAGAAGGCAGCAGCAGCCTAGGCAAGCCGCTTGCCGCCCCTCGACTGAGGGGCCTGTTCAGGAACAGGTGGCAGCAGCTACTACAGTTCTTATATGAACGAAACCGGGCGCCTGCAAGATTTTCCACTGTCCAACCCCCGAGCCGATCGGGTGAAGGACGTGGCAAAGCTTGCAGGGCGCCCGGCCCGTTTAAAGCGTGGCCAGTTCCTGGCTGAGGGGCCGCAGGCCGTGCGCGAGGCACTCAAACTCCACCAGCAGCGGATCGCGGCGGGAGTGCCCGGAATAGTCACCGAGGTCTTCGCCAGCGAAAGCTGCCTTGACCGTTTTCCTGAATTCGACGAGCTAGCCGGCGGCACCAACGCCCGGCTCGCCACCGAAGAGGTCCTGGCAGCCATGGCGGACACCGTCAACCCCCAGGGGATCGTCGCCGTCTGCAGGTTTGTGGACGTGCCCCTTGAAGAGGTGCTCGACGCCGGGCCCCGCCTGATTGCGGTGCTGTGCCAGGTGCGGGACCCGGGGAACGCGGGAACTGTCCTGCGCGCGGCTGACTCCGCCGGTGCCGACGCCGTGGTTTTCACGGCCTCCAGCGTGGATATCTACAACCCAAAGGCTGTCCGCTCCACCGCAGGGTCGCTGTTCCACCTTCCCGTCGTACTTGGTGCGGATCCCGCGGAACTGGCCCAGGCCTGCAGGGTGCGGGGCATCGGCATCCTCGCCGCTGACGGCTACGGACAGCTGGACCTTGATGTCCTGCAGGACGAGAACGCCCGGCGCAGGCTCACCGGTACCGGGCCGGACTCCGTCTACGATCTCGCCGCGCCTACCGCGTGGTTTTTCGGCAACGAGGCGCAGGGACTGTCCGCAGAGGAACTGGAACTGGCGGACCACCGGGTGGCTGTCCCCGTCTACGGTGCCGCCGAAAGCCTCAACCTGGGGACCGCGGCCACGGTGTGCCTCTACGCCAGCGCCCGCTCCCAGCGCCGGGTCCAGGCTCCGATGGAACCGGAAGCAGCAACATAAGGACGCACGACGGCGGCAGGAGCCTTGGTCAAGGACCCGCTCCTCCCGGAGGCTTCCGGGCACAGCGTCCGGGGCATGGCGTCCGGGGCAGGGGCCCGGGGCACGACGACCGGGCCCAAAGAAAAGGCCCCGGAAGTCCGGGGCCCATCGGGTAGTTGTAGACAGAGCGGTTATGGTGCGCGGCTGGTCCGTCCGCGTCCAACGACTGCTCCGTAGATGCCGGCGACAACCAGGCCACCGACGATAGCGAGAATCCAGGTGCCGAGGTCGAAGAAAGCAAGATCGCCCTTGTTGAACAGCAGGCTGCCAATCCAGCCGCCAACAATGGCGCCAACGACACCGAGGATGAGGCTGGTGACCCAGCCGCCGCCGACCCGTCCGGGCATAACGGCCTTAACGATGGCCCCGACTATGAGGCCCAAAATAATCCAAGCAAGAAAACCCATGTCTCCTCCTTATTGTGACCGGGATTAATAGTCCCGATGAGGCTCAAGCTAACATAAGCCCCCCTCAAAGTCAGTAGCTCCAGGGGCGGCGTTGCGGCATCGTTAGGACCCGGCGGACCGCCTGCTTCCCCGCGTTTGGACGCACCGGGAAGGGGTCAGGCGGCCAGCGGCCTTTTGCGCTCGAGCAGGCCGCTGAGGAGGGCGACGCCGAAACCAAGGACGGCGAGGACAGCCCCGACCAGGGCCGGGGCGACGAAGCCCCAGCCGAGGGCGATGACAAGGCCGCCGAGGAAGGCGCCCAGTGCGTTGGCCACGTTCAGCGCGGCGTGGTTGAGGGAGGAGGCCAGCGACGGGGCATCCGGTGAGGCGTCAAGCAGCCGGGTTTGCAGGGCAGGGATGAGCATCGAGCCGGAAGCTCCCACCACAAAGACCATGACCATGGCGCTCCAGGGCCAGTGCGCGGCGACTGCGTAAACCACCAGGGCCGCGGCGATGGCCGGGAGGACCCGGTACAGGGTGCCCATGACGGATTTGTCGGCGAGCCTGCCGCCGACGATGTTCCCGGCCACCATGCCAAGCCCGTAGAGCGCCACCACCAGGGGGATCAGGGTGGACGGGATGCCGGCCACGGCCGTCATGGTGTGGGCGATATAGGTGTAGGTGGCGAAAAAGCCGCCGAAACCCACGATGCCCACCAGGAGGGCCAGCCATACCTGGAGCCGTTTGAGGGCGCCGAGTTCGCGTCTGATGCTCGCGTCCGGGTGCGCGTGCTGGAAGGGGACGAATTTCCACACCATGGCCAGCGCCAGCAGGCCGATGGCACCGACCAGGACGAACAGCAGGCGCCAGCCGTAAGTCTGGCCCAGCCACGTGGCGGCCGGTACTCCCACGACGTTGGAGACGCTGAGTCCGGCCATGACCATCGAGATGGCCCATCCCCGCCTTGTCGGCGGAACAAGGGAGGCGGCGATGACGGCTGCCACTCCGAAAAACGCGCCGTGCGGCAGGCCGGCGGCAAAGCGGGACACCAGCATTAAACCGTAGTCGGGCGCAATGAATGAGGAAAGGTTTGCCACGGTAAAGAACAGCAGCAGCCCCAGCGCGAGTTTCTTGCGGGGGAGTTTGGCGCCGACGGCGGCCAGGAGGGGAGCTCCCACCACCACCCCCAGCGCATAGGCGGAGATGAGGTGCCCGGCTTCAGGGGTGCTGATCCCCAGGCCCTCCTCAACTTCCTTCAGCAGGCCCATCATGGTGAATTCGGTGACACCGATGCCCACCCCGCCCATGGCCAGGGCAAAGATGGCCATGCCGGTGTTGGGTGTCTTGGTGCGGGTAGCCGTGGACGGGGAAAGAACGCTGCTCATATGCCTGCTTCTCGAAACGTGGATCGTAAGGGCGGATGCCACGGCGGTGGGGCAGGACGGTCCGGACGGTGTGGCAAACCCATACTGGGCAGGACCTATTCCCGCGGGAGATGACTCCCCGGCGGGACTGCTGTTCCCGGACACTCCATTGTGGCCCATAGAATGAGCCGGTGACTGGACTGATTCAGGTTGTGGGCGGAGCTGTGGTGGACCGGCTGGCCAATCCGGCGGCGCTGCTGGTGGCCCGGCGAAGTGCGCCGGAGCACCTGGCGGGGCTATGGGAGTTCCCGGGCGGCAAGGTGGAACCCGGTGAGGAACCCGAGACGGCGCTGGTACGGGAATTGGCTGAGGAACTCGGCATCGGGGTGCACCTTGGTTCAGAGCTGCCCGCGGAAACACCCGGCGGCTGGCCCCTCAATGAACGGGCCAGCATGAGGGTCTGGTTCGCCGAAGTGGCCCGCGGCGAACCCATGCCGCTGGAGGACCATGATGAACTGCGCTGGGTTGACCTGGGGGACCGGGAGGCAGTTCTTGGCCTGCCGTGGATCCCTGCCGATTATCCGATTGTCCACGCGCTGCTGGATTCTGTTGCCCAGGGTTCTGATCCCGTGGTTTCCGATGCGCTCCTGGCGGAGGCCCCGGGCAGGACTAGGGCCTGAGACATCAGGACGGCCCGGATGACGGCCGGTTAGAACAACGATTCCTGCACACCATCCCGGGATGCCGCCAAGACTGGCGCCGAAGGATGGCCAGCTGAGGCGCCGGGTACCGCCGTGGGAATGATCCCGGCGGGATATTCCGCTTCCTCCACCCTGGGGTCCTCCAAGTTCCGGTGGCTGAAACCGGCCGAATGTGAGAAGCCGTGCCGGGCCTTGAAATACCTGACCTTCCCGGCCAGCCAGGTGCGGTACTCCTTGGAGGCGTAGGAACCTGTCCCGTACAGCCGCCGGTATCGGCCTGCGAGTTCGGGGTGGTGGGTGGCGATCCATTTCATGAACCATTCCCTGGTGCCCGGCTTCAGATACAGGGCGCCCGCACTCACTCCGGTTGCCCCGGCTGCCGCCAGCGAACCGAACAGCGCATCCAGGGCTTCGTCACTGTCGGACAACCACGGCAGGATGGGCATGGCCATGACACCGCAGGGAAGTCCAGCCTCACGCAGGCGGGAGACGAGTTTGAGCCGGGCCCTGGGTCCAGGCGTGCCGGGCTCGATGGCCTCCGACAAGGCTTCGTCCGTCATGGCCAGGGAGATGCCCAGCCCCACGGGCACCTGCGTGGCTGCCCTCTTGAGCAGCGGAATGTCCCGGGCCAGCAGGGTTCCCTTGGTGAGGATGGACAGGGGAGTGCCGGACTCCGCCAATGCGGCAATGATGCCGGGCATGAGCCGGTACCGGCCCTCGGCCCGCTGGTAGGGATCGGTGTTGGTGCCCAGTGCCACCTGATGGCGTCCCCAGGAAGGCTTGTTCAGTTCCTTGCGGAGGACCTCGGCGACGTTCACCTTGACCACCACCTGGCTGTCAAAGTCCATGCCGGCGTCGAAATCCAGGTACGTGTGCGTCTTCCGGGCGAAGCAGTAAACGCAGGCATGGCTGCAGCCGCGGTAGGGATTCACGGTCCATTCGAACGGCATCTTTGACCCCGCCGGAACCCTGTTGAGGGCCGACTTTGCGGTGACCTCATGGAACGTGATGCCGGCGAACTCAGGGGTGGTGACGGAGCGGACCAGTCCCGCCAGCGGAAGCAGCGCCGGAGCTGCCCCGGCTGCGGTGTCCGGTGGATTGGGCACCAGTGCCTGCGCTTCCCATCTCATGGCTCTATTCGAAAACATGTTCGAATGGAAGTCAAGGCGCCGCGCAGCAGGCCGTGCCCGCTGAAAAGGCTATTGGTCCAGTGCCCACGTGGCAGTGACAGCAGCCTCCACCCGGTTGGTGCCCGGCTCGACTGCCACGCCCTCCGACGCGGACGTCCGCTGCATGCCGGCAAGTGGAACCGGTCCTGCTGCGGGCGGCCGTTCAGTCACGGACAGCACCCGGCCCAGGGTGGCGGAGGCCAGCGAGGCGTACTGCGTGGCGGTGCGGAGTGCCTCATGCCAGGCCGCTTCCCTGGCCTCTGCGCGGACCGCGGCGTCGTCAGAGAGGACCAACTGCAGGTTGTTCAGCCGCACAGCATCCCCGCCGGCGCGAACGGCTTCGGAAATGATGGCGGATGCTCCGGCGAACCGAAAGGGTGCCTGCCGCTACGTACCCCACGAGTTTCTGGCCTTCGCCGTCCCGCCAGGCGAGGTCGGCGCGGAGGGATAAACCCGTCGAGCGGATATCGGCCGGGGCAACGCCGCGGCTGCGGAGGACCGAGCCCACCGCGGCCAGTCCCTCTGCAGCCGCCGCATATGCACCCTCCACCGATTCGGCGCGGCACTCTACTCCCACCGAAACCAGCATCAGGTCAGGGGCCGCTTCCGCCCATCCCGTACCCGTGACGGTGACTGTCCGCGCATCCCCGTTCACGCCGGGTTCCTGTCCCATCACCGTCGCCTTCCCGCCGTGAGCGGGTAGCCGCCGGCCGCCAGCCCTGCCCGGCGTTCAAAGATGTTGCCCGTTCCCGGATTTCCGGTACGCAGCACCGACCAGCCCGCGGCTGCAAGGTACAGCGGGATGAAAGGCAATCCCAGGCACCACGCGTACTGGGTGCTGTGCCTTTCCTCGTGCCCCAGGAGTACCGGCCGGGACAGCAGTTCCGCGGCCGTGCTGCGGCACAGCACCACGTTGCCCAGGGTGTAGGCGTGCGCGAACGGCAGCCGCCATCGGTAGCCCGCGGCGATGATCAGTCCGCGCGGCCCCCGGCTGATGCGGGTCCGGGCGGCGAGGGCGACGGCGAGTCCGGCCAGGGTGCTCCCGTTCAGGAGGTTCGCTGCCCGCCTCAGCCGCTGGGCCGTCGTCGGGCCGTGAAAGGCACCCGCGCGCTGCCGCAAAGTCATGAGGCCATGGTAACCGGAGGGTTCAACTAGACTGGAGGGCAGTGGCCGCCGGTCCTGCCGGCGAGCCCTGACCTGGTCATTGAATGCACCTGACGTTCAGCGCATTCATCCATGACCTGCCGGCGACGGACGCGCCGGGCGGGAAACCGCCAACGGCTGCCCGGCCGCCGGCAGCCACGACTCGTAGCTAAGAACAGTAGATGACTGAAACTTTGCCGGGCGGTGCCATCCCGAACCCCACGGATGAGGCCGCCATCAACGCCGCTGTAGACCAGGCCATCACCGCCATCGCCGGTGCGGCCACCCTTGACGAACTGAAGGCGGTGCGCCTTGCCCACAGCGGCGAGAAGTCCCCGCTGAGCCTTGCCAACCGGGAAATCGGCAAACTGCCGAAAGACCAGAAAGCGGTCGCCGGAAAGCTGATGGGCGCCTCCCGAGGCCGGGTCAACAAGGCGCTCGCCGACCGTACCGCGGTTCTGGAGGCTGAAAACGACGCCAGGATCCTGGTCGAGGAGACTGTGGACGTCACCGCAGCGCCGCGTCGCCGCCGCGCCGGTGCCCGTCACCCCCTCTCCACCCTGCAGGACCGCGTGGCGGACATCTTCGTGGGCATGGGATGGGAAATTGCCGAAGGCCCCGAGGTGGAATCGGAGTGGTTCAACTTCGACGCCCTGAACTTCAAGCCGGACCACCCGGCCCGTGAAATGCAGGACACCTTCTTCGTGGAACCGCCCGAGGCCCACTTGCTGATGCGCACCCACACCTCGCCGGTGCAGGTCCGGTCCATGCTGGAGCGCGAGGTGCCCATCTACGTGCTGTGCCCCGGCAAGGTGTTCCGCACCGATGAACTGGACGCCACCCACACCCCGGTGTTCCACCAGTTCGAAGGCCTGGCCATCGACAGGAACCTGTCCATGGCGGACCTGCGCGGCACCCTGGAACACTTCGCCCGCCAGATGTTCGGCGACGAAGCCCAGATCCGGCTGCGCCCCAACTACTTCCCGTTCACCGAGCCGTCAGCCGAGCTGGACATCTTCCACCCCGGTGCCAAGGGCGGCCCGGCATGGATCGAGTGGGGCGGCTGCGGCATGGTCAACCCCAACGTCCTGCGCGCCACCGGCATCGACCCGGATGTCTATTCAGGTTTTGCCTTCGGCATGGGCATCGAGCGCACCCTCATGTTCCGCAACGAGGTGGGGGACATGCGCGACATGATCGAAGGCGATGTACGGTTCAGCGAGCACTTCGGGATGGAGATCTAACAGTGCGTATCCCACTTTCCTGGCTGCGTGAATTCGCGGCGGTACCGGCCGATGCATCGGCCGAAGATGTCATGGCCGAGCTGGTCAAGGTCGGCTTCGAGGAAGAAGCAGTCCACCGTCCCACGGACACCCTGAAGGGCCCCATCGTGGTGGGGCAGGTCCTGAGCCTGGTCAAGGAGCCGCAGACCAATGGCAAGACCATCAACTGGTGCCAGGTCCGCGTCGTCCCCGAGGGACAGGAGCAGACCCTCACCGGAGACGGGATTGACCCCTCCGGTGTCCAGGGCATCATCTGCGGCGCCCACAACTTCGTGGAGGGCGACAAGGTGGTGGTCACGCTTCCGGGCGCCGTGCTGCCCGGCGACTTCCGCATCGCGGCCCGCAAGACCTACGGCCACCTGTCGGCCGGCATGATCGCCTCGGTCCGTGAACTGGGCATCGGCGAGGACCACGACGGCATCCTGGTGCTGTCCCGCATCGGGCTTGACCCGGAAGTGGGCACCGACGCCATGGAGCTCCTGGACCTCTATGACGAGGCAGCGGAAATCAACGTCACCCCGGACCGCGGCTACGCCTTCTCCATCCGGGGGGTGGCCCGCGAGTACGCGCACGCCACCGGCACCGCCTTCACCGACCCCGCCGGGAAGGTCAACGCCCCGGCAGGGCTGTCCGGCGGCTACGGCGTCAAGCTCAACGACGACGCCCCCATCTACGGCAAGCCCGGCTGCGACCGCTTCGTCGCACGCACCGTGCGCGGCGTCGATGCCACCAGGCCCACCCCGCCATGGATGGTGTCCCGGCTCCGGCTGGCAGGCATCCGCTCCATCTCGCTGCCCGTGGACATCTCCAACTACGTCATGCTGGAGCTGGGCCAGCCCACGCACTGCTACGACCAGGACAAGCTGTCCGGCGACATCGTGGTGCGGCGTGCCTCGGCGGGCGAGAAGATCACCACCCTGGACGGCAAGGAACGCACTCTTGACGCCGAGGACCTGCTCATCACCGATGACTCCGGCGCCATCGGCATTGCCGGTGTCATGGGCGGCGCGGCCACCGAGGTGAGCGACTCGACGTCGAACGTCCTGGTGGAAGCTGCACACTTCGACGAGGTGTCCATTGGGCGGTCGCGGCGCCGGCACAAGCTGCCGTCCGAGGCGTCCAAGCGTTTCGAACGCGGGGTTGACTGGCAGGTGGCGGGCATCGCCGCCCAGCGCGTGGTCGACCTCCTGGTGGAACTCGCCGGCGGCACCGCCGACGACGCCGGGACCGACGTGGGCACGGCGCCGGAGACCATCACCATCGAACTGCCCGCCCGCTTCGCCGCGGCGCGCATCGGCATCGACTTCACCGAAGAGCAGATCGTCACCTCGCTTGAGGACCTGGGTGCCGTCGTGGAAAAGAACGACGGCGGCTGGAACGTCACGCCGCCCACATGGCGCAGCGACCTGGAGACCAAGGAAGACCTGACCGAGGAAATCGCGCGGCTGGTGGGCTACGACAAAATTCCCGCCACCCTGCCGGTGGCTCCTCCGGGCCGCGGACTTACCCGGGTCCAGGAGCAGCGCCGGCGACTGATCCAGTCCCTGGCCGATGCCGGGCTCACCGAGGTGCTGTCCTACCCGTTCGTGTCCAAGGCCGCGAACGACACCTTTGGCGTTGCTGAACAGGGTGCGGCGCGAAGCGCGGTCAAGCTCGCCAACCCGATCAGTGAGGAACAGGGCTACCTGCGCACCTCCATCCTGCCCGGGCTCATCGAGGTGGCCAAGCGGAACCACTCGCGGGGCTTCCGGGATCTGGCACTCTTCGAGTCCGGCCTGGTGTTCCTGCCCGCTGGGAAGGTGGGTACCGAATCCATCCCGCCGCTGGGCGCCAAGCCTGACGCCGAGGTGCTCGATGCACTCTACGACGGCGTCCCGGACCAGCCGTTCCACGTGGCCGCCGTCCTTACTGGCCACGATTCCCCGGCCGCCGCGGGGCACACCCCCCGGCAGTGGGACTGGGCGGATGCATTGGATGTAGCCCGGCTCGCGGGTGATGTCCTCGGCATCGACCTGGTGGTCGGCCAGGGCAGCCACCAGGCGTTCCATCCCGGCCGCACCGCCCGCCTGGCGCTGCGGACGGGGGAGACCGTGGGATACGCGGGCGAGCTGCACCCCAAGCTGCTGGCAGCCTCGGACATGCCCGCCCGTTCGGTGGCACTCGAGCTCGACGCCGACGCCCTGTTTGAGGCCGCGCCGGACGTGATCGTGGCCCGCCACATCTCCACGTACCCGGTAGCCACCCAGGACGTTGCCCTCGTTGTTCCTGCCGACGTGCCCGCGGATGAGGTCCTTGACGCGCTGCGTGAAGGTGCCGGCGAGCTGCTGGAGGACGTGGCGCTGTTCGACGTCTACGCGGGCAAGGGCATCGAGGAAGGCAAGAAGTCGCTGGCCTTCGGCCTCCGGTTCCGGGCAGCCGACCGCACTCTCACCGCAGACGAAGCCTCGGCTGCACGTGAGCAGGCAGTTGCGTTGGCCGCAGAACGCTTCGGAGCCGTCCAGCGGTAAGCAGGACACCCCCCGAACGAAAGAAGTCCCCGCACCCACTGAATGGGTGCGGGGACTTCTTCGTTACGGCGCCAGCTGTTCGAACATGCTGATGGCGCAGAAACCCCGGGATGGCTGCGGTCTGCGGCCTCTTCCTTTAAATGAGACCCTCGGCCCGGCTCGTGATTCCGTGGAGCATGCGCAGGGACATGACGAAGCTGGCGACTTCCACGGTCTCGACCAGGAACCGTGCCCACCATTGCCGGTAGGCGTACCGCTCACGGACAACGAGTCGGGTGGTGTCGTTTGACTTGGGTTGGAGGATGAAGGCCCAGGTGAAGTCGAAGGGGCCGGGCGCTGGAACCGGGGGGATCCGCAGGACGAGCGCTCTTTCCGGTTCAAGGAGCGCCACCTCCAGATTCGAGGAGTCCGTGGGTGCCAGATGGACAGGGTCCCCCACTTTGATGTCCTGCCACTCAGGATGGATGCGGTCCGCGCTGTGGATGTCCAGGCCTGCGAGGTTTTCCAGGAAATCGTAGCTGTAGAGTCACCCTCGGCGCTGGCCCATCTGCACCAGCCAGGGCCACACCCGTTCAGCCGGGGCATTGACGGTGACCGACCGCGTTGCCTGCAGGCCCGCGACAGCGATCAGATCGTCACCGGGCAGTTTCCCGCCCGCCTCCTCCGGGGTTGCACCCCAGCGCAGTTGGAGACGCCGGAACGCAAACCAGCAGGCCGGAACACAGATAAGTGTTCCGGCTGCAGGAAGTCGGCGCAGGCTTCGCTGATGCATCATTGGCCGAGTGTCCCACCCTGGGGCTGCCTTTGGGGTGGGCCGAAAGCCCTGTTCCACCCTCCCAGGGCCAGGGGGACCAGATATCAGGGGACCAGGAGGACCTTGCCCGTGGTCTTCCGGCCCTCGAGGTCGCGGTGTGCCTGCGCTGCCTGGCTCAAGGGGTAGCGGGCACCGATCCGTACCTTGAGGCTGCCGTCAGTCGCGGCGGCAAAGATCCCGTCCGAGCGCCAGCGCCGTTCAACAGCGTCCCGCAAATAGTGGCCCATGGTGGGACGGGTGAGGAACAGAGATCCCCCGGAGTTGAGGCGCTGCGGGTCAACCGGCGAGACCGGGCCGGACGCGGCGCCGAACAGCACCAGCATGCCCCGGATCCGCAATGCCGCCAGCGAACCATCGAAGGTGTCCTTTCCGACGCCGTCGTAGACGACGTCAACGCCGGTCCCGCTGGTGATATCCCTGACCCGCTCCGCAAAGCCGTCGTAGCGCAGCACGTGGTCCGCGCCGGCGTCGGACGCCAACTGCTCTTTTTCATCCGTGGAGACCGTCGTGAGAACCTCCGCGCCCCGGGCTTTAAGCAACTGGATCAGGAGCAGCCCCACGCCGCCGGCTCCGGCGTGCAGCAGGACCTTGTGGCCGCGCTCCACCTTGAAGGTCGAATTTATCAGGTAGTGGGCCGTGATTCCCTGCAGGGGGAGGGCTGCAGCCGTGAAGACGTCCAGGCCCTTGGGTACCGGCAGTGCGGCGTCCTCATCCACCAAGGCATAGTCGGCGTAGCAGTTGAAGCCCTCTGCCGTCGCAACCAGGTCGCCCACCGAGAAGCCGGTAACACCTTCGCCCACTGCTTCGACAGTGCCCGCGGCTTCCGTGCCGGGGGTGAAGGGGTACTGGACTTTGTAGGTCCCGCTGCGCTTATAGGTGTCGATGAAATTGACGCCCGCCGCCCCCACTTTGAAGAGCACCTGGCCCGGGCCCGGAACCGGCCGCTCAATCTCGGTGTACTCGAGGACTTCCGGTCCCCCTGCCTGCCGTGCGACGATTGCATGCGTCATTGCTCTCCTTTCCCGGGCGCATCTGCTGCCCGGCCGCCGAGACCCATCCTAGGGACACCGCCCGCCGGCAGGACAAGTGCCGCCCACCTTTCGGGCGGTCGCCCGCTATGCATAAATATCGATACCAGTGCATAACTATTGCTGTATAGTCGGAGCATGACTATTTCTGTTGCGGTTTCGGGAGCCAGCGGCTACGCCGGGGGAGAGGTCCTTCGCCTTCTCGCCGGACATCCCGGTGTGACCATCGGTGCCATCACAGCCCACAGCAACGCCGGTTCCCGCCTCGGCGAACTGCAGCCGCACCTGCATGGGCTGGCCAGCCGCATCCTCGAAGACACCACGGTAGAGAACCTCTCCGGCCATGACGTCGTCTTCCTGGCGCTGCCGCACGGAGCCTCGGCCGAAATCGCCGCCCAGCTTCCCGAAGGGACAGTTGTCATTGACGCCGGCGCGGACCACCGCCTCGAGGACCCCGCCGCGTGGGAGAAGTTCTACGGCTCGCCCCATGCCGGCACCTGGCCCTACGGACTTCCGGAGCTGCCCGGGCAGCGTGAAGCCCTCAAGGGCGCCAAGCGCATCGCCGTTCCCGGCTGCTACCCAACCTCGGCCCTCCTGGCGCTGACCCCCGGCTTCGCGGCGAACCTGCTCGAGCCAAATGACGTGGTGATCGTTTCGGCCTCCGGCACCTCGGGCGCTGGCAAGGCCGCCAAGGTCAACCTGATCGGCTCCGAAGTCATGGGTTCGATGAGCCCCTACGGCGTGGGTGGCGGACACCGGCATACCCCCGAGATCGAGCAGGGCCTCTCCAACGCAGCCGGGGAAAAAGTCAGCGTTTCCTTCACTCCCACCCTTGCTCCCATGAGCCGCGGCATCCTGACCACCGCCACCGCCAAGGTCAAGGCCGGCACCACCGCAGCCCAGCTTCGCCAGGCATGGACCGAAGCATACGACGACGAGCCGTTCGTCCACCTGCTGTCCGAGGGCCAGTGGCCAGCGACCAAGTCCGTCCAGGGCTCCAACCATGCCGCCATGCAGCTGGCCTTCGACGCGCACGCGGGACGGGTCATCGTCACCTGCGTGATTGACAACCTCACCAAGGGCACGGCCGGCGGCGCTGTGCAGTCCATGAACATTGCACTCGGCCTGCCCGAAACCGCCGGCCTCAACCTCCAGGGAGTAGCCCCGTGACCATCACCGCACCCCAGGGATTCCGGGCAGCCGGCGTCACTGCCGGACTCAAGGCCTCCGGGAACCCGGACCTCGCCCTGGTCGTCAATGACGGCCCATCCAGGGCGGCCGCCGCCGTCTTCACCAGCAACCGCGTGGCGGCAGCCCCCGTGCACTGGTCCCGTCAGGTGGTCTCCGACGGCCGCGTGGATGCCGTCATCCTCAATTCCGGCGGAGCCAACGCCTGCACCGGTCCCACCGGCTTCCAGAACACCCACAGCACCGCCGAGAAAGTGGCCGAGGTGCTGGGCATCTCGGCCACCGACGTCTTTGTCTGCTCCACGGGCCTGATCGGCGAGCAGCTGCCCATGGACAAGATCCTGCCCGGCGTTGAGGCTGCTGCTGCAGAGCTCAGTGCCGACGGCGGCCCGGCCGCCGGCACCGCCATCATGACCACCGACAGCGTGCCGAAGTCAGCCCTCTTCATCGGCACCGACTCCGACGGCCAGGAATTCACTATCGGCGGGATCGCCAAGGGGGCCGGCATGCTGGCACCCGGCCTGGCCACCATGCTGGTGGTGCTCACCACGGATGCCATGGTGCAGCCGGAACTGCTCGACGTCGTCCTCCGCGATGCCACGCGCGTCACCTTCGACCGCGCCGACTCCGACGGCTGCATGTCCACCAACGACACGGTGGTCCTCCTGGCTTCCGGCGCCGCCGGTGCCGTTCCCTCCGCCGAAGCGTTCGGCGAGGGCCTGACCCAGGTCTGCGCCGAGCTGGCCCGGAAGCTGATCGCCGATGCTGAAGGTGCCAGCCACGACATCGCCATCCGCACCTTCAACGCCGCCAGCGAAGCCGACGCCGAAACGGTCAGCCGTTCGGTGGCCCGCTCCAACCTCTTCAAGGCCGCCATCTTCGGCAAGGACCCCAACTGGGGCCGCGTGCTCTCCGCCGTCGGCACCACGGACGCCGCCTTCGAACCGGACAAGCTCAACGTGGCCATGAACGGCGTCCAGATCTGCCGCAACGGCAGCATCGGGGACGACCGGAGCCTGGTGGACCTGGAGCCGCGCGAGGTGCTGGTGGAGATCGACCTGCAGGCAGGCGACGCCGAAGCCACCATCTGGACCAATGACCTCACCCACGACTACGTGCACGAGAACAGCGCCTACTCCAGCTAGGGGCTCCGCCAGCCATTGCCCGCACAAGGGATAAACCGCTGTGGAAAGTGACAACATGAACACCCAGACGCGTGAAACCACCAGCATGTCCGCCGCCCAGGACAAGGCGGCAACCCTGATCGAGGCGCTGCCCTGGATCCAGCGGTTCGCCGGAACCACCATGGTGGTCAAGTACGGCGGCAACGCCATGGTCAACGACGAACTGCGCCGCGCCTTCGCCGAAGACATCGTCTTCCTCCACCACGTAGGCATCCACCCCGTGGTGGTCCACGGCGGCGGCCCACAGATCAACTCCATGCTGGGCCGGCTGGGCATTGAATCCGAGTTCAAGGGCGGCCTCCGCGTCACCACCCCCGAAGCCATGGACGTGGTCCGCATGGTCCTCACCGGCCAGGTGGGACGCGAACTGGTGGGCCTGATCAACTCCCACGGGCCCTACGCCGTCGGCATGTCCGGCGAAGACGGCGGACTGCTTCGCGCCGTGCGCACAGGCACCGTGGTGGACGGCGAAGAGGTTGACCTCGGGCTGGTGGGTGAGGTGGTGGGCGTGGACCCCGCCGGCATCGTTGACATCCTCGACGCGGGGCGCATTCCGGTGATCTCCACGGTGGCCCCGGAAATTGTCGACGGCGGAGAGGGCGTGGCGGGTACTGCCCGTTTCCAGCCCACCGGCCAGGTCCTGAACGTCAATGCGGACACTGCAGCGGCCGCCGTCGCCTCGGCGCTGGGCGCCTCCAAGCTGGTGATCCTGACTGACATCGAGGGCCTCTACGCCAACTGGCCGGACAAGTCCTCGTTGATCTCATCCCTCACCGCCTCGGAGCTGCGGCAGATGCTGCCCAGGCTCGAATCAGGAATGATCCCCAAGATGGCTGCCTGCCTCAAGGCCGTTGACGAGGGCGTTGAACGGGCACACATCGTGGACGGCCGCCTGGCCCACTCCATGCTTCTTGAAACATTTACGACGGCGGGCATCGGCACCCAGGTAGTCCCGGACGAGGAGATCAACGGATGAACACGATGGAAAAATCATCAGTGACCGAGCTGGTGGAGACTACCGGCCACGCGGGCTCCGAGTGGCTTTCCCGCTACTCCAGCTCCCTCATGAACGTCTTCGGCACGCCCCAGCGCGTCCTGGTCCGCGGTGCAGGCTGCCTGGTGTGGGACGCCGACGGCAAGGAATACCTCGACCTGCTGGGCGGCATTGCCGTGAACGCCCTGGGCCACGCGCACCCCTTCGTGACATCAGTGATTGCCAGCCAACTGGCCACCCTGGGCCACGTCTCCAACTTCTTCACCAGCCCCACCCAGGTGGCACTGGCCGAAAAACTCCTGGAACTGGCCCACGCTCCCGCCGGCTCCAAGGTGTTCTTCAGCAACTCCGGCACGGAAGCCAACGAGGCCGCCTTCAAGCTGGCCCGCCGCAACACCGGCGAGGGTCCGGTGAAGCGGACCAAAATCATCGCCCTCGAGGGGGCCTTCCACGGCCGGACCATGGGAGCTCTGGCGCTCACGGCCAAGGAAGCATACCGGGCACCCTTCGAGCCGCTGCCCGGCGGCGTGGTCCACATCCCGTTCGGGGACGTGGAAGCACTCAAGGCAGCAGTGGACGAAACCGTGGCGGCCGTGTTCCTGGAACCCATCCAGGGTGAAGCCGGTGTCCGGCCGCTGCCGCCGGGCTACCTGAAGGCTGCGCGGGAGGTGACCGCAAGGACCGGTGCCCTGCTGATCCTGGACGAGGTCCAGACCGGAATCGGACGGACCGGCAAGTGGCTCGCCAGCGAGGACGCCGGGATTGTCCCGGACGCCATCACGTTGGCCAAGGGACTGGGCGGTGGTTTCCCGATCGGTGCCCTGATCACCATGGGTGAGCAGACGTCGTCGTTGTTGTCCGCCGGCCAGCACGGCACCACTTTCGGCGGAAACCCTGTGGCCACAGCAGCCGCCCTCGCCACCCTCCACGCCCTCGAAAGCCAGAACGTCCTGGCCAACGCCACGGCGGTGGGGGAGCACCTGCGCTCCGCGCTGGCCGCGATACCGGGCGTGACCGAGGTCCGGGGCGAAGGGCTGCTGATCGGGTTCGACCTGGACGCGGACGTAGCCCCCGCCGTGGTGCAGGCCGCCCTCGATGCGGGGTTCATCGTTAACAGCCCGGGCCCCCGCACCATCCGCCTGGCACCGCCGCTGATCCTCACCACGGCACAGGCCGACACCTTCCTCGCCGCATTCCCGGCAATCCTCCAGACCGCTAAGGACGCCCAGTGACCACCGCAACCCGGCACTTCCTCAAGGACACCGACCTCAGCCCCGCCGAACAGGCCGAAGTCCTTGAGCTCGCCGCCCGAATGAAGGCTGCCCCCTACAGCGTCCAGCCATTCGCCGCGCAAGGCAGCGGCCGCAAGACCGTGGCCGTGATCTTCGACAAGACCTCCACCCGGACCCGTGTCTCGTTCGCCACGGGCATTGCGGACATGGGTGGCAACGCCCTGATCATCAACCCCGGCGAGGCGCAGATCGGGCACAAGGAGTCCGTGGAGGACACCGCCAAGGTGCTCGAACGGATGGTCTCCACCATTGTGTGGCGCACCGGCCCGCACGCCGGCCTGGTAGCCATGGCGGAGAACTCCAAGGTTCCGGTCATCAACGCCCTGTGCGATGACTACCACCCGTGCCAGCTCCTGGCCGACCTGCTGGCCGTGAAGGAACACAAGGGCAACCTCAAGGGGCTCACCATGAGCTACCTGGGCGACGCCGCCAACAACATGGCCAACTCCTACCTGCTGGCCGGGGTCACCGCCGGCATGCATGTCCGCATTGCGGGGCCGGAGGGCTACCTGCCGGCCGCGGAGATCGTGGCGGCGGCAGAGGAACGCGCGGCCGAAACCGGTGGTTCAGTCCTCATCACCACCGATGCCAAGGAAGCGTTGAAGGGTGCCGACGTCGTCGCCACCGACACCTGGGTATCCATGGGTCAGGAAGCCGAAAAGGAAGCCCGGATGCAGCTCTTCCGGGACTACTCCGTCGACTCGGACGCCATGGCACTCGCTGCGGATGACGCCGTCGTGCTTCACTGCCTCCCGGCCTACCGGGGCTACGAGATTTCCGCCGACGTCATCGACGGCCCGCAGTCCATCGTCTGGGACGAGGCGGAAAACCGGCTGCACGCCCAGAAGGCGCTGATGGCATGGCTGATGCACCGCTCAGGCCTGGCCTTCGTCGATGGCCTTTCCCCCGTCGAAGGCACCGGAGAGAGCACGTTCTAGTGTCCGCCCAGCCGTCCACTCCGGGCACCAGCCCGGCCACCAAGACCGCCCGGCAGGCGCGCATCACCGCCATCCTCACCGGGCAGTCAGTGCGTTCCCAGGCTGAGCTTGCGGCGTTGCTCGCGGACGACGGCGTACAGGTCACTCAGGCCACGCTCTCCCGCGACCTGGTGGAGCTGGGCGCTGTCCGCGTCCGCGGCAAGGAAGGCGTCCTGGTCTACGCCGTCCCCGGCGAAGGCGGCGAACGGGCCGCCAAGAGCGGCGTGACCCAGGAAATCCTGGACGCGCGGCTGGCCCGGCTCTGCAGCGAACTGCTGGTGACCGCCGAAGCCTCCGCCAACATCGCCGTTCTCCGCACCCCGCCGGGAGCTGCGAACTTCCTGGCCCTGGCCATCGACCATTCGGTGATGCCGTCCATCCTGGGCACCATCGCCGGTGACGACACCGTCCTGCTGGTCTCCCGCGACCCGCTGGGCGGCCCGGACCTGGCAGCCCGCTTCCTGCAAATGGCTGAGGAAGCCGGGCAATAAGCTTGAAGACAACGAATCAACCAATCCCAACAAGGAGCATCTAAAGTGACTGAACGCATTGTGCTGGCCTACTCCGGCGGCCTGGACACGTCCGTCGCCATCGGCTGGATCGGTGAAGCCACCGGTGCCGAGGTCATCGCCGTGGCGGTCGACGTCGGACAGGGTGGCGAATCGCTGGAAACCATCCGCCAGCGCGCCCTGGGCTGCGGCGCCGTGGAGGCCTACGTGGCCGACGCGTCGGACGAGTTCGCCAACGAGTACTGCGTGCCCACGCTGAAGGCCAACGCCCTCTACCAGGGCCACTACCCGCTGGTGTCCGCCATCTCCCGCCCCGTCATCGTCAAGCACCTGGTGAAGGCCGCCCGCGAATTCGGCGCCACCACCGTGGCCCACGGCTGCACGGGCAAGGGCAACGACCAGGTCCGCTTTGAAGTCGGCATCCAGACCCTGGGCCCGGACCTGAAGTGCATCGCACCGGTCCGCGACCTCGCCCTGACCCGCGACAAGGCCATCGCCTTCGCCGAGGAAAAGGGACTGCCCATCGAGACCACCAAGAAGAACCCGTACTCCATCGACCAGAACGTCTGGGGACGCGCCGTGGAGACGGGCTACCTCGAGGACATCTGGAACGCGCCCACCAAGGACATCTACGACTACACCGCCACCCCGGAGTTCCCGCCGGCACCGGATGAGGTCACCATCTCCTTCGAAGCCGGCGTTCCGGTAGCGATCGACGGCGTCAAGGTCACCCCGCTGCAGGCCATCAAGGAACTCAACCGCCGCGCCGGTGCACAGGGCGTGGGCCGCATCGACGTCGTCGAGGACCGCCTGGTGGGCATCAAGTCCCGTGAGATCTACGAAGCTCCGGGCGCCATGGCGCTGATCACCGCGCACAAGCACCTCGAAGACATCACGGTTGAGCGCGAGCAGGCGCGCTTCAAGGCCACCGTTGGCCAGCGCTGGGCCGAGCTGGTCTACGACGGCCAGTGGTTCTCCCCGCTCAAGCGCTCCCTGGACGCCTTCATCGAGGACACCCAGAAGTACGTCTCCGGCGACATCCGCATGACCCTGCACGGCGGCCAGGCCATCGTCAACGGCCGCCGCTCCGACACGTCGCTGTACGACTTCTCGCTGGCCACCTACGACACCGGCGACACCTTCGACCAGTCCCAGGCCAAGGGCTTCATTGAGCTGTGGGGCATGTCCGCCAAGGTTGCCTCGGGCCGCGACATCCGGGTCGCAGGGAAGTAGCCCCTGTGGCTGAGCAAAAGACCGAAGCCACAAATGCGGGTGCGCTGTGGGGCGGCCGGTTCGCCGGCGGCCCCGCTGACGCCCTCGCGGCCTTGAGCAAGTCCACGCACTTCGACTGGCGGCTGGCGCGCTACGACATTGCCGGGTCCAAGGCGCACGCCCGCGTGCTGCACAAGGCCGGGCTGCTGGACGACGCCGAGCTGGAAGGCATGCTCGCAGCGTTGACGCAGCTGGACGAGGACGTGGCCTCAGGCGCCTACCTGCCGGCCGAGTCCGATGAGGACGTGCATGGGTCGCTGGAACGCGGGCTGATCGAACGGGCCGGAGCCCAGCTGGGCGGCAAGCTCCGCGCCGGCCGGTCGCGCAACGACCAGGTGGCCACCCTGGGCCGGATGTTCCTGCGCGACCATGCAAAGATCATCGCCCGCGGCGTCCTGGCCACGGTGGACGCGCTCGTGGAGCAGGCCAAGGCCCACCATGCTGTTGCCATGCCGGGCCGCACCCACCTGCAGCACGCCCAGCCGGTCCTGCTCAGCCACCACCTGCTGGCCCACGCCTGGGCGCTGCTGCGCGACGTGCAGCGGCTGCAGGACTGGGACAAGCGGGCAGGCGTGTCGCCCTACGGGTCTGGCGCCCTGGCGGGGTCCTCACTGGGCCTGGACCCGGAAGCAGTGGCTGCGGACCTCGGGTTCTACTCCGCCGTACACAACTCGATCGACGGCACCGCGTCCCGCGACGTCTTCGCCGAGTTCGCGTGGGTCTGCTCCATGATCGGCGTTGACCTGTCCCGTATCTCGGAGGAAGTCATCATCTGGGCCACCAAGGAATTCTCCTTCGTCACGCTGCACGACTCCTACTCCACGGGGTCCTCCATCATGCCGCAGAAGAAGAACCCGGACGTGGCGGAACTCGCCCGCGGCAAGGCGGGGCGCCTGATCGGCAACCTGACGGGGCTGCTGGCCACGCTCAAGGGCCTCCCGCTGGCGTACAACCGCGACCTGCAGGAGGACAAGGAGCCGGTGTTCGACGCCGCCGACACCCTGGAGCTGCTGCTCCCGGCCGTGTCCGGCATGATCGCCACGCTGAAGTTCAACACCGAGCGGATGGAGTCACTGGCCCCCCAGGGCTTCGCGCTGGCAACCGACATCGCCGAATGGCTGGTCCGCCAGGGCGTCCCGTTCCGCGAGGCGCACGAACTCTCCGGTGCCGCCGTCAAGCAGGCGGAATCCCGCGGCGTGGAGCTGTGGGACCTTACCGACGAAGAGTACGCGGCCATCTCCGCGCACCTCACCCCCGAGGTCCGCACGGTCCTGTCCACGGAGGGGTCGCTCAACAGCCGCAACTCCCAGGGCGGCACGGCACCGGCCGCCGTCGAACGCCAGCTGGTTGCGCTCGAAGCGGAGCTCGCGGAGGTCCGGGAGTACGCCGGCTAGGACGCCCGCTCACGTCCTGCACCATTTGGGGCAACGCCCGCTCACTTTTCCTAAGAAAGTGAGCGGGCGTTGCCAATTTCCCTGCCATATCTGAGCGGGCGTTGGGGGTCGTGGGCCCTTGACGCGCCGTTAGGCTGGGCACATGAGCGAAACCTTCCGCAAGTTCCTTCGCACCCTTCCCGACTTTCCGTCCGACCTGCCCGGCTTTGACCCCGCCAACGCGCCGCAGGATCCCGCCCTGCTCTTCAAGCAGTGGCTGGACGAGGCGCTGGACGCGGGGGAGTTGCAGCCGCACGCGTTCAGCCTGGCCACGGTGGGCGCGGCATCCGGGGGAGGGAAGCAGCCGTCCTCGCGGATGCTGATCCTGAAGAACATTGACGACGACGGCTGGCACTTTGCCACGTCCCGCACCTCCCGCAAGGGCCGGGAACTGGCCGCCGAGCCACGTGCCGCCATGAACTTCTACTGGCCGGGCATGGGACGACAGGTCCGGGTTGTCGGCACCGTGGCGGTGCTCTCCGCGGAAGCCTCGGCCGTGGATTGGCACGAGCGGCCCCGGGCCGACGGCAGCGACAATCCACACTGGCAGCTCTACGCCCTTCAGCCCGTCGAGATTGAGTTCTGGCAGGCCAGCAACGACGGCAACCACGTCCGGCACCGTGTGGGGCCGGACGGAACGCCGTTGGAATAGGCGCCGTGCTCAGCGGCTGCTCCGCTAGGCTGGCCGCATGACCTCTCCTTCCCCTGCCGTGCTCCTGGCTGAACTGCACAAGGCAGCCGACGCCCTGACCGCCGGGCTGGACCGCATTCCCGACGGCGGTGAAACCGCTCCGTCCACCCTTCCCGGCTGGAGCCGCGGCCACCTTCTGGCGCACATCGCAGGAATCTGCGACGCCCTGGCCCGGCAGGTGGAGTACGGCCGCCGCGGCGAAACGGTGGAGCTTTACGACGGCGGCGTGGAAGCCCGCAACCGCGCCATCGACCTCGCCGCCGGGCACAGCCTCGAGCAGCACCGGGCGGACGTCGACGCTGCGCTGCAGCGCGCACTGGCTGCCTTCGACTCGCTGGGTGAGGACGAGTGGCAGACGCGCATCGCGTTCCGCGACGGCGTCATCTTCGATGCCGGCCTGGCGCTCTGGCGCGAGCTGGTCATCCACACCGCGGACCTGGACAGCGGCACGGGACCCGAAACCTGGAACCGGGAATTCTGCTCGCACCTCTTCGATTTCCTGGCCGCCCGTGTTCCGGCCGAAACCCGGCTGGTCCTGCAGCCAGTGGCACTTCCGCCGCTGGCCCTCGGCGCCGGCGGCAGCACCGTCGTCGTCAGCGGCATGGTCACGGACATCGCCGCCTGGCTTGCGGGGCGGAAGCCGTCACTGGACAGCCTCCGGGCCACTGCCGCGGGGGACGGCACCGACCTTCCCGCCCTGCTGCCCTGGCCCTCGGCGCTGCCGGAACCGAAGTAGTACTGCACTCACGGTAGAACTAGGCGGCCTCGCGGGCCAGCAGGCTCTCCTTGATGCGCAGGCCCCAGCGGAAGCCGCCCAGGGAGCCATCGGTCCGGATCACGCGGTGGCACGGCACGAACAACGCCGCCGCATTGAAGGCACACGCGCTGGCCGCGGCCCGTACCGCACGCGGGTTTCCCGCCAGGGCCGCATACTCGGTGTATGTGACCGGTGAACCGGGTTTGACCTGGCGCAGCACATCCCACGCGTGGGCACGGAACGGGCCGGACTGCTGCAGGACCGGGACTGCCATGGCTGGCATGGGATCGCCTGAGTAGAAGGCTTCGACGGCGGCTGAGATCCCGCCGAGGTCCGTCACCTCCTCCACGGCGTCGGGCCGCAGTGCGGGATGGACCTGTCCGGTCAGTTCCGCAAGGCCTGCCGTCCAGCCCGAAGCGAGGACCACACCATCGCGGGCAAGGACGGTGAAGGCTCCGTCCGGGGTGGACAGCTGCATCAATTGCGCTTTCATGGCATCCCTTTCGCGGGAACGGTTGTTGTCAGTGCAGGCTGTGCCGCGGCGCGCCACAGGTGCATGGTGGCGTAGGAGCGCCACGGGCTGGTCTCCCGGAAGTCAAGGCTGAGGGTGCTCTCCCCAATGTCGAGTGCGCGGATCCCGTTGCGCACGGCCGCGTCATTGGCCAGGAAGACGTCCGGGGCGCCCAGGACCCGCATGGCGACGTACCCTGCGGTCCATGGTCCCACCCCCGGCAAGGGCAGCAGTTTGGCGGCCAGGCTTGCGGGGTCGTCCCCATAACCGAACTCCAGTTCTCCGGCGGCCATGGCTGATGCTGCACCGAGCAGCGATTCGGTCCGCCTCCTGGGCCCGCGCAGCAGATGTTCTGATGCGGCTATCTGGGCCGGCGTGGGGAAAAGCCTGTCCAGGCCGTCGCCGGCGGTACTGCTGGGGCTGCCGGCCGCGGACAGCTGGGTCAGTGCGGTCCGAGCCGCTGCAACTGTGACCTGCTGGCCCACCATGGCCCGGACCAGCAGCTCCTGCGGGTCCAGCGCCCCCGGCAGCCGCATTCCGGGAGCGGAGGCAACGGCGGCAGCAAGCCGCGGATCTGCGGCGAGGGCGGCGTCAATCGCTTCCGGGTCTGCGTCCAGGTCGAACAGCCGCCGCACGCGGCTCAGCAGCGCCGGCAGGTCGCGAAGGTCCACTGCGCCCACGGTGAGGGTGAGCTGCCCTTCCCGCGCCCCGCCGTCGTACGACACCCGGAAGCGCGCGTCCCCGTGGGGGAGCCGCAGGGTCCGTGCGTAGGAGGTGGGCGTGCCCACCTCTATCCCGGGGAGGGCGCGGACGGCCAGGAAGGAGAAGATGCCCGGATCGAACGGCGGGCGGTAGGGCAGTCCCAGGGTCAGGGCTGTCGTGCCGCCGCCGGCCACCGGGTGCCGGGCCGACCTGCCCGGAGCCGCATTGCGAAGGGCCGTGGGGGTCATGTCGAACACCTCGGCGATGGTGTCGTTGAACTGCCTCACGCTGCTGAAGCCGGCGGCGAAGGCGATGTCGGCCAGCTTCATGGAGGTGGACACCAGCAGCGTCCGCGCGGTCTGGGCCCTTGCAGCCCGGGCCAGCGACAGGGGACCGGCGCCGAGCTCATGTCCCAGGATCCGGTTGAGCTGGCGGGGCGAATAGCCCAGGCGGGACGCCAGCCCGGCAACCCCGTCCCGGTTGATCACGCCGTCGTTGATCAGCCGCATCGCCCGGCCCGCAACGTCCTGGCGCACGTTCCAGGCCGGCGTGCCCGGTACCGCCTCCGGCAGGCAGCGTTTGCAGGCGCGGTAGCCTGCCTCGTGTGCCGCGGCGGACGTCTCGTAAAACGTCACGTTGGACGCCTTGGGGGTCCGGGCCGGGCAGGAGGGGCGGCAGTAGATCCCCGTGGTGCGGACGGCCGTAAAGAACTGGCCGTCGAACCGGGGGTCGCGGGCATCGATTGCCCGGTAGCGCTGCCAGAAGTCCATTCCTCCATCCTGCCAGCCTGCCGCGGCCGGTACTAGCGGAAATCGGACATGGCCGTGGAGGGCCGCAAATCCTTTGCCCGGCCCCCTTGCGGGGAGCTGAAGCAGCCCCCATCTGGGTAAGGTCAAGCAATGAACGAAAGTACTTCGGACACCGGGCAGCTTCGGAGTTTCCTGTCCGGGGATGCCCGGGAGCTTGCTCCGCAACTGCTGGGGGCCGTCCTGACGCACCAGTCCCGGGAGGGCTCCGTGTCCATCCGGCTCACCGAGGTGGAGGCGTATCTTGGGCCCGAGGATTCCCTGCACCCGGACCCCGGCTCACATACCTACCGCGGTCCAACCCCGCGCAACGCCCCGATGTTCGGTCCCGCCGGGCACCTCTACGTCTACTTCACCTACGGGATGCACCACTGCACCAACATCGTCTGCGGCCCGGCCGGCGTCGCGTCCGCCCTGCTGCTGCGCGCCGGCGAGGTGGTGGATGGCCTTGAACTGGCACAACGGCGCCGTCCGACGTCGAAAAGTCCCGCCGACCTGGCCAGCGGTCCGGCCCGCCTTGCCAAAGCCCTGGGATTGACGACGGCGGACAGCGGCCGGGACGCGCTGGCTCCGCCTTTTGGCGTGGAACTTCCGTCCGGCACCAGCGGTCCCGTCAGTTCCGGTCCGAGGGTGGGCGTGGCCGGGGCCGGGGGATCGGAGGAATACGCCTGGCGGTTCTGGCTCACCGGCGATCCCACCGTCTCCAAATACAAGGCCGCCAAGCCCCGGATCCGCAAGCAGCAGGTAGGCCTGTCACCGGCTGCAACGTTTCACAAGCGTTAACGGAAATGGTTGTAGAATGGACGGTCTGTCTTTCGCGATAGGGGAACGTTAATGCACGACGCCGAATTGGCCCACGAACGGGAGTATGTAGCCGGCCTGTATGCCCGGCTGGAGGAACTCCGGGAGGAAAAGCGCCGCCAGCTGGCGCAGGTCCGGCGCGCCGGAGCCGTGGGCACCATGCAGAACGTTTCCGAACGTGATGCGTTCGCCGCACTGTATGAGGACCGCCTGGCGCAGCTGGATGCGGTGGATGACCGGCTGGTCTTCGGCCGGCTGGACCTGGACTCCGGTGAGGCGCAGTACATTGGCCGCATTGGGCTCACCACGGAGGACCTGCAGCGGCTGATGGTGGACTGGCGGGCACCCGAGGCGGGCCACTTCTACCAGGCCACAGCCTTCGACCGGCAGGGCGTACGCCGCCGCCGGCACCTGATCCTGCAGGGGCGCGAAGTAAAGGCCATCGAGGACGACGTCCTGGACGCCGGCATGCTCACGGACGACGAATCGCTGCAGGGCGAAGGCGCCCTGCTCGCTGCGCTGAACTCCAAGCGGACCGGCCGCATGTCGGACATCGTCAGCACCATCCAGTCGGAACAGGACCGGATCATCCGGTCCTCCATCTCCGGCGCCGTCGTGGTCCAGGGCGGGCCGGGCACCGGCAAGACCGCCGTGGCCCTGCACCGTGCCGCCTACCTGCTGTACACCCACCGTGACCGTCTCAAGAGTGCAGGCGTGCTGCTGGTGGGGCCGTCGTCGTCGTTCATGAAATACATCGAACGGGTGCTGCCCTCGCTCGGCGAGACCGGCGTTGTCATGGCCAGCCTGGGCCGCCTGATGCCCGGTATCAATGCCGTTCCCGAACCCGACGCGGACGTGGCGGCCATCAAGGGCCGCCTGGACATGGCGGCCATCGTGGCCAACGCCGTGTCCAACCGCATGCGCGTCCCTGCCCAGAACCGGATCCTCGAGGTGGACGGCCGCAAGCTTACATTGACGCCCCGGCAGGTCCGGCGTGCCCGGGAACGCGCCCGTGCCACCGGAAAGCCGTACAACGAGGCACGCGTCACGTTCGTGAAGATCCTGCTGCGCGAACTGACCGAACAGATGACGGAGCTCGTCGAAGCCGGCAACCTCGGCAACAATGCGGACCGCTCGTACCTTGCCGAGGATGTCCGCACTGCCCGGGACGTGCGGATCGCGCTGAACCTGTGCTGGATGCCCATGACGCCCGAGAAGCTGATCTCAGACCTCTTCAGCAAACCGCAAATCCTGGAATTCTGCACCCCCAACCTGACCCCGGCCGAGCGGGCACTGCTGCAGCGTCCAGCCGATGCCCCCTGGACCGAATCCGACGTACCGCTGCTGGACGAGGCCGCCGAACTTCTCGGCGAGCTGGACCCGGCTGCCGGACGCGGCCTGGCCCAGCAGGAGCACGACCGAGCCCGCGACCTGGCCAACGCCAAGCAGACGCTGGTCAACATGGAAGCCGCCGGCGTGGACCCGCTGATGTCCGCGGAGGAACTGGCCGAGCAGAACCGGGAGCAGGAAGCCCGGCAGACGGCCGCCGAACGCGCCACGAGCGACCGCACCTGGGCCTTCGGGCACATCGTGGTGGATGAAGCGCAGGAACTCTCACCCATGCAGTGGCGGCTGCTGGTCCGGCGCTGCCCGCTGAAGTCCTTCACCATTGTGGGCGACATCGCGCAGACCAGTTCCGTGGCCGGAGCCAATTCGTGGCAGGGGGCACTGGCCCCGATGTTCGGCGACCGCTGGCAGCTGGAGGAGCTCACCGTCAACTACCGCACGCCATCCCAGATTGCTGAAGCAGCCGTCAGGATGGCCAACGCCGCCGGTCTGGTGGTGTCCGCGCCCAAGGCAGTACGGGAGGGCCGCTGGGGACCCGTCATCGACGAAGTCGGGCAAGGGGCAGTGGTCAGCAAGCTGGTGGAGGTCCTCCCGGAAGAAATCAAGGCGCTCGACGGCGGCCTGCTCGCCGTGATTGCCGACGGTGACCTCCTGCCCGAGGCCACCGCAGCGCTGCGTACCGTGTACGGGCGCCGGATCGGCACCGGCGCGGGCAGCTACGAACAGGACATCGTGGTGATCAGCCCGCGCGAGGCTAAGGGCCTGGAGTTCGACGGCGTCGTGGTCCTGGAACCGTCCGTCATGCTCAACCACGAGCACGGCAAGGTGGGGGACCTGTACGTGGCCATGACCCGTGCCACGCAGCGCCTGCGGCTGATTGCCTCGCAACCCGTGCCCGCCGGGATCGCGGGCTGACCCGCTGTTGGGCGTTACTGCTAACTTAGGAAGCGTGCCAGAACTGAACAACCTCGAACCGCAGCGCAACGACCCCACTTTCGCCAACATTTGGCAGGAACTGAAGTGGCGTGGGCTGGTCCATGTCTCCACCGACGAAGCAGAGCTGGAAAAGCTCCTCGCCAATGGGCCGGTCACGTACTATTGCGGCTTCGACCCCACCGCGCCCAGCCTGCACCTGGGAAACCTTGTCCAGCTCCTGGTCATGCGGCGTCTTCAGCTGGCCGGTCACAAGCCGCTTGGCCTGGTGGGTGGCTCCACGGGCATGATTGGTGATCCCCGTCCGACGGCGGAGCGTACCTTGAACACCAAGGACACGGTGGCAGAGTGGGTTGGCTACCTTCAGGCCCAGGTCAGCCGCTTCCTCAGCTTCGAGGGTGACAACGCGGCGAGGATCGTGAACAACCTGGACTGGACCGCTCCGCTGAGCGCCATCGACTTCCTGCGCGAGGTGGGCAAGCACTTCAGGGTGGGAACCATGCTGCGCAAGGACGCCGTGGCCTCCCGCCTGAACTCTGATGAGGGCATCAGCTACACGGAGTTCAGCTACCAGATCCTGCAGGGCATGGATTACCTGCAGCTCTACCGCGACTACGGCTGCGTGCTGCAGACCGGCGGCTCGGACCAGTGGGGCAACCTCACCAGCGGTACCGAACTGATCCGCAAGGTGGAGGGCAAGAGCGTCCACGCCCTGGGAACGCCCTTGATCACCAACTCCGACGGAACCAAGTTCGGCAAGAGCGAGGGCAATGCCATCTGGCTGGACGCCGGCATGTGCAGCCCCTACGCCTTTTACCAGTTCTGGCTCAACACGGCGGATGCCGACGTGGTGGACCGGCTCAAGGTGTTCACGTTCCTGACGCGGGCCGAAATTGAAGAGATCGCCGCTTCCGTGGCCGAGCGTCCCTTTGCCAGGGAAGGCCAGCGGAAGCTTGCTTTCGAAGTGACTTCCTTGGTGCACGGAGTGGACGCCACGGAAAAGGTCATTGCAGCTTCCGCCGCTCTTTTCGGGAACGGCGACCTGGCCGCACTGGACAAGGCGACCCTGCAGGCGGCCACCTCCGAGCTTCCTTCCACCACAGTCCAAGTGGATGGGATGGGGATTATTGACCTGCTGGTGGCGTCCGGTCTTTCGGAAAGCAAGTCAGCCGCCCGCCGGACAGTGGGCGAGGGGGGTGCCTACGTGAACAACGAGAAGGTCTCTGATGCCGAAGCCGTGATCTCCGAGTCCGAACTTCTGCACGGCCAGTACCTGCTCCTGCGCCGGGGCAAGAAGAACCTGGCCACCGTTGAAGTGCTGGTTCCCTAGCACTATCGGGTCCTGCATGCACGCCCTTCCCCAGCCGATTTGCACGGCTGCTGGAGGGCGTGTATTGTTTTCTGAGTCGCCGCCGCTGAGTGGCGACAAACCCCCAACTTCTGAGAAGCAATTCTTACCGCGCACGCCGTGGAACTGAAGAAATTGCTTCTCATTTTGCTGGGCGGATTCATTCCACCGAGTGAATTCCGGGAAAATAACCGGATTTGCAAAAGTGAATATGAATGAAATAAGATTGAAGCATCGCAGCGAAGAAATACGGAATAAACGATTTATTGAATTGTTTCCGGGAATATTCGAATGTGTCTGTTGTTTGAGAACTCAATAGTGTGCCAAGTTTGTTGATACCGATTTTTTATTAAATTGGTTGATTGTGCTGGGTTTGTCCACCCCGTGGATGGGCCTNTGTGTCTGTTGTTTGAGAACTCAATAGTGTGCCAAGTTTGTTGATACCGATTTTTTATTAAATTGGTTGATTGTGCTGGGTTTGTCCACCCCGTGGATGGGCCTGGTGTTTTTAGCTGGTTTCAAATTTTGTGCAGCTGTTTCYGCCGTTATTTCCGGTGGTTGTGGTTGTGTCTGTTTTTGTTTTACTTCAACGGAGAGTTTGATCCTGGCTCAGGATGAACGCTGGCGGCGTGCTTAACACATGCAAGTCGAACGATGAACCTCNGTTGTGGTTGTGTCTGTTTTTGTTTTACTTCAACGGAGAGTTTGATCCTGGCTCAGGATGAACGCTGGCGGCGTGCTTAACACATGCAAGTCGAACGATGAACCTCACTTGTGGGGGGATTAGTGGCGAACGGGTGAGTAACACGTGAGTAACCTGCCCTTGACTCTGGGATAAGCCTGGGAAACTGGGTCTAATACCGGATATGACTGACTATCGCATGGTGGTTGGTGGAAAGCTTTTGTGGTTTTGGATGGACTCGCGGCCTATCAGCTTGTTGGTGGGGTAATGGCCTACCAAGGCGACGACGGGTAGCCGGCCTGAGAGGGTGACCGGCCACACTGGGACTGAGACACGGCCCAGACTCCTACGGGAGGCAGCAGTGGGGAATATTGCACAATGGGCGCAAGCCTGATGCAGCGACGCCGCGTGAGGGATGACGGCCTTCGGGTTGTAAACCTCTTTCAGTAGGGAAGAAGCCGCAAGGTGACGGTACCTGCAGAAGAAGCGCCGGCTAACTACGTGCCAGCAGCCGCGGTAATACGTAGGGCGCAAGCGTTATCCGGAATTATTGGGCGTAAAGAGCTCGTAGGCGGTTTGTCGCGTCTGCCGTGAAAGTCCGGGGCTCAACTCCGGATCTGCGGTGGGTACGGGCAGACTAGAGTGATGTAGGGGAGACTGGAATTCCTGGTGTAGCGGTGAAATGCGCAGATATCAGGAGGAACACCGATGGCGAAGGCAGGTCTCTGGGCATTAACTGACGCTGAGGAGCGAAAGCATGGGGAGCGAACAGGATTAGATACCCTGGTAGTCCATGCCGTAAACGTTGGGCACTAGGTGTGGGGGACATTCCACGTTTTCCGCGCCGTAGCTAACGCATTAAGTGCCCCGCCTGGGGAGTACGGCCGCAAGGCTAAAACTCAAAGGAATTGACGGGGGCCCGCACAAGCGGCGGAGCATGCGGATTAATTCGATGCAACGCGAAGAACCTTACCAAGGCTTGACATGAACCGGTAAYGCCTGGAAACAGGTGCCCCGCTTGCGGTCGGTTTACAGGTGGTGCATGGTTGTCGTCAGCTCGTGTCGTGAGATGTTGGGTTAAGTCCCGCAACGAGCGCAACCCTCGTTCTATGTTGCCAGCACGTGATGGTGGGGACTCATAGGAGACTGCCGGGGTCAACTCGGAGGAAGGTGGGGACGACGTCAAATCATCATGCCCCTTATGTCTTGGGCTTCACGCATGCTACAATGGCCGGTACAAAGGGTTGCGATACTGTGAGGTGGAGCTAATCCCAAAAAGCCGGTCTCAGTTCGGATTGGGGTCTGCAACTCGACCCCATGAAGTCGGAGTCGCTAGTAATCGCAGATCAGCAACGCTGCGGTGAATACGTTCCCGGGCCTTGTACACACCGCCCGTCAAGTCACGAAAGTTGGTAACACCCGAAGCCGGTGGCCTAACCCCTTGTGGGAGGGAGCTGTCGAAGGTGGGACTGGCGATTGGGACTAAGTCGTAACAAGGTAGCCGTACCGGAAGGTGCGGCTGGATCACCTCCTTTCTAAGGAGCACCTCCAACAT
>NZ_LMSI01000025.1:0-3425 GCF_001428075.1 Arthrobacter sp. Soil764 | reverse complement strand
GTTTAGTGTTTGGCACACTGTTGGGTCCTGAGGCAACAGGACCATGGGCTTTTGGCTTGTGGTGCTTTGTTTCTGGTTTCCCTGCCATGACGCCTCCACGCACTTTGTGTGTGGGGTGTGTGGTGTGGGGTTGTTGTTTGAGAACTACATAGTGGACGCGAGCATCTTGTATAAGAAGCAATTTCCAAGATTAATGAACCTGGATCTGGCTGCGCTGTTGATGCCTCCTTGTGGGGTGTTGGGGTGTGGTTGGTTTCTGTGGTTCTCTCGAAAATTTGTTTTTGATCTTTGTGGTCAAGTTTTTAAGAGCACACGGTGGATGCCTTGGCATTAGGAGCCGAAGAAGGACGTAGGAATCTGCGATAAGCCTGGGGGAGTCGATAACCGGACTGTGATCCCAGGGTGTCCGAATGGGGAAACCCCGCCGAGCGCGCGAGTGACTTGGTGACCCGTACCTGAACACATAGGGTGCGTGGGGGGAACGCGGGGAAGTGAAACATCTCAGTACCCGCAGGAAGAGAAAACAATAGTGATTCCGTTAGTAGTGGCGAGCGAACGCGGATCAGGCTAAACCGTTCCATGTGTGATAGCCGGCGGGCGTTGCATGGTCGGGGTTGTGGGACTTTCCATACCAGTTCTGCCGGGCTGGTGGGGTGTGATGTGCGCGCATAGGTGAACGGTTTTGAAAGGCCGGCCAGAGAGGGTGTTAGTCCCGTAACCGTAATGTGTTTGTACCGCCTGTGAGAGTATCCCAAGTAGTACGGGGCCCGAGAAATCCCGTGCGAATCTGTCAGGACCACCTGATAAGCCTAAATACTCCCTAATGACCGATAGCGGACCAGTACCGTGAGGGAAAGGTGAAAAGTACCCCGGGAGGGGAGTGAAACAGTACCTGAAACCGTGTGCTTACAATCCGTCGGAGCCAGTCTGATTCTGGTGACGGCGTGCCTTTTGAAGAATGAGCCTGCGAGTTAGTGTTACGTCGCGAGGTTAACCCGTGTGGGGCAGCCGTAGCGAAAGCGAGTCTGAATAGGGCGTTGCAGTGGCGTGATCTAGACCCGAAGCGAAGTGATCTACCCATGGCCAGGTTGAAGCGACGGTAAGACGTCGTGGAGGACCGAACCCACTTCAGTTGAAAATGGAGGGGATGAGCTGTGGGTAGGGGTGAAAGGCCAATCAAACTTCGTGATAGCTGGTTCTCCCCGAAATGCATTTAGGTGCAGCGTTGCGTGTTTCTTGCTGGAGGTAGAGCTACTGGATGGCTAATGGGCCCTACAAGGTTACTGACGTCAGCCAAACTCCGAATGCCGGTAAGTGAGAGCGCAGCAGTGAGACTGTGGGGGATAAGCTTCATAGTCGAGAGGGAAACAGCCCAGACCACCAACTAAGGCCCCTAAGCGTGTGCTAAGTGGGAAAGGATGTGGAGTTGCCCAGACAACCAGGAGGTTGGCTTAGAAGCAGCCACCCTTAAAAGAGTGCGTAATAGCTCACTGGTCAAGTGATTCCGCGCCGACAATGTAGCGGGGCTCAAGTACACCGCCGAAGTTGTGGCATTCACATTTTTGCTAAGCCCTTGTGGTTCAGGCGTGTGGATGGGTAGGGGAGCGTCGTGTGGGCGGTGAAGTCGCGGTGTAAACCAGCGGTGGAGCCTACACGAGTGAGAATGCAGGCATGAGTAGCGAAAGACGGGTGAGAAACCCGTCCGCCGAATGATCAAGGGTTCCAGGGTCAAGCTAATCTGCCCTGGGTAAGTCGGGACCTAAGGCGAGGCCGACAGGCGTAGTCGATGGACAACGGGTTGATATTCCCGTACCGGCGAAAAACCGCCCATGCTGAGCGGGGGATACTAACTGCCCGAWACCTGCCTGACACCCCTTGTGGGTGAAGGGTTTTGGTGGAGCGCAGGACCTGATCCCGGGAGGCAAGCGTATTAACAGGTGTGACGCAGGAAGGTAGCCGAGCCGGGCGATGGTTGTCCCGGTCTAAGGATGTAGGGCGAGTGGTAGGCAAATCCGCCACTCAYRWAGCCTGAGATCTGATGGGACCCCCGTTTGGGGGGATTTGGTGATCCTATGCTGCCGAGAAAAGCATCGACGCGAGGTTTTAGCCGCCCGTACCCCAAACCGACACAGGTGATCAGGTAGAGAATACCAAGGCGATCGAGAGAATTATGGTTAAGGAACTCGGCAAAATGCCCCCGTAACTTCGGGAGAAGGGGGGCCCCAACCTTGAWASAMCCTTGCGKTSTGGAGGGGATCGGGGCCGCAGAGACCAGGGGGAAGCGACTGTTTACTAAAAACACAGGTCCGTGCGAAGTCGCAAGACGATGTATACGGACTGACTCCTGCCCGGTGCTGGAAGGTTAAGAGGACCGGTTAGCCKCAMGGCGAAGCTGAGAATTTAAGCCCCAGTAAACGGCGGTGGTAACTATAACCATCCTAAGGTAGCGAAATTCCTTGTCGGGTAAGTTCCGACCTGCACGAATGGAGTAACGACTTCCCCGCTGTCTCAACCATAAACTCGGCGAAATTGCAGTACGAGTAAAGATGCTCGTTACGCGCAGCAGGACGGAAAGACCCCGAGACCTTTACTATAGTTTGGTATTGGTGTTCGGAGTGGCTTGTGTAGGATAGGTGGGAGACGTTGAAGCCCGGACGCCAGTTCGGGTGGAGTCATCGTTGAAATACCACTCTGGTCACTTTGGACATCTAACTTCGGCCCGTAATCCGGGTCAGGGACAGTGCCTGATGGGTAGTTTAACTGGGGCGGTTGCCTCCTAAAAAGTAACGGAGGCGCCCAAAGGTTCCCTCAGCCTGGTTGGCAATCAGGTGTCGAGTGTAAGTGCACAAGGGAGCTTGACTGTGAGAGAGACATCTCGAGCAGGGACGAAAGTCGGGACTAGTGATCCGGCGGTACATTGTGGAATGGCCGTCGCTCAACGGATAAAAGGTACCTCGGGGATAACAGGCTGATCTTGCCCAAGAGTCCATATCGACGGCATGGTTTGGCACCTCGATGTCGGCTCGTCGCATCCTGGGGCTGGAGTAGGTCCCAAGGGTTGGGCTGTTCGCCCATTAAAGCGGTACGCGAGCTGGGTTTAGAACGTCGTGAGACAGTTCGGTCCCTATCCGCTGCGCGCGCAGGAAATTTGAGAAGGGCTGTCCTTAGTACGAGAGGACCGGGACGGACGAACCTCTGGTGTGTCAGTTGTACTGCCAAGTGCACCGCTGATTAGCTACGTTCGGATGGGATAACCGCTGAAAGCATCTAAGCGGGAAGCTCGCTTCAAGATGAGATTTCCATACACCTTGTGTGTGAGAGGCCCCCAGCCAGACCACTGGGTTGATAGGCCGGATGTGGAAGCGAGGACTAACGACTCGTGAAGCTGACCGGTACTAATAGGCCAACAACTTACACCACACAGA
>NZ_LMSI01000024.1 GCF_001428075.1 Arthrobacter sp. Soil764 | reverse complement strand
CCCACGCCGGCGCCGGCGAGCATGCCGGCGCCTTTCCCTGCACGGGTGGCGGACTGCTTCGCTTCGGCCTTGGCCAGCTCCACTTCCTGGCGCATCAGGGTGGACAGGTCCCGGGTCACATCCCCCAGCAACTCACCCAGCGACGCGTTGTCCGCTTTCATATGCGCCTCACTCGGCGGCATCTCCGGAATCTGGCTACTCATCACAGACCACCCGTGCCGCGGCGGCCGGTGCCGGAGGTGCCTTCGCTGCCGAACGGCTCGTCGTCGTTGTAGACGCCGTTTTCGGCCCGGTAGGGGTCGTCATCGAACCGAAGCGGGGTCTCCTCGGCGGTACCCGAGGGCAGGGTGCTGGTGGATACCGGAGCGCCGCTGGCTACCGACGGCTCAGCGAAGAGGTCATCGGTTCCGGCTGCGTACACGGTCTCCGGGTGCAGGGGCGCTACGGGCGGTGACTGCACTGCGCGGTGCTGGCCCAAACCCTGTTGGCCTGAAGCCTGGACCTGCCCCTGCGAGTCGGGGGCGCCTGCGGTCAGGCCGCGGGTGAGGCGTCCGGCCAGGACGCCGGCGCCGGCGGCGAGGAGCAGGAACGTTCCGGGCCGGTTGCGGGCAAACCGCTGGACCTCGTTCAGGAGGTCACCGGGCTCCCGGTTCTCCAACCAGGACGCCATGCCGGGCCGGTTGCGGGCAAACCGCTGGACCTCGTTCAGGAGGTCACCGGGCTCCCGGTTCTCCAACCAGGACGCCATGGAGGACGTGCGATCGGCTGCTTGCCGGATCAGGTCGCTGGCCATGCCCTGCTGGTCCGGTGCGCTGGCCATGCTGTGCAGTTGGCTGGAGATGTTGCGGATGCCCTCGGCGGCCTTCTGCTGCTGCGTGCCGGCCTGGCTGGTCAGGCCCGACTTCGCCTGGTGGAGCAGGTCCTGGGCGTTGGCCTTGGCCTCGTGGGCCACGTTCGCGGCCTCGCCCTTGGCCGTCTGGGCTACTCCCTGGGCGGCCGATGCGGCTTCACCGGCAACGTTGGAAGCCTCCTCCTTCGCAGCCTGCGTCTTGGAGGTGTCGGCTGAGGTTCCCGTGTAGGAGGTCTGGCCGGGTACTGCCTCGGTTGCGCCGTATGGATCGACGACGGCCGGGTCGGTTGTGGTGCGCGGAGTCTGGGGCCATTGGTTCTCTGTCATCATCACTCTCTTTCAGAAAGGGTTAGCTGGCGAACAAGAACCAGCAGTGCTGGCAACTTAGTAAGCAAGGTTACTAACTAGATACTAAGCACACTTCTCATTTCGATTGCAAGGGGCAATGTCCTGCTGTTTGAAGTTCGGGGCGCCTGACGCGGGCCCCGGGGCGAGGTGGATAGTAAGCCTACTTGCGAACAGGTTGCTAAGCATGCTTATTGTAGGGGTGTAGCGACGCAGGGTGACCAGCACTTCGCCACCTATAGGAAGGCCGCGGCCGATGACCAGCAATCTCGATCCGGACGCCCGGAGCAGCTACCGCCTTATCACGTTGGCGGCGCGGCTGATCCAGCGGCGCCAGGACGATGCACTGGCCCCCCTTGGCCTCACCCGTGCCGCTGTTATTGCACTGGAAGGCCTGATGGGGGGCCCACTGAACCAGGAACAGCTCGCCGACGCGATCAGGGTCCAAAGCCAGACGCTGGGCAGGGTTCTCACCAGGCTTGAAGCCACCGGACTCATCACCAGGGTGCGCCAGGCTTCGGACCGAAGGCAGCTGAAGGTGGAGCTCACCGATGCTGGCGAAGCCGCCGTCGAAGCCGCACGGAAGGCCGAGGTCAACGCTTACCCGGATGACCCGGACATTGCGTGGAATGTACTCCGCGAGGAGCTGACGAAGTTTGTCCGCGCAGTACCGCCGGGCCGTGATACCGGTGTTGTCCCGTTTGCCCCGCCCGAACACCGGGCGGGGCACGGCCACCGGCCGCAGGCCGGGCGGGCAGGCGGCGCACGGAGCTGGGACCAGCCCCGCCAGAACTGAACTCCTTGCCGGAACTGAGAGTCCGGCCGGAATCATCAGCAGGAAAGGCAGTGGCCGGACCTTTCGGACCGGCCACTGCTTTTACTTAACCCTTGTCTTCCTGCTCTCAGCCCTGGCAGGCATCCTTGAGGGCACGGACGGACTCTGTTGGCACCTGGTCTCCGGCCTCCGCAATCTGGCCCAACGGCGTCGTAATTTCCGCCGGAACCCCTGCTGTCCGTGCCGCCGAGACGAGGCCCGCCAGCGCCTGGCGGTCCTCCACGCTGACCAGGCCGTCCTGTACCACGGCGCAGATCTGCCGGTTGACCTCCTGGGCGGCGGCCGAGGCAACCTTGGAGGCGGCGTCGCTGGCCGCAGTGCCGGCGGCTTCCCCCACGGCGCCGCACCCGGTCAGCATCAACAGGGCGGCGGACAGGGAAGCGGCGGTAACGACGGCGGCGCGGAAGGTCATGCCTCCAGCGTACTGGCGGTGCCTACCGGCGGGCCGGGACGCCCAGGATGCTGTCCAGGAGTGCGTTCCGGAATTTGCCGTCCGGATCATGACGGGCGGCAAAGGAACGGAAGTCGGCGAAGCGCGGGTACAGCTTCTCCCAGTCATGGCTGTCCGGGGTGAAGAGCTTGCCCCAGTGCGGGCGGGCCCCGAAGGGCCGGAGGGCCTCTTCCAGGACCGGGAGGAAGGCTTCCACTTCCGGTTGCAGCGGTTTCCAGGTGAAGTGCAGGGCCACGCTCTGCTGCCGGTGGAAGGGGCTGAGCCAGAACTCGTCGGCGGCGCCGGTGCGGATTTCCGAGACGAAGAGCAGTGGTGCCAGTTGTCCGGCAAGCCCGCGGACTGCCTGGAGGGCGGCGGGGGCGTGCTCCAGGGGAAGGATGAACTCGCTTTGCAGTTCGTCCCCGTTGCTGGGCGTGAATTCGTGCCGGAAGTGCGGCAGCCGGTCCAGCCATGGCCCGGGCTCATCCAGCTGTACTGTGCAGTTCTCGGCGGACATGTCCGGCAGCGGGTGCCGGGGGTTGAGGGCGGCGGTGGCGCCGAACAGGTTGGCGAGCGGCTGCTCTTCATCGAGTGCCTTGAGCCAGACTTGGTTGATCCTGTCGCCGGCGTAGTCAGTAAACAGGCTCACGCTGTAGGCGCTGGATACGATGGTGCTGAAATCGGCCAGGGCGTTGTCCCAGGGGAGATCCTCCAGGACGCGCTGGCGCATCCTGAAGCTGGGGCGCACGGCCAGTTCCAGTCCGGTGACGATGCCCAGGGCGCCGATGCCCACCACGCTGGCGAGGAACTCGTCCCCGTCCGCCTGGGTGAGCGTGACCTGCTCTCCGGAGGCCCGGACCAGGTTGATGGACTCTACGGCGCCGGCAAGTGAAGGGTTGTCTACCCCTGAGCCGTGCGTGCCGGTCTGCACCGCACCGGCCACCGAGATGTGCGGCAGCGAGGCCAGGTTATGGATGGCAACCCCGGACTCCTCCAACGTCCGGCACAATGCCCCGTAGCTCACCCCGCCACTGACGCGGACGGTGCCCTTGGCTGAGTCCAGTTCCACCTGCTGCGGCAGGGCATCGAGGAGGATGTGCACGCCGTCGGTATCACCCACCCGGTTGAAGGAGTGCCGGGAACCCAGGGCCTTGACCCGGGGCGCGGCCGCCACGATGTCCGTCAGTTCCGCGATGGATTCCGGCCGCCGGACATCCGCGGAGGAGTATTCGAGGTTTCCTGCCCAGTTCTTCATCGGTGGCTTTCGCTTGGCGTCGGTTTCCTCCAACTGTCAGCGCTAACAATTGCCCGTGTCAAGAAGCTTCCACGGTGCGGGCGGGGTTGCACCGCCCAGCCAGTGGCCGGGCCGCTCAAGACCGGCGGGGAGCCGGGTGGAAGCGCTGCCGCGTGCCGCGGTGATTTGTGCCTGGGTGAGGAAGAGGGCGCCGGAGAGGTCGGCGTCGTCGAACCTCGCATCCCGCAGGTCGGCGCCCAGCAGGTCCGTCGCCGTCAGGTCCGCGCCCCGGAAATCCGCGGCGATCAGGCACGCGCCACGAAGGTTGGCGCCGCACAGCGGCATACCGCGCAGGTCCGCCCCGGCGAGATCGGCACCGGGCCTCAGGTGGTCCAGGTGCGGGTTGCCACTGAAGTAGCCCGCGCGGACCTCGTCGCTGACCTCGCGCAGTGCGTCGCCTACCTGGACGTGCAGGGATCCGACGTCGGCTGCCAGGACGTCGTCGAGGGGACCCTCTGCAACGTCCCGGACCATGGCCTGCAGGTTGCGCACATCCCCGGCGGTATCCGGGCCATAGGCCTTCGCCTCGGCCTGCCCCAGGAGCCAGAGCATTTCGTGCAACTGGCGCAGGACCTTGAAGGCCGCGAACATGTCCGGCGCGGATTCCGGCTCTTCCCGCCAGCTGATGCCCCGGAACAGGCGCTGGCTGACGGCCTGGCCGGCACCGAAGCAGTCAAAGACCGTGCAGCCCACAAAACCGCGGGGCCGGAGCCGGTCATGGATGGTGCAGGAAAAGTCCGCTGCCAGGTTGGGGCATGGCGTGGCCGGCGGTTTGTCGATGGCGAAGTCGGCCGAGCGGGTGAACCCGAAGGCCGTGCAGCACAATGCAAAGCATTGCGAACAGTCAGGCCGAAGGGCGGCTTGGCCGGAGGAGGGGACGGCGGAAGGAGGGGTGGTGGGTTTCAAGATGGCTCCCGGGGGTGGTTCCGATAGGGGTGCGGGACGGAGGGGAACCCATGGCTGGGTTCCCCTCCGGGACACGCGGAATCACCGTTCCTGCTTGGGATGACGGGAACTGCGGACTGCTGGACATCAAAGGCAATGTATGAGAATCACTGCGTCCAGAGTATCCGCTGCTGCGGGGATCGGTCAGTTGTTTTTGGTATCCCGTGCCGGCGTGGTGCGCGGGGGCGGAACGCGACGGGCCCCCGTGGCCTCAAAGGCCGCCGCCAACCGGAGCAGTTGGGTGTCGCTGTAGGCCCTGCCGGCAATGGTGAGGCCCACCGGCATCCCGAGGTCGGAAGCGATGCCCATCGGAACCGTGACCGTGGGGATGCCGAGGTGGCGCGGAACCAGGTTTCCGTTGGCAACCCAGACCCCGTTGCGCCAGGCGATGTCCGCAGAGCCTTCATTGACGTCCGCGTCCGCAGGCGCCACGTCGGCGGCTGCCGGGAACACCACTGCATCCAGGCCCAGCCGGTCCATCCACTCCTCCAGGTCCACCCCGCGGGTCTCTTCGAGTCCTGCCAAGCCTTCGGGCAGGTGCGGAATATTGGCCAGGACGGGAACCCCGTTGTCGCGGATCCAGGCGGGGTAGTCCGCGATGTCGTCGTCGAACCCGTCGTACCGGTCCGGCAGCGCACCTTCGGGGGCTGGGAAGATGGCGGAACCGTCGACGTCGGCAAGGCGGTTCAGGCCAGGGTCGCCGTTGGCATCAAGGAAGTCATTCCACGCCCAGGCAGACAGGTCCACGATCTCCCGCCGCAGGTATTCCGGTGACACCAGTCCGCGCGTGGCAATGGTCGGCGCACCGGGCCGGTCGCCTTCATAATTGGACACCACCGGGAAATCCACCTCCACCACGTCCGCGCCTGCGGCTTCCAGGTCACGGCGCGCCGCTTTCCAGAGCTCCAGGATGGACGGGCGTGTTTCGATCCGCTGGCCTGTGGGGCCGCCGATGCCGGGTGCCTCCGAGGTCCCGGCGTCCGGGTCCGCGTTGATGTACATCCGGGGGATACCGAAGCACTTACCCGCCAGCACGCCTGCGGCCGCGGAAACGTCCCGCACCGCGAGGTCCATGTACGACGACGGGCGGACAGCGGATGCCTTGGGTACCGGGATCCAGGGCTGGACGCGCCAGAAGTCCCCGCGGGTCTCGCTATCGTCCGCCACCACTACGTCCAGGACCTCCAGCAGGTCGGCCATGGTGCGGGTGTGCGGAACCACCACGTCCATGGTGGGGACAAGTGGCCAGTTGCCGCGGACGGAAATGACGCCGCGGGAGGGGGTGTAGGCGCAGAGCGCATTGTTGGACGCGGGTGCCCGCCCCGAGGACCAGGTTTCCTCTGCGAGTCCGAAAGCGGCGAAACTGGCGGCAGTTGCGGTACCTGAGCCGTTGGACGACCCGGACGCGAAGGCCGCGGTGAGGTAGTGCTCGTTGTAGGGGCTTTCCGCCCGCCCATATACTCCACGCTGCATACCTCCATTGGCCATGGGCGGCATGTTGGTGAGTCCGATCAGGACCGCGCCGCCGGCCCGCAGCCGTTCGATGGTGAAGGCGTCGCGCTGGGCCACCAGGTCCTTGAAGGCCGGTGAGCCGGCGGCGACCGTGAGACCCTGCACCTGGTAGCTGTCTTTAGCCGTGTAGGGGATGCCGTCGAGGGGGCTGAGCGTGAAGCCGGCGGCGCGGCGCCGGTCTGACGCCTGTGCCTCGGTGATGGCGTCCGGGTTCATCACCACCAGCGCGTTCAGGCGTATGCCCGAGGAGTCATACTTCTCGATGCGTTCGAGATAGAGCCGGACCAGTTCCTCGCTGGTCATCTGGCCGGAGTCCAGGGCGGCGCGCAGCTGCGCGATGCCGGCCTCCACAACGTTGAACGTTTCGTTGAGCGGCAGCGGAGCCTGCGTTTCGGCCAGCTTCACAGTGCGCCCCCGTCCTTGGCGGCCGGCTGCTGCTGGGTGATGCAGTGGATGCCGCCACCGAAGGCGAAGATGTCCCGGGCATCCACCAGCTCCACCGTCCTGCCGGGATAGGCACGTTCCAGGATCCCGGCCGCAATGGCGTCGTTGGGATCGTCGAAGCCGCAGAGCACCACCACATCGTTGCCCACGTAGTGGTTGATATAGGACCAGTCCACCCAGCCTTCCTCGTCACGAAGGACTGTGGGGGCCGGAACGTCGATGATGCGCAGCGGCCGGCCCTGGGCGTCCAGTTCGCCGGCGAGGACGGCTTTCAGCTGCAGGTACACGGCGTGGTCGGGGTGTGCGGGATCGTCCTGGCGGTGCAGCAGGATGGTGCCGGTGCCGGCGAAGGCTGCCACGATGTCCACGTGGCCCCGTGTGCCGAACTCGTCGTAGTCCCTGGTCAGTCCGCGCGGAAGCCAGACGGCTTTGGTGGTGCCCAGGGCGCCGTGGACTTCCGCTTCCACCGACTCCTTGGTGGCGCCGGGGTTGCGGCCGGGATCCAGCTGGACTGTCTCGGTCAACAGGACGGTGCCTTCGCCGTCCACATGGAACCCGCCGCCTTCATTGACCAGGGCGCTTGGCCGGACGGGCACTCCGGCGCCCGCGGCCACTGTCCGGGCGACGTGCTGGTCCTTGGCCCAGGCCGCCCACTCCTGCGCGCCCCAGCCATTGAAGATCCAGTCAACGGCAGCCAGTGAGCCGTCCGGCTGGTGCACGAACGTGGGGCCGCTGTCCCTCAGCCACGCGTCATCGAGCGGGAGCTCCATGACGTCGATGCCGCCGCCCAGCCATTCCCTCGCGGCCGTGGCGTCCCTTGGGTCAGCCACCACGGTGACGGGCTCGTACCGGGCGATGGTCTGTGCCACCCTGGTCCAGGCTGCACGTGCGCGGTCAAGGGTGGGGCTCCCGACGGGGCTGAACGTGTCATTGGGTGGCGGGAACGCCATCCAGGTGCGCTGGTGGGCCTCCCACTCTGCGGGCATGCGGGCAGCGGTGCCTGTGGAAACGTGATCAAGGGCGGCGCTGTCCCTGACTGTCGAATAAATGAATGCCATTCATTTATTATGGGTTCGGCGCTGAGCGCGCGCAAGAGTGTTTCGTTTTAAGCCGTGCCCGCCGTGCCCGTGGCCGTCCGGTCCACCGCCGCCAGGATGGCATGCGCCAGTTGGTCCGGTTTAGTGAACTGCGGCCAGTGCCCTGTTGGCAGGTCGACGAATTCCACCTCCCGCACCTTTGCCAGTTCCGCAACGAACGGACTGCCGGCCGCGATCCACTCCCGAAGCATGGCGGACGGGAATTCGCAGGCGATCACGGTGGCGGGCACGTGGTAGCGCCGCTCGTCACGCAGGTGCTGCCTGCCGCAGGCCACGCCGCGGGGCTCGGGAACGGCCCGGGCCCGGAAGGCCTGACGGAGCCCGTCGGTGAGATCCACCAGGTCGGCATCGTCAAAACTCTCCCAAGGCGGCAGCGGCACATCGTCCCCCTCCGCCGGCAGCTCATCGTTGATGACGCCGCCTTCCCCCAGCGGTCCGCTGTCCACGTAGATGGCGCGTTCCACCTTCTCCGGCCGCGCGTCCACCACCCCGTGAATGATGGCACCGCCGCCGGAATGGCCCACCAGGATGGCCTTGGCCGGCAAGCCATCCAGAACCCGCACCACTGCATCGATGTGGTCCTGCAGGCTGATACCCGCACGGCTGACCTCCGACGATTCCTTGCCGGGAAGGGTGAGGGGGTGGGGCCGGTGCCCTGCTGCTTCCAGGGCAGGTGTCACCCCATCCCACGACGAGGCGTCCAACCAGAAACCGGGTACCAGGATGATGTCCATGACCGAACCCTACTCCCCGCCCCCGACACGGACGGGGCTGTCCTATCGCTTCCGCTTCCGGTCCTTGCCTCCCGCCCGGCTCCCGCGCTCGGAGGCCTCGCGCTCTGCCCAGCGTTGTGATTTGCCCGCCGCAACCACTTTCTGCTGCCACTCCCGGTGGTAGGCGCGCTGGGCGGCGACGTCGGATCGGCGTGCCAGTGCCGCCAGTTCCCGCTGCATCTTCACATACGAATGCCAGCGGCGTTCTGCCAGGGCGCCGCTGTGGATCGCTTCGCGGACCGCGCAGCCGGGCTCAGTACCGTGCGCACAGTCAGCGAACCGGCAACCGGCGGCCAGTTCCTCGACGTCGCCGAACATCCCGTCCAGCCCTTCGCCGGCGTCGAACAGCCCAAACCCGCGCACGCCGGGCGTATCCATCAGCACCGTCCCGTTGGACAGCGGCACCAGCTCCCTGGCAGTGGTGGTGTGCTTGCCCTTGAAATCTCCGGACCGCACCTCCCCGGTTTCCTGGACCTGGCGGCCCACCAAGGCATTGATCAACGTGGATTTCCCGGCACCGGACGGCCCCAGGAGCACGATGGTCCCGCCGGTCGGAATCTGCCCCATCAGTTCGTCGATCCCGTCCCCGTTTTCGGCCGACGTGGTGACCACCTCCACACCTGCCGCCTGCAGGATGACTTTCCCGACGACGTCGTCCGCCACCTCCGCCAGGTCTGCCTTGGTGATGATCACCAGGGGAGTGGCGCCGGAATCCCATGCGGCGACGAGGGTGCGTTCCAGCCGGTTGTGAGTGAGGGGCCGGTCCACGGGGACCACCACCCCCACCGTGTCCATGTTCGCGGCCAGGACCTGGGCGGCGGAGGAGTCCTCGAATGCCCGTTTTCGGCTGAGCTCGGAGCGGCGGGGAAGGACGGCCAGGATTTGCCGGTCGCCCGCCCGGTTTGGGCCGATCCAGACCCAGTCACCGGTGACGGCCTGCCCGCCGGACAGGGGGTATGGCAGGTGCAGGAGCGCGTCGTCGACGGCAATGAGCAGCAGGGTGCGGTCCACGCGCACCACCCGCCCGGGTGCAGTTGCCCCCGGGCAGGGGTGCTGATCGAAATAGTGGGCCACGGCGGGCGTGTAGCCGTAAGCGGACGGGCCTCCGCTCGGCAAGGGATGAATGATTGTGGTGCTGTCAGTGTGTTCGTTGGTGGTGTCCAGGGGGTTGCCTGAAGAAGTATGCACTGTGGTTTCCTTGGATATCCCCGGTGCACTGGCGGTTGGACGCGTAGCGTCAGGAAACGCGAATGCAGCCGGGCGGGATGGTTGATGTAGTGGATGCGGGGCGCTCACGGCGCGCGGCAACAGCAGTCATCAAAACCACCTCCATTCCCTCGTGCGGGTTCCGTCCTCCTGCCGGGAAGCGGCAGGGCGGGAACGCGTCCCACTCTAGCGGCCCCCGATGCCGGGGTCCAGAGGGCTACCGGCGGAGTTCCAGCGCCCGTTTCTGTCGTCCAGTAATGGACGAAACGTAGCCGCAGTTGGTGCAGGTGATGCGGAATTTCCGCGACACCGTGAGTACCGGAATGAAGAACAGGGTGAACTTGGTGGCCTGCTCTTCCAGGAGATGGTGGATGAAGGCGCCGCAGTTACTGCAGGTTGCCGCCCGCCCTGGGAGGGCCTTGTGGACGGCCTTGAAACCGAAGAGAAGGAGCATGTCATGCCTTTCGTGGTCCCGTGGTTTACCTGCCAGCCTAGGTGGGTTTGAGGAGTCCCGGCGGGGGTAAGGGGTCTTCTGCACCATGTTGGTGGATGCAATACTTGCGTGAGGCAACATCGGGGCTTTGGGGGGCTACTGGCAGATGGTTCTGGATGCGGCGACCCTCCGCATCGCTTTTGGCCTCATGGCCCTTGTCCTGGTGGTCCTCTTCTACTTTGCCGCCTACCGGTTGACGCGCTCGCCTTACAGCGCTTGGTGGTGCGGCGCCCTGCTGTTCTTCCTCTCCGGGGCAGGCTGCTACCTGCTGGACGGCACAGCCCACCAGGTGTGGGCTAACCCGGTGGGGAACGCCCTGCTGGTGCACGGCGGCGTCGCCGTGTGGGCCGGGGCCCGCTCCCTGCGGACCGTGCGGCCGCCCAAGTGGGCCTTCACCGGCATTCCGCTGGTCACGCTGGTGGCCTCCCTGCTGGACCATCCCGCCACCAATACCTGGTCCGGCGGCCCCGTGTTCCTTGCCGCCATGAGCCTGACCATCGGGTTGGCCTCACGTGAACTATGGCGCCTCGAACCGGGTTATTCACGCGTCCGCATCCCCCTGGCGATGGCTGCCGGAGGGCTCAGCATTTTCTACTTCTTCCGCTGGCTGGCATTCCTGGCGGAAGGCCCCGACGGTCCAGTCTTTGTCACCGTGTTTGGATCCGCCGTCACCACCCTGGTGACCATGGTGCTGCTGGTGGTGGTCTCCTTCAGCATGGCGGCGCTGAGCACCGAACAACAGACCCGCGCCCTGCGCGTGGTGGCCAGCCGGGACGACCTCACGGGGCTCCTGAACCGCAAGGCCTTCCTGGAACTGGCCGCCGAGCAGCTGGCCGACCGTACCATTACCGGCGGGTCAGGAGCCCTGATCCTGGCAGATCTTGACCACTTCAAGACCGTCAACGACACCTACGGCCATGCCGCCGGAGACCTGGCATTGCAGGCTTTCGCTGACGCCTGCGCTGCCACCGTCCGATCCACAGACCTCACCGGGAGGTACGGCGGGGAGGAATTTGTCATCCTGGTGCCGGGGGCAAGTGCCGAACGGGCCGAGACGATTGCCGAGGAAATCAGCAGCCGCATGGCCGGGGCTGACGCGCCGGAGGGCATGCAGATGCCCACCGCGAGCTACGGCATTTCCACCTACGACGGCGGGACCTCCGATGTTGATGAGCTCATCGCCGCGGCGGATTCAGCGCTGTACAGGGCGAAGTCCCTGGGCAGGAACCGCGCCGCCCGCAGCGATGGAGTGCATTAGCTCCCCTGCGACGGACCGCGCGGTTCCGGATGGTTATTTGGCCTGAAGGGCGTCTGCCTGCTCGGCCAGGACGGTCAGCGCCACGCTTTCCGGCCGCTCAACAGTGCTCTGGATGCTCACCGTCATGCCGCTGTTCGCGGCCTTCAGGACAGATTCCATGACCTCCAGGACATGGTAGGCCAGGGCACCGCCCGCGCGGGGTTCCTTGCCCTGGGGAGTGGCGGCCAGGTCCGCGATGCCGAATCCCCGGCCGGAATCGACGTACCCTGCCGAAGCGGGAAGGGTTTCCCAGTCCTCCGCGCCCAGGGAGAACAGCTGGACGTCGCCGTCAAAGTGGTTGGGATCCGGTACCACCAGGGATCCGCGCTCGCCGTGGATCTCGATGTTGGGCGACTTGGACTTCACGGCGTCGAAGCTCATGAAAAGGGTGGAGAGCGCCCCGGAGGCGTGGACCAGGATGCCAGTGACGTGGGAGTCGATGGTGACGGGCACCTTTTCACCCTGCCTCGGCCCGGATCCGATAGTCCGCTCGTTGCGGGTATGGCTGGCTGCGCCCAGCACCGAGACAACGGGGCCCAGCAGCGTCACCAGGGCGGTGACATAGTAGGGGCCCATGTCCAAAAGGGGCCCGCCGCCGGGCTGGTAGTAAAAGTCAGGGTTTGGGTGCCAGCGCTCGTGGCCCGGAGTCACCATGGTGGCCGACGCCGAGATGGGGGCACCGATGAGGCCATCGTCGATGGCTTTGCGGGCCGTCTGGATGCCGGTGCCCAGCACGGTGTCGGGGGCACAGCCGACGACGACGCCTGCCTGGCGTGCTGCGTCCAGCACTTGGCGTGCCTCCGCAGTTGTGGCGGCCAGCGGCTTTTCGCCGTACACGCTCTTGCCCGCCGCAATCGCCTTCAGCGCCACGTCCGCGTGCGCGGCGGGGATGGTCAGGTTCAGGACCAAGTCCACGTCGTTAGCAGCCAGCAGTTCATCCACCGACAGGGCGCGGACGCCCTCGTAGTCATCCGCCACCGCCTGGGCACGTGCCGGATCCAGGTCCGCCACGGCTACCAGCTGGACCTGGTCCAGCCGCCGGAAATTGGTGAGGTACTGCGCGATGATGGCTCCGCAGCCAATGATTCCGACTTTCAACGGCTTGCCCACAGCAGGCCCCTTTCAATGATGGTGCGTACGTTTTGGTCCTGCAGGATTTCCACGCGGTGGCCGGGGGTGGTCACGAAGATCCGGCCCTTGCCCCACTGCCGGGTCCAGATGGCGGGGGAGGTCACTTCACGGTTCCACGGGTCCCATTCGCGGACCTTCTGGGTGGTGGTGGCCAGGACGTCGATGTAGTCGTCGGAGAGGACCCAGTACTGTTCGGTCACCAGGTCGAAGTCCTTGATGCCCTGGGTGATGGGGTGTTCGGCGGCTGCGGGCAGCATGTTGACCGTGTATGGCACATAGTTGTCCGACTGCTCGCCGACGCACTCGTCCGGGTGCTTGCCGGGGTGGCATGCGAACTGTCCGCCGATCAGGTGCAGGTAGTCGGAGGTGTTCCGGTAGGAATCGGCGATTCCACCGTGCCACCCCGCCAGGCCGGTGCCGTTCTCCACGGCTGCCCGCAGTCCGGCGAACTCGTCCTTTTCAATGGTGGACATGGTCATGCACTGCATGATCAGGTCCACGCCGGCCATGTAGGCAGCGTCGGCGTAGACCTTGGGGCTTTCTTCCACCCGGACGTCATAGCCGTTGTCCTTCAGGTAGGGGATGAAGAGCTCGGTGGCCTCGTAGGGCTGGTGGCCGTCCCAGCCGCCCCGGACCACCAGGGCATTCTTGCGTTCGGTCATTGAAGTTTCCTTTGTTTGGCAGCCGGCTCTGCCGGCCGGAACGAGCAGGGGTCAGTGGCTGGCGAAGGCGGCGTCGAAGGCGGCTGCCGGCGGGGCGATCCGGGCCAGTTCCTGGACCATGGCCAGCGCCTGGGGGGCGCCGATGAGGCGGTCCATTCCCGCATCCTCCCATTCGATGCTGGTGGGGCCGTCGTAGCCGATGGCGTTCAGGGTCCGGAAGATCCGGTTCCACTGCACGTCCCCGTGTCCTGCCGTGACGAAGTCCCAGCCCCTCCGTGGATCCGCCCAGGCGAGGTGCGAGCCCAGGCGGCCGTTGCGGCCATCCAGTTGGCGGACGGATTCCTTGACGTGCACGTGGAAGATCTTGTCCGCGAAGTCCTGCAGGAACATCACCGGATCCAGGTCCTGCCAGATGAAGTGGGAGGGGTCGAAGTTCAGGCCGAAGTTCTCCCTGTGGCCGATGGCCTCAAGCGTCCGCTTCGCCGTCCAGTAGTCGTAGGCGATTTCGGAGGGGTGGACCTCGAGTGCGAACCGGACACCCTCTTCGTCGAAGACGTCCAGGATGGGGTTCCACCGGTCCGCGAAGTCCTGGTAGCCGGCGTCGATCATTGCCTGGGAGGCTGGCGGGAACATGGCGACGGCCTTCCAGATGGAGGAACCGGTGAACCCCGTCACGGTCTTGACGCCGAGCCGCGCGGCCGCGCGGGCGGTGTCCTTCATGGCTTCCGCCGCCCGGCGGCGTACTCCTTCAGGTTCGCCGTTGCCCCAGACTTCCGCTGACAGGATGCCCTGGTGGCGTTCGTCGATGGGGTCGTCGCAGACGGCCTGGCCGGTGAGGTGGTTGGCGATGGCGAAGACCTTGAGGTTGTTCTTCTCGAGGATGTCCAGCCGGCCCTGGAGGTAGTTGTCGTCCTCCGCAGCCCGGCGCGGGTCCAGGTGGTCGCCCCAACAGGCGATCTCCAGTCCGTCGAAGCCCCACTCGCCGGCAAGCCGCGCCACTTCCTCAAAGGGGAGGTCGGCCCACTGCCCGGTGAACAGCGTGATTGGTCGTGTCATGTGTATTCCTTGGTTGCTTGAAGTTCGGTGCCGCTCAGACTTTTTGCCATTGGCTGGCGTTGGCGGCGCTGGACTCCACCGCGGCGAGGACCCGCTGTACCTGCAGGGCGTCGGCGAAGGACGGTTCGGGCTGGCGGCCTTCTCCGATGGCCGTGACGAGGTCCACCACCTGGTGGGTGAAGCCATGCTCGTACCCCAGGCCGTGGCCGGTGGGCCACCAGTTCCCCACATAGGGGTGCTCGGGTTCGGTGACGAAGATCCGGCGGAAGCCGGCGTCGGGAGATTCGGCAGCGTCATAGAAGGACAGGACGTTCATGTCCTCGAAGTCAAAGGCCAAGGAGCCCTTTGTGCCGTTGACCTCCAGCCGCATGGCGTTCTTCCTGCCCAGGGCGTAGCGCGTCGCCTCAAAGACGCCGATGGCACCCGCGGAGGCACCGCCGTCGAACTTTGCGCTGAAGATGGCGGCGTCATCAACGGTGACCGCCCCGCGCGGAGCGTCGCTGCTGAGGTCGCCGTGGCCGCCAAGGCCCACCAGGTCGCCGGCCAGCGGGCGTTCCCGGACGAAGGTTTCCAGCATTGCCGACACCCCGCTGATATTCAGGCCGGTGACCCACTGCGCGGCGTCGATGCTGTGGGCTCCGATGTCACCCAGGGAGCCGGAGCCGGACTTGCTCTTGTCCAGCCGCCAGGTCATGGGGGCATTGGCATCGGAGAGCCAGTCCTGCAGGTACTGGGCGCGGATGTGGCGGATCTCGCCGAGCCTGCCCTGTTCCACGAACCGCTTGGCCAGGGCCAGTGCAGGGGTGCGGCGGTAGCTGAAGCCGCACATGGAGAAGACGCCGTTCTTTGCGGCGGTTTCCGCAGCGAGCGTCATCCGTTCGGCCTCCTCCACGGAGTTGGCCAGCGGCTTTTCGCACAACACATGCTTGCCCGCTTCAAGGGCGGCGATGGCAATCTCGGCGTGTGTGTTGCCGGGGGTGCAGATGTCGACGAGGTCGATGTCGTCACGCTCGATCAGGCGCCGCCAGTCGGTCTCAACCGAGTCCCAGCCGAGCTTGTCTGCCGCGGCACGGACGCCGTCGGCATTCCTGCCGGCCACCGCGGTGAGCTGTGGCTGCAGCGGCAGGTCGAAGAACCGCGGTGCGGTGCGCCAGGCGTGGGAGTGGGCTGCACCCATGAAGGCGTAGCCCACCATGCCGACCCGCAGGGGCTTGGCAGTGGTCATGGAGAGATCCTTTCTACTTGCTGAAGCCGGCGGTCAGGCCTGCCAGCAGCTGGCGGCGGCCGATGACGTAAAGCACCAGGATGGGCAGCGTGCTGAGCACCACCGAGGCGAGGACGGCCGGGATATTGACGCTGTACTCGCCCTGGAAGCTCCACAGGCCCAGGGGCAGGACCCGCAGGCCCGGGCTTTGGGTGAGGACCAGCGGCAGCAGGAACCCGTTCCAGACATGCAGGCCGTTGTAGATGGCCACGGTCACGATGGCAGGGCGGGTGAGGGGCAGGGCGAGCCGCCACATGGTCTGCCATTCGCTGCAGCCGTCCAGCCGCATTGACTCGAACAGCTCGTTCGGGACGTCGCGGATGAAGTTGGACAGGATCAGCACGGTCAGCGGGATGGCAAAGGCTATGGACGGCAGCATCAGAGCCAGCAGGCTGTCGTACAGGTTGAGCCGGATGATCATCAGGTAGATCGGGATGATCGTGGCCTGCAGCGGGATGGCAAGCCCCATGAGGAACATGCCGTTGACCAGCTTCAGGAACCGCCCGCTGCCGCGGACGATCGCGAACGAGGCCATGAATGAAATCAGCACGGTGGGTATCACGGAACCGAGCGTGACGATGGCGCTGTTCATGAAGTACGTGGCGAAGTCGGCCTCAAGGACCAGCTGGTAATTCTCCAGGGTCGGAGAGGTGGGGAGGGCCAGGGGATTCTGGCCGAAGTACCCCGCCTGCGTCTTAAGGCTGGTGATCACCACGTAGTAGACCGGCAGGATGATGATGGCCAGCCAGATCCAGCCGCCCAGTCCTCCCGGGATGTTGAGCCGGCTCAGCCGTTGGCCGAGGCCCCGCTTGGGAACCATGGAGCCGCCCATGGTTCCACTCCGGGCCTCCTGCGTATTGCTTTTCAATACGGTGCTCACCCTACAAACCTTCCAATTGGCTGCCCTGCTTGTCCTTGCCGCCAAGACGCTGGAGGAACAAGGCAAGACCGAGGCCGATGATGACGAGAATGACGGCGATGACGCTGGCCGGGCCCATGAGGTTGGCCCGGAAGCCCCGCAGGTACATGTCCAGCGCCAGGATCCGGGTGGAGTTTCCGGGGCCGCCGCCGGTGAGGACGAAGATCAGGTCGAAGTAGGTCAGCGACCCCACCACCATCAGCGTGGACGAGGTGATGATGGTGTACTTCAACTGGGGCAGGGTGATGTGGAAGAACTGCTTGATGGTCCCGGCCCCGTCGATCTGGGCCGCCTCGTAGAGCGACTTCGGAATCTGCCGCACGCCGCCCTGGTAGATGAGGGTGTGGAACGGGACGAATTGCCAGGCGATGACGAAGATGACCAGGCCGAGCGCCAGGTGCGGCACTCCCAGCCAGTCCTGCGCCAGGAACGGCAACCCCAGTCCGGTTGCCAGGCCGAAGTTGGGATCCAGCAGGGCCTTGAAGGCGATGGCGACAGCAGCGGATGAGAGCAGCAGGGGCAGGAAGTACAGCACAGCCAGGGCGGCCCGGTAGCGCTGGCTTCCGGCCGTGAACACCCCCAGCAGGAGGCTGATGGGGGTCTGGACCAGCCAGGAGACGATCATGATCAGGAACGTCAGGCCCAGCGCGTTGTACAGTCCCGGATCCGCAAACACAGAGAACCAGTTGTCCATGCCCGCCGCCCCGATGGCACCGATGCCGTCCCAGCTGGCGAAGCTCAGGATGAGCACACCCGCCAGCGGGATGACGGCGAACACCAGGAAGAAGAACAGTGCCGGCAGTGTCAGCCATGCCAGGGCGGCCTTGCGCTTTTCGGTTTCCCTGGAATCCTTGATGCCGACGGCGGCCCCTGGGGCGGTGGAGATAGCGTTACTCATTTGCCCAGGGTGGCGTTCATGTTCTCGGCGAACTGCTGCGGGGTGATCGACTTCAGGAACAGCTGGTCGATGTTGTTCAGCAGGGCCTCGGCTGCGGTGGGGCTCAGCGCCTGGTCCCAGGACTGCTGGAAGCTCGGCGCGTTCTTGGCCATGCCGTAGACGAAGTTGAGGAAGTCCTTGTCCGGGGAGCCGTTCAGCTTGTCCTCGATGCCGTTGACAATGGGAACCGAGCCGGAATTGATGTAGGCATCAATGACGGTGTCGGTCAGGATCCCGTCCTTGAAGAACTTCTTGGCGGACTCCTTTTCCTTGTCAGTGGCCTTGGAGGAAATCGACATGTACGAGGCAGGGTTGCCAACGCCGTTCTTGGGATCGCCCTTGCCGCCTGCGACAGTGGGGAAGTTGACGAAGCCCAGCTTTCCGTCCTGGACGAAGTTCTGGCCGTTCTTCTTCATGCCACCGTAGGTCCAGGAACCATGCAGCATCATGGCGGCCTTGCCCGTGAACAGAAGTGCCTGGTCTGCGTTGGAGTCCGCCGTGATGGAGGAGAAACCCTTGATGAAGCCATCCGCGGAGACGAGTTCCTGGATTTTGGTGCCGGTCTCGATCACGGCAGGGTCCATCCAGGCATTCGGCTTTCCTTCGAAGATGGCCTTGAAAACGTCGGGGCCGCCAATCCGGTCGAGCAGGTATTCGAGCCACATCATGGAGGTCCAGCGCGACTGCCCGCCAAGGGAGAAGGGGGCCACGCCCATGCCATTGAAGGTCTTGACCAAGGACATAATGTCGTCCCAGGTCTTGGGTGGCTGAACGCCGGCCTTTGCGAAGAGTTCCTTGTTGTAGAAAAGGACGATCGGGGCGACGTACTGGTTGGGCAGGGCATAGATCTTGCCGTTGACAGTGGCTGCACCGAAGACGGACGGGAAGAACTTCTTCTTCAGGTCCGGGTTCTGGTCAAACCAGCTGGTCAGGTCCTCTACCTGGTTGGCCTCGGCGTAGGTCTTCAGGCCACCGCCGCCCCAGCCGTAGATGATGGTGGGCGCCTGGCCCGCGCCGATCGCAGTCTTGATCTTGGTCTTGTATGCGTCGTTCTGGAAATAGGTGACAGTGATTTTGTCATTCGGGTTCGCCGAGCTGAACGCGTCCGCGGCCTTCTGCATCGTGGTCTGGTTCGGCTCGCCCGACAGGTACCACATGCTGGCTCCCCCGCCGCCGCTGGAGGCGCCGGGACCGGACGTCCCGCAGGCGCTGGTTGCGGCAACGGCAAAGGGAGTAAGGGCAGCGAGGGCGAGGAAAGAGCGCCGGGAGGTCTGGGGTTGCTTCATTGCTTCTCCATTGTGATTTTGCAGTCGGATTCCGGGTGTCATCTTCGACAGTCATTCGAAATATTTCGACCCGGTGATATAAGTCACGCTGTAAACTAAAGCCGGAAAAAGCCGCGCGGTCAAGGGATCGTAGAGGATATTTCTCCGTCACGATCCGGATTCCAGATAAGCCTTGACCCGAGAATCCCCCCTTCTGCACAATGAAAACGTTTCCCCATCTTCGAAAGATTGCGAACCCATGACGACCAGATTGTCGGAGCGGACCAAGCCCACGCTCGCTACCGTGGCCAAGCAGGCAGGGGTTTCGGCGCCCACGGTGTCCAAAGTGGTGAACGGCCGTGACGACGTTGCCCCCGAAACGAGGGCCAGGATTCTTGCCGTACTGGAACAGGCGGGGTATCAGTCCCCACTGCAGCGACGGGCCGCTGCGGAAAGCGGGACCGTGGTTGAAGTGGTGATCGACGTGCTCGACTCCGCCTACACCATTCAGGTCCTGAACGGCATCCTGCAGTCCGCTGCCGGCGCCGACGTCGAAATCCTGGTCAGCGTTACCGGTCAATCCACCCCTGGCCGCCACACGCCGGAGCGCCGGGCGCAGCGAATGCTGGAAGAGGGCCGGGCTGGGATGATCGTGGTGACCTCGGCCTTCAGTGAGGCGCAATTGCATGCGTTCAGGCGCCGCCAGATTCCCGTCGTCGTCATTGACCCACTGAATCCGCCCTCAGCGGATGTTGTCAGCGTTGGCGCCACCAACTGGGCCGGCGGAAAAGCGGCCACCGAACACCTGTTGGAACTGGGACACCGCCGTATCGCTTACATCGGCGGCATAGAGGGCGCGGAATGCAACCAGGCGCGGCTGCACGGCTACATGGCCGCCCTCATGGCACAGGGCATCACGGTGGACCCCAGCTACATTGTGTCCGGCGGCCGGTTCCGGACCGAGAGCGGGGTCAGTGGGTTTAGGGAGCTGCTGAAGCTCGACTCCCTTCCCACGGCCATCTTTGCCGGCAGCGACGCGATTGCCCTGGGTGTCCTGAGCGAAGCGCGGCACCATGGGATCAGGGTTCCGGAAGACATCAGCCTCATCGGTTTCGACGGCACCAACCAGGGCGAGCAATCCGTGCCATCGCTGAGTTCTGTGGCCCAGCCGCTCGAGGAGATGGGCCGGGCGGCCCTCGGGTCGCTGCTGCGCCAGGTGCGCGGCGAGGTCCTGGATTCCCACCGGGTGGAACTGGCCACGCAGGTCATCGTCCGTGAATCCACCGCTCCTCCGGCTGCCTGAAAGACGTCACATGAAAATAACCAACCTCGATACCGTGGTGGTGGACTTCTACCGGACCAACCTCATCTTCGTCCGGATGACGACCGATGAAGGCCTCACCGGTGTGGCCGAGGCCACCCTCGAAGGGCAGGAACACGCAGTCCGCGGCGCGGTGGCCGTCCTCGCCGATGCTGTCAGGGGCAAGGACCCCACCAGGATCACGCAGACCATCTATGAGGTGAACCGGGACGCCTATTGGCGTGGCGGTCCGGTGTCCATGACGGCACTCAGCGCCCTTGAAATGGCCATGTGGGATGTTTCGGCCCGCGCCCTTGGAGTCCCGGTCCACCGGATGCTGGGTGGACAGGTCCGTGACAGGGTTCGGGCCTACGCCAACGGCTGGTTCTCCGGAGCCCGGACGCCTGAAGAATTTGCCGAGGCAGCCGTACAAACGGTTGCCCAAGGTTTCCGCGGACTGAAGTGGGACCCGTTCGAGGCTGCGGACCTCACTCTTGAACCGCGGGACCTTCGGCGCATGCTTGAGCCCGTTGCCGCGGTGCGGGAGGCAGTGGGCGATGACGTTGAGCTCTTCATAGAAGGGCACGGCAGGTTCGATGTCCCCACAGCCATCCGGGTTGCCCGGGAAATCGAGCAGTTCCAGCCGGTGTTCTTTGAGGAGCCCTGCCCGCCGGACGGAATCGATGCACTCATCGAGGTGCGCAGCAAGTCCCCGGTTGCTATTGCGGCCGGCGAACGCTGGATGGGACGGAACACCTTCGTTCCAGCCCTCGCCCGTAAGGCAGTGGACTATATCCAGCCGGACGTAACCCATGCGGGCGGACTGCTGGAACTGTCCTTCATTTCCACGCTCGCCGCAGCCCAGTATGTGCCGTTCGCACCCCACAATCCGAGCGGGCCACTCAGTACTGCGGCAACGCTGCAGCTTGGGGCGGCGCTGCCGAATTTCCGGTACCTGGAAATCATGGCCACGGATGTGCCGTGGCGCAGTGAGATTTCGAACGAGCGCCTTGAATTGACCGAGGAGGGCGACATTATGATCCCCGAAGGAGTCGGGCTGGGCATCGAGCTCGACTTTGACGCGATCGCCGAGCACCCTTTCACGCTGCATCCCATGCGGATCTTCAGCGACGTGGTGGCCGATATCCGGCCCCCGGACGCCCGGTCCTACTTCAACCTGGAAGGGGCAAACATCAGCTGAGCGTGGCCGCCAGCTCTTCCTGCTGCGGATCCTCTTCGATCCGGCGCGGCCCCACGGAACCGCGGCGCACCAGGGTGGCCGTGAACTGGGCGGGAGCGGCAGGCGGCAGCCCCTCCATCTGCCGGATCAGCGCCTTGGCTGCTGCAACGCCCATGTTGTAGACCGGCTGGGCGATGACCGTCAGGGGCGGCGTGGTGAGCCGGGTCCATGCGAAGTCGTCGTACATCAGGAATGAAACGTCAGCCGGAATGGACAGGCCCAATTCCTGGATTGCTTCCACCACGCTGAGGGCAATCAGGCCGTCCGATGCCACTACTGCTGTGGCCTGGTCCGGCCCGCGGAGCACCTCACGCGTGATGCTGCGGATCGAATCGGCGTCGCCGGCATTCAACTTCACCAGGTCCTCCGGAAAGGAAAGCCCCGCCTCCAGGAAAGCCTGCCGCATCCCCTCAATGCGGTCCGCGATCTGGGAGGACTCCAGGGTGATGCCGGTGCTGTAGTGGGCGTCGGTCCGCAGCGTGGAAATGAAGGCGATGCGCCGGTGCCCGGCCTCGAGCAGATACTGGGTGGCCTCCCGGGAAATTCGGGCCATGTCCACGGCCATGGTGTCCACCTGGAGGTCCCCTGCGGTGCGGTCGATGAAGACCAGCGGGCGGCCGGAGCGGTGCACCTCCTGCAGGTGTTCGGTGTCCACGGATGAGGCGGGGGCGACGATGAGGCCGTCCACCCGCTTGTCCAGCAGGACCCGCACCGCATCCACTTCCGCCGCCCGGTCCTCATCGGTGTTGACCAGGATGACGTTGTAGCCGGCTTTCTTGGCCGTGTCCGTGATGCCGCGCGTGGCAAGGCCGAAATGCGGGTTTTCGATGTCACCCACCACCACCCCAATGGTGTGGGATTTCCCCGTATTCATGCTGCGGGCCAGCTCGTTGGGCCGGTAGGAGAGTGCCTCCGCGGCAGCGAGGACGCGCTCGCGGACGTCCTCGCTGACGGCGCCATAATTGCCCAGCGCCCGGGCGGCCTGGGCCTTGGAAACCTGCGCAGCCTTGGCGACGTCGGCAACTGTTACGTCCCGGCGTCGTGCTCCATCACCGTTCATCTTCACCTTTCGGGGACCTGTTGACGGGCCCTGTGACTTCCGCTACATTTCTATCCATCGATGTGAGTCCGGTCTCAATCCTAGGGTGTGAGACCGGACTCAACAAGAGCATCGGCGACTTTCTTCGGCGGCCCTGACAGCACCGCCTCCCTCCCAACGATTGGACAACGCTGTGAAGAAAAAGACTCTCCGCCCGGCCGGCATTGCCGCGGCAGCCCTGGCCGCCGTCCTGGCGCTCTCCGGCTGCAGCTCCACCTCCGCCGCCTCCACCACCGAAAACAACCCCTACGGACTGATCCAGCCCGGCACCATCCGGGTGGCAAGCCTGGGCGACTCCAAGCCCTACACGTTCGCCGACGCCTCCGGAAACTTCACCGGCTTCGACGTGGAACTCTTCAAGGACGTGGCCCACCGGGCCGGTGTGGACAATGTGGTCTTCACCGGACAGGACTTCTCGGGCCTCCTTGCCGCGGTTGCCAACGGGCAGTTCGACGCCGGTGTGGCAGCGATCGGCATCACGGACAAGCGGAAGGAAACCGTGGACTTCTCCGACGGTTACCTGGCCGGCTACCTGACCGTCATCACCACCAAAACCTCCGGCATCACCGGCGCGGACGGGCTGGCCGGCAAACGCCTGGGCGTGGTCCAGGGAACGCTGCAGGAAGCCTATGCGGTGAAGAACTTCACCTCGGCCAGCCTGGTCCGCTTCCCTGACAACAACACCGCCATCGCAGCGGTGAACAGCGGAACCGTTGACGCGCACTTCCTGGATTACGAGGCCGCCAAGGCCTATGAGGAGCAGCACGGGCTGGTCAGCGCCGCGGACATCCCCTCCTTCGATGCTCCGGCAGGGTTCGCGGTAGCCAAGGGCAAGACCGCCTTCAAGGAAGCCCTGAACAAGGGCCTGGCCGCAGCCATGGAGGACGGCACCTGGAAGAAGCTCTACCAGAAGTGGTTCCCGGGCTCGCCGATGCCCGAGAAGTACCTGCCCAAGGCTGAACAGACCGCGTCGCCCACACCGGCCAAATAGGCGCCAGGGCCACATAGGCACCGGGCAACCAGGCGCAGGCACGTAAGCGCCTGGCCAGCAAGCCCTTTGGCCACCTGACCGGGCGGGCCGCCGTACGCGGCCCGCCCGGCACCCCCCATCATCTACCTCTGAGAGCAACCATGGACTGGCTCAACACCATCATCCGTACCTTCTTCGACTTCGGCGCTATGGCCGAGGTCCTGCCCCAACTCCTGGCGGTCGGCCTGCTGAACACGCTGATCATCTCCATTGCCGCCACCGTCCTTGGAACGGTGCTGGGCATGGTGGTGGCCGTCATGGGCATCTCACCATCCAAGTGGCTGCGGGTTCCCGCCAGGATCTACACCGACCTGTTCCGGGGCCTGCCCGCCATCCTCACCATCCTGCTGATCGGCCAGGGTTTCGCCCGGCTCAGTCAATCCATCTTCGGCCCCTCGCCCTACCCGCTGGGCATCATCGCGCTGAGCCTGATCGCCAGCGCCTATATCGGCGAGATCTTCCGCGCCGGAATCCTCAGCGTGGACAAGGGCCAAGGCGAGGCCTGCCGTGCCCTGGGCATGAGCTACGCCAAGTCCATGGCCCTGGTGGTGGTGCCCCAGGGCGTCCGCCGGGTCCTCCCGGCCCTGGTGAACCAGTTCATCGCCATCGTCAAGGACTCCTCCCTGGTCTACTTCCTGGGCCTGCTGGTCACCGAACGCGAACTCTTCCGCGTGGGCCAGGACGCCGCGGTGCTGTCCGGCAACCTTTCGCCCCTGGTGGCCGCCGGCCTCCTCTACCTGGTGATCACCGTCCCCCTGACGCACCTGGTGAATTACTTCGACAACAAGTTCCGCACCGGCCGCCGCCGCGCCGCACCGCCCACCAGCGGCCTGAAGGAAGTCAAGGAACTCGATGCGGCCTCGCCGCTCACAGCCGGGAGCAACACATGAACACCCCCACCACCCTGAACACCGTCACCCCTGAGGCACAGGCATTCCACGGTTCCAGCCTGGAACTGCGCAACCTCACCATGGCCTACGGGGACATCGAAGTGCTGCGCAACGTCAGCCTCACCGTGGCCCCGGGTACCACCACCTGCATCATCGGCCCCTCCGGATCCGGCAAGTCCACGCTGCTCCGCGGCGTCAACCGGCTCCACGAACCCAAGAGCGGGAATGTGCTGCTCGCCGGCGAGAGCACGCTGGGCGCCAACCCGGACACCCTGCGCACCCGCATCGGCATGGTGTTCCAGCACTTCAACCTCTTCCCGGACCACACCGCCGAGGAAAACGTGGCCCTTGCCCTCTGGAGCGTCAAGGGCATGCCCAAGGCCCAGGCCATGGAACGGGCCCGCCAACGGCTCGCCGAGGTCGGGCTTGCCGAACGCGCAGACCACCGCCCCCGCGACCTCTCCGGCGGCCAGCAGCAGCGCGTCGCCATCGCACGTGCCCTGGCCATGGAACCCGAAGTGATGCTCTTCGATGAGGCCACCAGCGCCCTGGACCCCGAACTGGTCAAAGGCGTCCTTAACCTCATGGCCGGACTGGGCCGCCGTGGCATGACCATGCTCGTGGTCACTCACGAGATGGGCTTCGCCCGCAAAGTTGCCGACCAGGTGGTCTTCATGGACGAAGGCGAGGTAGTGGAAGCCGGAACCCCCGCCCAGCTCTTCGACAACCCCCGCAGCGAACGCCTCCAGCGCTTCCTCTCCGAGGTCCTCTGATGGGTACGGTTGCAACGGCACCCATCCGTACCGCCGTCGTCGGCTTTGGAATTTCCGGCAAGGTCTTCCACGCACCCCTGCTGGCTGCCAACCCGGACTTCTCGCTGGACGTCATCGTCACGGCGCAGGCGGAGCGTGCGGCGGAGGCGGCACGCCTCTATCCGCAGGCACGGATTGTCGGCACTCCGGAGGAACTGTTCGCCCTGGCTGCGGACCTGGACCTGGTCATCCTGGGCACTCCGCCGCACACGCACTATGGGCTGGCCGCAACGGCCATAGCCCACGGCCTGAACCTGGTGGTGGACAAGCCTTTCGTGCCCACGTCCGCCCTGGGCGAGGAGCTGATCAGCAGGGCGTCCGACGGCGGGGTGCAGCTGACGGTGTTCCAGAACCGCCGGTGGGATGCCGACTTCCTCACCCTGCAGAAGGTGCTGGCGTCCGGAGGCGTTGGCGAGGTCACCAGTTTCGAGTCGCGGTTCGAATGGTGGCGGCCCGAAGGCTTTGGCAACTGGCGGGACACCGTGTCCCTGGCTGAGGGCGGCGGCATCCTGCACGACCTCGGCGCACACCTGATCGACCAGGCCATCCAGCTGTTCGGCCCCGTGGACACCAGCTACGGCGAGACGGCCAACCGCGGGCCGCATCCGGATGCGGCCGACACCGAAGCCTTCGTGTCGTTGCTGCACGCCTCCGGCGTCCGCACGCGCCTCTGGATGAACGGCATGGCCGCTCAGGCCGGACCCCGCTTCCACGTCCTGGGCAACCGGGCCGGCTACACCAAGTGGGGCCTGGACGGACAGGAAGCCGCGCTCGCTGCCGGGATGCCGCCGTCGTACCCCGCCTATGGCGTGGACCCCCAGGAGCGTTGGGGGCTCCTGGGGGCGGACGGGGCAACCACTCCGGTACCCGCCGAACGCGGCGCGTACCCGGAGTTCTACGTCCAGCTGGCCGCCGCCCTGCGCGGGAACGGGCCGCTGCCCGTCGATCCCGCCGAACCCCTTGAGGTGCTGAAGGTCATCGAAGGCATCCACGCCCTGGCCTGACGCCCCTCCGATTCTTTTCCATGGACGCGCCGTCCGCGTCCATCCCATGTATTCCATAGAAAGTGACCCTCATGTCCCCTGCATCAGCCACCAAGCGCGTCGCCGTCATCGGCGGCGGGATCCTCGGCGTCTCCACCGCAGTCCACCTGCTCCGCGAAGGAGCCTCCGTGATCCTGCTGACCGAGCGCGGCCTCGCCAGTGAAGCCAGCGGCCGCTCACTGTCCTGGCTCAACTCGGCCGGCGAACGGTCCACCCCCTACCACCAGCTGCGCGTGGCCGGCGTGGACCGCTACCGCACCCTTTTCGCCGCGGACCCCGGCCGGGAATGGCTCCAGTTCGGCGGCGGCCTGATGTGGAACGCCGCGGGGCAGCATGAGGCCACCGAGGCCCGGCACGCCTACGAAAAGTCCATCGGCTATGACTCCAAGCTGGTTGCTCCAAGCGAAATTTCGTCCGTTACCCCGGGAATCGATGCGGGCGCCGTGCCGGAGAACGCCATCTTCAATCCGGGCGAAGGCTGGGTCAGCCTGCCGGACCTGATCGACTTCCTCATGGAGGAATTCCACGCCAGGGGCGGCGAACTGGTCCTCAACGCCGGAAAGGCGTCCGTCATGGTGGAGGACGGCCGGACCTCGGGTGTGGAGACCGCGTCGGGCGGGACGTACCCGGCCGACGCCGTCCTGGTGGCGTGCGGCGCGGCGTCGCCCGCCGTCGTCGAACCCCTGGGGGTGAACATCCCCAACGGCTCGCCTGTCTCCATGCTGGTGGTGACCAAGCAGGTGCAGCACGACGTGGCCGCGGTGATGAATACCCCGCGCGCCGCCGTGCGGCCCAACCCGGGCGGCACGTTCGCCCTGGACCACGACTGGTACGAAGAACAGATCACCGAACACGCGGACGGATCGTTCAGCATCCCGGACGAGGTGGTGCAGGAACTCGCTGACGAGGCGTCCAAACTGGTGGCCGGCAACCCGGAACTCAAGCCCGCCTCCTGGAAGATGGGCTACAAGCCGATTCCCGGTGACGGCGAACCGGTGCTGGGCGAACTGGGCCAGGTGCCAGGGTGCTACGTTGCCTTCACGCACTCCGGCGCCACCCTGGGACTCATTGCCGGAGAACTTCTCGCCGGCGAGATCCTGACCGGCCGGAAGCACCCCATGCTGGCCACCTTCCGGCCCGGCCGCTTCTCCTAAAGCACAACAGGCGGGGCCGTGTGGCTCCGCCTGTTTTCGCGTCCGGGCCGGGAAGCGGCCGCGTCCAGGCCTGGTCCGGGCTGGGAAGCGGCCGCTCAGGCCCCCAAATGCCCGGTGAGCCGGCGGTGGAAGCCGGTGCTGCGTTCATCAAGGCCTTGGATGGTCACGGCGGCCCCGTGGTCGGCGTACTTCGTTTCGATGGAGTCGAGGGCGGCCACCGTCGAGGCGTCCCAGATCTGGGCACGGCTGAGGTCGATGGTCACCCGGGCGGGATCGTCGGCATAGGCGAACTGCTCAACGAGGTCGTTGCTGCTGCCGAAGAACAGCGGCCCCACCACGTCGTAGCGGACGCTCCGGCCGTCCCCGGCCGGGGTCCGCTCCACAGTGATGACGTGGGCCACCCGGCGGGCGAACAGCACCATCGCCAGGACAACGCCCACCAGGACGCCGTAGGCGAGGTTCCCCGTCAGGACCACGACGGCCACCGTGACCACCATGACTAGGGTCTCCGGGATGGGCATCCGCTTCAGGGTGGACGGTTTGACGCTGTGCCAGTCCACCGTGGTGACAGCCACCACCATCATGACCGCGGCCAGTGCCACCATGGGGATCTGCCCCATGGCCGAGCTGAGGCCGGTCACCAGGGCCAGCAGGAACAGCCCGGCCACGACCGTGGAGATGCGGGTGCGGGCTTGGCCGGTCTTCACGTTGAGGACCGTCTGGCCGATCATGGCGCAACCGGCAATGCCGCCGTAGAAACCGGCCAGGATGTTCGAGACCCCCAGGCCCCAGGACTCACGCCCCTTGTGCGAGGGGGTGTCCGTGATGTCGTCCACGAGTTTCGCCGTCAGGAGGCTTTCCATGAGGCCCACGAACGCGACGCTCAGCGCGGTGGGCAGCACCAGCTGGAAGGTCTCCAGGTTCACCGGGACAAGGAACGGGGTGAGTCCGGGCAGCTTGCCGGTGAGGGGACCTTCGTCCAGGACGTCGGGAACGGAGAGGCCGGCGATGATGACGATCGCCGTGACGACGACGATGGCCACCAGCGGCGACGGGACCGCCTTGGTGAAGCGGGGAAGGATGAAGATGATGGCGAACGTCAGGGCGAACAGGACGTAGGCCAGCCATGGCACGTTGAGGACATGGGGCACCTGCGCCATGAAGATCAGCACGCCCAGGGCGTTAACGAACCCGATCATCACCGACCGGGGGATGAAGCGCATCAGCCTGGCAAGGCCGGCCAGGCCAAAGACCACCTGGATGACGCCGGCAAGGAGTACGGCCGGCAGGACGTACTGGACGCCGTGCTCATGGACCAGCGGGGCGATCACCAGGGCGACGGAACCGGCTGCGGCAGTGACGACGCCGGGCCGGCCACCGAGTGTGGACATCGCCAGTGCCAGCACGATGGAGGCGACAAGGCTCACCATGGGATCCACCCCGGCCACGATCGAGAACGAAATGACTTCCGGGACCAGGGCGAGGGTGGTGACCATGCCGGCCAGGACCTCGCGGGACAGCTGCCGCGGAGAGCGCAGCGCGGTGAGGACGGTGATCGGTTTCCGAAGAGGGCGGGTGGGGTGGGCGACGGCCAAGAAGCGACTCCAGGGGACTTGGCTCTCCTGTGAGAGCAGGGTGGGCAACGTTTCTGCGCGCCACGATGCGCACGGGTCCAGCCCGGCCATGGAAAACACTGGGGTGGAAAGGGAAGGTGCCGGTGACGTTCGGCTGCATAGGCAACATTACCGTCAAACCGTCCGGCCGCGCCGGGGGTGGCAGCGGGGGCATGGCGCGGCGGGTGGGCGCCGGAAGCTGGATGTGTTCCGTGCCGTTGCCAAACTGTGGCGTTCCGGCCGGCCCCGGCCCGGGGCGGCAGTAAGCACGGCTGATAAAATGGCCGGGTTGCAGGGCGGCCTTTTTGAAGCTGGGGCGAGCAGTGCCGTAACAAGGTAGGGGACCACAATCATGACGGCAGGCGGGTCACACCTCAGGATGTCGGAGAGCCGGCCGGGCACACCGGCCGGGATTTCCGTGCCCGCCAAGGGCCATGCCTACCTGGCAACCATCGAGGGTTTCATCGGCGCCCTCATGATGTTCGTCGGCTCCATCGGGACGGGCTGGATCGCCAATGGCTCGCCCATGATCCGCCAGCCCGTGGTGATTGCACTCCGTACCGAAGGGTGGGGGGTGGCCGTGTCCACCGTGCTGCTGACGGCCGGCGCCATGCTCCTGATGCGCTCCTGGCTCCGGCTGGGCCAGCGGCTGGGGGACTGGGGAAAATCGTCACTGCGGTCCGTGGTGGTGGCCATATCCGCCTGGTCCCTGCCGCTGCTGTTCTGCGTCCCGGTCTTCTCCCGCGACGTCTACGCCTACACCGGCCAGGGCCGGCTGGTCCAGGAGGGCCAGAACCCCTATGAGGTGGGCATTTCCACCCTCAACAACTGGTTCTCCCTGGGCGCCGATCCCGCGTGGGCGGAAAACCGCACCCCCTACGGCCCGTACTTCCTCTGGCTGGCACGCGCGGTGGTGGGACTGACCGGAGCCCAGCCGGACGCGTCCGTCCTGCTGTTCCGGCTCCTGGCCGGCGTCGGCGTGCTGCTCTGCGTCATCTACGTGCCCAAGCTCGCCGAACTGCACGGGATCAACGGAGCGCGGGCGCTCTGGATCTCCGTGGCCAACCCGCTGTTCCTCATCAGCTTCATCGCCAGCGCCCATAACGACGCCCTGATGGTGGGGCTCGCCGTCGCAGGTGTCTACCTGGCCGCCACCCGCCGCTACCTCCTGGGTGTCCTCCTGGTCACCGTCTCGATCGGCATCAAGCCCATCACGGTGCTGCTGCTGCCCTTCATCGGAGTCATGTGGGCCGGCCCCGGCGCCTCCTGGCCGCGCAAATTCCTGATGTGGGGCGCCACCGCGGGCATCAGCTTCGGCGTCCTGGCCATCAGCGGCATCCCCTACAACCTCGGCATCGGCTGGACCTGGGCCATCATGGACCCCACCCCCGGCTATACCGGCTACTCGCCGTCGGGCTTCCTGGGCCAGCAGGTGGAAATGCTCGCCAACGCCCTGGGGCTGCCCGGCGGAACGCTGGCCACCTGGCTGCGGACCGGCATGAAGTGGGCGGCGATCGCACTGGTCCTGCTGCTGATGTTCCGCGGCGACTACTCGCGGGCGGTGCGCCGGATGGCCCTGGCGTTCACCGCCGTCGTGATGCTCTCACCCATCATCCAGCCCTGGTACATCCTGTGGTTCCTGCCGTTCCTGGCCGTCACCGGAATCCGGGACGACTGGCAGATCCGCTCACTGTACGTGGCCGTGACGTTCTTTGTGGTGTTCGGGGCCCAGGACCAGCTGTCGGTCTGGTCCTTCGTGGAACTGCCCATCGACGCCTCGTCCCTGGCGTTCTTCACGGCACTGGCGTTCACGTTCTACCTGCTGGTGCTGGACGTCCATACGCGCAAGCTGCTCATCGAGGGCAGGCCGCTGGACCTTGCCCGGCAGGCCTGGCGTTGGGTGGTGGAGCGCAGGGCAGCGCGGCGGGCTGCCGCAGGCACCGCCGCCGACCCGTCCGAAAACCGCTGACGGTCCGAAAGCCGTAAACAGCCCGCGGCCCGGCTAGGCTCCGGCCGGCACCCGGGCTGAAGCCTTCCGGCCCAACTCCGCGGTGCGCTTCACCGACCACCACAGCAGGACCACCAGGAGCACGTTCCGGGTTGTCAGGATGGCGGCCATGACCGGGTGGGCGTGGATCAGCGGGGTGTAGAACAGCGGATAGATCACGAAGGTGGTCATGGCGATCCCCATCAGCAGGGCAGCGGGGACTTTCCAGCGCTCCCAGTCGTGGGTCAGGCCGGCAATGATCACCGGCGCCAGCCAGATGATGAACTGCGGCGAACCCACCTTGTTGAACACAATGAAGGCGGTGACCATCATGAGCGAGCCCTCGAGGAACAGCTCCTCCCGCTCGGCACCGCGCCGCATGGCACGCACCAGCAGGATGGCTGCCGTGATGGCCGCGAGGACCAGCAGTGGCTGCATCAGGAAAGCTGCCGTTGCGGCCCCTGGGCCGTAGACCTCTGTGGAGTTGATGGCCGTATTGTCCGCCATCCTTGATCCGGCGATGTGGAGGACGCTCAGCCAGACCCAGGGTGTGGAGAAGGTGGCCTCCAGCTGCATGCCGCGTTCGCCCTGGTTCAGCAGGAAGTCCATGATGTGCGGCAGGCCGCCGGTGAGCCAGGTGCCCAGGCCCACCAGTGCGGTGACGGCGGCGCCGGCGAGCACCACCTGGGTCCGCTTGTGGCTGGCGATGACGATGGGCACCAGGACGGCTGCGGGCCACACCTTGATCCAGGTGGCGATGCTGAGCAGGACGCCCGCCACCACGGGCCGTTCGGCCGCGTACAGCAGGGCGATCAGCACGATGGGCGCGGTGATGCCCTCCACCCGGGCGAAGCTCAGGTAGCCCATGAACAGCGTGAAGAACAGCCACCACCAGGCGGGGGCAATGCCCGTCACCTTCCGCGGGCCGCGGGTGAGGTAGACCAGGCCGACGGCGTTCAGTGCCGTGATGATCAGGAACCAGACCAGCAGGTAGAGGCTGGGCCCGGCGACGTTGGCCAGGAAGATGGGGATCTGCGCCAGCACCGGGTAAACCCAGGGGCTGATCTTGCCGGCCAGGTCCGACGGGTTGTAGCCGGCCGTGGCCCACTGCCGGTACTGCTCGGTGTCGCTGAAGGTATCGCCGTTCAGGAAAAAGGATGCCATCCAGCCCAGGAAGTAGACATGGACGACGGCGAAGCCCCACCAGACGCTGGACGGTCGGGCGAACCAATCCACCACTTTTGCCGGGAGCAGCCTGGTGCGGACGGTCACCAGGCGGTCAAAGAACCTCGTGGAAATCTTAGGTCTCCTTGAGCGCGGGGGCGGGAGCGGCGGTCTTCTTGCCCAGTGAGTAGAGGCGCCGGACGCTCCACAGGAACAGGACCACCAGCAGGACGTTGCGGATGGTCAGCACCAGCGCCATCCAGGGATTGTTGTGGCTCAGGGCATCGTAGAAGAGGGGGTAGATGAAGTAGGTTGCCACCGCAATGGCGATCAGCATTGCCGCCGGCACCCGCCATTCGCGCCAGCTGTGCGCCAGGCCCACGGCGACGGCGGGGCCAAGCCAGACCATGAACTGGGGCGATCCCACCTTGTTGAAGACCACGAAGGCGGCGGCCAGGGCGAGGGCACCGGCCAGCAGCAGTTCGGTGCGGTCCACGCCGCCGGCCACCTTGTGCTGCTTTCCGTTGTGAAGCGCCCAGAACGTCAGCCCGGCCACCAGAAGGGCAGCCAGGACCAGGAGGGGCTGCATCAGCACGGACATGGTGGCGGTGCCCGGGCCGTCCACCTGCATGGAGTTGATGTCCGTGTTCATGTACATGCGCGAGCCGCCCACGTTCAGGACGGAGAGCCAGAGCCAGGGCGTGGTGAAGGTGGCCTCGAGCTGCATGCCGCGGTCGCCCTGCTGCGTGAGGAAGTTCAGGAGCTTGGGGACGCTGCCCAGGGCGGCTGCCAGCGCAACCACGCCCGCCGTCGTCGCAATTCCTGCCAGCACCACCAGCAGGCGGTTCTTCACGACGGCGAAGAGGGCCAGCATGATGGCGGCGGGCCAGACCTTCACCCAGGTGCCGATGGCCAGCAGGACCGAGGCGACGAAGGGTCGCTTGACGCCGTAGGCGAGGGCCACGAGGACCAGCGGGGCGGTGAGGCCGTCCACGCGGGCGAAGCCCAGCCAGCCCATCAGGAAGGTGAACGCCAGCCACCACCAGCCGGCCGGGATGGCGCTGGTGTTGCGGCCGCGCTCTGTCAGTTTAAGCAGCGCCCAGCCGTTGAGGAGCGTGGTCATGAGGACCCAGATGAAGAAGAACGGTCCGGGTCCGGCCAGGCCTGCGATGCCCATGGGGATGAGCGCCAGGATGGGGTACACCCACGGACTGGGACCGCCGCTGAGGTTGGCGTCGTTGAATGCCGCCATGGCCCAGTCACGGTAGATGAAGGTGTCGCTGAATGCTTCGCCGCGAAGGGAGAGGGATGCAGCGAAGACCAGGAAGACAAGGTGCACCACAATGAAGCCGCCCAGGAGGCCGGGCCCGGTGTTCAACCGGTTCCGCGCCGGGGCGGGAAGGATGACGTTACGGATCCTGGTCAGATTGCCGAAGAAAGCGTCGGTGGAAATGGCGGATCCTTGTCAGGTTGTGGCACACGGTGTCGTGCTGGTGGCTGGTTTTGCCGCATGGCTGGTTCAGGGGCATCGGAGCCGTCCGGAAACAGCTTCCACTCCTGTCCAACTCTAATTCACGGCCCTTTGGCGCCCGTAATTGCTGGGCCCGGCCCGAGTCGTCACACTCTTGACCTGCGGCGACTTATTACTTGATTTTTCAAGTTGCTGGTGATCCATTACTCGGGCATCATGAACTGGGCGCGAAAGTGCCCACCGCCTATGCAGCCAGGGGGAGCGCTGGGCGTATGCCCACCCACCCCTCGAAAGACACAGGCCCCACTCATGAACTTCCCGCTGACCCTCACCGTGTCCGACCGCCAGAGCATGGACCGCGAGCTCGACGCCGCCGTCGCTGCCGCCAAAGCCCACGCACTGGACGGCAAAAGCCACGGCATTCTCGTTACCCGGCACGGTGTGGACAAGTTCACCGTGGCCCTCAGCGATGCGGTTCCCTTTGGCCTCACCCGGGAACAGCAGGCCTGGTAGGGCCCTCTCCGGCTTAGTTGCCGGAACTGTCCGCGTCTCCGGAAACCCGGTTGCTGTGCTGCTGCAGCCGGTCAATGTGGTTTGACGCCTCTGCCTTGCTCAGATCCGCGGGAAGTTCTTCCCCGGCCTCGCGTGCCAGCGTATCGAGGTAGCTGCGCTGCGCCGCTGTCATGGGTTCATCCCCGGTAACCCAGTCTTCCGGGTCCCTGTTGAGGCCTGCATTGGGCTCGGGTTCCGGGCTGCCAATCGTTTCCTGGTTGCTGTCGCTCATGGTTACGAGTCTAGGACGGGGCGCTGACATTCCGCGGGAGCTGACCTTCTTCAGAAGTGCACATCTTCATGGCAGCGGCTTTTGGGCAGGCACCCGCGCGGAAACTGCTGGCGCGGATGCCTGCCCGGCACTCTTACTGCCCCCGCTACTGCAGCGACTTCTCCGCGGGCGGCAGTTCCTCCTTGCTGCCCGTCTTGCGCCACAGCGGCTCCAGGGCGTCGAGTTCTTCCGGTGTGGCATTCCGGAACGGCGGTTCTGCCGGGACGGGCGGTTGCTGCGGGCCCGTGCGCCGGGTGGCGATGAGGCTTGCGCCAATGGAAATGGCCAGGATGGCAGTAATGACGGCGAGGGAGACCGGCGTGGGGATGTAGTAGACGTCGATCTTGAGCGCCATCTTGATGCCCACCCAGATCAGCACCAGCGCCAGGCCCGCCTTCAGGTACACGAAGCGGTGGATGAGGTCCGCCAGCAGGAAGTACATGGCCCGCAGGCCCAGGATGGCGAACGCGTTGGCGGTGAACACCAGGAAGACCTCGTCAGTGACGGCGAAGATGGCCGGGATGGAGTCGACCGCGAAGATGATGTCCGTGACTTCAACCAGCACCAGGACCGCCAGCAGGGGGGTGGCAAGCAGTACGCCGCCCTTCCGGATCAGGAAGCGCTGGCCATGGAAGGCGTCCGTCATGGGCACGTGCCGGCGGAACAGCTTCAACGCCCGCGACTTCCCGGGGTCGATGTGCTCATCACGCTGCCTGAGCATCCGGTAGCCGGTGAAGAGCAGGAACGCCGCGAACAGGTAGAGGACCCAGCCCGCGCTGGCAATGATGGCCGAGCCCGCCGCGATGAACAGGCCGCGGAACACCAGTGCACCCAGGACGCCGAAGAAGAGCACGCGGTGCTGGTACTCCCGGGGGACGGCGAAGAACGTGAAGATGATCGCCCAGACAAAGACGTTGTCCACGGCAAGTGACTTCTCGATGAGGTATCCGGCGAAGTATTGCTGGCCGAATTCCGCGCCGTATAGAAACCAGACCAGTCCGCCGAAGGCGACGCCGAACAGCACCCAGACCGCGGACCAGGCGGCGGCCTCGCGGACCCTGATGACGTGGGCGCGGCGGTGAGCCACGAGGTCGATGGCGAGCATGAGGAGGATGAATCCGATGACGGCGAACCACATCCAAAGGGGCACGTTCATGGGGTACCTGCTTCCAGTCAGTAACTACCAACTGGAGGTCTCTCCCGGCCAACGCCTGGCCCGTCCACCGGAAGGCGCAGGGGCCTCCGTACTGACGATGGACTGAAGTAGGGGATACTCCCCTCCGTATGAATAATGTACAGAATCATTGGAACGTTGGGTAGGTAAGGAAGAACCAAATCTGGACCGGAAGGCTGATTCGATGGATGCGAAGCTCAAAGTGGCTGTGCTCGGGACGGGGATCATGGGGGCGGCCATGGCACGGAACATCCTGCGGGCAGGCCATGAAGTTGCAGTGTGGAACCGGGACCCGGCCAAGACGGAACCGCTGGTTGGCGAAGGTGCCCGCCGTGCCGCCACCCCTGCCGAAGCTGTTGAGGCGGCAGACGTTGTCCTGACCATGCTCTATGACGCCGCGTCCGTGGAACAGGTGATTCGAAGTGCAGCGCCGGCTGTGCGGCCCGGCATGGTCTGGATCCAGTCCACCACGGTCGGGGTGCGGGACGTCCCCTCGTTGGCCGCCCTGGCTGCGGAGCTTGGCCTGGACCTGGTGGAGGCCCCTGTTTCCGGAACGCGGGCCCCTGCCGAGGCCGGCCAGCTCCTGGTCCTTGCCGCCGGTCCCGAGCCAGTGCGGCAACGCGTGGCCCCGGTCCTCGATGCTGTGGGCGCCCGGACCATCTGGACGGGCGATGACCCCTCCGCCGGTTCGGCCGCCCGACTCAAGCTGGTGGTCAACAGCTGGGTCATCGCAGCCTCCAACGCCGCAGGTGAAGTGGTTGCCCTTGCCCAGGCGCTGGGCGTTGATCCCCAGCAGTTCCTTGGCGTGCTCGACGGCGGTCCGCTGGACCTGCCTTACCTGCGTACCAAGATGGACCTGATCCTCAATGACGCGCTGGAGCCCGCCTCGTTTGCCGTGGACACCGCGCGGAAGGATGCCCACCTCATCGTCGACGCCGCTGTAGAGCAGGGCCTGAAGCTTGACGGCGCTGCTGCGTATGCCGCCCGGCTTGACCGGGTGGCCGGCCAGGGGCGCACCAAAGAGGACATGGCAGCCGCCTATTTCGCCAGCTACTAGAGGGCCCGTACAAGGCTGGCCACACTCCGGGATAGCGCTTGCCATTGACGTAATCCGCGCCACCTTCTATATTTGATGAATCGATTCAAGAGCTGCCGCCCCGGCCTGATAAAGCCATTACGAACAGGTCGTTTCCGGGCGCAGACACCACCAATGAACAGCGCGAACAGCGGTTCCGGTTCCTTGCCAATGAAGACGAAGGACATAAGTACATGAGCACCACCCCAACCCTCGTTCCCCTCAGCAGCCAAGGAGCTGGAACGGGTCCGCGGGACCCGAGGAAAGCGGCGATGAGCGGCTGGATCGGAAGCGCGCTGGAGTACTACGATTTCGCGCTGTACTCCCTGGCGGCAACCCTGATCTTCCCCACGATTTTCTTCCCGTCGGAGAACCCCACCGTCGGAATTATCGCCTCGCTGGCAACATACGCGGTGGGGTATATTTCCCGTCCGGTAGGCGCCGTGGTCCTTGGAGCGTACGGCGACCGGCATGGACGCAAGAAGGTTCTCGTCTTCGCGATGCTGCTCATGGGCTTTGCCACCTTCGCGGTGGGACTCCTGCCCACCTACGGGCAGGTGGGCCTCCTGGCGCCCGCCCTCCTGGTACTCCTCCGCCTGATCCAGGGCTTTGCCGTGGCCGGCGAGCTCGGCGGTGCCAGCGCCATGATCGTGGAGCACTCGCCCGACGCCAAGCGCGGATTCTTTGCCAGCTTCAGCCTCCAGGGCACCCAGGTAGGCTCGATCCTCGCCACCGCCGTCCTGCTCCCGCTCGCCGCCATCCTCCCGGCTGACCAGTTCGGCACCTGGGGCTGGCGTATCCCGTTCCTGCTCTCCGCCGTCGTGATCCTGGCCGGCTACTTCATCCGCCGCCGGGTACAGGAACCGCCCGCCTACGCAGCGCAGTCAGGCAAGCCGGAAAGCAAGCGATTCCCGCTCGTTGAACTCCTGCGCACCCGGCCGGGAGCCCTGGTCCGCTGCATCGCGATGACCTTCACCAATGTCATCGGCATGGCCACTCTCATTTTTGGCGTCTCCTACGCCACCCAGAAGGGCTATGGCAACGGCTTCTCCAGTAGCGAGTTCCTGTGGGTGACCCTCGTGGCCAACATCGCAGCCGTCGCCACGATTCCGCTGTTCGGCGCACTGTCCGACAGGATTGGCCGGCGGATGCTCATGGCGGCCGGCGGTGTGATCGGCGGTCTGCTGGTGACCGGATACCTGTGGGCCATCGAACAGGGGAGCCTGCCGCTGGTCTTCGTGTGCGTCGTGATCGTGCAGGGCATCTTCTTCCAGATGTGGAATGCCACCTTCGCCACGTTCTTCCAGGAGCAGTTCCCCATGCGGATCCGCGTGACCGGTTTCGCCGTCTCGCAGAACATCGGACTCATGATTGCGTCGTTCTTCCCCAGCATCTTTACCGCCATAGCGCCTCCGGGCTCCACCAACGTCCCGCTCACCATCGGACTGACCACGCTGGGCATCTGCCTGGTCTCCGCGGTGGCCACCCTGATGTCACCGGACACCAAGGGCAAGTCGCTCGATGACCTTGAGGTGCAGAAGCCGGCGAAGGCCGGGGCGTAGCCCAGGCGACGCGCACAACTGCGGGTGAAGGAGGGGGCAGCGCATGCTGCCCCCTCCTTCCTTATGTCCGCCTCCTCGCAATTGTATAGATGTATACAAGTATGATGGCGGGTGGAGGTCCATCATGCCCGAAACACCCGCCCGGAACACCGGTGCCCACTATGTCTACGCCGAACTGAAGCGGCGGATCCTGAGCTTGGAGCTGAAGCCGGGGGAACGCCTCTACGAGCCGGCCATGGCGTCGGCCCTGCAGGTGAGCCGCACCCCGCTCCGGGAGGCCATCAGGCGGCTCATCTCGGAGAGCCTGCTGGAACAGCAGCCCACCGGCGGAGTGCTGGTGCCGGCGCTGGACGAGGCCGCCATTTCCGAACTGTACGAGGTCCGCGCGGCCATGGAGTCCCTCATGGCCCGCAATGCCTGCCTGAAGGCGACGCCGGCCGACATCGAAGACCTCCAAGGCATTCTGGAACGCAACGCGGCCATGGTGAAGTTCGCCGATGACGCCATGCAGCAGGGCATGGCACTGCACGCAAGGATCGCCATGATCGCGGGGAACTCCTGGGCCCGCCGCTTCCACGGCCAGATCTCCAGCCAGATGGAACGCTACCGGCACTTCACCAACAGCACCCAGGAGCGCCGGGACCAGGCCCTGGCCCAGCACCGGATCCTGGTGGCGGCCCTGGCCGGGGGCGACCCGGACAAGGCAGCAAAGATCGCGTTCGACCACGTCATGGGCGCCCGCGACGCCGCGGTCCGGGCCATGTCCGGCAACAGTGCCGCCGGCTCATGATCGGTGAGCTGGGGCGGCGCTCGTCCATGGCCCTGCTGGTCCATTCGGCGCTGATCCAGGCCGTCACCTTCCTGGTCCGGCCAGCAGCCACCTACCGCGCGCTGGAGCTGGAGGTTCCGGACTTCGCCCTCGGCCTGCTGGCGGCCAGCTACGCGGTCTTTCCCCTGCTGCTCGCCGTCCCCACGGGCAGCCTGGTGGACCGCCTGGGTGAGCGGCGGCTGATGGCCATCGGGTCCGCCGTCGTCCTCTCCTGCTCTGCCTTCCTGCTGCTGTGGGGCACATCGATCGTGGCCCTGGTGGCCGGGACCGCGCTGCTGGGTGCCGGGCAGCTGGCCTGCGTGGTGGGGCAGCAGGCGGTGGTGGCCAACAATGCTGCCTCATCGCGGATGGACTCCGCATTCGGATACCTGACGTTCGCCGCATCCCTGGGCCAGGCCCTCGGGCCACTGGCAATTTCCCTGGTAGGGGGCGCCTCGGTCCGGCCCGACACCCAGGCGATCTTCCTGCTCTCGGTGCTCATGGGCCTGGTGCTCTTCGTGACAACCTTCGTCCTCCCGGCGCACGTCAGCGTCCGGAGGAAAAAGGGGGTGTCCGCGGGCAGCAAGGGCGGCGCCGTCTCGCTGCTGAAGGCTCCCGGCGTGGCTCGCGCGCTGGCCACCAGCGCCACCGTCCTTGCCGTGGTGGACCTGACCATGGTGTACCTGCCCGCGCTGGGCGCCGACCGGGGACTCACGGCGGCAACGGTGGGTGCCATGCTGACTGTGCGGGCCGTGTTCTCCATGGTTTCCCGGCTGCTGCTGGGCCGGGTGTCCCGGAGGATCGGCCGGATGCGGCTGCTGGTGGTGAGCCTGGCCCTGTCCACGTTGGCGTTGGCCGTTGTGGCCATCCCGATGCCCGTGTGGCTGCTGTTTGCCGTCATGGCGGTGCTCGGGCTGGGGCTCGGCATTGGCCAGCCCCTGACCATGTCCTGGCTCTCGGCGCAGGCCCCGGCGGGGCAGCGAGGCAGAGCCTTGGCTTTGAGGCTCGCCGGGAACCGGGTGGGGCAGGTGGTCCTGCCGAGTGCCATTGGCAGCGTGGCGGCAGGGCTGGGCTCGGGCGGGGTGTTCCTGGCCTCGGCGGTGGTGGTGGGCGGGACGCTCCTGCTGCTCCGGGGCGTGCAGTTGGACTAGTTGCTCCCAGGCCCGCGTCACGCCGGGCATGCTTTCGGGGAACGGACGACGGCGGGACCCCGGGTTTCCGGGGTTTCCCCGCCAATGGTGGGCCGAAAGCGTGCCGTGCGTGACGCCGTCGGACGCCTTACCAAGGAGCAGGGGCGGCTAGGGAAGCCGGGAAGGCCGCAGCAGGCTCGGCTCGCCGGCCCGGGCCGGCTCCAGCGGCACCGGACTGACCAGCACGGCCGGGCCACGGTGCAGCAATCCGTTGGAGAGGGCACGGCAGCGGATGCCGCCCCGCCCGCGCATGGCCGGGTGTGCTCCGGGGGCCAGCATCTCATTCATCCACGCACAGGGCTGGGCGTGCCGGCCGCCGTGAAGGGAAACCGAGGAGGCGCCGGATTCCAGCACGAAGTCCTGCCCCAGCAGCGGTGCCAGGTGGGCGCCGCGGAGCACCACGTTCCGCCGGGTCAGCAGGGGGTCGAACGGCCCGGCGTCCAGTTCCGCGGCGATGGCTTCCAGGGACTCGACGGCGAACAGGGTCACCGCAGCGTCCATGTGGGCGGCCTTGCCGAAGAACCGGTCGCCCGCGATGCCCTTGCCGGCCACCACCTCGGCCGTGTCCGCGTCAGTGGTGGGAACGTCGGCGGCGCCCTCCCGGGCGCGGCCGAAATAGGCGTGCGCGGGGGACACCAGCAGGTGCAGGATCTCGACGTCGTAACGGTAGGTCCCCAGCCGCTCCCTAACCTCGCAAGCTCGGCCAGGGAACCCTGCGGCCGTGGGCCCAGGCTCGTCCATCGTAAGCACGGATTCAGGCCCCGACGTACGCCGCCAGGTGCTGCCCGGTGAGCGTCGCCCGGCCGGCCACCAGCTCAGCCGGCGTGCCCTCGAAAACGATGCTGCCGCCGTCGTGCCCTGCTCCGGGTCCGATGTCGATGATCCAGTCCGCGTGCGCCATCACCGCCTGGTGGTGCTCGATCACGATCACGGACTTGCCGGAATCCACCAGCCGGTCCAGCAGTCCCAGGAGTTGTTGGACGTCGGCCAGGTGCAGGCCCACGGTTGGCTCATCCAGGATGTAGACGTCGCCGCTCTCCGCCATCTGCGTGGCGAGCTTGAGCCGCTGGCGCTCGCCGCCGGACAGGGTGGTCAGCGGCTGGCCGAGCGTGATGTAGCCCAGGCCGACGTCGGCAAGGCGTTCCAGGACCTTGTGGGCGGCCGGGGTCCTGGCCTCGCCCTCGGCAAAATACGCCAGCGCAGCGTCCACAGACATGGCCAGCACGTCGGCAATGTTCTGCCCGCCCAGGGTGTAATCCAGGACGGCGGGCTGGAAGCGGCGGCCCTCGCAGTCCTCGCAGGTGGATTCAACCGTGGCCATCACACCGAGTTCGGTGAAGATCACGCCCGCGCCGTTGCAGGTGGGGCAGGCGCCCTCGGAGTTGGAGCTGAAGAGTGCCGGCTTCACCCCGTTGGCCTTGGCGAAGGCCTTGCGGATGGGCTCCAGCAGGCCCGTGTAGGTGGCCGGGTTGCTGCGCCGGGACCCCTTGATGGCGCCCTGGTCGATCACCACCACGCCCTCGCGCCTGGCCAGCGAGCCGTGGATCAGCGAGCTTTTGCCGGACCCGGCCACGCCCGTCACCACGCACAGCATGCCCAGCGGCACATCGACGTCCACGTTGCGGAGGTTGTTCGTCGAGGCGCCGCGGACCTCCAGTGCACCCCTCCGCTGCCGGAATGAATCCTTCAGCCGGGCGCGGTCGTCCAAGTGCCGCCCGGTGATGGTGCCGCTGGAACGCAGCCCGTCGACGTCGCCCTCGTAGACGATCTCGCCGCCGCCGGTGCCGGCCTTGGGGCCGAGGTCGACGACGTGATCGGCGATGGCGATCATCTCCGGCTTGTGCTCCACCACCAGGACGGTGTTGCCTTTGTCCCGCAGCTGCAGCAGGAGGGTGTTCATCCGTTCGATGTCGTGCGGGTGGAGTCCGATGCTGGGCTCATCGAAGACGTAGGTGACATCGGTCAGGGAGGAACCCAGGTGGCGGATCATCTTGGTCCGCTGCGCCTCGCCGCCGGAGAGGGTGCCGGCCGGGCGGTCCAGCGAGAGGTAGCCCAGGCCGATCTCGGTGAAGGAATCGAGGAGGTCCTTGAGGCCCACGAGCAGCGGGCGGACGGAGGGTTCGTCCAGGCCGCGGATCCATTGGGCCAGGTCGCTGATCTGCATGGTGCAGAGGTCCGCGATGTTCTTGCCGTTGATCCGCGCGTTGAGCACCTCGGGCGTGAGCCGGGTTCCGCCGCAGTCCGGGCAGGTGGCGAAGGTGACCGCCCGTTCCACGAACCGCTTCACGTGCGGCTGCATGGCCTCCACATCCTTGGAGAGCATGGACTTCTGGATTTTGGGGATGATGCCCTCGAACGTGAGGTTGACGCCCTCCACCTTGATCTTGGTGGGTTCGGCGTACAGCATCGTGTCCAGCTGCTTCTTGGTGAATGTGGCGATGGGCTTGTCCATGGGCAGGCCCATGCCTTCGAACAGGCGCCCGTACCAGCCGTCCATCGAGTAGCCGGGGACGGTCAGGGCGCCCTCGTTCAGGGACTTCGAGTCGTCATAGAGGGCGGTCCGGTCAATGTCGCTGATGTTGCCCATGCCCTCGCAGCGGGGGCACATGCCGCCGAGGTAGGTGACCTGGCGGACCACGTTCTTTTCCACCCGGCCGCCCTTTTCGGTGCTCATGATGCCGCTGGCCTTGCGGGTGGGCACGTTGAAGGAGAAGGCGGTGGGCGGACCCACGTAGGGTTTGCCCAGGCGGCTGAACAGGATCCGCAGCATGGCGTTGGCGTCGGTTGCGGTGCCCACGGTGGAGCGCGGGTTGGCGCCCATCCGTTCCTGGTCAACGATGATCGCGGTGGTCAGCCCTTCCAGCCGGTCCACATCGGGGCGGGCCAGGTTGGGCATGAAGCCCTGCACGAACGCACTGTAGGTCTCGTTAATCATCCGCTGCGACTCGGCGGCGATGGTGGCGAACACCAGGGAGCTCTTGCCCGAGCCGGACACGCCCGTGAACGCGGTGAGCCGGCGCTTGGGCAGTTCAAGGCTGATGTCCTTGAGGTTGTTTTCCCGCGCGCCCTGGACGCGGATGAGGTCGTGGGTGTCGGCGATGTGGGTTCCGGTGTTCTCTGTGTCCGCGTCCGTGGTGATGTCCGTGCTCAAGGTGTCCCCCTCTTCCTGGAGCGGCGCCCAGGGTAGGCTGCGCTGGCAGCCTCCCGTCGGCGTCGTCCGTTATATACGTGGCTGGTTATATGCCTACTGCTGCTGGTTGATCCGGACGGTGTTTCCGGCCGGATCGCGGAAGGCGCAGTCGCGGATTCCATACGGCTGGTCGATGGGTTCCTGGACCACGTCAGCCCCGCTCGCCTCCACTTTGGCGAACGCAGCATCCACGTCGGGAGAGGAAAGCACGATGGTGGCGTACGTGCCCTTGGCCATCATCTCGGCGATGGTGCGGCGTTCATCGTCAGTGATTCCGGGATCCACGGCCGGCGGACAAAGGACGATGGAGACGTCCTTTTGGCCGGCGGGGCCAACGGTGATCCAGCGCATGGTGCCGCGGCCCACGTCATTGCGGATTTCGAAGCCCAGGGCGTCGCGGTAGAAGGCCAGCGAAGCGTCGGGGTCGGTAGCGGGAAGGAAGGTTGAGGAAATGTTGATGTCCATGGCAGTCATGCTAGTAACGGCTCGGGGGCCGGCGCTTCTCGATTCCTGACCGGTCTGGTGACCTGCTTGGCCACGCAGGCGGGGATCCCCGCCGTCGCGCTTTGTGCTTCCTGTTTGTAGACGCTGGGCGGCATGCCCACCAGCTCACTGAAGCGGGTGCTGAAGGTCCCCAAGGAGGAACAGCCGACCGCGAAGCACACGTCAGTGACGCTGAGGTCACCGATGCGCAGCAGCGCCATGGCCCGTTCGATGCGGCGGGTCATGAGGTAGCTGTAGGGGGACTCACCGTAGGCCAGCTTGAAGCGCCGGCTGAAATGGCCCGCGGACATGTGGACATCCCGGGCGAGGGATTCGACGTCGAGGGGCTGCGCATATTCCCGGTCCATCCGGTCCTTGACGCGCCTCAGCTGGGTGAGTTCGCGGAGGTAGGGATCGGCAGCGGGGGTGATGGTCACAGTTCTGATCGTGCTACGCGGCAGGAGTCTTGTCCACCCTTCCGGCAGCGGGGAATAGCGCGTCAAATGAGCGCTTCGGTGCGGGGTATGATTATGCCGCCGCCAGCGAATGAGGTCCTCGCCCTAACAGGGCTCGAGGCAACGCAGAGCTGGATGGTGCCGGTCCTTCCAGGACGGCATCCGGCGCAAACCAAACCCTGATTCACTATCTTCAGCCCTGCCCGGATACTGCGCAGGGACCACTTTGGAAGGACGCCATGGAACTGCTGTGGGAAATTGCCGGCTGGGCAGGCGCGGCGGCGATACTGAGTGCATACCTCGCCGTTTCCATGGGCTGGCTGAAAGCCGGCAAGGGTTTCCAGACGGCGAACCTGTTCGGCTCCGTGGCCTTCATCATCAACGGCACTTTGCACGGGGCGTGGCCCTCAGTGGTCACCAACGTGGCGTGGTTCCTGATCTCCGCAGTGGCGCTGGTCCGCATGCGCTCCGAAAGCCCCGTTGCTCCCGTTGAGCCGGCGCAGGTTCAGTACCCCGGGGTCCCTGACACCACTGGCCAAATGGCTGTTGTGGAGGCCCTGACCGGTTCCACACCGGTTGTAGCTTCCAGGCCTGCTGTTGCTTCCGCGCCTGTTGTGGCGGACCGGCCGCGCCTCGCGTTGTAGGGTTCGACGGCGGTCCATTCCTGGGTGCGGCCGCTACAGCAGGCGGTGGTCCTGGTCCTTCGGGTCACCGCCCTGCGCGATGGCCCGTTCCACGATTTCCTGGGCGATGGCGTACACCTTGCGGTTCGTATCCTGGCTCGACTGACTGATGAGCTCAAAGGCCTGCTCCGCGGTGACCCCGGTGCGCCCCATCAGGATGCCCTTTGCCTGTTCGATGACTGCCCGGTTGCGGGCGGACGCCAAGACTGCCTCGGTGGCGAGTTGGTGGCGGTCCGTATGGATTGACTGCGTCAGGTCCACCACCACACCCCAGACGCCAACTGCAGTGTCCCCTTCCATGATGTAGTCCGCAGAATACAGCAGTTTGTGCTGGCGGTCCTTGCGGTCCCGGATGGACACATAGATGGACGATGGCCCGCCTGCCGAGGAGACGCGTTCCCAATAGGCCTGGACCCTGGGCCGGTCTTCCGGCTCGATGTGGGCCATGGCCATGTCCATGGAGGGGACAACCTCGCCGCGCTCATACCCGTACATCCGGTACAGGCTGTCAGACCAGCGGAAGATGCCGTCTGAGAAGTAGTACTCGACGAGTCCGGTGGGACAGTCGAGGAAGTCCTCGTGCGGGATATGGCCTGGCACAAGTCCTGGAAGCTGGCTGCTGGGAATCACTGAAGGGGCCGTTCGACGTGTCTGTGTCCTGGCCGCCCCCTGGACCGGATTCAAAGGACCAGAATACCGCAGGGTCCGTACTTTGCAGGGGCCGCCTGGTCCCTTCGGCCGGGCTGGTGCCGGACGCCACAGATCCCGCACCCTTGGGTGCGGGATCCTTCCGGCGAAGGCGCGGTGGTGCGGTTGTTTAGCCGGCGTCCTCCACGAGCACCAGGTCGCGGCCATTCGTTTCCGGGGTGAAGAAGGTGGTGATGAACGAGATTGCTGCCAGGGCCAGCGAGTAGATTGCCGGGACCAGCCAGGAGTGGTTGGTTGCGGCCAGGAGGGCAACGCCGATCATGGGTGCGAATCCTCCGGCGAGTACGGCGGACAGTTCGCGGCTGAGGGCCACTCCGGTGAAGCGGTGCTGGGAGCCAAAGAGCTCCGGCAGCAGGGCGCACTGCGGGCCAAGCATGGCCTGGACGCCAAGGGCGATGCCCAACACCATGACGATCCACACCAGGGTGACGTTGCCCAGCGTGACCAGGTAGAAGGCCGGCAAGGCGATAACGGCCTGGAAGAGTGCGCCGTAGCGGTAGACGGGAACCCTGCCGAAACGGTCGGACAGGGCGCCGAAGGTAACAACCATGACCGCCGCGAAGCCTGCGGCAATCAACAGGCCCGTGGGGCCGATGAACTTGTCGCCGGCGAAGACACCTGCCGGCATGCTGATGAAGGACACCAGGAGCGCGGAGTAGATGGAGGAGTTGCCGTTTTCCCCCATCCGCAGGCCAATGCCTATCAGCACGTTCTTCTTGGAGTGCTTCCAGATCTGGCCCACGGGATTCTTGACCACGGCCTTGTGCTTCTCGAGTTCCTGGAACACCGGGGTCTCTTTGAGCCGGAGCCTGATGAAGACGGCAATCGCGATCAGGACGACGCTTGCCAGGAACGGTACGCGCCAGAGCCAGGCCTGCAGGACTGCCTTGTCCGCCAGCGCCATCAGGGCAAAGGTCCCGGCACCCAGCAGGGTGCCCAGCTGGATACCAACAAACGGCAGGGAGGCGAAGAAACCACGACGGCGGCGCGGAGCCACCTCCGAGATGAGGGTCGTGGCGCCTGCCTGTTCGGCGCCGGCGCCCAGGCCCTGCAGGATGCGCAGGCTCACCAGGAGCACAGCCCCCAGCATTCCCGCCTGTTCGAAGGTGGGCAGGAGGCCGATGGCGCAGCTGGACAGGCCCATGAGGCCGATGGTCAGGATCAGCACCATCTTCCGGCCGAAGCGGTCGCCGATGTAGCCGAACACCACGCCGCAGAAGGGCCGGGCGGCGAAGCCGACGCCGTAGGTGGCGAAGGAGGCGATGACTGCCCCGCTCTCACCGAGCGGTGCGAAGAAGAGCGGGCCGAAGATCAGGGCCGAGGCAAGGCCGTAGATGTAAAAGTCGTAGTACTCCAGGGCGGAGCCCACGGAACTGGCAAGAGTTGCCCTTCGCAGCTGGTCCGGATCGACGACGGCGCCGTCCGCGGTGGCCTGCGGTGATTTAGTACGAGTTGTCACAAAAACTCCCTCTAACGCACTCCAGGCCCCCGTTGGCCTGGTGGGATAGCGACAACACCCATCGTGTCGATCACTATGCTGAACACAATACAGCATCTTGAACAACCGGCAATAGTCTTTTTGGTTTCTTACGACCGGGCATGCCCGCTCCTCCAGGTACCTAGCCCATCGGGTTGCCCAGCGAGTGCGCCAGTTCCTGCAGTTCCTTGACTATCTGGGAACCCTGTTCCGGTGTGTAGGTGGCCTTGAGCGCCGTTACGGAAAGGCCCAGGCTGGGACCGTGCGCGCCCCGCGTGGGGACGGCAACGGCCAGGCAGACCACGCCGGTGGTGGATTCTTCATCCTCGAAGGCAAAGCCCTGCTCGCGGATTTCCCGCAACTGGGCCTTCAGCTCCCCGCCCGTCCGCAGGGACTTGGGCGTGAGGACTGGCAGCTCTGCGTCATCGGGGAACATCTCCTCAATGTCGTGCACGTTGAGTCGGGCGATCAGCGCCTTGCCCACTGCGCAGAGGGATACGGGCATCTTGTCCCCGATGTTGGAGGTGAGCCGGACCGCGGGGTGGCCCTCGTAGCGGGCCAGGTAAATGACGTTGGTTCCGTCCAGCATGGCGATCCGGACCGTCTCGCGGGAAAGGACGGAGGCTTGTTCGCAGTAACGGTAGAACTCCTGGACTTCGTCCATGCGGCCCAGGTAGGCGGCACCCAGTTCCACCAGCTTGCGGCCAAGCGTGAACTCCGCGCCCTGCCTGTTGACCAGGCGCGCCTCCTCCAGGGCCAGCAGGAGGTTGGAGGTGGATGACTTGGGAATTCCCACTTCGCGCGACAGGTCGCTCAGTGTCAGCCGGCCGGTTGCCGAGGCGGCCAGAGCATCCAGGACGGCTGCGGCGCGCGTGACTGCGGGCGCCGGAGAGGAGGTTCCCGACTTATCGGATGAAACGGGAATGGGGGAATCGGCCATGATTCTCCTTAGGTTGCCGGGCGAGGCTTCGCTGGTGTTCAGTCAACTGAACGTTATCCATCTTAAGGCGTCGCGACGCCCCCGGATGCTGGCCGGCTCAGGCCACGGCGTTGCTCAGGGTTCCGATTCCCTCCACCACAACGTCCACCCGGTCACCGGGCGTCACGGGTACCGCGGTTCCGGGCGCGCCGGTCATCACCACGTCCCCCGGCTCAAGGGTGAGCCAGGACGTGACGTAGACGAGGCATTCGGCCACGCTGGATGGCAGGTTGAAGGTGCCGGAGTTGGCCCTGGCTGTTCCGTTCACGTACACGTCGATGCCCGTACGCTCAGGGTCCGGGAGTTCGGTTTCGATCCACGGTCCCAGTGGGGTGTAGTTGACGCCGGCCTTGCCTTGGAAGTTCCTTTCATCCACGGCGTTTTGGTCAACGTTGGTGACGTCGTTGACGCAGGTATAGCCCAGGACGTGGTCCAGGGCATTCGCTGCAGTCAGGTTGGTGGCTGTCCTGCCAATCACGACGGCGAGCTCCCCTTCGACGTTGACGGTGCCGCGGTTGCGGGCGGCCGTTACCGTGTCCCCGGGGTTGGCGATGGTGTGAACGGACTTGTGCCAGGCCTGGATTGGCAGCTGATGGTCATTCAGGGTCCGGTTGTGGCCGATGCCGAGGACGACGGCGGGAGTCACCGGGGCGAGGAAGTTGGCCTCACTGTGTGCCGTGGTGCCGCCCGTGTAGCGGAGTGCGCTTTCAAACGGGTCCATGATGTGGTCCCACGTCCCGTCGCGTTCCACTGCATGCTGCGGACCTGCTGCTGTTTGGATCCTGGCAATGCGCATTGGTTCTCCCTGCCGCGGCCTAGTAGAAGTGCACCGTGTCCACGAGGTGGGGGAGATCCCCGCCGTCGAGGAAGATGCGCAGGTTGCGGCAGAAGCGTTCGGTGATGAGGCGGTTCTCGGCTGCGCTGAGCGCCGAGGTATGGGGTGAAACCATGACCCGGGGATGGTTCCACAGCGGGCTGTCCTGCGGCAGCGGCTCCACGGCGAAGACATCCAGGCACGCATAGCCCACCTGGCCGTTGTCCAGTGCCTCCAGCAGGGCGTCCTCGTCCACCACAGTGCCGCGGCCAACATTGACGAACGTTGTGCCGGGTTTCATGGCGGCGAACAGTTCGCGGTTGAACAGCCTCTCCGTGTACTCCGTGCCCGGAAGGGTGTTGACGACGGCGTCTGCCGTGGCCAGGAGGGCGGGGAGGCCGGCGTTGTCCACAACCTGGTCAATTCCCTCGATGGGTTCCACGGTGCGTTTGCTGCCGCTGACCTTCATGCCCAGGGCGCGGGCGATCCTGGCTGTTTCCAGGCCGATTTCGCCCAGCCCGCTGATTGCCAGGTTGGACCCGTTGACCAGCCGGGTGGGGACCCGGAGGGTGGGCCAGACTTTCGCCGCCTGGTCCTGGGCAAGTTCGGATGTCCGTTTAAAGCCGTTGAGGATCCCCAGCGCGGCGAATTCGGCCAAGGGCAGGGCGTGCACTCCGGCGGAGGTGGTGATCTTGAATTTCTGCAGGACGTCCTGGCTGAGGCCGGACGTCTTGACCGCTCCGCCTGCTCCCGCCGCCATGGCATGGACCCATTGGAGTCCGGGGTTGTCGCGGGCGATGCGGGCAAGCCCGGCAGGGCTTTCGTTGGGAAATCCGTAGAGCACCTCGGCGCTGTTGAGCATGGCCCAGTAGCGTTCCTCCTGCTCCTCGGTGCGCTTAAAGGCGGGATCACCGGCATGGTCTGCCGGGTAGCGTTCCGGCGGCAGGACGTCGGGCTCGTAAAGGACGGTGACCGATGGATCAACGGCGCGGATCTGGTCCACAAGCTCGGCCTCGAGTGGGACGGCGATGGCCACGGTCTTACGGGAAGTCATGCGTTCATCATAATGGATTGCGTACCGTATGCTGAACATTCTTTTGAAGTTGTTGTTCCCTGTCTCTGGTAGAGCACACGGTATTTGACCTCCGGAATAAGCGGCTCTCGGCACGACCGTCCAGGGGGTAGGTGTCAGGTTGGGGTCTTTGAACGTCGGATTAGGGCGTCAGGAAAATCGGTTTCGGACTCCAATTTCACGTAGTCCATACCAATACCTGACGTCAGGTTGGGGTGTACTTCAAATCAGCCCTGGTAACTACTTGAAGGGTCCTGAGAGCCCGAGTCGACCGCCCGAAACTTGAGCGGGGTGATGTTTGTGTCGATTGTTCGATCTCTGCGGACGTTATTCAAGCGGTAAACAGCGTTCTAAGGATGCGTCAGATATCTCGCCTTGTGGCCCCACCCGCCGATATGTACCTGCAGGCGGGAAAGCTTCCTCATCATGGCGTAGCTTATCGCGACACGGGCACCGGCCGTGATGAACTGGTCGGTGCCCGCTATGCCTATCTCTGTTCGGCCGACCAGTACTGGAAGAGCGATTCGGGGTCCGCAGCGACGAGTTCAAGCAGCCCACAATGCCGGCAGGTCCACACCGAAAGCGACACCCTCCGCACCCTCCCAAATCCTCGCGTCGACCCCATAGTCGCGACAGATACCTCACCCTTTCCCATTCCGGTTTCGGGGTACAGATGCAGGGGGCCAAACATCGATTCTGTGCTACAGGCCCGACAGAGCCGGGGAGGACTTTGTTTCGCTTCGCTCATGCGCCGATACCAAGGCAGTCCGGGCCTCGTCCGGCGGCAACGACTTGTCGAAAATCCGCCCGCCGCGCCGTCTGGAGGGGCACGTGATGTTCGGACTTCCCGGGCATCCAGCCCGCAGAGAGCAGCAATCCCCTCGTCCATACGCGCCCCTTCGCGTCCTCTGGCCACGCCCACGTTACAAAGCTACCCAATGTCATCTGTTCTCCCTTTGATTTGCACCGCGGCTCACCGATCAATTCAATGATGGGCTAACCGGGGGATCTGAAAAATCTTTCGCGGATTCCTTTACTGAATGGTCCAGACATCACGGCTGCTGCACGCTGGATTTCCTCACGGCGGATCTTGGGCTGAAGTCAGGAGCCGACGCTACATGGCCCCGAGGAATCGCACAGCACCATAACCCAAAGCGGCTATCAGGAACCAGGCGCACAATGCCATTGAGGCGCCTCTCAACCCGGACGTAAGCAATTGTCCCAACTTGACCGAGGCGCCGAGGCCGAACAGTGCCGAGCCGAGGAAGATGTCCTGGACCAGTCCCGCTGCCTGCAGCATGTCTGGGGAAACCCAGCCCAGAGACCTGATCAGAATCATCGCCAGAAATCCGACAACGAATAATGGAATGACTGGCGGCATCTTCTGCTTCTCCCCAGGACTTTCGGCGTCGGGAATTTGAAACCGGCGCCTTGAGACTAGGGCTGCGAGGGAGACTATGGGTGCCAGCAGCACGACTCTGGTCAGTTTGAACACGAGTGCGACAGCGAGTGCTCCGCCGCCTGCCACCTGCGCAGCGGCTACTACCTGTCCTACATCATGTACAGATATGCCAACCCATTGGCCGAAAGTCACAGCGTCCAGGTTCAGGGGGAGCATAAGGAGTGGAAGGACACCGATGGCGAGTGTGCCACAAAGTGTTACAAGTGCCACCGGTAGCACGGTGTCCTCATGCTTCGTACCTCGTGCCGCGGCCATCGCTCCGATTGCCGACGCTCCACAGATCGAGAAGCCGGTAGCTATGAGCAACGGGGTATCGCCAGGAAGACGGAACAGCTTTCCCAAAAAATAGGTTCCAACGAAGGTAAGGAGCACCACCAAGGCAATAATGCCGAAGGTCACCCACCCCAGTTGCATGATGTCGATAACACTGAGCTTCAGGCCCAGAACGACGATGCCTGCCCGCATGAGGCGTTTTCCAGCAAAGGTCAATCCGGGTTTCATCGGGCCCTCAATCGGCCGGTGAATGAAGGGAAGGTTTCCCGCAAGGATTCCCAGTGCTACGGCGGAAGTCATCGCGGGGATGAAAGGAAAGATGCTGTGGAGAAGCAACGAAAGGCTGACCGCGGCTGCACAGGCCGCCAGACCCGGCAACAACGGGAGTTGCTTCCTGATAAAGGATAGCGGGGAACGCGGCTGATACTCTGCCCCAGTTCCCGTCGCGGGAGCGGTCGGGGATCTCATACTGGTCGTTCCGTTTGGATAGGCTGCGAAACCGGCTCCTCGGCTAAGACGATCAGCAGGTCAGATCCTTCTACCCGGGTAACGGGACCTACCGCCACGCGCGACACAGTTCCCGAGGTGGGTGCCGTAATCGATGCTTCCATTTTCATGGCTTCGATAGTCGCTACGATGTCCCCCCTCGTCACCTCCTGACCCTCGGCAACTTTGAGCGTCACCACGCCGGTAAATGGCGCAGAGACATGGTTGCTGTTTAGAGGGTCCGCCTTTTCGGCGACTGCGGCCTTGATGCCCAGGGTCTTGTCAAAGACTTCGACGGGGCGCAGCTGTCCGTTAATCTGGCAAACTACCGTCCGGACTCCCCGCTCATCCGGTTCTGAAATGGCTTCGAGCCCGATGAGAAGACTTACTCCGCGGTCCAGTTCCACGCTGCATTCCTGGCCCTGACGCAGCCCATAAAGAAATTCAGCGGTGCTTATGGACGATGTGTCCCCATATTGTTCGCGATGGCTTTCGAATTCAGCCGCAGGTCCGGGAAAGAGCAGCCGGTTCAAGGTAGATCGCCGGCGATCACCGACCATGGACAACAGGCGGTTTTCTTCGTCGGAAACTACGCCGGTTTTCGTCTCATTGGTTCGCCCAATGAGCGCCTTCGTCCTCAGAGGCTCAGGCCATCCTCCGGGAGGGTCGCCCAGTTCACCGTTGAGGAAGCCCACAACGGAATCTGGTATGTCGTATTTGCCGGGGGCCTCCGCAAATTCATCTGCCGACACACCAGCTCCCACCAGAGCAAGCGCCAGGTCGCCCACGACTTTCGAGCTTGGGGTGACCTTGACTGGCCGGCCCAGCATTGCGTCTGCCTCGGCGTACTTGGTTTCGATGTCTTCAAAACGATCACGCATACCGAGCGCGATCGCTTGCTGACGGAGGTTCGACAGCTGGCCTCCCGGGATCTCATGACGGTAAACGCGGCCAGTTGGAGCGGACAGTCCAGATTCAAACGGCGCATAGAGTGTCCGGACAGCCTCCCAGTAGGGCTCCAGATCGCACACTGCCTGGAGGTTCATTCCGGTGTCCCGCTCAGTGTCGGCAGTCGCGGCTACGATGGCTGACAGTGCAGGCTGGCTCGTCGTGCCCGCCAACGGAGCAGCTGCACCGTCTACGGCGTCAGCGCCTGCCTCCCAGCATGCCAGGTATGTAGCCAGCTGCCCGCCGGGGGTGTCATGGGTATGAACGTGAACGGGGAGGTCGAAGTTAGCCCGCAGCGCGCTGACGAGCTTCTTCGCTGCTGCCGGTCGCAGAAGACCGGCCATGTCCTTGATAGCCAGCGCGTGGGCGCCAGCATTAACGATCTCCTCAGCCAGATTGAGGTAGTAATCCAGTGTGTAGAGCTTCTCGCCAGGGTCAATGAGGTTTCCGGTATAACAGAGGGCCACTTCCGCCAGCGATGTACCGGTGCTGCGGACGGCATCAATTGCCGTCCGCATCTGGTCGACCCCGTTTAGAGCATCGAATATACGGAAAATGTCGACTCCGGTGGCTGCCGCCTCTTGCACAAAAGCGTGAGCTACCTTGTCGGGATAGGGCGTGTAACCAACCGTGTTGCGCCCGCGCAGAAGCATCTGCAGGCATATGTTCGGGATCGCTTCGCGCATAGCGGCAAGCCGGTCCCACGGGTCTTCGTGCAGGAATCGTAGAGAGACATCATAGGTAGCACCTCCCCAGGCTTCGATGGAGAGCAGCTCCGGGGTTATTCGTGCCACGTGCCCGGCTACGGTCAGTAGATCCTTTGTGCGGACCCGGGTTGCCAACAGGGACTGATGCCCATCACGGAATGTTGTGTCGGTAAGGCCCAGTGCCTTTTGCTCGCGTAAGGACGCTGCAAACCTCTCAGGTCCAAGACCTAGGAGTTTCTGCCGTGAGCCGGCGGGCGGCGGGGAAGTCAGATCCATCGCCGGCAATTTGTGTTCCGGTCCCAGGCCTCCGCCGTATTCACCATGGGGTTTGTTGACCGTTACATCTGCAAGATAAGTCAGAACGCGGGTGCCACGGTCAGCAGAGACATGTTTCGCCAGCAACTCTGGATGTTCTTCTATGAACGAAGTGGTGACGGTTCCGGCTTGGAACTGCGGGTCGTCCAGAACAGCCCGGAGGAAAGGTATGTTGGTAGCCAACCCTCGAATGCGGAATTCCGCTACTGCTCTTCGGGCCCGGGCGATGGCAGTAGGGAAGTCTTTACCGCGGCAGGTGAGTTTGACCAGCAGGGAGTCAAAGTGAGCTTCGATCTCGGCACCTAAGGCGGCACCGCCGTCGAGGCGTACTCCCGCCCCACCGGGTGCTCGATAGGTGCTGATCCGACCACTGTCCGGCCTAAAGCCGTTTGCGGGGTCTTCCGTGGTAATGCGACATTGAATGGCGGCACCGCGGATCCTAACGGCATCCTGGGTCAGGCCGAGGTCCGGAAGTGACTCGCCCCCTGCCAGGCGCAGTTGCGCTTGAACAATATCAATGTCGGTGATTTCCTCCGTCACTGTGTGCTCGACCTGGATGCGGGGATTCATCTCGATAAAAACGTGTTTGCCGCGGTGGTCCACCAGAAACTCCACGGTGCCCGCGCCGGAGTATCCTATGTGCTTGGCGAAGGTAACGGCGTCATTGCAGATGCGCTCCCGCAGGCCTTGGTCAAGATTGGGAGCAGGGGCAAGCTCGATGACCTTTTGATGCCGCCGTTGCAGGCTGCAGTCCCGCTCATACAAGTGGATTACTCCACCGAAATTATCTGCAAGTATTTGCACTTCTATATGGCGTGCACCTATAACGGCTTGTTCCAAAAACACGGTCGGATCCCCAAAGGCCGCATCAGCTTCTCGAGAAGCTGAAATTATGGCTTCCTGCAGCTCAGACCCGTCCTTGACGCGGCGCATTCCGCGGCCGCCCCCACCTGCAACCGCCTTGACGAACAGCGGAAATTGCATCTTCTGAGCCTGATTCAGCAGCTCATCCACGGTATCGGATGGGGAAGATGAGGAAAGGACAGGGATGCCTGCCGCCCGGGCGGCGGCGACCGAGCTGGACTTGTTACCTGTCAATTCCAAGACAGAGGTCGCAGGACCGACAAACGTGATGCCGTTGGCTTTGCAAGCAGCCGCGAGTCGTGGATTTTCAGCTAGAAATCCATAGCCCGGGTAGATTGCGTCTGCCCCGGACTTCTTTGCCGCACCAATGATCGCTTCGACGGAGAGGTAAGCCTTCACGGGGTGCCCCTGTTCACCGATTTCGTACGCCTCATCGGCCTTCATTCGGTGGCTGGACTTTCGGTCCTCGTGAGGAAATACCGCTACCGTCCGCGCACCCAGTTCGAATGCGGCGCGGAAGGCACGTATTGCAATTTCACCGCGATTGGCAACCAGTACTTTCGAAAACATGCTTTTCCTTCTGTAATCTTCGTTGCCGTGGCGCTATTTCAGGGACAGCGCATTCAATTCCGGGCGGTTTTGCAGCTTCGTCCATAGGCTTTCATCCATCTCGACCGCGAAATTGGGCTGGACCTCGCTGGGGGCCATTCGTCTGGTTCCTGGGGTGCGGCCGCCACCGTCCTTTGCGGCCTTGGAAAGCTCGGCGATTCGCCGGGTGGCTCCCGCGGGGTCGGCACCGACATCCGCGCGGGTAGGGTCGAACATCAGGAGGAGATGCGCGATGCCTTGGTGCTGGCCAAGACTGTTCCTGTCAAAGAAGTCGGGCATGTCCTTGGACAGGGAAGGCCCTACCATCGCGGCAGTCAGGGATTCGACCATGTAAGCAAGTGCGAATCCCTTCGCCCCACCCAAGGGAGAAAGCAGCCCTGACAGCGCAGCTTTCGCATCGGTTGTTGGTTGGCCATCCGAGTCCAGGGCCCACCCCTCCGGGAGCTCCTCTCCGCGGGCGGCGTAAGCGGCTATTTTCCCCCGCGCCACTGTACTAAGAGCCAAGTCGATCACGGCCGGACGTGGTGACAAGGGGAAACCCGCAGCTATGGGCGACGTGGAAAGCAAGGCCTTTGTGCCCCCCCAGGCTGGCAAAACCGGGGGCCCTGAGGAGAAAACCAGAGACACCATTCCTGCCTCTGCAGCGTCAGCGGCGTAAACCCCTAAAGCGCCGCAATGACTTGAATTTCCCACAGCTACCGCGCAAAGACCAAACTCCGTGGCACGGGGAAGGGCCATTTGGACTGCAGAACTCATCTGCCAATGGCCCATGCCGGCTTCTCCATCCAACACCAGGAGGGCTCCGAGGTCAGTCACAGGCCGCAATGCGGCGTCGGCGTTGTAGCCGTGTGCCTGGAGCCTGTCCAGATACACGGGAAGTCTCAGTAACCCATGGGAGCCCAAGTCCCATGCTTCAGCCAACGCCAGCACTCTTGCCGTCGATGCAGCCTCGGCTTCACCAAGCCCCGTTCCTTGAAGCAGGCGGGTGGCAAGTTGGACAACGTCGCCATAGGATACCTTCACTGCCGGACCGGCCTTTTCGCTTTGACGTGTTCGCCCACTGCTGAGGTTGCTGTATCACCGCGAAGCACCAGCCGGACCTGCTGGCACAGGACGTCGGCGATTCGGGCCTGGGCCTGGACCGAGATCCCGGCAACATGCGGAGTTAAGAGAACCCGGCTGTGGGACTCGAGAGCTCCCGGCCGGGGCGGTTCCTGTTCCCTCACGTCCAGTCCCGCGCCGCCAAGATGCCCGGACTCCAGCAGGCCCAGAAGGGCTTGTTCATCAATTACTTCGCCGCGACCTACGCTGATTACGAGGGCGCCGGGAGGGAGCGAGCTTAGCCTGGTGCTGTTGAGCAGATGGTGGGTGGCATCAGTGTGCGGAAGGTGAACGCTTAGAACGTTCGACGCCGCAAGCACCTCCTCCAGAGACGCGAGTTGAATTCCGAGGTCCTGCAATTCGGGGTGGTTCGGATCAACGTAGGGGTCATATGCCAGGACGGTCATGCCAAAAGCTTTGGCCACCCGAGCTGTTGCCCGTGCTGTCGCGCCGGCGGACAGCAGGCCCCAGGTCTTTCCGCCGAGTTCCTGTGTCGGTACCCTGTTCCAGCTCCCGCCCTTGGTTTCGGTATCCGAAGTCACCAGGTTCTTAGCAAGGGCGAGGGCCAGCGTGAGGGTGTGTTCAGCAACGCTCACCGCGTTTGCTCCCAGCGGAGCTACTATTACTACCCCCGCCCGGTTGGCGGCTTCCAGGTCGATGTTATCCAGGCCTACTCCGGCTCGGGCGACGACCTTCAAGTTCGGTGCCGCGGCGAAGAACTGTTCGTTTACCTGGGTGCGATTGCGAACGATGACTGCTTCCGCATTTTGGAGCAGAGCCGGCCATGAACCGGGGTTATCCCAAGCGTTGACATCCCGTTGCAGGGTCCATTCCCGGCCGAGTTGGTCATAGGCGGGACCTGTAACGTCTTCAGTGACTACAACAGTGCTCAACTCGCTACCGCCGCATCGTTAGCAGCGACGAGCTTCACCAGGGCGACGACATCTTCGTTGCCGTAACCAAGCCCGGAGGCCTCCTGCAGCTGGGCCAGTGCAGCGCTGCCAACGGGAACCGGGATTCCCCAGGTGGTCGCTGATTCGACGGCCAGCCGCACATCTTTGGCTGCCAGGTTAATCCCGAATCGGGGCGCCCAGTCTTCGTTGATCATCCAGGAAAGACGTACGTCGCTTTGGAAGGATTTGGCTCCGGTCTCGGCAAGCGCTTCGGTGAATGCTTCGGCGGTGATGCCGGCTTTCAAAGCGATGGAGAGGCCTTCGGCCAACACTGCCACGTTCGTCATCCCGATGAAATTCGAGACGAGTTTGAAGGTTGTGGCTGCCTCAACCGTGCCGAAGTTGTAGGTCTTCTCTCCCATCCGATCAAACAAGGGCTGCAAGGTGGCAATGACGTCCTGGTCTCCGCCTACGAACAGCGGGATTTCACCGTTCTCCGCGTGCCCGGGGGTCTTCCCCAGGGGGCAGGCAATGAATCGCCTGTCCGCAGCCGAACTAAGATCAAGCGCTTCCACAGCAGTCATGGGGTCGATGGTCGAGATGTCGACGATGACGGCTTCTTCAGTGATCAGTGGCAGCAGGGATGTCACCGTGTCGATGACGAGCTTGGTGGTCGGCAGGCTTGTGAGGATAACCTCTGCGCCATCTACAGCTGTTGCTACTGAATCAGCCGGCGCGGCCCCAACTGCTACACATTTCTGTATTGCATCTGCTGACAGATCGAAAACAGTGACGTTGAAGTCTTTGCTTGTTGCCAGGCGGCGGGCGACTGCGCCGCCCATGTTGCCTACTCCAATGCATGCGATTTTCATGGCTGAATCCGTTCCTTCTTGGATGAATGGGTGCTGACAGGGGCAGGGACCGCCTCGAAGTCTTCGGCATCAACGTCGTTCTTTGTGGGGTCCCACCTGATAAGCAGGAGGGTAAGAAGACCAATTGCCGGTGCCAAAGCGACGATCAGGAAAACCTGCGGTCCGAACATCTTGGAAAGTGTCGGGAAGAAGAGAAGCGAAATGGTCGATCCAATGCGGAGTACAGCCTGGCCGAAGCCGGCCCCTGTGCCCCGAAGCGTGGTCGGATAGCTGAGCGTCGCCATGGTCATCCCTTGGGCGCCGGGACCGTAGCTGTGGAAGAACACAAAGAGTCCAAGCAGTGCGCCCATCAGGATGGCAAGTTCAGTTCCGGTCGGTTTCCCCACCAGCCCGAGGATGACGAGCGCGACGAGGCATACCGCGAACCCTGAGAGGGCGAGCATTCTCGAGCCAAGTTTCCTGATCAGGAATACCCCGGCAAAACCGCCCGACACACCGAAGATCATGTTGAAGATCAAGGGCACGGTGATTGAACTCAGCCGGTCCAGGGACATGAAGGTGACGATGATGAATGGAAGGTAGAAACCGACCGCGTAGTACTGCATGGACTGGCAAGCTCCGACGATTCCTGCCTGAATCGTCCTGAGGCGGTACTTCCGGCTGAACAGTTTCGAGAAGCCGGCCAGCGCAGACCGGTGGCGGGTGTCCTCTATTTGGAGTTCTGCCGCCGGGGCCAGGAGCACGTTGGCGTTGTAAGACTTTTTAAGGACCCGCACAGCGCCTTCAAGGTCGCCTTGGTTGGCCAGCCATGATGCCGATTCCTCCATATACTTTTTTCGGACCAGCAAGACAACGAGGGCGGGGACGGCGCCAAAGCCTACGGCCCAGCGCCAGAGTTCGCCGTGTGCGCTTTGCGGGATCAGGAAGTACAGCGGTAGGAGAATGGCAAAGCTGGATGCGGTGGCTGCGTACCACATGGGCTGCCAGAGCGTGACGTTGCCGCCCTTGCCCTTTCGGGCGGTGTATTCGGCGATAAATGCCAGCGCGACCGGGAAGTCAAGACCGATACCGAGGCCCATGGCGAACCGGAAGACTGTCAGCGATTCGGCGTTCCAGGCGAAGGCGCAGGCGATAGCAGTGCCTACAAAGAGGGCCATGTCCGCCATGAACATCTTGTAGCGCCCGATTTTGTCCACCAGGTATCCGCCGAAGATAGCGCCTATCAAGGCCCCGATCATGATGGAAGCCGCCACGATTCCTTCGGTCCAAGCATCGAGCTGGAATTCCTTGGCGATGTCTTTGAGACCAAATGCAACGGACGTAAAGTCGTATGCGTCGATGAAGATGCCGCCGAGTGCGATGAAGACAATCGCTTTCTCTTTGCCGCCTTTGACAGCGCCAGAGTTCACCGCGTTCACTACGTCGCGGGCGCTTCTGATAATTAGTGTTTCAGTAGCCACGAAACTATTTCCAATCGTCTTTGAATGGTTTAGATGCCGATGGAGAGGTAGCGGGTTTCTTCGAACTCTTCAAGTCCTGCTGCGCCGCCTTCGCGGCCGAGGCCTGACTGTTTTGTTCCACCCATGGGTGCAAAGGACACCGAAGGAAGGGCGTTGTTGATCCCGGTAATTCCAACGTCCAGTTGTTCTGCGACGCGCCAGATGCGGGACTGGTCACGGGTGTAAAAGTAACCAGCAAGACCCAGCTCAGTCGCGTTTGCCCTAGCCAGGGCTTCATCCTCATCATCAAAGGAGAAGATGCCAGCGGCGGGACCGAACACTTCGTCTGTTGCCAGAGCAACGTTATCCGGGACGTCCACAAGCAATGTCGGCGCGCAGAAGGCGCCGCCGGGGAGTTCGAAATCCCGGGTGATCTTCTTGGCCCCTGCGCCAAGGGCCTCATCGATCATCTTGTTCACCGACTGAACTCGCCTGTCGTCAATGCACGCGGCAAGAGTGGGGGTGTTGATTGCCAGTCCATCGCCTATGGTGAAGTCGTTGACTGCTGCGGCAAAGCGTTCGGTAAAGGTTTTGAAAACCGAACTGTGCACGAAGAAGCGGTTGGCGCCGATGCAGGACTGTCCGGTGTTCCGGAACTTGGCAAGCAGCGCCCCTTCAACTGCTGCATCGATGTCGGCGTCCTCGAACACGATAAATGCTGCATTTCCGCCCAACTCGAGAAGTGGTCGAACGACCCGCTTGCTTGCTTGGGTCATGATGTCTTGCCCTACATTTGTGGATCCTGTGAATGAGACGACGCGCAGTGCCGGGTGGCCCAGTAGTGCGTTGGTCACTTCGTGCGCGGGGCCGTGAACCAGGTTGATGGTTCCGGCGGGGAGCCCGGCGTCGGTTAGACACCGGATCATCTCGGTGACAGCCAAGGGAGCCTGCTCTGAAACGCGGGCAACAACAGTTGTTCCTGCTGCCAGGGCGGGTGCAAGCTTGCGCGCCTGAATGGAACAGGGGAAGTTCCATGGTGTCAGGCTGGCCACTACCCCAGCCGGGCGGCGAATCGTCAGGTGGCGGCGATTTGATGCTTCATGAGGATGAACGGAACCGGCGGGACGCCGAATTTCTTCTGCGAACCATCGAAAATATTCTGCGGAGAAAGCAATTTCGCCGATCGCCTCTGGTTTGCGTTTGCCGGCCTCTCGCGCAAGCAAGGTCCCAATTTCTGCTGACCGCTCTGCGATGAGGGAGGCTGCGGAAAGAAGAAGGTCAGCCCGCTTCCTGGCCGGAGTGTCTGCCCAAGCGGGAAACGCAGTGGCCGCAGCGTCGGCGGCCGCCACCGCGAGGTCGGCACCGCCATACGCCACCTTGCCCACGACTGAACCATCCACCGGGTTGTGAACTTCCTTGTGCGAGTCACCGTCTTGCCATTCACCATTGATAAGGATGGTGGGTTCGTTCAACATGTCTAAGAATCTCCCTTGATTCTGAAGTACGGGCTTCAGGTTTCTGTCGGGGAGGGCCCTGGACCTCCCCGACAGAAGCGAGCTAGGCGCTCGGGTACAGCTTGGTCATCACGAATTCGCGGTGGCCCAGGACCTCGGCACTGGCCAGGCGGCCGTTAATGGTCTTGTCAATGACATCCATGAGCTTGTCTCCGGCGGTGGCGAGGTCATAGTCGCGGCGAAGCAGACCGGAACAATCCAAGTCCACGTGCTCGCTCATCGTCTCCGCCGTCACGGGGTTCGCTGTCAGCTTGATGACCGGCTCGATCGGATTGCCAATGACATTGCCCTGCCCCGTGGGGAACAGGTGCACGACCGCGCCGGCCGCCGCCATCAACGTGATGCATTCGGCTGCGGCCGAGGAGGTATCCATGAAGTACAGTCCAGGACCGGAATCCGGCATCTCCGCGGATTCCAGGGCCCCGACAATGGGCCTGGTGCCGGTCTTGGCGATATTACCCATCGCCTTCTCCTCAATCGTCGACAATCCGCCCCGGATGTTGCCCTGAGTGGGCTGGGAACCGAGCAGGTTGGCACCAGTCCGTTCCACTATCTCGATGTAGTTGTCATAGATCTTCTGGAATTTGGCGCGTACCTCCTCGTTGACGCAACGCTCGGCGATGAGGTGCTCTCCTCCGGTGAGTTCCGTCGTTTCCCCGAAGAGCACCGTGCCCCCCGCGTCCACCCAGCGGTCAACTGCCTCCGAGGTAGTGGGGCATGAGCCCAGACCGCTCGTGGTGTCGGATTCGCCACACTTGATCGAAAGGACGATCTCCCTGCGCTCTACGGGTTCGCGGACCATCTCGGAGTCGTCCTGGAGGAATGACGCAGCAGCCCGCGCGGCCTTTTCGATGGTCTTAAGATCACCGTTACGTTCGATGGAGAACCCCTGGACCTTTTTCCCGGTCTTAGCGATACCTTGGACGACGAGATCAGTCCACGTCGGTTCAATTCCGATCACGACAACGGACGCGACATTTGCGTTGGAACCCGTCCCGATCAGGGTGCGCAACGTCAGGTCCAAATCCGGTCCGAACTGCAGACGGCCGTATGCATGCGGTAGCGCCAACGTACCGGGGATCACTTTGGCAACGGCTTCCGCTGCGGCGTTGGAAATGTCGTCAACCGGAAGGATGACCGTGTAGTTTCTGATTCCGACTGAACCGTCTTCCCGACGGTATCCGGTCAGGCCACGCTGTTCTGCCACCGTGCGCTCCTCAAGTTGTGAATGTGTACGTATGAACCCTTCGTGATTTTTTCGGTCGTCACTCCAATTCGGAGTCCGTACTCAACCACGTCCTGCCCAGCTTCGAGATCAGTCAGGGCAAGCTTGTGCCCCAAGGGGACTTCGTGGAGCAGCTCCAGCGTGATGGATTCGGGGCCGCGCAGGTAGCCACCCTCAACTGTGCCCGGGACCAAGTCCCGCACAGCAACGGCGACGACGTCGCCATCATAATGAGCCAGGAAATCCGGGCCCGACGATGTGCTTGTCATTTTTTCCTCTCCTTTTTGGCAAGAGGTCTTACCTCTCCGCCGTCGAGTCTGCCACAGTGTGTTGTGCGGCACAAGCCCAATTGCATAAGGAATTTGAAACATAGAGGTAATCTGGTCTTACCACTCTTAACGAAAGAAGATGTCATGGCAATGAATCCGACCTGGGGGCCTATCCGCCAAGGCAACGTTTCGGACCTGATCGCCCAACGCATACTGGAGGTCATTCGAAGCGATGAACTGCGTCCCGGCGACCGGCTACCCCCGGAGCGCGAACTTGCCTCCATGCTCGGAGTTGGGCGCCCGGCCCTGAGAGAGGCGCTTCGAGCCCTAAAGGCGCAGGGACGGGTCAACATTAGGCACGGTAGCGGAGTCTTCGTCGCTGATCCCGCTGTCACTGCCAACCTGCGTTCGGCACTTCAAGCGGATGATCTGGACTTAGAGGAACTGTACGACATGCGTGAAGTTCTGGAACTGCCCGCTGCGGCATGGGCTGCCCAGAACGGCGACGCCGACAAACTTGATGCGGTCGTCAAAGCATATGAAGCAATAACCGAAGCAAGCCTTCAGGAGAGCGCGGACTGGAAGCGTCTCGAAGAACTTGACGCTGCCTTCCATCTGCGCATCGTCGAGGCCGCGGGCAACCGGTTCCTGGTGAGCACTCAAGGGGTGCTTCAGGAGATACTCATCGAGGGGATGGAAACCACGCTGCGTGTCCCCGGCCGACTTGAGAAGTCCCGGCGTGACCACAAACGGATTCTTGACGCCATCTTGGCTGGCGACCCGGTGGCGGCCCGCCGCGCCGCACGCATCCATATCGAAGGAGCCCGCAGAGCGGCCCTGGAACGCCGCAAACAGGACGATCCGTCGGTCCAAGCCTCTTAGCAATGGGGCATAAATACGGGAAGATCTGTTTTTATGATCCTAAGCACGCCGTGATTTCGACAACGAACTTCCCTCTAATTCCATCGCCTTTACGCTGCTCTGCTCCCCGGTGTAGGCGGTCTCAATGACCACGGTTTTAGAAGCCCTCAGTGGCTGCTGAACCATGGGAAAAGCGTCTCGGCGCTGACCGCAATGCTGCCCACGAACGCTGCTAGGAAAATCTCCCCGGGACCGGCATAGGTGGACCGGGGAAACTGACCTTGTCGAGAGAGCCCAGCATCAGCTCGATGGAATGCGCCGATTTAATCGCCTCAGTGTTGCCGGAAACAGCGGATGCCACGATGGCGCCCAAAGTGATCAGCAGGACCAGCCCAATGGCCAGAGCGGTCTCGATGGCAAACTTCTGCTGCGGAACAGCACTTTCGTCTGCCGCCCTGTGGGTTATCCCCTGCTTCGAACTGGTCATTGCTTCACCCTAGGGAGTTACATCCACCCGTTCAATGAAACAGAAACGGGGGGACACGCAGGTTCACGTAGCGTCACTATCTGCGACGTCCAGCCACCCCTGGGGCCCCGTGCCACTCCTGCCGTCTAGATAATTCCAATTTTTCGGCAGCGTTGTCCGCCGGTCAGCCAGGATGCTCCCTGTCGAACCGCTAGGTGAGTTCGAGAAGGATCTCTACCTCGACGGGTGCGTCCAACGGGAGCTCGGCTACTCCTACGGCCGAGCGTGCGTGCTCCCCGTTGGCGCCGAACAGTTTCAGTAGTAGCTCGCTTGCGCCGTTGATGACGGCAGGCTGGGCATTGAAGCCTGGAGAAGAAGCTACGAAGCCGGTAACTTTCAGGATTCTGGCGCGGTCCAGGTCTCCCACTCCGCCGGCCGCAGCCAGTGCGTTGAGAACGCAGATCCGAGCCATTTCGGTAGCTTCTTCAGTGGTGACGTGGGAACCTACCTTGCCCGTTGATGCCATGGCACCATCCTTGAGCGGCAGTTGCCCGGAAGTGTAGACGATGTTGCCTGACCGAATTGCGGGGATGTATGTTGCAGCGTTGTGCGGGGCTTCGGGGAGCTTCAATCCGAGTTTGTTCAGGCGTGCTTTGATGATGTTGTGGTGGAACTGCGTGGTGGCTTGGTCAGTCATTGTGCCCTTTCCTAGTTTTGGTTTTTGGAGTTTTGGGAGCCGGCCGTTGCGGGATCAGCTATATCCCGGGCTTTCTGCACGCGAGCTACTCGCCAACCGCAGGCCGTGGGTGGGGCGCTGGCTTCTTTGGTCGGTGCCCCGGCCTGAAGCACCTTTGAGTCCAGCAGAGCGCTGGTTATCGCTTCCCATGAATTGCGAAGGGGCCTTGCTCGTTCTCGATGAGCGTCGTGTCCGGCCAGTTGACGGCGGAGAGCAATTTTCTTCCCTTCCGGCCTGGTTGCCGGGTTTACCATCCGCGTTGGGCGAGGCGGTGCGGCTGGGAGATCTCCTCGACGTTGATGCCCACCATGGCTTCACCCAGGCCCCGGGAGGCCTTGGCGATGACGTCGGGGTCGTCGAAGAAGGTGGTTGCCTTGACGACGGCGGCGGCGCGCTGGGCGGGGTTGCCGGACTTGAAGATACCGGAACCGACGAACACGCCGTCGGCACCGAGCTGCATCATCATGGCCGCGTCAGCGGGGGTCGCGATACCGCCGGCGGTGAACAGGACCACGGGGAGCTTGCCGGCGGCGGCAACTTCCTTGACCAGTTCATACGGAGCCTGCAGTTCCTTGGCCGCGACGTACAGCTCATCCTCAGGCAGGGAGGAGAGCTTGGCGATCTCGGAGCGGATCTTGCGCATGTGTCCGGTGGCATTCGAGACGTCGCCGGTGCCGGCCTCGCCCTTGGACCGGATCATGGCCGCGCCTTCGTTAATGCGGCGCAGGGCCTCACCGAGGTTGGTGGCACCGCAGACGAAGGGAACCTTGAAGTTCCACTTGTCGATGTGGTTGATGTAGTCGGCGGGGGTCAGGACCTCGGACTCGTCGATGTAGTCCACGCCGAGGGACTGCAGGATCTGGGCCTCGACGAAGTGGCCGATGCGGGCCTTGGCCATGACCGGGATGGACACGGCGTCAATGATCTGGTCGATCATGTCGGGATCGGACATGCGGGCCATGACTGCCACGGCACCGGCATCTTCGGCGATGCGGGCCTGCTCGACGTTGACGACGTCCATGATGACGCCGCCCTTGAGCATCTCGGCCATGCCACGCTTCACGCGGCTGCTGCCCGTGACGGTGGGAATGGCCGGGTGGGATGCATTGGCTGTATCGAGCGTGGACACAATAATCCTTCTTTATGCTGTGTATCAGGGCGTGTAATCGAGTTTGCTTACGGTCCGTGTTTGATTCCGTGTTGGTGTTCGCTGACCTTCAGAAAGAAATGTTCTGTAATCAGTGATTGATCAACGGAAGAAAATGTCGTCGTCGTGGTGCAGGGTGCTATAGCGAGATCAACAGCACGGCCCAGTAACCCAAAGCGGCGATGAGTATCCATGAGAGCAGGGCTACGAGGCTCCCGCGCAATCCGGAGGACAATAATTCCCGGATGCTTACGGCCGATCCCAACCCGAAGAGAGCCGATCCCAGCAGTACGTCCTGGACGGTTGTCCCTATTTGCAGCATCCCAGGGGTGAGTATGCCAAGGGAGCGGAGGCCGGTCATGGCCAGGAAGCCGATAATGAAGAGGGGAACCAGTGGGGGTAGCGGTCCCAACTCCACTTCGTTGTCCGGATCTTGCGTCTGTTTTCGGGCCATGCGGCGAGTTCCAATGCCAGCAACGAAGACGATGGGGGCGAGCAGCAGGACACGTGTCAGTTTCAGCACAAGCGCTGCCGCGAGTGCGGCCGAGCCTGCGATTTGCGCCGTAGCGACGACTTGTCCAACGTCGTGCACTGAAGCGCCCGCCCACTGGCCGAACTGAACCGGGTCCAGCGCCAAGGGGCCCATTAGCAGGGGCAGAACAGCGATAGCTAGCGTTCCGCAAAGCGTTACGAGCGCTACGGGCATTAGCGTGTCGGTGTGTCGGGCGCGTCGGGCAGCTGCCATGGCGCCGATCGCGGAGGCGCCGCAGATTGAAAATCCGGCGGCGAGCAAGAGCGGGGTCTCGCCCGGGAGCCTAAAGAGCTTCGCAAGCAGGTAGGTCCCGGCGAAGGCCAAGATGACAACAGCAGAAATGATCCCGAACGTTGCCCATCCCAAGCCCAGGATGTCGATGACGCTCAGCTTCAGACCCAAGACCACAATTCCGGCGCGCATGAGCCTTTTGGCGGCGAAGTTCAGCCCGGGACGCAGTGGGCCCCGGATGTATGTCCTGACCTTCGGAAGATTTGCCGACAGGATTCCGAGGGCCACTGCGACGGTCATGGCGGGTAGTGCTGGTATCAGCATATGAATTCCCAGCGAAGTCAGGACTGCAATTGCACAGGCAACAAGACCTGGCAGGAGCTGGACCCACTTCCGGCCCGATTTCCCGTGGAGCGGCATGTCAGTGACTGCTTTACCTATCACCATGCCCGGTCCCCCCTGCATCGCAAGTTTGAGTGGGGTGGGCGATTTTGGCGCTGCTTTTGCGTCCAGTGGAAACGGTATGTGGTCTCGTGCCCATGCCGGCAGGGGAGGCGCGCCTCCGGGTACATAGAGTCTCCTAGTGGTGTGCGCGAGATGCTGTCGCGCATCAGTCGGTAGTCGGGTGTTGTGAATCCACAAGGCCGGGGCCAGCTGATGTGTGCTTGACGGCCCTGCTGACGGTTGCAATGGCTAGCTCCACCGCCGGATCAATCAGCTTCACCGGATAGGCGCCGCTTTCGGCTGACAGCAGGGTTGAGAGTTCCGTGCAGCCCACAACGGCCGTCCGGGCCCCCTGCTGTTCCAGCGAAGCGAGAACGGAGTACATATCCCGCAACAGGGTCGGCCCGGACAGTCCAGCCTTGACTTGATGAACGACCTCCATGAGCAGGGCCTGCTCTTCCGGGGAGGGCAGCGCGACGTCGAATCCGGCCTCGGCCAAAGCGTCCTGGTAGATTCCTGCTGCCAGTGCGCCATCAGTTGCTAACAAGCCAACCGGACCGCTCAACGCGTGCCGGTGGACTGAATCGATGGTTGTCTCGATGATGCTGATGAACTCAACGGTTTTGCCGTCCATGAGCGGCGGGAGGTACTTGTGGACCGTATTGCAGGGGACCACAATGATTTCGGCTCCGCACCGCAGAAGCTGACCTATTCCGGTTTCGAGCCAGGGTGAGGGATCCGGGCCGTCAGCGAGGATTGCTTCCTGACGATTGGGGACCGTCGGGTCGGCCCAGATCACTACACGCAGGTGTTCCTGATCCACGGAGGCGGGGGTATGCGCGATCAGTTTGGTGTAGAAGTCCGCCGTGGCCGAGGGACCCATGCCTCCCAGAATTCCTACCAGCCGGGACGGTTCAGAAACGGCTTGCACGGATTATCCCAGTGTTTCGTTCGGGTAGGCGTACAGGGCAGGTGAGCCGCCTGTGTGGACGAACAGCACATCGCTGTCCTTGGCGAAGGCGCCCTCCTGAATCAGGCCCACCAGGCCTGCCGCGGTCTTTCCTGTGTAGACGGGGTCAAGGAGGATGCCTTCGGTGCGCGCGAACAACTGAATCGCATCTGTCATTTCCCGCGTCGGCAACGAGTAACCTGGACCGACAAAGTCGTCGCGGACGACCACCCGGTCTGCCGGGATCTCCAGTTCTGCACCGGCCAGCTGTGAGGTATGGCGGGCGAGATCGAGAATTTTGGCTTCCTGGGGACCTTTATCCGCCCGCACACTGATCCCGGTAATCGGAATGCCGCTTTGGTTACCATGGAAACCTGCCACCAATCCAGCGTGCGTTCCGCCGGATCCACTTGCGCAGACCACGTGGTCGATGTCGAGTCCAGCTTCGAAGCTCTGGCTGAGAATCTCTTCGGCACAGGCAACATAGCCCAGCGCGCCGAGTGCGTTGGAGCCGCCGCCTGGGACGACGTACGGCGTTCCTCCTTCAGCAACGACCTCCTGCGCCATCTGCTGCATGACGGCCATCAGGTCCGTCCCGCCGGGGACGGGGGTGATGGATTCGGCGCCCAGGAGGCGGAACAGCAGGTTGTTGCCGCTTGCGGTTTCGCTGTAAGACCCCTCGACCCGTTCCTCAATAAGCAGCCGGCATTTGAGCCCTTCCTTAACCGCAGCCGAGAGAGTCAGCCGGCAATGGTTGGACTGCACGGCCCCCGTGGTGATGATGGTGTCGGCGCCCTTGGCCAGGGCATCAGCCATCAGGAACTCGAGTTTACGGGTCTTGTTGCCACCGGAGCTGAGGCCGAGCAGATCATCGCGTTTGATATGGATGCGTGGTCCGCCCAGGTGCTTCGTGAGGTTCGGAAGGAACTCAAGCGGGGTGTTCCCGACGGTGTAGCGGCGGCGGGCAATCTTGGCAAGATTCATGGTGTGTCTTCTTTCTCGATCAGTTCACGGTCCCGACGTGGTATCGGCCGGGTAGGGGAGCGGGTTTTCTGCTAGAGGGCAGGCACGCTGGTGTTGAGGGGCTGGCCGGGAAAGTACTTTTCCAGCCGGGCATCTCCGGCGAGGGCATGGCCTTCCATGCCTTCGACTCGGGATATCCGGGCTGCCACACGGGCGATGCGGTCGTTGGCCGGGCGCGTCATACGCTGGTAGGTGACCGTTTTAATGAACTTCCCGACCCAGAGGCCTCCGGTGTAGGTGGCGCCTCCGCGGGTGGGGAGGATGTGGTTGGGGCCGGAGGTCTTATCGCCATAGGTGACGGTGGTTTCCTCGCCAAGGAAGAGCGAACCGTAATTCTGCAGCGTCTTGAGCCACCACTCCAGGTCGGCAGCCTGGACTTGGACGTGTTCGTTGGCGTATTGATCGGCAAGGGCCGCGGCTTCTTCGCGCGTGTCGGTAACGGCCACCTCGCCAAGGTTCTCCCACGCTGTGGAAGCGATGGAATCCGCCGGGAGTTGGGCGATGGCGCGAGGGATGAGGTCCAGGACAGCCTGCCCAACCTGGCGGGACGAAGTAATAAGGATCGTCTGCGATTCGGCCCCGTGCTCTGCCTGACTGATCAGGTCCACTGCCACGAGCCATGGATCGGCTGAGTCGTCCGCGATGATGAGGGATTCCGTGGGGCCGGCCACGACGTCGATGCCAACCCGGCCGAACAGCAGCCGTTTGGCTTCTGCAACAAACCGGTTCCCGGGGCCCGCCAGAAAATTCACCGGTTTACCGGTGAAGTGACCAAAAGTCATTGCCCCTATGGCCTGGACACCGCCCAGACTCAGGATGGTATCCGCACCGGCAAGTGACATGCCGAACAGCGTCGCAGGATGGATTCCGTTTTTATCCCGTGGCGGTGAGCATGCAGTAACGTGGCCCACCCCGGCTGCTTTGGCCGTAGCAATGCTCATCGCCGCAGAGGCCAGGTGCGCGAAGCGCCCGCCCGGGACATAGCAGCCTGCTGCCGATACGGGGATCTGACGTTGTCCCACGATCAAGCCAGGGTGGGACTCAAATTCAAACTCCAGCAAGCATTGGCGCTGACGCTGCGCGAATTCACGAACCTGCTTCTGCGCGAACCGGATATCATCCTTTACCGTCTCGGGCAGGACCTTTTCCGCCGCAGCGATTTCATGGGGGCCGACGATGAAACTTTCCGGATTCCATGAATCCAGCTTCCGGGAGTAGTCCCGGGTGGCCGCCTCACCCTCGGCTTCCATCCGGCCCAGCATTTCCTGCACCGTGCGCGTGGTATTGGAAAGGTCTGGCAACATCGCGGGCTGTCCGCGCTTAAGGTACTCGATGGGCATGGCTCACTCCTGATCTTTAGTTACGGTCGATTTGTTGGCTCCGGGCACTGCATGGCCTCGGTCGCCGGTCCCCATTGTGTGGCGCAGCGCATGGGTGATGATTTGTGCTGCCTGCCGGCAATGCTGTTCTTCCATCGACGGCGGGATCCGCATGTCGCAGAGTGTGGCGAGCAGTTTTTCGGTTTGCGGGAGGGTCTTGGCGTTGGCAACGTACTCCCACTGTGAAGGCCTGCTCGTGAAGCCCTCCATCCGGGTTGCACCGAACCATTTCAGCCCCAGCCCGTGTACTTGGCAGATAGCGACGAAGTCCGCGATCTGCGCGCCGCTGAGGCCGGGCAGCCGGAACTGCAGGGAGCTTCCGATGAATTGTTCCTTGGCCGGCCGCTCGATGACATGGACACCGGCAACGGACCGCAACAGTTGCTCCAGGCACCGGTAGGAGGCGTTCATGCGTTCCGCCCGGCCCGGGAGCAGATCCAGTTGCGGCAGCGCCAACGCCGCGGCCAAGGCACTCAATCGGAGGCTGTAATTCGGGATCCGGCCTCGCAGTTTTTCGAACGAGGATTCAGGCGGACGGGCAGCGTGCTGACCGTAAAGCATGTAACTGCCCGAGTGGAGTATCGCCCGGGCAGCGAGGTCTTCGTTGTCGGTGACGAGGATTCCGCCTTCTCCGGAGTTGATGTGCTTGAACGTCTGGAGGCTAAAACAGGCCGCTGCTCCGAAGGTGCCCGTGAGTTTCCCGTTCCAGGAGGCGCCCAGGGTGTGCGCGCAGTCCTCGATCAGCGTGATTTCGTGCTTGGCGCAGATCCCCACGACCTCGTCCATGTCGGAGATGTGGCCGCGCATGTGGGAGAGCAACAGCGTGCGCGCCCCCGAGTCAATGGCTTTCCGCACGAGGTCCTGAAGGTCTATGGTGCAGTTTTCGGTCACCTCGACAAGGACGGGCACGGCGCCGGCGTGCTCGATGGCGCCCGGGACGGGAGCCAGCGTGTAGCCGTTGACCAGGACTTTGTCCCCTGGTCGGACTCCCGATGACCTCAGGGCCAGGAACAGGGCGGCGCCGCACGAGTTCACCCCGGCGGCGAATTGTCGACCCAGCATCTCGGCGAAGCGCCGTTCCAGCTGTGCAGCATCATTGAGCTCTCCCGGGGCGGTTTCGCCGTAGCGGAACAACCGGCCGGTGTGCATGAGCTCGGTGGCGCGGTCGATGCTTTGCTGCGGCATCGGTTCGGGTTGGGTCAGATCCAGATCGAACTTGGGAGCGACTTCAGAGTGTTGCACGGGGGTGAGCGCCTTTCCGGTCTAATGGGTTTTCCGGCATCCTGGCCGTGATGAACGAGGTGGCGAGTTGTCCAGCCAGCGCAGGTCCCGCAATTGAATGGGTGCTCTTTCGCCGGAGAGGGCAGTGGTCCCGGAAACCAAAGTTTTTCCCGCTCAGAGCACCCTTTCCCGCACAGGTTCGCGCCCCTGGCCGATTTCGCGTCCCGGCTAATGGATGGCTTCGTGAACTTCCTGGCACAGCGCGTGGTATTCCGGCAAGGTACGTATCTTCTCGGCATCGATGTACTCGCCCGGCGGTGAGAACACGGACGATTTGTCGAGCACTACACGCCCGGGACGCGGGCTCATGACCATGACCCGGGTTCCCAGAAAGACCGCTTCCTCGACACTGTGCGTTATGAAGACGATGGTCTTGCCAGTGCGGCGCCATATATCAATGAGCTCATTCTGTAGGCGCTCTCGGGTCAGTGCGTCCAATGCGCCGAAAGGCTCGTCCATCAGAACAATGTCGGGATCATTGGTAAGCACGCGCGCAATCTGACAACGCTGTTGCATGCCGCCGGACAGTTCATAGGGGCGCAGGCCTGTGACATCACTGAGCCCGACCATTTCGATGTAGCGCTCAGCGTCGGCCCGACGCTTTGCCGGGTCGATCTTGCGCAATTTTGGCCCTAGTTCCACGTTGCGCTGAACGTCAAGCCATGGGTACAAAGTGGGCTGTTGGAAGACCATGCCCCGATCAGCGCCTGGCCGGTCCACGCGCTTGCCGTTCATGGTGATCGAGCCGCTGGTCGGCTGCATGAAGCCAGCCAGGAGGCGCAAAAAGGTGGTCTTGCCACACCCTGAGGGTCCGGCCAGACAGAGGAACTCCCCGGGCTTTATCGTCAGGTCGAGGCGATCAACGGCCTTCACCCGTTGGCCGCCCTTGCCGGTGAAGGAGTGTGTCAGCCCTCTTACTTCGACAGCGTGGCGGCTCATCGCGTGGCCTTCGCCAAGCTGGCGTCCACCGCGTCGGTGTAGACCTGTGGGGCACTCACGGCCTGGATGGAGCCCTGGGTGAGGAGGAAGTCCGCAGTGGCTGCGAGGTCCTTGCCCAGCTTCTTGCCCATCGCATCATCGGCGACCTGGTCGGTTGCCCGCAGATACCTGAACCCGGCGAATTGGTTTACCGCATCCTTGGGGCTGATGCCCAATTCAACGGCAATGCTTTGCGCGGCCTTGTCGGGATCTTCCTTGATCATCTTGACGGCGTAGTCCTGGGCCTTCGTCCACTGCGCCATGAACGCCGGATTCTCTTTTATGAAGGCAGTACGAGCTGTGCCCAGGTCGTAGGTCGCCGTGCCGGTTGTGGCAACCTTCCCGTTATCGGAGATCACATGGCCAGTCGCGCCCAGTTCGTCCAGGACAGGACTCCACACCCAGGCAGCATCAATCTGGCCGCCTTGCCACGCCCCTGTCATCTGCGCCGGCGAGAGATTGACCAGCTTGACGTCGGTCCGGGAGTCAAGGCCGGCCTGCTTGAGGGCCTGCAGCAACGCGAAGTGTGAGGTGGAACTGAATGGCACGGCTATCGTTTTACCTTTCAGCTCGCCCACGGACTTGATACCGGCATCGCGCACCACCAACGATTCGGCACTCCCAATGACGTCGAACATCCATACGACCGAGATAGGCATCTTCAGCGGCTCGGAGAGCGCCATCGTCACCGGAGACGAGCCGATGTACCCAACGTCAATGCTGTTTGCTCCATAGGCTTGAAGCACGTCAGCGCCGGAGGTGAAGACCGACCAATTGATCGTGGCGTTGGGCATGCATGCCTCCAGAATGCCCTGGTCCTTCACGATTGGATCACCATTTGGCACCTTCTGATAGGCGATTCGCACCGTTCCCTTCACCGAGTTGTCTGCGTCCCAGGGGCACTTGGTGTTTTCTGCGGCGGGGGCTGTAGTGCGGCCCGACTGCACACAGCCGGTCAGCGCGACTATGAGCACAGCACTGGAAATCAGGATCTTCTTCGACCTAACGGTTCTCATGAACGGCTCCTCAAGTTAGTTGTTGATGGTTGGAATGGAAAGGTCATACGTGGCCGCGCCACGGAACCAGGAGACGCTCGGTGACTTTGAGGGCGCCGTCCAGTGCTACTGCTGTCAGCCCGATGACGATGATGCATGCAATTGTCAAAGGAGTTTGGAGTTCAGTACCGGAGAGATAAGCCAGTCCGCCAATACCGGGGATCCCGTTGCTGAGTTCAGCGGCAACGACCGTGGTCCAGGCAAAAGCGACCGCGATGCGGATCCCCGTCAGCACCTCTGGCAGGGCGGACGGGACGATTACGTGAAAGACAGCCTGCCAACGGGACGCTCCGAGGGATAACGCGGCGTTAATTTGATCCTCTTTAATTCCACGCACCCCACTGATGGTGGCCACTGCGATCGGAGGAAATGCAGCCAGGAACAGCAGCCAGTTCTTTGATGTATCGCCGATGCCAAACCACACGATCAAAATACCGATGTAGCCAAGGGGCGGAAGAGCGCGCAGGTAGTTGAGGTATGGCTCGATGACGATGCTGATTGGCCGGACCGTTGACATCAACAGGCCAAGCGCGATGCCGAACACGATGGCTGCGCCGACGCCAATGCCAATTCTTTGCAGACTGGCAATCAGGTGTTCCCACAGATAGTAGTTCTGTGCCCCTCGCACCATGCGGTCGATGCCAGGCGCAATCCTATGGTCCGTGTTGGCTTCGACAAAGGCATTCCATACTGCACCCGGGGACGGAAGGAACAGCGGACGAACAAGTTGCAGCGAAGTCACCAGCCACCACAGGAACAAGCCCGCCAACAAGGTGATACTCCGGATGACCCATGATCGGCCGAAAAAAGCGCCGATCCGTTTCGAAGAACTGGGAAGCTCTGTCGGCGTGGAAAGGGCCGGTCCTTCGGCCAGTGCCGCAACTACTTGATCGTTGGGCATCACAGAGGCCGTCGTACTCGACACCGCATCACTCGAACGGTCATTCATAGCCACTCCTACTCGGATTTTGACTCAAAATTTTAGATTTTTGATTAAAAAAAGCCTGACACGCTTCAACCCGGGGGTCAAGAGTGATAGCTTGAATTTTGTGAATAAGACGTTGGATGCGGACCTTGCCAGCATGAATGTGGACGCTGTCCGCGGCGACGGGCTTGTCCGTGTGGCCCACACGGAGATCCGCAAGTTAATTCTTTCAGGAGACCTGCTTCCGGGCGATCGGGTGACGGTGCGGCCGCTCGTCGAGCGTCTGGGCCTCTCGGCCACCCCGATTCGAACCGCTCTCGCCGCCCTTGAGCGCCAAGGTCTACTCGAATCCCGCGACCACCGCGGATTCTTTGTTCCCTTACTGAGCCTTGATGACCTGATGGAGATCTATGAACTTCGGGAAGCACTCGAAGTGATAGCCAGCCGCAGGGCGGCGCAATCCCCTTCACGTCTTGAACTTGCCAATGAAATGGAGCAACTCCTGGAGCAACAGCGGGCCGTCGTTGCCGCCGGGGATGTATCCGGTTACCTGGAGCTGGACATCAGATTCCATCAGCTGATGTGGCTTGCGTCCGGAAATAAGCGGTTGGTAGGTGTGGCTGATAATCTCTTCGGTCAAATGCGCATTGGGAATAACATCTCCGCCCGCGTACCCGGGCGCCCGGAAGCATCACTCCTCGAGCATGAAGAGATCGTTGAAGCCCTTCGAGCCGGCGATCCGCGCGCTGCTGAAAAAGCAGTTCGCTTCCATATCCGCACCGCAGGGAAGGCCCTGTCTCAATTCATGGTCCGTAACTCCTAGGCGGTTACGCCATTCTCCGGTACTGCACCCTCAGGTGGCGCAGATGTTAGTACACCCCTCCGGGGGTCCTCGCCGTTGCCGTGGACGCCCATGAGATTCCCCGGTGCGGCAGACCGGTTCGGCTGCTGTGAGCCAAGCGAGTTTGACGGTGCCTGGTTCCAGGCTGCCGGAGAACCACCTTCACCGAGGCACACCCGCCGGCCGGGGCAGAACTTACTGCCAGGGTGGTCGTATGGGTCAGCGTCGGACTGCGGCGTTTCGACATGTCGGTCCCGGCTCTGGCCCACCGGCTCCTGGCACACCACCGGGGAGGCCATCAAGATGGAGGTCGCCCTGCGGATCGCAACCGCCGGCAGGCTGACGAGAGTGAACGCCCTGGGGAGTCAATGACCATGTCAGGTCGCACGCCGGTCCGCCGCGATCCGGGCCACCGGATCGCGGAACATGCCGGGCCGCGTGGAGTGCTGCTCATGCCAGGCCGCTGGACCTCGTCCCGGGCCGATCCGAAACGGGGTCGGGCCACCAACCCGGCCGCCCGAACCAGCCCCGTTACATTTATTCCGTCCCCGAGGGCCGGGGATTTGGTCGCTGGACCTGGTATGACTTTCTTGCCCTGTCGCTGATGATCCGGGGGGTGTTGTCGCCAGGTTCGGAGACACGCGTTGACTGCTGATAGGGACACGGCCGGCTCCTTCCGAGGGGCGAGGTCTCTTTGTAACGTGGGTGCCAGCATCGGGTGTCGTGACTGCGGCCAGGAGTTGGTGCAAAGGAGCGCCGGATGGACGAAGGGTACGAGGTCTACTGCGGGCTTGATGTCGGTAAGTCTGAGCATCACGCCACGGCGTTGAATGGGGTCGGCGAACGGGTCTTCGACAAGCCGTTGCCGCAGGACGAGGCGCGACTGCGCGAGCTGTTCACTGGGCTGCAGCAGCACGGCAGGGTGCTGGTCATCGTGGACCAGCCCAACACAATCGGCGCGCTGCCAATAGCGGTGGCGCGGGACTGCGGGTGCACCGTTGCCTACCTGCCGGGCCTGGCGATGCGCAAAGCCGCTGACCTGTACCCGGGAAAGTCCAAAACGGACGCCCGGGACGCGTTCATCATCGCCGAGACGGCCCGTACCATGCCGCACACGCTACGGGCCGTCGACCGGGACAGCGAGGTACTTGCGGCGCTGAAAGTGCTCTCCGGATTCGACGCTGATCTGACCCATGAATGCACCAGGGCAATCAACCGTTTGCGGTCCCTGCTGCTCCAGATTTTCCCCGCCTTGGAGCGCGTCTTCCCGGGGACCGTGCTAACCCGCGGCCTGGTCCTGGAGCTGTTCATCAAGTACTCCGGACCGACTGGACTACGGACCGCAGGCCGAGGCAACGTGCTGCGGTGGGCCAGGAACCACAGCCGGAAAGACCCGGTGAACCTGGTCGACGCGATCTTCACGGCGCTGGGCGAGCAAACCGTCACAGTCATAGGCACAGAAGCCGTTGAACTGGTCATTCCCCGCGTCGCAGCGCAAATCAAGGAGCTCAAACACCAGCGCGCCATCGTGGCCGAAGAAGTCGAAAAACTCCTTGATGACTTCCCTCTTTCCCAGGTCTTGATGTCCATGCCAGGAGTCGGCATCAAGACCGCAGCGACGATACTCCTGACCATCGGCGATGCCGGCACCTTCACCTCTGCCGGGCACCTCGCCGCCTACGCAGGCATCGCCCCTGTCACACGGCGCTCCGGCACCTCGATACGCGGTGAATTCCCCGCCCGATCAGGAAACAAGCAACTCAAGAACGCCCTCTTCAGATCCGCCTGGATCGCCAGCTGCCACCACCCGGCCTCGAAGGCCTACTACCAAAAGAAACGGGCACAGGGGAAGAAGCACAACGCCGCCGTCATCTGCCTGGCCCGCCGGCGCTGCGACGTCATCTACTCAATGCTCAAACACGGCACCTTCTACGAGGACAAACCCGCCCTGGCCGCTTGACCAAAAGCATAGGGACACGTTCCCTTACAGACCATCAGGACGAGTCGAGGCTAGCCCAGAGCCGCGCCGCGTCTCCTGACGCACTCCCGGGCAGCAAAGAGCTACAGAGACGTGGCCCGTCGCAGCCTTTCGCCAGCCACTTTCACGAGCCTTTCTGGGTAGGCCCGGGCCGGGTTGCATGACCTGCACCAGCGCGGGTGGCATGCACTTGCACATGCCACCCGCGAAGGTGCAGGGTCCGGCTGCTGTCAGGCTTCCGGATCGTGGTCGGTCTCCAGGACCTCAACCAGATGGGTCAGGGCTTGATCAGTGCCCGGACCGTCGGCGCGGAGTACTACGACGTCGCCGTAAGAAGCGCCGAGGCTCATCAGGGAAAGGATGCTGGCCGCGTCGAGCGCTTCGTCGGCGCCCGTACCTTCGGGGGCGATGGTAACGTCCAACTCCAGCTTGTTGACCTCCTCCGCAAAAATCGAGGCGGGGCGGGCGTGGAGGCCCACTCGGCTGGCGATGGTTGCTGTTCGTTCGGGCATGTGATTCCTTCGTCTGTTATGCGGCCGTCTGTTATGCGGCCGGACTGGGTTGTTTGGCCACAGCCTTTTCACTTTCTTTGGTTTTGGCCTTGGTCTCGGCTTCCTTGGCTTCGGCCAGCCACGCATCGCGCTTCGCACCGGGAACCCAGCCCGCATCAACCACCCGCCGCTGGAAAATGATCGCGGCTGTCACGAGGGCCGTGGCAATAAGGATGGTCAGGACGGCGCCCACGGCAGGGCCGCCGCTAAGGCTGACACCGATCAGGGTACCGAACCAGCCGAAGTCCGCGTCTCCGAAGGTACTGTTGGCGAGTCCAAACTTGCCCAGGACGAGCAGCAAAATGGCGGGCAGGATGGTGATGATGATGCCATTGACGAAGCCGCCGAGCATAGCTCCCCTGCGTCCGCCGGTTGCGTTACCGTACACACCGGCGCCGCCGCCGGTGAAGAAGTGGGGGACCATTCCCGGGAGGATCAGCGCCAAGCCGAAGGCCGGGTTAAGCCAAATGGCGAGGACACCGAGGGCGATCAAGCCTCCCGTGAAGGAGCTCAGGAAGCCGATGAGCACAGCGTTTGCCCCGAAGGGGAAAACGATGGGGATGTCCAGGGCTGCCTTGGCACCCGGCACCACTTTGGCCGCGATGCCTTGGAAGGCCGGGACGAGCTCGCCCAGTACTGTGCGAACACCATAAAGGATGACAGCCACACCGACGCCGAACATCAGCGCCTGTTTGAAGCCCGCCATGATGAAGGCCCCCGCATCTGCGGCATCAAAAAGTGCCAGCGCTTTAGCGGGCGGGAGGGCGATAAGGCCCCAGATGGTGAAGACCATGTAGATCAGGACCATGGAGAGTGACGTGGCCACCATCGAGTCGCGTAGGAACTTCAGCCCCTGGGGAAACTGGATGTCCTCTGCTGACTTGCTGCGCTTGCCCGTGGCCTGTCCAACTGCCCCGGCCGCGATGTAGCCCAGAGAGCCGAAATGGCCAATGGCGATGGTGTCATTGCCAGTGATCTTCTTCGTCCAGGGATGGAGGAACGCCGGCATGACCACCATGATCACCCCCAGCAGGACAGCCCCGAGGAGCACCATCAGCCAGTCAAGGCCCTGTCCCAGTCCGACTGACAGAATAACGGTGAGCATCGTGGCCATGAACACCATGTGATGGCCGGTCAGGAAGACGTACTTCAACGGAGTAAAGCGTGCCAGTACCAGCATGATGAGGAAGCCAAAGGTCAGGACGTACGCGCTTTGGGCGCCGAACTGTTCCTGGGCCATGGCAGTGATGACCTCGTTGGTCGGGATCACTCCCTGGGCCCCCGTGACAGTGAGGATAAGTTTGCCAAGGGGATCAAGTGATCCGGTAACCACCGTAGCGCCGACGCCAAGGATGAAGAAACCCAAGGCCGCCTTCAGCGCGCCTCCGATGACCTGGCCAGAGTTGCGCCGCAATGCGATCAGGCCTGCCGCGGTGATAATGCCGATCAGGTACGCGGGCACATTAAGAATCTGCTGCCCTATGAAATTCAGTACTACTACGAGCCAGTCCATGCCGTAGGCACTCCCTTAAAGCCGAATTGTTGGTTTGTCTTGTGATGGTGGGGGTGGCGGAACCACCGGGCATTGCCTAGCGAACAGCGGCAGACAGTTTCTTGTGGATCTCATCGAGATCGAAGAAGTTCTCTATGACGATGACCTCCGCGGGGACATCGCCGATCTCAGGTGCGAGCTCCTGGGAAGTGAGAACGATTTCCGCCGTTTGTGCAGCGCCGCGGGCGACGCCTATGTCAGCGGCTTCGATATCAGCGTCGACGCCAAGATCCTGGAGGACCTTTTCGGCGTTCATTTTCAGGAGCACGGATGTTCCAATGCCCATTCCACATACAGCGACGATCTTCATGGTTCGTTGCCTTTCAGTTCGGAGATGGTGTTGCTTATTTCGGGGAGGCGGCGCGCGCCAGGAGGGAGCGAACTTCTTCCGGACTCGCCGCGGCATCAAGGTCACTGCGGGTGGCCGGGTTCGAAAGGATCCCTGCGACTGCCCTGAGGACTTCGATGTGGGCAGTGTGGTCAAGGGCCGCGAGGCCTATCACCAAGGAGACGGGGTCATTGGATTTGTGCCCGAACTCGACAGGGGAGGCCAGGCTGACCCAACTCAGCCCTCCCTTTTTGACGGATTCGGAGGGGCGGGCGTGGGCGAGGGCGACACCGGGCGCGATGACGATATACGGGCCATGCTCTTCGACGGCAGCGATCATCTGGTCGGTGTAGTCCTCTGTAGTGACCCCGCCGGCCACCAGCCCATCTCCGGCATACCGGACAGCCTGCCTCCAGTCGGACACGGCGACATTGGTGGCAATGGAGGAGAGTTCTTCAGCGAGGTTTAAAGCCACGGGGATCCTTCAGTCAACGGATCACATCACGACGATGTGAGTCAGATCACCGTAGCAAGGATTGAGGGCTTAAGTCTACAAGTAGACCAAAGTGTGATGTAGGGAGTGCCGCCTATACTGAGGCCAACGCAAGTGATGTTGCCCCGCTGTGGGTGAGCCGGCTGATCCTGTCGGGCGCGAAGAGCGCGTCCTGGGCAAGCAGTGAAGCCCCCGTGAGGCCCGCCTCGGCCCCCAGGCGGGAAGGTTCGACAACGAGGTCCTGGGTGGCGAACTCGCGTGCCCCGGCGTAGATGGCTTCGCGGATGGGTGTGAGGAAGGGTTCGCCCGCCGCGGCAAGGCTCCCGCCAATAATTACCGCCTCGGGGTTGATCAGTCCCACAATGTCGGCCAGTGTCTGGCCAAGGCTGGTGCCCGTTTCTTCGAGGAGGGCGAGCGTTCGGTGGTCCCCGCTCGCGGCGAGCTCAACGATGTCGGCTCCCGTCCTGACTTTGTAGCCGCGGGCCACCAGTTCTGCACGCACAACGGCTCCACTGGCTACGGTTTCAAGCCGCTGGAGCCGGCCGCCGCCGATGCGCGGCCGGCTCAGGTCTCCGGCACCTCCGCGCGCTCCGCGGTACACGGCGCCATCCAGGACGAACCCCAGCCCGATTCCAATGCCGGCTTTCACGCCCACAATGTCCTGGTAGCCCACTCCGCCCCGCCTTGCCTCGGCCAGCGTCATGACATTCACGTCCCGGTCGACCGCGAGGACGGCATGTCCGTATCGGCTGCTGAAGTAGTCGCGGACAGTCACACCGTCCCACTGCTTGTCCACCTGCGGCGATGCGAGGCGGCCCGTGGCCGTATCGACCGGGCCGGGGACGCCGACGCCGATCGCCAGGACGTCATCCCTGGTCTTGCCAAGGCGCTGCAGCATGTGGTCGAAGACCTGGCCGGCCCATTCAAAGATCTCGGCCGGACCCTGGCTCGGCCCGATGTCCGCCTGGTCGACACTGAGAATCGTCGATACCAGGTCCGTGATGGCCACCATGCTGTGCGAGCCGCCGATGTCCAGGGCCAGCAGTACGCCTGAATCCGGCTTCACGGCGAACTTCTCCGGCGGGCGTCCGCCACGTGAATCGAGCTGGCCCACGCTCATGATGATGGAGGCGTTCAACAACTCCTCAAGCCGCCGGGCGAGGGTGATGCGCGACCACCCCAGCCGCTCCAGGAGATCGCTCCTGGTGGTGGCCTGCCCGGACCTGATCAGGTCCAGGACAACACCTGACCCTGTCGAAAGTGACTGCGCCATCTCAACCTCTCGTGATGCGGTTACTGCCGCGGATGTCAGACCGCCGGTTTATGCATACTAATAATCAAAAGCTTACCGTGTCGCAGGTCTCATCAAGGCGGCGCGGCACAGCATATACTCTGGCCCACGGGACGGAGCCCTTGCCTGGTAAATGACCGGCATAGCAAGCCTGACCGACGGCAACCACCTCAAGGTGCCGCTGGGAATTTTCGCTTGACATCCGGCGGGAAAGGTAGGGGAACGGGGGACTGTGATCCCGGACAGAGCCCGATGCTATCAGTGGGGTTCGGAAGTGGTGATCTGGCGGACGGCAGTTACCATCGCGTTCAGAATTCAGCCCTCAACACCCAAAGACGCTGGCCTCTATGGGATGCTCGGGATCGGTCCCGCGTTGTCGAAAGTTCCAAGATCGGGGCTGACTCCAGTTCCAGAATCCGGGACCAGGAGCCGGCTCTTTGGCAGCGCCCCCAAACGAAGGCCTAAGCCCTCCCCAGCAAAGGTGAAACCGTTGCCGCTGCAAATGATTAGCTATCCCGCTCCCGGAAACAAGACACGTCGGATTACGAGACGGCGTCGACCGGGGCCATATGTGAAATTAAACGCGCGGGTGGGGAACGCAGTGCCGCTCTGTTGGACACCACGCCCAGCAATCAGCCTACTTAGTGTTTCTGAGACTTCAAGGGCGAAATCCAACTGGCGCTTGATAACCAACACTCCACGGGCAGCTATCCATCCCCTTTCGATGTCTCACCCATTGGCCCAAATCAAATGCCGATAATGGAGATACCGTCAAGCTGAACAGAAGCCGTTGGTCCCGGCATCCTGATAAACAAAAGCCTTCATCGGAGTCGTCTCTCAGGTACGATGGCTGCCTTCGTAGGGGCCGAAGCCGCCTCAAACCATTTGCTACCGCGTGAACTAGTCCTGTCCGTGCGCGGAAGCTACGAACCATCATTCAGCAACTTCCGCATGGACGACTCAATCCGCACGCCATGTTGTACGTAAGTCTTCCTCCAGGCTCCAAGCCAGCCCCGATCAGCCTTCAGCGGCGAACCGGGGGAGGAGGGGCGATGATTTTCGCTGCTTTCGAGGAGGGAATTACGGCCACGAACTTGTCGAGCCCTGTCAGTGTGAAAGCCTCCTGACCTGACAACCGGGCACCTTCTGGCCACGGCTTGGCGCCGGCAGCATCGAATACACCTACGGCGCTGGCCTCAGCACGCGAGCTAAAACGAGGCTCGTACAGCACGCCGCCAAAGCTGGCTTGCTGGAATGCCTGCGCCCAACGAACCGTCTTCGCGTAGCTGCCCGTGACGGACCCCAGCTCCCGGATCGCCCCCCAATCGGCCGCCGACTCGTGCCCCGTATCCGCCACCTCCACGGGGTGCGGCAGCTGGACTTCGGCCAACTCCATGGCATGCATCAGGGACTCGGGCAACAACGAGCCGATACGGAAGACGCGTCCGAGCCGTTCCCGAATCGCCGCTTTGACATCTGTCGCTAGGTAGCAGGTGCCCAGCGGGTTAGGCAGGTCGAAACGTCCACCGTTGGAAGAGAACCACCAAGCACCCCATCTGTCAGGGTTCGGCGCTTGAACGGCACGCCACAGCTTTCGATCCGGCTCGATCCGCTGACTGGGGAACCCCGTGAGGTCGGCAGGCGGCTCGGGCAATGCAGAATCCGCCCGCGTCATGCTGCCGCCCATGCAGCCGCGTCGTCATGAGCCAGCTCAATGACGGGTGCCGGGTCGCGTCGGGCCGTTAGCCATTCAGCTGCAGTACCACCGAGTTCCTCGACTGGGGTGGTCAACCAAGCCGCGATGATCCAGCCGTCCTCAGTTCCATGTTTGAGTTCGACCAGCACATCCGACAGGCCGGGCAACAGCGAACCGCTTTCGGTGAACTGCCACACGGGGTATAGGCGAACGCGGTCTGAAGTTAAACAGCCGAGCAGCTTGCCAGCGCCGAGCTTCTTTTCCAAGGCTTGCCTAGACACGCCTAGCCAGTTCTTGAGGCCCGTTGTGTCATAGAACGGGCCGACCCTATCCGCCAATTCATTGGAGCCTGACTTGCGGGGAATGACGCGAAGCATGGACTGTACAAGACGCGATGGGTCGACACTCGTAAGGTCTACGTTCGGGCTTCGCCGCAACGCGGCAGCCAGTCGTGCTGTCACATCTCGTACAGGGTCAGGTTGGGCAATATGGGGTGGGGGCACAGGAACATGGCTGCCTAGCCTAAGTCCAGGACTGGCCGTAGTCTTCCCTGTGGTTTTCATGTTGAGCAAAACACGAGCTTGTTTGCCGTAAGTGGTGCGATACCTTTTTTTCGGTCGTCCTGTTCTAGTGGCTCCCGCAAACGACTTTCGATCAAGGCCCGAAAGAGTCTTGCTGAGTGCATCGTTCAATTCATCGGCGCGGACTTGGACTAGGTCGGGATAACGTCGTTCCAGTTCAACGATCTCTCCAACGAGTTCACCGTAGGCTTGACGGATTGGTTTGCTTTTGTTCTTTGCAACATCAATGGACTTCGCGTCTCCCGATCCAACCATGCCCAAATCCCCTTCCGTCAACCAAGACAACCATACTATGCGTGGCGGTCAACCAAGACAACCGTGACATCGTTTTCGTGCGCTGGCGGCAGGGTTGGGCGAAGTTCCGCTTTATTAGACAGTGGCTCTGCTGCTCTTAGATCCCACCCTGACAGTCGTAAGGGTGGGATTCGGGAAGGGCAAGCGCGAGATCAGTCGAAAGAGTCAAAGAATTTGGACTTGATGAATCGTTTGTTGGCTGTGGGCGGCTATGTCACCCGTTGTGACTGAATAAGGCGCCGGAGAACAGGTGGAAGCTCCGCATCGGCGCCACGTCGTTCCATGTCAGGAGATTCTGGCGTAAGGATAGGGTGTAGTTGTGACTCACCGCGCCTATTCGAATGCGCATTATTTAAGCCTGCGGTAGATGGTCGGTCTTTTCCAACGCTTTGTGTTGCAGCGCGGACCCCAGTGGGTCAGCGAGTTCGTGCCCTTCGAGGCCGGCTAGCGTTCCGGCCGAGCTTCTTGGACGCTCCATCCCTCGACTTGGGTGTAAGTCGCGACGACCGAGACGTCACCGCCGGGCTGAGTTGGGCAGATGGAGAAAAGCAGCACTGCATAGGCACAATTCAAACCGCGTAGGGCGTCTTTCGCCTTGGCCACGGCGTCGCTGAGGTGCATGCCTTCCACCCTGAACCAGCCGGTACTGGCTCCGGTCCGGTACTTCACAATGTAGGCCATATGGAAGTATCGCCGGGTGAGGGCGCTCCAACTACGGCCTTAGGACCCCTGCAACTCCTCTCAGCTGCGATGAGCATTCCCTACCCGGTGGCTACGTCCTCGATTGCCCAGGAGAGAATTAGGGCGTCTAAGTCGTCGTGGGGCAAAAGGCCATATATATACGCTTCGAACTCCAGCGGATCGGCGTTACCGCCGTTGGCGTAGTACCTCAGCCAGAGCTGTTCGATGCTTGCCGTGTTCTGCTGCAACATTGCAAGTGCTGCTTGCCGCGGATGGTTCATAACCTAACCCATTTATTAGGTCTGTATGGGTGTATGAAGGTCACCGCGTCGTGCTCAGTTACGAGAATGCGGCCTATGCCGTCGAGCCAAACCCAGATGATGCACGCGTCCTCTGAGACGTCGTCTATTGGGGTTACCCGCAAATCGTGGACAGTTGATCAGGCGGCTTGTGCCGGCTGAGGTTTGTTGCTGGTGAGGAACTGTTCGTGTTCCACCGGCGTGGTGTAGCCCAGGGCTGAGTGGAGTCGGGTGCGGTTGTAGAACTCCTCGATCCAGCGTCCTGTTTCCCGGATAGCGTCCTGCCTGGTCGCCCACCGGCGCCGGTCGTAGAACTCGGTCTTCAGTGTTGACCAGAACGATTCCTGCATCGCGTTGTCCCAGCACACGCCTGTCCGCCCGACGGACTGCCTGATGCCCAGCCCGGCGCAGACGTCGTTGAGCTGGGCGGAGGTGTACTGGGTACCGCGGTCTGCATGGAACACGACTCCGTCCGGGCCGCCGCCGCGCAGGATGTAGGCCATGCGCAGCGCCCGCTCCACCAGGCCGGTGGTCTGGGTTGAGTCCATCGCCCACCCAATCACGCGCCGGGAGCAGGCATCCCTGACAGCACACAGATACACCCACCCTTCACCGGTGCGCAGGTACGTGATGTCCGAGATCCAGACCGCATCCAAGGCTCCGGTGTCCCACTTTCTGGCCACCAGATCAGGGATCGAATGGACCCGCACCTCACCGATCGGCGCTACCGGCCGGAACCGCCGCGGCGAGATCCCCTCCAGGCCCTGCCGGCGCATCGAGGCGGCCACGGTCTTCCGGTCCACACCGGTCCCGTTCCTGGCCAACGCGGCCTGCACCCGGGGCGCCCCGTAAATCCCGGTCGAATCCCTGTGCACCCGCCGGACCTTCGCATCCAGTTCCGCCCGCACCACGGCACGTTCGGCCACTGCAGAGCTTCGTTGGCGCCAGGCGTAGAACCCGGAGCGGGACACCCGTAAGAGCCGGGCCATCCGCTGGACCGGGTAGTTAGCCTTCTCGGCCTCCATCAGCTCGAAGCATTCCGATTCTGCTGCTTGGAAGCGAAGAAGGCTGCGGCTTTTCCCAGGAACTCGTTATCCATCCGCAGCTGCGCGTTCTCCCGGCGCAAACGCTCCAGCTCAGACTTTTCCGTCTCAGCCGCCGCGAACTCCTCGGGAGCCGCCAGCCGGGCCCGTTCCTGGGCCACCCATCGGCCCAGCAACTGCTCACCCAGACCCAGCTCCCGGGCCACCGGCGCTACCGGCCGGCCCGTATCGATGACCAGGCGCGCGGCCTCCCGCCGATACTCCGGAGTGAATTTACGTCGTGTCGTGCTCACAAGAACACCTTCCCGCAGAATCCAAGGATCCCGCTACTTCAGGTGTCCACCAACAGAGGTTAACCCCANGCCGATACTCCGGAGTGAATTTACGTCGTGTCGTGCTCACAAGAACACCTTCCCGCAGAATCCAAGGATCCCGCTACTTCAGGTGTCCACCAACAGAGGTTAACCCCAGATGAGACAAGGGTGCTGAACAGGTCGCGGGCTGCCGGACCGGCTTAAGATGGACCGCCACTTGGGGGTGCTGCGGGGCCGAGGCCGCATCGGATTTAGGGATCCTGGGCTGATGAACCGCGCAGGATGCCTATGCTCGCTGGTCCCCCGCCGTCGTGCTCCCGACCACAACAGTGCCGTCCACTTCCTCTGAACGGACCGTCCGTGTGTCGAACCCGGCGGCGGTGAGAATCGCGGATGTGCCCGCTGCCTGCCGCTGGCTGGTTTCAATCAGCAGATGACCATCGGGAACCAGCCATCCGGGGCTTCCGGCAGCAACACGGCGGTGGAAGTCCAAGCCATCAGGACCGCCGTCAAGGGAGGCCGCTGGTTCGTAAAGACGCGCCTCGGGCGGCATGGTGCGGATGGCTTCCGTGGGCACGTAGGGCGCATTGACCACGAGCAGCTGGACCTGGCCGCGCAGCCCCGGCGGCAGGGCATCGAACAGGTCCCCCGCATGCACTTGGCCGCCCATAGGCCCAACGTTTCGCCCGGCACACCGAACAGCCGCACGTTCGATGTCCGCGGCATGCAGTTCCACCCACGGAGCCTGATGAAGGATGGCTGTTCCCACGGCACCGGTCCCGCAACAGAGGTCAACGACAACGGCGGGTGCAGGCGTGTGCCGCTCCGGCAGCAGCGCCAGTGCCTCGGTGACCAACAGCTCGGTCCGACGCCGGGGGACAAAGACACCCGGCTCCACCACAATGCGGCGGCCGGCAAATTCCGCCCAGCCCAGGATGAGTTCCAGGGGGACGCCTGCCACGCGGCGTTGGACGTTCCGGGCAAGGTCAGCGGGAGTTGAGGCTTCGGCGAGCAGCAGGCGAGCCTCTTCCTCCGCGAAGACGCAGCCCGCGGATCTCAAGGCAGAGACAACGCCGTCGAAGTCCCGCGGTGGGGAAGAACCGGGAGACGGAGAAGGGCTGCGGACAGCCCGTGATCCAGGACGTGGCACAGCAACGCCCTCCGTTGAGCCGGCGGGCACCCCCATGCCTGCTAAGCCACGCTCTCCGGACGGCGGGCGGGGACAACCAAACCTGTTACCGCTGTCATGGGCCCGCCTCCTTCGTCCGTTGCTGGAAATCCCATGCTAATAGGTGGCCTTATGCACGGGAATGGGTCCCGGTTCTTGGCAGGATGGGACCATGACCATGGGAACAGCCAGCGACATTCTTTGGATCGGCACCTACACCCCGGACGGCGGCGGCCGCGCCAAAGGCATCGGGGCTGCCCGGGAGCACCAGGACGGAAGCCTTGAATGGCTTGGCACCGCAGTGGAGGCGCAGTCGCCGTCGTTCCTGGCCGTCCATCCCACGCTGCCGGTGGTGTACGCGGCAGCCGAGCAGCGCAAAAAGGTCCAGGCTTACCGCCGCCGGGGCGACTTTCCGCTGGAACTGTTTGGAGCACCGGAACCGGCCGGAGAGGCCACCTGCCACGTGGCTGTGGACCTGCACGGCCGGTTTGCCACCGCAGCCTGCTGGGGCGACGGGCAGGTCCTGCTCTACGAGCTGGATGAAGACGGCGGCCTGGCCGGGCGGTTCCCCGCCGCACCGTCGGTTGACCCCCACGCGAGCCTTTCTCCCGGCAGCCCCAGGCAAAGCCGTGCCCATGCCAGCCTGATGCTGCGCGACGGCCGGGTCATGACCACGGACCTGGGTCATGACACCCTTCGAATTTGGAACTATGAGCCGGGTTCCGGGCTGGTGGCCGACCATGAGGTGGTACTCCCCTACGGCAGCGGTCCCAGGCACATGGTCGAGCACCCTTCGGGCAATGTCTTCATCGTGTCGGAGTACTCCGTGGAGGTCTTCGTGGTCCGGCCCGATGCCGGCACCTATGAGCTGGTATTCCGCGGACCCGCCACCGCCGGCGGAAGCCAGGACGGTGATTCCGCTGCCGAAATCTGCCTTGGCCCGCAGGGAAACTTCGCGTACGCCGGCGTCCGCGGATCCAACATCATCAGCGTCCTGGAAGTGGCAGCAGGCGGCAGCGAACTGATCCCCGTCAAGGACTGCGACAGCGGCGGGGACTGGCCGCGGCACCACCTGGTCCGGGGAAGCTGGCTGCACGTGGCCCACGAGAGGTCGGACAACATCGCGACGTTTGAGTTGGATCCCGTCACCGGACTCCCAGGGCCGGTGCTTCATGATCTGGCCACCCCATCGCCCACGGCCCTGGTTTCCGCCGGCTGACCGCAGATACAGCCAGGACTTCCTGATAAGGGCTCGTGCCCGGACTCATAGGGGACCACCCCCAAACACTGGAGTAATTCAGTGCAAGCGCTTACAGTTGTGACTTGGTTCACAGGTCAGCATGCTGTCCTTCGAACCCTCCTGCCGCATCCCTTGTCAACGGCAAGCCTGTACAGCAGCGCTGCTTCCCAGGAAGGTCTCACCCTTGTTATTCCGCACTCCTTCAGGCGCGCCCCCACGCGCCCAACTGCGGCCAAAGCCCGCAGGACCACAGCACCCCACAGCCCCTCGATCAAGCAGCCTGAGCCACGCCATCGCGGCCAGGTCCGCAGCCGGCCTCCTGGTAGCCGCCGTGGCGGTTTCGACGGTAGTCCTTCCGGCCCATGCCGCGGTGGGCCTTAACGATCCAAAGAATCCCGGCACCCAGGGCCAAGGATCCTCCTCCGCGCTCCATTCGCTCCGCGGACCCGTCACGGACGAGAACTTTTACTTCGTCATGGCAGACCGCTTCAGCAACGGCAGCACCGCCAACGACCAGGGCGGCCTGGGGCCTGACCCGATGATCTCCGGCTTCGACCCCGCAAAGAAGGGCTTCTACAACGGCGGGGACCTGGGCGGACTGCGCAACAAGATCGACTACATCCAGGGCCTGGGCACCACGTCCATCTGGTTGACCCCCAGCTTCAAGAACAAGGCCGTGCAGCCGGAGGACAAATCAGCCGGCTACCACGGCTACTGGGTCACCGACTTCACCCAGATCGATCCGCACCTGGGCACCAACGACGAGCTCAAAGCCCTGATCCAGGATGCCCACGCCCGCGGCATGAAGGTGTACTTCGACATCATCACCAACCACACAGCTGACGTGATCGGTTACCAGGAGGGCGACCGTAAAGGCTACGTCTCAAAGGACGCCGTCCCCTACAAAACGGCCTCGGGCGAAACCTTCGATGACCGTGACTACGCCGGCACCGGAACCTTCCCCAAGCTGGATGCGAGGACCTCATTCCCATACAAGCCGGTCCTGGCTCCCGGTGAAGAAAACCTCAAGGTCCCTGCCTGGCTGAATGACCCCACGCTGTACCACAACCGCGGCGACACCACCTTCACCGGTGAAGACTCCATGTACGGCGACTTCTTTGGCCTCGATGACCTCTTCACCGAAAATCCCACCGTGGTGCACGGCATGGAAGACATCTATGAGTCCTGGATCGGCGACTTCGGTGTGGACGGTTTCCGGATCGACACCATGAAGCACGTGAACAACGAGTTCTGGCAGGAATTCGGCCCCAACGTCCTCAACTACGCCAAGGAGCACGGCAAGGACGAGTTCTTCATGTTCGGCGAAGTCTTCGACACCACCAAGAGCTTCACGTCGCAGTTCACCACCCGCAACAAGATGCAGGCCGTGCTGGATTTCCCCTTCCAGGACGCTGCCCGCAACTTTGCTTCCAAGAGCCAGGACGCCAAGGCCCTGCAGTCCTTCTTCGCGGGCGACGACTGGTACACCGATGCCGACTCCAATGTCTACGAACTGCCCACCTTCCTGGGCAACCACGACATGGGCCGCATCGGCAGCTTCATCGCCCAGGACAACCCGGCCGCAAGCGACGCCGAGAAGGTGGCCCGCGATGGCCTGGCCCACGAACTGATGTACTTCTCCCGCGGCAACCCGGTGGTCTACTACGGTGACGAACAGGGCTTCACCGGCCCCGGCGGCGACCAGGACGCACGCCAGACGCTCTTCGCCAGCAAGGTGCCGGAGTACCTGGACGACGACCTGCTGGGCACGGACGCCACCCACGCCACCGACAATTTCAACCCGGGCCACCCCCTTTACGCCAAGATCGGCGAACTGGCCGCACTCACCAAGGAGCACCCGGCACTGCGGAACGGGGCGCACCAGCACCGCTACGCCTCCGACGGACCCGGCATCTATGCCTTCTCCCGCACGGATGCCCGGGACCAGCGCGAGTACGTGGTGGCCCTGAACAACAGCGCCCAGCCTCAGACCGCGCAGGTCCCCACCTACATCGCCAAGCGCAGCTACACGCGCATTTACGGCGAGGGCGCCGACGAGGCCAAAACCTCGGACGACGCCAAACTGACCGTGACCGTCCCGCCGCTCTCCGCCGTCGTCTACGAATCCTCCGGACGGATTCCGCACTCCAAGGAGGCTCCCGCCGTCGCCCTCCAGCAGCCGGCCGCCGCGCCGGCTGACAACGGACGCATCAACGTAACGGCCGACGTCGACGGTGCTTCGTTCTACGAGGTCACCTTTGAGGCGAAGACGGCTGGCGGCCAGTGGCAGCCCATCGGGACGGACGACACCGCGCCGTACCAGGTGTTCCACGACGTGGCGGCGCTGGACGCCGGCACGCCGCTGGAGTACCGCGCCACCGCCCTGGACAACGGCGGGCATACCGCCACCAGCCGGAGCCGTTCAGCAGCAGTCCCCGCGCCCGTCCTGACCCTGCAAAAGCCCGCGGAGGGCAGCAGCGTGGAGGGCAAGGTTGAGCTGAGCGCCACCGCCGATCCGGAGAAGGCCAGCCACGTGGTGTCCTTCGAACGCAGTGTGGGCGGCGGGGACTGGACCGCGGTGGGCACCGACTCGTCGTCGCCCGTCTACTCCGCAACCGACGACGTCTCCGCACTGGCCGATGGCACCAAGGTCCAGTATCGCGCCTCGATGGCCGGCCCCGGCTTCAACGTCACCAGCGACATCAGGACCGTCACGGTGGGGCAGGCCCCGCAGCCCGATTCGGTCACGGTGGCCGGGTCCCTGAACAAGGCAATGGGCTGCAGCGCAGACTGGGATCCGGGCTGCAGCCAGGCTCGGATGAAACTGGATCCGGCTGACCGCATCTGGCGGCTGACCGTGGACCTGCCGGCCGGCAAGTACGAATACAAGGCGGCGCTCAACGGCGGCTGGGACGAAAACTACGGCGCCGACGGCCAACTGAACGGGCAGAACATCGTGCTGGACCACCCCGGCGGCAGGGTCACCTTCCGCTACGACAACAGCACCCACCTGCTCAGCGCCGTCTACGCTTCACAGCAGCCGGCTGCCGTGGCCGCTGCCGGGAGCATGGACAGCGAACTGGGCTGCGCCTCGGACTGGGAGCCTGCCTGCAGCCAGGCGCAGCTGGTGCTGGACCCGGCAGACCTCGTGTGGAAGCTCTCCGTTCCGGACCTGCCGGCAGGAAGCTACGAGTTCAAGGCGGCCCTCAATAAGGCGTGGGACGTCAGTTACGGGGCCGGCGGGGCAACGCCGGGGGCCAACATCGTGCTTGAGCACGACGGCGGCCCGGTCACCTTCCGTTATGACCATTTCACCCATGTGATCACCGCAGGCTAGTTCACCTTCCGAAACAAGGTAACCACGAAAGCAACAGGCCCCGCCGCTGACAAAAGCGGCGGGGCCTCGTTGCTTTCACTACCCGCTTATGCGCCGTGCAGGGCTCCCTCCACCGCCGCAAGCAGCGAGTTGAACCGCTTGTTCGCGGGAAGGTCATCGAGGTAGACGGGCTTGCCGTCCGGGCCGCCCAACGGCACCTGCCAGTTGGGGTAGAGGGCCTCCGTGGTTCCGGGCTGGTTCTGGACCCGCCGCTCCCCCACCGCATCCACGAGGGCCACGCCCAGCAGTACCGACGGCGCCTGGGCCAGCAGGAGGTGCAGTGCCTCGATGGTGTGCTCTTCGGTTGCCTGCCCCTCGGCACCCCCGGCAGCCCCTTCGGAAAGGTAACCATGTTCGCGCAACAGGGCGAACATTTTCTCCAGGGACGCGTTGTGCTCCGTGCGCTCCTCCTGCTCGGACCGTTCCAGCAGCCCCAGCCGGCTCCGCAGCCCCACGTGGTCGCCAGCCAGGTAACCGGCGGTGGGCGGGAGGTCGTGGGTGTTGACGCTGGCGAGCGCCTGCGTGCGGTACTTTTCCGGCGGAAGGGGTGAATCGCCGTCGTACTCAAACCAAAGGATGGACGTGCCCAGGATCCCGCGGGCCGCAAGGTAGTCACGCACCCATGGCTCGAAGGTGCCCAGGTCCTCCCCGATCACCACGGCACCGGCGCGGTGCGCCTCAAGGGCGAGGATGCCGATCAAGGCCTCGTGGTCGTAGCGGACGTAAGCGCCGTCCCCCGGAGCGTTCCCCATGGGGATCCACCACAGCCGGAAGAGGCCCAAAATGTGGTCCACGCGGATGCCGCCGGCGTGCCGGAGCACGTTGGCCAGCATGTTGCGGAACGGTTCGTAACCCGCCTCGGCCAGCCGGGCGGGGTGCCACGGCGGCTGGCCCCAGTCTTGCCCCTGCTGGTTGTACATGTCCGGCGGGGCCCCCACGCTGGTGTTGGGGGTCAGCACGCCGCGCAATGTCCAGGCGTCGGCGCTGCTGTGGTCCACGCCCACCGCGAGGTCGTGCACCACGCCCAGCCGCATCCCGGACCGCAGGGCAGTCTGCTGCGCATTTTCCAGCTGTTCGTCGCAGATCCACTGCAGCCAGCGGTGGAACCCGATCCGGTCCGCCAGCTTGGTCCGCAGGGCTTCCGCTTGCGGGGTTCCGATGGCGTAGGCCGGGTCCTTCCAGAGCGGGTCGTCCGGCGCCAGGTCCTCCCGGATGGCCGACCATAGGGCGAAATCCTCCAGTCCGCTGCCGGAGATGCGGCAGAACTCGTCGAAGGCGGCTTGCCGGGCGGGTGAACGGCGGGTGTGGTAGAGCATTTCAAGTGCCTGCAGCTTCGCCGCGTACACGGCATCGCGGTCTAGGCGGGCACCTTCCCGGTTCAGCCCTGCCACTTCCTCGTGCAGCTTTTCCAGGGCTGCGCGTTTCCGCGGCCGGAGGTAGGCCAGTTCGGGGATGGCCTCGATCCGGATATAGAGCGGGTTGAAGAACCGGCGGGTGGACGGCGAGTAGGGCGAGGGCTGGACCGGCGGCACGGGCTCAGCCGCGTGCAGCGGGTTGACCAGCACGTAGTCGGCGCCGCGCCCGCCGCTGATGGCCGCCAGATCGGCCAGGTCCGCAAAGTCGCCGATGCCCCATGACCGCTTGGACCGGACTGAGTACAGCTGCGTGGCCAGCCCCCAGCCGCGGCGTTCCTCCAGGGGCTTTGCCGTGGCCAGCCGTGGCGGCGTCACCACCAGGGTGGCGGTGGCGGTGGCACCCTCCGACTCCGCGTGTAGGGTGTGCCAGCCCAGAGGCAAGTCCTCGGGGAGGGAGAACGTGGCACGTCCCCTGGAAACGCCGTCGACCTCCCTGGGCTGGACCCAGAGATCCTGCTGGACAGCCTCCCGTTCCCCGGTTCCCCCTTCAAGGGTTACGGTAACGCTCGCGGTGGCGCCGTCACGGACATGGACCGGCACCTGGGCCGGCTCGCCCTGTTTAATCACGACGGCGGGCGGCAGCATGCGCCGCCACGGCGCCAATTCCGCTTCCGCCAGGGCAGCCTGTATCTGCCGGTTGGTGTTTGCCTCAACGCCGAGGGCGGCCAGCACCTTGATCAGCGTCTCCTGGGCAACGGAGTGCGGAAGCCCGTCCCAGCCCTGGAAGGACGTACCCACCCCATGGGCGTCCGCCAGTCGCTGCAGCAGGTGCGGATCGACCGGCCCAGGGGCAGCGGCAGGAGGGCCTGCCGTAGTGGTGGGCCGTTCTGCATGCTGTTGGCCTGAAGCCGTCATGGGTGTCCGCCTCGTCTGTGATGGTCCCGGAACTTACAGTGCTGCTGTTGTACCGGGCGCCGACACCCCCGTGCACAACCGTTGGTTCAGATTATTGCAGGGCGGGGCGGAGGCGAAACCGGGACTGCAGGCGGGCGGGTCTTGACGGGTCCAGGGCACGGCCTACGGATCGAAGTGTGTGCGCACTCCCCCGTCGCTGACCCGGCCCAGGATCCCGGCGGCAACGTCCCGCAGCTTCTGGTTCCGATGGCTGGACGCCTTGGCGAGCAGGGCCATGGCCTCATCCTGGCTGCACCGGTTCTGGGCCATGATCACGCCGCAGGCAACGTCGATGGTGGTACGGCTCGCCATTGCGGCCCTCAGGTCATCCGCCAGGTTCTGGGTATCGGCGATCCGCAGCGCCAGCCGCAGCGCGCGGGATGCGAGATCGGCAAACGCTTCAGCCCGGTGGACGGTTTCGGGAGCAAAGACGTCCGGCTCTGCGGCGAAGAAGTTCAACGCGGCGGACTGATGTTCGTCCAGGGCAAGGGGACGCCCAGGACGCTGCCGCAGCCATGCTCGGCCAGGACCTTCTGGTAGTTGGGCCAGCGGTTATCGGTCTCGACATTTGCCAGGACCATGGGGCTCATGACCTCCAGCGCCGCGAGGCACGGACCCTCCCCCAGCGCCTGCTCCAGCTTGTCCAGGATGACGGCGCGTTCACTGCTGCCGGCAATGGTGACGCTGCGTTTGCGGCGCCGCAGGGTCACCCCGCACTCGATGGGCGCGCCCGCGTCATCGCTGAGTGTGGAGGCTGCAACAGAGGACAGCTCCGTCAGGAAGTCAGCCACGTTGCTGCTGCCGATGATGAGGTCGTGCAGCTGGACGAACTGGTCGTCGCTCTTGATGGTGCCCATCCCCCAATATAGGCATGATGCCCGGCCGTTTGCGCGCCACAAAACGTCATTCCCGCCGGTCCCGGTTACTCCGTGCGACGAAAAGAGAAGGACTAAGGCGGAAATCTGCGGCGGTCCATCCAGGCTGTGTAGCCTCATGACGATCCAAGGCACGGCAACTGAATGGAGGAAACCGCAGATGAGCCTGAGTGAACTGCGGGTGTTCGGACGGTCGGGAACCCCCATCAGTCCCCTCACCCTTGGCACCATGAATTTCGGCGAGGGGAACGGAAGCCCGCAGGGCGCTCCCACCGGTGCGGATGAAAGCATCCGCATCATCCATGCAGCCCTGGACGCCGGCATCACGGCAATTGACACCGCCGACGTCTACTCACAGGGCGAGTCCGAGCAGGTGGTGGGGCGGGCGCTCCGCGGCCGCCGGGACGACGTCTTCCTGGCCACCAAGTTCCATGGCCAGATGAGCGCCAATCCGGCGCACTCCGGAAACTCCCGGCGCTGGATCATGCAGGCCGTCGAGGGCAGCCTCCGCCGGTTGCAGACAGACCGGATCGACCTGTACCAGGCGCACCGGCCGGACTACAACACCGACGTCCTGGAGACCATCACCACCCTCAACGACCTGATCCGCCAGGGCAAGATCCTGTATTACGGCACCTCCGTGTTCACGCCGGCGCAGCTTGTGGAAGCGCAATGGCTGGCCACCACAAACCACCTGATTCCGCCGCTGGGCAACCAGGTTCCCTATTCCATGCTGGTCCGTGGCAACGAACGGGATGTCCTGCCCATCGCCCAGCAGTACGGCCTGGGGGTGCTTGCCTACGGTCCGCTGGCCGGCGGCTGGCTGTCCGGCAGCTTTGTCCTCGAATCAGGCAAGCCGCCCACCCGGGTCCACACACTGCCGGGCCGCTACGACATCTCCGGGCCCTCGAGCGAGCGGAAGCTGCTTGCCGCGGACTCACTGGCCCGGCTGGCGGACAAGCTGGAGCTGTCCCTGGTGGACCTGGCCGTGGGCTTCGCCCTGACCCATCCCGCCATCAGCAGCGTGATCATCGGACCGCGCAGCGAGGAACACCTCCAGGCCTACCTGCGTGCGGCAGACGTCCAGCTGGGCGAGACGGTGCTGGACGCCATCGACGAGCTGGTGCCGCCGGGCGCCAACTTCGTGGAGCGGGACGCGGGCGCCATTGTGCCGTCCATCGAGTTCGCGGAATTGCGACGGCGGTAGGCGGCTTCCAGCCCTGCGCCCGGGACTATTGACTAACCGGTAGAAGGCTCCTACGGTCGATACCGATACCGCCGCCCAGGGAACAGGGGCCCGCCATGCCAATGTCCGATGAGGAGCGACGCCTTCTCAAGGAGCTGGAGCTGGGGCTGATCGCGGACGATCCCCATCTGGCCATGGAACTGCTGTCCGGCTATCCGGCGCGCCGTTTCCCCACAGGGCTGTTCCCGGGGACGGCCGCGGCACTGGTCGGCCTGGTGCTCATCATTGCAGGGGCGGGGCTGCCGGCTCCGGGCGCGGTAGTGCTAGGGATTCTGCTGCTGGGGCTGGGCGCCTGCCTGCTGCTCGGTCCCACGGTGCTGGCCCGGAGCGGAGGCCGGCAAATTACCGGTTAACGGCCTTGATGGCGGCGGCCCCGGCGCTGCTGTTGAGCCTGCCCGGCGCCCTGCTGCTGCACGGGTTTGCCTCCGCGGCGTCAGGATGAACAGGCTGGCGAGGACGACGGCGGCGCCGAGCCAGGCAAGTGCCGGGAGCCGTTCGCCCACCACGAGTACGGCCAGGACGGCTGCCACGACGGTTTCGAGCAGGGAGATGCCAGTGGCCGTGCTCGCCCCCACGCGGGCCAGTCCCCAGCCGAACAGCAGATACCCGGCAAACATCGGCACCGCCGCCATGTAGGCACCCACACCAGCGGCGCGCCAGGACTCCAGGAGCGGGCCGCCGGTCGCGGCAAGGACCGGCATCAAGAGGATCCCGCCGAGGCCGAAGACGGCGCCCATGGCGGCCCGGGAGGTGACAGCTTGGCCGGTCAGGCGATGGGCCGCCCAGGAGTACAGTGCATACGTGGTTCCGGCCAGCAGCCCCAGGAGGATTCCCGCCGTCGAGGTCCAGGAATCCCCTCCGGGGCCCGGCGCGTTGGGCCCCGGTGAATGTCCGGCGAGTGACAGCAGGGCGGCTCCGCCGATTCCCAGCATCGCCCCGAAAATCCATCGCCTGTCCAGCAGCTTCCCGTCGGCGAAGCGTTCGATAAGGGCCGCGGCCACCGGCGCCGAACCGATGGAGACGACTGTTCCCACGGCCACTCCGGAGAGGTGCATGGAACTGTAGAAGGCGAGGGGGTAGACAGCCACCGCCGCAGCGCCGAGCGACACCAGGCCCCACCGCGCACGAAGACTGCCCCACTGGGCTGCGATATGGCGTGCGGCGTACAGCGCCTGCAGCAGCCCACCGAGTCCCATAGCCACGGCACCGATGGCCAGCGGGCTCACGGCCGGCGCGAAGGTGGCCGCCGTTCCGGTGGTACCCCAGAGGATCGATGCCGCCACGACGGAGAGCGCTCCCCAACGCCCGGCCTGCTGATGGTGAGGCATGTTGTTCACAGGGCGTCCAGCAGTTGCCCGGCGATGGACCGGGCGTCCCGCAAGGGCGCATCGTGTCCTTCAAGGCCTGCCCTGGCCATGGCTCCCTCCAGCAGGAAGGCCAGATGCGCGGCAAGTCCCGGGGACAGCTCTTCCCGGCCTGGCAGCAGCCCGGCCACATGCTGCGAAAGGAGTTCCTGCACCTGTTCCTTGTGGCGGCGCACCGCCTCCCTCCCGGGGTCCCCGGCCGGGAGTTCGGCCGCCGCATTGAGCAGCCCGCAGCCCCTGAAACCGTGCCGGTAGACGAAGTTGGCGTGGTCGAGGTAGGCGTCGAAGACCGCCAGGACCTCTTCGCGCGGAGTGCCGGCCGTTTCCAGACGCCGACGGTAAAGCTCCAGCCATTCCCCGTGCCGGGCTTCCAGGTATGCGGCCACCAGGTCCGCCTTTGACCTGAAGTTGTTGTACAGGCTCTTCTTTGCCACTCCCGCTTCGGCGGTGATCGCGTCGATCCCCGTGGCGGCCACGCCATTGGCGTAGAAAAGCCGGGCGGCCGCCTCAAGCAGCAGTTGGCGGGCAGGAGGGCGCGCCGGCGAGGCCGGGCTTGAAATGGACATGGGCACTCCTCGCGACATTGGTAGGTAGCCCAGTCTACCTACTTGACACGTAAGTGCTCCAGCTCTAAATTTAAGATATACGTTTTTAGAGCGAGGTTCCGATGCTCAAGCAAGTAGAAGTCCGGTTCCCCTCCGGCGAAGCAAGCTCCCCGGCCCGGCGGCTCCAAGGTTGGGCGGCATGAAATGGACTGGCAAGGATGGGGGCTCTTCGGCCTCCTGGCAACCGCCCTCCTGACACTCATCATGATCGCGGCCCAGATGGCCGGCCTGACCCGGCTGGACCTGCCGCTGGTGCTGGGCACCCTTGTGACGCCCGATCCCGACCGGGCCCGGGTTGCCGGGTTCTTCATCCATCTCGCAGTGGGCCAGGTCTTCGCCCTCGGATATGCCGCGGCCTTCGCCCTCCTGGGCAGGGCCACCTGGTGGATCGGTGCACTGTTGGGCCTGCTCCACGTGGGCGTGGCACTGACCGTCATCCTGCCGCTGCTGCCCGGTGTGCACCCTCGAATGGCCTCCACCCGGGCTGGCCCCTCCAGCACGGCGGTACTGGAACCGCCGGGCCTGCTGGGTCTGAACTACGGCATCCAAACCCCGGCCGTGGCCATCCTCGCCCACGTTGCATACGGCGTTGTTCTTGGCCTCCTCCTGAGGGCACTGTGAAACCGCTGGCATTCTGAAACCGAGGGCACTGTGCAAACAGCATCCGGACCGAAGCATCCGGCCGCACCAGAATTGAACACAACTCCGGAGCCGCGCGCCGCCGTCGCGCCCTTTGCCGCGGCCTGGCAACCCGCACCGATCGCTGACTACGGCCTGCTGGGTGACACCCGGACCGCAGCCCTGGTCTCCTCCGCAGGTTCGGTGGATTGGATGTGTGCCCCCGCGTTCGACGGCGAGCCCATCTTCGGCGCCCTGCTGGGCGGACGGGAGGCGGGGCAGTTCGTGGCCGGTCCCGCCGGAGCCGCGCACCTGGTAAGCCGGCACTACCGCGGCAACACCGCCACCCTTGAAACAACATGGTCCTCCGGCGGCGGGCAGCTGACGTTGACCGAGGCCATGGTTGCCGAGGTGTCCGGCGCACTCCTGCCCACCACGCTCTTCGTCCGGCGCCTGACCGCACACGACGGTCCTGTTGCCGCCGTCGTCCACTTCACCCCACGGCTCGGCGAAAACCACCGCCAACCGCGGGTCAGCAGGCGCGGCCAGGACCTGGTGTGTGAATGGGGCCCGCTCGCGGTATCGCTGGGCTTCAGCGAGGGATGCCCGCTACCGGCCGGCCACCAGCAGACGGTGATGGTGCACCCCGGGCGGCCGGTGACACTTGTCCTCGCCATTGCCTACGGGGAACCGCTCATCCACGTGGATCCGGAAGCGGCCTGGGATCTGGTGTGCAGTGACGAGCAGCGGTGGGAGGACTGGGCCGCGGAGATGGACACGGGCATCCCCTTCCGCGCACAGGTGCTGCGGAGCCTGCTGACCCTGCGGCTGCTGACCTACTCGCCTTCAGGCGCGCCGGTGGCGGCGCCCACCACATCCCTGCCCGAGAACCCGGGCGGCATCCGCAACTGGGACTACCGGTTTGCCTGGCCCCGTGACGCCAGCATCGGAGTGGCCGCATTCCTGCACGCCGGGAAAACGAACGAAGCCCTGGGCTTCCTGGGGTGGCTGCTGCATGCCAGCCGGCTCCAGAGGCCCCGGCTCCCGGCCCTGCTCACTCTGTCCGGCGGCCGCGTGCCGCGGGAGCACGTCCTGCGCGGGTGGCCTGGATATGCGGGAAGCGTGCCGGTGCGGACCGGCAATGGCGCGGCCGGGCAGCATCAGCTCGACGGATATGGCTGGGTGCTGGACGCAGCCTGGGTGCTCGTGGCGGGCGGCCACCGGCTGTATTCGGAGACATGGCGGGCCATGCGCGGGTTCGCTGACATGGTGGCGGACACCTGGTCCGCGCCGGACGCCGGGATTTGGGAGATCCGGGCCGATGCGGCCCACCACGTCCACTCCAAACTCATGGCCTGGCTCGCGCTGGACAGGGCGCTGCGGATCGGCGCCACGCGCCGCTTGGGCAAGCGGCAGCGGCGGCGCTGGCAGTCCGCCCTGGACCAGCTGGGGACGGAGATCCGGAGCAAAGGAGTGGACCCGGACCGGAACTGCTACACGCGGACCTATGGATCCAAGGACCTTGATGCCGCCCTGCTGGTCCTTCCGTTGATCGGGCTGGAGGACACTGCTTCCGAGGTGGTCCGGACAACCGTTGACGAAGTGTGGAAGGAACTGGGCGCCGGCGGGCCCCTGCTGTACAGGTACCCGCCGGGCCAGGACGGCCTGCAGGGCGGCGAGGGCGCCTTCCTGCCCTGTTCATTCTGGCTGGTGCAGGCGCTGGCCATGACCGGCAGGACCAGCGAGGCACGGGAAACCTTCAGCGCTCTGCTGGACCTGGCGTCCCCGCTGGGCCTCTTCAGTGAAGAAGTGGACCCCGCCTCCGGCGCCTTCCTGGGCAACTATCCGCAATGCCTTACCCATGCCGCCATGGTCCAGGCAGCCCTGGCCTTGCGCGACAACCCCGGCTTCCAGAGCACGGGCTGAGCCGACGTGCCGCCACCCGCGGCCGCCTATCGCCGGCATCCAGCCCGGCACGGGAATTTGTTGCCCGCGTCCGGCGTTGTCGATCTGTCCGGAACAATCTGGACATCAGCAGCTGGACAGGAGAACACACCACATGTCAGTTGACTACGACGCTCCGCGGGTGACACCCGAGGAAGAGCCGAACGTCGCACTGGAGGAGCTGAAGTCCGACAAGTCCGCCCGCCGGGAGGCTGCTCCCGACATGGACGAAACGGACCTGGCGGACAGCTTCGAGCTGCCCGGCGCGGACCTCTCCAACGAGGAACTCCTCATCCAGGTGGTCCCGGTGCAGGCCGACGAATTCACCTGTATGTCCTGCTTCCTGGTCCACCACCGCAGCCAGTTGGCCCGGGAAAAGGACGGCAAGAAGTACTGCAAGGAATGTGAGGGCTAGCAGGGGGACGACGGCCGGCCGACTTTGGGTTTCAACCATTGGAATCCGCACTCGTGGCTGGAGCGATGGGCAGCCATGATGTAGGTCACGCTCCGGCAAGGGCCGGCCGACTGGAAAGAAGGAAACCATGTCCCTCAGCGTTGAGGAAATGAACAAGCAGCTCCCGGCGGCCAACGCGCTGCCCGGAGAGGCAGTCCCGTACTACATGGCGTCGGGCGAGGGCGCACGCTACGAAATCAACGGCCAGCTGGTGACGGTCATCGCCCGCGCCGCCGATACGGGCGGCATCTTCAGCGCGGCCTACATCTCCGGCGGCATGGGGGCCGAGTCCCCCTTTGTCAGCCACAGCATCGAACACAAGACCCTCTACGTCTTCGACGGCATCCTGCACGTCTGGCTGCCCGGCGAGAGCAGGATCCTCACCCCAGGTGACTCGGTGGTCATCCCGCCGAACACCCCGCACGCCTACCGGATGGCCAGCCACTACACCCGCTTCCTGACCTGGATGACGCCCGGCGGCGGCGAAAAGTACTACGAGCGGGTGGGCACACCCATCGGTTCGCACGTCCCGCCGGTGCGGCCCGGACACCAGGCCAGCCTGCATGAGCAGGCCGAGGTGGGCGCCGAGTTCGGCATCACTTTCCCGGACGTGGAGCGTGTGGCGCCGTCGTTCAAGCACGACGCCGGCCTTCCGCCTGCCCAGAGCCCCTATTTCCTGAGCGCCGGGGAGGGTGAGCGGCTGGTCAGTTACCAGACGATGTTCACCTACCTGTCCCGTCCGGCCAACACCGGTTCGAACTATTTCGCCGTGCATACCAAGGGAGCAAAGAGCCCCTACATTCCGCTGCACTTCCACTCGGAGCACACGGAGAATTTCCTCTGCACGGAGGGCCGCATGTGGCTGTATGCCAACGGCCGCGAGATGCTCCTGACCAAGGGCGATTTTGTCCACGCCCCCGCCGGGACCATCCACTCGTTCGCGTTCGACGCCCACAACACCCAGATGGTGGGCTTCCTGACCCCGTCCGTGTTCAACGGGTTCTTCGAGTACTTCAACCAGCCCACCGAGGACTACATGTACACCGAAGGCGGCGAGCCCTTCATGGACATGGAAGGCTTCGGCCGCGCCCAGGCCGAGATGGACCTGACAGTGGTGGGCCCGCCGCCGCAGCGCCGCGCCGCACTCGACATCCCCTAACCCGCCAACCACGCCATCGATTGCTCCGTACCTGCCCTTTTGAGCGCTGATAACGGCAGTTACGGAGCACTCGATGAGATCTTCATTCAACGCGAAGGGCCGGACTTCCAAATGGAAATCCGGGACTAAACCGCCGGACAGAAATGGCCCGTCAACATCTGTTGACGGGTCATTTCCGTGTCAACTAATGTTGACGTCATGGAGGTGGAGCGGATGAAGACGCTGGTGGGATCAATGGACGGGAAAGGACCTGCGGAGGCCCTGTATGCGGTGGCCGAACTGCGAAAAGAGGTGGGCCGGGCCGAGGCATCCCTGGTCCGGCGCGCACGGCAAGCCGGCCTGTCCTGGGAAGCGATCGCACTGTGCCTGGGCGTGAGCAAACAGGCCGTGCACCGCAAATACGGGAAGCAGTAGGGCCGGACATCCAAGCGGAAGCCCGGCCTTCGGTTTGAGGGATATCCATTGCTCCGTAACTGCCGTTCTCGGGGCCGAAAACGGCAGCTACTCAGCAATCGATGGGGGTGTTAAGAGGTGGCTTGCCTGACCAGTTCGCGGCCGTAATCGTTGCCGTTGGGCGTGCGGACCACGGTGTGCATGTGGAACGGGGCGGGTTGGTCGTTGCTGAGGAACACGCCGGTGTGGTGGTCCAGTTCCAGCACCACCACCGGGCTCTGCAGCCGGAAGTAAAAGGCTTCCGCCCCCTCCCAGCCCCCGATCCAGCTGAAGAACGATTCCCCATAGTGATCATGGATTTCCCGACGGCGGGCGGCACGGGGTCCGTCCGGCAGGTAGGCGATGAAGTCATCCACTACCGCGTCCAGCAGCTCCCGGGCCTCCGCGGGCATCTCCGCCACGCGGATCCCCTCGTACGGGATCACCCTGTTGTCCTGGAAGCAGCCGCCCAGGTGCCGTTCATCGCCCGGGTGGAGGCGGCCTTCAGGCATGGCCGGGTCCACCATCGACTCATACACAACAGCCCCGGCGCGAAGCTCTGAAGGCAGCGCACCCATCAACTGCCGGGCCAGCGCGATGCGCTCCTTGAAAACCTTCACGCCACGGTGCGGGCCGGCGTCGATCATGTCCGGCTCCGCGCCCATGAACACGGGCGAAATCACCAGCTGCGTCCCCACCACCAGGCAGTTCAGTGCCGCGTGGTGGCCAAACAGCTGCCACCCCCACGGCCCGGTCTCGGACGGCTCCCCGTACAGCGCGAAGTTGTAGCTGAATTCGTTCATCAGCAGCGGCAACTCCACCAGTTCGCCAAGGAATCCGTTGATGCGCATCAGGTTCCGCACCAGCTCAAACCCTTCAGCGCTCAGGCTTGCCTCCACTAGCCCCAGGACCGCGTCACGGACGGGCGGTTCCAGCTCGTCCAGGCGCAACCCGGTGTCGTGCTGCATGAATTCAGGGTTGGCCCAGCTTTGCCATTCAGGCGCGTCCACCGCGTAGTTGAGCTTGCTGGCCTGGCCAGGAGTGACCGCACCGAGCAGCTTGCGGGCCGCGGCCACCATCTGTGCGGTGGGCGCTTCCTCCCCGGGCCGGGCCGGCACCAGCGGATACAGGCCCTCCCGGCGTACGCCGTCGCTGGTGATGCCGGTGAAGGGCCGCGGGTACAGCTTCTGCCAACCTTCGATCATGGGCCCGGCGAACGGGTCGCTCCTCGCGGCTTCGGCATACTCCCTGGGGCTCAGTCCACGGATATCCGACACTCGCGGGTGATCGGGGGCAAACAGGTAATCACGGAATGACGGCGTCGACACGGGCGCTCCTGGTGGTTTCAAAGGAAGTTCCCTGATCAAGGGAAACTGCACGTTCGGATGATTCGGCGTCGGCGGGCACCACGGGCGCCCACCCCGCAGCGACGGACAGCGCGACGGCCGCCTCATCGGCGGAGTTGCCCCGCCAGGCCACGTGCTGGTCCGGACGGACCAGCACGGCGTTGGCACCCCACAGCGCCGAAAGCGCGGTTCCTTCAACGGAGGGTCCGACGGCGGTGACGGTCACCGGGATGCCCTGCCGGGCAGCGGCCGCCACCACCGGCTCGAAGACTGTCGCCGCCGGCATCCCGCCCAGCGACCGGGCGTCGGCCAGCAGGGTGAATCCGGACCCCAGAGCACTGTAGACGGAAGACGATCCAGCCAGCCAAGCATGCGGGAGCAGGGCGCCGGGAACCGCGGACGGGACGTAGCGGATGGGGTCTTCCGTGGGGAGGGAGGAACCGTCCGGAACCACCAGGGGTGAGTCGGCGTAGGCGTAGCCGAGCACCAGGCCCAGCGAATCGAACTCGCTTTGCTTCACGGCGAGGGCGTCGTGGGCGGCCCGGCGCGCAGCATCGCCGGCAGGACCGGCGAGGGCAAGGTCCGGATCAGCAAAGTGGTAGGCCAGCGCCTTGCCGTTCTCCGCGGCGTCGCGGATGGTGCGGGCCGCCACCGGCCGGCGTTCATCCCCGTAGCTGGCCAGGAGGCCGGGACCCGCCCAGCCATTGATGACGGCCGCGAGCTTCCAGGCCAGGTTGACGGCGTCACCGATGCAGGTGTTGAATCCGTGGCCGCCCCACGGCGGGTTGAGGTGGGCCGCGTCGCCCACCAGGAAGACGTTCCCGCGGCTGTACTCCGGGGCCAGCAGCATGCGGGCCGTCCAGGGATCAGTAGCCACCACGTCGATGTCGACTTCAGCGCCCACCAGGGAGCGGACCATGGCGGCAGCATCGGAGGGGGTGACGGTGACAGCAGGATCCACGCCCTGGACAATCGCCCACCAGGTATCGGCAAGGTCCATGGGCCCCACCATCCCGGAGGTTTCCGACCCCACCACCCAATACTGCACGGCGGGATCCAGCGAAACGGCGGAGGCCAGTGACTGCGAGCGGAACAGGATGCTGATGTTGGACAGGGCCGCGGAGCCGCCTGCCAGGCGGATTCCCAGGCTGCGGCGCACCGCGGAGGACCCGCCGTCGGCCCCGATCACGTAGTCCGCGTGGATGGTGCGGCGGCTACCGGAAACATCAGCGACGACGACGGCGTAGGGCGCCGTGGCTGCCCCACCATGAGTGCCGGCGCCGGGACCAGAGCCGGAAAGGCCGGCGTCGTCTCCTGCAACGCCCAGCCCCCGGACCTCCTGGACAGCCCACCCGGTCAGGAATGTGACCAGCGGGTTGTCAGCGACGGCGGCGCGGAGCACCTCCTCGAGGACCGGCTGCGGGACCTGCTGGCCGCACTCCGGCTGGGGACCGTAGGTGCCGGGAACCAGCTGGAAGGCGTTGCGGAACCGGCGCAGTTCATGGGCCGAGGGGCCGGTCAGTCCGGTGCAGAAGATGACGTCCTGGGCATGGTCCACCGGCAGCGGCGAAGCCTTCCGGAGTGCGTCGGCCAGGCCCAGCCGCCGCAGGTGCGTCATGGTGCGGGCGTTGGTGGTCTTGGCCCGGGGCCGGGTGGGGTCAACGCTGGTCCGCGGGTCGATGACGGTGCTGGGGACGCCGCGGGACGCGAGGTCCAGGGCTAGGAACAGCCCGCTGGGGCCGCCACCGGAAACCAGGACCCGCGCCTCCTCCGGGATGTCCGCGGCGTTGGCGTTCTGGAAGGTGCTCATCAGGCACGGCTCCGGAGGGAAAGATCGCCCACGGGCGTGGTGAGGGTGCCGAGCTTCTCGATCTCCACCTCGACGGTGTCGCCGGGCTGCAGCAGCCACTGCGGGGTGCGGGCGTAGCCCACGCCTTCCGGGGTTCCGGTGGCAATGACGTCACCGGGGTGCAGCGTGAAGGTTTGGCTGATGAGCGCGATGATGGCCGGGACGGAAAAGATCATGTCGCGGGTGTTGCCGTTTTGGGCTTCGATGCCGTTGACGCGGGTGCGGACCTGCAGTCCGTCGCGCAGGTCGCCCACCTCGTCCCGGCTGACCAATGGACCCAGGGGGCCGCTGAAGTCGCCGTTCTTGCCCAGGGTCCACTGCGACGTAAGTTTCTGGGCTTTGCGCGAGGTGATGTCGTTGAAGGTGGAGTAGCCAAAGACGGCGTCGGCAGCGGTGTCCTCGTCCGCGGACTCGACGCGCCTGCCGATGTACGCGGCCACCTCGCCCTCCCAGTCCAGCCCCGCCTCGCCTGCGGGGACGGGAACCGGGACGTTGCCCACGGACAGGGACGCCGTCCAGCGGGCGAAGAGGGTGGGGTACGGCGGCAGCTCCTGGTCCTTGAAGCTGCCCTCGGCCACGTGCGCCTTGTAGTTCAGGCCCACGCAGATGACCCGTGCGGAGGCCGGGACGAGCGGCACTTCGGTGACGGTGCCGCGCTCCAGCCAGGCGCCGGCGTCGGACGCGTCATGCTCCGCCACGCCGGCAGCCAGGGTTGCCGCCTTGTCCTGCCACCCCTCCGCGTCGGCCCAGAAATCGGCGACGGCAGCGAGCGGGAGGATGCGGGAGCCGGCGAGCGCTGCTGCCCAGGGTTCGCCGTGGTGCGTGATGCCAATGAACTGCATGGAGGGGCCTTTCGGGTCTGTTCCGGGCGAATCGGCGCTCCGGAGGAAGTGGTGGTCAGTGCTGCTGCGCCTGGCGGCGAAGGAAATCGATGGTGGCGGTGGTTGCCTGCCTTGCTGCGTTGCTGCTGCCGTCCGGCAATTGCCACATATGGTCCGCATCCTCCAGAAGGAGAAGTTCGACGGCGGCACCGGCGCCTTCGAGCGCCTGGGCCAGGCCGGCGGACTGCTCCACGGGGACGAACCGGTCAGCCGTTCCGTGGATGAGGAGGAAGGGCGGCGCGTCCGTATGCACGTAGGCGAGGGGGCTTGCCGCTTTGGCCTTGTCCGGGGCGTCGGCCGGCTGGGCGCCGAGCAGCAGCGCCTCGCGGGAGCCGGGGTCATCGGCGCGGGCCACGGCGTCCGGCCTGGCCTGTTCCCCCATCCGTTCCAGGTCCGTGGGCGGATACCAGGCCACGACGGCGGCAACATGGTCGTCCCCGTCAGCCTCCAGGGCGCCCTCCAGCTCAGCGAATTCCGCGGCTCCGGCGGTCAGTCCGAGGAGGGCGGCAAGGTGGCCGCCTGCCGAATCGCCCCAGGCGTAGATCCGGCGCGGATCCACCCCGTACTCAGCGGCATGGGTGCGAAGCCAGCGGACCGCCGCCTTGGCATCCAGCAGCTGGGCGGGAAAAGTGGCAACGTCCGTCAGGCGGTAGTCGGCGGAGGCCACCACGAACCCGGCCTCCGCAAGCTGTTCGATGGGGCTCAGGCCGAAGCCGTCCACGCCCGGCCCCAGCGAGGACCGCTCCCCCACCCGCCAGCCTCCCCCATGGAAATGGATTACCGCGGGCCTTCCGGCCTGGACGTCGGCGGCAGCGCCGGGAAGGTAGAGGTCCAGCAGCAGCGGCCCGGCATTCTGTGGTCGGGCGAACTGGATCCCCCTTTGGATCCGCAGTGCCGTCATCGTTGACTCCATGTGTGCCGCGCCGTTTCTGTCCTGGATAGCTGGGAGCGGACCACTATCGGCGTCCGCCTTCATGGACACAACTCTGGGGCATGGACAGGAACGGACGCGCCGCCGGTTTCACTCAATGAAACCCGTTTGGAAAGCATGAGCCTGCAGGCTCAAAACAGTAAATGCCAGGACTTGAACCTGACGCTGCGTCAGGTCCTACGGTGGGGATATGGATCATCCGGACGAACACTGCTGGAGCATTGGCGAGCTGGCCGCAGCGACCGGCGTCACCGTCAGGGCCCTGCACCACTACGACAGCATCGGGTTGCTCCAGGCAAGCGTCCGGACCACGGCAGGCCACCGCCGTTACACAAGGCAGGACCTCCAGCGCCTCTACGGCATCCGGACATTGCGCAGCCTCGGTGTGCCGCTGGGCGGGATCGCCGCCGTGCTGGACCAGCCCGGAGGGGGTCCGGAGTCGATCCGAAATCTGCTGCAGCGGCAGCTGGACGCCGTGGGCGGGCAGGCCCGGCAGCTGGACCAGCTCCAGCAGACCATCCGGGAGCTGCTGGATCGTATCAACAACGACGGGGACGCCGCCCCCGCCTTATTCGTAACCGTGTTGGAAGGCATGAGCATGTTTGAGGACTACTTCACCGAAGATCAGCGCCGGGAGCTCGCCGAGCGGCGCGCCCACCTGGGCCGGCAGGCCACGGAGGACGCACGGACCGAGTGGGCCGGCATGGTTGAGGAGGGCCTGCGCCAGGTCGACGGCGGGATCCCCGCCACCAGCCCCGAGGCCAGGGACCTGGTGCGCCGCTGGGACGAGCTGGGCTCCCGCTTTCACAGCAGCGAGGGCACCAAGGAGGCAGCCCGCGCCATGTGGAACGGGAACAGTGGCGAACTCAGCAAGGCCCTGCCTTGGTCCGCCCAGCAGATGCAGGCACTGGTGGCGCACCTGCAAGGAGCCCGCGAGGCCGGATAACCGTCCGGAACCTTTCAGCTGACCAGGACCTGGGTGGCGGACTCCTTCAGCTTGCCGTTGGCCCACTTCATCTGGCGGATGGTCTGGGGATGGCATTTTTCGGCCAGGGCCAGGAGGTCTTTGTCCTTCATCCCCTGCGCGGCCTGGGCCAGCAGTTCCCAGTCGGCCGATACGCCGCAGGCCTTCAGGTAAAGCTCCCGGAGGTCGCGCAGCAGCAGCATCCCGGTTTCCGGGCGCCGGCCCACCATCTCGCTGCCCTTCTCGCGAAGGGTTTCCATCAGGCCTGCCTCGCCGCGCGGCTCCGGATCCAGGTCCTGGCCATAGTTCCCGGCGATGGCCGCGATGTCCCGGACATGCTGCTGGGACCAGCGCGCCAGGTCCCGGGCCAGATGGTAGATCTCGTGGTCCACTTTGTGCCGCTCCGAGATGGTCAGCAGGTGATGCGCCAGGTCGTTCTCGGAGCGGTGCATTTCCTCAAGTACAAGCCCGAATTTCATCGTGCCCCTCCTGCCGTGCCCGTGGCTTCGTCCGCCAGGGCGGAGGCGATCCCCTTGGTCCTGGCCTCTTCCGGGAAGTCGCCGGCCGGAGCCGACGCTGTGGTGGTGGGTGCCGGGGACGGCCCGTCACCGCCCGAAACCCGGGTAATGCGTGCCGCCGCCGTCTTGAAAATGGGCTGCTTGGAGGCCGCGTCCCAGTCAGTGATTGTCAGCTCGTTGGCTGCCCTGCCCGCCCCGTCCGGCTGGTGGCCGCCGTCGGTGTCCCAGTAGCCGTAGTGGAACGGCAGGAAGAGGACGCCGGTCCGGATCCCGCTGATCCGCACCTTTGCGCGGACTGAACCACGGGGTGTCTCCACCTCTGCAAGATCGCCCTCGGCAATCCCGTACGCGCCGGCGTCGTCCGCTGACAACTCCACCCAGACGTCAGGTGCGGCTGCCTGCAGCTCAGGCGCCCGGCCCGTCTTGGTGCGGGTGTGGAACTGGTAGAGCGTGCGGCCGGTGATGAGCTGCAGCGGAAAGTCCCGGCTGGGGAGCTCGTGCGGCGGGACGTATTCAGCGGCCTTGATGATGGCCTTGCCCTCCGGGTTGAGGGCCTTGTATTCGGACGGATCCACGGGCGCGCCGGTGATCAGGTCCCGGCCGTAGGTTTCGCAGTACTCCGGGTGTGCCCAGAACTTGCCGCCGGCGTAGATGCGTTCGGTGCCGTCCGGGTTCTCGTCATTGCACGGCCACTGGATGCCGGACCCGCCGCGCAGCTTCTCATAGGTGATGCCGGTGTAGTCGCAGGGGCGGCCGCGGGAGCATTCCTTCCACGCTTCGAAGGCGGACTCGGGATCGTGCCACTTGATCAGCGGCTGCCCGTCCTTGTCCTGCAGGCCCATCCGGTGGGCGTAGTCGATGAAGATGTCCAGGTCCGGCCGGGCCTCGCCGGGCGGATCCACCGCCTTTTCCGACAGGTGGACGGTGCGGTCCACATTGGTGAAGGTGCCCGTCTTTTCGCCCCAGGTGGCGGCGGGAAGCACGACGTCGGCCAGCTGGGCAGTCTCGGACAGGAAGATGTCCTGCACCACCAGGAAGAGCCGTTCCTGCTCCAGGATGCTGCGGACCCGCGCCAGTTCGGGGAGGGAGACGGCGGGGTTGGTGCCGCTGACCCAGAGCATCCGGATGGAGCCGTCCTCCGCGTACCGCATCATCTGCATGACGTGGGTGGGCGGCGAGTAGTGCGGGATGGACATGGGGTCGATGTTCCAGACCCTGGCCAGGTCCTTAATGTGGGCGTCGTTGGACCAGTTCCGGAAGGCGGCCAGGTCGCCGTCGGCCCCGCATTCGCGGGTGTTTTCCGCGGTGGGCTGGCCGTTCATCTGCAGGATGCCGCAGCCGGGCTTGCCCAGCATGCCGCGGATGATGTTGACGTTGTTGACCTGCACGGCGGCGGCGGTTGCCTGGTTGGACTGGTAGAAACCCTGGAGGACCGTGGACAGCAGCCGCTCGGCGTGGCCGATGATGCTTGCGGCCTCGGAGATCTGCTCCGCCGGGACACCGCAGATCTCTGCGGCCAGGGCGGGAGGGTAGTTCTTGACCTCTTTTTCGAGCTCCGCGTACCCCACGGTGTGCGCCTGGATGTACTCCTGGTCCACCCAGCCGTTGGCGATGATCTCGTGCAGGATGCCGTTCATCAGGGCCACGTTGGTGCCGGGCCGCGGGGCCAGGTGCACGGTGGCGGCCTTGGCCACGGGGGTCATGCGCGGGTCCACGCAGATGATCTTGGGCGGGTTGGGTCCTGCCAGGCGGTCCAGCATCCTGGTCCAGAGGACGGTCTGGGTTTCCGCCACGTTGTGCCCGTAGAGCGCGATCACGTCCGCGTGGTCCACGTCCGTGTACGAGCCGGGCTGGCCGTCGCAGCCGAACGATTCCTTCAGTGCCTCGGCCGCCGTGGCCGTGCAGAGCCGGGTGTTGCCGTCCACGTGGTTGGTGCCGATGCCGCCGTGGGCCACCGTGCCCAGGGTGTAGTACTCCTCGGCAAAGAGCTGGCCGGTGGTGTAGAACCCGATGGCACTGGGGCCCTGTTCCGCCAGCAACGCCTTTGACCGGTCCACCACGCGCTTCATGGCGGTGTCCCAGTCCGTCTCAACCAGCTTCCCGCCCTCCCGGATCAGGGGTTTGGTGAGCCGGTCAGGTGACGCATTCGCCTGCCAGCCGTACAGGTCCTTCGGTCCCAGCCGGCCGTGGTTGACCCTATCCGAGGCCCTACCCCGCACGCCGACGATTTTGTTGTCCTTGACGGCAATATCCATGGCGTCACCGTTGGAGTGGAGGAGCGACGCCGTCTGGACCCACCTGTCCACGTCCTCCGGGGTTACGCCCTCGGCCAGGTGGGTGTCCACCCTGACCGGCCATTCACCGCCGCTGCCGTACGGTGTCCTTGTCCCCCATGGTTCAGCTATTCGGTCAATCCGAGTCATCTGTCCATCTCCTGTCCGGAACCGGCAGGCAACATCGAAAACGACGTTGTCCCTAACGGGTCCCGTACCCAGGAGACGCTGCTGGTAACAGGTGTTTTTGGTGCCGTCCGGCAGTGGGCGTGCAGGTCAGGCGCTTATGCCTGGGCTTCCCGGCCCTGACGCTCCAGCGGACGTTCCTGCAGCGGCCGGCGGGCGAGCCAGGCAGCCACGATGGCGCCGGAGATGTTGTGCCACAGGGAGAAGACGGCGGACGGCAGCGCGGCCAGCGGGCTGAAGTGGGCGGTGGCCAGCGTGGCGGCCAAGCCGGAGTTCTGCATGCCCACTTCGAAGGCGAGGGCACGGCGCGCTTTGTCGTCCAGGCGGCCGAGCTTCCCGGCGAGGTAGCCCAGGCCCAAGCCGAAACCGTTGTGCAGCACCACGGCGAGGAACACAATGGCTCCGGCACTGATGATCTTGCTGGCGCTGCCGGCCACCACTATGGCCACGATCAGGGAGATCACGACGGCGGACGCCCACGGAAGTGCCGGCAGCACCTTTGCCACGAGCTTCTTGAGGAAGAGCCGGGCCAGGAGGCCGGCCACCACCGGCAGCAGCACCGTCTTGACGATGTCCAGGACCATGCCGCCGGCGTCGATCTGGAGGTAGGAACCAGCAAGGAACAGGACCAGCAACGGGGTGACGATCGGGGCGATCAGGGTGGACACGGAGGCCACTGCCACCGACAGGGCAACATCGCCCTTGGCCAGGAACGCCATCACGTTGGAGGCGGTCCCGGAAGGTGCGCAGCCCACCAGGATGACGCCGACGGCCAGCTCGGGCTCGAGGTTGAGGGCGCCGGCGATCAGCCAGCCCGCGCCGGGCATGATGATGTAGTGCGCAACGATTCCCAGTGCCACCGCCCACGGCCGCTTGGCCACCGCCGCGAAATCCGGCGGGGTCAGGGTCAAACCCATGCAGAACATGATGATGCCCAGCAGGTAGGGCACGCTGGGACCCATCGGTTTGAAGACTCCCGGGAGCAGGAAGCCGATGACGCCTGCGGCCACCACCAGGAGGGGAAACACCGTGACGGCGATCCGCGCGATCCTGCTTTCCGCTTCCAGCGCAGGGTTGACGGGCGTCCCGCCCGGGGAATTGTGGGGTTTAGTTGCCTCAAGCATCTAACCATGCTGGCACCGGCCCGCAGGGTTCCGCCAATTGATGACCGTGAACGGTAACAACGGCGGAACCACGCGGACGTGCCGGATCCGTCAATGGACCTGCTTGCGGAGCTCCATTTTCCGGATTTTGCCGCTGGCCGTGCGGGGCATGTCCGCCACCACCACCAGGGACTTGGGGATCTTGTAGCGGGCCAGCCTGCCGTCCAGGAAGCTGCGCAGCTGCTCCTCCGTCAGCGATTCACCTTCCCGGAGGGTCACGATCGCCTGGGGAACCTCGCCCCATTTGTCATCGCTGACTCCGATGACCGCCACGCTGCTGACGGCAGCATGCTCGGCGATGACTGCTTCCACCTCCGCCGGGTAGATGTTTTCCCCGCCGGAGATGATCATGTCCTTGAGCCGGTCCGAGACGAACAGGAAGCCTTCCGGGTCCCGGTAGCCCATGTCCCCGGAACGGAACCAGCGCTCGTCAGCGTAGCTGGCAGCAGTGGCCTCCGGCCGGTTCCAGTACTCCTTGATCACATTGGGGCCGGAAATCTGGATTTCCCCCACCTGGCCGGGAGCCACCGCACCGCCCATGGGATCTGCGATCCGGAGGTCGGTGAAGAAGTGCGGCAGGCCCGCCGAGCCGGCCTTGTCCCTGGACCTGTCAACCGGAAGCATGGTGACACCGGGGGCCGTTTCAGTCATGCCGTAGCAGCTGGTGAAACCGACGCCGCGGTCCTCGTACGCGTCCAGGACCCGGCGGGGAATGGCGGAGCCGCCGCAGGTCAGCTTGTCCAGGGAACTGAGGTCCGCCGCGGGCCAGTCCGGATGCTCGCAGAGCAGCTGGAACGTGGTGGGCACCCCGTTGAGGGTGGTCACCTTGTGCTCCTGGATCAGCTCGAGGACCCTCGCGGGATCGAACTTTGCCTCCAGCACCACGGTGGCGCCCTTGAGCAGCATCGGCAGCAGGCCCATGTCCAGCGATGCCACATGGAACAGCGGCGAGATCATCAGGGCCACATCGTTGCGGTTCAGGTCCATGTCCACGATGGTGTTGATGCAGTTCCACGTGATGTTTCCGTGGGTCAGCAGGGCGCCCTTGGGCTTGCCGGTGGTCCCCGAGGTGTAGAGGATCATCGCCCCGTCGTCGTGCCCCACGGGCACATCGAGGGGTTCCGGCGTGGCCGCCCGCAGCGCCTCCTCATAGGGCGTTGCCTCGCACGGAACCACTTCGTAGGGCCCGACGGCGGCAGGTGACGTGGCCGCCGAAGGTACCGTCCCGGCGTCGGCCATTACCACCAGGCGGTGGGTGACGCCGGTACCTTCCAGGGCGGCGGTGGCGGACGCCTCGAGGGCGCCGGCGCTGACCAGGAGCCGGGCGCCGGAATCCTGCAGCTGGAACTGCAGTTCAGGCGGCGCGAGCCTGGTGTTGAGCGGCACGAAGATGGCGCCCAGGAGGCCGCAGGCAAAGAACGTTTCCACGAAGGACGGGTGGTTCTCGCCCAGGTAGGCCACCCGGTCACCCTGTGCCACTCCCCTGTCCCGGAGTGCGTTGGCCAGGCGGTCGGTCCTTTCGGCCAGCTCTTCGTAGCTCAGGGCGCCGGCACCGGACAGGAGGGCTGTCTTGGCGCCCGACTTCCGGCGGCGGCGCTCCAGCCAGGATCCAACTCCGTTGTTGTCCATGGTTCTCCTAACGGACCGTGGTGAGGTCGTTGTTCTTAGACTCCCGCGTCAGGGCGATGAAGACAATCGAGACCAGTGCCATGACGGACAGGAACACCACCACCGGGAAGATGCTTTGGCCGGAGTCCTTGTAGAGTCCGGCGATGATGCCTGGCGTGAAGCCGGCGCCGATGAGGGTGGCCAGCTGGTAGCCGACGGCTGCGCCGGTGTAGCGGGACGTGGTGCCGAACTGTTCGGAGACGAAGGCTGCCAGCGGCCCGTACAGGCATGAGTGCAGGATCAGTGCCACGGTGAAGGCCACGAAGACAAGGCCGGTGTTGCCGGATCCGAGCATGCCGAACATGGGGAACAGGTAGGCGATGAACAGGGCCAGTCCGGCGATCATCACGGGCCGGCGGCCGAGCCGGTCCGACAGGCGTCCGCCCAGAAGCACGAAGATGATGGAGATGGCCGAGGCACCGGCGAAGGCGTAGAGCACGCCCTGCTGGGGCGCCCCCTTGGAGACGGCGTATGTCACCGAGAACGTGGGCAGCACCACCTGGAGGCCGAATCCGGCGGCACCGGCAAACATGATCATGATCAGTGCCTTGGGCCGGCGCAGCACGTCCAGCAGCGGGATCTTGCGCTTGGTGCCCTGTGCGTCCTCCTTGGCCACGGCCTCGGCGAAGATGGGGCTTTCGGAGACACGCAGGCGGACGAACATGCCCACGATCAGGAGCACGAAGGACAACAGGAACGGCACGCGCCAGCCCCAGGCCAGGAACGCATCCTGCGGCAGGGCCGAAAAGATGCCCATCACCACAGTTCCCAGGACGGCGCCGGTGGGGGCGCCGGCGTTGACGAAGGAAGCCGCGAAACCGCGGCGTTTCGGATCCGCGTGCTCCAGGGCCATGAGCGCGGCGCCGCCCCATTCACCACCGACGGCGATGCCCTGGCAGACGCGCAGCAGCACCAGGATGACGGCGCCCCACGGCCCGATCACGCCGGCGCCGGGAATCAGGCCGATAAGGGTGGAGGCGATGCCCATCATGGCCATGGAGATGATCAGCATCCCCTTGCGGCCCACCTTGTCACCGAAGTGGCCGAAGATCACCCCGCCCAGCGGCCTGGCCACGTACCCGGCGGCGAAGGTGGCATAGGCGGCCACCACTCCCACCCATTCGTCCGTTCCGGTGAAGAAGACCTTGGGGAAGGCTACTGCTGCGGCCGTGGCATACAGCAGGAAGTCGTAGAACTCGATGGTGCTGCCCAGATAGCTGGACAGGATGACCGTGCGCGCTTCCTTGCGCTTGGCGGCCGTGCCCGCAGGTGCGAGCGTGGTGTGTCCGGACATGGCTGTTCCTAAGGAGGGAGGGATGGGGTTTTGGGGTTGCCTGCGGAGGCGGTGCCGGAAGGGGCGCCGCCGGTGTTGCGGAGGGGTTGCTGCCGGTGGTGCGGCTTACTTGTCGAAGCGGCTTATTTGTAGAAGCGGGCCAGGAATTCGGCCACGACGGCGGGGCGTTCCTGGCCTTCGATTTCGATGGTGGCGTTGACCTTGATCTGGGCGCCGCCCTTGACCTCGGTGACCTCAGCGATAGTGGCCTGCATGCGGACTTTGGAGCCCACGGTGACGGGTGAGGTGAAGCGGACTTTGTCCAGGCCGTAGTTGACCTTGGTGGTGACGCCGTCGACGTCGAACAGTTCGCCCCAGAACGGGATGATCAGGGAGAGCGTGAGGAAGCCGTGGGCGATGGGGGCGCCGAACGGGCCGTCCTTGGCGCGTTCGGGATCGGTGTGGATCCATTGCTGGTCGTCGGTGGCGTCGGCGAACAGGTTGATCTGTTCCTGGGTGATCTGGCGGTAGTCGGTGGTGCCGAGGTCCTTGCCGGACAAGGTGAGCAGGGTGTCGAAATCGACGACGAGATTGGGCATCGTTGCCTCCTGGCAGTTGCTTATTGGGTAAGGGAGTTGGGGTTCAGCGGGTGAAGGCGCTTTCGCCCGTGAGGGCGCGGCCGATGATGAGGGCGTTGATTTCGTGGGTGCCCTCGTAGGAGTACACGGCCTCTGCGTCGGCATGGAACCGGGCCACGTCCGTCGCCAGTGTGATGCCGTTGCCGCCCACCACCTCGCGGGCCAGGGCCACGGTGTCGCGCATGAACAGGGACGTCTGCATCTTGGCAAGGGCCGAGTCCTCGTCGCGGTAGATGCCCTTGGCCTGCTGCTCGGTGAGCCGGACCACCAGGGACAGGGAACCGGTGACGTTCCCTAGCATGCGGGCCAGTCTCTCCTGGACCAGCTGGAAGGAACCGAGGCTGCGGCCGAACTGCTGGCGCTGATTGACATAGGTTAGTGCGGCTTCGAAGGCGCCGGCGGCGATGCCGGTGGCGATCCAGGCAACGTCCGAGCGCATGGCCCTCAGCATCGCGGCGACGTCCTTGAAGGAGTTCACGTTGTGCAGGCGCATGGACTCCGGGACGCGGACCCCCGCGAGGGTGATGTGGGCGTTCTGCATCATCCGCAGGGACGTTTTCCCGGAGATCTTTTCCAGGGTGACGCCGGCCGCGGCGCGGTCCACGAGGAAGGCTTTGACCTGCCCGTCGGCGGTGTCCCGGGCGAATACAGCCAGGACGTCGGCGGTGGCGGCACCGCCGATCCAGCGCTTGGCGCCGTCCAGGATCCAGCTGCCGTCGGCCTGCCGCCGGGCTGTGGTGGACAGTCCCCCGGCGATGTCCGAGCCCGATTCGGGTTCGGTGAGTGAGAAGACGCCTTTGAGCGAGAAGTCGATGACTTTGGGCATCCACTCGGCCTGCTGCTGTTCGGAAGCACCGACGCGGACGGCGGTACGGAACAGGCCGGCCTGCGCGGTGTACCAGGTGGCCAGGGACGCGTCGGTGCGGGCAAGCTCGAAGATCCGGAAGCCCTGGTAGATCCCGCGGGCAGGCCCGTCCGTGGTGAGTTCGGCGGGTTCCATCAGGTCCAGGTCGATCAGCGGCCGGGCGAGCTGCTCCGGGAACTCGCCCCGTTCCCAGTACTCGGCCAGCAGGGGTTTCGCTTCGCGGTCCAGGAAGTCCCTCAGCCGGGCCAGGACCCGGCGCTCGTCCTGCGTGAGCAGGGACTCAGAGTCGTACCAGTCCGCTGCGGAGTACAGCCGGGCACCCAGGCCGGGTGCCGCCGTCGTGGTTCCCATCTCAGCCACCCAGTCCGAGGAGGCGCACCGCGTTGTCCTTGAGGATCTTGGGCCGGACCTCATCCTTCAGCGGCAGGTCGGCGAAGGCGCCCAGCCACTTCTGTGGGGTGATCAGCGGGAAGTCGGTGCCGAACAGGACCTTGTCCTGCAGGTAGGAGTTGGAGGCCTTGACCAGGGACTCCGGGAAGTACTTGGGCGACCAACCGGAGAGATCGATGAACACGTTGGCCTTATGCGTGGCGATGGAGTTTGCCTCGTCCTGCCACGGCACCGACGGGTGGGCCATGATGATCTGCAGGCCGGGGAAGTCAGCGGCCACCGCGTCCAGCAGCAGGGGGTTGGAGTAGGCGAGCTTGATGCCGTAGCCGCCGGGGAGGCCTGCGCCCATGCCGTTTTGGCCGGTGTGGAAGATGGCGGGCAGGCCCAGTTCCTGGAGGGTTTCCCAGAGGGGGTAGAAGCGCTCGCTGGAGGGGTCGAAGCCCTGCAGGGACGGGTGGAACTTGAAGCCGCGGGCGCCGAGCTCGATGGCCTGGTGCTTGGCTCCGGCGATCGCGTCCTCGCCCGTGCGGGGGTCCACGCTGCCGAACGGGATCAGGACATCGTTGTTCCGGGCGGCGCCGGCGATCAGTTCCGGGATGCTGTTGGGTTCGTGCTTGAGCTGGGTGCGCGCGTCCACGGTGAAGACGACGGCGGCCATGTTCAGCTCGCGGTACACCTCGGCGATCCGGTCCAGGGACGGGGTGCGGTCCTCAGCCTTGAAATACTTCGCCGAGGCCTCGGTCAGGGCCTCCGGCAGGGACCCGTGCCCGCAGCTGTCCACCTCGAGGTGGACGTGCATGTCGATCGCATCCAGCTTCGCGGGGTCGATGCCCGGCTCGTAACGGTCAGCCATGGTCAGCGGGCCTCGGCGGGCTGTGCGGGCTTGAGCTCTTCCGGCAGGGGCAGGAATTGTTCGCCGTAGCTTTGCAGCGTGTCCTGGTTGAACAGCTGGCCGGCGTTGTCCTGCAGCGCCTCGTAGCTCCAGCCGCCCTGCCGGTACTCGGTGGTGGCAGCTTCAGGGTGGGTCCAGACCTGCAGGCGGTCACCACCGGCGCCGATGGCCTGGCCGGTGATGTTGGCAGCCTCGTCGGAGGCGAGGAAGGCAACCAGCCCGGAGACGTCGTCGGCCGTTCCAAAACCAAGCTCGTGGCGGAAGAAGGCCGGCATGGCCTCACCGTGCTCCTCCGCTTCCACTGCCTTCTGGAAGTACGGCACGGTCTTGGTCATGGCCGTTGCCGCCACCGGGATGACGCTGTTGACCGTCACGCCGGCCTTCTTCATTTCCAGCGCCCAGGTCCGGACCATGCCCACGATCCCGGCCTTCGCCGCCGCGTAGTTGGTCTGGCCGAAGTTTCCGCGCTGGCCCGTGGGCGAGCCGATGGTGATGATGCGGCCCTGGATGTTGTGTTCCTTGAAGTAGGCGTACGCCTCGCGGACGCAGGTGAAGGTGCCCTTGAGGTGGACGTTGATCACCAGGTCGAAGTCCTCGTCCGTCATCTTCAGGATGCTCTTGTCCCGCAGGATTCCCGCGTTGGTGACCAGGATGTCCAGCCGGCCGAACGCGTCAACGGCCCCGGCCACCAGCGCCTTGGCGGCGTCCGTGGTTCCCACCGGGACAACCACGGCGGTGGCCCGGCCGCCGTCCTTTTCGATCTGCGCCACCGCCTGGGCGGCCGTCTCAGCGCTTACATCATTGATGACGACGGCGGCGCTCTGGCGGGCCAGTTCCCTCGCGTAGGCGAGGCCGAGGCCCTGCCCGCTCCCGGTGACGATTGCAACCTTGCCGTTCAAGCTCATGGCCTGCTCCTTCGCATGCGCCGGCCGAAGCCGTTGGGGTGGTCCCACTGCGGTGTGAGATCCTTGTTGGATTCAATGAAATTACGGATCATTGAAAAAGTCAATGATTGTTTTTTACCAGTACCGGAGTTGTGATGGCCACCTTGGGCACAGACGTTCAGACCCCGCGCCTTGCGGCCGCCAGGATCGGCAGTGATGTGGGCCTGCTGCTGGCCAAGCTGCATGCGGCAGGTTCGGTCCTGAACAACAAGGCACTGGCAGATTTCGGCCTGCGCGAGCGCTCCTTTTCCGTCCTGACGCTGGCCTGCAGCGGGCTGGAGCCGACGCAGCGGGAACTCGCGGATTTCCTCAGCCTGGACCCCAGCCAGGTGGTGACGCTGGTGGACGACCTGGAACGGCGCGGGCTGGTGGAGCGGGCGCAGGGAAAGCAGGACCGGCGCGCCAAGATCATCGTCTCCACCGCCGAGGGACGGAAGATGCACACCAAGGCCCGCGCTGCCATGGACGCGGCGGAGCTGGACCAGCTTTCGGGGCTTTCCGACGCTGAGTCGCAGGAGTTGAAGCGGCTGCTCCGCAAAGCACTTTGGGGCGCCGCGGAGTAGGCCACAGGAGCCCGCAAAATCCGCCGCAGCGCAGGGAATTTTCGTTATTTATGTGTTATGGCCCCGCCTCGAAAAACGGCTGTCAGAACGATACTTCGCGTCTAGTCTGTGACTAATGCCCCAGCCCTGATTATCCAGGAGCGAGAGAGGGCAGATGTCGCGCCTAAAAGCGCTTTCTGGGGGACTTCAAAATCATGACTTCAAACCGTTTCGGACTTTACGGCGCCGCGACTGTCGCGGGCGTTGCCATCAGCCTTGTCCTTTCGGCCTGCGGGCCTCAGCCTGCAGAGAATGCGGCAGCGGAAAGTAAGGCTCCCGCATCTTGGGCCACCACATCATCGCCGCCGGCTGCTCTTGGTACACCCAGTAGTGGAGCTGCTCCCTCATCAGCTGCGCCCTCCGCTGAGGCTCCTGTACAGCCCGCTTCACAGTCCGCCCCCGCAGAGCCTGCACCTGTCGTTCCGGCCCAGCCTGCAGCGCCGGTCCAGCCAGCACTGGCGTCGTTCACTTTCCCTGATGGGCACATGTCCTTCTCCTACCCGGCTTCGTGGTCCGTCAGGACGCAGCGGGGGCCGGGCCGGGAGGGGCCTGGGTTCCAGCCCATTGAGGCAATTGTCTCGGACGGAACCGGCGCTGACCTGTTCCGGATCGCGAGCGGCGCGGACGGGATCGGCTGCACGGCAGGCCCCGTCAGCCGTACCGTGCTCGATGAGGCAGCCGTCCCAGGCATGACGGAGGTCGACGGCAGCACGCCGATGTTCGGATTCATCGTCGAACGCATCGGCGGACAAGACCAGTACGCCATGGCGGTCATGAACCGCCGCAACCTCCAGGAGGGTGAGGCCGGGTCGCACTGCACGTTGCTCGTGATGGGGAACGGCGGCTCAGTCAACCAGGTCATTTTCTTCGACGAGCCCGCCACCCTGGCGACCCGCTCGGCATTCAGCAGCCGTCAGGCGGCGAAAGAATGGATGGCCACGGAGCAGTACGCGCAGCTCAAGGCCCTGATACTAAGCCTCAAATACTCCTAGCGGTTTCGAGGAACGGGCCGGGGCCGGACCCGCCCGGGCCCGGCCCACTGTCAGTGGACGATGAATACTGGGCCGGCTGGTTTCGGCCTGCGCGAGCGCTCCCGGGGACCAGGGCACAGGCCAACTGCTGGGACAAGGCCACAGGATCGGACAGTCCTATTGGAAGGGAAGGTTGGAGCCCTGGGGCAAAGGCAGGACTCCTTGTGCCGGCGTCATCGCGAACCATTCGGCGCCCTGCTTGGTCGCAAAAATGATGACCCTTTCGGCGGTATCAAGGGGATCGCCGTCCGGGTAGGGATCTCCTGCTGTGCAGGTCGGGGGCATCGAGGAGATGCGTATGTTCCCCTCTCCGGGGTCTCCTTTGAGAACCCGCTCGACTTCAACAAGGTGGGTGGTGGCCTTGGAGCCGTAGATTTTGGTCTCGCCGACCTGGCCTTCAGGTTTTCCGATGAGCACCACGGGGGCCTTGTCGTATTGGTCCTGAGGGGTCTTAAACCAAACCCAGTCGACGCACGCTACAGGGCCACCGTCGGTCACAGGGCTGGCAGATCCAGGAGTTGGGCTCGCGGAACTCGCCGTGGGTTCCCCAGTTCCCGGTCCACCCGTCACCTCGTCGCCGCCGCATGAGGTCAGCAGCAGGGTGAGAACCATGGATGGAACCAGGAATCGCCATGACCCAATGCTCTGCATTGCGCTCCCTCATAAGTGGACGCTGATCGGATCATATAGGGGTTTCCTTTTGAATGCACCGCATCTTTTCCATCGGCTCGGTGTCCCGATTCTGGCGGTACGAGTGTTGCAATCATCGGCTTTTCAATGACCCTACGGTGTTGAGGAGAAGAAACGAATGCTCGTCTTTCGACCCCTACTGCTTTCCCCCGCTCACATCAGCCGCTATTTGAGACCATTGACCTTCACTTCGCCAAAGCCTTTGGTCAGCCATGCGCAAAGAATAGCTCTACTCCGTTAGCGCCGGCCTACTCGCTTCTGAAGTTGAGTGTGTCATTTCCGCTCTTCCAGGTGAGAGTCCCGTTGCTGAAGGTCTGTTCGATAGGCCGGTGCAGGAACTCCAACACCCACTGTTGCTGCTCGCCCAGATCCCCGTCGATGCACCCGCTCGCGCCGATCACGATGTCCCTGACAGTGAGCGTGGTACCAGTGATTGTTGCTGGTCCGCTCATGGGCGCGCACCTAGGTACCACGGCCAGCCAAAGTTCACCGTTTACGGCGGCCAGCTGCGCGCTAACGCCCCCGGATGCTACCCAGGGGAGGTCTTCGCCATTCGCCGTGCCCGAGATGCCCAGGTATTTCGTGCAGGGGGCCGACGGCAGGAACGCCGCACAGGATGATTGGGGCGGTGAAGTGGTCGTGGAACCAGGAACTGCGCTGGTGGACGTAGGGGATTCGACTGAAACAGGTACGGCGGTTTCCGGCATTGCGGTTCTCACATCACCGCAAGATGTCAGCAGCACGCCAACCAATAAAAGTGGAACTATGTACTGCCACAGCCCCGGTTGGCTCCGTCTCATTCTTGTTCCCCCAATGTCCGCTACCGCGTAAGGACAAGCAAAGTGCCCTCAGCATTCTGGCTGGGCCCCCGTTAGCAGTCCAGCGTCTATGCGATAGCTAATGTGTTTTCTTGCGTCCAGTTTTCCCAGTAGCGTTTCGGCGTCATGCCGTCCAGGGATCCGTGGGGCCGTTCATGATTGTAGATAGCTTTCCATTCCTCGGCCAAAAACTGCGCTTCGGCCATGGTGTCCATGATTTCTCCGGAGAGTTGCTCCCTTCTGAACTGGGCATTGAATGATTCGATGAAGCCGTTCTGCCAGGGCGAGCCGGGGTCGATGAACGCGGTGTCGACGCCGGCGGTGTTGCACCACTCGATCAGGGCGGCGGCGGTGAATTCCGGTCCGTTGTCACACCTGACGTAGGTCGGGGCGGTGCCGGTTTCGGCGATGATGTCCTCCAGCACCGCGACGACGTCGGCGGCTTTGAAGGACCGGCGCGGAATGACTGCCAGGGCGGTGCGGGTGTATTCGTCGATGACGTTGAAGAACCGGATGTGCCGGCCGCAGGAGGTCACGTCGGACTGGAAGTCGAAGCTGACCACGTGCATCGGATACTCGGCTGTGAGCCGTTTCCGTTCCCCGGCGCCGGGCCCGGTCCGGCGCTTCTTCCGCGCCCTGGCTTTACAGACGAGGCCTTCGTCGCGCCAGAGCCGGCGCACCCGCTTCCGGTTCAGCGCCACGCCGCCCCACTCGGGCTGGGCCAGGAGGTGCCAGCGGGCCTTCCGCCAGCCCCAGGCGGGGTGTTTCACTGCGATGGCGCGCAGGGCTGTTCGGAGCTGCATTTCCTCGAAGCCCATGTCGGGTTTTTTCTTGCGGAACGCGGACCGGTTCTGGCCGATGACCTTGCACGCGAAGCGTTCGGATGCCCCGAACTTCTCCGCCGCCATGCGCACGGCACGGCGGCGGGGTTCGGGGCTCAGAATTTTCCCTTCGCCACCTCGTTCAGGATGTCGATGGCCAGTTCCTTCTCCGCCAGCAGCCGCTTGAGCCGGGCGTTCTCCTTCTCCAGCTCCTTCGTCCGTTTGGACGCCTCGGCGTTCTTCTCGGACCCGTACTCCTTCAGCCACCGGTACCAGGTCGCCTCGGTGACCTGAAGTTCCTTGATGACCTCGACCATCGGACGTCCGTCGTTGAGCATCTTCTGGCCCTGCCGGACTTTGGCGATGACCTGCTCGGGGGTGTGTCTGCGTGCCATGATTCGTGAATTTCCTCCTGTGTCCATTCTCGGACACGAAACTCACACAAACACTGGACTACTCTCTGGGGACCCAACCAATTCCACCCACCCATCCATATGTGAAGGTGTAGGCACCAAGCTGTCCTAACTAAAGCGCGCTTTAGGAACCAAGAAATCTGGTTGGCCAGGCCCGGCGGACCCACCGGCGGTATTTTGGTGACGGAAGAAGGTTGGTTTCACCGTTCTAGCTGGTCAAGCTCAGAGGAGTTGCAGAGATGGATGAACGTCAGAAGCTGGCGGTTCCCGATCTCGTTGGGCAGCCTGTGCACATTGCCCAAGAGATGGCGGCGAACATTGGGTTTGGTCTCGCCGCCGGAGACCCTGACGGGCCGGGACTCCGTTCGCGTACGTGGCCAGGGCTGTTCTGGGTGACCTCCCAAGATCCGTCCGCTGGGTCGGTCCTTGAGCGGGGAAGCCAAATTCGGATTACTTTCGTTCGGGACGGTCAAGCCCGAAGCGACGTGCCGGAGCAGACGGGCGGGCCGACCCCCTCACTAAGGAGTCATGCGGAGGCTGAGAAGGACGAGTGAGCGATGTCCGGTGAGGGATCCTCTTACGGGACAGCTGAATCCCTGTGTCGGTGTCTCATAACCTCAGCGCCTCAGACTCTAGGGTTTTGAGACGCCAGGAGTCAGCTGGCCACGAGGTCAGACCCGAGGCGCATGGTTTTAGTAGCCAACGGGCATCCTGAGTGTGTAGGGCTCTTCCAAGACTTTGATTTCCTCCTCTGTCAGGCGGACGTCGAGGGCTGCGACAGCGTCGGGGAGGTGGTGTTCCTTGGTGGCACCGACGATCGGCGCGGTTACTACGGGGTTGTTCAGCACCCAGGCGAGGGCGACGTGCGCCATGGGGATTCCCCGTGCTTCTGCAATCTTTTGAACTGCATCGGTAACGGGCTTGTCGGCCTCGCTGAAGCTGCGTTCGGCTACGGGATCGTTGGCGGACCGTGCAGTGTCGCCGCCCCACGGCCGGGCAAGCCGTCCCTTGGCAAGTGGGCTGTAGGGGATGCTGCCGACGCCTTGGTCGCTCAAGAGTCCGAACATCTCGCGTTCCTCTTCACGGTGCATAAGGCTGTATTGGTCCTGCATGGACACGAACCGCGTCCATCCGTGCAGATCCGCGGCGTGCTGCATTTTGGCGAACTGCCAGGCCCACATCGCCGAAGCGCCGATGTAGCGGACCTTGCCGGCCTTCACGAGATCGTGCAGGGCCTCCATGGTTTCCTCGACCGGGGTCTCGGGATCGAAGCGGTGGATCTGGTACAGATCGACGTAGCCGGTGCCCAGCCGGGTGAGGGAGGCATCGATTTGCTCCATGATGGCTTTGCGTGAGAGGCCGGCACCGCCGGGTCCGTCGTGCATTTTGAACATCACTTTGGTGGCGAGGACGACGTCCTCGCGGCGGGTGTACTTCGTAATTGCCCGGCCCATGATTTCCTCGGCGGTACCGAATCCATAGATGTTTGCGGTGTCCCAGAACGTGATGCCCAGCTCCACCGCCTGCCGGAAGATCGGCTCGGCCGCGTCGTCATCCAGGGCCCAGTCGGTGAATCCGCGGGAGGAGTCACCAAAACTCATTCCGCCGAGGGCGATACGGCTGACTTTCAGGCCGGAACGGCCCAGACGTGTGTACTCCATGAAGTGTCCTTTCAACGGCGCACCAGACCCGGACGGGGACGGTGCAATTGGTGGTGTACGGCGACAGGTCCCGGCCGTGATGTCGCGGAATCCCGCCAAGGTCGGGTCGGTGCTGCTGGCAGCTAGGAGTTGTGGGCTGCTGCGGCCGCGGAGCCGGTGTTCTGCTGGGTTGCGGCCCAGCTGGAGAGCAGCTGCAGGGCGTCGTGGGATGGCGATCCTGGTTCGGCACTGAACGTGATGAGCATCAGGCCGGGATCGGCGGTGAGTTCCAGGACTTCGAAGTCCAGGTTGAGTTCCCCGACGGCGGGGAGGTGGATGCGTTTTGATCCGCTCTTGTGCTGGTGGACGTTGTGCGCTGCCCACCGCAGCCGGAATTCATCACTGCGGGTGGAAAGCTCTCCGACGAGGTCCGAGAGCCGACGGTCGTGTGGGTCCCGTCCAACCGCGGCCCGCAGCGTGGCGACACATTCATTCGCCGCGCGGTCCCAGTCGGGTGCGAAGTCCCTCCCCCGGGGGTCCAGGAAGATGAACCGGGCCTGGTTCGGCGGCAGGACCGTCGTGTCGAACTGGGCCGCGTACAGTGCCCGGCCCATCCGGTTGGCAGCGATGATGTCAAGCCTGCCGTTCTGAACGATCGCGGGCAGGTCGGTCATCGCGTCGAGCATCCGCTGCACGGTCGGCCGGACACGCTGCTCCGACGCCCTTGGACGCCGTGGGCGGACAGTGTTTTCCGACGCGCGGACCAGGTCCCTCAGGTGCCGCTCCTCGACGTCGTTCAGGCGCAGGGCCTGGACCAGGGACTCGAAGATGCTCTCGGAGACGCCAGTGAGGTTTCCGCGCTCGAGCCGGCTGTAGTACTCCACGCTGACCTGGGCGAGCATCGCAACCTCTTCCCTGCGCAGCCCCGGCACCCGTCGCCGGCCGTAAGACTGCAGGCCAACCTGCTCGGGCGTCAGCCTGGCCCGCCGGGAGGTCAGGAACTCCTGGATGTCATCTCGGATGCTCATGCCTTCAACGGTATGCCGGAGGCCCGGGGCGTAACCATGCCCTGTCAGTACATGGCTTAGGCGGGTCTGTTTACGCCCGTATGGGGCGTGGTCTCGTAGATATTGACGGCATCAAACGCCGACCACATCCCCCTCGAAGCGAAGGTTTACCCCCATGCCCTCCACCACCAAGAAAGCCAGGCTGCCGCTGGTTGTGCTGCTCCTGGCGATCGGCACGTTCCTGATGAGCACCACCGAGTTCGTCATCGCGGGCCTGCTGCCCAACATGGCATCAGACCTCGGTGTCAGCGTCTCCCAGGCAGGGCTGCTGATCACCGCATTTGCCATCGGCATGATCGTCGGCGCCCCCACCATTTCCGTCGCCACCATGCGCCTGCCCAAACGCCTCACCCTCGTCCTGTCCCTGCTGCTCTTCGCAGCCGGCCACATCGTTGCCGCCATCAGCCCGGCCTTCGAAATCGTGCTCATCGCCCGCATCATCACCGCCCTGGCCACCGGCGCCTTCCTGTCCATCGCCGCCGTCGTAGCCACCTCCGCTGCCGGGCCCGAGACCGCCTCCCGCGCCATGGGCGTCATGATGAGCGGCATGGGCCTGGCAATCGTGGCAGGCGTACCGCTGGGCTCCTTCATCGGCCAGGCCATCGGCTGGCGCGGCATCTTCTGGGCACTTGCCATCCTCGCCACCCTCGCCGCAGCCGTCATCGGCAAGTTCGCTCCCGCCGATGCACACCAGGAAGCCGTCACCCTCCGCTCCCAGCTCGGTGTGCTGCGCGAGGGCAAGCTGTGGCTCGTCCTTGCAACCACCGCATTGGTCTCCGGAGGATTCCTCGCCGCCTACTCCTACATCTCCCCGCTCCTGACCGAACGCACCGGCATTTCCGAAGCGGCCGTGCCCCTGCTGCTCGTCGGCTTCGGCATCGGCGCCCTGCTCGGAACCGTTGTGGCCGGGCGAACCGGTGACCGCAAGCCGCTCGCCACGTACTTCGCCATCGGCGGCGGATCAGCCCTGGTGCTCCTGATGCTGATCCCGCTCTCCACCTTCGTCGTCCCGACCATCGTGCTGGTCATCCTGCTCGGCTTCACCGGCATGGGCGTCACCGCCATCGCCACCCCGCTGGCCGTGCGCTTCGGACATTCCGGCCCGTCCCTGGCCGCAGCCCTGACCGTCTCCGCATTCAACGTCGGCATCGCGGCCGCGACCTGGTTCGCCGGCGTCGCCCTCGACTCCACCCTCGGCACCACCGGCCCGGCAACCGTTGGCGCAGCAATGGCCATCCTCGGCCTGATCCCGCTGTTCATCCTGGCCCTCATGCGCGCCACCCGGACCACCATGGCAGCCGCAACCGAAAGCACCGCCGCCGCAGAGCTCGATGACGACGTCCTGGTCTGAACCGGCGCTGCGCGCAACCAGCCACCCGAAAAATCCCCGGAACGGCCTCACCGAGACCGAGATCAAGGAAGCCATTACCCATCTGGCGTTCTACGCGGGCTGGCCCAAGGCCGTCTCCGCGATGAACGTCGCCAAACTCATCTTCAACAACCAGTCCTAGACGCGAAGGAAGAGAAGAGTCATGCCAGAAAAGAACCCGTACATCACCTTGAACAGTGGTGTCCAGATGCCCGCCCTGGGCCTGGGCGTCTACCAGAGCTCACCGGAAGACACCACAGCAGCGGTCCACGCCGCGCTCAACGCCGGCTACCGCCTGATCGACACCGCCGCCGCGTATTTTAACGAACGCGAGGTCGGCGAGGGCATCCGCCAGTCCGGCATCGACCGGTCGGAGATCTTCATTGAAACCAAGCTCTGGATCAGCGATTACGGCTATGACGAAGCACTGGGCGGGTTCGAGAAGAGCATCAGCAAGCTCGGTGTTGACCAGGTCGACCTGTTGCTGCTGCACCAGCCCCTCGCCGCCGACTTCGAGAAGACCATCGCCGCCTACCAAGCGATCGAAAAGCTCCTCGCCGACGGCCACGTCCGTGCCATCGGCGTCTCCAACCAGACCCCGGCCCAACTCGAGGAACTCATCGCCCGCACCAGCGTGGTGCCTGCGGTGAACCAGATCCAGGTCCACCCGTACTACTCCCAGCCCGAGTGGCGGGCGGCCAACACACGCCACGGCATCCTCACCCAGTCCTGGTCCCCCATCGGGGGCTCCTACATTTATGGCGATTACGAGAAGAACCCGCTCGAGGAGCCAGCCATCACAGAGATCGCGGCGAAATACGCGAAGACCCCGGCCCAGGTCATCCTCCGCTGGCACCTTGAGCACGGCTTCTCCGCCATTCCGAAGTCGGTCAAGGCCCAGCGCATCGACGAGAACTTTGACGTCTTCGACTTCACCCTCACCCCCGATGAGGTCACTGCCATCGATGCGCTCGACACCGGCGTGCGCGGCGGCCCTGACCCCGACTCGCTGACCCTCGAGAACTACGGGTTCCCGATTCCTGCCTGACCCCCTGCTGCGGCCCGCCACCACGGCGGGCCGCAGCACCAAAACCAACAGCCCACCGCCCACAAGACAGGAGACCCGCGTGCGCGCAGACGGCCGCCCTCTCACCGAACCCACCGACCACCCCAGCTCACCCGGCACGGCCCTCGTCGTCGGGGCATCCCTCGCAGGGCTCATGACTGCCCTGACGCTCTCCAGGGCCGGCGTCCACGTCACGTTGCTCGAACGCTCCGATGACACCGGACGCACAGGAGCTGCCCTCCAGGTCCCCGACGGTCTCCTCGAACGCATCACCGGCCTCCCCGCCTCCCAGGTGCCCCAGCCCCTCGCACCCGGGATCCAAACCTGGTTCGCCGTCCACGATGCACTCCGCGCCGCCATAGAAACAAACCCGATCATCGAACTCCACCAAAACACCACCGTGCGCAAAGTCGGCCAGGACGGACAATCCGCCTGGGTCCTCACCTCAGACAAACAGAGGATCACGGCAGACCTGGTGATCGGGGCCGACGGCCACCGCAGCACTGTTCGCCGGCACATCGCGCCGGATCACCCTGATGCCACGTTCGCCGGCTACGTCATATGGATCGGCATCGCCGATGAGTCAGCCATCGGTGCCCGCCGCTGGCCACGCGACGTGGCCTTCCTCGGCGACAACGACCATACGCTGCTCGGCTACCCGCTCCCGGGCGCCGAGGGTTCCCGCGAGCCAGGATCACGCCGCCTGGGCTGGGCCTGGTACGACTCCAGCAGAAACGGACTGCTCCGCTCCACCGGCAGCGTCAGCGGTTCCGTGGTGCGGCACTCGCTCATGCCCGCCGGTATCCCCAGTGGGACTTTCCGGGAACTCGCCGCACAGGCCCGGGAACTGTTTCCCTCGCCATGGAAGGACGCGATCCTTGACAGCATTGAACGGCGGGCCGTCATCGGCACACCCATCGCCGAATACGTACCCGTACGGCTTGCCACCGGCAGGGTGGCCATCGTCGGAGACGCCGCCCACGTTCCAACCCCCATGACAGGCAGCGGCTTCGCCGAATCCCTCCACGACGCCGAAGCCATCGCCGACGCCATCACCGACTTCGGCACCACCAGCACAGCACTGCACAGCTACGAGAATGCACGACTCCGCAGCGCCCGGAACCTCGTGCAATCAGGACAAGGTTTCAGCCGTTCCTTCGCCCGCCGCGCAGCTTAACCCAAATTCCGCTACTTTCCGGTCCCCCAAAACAGACCGGACACACCGAAGCCCGCAGAGTCTCCGCGCCATCCGCCTGCGCCAGGGCGCGAGGGTCGGTTCTTACGCTCAGGACGGCTTCGAGCACACGAACATGACGGTTCGAATGCGTCGCTCGGCGAGGTTGGCCACCTGGTTGGCTGTCATCTGCGTGAAACTGTCGCCCAGGAACGTCGCGAAGGTCACGGGTGGCGGGCCGTCCCGTTGGATCCGCGCAAGCATCTGCTGGAACCAGGCGAGGCTCTCGTCCGACGAGTCGACTGCCGAGACCACATCGAAACCGGCCGACGGGAGGAGTTCGCGCATGTCGTCCAGGGTCACGGGAAAGCTTGCCGAGGGGTCACCGGCCCAAGGCACCGGGTAGTGCACTGCCCCGCCTTCACCCTGCAGAACGTCATAAACCACGAACCTCCCGCCCGGCCGAAGGACACGGAAGGCTTCCGAATACAGGGCGTGTTTATCGGGAATGTTCATCGCCACATGCATGGTCAGTGCCGCATCCACAGACCTGTCGGGAAGGCCTGTGGCTGTGGCGTCCCCGACACGGAAGCGGGTACGGCCGGACAGGCCTGTCCATTCCGAGAGCGCCGTCGCTACCTGGCAGAACTCCGGCGTGAGGTCGACCCCCGTGACTGTGCACCCGGTCAACTCGGCAATCGTCCGCGCGGGGCCGCCCAATCCGCTGCCGAGGTCAAGCACATGGGAATCCGGGGTGAGGGCCAGAGCCTCGATGACTTCCAGAGTCGCCCTACGGCCCCTGATGTGGAACTCGTCAACAGCAGCGAGATCGGCCGGACGCAGCGTTGTACGGTCCAGACCGGCCGCGTCCAAGGCAGAACCGATGGCCGCCACAAGTCCCCCGGGGCCGGTGTAGAAGGCCGAGATCTGGTTCATTGCGCCATCCTCACACCGGGTGGCCGCGGGGTCAACGGGAAGCGCCTACCTAGGTAGGCCTGCTGGTACGGGTACGCGGCGGCTGCTTCTTCGTTGAATTCGACGCCGATGCCCGGCTTGTCGCCCGGGTGCAGGTACCCGTCGGTGAAGGTCATGGACTGCTCGAAGACCTCGTTGGTCTTGTCCGAGTGCTGCATGTATTCCTGGATCCCGTAGTTGTGGATCGCCAGCCCCACATGGAGCTGCGCCGCAAATCCCACCGGGGAAATGTCCGTGGGCCCGTGGAACCCTGACTTGATCTGGTACTGCGCGGCGAAATCCATCACCTTCTTCAACGGGCTGATCCCGCCAAAGTGGGTGGACGCGGCCCGGACGTAGTCGATCAGCTGTTCCTTGATCAGTGTCTGGAAGTCGAACACGGTGTTGAAGATTTCCCCGATCGCCAGCGGCGTGGTGGTGTGCTGGCGGACCAGGCGCAGGCCCTCCTGGTTCTCCGCCGGCGTGCAGTCCTCCAGCCAGAACAGGTCATACGGCTCCAGGGCCTTGCCCAGTTTCGCGGCCTGGATGGGCGTCATCCGGTGGTGTCCGTCGTGCAGCAGCGGGATCTCAGGGCCGAACTCGTTCCGGACAGCCTCGAACACGGTGGGCAGGTGCCGCAGGTAGGCGCGGGTGTCCCAGTCCTCTTCCTGCGGGAATGCTCCGCGCCCGGCGGGCTCGTAGTCATACCGCTCCCCTGACGCCTGCGCCTGCGCGGCAACCCCGTAGACGGCCTTGATCCCCGGCACCGCCGTCTGGATCCGGATCGACTTGTAGCCCAGCTCCAGGTGCTCCCGGACCGAATCGAACAGCGACGGAATGTCCGCCCCCGAGGCGTGTCCGTAGGCACGCAGGCCGTTGCGGGACGCACCGCCCAGGAGTTGGTAGACCGGCATCCCGGCCAGCTTGCCCTTGATGTCCCACAACGCCATGTCCACCGCAGCGATCGCCGCCATCGTCACCGGACCCCGCCGCCAATACGACGACCGGTAAAGGAACTGCCACGTATCCTCAATCCGGTGCGGATCCTTGCCAATCAGCAGCTGCGCCACATGCTCCTTCAAATAAGCGGCAACAGCGAGTTCACGGCCGTTCAGGGTGGCATCACCGATACCGGTCACGCCATCCTCCGTAGTGATCCGCAACGTCACAAAGTTCCGGGACGGACTGGTCACAAACACATCGGCGGCAACGATCTTCATGGCTGGCTTTCGGGTAGATGGGAAATTCTTGGTGGGTGGGACAAAGGTGTCAGCGCTGGGTGCTGCCCCGGGCTGCGTCGAGCAGCGCAATTTCCTCGCGGCGGGGCAGGCCCTCCCAGTCGCCGCGGGTGCTGACGGCGAAGGCGCCGGCCAGGATGCCGCGGTGCAGGCGGGCGGGGACGTCCTCGCCGTCGAGCAGGGCTGAAAGGTAACCGGCGGTGAACGCGTCACCGGCCCCCACGGTGTCCACGGGGGTCACGGCGATGGCGGGTGCTTCGAGAAGGCCTTCAGCCGTGTGGACGGCCGCACCGGCCGCGCCGCGCTTCACCACCACTTCCCGGATCCCCAGCTCCAACAGGCACGCGGCGGCATGGGACTCAGCTGCCGTGGGCGCTGCCGCCCCGCTCCCCTCCGGGGGCCGGGCAACCAGGTCGAGTTCGTCGTCGGACGCTATGACGATGGTGGCGTGCCGGGCCAGCGGCCCAAGCACGGCCCTTGCCTGGTCGCGGGACCAGAGCTTGCTGCGGTAGTTCACATCCAAAGAAACCGCCACTCCGTCAGCTGCCGCCCGCTCCGCTGCGTACTCCACGGCATCCCGCGCTTCGGCGCTGAGCGCCGGGGTGATGCCGGTCAGGTGCAGGATCCGGGCGCCGCCATCCAAGGCGGCAGCTACCTGGCTGCGCGAGATGGTGGATCCCGCCGATCCGGTGCGGTAGTAGAAGGCCCTGCTGAGGTCGGCGGTGCGCTGCTCCAGGAACATGACCCCTGTGCTGCGGTCCGGATGCACGCGGTGGTGAAGTTGCACGCCTTCGCCCCGCAGTTGCTTCACGATGAACTCGCCGTGCGGGTCCGCGCCCACCGCCCCGGCCCAGGCCGCCGTGTGGCCAAGGCGCGCGACGCCGATGGCCACGTTCGATTCCGCCCCGGCCACCTGCATGTTCAGGGCGCCGCCGTTCGCCAGCGGGCCGGCGGACCGGAGCGAGACCATGGCCTCACCGAAGGTCAGCAGGCCCACCGGTTGCGGGCCAGGCGCGTGCCCGGCCGGGACGCTCGCGGCACCAGCCGTCACGCTCGGGTCCCGCTTCCCCCACGGGTCGCGAACTCCGCTGCGAGGCTAAGGAAACTGCGGGCACGGTCCCGCATCTCGGCGAGGTCTCCGCCGGAGGCTGCCGTGCCGAACAACGGTCCGCCCAGGCCCACGGCGATGGCGCCGGCTTCCCAGTAACCGGTGGCTTCGCTGAGGCCCACGCCGCCCACGGCGATGAAGGGAATGTCCGGGAAGGGGTCGCGGACGGCCTTCAGGTAACCGGGCCCGCCGATCGATGCCGGAAAGAGTTTGATGGCGGTGGCGCCGCGCTCCATCGCCTGGTACGCCTCGCTGGGCGTCAGCGCCCCGGCCAGGACGGGGATGCCGGCCTTGGCCGCCTCACTGATGGAGGGGGCCAGGGAAGGTGTCACGATGAACTGGGCGCCGGCAGCGGTGACCTGGTCGACGTCGGCCTGGCTCAGCACGGTGCCCGCCCCCACCAGGCAGCCGGCCGGGGCAGCCGCGCGGACTTCGCGGATAGCCTCCAGCGCGTTGGGCGTGGTGAGGGCGATCTCCACGTAATGGAAGCCTTCCTCCATTGCCGCCAGCGCGGCCTTGGCGGCAGCACCGCCGTCGTTCCCGCGGACGATGCCGACAAGCCGCGCCTGCCGGATGCCCGCCAACAGGGTGGCGGAAGTAAGGGCTGAATTGTCGGAAGTCATGGGGTTCACCATTCTGCGAAGGATCCGTCGGGGTGCCGCCACACCGGGCCGCGCCACGCATGGCCGCGCTTGTCCGCGGCACGGACCACGGCCTCGTCGATTTCGATGCCCAGCCCCGGCCCGGTGAGCCGCTCGATGTGGCCGTCGACGAACTTGAAGGGGGTCTTGTCCACCACGTAGTCGAGGACTTCGGCGCCCTGGTTGTAGTGGATGCCGATGCTTTGTTCCTGGATGAGGAAGTTGGGCGTCGCGAAGCCCACCTGGAGGCAGGCGGCCAGCGCCAGGGGCCCCAGGGGGCAGTGCGGTGCCAGCTGGACTTCATAGACCTCGGCCAGCGCGGCGATTTTCCGGACCTCGGTGATGCCGCCGGCATGGGAAAGGTCCGGCTGGGCCACGGCAATGCCTGCCTGCAGTGCCGGCAGGAACTCCTGCCGGTTGTACAGCCGCTCCCCCGTTGACACGGGAGTGGTGGTGGAGGCGGTGAATTCCCGGAGCAGGTGGGTGTTTTCCGGAACCACGGGCTCCTCGAGAAAGAAGGGCCGGAACGGTTCCAGCAACGGGGCCACCCGCCTGGCGTTGGCCAGGCTGAAGCGGCCGTGGAAGTCGACGGCAACGTCCCGGTGGTCGCCCAGGACCTGCCTCGCTGCGGCAACCCGGCGGATGACGCCGTCGATCTCTGCCACCGAAGCCACCGGGCTCATCCGTCCGCTGGCGTTCATCTTGACGGCGGTGAGGCCCACCTCCAGCTGGGCGCTGATCTGGTCCGCCACCTCATTCGGCTCGTCGCCGCCCACCCAGCCGTACATCCGGATCCGGTCCCGCACGTGGCCGCCGAGCAACTGGTGCACGGGGGCGTTAAAGTGCTTGCCCGCGATGTCCCAAAGGGCCTGGTCCAGCCCGGACACGGCGCTGGCCAGGATGGGTCCGCCCCGGTAGAAGGAGCCCTTGGTCATGACCTGCCAGTGGTCTTCGATCCGGAGGGCGTCGCGGCCGATGAGGAGTTCCGAGAGTTGCCCGACGGCGGTACGCACCGTTTCGCTGCGGCCCTCGCAGGTTGCCTCGCCCCACCCCACGATGCCGCTTTCGGTTTCGATCCGGACGAAGAGCCAGCGGGGGGCAACGAGGAAGGTCTCAATCCTGCTGATGAGTGTCATGTGTCCGAGCCCTAGCCCTTGGTGGCGCCGGCGGTCAGGCCGGAGACGATGTACTTCTGCGTGAAGAGCGCAATGATCATGATGGGGATGGTGACAACGGTCGCGGCGGCCATCAGCCCGCCCCAGTCGATGCTGGCGTAGGAGACGAAGTCGAAGATGGCCACGGGCAGGGTCTTGGTCTTGGAGCCCGAGAGCACCAGGGCGAACATGAAGTTGTTCCAGGAGAAGATGAAGGACAGGATGCCGGCGGTGGCGATGCCGGACACCGCGAGCGGCAGCGTGATCAGCCGGAAGGCGCCGATCGGCGTGAGCCCGTCTACCTCGGCCGATTCCTCCAGTTCCAGGGGCAGCGAGTCGAAGTAGCTCATCATGATGTACACGATCAGCGGGAGTGCCACGAACATGTGACTGAGGATCAGCACCTCGAACTTCCCCACCATGCGCAGGTTGGAGAAGACGTAGTACCAGGGCACCAGGAGCGAGACGCCCGGAATGACGCGGGCCATCAGGACCACCAGCGCCGAGCGGTGCATGGTGAACCGGCTCATGGCGTAGGCGGCCGGGACGCCCAGGACGATGGACAGCGCGGTGGAGACGAAGGCCACCCAGAAGCTGTTGAAGATGAACACGAAGTAGTTGTTGCGCTGCAGCACGTTGGCGTAGTTCTCAAAGGTGGGCGAGAACAGCAGGGCCTTGCCGGTGTCGTAGATGTCCACGTTGGTCTTCAGCGACGCCAGGAGCATCCAGAACAGCGGCGCGAGCAGGAACAGCACCACGAGGATGAGGGCGACAACCCGGAAGACCTTGTAGGCGCGGGTGGCGAGCGGCTTGCGGCGGCGCCGCGTCCGCTGGGCGGCGGCAGTGGTGGAATCAGTCACGACGGTCATTTGCTTACCGCTTTCTTGCGCATGGTGAGCAGCCACATGGTGCCGATGATGATCATGAAGAACAGGATCAGCACCGCCGAGGAGAGCCCGTACTGGTTGTAGTCGAAGCTCAATCCGTAGGCGTAGACGTTCAGCGTCTCCACTTCGTGGAACGAGCCGCCGCCCTTGCCCTTGGTGGCGTAGAGGATGTCGAAGGTCTTCAGGGCATCGATGCCGCGCAGCAGGATGGCCACGATCACGGTGGGCATCATGAGCGGCAGGGTGATGAAGAAGAACCGCTGGAAGGCGTTGGCGCCGTCCACACGGGCGGCCTCATCCGGTTCATCGGAGAGCGAGGTCAGTCCGGCCAGCAGGATCAGGACCACCATGGGGGTCCACTGCCACACGTCCATGAAGATGGTGGTGCCTAGGGCGGTGTCCTGCCCGGACAGCCACGGCTGGGGCGGGATCCCCACCATGCCCAGGAGCTGGTTGGCGAAGCCGATGTTGGGATCGAAGATCAGCCGCCACATCATGCCGACCGCCACGGGGGTGGCCACCAGCGGCAGCAGGATGGCTACGCGGACCCACTTTTCCCCGCGGAAGGGCCGCCACAGGAGCAGGGCCACGCACATGCCCAGCACCACTTCGAAGGCCAGCGCGACGCCGGTGAAGGCCAGGGTGCGGCCCACGGCAGGCCAGAAACGCTCGGTGTCGGTGAGAACCGTGATGTAGTTCTGCAGCCCGATGAAATCCGTGGCGGCCCGGACGGAGCCCTGGGAGTCGGTGAGGCTGAGGTACACGGTCCAGGCCAGCGGAAAGACGATCAGGACGCCGACGAAGATCATGGCCGGGGCGGCGAAGAGCCATTTGCGGTGCCGGTTGGCCCAGGCGGAGAAGTGCCCCCCGGCGCCGACGGGCCCACTGGGCCGGCGGGTGCCGGCGCTGCGGGGTGGGTTCAATACAGACATGGTTCACCTAAAGAGTTGGGGGTGAAGTTGACCGGCGAAGGGAGCCGGTGAAGTGGCCGCGCCGGGACGACTTTCGGGCCGTCCCGGCGCGGATGTTCAGGCACGGTGGGTGCCCGGCGTCCTACTTCTTTTCGCTGTCCAGGAAGGTCTGGAAAGCAGTCTGGGCGTCGTTGGCCGCGGCAGCGGCATCCGCCCCGGTAATGGAGGCGACAATCGGGGCACCCACGATTTCACGTGCCTTGCCAACGGTGACAACCTCGGGCCGGTCGTGGCCCACACCGTTCTTGGCGCTCGCGGAGATGGCCTCCGCGAGGTCCTTCGGGTAGGTGGAGGTGCCGTCAGGGTTGGACCATACGGACGTGCGGGGACCCGGGACGCCGGCCTTCTGGGCTGCCAGGGTGCGTTCCTTGCTGGTTGCCCACTGGATGAACTTCCAGGCGTTGTCCGTGTTGCTGGAGTTCTGGTTTACGCCCAGGGCCCAGGAGGGGATGTTGTACGGCTTGGAACCGGCGGGGCCGGCAGGCAGCGGAGCGAATCCAACCTTGTCCGCGACCTTGGACTTGGCGGGGTCCGTGGCGTTCTTGTAGAGCGAATCGGCCTCGGTGTAGAAGGCGGCGCCGCCCTGGGTGAAGATGGCCATTGCCTCCGGCCAGCTCATGTCCGTGCTGACGTTGGCGGGGCCGTAATTGCGGATCAGGCCGCCGTAGTAGGCGTAGGCCTTCTTGGCGGCATCGGTGTTGACGGAGGCCTTGCCATTGGAGTCCATGAAGTCCCCGCCGAAGCTGTACAGGAAGCTGGAGAACTGGGTCACCGCGGTGGACTTGCCGGTGCGGGCCACGAAGCCGGCGGTGTCAGGGGAGGAAGCCTTGATGGCCTTGGCTGCCGCTTCCAGTTCCTCCATGGTCTTGGGAACCTGAAGGCCTGCCGCCTGCAGCAGGTCCTTGCGGTAGTAGAGGACTTCGCGCTCGGTGATGATCGGAACACCAACCACCTTGCCCTCAACGGTGGTGGCCTTGACCGGGCCCTCCTGGTAGTCCTTCCAGTCCCAGCCGGAGTCCGACGAGACGTTCTTGGTCAGGTCCGCCAGGTAGCCGTTCTTGGCGAATGCTTTGCCTTCCTGCAGGGGGCGGTACATCATGACGTCAATCTCGTCGCTGCCTGCGTTGAGCTTGACGTTGTACTGGTCGGAGAGCTGGTCCTCGCCGAGCTGGGTCAGCTCCACCTTGAGCCCGCTGGACTTCTCGAACTCCGGAATGGCGGACTTGATGCCCTCGGTCCAGACGTGGTTTGCCAAGGTGACACGGACGGTCCCTGACTCCTTCGCCTGGTCGCTGCCGCCTCCGCCGCCGCTGCAGGCGGTCAGCCCCAGCGACATTGCCGCGGCAACTGCCGCGTACTTCACAATTGAACGCCGCTTCATTACGACTCCCTTTGCCTTTTGGGCCCGCAGCTTCGCGGGCGGGTGACAGACGCCTCGTTACGTCTGCTGTGTTTAGCGAGCATAAACAAATAAGGCAGACATATACAAGACCTTGCCACTCCCCCATATGATTTATTCATGACCATCCCAAAGGCGGCGTTGTCCCCTGACCTGCATTCATCGCTGGTCGAGAACCTGGGACTCGCCATTGCCGAGGGAACCCTGGCACCAAATTCGATCCTGCGGCTGGATGAGCTGGAGGCACAGCACAAGGTGTCCCGCTCCGTGATCCGCGAGGCCACCCGCGTCCTGTCCTCCATGGGCATGCTGGAATCACGCCGTCGGCTGGGCACGGTGGTCCAGCCGGAGGCCAGCTGGAACCTCTATGACCCCCAGGTGATCCGGTGGCGGCTGGCATCGGCCAAGCGGCTGGAACAGCTGCGGGCACTGAACGAACTGCGCGGCGCCATCGAACCGCAGGCAGCCCGGCTTGCCGCCGAACGCGCGTCCCTGGACCAGGCCAGCGACCTGGTTTCCATGGCCGCCCGGCTGTGGGCCGCCGGGCAGCGGGGAGACCAGGACGATTTCCTGCGCCTGGACATTGAGTTCCACGCCGCGGTCCTCAACGCCTCCGGCAACCTCATGTTTTCGCAGCTTCACAAGCTCGTGGCGGAGGTGCTGGCAGGCCGGACCCAGCACGGCCTGATGCCCCACCTTCCGGACCATGAGGCGCTGCAGTTGCACGTGGACGTGGCCAGCGCCATTCAGCGGGGCCAGGCAGCCGCCGCGCACGCTGCCATGAGCCGGATCGTGGAACAGTCCACCGAGGAGATGGGGGACATCTGGTCCCACAGCCATGCTTCGGTGGTGGAAGGCAGCCCCAATCCCGGCTAGGCCAGGTGCCGGCAGCGCCGTCGGACGTCCATACCCTTACGCCCGTCGAGCCCCGGCCAGTTCCCCGGCCAGGAAATCCAGGGCTGCCTGCCCCTCGGGCAGGCCGGCCGTGTGGTTGAGGTGGCCGTGGACCGCGCCTTGGGCGAGGAAGTAGGACACCGGTACCCCGGCCCGTTCCAAAGCGGAGGCAAACAGCTCGGTGGAGCCGCGGGCGTCGTCGTACTCGCATGCCAGGAGAGCCGTGGGTGGAAGTCCGGCAGGATCGGCGTAGCCGGGCATCGCGTAGGACGATGCCATGCTGACGGGCCCGCCCACGTAGTTCTCTGCCGTCCGGATGCAGTCCTCCACGGTGAACCGCAGGTGCCTGGGCAGCCCGGCCATGACCTCCGGGTCCAGTCCCCCGGCGGGCGGCGGAAGTTCCGCGTGCAGGAAGGGGTAGGCCAGCAGGAGCTTGGCGGGCAGCGGCTTGCCGGCGTCAATCAGATAGAGCGCGGCGCCCACGGCCAGGTTGCCGCCGGCGCCGGCACCGCCCAGGCAGAGCAGGTCGGGGTCCAGTCCCAGGGTTTCGGCGTTCTTCCGGGCCCAGAACCACCCTGCCAACGCGTCGTCGTGCGGGATGGGGAAGGACACGCCGTCGCGGGCCAGCCGGTAGTCCACGGACAGCACCGGGGTCCCGCGGCCCGCGAGCACCCGGGCCAGGTAATCGGACTCCGGAATATCCACGCTGCCGCTGACGAACCCGCCGCCGTGCAGCCACACCAGGGCTGGGCTGTCCGTGCCGGCCGGTTCGCCGTAGATCCGGATTCCCACCGGGCCGTGCCGCCCATCGGCGGTCACCGTGCGGATGGGGACATCCGGGCCCGGCGAGCGCACGGCATCCGGGTTCAGGAACTGCGGGCCTTCCGGGCTGGCGAGGTACTCGGCGAAACCTGCTGCGGTCTCCCCCTTGGCGTTCCGGGAGGGCCCGGCAGACGCCGCGGCTGATTCTGTCCGGGATGTCATGGTGTTCCCAGCTTCCGTGAGAAGTAGTCGACGGCGGTGGCAAGGATGGTGTCCAGCTGGTCCTCGGCGCCGAAGAAGCAGTGGTCGCCGCCCATAATGGTCACCACGTCATGTTCCACCCCGGCTTTGGCGAGCGCGGCCGCCAGGAGGTCGGTCTGCGAATGCGGGACCAGCCCATCCGAATCGCCGTGGACCAGGAGGAACGGCGCGGCGTCAGGGGTCACATGGCTGACGGGGCTGGCCGCAGCCAGCAGTTCCGGGTCATCCGAGCCGCCCACCAGCATGTTCTCCGGCTGCAGCGACCTCCCGGGCGGGACAGCGGCAGTCAGTGCAGGGGGAAAGAGCCCGTCGGGGGTGTTGATGGGGGGAATGTCCACCAGGGAGGAAACGCCGTAAAAATCGACGACGGCGCTGACGCTGCTCGGGTGCCCCTGCGCGCCGAGTCCGCCTTCCAGGTCGCCGCGGTTGCCGGTGAGGCCCAGGAGCGCCACCAGGTGGCCGCCGGCGGATTCGCCCCAGGCGCCGAACCGGTCGGGGTCGATGTTAAGGGCCGCGGCGAACTCACGGAGGTAGCGGACCGCGGCCTTGAGGTCGTGGAGCTGCGCCGGGAACGGGGCTTCCAGGGAGTGCCGGTAGTCCGCCGTGGCGCAGGCGATGCCGGCCTCGTTGAGCAGCCGGAACACGGAGTCGGGCGCGAAGGTGAACGGGAGTTGCCGGCGGTCGCCCAGCTGGAACGCTCCGCCGTGCACCCAGAGGACCAGCGGGGTAGGGCCGGCAGCCTTGCGGGGCAGCCACATGTCCATCTTCAGCGGCCGGAACCCGATGGCCCTGGCGTAGGTGACTTCACGGTAAACCGAGGAGACGTCTGAGACGTGCTCAGGGGTTCCCGGCGCATCGAAGACGGGGAACGGCGGAACCTTCCTGCCTCCGGGCCTGGACATGTCCCGGGACGGGTCCATTACGTCGGTAGCGTTGTCCACTGTCATAGTGTGCTCCTCATCAGTTCAGGTCGTGCGGTGTCCGCGCCGGTTCCGGCGAGGAAAGTATGGTGCCCGGGCCCGACGACGGCGGCCGGCTCGCCGGGCAGCCGCACCTCCGCGGCGGTGCCGGCGGGGATGGTGGCACGGAGCGTCAGCACGCCGTCGTCCGTCCCCCACTCCACCCCAATCAGGCCGCGCGGGCCCTGGTGCGTTGTGGACGCGGACGTCAGGCCGGCGCCGGGGCGCGGCTCGATGACGATGCGCTCCCAGCCCGCGCTGCCGGTAGCCTGCCGCAGCCCCGCCGTGTAGCGGTGCAGGAAGGAGACCACGGCGCCCTTGCTGTAGTGGTTGAGCGACTGGTGCGCGGTGCCGTTTGCATCGATGCCGTTCCACAGCTCCCACACGGTCGTGGCGCCGCGGTCCACCATGGTGAGCCATGACGGTTCGGAGTCCTGCATCAGGAGTTCGTAGGCAAGGTCCAGTTCACCGTTGTCGGCAAGGACCGGGAGCAGGTAGGGCGTTGCCAGGAACCCGGTGCCGAGGTGCGTGCCGGCCTCGCGGATCAGGTCCGCCAGCTGGGCGGTGACGGTGGGGCGCTGCCCGGGGCTGACGAGGCCGAACGCGAGGGCACGGACGCAGTTGGCCTGGCTGGCCCGGGTGACGCGGCCGGAGGAATCAAGGTATTCCGTCTCCCACGCGTCCCGGATCCGGTCTGACAGCTCTGCCAGCTCGGCGGCCTCCGCGGCCAGGTCCAGGACGCCGGCGATGCGGGCCATCAGGTCCGTGGTGTGCCGGTAGTAGGCGGTGGCCACGATCCCGTGATCGGCGGTGCGGGCGGCGAACAGGTCAGGCTCCGGCCCGCCCGGTTCCATCCATTCGCCAAAGTGGAAGCCGGTGTCCCACAGGTACTGCTCGTGGGATGCGGGGGTGGTGCGTGCGGCGGCCCGGGCATCGTGGCGGTGCGTTTCGGCGGTGGCGCGGACAAAGCCCAGCCAGCGCTTCATGGCTTCCCAGTTCTCCGCCAGGATTGAGGCGTCCCCCGACGCGAGGTAGACCTCCCATGGCACCATCACGATCGCGTCGCCCCAGCCGGCGGAGCCGTTGGTGAAGCCCATGAACCCAGCCGAGGTGACAGCAGGCCCGGGCGACGGCGAGATGTTGGCGATGATCCCGTTGTCCCACTGGTCGGCACGCACGTCGCGCAGCCACTTCCGGGAAAAGCCGGTGACGTCGTAGAGGTAGGCAGCGGTGGGGACGAACAGCTGCCAGTCCCCGGTCCAGCCGGCCTTTTCGCGCTGCGGACAGTCGGTGGGAACCTCGCAGGAATTGCCCAGGAAGCTCCATTCAACGATGTCGTGGAGCTTGTTCAGCCGTTCATCGCTGCAACGGAAGGTACCGATGCGTTCCAGGTCGGTCCGGACCACGCAGGCGGTGATGTCCGACGGCTGCACGTCCGCGGCGAGGCCCTGGACGGAGACGAACTGGAAGCCGTGGGTGGTGTGCCGCGGTTCGAAGACTTCGCACTCGGCCCCAGAGGAGATGACGGTGTCCACCTGGCCGGCGTCACGGAAGGCACCGGGCGTCCGGAAGTCGAGGGGGCGCAGGTGGTCCCGGGTGACGTCGCCGTCTGCCCCGAGCGTTTCGCCGTATTCCAGGGTGGCTGTTTGGCCCTGGGGCCCGAGCCTGGTGAGCCGGACCCAACCGTGGATGTTCTGGCCGAAGTCCACCACCTGGCTGCCGTTGGCCAGCCTCGTGATGGACACCGGGGCCAGCTCCTGCGTCACCCGGGTGGGCGGCGCGAGGGGTCCGGTGAGTGCGTCGAAGCTGCCGGGACGGACGACGGCGGGAAGCAGCTTTAGTGCTTGGGCACCAGTGCCGCGGGTGCCCGCCTGGGACGGGCTCCCGGCGTCGGCCGTCCTGAAATCGACGCGCTGGCCGGCCATGAGGTCGGCGCTGACGATCTCCGTGGCGGACACCAGCCACGAGCCGTCAGTGCCGATGACCTGCCTGCCGGCGGCGGACTCAAGCTCGAGCTGCGCAAGGAAAGCGGTGTGTGTGCCGTACATGTCGGCGTCACGCGTGTACCCGAAGGTGCCGCGGTACCAGCCGTCGGTGAGCACAGCGCGGATGGTGTTGCTGCCTTCGCGGAGCAGCGTGGTGACGTCGTGGGCCTGGACCTGGAGCGTGGTGTTGTAGCTGGTGGAGCCGGGGGTGAGCTGCTGGTCGCCGACGCGGTGGCCGTTGATGAAGAGCTCGTAGATGCCCTGGGCGGTGGCGTAGGCGCGGGCCTTGTGCGGGGCGGCCGGGAGGGTGAAGGTCTTGGTGAGGGCGTACCCGGGCCGCTCCCCCGGCGCCCCTATTTCCGGTTCTTCGGGGCCTATCCACTGCGCTGTCCAGTCCCCGGCATGCAGCAGGCCCAGCTCCACGGGCATCGGTTCGGACCAGTCGCTTGGTGATTCGGTGCCGTGTTCGTCGGCGTTCCAGGTACGGACGCGCCACTCGAACCGGTCCCTCGAGTGGAGCGCCGGGCCGCCGTACGGGATGGCGCAGGCTGCAGAATCAACCTTCCCGGTGTCCCAGCCGTTGTCCGCGGTGATGCGGTACGCCGTCTGGCGGGCGGTCCCGGCGGGCGGGGTCCAGCTGAGCCGCGGCACGGTAATGGTCAGTCCCATCGCCTCGGACAGGTGCTCGGCCCGAAGCCGGGTGGGGGCGGTCATGCGGCGGAACTCCTGAAGCGCGGTTGCTGGGAGTTCCAGCTTCGTTCGCCACCACTTCCCCTCCACAGGGTTCTTTCAATGGTTGGAATAGTATTGTGGTTCAGCTCACTGCCATTGCAGCTATCAACGGCGCTAGGAACTCCTGCCATGACTGTCACTCCGGAAACGGAAACCCCGCCGGCACGCGGAAAACGGCCCAAACAGGGCGAACCGGTGATTGACCGGGCACTGAGCCTGCTGGCGGTTTTTTCCGACCGGCGCCGGGCACTGACCCTGTCCGAGCTGGCGCGCTACGCGGACATGCCCGCCCCCACGGCGCTGCGGCTGATCGCCCGGCTGGTGGCTTGGGGAGCCCTGGAACGGCTCGACGACGGCCGGTACGTGGTGGGGGTCCGGCTGTGGGAAGTGGCGTCGCTGTCCCCGCGCGGGCACGGGGTGCGGGAGATCGCGCTCCCCTATCTTGAGGACCTGTTCGAAGTCACCCGGCACCACGTCCTGCTGGCGGTACGGGACAACGAGCAGGCGGTTCTGATCGAGCGGTTGTCCGGGAAGGACGCCACCGAGGTGGCTTACCGGGTGGGTGGACGTGCGCCGCTGCGGTCCACCGCGATCGGCCTGGTTCTTTTGGCCGGCGCGGACCAACAGTTCCAGGAAACCATCCTGAAGCGGCCGCCGGAAAACGAGCCGGGTGTGCCCGAGATGCCGGAAGGCCAGTTGCGCAGGACACTTTCGGACGTGCGGCGCACCGGCATCGCCATGATCCGCCGCACCGTCCCGTCCCGGACCGTCTCCGTGGCGTCCCCGATTTTCGATGCACAGGGTTCCGTGGTGGCGTCGCTGTCCATCGTGGTTCCGGACGGGTCCACTCCCCCGAACGTGCTGGCCCCGGCCGTCCGCGCGGCCGCGCGCGCCGTGTCCCGGAACCTGGGGCACCAGGCTGTCGTCAGTGCCGACGCGCGGACGCACTCGCAGGGGTAGGGGGCGAAGGCTCCGGACTTAATGCCCGCGGGCAGCTACCTCACAGCCCGCTCACAGAATGCGCCTACCAGATGCATAGTGCGGTGGCTTTTGATGGGTTCATGACCACCTCGCACAAACGCAATGAGCTCCCTGAAGACGCGCAGCAGCCGCACCCGGATCACGACCGCGGCCTCGAATTCGACCTGTCCACGATGATCAGCCGCCGCTCACTCGGCATGTTCTTTGGTGCCGGCGGCGCCGCCGTCGCTCTCGCTGCCTGCAGCCCCGGCGGATCAACCACGGCTGCGCCGTCAACCGCGGACGGCACCACGACGGCGACTTCCACCGCGTCGGCGTCGGCTACGGCATCGTCCTCCGCCACGTCCACCCCCACCATCACCCGCGCCATTGCCGAGTGCGGCGTGGAGATTCCCAAGGAAACAGCGGGACCGTACCCGGGCGACGGCTCCAACGGTCCCAACGTGCTGGAAGCCTCCGGCGTGGTGCGGCAGGACATCACCTCGAGCTTCGGTTCGGCGTCAGCTAAAGCGGTGGGTGTCCCGTTGACCTTCACCCTTACTGTGCTGGACAACGCCAACGGCTGCACACCGCTTGCCGGCGCCGCAGTCTACGCCTGGCACTGCGACCGCGACGGCAAGTACTCGATGTACGACTCCAGCCTCAGGAACGAAAACTACCTGCGCGGCGTCCAGGAGGCAGACGCCAACGGCCAGGTCACCTTCACGTCCATCTTCCCCGGTGCCTACGCCGGACGGTGGCCGCACATCCACTTCGAAGTGTTCGAATCCATGAACAACGCCACCGCCGCCGGCCAGGTGCTCGCCGTCTCGCAGATTGCCCTGACCAAAGCGGCCTGTGACGACGTGTACGCAACCGCAGGATACGAAAAGAGCGTCACCAACATGACCCGGACCACGTTGCAGTCAGACAACGTGTTTGGGGACGACGGCGGCATCTACCAGCTGGCCACCATGACCGGCTCCGCCGCGGCGGGCTACACAGCGGCACTTAACGTGACCATTTAGGAGCAGGATCAAACTCTCAGTACTCGCCCTTGATCACAAAGTACGAACCGCGGATGGTGCCTGCCAGCTTGGACTTCTGCCGCGCGAACTTGAAGCTGGAAGCGAGCTCGTCCGGAACATCCATGCCGTCGGAGAGCTTGAACCCGACAGCGCGCTTGCCCCCGTCCTCGAGGGCGTACATGACGTTGATTGACAGCCCGGACTCGTAGAACACGTACGCCATCCGCAGCCCGTCCACTTCGAATGAGGAAACCTCAAGCGGCTTGGAGGCAATCACTAGCTTGCGCTCCGTGGACAGGATGTTGTTCACGTATTCGAGCACCTCCGGCGCGTCTCCGGCCGGTGTGACGGTGAAGTCGTGGTCGTACTTGTTCTTGTAATAGCGCGCCTCATTGGCCCGCAGCCCGGCCAAGGCATCCGCCACCGGTGACGATTCCAGGCCTACGGTGGAGACGTTCTTGAAGTCAACGGTGTACGGCACGGGTCCTCCTGGGAAAGGGTCTTTCGCCCATCCTCGCAGACCCGTGCCGCCAACCGCAGATTGCCGCCGGTCTACTTGTCCGTGTGCCTGCCGGTGAGTTTGTCCAGGATCCGGTCCACCATGCCCACCCCTGGTCCCACGGTCTTGTGGAACAGCTCGGAATGAGGTGCACTCGGGTGCGGCCTGGTTGGCGCCAGCTTCTTCGCCCTCTCCACCTTTTCGCCGATGTCTACGAGTTTTTCGCGGGGAATGTGGAGGCGGAGCTTCGGGAACTGTTCGGACTCCTCGTCGTTGGCATGGTGGCTCAGCTGTGCCTCAAGCTCATTGACCAGGTCCATGAAGCCGGCCTCCGAAGGTTCCACTTTCTCCAGCCGCTTCATCAGCTCGACGATCTCCTGGTGCTCCTTCTTGTCATGTTCCACTTCGTCGTGACCGTCGGGCACGTGGTCCTCAATGGCCGGGTAGACGTACATTTCCTCGGCCACGGCGTGGCGCATGACCTCCGCGATCAGGGTGTCGGCCAGGTCCCTGCGCTGCGTTTCATCGGTGGTGCCCTTGATCTGCCCGATCAGCGCGATCATGTCCCGGTGGTCGCTGGTCAGGATGTCCACGACGTCCACGTTTCCGGCGGAATTGGTATCACTCATGAGCCGGCGCTCCTTCTGGATAGTTCCGATGTGCGGCGTAAGACGGTCAAAGTATCACGCGGCAACAGGGCGATCCAGAGGTGGAATCCCCCTATAGCTGCCTAAAGGAACGGGCAGTTAACGCACTCCCACCAGATGACGAATCAGGTCCCTCCACAATCCGGCACTGTCCACTTGGCGGTGGATGACGGTTCCCCATTCAGCAGCGATCCCGGTTGGTCCTGGGCCTGGCCCAAACGGCACCAGGACACTGTCACCCAGGGTCAGGGTGCTGCCCAACTGCACGAACGGCGGGACGTCAAGCAGCCGCTCCGCCAGCCAGGAACCAACCCGTGATGCGGCAGCAAGCTCGTTCTTCACCGCATCCACCGCGACAGTCATCTGCGTGTATTCCTCGTACGGGACCCGGACCAGGGGCATCCCTGAGGCCGCCACCTCCGCGGCTGAGGCGGCGTCAGTGTCCGAGTTGTATTCGCCGCGTTCCGCGTCGGCCAGGGTGCCGCCCACCCATACCAGTGCTGCCTTTTCCGAGAGCGCCGGGTCCAGCCGCAGCGCTGCGGCGACGTTGGTCAGTGGTCCGCCACAGAGAATCGTCGTCCGCTCAAAACGGCCGGACATCTCCACAATTGCCCGCGCCGCAGCGCTGACCTGGTCCCCGCCGGTCCCGGGCGCTTCCGCGCCCACGATCACCCGGACGTCCTTGATCCCCATCAGCTCCAGGAGTTGCCCGGCGATCTCAGCACCCTGGCTGGCTGTGGTGAGGGGGTCAGCACCGGCTGCTTCGGCCAGTCCCGGGTCCAGAGGGGAGGTGGTCACCATGACTGTCACATCCGGACTGCACCGTAAAAGAATGTGCGCCAGGGCCACGAGCCCGTCCGGATCGCCGCCGAAGTCGTTGTCCACGACCAGCAGCTCCGCCGGACCCGCCACGGCTATGCCCCCGCCGGGACGGCCAGGGCGGCAGGGGCGCTGAAACTGTGAGTGCCGCCCACAACTGGGTGCCGCTCACCATCCGGAAGGACGACGTCGGCAGCCACCCCGCCAGGGACCGTCGCCTTGAGCCGGAACGTGCCGCCGTCGTGCTTCCATTCCACGCGGACGGTTCCGTGCGGAGTTTTGAGGGAGGTCCTGGCCCAGTCGATGCCAGCGCCCGGTTGCGGGGCGATGAGCACCTTGGCGTAGCCCGGCACCAGCGGCCGGATGCCGCCGATGGCCTTGTGCATCCAGTCCGCCACGGCCCCCAGGGCGTAGTGGTTGAAGCTGGTCATCTCGCCGGGGTTGATGGTGCCGTCCGGGAGCATGGAGTTCCAGCGTTCCCAGACGGTGGTGGCACCCATGGTCACCGGGTACAGCCAGGACGGGCAGCCTTCCTCCAGCAGCAGCCGGTACGCCTCGTCCACGTGCCCGGTGTCGGTGAGTGCGTGGGTGATGAACGGCGTCCCGGCGAACCCGGTGGACACACGGTAGTTGTTGTCCCGGACCAGCTCGGCGAGGCGGTTGCCGGCAAATTCCCGCAGCGCCGGCGTGGCCAGGATGTCGAAGGCAATGGCCAGGGCGTAGACCGTGGTGCAGTCGCTGCGGATGGTGCCGTCGGCCGCCACGTAGTGCTCGGCGAAGGACGCACGCACCCGGGCGGCGAGCGCGTCAAAGTAGGCTTCGTCGTCGTGCTTTCCCAGCAGCCCGGCAGCCTGTGCGGTGATTCGTGCGGTCCGGTACATGCAGGCCGTGGCCACCACTCCGGTGTCCGCCTTGGCCGCCCAGGGCTGGTCCGGCGCGGCGTCCGGGTCCAGCCAGTCGCCGAACTGGAAGCCAGAGTCCCACAGCCCGGTGGACGAAAGCAGCCCCTCCACCCGGCGGGTGTGCGAGGCCATCGAGTCGAACTGGTTCCGCAGCACGCCCAGGTCACCGTAGGCCTCCCACAGCGCCCAGGGCACCCAGACCGAGGCTTCACTCCAGAGCGCGGAGGACTCCGGTGCCGGGAATTCGGCCGGCTGGGGGCAGTACTTGAGGGCATCCGGCACGGTGATGGGGACCAGGCCGTCCTGCGCCTTTTGCTCGGCGGCGAGGTCCAGCAGCCAGTCCTGCAGGAAGTCCTTGACGTCGTAGAGGTAGGCTGCGGTGGGGGCGAACACCGCAATGTCGCCGGTCCAGCCGAGCCGCTCGTCGCGCTGCGGGCAGTCCGTGGGCAGGTCCAGGAAGTTGCCCCGCAGCCCCCAGACAATGTTGCGGTGCAGCTGGTTCACCAGCTCGTTGGAGCATTCGAAGGTGCCGGTGCGCTCCAGGTCTGAGTGGACCACCACGGCCTCCAGAACATCCTCCGTGAGCTCCCCTGGCCAGCCGGTGATTTCGGCGTAGCGGAAGCCGTGGAAGGTCTTGGTCGGTTCGAAGGAGTCCTCGCCGCCGGAGAGGATGAACGTGTCCGCCGCCTTGGCCGAACGCAGCGGCCGGACGCCCAGCTCGCCGTTTTCCAGGACCTCGGCGTGCCGCACGGTAATGCTGCTTCCGGCATTGCCCTGCACGGTGAACCGCAGCCAGCCCACCAGGTTCTGGCCGAAATCCACCAGCGTCTTCCCGGAGGGTGAGGTGAAGATTTCCACGGGACGCACGACGCCGGCACGCACCACGGGCGGGCCCACCGGCTCAGCCAGCCTGCCGCCGTCGAACGCCAGCTCCCGGACGCCAGTCCAGTCAGTGCCGGGTGAGAATCCGGGCTCCGCCCAGCCCTTCTGGCGGCGCCGGGCATCGATGGTCTGGCCATCGTAAAGGTCGTTGAAGGTGGTGGCGGAAGGGCCTGCCTGCCAGCTGGTGTCCGAGGCGATGGACTGGATGTGCCCGTCGTCGAACTCGATGTCCAGCTGCCCAAAGAAGCCCAGCTCGTTGCCGTACAGGTTGGACATGCCATGCCAGGCCAGCCGCCCGCGGTACCAGCCGTTGCCCAGTTCCACCCCAATCACCGTGGCGGGCCCCACCAGGGCAGTGACGTCGTAGCTGCGGTAGCGGAGCCGCCACTCGTAGGAGCTCCAGCCGGGGCTCAAGACGTCCTCAGCCACCGGGGATCCGTTGATGAACGCCTCGTAGACGCCGAATGCGGTGGCACGGAGCGTGGCCTTCGCAATGCCGCCGTGCCCCTGTTCAAGCGTGAACTCCTTCCGGAGCAGCGGGGCGCCGTCGAAGTCGCTTTCGGGGGTGATCATCGCGGCCTGCCAGGGGGTGGAGGTCATGGGGAAAGGGGTTCCGTTCTGGTGGAAGCTGGTCAAAGGCTGGTGGTGGATGGGCTGTCAGGCGTAGTGGCAGGCGACGTCGGACGCACCCACCCGCCGCAGGGCGGGCCGCTCCGTGGCGCACAGTTCGGTGGCCAGGGGGCAGCGGAGCCGGAAGGGGCACCCGCCGGGCCCGGGGACCGCGGCTGCCCCGGTGCGGACGCCCAGCGATTCGCGGGCTTCCCTGCGTTCCGCCTGTTCCGCCGGCCGGGGCACCGGGGATGCGGCCACGAGGGCCTGCGTGAAGGGGTGCTTCGGGTTTTCCGTGACCGCGGCGGCAGGTCCGCTTTCCATGACCTGCCCGCGGTAGAGCACCACCACGCGCTGGGCCAGGAACTGCACCACGGCGATGTCGTGGGCGATGAAGAGGTAGCTGAGGCCCCGTTCATCGCGGAGGTCGGCCAGGAGGTTGAGCACCTGCGCCTGGGTGGACAGGTCAAGGGCGCTGACGGCCTCGTCGCAGACCACCAGTTGGGGGTCGCAGATCAGGGCGCGGGCCACGGAGATGCGCTGGCGCTGGCCGCCGGAGAACTGGCTGGGGTACCGGTCCACGGCCTCGCGCGGAAGTCCCACGCGTTCCAGCATGTCCCCGGCCCTGGTGCGCGCCTCCGCTGCGGACACCCCGCGGAGGCGCAGCGGCTCGGCCAGGGACGTGCTGATGGTGTTGCGCGGGTTAAGGGAGGAATTGGGGTCCTGGAAGACCGCCCGCAGTTCCCCGCCCAGAGCGCGGCGCTGGGCTGCCCCAGCGGAGGTAATGTCCTTGCCCTGGTAGGTGATGGACCCGCCGGAGACCTTCTGCAGCCCAAGGATGGCCTTGCCGATGGTGGACTTTCCGGAACCGGACTCCCCCACCAGGCCCACCGTCTCACCGGGGGCAATGCTGAAGCTGACGCGGTCGACGGCGGCCGGTGCGGCGGCTGCCTTCCGGCCCCTGCCGTAGCGGACCACCAGGTCCTTGACCTCAAGGATGGGGGTGGTGGCGGCGGGCGGCGTGGAACCGCGGCGTTCGGTGACTGTGGTGCTCATGCCGGGTCCTTTTCAACGATGGTGTTCAGAGTGCGCAGGTTCTGTCTGGGAGTGACCTGCAGGGCGCGGGAGGCGGGCACGTCCGTGGCCAGCCAGTCCATGCCCTCGACGGCCAGCTGGTCCGCCTTGACACACCGCACCAGTCCTTCGCCGGTACCGGAGGGCAGCAGCGGGACGGGCTCCAGGCAGGCGGAGCCGGCGAACTGGCAGCGGGCGGCGAAGCGGCAGCCGGACGGCCAGTCCTTGGGCTGCGGCACCTGTCCGCTGATGGTGGCCAGCCGCTCGGGCATGTCGTCCGCATGGTTGGCGTGCGGGTCGGCGGCCAGGAGGGCCAGGGTGTAGGGGTGGCGGGGGTGGTCCAGGACGGCCCGGGTGCTGCCGTTTTCCACCACCTGGCCGGCGTACATCACGGCCACCTGGTCGCAGATGTCCGCCACCACGCCGAGGTCGTGGGTGACCATCACCACGGACATGCCGGTGTCCTTCACCAGGCTCCGGAGCAGGGACAGGATCTCGGCCTGGACCGTGACGTCCAGCGCGGTCGTGGGTTCGTCCGCCACCAGCAGTTTCGGCTGTCCGGAGAGCGCCAGGGCAATGGCCACGCGCTGTGCCATGCCGCCGCTGATCTGGTGCGGGTAAGTCTTCAGGATCCGGGCGGCGTCCACGATGCCCACCTTTTCCAGCAGGCTCTGCGCCTCCTTGCGTGCCTCGGCCCGGTTCATGCCACGGAGCCGGCGGATGGTGGCGGTCAGCTGGTAGCCCACGGTGAACATGGGATCCAGGGCCCGCATGGGTTCCTGGCTGATCAGGGCGATCTCGCGGCCGCGGACGGCTTCCATGTCCCTGTCCGCCACCGCCGCCAGGTTCCTCCCGTTCCAGAGGATCTGGCCGCCGGTGACGCTGACGCCCGAGGGAAGCAGGCCTAGGAGGGACAGCGCGGTCATGGTCTTGCCGCAACCGGACTCCCCCACCAGGCCAAGGACGGTGCCGGGCTGGACCTCGAAGGAGACGTCGGTGACCAGGCGGACGCCGTTGCCTGCACCTGCACTGTCGACGCCGACGGACAGGTTGCGGACGCTGAGCGTGCCTTCCGGGGCAGCGCTGTGGGAGGCTCCGTCCCCTGCAGCCTGGTCTTCTGGTTTCGGCGCCGCCGCGGCGATGGCGGCGACGGCCTTGGCGCGCTGCCGCCGCGCCGCAGCGGAGGGCAGGTGCGGGGCGGCGGCGTTGGGTGCCTTGCCCAGGGCGTTGCCGATGGCGTTGGCGGACAGCACGGTCAGCGCCAGCACGGCACCGGTGGGCACCATCATCCAGGGGGCGTCATAGACGTGCTGGGAAGCCCCTTGGATCATGCCGCCCCAGCTGGGCTGCGGGATGGGCGGCCCGAATCCGATGAACGCCAGGCCGGCCTGGATGAGCATGCCGACGGCGAAGATGAGCGCGGCCTGGACCACGATGGTGTTGGCCAGTCCGGGCAGGACGTGGCGGAGGCTGATCCGCAGCGGGCCGACGCCGTCCACCTTGGCTGCATCAACGTAGAGCTGGGACTGCAGGGACTTGGCCTGGCCCAGGATCACGCGGTAGATGCCTGCGGACATCAGGATGCCCAGGATGGCCATGACCACCGGGATGTTGGTTCCCACGGCGCCAATGACGGCCAGGATGATCACGGTTCCCGGCAGGGACATCATGATTTCGGTGACCCTGCTGATCACGGCTTCGGTCCGCGTGCCGGCTCCGGCGGCGAGCATGGCCAGGACAGTCCCAAGCCCGACGCCGACAATCACCGTGAGCATCGACGTCCCCAAGGTTCCGGCGGCAGCGGCGAAGATGCGGCTGAGGATGTCCCGGCCCAGTTCGTCGGTGCCCAGCCAATGGGCGGCGGTGGGGCCGGAAAGGACCGCGGTGAAATCCTGGTCCTCGGTCTTGAAGGGCAGCCAGAGCGGAGCGGTCAGTGATGCGATGACGATGGCCGCGAGCCAGATCAGTCCGGCCACGGCGCCCGGTGAGGTGAACAGCCGGTGCCGGGAGAATTTGGTGATAGCCGCTTTGCCGGCATTGCGCGCGGGCGTTCCTGCCGGCGTCGTAGTTCCTGCCTGGTCCGCGTCGGCGGGGGCCGGGGCAACTGTTGGGATCATGAGGCACGCAACTTCGGGTCGAGGAACTTGGTGGCCAGCTCCAGCACCAGGTTGACGGCGACCACCACCACGGTGGCGATCACCACCACGCCCTGGACGGCGGGAGCGTCGTGGGTGCTGACGGAGGTCTGGACGGCCTGGCCCAGTCCGGGCATGGCGAACAGCTGCTCCGCGATGACGGAACCGCCGAACAGGCCGATGAACTGCAGCGCGATGCCGGCCACGATGGGCAGGCTGGCGTAGCGCAGGGCGTGGACGTAGAGGATCTTCCAGGTGGGGGTGGCGGTGGCGCGCAGCGTGCGGATGTGTTCCTGCTGCAGCGCCTCCAGCATGGAGGCCCGGGTCTGGCGGGCGATGAAGGCCGCGCCGCCCACGGCGAGGGTGATCACCGGCAGCGCCAGGGACAAGGCCCAGTCCTGCGGTGAGACCTCGAACGGCACGTAGCCGGTGGCCGGGAAGATGGAGGACTGGACGGCGAACAGGTACACGAAGATCACGCCCACCCAGAACGCCGGCAGGGCAACGAGGAGGCCCACGAAGCCGCCGATCACCTGGTCCAGCAGGCCGCCGCGGACAGCGGCGGTAACGCCCAAGGCGATGCCCAGGACTGCACTGAGGACGGTGGCTCCGGCAGCAAGGGAGGCCGTAACCGGCAGGCGGCTGGCAAGGTCTGCGCTGACCGATCGGCCGTCGATGAGGGAGATGCCCAGGTCGCCCTGGACCGCTGACCCGAGCCAGCTGAAGAATTGCGTGAACAGCGGATCGTTCCAGCCCAGGCGCTGGTTGACCTCGTCGATGGCTTCCTGGGAGGCGCCGGCGCCGAGGGAAATGGCCCCCGGGCTGCCCGGCATGGCGTGCACCAGCAGGAATGCCAGCACCGCAACCACCAGCACGGTGGCCAGCGCCATCAGCAGGCGCTTAGTGATGAATAGTGCCATGGTGACCTCCATCGGTCATGTGCCGTCGCGCCGGGCCCTCCTGTTGGAGGGCCCGGCGGGATGGAACGTGGTGTTAGCTGGCCGGGGTGTAGGACGACAGGAGCGGGTAGGCGTTAGTGCCGGCGAACTTCACCTGGGCAACCTTTTTGGTGTTGTAGCCCTGGTTGGTCAGCGCCTCGTACAGCGGGATCATCCAGCCAGACTCCACCAGCCGGGTGTTCAGCTTGGTTGCGGCTGCTTTGACGGCTGCGTCACCCTTGGCTGCGGCCAGCTCACCGGTGGCGGCGCTCAGCTGGTCGTCGGTGGCCTTCTGGACGTTGGTGAAGCCGTTCAGGATGGCCCCGTACATCACACCCACGGGGTTGTCCCAGTTCAGCGGCGCGTAGCCCAGCGGCGTGGTGGCGACGGCGGCGAACGCTTCGTCTGTGGAGGCGGCCATCTTCACGTTCATGGTGATGCCGACGGCGGCAAGGTCCTTCTGGACGGCCTGCAGGTCCGTCTGTGTTTGGGCGCCGGCAATGATGGTGAACTCAAAGCCGTTCGGGTAGCCGGCCTCGGCGAGCAGGCTCTTGGCCTTCTCCGGGCTGTACGCAAACTTGTTCTCGAGGTCCTTGGTGAAGCCGGCCGAATCCTTGGGCAGCGCGTTCCAGGCGGGAATGTCTCCCTTGTGCAGGGCGTCCACCAGGGCCTTGCGGTTGATGGCGTACTGGATGGCCTGGCGGACCTTTTCCTGGCCGAACGCCGGAGCGGTCTTGCCGGTCTTGTCGAAGGAGATCATGGTGTTGACGGTGCCGCCGATCTGGGACACTCCAACGCCCTTGGACTTGGCGAAGTCAACCGTGTTGGAGGTCAGCATGGCGACGTCGGCCTGGCCGGAAACCAGGGCGTTGGCCCGGGCCTGGGGATCCAGGACCACGCTGAACACAACCTTCTTGAAGGCGTATTTGGAAGCATCCGGGCTCTTGTCGTTCTTGACCAGGACGTATTTGTTGCCCTTCACGGTGGAGGGGTCCAGGGTGTACGGGCCGGAACCGTCGGGTGTGGCGGCCAGGGTTGAAGTGTCAGTGACGCCGTTCTTGCCCACGATCATGCCCGTGGTGGAGGCCAGGTTTTTCTCGAATCCGGGCTGCGGTTTGGCGAAGGTCAACGCCACCTGGGTGGGGCTGACAACGTCCACTGACATGATTTCCTGCGCCCCGCCCTTGGCGACGGCGGAATAGGCACTCAGGGCAGGGTCGGACCGGCGGTCCAGGTTGGCCTTAACCAGGTCGGCGTCGAGCTTGGAGCCGTCCGTGAATGTCACGCCGTCCTTCAAGGTCAGCGTCAGGACCGTGTTGTCCGCGTTGTAGCTGAACTCCTTGGCCAGGCCAGGGCCGGCGGAGCCGTCCGGCTGGAGCGTCATCAGGCTGTCGTAGAGGCCTTCGAAGAACTGGCGCTGCGCTGCGGAGACGCGCAGCGGGTCGAAGCCGAAGGAGGCCGAATCACTGTCGATGGCCAGGGTCAGGCTGCTGGTGTCGGCCTTGGCGGCGGCCTGGCTGGACCCGCCGCCGCAGGCGGCCAGGGAGCCCACCAACAGGGCACCGGTCAGGACGGCAGCGCTGCCGCGTGCGGTGGTGGTCAGGAGTTTCATGTGGTGCGCCTTCGCATTCTTCTATGACTGCAACGGAAAGGAAAACAGTGGGGCCGGAAGTGCCCGGCTCCCTTCCAGAATCGGCCGCGGCCGCCTGCACCAAACATGACAATGTCATTGATTGAAAAAGTATTGTGGCGGCGGTCACGCGGGCCGACAGGATGGATGCAGGGCAGCGAAGCCTGGGACGCCTTCACGCGTCCATCACGAAAGGAACCCCATGACCAACCCGTTCCCCCGCGACTTCCTTTGGGGCGTGGCCACCGCAGGCCACCAGGTGGAAGGCAACAATGTCAACAGCGATACCTGGTTCCTGGAGCACCTGCCCGGGACCATCTTCGCGGAGCCGTCCGGCGATGCGGTGGACCACTACCACCGCTACCGGGAGGACGTCGCCCTGATCGCCGGGCTGGGCTTCACCAGCTACCGCTTCTCCATTGAGTGGGCCCGGGTTGAGCCGGAGAAAGGCCACTTCTCGGTGGCCGAACTGGACCACTACAAGCGGGTGCTGGAGGCGTGCCACGAGCACGGCCTTACCCCGGTGGTCACCTTCCACCACTTCACCTCACCGCGCTGGCTGCTTCAGATGGGCGGCTGGGAGGGCCAGGAGACCCCTGACCTTTTCGCCCGTTACTGCGACCGGGTGATGGCGCATCTGGGTGACCTGATCGGCGTCGCCTGCACCCTGAACGAACCCAACCTTCCCTGGCTGCTGGAGTCCTTCGGTATCGGCGGGGAAGCACCGGAGAACCGCGCTTCGGTGCCCATGTGGGCTGCCGCCGCGGAACGCCTTGGCATTGACGCCAGCACTGTTGCGCCCTTCCAGTTTTGCTCCACCGAGGCGGGATTCCAGGTGAAGGTGGCGGTACACCGGGCAGCCACGGCAGCCATCAAGGCGCACCGCCCCGACCTGCAGGTGGGCTGGACCCTGGCAAATTCGGACATCCAGTCCATCGCCGGCGGTGAGGAAATTGCCGGCCGGGTGCGCCGCGACGTCAACGAACGCTTCCTGGAGGCTTCCCGCGGCGATGACTTCGTGGGCATCCAGACCTACGGGCGCACCGTATACGGCCCGGATGGGCATACCCCTTCCCCTGGCGGCGTTCCCACCAACCAGATGGGTGAAGAGATTTACCCGCAGGCCCTGGAAGCGACCATCCGGGAGGCGCACCGGATCGCCGGCATCCCCGTCATGGTCACCGAGAACGGCCTTGCCACGGAGGATGACACCCAGCGGGTGGACTACCTGAAGGCAGCGGTCGACGGCGTTGCCTCCTGCCTTGCCGACGGCATCGACGTGCGTGGGTACATCGCCTGGACGGCGTTCGACAACTTCGAGTGGATCTTCGGCTACCGGCCCAAGTTCGGCCTGATCGCGGTCGACCGCTCCACGCAGGAGCGGATCCCGAAGGAAAGCGCACGCTGGCTGGGCAGCCTGGCACGGCAGCAGAGCCTGGCGGAAGCGCCGCAGCCTGCCTAGAAGCAGCCGGTGGCCCGGACTTCCCTGTGGAGTCCGGGCCTTTCCCATTTCCGGCTACCTGGGGTTGCGTTGGCTAGGCTGGGACCCGCCGTACCTTTCACGGCACCAGAAGATTCGGGGGATCTGTGGCGCACTTGACCATGTGGGGCTTGGTCCAGTGGGGGAGGGCATACTTTGCCCTTCAGGCGGTCGCCGGCTGTCTCTGGTGGACCGCTGTGTTCCTGTCGCCCGCGGTACGCCGGGCTACGCTCGGGGACCTGGACTCCGTCCTGGTTGCGGCCTTCGACGTCCCCCTGTTTGTCATGGCCTCGGCAGCCGCAGCCGCCCTCGGCCGGACCTCCTTCGGCAGCATTGCCGCCGTCGTTAGCGCCGGGTGGACGGTTGCCGTTGCCGTGGCGCTGGCAACCTACGCAACCGTCACAACCCAAGCGGGGCTCGGCGTAATGGCGATGGGAGCCGCGGCGGCGGGCTCCGTTGCCGCGCTCTGCGTCCTCTTGCTGGGGCGCATACCCACAGAGTGGATCATCCGGGGCCCCTTCGCTTTCCGGCCGGCCCGCAGCCGCCGAAGCCCAGGATTCCACATGGCCGCGACGTTCGGGCAGCTCATCGTCTTTTGGGGCTTCTTCCTGGGGTTGGTGCCGCCCTGCCTGGCCTTCCTCGAACAGCGTTGGGGCCTCGCCCTTGAGTTTCCCCCGGTTGCGGTGCCCACTGGTATCGCCATCCTTGTCCTGGCCAGCGCGCTGGGGATCTGGTCGGCGGCCGTGATGTCGTCTCTGGGTAATGGCACGCCGCTGCCCTCCGCAATGCCCAACCGGCTGGTCGTCGCCGGGCCCTACCGCTGGATCCGCAATCCCATGGCTGTGGCGGGCATTACCCAGGGAGCCGCCATGGGCCTGATCCTGCAGTCGTGGCTCGTCGTCGGCTACGCGGTCCTCGGCTCACTGGTATGGAACTACGCCGTGCGGCCCCTCGAGGAAGCAGACCTGTCGGAGCGGTTCGGCGACGACTTCCAGCAATACCGGCGGACGGTCCGTTGTTGGGTCCCCAGAGTTTCCGGAAAAAGCCGGACGGCCTAGGGCGTGTCTCTTTATTGGCGGAGCCACATCAGGCATGCGTAAAGGTCGACGCCGGCCCGGTAGGTGAGCGAGAGGTTGAAGGACTGCTCGGCGGCCCGGGCCAGCAGCCACCGGTCCTCGAGATGCAGCGGGCCAGCCGGAACCGGCCCTTCGAGGTCACGACGGCGTTGGCAGGAGGCATTGAAGACCTCCGGGCCAGACGTGATGACTGTCGTAAGCACCACCCCATCCGGAGGTCTTCTTCATGTCACGCCCCCACGCGGGGCATCACCAACGCCCCTGGGTGTTTCACCGCGCCGGTGCTGCGCCTCGTTTTTGCCGGCGGTGTTGAGAGGGTGCCAGTACTCTCTGGTGCTGCTCCGGTGGTCTAGTCAGGTATCCGACGGGCGATCCATGGCACGAGCACAGCGGAGCTCGCGACGAGGATCAGCGATACTGTTTGGCCTGCTCCGGGGGCCAGGGATTCGGCAGCGAGGGTTGCCACCGGTACGGCCGCAATCCACATCAGCACGCCCCTGAACCCGCTGACGATCGGACGCTTTGGCGGTTCACCGTAGAGGTGCTTGAAAAGGCTGGACTCTTTAGGCAGTACCTCTACCTTTGCTTCTGCCGACTGCCGGCGGCTTTCCTGGAGAGCTTCGATGCGGGCTCGTTTAGGGGCCAAGTAGGCCCACTGCCAGTCCGGGTACCGTCCTTCGGGGTCTCGGAGATCCGGGTACACGGGGGTGCGCCTGGGCCTGAGATGCTCTTCGCTGTACACGCGTACATCCCCGGACCCATCGGCTTCATACACGTAGTGCCATGTCTGGTTGAGACGACCGCTGCCATCGGAGGGCGTTCGCCCAATCAGGGCATGCACGAAGCGAACCTCCCCGTCGTCAGCAACCACCCAGTCACCAAGCTGGAACCGCTCCGGTGCGTCGTAGGGGTCCCGGTTCCGGTGTTCAAGTGTGAGGTGTGCCTCGCCGAAGAAACCGAACTGCCCCGATTTAGAGTCCCGCACTTTGTAGGGCCGGTCGCCATCCGCCACGAACTTCTCGACGACTCCCTTGAAGGACTTTATTCCGTCGTCGGCAACCACCAAGTCGCGAAGGAAGAAATGCCCCGCACGCCAGGCATCGTCCGCAGAGCGTGGCTTGACCTCGTGGTCAGTGAAGAAATCCCCCCTCCGCAGCGGGTGGTTTCAGGCGTGCACCACGTGGTAGGCGTAACGCTTGCTGAAGTGATCGTCGTCTTTGGGCTCAAAAACCTCGGCGATCACTCCATCTGTGATGACGTCGCCCCTATCCCAGTGCTTGGCCTCGACCAGATCGCCGACTTTGAAGCGTCTTCCTTCGCCCATCCCCCATGGCCCTTTCATCGCAGCGTTTCCTGGACTGATTCTCCACCACCCGGGCGATCCTCAGGGATTGTGAAGACAGTCCTGGCGTGAGTCCTGAGTCGTTCAAGTGCCCTGCTGTCGACCGCTCCCTCAGCGGGCTGATTGCGAAGATCCACCACGCCTACGACGGGAAGGGCTGGCCGCTGGCATTCCTCATCGAGCCCGGCCAGGGCTTGGACTCACGGATGTTCGCGCACGTCATCAAGGCGGTCCGCGTCCCCGCGCCGGCGGCGGCCGGGCCAGGACCCGGCCCGATGCGGTGCTCGGGGACAAGGCCTACTCCTCGAAGGCCAACCGGGAACTGCCGCCGGCCAGGAAGATCAGGGCCGTGATCCCCTAACCCAGGGACCAGATCGCCAACCGCAAACGTCGGGGCTCCCGCGGCGGTGGCCCGGTGAACTTCGACGCCGGGGCCTACAAGGCGCGGGCCGCAGTCGAGCAGTCCTTCAACCTCTTCAAGCAATGGCGCGGCATCGCCACTTGGTACGACAAGTTCCCGCTCACCTACCGGGCCGCGTCGCCCTTTACGCATGCCTGATCTGGCTACGCCAATAAAGAGACACGCCCTAGACCCACACTGCACCCTCATATGGCGGCCTCCAAGGCCGTGCGGGCGGACCAAGTTCAGGTTCATACCAAACTGCCGGGTCAGGAGTGCCCGCTTGAAATGGGTCTCGGCTGCATCGACCTGCGCGGCCGGCGCGCTCGGCGAGAAGACCTGCAGGATGCTGAACTGGAAGTGCTGCCGGTGCCGGGCGTCGGCGGCAGCCAACTCCCGCAGGGCCACGTTGCCGCCATGGCCATTCCGGGCGTACTCGCTCCAGCGGCCCAAGGAAACGCTCGGCGGCGTCAGCCTTCCCCACGTACAGCCTGCCGGTGCTGGTGTCGGCTATGAGGTAGATGCCCTGAACGGAGCTGAGGGCTGGCACCCCCCCGTTGAATGCTGCCGATCCGAAGAGCTACGTGCTTGACTAGCCGGCCTTGGGTGGTGTCATATGGCGCTGGACCCGCACGTAAAAGGAAGGCTGCAGCAATGACCTCATGGAGGGACGCCGCGTCTCCGCAAGTCCAAGCCGACCTGGACGGACTTCTTCAGCCGGCCCTTGGCTTCGCCCAACAGTGTCTTCAGGAGCGAGGCGAGTTTTATCCGTATGCCGTCATCCTAAGTATGAGCGGAGAGCAGGAAATGTTTATGGCGGAGGTGCCCAGCGAGCAGCGACAGGCACCTTCCGTTATCGACGCCATCACTCGCGATCTTGCCGGGCAAAGAGACTCCTACCGGGCGGTGGCTGTGGTGGCGGACGTACGGATTCAAGACGCTTCCGATGCAATTCGGGTCACTTTGGAGCACCGGGAGGGGCACGTGTTGGCGGTTCTTTTGCCCTATAGCCGACGTAAGTTCTCGGGCGGGTACGTGTTCGCTGAACTTCGGGGAAGCACGGCCACCCCCTCGGTCTGGTAGAGCCTCATCCCAGCCTGGAGAGAGCCTTCTCAGCGGCTTTTCGGACCCACGTGCGCCCATCCTGTGTCATCGACTCAAGGCCTGTTCGTGCCCGCGGATCGCGAAGCTTCCCGAGGGCCTTTACCGCATGACCACTGACATCCGCGTCGTCCAAGTGTTTGATGAGAACGTCCACAGCCTCGGGCCGTTTGGACCGGCCCAACCCCAGCACCACCATCTGACGGGCGATGCCATATCGCCGGTCCATTGTCAGTGCGACCAGTTCATCGAACCGGCTGTCGTCCCAGAGCACCTCCAGTGCGTTTCCTACAGCCCATCTCAGCGATTCGCCCATCGGGTCTGACGGGACAGGGTCAGCCTTGAACAGGTTGATGAGCGGGTCCAGCGCCAGAGACTTTGCCCAGGGGACAGACAGTGCCCGGACAATCTCTTCCTTCTCCTCCCGCCGGACCTTCGGCAGCCACTTCAGCAAGACCGGGATGGCGGAGGCGTACCGGAGTCCTGAGTTCCGGAGATCGGAGACGGAGGCAACGGGATAGCCTGCCTCGGCCAACTCAGTCAGCAGATCCATCATGGCCCCAGAGACGGCACGCGAGTGATCGTGCCGGCGTTGATTTGGCCCTGCAGCGGTCCGGAGAAGGTGGTCGATTGCCGGACGTAGAGGTTGAATTGAAGATTGTTCGCTTGGGAGTAGGCCACGAAATCCTGAAGCTGGCTCGTGTAGGTGAGGCTCTTGACGTTCTTCACCTCGCCAAGGATACCGTTACCCAACTCATCAGGAATTCTGAATTCGGCCGTTCCGGTGGCTGACGGAATCCGCTTCGTGTTTTTCACAATCCCGGCTGCCGCTTCACCTGCCCTGCCCGCGGCCCGTACGCCGGCCATCCCTGATGCCGCTGTGCTCTCGGCTGCCTTGCCGAGCCTTGCTACCGTGCTGAGACCTCCAAATCCGCCAGCAGTCAGAGCCCCGAAGATGACAGTTTCCGCACACCCGCCCTTGCCGGAGAAGCATTTACCAGTGTTGTCGTCGGTTGCCCAGCTGACAGCCCCGGCGAAGGCGGCCAGCGGGGCAGTAACAACGTCAGTTTCTGCGCAGATAACCGCCAGCGTGCACCCGATGAGGATTGCGCCGGCAGCCGCAGCGACGCCGGTGCTCACGTCATGGACGATGTCGATCCACTCGAAGTCGTCCATCCCGAATGGATCCATATACACCATAGGATTGGCACTTCCGTAGGCATACCCCAACCCTGGGCTTGCCACCGGGTCTGTGGACAGGAACCGGCCTGTTCCCGGCAGGTATTGCCTTGCGTTGAGGTTGTATGCCGCCCCGTCAACGTATGCCCCAAGATACTGCCGGGGATTCGTGGGAGCCTGACGGCCCGACACGGCGACGGCGCTCCGCGTGACGCCATAGGGCTCATAAGCGTAGTTCCATTGAGGTGCCCCGGCCGCGTCGACCACGGCCCGTACTGACCCTTGAGCGTCCGTCAGGTAGGAGTAGCTGGCGGTTCCTGCGGTCATTCCGACCAGGCCGGTCCCGTAGGTGTATCCGCGGAGCGTCTTGCCGTTTCCGTCGCGCTCGGCGAGGAGCTGGCCGCTGGCCGGATCCCAGACAGGGTTGATGACACTGTTGCCGTTTGTGATGCTGGTTCGTCGGTTGTCTCCGTCGTAGGTGTATTTGGTCGGCTTGGCGCCGCCGGCGGTCAGCAGTTGCCCGGCGGCGTTCCACGTGTAGTTGTTGGTCCCGTCGCTGGTGACGTTGCCGTCAGCGTCATAGGTGTAGGCGGCGCTGCCGGATGCTCCTGTTTTGCCGGTCAGGCGTCCGGTCGTGTTGTAGCTATAGGTGGTGGTCCCTGCGGGGCGGGTCTCTGTGAGCTGGTTCCCGTCGGCGTCGTAACCCCACTTGATGTAGTTGGTGGCACCGGTGCAGGTCGTCGTCCCGTAGCAGGCCGAGGTCAGCCGGTTGGAGACGTCGTAGGTGTAGGTGTCAGTGGTCCCGGTCGGGCCGGTGATGGTAGTCGGGCTGCCGTTGGGGTCGAGCTGGTAGGTCGACTGGGCAAGGATCGTGCTGCCCTTCGCCCCGGTGACTTTCGCTGGCCGGCCCGCAGCGTCGATTGACGTTGTCTGGGTGACGCCCCCGGGCAGGGTTGCCACGGTATCAGCGGTTGGGTCGTTATAGGCGTAGGAGACAAGAGTCGAGGTGCCTGCCATGACCTTGGTCAAGCGCCCATCGGCGTCGTAGCTGAGCTGCTGGGCGGCGGCACCCGGGGTTGCGCGGGAAACCAGGGAACCGGTGTTGTCGAAAGCGTACGTCCAAGTATCGGTGCCGCGGGTAGCTTTGGTGAGCTGGTTCAGCGTGTTGTAGGTGTAAGCGGTGCTCCCGAGCCCGTCGGTGAGTCCGGTCCTATTCCCGTTGTTGTCGAACGTGTAGGACAGTGGTGCTGTCCCGTCGCTGAAGGAAATTTTCGTGACGGCGCCGACGGAGTTGCGAGAGAAGGTAACGGATCTCCCTGACGGAGCCGTTTGGGACGTCAGGCGGCCTGCAGCATCGTAGGCGTACGTGTATTGCCCCGTCCCTGTTGAGCTGGCTGTAGCGCGCTGGTTGGTGACGGTGTAGGTGAACGTAGTCACCACACCTGCAGGGGACGTTTTGGTTGCGACGTTTCCATCGGCATCGTAGGTGAACCGCTCCGGACCAAAGCGGGTATCCGGCCCCTGGACGGTGCTTATATGCCCATCAGGCAGGTAAGTCGCGGTAGTGGTGCTGCCGCGGGCATCGGTCATTGCTGTGAGCCGGCCGGCATCATCGACGGCGGAGCTGGTGGTGTTGCCGAGGGGATCACGGCTAGCGATGACCTGGCCGTTCTCGTTCAGTGTGTTTGTCGTGCGGTAAGCGTCGGGGTTGGCCCCGCTGACGTTGCCTCGGGGACTGACGGTTGAAACGAGCCGTCCTGCCGCGTCGTATCCGTAGGTGGTGGTGCGACCGGCGGCTGTTGTGACTGAGGTCAGGTCCCCGGCGGCGTTGTAGCCGTAGGTGGTCACCCGGTTGTTGGCGTCTGTGCTGGTTTTGAGGGTGCCGTCAGGGTTGTAGGTGTTCTGAACCGCGGCAACGGTTCCGGAGCCTGTGATGACGTCAGGTCTGGTCACCGTGGCCAGGTTACCTGCGGCGTCGTAGGAATACTGGGTTGTCGTGCCGCGGAAATCGGTCATGGCCAGCAGATTATTGCTGTTGTCGTAGTAGTACCGCTCGGAGGGGTTGCCTGAATAGGCGGTGTAGTTTTTGTCCGGTGAAATCTTCTCTACAACGTTGCCGTTGCTGTCATAGCGGAAGCTGGTCGTCTGGCCGGTGGGGTTCGAGACGCGGAGCAGTTGCCCGTCGTTGTTCCAGGAGTAGCGGGTTGAGTTGCCCGCTGCGTCCACCTGTTGGATCAGGTAGCCGTTGATGTACACGTCCTTTGAGACGAGTCCCCGGGGGTCCGTGGTGCTTGCTGTTTGGGTTGCGTTGTCCCAGGCGAAGAAAGTCGTTCCGCCATTGGGATCCTGCTGCTGGCTGACTCGCCCTGTGACGGGGTCATAGGTGAGACGAACCGGGTAGTTCCCGTTCGGATCCCGGATGGAGTTCAAACGTCCGCCGCCGTCGTAGCCGTAGGTGGTGACCTTGCCTCTGGCGTCGGTGAAGGTGGTGAGCCGTAATGATGAGTCGTACCCGTATTGAACGGCCCGGCCATCGTTGCCGGGGACCTTCGTGATCCTCGTTCCGGTCGGGTCCCACGTGAACGTCAGGGTCCTTCCGCTACCGCTAACCGTCGCCAGCTGTGAGCCGCTGTAAGAGAAGGTTGCTCCCTGGCCGTTCCGGTCCTTGGTAGCGGTCAGCTGCCCGGCGCTGTTAAATGTTTGCGCCGAGCGGTCCCAGCTGGTCAGGGTGTACCCTCCGCCCGATACCGGGGCGAGGGTTTTGTGGACGCCCGGGGGCGGGACGAAGCCGCCTGTGCCGTTGGGGGTGAACACCTGAATGGAGCCGGACGGGTCATGGTAGCTGACTTTGCCGGTGCCGTCCGCGGTAAGGCTGGCGTCGTAGTTGTAGGACCAGCCTGGCCCGAAAGCACTGGCCCGGGCAACGTTGGATGCGTAGCTGCGGGAAGTCTCAAGAGCGCCGCCCCGGGCGGACAGGGAAAGGTCGGCCCCGAGATGGTTGTTGAAGGCGCCGCTAAAGGAGTCGACTGGGTCACCCTGAGTGGCATGAACCGGGGCTCCGCCGTAGCACTGCTCAGGGGCAAGCGCGACAGACCCGGCGTCAGAGTTGACCGTTGCGGGCCCGTCGACGCTGTCGGAGAGGGTTTGGCCGTCGGGGAAGGTCTGGGTTACAGAGAAGTGGATGTTCCAGGTGCCGTCACAGGCGTTGGACAAATCGTATGGCAGGAGCCGGCGCAGGTCCCAGGACCACGTCCCGGCCGACGGGTACCAGTAGAGCATCCCGTAATCCTGGTAATCGACGACGACGTTCCCGCATGCGTCGGTAGCCTTGAATGCCAGGGCTCCTGAGTAGAGGTTGTACTGGCCCTGGCTGTTGTATCCGAAGCCTTGGTTGATATACATGTAGCCGCACAGGTGGGCTAAGGCGCCGTTCCACAAGGGGCTGTCCTGGCAGTTACTCGGGCCGGCTATGGCCTTCACTGCCCGTAGTTCGTCGGGGCCGCTGACGACGCCTGTTGTTGTTGCGGACAACAGAGTTGGCGCGAGCGGCTGCTGTGTCTTGCTGCGGCGGGCCGTGATGTGCCCGTCTCCGGGGCCCTCGACACCGGACACAGGTCCCTCCGAAGAAGCAGGTTCCTCGGTTTCGGACGCCGGTATGGGATCTGGCGGAGCAAGCACCGCTGCCGTGTCCGCCTGCCCGGTTTTGGATGCCGGGGCATGCTCTACGGCATAAGCGGGGAAAGTGATACCTACGGCCAACAAGGCGGACACAAGAAGACCGGACAGAAGAACGCGCAGAGCAGACACGCAGGACCCCCCAAAAAGCAGTGCTCACCCTTGAGCAGCTTCATGTCCTGGCCGGACACAAGATGATCATTGACCTCAGCTGTCACATTTACAAGAGATTCGGGTACCTGAATTGCCGGTGGTTGCCACCTGAAAGAAAAGGATCGGTACCCAAGGCGTGTCCTTCACGGACCAGACGGCCGTCGCGAGGGACAGGGCGCAGCCGGCGAAGATGTAGCGGTTACCGATCCGGACCTCTTCCTGCTCGACGGGAGCCGGTAGCCAGATATGCCAGCCGGCGTGCCATACCCCGTAGCCGATCAGGACCATCGAGGTGAGGACGAGCAGGATCCAGGCTATGGTTCCGGTCCCCCGGACCCTTACTTGAGGCATCGCTTTCGCCTAGTGCGCTCCTCCTGATCGGTCTTTCACACCGCCCTCTTCGCGGGAGCATCACGTGCAACCATCATCCCAACTGTCAGGAAGACCTCCAGGAGGATCATTCCAAGCCACGTCAGCGCGGTTATGAGCGCGAACATAAACCCCACCATTCCGCCGGAAAGAATCATCGCCGCAGCCAAGGCCGGCAGCCCGCCGAAAAGGAACCAGCGGGTATAGCGGGGCACAGGGCTGCCTGCGATGGTCAGGCACGCATGCACCAACCAAAGGCTGCCTGCCACGAGCGGCAGGACGGTGAAGGGACTCATCCTGTGACGAACCCCTTGACGGAGTCGTACTCCATGCCGGTATTGACGGCCGCAAGCGTCAAGAACACGGTCACCACGAACGACGTCACGGCGTACGTGAAGTACTCGGCCCGGCTGGTCATACCCTTGAAATCGAACATCCGCCAGATAGCTCGGAAAAAGTAGCGTGCTTTCATGAAGTTCCCCCAATAGTCCTTCTCTCCTAGGAGGGCACACACAAATGCCTGTGAGAGACGGCTGACCCGATTGCTCCTAGACTGGCGGCATGGACACCACCTTGGACGATGCCCGCCTCCGCAAAGCCGTGACGGCGTGCCTTAACACCCATGACCTGCTCGGGGTCCTGGACCTGGGTGCGCCGGCTGATGAGTACGACCCGGAGATGGAGGACTTCGCGCGGCTGCTGGCCGCCGGCGGACCCATCACCCCGGAAGCCGTTGCCGGAGTCTGGCACAAGTGGTTCGGTGACCCGTCCGAACAGCCCGGACCTCCCACGGCTGAGATGGGAGCCCTGGCCCTCGACCTCCAGTCCCTCTCGCCCTTCGTCGCAAGCTAGACGGCGGACAGCGATGGCAGCCAAACACCTTCCGGGCGCTCCGGTTGAACACTTCGGGGAGCTGATCCGGCCGGGGAAGTACGGGCAGCGCCTGACGCGCGAGATGTACGGGCTGGTCAACAAGAAGTCGTCGACCCGGATCCCGGAGCACATGCTCACCGATCAAATGCGAGCTTTCCTGGCCCCTCACTACGAGGACGCGGCGCTTACGATCCACACCGACGAGTTCTGCCGGCGCCACAGGGAAATGGCCCTGGAGAACTTCGACCTGAACATGGCCTTCTTCGCCCAGATCCCCCAAGAGTCCTTCGACGAAGCCCTCGCGGAAATGCTGCGAAAGAACAAGCGCCTTCGGCCGGTAACCGATCTGAAGTCCCTGGACGAAGAATGGGGTGTTTACGTGCTGGTCCTGGACGAGTATCGCCAGGCCTACATCGGCCAGTCCTCGTGGGACATGCGCAAGCGGATCAAGGCGCACTGGACCGGGACCAAGCAGTTTGACCGTCTGCTGTGGGGCGGTGTCGAGGATTCGGTGATGTCTATCGATGCGTTCCGCGCCCTGGACACGACCCGGATCTTCGCTTCGAAAACCATCAACTACGACGCCCTGGAGACCCGGCTCGTCAACACGTTCCCGCCCGACTACCTGTTGAACAGGATCGGCGGCGGCGCCGTAAGCGGACTGCGGGGCATGTTCATTTCGGCGGAGATGAAACGGCGCGGACTGGTGCCGGCCGAAGCTCTGGAAATCGACTGATGCCGGGCGGCGACTTGGCACGTCATGCCCACGACCGCAGAATAGGGCAGTGCGGCCGTAGCAGGCTCCTGGACGATCCCGGCTTCCTAGACGAGCACATCCCGGCCAGCATCAGAAAGGAGACAAGCGTGCACCTCAAGCATCTTTTTCACCGTAGGGCCAAGGCCACAGGCAGCCCCGCCACCGAACTTTCCGGCACCGGCGAGGCGAATGCCCCGCTGGCCCAAACCGAGGACCTGCAGGAGGCGTGGGCTGAACTTACCGAAGCCGCCCGGGACTCCGAGGTGTTGAGCCTTCACGCCTGCACCCGCAGCGGAATCCCATGGGCCCAGGACCCTGCCTCTGTCCGCGCCGTGGCCGCGATACTCCGTGACTTTCCCGACGGCGGCAAGCAGATTACCTAGGCGACTTCGCGGCCCCGCACACGGCTCGGCCGCCCTTCATGGTCACCACATGTACTTGTTGCGGGAAGCCTTCACACGTCTGCCGTTGCGCATGTGGGCTTTCCGGCCGCCAAGGATGCTGGTGCGGTTGTTGATGCTGCCGTCGGCCCTGAACGGAGATACCTTCCGGTTCACCCCGACGCTCTTGTCGCCCTCGAGCCGCAGCCCGGCCAGCTCTGTGACTTGGATTGGCGATGGCCGCTCTGGTGCGGGAGCGGGGAATTTCAGGGTCAACCCCCTGGAGTATCCCCGGATCGGTGCTGACCTGTCCGCGCGCGATTCTGCAAACCAACGACGAGGAAGGTGATGCCCATTGTGAAGAACGCGATCCAGGCTACGTTTCCCAGGAACACCATGGCTACCGCCAAAGCAAGGAACACGAGGCCGAGCGGTAAGAATGCCGTACTGCCGCGCTTGTTCGCTCGGCCCTTTTGCTCCCCCATGCCATTCCTTCCATTTGCCTTTTAGCTATTTGTCGCGGCCCCCCAGGCCGTACGGATGGGGCCCCCGCGTGTTTCCACTAGTCCCCTTGGGGATCCTCTAGCTGGAGTTCTTGGCGTCCTTCCTGTTGGTGGCCAGGAATGTGGCTACTCCAAGAATCAGGGACGTGGCGAGGACAGCTGGTAGCGGGATGTTGCCATTCACCCACGCGGCAAGCAGCGAAATCGCCGCAACCGAAAGGCCCGCGACAACCGCGAAGGCCCTGCCGTTGATTGTTTTCCCCATAGTGGGAGCTTAGCGGCGTTCGCGTTCATCGGCAGCGACAACCAGCTCCGCCGTCTCGGGTGTTCGGGACTCTCGGGGGCGGGCTTGTAGTACTGGCGGTTGATGGCCCGGCGGGAATGCTCGTCGATCTTCTTCTCCGCCACGGCATCCAGCTATCTATTCTCACGCCTCAGCCAGCTTCCTGGTCAGCCAGCCGAGCTGCTGGCCAATACCGAGACCCTGCATTGGGACCTCGTAGGGCCAGGGGACGTCCCGGAGGATGGTCCGGTACTGCTCGCCGGCCAGGGCGAGGAGCGTGATGTTCTCGACTCCGTTCAGCTCGTCCTCCAGCTGCTTCCGGACCATGTCGGCCCACTCCTGGTTGGCTGCGGATGCGCGGCTGCCGCTGAGCCGCTGGTCATAGGGCTCGAGCACCGTATCCGGATGGACCAGGCGATGTTTGGCGGACAGGACATACCAGCGGACGCAGGACGACTCGGCGAAGGCCGATGCCTTCTTGAATAGCGGGGAGACGTAGAGGTCCCGGGCCGGCGCCGGCCGCTGCAGCTTCCGGGACGCGCAGGCGACCAAACCGACGGCGAAGGTTCCGGTACTCACGTCCCGTACCCGCTACGCGTTGCCAGGACGGCAAACAGTGCGGGGGTAACGAACTTCTTCACGGGAACTCCCAAGCTGGCAACGGGTCTCTGCACGGAAACATGCGTAGAGATCCCCTACATGGCCGCCGGAAATACAGATTCCGCCAAGGATTCCGTCGTAGACTCACAGCCAGGTCGGCGGCGAATGAGCCCTCAGGTTGCCCCCATTACCTCCGGGCTCGCCCAGACCGCCCCCGACTCCCGGCCCTGGGCTGCGGACGGATGAACCCTGCCGGCTACCTCCAAGGACAGGGTGATAGGTCCGGTCGTTGACGGGCCGCCGCATTGTGCGCTGCCGCCGACGCGGGTCCAGGTCAGTTCCACGTCCCGCTCGGCAAGTACATCGCCTTCAGCATTCAGCGCACGCACGGTGGCGCTCTTCGGTGCGGTCATGGGGGTGCTGAACTGCCAGGTGCGGTCATCTACCTTCCTGCCGGTGTAGAAGCTGTACATCGTCCCTGGCATTTGAGTCCCAGGTGTCAGGTGTGTAGCGGTAGCCGCCTGGCCGGGGATGGCACCGTCGGTGGGGGTGATAGTCGATTTCGGGGCTGTGGTGGGCTGTGGAGTGACGGCGCAGACTCCGCCCGGGCAGAACTGAACCTTGGCCACAGCATCCACCGGCCCGTCCAGAACCACCGTCACAGAATTGCTCCAACCGATGGCCGGACACACACCGGGCGTAGCGCAACCTGCCGCCCCGGATACGAGGAGCAGGCTCAGCGCTATGCCATACAGCCTCTTCATGGGCCCAGCATGACATGTGCCGGCAGGGGCGCCGGTTGCCTTTTGGTTACGTCTTGGCGCAGGAGGTCACGAGCCGGCAGTCTCCGTGGTTCTACTCCACTGGCCTCGGCAGGTTCCGGCTAGCGCGGAGCTTCTCGGCCTTACGCTCGCTGAAGTAGCCCGTCCAGGCCGCAAAGAGCGGATAGAGGACCACTACATACATCCACCAGGTTCTGCCGAAGATGTCCCATTGGTCGGTGAGTGCCATCTGCACGATGCCGTAGAGCATGCCGCCGAACGCCAGACTGATCAGGATCGCCAGGAACAGCAGCCCCCCAGAACTGTTGACGGGCTTGACCAGGCCTCCGCCGTCGTCCTTGCGAACACCGTACTCGGCGGCTGTGTAGCCCACCATCTCGCCGTTTTCCGCTCTGCGGTAGATCAGCTGTTCGCCCGCATATGGCTCACGTAGCCCGGCTCCTGAGGAACCCCTTCGCTTCGTCTACCCACGGCTGTCCCCCATCTTCACCGGCCTGCTGTGTCGATTATCCGAGGAGTGACCCGCGGATTTAGCGCCGACACCAGCCTAGGCCACCGCCGGCAGCGGGACGCCGCCGATCAGTGTCTTCGCTTGGGAGCCTCGGATCTCAGTGCCGCCTCGACCGTCTTGACGCTCGGAGCGGGAAAAGCCGCCTCGCAGCATAAGAGACCGTGATCCTCGCGCTGGTCATCACGCTTGCTGTCCTAGGCGGACTCGCCGTGGCAGGCTGGATGTTCTTCACGGGCTACGACTTCCGGGGACCGTTGCCCACCTCGCTGGGTCTGCAGCCCAGTTGCCTCTGCTCTAAACTGCCTTTCGAAAGATCCCGTTTCGTCACGCGACCGAGCAGGTTTTTCGTTCGCCAAGCAGAGCCGGAACGTCTCTGGTTCAATGTCTTCTGCCACAATGGGCCCAGTGACTTCGACTGGGGATCAAATGACACTTCATCCGTACTGGGACTCTTGGGAGCTCGTGCAAAACGCGCTGAGTGCCTCCAAGCCCGCTGCAGCAAGCGCCGCATTTCACCGCGCCGTCAGCCTCATGCCATCCGAGATCCAAGCGGCGGAGAAAGACCCCACGCTGATGCCGGTCTATTGGCAGAACCTCCGTGACGAGCAGGTCTCCGATTATGACCGGAAGAAAGGAATCACCACCTACTTTTTCTACCCCCTCCTCAGTCAGGAGGCCTTTGCGTTCGCCGCGGTCCGCAGCGACATGGGTAGCATGAAAGTACTCGACAGCTTCTGCGGCCACTTCAGCTCTGAAGAGTCGCAGCCATGCAGTGCCGAATACCTGAACATCGTTGCCAAGATCCGTGAGATCGTCGCCGCCAACGAGGTCACCGACATCAAAGATGTCCGCAAGGTCTTTTCACCCGAAGACCGGGTCCGGCTTCGCTCAGTCTGGCGGGCAATGCGGGATGCCGGGCAATTGATTGTGGAAGCCCAGGGCGCCAAGATCTTCTTCCACCGCACTGCCCCCGCGCCGGCTCCTGTTTCTGCAGACCCTGTCCCTTTCAGGAAGGGAATGCCAGCGGCTCAGGCACGTCTCCTAGGGCTCGTGCCTGGACGGCGAGCAGTAGACCCCGAAATGCCGAGTGACGCAGAGAACCCCATGGAAAGCTGGCCTGTTGCTTCACGGGTCGAGGCCCCGCTCCCGAAGGGCTCGCAGCGGACTCGCACCGCCGAGGCGGTTTCGGCCGGAGGCAATGTCTGGCTGCAGACCGGTTTCAGTACCCGTGCCGATCGAACGAGGTACGTACCTACGGAAATCATCGGACCGGACGGGGCACGGGTCGGCGCGGTTGAACTGGATTGGGGAAGGCTTCGTGCGGACCCGCACGGGGATTGTGTTGTTTCCGTGGACAGCGAGGTCAACGTCCGCATCTACACCACGGACGGTCGGCAGGTAGCCGCATTTAGCCTTGCCTCTGCTCCGGAGGTGAGGGAGGTGATGCGCGCGTTCGGAGAAAGGGGCATGAAGCCAAGCTCTGCCGTGCGTTCTGTTCATGCCTCCATCGCTCAGCGACTCCTGGCTATATCCGTGATCGATCATGTCTTCGTCTACACGTTCGCCGGTGAAGTGGTCGCCGCCTTCCGGTTGAACGAAGAAACGAAGGAGCATAGTTTCCAGGGCGTTGCCGTCTCTGGCATGTCCCGTCCGGACTGGGCATATTTCATACAGCTTGCAGTTGGCGGCGAAGGACTGTTCATCGGCGCATACTCGGGCTTGCTGATGCATATCACCTTCAGCGGTGACCTGATTGCTTCATGGAATCTCGACGCGTCACCCCAGATCCTGCAGCAGACAGCCGGAGGAGTCGCTGGACTGGCCGGAGAGAAGTTCTTCCAGGCCAACGAAGGTGAGACGGTCAATTACCAACCGGCGGACTACTATGATCGCCCGCAGGTGGTTGGGAGCCACGTCCTTCTCAACACCCGGAAAACCTCCGGTGTCTTTGATTTAGAGTCTTTCACCGGCCAGACGGTTGAGCTGCCGAAGCCACGGAGGGCCGCATACTTGGTCAACGGCGGTCTCGTGATTGAAACGTCAGACACTCGCTACACTTTCTAGCCGAAACACTCGACGTCTAGACCGGCTTCGTCCTCGCGACGGAGCGGGTTTACGCTCCGGCATACTCGCCCGAATGGCACGGCCGCAACACTCTCCTCGCAGTCGAACGAGGACTCGGAGACTACCGCTGCTGCGCCAACCGCTCGTACCGCGCGCCATTTTTCCCTACCCCTAGGGCGTGTCTCCTAAATCCCGGGTCAGTTGTTCGGGATGCTTGATGGGTGTCTCGTACTTCTGTTTTGACTGATGGGCAGTGGGCCGCATTCAGCCGTTGCTGCCGTCCTCCGCTGGTCGCCGTGGTCGTCCCTTCCGGGATGAACGACGCGTGGTGGAGGGCATCATCTACCGCTACGGGTGCGGCATCGCCTGGCGGGATGTGCCAGCCGAGTTTGGTCCGTGGCAGACGATCTGGAAACGGCACCGCCGCTATAGCGGTGACGGAACCTGGGACAAAATCCTGGCCGGGCTGCTGACGGTCGCGGATGCCCGCGGTGAAGTGGACTGGTCGATCTCAGTTGACTCGACTGTGAACCGCGCCCACCAGCACGGCACCAATCTTCCCCGCACCACAGGGGGCCCCGTCGAATTACATGAATCTGTTTGATGAACCAGACGATCATGCGATCGGCCGTTCCCGCGGCGGACTGAGCACCAAGATCCACGCCCTCGTCGACGGCAAAGGCAGGCCATTAGTACTGCTGGTCGCCCCCGGTCAGGGCGGAGATGCGCCGATGTTCACCCACCTGATCGACCAACTGAAGATCAACCGTGCCGGTCCGGGCAGGCCACGAACCCGCCCGGACCGTGTCCGCGGTGACAAGGCCTACTCATCCAGGGCGATCCGGACCCACCTTCGCAACCGCGGCATCGTAGCGGTTATCCCGCAGCCATCCGATCAGATCGGTCATCGAAAACGACGCGGATCCACCGGCGGCAGGCCGCCGGCCTTCGACAAAGAGGACTACAAAGGCCGCAACGTCGTCGAACGCAACTTCAATATCTTCAAGCAGTGGCGGGCCCTGGCAACGCGCTACGACAAACTCGCACTCACCTACCGCGGCGGAGCCGTTCTCCGGGCAGTTAGCATCTGGCTGACAGCTTTAGGAGACACACCCTAGTCGGCGGCAGGTTCGCGGATGACCAGCACCGGGCAGTGCGCGTGGTGGATGGTCTGGTGGGAGACAGAACCGAGCAGCATTCCGGTGAATCCGCCATGACCCCGGGAGCCGACTGCCACCAGGTCCGCGTCGCGGGAAGCGTCAATAAGTGCGGCCGCCGGGTTGCCCTCCACGATCTTTCCTGTGATGGCAACGCCCTGGTCCTTGACGCGTTCCAGCTCCGCCTCAAGGATGGCCTGCGCGTCCTTCTGGAAGATCTCGTAGTCCCAAGCGGTGCCGAGTGCATCACTGACGTAGGGGAAGCTCCATGCGGTCAACGCCTGGAGCTCACCCTTGCGGAGCCGGGATTCCTCAATCGCCCAGTCCATGGCCGACCGGGACTGCTCGGAACCGTCCACGCCCACCACGATCCTGAAGCTTCCGTTTCCGGCCACGGTTTTCCTTTTCCTGGTGCACTATCTGATGTGGGCTAGCCCTGGCCTGTTGACGTCCCCTGCGCCGGCACGGCCACCGTGGAGTGCCCGGCTTTGGCGGCCTGGTGGGGATTTCCTGCTTCCCTGGCGCAATGGAGGCAACAGTAGATGCCGGCTTCGCTTTCAACAGGATGGCCCAGGATCCGGCAGCCGCAGTGCTCACAAGCGGGAGCCATCATGTGGATGGCACATTCGAAGCTGTCGAAGGTGCCGGACTGGTTTCCCATACTGACGGTGAAAATGCGGCCCTCGCTGTTGCCGCAGACATCACATGTGCCCATGGTCTTTGTCTCCTCTTGTCCTCGCCTGCTCCAGACACTTCAGTGGACCGCGTCCCGGAGTTTCCTGCCTAGGGGCGAAGGTCCCCCGGCAGGGATGCCTCAAATTCCCGCTCAAACTTTTCAATCTCTGCCCATCCACCGTGCCGGCCGTTCCGAACCGCAACTGTAGTACTGCAACCAAGGCAAGGATGAGCAATGGATGCCGTGGACCAGCAGGCCCTGACCGGTGCCGTCATCAAGGAGTACCGGCTGGACCTGGCACAACTGTGGCTGGAGTTCGCCGGGCTGGGCGGGGACGCCTCTGAACAGGTCATCCGGGACTACTGTTCGGGCCAGACGGACCTTTCAGCCAAGGAACGTGATGCGCTGGCGCAGGCTGTCAATGAACATTGCGCTGCGGAGGGCCTGCCGCTCCGGGCTCCCCTGAGCGGCTCTGCCCTTTCCGCGCGGCAGCCGGGACGGCACGACCCGAAGCAGAAGGACCCGGAGCGGAAAGACCCTCACTCGTCGAAGTAGGTGAAGGTGTCCGCGGCGCCGGCCACTGACGCGACAACGGCTGCCGCAACGTCCCTGAGTTTCATGTTCCTGGTGCTTGAGGCATCCCGCAGCAGCTTGAACGCCGTTGCCTGGCTGCAGCGGTTCTGCGCCATGATGGCACCGGTTGCCAGGTCGATCACCGTGCGTGTCTGCATGGCGGCGCTCATGCCGTCCCTGGTCTCTTCCAGCTTCAGCATCCGCAGGGCAAGACCCAGGCCCTTGGAAGCCTGCCGGACGAACGCTTCGGCGGCATCGATGCCCTGGCTGCCAAAGGTGAGGGGCTGCGAGCAGTGGAACGTGAGGACGCCCTGCGAATCCCCTTCCAGCGACGCCGGGATGCTCAGCACCGAGCGGAAACCCTGCCGCTGGACGGCCTGGACGTATTCCGGCCAACGCTCTTCCCGCCGCAGGTCCGGAACCAGCACTGTCTTTGCCGTTCGCATGGCCGTGGTGCCCGGACCATCGCCGAGTCTCAACTCCAGCTGCGACATGAGCGGTGCACTGAGGTTGCTGCCGGCGCTCGTCGCGGGTTTCTTGGGCCGCAGCACCACGATTTCACAGGAGCATACGTGCCCCTGGCCGCCGATCCGCCCCGCCGCGTAGGACGCCAGATCCTGGAGGAACGCCTCAACCTCGGGGTTCTGCAGGAACGACTCCTGGATATGCAGGGCAACGTCTGCGAAGTCCTCGTCTTCAGGGACGCCGGCGTTGAGCACGCGTCTTACCTCCCGGACATTAGTTAAAAGCCACACCACTGTGGCCGCCCACTGCCGAACGGTGATGCCAGCCTACCTGCGCCCGTGTCGTAACCTGTCAACCATGACGCGCCTCTCCACCCCGGACGGATCCGTCCGCGGTTGCTCCCTCGAGACTGACGGGACCACCATCGAGCGGTTCCTTGGCATCCCCTACGCGGAACCGCCGTCGGGAGCCAACCGCTTCCGGCCGCCGAGGCCGGTGGTGCCCTGGACCGGCGTGCTCGATTGCACCACCCCCGGCCCGGCCGCTCCCCAGAACCCTGAATCCCATGCACCCCCCGGCTCAACGCCGCGCTCCTGGGGCGAAGAGGGCTGCCTGAACCTGAACGTCTGGACGCCCGGGACGGACGGGCCGGCCAGGCCGGTGATGGTATGGATCCATGGCGGCGCGTACCTCATGGGCGCCAACAGTGATGCAATGCACGACGGCGCCCGGCTCGCCGCCGCGGCGGGCGTGGTGCTGGTGTCCGTCAACTACCGGCTGGGTGCGCTGGGTTTCCTGCACCTGGCGGACCTGTTGGGGCCGGATTACAGTGACTCGTCCAACCTTGCCCTGCTGGACCAACTGGAGGCCCTGCGCTGGGTCCGCCGCAACGTCGGCGCCTTCGGCGGCGACCCCCACAACGTGACCATCTTCGGCGAATCCGCCGGCGCCGCAGCCATCGGCACCCTGCTGGGCATGCCGTCGTCGGAAGGACTCTTCCGCCGGGCCATCATGCAAAGCGGCACGGCCGAACGTTACCGCCGACCGGAGGAATCTGCGCGGATCACCGCCGCATTCCTTGAACTCTGCGGTTTGGACGGCTCCTCAGCAAAGGAGCTGCTGACCCTGCCAGTGGAGCGGCTGCTGCAAGCCCAGGCCGCCCTGGAGAGGCGTGCTGCGCAGGAGTCGTTCGCGGTTCCGCTGCCGTTCCAGCCCACGGTGGGCACGCCGTCGCTGCCGGTGCCACCGCTGGAGGCCGTCCGCAACGGGGTCAACCGTGGGGTGGACCTGCTGATCGGCACCAACCTGAACGAGGGCTCGTTCGCCGTCGAGATGCGCCCGGACTCCGCGTCTGACCCGGGCTATCCGGACCGCGCCGGCGCCGTACTGTCCGGCGCCGGCGTCCCACCTGAAGCCACCCCCGGTTATGCGGAGGCACTCACCCGGCTGTTGGGCAGGGAACCGGCAGGCAAGGAACTCCTGGAAGCGGCCATCGCAGACTCCCTCTACCGCCAGCCCAGCAACCGGCTGCTGGCCGCCCGCCGGGAGGCTGCCGGCGGAAAGAACTTCGCGTACCTGTTCACCTGGCGCAGCCCGGCCATGGGCGGGAAGCTGGGAGCCTGCCACGCCCTGGACATCCCCTTCGTCTTCCGGCACCTGGACGCGCCGGAAGCGGCCTTCCTCACCCGGGCCAAGGCTCCCCAGCCCCTGAGCGACGCCATGAGCCGGGCCTGGGCGGCGTTCGCAGGCACGGGAACGCCCGGCACGGAACACCTCGCGTGGCCGGAGTACGGACCGCAGCGCACCACCATGATGCTCGACGGCGAGTCCCGGCTGGAAGCCGACCCCCGGCAGAAGGTCCGGGAGTTCTTCGAAGCCGTCAGGCTGCAGCCAGCGAGTTAAGCGTGTCGCGGATCCCGTTCAGCGCCGGATCCCGCAGCGACATGAAGGCAGGCTTCAGCAGCGGCTGAATGATCTTGGCCGGCCCGTTGATGCTGAACTCGGCTGTGTACTTCACCACCGAGCCGGTCCCGTTGGGGCTGACGTCGATCGAATCGAAAGCCGTGACGGTCTTGTTCTCGCCGCGCAGCTTGATGTGGTTGTCGGTCAGCTCGATGACCTCGTAGACCAGGGTCTGGCGCTTTCCCCTGAACTCCGACTCGGCATGGTACTTGTGCCCCACGGCCACCGGCCCCGGGGTGAGCTTGTCCATAACGGGGGTGTTGGGGTCCCACTTGCTGGTGTTCTCAAACTCACTCATGAAGGCAAAGGCCTTCTCCGCGGACAGGTTGGTTTCCACACTTCCGGTGACTGTGATCATCACCCCAGTCTAGGAGCACCTTGCAGCTGGGCGGCAGCCATTTTGAAGCACAGTTTTCCGCCCAGCTCCTGCGGCCGGATCCATGCCTCGTAGCCCTCGGCGGCGGCAAACAATGCCCTTCCGGCCCCGGCGTCGGCGGCGAGCCACAGGACCGCCGGATCCCGCATGGCGTCATCCACCACGCCGGTCCGGACAACCTGCAAGTCCTTGCGGATCTCCACCGGAACGCCGATCAGGCGGCTCCAGTCCTGGGAGGGGTACGGCTTCATGGTTCCCCCTTTGCGGCCGGGTGCTAGCAGCCCTCGAAATCGGTGAGGACCTTCACCTTGCCGGCAGAGGCCGACGACGGATCGAACGTGTAGCCGATCCATTCCTTTGCCAGGCGCCGGGCGAGTTCGATGCCCACCACGCGCTGGCCCATGGTGAGCACCTGGCAGTCGTTGGACAGGATGGAACGCTCCACGGAGAAGGAGTCGTGGGCGGCGGTGGCCCGGATGCCGTCCACCTTGTTCGCGGCGATCGCCACGCCGATTCCGGTACCGCAGAAGAGGATGGCCCGGTCCGCCTTGCCGTCCCGGATCATCTCCCCGGCCGTGATGCCCACGTAAGGGTAGGGCCTGGTGAAGTCGTCCGGGGCGTCACTTCGGTTGACCCCGATATCGATGACTTCGCTGATCCGCGGATCCTGCCGCAGGTCCGCCAGCACCTTGTCCTTGTAGTCCACGCCGGCCTCGTCCGCGCCGACAATGAGCCGCAGTCCCATTGATTGTCCTTCCGTTGTCATTACTTTGCTCCCGCCGGTGCCGCGGCGGGCACCATGCCTTCTGCGTTCCGTACAGCAGCGGTGATGGTGAAATGCGGCCCCATGACGGCGAAGACCATCGCCAGCGACGTGGCACCAGGGTCCGCCGTGCCCAGGCTCTTCTCCGCCAGGGGGCGGGCCCGGCCCTTGAGGGGAAGGAGGTCAGCGGTGGCTTCCGCCGCGGTGGCCGCCTCACGTGCGGCGTCCTGCCAGGCCCGGTCCGGATCCACGCCGTCAGCCACAGCTCGCTTGAATCCGGCGGCGAAGGGCAGCAGGGCGTCCACCATGGTCTTGTCGCCGGTCTCGGCTTTGCCCAGCTGGACGATCCGGTCCGCGAACGCTGTCACGGCTGCCGCCAGGGCACTGGGCGCAGGCGCGGACGTGTTTCCCAGCGTTTCACCAAACGCGCGCAGTCCCGCTCCCCACAGGACGCCGGAGGTTCCACCGGCTTTGTCCGCCCAGGCGTCGCCGGCGGCGGCCAGCACGTCGCCGGCGCCGGCTCCCCTGCCCAGTGCGTCCGACGCTGCTGCCGCAGCTGCATCCACCCCGCGCACCATGCCGCGGCCGTGGTCGCCGTCCCCGGCAATGGCGTCCATCCGGCCAAGCCGTTCCTCGGCGTCGTGCAGGGACGTGCGGGCGGCTGCAATGGCAGCAACGCAGGCGGCAGCATACCCACGGGAGAGGTCAGTGGCAACGAACGCCGCAGCGGAGGCACCGCCGTCGTGCGCTTCCTGGGCATCCGGACCAGCCGCTTCCCTGGCCGCGTTGCCTCGGCGGTAGGCGGGAGTTTCCGCCGGGGCCGTCCACAGCGGTTCAAGTTCCTCATCCAGCCAGGTGATGGTGAGCGAGACGCCCGCCATGTCCAGGCTGGTGACCAGCTCGCCCACCTCAGGCATGACCAGCGTGTAGCCCTCGGCGCGCAGCAGCGGGGCCACAGTGCCCCAAAGGACGAACAGCTCCTCATGCTTGGTGGAGCCGAGCCCGTTGAGGATGACGGCGATCCGCTTGCCAGCGTTCGGCGGCGTTTCGGCGAGCACCCGCTCCACCAGTTCCCGACCCAGGTCTTTGGCCGACGGCAGGTTGGTGTCGTGCAGGCCGGGCTCGCCGTGAATTCCAAGGCCCAGGCCCATTTGCCCGTCGGGAAGGGTAAACAGCGGTGATTCAGCGCCTGGGAACGTGCAGCCGGCAAACGCGCTGCCGATGGTCCGGGTCAGGCTGTTGGCCTTGCGGCCCAGGCGGACCACCTCGGCCAGGTCCGCGCCACCCTCCGCAGCCGCGCCCATCACCTTGAACACCGTGAAGTCACCGGCGATGCCGCGGCGCTTGGCGGATTCCGACGGCGGGGCGCTGGCGATGTCGTCCGTCACCAGCACGTTCTCCACGGCAATGCCCTCGGCGGCCAGGCGTTCGCTGGCCATCCCGAAGTTCATCACGTCGCCCGCATAGTTGCCGTAGGTGAAGACCACGCCGGCCCCGGATTCGGCCGCCTTCGCCACCGAATACGCCTGCTGGGCCGAGGGAGAGGTGAAGATGTTGCCCACCACTGCCCCGTCGGCGAAGCCGCTGCCGATCAGTCCGGCGAAGGCCGGGTAGTGGCCGGAGCCGCCGCCGGCCAGTACGGCAACCTTGGGCTGTGCCGGCCGGTAGCGGCGGACGGCGCCGCCGGGAACCTGGCGGACCAGGTCCGAGTGGACGTCGCAGAAGCCGGCCAGGGCCTCCTCGGCGAACTCTGAGGGGTCGTTGAAGATTTTGGTCATGGTGGGTTCTCCGGCGTCCAGGGTGGGGGCGGGTTTGGTGGGGGCTGCTAGTGGATGTGGCTGCCGCCGTTGATATCGATGGTGGTGCCGGTGAGGTAGGCCGAGTCCTCGGAGGACAGGAAGGTGATCACGGAGGCAACTTCTTCCGTGGTGGCGTTGCGGCCCAGCGGGATGCCGGCGTTGATGGCGGCTTCCTGTTCGTCGGTGCTGCCCACGCGGATGTTGGTGTCCACGGCGCCGGGGGTGATGGCGTTGACGGTGACGCCGGTGGCGCCCAGCTCGCGCGCCAGGGCCTTGGTGAAGCCCAGGATGGCTGCCTTGGCGGCGGAGTAGGGAACCTTGCCGAAGACGCCGCCGCCGCGCTGGGCGGACACGGAGGACATGTTCACAATGCGGCCCCACCCGTTCTCGATCATGTCCGGCAGGAAGGCTTTGGTTACCAGGTAGGTGCCGGTGGCGTTGACGTCCATGACCTTGTGCCACAGCTCAAGGGTGGTTTCCAGGAACGGAACCGGGGACGTAATGCCGGCGATGTTGGCCAGGGCACCGACGGGCGGGAGGTTGCCGGCGGCCACCTCGGCGGCAACGGCGGCCTGGGCGGCGGTTACGGACGCTTCGTTGGCAACGTCGATCTCGTGGCCGAAGGCGGCGACGTTGAATTCGTTGCCGATTTCGGCCGCAACCTTGGCTGACTTCTCTCCGTCGAGGTCCAGGATCACGATGCCCCAGCCTTCGCGGGCGTAACGGCGGGCGGTGGTGATGCCGATGCCGCGTTCCGAGGTGGCTCCGGTGAGGACTGCAGTGCGGTGGATGGTGGTCATGGTGGTGCTCCTTGAATTGTGTGCGTGGATCGCTTGTTTGGGTGGATCGATTGCTCCGTAACTGCCGTTATGAGGGCCCATAACGGCAGTTACGGAGCAGTCGATGGTTCAAATGAGGTCGGTGATGAAGCTTGCCGCCTTGGCGGCGGCGGCCGGGCGCTCGTCATTGGTGACGTCCCGGGTTTCCAGTTCCAGGGAAAAGTGGCCCGTGTAGCCGTCGGCGGCGAGCCGCTTCAGGCCTCCGGCGAAGTCCGCATCCCCGTTGCCGATGCTGAGGTTGATGTTCCCCGGCACGGCGTCGCGCAGGTGGACGTGGCTGATGCGGCCGCGGTGCCGGTCCAGGTACGCCTGGATGTCCTCGCCGGAAGCCACGATGTGGCTGAAGTCCATGACGATTCCGACGCCGGTCCCCGCCAGCCGGTCGGCAAGCATCCCGGCGCGCTCCAGGTTCCAGCAGAACCGCAGGAAGTGCAGGGATTCGGTCCAAAGTTCGACGCCGAACTCGGCAGCGTGCCGGCCGGCACCAATGAGCTGGGCGGCAACGAGGTCCAGGTCCTCTTCGACGGTGCGCACCGGGGTGTGGTGCAGGGCACCGCAGGGCAGCACCAGGGCCTTGGCTCCGATATTGGCGGTGAGGGTGAGCAGGGCGTCGAGATGGCGCTGCCTTGCGGCTTCGCCGTCGGCATCCAGCACGGCGTTCAGGTCCCCGATGTCGCCGTTTACGGACCGGACCCGCAGGCCCGAGGCCAGAACTTCCTCGGACGCAGCGTCAACAGCTGCTTCTGTCAGTTCGTACGGAACGTGGTCGCATACACCGGGCAGCGCGCCGAGGTCGATCTCCTCGAAGCCCAGCCCCTTCATGGTGCGCAGGGCGGTGGCCAGGTCCTGGTGCCGGAAGCTGATGGATGAGCACCCGAGTCTGGAATGGAACATCATTGATCCTCTGGTTCGTGCCGAGCAGTAGTGATGGGGACCACAGTAACCTCGTTAACTGTCAACAGTCAACTTTGAAAGTCGACTGTTGACAGTGGAAATGATCTGGGTCACACTGGTTCCTATCAATTTGTTAACAGTCGACAGCGGCGGGACTCCTCTAGCCGCTCTTCGAAAGGGAACCACCATGAGCAAAGATGCTCTGACCATGCGCGGTCCGGTCCACGGCACCAAGGACGCCAGGCGAGTTGCCATCGGATCCGGCGTGGGGGCCGTGATCGAGACGTACGACTTCATCGGCTTCGGCACCGCTGCCGCACTGTATTTCGGAACTGCGTTCTTCCCCGGAAGCGACCCCGTCACGGGGACGCTCGCCTCCTTCGCCACCCTGGGCGTCGGCTTCGCAGCCCGTCCCTTGGGCGGCATCATCGGCGGCCACCTCGGCGACAAGGTGGGCCGCAAGCCCGTCCTGGTTGCCTCGCTGATCCTGATGGGCCTGGCCACGTTCGCCATCGGCCTGCTCCCCACCTACGCGGCAGTCGGACTGCTGGCTCCGGCCCTGCTCGTCTTTGTCCGCATCGTCCAAGGTCTGGCCTTCGGCGCGGAATGGGGCGGCGCGATCCTCATGAGCTACGAGCACGCACCCTGGAAGGCCAAGGGCAAGTACACCGGCATCGTCCAGGCCGGCTTCCCCGTTGGTCTGCTGCTGGCCAACCTGACCTTCCTGTTCAGCGTCCAGCTGGGTGGCGAGCTCGCCTGGCGCATTCCGTTCCTGGCCAGCATCCTGCTGGTGGCCGTGGGCCTGATCATCCGTTCCAAGGTCCCCGAGTCCCCGGTCTTTGACGAGGTCAAGGACAGCGGCGCCATCGTTAAGGCCCCCATCGTGGAGGTCATCAAGACCGACTGGCGCAACATCGTCAAGGGCATCGGCCTCCGCATCGCCGAAACTGCCGGCTACGCAGTGTCCATCACCTACATGATTTCCTACCTCAACAGCCAGCACCTGGCGGACAAGAGCCAGACGCTGATCGCCCTCTGCATCGCCTCGGCCATCGGCATCTTCGCCACCCAGGCGTGGGCAGCCCTCACGGACCGCATCGGCCGCCGCCCCCTGTACATCTGGTCAACAGCCTTTGCCGCCCTGTTCGCGATCCCGATGTTCCTGCTGGTCAACACCGGCCTGTTCATCGCCATCATCATCACCATCGTGATCTCCTACGCGGTCTGCCAGAACTCCCTGGCCGGCGCCCAGGGCGCTTGGTTCCCCGAGCTCTTCCAGGCCAAGACCCGGGCCTCCGGCGCCAGCCTGGCCTACCAGATCTCCGCCATGGTGTCCGGTTTCACCCCGTTCATCACCACCCTTCTGTTCGTCAGCTTTGGCTGGATGGGCCCGGCACTGCTCTTCGGCACCTACGCCCTGATCGGGCTCTGGGCCGCCGTCGCCACCCGGGAAACCTGGGGCAAGCGGGAGCGCGAGCTGGCAGACGAAGCCACCAAAAGCACCCCCAACACCGTCAACGCCTGAATAACGTCACGCACCAAACGATCACGGAGCCAGTAATGCCTACAGAAACCGTCCAGGACGCCGCCCCGCAGGGACGAATGCTGCAGACCGCAGTGACCCCGGAACGTGTGGACAAGATCAGCGCCGCCGCCTACCGGATCCGGCACCACGCCCTGAACATGGGCGAGGTCCAGGGCCAGGGATACGTGGGCCAGGCCCTGGGCGCCGCGGACATGCTCGCCACCGTCTACGGGGACCAGCTGAATTTCCGCGCCGAGGACCCGCACTGGGAGGGCCGCGACCGTTTCCTCCTCTCCACCGGCCACTACGCCATCGGCCACTACGCCGCCCTCGCGGAGGCCGGCATCGTCCCGGTGAACGAGCTGGAAACCTACGGATCGGACGACTCGCGGCTGCCGATGTCGGGGATGTCCACCTACACCCCCGGCATGGAAATCTCCGGCGGTTCGCTGGGGCACGGCCTGACCATCGCCGTCGGCATGGCTTTGGGCCTGCGCTACCAAGGCTCCAGTGCCCGGGTGTTCAACTTCCTCTCTGACGGTGAGCTGGACGAGGGCTCCAACTGGGAAGCCGCCATGGGCGCACACCACCACCAGCTGGGCAACCTCACCGCCATGGTGGACATCAACGCCCTGCAGGCGGACGGCAAGACGGACACCGTGCTCCGCACCGAACCCGTCACCGAGAAGTGGGAATCGTTCGGCTGGTACACCCAGCGGGTGGACGGGAACGACGTCGGCGCGCTGCTGGCAGCGTTCGACAACGCAGCTGCCCAGGCCGCCGCCGTCGGACGTCCCTCCGTGATCCTGTGCGACACCAAGGTGGGCCGCGGCGTCCCGCTGCTGGAAAACCGCGAAAAGGCGCACTTCATGCGCATTGAAGAACACGAATGGCAGGTCTGCCGCGAGCAGCTCACCGCCGGTTATGAAGGAAAGGCTTCAGCATGAGCACCACCACCAAGGCCGCTTCGGCACCTGCAGCCACCACCACAGCGGCCAAGCCGAAGCTGAAGACGTCGGCCATGATCGCGTCCTTCGCAGACCCGGGGCAGAAGACGTCCTCGGCGCCGTTCGGGCACGCCCTGGTCAAGGCCGCGCAGGAGAACGACAAGATCGTTGGCCTCACCGCGGACCTGGGCAAGTACACGGACATGCACATCTTCGCCAAAGCCTTCCCGGAGCGGTTCTTCCAAATGGGCATGGCCGAGCAGCTGCTCTTCGGTGCCGCCGCCGGCCTGGCCGAGACCGGGCTGGTGCCGTTCGCGTCCACCTACTCGGTGTTCGCAGCCCGCCGCGCCTACGACTTCCTCTGCCTGGACGCTGCCGAGCCAAACCTGAACGTGAACATCGTGGGCGGGCTGCCCGGCCTGACCACGGGGTACGGCCCCAGCCACCAGGCCACGGAGGACATGGCGATCTTCCGCGGCATGCCCAACCTGACCATCGTGGACCCCTGCGACTCGGTGGACATCGAGCAGGCAGTGCCCCAGCTCGCGGCCTCCGAAGGACCCACCTACCTTCGCCTGCTGCGCGGCAACGTGCCCACCGTCCTGGACGAGTACGGCTACACGTTCGAGCTCGGCAAGGCCAAGGTCCTGCGCGGCGGCAACGACGTCGTGTTCATCTCCTCCGGCCTGATGACCATGCGCGCCCTCCAGGCAGCAAAGGCGCTGGCGGCACACAACGTGGATGTCGCCGTCGTGCACACCCCAACCATCAAGCCGTTCGACGCCGAAACCGTCCTGGCCGAGATCAACACGGACCGGCTGGCCGTCACCCTGGAGAACCACTCCGTGGTGGGCGGCCTGTTCGAAACCGTTGCCTCCGCCGTCGTGACTGCGGGCGTGGGCAAGCGCGTGGTGCCGGTGGCACTGCCGGACCAGTTCCTGGATGCCGGCGCACTGCCCACCCTGCACGACCGCTACGGCCTGGCCGTGGACCGGATCGTGGCGAAGGTGCTCGCCGAACTCGGGTAGGGAAAACCGGATATGCAGAAAGCACGGCACCGGTCCTAGGCCGGAGCCGTGCTTTCTGCCGTAAGATCGAACCACTACCGACTGTAAACAGTCGACTTATGACATTGAGGACAGAAGCCATGGCCGGACTGACCGCCCCGCTGCTGGGACTTGAAAGGAAGAGCCTGCGCGAACAGGCCCTCTCCGCGCTGCGGACCGCCATCACCAGTGGCGAGCTGGAGCCCGGGCGGCACCTGGTGGAGACCGAACTGTCCGAGATGCTGCAGATCAGCCGCGGCACCCTCCGCGAAGCCCTCCGCCAACTGGAGCAGGAAGGCCTGCTGTCCGCCGGGCCCCGCGGCAGGCTGTCGGTCCGGCACCTGGACGAAAAGGAAATCCGGGACATCTACGCCGTCCGCGCCGCCCTGGAGTCCCTCGCCGCCCGGACCCTGTGTGAACTGCCGGACCGGCAGCAGGTCACCGAGTCCCTGCACAAGGCCGTCGACGCCATGGACGCCGCAGCCAACGGCACCCTGGAGGAACGGATCGAATCGGACCTCGAGTTCCACCGCACCCTCTGCCGGCTCACCGGAAACGAAACGCTGCTCCACTCGTGGGAATCACTGGAGGGCTCCATCCGGATGTCCATCATGTTCGCGGGCCTGGAAAAGGGTGTCAGCAACATGAGCGTGGACCGCCACAAGGACATCGTGGCTGCCATCGACACCGGGGATGCCACCCTGGCACGCAAGACCATCCTGGAGCACATGGACACCGCCGCCGCCAACCTGGTGGCGTAGCTTCCGCCCTTTCACGTGCCCGTCCGGGAATCTCAACGGGTTCCCGCCCGTTAACTTACTGCGCGGTAAATAACCGCGGCGTTAACGAGGGATGGTATGACGGCAAAGTTTGTGTCATTCGAGGACGACGCCGGGAAGGTCACCCGGTATGCCCGCCACGACAACGGCGGCGGGCTCATCGCGCCCGGAGCCACGGTGGCGGAGAGCGCCAGGATCGGGGCCCTGACCTACGTGGAACACGGCGCCAGGGTGGGTTCGGGCTGCCGCATTGGACATGGCAGCTGGATCGACCGGGACGCGACCATTGGTGACCGGACGGTGATCGGGGACGGCGTGCGCATCGGCCGGGGCACCGTGATCGGCAACCGGGTGCACATCGGCAGCCACTCGCGGATCGGTTCCAGCGTGCTGATTGAGCACGGCGTCCATTTGGATACCGACAGCACAGTGCCTGACGGCAGCGAGGTCCTGGCCGGGGCGCACTCACGCCTGGCACCGGCAAGGCACCGGACCCACCGGAAGGCCAAGGGCGGGATCGCGGCCTAATCCTCCGCTGGGCAAAGGTCTGTACCTGCGGTCAGGAAGCAGTGCTTCCGCGCACCACCAGGTCCGCCGGATAAATGACGGACTCCAGGGCGATCCCCGGCTCCTCAATGGCCCGGGCGAGAAGCCGTCCTGCGGTTGCCGCCATGTCAACCATGGGATGGGCCACCGTGGTGAGTCCCAGTCCGTTTGCCGCCTGGATGTCGTGGTTGTCGAAGCCCACCACCGCCACATCCTCCGGAACGCGACGACCCGCGGCGCGCATCGTGTCCACGACGCCAAGCGCCATGAGGTCGGATGCAGCGAACACGCCGTCCAGCCCAGGCGTCCCGTCCATGAGGCTCTTCGCTGCGTCGGCACCTCCCGCCGTCGTAAAGTCGCCGTGGATGACGGGCCCGGGCTGGAGGCCGGCTTCCCTAAGTCCCTGCAGCCATCCGTCCAGGCGGTCGACGGCGGCCGTCATGTCAGTGGGGCCGGCGATACTTCCGAGCCTGGTGCGGCCGATGCCCGCCAGGTGCCGTGCCGCCAGTCGTCCGCCCTCGAAGTTGTCGAGGTCAACGTAGGGAATCCCGGATGCCGTGTCCCACGGCCTGCCGATGAAGACAGTTGGCAACCCGGTGGCGCCCAGGGTTTCCACCCAGTCGTCGGCGCGGTGGTGGGACACCACGATCGCACCGTCGACGTGGCCACCGCGAAGGTAGCGGATGGTCCGTGCGGAGTCGTCCCCTGCCCGGGACATGAGCAGGACCAGCTGCAGGTCCGTGTCCCGGAGTGCTTCATTGACTCCGGTGATCACCGCGGCGAAATACGGGTCCATCATGACCCGGGCGTCCGGCTCGGGGATGACCAGCGCCACCGAACCCGTGCGCCGGGTGACCAGGCTTCGCGCCGCACGGTTTGGCGTGTAGCCCAGCGCCACGATCGCAGCGTCAACCGCGGCCTGGGCTTCCGGGCTCACCTTGGATCCGCCGTTGATGGCACGCGAAGCAGTGGATCGGGACACGCCGGCGGCCGATGCCAGGTCCTCCAGGGTGGGACTTGTCCGCCCTGCTACGGCCAGGGCATCGCGGCTGGTCTTTTCGTTCATTACACCGACAATACGACACCACTCCCGCGTGGGAGCGCTCCCGTGAAACCCTTGCCGAGACAAAAACCCGATGCTAGGCTTCCCCGACGGGAGCGCTCCCACCACTCGACCCCGGCTGCCTGTCGCAGCCGTCGTGGTCGTCCAGCCCCTCCACTGACAGGACCAGCAATGCCGCTAGCCTTACGCCCTGATTCATCCGGCCCCCTTCCAGCGGATCGCCGGCGTCATCCCGGCACCGTTGCGGCCGCCACCGCCCTTCTCGTTGGACTTTTCGCCGCCGGCGGGACCGCTCCGGCGCACGCCGTGCCGTCAGCCCCGTCCACGGCACCAGCACAGCAGGCACCCGCCGCGCCGGAAACTCCACCCCAGGCAGTGCAGAACCCGTTCGGCCCCAATACGTACGTATTCGACCCCAGCATGCCGGTGGCGCAGATCCAGGCCACGGTTGATGCGATCGCCGCCCAACAGGTGGACGATGAAATGGGCTCAAAGCGCTACTCACTGCTGTTCAAACCCGGCACCTACGGCACTCCCGAAGAGCCGCTGATCGTCCAGGTGGGCTACTCCACCGAGGTGGCCGGGCTCGGCGCTGCCCCCACTGATGTCACCATCAACGGCCACGTGGACGTCTACAACCGCTGCCTCACCGCGGACAACTGCATCGCGCTGAACAACTTCTGGCGCTCCCTGTCCAACCTCACCATCAACGTCACAGGTCTCGAAGGCTGCCGCAGCTCCGCCAACTTCTGGGCAGCATCCCAGGCCTCCCCCATGCGCAGGGTCAACATCACCGGCGGCAACCTCTCCCTGATGGACTACTGCACCGCCGGTCCGCAGTACGCCAGCGGCGGCTTCATAGCGGACTCAAAGACGGGTGCCGTCATCAATGGCTCCCAGCAGCAGTACCTGGTGCGCGACAGCAGCATCGGCAGCTGGTCCAACGGAGTCTGGAACCAGGTGTTCTCGGGCGTGAACGGGGCACCTGCCGATTCCTTCCCGAACCCGCCGTACACCACGCTGGACAGCACCCCGATCAGCCGTGAGAAGCCATACCTGACCGTGGATCCGGCCGGCGAGTACAGCGTGTTCGTGCCAGCCGTCCGCCAGGACTCCGCGGGGACCACATGGGAAAACGGTCCGACGGAGGGCCGCAGCATCCCCTTGGCCGACTTCTACATCGCCAAGCCCGGCGATTCAGTGCAGGCCATCAACTCCCAACTGGCCCGCGGAAAGAACCTCATCCTGACCCCCGGGGTCTACGACATTGACCACAGCATCGAGGTCAAGAGGGCCGGAACCGTAGTGCTCGGGCTCGGAATGGCAACACTTACCGCCGTCAACGGATCGGTTCCGCTGACGGTGGCGGATGTCCCTGGAGTGGACATCGCTGCGGTCACCGTCGACGCGGGCGAGGTCAACTCCCCTGCCCTGATGCGCATCGGCAAGGCAATCCCGGGCGCAGGGGGCGGCCCCGCCAACTCTGCCGTGCGCAGTGATCCCACCAACCCCACCACGCTCCACGACGTGTTCTTCCGCATCGGCGGACCCCACGTGGGCAAAGCCTCGGTCAGCTTGGAGGTCAACAGCGACAACGTCCTCCTTGACCACATCTGGGCCTGGCGCGCCGACCACGGTAACGGCGTCGGCTGGACCACCAATACCGGCCGGAACGGCGTCATCATCAACGGCGACAACGTCACTGCCACGGGTCTGTTCGTGGAGCACTACCAGGAGTACAACGTCATCTGGAACGGTGAAAACGGCAGAACCATCTTCTTCCAGAATGAACTGCCCTACGACGCCCCCAATCAGGCCGCCTGGCAGCACGATGGGGTCCTGGGTTGGGCCGGCTACAAGATCGCAGACACCGTCAAAACCCACGAACTGTGGGGCGGCGGCAGCTATGTGTACAACAACGTGGACCCCACCATCCACGCAACCCGCGGTTTCGAGGTGCCGGTCACGCCGGGCGTGAAGCTGCACAGCCTGCTGACAGTCAACCTGGGCGCCGGCACGCTGGACCACGTGGTCAATGACACCGGGGCACCCGTCTCAACGGACGCCGTCGGAGTACCCAGCTATGTAGCCGATTTCGGCTGAAGGAGCTGAAGACCATTCAGTAAGGATGCAGGGCGCGGAGCCGGAAGTGAATGCCGGCACCGCGCCCTTATCCGCTCCGTGCCTGCCTCGACGCCAGCGCCGATGCGCCCCACACCGCCAGAAGCAGCGCCACCAGCAACAGGCCGGCGTCGCCCAGGTCGATTGATCCGAGCCACGCAAGCAGCGGGTCGTCGAGGGCAAACGCGGCATGGAAGAACCCGCCCAGGGTGATCACGGCGATGAACAATGCCGAGGCTGCGGAGATGCCCGTGACCAGCGCGTTGAAGCCGAGCTTCCGCTGGTGGTGGTCCAGGGCTGAGCGGTACATCCGCATCATGGCCATTCCGTTCAGCGAGTCGCACAGGGTCATGGCGGCAGCGAAGCCAAGCGGCAGCGCAAGCAGGGCGAAGGGCGGCACGCCGGCCAGCGAGGCCGCCGTCGCCATCATCAGCAGGCCGATGGTGGTGGCGGTATCGAACCCCAGTCCGAAGAGGAAGCCGATGATGTAGATGTTCCGCGGCCGGCGCACCCGGGACAGGGGCTTGGCGAGGAGCCGCGCCACCAGGCCCTGCGGCTCCAGGTCCCGGGGATCGACGGCGGCGCCGCCCCGGGAGCGCCGGTAGGCGGAAAGCGAACGCGTGAACGCGGAGCCGTTGAACAGGCCCATGGCAAGCAGGAACAACCCGGACACACCGCTGCCTGCCAGGCCCAGGACCAGATTTCCGGCGCTGCCGTCCTGCATCAGCCCGCCCATCATGGATGCACCGGCAACCACCAGCACGCCTGCCAGGGCCACCACCGAACTGTGGCCCAGGCTGAAGGCGAACCCGACGCTCACCGGATCCCGCCGGTCGGCCACGAACTTGCGCGTGGAGTTGTCGATCGCGGCCAGATGGTCCCAGTCGTAGCTGTGCTTTACGCCCGCAAGGTAAGCCGTCAGGACCAGGCCCCAGGTCAGCGGGTGGCTCGCCCCGGTGATGTTTCCGGCGAGCAGAAGTACGACGGCGGCGGCATGGAGCGCGGCGACGGCACCGAAGGTGAACAGCACCCGGGTCCGGAGCGGCAGTGCGTCCCGGCCGCGGTAGAGGTCGCCGATGCTGGCCATCAGTGTTTCCTCAGGTCCAGCGGGGCCTGCCCGTACCAGCGTCCGCGCAGGTGATCCGTGCACGATCGGAGCAGCAGGTTCAGTTCATCGGTGCTGTTGGAGAGGCTGCGCAGCACCAGCCCGGTGGTTCCGGACACGGTGCGGGTCAGGGAGATGCCGGTCAATGCTTCGCGGCCTGCGGTCAGCCCGTGCAGTTCGTCGGCGAGCGCCTGGTCCACCCGCGCGTCCACCACCACCAGCGACCCCAGGTGGCTGTAGCCCTCCATGAAACCGAGCCCGGTGACGTCGTGGAGCGGCGGCCGGATCAGCAGGTTATCCAGCGCCAGCAGTTGGGTGCCCTGATCGGTTTCGACACGAATCTCGTTCCGCAGCCGGACTTCCTGGTACCGGAAAGCGGCCCCGTCTGGCGACCACCCCGGGGTCACAACTTCCGCCATGACAATGCTCGACGACGGCCGCAGGGTCACGGAGGTCCGTTGCCGGTAGCTGGCCTCACGGTAGGCGATGAGCTGGTCCGGCATGAGTTCCAGCCGCGCCCCCTCCCCCAGCCGGACAGCCATCCGCTGTTCAGCAAAAGACCCGGGAGTACGGTAAACCTTCGTCGCCGACTGGGTAGTCAGCAACAGATCAGCGCCGTCCATGACTTCCACATCCACCAGGAAGAGATCAGCCCCAAGATAAGCCCCGCCAGGATTCAGGACGACATAACAAACCTGCCCGGAGTCATCGAGGTAGTGAGGCCGGAGTACGCGAAGAGCACCCCGGTGGTACTGGTGACTCGCAACGGAACGCTGCCCCCGAACAGCCACCCGAAGCTCAAGCTCTCCCATCGGGGGCCGATCAGCGGACGCGGGTGGAAGGGGCCGCGGCGTGGCGGGCACCGCGAAGCGGGCACGGCCCCTTACATCCGGTGTAGCCGCCGGTGGCGCTCCCGCCGTCGTACTCATGAGGCCAAATCAAGCATCAGGACGTCGCGGCGGATCCAATCGATGACTTTGTCGAGCCCTTCATCGGTTTTGAGGTTGGTGAAGCAGAAGGGCTTGTTGCCGCGGAACTCGCGGGAATCCCGTTCCATGACAGTGAGGTCCGCGCCGACGTGGGGTGCGAGGTCGGTTTTGTTGATCATGAAGAGGTCGGACTTGATCATGCCCTGGCCGGCTTTGCGGGGGATTTTTTCGCCTTGGGCCACGTCGATGATGTAGATGGAGAAGTCCACGAGTTCGGGGCTGAAGGTGGCGGAGAGGTTGTCGCCGCCGGATTCGACGAAGATGACCTGCAGGTCAGGATGCCGTGCCTTGAGCTCCTCGATGGCGGCGGTGTTCATGGAGGTGTCTTCGCGGATGGCGGTGTGCGGGCAGCCGCCGGTTTCGACACCAATGATCCGGTCCACGGGGAGGATGCCGTTGGCGGCGAGGATTTTGGCGTCCTCGATGGTGTAGATGTCGTTGGTGATGGCGGCCATGGAGATGTCACCGCTCATGTGCCGGGTGAGCCGCTCCACGAGTTGGGTTTTGCCGGCGCCGACGGGTCCGCCGATGCCGATCTTGATGGGTTCAGACATGTGTCCTCCTTGAGATAAAAGCCAGTTAGCTCATGAACATCCGGGCACGTTGACGTTCGTGCCGCATTTGCGAAATTTCGAGTCCGGGGCTGACGGCGCCAAGGTCGTCCGGCGTGAGGTGGGCGATCACTTCGATGGCGGCAGCGACGTCGTCGTGCGCTTTTCGCAGCACCCGCTGGCCTGCGTTCTGACCCAGCGGGATGGCGCGGACGGCATTCTGCGTCAGGGTGGTAACGGTGGCGAAAAGGTACGCGGCGAGCGCCTCCTGCTGGGGCACGCCGAGGGAGCGGGCGACGGCGGCGAACGCGAGCGGCTGGTGCCCGGCAGCCCGCCCGCTGGTCACCAGGTCCCGGTACAGTTCCAGCGCAGGAGACGGAAAGACCTCCCCGCCGATCTCGAGCAGCCGCGACCCCATCTTGAGGGAGGCCTCCCGAACCTGCCGCGGCAAAAGAGAAGCAGACAAGAGAGCATCCAACTCCCCAAGATCCACACCCTCATAAAGAAACCGAATGGCCAACCCATCCGAGTAAGTAAGCGACTGCGAGATGAAGGCGGACAACCAAACCCCAAAACCAGCCTCATCAACCACGAGTCCCCGATCGATGTAGCTTTCAAAACCCAGAGAGTGCGCAAAGGCCCCGGTAGGAAGCGCGGAATCGACCAATTGCTGCAGCGCCAGCTGATACCCGCTCACGAAAGGCGCACCCAAGGTGAGGCAAGCAAGCGACGCGAGGGATATGGGGCCGCGGCGTGGCGGGCACCGCGAAGCGGGCACGGCCCCATATCCCTCGCGGCGTCCCACGCCACGCCGTCGTCCTCCTTAGTGACTGTGCTCAGCATGGCGGAAAGGTACAGGGAGGACGCGTTCCTGGCGGGTGTAGGGCACTGAGTTGTGGCGGAGGTAGTCCTCGACGGTGTGGTCGTAGGCGCACACCATGACGTCGGCTCCATATTCAGAAGACGAGTCGAAGAACTGTGCCTGGAGGTGCCGGTTGCCGAGGGAGTGTGCCGTGACGCCCATTTCGTGGAGGGTGCGGGGTGTGATGACCAGGACGTCGGTGGGCAGGACGGAGACGACGATCATGTTGGTCTCTTCGACGTGCAGGATGTCGCCGTCACGGAGGTCTCCGGAGCCGACGGGGAGGCGGATGCCGATTTCCTTTCCGTGGTCGGTGGTGGCGCGCTGGATGCGTTTGACCAGGGAGGCGCTGGGGAGCACCACTTTTTCGCGGTGGAGCCCGGCATAGGTTTCAGGGTCCGGCAGGTCGTGCAGGTTGCCGAGGACTTTTTCGATGATCACGTGGGACTCCGGGGGCTTGGAAGAAATCAGAAGAGGAAGTAGCGCTGGGCCATGGGCAGGACGTCGGCGGGTTCACAGGTGACGTCGTCGCCGTCGACGGTCACCTGGTAGGTTTCCGGGTCCACCTGGATGTCGGGTGTGGCGTCGTTGTACTTGAGGTCCGCTTTGGTCAGGGTGCGGATGCCGGAGACGGGCCGGATGACCTTTTCCAGCCCGAGTTCTTCGGGCACACCGGCCTTGATCGCGGCCTGGGACAGGAAGGTGATGGAGGACTGCTGCACAGCCTTGCCGAAGGTGGCGAACATGGGCCGCATGGTGCGGGGCTGCGGGGTGGGGATGGAGGCGTTGGCGTCCCCCATGAGGGCGTAGGCGATTTGGCCGCCTTTGAGCACCAGTTCCGGTTTGACGCCGAAGAACGCGGGATCCCAGAGGACCAGGTCGGCGAACTTGCCCACTTCCACGGATCCGACGGAGTCTGCGATCCCCTGCGCGATGGCCGGGTTGATGGTGTACTTGGCCACGTAGCGCTTGAGCCGGAAGTTGTCGCTGCCCTCGGAACCGTGCGCACCGCCAGCGCTGTCCCCCCGGGGGTCTTCCAGCACACCCCGCTGCTTCTTCATCTTGTCCGCCACCTGCCAGGTACGGGTGATCACCTCGCCCACCCTGCCCATGGCCTGGGAATCGGAGGAAGTGATGGAGAAGATGCCCAGGTCCTGCAGGACGTCCTCGGCGGCGATGGTCTCGGCGCGGATGCGGGAGTCGGCGAAGGCAACGTCCTCCGGGATGTCCGGGTTCAGGTGGTGGCACACCATGAGCATGTCCAGGTGCTCTTCGATGGTGTTGCGCGTGTACGGCAGCGTGGGGTTGGTGGAAGCGGGCAGGACGTTGGGCATGCCGGCGATCCTGATGATGTCCGGTGCGTGCCCGCCGCCGGCGCCCTCGGTGTGGAAGGTGTGGATGACGCGGCCGTCGATGGCGCGGATGGTGTCCTCCACGAAGCCGCACTCGTTCAGGGTGTCGGTGTGGATGGCCACCTGGACGTCGTACTCGTCCGCCACTTTGAGCGAGGTGTCGATGGAGGAGGTGGTGGATCCCCAGTCCTCGTGTACTTTGAGTCCGATGGCACCGGCGCGGATCTGCTCGGCCAAAGGTTCGACGGCGGAGGCGTGCCCCTTGCCGAACAGGCCGATGTTCATGGGCAGCCCCTCGGCCGCCTGCAGCATCCGCTGGATGTGCCACTTTCCGGGAGTGACGGTGGTGGCCTTGGTGCCTTCGGCTGGACCCGTGCCGCCGCCGATCATGGTGGTGATGCCGCTGGCCAGGGCGGTGGGCACTTGGTCCGGGGAGATGAAGTGGATGTGGGTGTCGATACCGCCGGCGGTGAGGATTTTCCGCTCCCCGGCAATGATTTCCGTGCTGGCGCCGATGACGATGTCCACGCCGTCGGTGATCTGCGGGTTGCCGGCCTTGCCGATCTTGAGGATGTGGCCGTCCCTCAGGGCGACGTCCGCTTTGTAGATGCCGGTGTAGTCCAGGATCACCGCGTTGGTGATCACGGTGTCCGGGATGGTGCCGCCCTGGCCGTCGTCGTCCCTGGCCACCTGGCCGTTCTGGCCCATGCCGTCGCGGATCACCTTGCCGCCGCCGAACACCACTTCTTCGCCGTAGACGGTGAGGTCTTGTTCGATCTCGAGGAACAGGTCGGTGTCCGCCAGGCGGATTTTGTCCCCGGTGGTGGGCCCGTACAGGTCCGCGTACTGCCGGCGTGGAATCCCGAAGCTCACTGGGCGTTCCCTTCCGCAGCAAGCCTGCCCGGGCGGGTGCCGGCGTCGAGCTTTCCATTGACGGCGTTGCTGAGCCCGAACACCTCGCGGCGCCCGGCCAGCTCTATCAGCCGCACGCTCCGGGAGTCCCCCGGTTCAAAACGGGCAGCCGTCCCAGCGGGAATGTCCAGGCGCCGGCCGTAGGCGGCGTCCCGGTCGAAGGACAGTGCGGCGTTGGCCTCGGCAAAGTGGAAGTGGGAACCCACCTGCACGGGCCGGTCGCCGGTGTTGGTGACAGCAACCTCGATTGCCTCCCTGCCCGCGTTCGCGGTCACTGGTTCCGGCCGGAGCACGTACTCGCCTGGAATCATTGCGGCTCTCCTCAGCGGATGGGGTTGTGGACGGTGACCAGCTTGGTGCCGTCGGGGAAAGTGGCCTCGATCTGCACGTCGTGGATCATCTCCGGCACACCCTCCATGACGTCCCCGCGGCTGAGGAGCGTGGTGCCGTAGCTCATGAGGTCGGCGACGGTCCTGCCGTCCCTGGCGCCCTCGATCAGTTCGTAACTGATGATGGCCACGGCCTCGGGGTAATTGAGCTTCAGGCCGCGTGACTGCCGGCGCCGGGCCAGGTCCGCGGCCACCACAATCATGAGCTTTTCCTGCTCGCGCGGCATCAGATGCATGGACTTCCCTTCGACGGCCAACGGCGTGGGGTCCAGCGTAAACCCGGCACGTTTCCACCAGGTTTCAGCAGCATCAGGCCGCTCTGTCCAGCAGACCTCACATATTGAGCCGGCCGAGGATCTCCCCGCTGGACTGGACCGGCTGGCGGTAGGTGGTGGAGAGGATGCGGAGCATGTCGGCGGCGTCCTGGTCGTCTTCGGAGGCCATGGCGTCCTTGGCATACGTCACGCGGATGTTGTGCGCAAAGGCGTCAGCGGCAGTCTGGGCGATGCAGTTGTGGGTGGAAACGCCGGCGAGCACCACCTCGTCGGCTCCCCAGTTCCGCAGCCGGGCCAGCAGGTTGGTGCCCACAAAGGCGCTGTCCCTGGTTTTGTTCAGCTGGGGCAGATCCCCGGTGATGAGCCCCGGCACGGACTGGGCCTGCTCACTGCCGCGGAAGATGAACCCCTGGTCGTCGTCGAGCATGCTGAGGGTCCAGGTGGATTTGTCCCGCTCGTGTTCGGTGCCCACCAGCAGCGCCTTGTGCCCGGCTGCCGTGAACCCCTCCAGCAGGCGGTTGCACTCGCTGACCACCCGCTCCTGCTGGGCTGCCAGCTCGGGGGCTTCGAAGAACGCGTTCTGCATGTCGATGACCAGGAGGGCAATCATGGGGCGCCTTTCCGTCTCTTGAACCGGTGCCATTTCTGTACCCGCAGGCGGCGCAGGCAAAACCTGCATAGGCAGAATCTAGGGGGCCGATTCCCGGATTTTCAGCTCGAATCCGGCCTCCACGTGCACGCCGGTGCTGGATGTTTCACGGCCGGCGATCCGGTCCAGCAGCAGGCCGATCGAGCGTTCGGCGATCTCGTTCATTCCCGGAGAGACGGTGGTCAGGGACGGGGAAGCGAACCGGGCTTCGTCGATGTCGTCAAAGCCGGCCACGGCCACATCCTGCGGCACCTTGATTCCGCGGATCAGCAGTTCGTGCAGTGCACCGAGTGCCAGTACGTCATTGAGCCCAAAGACGGCGTCGAATTCCACGCCCGATTCCAGGAGCCCGGCCACCGCTGCGGCCCCGGTGTCGCGCCGCCATTCCGCGGGCGCCACGAGCGCAGGGTCGAACGGGATGCCCGCCTCCCCCAGCGCCTTCCGGTACCCGTTCAGGCGCAGGCCCGCGCTGCCGGCGGATTCCCCGGCATTGGCTCCGATCACGGCGATGCGACGGCGGCCGGCGGCCAGCAGGTGCGCCGTGAGCGCAGCCGCGGCTTCCTCGTTCTTCATGGTCACCAGGTCAAAGCGGGGATCCATGATGTGCTCGCCGAGCATTACCAGCGGCTTGGTGCCGGCCCGCGCGGCAATGGCCTCGGCGTCCACCACCAGCGGCGTGAACAGCAGGCCGTCCGTGAGTTGCCGGAACGTCCCCTGCAGGGCGCCAAGTTCAACGGCCGGCTCGGCATCGGACTGCTCCACCAGCACACGGTAGCCGTGGCGGGAGGCGGCCTTCATCAGTTTGGAGGCGAGCTCGGCGTAGTACGGGGCGGAGAGATCGGACAGGACCAGCCCCAGCATGGAGGTCTTGCCGGACCGGAGGCTGCGGGCAGTGAGGTTTGCCTCGTAGCCCAGCTCCGCGATGGCGTCCTGCACCCGCTGCTTGGTGGCCGGCCGGATGAATTCGTAGTCGTTCAGGACGTTGGAAACGGTCTTGAGGGAAACGCCGGCCGCCCGTGCGACGTCGTTCATGGTGACTGCCATTAACGTTCTTTTCCTGCTTTCGCCGCCGCTTTGGCAGCCTGCTTGCTGGCCCGCACCTTTGCCAGGGATTCCGGATCCACGATGTCTGCCACCGAAAGATAGCTTCCGTCCTCGCCGTAGTGACCGGCGGCTTCACGCCATCCGGGCGCCTGGAGGCCGCGCTGCTTGCCCAGGAGCGCCAGGAAAATCTTCGCCTTCTGCTCACCGAATCCGGGCAGGGCCTTGAGCCGGCGCAGCACCTCGGCGCCGTCCGGTGAACCTTTGGTCCAGATGGCAGCAGCGTCGCCGTCCCACTCGCTTTGGACGGCCTCGGCCAACGCCTGGACACGGGCCGCCATGGAACCCGGGAACCGGTGGACGGCGGGCCGTTCCTTGAACATCTCCACGAACGCCTGGGGGTCCTGGGCGGCAATGGCTTCCGGCTTCAGCGACCCCACCCGGCTGCGGATCTTCTCGGGACCGGCGAAGGCCGATTCCATCGTCACCTGCTGGTCCAGCAGCATGCCGGTCAGCAGGGCGAAGTCGTCCTCACTCAACAACTTGTCCGCGGCGGGATCGCCAGTGATGTGCAGTTCCATGCCGTCCATCCTCCCACCTGCGGGCCGCCGTCGTCATAAGGATGCCCACGCCCTGCTGCCCCGGTGGGTCAGCTGTTCACGGCCAGCCGGATCATGGACCAGGAAACGGCGGGGAGTTCGGCGGTAAGCCGGCCGCCGTCCACCTTCACGGAGCCGTTTTCAGTGGGCAGGACCGAGGTGGAATCATCGGCGCTGGCCTTCCAGTACGGGTCCTTGTTGGCATAGGTCACCGCCTCCACCAGCCGGACATCGCCCAGTCCCGCCACGGCTGCATCCAGCGCCAATGCCTTCTCCGCAGACCGGTTGACGGCGAACACCACGGCCTCGCCCTTGTCCGCGTCGTAGGTGGCGACGGCGGACAGGGCGGCCACATCGGTTGTCTTGCCGCCGCTGACCAGCGGGGATTCGACGGCGAGCTGCAGGACCGTGCCGGAAGCGTGCCGGGAGGTCAGGGCGAACGGGTGGAAGGTGGTCTGCTTCCAGGCCCGCCCGCCGGGCTCGGTCATGATGGGTGCGATGACGTTCACCAGCTGCGCCAGGCTTGCCGAGTGGACACGGTCGGTGTTCCGGAGCAGCGTGACCAGCAGGTCTCCCACCACGACGGCGTCTGCCACCGTGTAGGTGTCCTCCAGCAGGACGGGGGCCACCGGCCAGTCCTTCCCGGTGGGTACCTTGGATTCGTCGCGGCTCATGTGCCAGACGTTCCACTCGTCGAAGGAGATGTTCACCTGCTTGGTGGACTTCTTCACCGACTTCACGTGGTCGATGTGGCTGACGATGTCATGGATGAACGCGTCCATCTTGTGTCCGGCGGCGAGGTGCTCCTGCAGGTCGCCGAAGTCCTCGAAATACTGGTGCGCCGAGATCAGGTCCACCAGCTCGTAGGTCTCGGCCAGGACAACGCGCTCCCACTCACCGAAGGTGGGCATGGTGGGCCCGGAGCTGCCGCAGGCCACCAGCTCCAGGTCCGGTTCCACCATGCGCATGGCTCGGGCGGTGTCCGCGGCCAGGCGCCCGTATTCCAGGGCATTCTTATGCCCGATCTGCCAGGGGCCGTCCATTTCGTTGCCAAGGCACCACATCCGGATGCCGTAGGCGTCGGCGGCCGCATTTGCGCGCCGCTGTCCGGAAAGGGCGGTGCCGCCGTCGATGTTGCAGTACTCGAGAAGGTCCAGCGCCTCCTGGACCCCGCGGGTGCCCAGGTTCACCGCCATCATGGGTTCCACGCCGGCCTTGGCGGACCACTTGGCGAACTCGTCCACGCCCACGGTGTTGGGATCGGTGGAATGCCAGGCGAGGTCCAGGCGCACGGGCCGCTGGTCCACCGGGCCTACGCCGTCCTCCCAGCGGTAGCCGGACACGAAGTTCCCGCCCGGGTACCGGACGGTGGACACTCCCAGTTCACGGGTGAGCTCAAGGACATCCCTGCGGAAGCCGTCGCCGTCAGCATCCGGGTGGTCCGGTTCAAAGATGCCGGTGTACACGCACCGGCCAAGGTGCTCAACAAAGGCACCGAAAGTACGACGGCGGACGGGCCCCACGGTGAACGACGGGTCAACGGTGATTTTTGCTGCGGCGGGTTCTGGCTGGGTCACGAAAGCATCCTCGGCTCGGTTTTTACAACGTTATAGAAATATTGTTGAGGGCCCCGTGCCGTGAGTCAAGTGTTTTCTTCCGCCGCGGCGCAGCGCTGCCGCTGCCTTGGATTGCAGTCCCAGGCGGCGCTCACCTGCGGCAACAATCCAAAGCGGTGCCACAGCGTGCAGGGCCAAGTACTACCTAATCGAAAAAACAGGTACTGGATACGCATCCACCGGAGGCTGGACGGCAATTAGGTTTTTCACAGAGACAAGACCTGTTCTGCTTCGGCGGTACTTGGCTCACTAGGGGGTGTGAGACTGGCAATGCATGCACGACAGGTAAACCCAGGCTTCCCGGTCCATAGGACACGGGTATCAAGCGGGGCCGGCGACGAGGAGTCCTTCGAGACCAAGGGCTCTCCCCCAGCCGTCGCCGGCCCTCCCCACCCTGCGGGCGCCCGCAGGCTGCGCGTGCCCCATCCGGAGCCCGCAGGCCAGGAACGCGGTGCGCCCCGGAACCCGGCCCTCGTGCTGGACCTGGTCAACGGCGCGCAAACCCTCTCCGAATCCCTCGACCTGCTGGTGGCTGCGTCAGCCGGGCATGTGGCCGCCACGGCCGGGATCGACGTCGGCTGCGGCCTGGTGCTGCACCAGCCCAAACGGACGCCTGCCGTTACGGGCACCACCGTTGAAGTGGAGCGCCTGCTGGACTGGGAACGGGACATGGCCGAGGGCCCGGTCACCGACGTGATGTCCGGCGGGCACCCGGTTGCGGTGCTCCAGCGGAACGGGGACTTCCGGTGGCAGAACTACTCCGCACAGCTGCAGCTCTCCGGGTTCGGCAGCGCCCTGGCCGTGCGGCTTCGCCTGGATACTGACCTCCCGGCAGATGACCGGGGCAACGGCAGCAGCGAGCCGGGCCAGTCCGCCGCTGCGCTGGCCTTCTTCGCCCACGACTCCAAAGCCTTCCCGCTGCAGGCCATTGCCGAGGCACGCACGTTCGCGGCACTGGCAACCAAGAGCCTGCAAATGGCAATCAACCTGCACGCCGCCCGCTCGCTGGCCACCGACCTCCGCTCGGCCCTGGACAGCCGCACGTCCATCAACGTTGCCTGCGGCGTGATCATGGCGCAGAACAGATGCTCCTACGAGGAGGCCTTCTCCATCCTCGCAAAGGCGTCGAGCCACCGGAACATCAAGGTGCGCAAGGTGGCAGAAGAGCTGCTGGACCGGCTGCCGGAAGGTGCACCGCGCTCACACTTCGGCCGCTGACGCGGTTCACGGTTGACGCCGGCCCGATTGGGTAGGGGAGAACCAGGACCAAGCAGCGGGAGGGGGCGCACGGATGGAAGGCGAAGAGCCGGACGGCCGGCGTGCCCTCATCAGCGCCCCCAGCTGGCTCGCCGGACCACTCGCCACCCTCCCGGGACTGGCTGCCCATCTTGCAGGTGGGGGCCAGCCGCCCGCAGCCGCCATTGTTGCGGCGCTGGCAGCGTTGCTCAGCCTGGCGGCGGTGGTCCTGGAGCGACTTGCCCTGCGGCGGAACCGGCCGGCGTCGGCGCAGCTTCCCGGCTGGGCAGTCCTGGTGGCGGCCGCTGCCGCGCAGCAATTGCTGCACCTGGCCTTCGCCGCCTTCGCCACGGCCAGTGCCGTCCCGTTGCCGGGCCACGACCATGGCGGGCCGCCCACTCCGGACGCCCCGTCGTCGCCCACCTCCCCGGCAACCCACTCGCTGCACCTGATGCTGTATCTGCATGCCGGCGCGGCACTCCTTACCGCCGCCACTGTGGTGGGGTGGAACAGGCTCAGCCGGTGGGCCCGGGCACTGCGCCGGAGGCAGGCTCCCGTCAGGACGTAAGCGTGCCCCTGGCGATGCTCACGCTGGAATGCGCCGGGTTGCCGTCCATGGGCTCGTCTGACACATCCACCACCGGGTACTGGGAGAGGTCCAGGCCCGCGGGCACCTGGAAGGTTCCGGATGTGGAGTTCATGACGCCCAGGCTGACCAGCCGGGAAAGGTCCGGGGCGATCAGCCACACCTCCTGGTAGCCCTTGGCCTCATCCTTGTCCAGGTTGATTTCCAGGTTGCGGGACCCGTCGCCGGCCGTCACCACCTTGGCCGATCCTGCGGCGGAGTGCTGGGCCAGCGGTGTCAGCTGGGCAGCGGCCAGCTGCTGGGGCTGGGGCGGACGGGTCACCGTCAACACGGCGCCAACAATCACCAGGACGGCTGCCGCGGCAGCTGCCACCCAAGTGCCGGGGCGCTGCCACCAGGTCCGGCGGCGGCGCAGGGGAACCACGTTCGACGGCGGCACGTGCGCAGGTGCCGGCTTAACGGCAGGGGCTGCGGGGGTTTCCTTGGCCGCACCCTCGGCCGCGCCCTTGGCCGAGTCCGGGGACAGCGGATCCTCCCGCACCGACTCGGACAGACCCAGTTCCCGGTGGATTCCAGCCCATACCTGCGGTCCGGGGACGGTCAAGCGGCTGGTGTCAGGGGTTGTCTTCACCGCATCCACGGTGCGGCGCAGGGCGGCGTAGTCGGCGGCGCATTCGGGGCAGGCAGCAAGGTGCTCCCGGCCGGCCGGGTCCTCCCAGCCGTCATAGAGCGCAAGGAGGCTCAACTGTTCCGGATCAAGATGCGGCATGGTCTACCTCCAATCTGCTTCGTAAATGCGACAGGCTCCGGCGGATGTGGCTCTTGACCGTACCAAGGGGAAGGCCCAGCTTGCGTGAAATCTGCTCGTGCGTCAGGTCCTCGTAGAAGGCGAGCTTCATGATGGACCCCTGCGGCTCGCCCAGCCTCTCCAATTCACCGTCCAGGAGCAGCCGGTCCGCCAGCATTTCCGCTGCCTCTGTTCCTGTGCCGGTGTCTTCCCCCATGCCGGCTCCGGCCGCCGCGAAGGCCTTTCGTGCTTCCCGGGCCGCGGCCGAGTGCGCGTCGGTGATAGCGTTCCGCGTGATTCCCACGATCCACGCAGGCAGCCTTGCCACCTGCGGGTTGAAGGTGTTCCGCGAGCGCCAGGCCCGGATGAAGACCTCCTGGGTCACATCGTCCGCCGCCGCCCTGTCCGGCAGGGAACGCAGGGCCAGGGTGTGCACCAGGGGCGCGAATTCACGGTAGGCCGCTGCCAGCGCGTGCTCATCCCCGGCCAGGAAGGAATCGGTGAGAGCGTCATCCCACCCGCGGGAAGCGTGCCCGGGAAGCGTCACAGGCAACTCCTTCCCGGCTTCGGCGAACGAGCTACTGGCTGGCCACCAATCATGCAGGAACGGGCTCATGAAGGAACCGGCTCATTCAGGAACTGCGGTGACAATCACATTGTCGCTGTAGTCCATGCGCTCGTCCAGCCATCTGCCGCCGCAGGTAACCAGTTTCAGTTGGTGCGGACCGGACCGGCGGAACAGCGCGCCGCCGTCGAACTTGTCCTTTGCCATCATTTCCACTCCCACCACCCGGTAGGTGAGCGGGACGGCCCCGTCCCGTCCCACCCGGATCAAGGTTCCGGCCGCGAGCGACTTCAGCGCCGAGAACGGCGCCCGGTCCGACTTCGTGTCGATGTGTCCGGCGATGACGGCGGTTCCCTCAGCCGCTCCCGGCGCCGGGCCGAATTTATACCAGGCCGCGCGGTCAAAGGCGTCAGGTATTTCCATCGCTCCCTCCGCGGACACTCCCCCGGCCACCACCGGCATGTCGATGGCGGTGCCCGCCACGGCCAGTGACGTTGGCGCCGGCACCGCCGCGGCGGCCGGCAGAGTGGCAGGCCGGACCGGGATCGGGCTGGTGGAAGGGCCGGCAGGACCTGGGGAACCGGCCGGTCCGGTGGGGACAGTTACGGCTGCCGGACCGCTGGGGGCAGCAGAGCCCTGCGCCGGTGGGGAAAGCGGGGGATCGGCAACAATGGTGGCAGCCGTTGATTGGGCCGCCTGCCCGCTTACGCTGCCGGAATTGCCGGAACTGGTGGAACCGCAGCCGGCCAGAATCACCGCCGCAGCCACCATCGCTGCTGCCGCCCCACCTGCCGGACGGCGACGGCGGTACTCCGCTGCCGGCGTCGTGCCTGCCTTCATGCCTGCCGCCTCCCTTCCGTTGCTGCTTGTTATTTGGTGTCCGGCGCAGGGGCCCGACCGTGCTGGCCGGGCCCCTGCGTTCGGCCCTTCAACCGGTTTCTGCCCCGGTTTTACAGCTGCGCCCGCCGGGTGTTGACCGCGCGGGCTACGCCCACGGCCCCGGCGAGGAGGGCCAGCGCTGCAAAGCCAAACCCGGCAGTGGCAACGGCAGTGCCGGCTCCACCGGAAGCCGCGGAACCGTCAAGGGCACCGGGCACCGATGCCGGTGCGGAATGGAGGCCCTCGATGGTCTGGACGGCGAGTTTCAGGTTCTGGTCGGCCAGGCTGCCCCAGGCGTAGACGATGGTGTGCGTCCCTTCGGCCACTGCCACGTCCGCCGGTCCAATCACCGGGGTGGTGGTGCCCGCGGCGGCCACCGCGGCGGGGACCGTGCCGGGATCGAGGGTGAGCGTCTTTTCGTTCGGGTTGGCAAGGTTGGTGATGACGGCGGTGCCGCCTGCCAGGACATCGACGGCGGGGGCAGCGGCCGCGTGCCGGACGGTCAGTTTGCCTTTACCTGCGGGGATTTGGGACACATCGTTGGTGAACAGGCTGGCGGTGGGCTTGCCGTCAGCGCCCAGGTGGGCTGCGGCCGTGTAGTTTCCGTTTGCAGCCAGGTTTACGCTGACCGGTCCAATGGCGGGCGCGGAGGCGTCGGCGGCATCGGCTGCCGTGATGGCGATCTCGTAGGTGCCGGCCGGCAGGGCCAGCGGCCCGGCAAGGGCTCCGGGGGCGAAGTCATCCAGGGTGCGGTCACCGTTGACCCACACATCCACGGTCAGTCCGGGAACACCGTGCAGCACGGACAGCTGGGCGTCCCCGTCTGCTGCGTGGGCCGGACCGGCCAGAGCGATTGCGGCTGCAATGGCTGCTGCACCGGCACCTGCGGTGAAGATTTTGTTGCGCATGTCCATCTCCTTGAACGGCCCGGCTGCCGGGCGTTTTTTGCTGACACTCCTACTACCGGCGCAACCCCGGATTTGGATGCAGATTCATGGAGATATTTTTTGGGCTCCTTGTGCGGGCCGCTAAAGCTGCCCGGTTAAGCGGGGGCGGCCGTGCTGGCGCGCAGGATCAGTTCAGGCGGAACCACGGTGGAGCTCACGGCGGCGCCGGACTCGATCTCCTTTAGCATGATGTCCATGCAGCGGCGTCCCAGCTCCTCGAAGTCCTGGCGGACGGTGGTCAGCGGAGGCGTAAAGTACCCCGCCTCCGGCTGGTCGTCGAAGCCCACCACGGAGACGTCGTCGGGCACCCTGACCCCCGCTTCGGTGAAGGCGCGCAGCAGGCCCAGGGCCATCTGGTCATTGCCAACGAAGATGGCAGTGGCCGTGCGTCCGAACGCGAGCTTGCGGCCGATCGCGTAGCCGCTGCCCGCGCTCCAGTCCCCTTCCACCAGCAGGGACTCATCCAGTCCGGCCTCCCGGAGGGCGGCACGCCACCCCGCTGCCCGCTCGGCACCGTCCGTCCAGTCAGGGGGGCCGGCGATATGCCCGATCTGGTGGTGGCCCTCCTTGATGAGATGTTCGACGGCGAGCCTGGCGCCCGCCCGCTGGTCCACCATGGCGCCGCTAACGGAAGCGCTGCCGGCCGAACCCACGGCCACCACGGGCACGGGAAGATTCATCTGCTCCAGTACGGCAAGGGTGTCCGAGTGCGGCACCAGCACGGCGATCCCGTCCACGGCCTGGTCCATGAAGTGGCCCACGGCGTTGGAGATGGCATCCCGGTTGACTTCCCGCAGGGCCGCGATGCTGACGAAGTAGCCGGCGTTGCGCGCTGCATGTTCAACCCCCAGCAGGGTGTTCGCCGGGCCGTACTGGGAAAGCTCGCTTGCCAGCACGCCAATGGTCTGCGAGCGCCGCGTGACCAGGCTCCGGGCGGCGGTGTTGCGCCGGTATCCCAGCTCGGCAATGGCCGCCTCCACCTTTTCCCGGGTGGCCTTGCTGACATTGGGGTGGTTGTTCACCACACGGGAGACGGTCTGGTGGGAGACGCCTGCCACCTTGGCCACGTCTTCCAGGCGCGGCATCCGGCCCTTGCTGGTTTTTGCCATGAGCCTATTGTGCCTGTTGCAGCCGCTGCGGCCCCCGCCTGGCGGCTCATTGTTGCGGGTCCTGCCGCATCCTTGCGCGGCAGCCGGGCAGTGGGAAGGATGAAGCTGAACCAGCCTTTGCGATGAAGGAGCCGGCGGAATGACCAAGTATCTGATCTCGTTTCCCAGCGGCGCCATGGATATCCCGGACGGCGGCCTGCAGGCAGTGGCGGACGCGGCGCACGCAGTTGTCCAGGAGGCGAAGGACGCCGGCGTTTGGGTTTTCGGCGGCGGCATTGATGAGAGCGTTCCACCCGTGATGGTCGACGGCGACGGTACGGTCAGCGAAGGCACCTACCCCCAGACGGCACAGCTCGAAGGCGGCTACACGGTGCTGGAGCTGCCCACCTACGAAGCGGCGCTGCACTGGGCCGCGAAGATCGCTGCGGCCTGCCGCTGCGCGCAGGAAGTGCGGGCTTTCCAATACGATCCCGCCAGCTGAACCCGGCAAGCGCGTGAACCAGGCAAGCCGGTGAAACCGGCAGGAGCGGTGTACTTGGAATATCCGTTCACAGGCCCTTGGCTGGTGCAGAATTCACCGGCGAACCGCGTACCCAGCCACGGCACACAGCTCTTCGCCACGGGCCACGCCATCGATTTCACCCCGGTAGACGGGAACGGGCGGTCTGCACCAATCACGTTTGTGGCGCTGTTCCGGCCCCAGCCGCCGGAACAGTTCGTGGGGTTCGGCAGGGCCGTGACGGCTCCCGTCTCGGGGATTGTGCAGGCCGCCCACGACGGGGAGCCGGACCACGCTGCCTTCCGCGGCTTTCCGTCAATCGGCTACGCAGCGACGCAGGCCCAACGGCTGCGGGAGGGGTGGCCGGCGCTTGCAGGCAACCACGTGATCATCGAGGGCAGTGGTGTCTTCATCGCCCTGTGCCATTTGAAGCGTGGGAGCCTGTGCGTGCGGCCGGGCCAGTTGGTTAACTGCGGGGATCCGGTGGGACGGTGCGGCAATTCCGGCAACAGCACGGAACCTCATCTGCATGTGCAGGCAATGGATTCAGCGGATCCCGGACGGGCTTCCGCCGTTCCCATCGCATTCCGGGGCAGCCTGCCGCGCAACGGAAGTATTGTTCACGCCTGAGTCCGGAAAGCAGGGACTTAAATGGAACGGGTCCGCCGGCTTTCGCGGCGGACCCTCACGGTTCCTGCGGGTGGGCCCTGTGGGGCTCGAACCCACGACCCACGGATTAAAAGTCCGATGCTCTACCAACTGAGCTAAAGGCCCCTGCCGCCCGGTCAAACACGCTGTGTCCGTCCGTCCGGCCCAATCCATTTCTGGACGTTAATACTCTAACCCATGGTTCCGGCGTCTTCGCACAAGGCCAATGGGCCGTCGTCGTGCACTGACAACCCCCGTCAAACGCCCTTCAGCGGCACGTGCAACGGGCGCCGCAGATGCTCGATTTCCGCGTCCGCACAGGAGTAGCGTGGGGGACATGAGCGAGCAAGCAGGAACCAGTCCATACGGCGGCAGCAACCGGCACCATAAGCCCAAGCCCTTCGCCCCGATGGATTTCGAGCCCTTCGCCGGTGGGGCCGATCCCGCCCGCGTCTCAGAGGCCGCCCACCTTGCCGCGCAGGCCCTGGTCCGGCATGGCCGGGACAGCGATGATCCTGTCGTCACCCAACGTCTGGTAAAGCTCGCCGACGAGCAGGGCCTGGAAGCCATCGCCGAGATGTGGGCCGAGAGCCCCGCCCGCTCCCTTCCCGGCGCCCTGTGGCGGCTCTATGCGCTGCGCGCTGCCACCGTCCAGGATCCCGAACGCATCTCTGTGTACTTCCGGGCGGGCCGGGACACCGCCCAGGTGTCCAACGTGGTGGCCGGCGCTGCTGAGCCGCCGGGTGCAGAGGAAATGCGCACCATGGCCGATGCCATCCTTTCCGGGGCGTTCGACGGCGATTTCGACGTCGCGCTGGAACGGTCCGCCGCCTTCTGCCGGGTGGTGGCGCTCGGCCAGGCCACGCTTGCCGACGGCGCAGAGCACGCCAACGAGGCCCACGCCAGCAAGCTGACCCGCAATTCGCACCAGTTGGTCAAGACGGCCGAGGACCTGGAGCACGCCGCCAACGCGTGGCGCCTGGGCGAGCTGGACTGAGCTTTCCTGGCCGAATTTTTTCGCTGGCCCGGGCCGCTTTGCCGGACCGGGCTGCCTGCTGAACTGGGCTTCCTTGCTGGAGCTGCTGCGGGCCCCGGCGGATCCGCTTTCCGGGACGGATAAGGCCCCGCTGTCAAGATTGACTTGGGCCGGGTGAAGTAGAAGACTGAAACCGGTGCCGAGCCGCGAAACCCCCGGGCTTCAACAATTAGCCGCCTAGAGCGGCCTACCGCCGAGAGGCGTATCCGGTTCGGCACCATTTTTCTGCCCTCTTCCCGGGGCCAATTCAGAGGCTGCCGTAATGGGCCGGTAGAGTAGGCGTCAGTTGCCCGCCGGAGTCAAGTCACACGGCAGCAACCCCCGCCTTGATAAGTCCCCGGAGACCGGTAAACACGTGAAGCTGCGCCTTTTTCCCCAGGAGCCCGAAGGGCTGAACCTGCTCTCGCAGATGGCACAACAGATCGTGCTGGCCACCGCCACCCTGGCCGAGATCCTCGGCGTACCGGCGGACGAGCACGGCAACCTCGTGGAGGACATGCACAACCTCGAGGCCAAATCCGCCGAACTGCATTTCGCCCTGCTGACCCACATGCGCACCAGCTTCGTGAACCCGCTCCCCCGCGAGGACATGTACGCCCTGTCCCGGTACCTCAACGAGGCGATGGAGAAGATGGATGCCGCCGCGGAACTGGTGGCCCTGTACAAGCTGGACCGCCTGCCCAAGCGGGCCGCGGACCAGCTGGAGATCATCAGCCGGCAGGCCGAGCTGACGGTGGACGCCATGTGCAGGCTCAATAACCTTGATGACCTCGAGGACTACTGGATCGAGATCCTGCGCCTGGCCAAGCGTGCCGAGCGGACCCACCGGGTGTGGGTGGCGGACATGATCGCGGACATGAAATGGGCGCAGTACTCCCGCAACCGGGACATCGCCAACCAGCTGGTGGAGGTCACCAAGGACATGCGCCGGGTGGCTACCCAGGTAGGCAGCATCATCGTCAAGGAATCCTGAGGTGGCGGCAGTCATCTTCGCCGCGGTGGTCCTGCTGGCGGCGGCGTTTGCCTTCCTCAACGGCTTCCGCGATGCGTCCAACTCCGTTGCCCTGGCCGTGCGGAATCGGGCCCTTACCCCCAGCGTGGGCGTGCTCCTTGCCGCGTTCTTCAACTTCATCGGCGCCCTCCTCAGCGCCCTGCTCGCCGTCGCGGCCAGCCAGACCTGGATCAGCCTTCCCGCCGGCCCCGACGGACTCGCCATCCTGGTGGCCGGGCTGGCGAGCGCCTGCGCCTGGGGCCTGCTGATGTGGCGGCGCGGCATTCCCGCATCCTCCACCCATGCCCTGGTGGGCGGCCTCGCGGGCGCCGGCCTTGCCAGCCTGGCGATTGGCGGGCCGGGGGTTGCCGGGGTGGACCAGTCGCTGCTGTTCCAGGTGGTGCTGCCCCTGGTGCTGTCCCCGCTCGTGGCCTACAGCGGCTCCTTCCTGCTGGTCTATCCGGCCACGTGGGTGGCCCGCTACACGCAACCCAATGTGGTGAACCAGCGCTTTCGCCGGGGCCAGGCCGTGGCAGCCGGAGCCGTTGCCTTCGGCCACGGCCTGCAGGACGGGCAGCGCGTCAGCGCAGTGCTGCTGCTGGCCCTCCTGGCGGCAGGCTATTCCGACGGCGGGATCCCCCTTTGGGTGGCAGGGCTCTCCGCAGTGATGATGACTGCCGGGACACTCCTCGGAGGATGGCGGATCTCGCACACCATCGGATACAAAATCACCAGGATCGACCCGCTGCGCGGATCTGTGGCCCAGACGTTCAGCGCACTGATGCTCTTTGTGGGCGCCATCGGGCTCCATTGGCCGCTCTCCACCACCCACACCGTCACTGCGGGCGCCCTCGGGGCAGGGGAAAACCAGCACTTTTCGGTGACGAACCGCAAACTGGTCATCCGGATCCTGTGGCTCTGGGCCCTGACTCCCCTGGCGACCTGCGGCCTGGCCTTCGTGCTCGCACTGGCCCTCTCCCCCATCGCTGCCTAGCCGGCACCCGTCCAGCCCGGCGTCTTCACCCCTATCCCGTTGCCCCAGCCGCCTTGGCCGGCCCCTGTTGAGCCTGCGAAGAGGAGGGCGAAACTCCCCTGTACAGGGGCACGGACGTGACGTAGATTCGAAAAAAGGGTCCTGGGCAACGTTGCCGGGAACCGGCGTCCGGGCCTCGTGCAGGGCTGCGGATATGCGCCGCTGCAGCAACACGGCGGCTTGGATGCACAACGCGGAAAAGGCAGGCGCCATGTCTTCCTCGTATTCCCGGCGCCCCCTTCCACAGCCACGGCAACTTCAGTGCGAGGCCTGCGGAACCGGGCACCAGCTGACCATCCACGCCATCATGGCCATTGGCGCCGCCGGTGGGGACCTCGTGACCGTCTCCTACACCTGCAATGACTGCAACCTGTTCCAGGAACACAGCGCCTTCGCCGCCGACGTCGCGGCCGCCCTGAACCAGGTCCGCTGGATGGCCAAGGTGATTCTCTTTGGCGATGAGTACATCCACTGCGGTTATCCAATGGAGGAAGCGGAGCACGAGGTTGAGCGGCTTTGCTACCGAACCAGCACCACGGGCAGCGGCCTCAACGCGGTGTCGCTGCCCACCCGGGTCCTGCGCTGCCACTGCGGATTCCAGCTGGAAATCCCTGAGTGACCACGGCAGGAGGTTCCCTGCATGTCCCTGCGCAGCGAGCGGGCACCTCAGTGCGCAGGGCAGTCCCCGCACAGTGAGCTCCGTTATTGGCGCGGGCTCCTGTCCGGTGAGGCAGGCACTGGTCAGAGCTGGATGACCCCCGGGCCGCCGGATGCGGGCATCAGGACGGCTGTGAGCTCGTCGGCCGTCAGGTTCGCGGCGGTGCAGAGCTCTTCACGCGCCACTCCCGCAGCGGAGGCATTTCGGACCGCCTGGCGCAGGGACTCCTGGGCGCTGTCCAGTTCCCACTGCATGCTTTCAAGGTGCGAACTGGTGCGCCACACCTCCGACAGGGCATCGCCCTCTTCCTCAATAACCGCAGCAGCCAGCCCGAGGGCGGGTTCGAGCTCCTGGACAAGGGGAACGGCGGCAATGGGGACGGCACTGAGCGGGATGGCGGCAAGGGGTTCGCCGCCAAGGGGGCCAGCGACGCCGGCAATACCCTGTGCCTCCGGCGCGAAATCCTGCACTTTCGCTTCCTGTGCAGCTGCATCCTGCGCGGGCACGGAAACCGTAAGCTGGGGGCTGCTGGCCGTCTGCGTCATGGCAAAACTCCTTGTGCTGGCTTACTACTGGTTCTGTAAGTATCTGGCTGAGCGTACTAAGTCGGCCAGTAGATCGCCAACGGGGGCGATGCCTACCCGAAACGGCCAGAGACGTAGTCCTCGGTGGCTTTCTGGACCGGGTTGCTGAAGATGGTGTGGGTGTCCCCATATTCGATCAGCTTGCCCGGCTTGCCGGTGCCCGCGATGTTGAAGAATGCCGTCCTGTCGGAGACGCGGGCGGCCTGCTGCATGTTGTGGGTCACGATCACCACCGTGTACTGGTCCTTGAGCTCATTGATCAGGTCCTCAATGGCCAAGGTGGAGATGGGGTCCAGGGCGGAGCAGGGCTCGTCCATGAGGATCACCTGGGGCTCCACGGCGATGGCGCGGGCAATGCAGAGCCGCTGCTGCTGGCCGCCGGAAAGGCCGGAACCTGGCTTCTCCAGCCGGTCCTTGACCTCGTTCCACAGGTTGGCGCCCTTGAGCGAGCGCTCCACCAGGACGTCGGCCTCACCCTTGGAGATCTTCTTGTTGTTCAGCTTGACGCCGGCCAGCACGTTGTCCCGGATGGACATGGTGGGGAACGGGTTGGGGCGCTGGAACACCATGCCGATCTGCGAGCGCACGGTCACGGGATCCACGCCGGGGCCGTAGAGGTTATCGCCGTCCAGGAGGACCTCACCTTCAACCCGGGCGCCGGGGATGACCTCGTGCATGCGGTTCAAGGTGCGGAGGAAGGTGGACTTTCCGCAACCGGAGGGTCCGATGAACGCGGTAACGGACTTGGCCTCGATGTTGATACTGACGTCCTCCACGGCAAGGAAATCGCCGTAGTACACGTTCAGGTCCTTTACGTCGATGCGCTTAGACATGGTGTTCCTTCACTTGCTGGGTATGGATTGAAGTCTAGGAGCCGCCGCGGGAAGGCGGAAGGCGGGTACGGCCTGGTTTCAGGGCGCCCTGGTCAGCGGCCGGTCTTGGGGGCGAAGATCCTGGCGATCAGGCGGGCCGCCAGGTTCAGGACCATCACCAGGATGATCAGCACCAGCGCCGCGCCCCATGCCCGCTGTGAGGAGGGGTCCGGGTTGGACGGCGAGGTGGGGTTGAGGATCTGGGTGTAGATGAACGTGGGCAGCGAAGCCATCCAGCCGCCGAACACGTTCGAGTTGATGCTGGTGGCAAAGCCCGCGGTGACCAGGATGGGCGCAGTCTCGCCGATGACCCGGGCGATCGCCAGGGTGACGCCGGACGCAATGCCGGAGATCGCCGTCGGAATAACCACCTTGAGGATGGTCCGCCACTTGCGCACGCCCAGGGCGTAGGCGGCCTCCCGGAGTTCGTTGGGGACGATCTTGAGCATCTCCTCGCTGGAGCGGACCACCACGGGGATCATCAGCACAGACAGCGCGACGGCGGCCACGGCACCGGTCTTGGTGCCCGGACCCACCACTGCGAAGAAGAACGCGGCAGCGAACAGGCCGGCCACGATGGAAGGAATGCCGGTCATGACGTCCACGAAGAACGTGATGGCCTTGGCCAGGCGTCCGTCGTGGCCGTACTCCACCAGGTAGATGGCGGTGAGCAGCCCCACGGGAACGGAGATGACGGTGGCCAGCAGCGTGATCTGCACGGTTCCCAGGAGGGCGTGGTAGATGCCGCCCATTACCGGACCGCCGCTCTCCACAGCTTTGTTGTCGAAGGCGCCCGTCACGCCGTTCATTGAGGTGGTGAGGAATCCGGGGTCCAGGAGCCCGGGGATGCCGTTGACCAGCACGGTCCAGATCACCGAAACCAGGGGCAGCAGCGCCACCAGGAACGAACCCACCACCAGGCAGGTGGCCAGTTTGTCCTTGGCCTTGCGGGAGCCTTCCACGGCAGCGCTCCAGGACACCAGTCCCACCGCGAACAGGATGGCGGAGACCACTCCCCAGCCGAACGGGTTGAAACCCACCAGGGCAAGGATGGCGGCGCCGATGATCAGGGCGGCAGCAAGTACGGCATAGGGTGCGTACTTGGGCAGCTGGCCCTTGGTGAGCGCCGACCGCTTGCTGCGGACGGGGGTAAGGGTGGAGGTCATTTAGTTGGCTCCCGAAAATTCTTTGTGCCGGGTGATGACCCAGCGGGCGATCATGTTCACGGCCAGGGTAATGATGAACAGCACCAGGCCGGCGGCGATCAGCGTGCTGACCTTGAGGCCGCTGGCTTCGGGGAAGTTCAGGGCAATCTCGGCAGCGATGGTCTGGTTGCCGGACTGGATCAGGCTTGCGGTCAGGGCACCGGAGGAGAGCACCAGGGCAACGGCCATGGTTTCGCCCAGCGCGCGGCCCAGGCCCAGCATGACGGCGCTGATGATGCCCGGACGGGCGAAGGGCAGCACCGCCATCTTGATCATTTCCCAGCGGGTGGCGCCCAGCGCCAGTGCGGCTTCTTCATGCAGCTTGGGGGTCTGCAGGAAAATTTCCCGGGACAGCGAGGTGATGATCGGCAGGACCATGACCGCCAGGACGATGCCCGCGGTGAGGATGGTCTTGCCGGTGGTGGAGGCGGGCCCCTGGAAGATGGGGAGCCAGCCCATGTTGGCCGCGAGCCAGCCGTAGGCCGGCGAAATCTCCTTGGCCAGGAACGCGGCACCCCAGGCGCCGTAGACCACGGACGGGATGGCGGCGAGCAGGTCCACCACGTAGCCGAGTCCGGAGGCCAGGCCGCGCGGTGCGAAGTGCGAGATGAACAGCGCCACGCCAATGGCGATGGGGGTGGCGATTACCAGTGCAATGGCAGCGGCGATGAGCGTACCGATGACGATTGGCCAGATGTAGGCAAAGAAGCCCTGGCCGCCCTGGATTTTGTCGGCGGGCGCGGTGAGCGCGGGAATTGCCTGGACGACCAGGAAGAGTGCGACGCCGAACAGGACGGCGAGGATCAGGCACCCGGCGGCCAGCGTGGCGCCGGAGAAGACTTTGTCCCCGGCGCGCCCGGCGCCCTGGGTACTGGTCAAGGGGGTGGCGGTCATTCGACGGCCCTTCGATTCGTTTTGCTGGACTGGGGATGCGGGTGCAAAGCCAAGTTCCCCGCACTGCCTTCCGGCAGGCGGGGAACCCGGTTTACGGCACTGGCTAGGACTTGACCTTGATCGAGTCGATGGCCTTGGCAGCCTTGGCTGCCAAGTCGGAGGACAGCGGAGCGGACTTGGCCGACTCTGCTGCGGCCTTCTGGCCTTCAGCCGAAACTACGTAGTGCTCGAAGCCCTTGACCAGGTCGACGGTCTCCTGCTTGTCGTAGGTGGTGCACAGGATGTGGAAGGACACCAGGACGATCGGGTAGGCGCCGGCGATGGTGGTCTTGCGGTCCAGCTTGATGGAGAGGTCGTTGGCGGCGCGGCCTTCAACCGGCTTGCCTGCGTCCACGGCCTTGGCAGCGGCGTCGGCGGAGATCTTGGTGAAGGAATCGCCCACCTTGATCTGTGCCACGCCCAGCTTGCCGCTCACGGCGGAGTCATCAGCGTAGGTCACGGCACCGGGGGTGTCCGTCACGGTCTTGACCACTCCGGAGGTTCCCTTGGCGTTTTCACCCTGGAGGCTGGCAGGCCAGATGCCGGCGGCCTTGTCGGTCCAGACGTCGGAGGCCGCGGCGGCCAGGTAGTCGGTGAAGTTCTGGGTGGTGCCCGAGTCGTCGGAGCGGTTCACCGGGGTGACCTTGAGATCAGGAAGGGAGACGCCCGCGTTCAGGGCTGCGATGGCGGGGTCGTTCCACTTGGCGATCTGGCCGCGGAAGATCTTGGCCACGGTGGTGGCGTCCAGCTTCAGGTCGGTGACGCCGGGGACGTTGAAGGCAACGGCGATCGGGGAGATGTACACCGGGACGTTGAGGGCGCCGTCGGGGCCGCAAACGGACTTGGAGGACGCGTATTCGTCATCCTTCAGGTAGGCGTCCGAGCCGGCGAACTGGGCCGAGCCGTCCAGGATGGCCTTGCGGCCTGCGCCGGAGCCGTCCGGGGAGTACTGCACGGTGGCGCCGGAGTTGGCGGAAGCGAAGTTGGTCTTCCAGGCGTCCATGGCGGCGCCCTGGGCGGAGGACCCGATGCCGGTCAGGGTACCGGTGACCTTGGTGCCGCCGGCGGACTGGCTGCCGGCAGGCGCGGTGCCCGTGGCGTTGTCTGAACCGCAGGCGCTGAGCGCGAGTGCGCCGGCTGCGATGACAGCGATAGCCGCGTGGCGGCCGAAGCGAAGTGCCTTCACTAGATGTACCCCTTCCAGGGTTATTCAGGTGCGGGACAGGGACGTCAGAACCCTGCTGCGCGATGCGTACGTTGTGTACCTTCAAGTAAGTTATGGGCCGCAGGTAACGGGATGGGCGGTACAAAGTGAACGGAGGATTAACGACGGCGGGATATTGGCTGACAAATGCCGGGTCACCATTGCGCCGATCACATGTCCGGCCGTAGTGGCCTGCCCCGGGTGCTCCACCGCCACTGAATACACTTGAACCCATGGCCATCCCATCAGGACTTTCAGCAAGCAGGCGGTTCCTGCGCAGCCGCGTCCGGACCGGGTTGATCCGCAGCCGCAACTCCTTCGTCCCCGCCATCCAGATGACAGTCTGCGCGGTGGGTGCCTACGCATTCGCCGAGAAGATCCTGGGCCACCACGGGCCGCTGTTCGCCGCTACCTCCTCGCTGATCGCGCTCGGATTTTCCCGGGAGCCGCGGTTGCGGCGCGTCATGGAAGTCGGCCTGGGCTGCACCATCGGGATCGCCGTGGGTGACCTCCTCCTGCACTGGCTGGGCGGCGACATCTGGGTGGCCGCCGTCGTTCTTCTGTTCTCCATCCTGCTGGCGCGGTTCCTGGACAGCGGAAACATCTTCACCACCCAGCTGGCCCTGCAGTCGCTGCTGGTGGTGCTGCTCCCCGCGCCCGCGGGCGGCCCGTTCACCCGCAGCATCGACGCCGTGGTGGGTGGGCTTTTCGCGCTGCTGGTGACCATCCTCATGCCCAAGGATCCGCGCCGGGAGCCGCGACGCGACGTCCAGAAACTGCTGCATGAACTGGCGGAAGTGCTGCGGGAGTGCGCCGGGGCCCTGGTCAACAGCGACTCCACGCAGGCCTGGCACGCGCTCATCCGGGGCAGGAACTGCCAGCCCCTGGTGGACACCATGCGCCAGTCCCTGCGCGCCTCCGGCGAAGTGGCCACCCTGGCACCTGCCTACCGCCGGCACCGGGATGAGCTGGACAGGCTCAAGCAGTCGCTGGACTTCATCGACCTTGCGCTGCGCAACAGCCGCGTATTTGCGCGGCGGCTGACCAGCGCCATCAACCACGCCGCCCTCTCGGATGAGGCGACGGACAGCATTGCGGAGGTGCTGCAGGAGACCGCTGCCGCGATTGACGAGCTTTCGCTGGGCCTTGCGGAATCGCACGACGGCGTCCGCCGCGCCCACCTGCGCACTGCCCGGCGCGACCTGAGCGAGATCGCCCTGCGCCTGCACCCCAAGCTGCTGGAGGTGCAGCGGCTGGAGGGTGAAACGGTGGTGATGCTGTTCCGGCCCCTGATGGTGGACCTGCTGGAAGCTACGGGCATGGACGCGGACGAAGCCAGGGACGTACTGCCCGCACTGTAATGTCAGTGCCCGCCACTAGGGTTGGACGCATGGCAACAAAGACTTCCCGGGCCTCCAAGGCGCCCGCATACAAATGCGCCGAATGCGGCTGGACCACCGTCAAATGGGTGGGTCGCTGCGGCGAATGCCAGGCGTGGGGAACGGTTGAGGAAACGGGCGCTGCGGTGGCGCGGACGACGGCGGCCACAACAGTCGTGGAGCCCGCCCGCAGGATAGCGGACGTGGACGCCACCACCGCGGCTTTCCTGCCAACCGGGGTGGATGAGCTGGACCGGGTGCTGGGCGGCGGCCTGGTTCCCGGCGCCGTCATCCTGCTGGCCGGCGAGCCTGGGGTGGGCAAGTCCACCCTGCTCCTGGACGTTGCCGCCAAGTTCGCACGGACTGCCCAGGACGTCCTCTATGTCACCGGCGAAGAGTCGGCCGCCCAGGTGAAGCTGCGGGCGGAGCGGATCGATGCCGTCGCCGAATCGCTGTACCTTTCCGCGGAGACGGACCTCGGGCAGGCGCTGGGGCAGGTGGAGAAGATCGAACCCCGGCTGCTGATCGTGGACTCAGTGCAGACCCTCAGCAGCGCGGACGTTGACGGCAGCGCCGGCGGCGTGTCCCAGGTCCGTGAAGTGGCTGCATCCATCATTGCCGCAGCCAAGCGCCGGAACATGACCACCCTGCTGGTGGGCCACGTCACCAAGGACGGTTCCATCGCCGGGCCGCGGCTGCTGGAACACCTGGTGGACGTAGTGTGCCAGTTCGAGGGCGAGCGGCATTCCAGGCTGCGGCTGCTCAGGGCCGTCAAGAACCGGTACGGTCCCACGGACGACGTGGGCTGCTTCGACCTGAATGAGAACGGCATTGAGGGACTGGCCGATCCCAGCGGGCTTTTTGTCAGCCGCACCAAGGAGCCGGTTTCCGGAACCTGCATCACGGTCACCATGGAGGGCCGACGCCCCCTGCTGGCGGAGGTGCAGTCACTGCTCGCCGAAAGCCCCAACTCACAGCCCCGGCGGGCCACCAGCGGGCTGGACAGTTCACGCGTATCCATGCTCCTTGCCGTGCTGCAGCAACGGGCGGGGACCCTTCTGCACAAGGATGATTCCTATGTTGCCACCGTGGGCGGCGTGAAACTCAGTGAACCGGCCACGGACCTCGCCGTGGCCCTCGCCGTCGCCTCGGCCAAGGCCCGCAAGCCCCTGCCCATCCGGCTGATTGCCTTTGGCGAGGTGGGGCTCGCCGGGGAGGTCCGGCCGGTCCCGGGCATCAACCAGCGCATCCAGGAGGCGCACCGGCTGGGATTCACCCACGCCGTGGTTCCAGCCAGCCACACCGGACCGGGCCCGGTTCCGGCAGGCTTCTCGGTCCGCGAAGTTGAGCACCTGACCGAAGCGCTCAGCCTTCTAATCGGCTAGCAGAACGGGCTCGCCAGGGCACGCGCCCGCAAAGCCCTTGCCGCTGACGCACTCCCGGCGGGTACTGTTGGTGCCAGGCCGTCCTGCAAACGGCGGCTTTTGGTTTCTGCGCTGGGGGAAGCTTGGCAATCAAAGAACAGCAGGCCACTGCCGAAGGTGCGGGCCGCGAACGCAGGGTGCCGGCTGAGCCGGTAGTGTCGGACCGTCTTGACGGACTGTTCGGAAGCCTCAGCGCCCGTAAGCGCGTAGTGGCAAGCCAACTGCCCGTGACGTTGACCGTTGCACTGGTGGTGGCGGCCGCGGCGGTCTTCAGCCCGGAGACGTTCACCAACAGGCTGTTCCTGGCGGCGCTGCTGTTCCACCTGGCAATCGCCGCAGCGTCCATTGCCGTGCCGTGGGGCCGGCTCCCTGCACCGGCGTTCGTCGTCATCCCGCTTCTGGATTGCCTGGCCATCGGGTTCACCCGGGAGGCGGGCGGACCACCCTTCAGCGTCCTCAGCATGATGCTGGTGTTCCCCGTCATCTGGCTCTCCGCCCACGTCCGGCCGTACATGCCTGTCCTGGGCATTGCGGGGGCGGTCCTCAGCACTGTTGTCCCCGCCGCTGTCCGCGGCTCGTCGACGGTGGGCGGATCGATGATCCGCACCCTTATCCTGCCCCTGGTCCTGTCGATCATCGCGGTGACAGCACATGTGGTGGCCACCACCATCCGCCGCCACCGGACCCGGCTGATTGAAAACGAGCAGGCCCTGTTCCGCACACTCCGTGAAAGCATCCGCCGGCAGGCACTGCTCGACGCTGTGCTCAAGGCCGTTGGAGTGGGCGTTTGGGTGGTGGATGCCAAAGGGAACACCGTGCTGGCCAACAGGGCCATGCAGGTGGACCCCGCCCTTGCCGGCGTCGTTGATCCCGCCACCGGGCAGGCATGCCTCAGGTCGGCCGACCGCTCCACTCCCGTGCCGGCAAACCTGCTTCCCGCTGCCCGCGCCGCAGCGGGGGAAGCATTTGCCGATGAGTTGTACTGGGCCGGTCCGTTAGAGCGCCAACGGGCCTATTCCGTAAGTTCCCACAGCTTCCCTCCTGCGGGCGGTCAGGAAGGGGGCTCCGTCATCACGTTTGTGGACGTCACCAGCCTGATCGCTGCGATGGCGGCAAAGGACGACTTCGTTGCCACTGTTTCCCACGAGCTGCGCACCCCGTTGACATCCATCCTCGGCTACCTGGAACTGATCCTGGACGAACCCGGGCACGAGGAGATCCGCGAGGAGCTCCTGGTGGTGCGCCGGAACGCGGAACACCTGCTGGGCCTCGTCAATGACCTCATTGCGGTGGCCTCGGAACGCCTGGACCTCTCGCTGGAGAAGGCTGACCTTTCCCGGCTGGTGGCACTGGAGGTGGACGCAGCCACACCCAAGGCTGCCGGTCACTCACTGCAGCTGGTGCTTGATGCGGAGGAGCCGCTGCCCGCCATGATGGATCGGGAACGGATCGCCCAAGTGGTCCGGAACCTGCTTTCGAACGCCATCAAATACTCCCCTAACGGCGGCGTGATCACCGTCAGGGCCTTCAGGACAGGGCAGGGCGTGGCCTGCTCCGTCACCGACACGGGCATGGGGATGACCAGAGAAGAGCAGGATCAGGCCTTCACCAAGTTCTTCCGTTCGGAACGCTCGCGTGAGACGGCCATTCCGGGCGCCGGCCTGGGCCTGCCGGTCAGCAAGACCATTGTTGAGGGCCACCATGGATCCATCAGCCTGGACAGTGGGCCCGGTGGCGGTACCAGGGCCACTTTCATCCTGCCGGAATCCTGACAGGGATCCGGGAGGTTCCGGACTGCCCCGTGAAGCAGGGGTGCCCCTGCCAGCGCTCAGGAAGCCGTACCGGCCAGCCATGTGGAGACGTCGCTGCGCAGCACCAGGAGGGGGCCGCCGGTGGCGCTCACGTTGCCGTTCACCACGTAATAGCCGCGGCCGGAACCCGCTCCCCCGGCTGCCCGGTCCAGGGCGTCCACCAAATGCCGCGGCAGGTGGCCCTGGGGACCAATGCTGCGGAGCTCATCGACTTCTTCCGGCGTAAGCCGTCCCAAAACCTCGGCAATGTTGGCCATGAGTGGTCCCGTCCCTTCGACCAGGGTGCCAGGCAGAGTGCCTGGCAGAGTGCCTGAAGGAATAACCTAAAGCAGGGCCGTGAACTCCGCGTTAACGGCGGACGGCAACTTCGCTTCCTGTTGAAACTGGCTTCTTGGAGGATCAATGCCCATTCGCAGCGCCGGCGTCCTGCTGTACCGCCAGGACCCGGCCGCCCCCGCCGGTGCCCGGGACGGGCTTCAGGTGTGGATCGCACATATGGGCGGGCCGTTCTGGGCCCGCAAGGACGCCCACGCCTGGTCAATCCCGAAGGGTGAATACAACGAGGGCGAGGATCCACGCACTGCCGCACTTCGCGAATTCGCCGAGGAAATGGGCACCCCTGCCCCCGAGGCCGAATACCGGTTGCTTGGCGAGTTCCGGCAACGCTCGGGAAAGCTGATCACGGTCTTCGCGGCGCAAGTGGATTTCGCTCCCGCCGTGATCAGCAGCAACACTTTTCCGCTGGAATGGCCCAAGGGGTCCGGCAGGATCCAGCACTACCCCGAAATTGATGACGCCCGCTGGTTCCCCGAGCAGGAGGCGCGGCGCAAACTCGTGAAAGGCCAGTTGCCCATCCTTGACGCACTCGTCAAGGACGGGCAACTGGCATAAGCCCCTGCGCCTTAGGAACGCGCAGCGCCGGCTTTGACCGCCAGTACCGGCCGGTCAGCCTGCATGAGGATCTGCTGGGCGTGGCTGCCCAGGATGAACTTGCCCACCTGTGTGCGGTGGCGGAGGCCGATCACGATCAGCGAAGCATCCACCTCCCTTGCCACGTCCAGGAACTCATCCGCGAGGTCGTGCTCGTACGGCGGCTGGATGACGGTTGCTGTGACGCCGGCGTCGGCCGCCTTTTTCGCGGCCTGGGCCAGCACGTCCTCCGGGGCCACCGACTTGTCCACCAGTGCGCCCTGGCGGGCCGAGTTCACGATGTAGAGGTCCTTTTGCCGGAGCTGCGCTTCGGCGATGCCCGCGGCGAGGGCTGCCTCGCCGGCCGGGGTGGGAACGAACCCGACGATGATGCTCATACCTTCTCCTTGATGTTCTGGTTGGTGCCGTTCACGGCGGAAGCGGCCGCCGCCGTCGTGCCTTTGCGCCTGGCCAACATGCTGCGGATGCCCGGCAGCACGGCCACCAGGATGAAGACCACCAGCAGCGTTGCCGAGATGGGGCGGGTGAAGAACCCGGTGGGGTCGCCGCCGAAAACCAGCAGCGAGCGCCGCAGCGAGCTTTCCAGCAGCTCACCCAGGACGAAAGCCAGGACCAGCGGTCCCGGTTCGAAGCCGAACTTCTTCATCAGGTAGCCCAGCACGCCGAAGAACACCACAAGGCTCACGTCGAACATGCTGTTGTTGATGGTGTAGGCACCCAGCAGCGTGATGAGGGCGGTGATCGGCGCCAGGATTGCTGCCCGGACGCGGAGGATCCGGACGAAGATGCCCACGAGCGGCAGGCTCATGATCAGCAGCAGGATGTTGCCGATGTACATGGAGTTGACCACGCCCCAGAAGAGGTCCGGGTTCTGCTCCACCAGCTGCGGACCGGGCGTCACACCCTGGATCAGCAGCGCGCCGAACATCAGTGCCATGGTGGCGTTGGCGGGGATGCCCAGGGTCAGCAGCGGAATGAACGACGACGTTGCTGCCGCGTTGTTCGCTGTTTCCGGGCCCGCCACGCCTTCCGGCGCGCCTTTCCCGAACCGTTCCGGCTGCTTTGCCCGCTTCTTCTCCATGGCGTACGAGGCCATGGAAGCGATGGTGGCGCCGCCGCCGGGCAGGATGCCCAGGAAAAAGCCCAGGACTGAGCCCCTGGTGATGGCGCCCGACGCCTGCTTGAGGTCAGACCTGGAGGGCCAGACATTGGAGACCTTCGACGGCGCCTTGGCGGCCCGGTGCCGCTCCTCGAGGTTGTAGAGGATCTCGCCCAGGCCGAAGAGACCCATGGCGATGGGCACGAAGTCGATCCCGTCCGCGAGCTGCAGGCTGCCAAAGGTGAAGCGGCTTTCGCCGGTAAACACGTCCCGCCCGACAGTAGCGAGCAGGAGTCCGACGGCGGCCGCGATAAGCGCCTTGGCCTTGGTGCCCCCGCTGATGGTTGCCACCAGCAGGATGCCCAGCAGCGCCAGGGCCGAGTATTCGGCGGGCCCGAAGTCGAGGGCGAAGCCGGCCACCACCGGGGCCAGGAAGGTCAGGCCGATAATGGCGGCGGTTCCGCCGATGAAGGAACCGATGGCCGCCAGGCCAAGGGCGGTTCCGGCCCTGCCCTGCCTTGCCATCTGGTAACCATCGAAAACAGTCACCACCGATGACGCCTCACCCGGGAGCCGGAGCAGGACGGAGGTGATGGTGCCGCCGTACTGGGCGCCGTAGAAGATACCGGCGAGCATGATGATGGCGGTGACCGGCTCCACGCTGTAGGTCAGCGGAAGCAGGATGGCGATGGTGGCGGCCGGGCCCAGCCCGGGCAGCACGCCAATCAGCATGCCGATCACAACACCGATCAGGCAGTAGAGAAGGTTCATGGGTTCCAGGACGACGGAAAAACCGTTGATCACAGGATTGAAGAAATCCACGGTGGTCTCCTAGAAGAGGTGGGGAATGGAGGTGCCGAGGGCCAGGACGAAGATCCCGTAGAACGCCGCGACGACAATGGTGCTGATGAGGAGCGCGGAGCGCCAGGTCTCGCTGCCCAGGAACTTCATCCAGATGATGCACAGGATGAGGGAGGGGATTTCGAAGCCGATCACGGGCATCAGCGCCACCATGGCGGCCAGCGTGGCCAGGCCAGTGAGCGGAGCGAGGGACATCCGGGTGAACTTCTCCGCGTCCCGGTTGTGCCGGCCCCATACCAGCTGGAAGATGGCCAGTGCCACCATCACACAGCTGGTCAGGAAGGGCCACAGCCCCGGTTCGGGCTTCTCCGGGGTGCCAAGGCCCATGGACACAGACAGTGCGAGGGCACCGAGCCCGACGGCGAGCACCACCAGGGAAGAGGCAGCGTTGGCCAGCGGGCCCGCAGCGGGAGGCTTTTCCTCCTCCCACTGCGCGGCCAGCTCTTCGGGGGTCAGGGCCTCAGGCATCTCTTCCCGGCCATCACCGCCGGGCGGAAGGGCGGAGCTGCCGCCCCGCCCGGCAGTCACTGATGGAGTGGTTCCCATGACGTTTACTTGTTCCCGCTGAGGCTGATGTTGTACTTCTCCACCAGGGACTTGTACTTCGCGGCGTAGTCCTTCCACTGCGTTACCACTTCCTCGCCGGAGATCTCCTTGGGCGTCAGGAGGTTCTTCTTGTTGAACTCCTGGTAGGCGTCAGTCTTGAAGGTGTCCTTGAACGCAGCGGCGAGCTTGTCCTTGACCTCCTGGGGAGTGCCCTTGGGTGCCGCGACGGCCCGGTACTGTGCCACGGGCACGTCATAGCCCGCTTCCTTGGCGGACGGAACCTCGGGCAGGAAGCTGTTGCGACCTTCGGAAAAGACCAGCAGCGGAGCGACTTTTCCGGCCTGGATCTGCGCCATGGCCTCGCCCAGCTGGATAGTGGCCAGTTCCACCTGGTTGCCCAGGACGGCGGTCAGCGCGGGCTTTCCACTGTCGAACGGGACATCGGTGCCCTGCACGTTGGCCTGCTTGAACAGGACAGTCTGTGCCAGTTGGCTGCCCGTGCCCACACCGGTGGTGCCGAACGTGACGTTACGGCCGGCGGCAGTGACATCCTTGAAGCTCTTGAACCCGGAGCCCTGGCTGGCCACCAGCACGTAGTCGTCCTGTGAAAGGCCAGCGATGATATCCAGGTCATCAAGGTTCACGGCCTCGTCTTTGCTGACGGCAAGCGGCGTGATTGTGATCAGGGATGCCGTGAGGAGGACCAACTCCTGGCCGTCGGCCGGCTTGCCGGCAACTTCCTTGGTGGCAAGGGCGCCGTTGGCACCCGGCTTGTTCACCACAGGCATCGGGGCTCCGAGGGTCTTGGCCGCTCCGTCTGCCAGCGCCCGGGCAATCAGGTCGGTGCTGCCACCGGCGGCCTGTCCCACGGTCATTGTTACGGGCCCTGCTGGATATTTCGACGAGTTGCCGGCCGCGGCTCCGCCGGCAACGTTGCCGCCGCAGGCCGTCAGTGCCAGCAGGGTGAAGGCCGACGCCGTTCCAAGGACGGCGCGGCGGGACGGGAAGTGCTTCATTGGAACTCCTAGGTGCAAGCGCAAGTGGCGGGCGGGGGCCCGGAACATCTGTGAAGGGGGTCACCCCCGCTTCGCTTTGTCGAGTGTAGAGAGCGGTTATGATGCCTGTCTAAGCCCTTATCTGCATCATTTGATACCCGGAAGGCATCATGTTTACATTCGACCAGCTGGCTGGCTTCATCGCCGTTGCAGAGGAGCTCCACTTCGGCAGGGCCGCCGAACGCCTGAATATGACGCAGCCGCCCTTGAGCCGGCAGATCCAGAAACTGGAGAAGATCGTGGGGGCAGAACTCCTCGAGCGGGACAACAGGAAAGTGGAGCTCACGTCTGCAGGGAGGACGTTCCTGGATGAAGCCCGCCGGCTCATGGCTCTCGCGGAGCGGGCGCCCGCCACTGCGCGGCGGATCGCTTCCGGCAAATCGGGCGTCCTGCGGATCGGCTTCACCGCAGCCAGTGGCTTCAGCATCTTGGGCCCGCTGCTGGAGGAGCTTTCGGGCATTATCCCGGACGTGGACATCGAACTGCAGGAACTGGTGACCGGGGACCAGTTGGCCGGGTTGCTGACCGGCGAATTGGACCTGGGCCTGGCGCGGCCGCCGTTCGACCGGGAGACGTTCGACTCGCATCTGCTCTACCGCGAGTCCATGATGCTGGCCGTACCGGAGAGCCACCCGCTTGCACTGCTGGGCCGAAGCATCACGGCGGACGATTTCAGCGATGAGCCCCTGATCATGCACTCGGCCACCCAGGCGCGCTACTTCTATGACCTGGTGGTGCGCATGCTCCCCATCCGCCATACCAACGTGGTGCATACGGTCAGCCAGATCCTCACCATGGTGTCGCTCGTGGCGGCCAACCGCGGGCTGGCATTCGTGCCCCACTCCGCCACCCTGCTGGGGATCCGCGGCGTTGAGTTCCTTCCTCTGGAAGACGGGGACCACGAGCAGGTGGAGCTGCATGCGCTGTGGAATCGGCGTATCACCAACCCTGCGCTCGCGCGCCTCCTCCGGGACCTGGAGTTCGCGATGGAGTAGCCCGGACTCGTCGGTGATGCAGGCAAGGTATCAATACATATAAAAATGCACTTAGACAGGCATCAGCGCCCCTCCTACTCTGGGAAGGAATCATCAGCCTGCCGCCCGCGGCGCACACACCGAAGGACCACACCGTGGCTAAGTACACACCCCAGGAACTCGCGGACACACTCAAGGAAGGCCTGCTGTCCTTCCCCGTCACCTCTTTCGACGCGCACCTGCAGTTCGACGAAGAGAACTACCGCAAGCACCTGGCGTGGCAGGCAAGCTTCCCGGTGGCAGGCCTGTTCGCGGCCGGCGGCACGGGCGAGGGATTCTCCCTTACTCCCGCTGAATCGGAGCACGTGGTGCGGACCGCCGTCGACGAAGTAGGAGGCCGGGTTCCCGTCCTCGCCTCTGCAGGCGGCTCCACCGCCCAGGCCATCGAGAACGCGAAGGCTGCCGAAGCCGCCGGCGCAGAAGGCATCCTGCTCCTTCCCCCGTACCTCACCGAGGCAGACCAGGACGGGCTCGTGGAACACGTCAGCGCAGTCTGCGGCGCCACTTCCCTGGGCGTCATCATCTACAACCGGGCCAATGCCATCTACAAGGACACCACCGTCGCCACCCTCGCGGACCGGCACCAAAACCTCATCGGCTTCAAGGACGGTGTGGGCGACCTTGAGCACGACGCCCGCGTCTACGCCAAGCTCGGCGACCGCCTCTTCTACCTGGGCGGCCTCCCGACGGCAGAGACCTTCGCCCTGCCGCTGCTACAGCTGGGCATGAGCACCTACTCCAGCGCCATGTACAACTTCGTCCCCCAGTTCGCGCTGGACTTCTACAAGGATGTGCGGAACAACGACCGCGTGGCCGTCAACAAGAAGCTCAACGACTTCGTCATCCCGTACCTGGACATCCGCGACCGCGTGAAAGGCTACGCTGTCTCCATCGTCAAGGCCGGCCTCGAGGCCATCGACCGTCCGGCCGGCCCGGTACGCCCCCCGCTGCAGAAGCTCAACGAGAAGGACTTCGCAGACCTCAAAGCCCTGATCGCCATGATTTCCTAGCCATATTCCCGCCGTCACTGCAGACACAGGAGCCAACAATGACCCTGAACGGACATTCCCTCATCGCCGGCCGGCCCACCGCCGGCAAAGGCAAGACCACCAACGGCTTCAACCCGGCCACCAACCAGGCGCTGGAGCCTGCCTACTCCCTGATTACCGAGGAACAGCTCACAGCGGCCACCTCCGCAGCGGCCGAGGCCTTCCCGTCCTTCAGCACCCTGGAACCGGAAACCCACGCTTCCTTCCTGGAAGCGATCGCGGACAACATCGAGGCCATCGGTGACGAACTCATCATCCGCGCCGGCCAGGAAACCGGACTCCCCGCCGCCCGGCTCCAGGGCGAACGCGCCCGCACCACCGGCCAGCTGCGGCTCTTTGCCGAGGTGGTGCGCCAAGGCGACTTCCGCGGTGTCCGCCTCGACCCCGCCGTCCCGGACCGCACCCCGCTGCCCCGCGCTGACATCCGGCAGCGGCAGATTCCGCTCGGCCCCGTCGCCGTGTTTGGCGCCAGCAACTTCCCGCTGGCCTTCTCGACGGCGGGCGGAGACACCGCGTCGGCCCTGGCCGCCGGCTGCCCGGTCGTCTTCAAGGCCCACAACGCCCACCCCGGCACCAGCGAACTTGTGGGGCAGGCAGTCACCAAAGCCGTCAAGGACCATGGACTGCACCCAGGCGTGTTCTCCCTCATTTACGGGCCCGGTTCCAGCATCGGGCAGGCCCTCGTGGCCGACCCCGCCATCAAGGCTGTCGGCTTCACCGGCTCCCAGGCAGCCGGCATCGCGCTGATGAAGACCGCAGCCGCCCGTCCCGAACCCATCCCGGTCTACGCCGAAATGTCCTCCCTCAACCCTGTCTTCGTGTTCCAAGGCGCCCTTGAAGGTGACATTGACGCCCTCGCCCAGCAGTACGTCACCTCGGTCACCGGAAGCTCCGGCCAGCTCTGCACCTCGCCGGGCCTGCTGTTCGCCCCCGAAGGGGAGGCGGGAGACAAACTTGCGGCCGCCGTCGGACGTGCCATCGCCGCCTGCCCCGGGCAGACCATGCTCACCGAAGGCATCGCCAACTCCTGGAACACCGGAACCGCCAACCTGGGCTCTGCCGCCGGCGTCGAACTGATCGGCCAGGGCACCCCCGGCCCCACCGAAAACGCTCCGGCACCCACCATCTTCGGCACCGGGGTCAGCGAATTCACCACGAATCACATCCTGCACGAGGAAATCTTCGGCGCCGCGTCCCTGGTGATCCGATACGGCAACACGGACGAGCTCCTCGAAGCCGTTGCACGGCTCGAAGGCCAGCTCACCGCATCGCTGCAGCTCACTGAAAAGGACTACGCGACGGCGGCACCCCTGATCCCGGCCCTCGAGCAGAAGGTGGGCCGCATCATCGTCAACGGCTGGCCCACCGGCGTCGAAGTTGGCCACGCCATGGTCCACGGCGGCCCGTTCCCCGCCACCTCCGACTCCCGCACCACCTCCGTGGGAACCCTCGCCATCAACCGCTTCCTGCGGCCCGTCGCCTACCAGAACCTTCCCCAGGAACTGCTTCCGGCAGCCCTCCAGGACAGCAACCCCTGGCACCTGAACCGGCGCATTGACGGCGAAGTGGTTTCCGCCGCAGAGAAAGCAGAGATCAACGCATGAGCAACCAGCCCACCATTGCCGCCATCGAAGTAGTCCCGGTAGCCGGCCACGACAGCATGCTGATGAACCTCAGCGGCGCCCACGGACCGTTCTTTACCCGGAACGTTGCCATCATCACCGATTCAGAAGGCCGCACCGGGCTTGGCGAAGTTCCCGGCGGCGAGAAGATCCGCACCACCATCGAGGAAGCCGCGGCCCTGATCAAGGGCAGGCCCGTGGCACGGTACCGCTCCCTGCTGCGGGAAATCGCCGCCGAATTTGCCCACCGGGACGCCGGCGGACGCGGCCTGCAGACGTTTGACCTGCGCACCACCGTCCACGCGGTCACCGCCATCGAGTCCGCCCTGCTGGACCTGCACGGGCAGTTCCTCGGCGTTCCCGTGGCAGAACTGCTCGGCGACGGGCAGCAGCGCACCTCGGTACCCATGCTCGGGTACCTGTTCTTCATCGGCGATCACGCGCGCACGGACCTGCCGTACCTCGTGGAGGCATCGCCGTCGGACCGCTGGGAGAAGCTCCGGCGCCAGGAGGCCATGACTCCGGAAGCCGTCGTCGCCCTCGCCGAGGCAGCCCAGGAACGCTACGGGTTCTCGGACTTCAAGCTGAAGGGCGGCGTGCTGTCCGGCGACGACGAAGTGGACGTGGTCACCGCCCTCGCCAAGCGCTTCCCTGACGCCCGGGTCACCCTCGACCCCAACGGCGGCTGGCTCCTGCAGGAAGCGATCCGCCTGGGCAAGCGGATGCAGGGCGTGGTTGCCTATGCAGAGGACCCGTGCGGCGCCGAAGGACGGTTCTCCGGCCGCGAGGTGATGGCCGAGTTCCGCCGGGCCACCGGGCTGAGGACCGCCACCAACATGATCGCCACGGACTGGCGCGAGATGTCCCATGCCGTCCGCAGCAACGCCGTGGACATCCCGCTGGCCGACCCCCACTTCTGGACCATGCACGGGTCCGTCCGGGTGGCGCAGCTGTGCAACGAGTTCGGCCTCACCTGGGGCTCACACTCCAACAACCACTTCGACATCTCGCTGGCCATGTTCACCCACACCGGCGCAGCCGCGCCCGGCGAGATCACGGCGCTGGACACGCACTGGATCTGGCAGGACGGCCAGGGCCTCACCAAGGAACCGCTGCAGATCAAGGACGGCGCCATCGAGGTCCCCGCCGCTCCCGGCCTGGGCATTGAACTGGACCGGGACGCCCTGGACAAAGCCCACCAGCTGTACCTCGAGCATGGCCTGGACGCCCGGGATGACAGCATCGGCATGCAGTACTACGTCGACGGCTGGTCCTTCGACCCCAAGCGGCCCTGCCTGGTCAGGTAACGGCAGTCCGGTAAATTTCTGCAAGGCCCCCGCCTTGCCTGTCCCCTCCCCAAAGGAAATATTCAATGAAGTCTGTGGACAACGCCGTCCTGGACCTGGCATCTGCCACCAGGAAGTTCTTCAAGCGCGTGCTCCCGGTCATGCTGGTCATGCTGGTCTGCAACCAGCTCAACCGGTCCAACATCGGCTATGCCCAGGACCACCTCCAGGCTGACGTAGGCATCGGCGCCGCCGCCTACGGTTTCGGCGCCGGCCTGTTCTTCATCGCCTACGCCATTTTCGAGCTCCCCAGCAACGTGATGATGGAAAAGTACGGTGCCAAGGTCTGGCTGACCAGGATCATGGTCAGCTGGGGCATCGTGTCGTTCCTCATGGCGTTCGTGCAGAACGAAACCATGTTCTACGTCCTGCGGTTCCTGCTGGGCGCCGCGGAGGCCGGCTTCTTCCCGGCCGTCATCTTCTACTTCGCCCGCTGGGTACCGGCCGGCCAGCGGGGGAAAGCGACGGCGGTCTTCATCGCCGGGTCCTCGGTGGCAGCGGCAATTTCCGGCCCCATCGCCGGCATGCTGCTGAGCCTGAACGGAAGCCTGGGCCTGCGCGGCTGGCAATGGCTATTCGGTTTCGAGGGCATCCTTTCCGTCCTGGTGGGCATCACCGTGTTCTTCCTGCTCGACGCGAAAATCGCGGATGCCAGGTGGCTCTCCCCGGCGGAAAAGGATGCGCTGTCCAAGGCCATCGATGCCGAGGACGCAAAGCACACCAACGCGGAAAAGGGCAGGGTCAACCGCTGGAAGATGCTCCTGAACCCGCAGATCCTGCTCCTGTGCGGCATCTATTTCGCCATCCAGCTGTCCATCTATGCCAACACCTTCTGGCTGCCGGGCATCGTCAAGCGGATCCCGGGAACCACCGACCTCTCGGCCGGCTTCCTGTCCTCCATCCCCTGGATCTGCGCAGTATTCGCGATGTACTTCGCCGCCAAGATGCAGGACAAAGCGAGGTCAAAGAAGCCGCTGCTGGTGGTCGCGCTCCTGGTGGCCGCCGCCGGCACCTACGCTGCAGCTGTGGCCTCCCCCGTGCTGGCGCTGGTGTTCCTGGCCATTGCAGCCATGGGGTTCAAGAGCGCGTCCCCGCTGTTCTGGACCATCCCGCAGTCCGGCCTGCACCCGGTGGTCCTTGCGCCGGCGATCGCCATCATCAACTCGCTGGGCAACCTGGGCGGGTTCGTGGCACCGTTCGGCTTCGGCATCATCAAGGAGCAGACCGGAAGCGTCATCCCGGGCCTCTTCGCCCTGGCTGCCGCGTCCGCGGTGGCTGCCGGCCTGGTCTACTTCCTGAGGGAGCGCCGCACTGCAGAACCAGCCGGGAAGGCAGCGGAGGAGTCCGTGGAGGTTGCGGTTCCCAGCCGCGCCTGACGCCCCCTGCCCTCGAAATCGCCGGAACGGTGCCCGGACGCTGTAACGTTCCGGCGTCCCGGTACCGTTCCGGCGTTCTGGCTGAAGTCAGGAGCCCGTGATCACCAAAGCCACGCTGTGGCCACCAAAACCGAAGGCGTTTACCAGCCCGGCCGGGGCGTAACCCGGGGGAAGCTGGTGGGCGCCTTCGGTGAGGACGTTAAGGTCCACTTCCGGGTCCAGCGCCTCCACGTTCAGCGTCCCCGGCACCTTGCCGGTCCGCAGGGCTTCAACCACCACGACGGCGGCCAGGGCGCCCGCGCCGCCCAGCAGGTGTCCGGTATGCCCCTTGGTGGAAGTGACCGGTACGTCGCTGCCGAAGACCGCGTTGATGGACTGGCCTTCAAGCCGGTCCCCCACGGGAGTGGAGGTGGCATGTGCGTGGACGAATCCGATGTCCGCAGGCTGCATGCCCGCCGAATCCAGGGCCTTCTGCATGACCCGCCGCTGCATGGCGGGATCTGCGGCCACGATGTCATTTGCGTCGGAGGTTACGGCTCCCCCGGCAACGGCCCCAAGCACGGCGGCGCCACGGGCACGGGCGTGCTCCTCGCTCTCAAGCACCACCACCCCGGCGCCCTCCGCGAGCACAAAGCCGTCCCGGCCGCCGTCGAACGGCCGCGAGGCAAGCTGGGGATCACCCGGACGGGTGGAGAGGGCACGGATCTGCGAAAAGCCACTGATCACCAGGTCATTCACCGAGGCATCCACCCCGCCTGCAATCACGACGTCGGCAGCACCGGCGCGGATCATCTCGGCTGCCTGGACAATCGCCTCAGCCCCGGAGGCGCAGGCGCTGACAGGCGTCCGGGCGCCGCCACGGGCACCCAGATCCATGGACACCCACGCGGCCGGGCCGTTGACCATGAGTCGGGTCAGGGTGTGCGGCGAGACCTTGCGGGGGCCCGACTGTCCCAGCACGCGGTCCTGCTCAAGGGTGGAACCAAGGCCGCCGTACGCGGAGCCGATCACCACGGCGAACCGTTCCGGGTCCACCTCCGGGGCGCCGGCCTGTGCCCACGCCTCCCGTGCCGCAATCAGCGCGAACTGTCCGCACCGGTCCATCCGCTTCATTTCGCGGGTGCTGAGGTGCTCCGAGAGGTCTGCCGTGACCTGCCCGGCAATCCTGACCGGCAGCTGTTCCGCCCAGTCCTGCTCCAGCGCCACAATCCCGGAACGCCCGTCCAGCAGGGCCTCCCAGGTTTCCTTGGCGTTGGAACCCAGGGGGTTGATGGTGCCCACACCGGTGACCAGCGCGCGGGGTTGGATTTCAGCCATGGGGCCCTACTTTGCGGGGTTGTGCGTGCCGATGGGCACGAGGGTCAGGTCCGGGTGGTTCTTCTCGATCCGGCGCAGCGCCCAAACGTCGTTGAACAAGGCCAGGTATTCGCCGTCGGACCGCAACAGCACCTCCGCGCCGATGACGTTGGCCAGCGCAGGCATGGCTTCCGCCGTCGAAATCCTGGCCAGCGAGTAGGGCAGGCGTTCCAGGCGCATGGGTGCGCTGAAGTCGTGCGCCATGCGGTCCTCCACCACCTCGAACTGCATGGGTCCGACGGCGGCAAGCACCGGCGCCTGGTCACCGCGGACATCGGAGCGGAGCACCTGGATGACGCCCTCGTGCTCCAGCTGTTCGATGCCGCGGCGGAACTGCTTGAACTTGCTGGGGTCCTTGGACCGGGCCACCTGGAAATGTTCGGGGGCGAACAGCGGGATGGCCGGGTATTCCACCGGGTCCTCAAGGAACAGGCTGTCGCCGACGCGCAGCGAGGAAGCGTTGACCAGGCCAACAACGTCACCGGGGTAGGCCTCGTCAATGACTTCGCGTTCGCGGCCGAACACCTGCTGCGCGTATTTGGTGGCGAAGGACTTGCCGGTGCGGGTCTGGGTGACCACCATGCCGCGCTCGAAGACGCCCGAGCAGACACGGATGAAGGCCACGTGGTCGCGGTGGGCCTTGTTCATGCCGGCCTGGACCTTGAAGACGAAGCCGGAGAACGGCGACTCAACGGGCCGCGGGTTGCCCTCCACGTCGGGGCGGGGCGCTGCGGGCGGCGCGAAGTCCACCAGGGCGTCCAGCAGTTCCTTGACGCCGAAGTTCAGGGCGGCGGAGCTGAACAGGATGGGGGTGGCCTTGCCGGCGTGGAAGGCGTCGACGTCGAACTCCAGGTTGGACTCAATCACCAGTCCGGCCTCGTCCACGGCGTCCGACCAGTTGCTGCCCTGACTTTCCGCTGCTTCCTCCGGGGTGAAGTACTCGGTGAGGGCGATCTGGGCGCCTGCGTTGTTGCGCTGGAACCTGGCGAAGCGGTCATTGCGGAGGTCCCAGACGCCGCGGAAATCGCCGGATATCCCAACGGCCCAGGTCAGCGGCATGGGCTGCAGCCCGGTCCGCTCGGTGATTTCGTCCATCAGCGCCAGCGCGTCCAGGCCGGGACGGTCCCACTTGTTGATGACGGTGATAATGGGCAGGTTCCGCTGCTTGCAGACCTCGAACAGCTTCATAGTCTGGGTTTCCAGGCCCTTGGCGGCGTCCACCAGCATCACCGCGCAGTCGACGGCGGCGAGCACCCGGTAGGTGTCCTCCGAGAAGTCGGCGTGGCCGGGGGTGTCCAGGAGGTTGATCACGGTGTCGCGGTAGGAGAACTGCAGGGCCGCGGAGCTGATGGAGATGCCGCGGTCCTTTTCCATCTGCATCCAGTCGGAGACCGTCTCCTTGCGGTTGGCTTTGCCGCTGGAAGCGCCGGCGGTTCCGATGACCTTTGCGTGCAGGGCCAAGGCCTCGGTGAGCGTGGACTTGCCGGCGTCCGGGTGCGAGATGACAGCAAAGGTCCTGCGGCGGCCGGCCTCTTTGTGGATACCGGAGATCCGGGCGGGGGTCAGGACATCTTGGGACACGGTGTTACCTTCGCTGCGGTTGTGGCTGCCCAGGGGCCTTTCGGGTACTGCGCTGCGACTCGAGGGCGGGGAATGGCATTGGCAAACGGCCAAAGTACAAGTTTATCGCAGGGCTGCAAACGGGACCGGTCCGGCTTAACGCGGGCGAAACCGGGTGTTCAAAGCAGTGAAATGCGGGCCGGTTAGCTTTGGCGCATGATGCATGGCGCCACTTTCACCGGCAACCTCTTCTTCGACCCCCTGGCCACCAACCTGGCGACGAATGTGCCCGCCAACGCCTCGGCGGGCCTTGGCGCGCCAACCCAGGCACCGGCGTCGGCCCTTCCCTCAGGACCGTCCCGGAAACGGGGAGTGCAGACAGCGGCTGAGCACAGGGCCCTCCGGGCTGCATCGCTTTCCAAAGTCAGCCGGGATCTGGAACGGATGCTTCGGGACCTGAAACGCTGAAGCCCCTGGGCGGGGGCAACATCCGGCAGGCGCCCGCAGCACGCCGGTGGGGGCATGATGTGTTCATGCGCAGCATCGAGTTGGTCTTTGACGACGCCACGGACTCACTCGTCAGGGCCGACTGGGCGCGGCTCGCGGCAGCGGGCCTCCCCAGCCTTGCCGCCCATACTTCCGCCAGCAACAGCCCGCACATCACGCTTGCCGCCGGACCGGACCTGATTGCTGCAGACGAAGGCCCCTGGGAAGGGTTGCCCATCGATGTCATCTTCTCCGGGGCGATCGTCTTTCCCGCCGGTACCGGAAGATATGTCCTTGCCCGGTCCGTTCTGTTGACCTCACCCCTGCTGGACCTGCACCGCCTCCTCCACCAGGGCCTGTCCGGGGCACTGCCGCAGACCTGTCCGGGGGCCTGGACACCGCACGTCACCATTTCCCGGCGGATTCCCGCGCATCAACTCGGAACTGCATTGGACCTGCTGGCCCTGCGCCTCGAAGGCCGCTGCACAGGCGCGCGGCTCTGGGACAGCAGCACCAAAACGGTTACGCCCCTGGGACCGTCCGTCTGACCAACACCTCAGCGCCGGGCATCAAACGGGTCGAAAGTACCCGCCCGGCCAGCGGTCCAGAGGCCGTTTTCCCGGCCGTTCGGGGCACCCCCTAATGGGGCACTTTGGGGCTTGACCGTGCGGAAGTTGGGTTTCTTGCCCCTATCATTGAGCTTGCGGGAATCAGTGCACTTTTTGATCCTGCCGGCAAACTGCGGACGCCGGCATTCCTGCGGGCGGCGGTCCGCATCTTTGAAGGGAAACACCTATGGCGCGGAGCCCCGAAGAATCGCTGAGGGCCACTCTGGGCAGGGTTGCACCCGGAACGCCCCTCCGCGACGGCCTGGAACGGATCCTCCGCGGGCGCACCGGCGCACTGATCGTCCTGGGTTCGGACCGCACCATAGATTCCATCTGCTCCGGCGGATTCGATATCGGCATCGAATTCTCCCCCACCCGCCTGCGCGAACTGGCCAAGATGGACGGCGCCATCATCTGCGACAAGGACGCGGGCAACATCCTGCGGGCCGCAGTCCAGCTGGTCCCGGACTCAAGCATCGAAACGCAGGAGTCCGGCACCCGCCACCGTACGGCGGAGCGGGTGGCCAAGCAGACCGGGGCCCCCGTCATCTCCGTGAGCCAGTCCATGCAGATCATTGCCCTGTACGTGAACGGGTTGCGGCATGTCCTGGAGGGATCCGAGAACGTCCTGGCCCGCGCCAACCAGGCCCTTGCCACGCTGGAGCGCTACGTGGCCCGCCTGGACCAGGTCACCAGTTCGCTCTCGGCCCTGGAAATCGAGGCCATGGTGACCGTGCGCGACGTGGCGGTCACCCTGCAGCGGCAGGAAATGGTCCGCCGCATTTCGGAGGAAATCTCGCAGTACGTCCTGGAACTGGGCGACGACGGCCGGCTCCTCTCCCTCCAGCTGGACGAGCTTACCGTGGGCCGCGGCCCGGGCAGCGACGTGATCATCCGCGACTACGCCAGCCCCGATGCGTCCGCGGAGGACATCGAAAAGGCCGTCAATGAACTCGTCAGCCTGGGACCAACGGAACTGATCGACCTCGGCAAGATTTCGTCAATCGTGGGATTTGCGGGCGGTGAAGTAAATCTGGATGCCGTGGTGCAGCCCCGTGGCTACCGGCTGCTGTCCGGCCTGAAGGCTGTTCCAAAGGCCGTAGCGGACCGCCTGGTGGACCACTTCGGCGGCCTGCAGTTCCTGATGGCAGCCACCATCGATGACCTCATGACCGTCGACGGCATCGGTGACCAGCGCGCCCGGACAGTGCGTGAGGGGCTCAGCCGGATGGCCGAGGCAAGCCTCCTGGACCGCTTCCTCTAAACCAGATTCACCCTTCCCCGGCGCACCGCGCAGGCTTCTTCCCCATCAAGCACCCCGCGCTTCCCCCTCATCGATTGCTGAGCAGGTGCCGTTTTCAGCCCCGAAAACGACAGTTACTCAGCAATCGATGCAGGGTGGGCGTCAGTTCAGCTGGAAGACGGCCTTGGGGCTGGCCCGTGAACCCAGCCTGGCGGTGAAGATGTAGTAGGCGCCACCGCCGCCAGGCGCTGCAGAGACTGCCTTGCAGCCCTCGGCACTGCGGTTCCGGTTCCACGGGAAGTTCGCGGTTTCGCTGGCGCCGGGGGCAATCACCTTCACCAGGTCTTCGCTGGAGGCCTGGCAGTCCTTTGAAGAGAAGATCCGGTCGGAGCCGCTGGTGACCAGGAATTCCATCTGTGAGGTTCCGATGTTGACTTCACAGGGGACGCTGCCGCCATTGGTCACCTTCAGTGTCAGCATCGGGTTTTCTCCCGGGCCATAAGCGGGCTTGTCAGTGGACGCCGAAACAGTCACCTGGTTCTGGTTGCAGGAAGGGGTGGCAGAGGCAGTGGCCGACGGCGTCGCGGACGTGGTTGCCGACGCCGGGCCGGAAGGGGTGGCGGCAGCAGACGGACTTGCGGAGGCGGACGGGGCGGCCGTGCCGCCTGGAGAAGGCTGCGTGGAGGACGCCTGCTGCGAACCGCCCTTGAAGGCTCCGGCCAGGGCAAAACCGCTGACCACAAGCGCAAGCACCAGCAGCAGCGCCGCGCCGACAACCAGGCGACGGCGGCGGTACACAGCAGGGCTGGGCTTCCGGACGCTGCTGGAACCGGATGCCGTGCCGCGTGCTGCTGAATCGCCTTGCCTGCCCATCCTCCTAGGCTAGGGAACACCGCCGGTTCTGCACTGCCACCACGCCGCCGCACGCCGGATCGCACTGGTCACACGGCACTGGCCACACGCGGTTTTCAACCCGCCTGAACGCATCAACTAAGGTATGTGGCATCGACACTCAAACCTCCACCGCCGCCGCTGCGGTCACTCCCCCGGGCCCTGCAGACCTTGCGATGCTCCATCACCGGATCAACTCCTGGTTCGCCGGAATCGCCCGCGACCTGCCCTGGCGCGAGCCCCGCTGCTCCCCCTGGGGCGTGCTGGTCAGCGAGATCATGCTGCAGCAGACCCCCGTGGTCCGGGTCCTCCCCGTCTGGCACGAATGGCTCAAGCGCTGGCCCACCCCCGCCGGCCTGGCAGGCGAACCGGCAGGCGAAGCGGTCCGTTCCTGGGGACGGCTCGGCTATCCCCGGCGCGCCCTCCGGCTGCATGCCGCAGCCACCGCCATTGTCCAGGACCACGCCGGCCTGGTCCCGGATACCTACCCGGAACTGCTGGCCTTGCCCGGCGTGGGCAGTTACACGGCCGCGGCCGTGGCCGCCTTCGCGTACGGCCGTCGCGAAACTGTGGTGGACACCAACATCCGGCGGGTGCACGCCCGCCTGGTCTCCGGCGTCGCGCTTCCCGCCCCCGCGCTGACCGCGGCGGAGATGCGGCTGGCCGCCGCCCTGTTGCCGGACGACGACGAAACCTCCGTGCGCTGGAACGCTGCGGTCATGGAACTGGGGGCGCTGGTCTGCACGGCACGGGCGCCCAAATGCGCTGCCTGCCCGGTACAGGACTCCTGCGCCTGGCTCGCTGCGGGTGAGCCCCCGCCGTCGTACGTTCCCAAAGGCCAGGCGTGGCACGGCACCGACCGCCAGGTCCGCGGCGCCGTGCTGGCCGTGCTGCGGCTGGCCGAAACCCCCGTGCCGGCGGACATGTTCCAGCGGGAGCCGGCAGATCTTGGCTACGCGCCCGAGGGAATCGGCGTGCCCCTTGCCGCGCTGCACCGGCTCAACACCGCCCCGGAACAGCTTGAGCGGGCGCTGGCGGGGCTGCTGGCGGACGGCCTGGCCGAGATGCACGACGGCGGCTACCGGCTCCCCGCCTGACCCGTCTGGGGCACGGGCCAGGCCACATGCTGGGAATGGCATACTTCTTGGTGACCGGAACCGGGGGAAGCCATGAAAACCATCCTGTACATCGTGTGGGCCTTGTTCGTTGCCGCCGCGGTCTTTTCGCTGGTCCATGCGGGTCGCAGGACCAGGCGCCGGGAACGGCTGATGGCGGCCTGGCCCAAGGTGCAGGCGACCGTCACCGGCAGCGCCACCGGCTGGACCAGCGGCGTGGGCGGCTCCAACCGGAACCTCCGCTACTACCCCACCTACCAGTTCACCGATCCGCAGGGCACCCTTTTCATGGGGAAGTCCGAGGTCTCCGGGGTGGAGCAGCCGGTGCCGGGGTCGCTGATCGAGGTGGCCTACAACCCGCAGAACCCCAACGAATCCCTCCAGGTTTCCTCAGAGCCGCGCACCGCCGTCGGCTGCCTGATTGCCTTTTTCGCGGTGTTTGCCCTGGCACTGTTCTGGTTCATCGGCATTTTCCCGGTGGGTTAGGCCTGCGGCATAACAATGGCGCCTCCAATTGACGGCCGCCGGGCCTGATGCGGACCCACCCGACGTAGCCTGAAGGCATGCACAAGCCCGGGCGGCTCCTGGTGTTATTGACGGCGGCACTGCTGTCTGCCTCTGTCTCCGCCTGCGATTTCCGCGGCAGCGCCTGCCCGGCTATCGCGCAGGCCACCGCTGTCTCCATAACCGTTACCGCCGGTTACTCGCCGAAGGTGGGGGCGCTGCACGTGCGGGCCTGCCAGGACGGCACCTGCAAGGAGGGCGACGTCGAACTCCGCCCGGGCAGTGCTTCCGTGGACTCGGGGTGCAATCCGGAGGGCGTGTGTTCGGCCACCGCCTCTCCGGACGGCACCAAAGTTGGTGTGCTGATGCTGGACGCCCTGACCGAATCACCCATGGCCGTGACCGTGTCCGCCACAGCCCCGGACGGAACCGCGCTCCCGGTTCGCAGCCTGGAGTTCAGTCCGCAGGCGGCGTATCCCTTCGGCGAGCAGTGCGGGAGGATTTTGTCGGCGTCGGTGGTTTTGGACGACGCCGGGCTGCACCAGCAGGCCCGGCCTTGAGTTTGGAAGTGGCCTAGAACAGCGCCGGCTGCGTGAAGGTTTCGCCCCCGGGGGCTCCGGGTTCCGCACCGCCGACCACGGGTTCAGCACTCCAGTTGAAGCCGAGTTCGGCCAGCAGTTCCTCTACGGAGATTTGGCCGTCCAGCACTTCGATTTCCTGGGAGTTCTCTGCAAGCGGCCGTTCCATGGCATTGAGCTTATTCGCAGGAACCCGCCACGGGGGCTAGGGCTCGCCGAAGCCGGCCTCCACCAGCCCGCCGACGTACTCCACTGCACGCTCCGCATCTGCGCCCCACGCTTCCACGTGCAGCACAGTGCCCTTGCCCGCCCCGAGGGTCATCAGCCCCGTCATGGACGCCCCGTCCACCCCATTGATGGTGACCTCGGCGTCAAGCGACGCCAGGCCGCCTGCCACTCTCGCGGCAGGACGGGCATGCATGCCTGCCTGGTTGACCAGTTCGAAGTCGCCTGTGCAATCAGGTGAGGCGCTGCTGACAGGTCCCGCGTCCGTCGCTTCCGTCCGGGCAGGTTCCGGCTGGCGCGGCGGACCAGCCGCCGCCTCGGCCGCCTCCCGCACTGCCTGCACGTCAGCTCCGCCCTGCGCGGCCACCGCAGCCGCCACCAGGCCTTCCACCAGCGGTGCGTCGGCGAGCAGGACGCCGGCGGGATTCGCCAGGAACTCCAGCGCCGATTCGGCCGTCATCACCGCCGATCCGAGGTCCGTCAGGACCACCGTGCCGCTGGGCTGCGCGGCGGCCTGTTCAGCGCCGGCCTGTTCCCCGCCCGACTCTCCACCGGCCCGTTCAAGGGCGGCAAGGACCTTCTCCAGGCTGGTGCCGATCCTGCCGTCGTCGGTGCCGCCGGCAGCCAGGATCATCACGTCGGGTGCCATCTGGGTGGCAAGCTCCACGGCGCCGTCGGCAATTTTTTCACTGTGGGAGACCACCACGATGCTTACGGTCACGCAGCTGCCCCAACGGCCGCGCGCAGGATCAACGCGCTGGAGACAGCTCCGGGATCCCGGTGGCCGGCGCTGCGTTCGCCGAGATAGCTGGCCCGGCCTTTCCGCGCGATGAGCGGATCGGTGGCCACCGCCCCGGCTTCGGCAGCTTCCGCGGCGGCCACCAGGACGCTCAGAACGTCCGCGCCGTCGCCGTCCGCAGCGGCGCGGGCAGCATCCACCGCGGGCGTCCACGCATCCACCATCGTCTTGTCGCCCGGCTCCGCCTTCCCGCGCGCCACGATCCCGTCCCTGGCGGCCGCCAGGGCACCGGCCCACGCTCCCGGATCGATCTCACCGGCATCACCCAGGGCAGTGGCGGCACGAAGGAACGCCGTGCCGTAAAGGGGCCCGGCGGCACCGCCCACTTTGGACATCAGGGTCATGGCGGTCATCTTCAGGGCCGCGCCGGGGGTTTCCGGCGTGGCTTCACCGAGCTTGGCCAGGACGGCCTGGAAGCCACGGTCCATGTTTTCGCCGTGGTCCGAGTCCCCGATGGCACGGTCCAGTTCGATCAGTTCGACACGGTGTTCAGCCATGGCCTGCGCGCAAAGGGTCAGCCATTTCACGGCCCAGTTGACGTCCAGGACCACAGTCACACACCCCAGCGCAGCGCGGCGGTGTGCACGGGTGCGTCCCACAGTTGGGTGAGCTCGTCGTCGAGCCGGAGGACCGAAATGGAGCAGCCCTGCATCTCCAGGGCCGTGATGTAGTTGCCCACCAGCGAGCGTTCCACCGTGGCACCGGCATCGGCGAGCACCTGCACGGCCCGCCGGTACACGATGTAGAGCTCGCTCAACGGGGTGCCGCCCATGCCGTTGACGAACAGCAGCACCTTGTCCCCGGAGCTGATCTTCAGGTCGGACAAGACCGGTTCCAGCAGGCGGTTGGTGATGCCGTCCGCGCTTTCCATCGGTATCCGGTGCCTGCCGGGTTCCCCGTGGATCCCGATGCCAATTTCAATCTCATCCTCGGCCAGGTCGAAACTCGGTGTGCCCGCGTGCGGAACGGTGCAGGCGGACAGGGCCACGCCCATGGTCCTGACATTGGCGTTGACCCGTTCGCCGATGGCAGCAACCGCGTCCAGGTCGTCACCGCGCTCCGCAGCCGCTCCCGCAATTTTCTCCACCAGCACGGTGCCGCCCACGCCGCGGCGGCCTGCCGTGTAGAGCGAGTCCTCCACCGCGACGTCGTCGTTGACCAGCACCGTGCGGACGCTCACGCCTTCCGCCTCGGCCAGTTCCGCCGCTGTCTCGAAGTTCAGGACGTCGCCCGTGTAGTTCTTGACGATATGGACGACGCCGGCGCCTGAGTTGACTGCCAGGGTGGCGGGAAGGATCTGGTCCGGCGTCGGTGAGGTGAACACCGCCCCCGGCACCGCGGCGTCGAGCATTCCCTGCCCGACGTAGCCGGCATGCAGCGGCTCGTGGCCGCTGCCGCCGCCGGAAACCAGCCCCACCTTGCCTGCCACGGGCGCGTCCTTGCGCGTGATGTAGATGGGGTCTTCGCTGACCGCGACCAGTCCGGCGTGGGCCAGGCCAAAGCCCTGGACAGCTTCCTGGACGACGGATTTTGGATCGTTGATGAGTTTCTTCACGGCGTTGCTCCTGGCTGTGCTCCTGAAGGATGTGTTTTTTGACCCTACTACCGTCATCGGAGGTGGCGGTAGGTCCCTTCCGCCCCGGTTTGCCCGCCGCTCCCCCGGCCGGCCGTCCCGGGACGCAGCAAAGGGACAGCCCCCAATGACTGTCCCTTTCCTGAGGCCCCCCACATATCGGCCGCCAACAGTTTATCCATCAAATCGAGTAAAGCCAAGACGGGTTAGCGCAGAACACCTGTGCAGGGACTTAGAGGGTGCGGATCATCCGGGTGTTGCCCAGGGTATTGGGCTTCACGCGTGCCAGGTCCAGGAATTCGGCCACGCCTTCGTCATGGGAGCGCAGCAGCTCCGAGTACACTTCCGGGTCCACCGCCGACTGGTCCGCCATCACCTCGAAGCCGTGGCGCTTGAAGAAGTCCACCTCGAACGTGAGGCAGAAGACGCGGGCAACACCAAGGGCACGGGCCTCCTCCAGCAGGCTTTCCACCAGGACGTGCCCCACCCCCTTGCCGCGCCATTCCCCGGAAGTTGCCAGGGTACGGATTTCCGCGAGGTCCTCCCACATCACGTGCAGGGCGCCGCAGCCGATCATCCCGCCGTCGCTGGACTCGGCAATACGGAACTCCTGCAGGCTCTCGTAATACGCCACCGTCTCCTTTGCCATCAGGATGCGCTCCTCTGCCAGGGGCGCCACCAGTTTCTTGATGGCAGGGACGTCACTGGTGCGTGCTGGGCGGATATGGAAGGAGTCGGTCACACAGCCATCCTACGAGGCGAACAGCTTTCGGCTCGGGGACTGCGACATTTACCGCGTGCTCGCTCGTTCCTCGCTTAGACGCACGCTACGTAAATGCCCCAGCCCCCTTCACCTCATACTCGGCCCTGTCGCCGGAGCCGCGTACCTGTTGGCCCGAAAGCTACAGTCCCAGTTCCGCGGGCAGTTGTATGTCCTTGCCCAGGACGTTCTTTGCTAGGAACCACTCCACCACCTGGTACCAGACCTTGGCGTGCTGCGGCTGGAGGACCCAGTGGTTTTCATCCGGGAAGTACAGGAACCGGTGGGGCGTCTGCCCGTCCTGGTCCGCCGCCAGCCGGGACTTGGACAGCAGTTCGTACCAAAGCCGCAGTCCCTCGCCGATGGGAACCCTGTAGTCCTTGTCGCCGTGGATCACCAGCATGGGTGTGCTGATGTTCTCGGCATGCAGGTGTGGGGAGTTCTCAAGCGCCATCTCCGCCGTCATTTCCTTCAGCCAGTACTGCGAGGCATCCGTGGTGGGCCCGAACTGGTCCAGCGCCCACAGGCTCGCGTGGGTGACCACGGCCTTGAACCGGTCCGTGTTGCCTGCCACCCAGTTGGCCATGTAGCCGCCAAAGGAACCGCCCATCGCCGCAGTCCGGGATTCATCGATGTCCGGCCGTTCAACGGCGGCGTCGGTGACGGCCATGAGGTCGGTGAACGGCGCTTTCCCCCAGGAACCCCAGCCCCGCTGGATGTAGGACTGTCCGTACCCCGTGGACAAGGCAGGATCCGGCAGCAGCACCGCGTATCCCCTGGCCGTCAGCAGCCATGGGTTCCAGCGCCACGTCCAGGCGTTCCAGGATCCCAGCGGACCGCCGTGGATCCACAGGAGCAGCGGCGCCGGATTGTCCGCTGAGGCACCGTCCGGCAGCGCCAGGTAGGCAGGTACCCGGGATCCGTCGGCCGCGGTTGCGGCGATGCGCTCAAGGCGCCCCGGGCAGCCGGGACGTTCTGCGGGGGCAGGCAGCCGGGTGGTTTCCCCGGTGGACAGGTCGATGCGTACGGCTTCGGCCGGGAATCCATAGGAGCTGCGCAGGGCATACGCCTTTCGCCCCTCAGGAGAAATGACGACGTCGGAGTAGGCCGCGGCGTCCTGCGTCACCCGGGTGACACCCACCTCCGCCGCAGCCGGCGGAACGCTGACCCGGAAGACCGGCGACGCGCCGTCGTCGTCTGCTGTGACGAGGATGGCGGAGCCGTCCGGGAGCCACCCTGAGGGCTTGGGCCAGCGGTCCCAGTCGTGGGCCAGGGGCTGCAGGCCCGCGGCTTCGCCGGCAGCAGCGCCGGAGACATCGAGCAGGTGCATTTTGATTTCGGGGGCCTCCTCCGGGGTGGAGTCGCTTTCGCTGACCACCACCAGCGTCCGGCCGTCCGGGCTGACGGGGCCCGGGAAGTAGCTCATTCCCTCCTGGTCCAGCAGCACCTTCATGCCGCCGGATGCCACATCCACCGCCACCAGGATGGAACGGCTGTCCGCCTTGGCCAATGGTTTGGTGTAGCTGCTGTAGATGGTCCTGCCGTCAGGACTCACCACCGCCTCCGCCTCCCGCAGCCGCGGCCCAGCCTCCGGTGTCAGGTTGCGCAGGACCAAGGGCGCGGTGGCGTCAACGGTTGCCGGCTTGCCTGGCCCCTTGTCCTCCCCCTCCTCCACCGCAAAGATCCGTGGCTGTCCCGGGCCCAAGTCCGCGTCCCAGTAGCGGACCGGGTATTCCCTGTGCAGGATGGCCGAGACCTTCCCGTCCTTGCGCGCCTTGCGCCGCTCGGCGTCGTCCTCCTCGTTAGTGGACCCTGCCAAAACGTCTGCCGTCACGAACGCCGCGTCGGCGTCCCGGGCCGTCATCACTTTGCTGACGCCGCCGGGCCGGCTGAGGACCACGCGGGCTTCCCCGCCGTCGGCCGGAAGCAGCCACAGCGGGTTCACCGGCTCCTCGTCCGGGCTGTCCGGGTCGGGACGAGCGGACGTGAAGTAGACGTCGCCGTTGGCAGCGAAGGCCGCACCCGCCTCACCCTTGGCGCTGCGGGTAATGCGCCGCGCGTGCTTCTGCCCGGCCGGGTCAAGCTCCCACAGCGCAGTGGCAAACTCCGTGCCCTTGCCGTTCAGGGTGCTGACAGTGGTGACCAGCCGCGAGCCGTCCGGGCTCAGGGCCAGTCCGCTTACCCGCGGGATGGACAGGTAGTGGTCGAGGTCGTGGAATGGGGTCTGTGGTTGCTCTTCCGGGATCGCCGGTTCCAAGTTAGCCATGCCCCCGATTCAACACGGTTTGTGCCCCGCATCACAGCCGCCACGCTCCCCTGCGGTTTGCGTGCGCTCCCATGGCCGGGTCCGCTCCGGCCCCGGCACCTGCACTTGAGGCTACGCACAGAGGGGTGCCACGGTAGGCCAGCGACAGGACCGGCCCTGGACCGCATAAACGGTGGCGGGCAGCACCGGTTATGCGGGGAAGGGCCGCTCAAGGACTCTCCAGGGCCCAGCCCCAGGATTGTCCCAAAAGCCGCCTTCCGCACGAGGTGCCGGGCATCAGGGATTTATGTAGGCGCCGTCAAAGCGACGAAGGAGCAGGCGCCGGGAAATCTCTGATGTCCGGCGCCGGACCCAGCCACGGATGAAAGCACGGGACCCAGGCACGGTGGCGTGAACGCAGAAAGCCCCGCCGCTCCTTGCGGAGTGGCGGGGCTTTGGCTGTGGAGACTAGACGCTCGGGGCGATTTCCGGGATGCGCGGCTTGGCGTTGCCGGCGAAGGTGAACTTCGCGTCGTCGCCTTCGCCTTCGACATCCACTACGACGATGTCGCCGGGGTGGATCTCGCCGAAGAGGATCTTCTCGGAGAGCTGGTCCTCGATCTCACGCTGGATGGTGCGGCGCAGCGGCCGGGCACCCATTGCGGGATCGTAGCCGCGGGTGGCCAGGAGCACCTTGGCGGCCTTGGTGAGCTCGATGCCCATGTCCTTGTCCTTGAGGCGCTTCTCCAGGCGGGTGACGAACAGGTCCACGATCTCGATGATCTCGTCCTGCGTCAGCTGCGGGAACACCACGACGTCGTCAACACGGTTCAGGAACTCGGGGCGGAAGTGCTGCTTGAGCTCCTCGGTGACACGGGCACGCATGCGGTTGTAGCCGGTCTGCGTGTCGGTGCCGGACTGGAAGCCGGTGGCAACGCTCTTGGAGATGTCCCGGGTGCCCAGGTTGGTGGTCATGATGATCACGGTGTTCTTGAAGTCCACCACGCGGCCCTGGGAGTCGGTCAGGCGGCCGTCTTCCAGGATCTGCAGCAGCGAGTTGAAGAGGTCCGCGTGGGCCTTTTCCACTTCGTCGAACAGCACCACGGAGAACGGACGGCGGCGGACCTTCTCTGTCAGCTGGCCGCCCTCTTCGTAGCCCACGTAGCCCGGAGGGGCACCGAAGAGCCGCGAGACGGTGTGCTTCTCGGAGTACTCGGACATGTCCAGCGTGATGAGGGCATCCTCTTCACCGAACAGGAACTCCGCGAGTGCCTTGGCGAGCTCGGTCTTGCCGACGCCGGTGGGGCCGGCGAAGATGAACGAGCCACCGGGGCGCTTGGGGTCCTTGAGCCCTGCACGGGTGCGGCGGATGGCCTGCGAGAGTGCCTTGATGGCCTCGTCCTGGCCCACCACGCGCTTGTGCAGTTCGTCTTCCATCTTGAGCAGCCGCGAGGATTCTTCCTCGGTCAGCTTGAAGACGGGGATGCCGGTGGAGTTGGCCAGCACCTCGGCGATGAGATCCTCGTCCACCTCGGAGATGTCGTCCATGCCGCCGGACTTCCAGTGGCGTTCCTTCTCCGCGCGCTCGGAAATCATCTTCTGCTCCTTGTCGCGGAGCGAAGCGGCACCTTCGAAGTCCTGGGCGTCGATGGCGGATTCCTTCTCCATCTTCAGCTTGGCGATGCGCTCGTCCATGGCCTTGAGCTCCGGCGGAGCGGTCATGCGGCGGATGCGCAGCCGGGCGCCGGCCTCATCGATCAGGTCGATCGCCTTGTCCGGCAGGAAGCGGTCCGAGATGTAGCGTTCGGCCAGGCTTGCAGCCGAGGCCAGGGCGCCGTCGGTGATGGTGACGCGGTGGTGTGCCTCGTACCGGTCGCGCAGGCCCTTGAGGATCTCGATGGCGTGTGCCACGGAGGGTTCCTTGACCTGGATCGGCTGGAAGCGGCGCTCCAGGGCGGCATCCTTCTCGATGTGCTTGCGGTACTCGTCCAGCGTGGTGGCGCCGATGGTCTGCAGCTCGCCGCGGGCCAGCATGGGCTTCAGGATCGAGGCTGCGTCGATGGCGCCTTCGGCGGCACCGGCACCCACCAGCGTGTGGATCTCATCGATGAACAGGATGATGTCGCCGCGGGTGCGGATCTCCTTGAGGACCTTCTTCAGGCGCTCTTCGAAGTCGCCGCGGTAGCGGGAGCCTGCCACCAGGGAACCGAGGTCCAGGGTGTACAACTGCTTGTCGCGGATGGTCTCCGGGACGTCCCCGCGCACGATTGCCTGGGCCAGGCCTTCGACGACGGCCGTCTTGCCGACGCCGGGCTCACCGATCAGGACGGGGTTGTTCTTGGTGCGGCGTGAAAGGACCTGCATGACGCGTTCCATTTCCTGCTCGCGTCCGATGACCGGGTCCAGCTTGTTCTCGCGCGCAGCCTGGGTCAGGTTGCGGCCGAACTGGTCCAGGACCACGGAACCGGCGGGTGCGCCTTCGGGCTGTCCGCCGCCGACGCCTGCGCCGGTGGTTTCCTTGCCCTGGTAGCCGGAGAGGAGCTGGATGACCTGCTGGCGGACCCGGTTGAGGTCGGCGCCGAGCTTGACCAGAACCTGGGCGGCAACGCCCTCACCCTCACGGATGAGGCCGAGCAGGATGTGCTCCGTGCCGATGTAGTTGTGGCCCAGCTGCAGGGCTTCGCGCAGCGAGAGTTCCAGCACCTTCTTGGCGCGGGGGGTGAAGGGGATGTGGCCGGAGGGGGCCTGCTGGCCCTGTCCGATGATCTCCTGCACCTGCTCGCGAACGCCGTCGAGCGAAATGCTCAAGGACTCAAGAGCTTTGGCGGCAACGCCCTCACCCTCATGGATCAGACCCAAGAGGATGTGTTCGGTACCGATGTAATTGTGGTTCAGCATGCGTGCCTCTTCTTGGGCAAGCACAACTACGCGACGGGCACGGTCCGTAAATCGCTCAAACATTTCGCCACACTCCTAGCTACGACGTACTTTGATGCTACGTGGCCGCTCCTAAGTTGTGGAGCGTGTTCGCCACAGGGGAAACCCGGGCCCTTGCGGGAATAAGGACGGCGCCGGGCTGCGGGGCCGTGAACCGGGTCCGCATAGAGACAGCCAGTGGCTGGAACGTACATCCCCGGTTGTCCACGGCCACGAAATACGGACGGACGCCGGGCGCTTGGAGCACCTCCATATTTTGGCCAATTGAGCCGCCCGCGCAGCCGCCCATAGCAGGATTATGCCGGGAATTGAAAAACCCCGCCCCGCCTGGCGGCGGTAAGCGGGGTTTCAGTGAAGCTAAAGGCAGTCCTAGGAATTCGCCTTTTGGTAGGCTTCCTGGATTTCAGCCTGAATTCGGCCGCGGCTGTTAACGGTGTAGCCGTTATCCCGGGCCCATTGCCGGATTTGCGCGGAATCGTGGCTGCGCCCTCCCGTTGGAGCCTTCGCCCTCTGGGTGCTGCGGCCGCCGGATGCCTTGCGTGCAGCGTTGATGAACCTCTCCAGTGAAGACCGAAGTTCAGCGGCATTGCCTGCCGACAGGTCAATCTCGTAGTTGACCCCATCGAGGCCGAACTTAACATTCTCGTCTGCGGATCCCCCATCCAGATCATCAACGAGGATGATGTTTACTTTCTGTGCCATTAAAGGTCTTCCTCTTGGGTTTTCAGAAAAGCAGGATGTTTCCCAAAAAAATTATGACTCTTATGTTGGCAACGCGTCAAAGCGCCTATTGGTTCCTTGGGGATAAAACCGGAAAGAAGGGGGGATTTATCTATTTGGATTCCGGGCCCGGGCGGTCCACGGGCTGCACCGGGAGGGAGTCGGCCTCGGCCTGCGCCCGGGCCTCCGCCTGCCGCTCGGCCTTGTCCGCGTTGAAGATCGCCTTCATGGCGAACCAGAACAGCAGGCCCACCACCAGGGAGGGAAGAATAACTGCCACGTATTCCATGATCAGTGCCCTTCGGGCTTCAGCAGGGGGAACAGGATGGTTTCGCGGATGCCGGCGCCCGTGAAGAGCATGACCAGCCGGTCGATGCCCAGGCCGATGCCGCCCATGGGCGGGGCACCGTATTCCAGGGCGCGCAGGAAGTCCTCGTCGAGCTGCATTGCCTCCACGTCACCGGCGGCGGCATGCATGGACTGCTCGGTGAGCCGTTCGCGCTGGATGACGGGGTCGATCAGCTCCGAGAACGCGGTGCCGCGCTCCATGCCACCGATGATCAGGTCCCAGGCCTCGATCAGCCGGCCGTCCTCGCGGTGGGGGCGGGCCAGCGGCTGGGCGGAGGGCGGGTAGTCGTAGACGAAGGTGGGGTTCAGCAGGGTGGGCTCCACGATTTCGCCGAAGAGTTCCACCACCAGCTTCTCGGCGTCCCACTTGGGGTCCACCTTGACGTCGTGCTTTTCCGCAGTCCCGCGCAGCACCTCAACGGGCGTGTCCGGCGTGATTTCCTGCCCAACGGCGTCGGAAAGTCCGGGGTAGACGGCCAGCCACGCCCACTCGCCGTCGAGGTTGATCTCGCCGGCCTCGGTCTGCAGGACACGGCCGGCACCCACGGCGTCGGCGGCGTCGAGGATGATCTCCTTGATTCGCTCGGCCATGACGAACTGGTCTGCCCAGGCCTCGTAGCACTCGAGGGTGGTGAATTCAGGGCTGTGGGTGGAGTCCACGCCCTCGTTGCGGAACACGCGGCCCATGTCGTACACGCGGTCGATCCCGCCCACCACGGCGCGCTTGAGGTACAGCTCGGTGGCGATGCGCAGGGTCATCTTCTGGTCGAAGGCGTTCATGTGGGTCTCGAACGGCCGCGCAAGGGCACCGCCATGGACCAGGTTGAGGATGGGGGTTTCCACTTCCACGTAGCGGTGCCGGAACAGTGTCTCGCGGATGGAGCGGGTGATGGCCGCGCGGGTGTAGACCATTTCGCGGGCCTCGTCACGGACCATCAGGTCGACGTAGCGCTGGCGGACGCGGGTTTCCTCGTTCAGGTCCGCGTGCAGGACGGGCAACGGGCGCAGGGCCTTGGAGGCCATTGACCAGGAATCGGCCATGATGGACAGCTCGCCGCGGCGTGAGGAGATGACCTCGCCCTTGATGAACACGTGGTCGCCAAGGTCAACCAGCGCCTTCCAGTCTGCCAGCGCTTCCTCGCCCACGTTGGCCAGGCTCAGCATGGCTTGCAGGCGGGTGGCCTTGCCGTCGGTGCCGCCTTCCTGCAGGGTGGCGAAGCAGAGCTTGCCGGTGTTGCGGATGAAGACGACGCGGCCGGTAACGCCCACCACGTCACCAGTGGTGTCATCCGCCTCGAGGTGGGCGTACTTTTCCCGGATCTCGGCGAGCGAATGCGTCCGCTCCACACCCACGGGGTACGCCTCAGCGCCGCGCTCCAGGAGTTTGGCGCGCTTTTCCATGCGGATCCGCATCTGCTCACTGGCATCGACGGGCTCAGGGGCGTTCTTGGGCGAGGGGGTGTTTTGGGAAGTCACAATCCACAAGTTTACCGGGCATTGGGTACCCGGGCTCCCAGTTGCCCCGCAGGTGCACACCCTACGATGGGCTGGTGAAAGAACGCGTACTTCCAACGCACGACGGCGGCAGGCTGGCTTTATACAGTTACGGCACCGAAGAGGCGCCCGGCGAACGGCGGGTGCTGTTGATCGGCGGCGCGTTCCTGACGGCGTTGATCTACCGCCCGTTCTCGATTGCGCTGGCGAAGGGCCTGGGGGATGGCTGGGCGGTTGACGTCTATGACCGCAGGGGCCGGGGAAACTCGTCCGAACAACCGGCCGACTACTCCATGGCCACCGAAATCGAGGATGTCCGGATTGTCCTCAAAGCCACCGGCGCCCGGAACATCCTGGGCCACAGCCTGGGTGGAGCGGTGGCCCTGAATGCGGTGCAGGAGTTCACCGGAACCGCGTTGGTCCCGGACAAGCTTGCGGTCTACGACGCCGCGGTGAATATTGACGGCAGCATCGACACCGCGTGGCTGGACGGGTTCGAGGATGCCGTGAACCAGGGCAGGGTGGGCCATGCGCTGGCGCATATGAAGAAGGCCACCAGCCCCGGCTCAACCATGGCCAGGATCCCGGAACCGGTCCTGGCCGGCCTGATGGCCGTGTTGTCCCGGACCAGGATCAACAGGATGTTCCGCCAGGTCATGCCCAGCGGGGTGGGCGAACTGCGCGCAGCCTACGACGAAAAGGACCATGCCCGGGACTTCAGCGTGCTGCCTGCAAACACCCATTTCATGGCCGGCGGCAAGAGTCCTGCCTACTACAAGGAAACAGCCCAGCGGCTGCACCAGGCGGTTCCGGGCAGCACCTACCTGCTCTCCCCCAAGTGCTTCCACGGGTCCATCCCGGCAGCGGTCAAGGAACTGGTGGCGGACATCGCGGCGTACTTCAAGGAAGAACGTCCGGACGGGGAATCCCGCCCGGACGAAGCTGAGGCTATCCGCGCTCCCCGCGGCTGAACCCCGCGAGGGCAGCCTCCCCCAGGTCTCGCCACACCGTCCGGGGCTTTGGCTCCACGCTCCGGTCCGCCAGCCAGTCACCCCAGGCGGTGATGTCCTCCCCGGCCGCGGCGGCAACGGCATCACAGGCGAATCCGACGGCGGTGGAGCCGTCCGCCAGGCGCACGGATCCCAGCAGCATGGGTTCAGGGAGGGAGGCCAGGAAGATCCCCAGGGCCGCGGGCGACAGCAGCCACTTCTCCCCCACCAGTTCCGCGCCGTCCTCGGAGCGGTACACGCCCGGCTTGGGCGGCACCGTGTCCAGTGCCACCATGCGGTAGCGGGCCGCGGTCCGGACCGGGCCATCCCAGAACGCCCCGAGTTCCTCCAGCTGCGGCGCCAGCGGCTGGCCCTTGCGGTGCGCACCCACCACCACCAGCGGCACGGCGGTTGCACCGGCTGCCAGCGGCCAGGGCGCGGACGACGGCGGCTGGGCACCGGCACGGTCAACTTCCGCTGCCGCACCGGGAGCGAAGAGGGCGGGAGCCGCCGGGGTGACCTCCAGGCGGCGGGCGATATCCGCCGCCACGGCATCATCGAAGGTCCGCCCCACCACCGTGAGCCCGAACTGGGCGCCGTCCACTTCCCCGGCGGGGACGGCAACGGCGCAGAGATCGAACAGGTTGCAGAAGTTTGTGTAGGTGCCCATCAGGGAGTTCACTCCCACCGGATCCGCGGCTACTTCAGCCAGCGTGGGGTGGAAGGGCGCGGTGGGGATCAGCAGGGCGTCGAACCCTTCGAGCTGTGCCATTGCCTTCTGCTTTAGTGCTTCCAGCTTGTCGGTGTCGTTGACGTACCGGTGCGCGGGCACTGTACCGGCCGCGCGGATGATGCGTTCCACGGTGGGATCGATGCCCGCCTGAGCGGCCGTGCCGGCGTCGTACTCTTCCAGGAACCCGCCCACGCCAGCGTGGCGTTCGGCCACCAGCCCGCCGTCGTACAACAGCCGGGCGGCTTCGAGGAAGGCATCGAATTCGATGGCTTCCACCTCCACTTCCAAGGACTGAAGCCGGTCCACGTGGCGGTTGAATTCGGCTGCCCAGGTGTCCGGTAGCGCCGGCAGGGTTGCGGGATAGGCCACGCGCGGCTTTGACGGCGCAGCCAAACGGATGTCTGTCGGCCAGGACCGGGAGTTGCCCGCCATGACGCCCATGGCGAGCTCGGCAGTGGACAGGTTCCGGGCAAAGATGGTGACGGCGTCCCAGGACCGGCAGGCGGGCACAACGCCCGCTGTCGAGACGACGTTCAGCGTTGCCTTGATGCCCACGATGCCCTGAAGCCCGGCCGGGACGCGGCCGGAGCCCGCCGTGTCCGTACCGATCGCGATGTCCACCAGTCCCAGCGCCACCGCCACGGCTGAGCCGGAGCTGGATCCGCCGGAGATGTACTCCGGCCGGCGCGAGTCGCGGACGGCGCCGTAGGGGCTGCGCGTCCCCACCAATCCGGTGGCGAACTGGTCCAGGTTGGTGCCGCCCAGGACCAGGGCACCGGCGGCGCGGAGCCGGGCCACCGCTTCGGCATCGTTGTCCGGGGTGTAGGCAAAGTCCGGGCAGGCGGCAGTGGTAGGGATGCCTGCCACGTCCACGTTGTTCTTGACGGCCAGCAGCAGCCCGGCAAGCTGGAGGTCCGCGCCGGCTGCCACGGCGGCGTCGATCGACGCTGCCTCGGCCAGAAGGTCCTCCGCACTGCGGAGCGTGATCCAGATTTCCGGCCGGTCCACTGTTTCAAGCGCTGCCAGGGCTGCTGTGGCACGCCGCGTGGCACTGCCGTTGATTGCCGTGCTCATACTGCTGCCTCTTCCAGTTCCAGCTCTTCCAGCCCCGCAGGTTGGTCGGCACCGAGGACCACCACTGCCTCGCCCGCCACTACCTGGCCCCCGGCCGCCGGCAGGACGCGGAGCACCACGCCGTCGCAGGGAGCCTCCAGGACCGTTTCCATCTTCATTGCCTCCAGCGATACCAGCGGCTGGCCTTTCACCACCCGGTCCCCGGCCGCCACGTCCACCTTCCAGACGCTCGCGGCGAAGGGCGCCGAGACGAGGGAGCCGCCGTCCGGGACCTCCACGTCATCCACCACGGGGGTGACGACGGCGGCCAGCGCGTCCGCGCGGTCGAACTCGCCGGCGTCGGCCCATGCCTGCCGTTCCACGGCGAAGGCTGCACCCTGCTTTTCCCGGAACGCCTCGATGGACCGGCTGTTCTCCGCAAGGAACTTCTCGTGCTCGGCAAGTGAGAAGGTCCCTTCCTCGATTTCGACGCCCCGCCCACGCCCCGCGGCCATGTCGGCGCGCAGGTCCAGGAGCTCTTCCGGGCTGACGGGGTACCAGGAGATCCGGTCGAAGAAGCGCAGCAGCCACGGCGACCCGGGTTCGAACGGGGCGGAATCGGCGTACCTGGACCACACTTGGGTGGTGCGGCCAACGAACTGGTAGCCGCCGGGGCCTTCCATGCCATAGATGCACATGTACGCGCCGCCGATGCCCACCGCGTTCTCCGGCGTCCACGTGCGGGCCGGGTTGTACTTGGTGGTGACCAGGCGGTGCCGCGGGTCCAGCGGGGTGGCCACCGGCGCGCCCAGGTACACGTCGCCCAGTCCCAGCACCAGGTATTCGGCGTTGAAGACGGTGTCGAAGACGTCACTGACCGACTCCAGGCCGTTGATCCGGCGGATGAACTCGATGTTCCAGGGGCACCAGGGCGCGTCGTCCCGGACACCCGCCATGTACCGTTCGATTGCCTCGCGGGTGGCCGGATCATCCCAGGACAGCGGCAGCCGGACGGTGCGGCTGGGAACCACCAGTTCGGAGCTCGCGGGCAGCGCGGCCTCGATTTCCTGGACCAGGTCCAGCAGACGGGCAGTGGACAGGACGGACGGGTCCACCTTGATCTGCAGCGACCGGATGCCCGGGGTCAGGTCCACGACGCCCGGCACCCGGAGCGCTTCGATCTGCTGGTGCAGGGCATGGACGCGGGCACGCAGGCCCAGGTCCAACACCATCTCGCCATATTCCACCAGCAAGTTGTCGTCACCGGAGCGGCGGTAGGTGACCGCGGGCCGGCCGGAACCTTCCGGCACCCGGCCCAGCACGCCGTCGTCGCCATCGCCGCGGAAGCCGCGGCTGGTCCCCGTGGCTGCCATGGACGGGTTTGACGACCAATCAGCGTCACCCGGCAGCACCAACTGGCGGCCGGGTCCCAGGTCCCTGGCCGACGGCGCCTGGCTGGCTTTGATGGGCACGAACCGGACCTTGTCCCCCGGGCGGAGCTGGCCGAGCTTCCAGCGTTCGGCCGTCACGACGGTGACGGGGCAGACGAAGCCGCCCAGGCTGGGTCCGTCCGGGCCAAGCAGGATGGGGGTGTCGCCGGTGAAGTCCAGGGCACCCACCGAGTAGGCGGTGTCGTGGATGTTGGAGGGGTGCAGGCCTGCTTCGCCGCCGTCGGTCCGCGCCCAGCGCGGTTTGGGGCCGATGAGGCGCACGCCGGTGCGGGCGGAGTTGAAGTGGACCTCGTACTCCGCGCTGTACAGCTCCTCGATATCCTCACGCTGGAAGAACTCCGGGGCTCCGTGTGGGCCTTCGGCCACGGCCAATTCCCAGGTGGAGGTGAGGGCGGGACGGCTGTCGAGCGGGACGGCTGCCGTGGGTGCTTCCTGCCCTGCGGCCTGCTTCACAGCACGGAGCACGTCGCCCGTGCGGAGCACCCGCCCGGCGTGGCCGCCGAACTGGCCCAAGGTGAAGGTGGAGGCGCTGCCCAGGTACTTGGGGATGTCCAGGCCGCCCTGGAACAGGATGTAGCCGCGCAGGCCCTTGCCGGCGGCCGTGCCCGTCTCGAGCGTTCCCCCGGCCGGGACGGTCACCGGGGTCCAGGCGGGCACCTCCGTTCCATCAACAGTCACCGTGGCTTCCGCGCCGGTGACGCAGACGGTCGTGGCGTGCGTGAAAGTCAGGCTTGGGCCGGTCATGGTGAACTCGAGACCCGGCGCGCCTTCCGGATTGCCCAGGGCGGTGTTGCCAAGCCGGAACGACAGATCGTCCATGGGGCCGCTCGGCGGGACACCGATCTGCCAGAGGCCGGTGCGGCCCGGCCAGTCCTGCACGCTGGTCTGCAGGCCGGGGCGGCCCACCGTGATGCGGGGCTCCGGGTCCCCCACGTTGTCCAGGGTGCTGGTGGAATGCTGGACCGCGCGGACCACGTCCAGGCCGCTCACGGCGCGCAGCATACCCAAATTGGTCTCGATCCCGTCGATCCGGGTGTCTTCCAGGGCTGCGGCGAGCCGGTCGAAGGCGTCGGCGCGGTTTGCGCCGGACGTGATGATTTTGCCCAGGAGGGGGTCGTAGCTGGTGGAGACATCGGTGCCGGTTTCCACCCAGGCGTCCACGCGGGCTTCTGCCGCAGTGGGGTAGGCGGCGTTGGTGACGGTTCCGGCGCTGGGCTGGAAACCCCTGGCCGGGTCCTCGGCGTAAACCCGGGCTTCCACGGCGTGGCCGGCCACCGGGAGGCTGTCCGGCACGCCGGCCAGGACTGCCTGGGCGTCGCTGCCGCCCTGGGCCAGGCGCAGCATCCATTCCACCAGGTCTACGCCGGTGACGGCTTCAGTGACCGGGTGCTCCACCTGGAGCCGGGCGTTGACTTCCAGGAAGGAGGCTTCCTGGCGGACGGAGTCGTAGACGAACTCCACGGTGCCGGCGGAGCGGTAGTTAAGGGAGGCGCAGAGGGCGCGGGAGCTGCGGTGCAGTTCCTCCCGCAGCTCGTCCGGCAGGTCCGGGGCGGGTGCTTCCTCGAGGACTTTCTGGTGGCGCCGCTGCAGGGAGCAGTCCCGGTCGCCCAGGCTGACCACCCGGCCTTCGCCGTCGCCGAAGATTTGTACCTCGACGTGCCTGGCGTTTTCGACGTACCGTTCGGCGAAGACGCCGGCCGTTCCGAAGCTGGCACCGGCCAGGCGGGCCACGCGGGGGAAGCTTTCCACGAGTTCGGCCTCGGAACGGCAGACCGTCATGCCGATGCCGCCGCCACCGCCGGTGGCCTTGAGCATCAGCGGGAAGCCGATCGCGGCGGAGGCCGCGACGGCGGCGTCCACATCCTCAAGCAGCCCGGAACCGGCGATCATGGGCACCCCGGCCGCCCGGGCGGCGTCGCGCGCTGTGTGCTTGGTGCCGAAGATGCGCAACTGCTCGGGGGTGGGGCCTACGAAGACCAGGCCGGCTGCCTCCACGGCCTCGGCGAAGGCTGCGTCCTCGGAGAGGAAGCCGTAGCCGGGGTGGATGGCACCCGCGCCGGATTCCCTGGCGGCGGCAAGGATCGCGTCCACCCGGAGGTAGGACTCTTTGGCCGGTGCGGGCCCCAGCAGCACGGCTTCGTCGGCGAGCCGGACGTGCTTGGCGCCGCGGTCCGCCTCGGAGAAGACGGCGACGGTCCGGAGTCCAAGCTTGCGGGCGGATTCGATGATGCGGCATGCGATTTCACCGCGGTTGGCGATCAGGAGGGTGTCGAAAGTACTCACTTGGCAGCCTCCGGCCGGGTGACGATCATGCGGACGGGGGTGGGGTTGAAACCGTTGCACGGGTTGTTGATCTGCGGGCAGTTGGAGACGAGAACCAGGGTGTCCACCTCAGCCTTCAGTGCCACCCGCTTGCCGGGGGCGGAGAGGCCGTCCACGATGCCCAGGGCGCCGTCCGGGTCCACCGGGACGTTCATGAACCAGTTGATGTTGGACACCAGGTCCCGCTTGCCCAGGCCCCAGCGGGAGCCCTCGATCAGGAAGTTCTCCACGCAGGCGTGCTGTTCGCGGGTGTGCTGTCCGTAGCGGAGGGTGTTGGATTCCTGGGAGCAGGCGCCGCCGATGGTGTCGTGCACGCCCACTTCGTCTGCCACGACGGTCATCATGGGCGCGCCGGTGTCTGCGCGGAGGACCGAACCGGTGGTGAGGACGATTGACTGCTGGGCGGCAATGGTGGCCGCCGCCGAGTAGCGGACGGTGGTGTCGGCCGCGGCATAGAGGAGGCAGTCCACGGCCTGGTTGCCTTCCAGGTCCACGATGGTGAGGACATCGCCCGCTGCCACGATTGCGGACCACGGGCCGCGGGCTTCAACGAATTCGTCCAGGACCAGGGCGCCTGGGGTGAGCGCGGCGTCGGCGGCGTCAGGGGTTGACCTGGTATCGATTGCAGTGTTCATCGGGCGTTCCTTGCGGCGAGGTCGTGTTCGGTGTTGCGGAGGGCCTGCAGGTGTTCCGGGGCCAGTGGTCCGGCCAGGCTGCCGGCTTCCAGTGCGGCGAGGTCCTGGGGCGCGTGCCAGGCGGTGATGTCGACGGCCGTCCCAGTGAAGTCCGTGCGCGGGTCCAGCGGGTGGGCGGTGTTGGCCAGGACCAGCACGGCGTCCATCTGGAGCAGGAGTTCGACGACGGCACCCGGCCCGGCGCTGCCGGTGAAGGTGATGGTTCCGGCCGGGTTCACGGTGATGCCTTTGAAGAAGGAGATCGACGGCGCCACGTCCCGGGTGCCCAGGCCATTCTTGAGGGCGCCCAGGGTGAGCAGCTCCCGTGCCGCCGGGGATGCGCTGTAGACGGTTCCGGCACCGTACTTTGCGGTGTTGCCGGCGAGGGTGGTGGCGCCGGTCAGTGCGTCGTGCCGGTTCGACGTATCGGCAACGATGGTTGCCATCAGGCGGCCGGCGTCCGACAGCAGCGGGTGGCCCGTACCGGGGTAGGCCTGCCAGGGGACCTTGACGGTGTCGGCGGCGTTGAGGCGTTCGTGGGTGGCGCCGGCACGGTACAGGAGGGTGTGCACGCAGGCATCGCCGGCGGTGTCGGTAAGCCGGATCCGGGTGCCGCGGGCCAGGGACATGGTGGTGTACCGGCCGAAGGCGAGGGATTCCGCCCACGTGGGGGACGCGCCGTCGGGCATTCCCGCCAGAAGGTGCGCCGGGGCGGAGCCTGCCGGCACGTGGCGCATGGTTTCGGCGGTCCTGCCGTGCTGTTCGCGGGCATGGGCCCGGGCGCCGGCCGTGGTGGCGGTGCCGGTTGCTGGTGTTTCGAGGGTCTGTGTCATGTCAGTCCTGGGTTGTGTCGAAAAGATGAGGGAAATGGGTGTCAGGCCTTGGCTGCCAGGTTCCGGCTCCGGACCCAGAGGCCCAGGAGCAGCACGGCGGTGACCATCAGCGGCGCGGACCACAGGAGGAGGCCGTTCTCTCCGGAGGGGTCGTACACCTCGGGCCGGGGCCATGCCAGGTTGACCACCATCACGCCGCCGTAAAGGACGGCCAGGATGTTGACCGGAAGGCCCCAGCGGCCCAGGGAGAAGAGGCCTGCCGGCATGGTCTGGCCCACCCGGTCCCAGTCGCCGCGGAGCCGGTTGAGCAGCTGCGGGACGGTGACCAGGAGGTAGGCAAGATAGACCATCACGATGCAGACGCTGCACAGGGTGGTGAACAGGGCTGCGTTGCCTACGTTGATGGCGAGCACTCCAACTGCAAGGGCCCCGATGACGATGGAGGGCCACATGGGCGTGCCGCGGGTGGGGTGGACGGAGGAGAGCAGGGCCGACGCCGGGAGCTTGCCGTCGCGGGCCATGGAGAAGACCAGGCGGGAACCTGCAGTCTGGATCGCCAGGGTGCAGACGAAGATGGCGATGGCTACATCCACCAGCAGGACCTTGCCCCAGAAGGTGCCCAGGACCGCGGTGAGGACGTACGGGAGACCTTCGGTGGCGAGGCGACCGTCGTCGAGGCTCGGCGCCGCCATCAGGGCGGTGATGATCATCAGAGCACCGCCGACGCCGGAGATGAGCAGGGCGGAGAGGATGGTCCGGGGTGCGGTGCGGCGCGGGTCCTTGGTTTCTTCGGACAGTTCACCGGCGGAGTTGAAGCCCACCATGACGTACGCGGCCATCAGCCCGGAGACCAGGAAGGCTCCCACGGCGCCGAGGTCCGATCCCTGCATCACGGTGGTGTCCGCAACCACGTCCGGCCCGCGCTGGGCGGCACTGATGAGGGCCAGGATCACGGCCGCGACACCCACGATCTCGCAGGTGACGCCCACGGAGTTGACGTGGGCCATCAGTTTCACGCCAAGGGAGTTAATGATGGTGGTGGCCACCAGGAGGACGGCGCCCAGGACCACGGCGTTGGAAGCACCGGTCACCGTGTTGAGCGCGGGATCGCCGCCCACCACCTGGAATCCGTCCCAGAGCTGGGGCAGGACCACCTGCAGGGCGATGGCGGCCGCGGCTGCGGTGACCACCTGTGCGATGGCCATGAACCAGCCGGCGAACCAGCCCACGCCTTCCCCGCCGACGCGCCGCGCCCACTGGTACACGGCACCGGACAGGGGGTAGCGGGCTGCGAGTTCGGCGAAGTTCAGGGCCACCAGCAGCTGGCCCACCAGGACCACCGGCCAGGTCCAGAAGAACGCCGGCCCGGCGAACGAGTAGCCGAACGCGAAGAGCTGGAAGATGGTGGTAAGGATGGAAACGAACGAGAAGCCGGCGGCAAAGGATGCGTAGCGGCCGAGCTTGCGGTGGAGGGTGGGCTGGTAGCCGAGGGACGTCAGGTCTGCATCGTCCTGGTGGACGGTGGGGAGAACGGTGGATGTCATCGGGAATCTCCGGAACTGGAAAGGGATCTTGGGGGCGAAGCCTCCCGGTACTGCAGCGCTCGGCCGAAGGCTGCTGATTACCGGTCACTTGATAGTTTTCCAGCGGGATGTCCCCAAACAGTTTCACCTCTGTAAAAGGCGGATAGACATCTTGTTTCGGGCAGATTTCCGTCCCCTCACCATGCCCGCCGGTGAATTTCGGCGCACCCGGCAGTGCAAGAATGGGGCCGTGACTTCCGCCGGACCGGGCCGCCCCCGCCACCAGCAGCCCTCGCGGCCGGGCGCCACCGCCCGCGACGAAATCCTCGACGCCGCGGCGGAGCTGTTCACCACCCAGGGCTTCGCCAGCACCTCCACGCGGTCCATCGCGGACGCGGTGGGCATCCGGCAGTCATCCCTCTACCACCACTTCAAGACCAAGGACGATATCCTCGAGGACCTGCTCGAGGGGACGGTGTCCGGGGGGCTGACATTCGCACGTGCCGTGGCCGCCCTGCCCACTGATGCCCCGGAAACCGAAAGTCCGGCTGGAAGCCGCCTTCACGCCGTCGCGCTTTATGACGGCACCCAGCTATGCAGCGCACGGTGGAACCTTGGCGTGCTATACCACCTGCCCGAGGTCCGGAGCGACCGCTTTGCCCGGTTCCACAGCCACCGCCAGGAGCTCAGGCGTTTGTACGGGGCACTGGGCGCGGAGGTGTCAGCCGCGCCGGGCGGACCGGACGGCGGCGACTTCACCTTCCGCTTAGTGGAATCCCTGATCTACCTCCGCGCGGACGGCGCGGCCGATACCGACTCCGCCATGCAGGCCGCCGACGCCGGGCTGATCCTGTGCGGGCTCGGGAACCGGCTGCCGGCCATCCGCGCGGCGAGCCAGGCCCTCATCAACCGCCTGGCCTGACCCTGCGTGCCGCCGGCCGCCGGGATGCCCCACCCGGCTTGCTCGGCTAGGCTCGGAGCATGACGCGAGAGAACATCAGGACCCCCGACGGCGGCACTGTGGAGCTCTTCTCCACCGGCGCTGACCTTGCTTCTGCGGGCTCGGGCGTGGTGGTTGTGCCGCCTTCCATGGTGACGGCTGCGGATTACACCAAGTTCGCCCAGAAACTGAGCGCCGCCCTGGGCCGCCCGGTGCACACCTTCAACCGGCGCGGGCGCGGATCCTCGTCCCCGCAGCCCGAGGATTACACGCTGGACGTGGACATCCGCGACCTGGATACCGTCATGAAGCACACCTCCAGCACCGATGTGTTTGGGCACAGCTTCGGCGGCGCCGTCGCCCTGCACGCGGCCCGGACACTGCCGGTGGAACGACTCGCCGTCTACGACCCCGCCGTCTCCGTGAACGGCAGCGTCACCGCCGACTGGATTGTGGAGTATGAGCGCGCCATTGCCGCCGGAGACCATGACCGGGCCCTCGCCGTGATCCAGCGGGGGCTGGAGGCCGGCGGTTCCTTCTCATCCCGCATGCCGCTGTCCATGCTGACCCTGGCCAACAAACTGACGGCCGGCACCACCGAAGGCAAGCAGCAGCGTGAGCTGATGCGCACCGGCGTCCGCGAAATCAAAGCCATCATTGCCGCCGACATGCCGGCCGAACCGTTCCAGGCGCTTCCCCTGGAGACGCTGATTGTGGTGGGCGAAAAGAGCCCCGCCTACTTCGGCATCGCCTGCGGCCAAATCCACGACGTGCTTTCCGGCTCCAGCTACACCATCCTGCCCGGCCTCGGCCACGATGGCGCCATCAAGGCCCCGGACAGGCTGATCAAGGAACTGAGCGAGTTCTTCGCCGGCTGACCCCCAAGTAAGTAGCACTAAGTGTCGTTTTGATGCTCCAAAACGACACTTAACGCTACCCAGTTGGGTCAGTGCCCGCCGTGGCCCGCGCCGGGACCTTCGGTCTTGCGCATCATCGCGGAAAGTACGACGGCGGCAAGGGCTATGACGGTTGCCGTCAGGAAGGCGGCGCTCATCCCGGCGACGAGTCCCGAGGCGGCGCTCACCACAGCGAAGATGGACACCAGGAGTGCAGTACCCGCGGCACCGGCCACCTGCTGGGTGGTGCTCATGATCGCGGACCCGTGGGAGTAGAGGTGCGGCGGCAGCGGGTTCAGGCCCGTGGTGAAGGCGGGCGTGAACAGCAGCGCCAGGCCGAAACTCAGCCCCACATGCAGGGTGACGATCCACCACACCGGGGTGCCGGCGTCGAGCATTGAAAACTGCCAGAGGGCCAGCACCATCAGGATGGATCCGGTGATGGTGAGCGGCAGCGGGCCCACCTTGTCGAACGCGCGGCCGATGACCGGGCCTAACAGGCCCATGGCCAGCCCGCCGGGAAGCAGCGCAAGGCCGGTTTCGAGCGAACCCAGGCCCCGGACTTCCTGGAGGTAGAGCGGCAGCAGGATAACGCCGCCAAACAGGGCCATCATGGCCACCACCATCAGCAAAACCGAGACGGTGAACATCCGGAGCTTGAAGGCGCGCAGGTCCAGCAAAGGCGCGGCTGCCTTTTGGAGCCGGACCTGGCGGAGGACGAAAACCGTCAGGGCGGCGACGCCGACGACCAGGGCTGCGATGGCGCCGGCACTGGGGCCGGCCTGGCCGCCATGGCCGCCGCCGATCTGGCTGAGCCCGTAGACCAGGCCGCCAAAGGCGGGGACGGTGAGGATGACGGACAGCGTATCCAGCCGAGCCTTTTCAGGCTTGCCAACGTTGGTGAGGTACTTCGCTCCGATGGCCAGCGCCGCGAGGGCTACCGGCAGCACGAAGACGAACATGAAGCGCCAGGTGAAATGTTCCAGGATCAGGCCGGAGACCGTGGGACCCATGGCCGGCGCCACGGAGATGGCGATGCTGACGTTGCCCATGACGGCGCCGCGCTTGGCCAGCGGGACCAGGGTGAGGATGGTGGTCATCAGCAGCGGGAGCATGATGGCGGTGCCGCCGGCCTGGACGATGCGTGCCAGGAGCAGGACCTCGAACCCTGGGGCCACCGCGGCAAGGGCCGTTCCGCCGGCGAACAGGCCCATGGCAAGCATGAAGACGGCGCGCGTGGACAGGCTCTGCAGGATGAACCCCGTGGTGGGGATGACCACGGCCATGGTGAGCATGAACCCGGTGGACAGCCACTGCACGGTGGGAGCGTCCACCCGGAGGTCCACCATGAGCCGCTGCAGGGCGACGTTCATGATGGTCTCGTTGAGGATCACCACGAACGTCGCCACCAGCAGCGTGCTGATGATCGTCACGGACTCCCGGGACATCTTCTCCGGTGCGGCAGGCTGGGCTTCCTGTCCTGGCGTTTGGACGGACTGGCCGCTGGAGTTGGGCGAGGTCTCGGTAGACATGGGTGTTCCCTCAGGGGTTTTTGTGAATGATGCACGGCCGGCGCCGCTGCAGATGCAAACACTCTACCCGCTGGAGTAATTCCTCCATACGGGTTTTTCACCCCTGAGGGAACATTAGGGGTCAGGCCGTTTGGCCCGCGTGCTGGCCTTCGGAGATCTCTTCCACCAGCTTGTTGTTGAAGGCCGGGAGGTCGTCCGGGTTGCGGCTGGTCACCAGGCCCTGGTCCACCACCACTTCCTGGTCAGTCCAGTTGGCGCCGGCGTTCTTCAAGTCTGTCTCCAGGGTGAAGTAGGACGTGACGTTGCGGCCCCTGATGACTCCTGCCTCGATGAGCAGCCATGGTCCGTGGCAGATCGATGCCACAGGCTTGTGCTGTTCAAAGAAGCTGCGGGTGAAGCTCTGGGCGTCCTTGTCCACGCGCAGGTGGTCCGCGTTGACGACGCCGCCGGGAAGCACCAGGGCGTCAAAGTCCGAGGCATTTGCTTCAGCCACTGTGAGGTCGACGTCGAAGGTGTCGCCCTTTTCCGTGCCGTTGTAGCCCTGCAGCTTGCCGCTCTTGGGTGCCACCAAAGTGGGCTCGCCGCCGGCATCCTTCACGGCCTGCCAGGGGCTGGTGAGCTCCACCTGCTCTACGCCGTCAGTCAGCAGGAATGCCACCTTCTTGCCTGCGATGCTGTGTTCTGACATTGTTCCTCCTCATGCTTGCGGTTGCGCGTTTTTGGCGCGCAGGGTCCCGCTTCGAGAGTTGATTGCCTGACGCTTTCCAGCCTAGGAAAGGTGAAAGTAATAAGCAAGCTGACTATATTTCCAGGGTGGGCACTTCATTGGGTGCGGCAGCTAAGGAGGCGCAAGCACGACGGCGGCACGCGGCTGCGCAGCCAGGGGCGCCTGGGTGACGATTGGCTGGGGCGGGTTTGTCTCCAGGTTTGAATGTCAGTGCCTCGATGGATGCTGTTCGTATGGAAATCGGCAGCGGTTGTGAGGTGGTTTTGGAGGGCGTTCATGCCTCCGTCGCTGCCCTTGATGCGCTTGCTGCTGAGGACGCTTTCCTGGCTGCCGGGGTTGGTACTGGCGCTGACGTGGATGTGTTGCAGCGGCGGTACGAACTCCGGCTGGAACGGCTGGAAGTGACGCGCCGCCTAAAGGCACAGCTGGCCGCCGTGGAAGCCCGCGACGCTGCGGAGTGCATTGGGTTCCAGCACGCAATGCTTGCCCCGGACGCCCCGGTACAGGAACGCACCTACGCCGAGATGTCGGCGGTGGAGGAAATTGCCGGGGTCCTGACCGTCAGCTCCGGCGCCGCCGGGG
>NZ_LMSI01000023.1 GCF_001428075.1 Arthrobacter sp. Soil764 | reverse complement strand
CTACCTCTCCCTGCTCTTCCTCATCAGCGTCCTCATCATGGTCTTCATCGACTCACCCCTGACCATGCTCGTCACCGCCATCGCCTCCATCCTCATGGTCATCGGCTGGTACGCCTGCCGCCAACGCATCCGCCAAATCGCCGAAACCCGCGACGGCTACACCGGAACCTCCCCGGTCATCGCCAACCGCACGCCCATTTCCTGACCCCGGCACTTCCGCCACCCTCCGAGCTAAAGAAAGAACATGACACCAGAGCCGCAGTCCACCCTGACCTCCTCCCCTACCCCGCCCGCCGCCGTCGTCCCTCACCAGGACGCCGCGGTGCCCGCCCTGAAATCCGCGGGGCACGTGATCGTTGATTCGCTGGTGGCGCACGGCGTGGAACGCACCTACGTGGTTCCCGGCGAGAGCTTCCTGGACGTGCTGGACGGCCTGCACACCTCGACGATCGAAACCATCGTCTGCCGCCACGAAGGCGGCTCCGCCTACATGGCGGAGGCCGACGGGAAGCTGAACCAGCGTCCCGGGGTGGCGATGGTGACCCGGGGGCCCGGTGCCGCCAACGCACACGTGGGGCTGCACACCGCCTGGCAGGATTCCACCCCGATGCTGCTGTTCGTGGGACTGATCCCGTTTGCCCACCGGGACCGTGAGGCCTTCCAGGAATTCGACATCAAGTCCTGGTTCGACACCGGCGCCAAGCGGGTGATGGTCCTTGACCACCCGGAGCGGGCGTCCGAGATCGTGGCGGAAGCGATGTTTGCGGCCATGAGCGGGCGGCCCGGACCGGTGGTGGTGGGCCTGCCCGAGGACATCATCCGGCAGCAGGTCAGCCCCGCGCTGCACCCTGCGATCCCGGTTGCCGGCGGCGGCATGGCCAGCACGGACGCAGCAGCGCTGGAAGCGGCGCTGGCTGAATCGAGCAAGCCCCTTTTCGTCACGGGCGGCAATGACTGGACCCAGGAGGCAGCGGACCAGCTCACCGAATGGCTGGAACGGCACCACATCCCGGCGGCGGCGGAGTGGCGGACGCAGGGTACGGTGCCCTTCGACTCGCCCTCCTACGTCGGCCCCATCGGCTACGGCCGTCCCCGCCCCACCTATGACCTGCTGGAGGAGACCGACCTCCTGGTCTTCGTGGGAACGGTGCCGGGGGACGTCATTACGGACGGTTTCGTCTGCCGCCAGGACTGGAACAAGGAGAATTTCCTGGTCACGGTGGACCCGTCACTGCGCGGAAGGTCAGGTCCGGTGTCGCGGCAGATCCTGGCCAAGCCGGAGGCGTTCGTGCGCGGCCTGGCGGATATCAGCCTGCCCGTGAAGGACGAGTGGAAAGCCTGGACGGGCCGGATGCGCGCCGAGCAGGAGGGCTTTGCCGCGCTGCCACCTGCTGCCCCCGCGGCAGGACAGGCCCGGATGGACACCCTGATGGCCAACCTCGTCCCCCGGCTGCCGGAGGACGCAATGGTGACCTTCGGTGCAGGTGAGCACACCAACTGGGCGCACCGGTACTTCCCCACCCGCCGTTACGCGTCCATGATCAGCGCGCGCAACGGTTCAATGGGCTATTCCGTTCCTTCGGCCATCGCCGCGTCCCTGGCAGAACCCCGACGGCGCGTGGTCACCATTGCCGGGGACGGCGAGTTCCTGATGAACGGGCAGGAACTGGCGACGGCTGCCCAGTATGGTGCCACCCCGCTGGTGGTGGTCATGGACAACCAGGAATACGGCACCATCCGCACGCACCAGGAGCGGCACTACCCCCAGCGTGTGTCCGGCACCCAGCTGAAGAACCCCGATTTTGCGCTGATGGCCAGGGCTTTCGGAGGGTTCGGGGTCACGGTGACCGAGGACCGGGACGTCCCGGCCGCACTGGATGCCGCACTGGCAGCGATCGACCGGGACGGCGTGTTCGCGCTCATCCACCTCGTGGTGGAGCAGCGGGTCAAAGCGTACTAGGACCAGCGCCCGCCGGGCCTGGCGGCTGGCCCGGAACACAGGTGACGTGGGCGACGGCGGGACCTCCCGCCGTCGTCCACGTCACTAAGGTTCGGTGCGGGTTAGAGCCGGTCCGTCCGGTCCTCGCCGGCCTTGTGGCCGGCCCCGCGGAGGTTCTCCTGGACCTTCCCGAACAGGTCCTTGATGGTGGATTCCGCGTTGGAAATAACGTCCACCGGCACGTAGACCTCATGGGTCAGCGGAAGGTCGTACTCGTCCTTCAGGTGGGTACCGTTTCCCACCCCTGTCAGGGACAGGTAGACCATGGCCTCAGTCCGCGCGATACCGGCGAGCTTGCCGAAGACGACGGTGAACTCATTCGGCTGGAAGCTGATTGTCTGCCCGATGTGGCTGCGGCCCAGTTCACCGGCGGGAACCGCCTTTTCCGACTGGCTTCCGGTGTAGTCCATGAACTTCTCCTTTGATCGCCAATGCGTACGCAGGCAGTCTAACCCTGCCGTTCCGCGCCGGCACAAGGACCCTGCTGGAGGGCTGCACAAAGCAACTCCGGAACGGGTGGCCATTCCTCCATTGAGCCGGACCCTCGCCGGGCTGTTTGATGGCATTTACCGGGCGGCAGTGGTTGCCTGGCCCATTCTCCCCACAGGAAGAACCGTGACTTCAATGACGAGCCGCGTAAAAAGCCCCGTCCGCTGGGACAACGTCGACATCGGCGACACAGTGGAACTCCGAAGCAATGGGTACACCGCGTTCAGCGGGCTGGTGGATGCCCGGACCGACGACGGCGACGTGGTGTGGGTAACCGCTCCGGCAGGTGGCCGGCGGCTGTTCCACATCGCCGACGGCTTCGACCTGGCAGGGGTAACGTCATGACGGACTGCCCGGACGATTGCCCCTACTGCAGCGGGCCGGAAACGGACTGAGGGCCGGGGGAAGGCCAGCCGGCGAAATGACCGGGCAGGCGGTATTGCGAGCATGTTTGATGCCGGGATCATCACGATCCGGGCATCAAATTGCGGCTACTGCCGGTGGCATCGTTGACGCGGGCAACAGGTACGGCGAAGGTGGTGCCATGAGGTCTCAGAAAATTTCCCAGGGGTTTGCCATGACGACGGCGGCCGCAGCGGCAGCGCTGCTGCTCACCGCGTGCGGTCCAAGCCAGCCGCAGTCCCAGACAACGACGTCGCCCGCCACCGGGCAGGCCAGCCAGTCCTCGTCGCCAACCGCGTCAACGCCGCCTCCGGCCTCTTCGGCGCCGGCCACGTCGACGCCTGCTTCCCCCGCTCCCGGCACCACCCCCGCCGGTGCCCCCGCCTTGTGCAAGGCGGCCGGGCTCACCGCCGCCACCGACGCCTCCGGCGGCGGCGCTGCCGGCAGTGTCTACATGAAGCTCAACCTCACCAACAAGGGCTCCGAGCCCTGCATCCTCAGGGGTTTCCCGGGCGTCTCCCTGGTGGCAGAGGCCGCCGGCGCCCCCATTGGTGCACCGGCAACGCGGGACGATTCCGCTGGTGTCGTCGACGTCCTGCTGGCCCCGGGCCAGACCGGCACGGCGGTGCTGCGCTACACCCAGGCAGGCAACTACATGGACTGCTCCCTCGTTGATGCGGCCGGATACCGGGTCTATCCGCCCGAGGACACCGAGTCACTGTTCATCCCCCAGCCCACCCGGGCCTGCAGCAACGCAAACATCACCCTGCTCAGCATCGGCGCATTCCAGCCCGCCTGACCCAACGGGATCTTCAACGGCCAAAGGCGGCCCGGCAATCAAGCCGGGCCGCCTTTCGTACTTCCGGGCCGCCGTCGAACGTTCCTGTTCCGCCGGCTGGCCTTACGTTGTTACCGCATTCTTGTTCTTAGCGGGTTGCGGTGGTGGTGCGGCCGGTTCGTGCCGTGCCGCGGGACAGGGCCACGCCCAGGCCGATCATGGCAACACCGAGGACGAAGTGCAGCCAGTTGTCCGCAGTATTGACCGGGACGAAGTTGGCAGCAGTGTCCTGGCCGATGAGCAGGCCGTAGAGCCACAGCACCAGGTAGATGGCGCCGCCCACCACCAGGTAGTTCTTCGAGCCGGGCACGCTGCGGGCCATGGCAATGCCTGCGACGCCGAACAGCAGGTGGACGATGTTGTGCAGGATCGATACCTGGAAGAGACCCAGCAGCATTGCCCCGGATCCGTGCCCCGCGAACCCCAGGGAGTCGTAGTTGGAAGTGATGCCGGGGATGAACCCCAGGACCCCTACCAGGAGGAAGACCACGCCTACGGCAAGGGCGGCTTTTTGGATGTTGGTCCGGCCTACAGTGCGACCGCCGGAATTCATGGTTGTCATGATTTCTCCTGCTTGTGTCGTTGAGTGCTTCTGGCTGCCGGGTGAAGCGTGACCTATAGTGCCCGACCATGGACTTAACCCCCGACATCGTAAGTATACTTAGCAAATCCGCAGCGGATAGCAGGGGTCGATAACAGACCCATCACAAACTGGCCTGCGAAGGCCTTGCACCGGAGGCAGGTTGGACTGGCATGACGTCGATTTGGCTGGACCGCAGGGATCCCTTCAGTTCTGATCCGTTCGAACCGGACACCAGGTACGACACGGTGGTGGCGGGCGCCGGCCTCACCGGACTGGTCACCGCACTGCTGCTGGCCCGCTCCGGGCAAAGCGTCCTGGTACTGGAAGCCCGATTTCCCGGGGCCGTGACCACCGGCAACACCACCGCCAAGGTAACCCTGCTGCAGGGAACCTTCCTGTCCCAGCTCGCCCGCCAGTACTCACAGAAGCAGGTGCAGGCATACGTGGACGGGAACCGGGAAGGCCAGGCGTGGCTGCTGCGCTACCTGGAGGAACACAACGTGCCCTTCCAGCGCCGCGACGCCTACACCTACGCCTCGTCTGCGCAAGGCACCGAGAAGCTGCGCGAAGAGGTGAGCGCCGCCAGTACCGCCGGGCTGGACGTGGATTACGTGCGGGACGCCGGCCTGCCGTTCCCTGTCCACGGGGCGGTGCGGCTGAGGGACCAGGCGCAGATCAACCCCATGGAGGTCATCGACGCACTGGTGGCTGACATCCGCAGCCGTGGCGGCCATATCGTCAGCGGCGTGCGCCTCCGGGACGTGACCGGCGATGCACCCTCCGCGGTCAAGACCGACCACGGCAGTGTCAGGGCGGACAAGGTGGTCCTGGCCACGGGCATCCCCGTCCTGGACCGCGGCCTGTATTTCGCCAAGCTGAAGCCAAGCCGTTCCTATGCGGCGGCCCTTGAGCTGCAGGAGGACCAGGCGCCCCCGCCGGGCATGTACATCTCCGTTGAGCAGCCCACCCACTCACTTCGCGACTACGCGGTAGACGGCAGGAACCTGCTGCTCGTTGGCGGACACGGGCATCAGGTGGGGCGGACGGATTCGGAAAAGGCGCACCTTTCCGGCCTGCTCGAGTGGGCGGGCGGGCATTACCCCGGCGCAGTCACGACGCACACGTGGTCCGCGCAGGATTACATGCCCACCAACCTCATGCCCTTCTTCGGCAAACTCCCGCGCGGCAAGGGCCAGATCTATTTCGGCACGGGCTACAACAAGTGGGGAATGACCAATGCCGTCGCCGCCGCGCTGGGGATATCCGCGGACATCCTGGGCGGGCAGGTGCCCTGGGCGGACACCATCCACCACCGCATCACCTCACCGGCAGGGGCGTTGTCCGCCGTGGCCCTCAATGCCGGCGTGGCTGCACGGCTGGCTTCGGACTGGGGGAAGGTGACCGCCGAGGGCCGGAAGTTTGATGGCATGAAACGGGGCGCGGGCGGTTCCACTGTTGCGGCGGAGCCTGCCCCGGCGGCACCCGACGCCACGGGTCCTGCTGCAATCCCTGCCGGCCCGTCCGCCATTCCCGCCGAAGGCCAGGGCAAGGTCTACCGCGAGGGCAACCGGCCGGTGGCGGTCTCCACCGTGGCGGGAACCACCTGCCGGCTCTCGGCAGTCTGCACCCACATGGGCGGCATCCTGCACTGGAATGACAACGAACAGTCGTGGGACTGCCCCCTGCATGGCTCGCGCTTCACCAGCCAGGGCAAGCTGCTTGAGGGCCCGGCCACCAAGGACCTGCCGGAGGCTCCGCCTGCGTGAACAGGCCATCGGGAGTTCGCTGTCAGTGCCTTGGGGCATGATGGAGGCATGAACCAGGAACAGCGTCCTGCCGGCAGCAGTGCCTCCGCCGCGGCCGCCCCAATGGGCCAATTCAGCCGGCCCACCAGGGACTGGTTCCTGGGCGCGTTTTCGGAGCCCACGCCTGCGCAGGCAGGCGCCTGGAACGCCATCTCCTCGGGATCGCATGCGCTGGTGGTGGCCCCTACCGGTTCCGGAAAGACGCTCGCGGCTTTCCTGTGGGCCCTTGACAGGCTCCTGGTCTCGGCATACCATGCCCCTGACCCCGCCGCTGAATCGCCGGCAAAGGGCAAGCGGGCGCGGGCCCCCAAACGCAAAACCCGTGTCCTTTACATTTCGCCCCTGAAGGCCTTGGGCGTCGACGTGGAACGGAACCTGCGCTCCCCGCTGATCGGCATCACCCAGACGGCAAAGCGGCTGGAGCTTCCCGCGCCGCTGATCACGGTGGGGGTCCGGTCCGGGGACACTCCCGCGGGCGACCGCCGCGCCCTTCTGGCCAACCCGCCGGACATCCTGATCACCACCCCCGAGTCCCTGTTCCTCATGCTCACCTCGAAGGCCCGCGAAACCCTTGCCGAGGTGGACACCATCATCATTGACGAAGTCCACGCCGTGGCCGGGACCAAGCGCGGGGCCCACCTTGCCGTGTCCCTGGAGCGGCTGGACGCGCTGCTGCCCAAACCCGCGCAGCGTATCGGGCTGTCCGCCACGGTGGAGCCCCGGGAACTCGTGGCCCAGTTCCTTGCCGGTTCGGCCCCCGTCGAGATCGTGGCGCCGCCTGCCAGGAAGAACTGGGACCTCACGGTCTCGGTGCCGGTGGAGGACATGTCGGACCTGCAGGGAGCGGCCGGGGCGTTCGATTCCGGCCCGGCGTCCGGGCTGCAGCCGCAGGCTTCCATCTGGCCGCACGTGGAGGAAAAGATCGTGGACCTGGTGCTGGCCAACCAGTCCACCATTGTCTTCGCCAACTCCCGGCGGCTTGCCGAACGCCTTACTGCCCGGCTCAACGAGATCTATGCCGAACGCCAACTGGTTGCCGTGGGCGGCGGCTGGGACGATCCCGGCCCGGAAGGGCAGGCGGGTGCTGCCGGTACGCCGGGGGGACCGCCGTCGGGCATTCCCGCTTCCACTGCCACCCCTGCACACATGATGGCCCAGGCCGGGAGCTCGGCCGGCGCCGACCCGGTGCTGGCCCGCGCCCACCACGGTTCTGTGTCCAAGGACCAGCGGGCCCTCATCGAGGACGACCTCAAGTCCGGGCGGCTGCGGTGCGTCGTGGCCACGTCGTCCCTGGAACTGGGCATCGACATGGGTGCCGTGGACCTGGTGGTGCAGGTGGAGTCGCCGCCGTCCGTGGCCAGTGGGCTGCAACGGGTGGGCCGCGCCGGGCACCAGGTGGGCGAGATTTCCCAGGGCGTCCTGTTCCCCAAGCACCGGGCAGACCTGGTCCACACGGCCATCACCGTGGAACGGATGCTGGACGGCAAGATCGAACGGCTCAGCATCCCGGCAAACCCGCTGGACATCCTGGCCCAGCAGACCGTCGCCGCAACCGCCCTGGGCAGCCTCGACGTGGAGGAATGGTTCAGCACCGTCCGGCGCTCGGCCCCTTTTGCCTCGCTCCCCCGGTCAGCGTTCGAGGCCACCCTCGACCTGCTGGCAGGGCGGTACCCGTCAGACGAGTTTGCCGAACTGCGGCCAAGGATCATCTGGGACCGCAATGCCGGCACCATCGAAGGCCGGCCTGGCGCCCAGCGCCTTGCCGTCACGTCAGGCGGCACCATCCCGGACCGCGGCTTGTTCGGCGTCTACATCATCGGCACCGAACAGGAGGGCTCCGCCTCCCCCTCGGATGACGGCAAACCGGCCCGCGCCCCAAAGGGCGGCCGGCGGGTGGGCGAGCTGGACGAAGAAATGGTCTACGAGTCCCGGGTGGGGGACGTCTTTGCCCTGGGTGCCACCAGCTGGAAGATCGAGGACATTACCCACGACCGCGTCCTGGTCTCCCCCGCGTTCGGCCAGCCCGGAAAGCTGCCGTTCTGGAAGGGCGATTCGCTGGGCCGGCCCGTTGACCTGGGCCGCGCCCTGGGCGCCTTCGTGCGTGAACTGTCCGCATCCGACGTCGGGCCTGCCACCGAACGCTGCAAAGCCAGCGGTCTGGATGAATTTGCCGCGAACAACCTCATCCAGTACCTCAGCGAGCAGAAGCAGGCCACGGAGGTGGTCCCCAGTGACACCACCCTGGTGGTGGAGCGGTTCCATGATGAACTGGGCGACTGGCGGGTCATTTTGCACAGTCCCTTCGGCATGCCGGTGCACGCGCCGTGGGCCCTCGCCGTGGGGCAACGGCTGCACCAGCGCTACGGGCTGGACGGCTCCGCCATGGCTGCCGACGACGGCATCGTGCTGCGGGTGCCCATGATGGAGGATGAGCCGCCCGGCGCCGAGCTGTTCCTCTTCGATCCCGAGGAACTCGAGCAGATCGTCACGGCCGAGGTGGGCGGCAGCGCCCTGTTCGCCTCGCGGTTCCGGGAATGCGCTGCCCGCGCGCTCCTGCTGCCCCGCCAGACCCCCGGCAAACGGCAGCCACTGTGGCAGCAGCGCCAGCGGTCGGCGCAGCTGCTGGATGTGGCCAGGAAGTACCCCACGTTCCCCATCGTGCTGGAAACAGTGCGCGAATGCCTGCAGGATGTCTACGACCTGCCCGCGTTGAAGGACATTGCCGCTTCCGTGGAACGGCGGGAGCTGCGGATTGTGCAGACCACCACCCAGCAGCCTTCGCCCTTCGCCAAGTCACTCCTCTTCGGCTATGTGGCGCAGTTCCTCTACGAGGGCGACTCCCCGCTCGCGGAACGGCGGGCCGCCGCCCTGGCCCTGGACTCCACCCTCCTGAACGAGTTGCTGGGCCGGGTGGAGCTGCGCGAGCTCCTGGATGCCAAGGTCATCGAGGCTACCGAACGCGAGCTGCAGCGCCTGGCGCCGGACCGGCGGGCACGGGGGATGGAAGGCGTAGCCGACCTCCTGCGGCTGCTGGGTCCGCTCGCGCCCGAGGAGACGGCGGCGCGGCTCCAGGGTGCGGCTGTGGCTGGACAGGGTGCCCCTCCGGGTGGGCAGGACGCCGCCGGAGCTGGGCAGAACATCGCAGGGGTTGGGCTTGATGAAGCCGGCGATGCGTTGGCAGTGCCCGCTGACGCAGGGCCCAATGAAACAGGGTTCGACGAAAGCGGGCCCGCCGAAACCCCATCGGCCTCGGCTGCAGCCACCGTGGAAGAGGCGGCGGCGCACCTGGCAGTGCTTCAGCGCGCCAACCGTGCCATCAAGGTCAACATCGGCGGAGTGGAACGCTTCGCCGCGGTGGAGGACGCGGCACGCCTCCGCGACGCCATTGGTGTTCCGTTGCCCATGGGAGTTCCGCTGGCTTTCATCGAGCCTGTGGCCGATCCCCTGGGCGACCTCGTTTCCCGGTATGCCAGAACACATGGTCCCTTCACCGCAGCCGAGGCTGCCGCCCGGCTGGGCCTCGGTGTGGCTGTGGTGGGAACGGCCCTGAAACGCCTGGCAGCGGATGGACGCGTGGTGGAGGGTGAGTTCCGGCCACATGCCGCACCGCCGGAGGCCGCACCCCTGGAGGCCGCAGAGCCGGATTCCAACGGTAAGCGGGACGCCTCGCTCGACACCGGACAACCGGGCGGACCGCATCCAGCCGATGGACCAGCAGCCGGCCCTCCTGCCTCGGCTGTTCCGCACATTGTTGACAGCGAATGGTGCGACGCCGAGGTGCTGCGGAAGCTCCGCCGTCGTTCCCTGGCGGCGCTGCGGGCAGAAGTGGAACCCGTGGATGCCGCCGCCTACGGACGTTTCCTGCCGGCGTGGCAGCATGTCAGGACTCCCGGGGGCGGCCGCGGCCAGCCTTCGCTGCGCGGCCTGGACGGCATCATCACCGCCATTGACCAGCTCTCCGGGGTGCCGGTTCCTGCCTCGGCGTGGGAGCCGCTGGTCCTGGCCACCCGGGTCTCCAACTACCAGCCCGCCATGCTGGATGAACTGATGGCCGCAGGTGAAGTGCTCTGGTCCGGGGCCGGAGCACTTCCGGGAAACGACGGCTGGATCAGCCTGCACCTGGCGGATTCGGTGGAACTGACGCTCAACCCCGCGCCCGGGTTCGAACCGGGGGACGCCGGCCAGCGGCTCCTGGACCACCTGCGCAACAACGGCGGCGGGTATTTTTTCCGCCAGCTGACCGAGGTAGCGGGCGGCATGGATGCCGTCCTGGGTGACCAGGAAGTGGTGGCTGCGCTGTGGGACCTCGCTTGGGCCGGCCGGATCACCGGTGACACATTCGCCCCGGTCCGGGCCCTGATTGCCGGGGGCCACACGGCCCACCGGCAGGTGGCCCGGGCACCGCGGACCAGGGCGCCGCGGCTGAGCCGGCTTGGCCGTTCCCACGGCACCGGCCTGATGGGGTCTCCAGGAGTGGCCGGGGGCCGGTACGGACCGCAGGGTGCCGCCACCCCGCCCACTGCCGCAGGCCGCTGGTCAGCGCTCCCCGAGCCGGAACTCGATGCCACCATCCATGCCCGGGCCACCGCGGAACTCCTGTTGGACCGCTACGGCGTGGTCACCAGGGGCTCGGTGATGGCGGAACAGATCCTGGGCGGTTTCGGCCTGATGTACAAGGTGCTGGCCCGGCTGGAGGAGGCCGGCCGCTGCCGCCGGGGTTACTTCATCGAACACCTTGGTGCCGCGCAGTTCGCCGTTCCCGCCACAGTAGACCGGCTCCGCTCCTATTCTGAGGACACGCAACTGGCCAAGGCGGACCCTGTTGCCCTGGCACTCGCCGCCACCGATCCTGCCAACCCGTACGGTACGGCGCTCCCCTGGCCGGCACTGCAGGACGACGCCGGCACCGGCCACCGTCCCGGCAGGAAGGCGGGTGCACTGGTTGTCCTGGTGGACGGTGCGTTGGTCCTCTATGTGGAGCGGGGCGGAAAGACACTGCTGGCGTTCAGTGATGACGAGGCCGTCCTCGCGGCTGCGGGCGCGGCACTGGTGGGTGTTGTAACCCGCGGAGCCGTGGACAAGCTGATCATGGAGAAAGTAAACGGGCACGGCATCCTGGACACCCCCGTTGCCGCCGCGCTCAGCGGCGCCGGCGCCTATTCCACCCCGAAGGGATTGAGGATCCGTGCCTGAGGGCGATTCCGTCTGGCGGGCAGCCCGCCAGCTGCACGAGGCCCTGGCCGGACAGACATTGCTGGCATCCGATTTCCGGGTGCCCCGGTTCGCCACGCTGAACCTGGCCGGCTGGACCGTTGCGGAGGTGGTTCCCAGGGGCAAGCACCTCCTGATGCGGGTGGTCAGCCCGGAGGACAAGAGGCTGACCATCCACTCACATCTGAAGATGGAAGGGGCCTGGCAGGTCTATCCGCCCGGCGGAAGGTGGCGGAAGCCGGGTTTCACTGCCCGGTGCGTGCTGCGCACGGCCGCGGCCGACGCCGTCGGCTTCTCACTGGGCATTGTGGAAGTGGTGCCTACGTCCAACGAGGACTCCATCGTGGGGTTCCTCGGACCGGACCTCCTGGGCCCGGACTGGGACTTGGACGAGGCGGAACGCCGGATCCGCTCGCGCCCCGAGGTGCCGGTGGGAGTTGCGCTTCTGGACCAGCGGAACCTCGCGGGCATCGGAAATATCTACCGTTGCGAGGCCTGCTTCCTGTCCGCGGTGCACCCCGCCACGCCTGTTTCAGAGGTCGCCGACGTGCGGACCATGATGACCGACGCAAAACAGCTGTTGGAGGTCAATCTAGGGCCTGGTTCCCGCGTGACCATCCTCAACGCACGCGGCATGCCGGTGGGCAGGATGGCGGGCAGGCCCGGGTACTGGGTGTACGGCCGGGAGCGCCAACCGTGCCTGAAATGCGGCACCCCCATCCAGCGCGGACTTCTGGGTAAACCGAACGGCGAGGAAGAACGGGACATCTACTTCTGCCCGAAGTGCCAGCCTGCACCGGCTTGATCTGTTCAGGCTCTGATCTTTCAGGCCTTGATCTTTCAGGCCTTGATCCCTTCAGGCAGAGGGTTGTTCAGGCACAGTGTTCCGGAGCAATGACGGCAGTGGCCTCCCCGGCGGTCTTCGGCGGGGAGACGGGAACCATGAAGCGCGGCAGCAGCACATGGACCAAAGGACCGATGGCCAGCGCGTAGGCCACGGTGCCCACGCCCACTGAACCGCCCAGCAGCCAGCCGATGGCCAGGACGCACACCTCAATAAGCGTGCGCGACAGCCGTACCGACCACCCGGTGCGGCGGGCCAGCCCGGTCATCAGCCCGTCCCTCGCCCCTGGCCCGAAACGCGCCCCGATGTAGCACGCGGAAGCGATGCCATTAAGCACAATGGCACCGCCCAGGAGTGCAAACTGGCCTGCGATCTGGGACACCGCCGGGATAAGCGCCAGCCCAACGTCCGCAAACACTCCCACAAGCACCGCGTTGCACAACGTTCCGAAGCCTGGCCACTGCCGCAGCGGGATCCAGAGCAGCAAGACCAGGAAACTCACGATGATGACCACCCCGCCGATGCTCAGGCCGGTGCGGTTGGCCAGGCCCTGGTGGAACACGTCCCAGGGGTCCAGGCCGAGGCCCGCACGGATGAACATGGCGAGCGATATGCCATACATGGCAAGGCCGGTGAACAGCTGGAGGAGTCTGCGGGTCATCATGCACACAACCTTTCCACGCAACTGGCATTGGAATACATAGCCAGTTTGAGATACTGGCCTGATGTCTTCCCTTACCGCATCGGCACTTGCGCGCCTCCTGGGCACGTGGAATCCCGGCGCCTCCCCCGCTTACCGTGAGCTGGCCGACGTCGTCCGTCTCCTGGTGCTGGACGGCCGGGTAGCCCTGGACACGGCACTGCCCAGCGAACGTGCCCTTTCCGTAGCCCTGGGCGTCAGCCGGACCACGGTGACGGCAGCCTACGGCCACCTCCGCGAACAGGGCTTCCTGAGCAGCGGTCAGGGCAGCAGGAGCCGCACCAGGATTCCGCGCACGACGGCGGCGGGCACCACGGTGCTTCTTGGGCCACTGATTGGCGGCCCGGGGACGTCCGGGCAGGGAAAGGCGGCAGCTGCAGCTGCCGCCTTGGGCCCTGGTGCGCTGGGATTGGCAGCACCCGGGCTGGCAGCGCCGGAGGGTTTGATCGACCTGGCTTATTCGTCCCTGCCCGCCAGCGGCGAAATGGTGCACCGGGCCTTCGCGGCGGCCCTGACCGAGCTTCCGGCGCTGCTGCCCGGGTTCGGTTATGACGCCATGGGCCTGCTCCCCCTCCGCGAAGCAGTCGCAGCACGCTACACGGCTGCGGGTGTACCCACCACGGCAGGCCAGGTGCTGGTGACCTCCGGTGCGCAGCACGCCCTGAACATCATCCTTCGCGCCCTGACCGGCCGGCAGGACAAGGTGCTGGTGGAACATCCGAGCTATCCGAACGCACTCGATGCCATCCGTGCCGCGGGGTGCCGTGCAGTACCCGTGGCGTTCGCACCCCTTCAGGTCCTCCAACCCGCAGATTCCAGCAGGACAGGCGACCTGGCCACCGTGGCCTGGGACATGCAGGGGCTCAAGGCGGCAATCGTGCAGCAGCGGCCCAGGATGGCCTATGTAGTGCCGGACTTCCACAACCCCACCGGCCAGCTCATGCCGGACACCCAGCGCCGCCAGCTGGTGAAGGCGGCCGCGGCGGCCGGTACAACCCTGGTGGTGGATGAGACCCTGCGGGACCTGAACCTCGATGCCACCCACACAACTCCCGTGGCAGCGTTCAGCCCGGCCGTGGTGACCATAGGCACGCTCAGTAAGTCCCACTGGGGCGGGCTGCGAACTGGCTGGATCCGTGCATCCGAGGACATGATCCAGCGGTTTGCGGCAGCCCGGACATCCCTGGACCTGGGAGGACCAGTGATGGAACAACTGGCCTCGGCCCACCTGGTCCGCGCCCTGGACGAACCGCTCCCGGCCCGGCTCGCCGGACTCCGGGAGAACCGGGCAGTCTTGCTGGAACTCCTCGCAGGCCATCTCCCGGCCTGGGAAACCCTCTACCCTTCGGGCGGCCTGTCCGCGTGGTGCAGGCTGCCCGGCCCCACCAGCACCGCCCTGACGGTCATTGCTCCCGACTTTGGCATTCGGCTGGCGGCGGGGCCACGGTTTGGAATAGGCGGCGCCTTCGAGCAGTATCTCCGCGTGCCGTTTACGCTGCCGCCGGAAAAGCTGGAGACCGCGGTGCTGGCGCTGCGGGCCGCGCAGGACCGGCTCGACGCCGCCCCGCAACTGCGCCGGAGCCTTAGGAAGGCCCCGGACGTGGCTATTGCTTGACCGGCTGACCCGCCAGCACCGGAATCGCCGGATGTGTGCGTAACCGCCGGAGAGTTTCGGCGGTTACGCACACATCCGGCGACTGGGTCGCCAAACGGGGAGTCCCCTTTACGCGTACACGCGCTCCAGGAAGCCGCCCCAGGCCTTGGCCGTGGTTTCGGAATCACCGGCGCCGCTGAAGTCGTGGACGGTCATGCCCACAGGGGCGCCGAAAGCGTTGCGGCCGAAGAACCGGTAGAGGGCGTCCTCAGTGCGCAGGCCCAGGAAGTGCTCGTTCGAAAAGTCCACCTCGCCCGCAAGCCGGCCTACGCCGTCGAGCTCCACATCCACGGCAGCCCCCTGTCTGGCGGAACGAACACCCAACGCTTCGCGGAGCCGGATGAAGCCGTCCGTGGCCTGGGAGGCCGCCGGTGCCTGGATGTCCGTAAACACCACCGGCCTGCCGTCGAAGTACTGCAGGTATTGGCCCAGGGTGTGCAGGTAGAACTCGGTGTGGCGGCTGGCGCCGTCGTACTGCTGGTCCCAGTTGTCCGCGAAAATGCCGCTGTGGACGTAGTGCAGCCGGGCCCTGCCGCCGTCGAGCGGTTCCAGTACATGTTCCAGCTGGTTGAACCAGCCGTCCGGACCATCCATCCGGGAGACCAGGTGGTGCGGGTACTCCTCCACAGTCTTGACGTCCGGCCATTGGTCCGTGGGGAACATCCACCCGGGCGTTCCGCTGGTCACCGCTTCCCATACCCGCTCCGGAGTGCCGGGGAGCTCCATGTCGTAGACGATCTCGAAGTTGCGGCTGTCGGTCATTTGTCCTGCTCCTTGCCTGGATGGGATTCGTTGCGTGGATGGGATTCATCGGTTGCCTTGAGAGCACTGGACTCTTTAAGTGCAGGGTGCAGCGCCACGACGAGCCGGTGCCGCCGTCCCTTCGGTGACGCCCCGCCGTCGTGGTACTTGTCCACCAGCCGGGTGACCTCGGCGCCGAGCTCCTCGGCAAAGGCCGCACGGTCGGCGGCGGTGCGGAAGGTGATCTCGCCGTCGATGGCGAAGGTGGCCAGCTTCTGCCGGGCAGCGGCGGCGCCGGCAATCAGCTTCCCCACCTCCTGCACCATCCGGCCCGCGAGCGCCAGCAGCCAGAAGGCGGAGAAGCGGTCGGCGAACCGGCGCGGATCCGGGGATACTTCATTCAGAGCCGAGGGCGAGATCAGGTAGGAGGCTGCCGTGGCCTGCAGGACTCGCTCGGTCACGTTGCCCTTGCGGCGTTCCTCCACCAGCTCCACCAGCCTGTGCCGCTCCAGCGCCTTGAGATGGTAGTTCACCTTCTGCCGGGGCAGTCCCACCCGGACCGCCAACTGGGTGGCGGAGGACGGCTGGACGAGCTCCCGCAGGATCCGGGCGCGAATGGGGTCCAGGGATGCCTCGGCCGCTGCCGGGTCCTCGATGACTGCGATGTCCTGCATGCCTCCAGTGTGCCAACCGACAACTTTTCTTGTCAAGAACTTTTTTATCGTCGGAGGCGGGCTCGCCGGGAGCGGACTCGCCGGAAAGCGCTGGGATCGCCGGAACGTTCCGGCGTACTGGACGCGTTCCGGCGACCTGGACGCGTTCCCACGGTTCGGCGGCGGCAACCCCGGTGGCCGGCTTCGGCCACGGCGGCGCCGGTAGAATGGACCGGTGATGCAATCCCCCCTCCCCGTGCGCGACGGCGTCAACGCCACCCGTCTTCGCCTCCCGGAAGAGGGGCCGTGGGACACTGCAATGGACTACATGATGCACCGGTGGGGGCACATCGATCCGCAGGGCATCGAGGACAGGTTCGACGCCGGCGAGATCGTTGGCGAGGGCGGCATCCCCCTGAGCCGGCACACCAAACTAGAAGACCACACCTTCATTTGGTACTACCGCACCCTGCCGCCGGAGACGCGGCTGCCCGTGGAAATCAACATCCTCCACCACGACGGACACCTGCTGGTGGTGGACAAGCCGCATTTCCTGCCCACCACGCCGGGCGGCACGTACATCCAGGAGTCGGCCCTGGTACGGCTGCGGAACCAGCTGGAGCTGCCGGACCTGATCCCCATGCACCGGCTGGACCGGATGACCGCGGGCGTCCTGCTCTTCTCCACCAACCCGCAGACCCGCGGCAAATACCAGGTGCTGTTTGAAAAGCGGCAGGTCCAGAAGGAGTACGAGTGCGTGTCCGCCGCCGAACCTGCGCCGGGGTACCCCGCCGTCGAATTCCCCGTGGTGGTCCGCAACCGGATGACCAAGTCCCGCAGCTACCTATTGGCCGAGGTCATTGACGGCGAGCCCAACGCGGAAACCAGGATTGAGCGGCTGGAAACGTTCGACGGCGGGCCTGCGGCAGGTGCCGACGGCGCGGGGCAACGCCTGGCCAGGTACCGGCTGGAACCGCACACCGGAAAGACCCACCAGCTGCGGGTTCATATGGCGTCGTTGGGGCTGGGGATCGTGAATGATGCCTTCTACCCGGACCTGCTTGACAAGGCACCTGACAACTACGCCAAACCGCTGCAGCTGCTGGCCCGCGGCATCCGGTTCGTGGATCCGGTCTCCGGCAGGCCGGTGGAGTACCGCAGCAGCCTAAAGCTCAGCGAAGCGGCTCCAGCACGTCCCTGAACACCGCCTCCACCTCCTCCGTGTGCAGCACGAACTCCACCAACTCCAGGCTGCTTGCCGGATGCAGGGCGCGGAAGCCCACAACCGCGTCCAGCGCTGCTTGCGCCACCGCCGCAGCCGGCCAGCCGTAAGCACCGGCCCCCACCGCCGGAAAGGCCAGCGTTCCCGCCGCCAGGCTGTCTGCCAGCCGGAGGCTCTCGCTGAAGCAGGACACCAGGAGCGCGCGGTTGGTCTGGCCGGCGCGGCGGTTGGGTCCCACCGTATGGATCACCCAGCGCGCCGGCAGCCGGAATGCGGGTGTTGCCACGGCGGCCCCGGTCTGGAGGCCGTGCGGCAGCTGCATCGCGCGCAGTTCCCGGCACGCGGCCAGCAGTTCCGGCCCGGCAGCGCGGTGCAGCGCCCCATCCACTCCCCCGCCGCCCAGCAGCGACGCATTCGCGGCGTTCACCACCACATCCACCCGCCGCTGCGTAATGTCACCCTGCAGAACCGAGACCCGCATGCGGCCAGTTTCCCAAGTGCGGTACCTTGTGGCAATGGACTTCGGCAGCGTTGACAGCTGGGGGACGGCCCTCTATTTCTGGGTCATCCCGGTGGTCCTCGGCGATGCCATTTTCCCGCCAATCCCGTCGGAAATGGTGGTGATCACCGGCGGCGCGCTGTCTGCTGACGGCCGCGCCAACGTGTTCCTGGTCCTCATCCTCGCCGCCCTGGCATCCTGGCTGGGCGACATGGTGGTGTTCCACCTCTTCCGGCGGCGGCTGAGCCACGTGCTGGACCGCTGGAAGTGGGGCCGGCGCGTCCATTCCGGCATCCACGCGGCACTGGCCAAGGCCGGCCGTTCGTCCACCTACGGCACCATCATCGGGGCCCGGTTCATCCCGGGCGGCAGGCTGGCCACATCGGCCGCCTCCGGCATCGCCAACGTCTCCGTCCGCGGTTTCAGCCTCTGTGCCGGACTGGGCGCCGTCCTGTGGGCGTGCTGGCTGGTGGGCCTGGGCTACTTCACGGGATCAGCCACCAAACTGCCGTTCTGGGCGAGCTCGCTGATCGGCGTGGCCGTGGGCCTGGTGATCGGCGCCGTGGTGGGCATCATCGTGACCCGGCGGCGCGGCGACCGGTCCCCCGTGGTCGATGAACCCGATTCCCTCCCCGACGCAGGCTAGACGGGCAGCCACTTGCCGCGGCTGCGCCGCAGCACGCTGAGTGGGCCTGTCAGCGCAACGCGTTCGACGGCGTCGCGCATCATGGCTGCCGACTCCACCGCCTGGCGGTTCTCGCCGCTGTACTCGCTGGCTTCCACGAGGAAGCGCAGGTTCAGCTGCGGGACGCCGCCGGCGAGCTGGAGCTGGTGCGCCTCCACGTGGTGGCGGGTGCCCAGCGCCTCGACGGCCGCGTCCATCACGGACTCGGGCGGATTGCCCGGCCGCAGCCCGGTGATTTTGAGGCGGGTCTGGAAGGAAGGCATGCCTCCAACCCTATCCAAACCCCCGCTCACCTCCTGCGCCTAAAACCGGAACGCCCGCTCACCTTCCAGCTGGAGGGTGAGCGGGCGTCTCGGGAAAAGCCGTCAAAGGTGAGCCGGCGTTTCGGGAAAAGCTGTCAAAGGTGAGCGGGCGTCTACCCGGTGTTGCGCAGGCCTGCCGCCACGCCGTTGACGGTGATCAGCATGGCCCGCTGGAGGCGTTCGTCGATTTCCGCTCCGCTGATTTCGCCCTCGGTGCGGATGCGGCGCAACAGTTCCACCTGGAGGTAGCTGATGGGATCCAGGTACTGGTCGCGGATTTCCAGGGACCGCTTCAGCGTGGGCTGTGCGTCCAGGAGCAGGTTCTCGCCGGTCAGCTTCCGGACCTCGGCCACGGTGAGCTCATACTCTTCCCGGATGGCCCGGAACAGGTGGTGCAGCTCCTGCGGTACCAGGGTGGCCACGTAGTAGCCGGCGATGTCCATGTCTGTCTTGGCGAGCGTCATCTCCACGTTGGACAGCACCGAGCGGAAGAAATGCCAGTGGTCCATCATCTCCACCAGCTGGGCGGAATGTCCGGCCTCACGGGCGGCCTTGAGCCCGGAGCCCACGCCAAACCAGCCCGGCACGATCTGCCGCGACTGGGTCCAGCCGAACACCCACGGGATGGCGCGCAGGCCACCCAGGCCGGCGCCGGAATCCGGCCGCTTGGACGGACGGGAGCCGATGTTGAGGGAACCCAACTGCTCCACCGGGGTGGAGGCCATGAAGTAGGCAGGCAGGTCCGGGTGGTCGATCAGCTTCCGGTACCGGTCAAAGGCGGCGTCCGAGATGGCCTCCATGACGTGCCCGTACCGCTCCCGCTGGTCCTCCGAGGTCCGCGGATCGCGGTGCAGGGCCGAACCCTGCAGCACGGCGGCCAGGGACAGTTCCAGGTTTTCGCGGGCAAGCTCCGGCAGCGAGTACTTGTCCGAGATGACTTCGCCCTGCTCGGTGAACTTGATTTCGCCTTCCAGGACGCCGTTGGGCTGGGCCAGGATGGCGTCGTAGGTGGGCCCGCCGCCGCGGCCCACGGAGCCGCCGCGGCCGTGGAAGAGGCGGACGCGCACCCCGTGCTTCGCGGCAACGTCGCGCAGCTTGCGCTGGGTCTTGTGGATCTCCCACTGGCTGGTCATCACGCCGGATTCCTTGTTGGAGTCCGAGTAGCCCAGCATCACTTCCTGGATGTCGCCGCGCAGCCGCACCAGTTCACGGTAGGAGGGGTCGGACAGCAGCTGGTCGACGATCTCGGCCGAGGCCCGCAGCTCCTCCACCGTCTCCAGCAGCGGCGCGAAGCCGAGCCTGGCGTAGGGCTTGTCGCCGAAGAGGTTCACCAGGCCGGCTTCACGGGCCAGCACGGCGGCGGCCAGGACGTCGTCGGCGCCGCGGGTCATGGAGATGATGTACGTCTCGATGACGTCCGGGCCGTACATGCGCAGGGCCCGGCGGATCTCGCGGAAGACGTCGTAGGTTCCGTCGGCCGCGCCGTCGAGCTTGATCGGGTGGCCGGACAGCGGGCGGCGGGAGGCCAGTTCGGAGCCCAGCACCTCGAAGCGCTCCTTACGGCTCAGCTCGGCGTAGCGCAGTCCGGGGCCGCCGATCCGGTCCATCAGCTGCCCCACGGCGTCGTGGTGGTGGTCCGCGTGTTCGCGGATGTCCAGGGTGGCCAGGTGCAGGCCGAAGGAGGCGATGGCGCGGCGGACGCGGGCCAGCGCGCCGTCCGCGGCCAGGGCTGCGGAGTGGTTGCGCAGCGACAGTTCCAGCAGCTGCAGGTCCGCCATGAGTTCATCGGTGCCGCTGTAGTCGCGGCCGTGCTCGTGGTTGGTGTTCGCGGCCACGCGCTTGCCGGTGTTGATGAGCTTGGCCTTGATGCAGGTGAGCTTCAGCCGGTACGGCTCCTGGGCGTTCAGTTCCAGGACCCGCTTGTCCAGGCCGGGCAGCTTCTTCAGGTCCTCATCGATGGACTCGAGCAGCGCATCATCCGCGCCTGCGAGCGCCGTGGAGTTGGAGAGGATGGAGATCAGCTCATCGATCATGCCGATGCTGATGCGGATGGCGCTCTGGTTCTGGATCTGCAGGATTTCGCGGGTCACGGCGGCCGTGACGTTCGGGTTGCCGTCGCGGTCGCCGCCGATCCAGGAGCCGAACCGGATGGGGGCGTCCTTGGAGGCCAGGGTGACGCCGTGCTCGCCGAGGAGTTCGGAGAGCTCGGAGAGCATTTCCGGCATCGCGTCGGTGAGGATGCCGCCCAGGTAGTAGATGGCGTTCCTGGCTTCATCGACCGGCGTGGGCCGGACCTGGCGCAGTTCGTCGGTCTGCCACATCTGGTCGATGATCTCGGCCAGCTGCCGGTCCTGCCGGCGCCGGGCGGTGGATCCTTCGGCGGTGGGCTGGGACAGGACGTCCGAGAGCTTGCGGATCTTGTCCAGGACGGAGCGGCGGGAGGCCTCGGTGGGGTGTGCCGTGAAAATGGGGCGCACGTCCAGACCGTTGACAACTTCCTGCAGGACTTCAGGACCGGCCTGGGCGGCGATGTCCGCCACGGTCTTGGCCAGCCAGCCGTCCTTTTCGGCCCGGGTCCGCAGGCCGCGGACCCGGTGGACCTGCTCGGCGGCGTTGGCCAGGTGGAAGTAGAAGGCGAAGGCGCGCACCAGGTCGGTTGCCTGCTCGATGGGCAGGGAGCCCAGGAGTTCACGGACCTGGGCAACGACGTCGTGGGCGCTCCACGGGCCGGTGGCATGCGCGCCGCCGCGGGCCGCTTCCTTGGATTCCTTGGTCAGGAGCCGGACCTGCTCCACGAGGTCCAGGAGTTCCGGTCCGTGCTGGCGGACCAGCGATTCCCCCAGCAGGGTGGAAACGCGCCGGACGTCCGCGCGCAGTTCGGAGGCGAGATCTGTTTCGGGCGCTGTTGCAGTGTGTGCCATTGACGCAATCTTTCGAGGGTTTTGGACTTGGCTCGTACACTGCGCTGGATACTGTGAGCCACGTTACTAGCTAAAGATGCTACCCCCGGCGGGTTGCAGCAGTGGAATCCGTCTCAAAAGATGTCGCGGTACCCCACGTGGCGCTTCACTCCGTCGAGCTCGGCACGGAGTTGCGCCACCTCGGTGCGCCAGGCAGCCATCTCAGCGTTCCGACGGCGGACCCTTCCCGCCTGGACGGCGGCGGCTGCCAGCGCCACCGGCACCGAAACGGCCAGGGCCCAGCCTGCGGCTGCGAAGAAGTCCAGCGCCACAGGCAGCGCGGCGCGGAAGTCGATGAAATCGTTGACCCCGCCCGCCATGCCCTCCATGGCGCCGTCGAGTGGCGCCAGGAACTGGCCCACCACCGGGGTCCCGGAAAGCGACGGCGGGACGAGCCTGGCCTGCGCGTCCCCGCCCCAGCGCCCGTCCGCCAGGTGGTTCAGGACGTAGATGCCGGCGCCAACGTTTGCTGCCATGAAAACGGCGACGGCGGTGAGCGCGGCGAGGTCTGCACGCCGGCGGCGCCAGAGCAGCACCCCCGCGCCGGCGAGCAGCGCCGCCAGCCAGGTCAGTGCCGCCAGCCATTCCCGGTTTACTCCTGCAAGGATGTCCACTCACCCATTCAACCCCGGCGGACGTCCAGCCGCGGGAACAAGCGGCATGCGGCAAGGGTTGTAGCGGTGGCAGAACCCAACCGGAAGGAACCATGGCCACCACCCCAGCCACCAAAGTCGAGCGCTGGCAGCGCTTCCGCACCAACCGCGACAACGCCCTGGCAACACCGCACGGCTGGCTCACCCTCACCTCGTTCCAGTGGCTCGAAGGCTCCCCCGCCGCCGTCGACCTGGCCCCCGGCCTGTGGTCCACGGACGGCGCGGGCACGACGGCGTTCCTCACCGCCGTCCCGTCGGACGGGCTCACGCTGGTGGAGACCGGAGAACAGGTGGACGGCACCATTTCCGCCGTCCTCGCCGACGAGGAGTCGCTGATGTGGGTGCAGTTCGGCGGGCCCAACGGGGACCAGGTGGTGATGGAATTGGCCATGCGCGGCGGGCGGTACGCCATCCGCACCCGGGACTCGTCGTCGCCGGTTTTCACAGACTTCGACGGCGTCCCCACCTATCCCTACAACTCCGACTGGGAGGTGACGGGCCGGTTTGAGCCCTACCCGGCGCCGCTGGACGTACCGATCGGAACCGCGAACCCGTTGGTGAACGGCGTGCACCGCAGTGTGGGCGAAGTGGTTTTCCGCCTCCCCGGCAGCAACCACGAATTCCGGCTCCAGGCGGAGGAAGAGAAACTCGGCGCCCTGACCGTCACGTTCCATGACGAGACCAACGGCGACACCACCGACGACTGGCGGAAGCTCTCGCTCCCCCGCCCCCGTCCGGACGGCTCCGTGGTACTGGACTTCAACCGGGCCATTAACTACCCCAGCGCCTTCACCCCCTACGGCACCTGCCCCATGCCGGTGCGGAACAACAGCCTGGACATCCGGGTGGAGGCGGGCGAGAAGCAGCCGTACCCCGCTTAGGAGATGGCCGAGATTCCGGTAATGGCGCGGCCCACGATCAGGGTGTTCACCTCGAACGATCCCTCGTAGGTGTAGATGGCCTCGGCGTCGGCGAAGATCTTGGCCATCCGGTAATCGGTAACGATGCCGTTTCCGCCCAGGATGGACCGGCCCAGCGCCACGGTCTCGCGCATCCGCGCACTGAGGTAGGACTTGGCCAGGGCCACCTGCGCCATGTCGGCGGCGCCCTGGTCCTGGAGCCTGGCGATCCCGGCCATCATGGCCATACTGGCCACGGCGTTGCCCAGCATGGTCACCAGCTGCTGCTGGATCAGCTGGAAATGTGCCAGCGGCCGGCCGAACTGCTCGCGTTCCACGGCGTACTGCCGGGCCACGTCGAACGCCGCCAGCTGCTGGCCCACCGTCTGCCAGGCCACCATGATCCGGGAGCTGCGCAGCAGTTCCTTGGTGTCCTCGAAGCTGCTGATCCCGCTGAAGCGGTCCGCCTCCGCTACCCGGACGTCCCGGAACACGATGTCCGCGTTCTGGACCGTGCGGAGGGCAATCTTGTTCTCGATCCTGGTCCGGCTGACCCCCGGCAGGGTGGCGTCCACGATGAAGCCCCGCACGGCACCGTCCGCCTCGTCCCGGGCCCACACCAGCATGTAGTCGCAGAACGTCCCGTTGCCGATCCACCGCTTGGCGCCGTTGAGCACCCAGGTGTCGCCGTCGTCGTCCGCTTCCCCGGTGCTGGTGGATATCCGCCGGGCCCGCGTCTCCATCCCGCCCGCCACGTCCGAGCCGTGCAGGGGTTCGGTGAGGGCGAACGCCCCCGTGGTGCGCAGCTCCGAGGCGTCGGCAAGCAGCCGCTGCTTCTGGTCCTCGCTGCCGAAGGTGTGCAGCGACTCGACGAAGAGATCGTGGTGGACCAGGAAGAACGTGGCGAGGGATGTGTCCACGCGGGTTATTTCCGCGATGACCAGACCCGCGAACAGGTGGCTGTAGCCGCGGTGGGCGGGCGTGCTCAGTTCCAGCGCGGCCAGCTTGGGCAGGATGTGGGCGGGAAACTCTGCCTTGTTCCACCAGTCGGCGGCGTGCGGCGCCACCTCGGCTGCCAGGAAGTCCCGCAGTTCGGCCAGCTTGTTCCGCTCGGCCTGGCCTAGGAGCGACTCGACGGCGAAGAAGTCGGCCTGCGGCAGCTGCGACACGTGAGGCGCGCTCATTTCGGCCCCATCCGGATGGCGCCGTCAAGGCGGATGGTTTCGCCGTTCAGCATGGCGTTGCCCACGATGTGCGCCACCAGGTTGGCGTACTCGGCCGGCTTGCCCAGCCGGGACGGGTGCGGAACCTGGGCGCCCAGCGACTCCTGCGCCTCCCGGGGCAGGCCGGCCATCATGGGCGTTTCGAAGATGCCGGGCGCAATGGTGACCACGCGGACCAGCGAGCGGGCCAGCTCCCGCGCGATGGGCAGCGTCATGGCAGCCACGGCCCCCTTCGAAGCGGAGTAGGCGGGCTGGCCAATCTGCCCGTCAAAGGCGGCCACGGAGGCGGTGTTGATAATGACGCCGCGCTCCGGGCCACCCAGTTCGGTGACCGCGGGCTCGGTGGCCACCATCGCTTCGGCGGCCAGCCGGAGGACGTTGAAGGTGCCGATCAGGTTCACCTGGATGACGCGGCTGAATGCTTCCAGGGGCAGCACGCCGTCGCGTCCCAGCACCTTGCCGGGGGTGGCGATCCCGGCGCAGTTCACCACGATCCGGAGCGGCCCCATCCCTGCAGCGGTCCCGACGGCGGCCCGCACGTCAGCCTCGCTGGTCACGTCTGCAGGGGCAAAGGCGGCGGCCTGGCCTGCTTGGGCACGGCCGTTGAGTTCGTCCGCCGCGGCCTGCCCGTTGGAGGAAGGGAGGTCAACGAGGACTACGGACGCCCCGTCGTCGAACAACCTCTGTGCTGTGGCTGCCCCCAGCCCGGAGGCGCCGCCTGTCACCAGTGCGACGCTGCCTTTGATGTCCATACATCCTCCTTGATGCGTGTTCCCGTGCCGCGGCGCGGCCTCGAGCAACAGTTAACGCATGTTAACTGAAATTAGCCGCTGCCGCACTCTTGGCGGACTTCAGGCTGCACCCGGGCCGCAGTGGCACGGTTAGGGTGGACGGCATGACTTCCAGCAACTCCTTGACCGCCTGGCAGGACAGGGCTGACCATGCGGCCCAGTCGGTGACCGCGCTGTTCGGCCGGAAACTGCTGTTCCTGCCCGGAACCCACCTGGGCGCCGTGCTGTGGCAGGGCAGGCACCCGGCGGGGCAGGACCAGACTGGACCCGGGCCGGGCCAGGCAGCACCGGGACAGGAGCCGGGAGGCGGACGGCGGGGATGGTGGCTCGCGGCGCTCCGGCGTGTCCGGCCGGCCGCAGCGCTGGCCCTCCCGTGGCACTACTGGTGGCAGGCCCATTACGTGGACTGCCTGGTGGACACCGGCCGCCGGGAGCTGGGCGGCGGAGCCACCCCCGCAGCCCGGTTCAACGGCCCGGACAGGCCCAGCGCCGGGCGCCTGGCCTCACGGCTGGTCACCGGAATCCGGCTCCGCAACGCCCTGACCTTCGTCAACAACTACTACGACGACATGGCCTGGCTGGCGCTGGCAACGCTGCGGCTGGACGGGCTGGCCGAGGAGACGCGGCGCCCCGGCCGCCGCCGCAACGCCACAGTCCGCGCGTCCCTGGCGCTGCAGTTTGACGCCGCCTGCACTGACGACCTGGGCGGAGGTGCGTTCTGGAGCAAGAAGCGGGACTTCAAGAACACCCCGGCCACCGCGCCCGTGGCCTTGTTCTACGCCCGCACCGGCCAGCACGGCAAGGCACAGGCACTGCTGGACTGGCTGGACGCCACCCTCTTCGACCAGGACCAGGGCCTGTACCTGGACGGCGCCCGCCTGAACCCCGCGGGCGAAGTGGTGCTGGAACGCGCGGTGTACACCTACAACCAGGGTCCGGTGTTGGGCGCCCTCCTGGAACTGGGCGGCGACGCCAACCTCGCCCGGGCTGCCACCTTGGTGGACGCGGTAGGCCTGAAGCTCACGGTTCCGGGCAGTACCGTCCTACGCTGCGAAGGAACGGGCGACGGCGGCCTGTTCACCGGGATCCTCTGCCGCTACCTGGCACTCGCCGCAGCCGACCCCCGGCTGCCACAGGCAACCCGGGCCACGGCTGCCCGGCTGGTGACGGACACCGCGGAGGCGTTCTGGTCCGGCCGGCGCTCCGTGGAACCGAAAGAAGGCCGATCAAGGCTTGCGGGCAAGAGCGTCTTCTCGCTGCACGCCGCCCAACCTGCCGCTGCGACGTACCCGCCGGGCGCCGTCGTCGAACTTTCCACCCAGCTGCAGGCGTGGATGACGCTGGAGGCTGCCGCGGCCGTCACCGCGGCACTTCCCGGCCGCAGCACCCCGGCCGGAACCTAGCGGATGCCGGCCAGCGGGGTGACGGCGCCGGCCCTGAGAGAGACCGGGCCGTCCACCGCGAGGCGGGCCTCCCGGTGGCCCGCCGGCGGGAACACCAGGGCCGTCAGGGCCTGCCCGTCCACGAAGACCTCGACGGAGGAGCGGTCCACGTAGGCAGTGAGGCGCACGGTGTCCCCGGCGGCCCGGGCCTCGACCGAACGGGCCTTGCGGTACTCGTTGGCCCCTTCCGGACCGCTGGCCTTGCCTTGGCCACCGGCCGCGGCATCGCCGTCGCGGACCACGTAGGCCCGGCCGTCCCGGAAGTCGTAGCCGATGGTGGCGTAGGTGGTCCCGCCGCTTTGCAGGAGCAGCCGGGCATCCCCGGTCCCGTTCCCGGGTTTTTCCAGCTCGACGTCCAGCTTGAACGCACCGCTGTCGGGCACCTGGAGCGGTTGCCCGTCCCTAAGGCTGCCCGCCGGGACCTGCGCCGGCTCCCCTTCGAGGGACTTCAATGCCGTGGTGGGCGATGACGCCAGAGCCGGGCGGCCGCCGTCGGATACCAGCCGGATGTCGCGCACCAGCGAGGCGGAACCGAACCAGCTCTCCGTGGGAAGCTCCCTGGCGTAAGCCCAGTTGTTCATCCAGCCGATGGCGTGCCGGGAGGCCTTCCGCCGGCCGTCGCCAAGCCGTGGATCATCCCAGGTGACGGCCGCGTAGAAGTCCGGGCCGCCGTCGAGCCACTGGTGGCCGCCATCGGCGGTGAAGGCCTTTCCGTCAAACCCGCCGGTCCAGTAAGCCATCCCGGTGGTCCGGCCCTCCGCCACGCCGTTGGCGCTCGCCGCCAGCACCCAGGTGCGCTTGGCGGGATCGCCGTCGACGTCCATCTGGAAGAAGTCCGGGCACTCCAGGATGCCCAGCCTGTCCTGCTGGAAACCCGACACGTACGTCCACTGTTTGAGGTCCTTTGACGTGTAGAAGCCAATCTTGGATCCCTCGGCGAGCAGCATCAGCCACTGGTTGTTGGCGTCGTCCCGGACGATGCGCGGATCCCGCCAGTGTTCGGCGCCGGGGTTCTCCATCACCGGGTTTTGCCCATAGCTCTGGAAGCTGTAGCCGTTGTCCGTGGAGTAGAACAGGGACTGGCGCTGGACGCCGTCGTCCTGCTGGGTGAGGACCGCGATCACCGCCCCCTTGCCAAAACCGGCTGTCCCCTCCGTGTCCACCACGGCGGAGCCCGTCTCGATATCACCCAGGCCGTTGCGGAACTTCTGGATGGCCACGCCCTCGTTCTTCCAGTGCACCAGGTCCGTGCTGGTGGCGTGGAACCATTCGGTGCCGTTCCCCTCCGGATAGTCCGCGTTGTAGAGGTAGTAGTAGTGCCAGACGCCGTCCAGCAGGAAGGGCCGCTGGGGATCGTTCATCCAGCGCTGGTCCGGGGTGAGGTGGTACGCAGGGCGGTAGCCGGGGCCGTCAGCCGGGGCAGCCTCCGTGGGCGCGGCCGTTGATTCTCCGGCTCCCGGCTGGACGCCTTCCTGCTGGTTTCCTGCCAGCACCAGCGCACCGGCCACCACCAGCACGGCCACGGCTGCCGCGAGCCACAGGAAGGCCCGTCGCCGAAGGGCGGCTGGAACGGTTCGGAAAAAGGTGGGAGGCATGGTTGCGTCGATCCGTCGCTGAACGCACAAGTGCGTCCCCCGGGTTCGGGAAACGGCACCAGTGCAAGTGAACCGTCAATCCTACCGGCCGGGCCGCCGGGAACAGAATCCCGGACTGCCAAGCTGCTGCAGGTCCTGCCCGTGCTAGTGATTGCCCGCGCTAGTCCTGGCCGGCGGGGCGCTTCTTCTGCGGAAACGGGGTTTCGCCCCGGGCCAGCATGTCCACGAACCCGGCGATCCGGCGCTCCCGGGTTGCTGCCTGCTTCGCGGAGTTGGTCCGGTAGACCAGGGCGAACAGGTTGGTTTTGGTCAGGACGTCGAACATCGCCTGGGCCGCGGGGTTTGCGGCAATGGCGGATGCCAGGTCTGCCGGGACTTCCAGATCTGCCTGCCCGCCGTAGGCCGCGTCCCAGCGGCCATCGGCCTTGGCCGCCTCGACGGCTGCCCTCCCGGCGTCGGTCACCTTTCCCGCCTCTTCCAGGCGGGCGATGTGCCCCACGTTCCGGGCAGACCATACGCTTCGTGGACGCCGCGGCGTCATCCGCTGGTAGGAGCTTTCGTCATCCCGGCGCCGCAGCTGCCCGTCAATCCAGCCAAAGCAGAGGGCCTCGTCCAGCGCGGCCGGGTAGTCAAGGGCGGTGACGGTGCCGCCCTTTTTATGCAGGACCAGCCACACGCCAGGGCTGGTTTTGTGGTTTTCCTCCAGCCAGGCGCGCCAGGCAGCAGCGTCAGGTACCAGCAGTTCCTCAAGGTCATCGGCCATGGCCCAATTCTGCCCGTGCAATCCCCTGCCACAAGCCCCGTGTGCGCCGGCGCGTCCGGTGGCATCATGGCCATACAGCCGCACACACCATTTCTCACCAAGGACAATGCCATGCTCCGAGTCCGTCCCGTCCACTTCACCTCCCGTATTGAGTCCTGGAAGCAGTTCCTGACCGCGCTGGGAATGGTCCAAACAGAGGACGACGGCGGATGGCAGGTCTTCGACTCCGCGTCAGGCCGCCTGGCTTTGCATGGCGCTGACGCCGGGTCCGGCCAGGACGGCCGCACCGTTTTCGCCGTGGAGGTGGGCGACGTGGCGGAGTTCGCCCGCCGCACCAACCTGTCGGCGCAGGAAGACGGGACACAGGACAGCGCGCAGGAAGACGGGGCGCACGCGGACGGGACGCAGGCGGCGCAGCTGGCGGAACTTGTCACGGCGGACCACGGCGAGGCCTGCGGGATCAGCGCGCCGGACGGGTTCAGCTTCCTGGCGGACAAGGCCCTCCATGGCGCCCAGTGCGCCGATGCTGACCCCGCGCTGGCGGTCGCCGCCGTCTGGTACACCGCCGAACCCGGGGCTGCCATCCGCACCCTGCTGCATGTCGGCGCGCGTCCCCGCCCGGTGCCGGACAACGACGAAACCGCGGACTTCACGGCCAAGAACGGCGGCGTGCTCCTGGTGCGGCCGGCGTCGGGGCCTCCGCGCTCAGGCCTGGGCTTCGAGTACGACGGCGGGCTGGAACCGCTGCATGAGCGGCTCACCGGCGCCGGTTTCGCCGCCAGCCTGACTGAGGAGGCCTTTGGCAGCACCCTCCACGTGGCCAATCCGGACGCGGGCAGCCCCAACGCGCCCGCCACGCTTTGGATCTCCCAGCGGCGCCCCATGGGGTAGAACTTAAGCATGAACGTGCGCACACCTGACCCGAATCCCGGCTGGCTCTCAGAAGAAGACCTCTTTGAGGCGCGGGGGCGGCTGCCCATGGTGTACGTGGAGGCAGTGCCGGTGAGGCTGGATCCGCTGGGGTACGTCAACGAGGTGGGCACACTGCTGCAGGCAGACGCCGACGGGACCATGGTGCGCTCGCTGGTCTCCGGCCGGGTCATCTACCGCGAAACCATCCGGGCCGCACTGCTGCGGCACATGGAGAAGGACCTGGGCCCCCTGGCGTTTCCGCAGCTGCCGCTCAGTCCCGTGCCGTTCACGGTGGCCGAATATTTCCCGGCGCCATCCCAGACCGGATTCACGGACGAGCGGCAACACGCCGTATCCCTGGCCTACGTCATCCCGGTCACGGGCGAATGCGAGCCCCGCCAGGACGCCCTGGAGCTGACGTGGATGACCCCCGAGGAAGTCCTCAGCCCGGGCGTCCAGATGGAGTTCGTGGGCGGCCGCGGCGGCCTCATCCGGCAGGCCCTGGCGTTCGCAGGTGTTGGCTTCTGACAACCCCGCCGGGACGTGGGGGTCCCCGGTTTTAGGCGTCCGCCTTTGTAGACTGTAGGGCGGACCGCAAGAGAACTTAAGGACTCCCATGACCGAATCACCAGCCGCCAGGCACCACCGTGAACAGCAGGCTGGATCTCTGACCACCGGCACCCACATCCTCCTTCCGGACGGCCGGCGTACCGCCGAAATCGACCAGGTGGAGCTTGAGCACGACGACTTCGGCTCCCCGGCGCTGGTGCTGGCGAGCCTTTCCGGCGGCGGGACGTTGCGGGTGGCCATCGGCACCACGGTCACCGTGGTTGACGGAGCGCACGACGACGTCACCCAGCTTCCGCTGCCGGCCAACCTTCCGGAGGCCACACCGCCGCTGGAAACCGCCGCACCTGCCGATGGGCGGCAGGAGCAGCCCGGCCGCGGGACGGGACCCATCAATGTGACGCCCGCCGTCGTCGTACCTCCCCTGCCGCCGGTACCGCCTGCGGTGACCGGGCCCAGCGAGGAGGAACTCGCGCTCATCCCGGCGCCGGCCGGCACACCCGAATCCGTGGTGGAAGCGGCCGCCGAGGCGCATCCGGATGCGGAGGGCGTCCTGCTCCTGGCCGACCGGCTTTCCAAAGGCGTCAATTTCAAGTCCGGAAGCTGCCTGAAGGACCTCAGCGACCTGGCCCACGAACTGTTCATCACGCTCAAGGACGCCGACGGGGCACTGTCCGTGGCCGACCTCCTCACCGTGCTGCCCTACGACGGGAACCCCGGCCGGTGGACCTCGGTGGAGGCTTCCCTCGCCCTGGCCAGCTACATTTGCCGGCAGGATGGCCAGAACGCGCGCGCCGAGGTCTACGAAAAGCTGATCCGCACCCCTGAGAACCAGGAAACGGACCCGTTCAAGGCGCGCATGGCGGCCAAGGTGCGCCAGCGCTCACTCAACGAGCCCAACCTGTACGACAAGGAAATCTTCCGCTCCATCGACAACTCCAACCACGACGCCGAGCGCGAATGGCGGCTGCTGCGGCTGGAGTCCCTGTTGTTCCTGCGGGCGCACGGCGGTTCGGAAACCATCGGGATGTCCGAGCTGGAACGACGGATCAGCAACGAGCTGGAGGCCGTGCGCTCCTGAGCGCCGGAGCGGCGTCCGGGCGGGGGAAATTACCCCTACCCGGGGCGTGGCCGGAGTTGTACATTCGGGGCTATGACCAACAATCTCAGCGTAGTGATCAACGCCGACGCGCCGCAGGTCTGGACCATGCTGCGCGAACCGTCCAAGGTGGCCCAGTGGCACGGCTGGCAGGCCGGGGACCTGGACTCCGAGATCAAGGAGATCTACTTCTCCGGCGACGTGGAGGAATCCGCGGACCACACCCGCCTCACCGTCCACGGCGGGGACACCTTTGAGCTCCACCCGGAGGCCGGCGGAACCCGGGTCAGCGTGACCCGCGGGGCCATGGACCATGACTCCGAGTGGGCTGCCTGGGACGAGGACATCACGCAGGGCTGGCTGACCTTCCTGCAGCAGCTCCGCTTTGCCCTGGAACGCCACCCGCACGGCAAGCGGCACACCCTGTTCCTGCACTTGACGGAAGGGAAGGGCTCCGCGATCGAGAAGCTCGGGCTGGCCGATCTTCCTGCCCCGGGCGAGCCGTACCATGTGACACTGGACACCGGCGAGGAGATCAGCGGCAAGGTCTGGTACCGGACCAGCCACCAGGTGGGACTCACGGTGCACAACTACGCCGAGCACGGCGAAGGGCTGCTGGTGGTGGCCGACCATCCCGCCATCAAGGACGTCCGCGCAGAGGGTGAAGGCTCGCTGGTCATCGCCTCTACGTATGACCTGGGCGCCGGCAAGCTTGAGGCCATCCGGTCCGAATGGGACTCCTGGCGGACCAGAAACTACCCGGACTCGGAACCGGTCAGCTGACCCCGTCTGCTGATTTTTGGGGCACGCGCATTGCCGGCGCTGGTTTATTGAGGCGGCGCCAATTGCTGGCACACTGGTACGGTGCCAGCCAACCCCGCCTTCGCCCTGCCTGATACCCGGTCACAGTTTTCCTATACGGTAGGCACGCGCCTGGCGGAAACCTGCCCGCCCACCGGGGCGCAGGTGGCCGACAACGGCGGGGAATTCCTCGGCCGCACCGGCACCATCTCCACGCCGCATGGTGACATCCAGACCCCGGCGTTCATCGCCGTCGGAACCAAGGCCACGGTCAAGGCGGTGCTGCCGGAAGCCGTAGCGGATCTCGGCGCGCAGGCTGTGCTTGCCAATGCCTACCACCTGTACCTCCAGCCCGGCGCGGACATCCTGGATGAGGCGGGCGGCCTGGGTGCGTTCATGAACTGGTCCGGGCCCACCTTCACGGACTCCGGCGGGTTCCAGGTGATGAGCCTGGGTTCGGGGTTCAAGAAGGTCATCGACATGAAGACCGTCGCCGCCGCCGGTGCTCCAGGACCGGACGACGCCGTGGCGCCGGGCAAGGAACGCCTGGCGCACATCGACGACGACGGCGTGTGGTTCAAGAGCCACCTCAACGGGGACCGCCACCGCTTCTCCCCCGAGATCTCCATGCAGGTCCAGCACCAGATCGGCGCCGACATCATGTTCGCGTTCGACGAGCTCACCACGCTGCAGAACTCCCGCGGGTACCAGGAGGAATCGCTGGAGCGCACGCGGCTGTGGGCAGAGCGGTGCATCACGGAGCACTTCCGCCTCACGGAGGAACGGGCGGGCAAGCCGTACCAGGCATTGTTCGGCGTGATCCAGGGCGCCCAGTACGAGGACCTGCGCCGGAAGGCCTGCCGGGACCTGGGCGGCATACCGTTCGATGGCTTCGGCATCGGCGGCGCTCTGGAAAAGGAGAACCTGGGCACAATTGTTCGCTGGTGCAATGAGGAACTGCCGGAGGACAAGCCGCGCCACCTGCTGGGCATTTCCGAGCCGGACGACATTTTCTCCGCCATCGAAAACGGCGCCGACACCTTCGACTGCGTCTCCCCCACCCGGGTGGCCCGCAACTCAGCGTTCTACACCCCGGAGGGCCGGTACAACCTCTCGGGGGCGAAGTACAAGCGCGACTTCGGGCCGCTGCAGGACGGCTGCGACTGCTACGCCTGCGCCAACTACTCCCGGGCGTACATCCACCACCTGTTCAAGGCCAAGGAGATGCTGTCCGCCACCCTGATCTCCATCCACAACGAGCGGTTCGTGGTGAAGATGGTGGACGACGCCCGGCTGGCCATCGAGTCCGGCACCTTCTTCGATTTCAAGGCAGAAACCCTGGGCCGGTACTACTCCTAGGCTGTGCACCTGGGAGCTCCGGTAGTGTGGGCGGATGCCTATCGAAATCCCTGCCGCAGAAGGCACCGCAGAGGCCCTGGTGGCCCGCCCGTCCACTGGAGCCGGTCCCTTTCCCGCCGTCATCCTCTACATGGATGCCTTCGGCCTGCGCCCCCGCATCCAGGAGATGGCCCAGCGCATCGCCGACTGGGGCTACGTGGTGCTGGCGCCCAACGTCTTCTACCGTGAAGGAACGGCCGCGGAACTCGCCCCCACCGGGGACATGTCCACCCAGGAAGGCCGGGAAGCCGCGGGCAAGGCCGCTTTCCCGCGGGTTGGCCGCCTGACCCCGGACAAGGCGCTGCCGGACATCGGTGCGTGGGTTTCGGCCCTGGCAGCGCTCGACGGCGTGGCGCCCGGCCCCATCGGCACCGTGGGCTACTGCATGGGCGCCCGGCTCGCCGTCCGTACCGCCACCTCCCACCCTGACCTGGTGGCTGCATGTGGCGGCTTCCACGGCGGCGGCCTGGCCACTGACGAGCCGGACAGCCCGCACCTGGGGCTCCCGAATGCGCGGGCCCGGTTCGTGTTCGGCCATGCGGACCATGACCGGAGCATGGCTCCCGACGCCGTTGCCCGGCTGGGCGAAGCCCTCCAGGCTGCGGGGCTCGAGGCCTCGAACGTTATCTATGAAGGGGCGCCGCACGGATACACCATGGCCGACACTTCGGCCTTCCACCCGGACGCCACCGAGCGTCACTTCAAGGAACTGCGGGCCCTCCTGGACGCGACCCTGAAGGGCTAAGCCGGCGGTCCGTCGTCGAACCCGCCGGAAAGCGTCCGGCGCGCCGGAACGTTGCGGCGAGCCGGACGGGTTCCGGCGGTCCCGGGAACCAGGGCGGCGGTGGCGGGTTGTCCACATGACGACGGCGGCGCCTTCCGCAGCTGCCACAGCCGCGGGATCCTGCCGGGATGACACCACAGCAGCCAGTCCGTCTCCCCTCTCTTCCGAGCACCGGCAACCTGTGGCGGACGGGGCAACTGCACGAGAGGGGACTCAATTCCCGGGCCATCAAGGCCTTGGTCCTCCGCGGGAAGCTGGTCCGCCTTCGCCACGGCTGCTACATCCGCGCTGAGCTGTGGGAGAAGCAGACACGTCCCGTCCGCAGCAGGCAGCTGATTCGCGCCCATGCCCACGCGACGCTGACCACTTCAACGGGCGGCTATGTGTACAGCCACACCTCGGCGGCCCGGCTGCACGGTTTGTATCTGTGGGATCTTGATGACCTGGTGCACATTCTGCTGCCGGGGAGCCCTTCCACTGAGCGGCTCGGCAAGGACGTCCGGGGCCATACCCGGCCGTGGACCGCGCCGGAGGTGGTCACTCTCCGCGGCCTCCGGGTGACCTCGCTTGAGCGGACGACAGTGGATTGCGGCATGATGCTGGGCTATCGCCAGGCACTGGTGCTGATGGACCACGCCCTCCGGCTCGGCGCTGACAAAGCCCTGATGGAGAGTATGGCGGAGTCCCTGCAGGGACGCCGCGGGATCCGGACCCTTAGACGCGCACTCGCCCACGCAGATCCACGTTCGGAGTCACCCGGTGAGACGCTCACCCGCGAACTCCTGACACGGCTGAAGCTTCCCCTGCCGGAGCCCCAGGTTGAGGTGGCTACACGCGCTGGCCAGTACCGGCTGGATTTCGCCTGGAAGGAAAAGAAGGTGGCGCTGGAATTCGACGGGAAAGCGAAGTACTTCGACTACCGGCCAACGGCCGAGGTGCTGTTCCAGGAGCGGCAGCGCGAGAAGGCCCTCACCGAGAATGGTTGGACCTTCGTGCGTGTTTCATGGGCCGACCTGTTCCGCGAACATGAGTTCAAGGCCCGAATCCTTGCCGCGCTCCGGCGGTAGCCATGCTGCCGGACCGTCAAACCGCCGGAACGCGACCAGGCCGCCGGTACTTTCCAGCGATCCGGCACCATTCCGGCGATTCGGAACCAGGCAGCCAACAGGTCAGCAGTCAGAACGTGCGACGCCGGGTGGCAGTTACGCGGGGTTTGTCACCGCTGGGGCGGCCTGACCTGCAACGCCGTAACTGGGTTCGCGCCTCTTGACCCAGTTGATGGCCAATGAGGTGACGGGTACGAAGAGGAACTCCACCAGGGTCTTGTACACAAAGCCCACCACCACGTAGTTCACAAAGCTGCCGAAGTCCGCAATGCCGATCACCGATGCCGCGATGCTGCAGAAGATCAGCGTGTCCACGAACTCTCCGGCGCCCGAGGAGCCCATCAGCCGGGCCCACAGCGACTTCTCTCCGCTGCGGGCCTTCATCCGGACCAGGATCCAGGAGTTGATGGTCTGCCCGGCCAGGAAGGCCAGCAGTGACGCCAGCACGATCTGCGGCACGGGACCCAGCGCACCCTCCAGCGCCGACTGCTTCGCGGCACCGTACTCGTCGTCGAAGCCCGGCAAGGCAATGATCACCCAGTAGCAGACGGAGGCGAAGACAGACAGCGCGAAGGTGGTGAAAATGGCCTTTCGCGCCACCTTGAAGCCATAGACCTCGCTGATGACGTCGCCCAGGATGTACGCGAGCGGGAAGAGGAAGAAGCCTCCGTCGGTGATGATCGTCCCGATCGCAACACCCTTGGACGCCCCGATGTTGGAAAGGATCAGCACCACGGCCATCGCGGCCAGCATGATGCCGAAATAGGGCGAGCCGACGGCGGCGAAACGGACAACGGGGACTGCGGCCGCAGTCTTGATGGCGTCGGGCGCGGCGCTCTGGCCGGGGGCAGGGGACATGATGGATCCGTTCAGAAGTGGTTGGCCGGCGCCCGGAGCGGGACTGCCGGTTGTATTAGCACTCAGGCCATTCTTCCATTGCCGCTGCTCACGAACCCGGCCCTTGTGGCGGTGAACACTTCCCCGCAGCCTCCGCTGTACGTCGCCACATGGAAAGCGTCCGACGCCGGGTGGCAGGATGGGTGCATGACTTCCGCTTCCCCTGACGCAACGCTGTCCGCCAACGGTCCCGCCGTCGTCCTCACCATCGCAGGTTCCGAAGCCACCGGTGGCGCCGGCGCGCAGGCCGATCTGAAGACCTTCCAGGAACTGGGTGTCTTCGGCATCGCGAACCTCACCTGCATCGTCTCCTTCGATCCGAAGGACAGCTGGAATCACCGCTTCGTGCCGGTAGACCAGCAGGTGATCGCGGACCAATTGGAGGCGACGACGGCGGCGTACGGTCCGGGATCGGGCGCGCCGTCCGCTTTGGACACGGTGAAGATCGGCATGCTGGGCAGCCCGGCGACGATCAGCACGGTGGCCGGCGCGCTGCAGGAGAACAGGTTCGCCAACGTGGTCCTGGATCCGGTGCTGATCTGCAAGGGCCAGGAGCCCGGCCACGCGCTGAACACCGACCAGGCCCTCAAGGCGCAGATCCTGCCGCTGGCCACGTTTGTTACGCCCAACCACTTTGAGGCGGAGTCCCTGTCCGGCCTGGAGATCACCGACGTTGAGTCCCTCAAAGCCGCTGCCGTCCGCATTCATGAGCTCAGCGGCGCTGCAGTCCTGGCCAAAGGCGGGGTGCGGCTGGAAGGCCCGGACGCCGTCGACGTCTTCTACGACGGTGAGACCCTGGAAGTCCTGAGCGCCCCGAAGGTGGGCGAGGTGGCCGTCTCCGGCGCCGGCTGCTCCCTCGCCGCCGCCGTCACGGCTGAACTGGCCAAGGGCGCCAGCCCGTTGGAGGCTGCCCGCACGGCCAAGGACTTCGTCACCGCCGGCATCCGCAACCGCGTTGCCTCCGGCGCCCCCTTCGACGCCCTGTGGCAGGGCGGCGCCCGCTAGAACCTTTCTCCCCGCGCCGGATTCGCCGGAAGCCCTCGAGATCGCCGGGATTCTGCGGCGAACCCGGCAGTTTCCGGCGAACTCGACGTGCGCCTACCGCCGGGGGATGTTGCGCAGGTTGGAGCGGGCCATGCTTACGGCCTCGCCAGCGCCACGGTTGAGGACCACCTTGGACATGGCCGTGGCGAACCCGATCACCTGGGAGCCGGAGATCTTGGGCGGGATGGACAGCGCCTTCGGATCGGTGATCAGCTCCACCAGCGACGGGCCTGGGTGCGCGAACGCTTCCCGGTAGGCCGTCTCGATCTGCGCGGGATCCGTGACGCGGACCGCGTGGAAGCCCAGCGACTGCGCCACGGCAGCGTAATTGGCGTCCGGCACGTCCACGCCGAAGTCGGGCAGCCCGTCCACCAGCATCTCGAGCTTGACCATGCCCAGGGTGGAGTTGTTGAAGACCACCACGTTGACCGGCAGCTTGTAGGCGGCCGCGGTGAGGAGCTCGCCCAGCAGCATGGACAGCCCGCCGTCACCCGAAACCGAAACCACCTGCCGCCCCGGGTATGCCAGCTGCGCGCCGATGGCGTGCGGCAGGGCGTTGGCCATGGAGCCGTGCAGGAAGGACCCAATCAGCCGCCGCGTGCCCAGCGGGTTGATGTAGCGGGCAGTCCAGACGTTGCACATTCCGGTATCGGCCGTGAAGATGGCGTCCTCCGCGGCCACCTGGTCCAGCAGCGAGGCCGCGTACTCCGGGTGGATGGGCTGCTTCTTCTCCACTTTGCGGGTGTACGCGCCCACGGCCTTGTTCATGAGCCGGTCGTGCTTCTTCAGCATCTGGTCCAGGAACCGGCGGCTCTTCTTGGCATTCACCAGCGGCAGCAGCGCGCGCAGGGTGGGGAGGACGTCGCCATGGACGGCGATGTCGACGTCGGTCCGGCGGCCCAGGCGCTGCGCCGCCCGGTCAACCTGCGCGGTCCTGGTGTCCGGCAGGAACTGGTCATACGGGAAGTCCGTGCCCAGCAGGATCAGCAGGTCTGCGTCCTCGATCCCCTCTGCGGCGGCGCCGTAGCCCAGCAGGCCGGTCATTCCGATATCGAACGGGTTGTTGTACTGGACAAAATCCTTGCCCCGCAGCGAGTGCCCCACGGGCGCCTTCGCCAGCTCGGCGAGCGCCATTAGTTCCGCATGCGCGCCTTCAACGCCGACGCCGGCGAAGATGGCCACCTTCCCGGCGTCGTTGATGGCATCCGCCAGCTCCCGCACGCTTGCCGGGTCCGGGACCAGCGCTGCAGGGCGGAACGTGGCCGGGAGCGGTGTGGGTGCCGTTGCCTCCAGCCCGGCGATGTCGCCGGGCAGGGTCACGACGGCGACTCCCCCGAGTCCCAGCGCGTGCTGGATGGCGCTGTGCATGACGCGCGGGGCCTGCTCGGCCGTGCTGACGAGCTCGGAGTACACCGAGCACTCGTTAAAGAGCCTGTCCGGGTGGGTCTCCTGGAAGAAAGTGCTGCCGATCTGCTTGCTGGGAATGTTGGAGGCGATGGCCAGCACCGGAGCGCCGCTGCGGTTGGCGTCGTAGAGGCCGTTGATCAGGTGCAGGTTGCCGGGGCCGCAGGAGCCGGCGCACACCGCGAGCTTGCCGGTCAGCTGCGCTTCGGCGGCCGCTGCAAAGGCGGCGGCTTCCTCATGGCGGACGTGGATCCAGTCGATGCCGCCCTTCGCAGAGCCTCCCGTCTGGCGGACCGCGTCCACGATCGGGTTGAGGCTGTCACCGACAATCCCGTGGATCCGCTGCACGCCGGCAGCCTGGAGTTGTTCGATGAGCTGGGTGGCAAGTTCCTTGGCCATAGGTGCAGACTCCCGCGGTTGTGGTGGTGTGCCGACATGGCCCAATATAGTCCGCCCGGCTGAAGCGGCCATGTGGACCGGCAAACAATGGAGGCGTACGACGGCGGCCGGGCAGCCGCCGTCGTACGCCTCCTAAGGGAACAATCGCCTTGGTTCAGGCCGGGCACTAAACGCCGAGGGCGTCCTTGTCTTTGCCGCTGCCCGTGGGAGCCTGGTCCCAGGCGTGGCCCTGTTCGGTGTCCAGGTGCGTGGCCTTCTTGTTCTTCAGGGCGAAGATGTAGACCAGCAGGGAGATGGCGATGGCCACGGTGACGTAGGTGAAGAACAGGTCCTCGCGTTCCGCCTTCTGGAAAGCGGCGCCGATCAGCGGGACTGTGCCGCCGAAGAGCGAGTTGGCGATCGCGTAGCCCAGGCCCACGCCCAGGGCGCGGATGGAGGCCGGGAAGAGCTCGGCCTTCACCAGGGCGTTGATGGAGGTGTAGCCACCCACGATCAGCAGGCCGCCCATCATGAGCAGGAACGCGGTGAACGGATCCTTGGTGCCGGCCAGCGTGGACAGCAGCGGCCAGGTGAACAGGACGCCCGTGATGCCGAACCACAGCAGCAGGGGCTTGCGGCCCACCTTGTCCGAGATGATGCCGTAGACCGGCTGCAGCAGCATGAAGATGAACAGGGCCCAGAAGTTGATCACGGAGGTGTCGGTCTTGGCGATGCCGGAGGTATCGTTCATGAACTTCAGGATGAAGTTGGTGTAGGTGTAGAACGCCACGGTGCCGCCCAGGGTGATGCCGATGCAGACCAGCAGCGGCTTCCAGTAGCTGGTGAACAGCAGCTTCATGGTGCCCGGCTGGGCCTGGCCGGCCACTGCGGGGGTCTTGGCCGCCTCGATCTGTTCGGCCGAGACGGTCTCCTCCATGGAGCGGCGCAGCCACAGCACCACCAGGGCAGCGACGCCGCCGATGGCGAACGGGATCCGCCAGCCCCACTCGTTCAGGTCGCCCTTGGGCAGGGCGTTCTGCAGGATCACCAGCACCAGCAGGGCCATCATCTGGCCGCCGATCAGGGTGACGTACTGGAAGCTGGAGAAGAAGCCGCGGCGCTTGGAGGTGGCGGCCTCGGACATGTAGGTGGCGCTGGTGCCGTATTCGCCGCCAACCGAGAAGCCCTGGATCACGCGGACCAGCACCAGCAGGATCATGGCCCACAGGCCGATCACGTCCTGGGTTGGCAGCACCGCGATGGCGAAGGAGCCTGCGGACATCAGGGTGACGCTGAGCGTCAGCGCGGCCTTGCGGCCCTTGCGGTCCGCGTAGCGGCCGAAGAACCAGGCGCCGATGGGACGCATGAGGAACGACGTCGAGAAGACAGCCATTGCTTCGAGGCCGGCCTGCAGTTCGTCCTTGGAGTTGAAGAAGTGGGCTTGGAAATAGGCGGCGAAAACGGTGTAGACGTAGAGGTCGTACCATTCCACAAGGTTGCCGGCGGAGCCCTTCAGGATATTGCCCACGGCCCGTCGGGTCTGGGCTGCCTCCGATGGGGGCGCGGCTTGTTGGGTGCTCATCGGCGAGTTCCTCCTTGTAGTGACGGCGGCCTCCGGCAGCGGAGGGCCTTATCCAAGGTATGGGTGATCCACCGCACAACCTACGCGGCGGGGCATTTCCTAACACTTCCTTAGGATTCGGCGCGGGACGGCGTGCGCGCCGGCCTGGCAAGCCCCGCCGTCGGGCAAACTTTGCCGCCGCGCGGTAATCTCACGGAGCGGGGATGAACCGGCAACCGCGGATAACGCAGCAAGGAAGATGGCCATGGACGTGCTGATCGTCGAGGACGACGACGCCATGGCCGGTGCCCTGGGCGCCGCCGTCGAAAGCGCCGGGCACCACCCGCAGCGGCTGTCCCGGGGCGCCGACGCCCTGCTCTCGCACCGGAACTTCCAGGTGATCCTGCTGGACCTGGGGCTGCCGGACATGGATGGGCTGGAAGTGCTGCGCAAGCTGCGCCAGGTCACCGATGTCCCCATCCTGATCCTGACCGCCCGCGACGACGAACGCAGCGTGGTGCTCGGGCTCCGCTCCGGCGCCGACGACTACCTGGTCAAACCCGTAAAGCTGGTGGAACTGCTGGCCCGGATTGAAGCGGTGACGAGGCGGGCGGGACGGGGCCGCGGAACGCCGCAGGAGGACGTTATTGTCCTGGACGACCTGGCGATCGACCTCAACCGGCGCAGCGCTTCCAGGGCAGGCACGCCCCTCCCCCTGACCGCCACGGAATTCGAACTCCTGGCACTGCTGGCACGGCATGCCGGTTCTGTGGTGACGCGCGAGCAGATCCTGGACGCCCTGTGGGGCGACGCGTTCCTGGCGTCCTCCCGGTCCTTGGACGTGCACCTCACCGGGCTCCGGGCGAAACTGCAGAAGCCCGGGTTCATCATCAATGTGCGAGGCGTCGGGTACCGGGTGGAGGCGGCTTCCGGATGAGGCTGCGGGTGCTGGGCGTCCTCAGCGTGCTCTGCCTGGTGGTGGTGTTCCTGATTTCGGGGACCATCCTGGGTTCCGCGTCCCGTGAGCTGACCCAGGAACTGCAGATCAACCGGGCGGCGTCCCTGAACCGGCTGGCACAGGTCGCCTTTGACGCGGCAGGCGACGGCGATACGGCCCGCCTTCAGCGGGAGATGGACACGTACTCGGGGCTCTACGGGGAGGGCATCGTAGTGCGGGTGCAGCAGCGGACCCTCGCTTCCGGCGGCCTTGATGCGGGGCAGCCCGACGTGCAGGATGCCTTGTCCCTGGCCCGGCTGAACGTGAGCAACACAGCCCTGGAACCCCTCGAGCCCTTTGGCTCCGCTTCCCGCGTCATCTTCCGGCCCTTCGGCAGCGCCAGCCAGGTCCTGGGCGCCGTGGTCCTGGACGTCGATGCCGCAACGGCGCAGCAGAAACTCCGGGAGCGGTGGCTTGCGGTGGGAATCGCTGCCCTTGCACTGGCCGCCGTCCTTTTGGTGGGGGCCGCCCGGGTCACCGGATGGGTTCTGCGGCCCGTCCTGCGGCTGGATTCGGCCGTGCACCAGCTGGAGCGGACCGGGCAGGCAGGGCGCCTCCCCGAGGATGGCCCGCCGGAGCTGCGGGAACTGAGCCGGTCCTTTACGGCCATGGCACGGACCGTCAGCGCCAGCATGGCGGCGCAGCGGCAGCTGATCGCTGATGCGTCCCACCAGCTGCGGAACCCGGTGGCGGCGCTCCGGCTGCGGCTGGACCTGCTCCAGCTTGAGCTGAAGTCCGCCAGGGAACACGATGCCGCCGAGAAGGCCCTGGCAGAACTCGAAAGGGTGGAGGAGATCCTGGACGGAGTACTGAAGCTCGCGGCCGCGGAACACCGGGCGTCCGAGGGATACCTGCGGGCTTCCGGCAGTCCTGCAGGCCGTGCGCCTGCCCCACCGGTGGACCCCTTCCCCATCCTCCAGGGGGAGCTGGAGCGGGCAGCGCCGCTGGCGGATCAGGCCGGCTGCCAGCTGGCCCTTGCCCCGCCGCCGCAGCCGCCGGCACTGGTGGCCTGCCACCCTGCAGAGCTGGCCCAGATGGCGGGCGAACTCCTGAACAACGCCATCAAGTACGCCCAGGGTGCCGCCATTGCCGCTGCCGTGCGGACGGAACCGGACAAGGTGGTGGTGGAAATTTCCGACGACGGTCCCGGGCTTTCCGCTTCAGAACGCGCCTTGGCTGCCACCAGGTTTTGGCGGTCCCCCCAGCACTCCTCTGTTCCGGGGACCGGACTGGGCATGACCATCGTGGGTGAGCTTGCCGCCGCGAACGGGGGGCGCCTGGTCCTGGCCGAAGCGGCCCCGCATGGACTGGCGGCCCGGATCGAGTTTCCGGTGCCGCCAGCGGACCAGCTGGCAGCAGGGTCCGGCAGGGATGGTGCCCGTGCGTGAGCCCGGCGCCCCAAACAGCCCTGGTGCCCCGGGCGGTCCGGCCGCTCTCCCGCCGCGGCGGTCCGTGCTCAAGTCGGCCTTCGCCGTCGGACTCGCCGCATGCCTGCCGTCTGCCCTCGCTGCCTGTACCGGCGGGGACCGGCCGGAGACCCTGATCGTTGCCGGCGGCGAACCGGGCGGCTTCTACCTCGAGTTCTCAACGCTGCTGGCAGCCGCTCTGGAACGCCACGGAGTGGCGAACCAAGCCAGGCCCCTGGCCACCGGTGGCAGCCTGGACAATATCGCGGAGCTGCGGGCCGGGCGGGCTGCCTTTGCCGTGGCACTGGCAGATGCTGCCACCGACCAGCCGGGCGGGGACACAGCGGAGATCTCCGCGGTCGGCAAGGTGTACGAAAACTACGTCCACTGCGTGGTCCGGAAGGACAGTGGAATCCGGGACATCTCCGGGCTGGCCGGACGCCGGGTCGCCGTGGGCCAGCCCGGTTCCGGCACATCGCTGACCACGCCCCGGCTGTTCGAAGCGGCGGGAATCGCCACCTCCGAAGGTGCCGCTGCGCCTCCGGCCGGAACCGCCGCCGTCGAAAACCTTGGCCTGAACGACGGCATCGCCGCGCTCAAAGCGGAGAGGGTGGACGCCCTGTTCTGGTCAGGCGGAGTTCCCACCGCTGCCATCGCCGCAGCCCAACAGGAGGTGGGGCTGGCCCTCCTGGACCTGTCGGGCCTGCTGCCGGAACTGCGCCGGCGGTACGGCGGCATCTACGACCGCGTGCTCATTCCGGAGGGAAGCTATCCCGGTGTGCCGGCGGTGTGGACGGTGGGTGCTCCCAACCTCCTCCTGTGCCGCAGGGACCTGGACAACGCCACGGTGGAGCGGACGGTGCAGCTGCTGGTGCACTCCGCCGCCGAGCTGATCCCCCAGTCGAGCCTGGGCGTGCAGTTCCTCAGCGCCGAAAGCCTCATCAATACCGCCGGCGTCCCCCTGCACCCCGCCGCCGCGGACGCGTACCGGGCGCTCCACGGCTGACCCAACGCCCGCTCACATTTGACGCTAACCACAGAAACGCCCGCTCACCTCTGGCGCTAACCACAGAAACGCCCGCTCACCTCTGGCGCTAACCACAGAAACGCCCGCTCACCTCTGGCGCTAACCACAGAAACGCCCGCTCACGTTTGACGGCCATTCCCCAAACGCCCGCTCACTTTCTTCAGGAAAGTGAGCGGGCGTTGAGTCAGCCTGCACGCGGTCTTTCCACATACGGTTCTCGGGGCGTAGCTATCCGGTCGCTTCCTCCTTAGCGTTTGATCCGACCGAAACCCCAAGCAAACGAGGAACAAAGTGGCACGGAAGCAGGGCCAGCAGGCGGCACGAGCGAACCATGTGCGGAACCAACCAGGAGACCCGTTCAAAGCCGCCACCGGAAGAGTGACATTTCCTTCATCCGGCAACGTGCGGGAGTTGGAAGCCCTGGCACCGGCCTTTATCGAGTGGTACGGCCGGCACCAATTCAGTGCAGACATCGAGGAGGTGCTGGAGAGCCTGACACACTTTTTCCGCTATTACCCCGAGTTCGATGGAAGTCGAACCATCACTGCCCTTGAACCAGCGGAGGTGATTGCAAAGCTGACGACGCTCATGACGCATGCCCTCCTCGATGGCGTCATGGCCACCTACTCCCTCATGCGGCTTCTGGGCTTCCTCCGGGATTCCGGCCGATGGTCCGGCAGCCAGGAATCCTTCCAGACCGTGCACGGCATCTTGGAGGACATTTTGCACTCCGAGGTGCAGGTGGTAATTCGCCATCGGCCAATTACAGACCATGCCACCACCGGAACCGCTGAGTAGGTCAGTTCCCCGAGTGCGCCTGCAGGAAGCTGTACACCTCGGTTTCGTCCACGCCCGGGAAAGCGCCGGGGGGCATGGCCGCCAGCAAGTGCGAATGCGCACGGGCCGAGGGCCAGGCGTTGCCGGCCCACTCGCTGGCGAGGGTGGCCGGCGGCCGCTTGCAGCACGTGGGATCCGGACAGTTGGACGTGGCCCGGGCGGTGGTCTCCCGCCCGCGGAACCACTTCACGTGCTGGTACGGCACCCCGATGCTCAGCGAGAACTCCCCACTCGCAGACCGCTCAGTGCGGGCGGTGCACCAGTAGGTGCCCGACGGCGTATCCGTGTACTGGCTGTACGCGCTGAACTTGTCCGCGACGTCGAACACGGCCCGCGACGTCCATGCCTTGCACGACGGCTGGCCCTCGATGGCGCCGGTGTGGTCCTGGGGAAAATTCACGCCGTCGTTCTCATACGCCTTGTAGATGATGCCGCTCTGGTGTGTCTTCTGGAAATGCGTGGTGATGCCCAGGTGCTTGGTGGCCAGGTTCGTGAACCGGTGCGCTGCGGTCTCATAGGACACGGCGAACGCGTCCCGGATGTCCTCCACCGCGATTTCCTTGGCTGCCTTGGCTTTTTGCAAAAATTCCACGGTGGCCTGCTCCGGAAGCAGCAGGGCGGCGGCGAAATAGTTGGTGGCCACCCGCTGGGCCAGGAAGTCCCCGTAGTTCTTGGGCGTCTCGTGACCCAGGACGTAGTGACCCAGGGCCTGCAGCAGCACCGAGCGGGGGTCGTGGTCCTGCCGCTGGCTCTGCGTCAGGTAAATTCTGCGGTTCTTCAAATCCGTCACGGAGCGGGTGGAATGCGGCAAATCACCCACATGGTGGAGGGTGAACCCAAGGTGCGCGGCGATGTCCGCAATGACATGCTGGCTCAACGGTCCGGTGGTGTACCCCACCTCCTTAAGGACCTTCTGGGCCTCGGCCTCGTACTCCGGAAAGTAGTTCCCCCGCTCCCGCATCATGGCCCGCAGTTCACCATTGGCGCGGCGGGCTTCCTCAGGGGTGGCCACCTGCTCGTTCATCTTCCGTTCGAGCTCATGCAGCAGCCCCACCTGGGCCTCCAGCACATCCAGCGGAAGCCGTGAACTGATGCGGATTTTGGGCAGGTCCAGGGATTCGTACAGCGGGCCGCGCTGGTAACGCTCCAGCTCGATTTCCAGGGCAGCGCGCCGGCTCGGCGGCTCGGCGCCAAGCAACTGGTCAATGCTGACGTTGAGCGCCCCCGCGAGGTGCTGGAGCAAGGTCAGCTTGGGCTCACGCTTGCCGTTCTCGATCAGGCTGAGCTGGCTTGGAGCGGTCCCGACGGCGGCGCTCAGGTCATCGAGCGTCAGCCCGGCTTGTTTGCGCAGATGGCGGACGCGGCGGCCCAAGGCGATGACGTCCAGTTCCGCCGCGTCGGTGGACGGCGGCTGGGAAACGTCCCTGTTCCAGCTTGAAGGTGACATTTCTGAAGAATACGTGAAGAAGTGCGTTTCTTTCCAGAGGTTTCATCTAGAAAGGGGCTTGAAAGTGCTGAAAAGTAGTGGCTACGGAAAGAAACACCGCACCGGAAAAGCCGGTGGGAACCTCAACGACGCGGTTCCCACCTACTCCCTCCGGAGCTCAATCAAGGAGATCAACGATGACTGCAGCATTTGAGCCCACCCAGCAGACGCCCGAACAGCAGGCCGCCGCCCTGGAGCTCGAGTGGGCCGCCAACCCCCGCTGGGAAGGTGTGACCCGGGACTACTCAGCCTCCGACGTCGTCCGCCTCCGCGGCCGCGTCTCCGAAGAACACACCCTGGCCCGCCGCGGTTCGGAGAAGCTGTGGAAGCAGCTCACCGAAGAGCACAAGGAAGGCAAGTACACCAACGCCCTGGGCGCCCTCACCGGCAACCAGGCCGTCCAGCAGGTCAAGGCCGGCCTGCGCGCCATCTACCTCTCCGGCTGGCAGGTAGCCGCGGACGCCAACAACTCCGGCCACACCTACCCGGACCAGTCGCTCTACCCGGCCAACTCGGTTCCCACCGTGGTCCGCCGCATCAACAACGCGCTGCTCCGCGCCGACCAGATCGAATTCTCCGAGGGCGTGCAGACGGTCGAAGACTGGCTGGTCCCGATCGTTGCCGACGCAGAGGCCGGCTTCGGCGGCCCGCTGAACGCCTACGAACTCATGAAATCCATGATCCAGGCCGGCGCCTCCGGTGTTCACTGGGAAGACCAGCTCGCCTCGGAAAAGAAGTGCGGCCACCTCGGCGGCAAGGTCCTCATCCCCACCCAGCAGCACGTCCGCACCCTGAACGCCGCCCGCCTGGCAGCCGACGTCGCCTGCACCCCCACGGTCGTCATTGCCCGCACGGACGCCGAGGCCGCCACCCTGATCACCTCGGACGTCGACGAACGCGACCAGGAATTCATCACCGGCGAGCGCACTGCCGAGGGCTTCTACAAGGTCCGCAACGGCATCGAACCCTGCATTGCCCGCGCCAAGGCCTACGCCCCGTACTCCGACCTCATCTGGATGGAGACCGGCACCCCGGACCTGGAGCTGGCCCGCAAGTTCGCAGAATCCGTCAAGGCCGAGTTCCCGGACCAGATGCTCTCCTACAACTGCTCGCCGTCGTTCAACTGGCGCAAGCACCTGGACGACGCCACGATCGCAAAGTTCCAGCGCGAGCTCGGCGCCATGGGCTTCACCTTCCAGTTCATCACCCTGGCCGGCTTCCACGCCCTGAACTACTCGATGTTCGACCTCGCCCACGGCTACGCCCGTGAAGGCATGAGCGCCTACGTCGAGCTCCAGGAAAAGGAATTCGCCTCCGAATCCCGCGGCTACACCGCCACCAAGCACCAGCGCGAAGTCGGCACCGGCTACTTCGACACCATCTCCACGGCGCTCAACCCCAACGCCTCCACCCTCGCACTGGTCGGATCGACCGAAGAGGGCCAGTTCCACTAACTTCCCGCCCAAGGTGAGCCGTTCGCTTCGCTCACCGGAGAGGCACGACGGCGGCACTCACCTGAGAGTGTCGCCTGGCCGGGAGGGGGAATCCGGAAGCGTGCGTAAAAGGGGCCCCGTCCCCGCCATCGACCGAGCTCTGCGAGGTCTTAGGGCGGGGACGGGGAATAGCACGCGGAGGATTTCCCTTCCCGGCCCCACCTTGGCAAGTCCCGCCGTCGAACTTCCCTTTTGTCTTTAAGGAGACTGAGATGAACAGCTTTACTGACAGCTTCACGATCAATGGCATTACCCTGACCGCCCAGCCGATTTGCCGGCAGGACGAGGTGCTCACGCCGGATGCACTGGCCTTCATTGCAAAGCTGCACCGGGCCACCGCTGAGCGCCGGCAGGAACTGCTGCAGGCACGGCGGACCAGGCGGGCTGACATCGCCGCCGGCGCGGATCCCCGGTTCCTGCGGGAGACCGAGGAGATCCGCAACGATCCTTCCTGGCGCGTGGCTCCCCCGGCCCCCGGCCTGGAGGACAGGCGCGTTGAAATCACCGGCCCGGTGGACAAGAAGATGACCATCAACGCCCTGAACTCCGGTGCCAAGGTGTGGCTCGCGGACATGGAGGACTCCTCCACCCCCACATGGCGCAACGTCATCAAGGGCCAGCTGAACCTCACCGACGCCCTGGAACGCCGGATCGACTTCACTTCCGAGGAGGGCAAGGAATACAAGCTGCGCCCTGCCGGGGAACTGCCCACCATCGTGGTGCGTCCCCGCGGCTGGCACCTGCCGGAGAAGCACATGCTCATCGACGGCCAGCCAATCGCCGGTGGCATCGTGGACTTCGGCCTGTTCTTCTTCCACAACGCCCGCCGCCTGCTGGCCCAGGGCAAGGGTCCGTACTTCTACCTGCCCAAGATCGAGAACCACCTCGAAGCCCGGCTCTGGAACGACATCTTCATCCTCGCCCAGGACCTGCTCGGCATCCCGCAGGGCACCATCCGCGCCACCGTGCTCATCGAAACCATCACCGCAGCCTTCGAAATGGAGGAAATCCTCTACGAACTGCGCGACCACGCTTCAGGCCTGAACGCCGGCCGCTGGGACTACATCTTCTCCCTGATCAAGAACTTCCGCACCCGCGGGCCCCGCTTCGTCCTGCCGGACCGCGGACAGGTGACCATGACCCAGCCGTTCATGCGCGCCTACACCGAACAGCTGGTCCGGGCCTGCCACAAGCGCGGCGCCATGGCCATCGGCGGCATGGCCGCAGCTGTTCCCAACCGCAAGGACCCTGAGGCCAACGCCAACGCCCTGGAGAAGGTGCGTGCAGACAAGACCCGCGAGGCCAACGACGGCTTCGACGGTTCCTGGGTGGCCCATCCCGACCTCGTGCCCGTCTGCCGCGAGGTGTTCGACGCCGCCCTGGGCAGCAAGCCCAACCAGCTGGACCGGCTCCGCGAGGACGTCACTCCCGATGACCGCGCCCTGATCGACGTGGCCGCCACCACCGGCACCATTACCGAACAGGGCATCCGGAACAACATCGAGGTGGGCATCCGCTACATCGAGTCTTGGCTGCGCGGCAACGGCGCGGTGGCCATCCACAACCTGATGGAGGACGCCGCCACCGCCGAGATCTCCCGGTCCCAGCTCTGGCAGTGGATCTACGCCCGGGCCATCACGGACCACGGCGAGATCATCAGCCACGAGTGGGTCGAAGAACTGCTGGATGAGGAATTCGCCCGACTGGAGCGCTTCGACGGCGACCGGTTCGAGGACGCCCGGGACATCTTCGAAGAGGTCACGCTCAGCCGCGAGTTCCCGTCCTTCCTCACCCTCCCCGCCTACGCCCGCTACCTGACCGAGGCCCGCGAGAAGGCCACCGTGGAGGAACTGGCTGCGGCCTGACACGCAGTAGATTTCCGTCCGCCGGGCCGGCACGCCCTCCGCAACAGGCCCCCCGAAATCCGGGGCGCCGGTCCGGCGACGGAGCACGCACCACACGCCCGCTCAGTTGATGCGGGAAGACACGGGACGCCCGCTCACTATCCTCAGGAAAGTGAGCGGGCGTCGTCGTAATTGTTGCGATAAGTGAGCGGGCGTCGTCGTAATTGTTGCGATAAGTGAGCGGGCGTTTAGGAAACGCCGGCGGGTAAGGTTCGACGGCGGGAGGGGCCCTAGCGTCCTTTCGGCACCTTCCGCACGGACAGGGTGGTGGCGGCGAAGAAGGTGAGCACCGAACCCAGGACCAACAGCAAGGGCGCGGTCCAGGACCCTGAAGCGTCATGGACAAAGCCCACCAGCGGAGGGGCCACGGCAGCGAAGCAGTAGCCCACCCCCTGAACGGTGGCGGACATGCGCCCTGCCGACGCCTGGTCGCGGGCAAGCTTGATGATCGCGATGAAGATCAGGGTGATCCCGCCCCCTTGGGCAACACCGCCAAAGGCCGACCACAGCCACCACCACCCAGGCGCCAGGAGAAGGCCTGCCGGAACAGTTGTCCACAGCACGCCCAAGGTGACCGCCACCGCCGTCGTACTCATGGAGCGGGCCACCAACGGCACGCCCAGTCCGCCCACAATGGCGAGGATCTGGAAGAGCGAGGAACCCGCGCCTGCCGCAGAGGCTGACATGCCCAGCTCGTCGTTGAGGTAGCTCGGAAGCCAGGCCGTCACCGCGTAATAGGAAAATGCCTGCCCGGCGAATCCGGCGGTAAGCCCCGCAGTTATCCCCGCCGAACCCTGGACCGCGGCCTGCCGGATTTCACCGCCGTCTCCGTCGGGCTCAGGCAGGAACGCAGTCCGCGGCCCCACCGCCAGGATCCAGAAGACAATCGCAGCCCCCGCAAGCACTCCCACCGACGCCAACGCGGTCCGCCAGCCAACGGCTTCGGCCAGCGGTGCGGTGACCACGGAGGTCACGAACGAGCCGATGTTCAAGGCGGCTGTGTAGATCCCCATGGCCGCACCTTGCCGCCGGGGTGAGAAGTCGCGCCGGATGATGAGGGGAACGGCGATGTTCCCCACGGTGATGGCCAGGCCAATCACCACCGTGCCACTCACCACCAGCCCGGGACCGCCCGCGGATCGGACCAGCACCCCTGCCAGCACACCCAGGATGGTGAGGGTCACCGCGAACTCCGCCCCGAACTTCCTGGCCGCCAGGGACGCCAGCGGAGCCGCGAGCGAGAAGCAGAGCACGGGAATGCTGGTGAGCAGCCCCAGGACCACGGGCGAAAAACCCAGGTCCGCCTGCATCAGCCCAACCACAGGGGCCACCGCCACGAACGGCCCCCGCAGGTTCAGTGCCAACAGTCCTATGCAGGCGAGAAGGATCCAACTGCTGGGAAGGCGGGCCAATTGGCGGCCGCTCACGAAGACCGGCCGGGAAAGAGAGGTGAGTTCATCACTCCCATTGCTATCACGCCCGGCGTCCCAGGAGTTTCAGGCGCCCTGCCCGCCGCCCCTGCCATACGATGAACGTGACCAAGGACTCAGGACACCGCGAAGGACAGCCATGACGCACCGCCTTGCCATCCTCGACGACTACCAGGACGTGTCCCATGGCTTCGCCGATTTCGCGGCCCTGGAAACGGCAGGCGTCACGGTGACGTCCTACCGGGAGCCCTTTGCGTCCCCCGACGCCCTGGTGGCGGCGCTGGCGGACACCACCATGGTCATCGCCATGCGCGAGCGGACGGCGTTCCCGCGGGAGGTCTTCGAGAAGCTGCCGGCGCTTGAGCTGCTGGTCACTACCGGAATGGCCAACGCCTCGATCGACGTGGCCGCCGCAACCGAGCACGGGGTGACGGTGTGCGGCACCCCGGGCTCGCCCACCGCCGCGCCGGAACTGACCTGGGCCCTGCTGCTTGCCATCGCCCGGCATCTGCCGGCGGAGGAAAACTCCCTCCGGGCCGGTACGTGGCAGTCAACGGTGGGCGTGGAGCTGGCCGGGAAAACCCTGGGCATCGTGGGGCTTGGCAAGATCGGCCGGCGGGTGGCCGCATACGGGCAGGCGTTCGGCATGGACGTCGTCGCGTGGAGCCAGAACCTCACAGCCGGCGCTGCCGCGGAAGCCGGCGCCCGGCTGGTGTCCAAGAAAGAGCTCTTCACGGTCGCGGACGTCGCCACCCTGCACCTGCGGCTCTCCCCGCGGTCGGAGAACACCGTGGGTGAGGCCGAACTGCGGCTGCTGGGCCCCGAGGGCATCCTGGTGAACACAGCCCGCGGGCCGCTGGTGGACCAGGATGCACTGATCAAGGCGCTCAACCAGGGCTGGATCCGCGGAGCCGCCCTGGACGTCTTCGACCAGGAGCCGCTGCAGGCCGGGCATCCTCTTCTGGCCGCACCGAACACCGTCCTGTCCCCCCACCTGGGCTACGTCACCCAGGAAAGCTACCGCCAGTTCTACGGCGGGGCCCTTGAGGACATCACCGCGTGGCTCGCCGGCTCCCCCATCCGGACCATCACCGCCTGACCTGGAAGTGCGCATGACCCACACCATCCGTAAAGCAACAACGGACGACGCCGGCCCGCTCGCCGCGCTGGCGGCCGTCACCTTTCCGCTGGCCTGCCCGCCGTCGTCGTCGCCTGCCGACATTGCCGCCCACCTGGCCAACACCCTCAGCGAGGAACACTTTGAGGAGTACCTCGCGGACCCGGACACCACCATCCTGGTCATTGACGCGGACGGGCAGCTCAACGGCTACAGCCTGCTGGTGGACCGGCCTGCGGCGGATGAGGACGTGTCTTCCGTCCTGACCCTGCTGCCGTCCGTGGAGATCAGCAAATGCTATGTCCACCCCGACTACCACGGACTGGGGGCCGCCGCCGAGCTCATGCACGCCAGCCTGGCGGCGGCTGCAGACTCCGGCGGTGCCGGTGCCTGGCTGGGGGTCAACAGCCAGAATGCCCGCGCCATCCGCTTCTACGAAAAGTCTGGCTTCCGCAAGGTGGGCACCAAATCCTTCCGGCTGGGCAGCACGGTGGAGCACGACTACGTGCTGGAGCGTCCCCTGCCGTAAGCGGTACAGCCCCTCGGTGCCGCCGGGCCCGTCAGTGCAACCGGCGGGCGTCCATCCCGGCCGCCACTCCTTCCACCGGGTAGGCCAGCGGCGGCCGCGGTTCGGCCAGGAGCTTCAGTCCCGGGGGAAGGCCGTCAATGGTGCCGGTGGATCCGGCGGCGCTAATGGTCACGCGGCTGGTATCCAGCAGCACGTTCTCCGCCCGGAAACTTCCCACGGTCTCCGGCAGGATCGGTGCCAGGTGCACTACCCCGCGGGTAAAGACGGGGTCGAAACGCAGCAGGATCCGCGCCAGCTGCACCGGCGCCGCCGCTGCCCAGGCCTGTGGTGAGCACGCGGTGGGATAGGGAACAGGCCCGGGGAACTCGCCGCGGTCAAACCCGCAGAACAGCTCCGGCAACCGGCCGTCGAAATGTTCGGCAGCATCGAGGACGCCCAACGCCACCCGTTTGGCTTCGTCCACGAACCCGTACCGCATCAGGCCGGTGGCCACCAATGCCGTATCGTGCGGCCACACCGAGCCATTGTGGTAGCTCACCGGGTTGTAGGCGCCCATGTCGGACGCCAGGGTCCGGATGCCCCAGCCCGTGAACATCGTCGGGGACATCAGGTTCTCCATGACGGATTCCGCTTTGTCTTCGTCCACGATGCCGGTCCACAGGCAATGCCCAATGTTGGAAGTCAGCGCATCAACGTGCCGCTTGTCCTTGTCCAGCGCCACCGCGAAATAGCCCTTGTCCGGCAGCCAGAACCTCTTGTTGAACTCCTCTTTGAAGGCCGCCGCCTTCCCGGCCCAATGCTGTTCCAGGCCCGAATCCCCGCTCCAGTGGGCCAGCAATGACCTGCCAAGGTAGGCGGAGTAGACATAGGCCTGGACCTCGCAGAGCGCGATCGGTGCTTCCGCAATGGTGCCGTCAGCGAAGTTGATCCCGTCCCAGGAGTCCTTCCAGCCCTGGTTCACCAGCCCATGGTCGTTGGGCCGCTGGTATTCCACAAAGCCGTCGCCGTCGCGGTCGCCGTACTTCTCGATCCATTCAAGCGCCCGGTCCGCGTGCGCCAGCAGCGGCTGGATCGCATCCCGGGACAACCCCCACCGGCTCAACTCGCCCAGGGTGGACACGAAAAGAGGCGTGGCGTCCGCTGTCCCGTAATACGCCGTGCCGCCCAGCGACAGCCCGGCGGTGACACCCAGCCTGACCTCGTGCGGAATACGGCCGGGTTCCTCCTCGGAATCGGGGTCCACTTTCTTTCCCTGGATTCCGGCCAGGGTCTGCAGGGTGCCCAGGGCCAGGTTGGGGTTGACCATCAGGCTCATATAGGACGTCAGCAGCGAATCCCGCCCGAACAACGCCATGAACCAGGGGGCACCGGCGGCAACCGCGGCGCGGTCGGGATGATGCGCATCGAAGATCCGCAGGGCGCCAAGATCACTCTGGCTCCGGTTGAGCACGTTCTGGAAGCTGGAGTCCTCGATGCTGATCCGGGGAAGGTTCTCCTCCCAGGCCAGGTGCCGCCGCACGCCCTCGCGGTGGTGCGGCAGTTGGCCTTCCTTGAAGGGCTTCTCCGGCGCTTCCCCGTTAACCAGCGGCACCACGATCACGCTGGTGGCCCATTTGCCCCTGGCCGGGACGGTGATCCGGAAACGGAGGCCATCCGTGCCCACCTCGGCACCCCGTGCCCCGATGGCGGAACCCCGCTGCTGGCCATGACGGGATGCTTCAATAATGAGCTTTCCGTCCACCACGGTGCGGGTGGTGTCGTCCGGGCCCGTGGTGCGCCCGCCCTTCACCTCGAACAGGTCAGCCTGGTCCGCATCGACCAGGAGTTCAATGTCGCACTCGACGGCCTCAGCCGCATAGTTCTGCAGTGTGATGTCGTCCTGCAGGCCGGGTCCAATGTGGCGGACCTGACGGACCACCAGGGGACTGTCGAACCGGCCACCCGGCCAGGTGGCACGGCCCACGAAAGTTGCCTCGAACGGATGGGGCCGCTGGGCTGACAACGGCTCCCGCAAAGACCCGTTGATGCGCAGCACCCAGCGGGAGATGATCCGGGTGTCCTGGTAGAACGCGCCGTTCGTCCCGGCGTCGGGACTGATGTCACCGGTTCCGGCGGAGATGCAAAACGAAGACCCCTCCAGGACGGTGACGGCGCCCACGTCGGAGCCGGAGGCTTCGTTGTCTTCGTTCCAGGCGGTCATGGAAGGACTCCCATCTCAGGCGGAATGCTGCCGGGGAGCCGAAAGCCCGCCCGCCCCCTTAACGATTTTGGTGCACGGGCGCGGCATCCGGAACCCCTCCCGGCAATCTGCCTGCCAACAGATCGTCAAAGAGCCTCAGATGCTGGGCCACCATCCGTTCCGCACTGAATCTTTCCTCCACCGATGCCCGGCACCGTTCCCTGCTCAAGCCGGCGGCTGCCTCGACGAAGCCGGCCAAATCCTCTGTCTGCCCCAGGAAACCTGTCCGGCCGTGCTCCACAATCTCGGGCGCGGAGCCGATCCGAGTGCCAATGACGGGGGTCCCTGTGGCCAGCGCCTCGATCATCACCAGGCCGAACGGCTCGGACCACTGGATAGGGTTCAGGAAGGCCATCGCCTCGCCCATCAGCCGGTACTTGGTGGCGTCATCCACTTCCCCCACAAAGTCCTCATTGGGGCCGAGCATCGGTTCGATGACGTCGCGGAAGTAGCGGATCTCGTCGGGTTCCCGCATCTTGACGGCAATCTTGAGGTGCATGCCCACTTCCCGTGCGAGGTTTATTGCCTCGAGCAGGCCCTTGTCGTGGCATGCGCGCCCGACGAAGCACAGATACCCGCCGCGGCCGCTCCCCACCGGGACGGCGGAAACGTCCATGCCGTGGTGGATTACCTGGGTTATGGGAACCTCCGGAGCGTGCGACGCCTGGTCCCGGGAGATCGCCACGATCGCCACGTCCCGGGCCATGGCCCGGTACAGGTCCTCTGCGTCCTTGTGGAGCGGCCCATGGATGGTGGTGACCACGGGGATCCTGGCCGGACGGCGGACATAGAGCGGACCGGCCAGCGTATGGTCGTGGATGATATCCACATCCCGCAGCCCGTCGTAGGCCCGGATGACGTGGCTGAGTTCGGACATGGTCAAGCCAAGCTCATCCCGCGACGCGGGCCGCATGCCCGGCACCAACGGCAGTGGACAGGTGCTGTCCGAAGGGGCCGCGAGCAACACCTCGTGTCCGGCGGCCGCGAAACCGCGCGCAAGTGTGTCCACCACCCTTTCGATGCCGCCGTAGGTCAACGGCGGAATGGGAATCCAAGGTCCGGCAATAAGTCCAATTCGCATATCTGGCCTCCAGGGAACGGGGCCTGAGCTCCCCAGCCGCCAGGCACATACCACCGCGGGGCATCGTTGTCCCGTGGTGTACTAATTCGTGGGCGTCTGCATCACCTAACTCCGACTATTACCCGCGATTGGCCCCCGCGACAAGACCCGGATGTGATGGATGTCATGCCGCACCAAAGGAATCCGGATCCGGGCAGGCAGGTTGTGCAAGGCATGAAGATTGAGATCTGGTCAGACGTCGCGTGCCCGTGGTGTTTCATTGGCAAGCGCCGGTTCGAGGCGGCCCTCGCAGCATTCCCGCACCGTGATGCCGTTGAGGTGGTGTGGCGGAGCTACCAGCTGGACCCCACACTTCCGGAGCACTATGACGGGACCGAACTGGAGTACCTGAGCAGCCGCAAGGGCATGCCGGCGGGGCAGGTTTCGCAGATGTTCGAGCACGTGGCGCAGCAGGCCAAGGGCGAGGGCCTGGACTACCACTTCGACAAGGTGGTGGTGGCCAACAGTTTCACCGCCCACCGCCTGATCCACCTTGCCACGGCGCATGGCAGGCAGGACGCGGCCAAGGAGCGCCTGCTCAGCGACCACTTTGAGCACGGCAGGGACATCGGCAGCCGGGACTACCTGTCCTCCCTCGGCAAGGACCTTGGGCTGCCTGCCAACGAGGTGGATGAACTCTTCACTTCCGACAAGTACACGGACGAGGTCCGGTTCGACATCCAGGAGGCCCGGGGACTGGGAGTCAGCGGCGTGCCGTTCTTCGTGATCGACCGCAAGTTCGGACTCTCCGGCGCCCAGCCCACGGAGACGTTCACGGCCGCCCTGAACCAGGCCTGGCAGGATGCCAACCCGCTGGTCCTGGTCAATTCCGGTGACGGGGAGGCCTGCGGCCCTGACGGCTGCGCGGTATAACATCTTTTACTGACACATCGCGGTAAAGTGTCTGTATGCCCAGGATTTCAGCGGCCAGCAACGCGGAACAACGAGCGGACACCCAGCGCCGCATCCTCACCGCTTTCGGCGAACTTCTCTTCACCCATGGCCTTCCAGGGCTGACCATGACCGACGTGGCCCGGCACGCGGGTGTGGGCCGCACCGCCGTCTACAACTACTATGCGGACATCGAGGAACTCCTCATCTCCTACGCCCTGGATGAGACCGAAAAGTTCCTGTCCGACCTGCGCGAGTCGCTGGCGCGCCTGGAGAACCCGGTGGAGCGGCTGGCCCTGTACGTCCGCGCCCAGGTGGTTGACCTCAGCCGGCGCCATCTCCCGCCCGGACCTGCCATGGGGGCGGTGCTGTCGCCGTCGTCCTTTGCCAAGCTCTCCGACCACGTCGGTGAGCTCAGCGTCCTGCTGCAGGGCATCCTGCGTGACGGCATGGAGCAGGGCTACCTGCCGGTGGCGGACGTGGGCCAGCAGTCCCAGTTGATCCTGGGCACCCTGTCCTCCAGTGCGGCGAGGGGCAGCGATGAGCCCGCCGAGCTGGAGGCCCGGGTGGCCAGGACGGTGCGCTTCATCCAGTTGGGCGCGGGTGCAAGGTTCGACGACGACGGGCGGCCCATCCGCCTGGCACAGCTTCCCGCAGTGGCCGGCTGAGCAAGGGTCAGGCAGCAGGGGTAACGGGCAGTTTGTCCGTGTCCGCTGCGCGCCGGCTTTCCCGCGGGCAGCTGAGCTTGCCGGGCGTCTGGTCCACCAGGTCCGGCGGGACGAGCGCCTTGTAGTCCTGCGCCAGGATCAGGTCCACGCTGGCATCGGTCCTGCCGTCCTGGAAGTAGTCGGACCCCGGCGCATTGCGCTGCACGGTAAACGCCGCCGATTGTCCGGCCGCCCCTGACACCACGGCGGCCACACCCCGGTAACCGGCGTTGATGTTGGAGACATTCCCCACCACGAACTTCCGTGCCAGCAGCTCGTCCGCGACTGTCCGGGCCAGCCCGGGCCTGCTGGTGGAGTTGTAGACGTTGAGGTTGATCTTCTCGTTGGGCGTGTAGTCGAACATCGAGGCAGGGCAGGATGACACCGGCGTTGGGGCGGGCTCGGCGGCGGGTATCCGCAGCCGGCCGTTGATGATGGCCAGTGCAACGATGATGCCTGCGGCGATCAGTCCCGCCAGGAGGACCAGCACCACCCCGTGCAGCACGCGGCGCCGGACCCGGGCAGTCTCATCGGCATCCGCTGCCGCTTCCATGGCGGCCCGCAGCTCGGGGCCGGAAACTACATGGTGGCCGTGAAGGACACTGGGGTCCACCGGCCGCTTCCTAGCCATCGAGCACCAGGACCCGGGCGTGGATCGCGGTGCGCTGGTGCAGGGCGGTCCGGACTGCCCGGTGCAGGCCGTCCTCCAGGTAGAGCGTCCCCTGGTACTGCACCACGTGCGGGAACAGGTCCCCGAAAAATGTCGAATCCTCCGCCAGCAGCGCTTCCAGGTCAAGGGTGCGCTTGGTGGTCACCAGTTCGTCCAGCCGGACCGGTCGCGGCGGCAGCGACGCCCACTGTTTGGGGGTGCTGTAACCATGGTCGGGGTAAGGGCGGCCCTCGCCCACAGCTTTGAATATCACCATGCCACAGTAGGCACCGCGCTGCGCCAGCGAAAGTGGCAGGGCGGACCGGCGCCAGGTTGTAGCCAAACAGTGACCATACGTCACGCGCCCGGTGGGCAGGCAGGACAGGGCCCCTCCTGCTGACAGAATGGAGCCATGACAGCATCCGAGTCCCCTGCCGCGGCCGTGCCCGGAATCCGCCTGCCGTCCGCACCCCCGCTGGCGCTCCTGCTTGACGTGGACGGGCCGGTTGCCAGCCCCGTGACGCGGGACGTCAAGCCGGACATCATCCTTGACCTGGTGGCCCTGGCAGCGGCGGGAATCCCCGTCATCTTCAACACCGGCCGCTCCGACGCCTTCATCCGCGAGCAGGTCATGGAGCCGATGATCGCCGCCGGCATCCCAGCGGGAACCGTCATTCACGCCGTTTGCGAAAAGGGTGCGGTCTGGTTCAGCTACACCTCTGCCGGCCCCGGGCCCATCCACGTGGACCGGGAGCTTGCCGTTCCGGCGGCCTACGGCGACGACATCCGCCGGCTGGTGGCAGAAGACTATGCGGCCCACATGTTCTTCGATGAAACCAAGCGGGCCATGGTGTCCGTGGAGCAGCACATCGATGTCCCCAGCGCCGACTACCTGGCAGAGCAGAAGCTGTTCGACGCCGAGGCCATGGAAATCATGGGCCGTCACGGGCTGGGTGTGGTCCGGCTGGACCACCACGCCCCGAATTCCGACGACGAGGTGGACTACCGCGTGGACCCCACCATCATTTCCACTGACATCGAATCGGTGCGGCTGGGGAAGGACCTTGGCGCCAGCCGCGCGGTGGAGCTGCTGGCAGCCCAGGGCATCACGCCGCAGGCGTGGCGGACCGTGGGCGACTCCCGCACGGACTACGCCATGGCGGACTGGCTGCACCACAATGACCACCCGGTGAAGCATGTGGACGTGCGGCCGGCGGACGGCGTGCCGGCCAAGCCCTACCCGGTGCTGACCGCAGCGGACCTGGGGCTGGAGGCAACAGTCATCCACGACGACGCCGGCGGCGCCTTCCTGCGCAGCTGGCGTGAGGCGCTGGGCGCCTGAGCCCCTGCCGGGCCGCCGTCGACAGTTCACCAGGGCGCCCAACAGCGCCCCGGAAACCTTCCGTTACTCCGGCAGGACTATCATGCAGGTAAGAATGCCCACTTTCACCAGCTCGGAGACAACCATTACAGAAGCACCGGTCCAGGACGAGGTCTACTACGGCGGCCAGGCGTCCGTGGAGGAACAATTTCACGCCGAGATCACGTCGGCGGCGGCTGAACAGCGGCTCAGGCACCGCCCTGACGTCATCCGGCACAAGGGCCGCTACGCCCTGATCAACGACACCAGGACCCCGTACCAGGCCATGGTGGAAGACCTGCTGTTCCTGCGCAATGTCCTGGCCGGCGCCGGCCTGGCCTATCTCCTGGTCCGCGGCAACAACGACCGGCCCGTCCTGGCCCTCGACTGGCAGGACCGGAAGAAGCTCCGCGCCGCCCTGGTGGAGGCGTGCCGCGACGAACCCTTCTATTCCATGACCGTGGACGCCAAGAAGAAGACGTCCGTCCTGGTGGCCGACGGCGAGCTCTCGCCCAACCGGCAGGGACGCATCTTCCGCCTGTACCGGCCACGTGTGGAGCCGGTGGGCGGCTTCGAATTCGGCGCCTCTGCCGGCGTGCAGATCGAACTGTGGTCCTTCGAGGGCGAGGAACTCACCCTCCCCATCGAAAACTCCCTGACCCGCAGGACCCTGCTGCGCCAGGACGCCGTCCGCGGCACCGTGGAACGCTACGGCCACACCTGGCCCACCATCGAGAACATGTTCGCCGACCATGCAAGCGACATCAGCTTCGACATCGACATCGTCTTCTCCTGGGTCGACGGAAGCTCCCCGGAATACATTGCGGCCCGCCGCGCCCAGCAGCAGGGGGTTGTCCTGGGCGAAGGCGACGACCACGAGGCCCGGTTCCGGCAGATCAACGAACTCAAGTATGCGCTGCGGTCCGTGTACATGTTTGCGCCCTGGATCCGCCGCATCTTCATTGCCACGGACTCCCCCGCCCCTGCCTGGCTGGCTGAGCACCCCGCCGTCACGATCGTCCGCAGCGAGGAATTCTTCGCCGACCCCTCCGTGCTGCCCACCCACAACTCACAGGCCGTGGAATGCCAGCTCCACCACATTGAGGGCCTGTCCGAACACTTCCTCTACTCCAACGACGACATGTTCTTTGGCCGCGCCGTGGGGCCCGACATGTTCTTTACCCCCGGCGGCATCACCAAGTTCATCGAGGCGGAAACCAGGATCGGCCTGGGGGAGAATGCCGCGGAGCGCAGCGGGTTCGAAAACGCCGCCCGCGTGAACCGGAAGCTCCTGTGGAACCGCTTCGGCCGGATCACCACGCGCCACCTGGAGCACAGCGCCGCACCCCTGCGACGCAGCGTGGTGGGCCAGATGGAGGAGGAGTTCCCGGCAGAGTTCAGCAAGACGGCGGCCAGCCGGTTCCGTGCGGCGGACAACATCTCCGTGACCAACTCGTTCTACCACTACTATGCGCTGCTCACCGGCCGGGCCGTCACACAGACCGCCGCCAAGGTGCGCTATGTGGACACCACCATGCGGTCAGGGCTCAAGTACCTGCCCAAGTTGCTGGCCAAGCGGAATATGGACTTCTTCTGCCTGAACGACGGCAGTTTCCCTGAGGTCAGTGCCGACGAGCGCGCCGAAGTGGTGACGGACTTCCTGGAGAGGTATTTCCCCATCAAGGCACCCTGGGAGAAGTAGCCCGGGACAGGCTGCGCCTACGCGCAGCCTGTACTCACCGGCCGGCTGTGATCACCGGCCGGGGGACACTCCGAACTTGGCGTTGGCGCGCTTCTTGGTGGTCTCCGGGATCCGGACTCCCGCAGCCTCCAGGCGCCGCGCCGTCTCCTCGGGTGACACGTACTCCCCCACCGTTGGTGAACTGCCCAGGGGGACCACGGAGTGCACGATGGTGTGCTCGTAGACGTGCACCAGGTTGAAGGATTGGCCGGCGTCCTGTCCGCGGGTGCCTCCCGCAGGGACGTTCAGGTCCTGCGTGTAGCAGGTGGCGGAAGCGACCGAGACGGGAACGCCGGCGAAGCTGGCGGTGGTGGAGTAGTGCAGGTGGCCGGCCAGGATGGTGCGGACGTCCGAGTTGCGGACCACTGCTTCCAGCGATGCCTGGTCGCGCAGCTCCACCAGCACGGAAAGGTCCAGCACTGACGGGACCGGAGGATGGTGGAGGGCCAGGATGGTGCCGTCCGGGGCAGGGGTTTCCAGCTGCCGGGCCAGCCAGTCCAGCTGGGCGGCACTGAGTTCGCCGTGATGGAAACCAGGGACGGTGGTGTCCAGGGTGATGACACGCAGCCCGTTGATGAAATAGCTGTGGTCCACCGGTTCGTCACTGCCGGGCTGGTCCAGCAGGCCTTTCCGGAAGTTGGCCCGGTTGTCGTGGTTTCCCATGGCCCAAATGACCTGGGCTCCAAGCTCCTTGCAGGCAGGCTCCACAATGGCCCGCAGTTTCACATAGGCCCGGGGATCACCCTTGTCGGCGAGGTCGCCGGTGAAGATGACTGCCTCCGGCCGGGCCCCGGACGCTTTGACTTCGTCGAAGAGCTGAATAAGCCTGGCTTCGCTGTCAACGGTTCCGTAGAGGGGGTCCGGACCTCCCAACAGGTGGGGATCGCTCAGGTGGAGTAGGAAGTGGCGTGGCCGGGGATGTTCGGCCTCGATGTGCTCCATTGCTACCTCTATGGTCGGTGGGAAGCCGTTCTTCCCTTGTACCCTTCAGTAATATTTATCCAATCAGACATTTGGCAAACTTGGGGTGAATCGCCGTAGCTGATGTGGAAAAAGTTGGAAGAACTGCGCTTTTGCAGGCCGGATTCGGCGAGACCCCTGTTTAGCCGAGCGCCCGCTCCACCGCGTCGATCACCTCAGCGGAATCCGGTTCAACCGAGGGGGCGAACCGGGCCACCACCTCGCCTTCTCGGTTGACCAGGAACTTCTCGAAATTCCACTTCACCAGCCCCGGCAGCAGCCCCGTCTTGAACTTGGTGAGCTCCGTGTACAGCGGGTGCTGGTTCCTGCCACGGACGTCGGACTTGACGGTGAGCGGAAACGTCACGCCGAAGTTCCGCTCGCAGAACTCCACGATGTCACTGTCACTTCCCGGCTCCTGCCCCGCGAACTGGTTGCAGGGAACGCCCAGGACCTCGAAGCCGCGGTCCTGGAACTTTCCGTAAAGGGCCTCCAACCCGGCGTACTGGGGAGTGAAGCCGCAGTTGGAGGCAACGTTGGCCACCAACACCACCTTTCCCCTGAACCGGCCGAAGTCGGTCATGGTGCCGTCGTTAAGGACCAGGGGGACTGGATACAGTGGCCCCGGCCCGCGGGTCTGCGGAAGGTTGTTCATGTGGACGGTTCGTCGCCGATCCGCCCAGGGACGGGTCCCAGGTGCAGATTTCCTACGCCGGCGGCGTCGCTGCCGCTGCGGTTGGCGTCGCGGTGGCCGTTGCGGAGGCCGTTGGCCCGGGTTCTGCCGGCGGCAGTGTGGGAGTGGGTGCAGGTTCAACTACCGGAGGCGGAGCCGGGATCGTAGCTGCCGGCGCAGGCGCGGGCTCTTTCACGGTCGGCGCGGGCGCAGGCTCAACTACCGTGGGCGGCGGGGCCGGCGTTGTGGCCACGGGGGCGCTCGGCAGTGGTTCCGTCAGCGGGGGCACAGGTTCACTCGAGGCCGGAGCCGGTTCAGGTTCAGTTGGAGTCGGTGCAGCAGTTCCAGAACCAGTCGGCGACGTGGCGTGAGTCGGAGTCGCGGTATCGGTCGGCGACGGGGTCGGAGTCGCAGAATGCGTCGGCGACGGGGTCGCGGTTTCCGCGTCGGTCGGCAACGGCGCAGCAGTTCCAGAACCAGTCGGCGACGGGGTCGCGGTTTCCGTGTCAGTGGGCGACGGCGCAGCAGTTCCAGAACCAGTCGGCGACGGGGTCGGTGTCGGGGTCGGGCTGGGGTCCGTCGGCGACGGGGTGGGAGCCGGAGTCGCCGTATCGGTAGGTGACGGCGTCGGGTCGTTGGGTGTCGGGCTGGGCGCAGGGTCCGTGGGCGGCGGCGACCCGGCACTTCCTGAAGGTTCAGCGGATGGCGGGGCCGTCGTCGTCAATTGCACGTCAGGGGGTGGAAGCACCACACCCGTTGCCTGCGACGGCGCAGGTGCCGGAGCAAGGGGCAGGAGTGGCGGGAAGGGCGGGGCCTGCAGCCCGGCTGCAGGGAACCCACCGCCCGTGTCCACCTTGAGGGGGATGGTCCAGGTGATCCTGCCGCCGGCCGACGCCTGGCCGGGCGCGTAGGAAACCATGCCGGCAGGGAGTGCCCAGTTCACGTCGCGGAGCTGTAGGAAGCTCCATTTGAGCGGGTTGATATAGCGCCCGTCCAGGATGGCCTCGAAATGCAGGTGGCAGCCCGTTGACCACCCGGTGGTACCAACGCGGGCGATGACCTGGCCTGCCTGGACAGTGTCGCCCGAACGGACGCCGATGGACTCAAGGTGGTTGTAGGTGGTGATGAGCCCGTCGCCGTGATCGATTTCCACACGGTTGCCGCCGCCCCAGGGATGCCACCCTGCCGCGCGCACAACACCGGCGTCAGCTGCGTTGACGGCGGTGCCGCAGGCCGCTGCATAATCCTGGCCCAGGTGGAAATCACCGGCAGCCCCGCTGATGGGACTGACCCGGAAACCGAAGGGCGAACTCGGATTCAGAAGCTGCAGCGGGGCCATGAGAAAGCCGGCTCCGGGCCTGCCCATGCCTGCGGGGCCAACTGTCAGGGCCCCGTCGCCGCCTTGGACGGCATCCCCTATTGCCGTGTGCGGGAAGGCCAGGGTGACCAGCGGATTGGACAGGATGGCCGGGGGGACCGCACCTGCGCCCACCTGGTCCGACGTCGGGTGCGCCGGTTCCCTGCGCGCTTCCAGGAGGTTGTCCCCCGCGGAGGTTCCACCCCGAAAAGCTGCACCCTGGGCCGCGGTCCCGGCGACTGACCCCGCCAACTGCACGCGCTCAGCGGGGCCGCCAGAAAGATTCACGGCACATACGGAGGCCGCCAGCACCCCTGCAGCGGCCACGGCGCGGGCAACCGGGGAAAAGGTACGCTGGCCCGGCTTCCTGTTGCCGCGCACTGAATTCCTGCCCAATTGATTGACTCCACGACGTGGCCTGCCGCACGTTGTCTCGACGGTATGTCCCATGGGACCACAGCGGTGCAGGGGTGGAAACCCCACAGGGGGACTTTGCGGGTTTTTTGCGGGCGTTAGGGGGTGGGAGTTTCCGCTGTTCAGGCGGTGAATACGGCACCTTCGCGGAAATGGGCAACAATGTCTCATGCGCAATGTCCTTCGCACCTGGCAGGACGAAGTCAAAAAGACCTTCTCCGGGAAGGCTGATGCCCCACCTGAATGGTCGCTGCGGCTGGCGGACGGTGACGACGCCGGCTACCACCTGCCCGGTTCAGCTGTGTGGGCAGTACACGGCTCCATGACGCCGATCGTGGGCGGAATCCGCACGCTGCTCATGCAGTCGCTCCATCCTGGCGCCCTGGCGGGAGTGCACGAACATTCCAACTTCCGCGAAGACCCCCTGCGTCGGCTGGCCAACACCATCCGCTGGATTTTCACGGTCAGTTACGGGTCAACGGCAGCTGCGGAGGAGGCAACGCGGCGCGTCCGGCTCCTGCATGAGCCTGTCCAAGGCAGTTACCAGGACAACGACGGCGGCGTCCGCACCTATAGTGCCAACGATCCCGGGCTGGCCGGCTGGATTCACATCGCCTTTACGGACGGCTTCCTCGCGGCCCACAAGATCTGGGGCGGACCCATTCCCGGCGGCCCGGACGCCTACGTCAGGGAGTGGGCACAGGCCGGGCGGCTGATGGGAGTGGACAACCCGCCGCTGACCGAAGCGGAGATGCGCAGCCAGCTGGACCAGTGGTACACGCAGGGCGGGCTGCGGTCGGACGCCAGGGTGAAGGAAACCGTTCAGTTCATCCGCAACGCTCCTCTGCATCCCCTGCTGAAGCCCGGTTACCGGATCCTGTTTGCAGCTGCCGTCTACAGCCTGGAACCGAGGTACCGCCGGATGCTCGGGCTTTCCGTTCCACGGCTAGGCCCCTTCCCCCTGCCCGTGAAGCTGGCCACAAAGATGGTGCTCGGCGTCGTCCATCTCGCCCTGGGCGGCCCCCGCCGGCGGATGGGTCCCAGCGAACTGGCAGCGAGGCAGCGCCTAAGGCGGCTTGGTGAACCTTTGGCAGATATGGCTTAACGGCCGTGGGCCTTGGACGTTTGCGGCGAAAACGCAAGAACCCGGCCCCGGGAGTACCGGGGCCGGGTTCTTAACCGGCGGAGAATGGGGGATTTGAACCCCCGAGGGCGTTAACCCAACACGCGTTCCAGGCGTGCGCCATAGGCCGCTAGGCGAATTCTCCAACTGCTTCTGAATCAAAAGCAGGTATTAGATTACCTGAACTTTTCCCCATCGCCCAATTGGGCTGTTCAGGGCAGGACTTCGGCGCTCCGTGCACGCTGTGTTCGCGGCGCCCGCATGGCGCCTTAACCTGAAAATGGACGCCCCCAATGCGCCCATTCCCTGTTGCACCGTTGAGCTGCCGGGTCCGTCCCGTCCACCAGGCCACGCAGCTCACAACCTTGAGATTGCCCCAATCGGTGTACATGCCCATGATCGCGGCTCGCGCCGGGATAAGCAATGAAATCCGCGATCTGAATGCCCTTTCGGCACTCGGAGGCGATGGGCACGGGGCCGGGGAAGGGAGAGGGGGCCGATTCGAGTCGAGCCCGATGTTCGGGTAAAGTATCTGACGGCCCCTCATGTGGCGTCATCCTGTTGAACTCCCCCAGGACCGGAAGGTAGCAAGGGTAGGCGGGCTCTGGCGGGTGCATGGGGGGTCTTTACTATTCCCCCACAGGGCGGCATGATGTCAGCCCGGATTGGTAGGGTTTTCTCTGTGACAGTTACTACCGCCCTGTACCGCAGATACCGTCCCGACTCGTTCGCTGACGTTATCGGGCAGGAGCATGTCACCGAGCCGCTGATGACGGCTTTGCGGAAAAACCGCGTCAACCACGCCTACCTTTTTTCCGGTCCCAGGGGCTGCGGCAAGACCACGTCCGCGCGAATCCTGGCCCGCTGCCTCAACTGCGCCCAGGGCCCCACGGACACCCCCTGCGGAACCTGTCCCAGCTGTATCGAGCTGGCACGTGGCGGTTCGGGCTCCCTTGACGTCATCGAGATTGACGCCGCCAGCCACGGCGGCGTTGACGACGCACGCGACCTCCGCGAGCGCGCCACCTACGCCCCGGTGCGCGACCGCTACAAGATCTTCATCATCGACGAAGCCCACATGGTTACCTCGGCCGGGTTCAACGCCCTGCTGAAGATCGTGGAGGAACCGCCGGAACACATCAAGTTCATCTTCGCCACCACGGAACCGGACAAGGTCATCGGAACCATCCGCTCCCGGACCCACCATTACCCGTTCCGGCTGGTGCCGCCCGAGCCGCTGATGGCTTACCTCGAGCTCCTGTGCCGCCAGGAAAACGTCCCTGTGGCCCCTGGTGTGCTGTCGCTGGTCATCAGGGCAGGCGGCGGTTCCGTCCGTGATTCGCTTTCCGTCCTGGATCAGCTCATGGCCGGCGCCGGTCCCAATGGACTGGACTATGAGCTCGCCGTCGCACTGCTGGGCTACACCCACGCCTCACTGCTGGACGACGTCGTTGAGGCCGTAGCCGCCTCCGACGCCGCCACGGTCTTCCGTGCCGTGGACCGCGTCATCCAGACCGGCCACGACCCCCGCCGGTTCGTGGAGGACTTGCTGGAGCGCTTCCGCGACCTCATCATCGTCCAGGCCATGCCTGAAAGCGCGCACGCCATCCTGCGCGGGATGCCTGCGGACCAGATCGCCCGCCTGCAGAACCAGGCCCACAACCTTGGTGCCGCGGAACTTTCCCGCGCCGCGGATGTCACCAATACGGCCCTGACCGAAATGACCGGAGCCACGTCCCCCCGGCTGCACCTGGAACTGCTGTGTGCCCGGATCCTGCTGCCCAGCTCGGAACAGAATGAGCGCGGCATCGCCGCCCGGATCGACCGTGTGGAGCGGCGCCTCAACTACACCGGAAATGACGTCACCGCTCCGGTTTCCCAGGCAGCTCCGGTTTCCCAGTCCGCTCCCGCAACGCCAGCGCCGGCAGCCGCGCCTGCCGGCGTCCCCGAAGCCACATCCAGCGAACCCTCCTCGCCCGTGCCGCAGCCCATGACTGTCACGGCCGGCCCTTCCGCTCAGGCGGCACCGGAGCGGCGGTCCCAGTCCACATCCGCCCGGCCTGCCGCTGCAGGGTCCCCGCAGGCGCAAACCACGCCCTCCCAGCCTGCAGCGGAGGCTCCGCGGAGCCCGCTCACACCACCGCGGGTAAGCACCAATGACTGGCCTGTCGAGGACACCGCACGCGTGCGGACATCAGAGGGCCCCGCCGCTGCAGGCCCCGGCCAGGCAGCGCCGCAAAGCACCGGGGCACCGCAAGCCGGTGCAGGACCGCAGTTCCAGGAAGACCGGCAGGCTCCCAGCCAGGCAGCCGTGCCGCCTGCCCAGGAAACACGCCCGGCGTCCGGCCACCGCGTACCAAGCCCGCAGGTGCCCGGCGAACAGGCCCCTGGCCAGCAGTCTCCCGGCAACCAGGCGGCCAGCCAGGACCCGGCCAGCCGCCCATTCCCGGGCACGCAAGCGGCTGGTCAGGCGGCACCGACGTCGGCCCAGCAGGAAGCGCCCGCCAGGTCCACCCCTGCCGCTCCCCCGGCCATGGGTGACGTTGAGGTCGTCCGCAGGGCCTGGCCGGACGTCCTGCAGGCACTGTCCAAAATCAAGCGAAGTACCTGGGCGCTCGTTGAACCCAATGCGCAGGTCAGCGCCTTCGACGGCAGCGTTGTGACCCTGTCCTTCACTACCCAGGGACTGGCCGGCGCCTTTGGCAGGGCGGACCACTCGGACAACTTGCGCCAGGCCATCCACAAAACCGTTGGCATCGACTGCCAGATAAACGCGGTTGCCAGCGGAGCCACCCAAGCGAGCTCTGAGCCAAACCCAAAAGTGCCCGCCAGCCCGGTGGTTCCGGCCACGTCAGCTGACGTTGCCTGGGGGCTTGCTCCTGCCCCTGCTCAACCAGCCCCGCCGGCACCGGCTCCCGCGGCCGGTGCAGGCTCCGCGGCGCCGGTGGAGGGAAACCCTGGGCGGGCCGCTGCTGTCCGCAGCAACACCTCTGCCCAGGACCCATCCTTCGGCGGAAGTGGCGGAAGTACTGCTGTTGCTGCCAGCCCCGCAGCTGCAGTAGAGGGAATCCGCGCGGCGGCCGCCTCTCCCGCCTTACGTCCGGCACCTGACGTCAACCCGGACGGCCAGGACACGAATTCTGTCCAGCCAGAAGCCCAGGGCACAGAAACCCCGGGCCATGGCTCCCGTGCGGACGCCGGCGTATCCCCATACCCGTCAGCCGGCGGCGACTATTCGTACTCGGATGACGACTGGGGTGCCCCGCGGGACGAGGACGCTCCCCCGCTGGAGGAGGAGCCTCCCATGGACTGGGAGCCCGCAACGCGTCCCGGCAACAGGACAGCGCCATCGTCCCCGGTGATGGGCAACCGCACGGAAGCCCCCGGCTCCCGCAGTGAGGCAGCCATGCACCCCCGGGAGACACCAACCGGTGGTTCCGGCACGGGCAGCGCGCCCCAGCCGGTGAGCCAGAATCCGGGCCCCGCCCACGATCCCTGGACGCGGGCTGTGGAACAGGCCCCCGGCGTGTGGGTGGTCGGAGACAGGAGCAACGTTGGCGTCAGGCCCGCCCCCGGGTCCGTGCCTGACAACATCGGAACCCAGACCGATGTCCCGCACTACCCCCCGGCAACAGCCCAGGTGCCACCCTCCATCCCCGTTGCACCGGCAGCCCCGGCTGTTGCGACAGCAGGGTCGGGTTGGGGGCCGGCCGCGGCTTCCAACGGAGCTTCGGGTCCGGGCCACGGAGCGTCGGCGGGAACCTACCAGGGGCCATCCCCTGACCGCGCGCCTGCGCCCGAATTCGCCATGGCGTCCGCGGCACCCGCCCCAGTTGCCCCCTCGATGACGGCACCGGCCCAGGTTGCACCGACGCCCGTTGCCTCCACCGTTGCACCCTCCCGGCCCCAGGCGCAGGCGGTTGCACCGGCAGCCGGACGAACGGAAACGCGGCAAAGCCTTTACCAGCGGCTCTCCAACAGTCCCGAAGCTGAGGCCGGACGGGCCAAGGCGCCGGCCAGGGCCGCCGCCGCACCGGGCGCCTTCGTCCAGGACGTGCCGAGCGCTGACGATGAGACCATCGAAGAATCGGGGGTGTTCGGCCGGGCCGCCGTGGAACGCATCCTGGGCGGAAAATTGATCGAGGAGCGGTCCCTGGACGGAAGCCCGGTCGCGCCACGCTACTGATAACCGCAAGGCAGCACCGGCAGCATGACCAACTTTTTGTTCCACCCGCCATCCACACCAAGCTAAAGAGGGAAACGTGTACGAAGGTGCTGTCCAGGAGCTGATCGATGAGCTCGGACGCCTTCCGGGGGTGGGCCCCAAGTCCGCGCAGCGGCTGGCGTTCCACATCCTTGAAGCCGACCCCCAGGACATGAAACGGCTGGTGGAAGCCATCACCACCGTCAAGGAACGCGTGAAGTTCTGCACAGTCTGCGGCAATGTCACCGAACAGGAACTGTGCAACATCTGCCGTGACCCGCGCCGCGACCCCTCGGTCATCTGCGTCGTGGAGGAATCCAAGGATGTCCTGGCCGTGGAACGCACGCGTTCCTTCCGCGGCCGCTACCACGTGCTGGGCGGCGCCATCAATCCCATCGCGGGCGTGGGACCGGAACAGCTGCGCATCCGTGAGCTGCTCACCCGGTTGAACGACGGCGAAATCCAGGAAGTGATTATCGCCACCGACCCCAACCTGGAGGGGGAGGCGACGGCCACCTACCTGGCCCGCATGCTCAAGACGATCGGCATCGCCGTGACCCGCCTCGCCTCCGGCCTCCCTGTGGGCGGTGACTTGGAGTACGCGGACGAAGTCACCCTGGGCCGTGCCTTCGAGGGCCGGCGCAACGCCCTGGGCTGACGCGTCCCGGACTTTAAGCTCCCGGGCTCATTCGGGCCGGATCGTCCCGCGTCCCGGCAAGGTATCCTTTTCTGCGGTATCCCCCTGCCACGATGGCGCCGGCTACCGCGGCCTGGCCAAGGAACCCTACCAACGCCATGGGCATGCGGGGCTCGTCCCGGCCGCGCGGCTGCCCCTGCACGCACGGCACCTGCCTGGCGTCCGCGGCTTCCTGAAGTGCTGCAGGCACCCACCCCAGGACATGGCCGACCTTGTCTACCTCCGCGCCCGTCATCAGGAACAGCACGGGCGGGCTCAGCGCCGGGAGCCACATCAGACGCTCGGTATGGTAAACCTCACTGATCCCGGCGTCGATTTTGGAGCATCCAAACGCCAGGCGGGTTCCGTCAGCCGCCCATTCGACATTCAGCGCCACCGTGACCGGTTCCTCCGCCCGGACCAGGGGCAGCAATGCGATGGCGGCAGCCGGGGCTCCCGCCACAAAGGCAAGGCACAGCATCCATCCGGCGGCAGGCGCCAGCCGCCGTCGTCCGGCCCACTCCGAAAGCCCCGCCCCGATGGCGCCAAACACCACGCACTCCACCAGGACGACGCCGGCCGACACAGCCGCCACGGCGCCTGGGGCCCCGGCAATCCAGGCTTGCACCAGCAGTACACCTAAGACAAGAGCTCCCAAGGCCATGCCCCTCAAAGCGGTGGCCAGCACCGGATTAAGGAGAGAACCTCCGGGACGCCCTGGCGTTGCCCGGAATCGGCCCTCCGCATGCACGCCCCAGGTAACAGCCAGGAATGCGGCGGTCGCCGGCATCAGGGCGGAGGCAAGGGAGTAGACCAGCAGGGGTTGGACCAATGGACTTCCCTCGGCACCCGAGGGCGCCAGCAGGACCACAGCGCCAGCAGCAGCCCAGGTGCCCAGGACCGCGGCTGCGACAGTGAACCAAAACCGGATTGTCCTCATGCCGGCCAGCCAGTCGGCCAGCACCCGAACCAGGTTTGCTTTGGCAAAGCGGGCACGTGAGAACCCGGGCAGGCCGGTATCCGCATCCTCATGGGGGCCAACCGCACGGGCGTCATTGTCCATTCCCGGGCCGATCGGTTCGAAAACCGGCTCCTGGTCCAATCCTGCAGCAGGCTGCGGGTCGTCGGCCACCACGGAATCCTCCATGCCTCCAAAGGACTGGACCTGGCCCTGGGCATGCACCGGTCCGTGCTGCTGCCGGAGGCCGGGCAACTGGTCCAATCGTGGTCCGCCCCGGCCGGCCTGTCCATAGGTCCGTGGCCGGTATGTGGTCACAATTCAGCGCCGCTGCGGGCACGGCGATAAACTGTCTCAAGGAATGTTGCGCCGTCCCGGCGTCAGGCTGCCTGGCCTCCAGAACTCCAATTGATCCAATGAAGGTACGCGCATGAGTACGCCCACTACCGAAGTGCACAACGCAACGCAGCCGCAGGTGGCCCCCGCCGCCGGCGCGGTGACCAAACAGCTCATCGTGCAGAAATTCGGCGGCTCCTCCGTGGCGGACGCTGACGGGATCAAGCGCGTGGCAAAGCGGGTGGTTGATGCCCAGGAAGCCGGCAATGAGGTGGTAGTGGTGGTCTCGGCCATGGGCGACACCACCGATGAGCTCCTGGACCTTGCTGCGCAGGTGACCGATTCCGCCCCCGCCCGCGAAATGGACATGCTCCTGTCGGCCGGCGAGCGCATCTCCATGGCGCTGCTGGCCATGGCCATCAACAAGCTCGGCGCCTCCGCCCAGTCCTTTACCGGATCGCAGGCCGGCATGATCACCGACGGGATCCATGGCAAGGCCCGGATTATCGACGTCGACCCGCACCGCATCCGCACCGCCCTGGACAAGGGCAACATCGCCATCGTGGCAGGCTTCCAGGGCATGACCCGGGCCACCAACGAAATCACCACCCTGGGCCGTGGCGGATCCGACACCACCGCGGTGGCGTTGGCGGCAGCCCTGGAAGCGGACGTCTGCGAGATCTACACCGACGTGGACGGCATCTTCACCGCCGATCCCCGTGTAGTCCCGTCAGCCCAGAAGATCGACACCATCTCCAGCGAGGAGATGCTGGAACTCGCTGCATCAGGGGCCAAGATCCTCCACTTGCGCTGCGTGGAATACGCCCGCCGGTTCGGCGTCCCACTGCACGTCCGTTCCTCATTCAGCCAGCATGAAGGCACCTGGGTCATCCCCAGCGCCGACGACAAGATCACCACTCAAGAGGGAGTTGCCTTGGAGCAGCCAATCATCTCCGGCGTTGCCCATGACCGGTCCGAAGCGAAGGTCACCGTGGTCGGCGTCCCCGACATCCCCGGCAAGGCCGCCGCGATCTTCCAGGTCATCGCCGACGCACACTCCAACATCGACATGATCGTCCAGAACGTGTCCACCCACGGCACGGGCAAGACCGACATCTCCTTCACCCTGCCCATCGTCGAAGGCGCAGACGCCCTGGCCGCCCTTCATGCAGCCCAGGACCAGATTGGCTTCGAGACCATCGAATACAACGAGCAGATCGGCAAGCTCTCCCTGATCGGCGCCGGAATGCGTTCCCACCCGGGAGTCTCCGCCACCTTCTTCAAGGCGCTGTCCGATGCGGGCATCAACATCAACATGATCTCCACCTCCGAGATCCGCATCTCCGTGGTGACGCATGCCGACCTGCTGGATGAGGCCGTGCGCGTAATCCACAAGGCGTTCGGCCTGGACACCGAAAGCGAAGCGACTGTCTACGGCGGCACCGGCCGCTAGGCGCATCAAAAAAGCCGGGCTGCCTTTCCCTCGAAGGAAAGGCCGTCCGGCTTTTTGGTTTCTGGGAGCGGCCTGGAAAGGTCAGCTTTCGCGTTCCAGGTCTTCGCGGCGTACTGCGTAATGGTGGCCGGTAGAGTCGGTCTCGACCACGAAATGCGAGAGGTCCTCTTCGGAAGCCTGTTCGAATTCATCGTGTTTGTGCACCACGGGCGTATCAGAGTCCAGTCGGGTGGCAGGACCGAAGAAGAAGCGGAGCCTCTCAGTCAGGCCCATGAAACTATCGAGTACATGTGCCACTGTTTTCCACCCCCTTCCCGATTCCTCGGGCGAAAGCGCACTTGGCTCCGGCAGGAACCAGTGCCCTCATTTTAAGCCCGCAGAAGGAAAAAGGCGCCGATGCATTAAGGCGGCAAGGTGGAACAGGTCCGGCTACCGCAGGGACCGGTCTTCGGGATTTCTTGGCACCACGTACGTGCTGCCGTCCGGCCTGGTGACGGTTTCCCACTGCTGGGTTTCCGCCTGGCGCTGTGCCAGCAGCCTGCGGTTCTCCTCGGTCATATCGTGCCCCAGGGCAGTGCGGCTCGCGGGGCCGAAGACAGCGCGCAGCTTTCCTGTGGCGCGCATGAAGCGCTGGGAGGCGTTGCCCTTGTCCGCGGACTTGTCCCTGCCCATGAAGAAGTTCCTTTCACTCACGTTGACCTGTAATAATTGTACACTAATCATTAGTGCACTAACAATGGGAGGACGCATGAGCACCACGACAGCAGAAACGGACACGGCAAGGCGCGCCACAGGAGAGCCGGCTGAAGTGCAGGAGGAAGACCTGCTGCTGGAACATCAGCTCTGCTTTGCCCTCACGGTGGCTGCCCGCAGCGTGGTGGGGGCCTATAAGCCGGTGCTCGAGAAACTCAACCTCACCCATCCGCAGTACTTGGTGATGCTCTGCCTGTGGGAAGAGAGCCCGCGGACGGTACGGAACATCAGCGAGGCCCTCGCCCAGGAGCCGGCCACCATATCGCCCCTGCTCCGCAGACTTGAGGCAGCGGAGCTGATTACGCGGCGCCGCGCGGACGGAAACGAGCGTGCACTCGCCGTCGAACTGACGCCCAAAGGTGCGGCACTGCGGCAGCAGGCCCTGCAGGTACCGGGGACAATGATGGAGCGGCTGGGGCTGACCCGGGACCAGGTCACGGAGCTGCACGCATCCATGATGGGGCTGATCGCGGCGACGTCCCGGTGAACGGCGGACAGGACCAATGCCGGGACCAGTCCCGGCCTGTCCGCACCGGCTCAAGCGACTAGAATTACTGGACCAAGGAGAGGAAGCCTGATGCGCAATTTCCGCATGCTCGCAGCGGTCCTGGCGGTTGGCGCCGGGCTGATTTCCGGTTGCAGCGGCACTCCTGACAAGGGCGCGTCGGCCTCACCAGCTCCTTCTTCCTCCGCGGCAGCAAGCTCTCCCGCCGCCTCTGCCGCTCCCTCCCCGGACACCGAAACCTCGGTACCGGCACCCGCTCCCGCCACGTCGCAGCCAAATGCCGGTCCGGGGCAGGGAAACGCGGAACTTGCCATCACTGTGGTCCCGTCCCAGGGCGCGGCCGAGCTCGATTACACCCTTGTCTGCTCCTCCGGCACCCCGGCCGCGGAAAGCATCCACCCCAATGCCGCTGCGGCCTGCTCAGCCCTGAAGGCCAACCCGGGCATCCTGTCACCGGCGGAGCCCGGAACATCCCGGCCCTGCACCCAGCAGTATGGCGGTCCCCAAAAAGCCACAGTGACGGGCATGGTGGACGGCGTAGCGGTGGAGTCCTCCTTTGCGCGGAGCAACGGATGCGAAATCAGCGCCTGGGAGGCTGCCAAGGATGTACTGGGTGCCGCCGGTGGAGCCTCTTAAGCTTCTGGCGGCGGCGGATGCGTTGGCGCGGGAAGAAACCCACATCCAGCGCGTCAGCCGCTACGCCGATCCCTACCTGGCCCGACGGTCGGCGGGGCAGAAACACCCGGTGGAGGATTTCCTCTTCACCTATTACACGCAGAAGCCCGGCCAGCTGAAGCGCTGGCACCCAGGTGCCGGAGCGGTCCTCACCGGCGGACAGGCAGCCGGGCGGCTGGGGTGGAAGCATTACCGGATGCTCGACGACGGCGAACTTGCCTCCCTGGGGCTGGCTGCGGGAAGCACCGCGGTCACCTTCGACCGGCCCGCCTTCCTTGCCGACCGCAAGGAGGCCGTGGACTTTGCCGGGATCATCCTCCGCGGGACGGCGGCCAGGCCGGCGCAGTTCGGCTGCTTTGGCCTCCACGAGTGGGCCATGGTGTACCGCCAGGACAAGTTCGACCTCCGCCACGAGTATCTGCAGCTGCGCCTGGGAGCGGCCGGCACGGACCGGGTGGTGGAGGACAACAGGATCCGCTGTACCCATTTCGATGCGTTCCGCTTCTACACCCCGGACGCCATCCCGCTCAACGAGCATTCCCCCAGCCGGGACACGCAGCGCCACCTGGAGCAGCCGGGCTGCCTGCACGCCAACATGGACCTTTACAAGTGGGCTTACAAGCTGCTGCCGGCGCTGCCCAGCGAACTGGTCATGGACTGCTTTGAACTCTCCTGGCGGATCAGGGCCATGGATATGCAGGCTTCCCCGTACGACCTGGCTGAGTGGGGCTACCCCGCCATCCCCATCGAGACGCCCCAGGGCAAGGCAGCTTACGTCGAGCACCAGCGGGCATTCGCCATGGAAGCGGGGATCCTCCGGGAACGCCTGGCCGCGGAACTTGGGGCCCTGTCAGACCGGGCGCCACGGTGATCGACCTGACCATCAGGATCCGGGAGGACCCGGACGCGCCTGAGCACGTGTTCCGGCTTGTGGCCACGGACGGCGCTCCCGCCGCCGGAACCACGCTGCCCCGGCCCGGGGACGCCCTGGCCGCCGTGGAGCGGTTCGGTGAGGACATCTTCTTCCCGAAACCGGGCCCGCCCAGGCTGTGCACCCAGCAGTACGGCGGCCCCCAGATCGCGGTGGTCACCGGCACCTTCCACGGCCGCCCCGTCAACTCGACCTTCACCCGCACCGACGGATGCGAGATCGCCCGGTGGAAGGCCATGGGCCCCCTGCTGGGCGGGACAGCCACCTAGCTTCTGCATTGCCGGGTATTCCGGGGGCAGGAACGAAAAAGGTCCCGGGCGGCCTGATGACCGCCCGGGACCTTCCCCCCATGCTTTCCGGTCAGGTGCCGGGTACCGCCTGGGCCAGGTCAAGCTGCGGAGCGCCGGCCGGGGCGGGAGCAGCGCCCTGTCCCACCTGCACGTTCACCCAGGTTTTGATGCCGTTGCTGCCAAGGCTCAACCGGGAGAGATAGGACCCCTCCTGGAGTCCCGCCCAGTTCACGGTCGCCGAGGTGGCGGTTCCGTTCGGTGCCACGATGGGGTTGGGGTCCACCGTGAGGTTGCCTGCGTCGCCGGCGAAGCTCACAGCCTGGACGGAAGCGGTGGCGGGGCCGTTGTCCGGTGTGGCGTACAGGTTGGCCACCACGTAGTAGGTGCCGGCCCGCGGCGATTCCAGGTCCAGGAATTCACTGGCCGATGCCGTCGCCACCTGGGCGGGGGTCAGCCCGCCCGACGCGTTCGGTGCGTAGACCACCATGTCCCAGTCGACGTCGTTCGACTGCGCCTGAATGCCCAGCCGCGCAAAGGAGGCACCGGCCGGCACCTTCACCTGGAGCACGGCGTTGTGGGCGTCATTCGTGGGTGCGTACTCGCCCGGGGTCTTGGTGACGGCGGTCTGGCTCAGTGGTGCCAGGCCCTCCACGCCGACGGCGATGGGGCTGTCGGAGCCGGAAACGAGCTCCATGGAGCCGCTGCCGGTGCCTGTGGCCGAGCTGAAGGAGAACGACGGGGCAATCTGGGCATCAACCGGCCGGACGGCGATCGGTGATGTCACCGTCCGGGGGCCCTTCCAGGTGAGGCTTCCGGTGCTGAATTTGCCCACCGGGGCGCTGGCGTTCCGGATGGTGACGGTTACTTCGCGGGTCTGGCCGGCCTTGGCGAAATTCAGCGCCTTGGGTTCGACGTTGACGTTGAAGCCCGGCATGCTGACTTCGGGGTGGTACATCCCCGGCACCAGGGCGGTGAGCTTGCGCTTCACCTGCACTTCTCCCACCAGGCTGCCCAACGCGATGGAGGGCAGGTTGAGGTCGCGGGCGGCGATGCTGCCGGCCTGCGGGGCACCCGTCTCAACACCCTGGCCGTTCAGGAAGCCCAGCCAGTCCTGGATTCCCGAGTCGTAGACCAGCCCGGGATCAAGGACACGGGTGGAATCGATGTGGCCCGCGCCGCCCTGGAACGGGTCGGTGTTGGGCGAACCGTCGGCCTTGACCAGCGGGTAGGCAGTGGTCATCATGGCGGACTTCACCATCGCAGGGGTCCACTTCGGCTGCTTGCTCAGCACCAAGGCACCGAAACCGGCGATGTGCGGTGCAGCCATGGAGGTGCCTGACATGAATCCGAACTGGTCCCCGTCGTTGCCGATCGTGGAGACACCCGCCAGGACGTTGACGCCCGGAGCGGAAATATCCGGCTTGAGCAGGTCACCGCCGGATGCCAGGGTGGGTCCGCGGGACGAGAATCCTGCGATCTGGGGTGCCGCGGCCGGTGGCAGGCCGGTCAGGTCGCCCTTGACCAGGCTGACAGTCAGCGCCGGGTTGGTCTCCAGCTTGGACTTCAGTTCCAGGCTCTTGGGGGCGTTGACGTGGACGGTGGGGACGACGTGGTTGTCGGCGTCCTCCGAGCTGCTGGTGAGGTTCACCAGGATCATGCCCACACCGCCCTTGTCCAGGACTTCCTGGCTCTTGGCAGTCCGGTCGATAACGCCGCGGTCGCAGACCACAACCTTGCCGGCCACCTTGGCGGCATCGAGGGTACCCGGGCCGCAAAGGTTGGGGTTGACAGCACCCGGGGCGGCGGCGGCCGCAGCGAGGACGGCGGGCTTGCCCGCCACTTCCGACTTCATGATGGAAGCGCCGCGGTACAGCGATCCGTCGGAGACCTTGACGGTTCCCACCAGGTCGCTGGGAAAGGTGGAGGCAGCCACCGTGGTCAGCCAGGGTGAGGCATGGTTCACGGTGGAGGCTGCAGGACCGGAGTTGCCGGCCGAGGCCGAAACGAACACACCGGCGGCGGCAGCGTTGAGGAATGCCAACGCCACCGGATCAGTGGTGCTGTTGTTGTTGCCGGAGATGGAGTAGTTCAGGACATCGACGCCGTCCTTGATGGCTGCGTCCACGGCCTCAACAGACGCCGAGGAGTAGCAGCCGCCGGTGTCCGGGTTGGTGTCCTCCCAGCAGATTTTGTATACCGAGACCTTGGCGGCGGGTGCCACACCGGAGCTCTTTCCGAAGCTCGCGCCGTCGATCACCTGCTCGACGTTGGCGTTGCCGGCTGCCGTGGTGGCGGTATGGGTGCCGTGGCTGCCCACGTCCACGGGGGAAATCTGCTCTTCCGGTGCCCGGTTGCCGGGTGCCACGTACTGCAGGAAGGAATCGGCGAAGTAGCGGGCACCAATGACCTTGGAATTGCAGAGCGAGCCGTCAAATGAGGCTCCGGTGCCCTGGCCTTTCTGGCATTCCCCTTCGAAGGTGCTGCCGTCCGCCTTGAGCATGGCAATTTTGCCGTCACCGGTGCGGTAGGGAACGCCCACCTGCGGATCACCCTGCAGTGGCTTCACCGGTTCGCCTTGCAGGAAGGGGTTGTCCGGGGCGTAACCGGAGTCGATGACACCTACAACAACGCCCTTGCCGGCGTTGGCCTGCCCACCGAACTGCTTGGCCCAGGCACCGTCAGGGCCGCTGAGCTTAAGGAAGTCGGTGGTGGTGTAGTCAGGCTTGTTTTCGACGTCGGGCGCCACCACCAGGACACGGCTGTCCTTGGACAGGGCTGCCGCCTGCGTCGCGGTCAGCTCGGCAGTGAACCCGTTCAGTGCCGCGGTGTACTGCTTGGCGGGGCTGACGCCCTGGGCCGCTGCGACTTCACGCTGCTGCTTGCGCAGGTGGGCGTCGTAGGCCTGGTAGCTGGGGCTGCCGGCGTCGAGCTTCCTGCCCTGCTGGGGCTTTGTGGCGCCCAGTCCGGCAACTCCCCCTTCGTACGCCGCAGCAGCGGGACCAGCGAGCACCACGATGTACCGGCCGTCCTTGAATTGACTGTCCTTCGCAGTAGACGAGGAGTTCTCCGCACCCTGGCCTCCGGGTGCCGCGGACGCGGGACCCACTGCCAGGGAGCTAAGGAGAAGGGGCAACCCGACAGCCAGCGCGGCCGCCTTCCGGAGTCCCCCAGCCCGCGAGGGGCTCTTTCCAGTTGATTTCACGTGCAACCCTTTCACGATGTACCACCCAGCCTTGGTGGGCAGCCCTGACGCCTGGAACTGCAGAGGGAATTACAGGTTTTGTAATTTGCTGAGACCAGACTGTTCACAGAGTACAGACTGAGAGCGCGATATGACATAGGGCACATTCGTGAAATTTCCGCTTGTCAAACGGGTTGGGCTGCGGGCCGGCAGGATCGGGAAGCAGTCATGGAAAAGGGCGCCCCGGAGGACGCCCTTGCAAGGTGGCAGGATGGCAGGCGGCGCTACGAGCGCGGGGTGCGCACCACGTCACTGATCCATTGCCTGGTCTTTTCATCCACGGGGCCGGTCACCCGCGTCTCGCGGGCCAGGCGGTCCGCCTTTATTTTCTGGAACACCATCCTGCCCAGGCCGGCAAACACCGCCGCGGCAACCACGGGCAACAGCACGGACTTCGAATTCTCAGCCATCCAGCAATCCTAGTGAAGGCCCTCCGGCAACTCCAGAACCACGCCCTTACCGGTCCGCCCCGCTTCCTGAACCGCCGAATGCAAAGGGGTGCGTCCGGCCCGGTAGAATGGTAAGGCAAGCTCGCGGAGCGCCCGACCTCATGGTGAACCAATGCAGGTGACCAACTGTCCCCAACACCCCGGTACGGCGTGAGACGGCACCACTCCGCTGCGCCCTTACCCAAGCTCACGCACAGGAGTTGCCGGATGCCCCGGATCGTTGTTGACGTCATGCCCAAGCCCGAGATTCTGGACCCGCAGGGGAAGGCGATCGTCGGCGCTCTCCCCCGGCTGGGCTTCACCAGCTTCAGCTCTGTCCGCCAGGGCAAGCGTTTTGAACTGACGGTCGACGGCGAGGTGACCGAAGACATCCTGGCCCAGGCCCGTAATGCCGCAGAGACCCTCCTGTCCAACCCGGTGATCGAGGATGTCGTCAACGTCGAGGTCGTCGAGGCCTGACATGACTGAACTCCCCCTGATCGGCGAAGCCGTGGCGGTTGCGGCCGCGCCGCGCCTCGCCGGCGCCCGCATCGGCGTCGTTACTTTCCCCGGCACCCTTGACGACCGGGACGCTGCCCGCGCCGTCCGCCTGGCCGGCGGCACCGCCGTCGAACTCTGGCACGGTGACAGCGAACTCGGCGACGTGGACGCCGTCGTCATCCCCGGCGGTTTTTCCTACGGCGACTACCTGCGTGCCGGCGCCATTGCCCGCTTTGCGCCGCTGATGTCCAAGATCATCGACGCCGCCAACTCCGACGCCAAGCTGCCTGTCCTGGGCATCTGCAACGGCTTCCAGATCCTCACCGAGTCGCACCTGCTGCCCGGCTCGATGATCAAGAACGACCACCTGAAGTTCCTCTGCCGCGACCAGGTGCTGCGCGTCGAGAACAGCAACACCGCGTGGACGCTGGACTACCAGGCGGGCCAGGAGATCACCATTCCGCTGAAGAACCAGGACGGCCAGTACATCGCGGACGAAAAGACCCTGGACGCCCTTGAGGCCGAGGGCCGCGTAGTGTTCCGCTACGTCGGCTTCAACCCCAACGGTTCCCGCCGTGACATCGCCGGCATCTCCAACGCCGCCGGCAACGTGGTGGGCCTCATGCCGCACCCGGAGCACGCCGTGGAGCCCGGCTTCGGCCCCGAATCGCTGGACGGCATCGGCGGTTCCGACACTGACGGACTGGGTTTCTTCACCTCCGTACTGAACAAGATTGTGGGAGGCGACAAGTGACCACGGAAACCACCAAGAAGTTCAACATCGACACCGTCGAGCACGCCGCGAAGACCCCGGACACCGAACTGCCGTGGGCCGAGCTGGGCCTGAAGCAGAACGAGTTCGACGAGATCGTCAAGGTCCTGGGCCGCCGCCCCACCGGCGCCGAGCTGGCCATGTACTCCGTCATGTGGAGCGAGCACTGCTCCTACAAGTCCTCCAAGAACCACCTGCGCCAGTTCGGCCAGAAGGTCACCGAGGAAATGAAGAAGGACATGCTGGTGGGCATCGGCGAAAACGCCGGCGTGACCAATCTGGGGGACGGCTGGGCCGTGACCTTCAAGATCGAATCACACAACTCGCCGTCGTTCGTTGAGCCCTACCAAGGTGCGGCCACCGGCATTGGCGGCATTGTCCGCGACATCATCTCCATGGGCGCCCGCCCCGTTGCCGTCATGGACCCGCTGCGCTTCGGCGCCATCGACCACCCGGACACCGCGCGCGTCATGCACGGTGCCGTCGCCGGCATCGGCGGCTACGGCAACTCGCTGGGCCTGCCGAACATCGGCGGCGAAATGGTGTTCGACTCCGTCTACCAGGGCAACCCGCTGGTCAACGCCCTCGCTGTCGGCGTCATGCGGCACGAGGACATCCGCCTGGCCAACGCCTCCGGCAAGGGCAACAAGGTGGTCCTGTTCGGTGCGCGCACCGGCGGCGACGGCATCGGCGGCGCCTCCGTGCTGGCCTCCGAATCCTTCGACGACACCAAGCCCTCCAAGCGCCCCGCAGTCCAGGTGGGCGACCCCTTCGCAGAGAAGGTCCTCATCGAGTGCTGCCTGGAGCTCTTCAAGGGCTCGCTGGTGGAAGGCATCCAGGACCTCGGCGCGGCAGGCATCTCCTGCGCCACGTCCGAGCTGGCTTCCAATGGCGACGGCGGCATGCAGGTTGAGCTGACGTCTGTGCTGCTGCGCGACCCCACGCTGACCCCGGGCGAGATCCTGATGTCCGAGTCGCAGGAACGCATGATGGCCGTCGTCACGCCGGAGAACGTCGAGGCGTTCGAGGCCGTCATGGACAAGTGGGCCGTGGAGTACTCCTGGCTGGGCGAGGTGACCGACACCGGCCGCCTGATCATCACTTGGGAAGGCGAGGTGATTGTCGACGTCGATCCCCGCACCGTGGCACACGACGGTCCGGTCTACGACCGCCCGTTTGCCCGTCCCGAGTGGCAGGACGCCGTCCAGGCAGACACCTTCACCGGCTCCGTGCAGGACGCCGGCCGCCCGGCCGCCCCGGCTGAGCTCGCTGCCGCTGTAACCGAACTCGTGGCGTCGCCGAACATGTGCTCCAAGTCCTGGATCACCAACCAGTACGACCGCTACGTTGGCGGCAACACCTCCATGGCGTTCCCCGACGATGCCGGCGTGGTCCGCGTGGACGAGGAATCCGGCCTGGGCGTGGCCCTGGCCACCGACGCCAACGGCCGCTATACCTACCTGGACCCGTACCACGGCGCGCAGCTTGCATTGGCCGAGGCCTACCGCAACGTGGCCACCGCGGGCGCCATCCCCATGGCCGTCAGCGACTGCCTGAACTTCGGCTCCCCCGAGGACCCGGACGTCATGTGGCAGCTCGCCGAGGCCATCCGCGGCCTGTCCGATGCCTGCATGGTGCTGGGCATCCCGGTCACCGGCGGCAACGTCTCGCTCTACAACCAGACGGGCACCACGCCCATCCACCCCTCCCCCGTGGTGGCGGTCCTGGGCAAGCTCGACGACGTCGCGCGCCGCACGCCGTCGGGCTGGCGTGAGGACGGCCAGGCCATCTACCTCCTGGGCACCACGGGCGCCGAACTGGATGGTTCCGAGTGGGCCAACATGCGCGGACACCTGGGCGGCCAGCCGCCGAAGGTTGACCTCGAAGCCGAACGCGCGCTGGGTGAGATCCTGATCAACGCGTCCCGCGACGGCATGATCGATTCCGCGCACGACCTCTCCGAAGGCGGCCTCGCGGCTGCCCTGGTGGAGTCCTCACTGCGCTACGGCGTGGGTGCCCGGATCGCACTGCAGGACGTCATGGACCGGGACGGCGTGGACCTGTTCACGGCACTCTTCTCCGAGTCCCAGGGCCGCGCCGTGGTGGGCGTCCCGCGCTCTGAGGAAGTCCGCTTCACTGACATGTGCACCGCCCGCGGCTTCGCCCACACCCGCATCGGCGTGGTGGACGCGGCCAGCGGCAAGTTGGAGATCAACGGCGTGGAGGGCCTGTCCCTGGACGCCCTCCGCGAAGCCCACGAAGGGACCCTGCCGAAGTACTTCGGCTAGAACCTCCCCACCGCCACCCACCCATCGACTGCTCCGTAACTGCCCTTTTGAGCCCTCAAAAGGGCAGTTACGGAGCAATCGTTTTTAAGAACCTCTCCGCCAGCCGGCCTGTGCCAGGGCAACAAGAACTTTGGCCGCGGCCGGTTTCGCATCGTTGACCATGTGCCGCTTGGAGATCCTGACCTCCGTCCACCCCAAGGCGGCGTACCGTTCAGAGCGCGCTATGTCCCTGGCGATCTGGCTTTCCTCGCCGTGGTGCTCGCCCTCGTACTCGATTCCGATCCTGTATTTGCGGTAAGACAGGTCCGGTTCATGGTGCCTGACGCCGTCCTCAGTGATGATCGGGATGTTCAGCTCGGGTTCGGGCAGGCCCGCGCGGACGATAGCCAGCCGGAGCATGGTTTCCTGGGCCGAATCCGATCCGACCCGGATGAGTTCCAGGGCCTCCTTGGCCTTCCGGAGGCCCCGCTTTCCCCGATGCCTGTCAATCGTCCGCTGCAGATCCCACATGCTGCACAGCGGCATGCTTCGGCCCTCGAATTCGAGGCGCGGAACGCGAACGCATGCATCCCCCATGGCCACGATTTCATCGACGGACAGCAGTTCCGCCATGTCGAGCCACGTCCGCTCCGGCGTTGTCACCGGAATCCCGTCCATCGTTGCGAGTTCGTCCTCGTACAGCTTCATGCGGTGCACGATGACGTGGGGCCTGTCCAGGTGGGCTGCGCCCTCGGGACGGATGAGGTGGAAGGCGTCGAAGGCGTCGTCCCGGCGCCGCTGCGGCAGCGAATGAAGCTCCGCGGCCGTAACGTGCGAGGCAGCACATAGCTCGTTGACCTCAATGAAGGGCCGCACCCGCATGGCCAACGCAAGCTCCGCCGTCGGGCCGTCTGCTCTGATGCCCTTACCAAGCCTGCTGAGGGAACGATGCCTCAAGCGCTTGGCTGAGACCCCCGCCCTTGCCGCCTCAGCCGCAGTGAAGGGCCTGCCCTCAAGTACGTCAGGAAGCGGACGTGCAGTCTTCATTGCTACATCAGAGCAGAAGGAGCCGCATGTCCGCAGAAGTTATCCACATCCTCCATCGACTGCTCCATAAACGCCCTTTTGAGGCGCCAAAAGGGCGTTTACTCAGCAACCGATGGGATCAGTCTTCGCTGTGAAGCTCGCGCTGGCGGACGCTGAGCAGCTCGATCTCGGGCCGTCCCGCCACGAAGCGTTCGACGGCGGCGAGCACCTCCACGACGTGCCTCCGGTCGGCTGCCACCAGGCCGACACCGAGCTGGGTTCGCCGGTACTGGCTGTGGTCCCCCACCTCGGCAACGGAGACTTCAAAGCGGCGTTTGAGTTCGGCCAGGAGGGGCCGCACTACGGAGCGTTTCTCCTTCAGGCTGTGCACGTCGCCCAGGAGGATGTCGAACTCACTCCACCCGATCCACATGCTTCATGCTATCGAGTGCTCCGTACCCGCCGTTTAGGACGCCCAAAACGACAGCTACGGAGCAATCGATGGGGTCAGATGGTGAGTTCGCCCATCAGGTCCCAGCCTTCGCCGTCGAGCTGGCGGCTGATGATCCGGGGCGTTTCGGCGAGCGCCTGCGGCATGTCCGCCATGGCCTTCTTGAAATGCGCGCTGTTGACGTGGTCCCCAGCGGCGTCGTCCTTGAACGCCTCCACCAGGACGAACTCGTTGGGATCATCCACGCTGCGCGACCAGTCGAACCACAGGTTGCCCGGCTCCTCCCGGGTGGCCCGGGTGAAGTCGCCCACGAGATCGAGCCAGCGCTCCGACCATTCAGGCTTGACCTTGAACTTGACGACGATAAAGATCACTGGGATGTTCCTTCCGCGGCGAGACTGCGTGCCCCTTCAATGTACCGGGAAGTAACGTAGCGCTGCGCCGCGCGGGTGACTATGCCGCCGGCGGCATAGAACCAGTTGGCAGGCTTGCTGAAGGCACGGATCCTCAGCCACACTTCCCCGTGGCTGTTGATCTCCACTTCGAAGGATTCCTCCCCCAGCGCAGGATGACGCGGCAGGGTCCCGTAACCAAAACCGGCGGACTGGGGAACACCCTCCGGCGCAGGCTCATGCACCCACACCACTTGGCAGGGGGCGGGCAGTCGGAAGGGCCCGACGCCGAATCCGCTCACCACGTGCATCCCCGGCACAGCCCTCGGCGAATCGGCGCGGACGCGCAGCCCTGCCCGCCGCTGCAGTTCCCAGCCGAGGATGCCGTCCGCCACGCGCCGGTACACGTCCAATCCGGTGCCAAGGCGCGCTTCCTCCAGGACACGGCCATACCCCTGCGGGGCGTCGCCGTGTTCGGTGCCGCCGATCCCCGGATAGCTGAGCTGTCCCGCGTCAGTCATTGCCGCCTGCCTTTTCGAGGCGTGCCCACCCCAGTTGCTCCTGCTGCTTCCGGCTCAAGCCTGACACCACCAGGTCGTACGAGTCCTCCACCATGTCACGGATCATCCCGTCCGGCAGCGAGCCGTCAAGGCGGATGCCGTTCCAGTGGGTCTTGTTCATGTGCCATGCTCCGGTGATGGCAGGGTGGACTGCGCGCAGCTGCGCGGCCAGGGCCGGTTCGCATTTCAGGTTCACGTAAAAGTCGCGTTCGTCCATGGATGACAGGGCGAACAGCTTGGCCTCATGGCGGGCCCCGCCGGCAACGTGGGCCCGTACCTTGAACACCGAGGTCTCCGGTCCGAACGGAAAATCCTCATAGGCTCCCGGAAACGAAAGGCAGATCTCCCGCAGCGCACTTGGGTCCATAAGGGAAGCCTATAAAGCGGACCCGCGCGGTGCTAGTCTGCGAGGATGTCAGGCGACCAGGGAGCCATACCTGTTCTGGATCTAAGTTCCGCACGGCAGCCATACGGGTCCTTCAACCCGGAGTTCATTGAGCAGCTGCGGCATGCCACCCACGACGTCGGGTTCTTCCAGGTCACAGGCTACGGTGGACGGCCGGCCCAGGCCGAAGAGCTCCTGGACATCATCCGGCGCTTCTTCGACCTTCCCCTTGAGGAGCGGATGAAGCTGGACAACCGCCTGTCCCCCCATTTCCGCGGGTACACCCGCATGGGCACGGAGGTGACCCAGGGCCGGGCGGACGCGCGGGAGCAGATCGATTACTCACCGGAGCGCGAGCCGGTCAAGGACTACCCGGACGGCCAGCCCTACTGGCTCCTGCAGGGCCCCAACCTCTGGCCTGACGAAACATTCCCCGAGCTGAAGCCTGCTGCCATGGAGTGGGCGGAGCTGATGTCCGGGGTAGGCATGGAACTGTTGAGGGCCATCGCCGTTTCGCTGCACCTGCCGGAAGACTACTTCGACAAACCCTTCCGGGAATCACCGGCCTGGATGGGCAAGCTGGTGCACTACGTGGGCGGCGTGGTGGAAGCGGCCGGAGACCAGGGCGTGGGCTCGCACGCGGACTACGGCTTCGTGACCCTCCTCCTCCAGGACGACGTAGGCGGCCTCGAAGTGCTGCCGCCCGGTACCAACGAGTGGCTGCCTGTGGAGCCCCTGCCGGGAGCGCTGGTGGTGAACCTTGGCGAGATGCTCGAAGTCGCCACGGAGGGATACCTTGCGGCAACCATCCACCGCGTCCAGGCACCGCCGCCCGGCGTCGACCGTTACTCGGTGCCGTTCTTCTGGTCGCCCCGGCTCGACGCGGTGATCGACCCCGTCCCGCTGGCTCCGGAACTGAAGGCGGCAGCCCGGGGCATCACGGACGATCCGGACAACCCGCTCCTGGCATCCTTCGGCCTCAACATGCTCAAGGGCCGGATGCGGGCCCACCCGGACGTGACCGAACGGCACTATACGGACTTGATGAAGCGTTAAAGGTTGTACTTCCAGGCCAGCTGCGCGGGGCAGGCGTTCATCACCACGTCCAAACCGGCAGCCTTGGCGCGTTCCGCCGCTGCCTCGTCGATGACCCCCAACTGCAGCCACACGGCTTTCGCCCCCACGGCGATGGCCTGGTCCACCACGCTGCCCACCTTCTGCGAGTTCACAAAGCAGTCCACGACGTCGATGGGCTGCTTTTCCGGCGGGATGTCGCCGAGGGTGCGGTAGCCGGTTTCGCCGTGGACGGGGTCGCCGGGCAGGTTGACGGGGATGATTTCCATGCCGAGCCGGTCGCGGATCATCAGCGACACATCGTACGCAGAGCGCCACTCATTGGTGGTGAGTCCGACGATTGCCCAGCGGCCCCTGGTTCGCAGAAGGCGTTCGATGACTGCAGGATCGTTCGTGTGGCTCATGGCAACAGACTACGCTTCCGCCCAAGCAGCAGGCATTCATCGAATAAAAGAATGATGACTAAAGGCTGAAGGTGGTGTGAACGAATATTACGCGGCTCCAGCGAGAGTTTGCTCTCGCAGATTCATTGCTGTGTAGTGGTCTTTGACCATCCCGAGCGGCCGAGAGACCTGGATCGATGACGCCGCAGCAACCCTGGTCGCCGGACGCTCCCCAACAGCCCCGGTGATAGCAAGGACTCCAGCCATGGGTGTCCGGAACTGACCACTCCGGCGAAGGCTGGCTCCGTAGGGTGCTACTGCCAGGACCGATGGAGTGATCCTATGACCGCAGTCCTGTCGCCGCTGCCCGGCGCCGCCACCTCCGCCCATGCGCCTGCCCTTCCGGTGTCCTTCCGCGGCCTGCGCCGCACGTTCGGCACCGGCTCCGCAGCCCGGACCGTCCTGCGGGATGTGACCTTTGATGTTGCGCCCGGCGAGGTCCTGGCCATCCTGGGGCCCTCCGGTTGCGGAAAATCCACGCTCCTGCGCGCCACGGCGGGCCTGGACCATCCCAGTGCCGGCTCAGTCGTCATCGAGGACACCCCCGTGCACGGCATTGACCCGCGGTGCGCCTTCGCATTCCAGGAACCCCGGCTCCTGCCCTGGCACACGCTGCAGGCCAACGTGGCCATCGGGCTGCCGGCCGGATGCAGTGCAAGGGAAGGCAAAGCCAAGGTGGCCCGGCTGCTGGAACTCGTAGGACTGGAACATTTCGCCAAGCACCGCCCCCGCGAGGTATCGGGCGGCATGGCGCAGCGTGCGTCCCTGGCGCGGGCGCTGGCCCGGAACCCGGGCGTCCTGCTGCTCGATGAGCCTTTCGGCGCCCTCGATGCCCTTACCCGGATCAAGATGCAGGACCTGCTCCTGGAAATCCACCGGGCAGAGCCCACCACCGTCCTGCTGGTCACCCACGACGTGGATGAAGCCCTCCAGCTCGCAGACCGCATCATCGTGCTTGGCCCTGATGCCGCCGGAGAGGGCGCATCGATCGCCAGGACTGTTGAGGTACCCGGCAGCCGTCCCCGCGGGCGCGCCTCAGCCGAACTCGCCCTCATGCGGGCCTCCCTGTTGGAAACGCTCGGCGTGGACGGGCACTGATCCCGCTGACGGCCAAGCCACTGACAGGCATGCCGCTGGCTCCCCTCCCCTCACCGTAACCCGCCCTGCTGGCCCGGCCCGCCGTCGGACCCCACTCCTGGCTGGCGGCACCAGCCTTGCCTCCCCCTGATTCATACCGTTCCATCCCCGCTTTCAAAGGAAACCCATGCCGCACGCATTGCCCATCACCCGCCGTTCAGTCCTTGGCGCAGCAGCCCTTGCCGCTTCCGCCGTCCTGGCACTCACGGGCTGTGTTGCAGGGGAAGGTTCATCCGGCAGCGCAGCCGCGGCCGGCAGCAGCAAGGGCGGCACCCTCAACATCGACTTCGCCACCTACAACCCCCTGAGCCTGGTCATCAAGAAGCAGGGCTGGCTCGAGGCAAGCCTCAAGGACCAAGGCGTGACCGTGAACTGGGTCCAGTCCGCCGGGTCCAACAAGGCCAACGAGGCCCTGCGCTCCGGCGCCATCGATGTGGGTTCCACCGCCGGGTCCGCCGCGCTGCTGGCCCGCGCCAACGGCTCGGAAATCAAGACCATCGACATCTTCTCCCAGCCTGAATGGGCAGCCCTGGTTGCTCCCGCCGGATCGGACATCACCTCAGTGGCCGACCTCAAGGGCAAGTCCGTGGCCGCCACCAAGGGCACCGACCCCTACTTCTTCCTGCTGCAGGCACTGGAGCAGGCGGGCCTCAAGCCCGGTGACGTGACGGTACAGAACCTGCAGCACGCTGACGGCCGCACCGCCCTGGAAAACGGCTCCGTCCAGGCCTGGTCCGGGCTGGATCCCATCATGGCAGGCGCTGAGCAGAAGGGCGCCAAGCTCTTCTACCGCAACCTGGACTTCAACACCTACGGCTTCCTCAACGCCACGGAGCCGTTCCTGAAGAACAAGCCTGAACTGGCCCAGGCAGTGGTGAACGCCTATGAAAAGGCCCGCGCCTGGGCAGCACAGAACCCGGACCGGACCGCGCAGATCCTGGCCGACGCCGCCGGCCTGGACCCCGCCGTCGCCAAGATCGTGGTCCTGGAGCGCAGCAACCTGGACGTCGACCCGGCGCCGGGGGAGGCGCAGCGCAAAGTACTGGAGAAGATCGGTCCCACCTTCGTGGAAACCGGTGACGTGAAGACGCAGAAGCAGATTGACGACGCCGTGGCCTCCCTTCTCGATGACTCGCTGGTGAAGAAGGCTGATCCCTCAGCCGTCAAGGCCTCCTGATGGGCTATCCAGGAGAACCAAAGATCACCGGCAGCAGTGTTGCGGACGGGCGTGCTGCAGCCGCCCCCGCAACAACGGCAGACGCAGCCCAGGCGGGTGCCGTGCCGGCACCCGCTCCGGCAACGGGATGGTCTCCCGCCGGAGTCCGCACCAGGAACTGGGCGCGTCTGCCCCTTGGCCTGATCATTCCGGCCGCCCTCCTGGCTGCCTGGCAGGCAGCGTCCGCCAGCGGCCTGTTCACGGTAGTCCAGCTGCCTCCGCCCGCCATGGTGCTGGCCGCTGCCGGCGAACTCGTGGACCGCGGGGAACTGGGCATCCACATCGCCATCTCCACCCAGCGGGTCCTGATCGGATTCCTGGTGGGCGCCGCCCTGGGCCTGGTCCTGGGCGCCGGCGTGGGCCTGTCCAAACTCGCAGACGCCCTGCTGGCACCCACCATCGGCGCGCTGCGCGCCGTGCCGTCCCTGGCCTGGGTGCCGCTGCTGATCCTGTGGATGAAGATCGGCGAGGACTCCAAGGTAACGCTCATCATCATCGGCGCGTTCTTCCCAGTGTTCACCACGGTTTCCCTGGCGCTGCGCCACGTGGACCGCAACCTGGTGGAAGCCGCCCGCGCCTTCGGCCTGAAAGGCGTCCGCCTGCTGACCACCGTGCAGCTGCCCGCCGTCGTTCCTGCGGTGTTCTCCGGGCTGCGCCTGGCGCTCGCCCAGGCCTGGCTGTTCCTGGTGGCGGCGGAACTGATCGCTTCCTCGATGGGGCTGGGCTTCCTGTTGATCGACTCGCAGAACAACGGCCGCACCGACCGGCTGCTCCTGGCCATCGTAATGCTGGCCGTCATTGGAAAAATTACCGACGCCCTGCTGGGGCTGGCCGAAAAATGGGCGGTGAAACGATGGGCCTGAGCACCACCGAAACCTATGACCTGAACGCGGGCGTGCGCCCGGACAACGTCGCCTTCTGGGAGCAGCAGGCACTCCGCCTGGACTGGGACACCCCCTGGCACACAGCGCACCGCTGGATCCCGGCGGACCCGGAGGCCGGCCGCGGCCCGGAAATCACCTGGTTTGAGGGCGGCACACTCAACGTGGCCGCCAACTGCGTGGACCGCCACGTCGCGGCCGGCCGCGGGCAGAAGGTGGCGCTGCACTTCGAGGGCGAGCCGGGTGACCGGAAGTCCATCACCTACGCCGAACTCCAGCGTGAAGTGTCCAAGGCAGCCAACGCGCTCCTGGCCCTGGGCATCACCAAGGGTGACCGCGTGGTCATCTACCTCCCGGTCATCCCGGAAACGATCATCATCACGCTCGCGGTGGCCCGCATCGGCGCCATCCACTCGCTGGTGTTCGGTGGCTTCTCCGCAGAGGCCCTGAAGTTCCGGGTGGAGGACACCGGCGCCAAGCTCCTGGTCACCACCGATGGCCAGTTCCGCCGCGGCGTGGCGGTCCCCGTGAAGGACAACGCAGACGCCGCCGTCGCCGGGGACAACGCCATCGAACACGTCCTGGTGGTCAACCGCACCACCCCGGCCGCCGACCTGGCAACCGTCCCCATGACGGAAGGCCGCGACGTGTGGTGGCACGACGTCGTCGACAACGCCCCGGACGTGCACCAGCCCGAGGCGTTCGACGCCGAAACACCGCTGTTCATCATGTACACCTCCGGCACCACCGGCAAGCCCAAGGGCCTGGTGCACACCTCCGGTGGATACCTGACGCAGGCGTCCTGGAGCTTCGAGCACCTGTTCAGCAACCCGGATGCGGCCCTGCGGGACCAGGACGTGCACTGGTGCACCGCGGACCTCGCCTGGGTTACGGCACACACCTACGAAATCTACGGCCCGCTCTCCAACGGAGTGACCCAGGTGATCTTCGAAGGCACCCCCAACACCCCGCACCCGGGCCGTCACTTCGAAATCATCGAACGCTACGGCGTGACGCAGTACTACACCGCACCCACGTTGGTCCGTTCCCTCATGGGCTGGTTCCCGGACGGCGTCCCGGACACCTACAACCTCTCCTCCATCCGCCTGCTGGGCACGGTGGGCGAGGCCGTCAACCCGGAGGCCTGGCGCTGGCTGCGGGAGAACGTGGGCGCCGGCACCGCCCCCGTGGTAGACACGTGGTGGCAGTCCGAGACCGGCGCCACCATCCTCTCCCCCGCCCCCACGGACACCAGCTTCAAGCCCGGCTGTGCCGCGCGCCCGCTGCCAGGGGTCAGCACCAGGATCGTGGACGACGGCGGCAAGACGGTGGCGCCCGGCGTCCAGGGAAATATCGTGGTTGACTCCCCCGGCCCCGCCATCGCGCGCACCGTCTGGGGCAACCCGGGCCGCTATTTCGATTCCTACTGGAGCAAGTACGCGGACCGCGGCTGGTTCCTGGCCGGCGACGGCGCCAAATACGATTCCGACGGCGACATCTGGATCCTGGGCCGGGTGGATGACACCCTCAACGTCTCCGGCCACCTGCTCTCCACGATCGAGATCGAATCCGCTTTGGTGTCCCACCCGGAGGTGGTGGAAGCCGGGGTCTGTCCGGTCGCGGACCCGAAAACCGGCCATGCGGTGGTGTCCTTCGTCGTCCTGAAGGCAGGCGCTGAAGCCAGGCTTGTTGGCGATGTGGCCCACGAGCTCCGGAACCACGTGGCCAGGGAGATCGGACCCATCGCCAAGCCGCGCGACGTCGTGGTGGTCCCCGATGTTCCCAAGACGCGCAGCGGCAAGATCATGCGCCGGCTGCTCACCCAACTGTTCGAAGGTACCGCGCTGGGCGATACCACTTCACTCCAGAACGAACCGGCGATCGCCGGCATCCAGCACGTCCTGCACCAGCGGGCCCTAGCAAAGGAAAATTCATGACCGAGATCAGCAACGTCGCCCGACTCTCCGAACCGCTCAAGTTCGCCTACTGGGTGCCCAATGTCTCCGGCGGCCTGGTGGTGTCCACCATCGAACAGCGCACCGGCTGGGACTTCGACTACAACAAGAAGCTGGCGCGCATCGCCGAGGAGTCCGGCTTCGAATACGCCCTGACCCAGACCCGGTACGCCGCCTCCTACGGAGCAGACAAGCAGCACGAGGCAACCTCGTTCAGCCTGGCCCTGCTGGCCGCCACCGAGCGGCTCAAGGTGATCGCCGCGGTCCACCCCGGCATGTGGCACCCCGGCGTGCTGGCGAAGTACATCATCACGGCGGACCACATCTCCAACGGCCGCGCCGCCGTCAACATCGTCTCCGGCTGGCTGAAGAGCGAGTTCACCAACTTCGGCCTGGAGTGGCTGGAACACGACGAACGCTACGTCCGCACCGAGGAGTTCATCAACGTCCTGCGCGGCCTGTGGACCGAGCAGGAGTACAGCCAGTCCGGCAAGTACTACAACATCACCGACTTCACCCTGAACCCGGCGCCGGTTGATGTCCCCGGCCGCGCCCACCCGGAAATCTTCTTCGGCGGAAACTCGACGGCGGCCCAGGCCACGGCCGGCCGCGTGGCCGACTGGTACTTCTCCAACGGCAAGGACCTGGAAGGCTTCAGGGAGAACATCGCCGGCGTGGTCGCCTCCGCCGGCGAAACCCGGCGCGGCACCGAGGGCCGGCTGGCAGCGCCGAAGTTTGGCCTGAACGGATTCGTCATCGCCCGCGACTCGGAGAAGGAAGCACGGGACACCCTGCGCGAGATCGTCGAGAAAGCACACAAGCCGGCTGTCCAGGGTTTCCGGGACGCGGTCCAGGAGGCCGGTGCGTCCACCAAGGACGGCAAGGGCATGTGGGCCGACTCCACGTTCGAGGACCTGATCCAGTACAACGACGGCTTCAAGACCCAGCTGATCGGCACCCCGGAGCAGATCGCCGAGCGCATCGTGGAGTACAAGAAGATCGGCGTGAACCTGTTCCTCACCTGCTACCTGCACTTCCAGGAGGAGGTGGCCGCATTCGGCCAGGACATCCTGCCGATCGTCCGCGAACTGGAGGCCGACCTGGCAAGGAAGAACGGCACCGAACTTGACCTGTCCGCTACTCCCGTCGCGCAGGCGGTGGCTGTCTGATGGCTGACCGCACTTTCGGTTTCCGCACCCGCGCCCTGCACGCCGGCGGCACTCCCGACGCCGAACACGGCGCCCGCGCCGTCCCCATCTACCAGACCACGTCCTTTGTCTTCAAGGACACCGACGACGCCGCGAACCTGTTCGCACTGCAGAAGTACGGCAACATCTACTCCCGCATCGGCAACCCAACCGTGGCGGCCTTCGAGGAGCGCATCGCATCCCTCGAAGGCGGCATCGGCGCGGTGGCGACGTCCTCCGGCATGGCTGCAGAGTTCATCACCTTCGCCGCGCTTACCCAGGCCGGAGACCACATCGTGGCAGCCTCCCAGCTGTACGGCGGCACGGTGACCCAGCTGGACGTGACCCTGCGCCGCTTCGGCGTGGACACCACGTTCGTGCCCGGCACCGACCCCGCTGACTATGCCGCGGCGGTCCGGGAGAACACCAAGGCGATCTTCGTGGAGGTGGTGGCCAACCCGTCGTCGGAGGTCCAGGACCTGGCGGGGCTGGCGAAGGTGGCGCACGACGCCGGGATCCCCCTGGTGGTGGACGCCACCCTGAGCACGCCGTACCTCGTGCGCCCGATCGAGCACGGCGCCGACATCGTGATCCACTCCGCCACGAAATTCCTGGGCGGCCACGGCACCACCCTGGGCGGCGTGGTGGTGGAAAGCGGCCGGTTCAATTGGGGCAACGGCAAGTTCCCCACCATGACGGAGCCCGTGGCTTCCTACGGCAACGTCTCCTGGTGGGGCAACTTCGGCGAGTACGGCTTCCTCACGAAGCTTCGCAGCGAACAGCTGCGGGACATCGGCCCGGCCCTGTCGCCGCAGTCTGCATTCCAGCTTCTCCAGGGCGTGGAAACCCTGCCGCAGCGGCTCGACGAGCACCTGAAGAACGCCCAGGCCGTGGCCGAATGGCTCGAGAACGACGACCGGGTGGCGTACGTGAACTACTCCGGGCTGCCCTCGCACCCACACTTCGAACGGGCACGCAAGTACCTGCCGCTGGGCCCAGGCTCGGTCTTCTCCTTCGGGGTCAAGGGCGGACGGGCTGCAGGCCGGAAGTTTATCGAGTCGCTGCAGCTGGCCTCGCACCTGGCCAACGTGGGTGACTCGCGGACCCTGGTGATCCACCCGGGCTCCACCACCCACCAGCAGCTGAGCCCTGCCCAGCTCGAATCAGCGGGTGTGCCGGAGGACCTGGTCCGCATTTCGGTGGGCCTTGAGGACGTCGAGGACATCCTGTGGGACCTGGACCAGGCGCTGACCGAGGCGTCGAACCTTGCGGCCGGAACCGAACCCGTCATCGAAGAACCAGCAGACGCCTGCACGATCGGAGCAAACGCATGAGCACTGCCGAACGTACCTGGTCCGGCCCGTCAGCACCGGAGCGGCTTGCCCTGCTCCGGCAGGCGACGTCGATTGCGATTGTTGGCGCTTCGGACAAACCGTCGCGGGCCAGCTACTTCGTGGCCACCTACCTGCTGTCCTCCACCCGCTACAAGGTGTACTTCGTCAACCCTGTGGTCAAGGAAATCCTGGGCCAGCCCACCTACGCCTCACTGGCGGACCTGCCGGAGAGCCCGGACATCGTTGACGTGTTCCGCAAGCACGACGACCTGCCCGGTGTCCTCGAGGAGGCAGTGGCTGCGGGTGCCAGGACGCTCTGGCTGCAGCTGGGGTCCTGGCATGAAGGCGTGGCCGCGGACGCGGAGGCCGCGGGTCTCAATGTGGTGATGGACCGCTGCGTGAAGATCGAGCACGCCCGCTTCCACGGCGGCCTCCACCTGGCCGGTTTCGATACCGGGGTCATTTCCTCGAAGCGGCAGGTCCTGTCCTGACCGTTTCCGGCACCTAACGGTAGAGCGGGCCCGTTGGACGGGCCCGCTCTTGGTGTATATCAGCTATTTTGCCGGGGACGCCGGCTTCTGGTTGTTTCCCTGGTTTCCGCCCTGGCCTTTTCCGGGCCCGGCGTCTCCAGTCCCCGCGGAGCCTGCCGCTTTCTGCGCCGACCCGGCCGGGTCCACGCCGGCTGAATCCACGCTGCCTGCCGCAGCATCCGGCGCCGGCACCCCGGCCTTTCCCGTTCCGGCCGCAGCCGGTCCCGCCGGGGTTCCGGCCGATGCTCCTGCGGCTGCAGCCGCTCCGCCGCCGTCCTTGCTGCCGCCGGCCCCCGCCAGCCCAGGCGCCCCGGCCGGTATGGCTGCGCACTTCCCGGAGCCCGCGCCGGCGTCGTGCATGACGGGGCCAAGGCACGCCGGCGAGCCGGTGTAACCGGCCAGGCCGGCAGGACCCTGCAGGAGGCGGAACGCGGTTCTTCCCGGTACCGCAGCCCCGCCGGGCGCCGGGGTTGAGGCGGGGGCGGCAAGGTCCGCATTCGCGTCCACCTTTGCCGCTGGGTTGCCTGTGGCGGCGGCCGGCGCGCCAGCGTTAGTGTTGCGCCACGGCGTCCAATCCTCCAGCAGGTGCCCAATGGGGCTGTTTCCGGGTGCAGTGCTGCTGGCGGCTACTCCCCCAACGCCCAGCCCCATCCCGGCCACCAGGACCAGGCCCAGTGCCGTGGGGCGGTGCCGGCGGCGGCGGCGGGCGAGTTCATCGTCCGGCTGATGGCGATTCGACCGGTCACCGTTCGAATGGTCATGGTCCGGCTGATCCTCGGACGGGGCATCACCGGGCTGTTCAGCCGGGGTTCCATCGGAGGCAGCCTCCTTTGCCGCACCGCCGGCGGCAAGCAGCGCGGCGAGCTCCCCGGTGGGTGCCGGAGCGGGCAGCGAAGCCAGGGAACCCAGCGTGACCAGGGCGTCCCGAAGTTCCGCGTCCTGGCCCAGGCCGGCGTCCTGGAGCATATCGTCAACGACCTTAGCGAGGTTGTCCGAAGGGGATGTCATGGCGTGAAATACTCCCTCACTGCCGCAAGTTCCCGGAGTTTCAGCAACGCGCGCCGCTGGAGCTGCTTCACGGCGCCGGCGCTCTTGTTGATGGTCTCCGCTGTCTGTTCCACCGTCAGGCCGCCCACCAGGCGCAGCGACAGCACTTCGCGCTGGTCCTGGGGCAGTCCGTCCAGCAGCCCGAGGATTTCCTGGGGTGAAATGCGCTGCAGGGCTTGTTTTTCCGCTGAACTGTCCTGGCGCTGGTCAAGCTCGGGCTCGAACGGCAGCCTGACCGGGCTTCGGCTCTGGCGGCGGTGGTCATCCACCATCCGTGCGTGGGCAACCGAAAAGATAAAGGTGCGCAGCCCGGCATCTCCTCCATGCACAGTGTCGAGCCTGGGCAGGACTGAAAGAAACACTTCCTGCATGGCGGCCTCCGGATCCTCTACTCCCCGGGCGGTGAGATAGCCCAGTACCTGCGACGCGTATGTCTTGTAGACGAGGCTGAAGGCAGGGGTCCCGGGAGCTGGCTGCTCCGGAGCATCGTCTGTCTGTGCATCGGTCACTGACGTAGTGCTTTCCGTCAAAGAGGGATTTGGCAAGGTCAGCGCTCAGTACATCGGGAACGCTGCCCCTACTTTACCCTCCAGTAACTACCGCTGCAGGCACCGCCGCGGCGCCGGGTTGGCGGGCCGCTGCAGGATCCAGCGTGTGCTGCCGGTTGTGCGGAAAGACAAAAGAGCCGGTCTGGAACGTGATGGGGGACAGGTTCCAGACCGGCACTTCATAGGGGTAATCGCTGCGCACCCCGAAAGGGTTACGCGATACCAAAAAACTTTTTTGGCTTGTTTCGCAGCTCTCAGCGGGCAGCTGCCCTGGTCCACCGGGGCAGTGCCGCCTGCCGGCGCGGCGCCTTTGCCAGCGCCATGGAGTGCAACCTGACGGGCATGCGCTCGTCGCCGCACACGGGTACGACGGCGGTGGGCGGCTCAGCGGAAACGGCGTCACCAGCCGCAACGGGCAGGGTTGCGGGACCGGGTCCGGCCGCAGCGGGACAGAGATCGGTGACCAGGCCGGTGCCGGCGCATTCCCGGACGGCGGCGATGCCGGCTGCGAGGGCCTGCTTGTCCTGGAACGGCCCGGAGACAGCCACCACCGTTCCATCCGGAGCCAGAAGCCTGAACCGGAAAAACGAATCAGCGTCAACGAATGCTTCAAATTTTCCGGCCATGACGGTCCTTCCTTGGGCACCAGGGGGTACTAACGAGTCTCACCGGTGCGCTTGCAGCCCCACAAGACCGCGCGCGTTAAGCCTGTGTAAATTGCTTTCCACCCGGCAGGAAAAGGCCAGGACGCGCAAACGGCAGGCCACCTGCAAAGGTGGCCTGCCGCCGTCGTCATTCTGCCCTGGGTGGGCGTGTCAGTCGTTGATGAGGTCGTTCACCACAATGGTCTGGTCCCGGTCCGGGCCCACGCCGATCGCGGAGAAGCGGGTTCCGGAGAGCTTCTCCAGCGCCAGCACGTAGTTCCGGGCGTTCTCGGGCAGGTCAGCCAGGGTACGGGCGCCGGTGATGTCCTCAGTCCAGCCGTCGAAGTACTCGAAGATGGGCTTCGCGTGGTGGAACTCGGTCTGCGTCATGGGCATTTCGTCGTGCCGGACGCCGTCCACGTCGTAGGCAACGCAGACGGGGATCTGTTCGATGCCGGTGAGCACGTCCAGCTTGGTGACGAAGTAGTCCGTGAAGCCGTTCACGCGGGAAGCGTGGCGGGCCAGGACGGCGTCGTACCAGCCGCAGCGGCGCGGGCGGCCGGTGTTGACGCCGAATTCGCCGCCGGTCTTCTGCAGGTAGACGCCCATCTCATCGAAGAGTTCGGTGGGAAACGGTCCGGCGCCAACACGGGTGGTGTAGGCCTTGATGATGCCGATGGAGCGTGAGATGCGGGTGGGGCCGATGCCGGAGCCCACTGACGCGCCGCCGGCGGTGGGGTTGGAGGAGGTGACGAACGGGTAGGTGCCGTGGTCCACGTCCAGGAACGTCGCCTGGCCGCCTTCCATGAGCACTACCTTGCCCTCGTCCAGGGCCGTGTTCAGGACCAGGGTGCTGTCGATGACCAGCGGGCGGAGCCGGTCTGCGAAGGACAGGAAGTACTCCACGATCTCGTCCACCACTACGCCGCGGCGGTTGTAGACCTTGACCAGGAGTTCGTTCTTCTGGCGCAGCGAGCCTTCCACCTTCTGGCGGAGGATGGATTCGTCAAAGACGTCCTGGACGCGGATGCCCAGGCGGGCCACCTTGTCCATGTAGGCGGGGCCGATCCCGCGGCCGGTGGTTCCGATGGCCCGGCTGCCGAGGAAGCGCTCCGTCACCTTGTCCAGGACCTGGTGGTACGGGGCCACCAGGTGGGCGTTGGCGGAAACCCGGAGCTTCGAGGTGTCGGCGCCGCGCGCCTGGAGCCCGTCGATTTCCTGGAAGAGTGCCTCGAGGTTCACCACGCAGCCGTTGCCGATGATGGGAACAGCATTGGGGCTGAGGATGCCGGCCGGCAGCAGCTTGAGTTCGTACTTTTCACCGCCTACGACGACGGTGTGCCCGGCGTTGTTGCCGCCGTTGGGCTTGACGACGTAGTCAACGCGGCCGCCCAGAAGATCGGTGGCCTTGCCTTTTCCTTCGTCGCCCCACTGGGCTCCTACGATCACAATTGCTGGCATGGGATCCTCCCCCATTCGTTCGGGCTGACCGGGTCCTGCCACCTGGTGGCGGGCCCGCGCAGCGCCGTTCATGAGAATGCCCCGAATCGACCGGTCTTCGCTGGTCCGCGGGGCGGCACGGCGAAGCAAGAGTTCCGGGGCTCTTACCACCCAAGTTTAGCCGATGGGACACTTTGTCCACGGTTGGGGCCCGCCGCGGCCCTTGCGGAAGAAAGGACCGCGGCGGCACCGGGCCGTTACTCGTCTTCCGCTTCCCCTGCAGGCCGGGACGTCTGCTCGGCAAGCGTGTCCCAGAAGGACGTGTCGGTGTCGGCAATGGATCCATCCGCAATGGCCGCGGCAGTGGAGGTCAGTGTGGTGACCGTCTGCTGGATCAGGTAGCCGTTGCTCCGCTGCCCCAGCGCATACCCGTCCAGGTAGTGGTCCGACATGCCGCGCATCTCGAAGAGCAGGGTGGCGATTCCATATTCCACTGAAAGGCCGTTGCGGCTGATGGTCTCGGCGCTGCCGCCCTGGTACTTGCCCAGGTGGCCCCAGCCGGTGGAGTCGACGTTGTTGAAGACAATGGCGCCGAGCTGCTTGGATTTCTCCACGACGGCGGGGTCGGCGTTCGGGGTGGTGGGATACAGGATGGAGCCGGAGACCAGCTTCCCGTCCCGCTCGGCCCGGGTCCCCTGGTGGTGCAGGTCGATCATGTAGTCGATGCGGTACTTGCGCATCACGTTGTTGTGCAGCGCCTGGGTTTCCGGCTGGATCTTGGCCACGTGGTCCCGGTTCAGGTCCACACCCTCCGCGTTGTAGCGGGTGAGATGGCGGTCCCCCTTGGCCAGATAGTCCTCCAGGGAGAAGTTGACGTCCCCCATGGCGCCGTCCGCATTGAGCATGGGCACGATCAGGATGTTCACGCCGTCCAAAATGCCTGCAGACTTTCCGGTCCCCAGGTGCTTGATGAACTCCATGGCACCTTCGGTGGTGAGCTGTTCGTTGCCGTGCTGCTGGGTGAGGTACAGGATGGTGGGCTTGGCCGGATCGGAGATGTACTTGACCAGGTGGATATCGCGGCCCTTTACGGTCTGGCCGATGACCTCCAGCTCCATGGCCGGCTGGCGCGCGTCCTGGTCCTTCAGGAACGAGACCAGCTGGTCATAGGTGGCCAGCTTCGACGTGGTGATCTGGCCATTGCCGTCGTAGGTTGGCCCTTCGCCCACGGCATTGGCAAGCGGAGCCGGTCCTGCCACGACGGCGAGCGCCAGGGCTCCCGTTACGGCAAGGATCCTGAAGGATTTCGTCACAGTGCGTTACCTCTTTCGAGTGCTTCGGGTACCGCCCAGCCGCTTCGTCGCGGCGGCGGGATGTGACACCCAGCCAAGCAAGCCTAACGAAAACTGTCAATACGCTGGACAAAACCTGAAAGTACGCCCCTGCGCAGGGGAAACACCGGGCAGTGGCTTCCATTGGCGGAAGGGGCCCGGCGTTTCGTTTCCCGGGGCTTGGTAAACTGGCAAAGGCCGACCAGGAATCGGCCCACCCCAACTAACCACCGTTGATGATCCGCGCCGCCGTGCGCCCATTTTCACCGGTGGAAGCAATATCAATCCCCGCAGGAGAACCAGCACTTCATGACAGCCCTGGCACCCGAAACATTCCACGAACAGCTCATGAGCCGCCGCTACGAACCCAGCGTTGCCGCCGTCAACGAACTGTGCGATTCCCTGCAGGAGGCCAAGCCCGGAACCGCGGTGCCCTACGTGGACCCCATGCACGACGTGGAGGAAACCCGCATCATCAGCCTGTTCTCCAACATTGGCGAGATGGATCCGTCCGGGTTCATCACGGCCGGGGACCAGGATGCCGCTACCCGGATGCTGGGGATCCAGTGGAAGCTGGGCCTGCGCCCCGAGTTCGTCATGCCGTGGAACGTCCACCCCTGGCACGTTCCAGGCGAAGCCAACGGCAAGTTCACTCCGGACCAGATCCAGGCAGGCCTGAAGCCCCTGCTCAAGTTCCTGGCCCTGGTCCCCCGCGCCTCGGTGATCGTGGCGCACGGCACTGAAGCCAACCGCCTGGCCAACCTCCTGTTGAAGACCGAAGTGCCACTCCTCTGGCGCCGCGGCCTGAAGACCTACAAGGTCCGCTCCCTGAGCGGCCGCGCCTTCGCCGGTTCCCCGGCGCGCCAGGAGGAGTACCTGGAGGACATGCGCGCGGCATACGCAGACGCCATGGCCCGCACGGGTATCGCCAAAGCCTAAGCCAAGGACTTTAACGCCCGACGGCGGGTGGCCACCTTTTCAGGAAAGGTGGCCACCCGCCGTCGGCCGTTTAAGCCTGGGAACTTTTAGGATTTGCCCTCGATCGCTGCCTTTGCGGTGGGGTCGGAGTCGTTCAGGAACTTCTCAATCCGCTCCGGCTCGTCAGCCTCACCGATGGCTGCCGAGGCCCTCCCCAGGGAGTAGAGGGCCCGCAGGAAACCGCGGTTCGGCTCGTGCTCCCAGGGGATGGGACCCACGCCGCGCCAGCCGTTGCGGCGCAGCGCATCCAGTCCGCGGTGGTAGCCCACCCGGGCGTAGGCGTAGGAGTCGATGGTGCGGCCCTCCGTCCACGCCTCCTCGGCCAGGACGGCCCACAGGAGCGAGGACGTGGGGTGCTTCGCCACCAGGTCCAGGGCCTCGTGGCCGGCCTCAAGCTGTCCGTACACCTCTGTTTCGGCGGGCAGGAGCGTGGGCTCCGGCCCCATCAGGTTCCGGCGGAACTCGTCCGACATTTAGAAGGTCTTTCCGGCCGAACCGAGCTGCTTGGTGGCTTCCACCACGCGGGCTGCCAGGCCGGCTTCGGCGGAAGCGCCCCAGACGCGGGGGTCGTAGGTCTTCTTGTTGCCCACTTCGCCGTCCACCTTCAGCACGCCGTCGTAGTTCTTGAACATGTGGTCGGCCACGGGACGCGTGTAGGCGTACTGGGTGTCGGTGTCGATGTTCATCTTGATCACGCCGAAGGAGACGGCGTCGGCGATTTCCTGGTCGGAGGAGCCGGAGCCGCCGTGGAAGACCAGGTCGAACGGGTTCTCCTTGCCGATCTTCGAGCCCACCTGCGCCTGGATGTCCTTGAGGATCTCCGGGCGGAGCTTGACGCCGCCGGGCTTGTAGACGCCATGGACGTTGCCGAAGGTCAGGGCCGTGATGTAGCGGCCGTTCTCGCCGGACCCGAGGGCGTCGATGGTGGCCAGGGCGTCTTCCACCGTGGTGTACAGCTTGTCGTTGATGGCGTTTTCGACGCCGTCTTCCTCGCCGCCGACGGTGCCGATTTCAACTTCGAGGATCATCTTGGCGGCAGCGGTGCGGGCCAGCAGTTCGCGGGCGATGCGCAGGTTCTCCTGCAGGGTTTCTGCGGAGCCGTCCCACATGTGGGAGTTGAACAGCGGGTTGCGGCCGGCCTTGACCTCAGCCTCGGAAGCCTCGAGCAGGGGCAGGACGAAACCGTCCAGCTTGTCCTTGGGGCAGTGGTCCGTGTGCAGGGCGACGTTGACGCCGTAGTTCTTGGCCACTTCGCGGGCGAAGGCTGCGAAGCCCAGGGAACCGGCAACCATGTCCTTGGTGGATGCGCCGGACCAGTAGGCGGCACCGCCGGTGGAAACCTGGACGATGCCGTCGGACTCCGCTTCGGCGAAACCGCGGAGCGCTGCGTTCAGCGTCTGCGAGGACGTGACGTTCACGGCCGGGTATGCAAAGCCGCCCGCCTTCGCGCGGTCGATCATTTCGGAGTAGATCTCTGGGGTTGCAATGGGCATGCTGGCTCCTCTGCTGAGTTTCGTCTGTGGGTGGAAGACCCTCAAGTAGACCGCTTACGGCTTGGCACCATCCTAGCCATTACCGGACCGGGAGTGCTCTGGGTTACGCCCCGCCGCGCCCTGCCCCAACCACCGGCAGAGAACCCTGTGTGTGGGGCCGCCCTTGCGAGATGGCATTTAACGGCGATGCCACACCTCGGGATTGCCCTCAACTGCCATCTCGCGTCCAGCCACAGCCCTGCAGCGCCTCGCGTACCTTTCGTACGACGGCGGGCCGCTCGCCTTCGAGGTGTTGCTTACCGACGCGTACCTCAAGCCACCCCAGTGCGAGGGTCTTCTCGTGCCGATCCATGTCGCGCAGATGCTGATCGGGATCTGCGTGGTGTTGGCCGTCGTACTGCAGCGAGATGCGCCACTGCGGATAGGCGGCGTCGGGCCACAAAACGGGAACACCGCGGAAGTCGCGAACGATGCAGTTGAGTACTGGCTCCGGCAGTCCCGCATTGACCAGAGCCAGGCGCATTCGCGTTTCCGGCGCCGAGTCGGCGCCCACGCGGATGAGTTCGAGTGCTGCCCGTGCAACTTTGACACCACGCATCCCGGGATGGCGTGCAACCATGCCAGCGAGGTCATCAATGCTGCACAATGCCTCCCTGGGACAGGGAAACCCGGGCCCATGGGTGCAGACCAAATGGTCGCCCATTGCAACCAGATCCTCCAAAGCCAGCACGGACGCAAGATCCAGCCACGTTCGCGCAGGCGAGGTGAGGCGGACGCCGTTGTACTCCACCACTTCGCCCGGCAGGAACGTCAGCAGATGCCCTACGACATTGGCCCGCCGAGGAAAGCTGAAACCCCGCCGGCGCGCAAGGTGGATACGCCAGTCACTGCCCGGCCCGCCCGGCAAGGGCGCCTCCCACAGGCGGGCTGCGGACAGGGAGGCAAGGATGGATGTGTCATCCAGGTCCGTGTAGGCGCGCAAGGCTGCTGCGCCTACCGCGCGTGACTGGACCGGCACCCGAATTCCGCGGGAGACCGTCACCAGATCCTTGGCGGCGGTACGCGTGCGGGAGATTCCTGCCTTATCTGAGGTGCGGAGTGAGAAGGATCCTGTAGTCAGGTGGCTGGGAAGAGGGGCCCTGCGCATGCCCTATTCTTGCCCGCCGGCAACAGCAGGATGACGTTATCCACAGACTTGGTCGCCATCCGGAGCGCGAATTGGCAGTTAACCGCAGTAAGTGGGGCCGGGACTGCCGTCAACTGCCATTTCGCGGGGTCTGGTTGAAAACGTGCCGGCGGATCCAGGCGTGCATGGCGATGGCGGCTGCGGAGGCGGCGTTGATGGAGCGGGTAGAACCGAACTGCTCGATGGACAGGGTGGCGACGGCGGCCTGGTGGACTTCCGGGGTCAGGCCGGGGCCCTCCTGCCCGAAGACCAGCACGCAGTCTCGCGGCAGTTCGTACGTCTCCAGCGGGACCGAATCCGGGAAAATGTCGATGCCGATGATCGCCAGCCCCTCCCGCTGCGCCCACTGGACGAAGTCCTCAACAGTGGGGTGGTGGCGGACGTGCTGGTAGCGGTCGGTGACCATGGCGCCGCGCCGGTTCCACCGCCGCCGGCCGATGATGTGCACCTCTTTGGCGAGGAAGGCGTTGGCCGTGCGCACCACCGTGCCGATGTTCAGGTCGTGCTGCCAGTTCTCGATGGCCACATGGAAGTTGTGCCGCCGGGAGTCGAGTTCCGCCACGATCGCCTCGTGCTTCCAGTAGCGGTACTTGTCCAGGACATTGCGGCGGTCGCCATCGGCAAGGAGGTCGGGATCCCAGTGGTCGCCGTGGGGCAGCTCCCCTTCCCAGGGCCCGACGCCGACCTCCGCCTTTGCGGGTTCGGCCTCCCCGGGCTCGTGGCGGGGTTCCTCTGGCAGGCCGGGCGTCTGGTTCACCCCTCAACACTAGACTGGACCACTGGAGCATTCATCACCGGTGGAGGTAGTCGTGGCAGAAGAAGACCAGGTAGCAGGAAACCCCGCGGTTTACCGCAGCGGCCAGGAGATTGAATGCTGGCTGACGGACATGGACGGCGTCCTGGTCCACGAGAACCAGCCCATCCCCGGCGCCGCGGAACTGATCCAGCGGTGGGTGGACACGTCCAAGCGCTTCCTGGTGCTGACCAACAACTCCATCTTCACCCCGCGCGACCTGGCCGCCCGGCTGCGGTCTTCCGGCCTGGAGATTCCTGAAGAAAACATCTGGACCTCCGCCCTGGCCACCGCCCAGTTCCTCAAGGACCAGGTGCGCTCGGAGTCCGGCAACCGCGCCTACACCATCGGCGAGGCAGGGTTGACGACGGCGCTGCACGAGGCCGGCTTCATCCTCACCGACCAGAACCCGGACTTCGTGGTGCTTGGTGAGACGCGCACGTACTCCTTTGAGGCCATCACCACGGCCATCCGCCTGATCCTTGCCGGTGCCCGGTTCATCGCCACCAACCCGGACGCCACCGGCCCCTCGAAGGATGGCCCCATGCCGGCCACCGGAGCCATCGCGGCCCTGATCACCAAGGCCACCGGACGCGAACCATACATTGTGGGCAAGCCGAATCCCATGATGTTCCGTTCCGCCATGAACCAGATCGACGCGCACTCCGAGACCACCGCCATGATCGGCGACCGGATGGACACGGACATCATTGCCGGCATGGAGGCCGGGCTGCACACCGTTCTGGTCCTGAGCGGCATTACGCACAAGGACGACATCGCCGCCTATCCGTTCCGGCCCAACCAGGTGCTGAACTCCGTGGCGGACCTGAAAAACCAGATCTAGAAGATGCTCACCCGGGAACCGCCCCGGGGCAGCGGGAAGAATCCGTCCAGCAGTTCCGCCACCAGGGGCCGGTAGATCTGCGGATTCCAGCCGGGGCTGGCGTGCGCCGGCGCCGCACCGGTGGTCTGCAGGTTGCTTGAGACCATGTTGTCCTTGAAGACCACGGCCCAGGTTTCCGCTGCGGTTTCATAATCGACGGTCCTGTCCCGGGGGTTGCCGATATAGGCCATCTTTGCGGTCCCCAGCTTCCCGGCGAACTGGCGTCCCTCGAAGTGGTAGATGTATGCGGACTCCGTCTGGACCAGCACGTTCGAAGGGGCGATCGGGGACAGCTGCTCCAGCGTCTGGTCCAGGATCTGGCGCCAGCTCCGTTCGTCCTTGTGGATAATGCGCTCGCCCAGCTCATACCCGCCGCGCAGCGTGGACGGGAACCTGAAGCCGCGCTCGTAAAGGAACACCACGCCGTCGAACCAGCTCTGGTCCAGGACATCGTGGGCGCTGTAGGGACTGGAGTCCAGGAGGATGAACTGCACCTGGACTCCCCGCAGGGCAAGCAGCCGGGCTGCCACCTGGGTGGCGAGCATCCCCCCAAAGCTGTGCCCGTAAAAGAACAGTTTGGTGATCTTCTCCGCGGTGATGTAATCGGTGATCGCGTTGACCACCTCGGTGATATTCAGCCCCAGGTTGGAATACCCGACGGCGGCGAGCCGGGCGCGCTTGTTCAGCGCGCCACGCATGGTGTTGAGGATCCATTGGGCCTCTTCCCAGCTGGTTTTGTAGCCCGGGAACAGGAACCAGCTGGCATCCGGGTAGTAGGCGTCGGCGAAGTCATCGGCAACGCTGAGGATCCTGGTGGTCCGGCGCTGCGACTGGACCTCCCGGGTCACCAGCATGTCGGCAGCGAGCAGGCCTGATGCCCCCGCGCCGGCCAGGAAGGTGCGGCGCGAAAAGCGCTTAAGGGCAGCCGCCTTCGACAGCAGCCGGGCACCGGATACCCCACGCCGGCTCTGCGGACTGACCTCCCCCTCATACGGCACACTCCTACCGTAAGCCCAGCCAAACGTGCCTCCGCAACGGGCGGCTGTAACCGTTGGGTGACGCAGGGGTCAGCTGGCGGCCTGGCCTTCCGTGGCGGGGAGGGGGGCCGACGGTTCCTGCTGGCGGCGGTGGATTTCCAGCCCGATGTCGTTGTAGCGGCCCAGCAGGTCCGCGCTGTCCTGCGTCTGCGGACTGTCGAGCAGAGCGAAGAGCGCGTCACTGGCCGCAAGGAGCTCGTCGTTCGAGTATTCCGTGAGTGGCCGGCCGTACAGCTCCTCGATCCACATGACGGGCAGGTGCGGATATTCCCCGGCGAAGCGGCCGCCAGGGAACAGTTCCCTGATGTCATCGTCCATGGGCAGCGGCTGGTCACTGGAGGGACCGCCCGGGGAAGCGGTGCGTGCAAGGGGTGTCAGCTGGAGGGAAACCCCGGCGCCGCTACCGGCCAGGGTGTTGGCGTCCAGCACGTTCAGGTCACTGCGCAGTCCAGCCAGGGCGGTGGACTCCACAAGCCCGGCCTGCGACAGGTCGACGCATATGTGGCAGCGGATGCCCATCCGCCGGACACGGCGGATGATGTGGATCAGGTGGGGGCGGGAACCGCACGTCAGGCTGCCCCGGACTTCAATCCGGACGACGTCTGCGGGGACATCAAAGTTAACAACTGCTTCTAATGCTCGGTCCATAGGTACTCCAAAAGAGGTCTATGGCCGACGGCTCAACCTCCGCAAGCGTAACCTTCACGGGAGCCCCCGCACAACCCGTCCCTTAGGAGCGCACGCCTTGGCTTACCTTGCCCGGTTCCTCGTAGTGCGTCCGGGCACCGGTGCCGCCCACCGAATCCACCAGGGTTTTGGCGATGTCCCGCAGCTTGGTGTTGCTGTTGCTGGACGCCTCGGTGAGGATTTGGACGGCAGCCTGCTGGCTGCAGCGGTTTTGGGCCATGACAATGCCAACGGCGATGTCGATGATGGTGCGGGACTCCAGGGTGGCCCGGAGGTTTGACGCGCTGTCCGCATGCAGTGAGAACCGGACGGCAAGGCGCAGGGCCTGTGAAATCTCGCGGGTGAAGTCCCGTGCCCTGGCCGCGGCATTCCCCTCGAATTTACGGGGAACATCGGAATAGAGGTTCAGGGCCGCCTTGGCCTCGCCCTGCAGGGTGAACGGGAGGGAGAGCACCGAGCGCAGCCCGTGGGACGCCACGGCCGTGGCGTAATCGGGCCCCCACCGGTTCTCCTCCAGGAGGTCGGGAACGTGGACTTCACGTTCCTCCTCAGCGGCCGTAAGGCAGGGGCCCTGGGACAGCGAATACTGGATTTCGTCCACTTCCCGGGCGGAGTCGCTGCTCCAGCCGATGGTGGCCGCCTTGCGGTCGCGCAGCAGGGTGATGCCGCACAGGGCGTCGTCGCCGTCGCCGGCCATCTGGTGGGCGGAGAAACGGGCCAGTTCGTTGAGGAAGTCCTCGAAGTCGGCACTTTCCAGGATGAGGTTCTGGACCTGGTCGGTTGCGCTCAAAGGCTGTTGTGGGGGGAGCAAGGTGCGTGGTCTCCAAGCAACTAAAAAGTGTTACCGCATATCATAAAACAGCGCCAACAGCCCAGCCAACTGCGGTCCGCTTGCCGCCCCGGGCTCTCACCCGGGGCGCTGCAGGACTACGCCAGCCCCAGCTCATCCTTGCCGAAAGCGAACAGATACGGAACGCCTGTTTCCGCTTCGATTTTTTCCTTGGCACCGGTATCCCGGTCCACGATCACGGCCACCGCCACAACGTTGCCCCCGGCTTTCCGGACGCCTTCCACTGCGGTCAGCGCCGACCCACCGGTCGTGGAGGTGTCCTCAAGGACCAGGACCTTGCGCCCCTCGACCGAAGGGCCCTCCACCTGGCGGCCCATGCCGTACGACTTCTGGGCCTTGCGGACCACGAACGCGTCAACGGCCCGGCCGGTATCAGCGGCAGCATGCATCACGGCGGCGCCAACGGGGTCGGCGCCCATGGTCAGTCCGCCCGCGCACTCAAAGTCGATCCCGGCGTCGTCCGCCAGTGCGAGCATTACCTGCCCCACCAGCTTGGACGCCTCGTGGTGCAGGGTGATGCGGCGCAGGTCGATGTAGTAGTCAGCCTCAGCTCCGCTCGAGAGGATCACCTTGCCGCGGACCACGGCGAGTTCCTTGATGAGTTCGAGCAGGCGGGCGCGGGCAGCTGCGGTGTCGACCGCAGTGTCAGTGGGCGAAGTCATGGGCTCAAGTTTAGTGGCTGGGCTGACGGTGAGCGGGCGGGCAAAGCCGGGTGCATGTTCGGGGCGCGGCCCGAAGGCGATAACGCGCGGCAGGACACGCTTGACCACCGGGTTGTGGCGCATGATGAAGAAGGCCAGCCGCTGGATGGAGAGCCCGGCGCGGGCACGATCCCGGGCCAGGACATCCCCGGACAATCTCCCGGCGAAGAGCGGAACGAACACCACCCGGTGCATGATGCGCTGCACGGCCTGCACCATCACCGTGGGCATGCTGCGGCGGCGCTGGATCGCTGCAAGGGTCCGGGTCCGCACCTGGCCCCTACGCAGATCCGGTGCAAGCCGTTCCGCGGCCGCCACCGCGTCCTGGATGGCCAGGTTGATACCCACTCCCCCGGCCGGTGACATGGCATGGGCGGCGTCCCCGATGCACAGGAAACCGTCGGTGTACCAGCGCCGCAGGCGGTTCAGTTTAACGTCCAGCCAATGCAGGTCATCCAGGCTGCGGATCGAATCAACGCGGTCGGCGAGGTCCGGGCGAAGGGCCGCCACGCGCTGCCGGAACCGCTCCACGCCGCCGGCCCTGATCCTGGCATCCGAGCCCTTGGGAGCGAGGTAGCCCAGCTGGTAGTAATCGGTGCGATTGAGGGCAATCATGGCATCCCGGTGGCCCAGTGAGGGCACCACACCCGCCACTTCGCCCTGCTCGGAAGCGTGGCGCGGGAGCCTGAACCACCAGGTGTCGAACGGCACCGGAAACTCCCTGGCGCGCATGCCCGCGGCCTGGCGCAGCACTGAGTGGCGGCCGTCCGCGGCCACCACGACGTCTGCATGGAGGACGTGTTCGGCCCCGCCGGCGTCCCGGTAGCGCACGCCGGTGACCCGGCCGCCGTCGAGCTCCAGGCCGGTGGCCCCGCTCTCCCTGAGGAGCGTGAACGTCGGTTCCGCAGCGGCAGCCGAGGCGAGGAAATCCAGGAAGTCCCATTGGGGCATCATGGCCACGTAGTTGTACGGGGGTTTCAAAGCGTCGAAGGCTGCCAGGGTGACCAGCCCGGTCCCCGGGACCGGTACGGCCACGTTGGTCAGCCGGCTTTGCGGCAGGCTGCGGAACCCGGCGCCCAGGCCAAGTTCGTCGATCAGGCGGATGGTGGAGGCATGCACCGTGTCGCCGCGGAAATCGCGCAGGAAGTCCCGGTGCTTCTCCAGCACTGTCACGTGCACCCCGGCCCGCGCCAGCAACAGCCCCAGCATCATTCCCGCAGGGCCCCCGCCCACCACGGCACACCCCGTTCGCTCCATGCGTTCACGCTACGCCCCGGACGGGCCGCCCGGAACAGTTGAGGGTTGTTGACTGTGCTGGCTAGTCTGGACCACATGCGCGAACTCCAGGCCAAGATCATTGAAGAAATGGGCGTTCAGCCCCGGATCGATCCCGCAGGGGAGGTGCGCAAACGCGTCACGTTCCTCAAGGAATACCTGAAGGCAACCCACACCAAGGGGTTTGTCCTGGGCATCTCCGGCGGCCTGGACTCCTCCCTGGCCGGAAAGCTGGCACAGCTGGCGGTGGATGAGCTTGAGGCCGAAGGCGTGGAGGCCAATTTCGTGGCCGTCCGCCTACCGTACGGCGTGCAGCATGACGAGGAGGACGCCCAGGCCGCATTGGACTTCATCAAGGCCAAGACGGAATGGACGTTCAACATTTCCGCCGCAGTGGACGGTTTTGAAGACGAGTTCGAAAAAACCGTGGGCTCGGAGATCTCCGACTTCCACAAAGGCAACACCAAGGCACGCACCCGCATGATCGCCCAGTATGCATTGGCCGGCGAATTCAACTACCTGGTGCTCGGCACCGACCATGGCGCCGAGTCCGTCACCGGCTTCTTCACCAAGTACGGCGACGGCGGCGCGGACATCCTGCCCCTGTTCGGCCTCAACAAGCGGCAGAACCGGGCCCTGCTGGCTGAACTGGGTGCACCCGCCCGCGTCTGGGAGAAGGTGCCCACCGCCGACCTGCTCGATGACCGGCCCGGACGCACGGACGAGGACGAGCTGGGCCTCAGCTACGACCAGATCGACGACTACCTCGAAGGCCGGGAGGTTCCGGACGCGGTTGCCGAATCGATCGAGCAGAAATACCTCCGGACCCGCCACAAGCGCACCGTGCCGGTGACCATCTTCGACACCTGGTGGAAGCACGAGGGCCCGGAGGAGCCCCGCGCCGGACTCTAGGCAGCCTCGCTGATTTTCCCCACCCTTGGGGAGCACGACGGCGGGCGGCACCGCAACAGGTGCCGCCCGCCGTCGTCGTTCCCCGCCTTTGCCGTAGAGACTCAGCGGGCCCGCGGGCCGCTGCCGCCCCCGCCAAGCTGCTGCGTGATCCGGTGCGCCTCCGCCATGAGGAGGCCGCCCAGTTCCTCCTGCCGTTCCGGCTTGAAGCGCGGCTCAATGCCCGTTAACGACAGCGCCCAGGCAGGTTTCCCGGAGCGGTCGAACACCGCGGCACCCATCCCCCAGCTTCCCTCCAGGACCAGCCCGGGGTTCACCGAATAGCCGGCCAGCCGGGTGCGGGCCAGGTTCTTCCGCACCAGTTCGGGCGTGTGGTTCCCGGCAAACTCACCTGCGTGTTCGTCCCAGCGGCCCAGCAACTCCTCCTGCTCGCTTTCCGGAAGGAAGGCCATGATGGCCGTCCCGGCCGATGCAACCCCCAGTGGGAACCGGACCCCCTCGTGCAGGACGAAGGACCGGACCGGAAAGCTTCCCTCCTCACGCAGCAGGCAGACCGTCCCGGCGCCGCGGCGGATGGAGAAGAAGGCGCTCTCGCCGGTGGCCTGGGCCAGCCGGCGAAGGCTGGGCCGTGCGATATCCTCCATGGGGAACCGCGCCGACGCGACCGAGCCCATGAGCAGGATTTCCGGGCCCAGCACCCAGTTGCCCGTGACGGGGTCATGGTCCAGCAGGCCCTCCGCGGCAAGGGATGTCAGGAGCCGGTGGACGGTGGGACGCGTGAGGCCCGATTCCCGCACGAGGTCCACGAGCGGCATTCCCTCCGCGCTCCGGCCCACCAGCCGCATCAGCCCTGCGATCCGCGTCACCACCTGCGCGCCCTGCACCGGCATGACCGACATAAACCCTCCTAGTGTCCACATTATGGATAGGCGCAATGCTACTGTCCACACTGTAAATGGGCCAGCACGGAATATTGACAGGCCTACAGACCCGCCCGTAGTCTCCAAACTCAGATCCCCGGTATCCACGTAGTGGACACCACCGCGCTCAATGAGGAGACGACATGAAGAAACTCCAGGCTTCTGCCGCCGGCGCCCTGCAAGGGGCACTGCAGGACGGCATGACCCTCGCCGTAGGAGGCTTTGGCTTGAGCGGCATTCCTGCCGATCTGATTGAAGCTGTCCGTGATTCCGGCGTCCGCGACCTCACCGTGGTGTCCAACAACATGGGCGTGGACGGCAAAGGGCTGGGCATCCTGATCGAGGGAGGCCAGGTCCGCAAAGTCATTGCGTCCTACGTCGGTGAAAACAAGCTGTTCGCCGAGCAGTACCTCGCCGGGAGGCTTGAGGTGGAGTTCACCCCCCAGGGCACCCTGGCTGAGCGGCTCCGCGCCGGCGGCGCCGGCATTCCGGCTTTCTACACCAAGACCGGCGTGGGCACCCTGGTTGCCGACGGCAAGCCGCACGAAGTGTTCGACGGCGAAACCTACGTCCAGGAGCGTGCCATCAGGGCCGACGTCGCCCTGGTCCACGCGCACACCGCGGACACGGACGGCAACCTGATTTACCGCTACACCGCCCGGAACTTCAACCCCGTGGTTGCCACCGCCGGCAAACTGACCATCGCCGAGGCGGAAGTGATCGTGGAGCCCGGCCACCTGGACCCGAACCACATCGTGACCCCCGGCGTCTTTGTCCAGCGGCTGGTGCAGGCCACGGACCGGGTCAAGGACATCGAGCAGCGGACCGTCCGGCAGCGCGCCGGCCTGGTCTCCGCCTGACCGCCGGCCAACACCGGAAGAACATCACTCAATGGAGAGAAACGCCGCAATGACCACTACGCAGTTCAACCACCAGGACGTCCGCCAGAAGGGTTTGGCCCTGATGGCTGAAAAGCTGGCCGGCTGGACGCAGAAGTGGTTCCCGGACGCGTACATTTTTGCCCTGGCGGGCGTGCTGCTGGTGGCCGTCGCAGCCTTGGCCATCGGCGCCTCGCCCAAGGCAGTGGTGGATTCGTTCGGCAACGGCTTCTGGGACCTCACCGCCTTCACCCTGCAGATGGCCATGGTGGTGCTGACCGGCTACGTCGTGGCAACCTCGCCGCCCGTGGCCCGGCTGATTGACCGGCTGGCACAGGTGCCAAACTCCGCCCGCACCGCTGTCAGCTTCGTGGCCGTGCTGTCCATGTCGGTGTCGTTCGTGAACTGGGGCCTGAGCCTGATCTTCGGCGGGCTCCTGGCGCGCGCTGTGGCCCGCCGGGCGGACCTGCACGTCGACTACCGGGCCCTGGGCGCGGCTGCCTTCATGGGGCTGGGCGCAGTCTGGGCTTTGGGCATGTCCTCCTCCGCGGCCCAGCTCCAGGCGACAAAGGCCTCCATCCCCCCGGCGCTGCTGAAGATCACCGGCGTCCTGGACTTCGGCACCTCCATTTTCACCTGGCAGTCCCTGCTGACCCTTGTCATCCTGATGCTGCTGACCACCGTCATCGCCCACTTCTCAGCCCCCACCGGCGGCGCCGTCAAAACCGCGGCCGATCTCGGCGTCGACCTTGATGACCAGCCCGAGCCGCCGGCCGAAAAGTCGCGGCCCGGCGAGTGGCTCGAATACAGCAGGGTCCTGCCCATCCTGGCCGGGGTACTGACCCTGGGCTGGCTGGTGTCCCAGCTGCTGACTCTGCCCATCCTGAGCGTGGTCAGCTCGCTGAACGGGTACCTGCTGGTCTTCCTGATGCTGGGGCTGGTGCTGCATGGAACCCCGCGCAAGTTCCTCCAGTCGGTGACCAAGGCTGTACCCGCCACCGCAGGCATTTTGGTCCAGTTCCCGCTCTATGCCGCGATGGCGGCCATCCTGACCAAGGCCACCGGCGCGGGCGGGCTCTCGGTCTCCGAGCACCTGGCGCACTTCTTCACCAGCATCGGCGGCAACGGGGCGTTCGCAGTCATCATCGCCATCTACACAGCCCTCCTGGGCATGTTCGTGCCCTCCGGCGGCGGAAAGTGGCTCGTGGAGGCGCCCTACGTCATGCAGTCAGCCACCGACGTCAACATGAACCTCGGCTGGACCGTGCAGATCTACAACATGGCCGAGGCCCTGCCCAACCTCATCAACCCGTTCTTCATGCTGCCGCTGCTGGCCGTCCTGGGCCTGCGCGCCAGGGACCTGGTGGGCTTCACGTTCCAGCAGTTCCTGTTCCACCTCCCGGTGGTGCTGCTGCTCGCCTGGCTGCTGGGGATGACGTTCGAGTTCGTGCCGCCGGTAATACCCAACTAAGTAGAGCCAAGACCACATAAGGAGAACCCCATGGGATGGACCAGGGATGAAATGGCTGCCATTGCGGCCGAAGAACTAAACGACGGCGACTACGTGAACCTGGGGATCGGCATCCCCACGCTGGTGGCCAACAACCTGCCCGACGGCGTGCGGGTGGTCCTGCAGAGCGAGAACGGGCTGCTGGGCATGGGCCCGTTCCCCTACGAGGGCGAAGAGGACGCTGACCTTATCAACGCCGGCAAGCAGACCGTCACGGTACTGCCCGGCGGAAGTATCTTCGACTCCGCCACCTCCTTCGGGATGATCCGCGGCGGGCACGTCAAGGTGGCCATCCTCGGTGCCATGCAGGTGTCCGGCAACGGGGACCTGGCCAACTGGACCATCCCCGGAAAAATGGTCAAGGGCATGGGCGGCGCCATGGACCTGGTGGCCGGGACACCGCGGGTAGTGGTCCTCACTGAACACAACGCCAAGGACGGCACCGCAAAGATCGTCCGCGAGTGCACGCTCCCCCTGACCGGGCTCAGCTGTGTGGACCGGATCATCAGCGACCTTGCGGTCTTCGACCTTGAAAAGGCGGACGACGGCGGACGGCGGCTCACGCTGACCCGGCTTGCTCCGGGGGTCACCGCGGAGGAGATCCGGGAAAAGACCGAAGCCGCGTTCGACGTCGCCCCCTCCCTCGACTCAACGCCCACTTTTGAAGGAGCCACAGCATGAGCCTCAAGAACCAGTTCGGCAAGGATGTCCTGATCACGGGCTGGGGGCACAGCAAATTCGGGAAACTCAGCGACGATACCCTGGAATCCCTCATCGTCCAGGTGGCCACGGACGCCATCAGCAGCGCGGGCGTTGAACCGGGCCAGGTCGACGAAATCTACGTGGGACAGTTCAACTCCGGCATGATGCCGCTGGCGTTTCCCTCCTCCCTGGCACTGCAGGTCTCCCGCGACCTGGCCAACGTCCCGTCCACCCGTGTGGAGAACGCCTGCGCCTCCGGTTCGGCCGCCTTCCAGCAGGGCACCAAATCACTGCTGGCCGGCACCGCCAGGACTGTCCTGGTGATCGGCGCCGAGAAGATGACCCACGCGGGAGCGGATGTGGTGGGCGCCGGACTGCTGGGCGCGGACTATGACATGGCCGGCAAGCCTTCCACCACCGGCTTCACCGGGCTCTTCGCCGAGGTCGCGAAGCACTACGCCAAACGCTACGACGCCGACGGGAACCTGGGCGACGTCCTGGGCACCATCGCGGCGAAGAACCACCGCAACGGTGTGGACAACCCGTACGCCCAGCTCCGCAAGGACCTCGGCGAGGAGTTCTGCCAAACCGTTTCAGACAAGAACCCGATGGTGGCCGATCCCCTGCGCCGCACGGACTGTTCCCCTGTCTCCGACGGAGCGGCCGCCGTCGTGCTGTCCGTTTCACCCACCGGCGGCGCCACGGCCCCCGTTCGGCTTGCCGGCTTCGGCCAGGCCAACGATTTCTTCCCCGCCGCACGCCGCGACCCCACCGCCTTCGAAGCCACCCGCGTCTCGTGGCAGCGCGCCCTGGCGATGGCCGGCGTCGGGCTGGAAGACCTGGACTTCGCCGAGGTGCACGACTGCTTCACCATCGCCGAACTGCTCATGTACGAGGCCATGGGCCTGACCGAACCCGGCCAGGGCTCCCGCGCGCTGAAGGAAGGCTGGGTCTTCAGGGACGGCAAGCTGCCCATCAACGTCTCCGGCGGCCTTAAGTCCAAGGGCCACCCCGTGGGTGCCACCGGTGTTTCCCAGCACGTCCTGGCAGCCATGCAGCTGACCGGGACAGCCGGGGACATGCAGCTGGCCGCCCCGCGCCGGGCTGCCGTCCAAAACATGGGCGGCGTGGGCATCGCCAACTACGTGAGCATCCTCGAAGCCGTCTAGCATCCTGCGGTGGGGCCCGCCATCGTGGGGCACTTTGACGCCGCCGGCGGCCCTTCCCGGCAATAACGACGGCGTGTCCGTGCCAAAGTGCCCCACGACGGCCAGTGGGGCCCGGATAGGTTAGGCAGCGCCGCGGATCGCCGCCGCGAGCTCCTTGAAACCGAGCCGCTCCGCGTTCTGCAGGGCCGTCCGCCCTTCCGGATCGCGGATGGCAGGGTCTGCCCCGGCTTCCAGGAGGAGCCGCACCACCTCCTGCTGACGCGGGCCGCCGTTGTTGAGCACCACGGCCTCCTGCATGGCGGTCCAGCCCAGGTTGTTCACGTGGTTGACGGGGACGCCGGCCGTAATGAGCATCCTGACCGTCTCCACGTGCCCGTGCTCGCTGGCGGGGATCAGGGCAGTGCCGCCGTAGCGGTTGGTTGCGGCCACGTCCGCCCCGGCCGCCAGGGTCAGCTGCAGCACCTCATTGAAGCCCTCGGCACCCGCATACAGGAATGCCGAATCCTGGATGGAGTCCTTGGCGTTGACGTCCCCTCCGCGGCTGATGAGTTGGGCTACCAAGGGCGCATTGTTGGCTTTCGCGGCAGCAATCAACTCCTGGTCGAGCTGCGACTGCTCAGCGGTTGAAAGGGCAGCAGCGGAGGTGGCGGGAGCCGACGTCGGGGAAGTGCCGTCACGAGATGGCACGGCGGTGCCCGGGCCGCCGGGACTGACAGAGTCAACGGATGGCGGAGAGTCTACTTCTTGAGGTTCACCGGGGCTGGCCTGGCAGCCGGCCAGGAACATGGCCAGGCCCATGCCGGTAATGAGCAATGCCCCGGTGCGGTACCGCCCCATAGGCGCAGCCTACTTTGCAGTTCCGGCGGCGGCGATGGCGTCCGCCCCGGCGGTGGCGCAGGCTTCATCCAGGGCACCGTCGGGCGCTCCACCCACACCGATGCCGGCCACGGAAACGCCGTTGACCTTCAGCGGGACGCCGCCGGCCAAAAAGAGGGTTCCCGGCAGGTCCGCGATCGAGGGGCCGTTGCCGTTGACGCGCTTGGCCAGCTCGCTGGTGGGGGTGCCGAAGGCCGCGGCGGTGTAGGCCTTTTGCTTGGCGGCCTCAATGGTGTGGGCAGCGGCGTTGTCTCCCCGCAGCAGTGCCTGGACGGTGCCAAAGCGGTCAACGAGTGCAACGGTGACGAACGGCAGTTTGTCCGCCTGGCACTTGGCGAGCGCCGCTGAGACAGCCTGGGCGGAGGCTGTGGCAGAGATGCGGTTCTGCTGCACCACCGTCTCCGGCGCTGGCTGGACATCAACGGCAGGTACGACGGCGGGTGTTTCAGGGCCGCTGACACGGCCAGTACCGGCGTTGGCGGCTGCGGTGGCTCCGGCCGTCACCAGGATTGCCCCGGCTGCTGCGGCGGCGAGTACTTTGTGGGACTTGTTCATAATGCGTTCCTTGGGTTGGGTGGTCCTTGTTGCCGGTTTCCATCCTTCAGGGCCGCGGTTGGCGCCGCATCGGGCGTTCGTCTGTCCCTGGCTGGCCCGAAAGGCCAGCCGTATCAGCCAAAAGGCTGAGGGACCGGACCGCCCTGGAGCCCTAGCATGGAAGGCAGTGAATCCAACCATGAGATCCGGACCCCGCATGCCTGGCAGAGACACCATCCCAACCACGGGCCCCGCGGCCGCCGTTGCAGCCGACGGCAACGGGTCCCGTCCGGCGCCGCCCACCCCCAAGGAACGCCTGGGCAGCATCGAGGCCGCAGTCCATCTAGGCTTCGCAGTGCTCCTGGTGGCATCGGTGGTGCGGTACGTCATGAGGCACTCCCCGGCGGACAACCTTGTGGTCCTGGGACTCGCCGCCGCCGCCTGCCTGCTGTACGCCGTCGTGGCCCTGCTCCCGCTGCGGGACCGGCACCCTGCCCCGTGGATGGTTGCGCTGGTGGCGGTCTGGGCGGTCCTGGTAGTGGCAGCTCCGAGCTTCGCGTGGTGTTCCTTCGCCCTTTTCTTCCTGTGCAGGAGTGTGCTGCGCGGTGCCGCGTCCTACGTCCTGGCGGGTGCCATCACCCTGGCAACCGCGGCCGGACTGTTTCGGTTGGGCAACGGCACAGACGTAGCCATGCTGCTGGGACCTGTGGCAGTCGGAGTGATGCTGACGCTTATCTACGACCGGATACAGCACGACGCCGAGGAGCAGCGCCGCCTGAACGCGGAGGTTTCGCGTGCCCAGGTCCAGCTGGCGGCGAGTGAACGCCGTGCGGGCACCATCGCCGAACGGGAAAGGGTGTCCCGTGAAATCCACGACACCGTCACCCAGGGCCTGGCCAGCAGCCTGCTCCTGCTCGAAGCGGCGGGCCGTGCGTGGCCGGGCGCGGCAGCGCAGGAGGATCTTCACCAGGCCGCCGGCCTGCTCCGCACCAACCTGGCGGAAACCCGCAGCCTGGTACACGAGCTTGCCTCCCCTGGGCTGGAATCAACGCCGTTGCCGGAGGCGCTGCTGCTTGCTGCCCGGCAGTACGTGCCGGAAGCCACCCTCACGGTGACGGGCGCGCCGGGGCCGGTCCCGCCGGACGTACGGCACGCGCTGCTGCGGGTGGTGCAGAGCGCGGCCTCCAACATCGCGCTGCACGCTTCGGCAACAGTTGCGGCCCTGACGGTGGGCTTCCTGCCCGACTCCGTCACTTTGGACATATATGACGACGGCGCAGGTTTTGACCCAGCGGCGGCAGCTCCGCCGTCGAGCGCCGGAGGGTACGGCCTGCGGGCCATGCGGCAGCGGGTGGAGCAGCTGGGTGGCCTTTTCTCAGTGCAAAGCACTCCCGGCGAAGGGACCATCGTGGCCGCGCAACTGCCGTTGGAGGCTGCTAAATGAGCAGAATCACGGTCCTGCTGGTGGACGACCACCTGGTGGTCCGGAGCGGCCTGCGTGCGCTTCTGGGAACCCAGCCTGACATGGAAGTCGTTGCCGAGGCATCATCGGGCGGGGAGGCGTTGGAGCTGGTGCGCGTGCACTCCCCGGCGGTGGTGGTGATGGACCTTGCCATGGGCCCGGGCATGGATGGAATCGAAGCGATCAGGCGGATCCGGGATCTCGACAGCCGGCAGGCGATCCTGGTTTTCACCACCTACGACTCGGATGCCGATATTGTCCGGGCAGTGGACTCCGGGGCCATGGGCTACCTCTTGAAGGATGCCGCCCCGGAGGAGATTTTTGCCGCCATCCGGGGCGCGGTGCAGGGCAGGAGCGTGATGAGCCCGCCGGTGGCCTCGCGGTTGTTCCAGCAGCTGCGCAACCCGGACGAGGTGCTCACCCCCCGTGAGGCCGAACTGCTCAGTCTGCTCACCGAGGGCCTGAGCAACCGCGAACTCGGGCGGCGGCTCTTTATCTCCGAGGCCACCGTCAAAACCCATCTGGCGCACATCTACGCCAAGCTCGGTGTGGATACCCGGGCGGCCGCGATTGCCACCGCGATCCGCCGCGAGGGGATGCGGTAACAGGGCTTTATGGCCAATACCCTTGCACCATGGCCCCGCGCCCCGTACGTTGGGGACTGCGGGGGACGTTCTCCGCACACTCCGGGATGATCCCCGGAGAGAGAATCAGAGTCACATGAAGGAATGCAGCCATGGCAACAGGCACAGTTAAATGGTTCAACGCCGAAAAGGGTTTTGGCTTCATTGCCCCCGATGACGGGTCCGCTGACGTTTTCGCCCACTACTCGGCAATCGCCTCCAGCGGATACCGCTCCCTGGACGAGAACCAGAAGGTCGAATTCGATGTGACCCAGGGCCCCAAGGGTCCGCAGGCAGAGAACATCCGCCCGCTCTAAGTCTTCGGCGGCCTCCGGCAACTGCCGGGACCCCATCCAGCGGCCCCTCCACCCCAGGTGGACGGGCCGCTGTTTTGTGCGCCGCCGTTGTCGGGGCCGCTGATTTTTTATGGTCACCGCACCCCGGTTCTCCTTTTGGGATAATTGATCCATGACCGGACAGGAAGAGGACAGGGATCCCTGGGACGAGTTTGACGCCCTCGGACCCGCCGCGCCGGATCGCGTGCCGGGCCAACCCGGCGGGGAGCCGCACGGTTTTGGCTTCCGCACCGGGGTACGCAGCGCCAAGGTGGCCGTCGGTTTTGCCGTTTACGCGCTGGCGCTGGGAACCATTTTGGCCCTGACCGGATGCATCGTCTTCATTAGCCGGCAACAGTGGCTGCTGACCGGCCTCATGCTGGTGTTCGAGGCGGTCTTCGTTTTCGCTTTCACCCGGTTGGTTGCCCAGGCACGGCGCCGCTCTCCGCGGGGGCGCCAGGTCCGCTGACAGACCGGCGCCCTTGACCTTGACGCAGCGTCAAACCCTAGGCTCGGAGCATGGAAGAAACCCCCGCAACGGGCGGACGGGACTGGTCCATCCAGGACGTCGCCAGGATTGCCGGCACCACCAGCCGCACGCTGCGCCACTATGACGACATTGGACTGCTGAAGCCCAGCCGGGTGGGCAGCAATGGTTACCGCTATTACGACGGCGCCGCCCTCCTTCAGCTGCAGCGCATTCTCTTGCTGCGGGAGCTGGGACTGGGCCTGCCGGCCATCGCGGAAGTCTTCCACCGCCACACCGATCCGGTCACCGCGCTCACCCGCCATCTCGACTGGCTTGGCCAGGAGCAGCAGCGGCTGGCACGGCAGATCCAGTCGGTGCGGCAAACAATCGAAACAGTAAGGGCAGGAGGCCAACTGATGGCAGAGGACATGTTCGAGGGCTTCGACCACACCCAGTACAAGGATGAGGTGGAGCAACGGTGGGGCAAGGATGCCTACGCGACATCCGACGCCTGGTGGCGCGGCATGCCGGCGGACGAAAAGCGGGAATGGAAGTCCAGGGTGGAGGCTCTTGGCCGGGACTGGGCCGCTGCGGCCCAGTCCGGAGTGGCCGCGGACGGTCCGGAAGCGCGGGAGCTGGCAGCCCGGCACGTCGCGTGGCTGAAGTCCATTCCCGGTACTCCCGCAGCCGACCACGGCGGCGACACCAAGGCATATGTGTTGGGGCTGGCGGACATGTACGTGGACGACCCGCGCTTCGCCGCCAATTACGGCGGGGTGGAAGGGGCCGGCTTCGTCCGGGCAGCGCTTCGCAGTTTCGCGGCGAAGTTCCTTTAGGGCGACGGCGACGGCGGCGGCGGCGTCAGCGTCAGCGGCTGCGCCTCCACAGCACGGCGGCGGCCCCGGCCGCCGCCGTGGCAACAACCATCCTGCGCCGCCCCGTCCGCCGTCCGCCGTGCCAGCCACCGCTGACCGCGGCCTTGCGGGTATGGCCCGACGGCTCATAGAGGACTCCCGTCGAGGCTGTTGCCGGCTTCTTCCGGGACAGGTGGGTTTTCTCCACCTGTACGGCCATGGCCCCTTCCACTTTGGCCGGCGTGAGCTTGTGCTGGAGGACCAGCAGCCGGCCGGCCGGACCCACCACGGCTTCGCGGCGCGGTTTGGCTGCCAGGCTGACGATGGTTCGGGCCACCCGCTCCGCCGCATAGACGGGCGGCATGGCCACCACTTTCCGTCCCGTGTAGTTGGCGGCGTGCTGGAAGAAGGGAGTGTCGATGGCCGCGGGCAATACGGTGCAGACCTTCACCTTGCGGTTGCCGTCCAACTGCAGCTCTGAACGGATGCTCACGCTGAGGGCACGGACAGCAGCTTTGGACATGGAGTAAGCCGCGGTATAGGGCTGGGAAACCTCGCCCACGATGGATCCGACGTTGATCAGGACTCCGGAGCGCTGGGCCCGGAACCGCGGCAGGGCGGCCCGTGCACCATTGACGTATCCACCGATGTTCACGTCCAGGACGCGCCGGAAATCCGCCAGGGGAACATCAGTGATCCGGCCGAAGACACCGACGGCGGCGTTGTTCACCCACACGTCCAGGCGCCCGAACTCCTCCACTGCACGGGCCGCCAGTGCGTCAACGCTGTCGGCGTCCGTCACATCCGTGGGAACCGCCACCGCCCTTCCACCCCGCTTGCCCACCTCGTGCACCAGGCTTTCCAGAGCACCGGCGCTGCGCGCGGCAAGGACCAGACGGGCACCTTTGTCCGCAAATTCGAGCGCCGTGGCACGTCCGATGCCGCTGGAGGCTCCTGTGATGACCACGACTGCCTTCTTGACCCGCATCCCGCCTCCGTCCCGCGCTCCCTGGGCGCCAACAAAAACACTAAGTATGCTTACCAGTGCGATGCTATCGGGAGGCGCGCTGCGGGACAAGGTTCCGGCAGCCCGGTTTTAAGCGCGGAAAGCCTGCTGTGGCAGGGCTTGGGCGGCTGCGACTCAGCGGCTGGGACTCAGCGGTTGGCGCCGGCGCGGCCAGCCCTGGCCCTCTTCGTACGGCGGATGACGAGCAACACTACGGCAACGGCCAGTGCGGCGTAGACGGCGTAGTTAAGGAACCGGGAATACTCCTCGATGAGCCGGTACTGGGTGCCCAGGAGGTAGCCGAGCCCGATGAGGGCGCCATTCCACAGCCCGCTCCCGGCAAGCGTGAAGAGGCTGAAGGTGGCCAGGGGCATGCCTGCCGCCCCGGCCGGGAGCGAAATAAGGCTGCGGACGCCGGGCAACAGGCGGCCAAAGAAAATGGATGACCTGCCGTGGCGGCGGAACCAGCCTGCCGCGTGCTCGAAGTCTTCTCGGTCAACCAAGGGCAGTTTGGACAACCACCGGATGGACCGTTCGAGCCCCAGTTTGGCGCCGAGCCAATAGAGCAGCAGCGCACCCAGGTACGCCCCAAGGGTACTGGTGGCAAAGACGAGGAGGAGGTTCAGGGAGCCCTGTTTGGCGAGGTAGCCCGCCAAGGGGAGGATCACCTCGCTGGGGATGGGAGGCACCACCGTTTCGGCAAGCGTGAAGCCGCCAACGCCCCACTCCCCCAGAGTATCGATGGCCCTCGCCGCGAAGCCGACGATTCCAGTGAGTCCCTCAGTGGGGCTGGCTGCGCCGGTCATGATTGTCCACATACGCCCATCCCATCCGCCTGCATGCCTTGGCCGCGCGGCGGCCCGTCTTCCCTACCTTACGGGTCGCCGCGCAGCGTGCCGTGCCGGTTCATCCGCCGCCCTGCAAGCAACCGGACAGGCCGCCGGACCAGTTCCCCGGAAGCGGCACCCGGCTTAACGGTGCCGAAATTCAGGCTGGCGCTTCCCCGTGAACGCCGCCATGCCTTCCTTCTGGTCCTCGGTGGCGAACAGGGAGTGGAAGAGCCGCCGTTCGAACAGCACCCCCTGGGCCAGCCCGGTTTCGAAGGCGGCGTTTACCGCTTCTTTCGCGGCCATGGTGACCGGTTTGGACTTGGACGCGATCACTTCTGCGGCCTTAATGGCCTCACTCACCACATCCTCCGCCGGCACCACCCGGGACACCAGGCCGCACCGGTCCGCTTCCTCCGCATCGATGAACCTGCCGGTCAGGATCAGATCCATTGCTTTTGCCTTGCCTATTGCACGGGTGAGCCGCTGCGAGCCGCCCATGCCGGGAAGCACGCCAAGGTTGATCTCGGGCTGGCCGAACTTGGCGTTGTCCCCGGCGATGATGAGGTCGCACATCATGGCCAGTTCGCAGCCGCCGCCCAGGGCAAACCCGGACACCGCCGCGATGGTGGGAATCCGCAGCCGCGTGAAGTCCTCCCAGCCCCGGAACCAGTCCGCCGTGTACATGTCCATGTAGCCCTGGTCCGCCATCTCCTTGATGTCGGCTCCCGCTGCAAAGGCCTTGCCGGAGCCGGTAATCACCACGGCCCCGATTCCGGGATCGGAATCCATGGCGGTAACGGCTGCGACAAACTCCTCCATGGTGGCCTTGTTCAATGCGTTTAGCGCGGAGGGCCTGTTGAGGGTCACCAGCCCTACCCTGCCCTGCTGCTCCACCAGGATGTTGGCGTACTCCGTCATTCGGGGCTCCCGTCGTCGTGTGCTGTTGTAGTGCGGCGCCGGTCCGGCAACTGGGTGCCGGCGCGCTCCCCTGCCGGGTCACCGCCGTCGTGCTGTCCATGGACCTGCGATGAGTCGCGGATGTCCGTAATGATGGCCGAGAAGTCGCGGCCTGCGCCGCCCTCCGCGGCAAACCTATCGTAGATGCGGGCGGCCAGCGGTCCCATCTGTCCCGCCACCCCCGTGCTGTCCAGGGCGTTGACGGCGAGATTGAGGTCCTTGGCCATGAGCGCTGCGGCGAAGCCTGGCTGGTAGTCCCGGTTGGCGGGGCTGGCGGGAACCGGTCCGGGCACGGGGCAGTTGGTGGTCAGTGCCCAGCACTGGCCGGACGCTGCGGATGCGACGTCGAACAGGGCCTGGTGGGTCAGGCCCAGCTCTTCGCCGAGCACGAAAGCCTCGCTGACTGCAATCATGGAGACGCCCAGGATGAGGTTGTTGCAGATCTTGGCGGCCTGGCCGGCTCCATGCCCGCCGCAATGCACCACCCGCTTGCCCATGACCTCCAGGAGCGGCAACACCGCCTGGAAATCCGCCACGTCGCCGCCGGCCTGGAACGTCAAGGTGCCTGCCTCGGCCCCCACCACCCCGCCGGAGACGGGGGCGTCAACGGAACGGTGGCCCGCTTCGATGGCCAGCCGGGCGGCCTCCCGGGCCTCGTCCACATTGATGGTGGAGCAGTCCAGGAAGATCGTTCCAGCGGCTGCCGCGGCCAGCAGCCCGGGTCCGTCAGGGCCGCCCAGGTAGGCATCCAGGACGTGGCCGCCGCTGGGGAACATGGTGAGGACCACGTCGGCACCGTCCACCGCCTCCAGGGCGCTCCCTGCCACCGGAATGCCCTGGGCGCGGGCCGCTTGGAGGGCTTCGGGCACCACATCGAAACCAGCCACCCGGTAACCGGCGCGGACCAGGTTCAGGGCCATGGGACCGCCCATGTGGCCCAGGCCCAGGAAGGCCACCCTGCTCTTTTCAGGCACGGTCCGCCTCCTTTCCCTGCACTTCAGGCTGCGGGTTCTGTTCAGGCAGGGAGCGCCGTTCAGCCTGTGGGTGCAAATCCAGTTCCCCGCCGTCCAGGGGCTGGAAGAACCTGTCCACCTGTCCGGGAAGCACCTCTGCCAGGGTGGCAGGTTTCCAGTGCGGGTTCCTGTCCTTGTCCACCACCTGGGCGCGGATTCCTTCGCGGAAATCAGGTCCGGCCAGGAAGCGGATTCCTGCCCGGTACTCCTGGGCCAGCGATTCGTCCAAGGTCAGGGCGGCGGCGCGGCGCAGGGACGCCAGGGTGACCTTGACCGAGGTAGGCGACTTGGCTTCGATCGTGGCGGCGGCTTCCGCGGCTTCTGCCTCCCCGGGCCCGGTCCAGGCCCGAAGCCGGGCGACGATTTCCCCTGCGTCGTCCGAGGCGTAGCAGGCATCAATCCACTCCCGCTGCCCGGCCAGCACCGAGGCTGGCGGCTCCTCGACAAAACGGGCGACGGCGGCGTCCGGACTTTCATGCTCCAGCGCAGCCACGAGGCCTGGCAGCGCGTCCGACGGAACGTAATGGTCCGCAAGGCCCAGGAACAAGGCATCCCCCGCTCCCAGGTGCGCTCCCGTCAGGGCGGCATGGGTTCCGGATTCCCCTGGTGCACGTGCAAGCAGGAAGGTCCCGCCGACGTCCGGCGCAAAGCCAATGGTGGTTTCCGGCATCCCCATCCTGGTCCGCTCGGTGACCACGCGGACGTCCCCGTGCGCGGAGATCCCCACCCCGCCGCCCAGGACCAGCCCGTCCATGAGGGCCACGTAGGGCTTGGGGTACCGGGCAATCAGCGAGTTCAGGCGGTATTCGGTCTGCCAGAAATCCGCCGTCGCGTTTCCGCCGTGCAGCATGTCCTGGTAGATGGCCACGATGTCTCCGCCCGCGCACAGGCCCCGCTCCCCGGCGCCCTGCACCAGGACGGCGGCCACGCCGTCGTCCCCTGCCCATGCGGTTAGCTGCCGCAGGAGCAGGTCCACCATTCCCGCGGTGAGTGCATTGACCGCCCTGGGCCGGTTGAGGGTGATCACGCCCAGCGGGCCGCGGCGTTCAAAGAGTACGTCCGCGCCTGCGCTCTCCGCTTCGCTGTGCGTTGTGTTGTCCGTGGCTGCTGTCATCGGCTGGGTGCTCCTTCGCATGGTGGCCGGATGAGTGATCCAGGTCATTCTGTTGCGAATATACCCGCCGCTTCATACCCGTAACCAACCGCGCCGGATCGTGGGCGTGGGGGCATCCAAGGCTTTAGCGGGCGTGCGGCCGCCAAGGTAAGTTAGGAACCGTGAAGATAGCTACCTGGAATGTGAATTCGCTCCGTGCCCGCGCCGACCGCGTTGAAGCCTGGCTCCAGCGCAGCGACTGCGACGTCCTGGCCATCCAGGAGACCAAGTGCAAGGACGACAATTTCCCCTGGGAGCTCTTTGAACGGATGGGCTACGAGGTGGCCCACTTCGGGGTGAACCAGTGGAACGGCGTGGCCATCGCTTCCCGGGTGGGGCTGGAGGACGTGGAGCGGACGTTCCTGGACCAGCCCTCGTTTGGCAAGGCCGGCAAGGATCCCGTGCAGGAAGCCCGGGCCATGGCTGCCACCTGTGGCGGCATCCGCATTTGGAGCCTTTACGTCCCCAACGGCCGTTCACTGGACGACGAACACATGCCGTACAAGCTGAAGTGGCTGGAAAGCCTCAAAACGCACGCCCAGGCCTTGGTCACGGACAACCCGCAGGCGCAGGTGGCATTGATGGGCGACTGGAACATCGCCCCCTTCGACGATGACGTCTGGGACATCGACCTGTTCATCAGGAACCGGGCCACGCACGTCAGCCCCCCGGAGCGGGAGGCGTTCCACGCCTTCGAAGGAGCCGGTTATACCGATGTGGTGCGCCCCTACACTCCGGGCCCCGGCGTCTACACCTACTGGGACTACACGCAGCTGCGGTTCCCCAAGAAGGAAGGCATGCGGATCGACTTCATCCTGGCCTCCCCCGCCCTGGCCGCACGCGTCACCGGCGCCTCGATTGACCGCGAGGAACGCAAGGGCAAGGGCGCCTCAGACCACGCTCCCGTGCTGGTGGAACTGGCGGACTGATGACTGCAACCTGGACCCATCCAAGGAGACCGTAATGACGGGAAACCTCTACCGGGGCCAGGCCGGCCTGCCTTTTTCCTCAACCCTGCGCGTCTACGAACCCCTGGAAGCCTTCCCGGAGGAACAACGCCCGGCCATCCAGGCAGCGGGTGCCCAGGCCGTCTCGCGTGCCGCCGTCGAAAACGCTGAACTGCTCGCCTCGCTGGGACGCATCACCCGCTCCGGCGGCGACCCCTTCCCCACCGGCCGCACGGACCTGGTGCGCGTCACCACCGCGCCGGCCCCGGATGGCGGAACGTCCGACGACGGTGCTGGCGCCGACACCGAGCCTGTCCTCCTGTACTGCCCCAGCCAGTTGGTCCTGCGGGCCGGGCTGGCGGCCAACGCCCTGATGGAGGGAATCCACGGTCCGCTGGCCGAACTGCTGATCCCTGAGGAGCAGCGTGACCGGCACCAGGAGCGGATTGACCAAGCGAAGGCCCGGGACGGATCCATCCGGGTGCACACCAGGGCGTCCACCTGGGGAATCCCGTTCAGCTGGTTCTCACTGTTCATGGAATCGGACCGCAAGGATGTGGTTGAAGCCGCGGGACGCATCCTTACCGTGCGGGTCTGGGCATCCATCACCGATGCCTTGGAGCGGGCCCGTTATGCGGTGGCCAACCTGGCACTCGCCGCCCCGGACCTGGACATGCTCGATGACCTGGCGCAGCTGACGGAGTGGCTTGAGCAGTTCCACGTGAACTCCATGGTGGAACTGGACTACGGGGCCGTGGCGGACAAGGTCTACCCTGACGAATCGCCCATGGATATCCGGCTGGGCATCGAGTGCCTCGCGGAGGGTGACATGACCGGGGCCGCGGCGGCCTACCGCCGGCTCGCCTCCCGCTGGATCCCCATCCGGCAGCTGGCCCGCGCGTCCTGACCGCTCGTCAATTCCTCACCCTTCAGTTTCTTGGGGGTGCGGTGGTGCGCCGGATGATCAGCTCATGGGGCGCGACGGCGGAGTGGACAGCTCCGGTCTCGCCGTCCAGTTCGTCAAGCAGCATCTTGGTGGCCAGTTCGGCCTGCTCGTCGGGGCGTTGCCCCACGGTGGTCAGGCCCATGGCGTCGGCGAAGTCGTGGTTATCGATGCCCACGACGGACAGTTCGCCCGGCACGTTGACGCCAACGCGGTGGGCCTCGAAGATGACGCCCATGGCCATCTCATCGGAGGCGCAGAAGATTGCGGTGGGCTTTTGGCCGGGACGGGACCACAGGCGGCGGAAGGCTTCCTGGCCGCTGCGGACCGTGAAGTCTCCCCATTCGTCCCATTCCGGCCGGGTGGGCAGGCCGGCTGCGGCCATCACGTCCTGGAACGCCAGGATGCGAACCCGGGGGACGTCGAAGTTCAGGTCGGTCTCATCGTCGCCATGCAGCAGGGCGATGTCCCGGTGGCCCAGGTCGATCAGGTGCCGGACGGCGGTGGAGGCGGCGGCGTAATCGTCGATGCCGATGTAGGGGCATTCCTCAACGTGGCCGCCAACAACAACCAGCGGGATGTCAATTTTCTGCAGGTGCTCAATCTCTTCGTGGCTGAGCGCCATACACAACACCAGCAGGGCGTCGATCTGTTTGTAGACCATGGTCTTGCTGAAGAGCCGTTCACGGTTGCTGCCGTGGCCGCCGAGGTTGAAGAGGGAGAGGTTGTAGTGCCGGGCGTGCAGCTCGCGGTCGGCGCCCTCGATGGCTTTGGAGAAGAACCAGCGGCTGACGAACGGGGCCAGGACGCCGATGGTCTTGGTCCGGCCGGTGGCCAGGCCGGAGGCGGAGGAGGAGGCGACGTAGCCCAGGTTCCCGGCCACCTCCAGGATCTTTTCCCGGGTGGCAGGCGAGACACGTGGCAGACCGCGTACGGCCCGGGAGACAGTGGCTGTTGAGACCCCGGCGGCTGCCGCCACGTCCTCGATGCTGACGCCGTTATGGCCGCCCCGCTGGGACCTTTCCGTTGTCCGTGCCACCGTGTCCCCTCTTCAACTCCTTTTCGGCGTAGGGCCGAACAGCCCTGCGTTTACCCCCGGCCATGAATCTTCCCATTCCGCGGCCGGGCGGTGATAACCCGGGCAAAGATGACAGCAGCACGAAGCCGCCGCCATCAGCCCTATCTGCGGGCGGGAAGCTTTCGGCGCAGCCGAACCATTCCGTACAGCGCCAGCAGTGTTGCCAACAGGCCCAGGGCCCAGCCGAGGGCCGGTTGGGCAGTGACTTCCATCCACACGGTGACGACCAAAAGGACCAGCGCCCAGAATGCGAGGAAACCGATGATGATGTCGAAGTCCTCCCCGGAGCGGACCAGCTTGCTGCGGTTTCCCGCCCCCGGTGTGCGGGGGCGGGAACCGTTGTGCGTCACTTGACTGCACCAGCCGTCAGGCCGGCGACAATCTTGCGCTGGAACACCAGCACCAGGATCACCAGCGGGATGGTGACAATGGTGCCCGCGGCCATGATGGCCGTGTACGGGATCTGGTTGGGCTGGGCACCGGCGAAGTTGGCGATGGCCACCGTCACCGGCTGGGTTGCGTCGCTGGACAGCTGGCTGGCGATCAGGAATTCATTCCACGAGGAAATGAAGGCCAGGATGGCCGTGGTGAAGATCGCCGGTGCTGCCAGGGGCATGATGACCTTGCGGAAGGCCTGGCCCTGGGTGCAGCCGTCAACGCGTGCCGATTCCTCCAGCTCCCACGGCATTTCCCGGAAGAACGAGGTCATGGTATAGACCGTCAGCGGGAGGACGAAGGAGATGTTGGGGATGATCAGGGCCTGGTAGCTGCCCATCCAGCCGATGTTGGTGAACAGCTGGAAGAGCGGGGTGATCAGGGCGACGCCGGGGAACATGGACGCTCCCAGGATGAAGCCGAGCACCAGGAACTTGCCCCGGAAGTTCAGCCGGGCCAGGGCGTAGGCCGCAAATACGCCGATCAGCAGCGAGATGGCGGTAACCACCCCGCCGATGAAAACACTGTTCAGCAGTGCCTGGCCGAACCTGTTGCCGAAGGACGTATCAAAGGCTGTATTGAAGTTGTCCAGGGTGACATGGGTGGGCAGGATCGAGGTGTCGTAGGTGAAGCCCACGTCACGGAACGCCGTGACTACCATCCAGTACGCCGGTGCCAGGCACCAGATCAGGATGACGGCGGCGCTGATGTAGGTGCGCCCCTGCGCCCACTTCTCGCGGTTCTGCGCAGTTTTGCGTCCCTTGTCCTGACGGGCCCGCAGGGCAGACGCGTCTGCTGTTGCCGTGGTCATTTCTTCCCCTTTCCGGTGGCGCCGCTCTGCTCAACCACGTTGGCGCCAAGGAAGCGGACGAAGATGAAGGCGACGAGGAAGATGATGATGAAGGTGATGGTGGACAGCGCGGCGGCCGAGTTGAACCCTTGCCTGATTTGGTTGATCACCAGGATGGACAAGGTGGTGGTGTTGTTCGCACCGCCGGTGAGGATGTAGGGCAGGTCGAACATGCGCAGTGCATCCAGGGTACGGAACAGGATTGCCACCATGAGGGCCGGCTTGACCAGCGGCAGGGTGATCAGGCGGAACCGTTGCCAGGCAGTGGTGCCGTCCACTTTCGCTGCTTCGTAGACTTCGGCCGGGATCATCTGCAGGCCGGCCAGGATCAGCAGTGCCATGAACGGCGTGGTCTTCCAGACGTCCGCGATGATGACAGCCCATTTGGCAGGCCACTCGCTGCCCGTCCACAGGATGGTGGTGTTGAACAGTTTGTTGGCAATGCCTTCGAAGGCGAAGATGAAGAACCACAGCTTGGCCGTCACGGCCGTGGGGATGGCCCAGGGCACCAGGACGGCGGCACGGACCAGACTGCGTCCGCGGAACGTGCGGGCCATGATCATGGCCATCCAGAAGCCCAGTACGGTCTCCAGCGTTACCGTCACGATCGTGAAGAAGAAGGTGGTGGCGGTGGCGGACCAGAACTGGCCGCCCAGGGTGCCTGGAGGGCAGGCTACGGTTCCGCCGCCCGGCGCTGAGCACTGCTGCGCCAGCCAGTTCACGTAGTTCTGGATGCCCGCGGAGCCGCCTGCAGTGAAGAGGCCGGTGGCGGGATCCAGGCCGGCGTCCTTCTGGAAGGACATCACGATGGCGCTGATGATGGGGTAAATAATCACTACGCCCAGGGCGACGATGGTGGGGGCCAGGAGCCAGGATGCCCACCGGCCCTGGCTTGCAATCCTGTTGTCCTCCCCTACGCCCTTGGGCGCGTGATGGACGGGGGTACCGCCCGACGCCGGCTTCTTAACCGGCGTCGGGCCTAGTTCGGTTGCCATGGCAGAACTACTGTCCCGCACCAGCGGATTCGATGGACTTCTGCATATCAGTAAGCGCGCTTTCCACTGACTTTTCTCCCTTGATGGCCGGGTATGCGTTGTCTTGGATTGCCTTGGTGACTGCCGGGTAGAACGGCGTCACGGGACGCGGTACGGCGTTCTGGATCGAGGTCTGGAGAACAGACAGATAAGGCAGCTTGGCCACAAGTGCCTGGTCTTCGTACAGCGACGTCAGGATCGGAGCCAGCGAGGCCTGGTTCGCAAAGAACTTCTGGTTTTCCTCGGTCTCAATGAACTTGATGAAATCCAAGGCCGTGGCCTTGTTCTTGGAATACACACTGATGGCTGCGTTGTGCCCGCCAAGGGCGGAAGCGCCGGGGCCGTCCTTGCCCGGCAGGGGCGCCATGCCGAACTTGTCCTTGACGGCAGAAGAGCCTTCAGTGCTCATCAGGCTGTAGACGTAGGGCCAGTTGCGGAGGAACAGCAGCTTGCCGCTCTGGAAAGCCTGGCGGCTGTCCTCTTCCTTGAAGGTGATGGCTTCCTTGGGGATGTTGCCGTCCGCGTATGCTTTGGCCAGGTTCTCCAGGCCGGCCTTGGCTTCCGGCGTGTTCAGGTTCGGCTTGCCGTCCTTGTTGAGAACCGAACCGCCGGCAGAGTTGATGGCCTCGGAAGCGTTAACGGTGAGGCCTTCGTACTTACTGAACTGGCCGGAGTAGCACCCGATGTTGTTTTGCTTGGCGATGGAGCACATGCCCATCATCTCGTCCCAGGTCTTGGGCGCGTTGGGGACCAGGTCCTTGCGGTAGAAGAGGATGCCACCGTCGGAATCCTTGGGCGCAGCGTAGAGCGTGCCCTTGTACGATGCCGCTTCCACCGGTGCCTTGAGCATCTTGGAAGTGTCGATAGCCATTTTGTCCTTCAACGGCTGCAGCCAGCCCTTGGCCGCAAACTCCGCGGTCCAGATAACGTCCACGCTGACCACGTCATAGTCGGACTGCTTGGCCTGGAAGTGCTGGACGAGGTCGTCGTGCTGCTGGTCCGCCTGGTCGGTCTGCTCTTTGAACGTGACCTTTTCATCAGGGTGGGCCGCGTTCCACTTCTCAATGAAGGGGCGCACAACGTTGTTGTTGTCCTTGCCCTGGACGTAGGTGATGGGGCCGCGGCCGTCGAGGTTGGCTTCAGCGTCGCTGCCACCACCGCCCGTGGTGCCGCCTCCACCTCCACCCCCGCAGGCGGTCAACGTAAGGGCCAGAATGCCGGCAGTGGCAGCCGGAAGCAGGAATCTCGGGGTTTTCATTAGCTTGAAGCTCCTCGCTGAGTGACAAGTAAGTCGACAGTGCGCTTGCTAGGTGAGGTTGATGTGGTGACCATCACACTAGTAAGGTTGCTGTCGGGAATGCAAGCGTTTACATCAAAAAGTTATCAGAGGGGAACCAAATGCCCGACATATCCGTTCCGGCGCCCCAACCACAGCCATCACCCTGGTGGGCCGACGCCGTGGTCTACCAGATCTACCCGCGATCCTTTGCCGACGGCAACGGTGATGGAATGGGCGACCTGCGCGGCGTCCGGGACCGGCTCCCCTATCTCGAAGGGCTGGGCGTGGACGCCATCTGGCTGTCGCCGTTCTACAAGTCGCCGCAGGCCGACGGCGGCTACGACGTTGCGGACTACCGGCAGGTGGACCCGCTTTTCGGTTCGCTGGCGGACTTCGATGCCATGTTGCAGGAAGCTCACCGCCGTGGGCTGAAGGTCATCGTTGACCTGGTGCCCAACCACACTTCGGACGAGCATGCCTGGTTCCGGGAGGCGCTGGCGGCAGCGCCGGGAAGTCCTGAACGCGACCGCTACATCTTCCGGGACGGCAAGGATGAGATCCCTGGATCCGGGGACGGCAGGAGGCCGCCCAACAACTGGAAGTCCATTTTTGGCGGCCCGGCCTGGACCCGTGTGACCGCGGCGGATGGATCTTCCGGCCAGTGGTACCTGCACCTCTTCGACACCAAGCAGCCGGACCTGAACTGGGAGAACCCGGACGTGCACGAGGAGATGCGTTCGGTACTGCGCTTCTGGCTGGACCGCGGCGCGGACGGCTTCCGTGTGGATGTTGCCCACGGCCTGGTCAAGGAAGCAGGACTTCCGGACTGGGAGGGGGCAGCTGCGATGGTGGAAGGAACCTCCGCTCCGCGCCGGGAGAGCCACCTGCCCGGTGATGCACCCCACGCCCACACCGACGCCGAGGAACCGCACCGGGCTGTCTCCCCGATGTATCCGCCGTCACCGTTCTTCGACCAGGACGGCGTCCATGCCATCTACCGCGACTGGAACCGGGTCCTGGGAGAATATGGCGGGGACCGGATGATGGTGGCAGAGGCCTGGGTGGAACCGGCCGAACGGCTCGCCAGGTATGTCCGGCCCGATGAGATGCAGCAAGCCTTCAACTTCGATTTCCTGCTTGCCGGCTGGGACGCCGAACGCATGGCTGAGGCCATCGACGCATCCCTGGCAGCTGCAGCATCCGTGGGGGCGCCATGCACCTGGGTCCTCAGCAACCACGATACAGTCCGGCACAGCACCCGTTTTGGGCTCAAAGACCCCACCACTTTCCCCAAGGGCATCGGTGCCGCAGACGAACAACCCGATGCAGCCCTGGGTCTTGCCCGCGCCCGGGCCGCCACCATGGTTGCGCTGGCGCTTCCGGGGTCGGCCTACCTTTACCAGGGCGAGGAACTGGGTCTTCCGGAGCACACCACCCTTTCCGACTCCGCCAGGCAGGACCCCACCTTCTTCCGCACCCAAGGTGCGGAGATCGGCCGGGACGGCTGCCGCGTCCCGCTGCCGTGGGCTGCGGACCAACCCGGCTTTGGTTTCTCTGGAACACCGTCCGGAGACGCTCCCGGCCCGTGGCTCCCCCAGCCGGAAAGCTTCGGTCCCCTGGCCGCCGACCAGCAGGACGGCGAGGAGGGCTCAACGCTGGAGCTTTACCGGGCGGCCCTGGCCTTCAGGTCAGCCCGGCAGCTGGGCCGCGGCAGCGTGGAGTGGACTGACGGGCACGCGCCGGACAGCGGTCTGCTGGCGTTCCGGAACGGCCAGGTGGTGGTGCTGTCCAACATGGGCTTCGCCTCGGCCCCCGTGCCCGAAGGTTACGTGGTGGTGCTGTCCAGCGGTCCCGAACCGGCCGAAGACTGGGCCGAAATGCGTGAGGTCCCGGTGGACTGCACGGTGTATCTGCAGAGGATGTAGCGGCAAAAAGACTTCAGCGGACCCGCTCGGCGTGGCCGAAGCGGGTCCGCGCCCCGGCCCCGATGTGGACAAGGACGGGAATCTCCTTGCCCACGACAGTTTCCAGGGCGTCCAGCAGCCCGGCGACCTCGGCTGCGAGCAGGTGCGGGGCCACGCCCTGGCGCGGCAGGAGGCGCACCTTCAACGCCGGTGAGCCTTTCACGTCGTAGGTGGTGACGGTTGCACCGGCAAGGTCCGGTCGTCCCTCGAGGGCCTGCCTCAGCGCCTGTTCCGCTACCCCGCCGCCAATCCGGACATCGCCCGGGGTGTCGCCGGGATCGTATTCGGCGGCCAGCAGGTTTGACCGCCCTTTTCCTTGCTGGGCAATCCAGGCCACCATCAGCCCCATCAGTGCCAGGAGCGCCAGTGCCGCCACGATCCACAGCCAGCTTTCCGGGCGGCCGGGGAACCGGGTGGAGTCAAAGAGCCGGTTAATGCCGTTCCACGCCCCGGCTGACCAGGAGTGCCACCAGGAGGCCACCGGAGGAAGGGTGGCCAGCAGCACTAGCAGGACGCCTACCCCCAGCAGGATCAAGCCCAGCACGGTGAGCAGGATGCGGTTGAGCAGCGCCGGCGTGCTGTTCATGCGCCGATCACCCCGGAAGCAGTGACATTGATGCGGGGAACCGGTGCCGGTTCCAGCAGCATCTGGTCCAGCTCGTCGCGGACGGCTTCCAGCACCCTGTCCTGGTCCACGGGAACACCGGAGGTGGGCCGGACGTTGACCAGCACCTGTCGCTGGGAGACAACCACCATGACCTGTTCGGGAGTGACATTGGCGGCCAGCCTGGCGCGGCGGGCGAGGGAGGATGCGATAACCTCGTCGTCCACCACCACGGCCGGGAGCCTCTCCCCCCGTCCGCCGCCAAGGAGATGGCGGGCCCGCTTTCCCGGGAGGACGCCATTGAGCAGGAAGATCAGGCCCACCATCGCCAGCACGGCACCGAGCGAGGCAAGCAACAGCGGTGAGGTTCCGGCAGGAAGATCCACCATGCGCTGGGCCGCCACCTGCGGCTCAATCAGCCACGCCGGCTGGCCCACGGCGTGGACTCCCGCTTCGAGGACACCGTAGGCGGCCAGCACCAGGACAAGGACAGCGGCAACAACGGACACCGCGGCCCGCGCGGAATGGGTTTCGCGGAACAAGATCCTGCGCATGTCCGGTCCGCTGCTTCTACCCGGTGTGCCGTCCGCCCGGCGGTCTTCCACTGTGCTGCTCACCGCACCCGTCCTCCTGTGCTGATCCTTGCCCCGCTGATGCGGATGTCCACCCGGCTCAACCGGGAACCACTCAATGCCGAAACCGTGGCCAGGATGCTTGCCTTGGCCCTGACGGTACGGTCCCAGATGGACCCGCCGAACGCGTCCACCCTTGCGGGATCCAGTACCACGGACTGCAAAGGCGGGACGCTGATGGGGCTGACGAGGGACAAAGCCAGCAGGCCGTCGTCGTCCGCCCAGTCCGCCCTCACGTCCTCTGCGTCCACGCCGAGCGCCTGCGCCGCAGCCGCTTTGGCAAGGCTTGTCAGTGCCTGGGTGCTGATCCGGTTATGGCCGCTTTGCGCCTGCCCACGCACAACGGGCGCGGGCGAGCTCATGAGGACGAGCGCCGGCCGGTGATGGCATCGAACACCCCGCGCAGGTCAAGTTTCCCTTCGGCGGCACGGCCCAGGAGCGCGCCGATGGCCATGAAGAGCAGGGAGACCAGGAAGCCCCACAGGCCGAACTGCAGGGACATGAAGGCCACGAAGGCGCCCACGGCGGTGCCTGCCACGGTGAGGTTCACAGCAGCGCCTCCCGTTCGGGTGCAGCGGGCGCGATCGTCTTGACCGGTGGCGGCACGTAGACGTCGGTGATCTCGACATTCACTTCGATGACCTGCAGCCCCACGAGTTCCTCGACGGCGCGGTATACAGCGGCGCGGACATCGTTGGCCAGTGCATGAAGCGGTGTGCCGTAACTTGCCACCAGGGTGATATCAACAGCCACCTGCGTTTCGCCCACTTCCGCGTGGACGCCGGCAGCGTGGTCGGAACTTCCAACGGCGTCGCGGATAGCGCCCAAGGCACGGGACGGGCCCGAACCCAGGGAGTAGACGCCGGGAACCGAACGCGCGGCGATTCCCGCCACCTTGGCCACGGCAGTCTCTGAAATTACCGTCCGGCCCGGACCCGGAGCCGGGCTTGCCGCAGGACGGTTTGGCACCACGGGTTGTGGGTTCTGGTATTCCATCAGGCACTCCCCCTTCTGTTGTTTCCACCCTATCCCCAGGCCGCGGCACATGCGCTGGAAAGTCTGCGGCCTGCCGTCAAGGAATCGGGCCGCAGCCCGCGGGGAACAAACGGGTTGAAAAGGAACAGGCGGGGAGCCCCGAAGGACTCCCCGCCTGGATCAGTGCCGCATGGAGCTCAGTGCCCCATGGACCGGCAGGGACGGTGCGGCCTACTTGTAGAGGCCCTCGCCGCCAACCCTGACGTTGGTGGGCAGGTAGCCGAACGGGCCGAGGCCGTTCCGGCCAAAGCTCCTGTCCACCTGGGATACGCCGTCACGGAAATTGATCTTCACCGTCGGCGACAGGGAACCGCCGCGGACGCCGTTGACGTTGTCGATGAAGGACTGCACCAGGCCACCGGGCTGAACATAGTGCGAATATGCCTGGAACTGCCGGCCGTTCTGCTTGGCGGACGGGCTCTCCGGGGCGTTGGCGGGCAGGTTGAGGTCGGTGGGGGACCCCAGCGCCAGTCCGCTGTTGTTCATGGGCTGGTAGTCCGAGCGGACGCCATCGCCCACGAAGCCGTAGACGCCGTCGGGGCCGCGCATGCCGGCTGCGTAAGTGAACTGGTGGCTGATGGTGAACAGGTAGTACTTGTTCTTGCCGCCCTCATTCTGGATGAAGATCTGCGGACGCTCCGTCTGGTCGTTCACGCAGTTGGCGGAGAGGATGGGCGGCAGGAAGGACCACTTGGTGAGGTCCTTGTTGTCCGCCACGGCCAGGCCCACGTTTGCGGTCTGGTAGTACGCGCCGCTGCTCTGGACGTCGTTGACGTTCTCGGCGTGGGGGTCGCCCGGCTGGTAGCCGAGGTCCTCGCCCTTGCACTGGTAGTCGCCGCGGTTGCCGCCGGTGTTGCCTTCGAACACCATGAAGGTCTTGCCCGGGTGGGCCGGGTCGGCGAACGTGTAGGGGTCGCGGAAAGCGAAGCCGGGGTTCTGTGCCTTGGTCTGGTACATCTTTCCGTCCGGCTCCAGCAGCTTGGTGTGCTCGAAGCCGTCGAACGTGACGCCGTTCTGGTCCGCGTGGATGTTGCCCAGCGCCTTGGCAATGGCTGCGTCAGGAGCAATTCCGCCGCCGCCTGCGTTCCGCTCGGCCACGTCATAGAAGGTGGTGGCCGTGTAGAAGACGTTTACGTGGTTGCCCTGCATGAGGCGGGTTGACCCGGACCACTCGGTGTTGCCGATGGAGGTGTTGTCCAGGAACAGGTGGCCGCCGTAGTTCCACTTGTCCTTGGCCGGATCCGCGTTGGTCTTCCGGAAGAAGTAGCCGATCCTGGCGTTCCAGTGGCGCTGGTCGAAGCCGTAGCCGGCATGGCGGTCAGCCACCAGGGAGAAGATGACGTCCCAGCCCTTGTAGCTGATCTGGTTGGCGTTCTCGTCCGTCAGGGACCAGGTGTCCCAGACCCAGACGTCGTCGTTCATGGTGGGGAAATCCTCGGGGATTTCCGGCATGGTGACGTCCGGGCTCATGGAGTTCGTGCCCGGGGAAACCGATTCGTCGCTCTGCGCCATGATCTGCTTGGCGTCCGCGCGGGTCCACTTGGAGGTGAAGTCCGACGCCGGGTCGAAAGCCTGCTGGGTGTGTTGCGTCGGCAGGGGGAAGCCAGGAGTGGGGGCCGGCATCTGCTCGACGGCGGGCGGATCAGAGGGCTCGTTGGCCTGGGCCGAGGGGACGGCCAGGAAGGCCGAGGCCGCAACGGCTGCCGCCAGTGCCGCGGCGGCCGGGCGCCACCGCAGCAGCCGGTGTTGGGGGTGCTTGTGCATTTCTTGCTCTTCTCGCGGAGTTGTAACTGTTCGTGGAAGACGGGCGTATGCCCATGCCCCGGAACAACCGCGGACCCGGCAACACCGCAGGCGTCATCAGGGACGCCGTTGTGTTGGGGGATCAGGGCCTGGGTGCGGCCCTGTTGGCCGATGGAAAGCATGCTTCCCCTCTGCCGCGCTCCACGCTAGACGGGGCGCCGCGGGCAGTTCAAACCCTGTTTCGTGGGCCGGAACGGGCTACCGGCGAGTAGAGTGCAAGCGCTTACGCAACCCAACGCGCGCGCGTGCCACATCGGTTTGGCACTAAGCAAATGTTTCACCGGCGGCCCAAAGATTTCCCTAGCGGGAGCCCTATTGTTGCCGCGGTCACAACTGCCGCCCGCGGTTCAACAAGAACGGGAGCCTGGTCTGGGGCTTGGCGCTTCGGGTCATCGTTAGTGCACGGTGCAGGCGCGGGCCTCGACGGGGCGAATAGCCGGCTAACCCGGCCGACTGTGACCCTGGCGACCGCCCGTCGAAGGGGGGGTTAAACGAAGAAAAGCACCAGTTCCGAAGAACTGATGCTTCCCAGTGGTGGCTCCGACCGGCGTCGATCCGGTGACCTTTCGATTTTCAGTCGAACGCTCTACCAACTGAGCTACAGAGCCTAGGTGACTAGTCACCATGACGGCCGGAATTTCTTCCAACAATCAGAGCGACCCTGACGGGACTTGAACCCGCGACCTCCGCCGTGACAGGGCGGCGCGCTAACCAACTGCGCTACAGGGCCTTGCGTTTCTTGCTTTTGCAGTATCTCTACCGCTTTTTTCAAGGCTTCCAGCCTACCAGACTTTTTCAGCCTGTTTGACCAGTTCCTTGCGTACCCCCAACGGGATTCGAACCCGTGCCGCCGCCGTGAAAGGGCGGTGTCCTAGGCCGCTAGACGATGGGGGCCAGAACCCGTTCGGAACAAAATAAAAGGCGTCAAGCAAGGCTTTCCGTCTTTGTCCTTTGCGTTTCTCCGAACTGGACTCTAAAACTATAGGGCCTCATCAGGAATTATCCAAAATCGGCGAAAAACCGCGCCGTTTGGCCGCCGTACAGGCCAAGATGGACGGATGGATGCCGTCGCAGCGCTCAATGAGATTGCTTTCTGGCTGGAGCGCGGACGCGCCGCCACGTTCAAGGTCCAGGCCTTTCGCAAGGCCGCGGCGGCCATCAGCGCCCTGTCTCCTGATGAGGTGGCTGAACGCGCCCGGACGGGCCGGTTGAAATCCATGAAGGGCATCGGGGACCGGACGTTCGCGGTGATCCGGCAGGCAGTGGACGGGCAGGTTCCGGACTATTTGGCCGACCTCCGCGAAAAAGGTGGCCAGCCGCTGGCCTCCGGCGGGGCCGGGATCAGGGACGCGCTCCGGGGGGACCTGCACAGCCACAGCGAATGGTCCGACGGCGGCTCCCCCATTGAGCTGATGGTGGCTGCGGCGGAGGTGCTGGGCCGGGAGTACCTCGCCTTGACGGACCACTCCCCCAACCTCACCATCGCCAACGGACTGTCGGCCGAACGCCTGCTGGACCAACTGGACGTGGTGGCGGCGGTCAACGGCAACGGCGGCAGCACCCGGCTCCTGACAGGAATCGAAGTGGACATCCTGGAGTCCGGCCAGCTTGACCAGGAACCGGAGCTGCTGGACCGACTGGACATCGTGGTGGCCAGCGTCCATTCAAAGCTGCGCGCGGACAGGAAGACCATGACCGCCCGGATGCTCGGCGGCATCCAGGATCCGCACACCAATGTCCTGGGCCACTGCACGGGCCGGCTGGTGGAGGGTTCACGCGGAACCCGGCCGCCGTCCGAATTCGACGCCAAGGAAGTGTTCGCCGCATGCGCGGAACATCACGTGGCCGTCGAGATCAACTCGCGCCCGGAACGGCAGGACCCGCCGGATGCCCTGATCCAGCTGGCACTGGAGGCCGGCTGCCTGTTCTCGATCGACAGCGACGCCCATGCACCCGGGCAGCTGGATTTCCTGCAGTACGGCGCCGAACGGGCCGCCCGCAACGGCGTGCCGGCCGAGCGGATTATCACCACCTGGCCGGTGGAAGAACTGCTTGCCTGGGCTGGCAAAGGATAAGGCCGGCGGCGAAGGCAGCCCCGGGGACCGCACGCTACTTGACGGCGTCGGCCAGCTTCTGCCGGAAGTCCGCCTTGGTGCTCAATGTCAGCTTCTCCCCGTTGAGGAAGAAGGTGGGCGTGCCGCTGACGCCCAGGGCATTGCCGTCGGCGATATCGGCCAGGATGCGTTCCTCGGTTTTCGGGTCGGCGACGGCGGCATCGAACTTTTCGAGGTTGAGGCCCAACTGCCCGGCATAGGTCCGGAACAGGGGCGCCTGGGATTGCTGGTTTCCGGCCCACTGCGCCTGGCTGTCGAACAGTTTGCCTGCCATCTGCTGGTACTGGCCCTGTTGCGCGGCAGCCTCCGCTGCCAGTGCGGCCTGGCCGGAATTGGGGTGGGCAGACAACGGAAAGTACCTGTTAACGAAGGTGATCCTGTCACCGAACTCGGCTTTGAGCTCCTCCACGAAAGGATGGATGGCGCCGCAGGACGGGCACTCGAAATCCAGGAATTCCACCAACTGCGCCTTTTCCTCGCTTGGCGTGGTGAGCCTGTGGCTGTCCGCCCGGACCAACTGTTCCACCCCGGTGGCCGGGGCTGCGGCCTGCGGGGGTTTGGTGGCGGTGAAGAGGGCGTACCAGGCGACGCCGCCCACCACAATGACGGCCAGCAGGATCCAGATGATCTTCCTGACAAGGCGCGGGGTATTACGGGCAGGAGCCTGGGGGGAGGACATAGTGGGCATCCTAGCCGAGGACACCGGCGTGACCGATTTCCGCCAGCCAGCGGCCCGTTGCCGCCGTACATTTGTCTCATGCCGCAAACCAGTCCCCATGAACCGCTGACCACCGCACAAGCAGCAGTGAAGCCCGTGACGGCCCTTGGCCTGGCCGCCATGGTGGTCACGGTGGTCCTGTGGGCGTCGGCGTTCGTTGGAATCCGGGCCATTGGCCCCCACTTCTCCCCCGGCTCCCTGACCCTGGGCAGGCTGGCGATTGCCGCCGTCGTGCTTGCCTTCCTGGTGGTACCGCAACTGCTCAGGAGCCGGGTCCTGCCCCGGGGACGTGAATGGCTGCCCATTCTTGCTTATGGCGTGATGTGGTTCGGCGGCTACAACGTGGCCCTGAACGCCGCCGAGCACATCCTCGACGCCGGTACCAGCGCCCTGCTGATCAACGTCAACCCCATCCTGGTGGCAATCATGGCCGGCATCTTCCTCAAGGAAGGCTTCCCGCGCTGGCTGCTCATCGGCAGCACCGTGGCATTCGCAGGCGTCGCGCTGATCGCCCTGGGGTCCGGGCAGCCACGTTCCGGGGAAAGTTCGACGGCGGACCTGGCCGGCGTGGCGCTTTGCCTCCTCGCGGCGGTGCTCGCCGCAGTCAGCGTCATCATCCAGAAGCCGGTGGTGCGGAAGTTCCCGGCGGCCCAGGCAACCTGGTTTGGCATCGTGGTGGGAGCTTTGTGCTGCCTGCCCTTCGCCGGCCAATTGGCGTCCGAAGTGCAGGCAGCCCCGCCACAGGCCACGCTGGGGCTGGTGTACCTGGGTGTCTTCCCCACCGCCATCGCCTTCACCACCTGGGCGTATGCGTTGTCCCTGGTGGACGCAGGGAAGCTTGCCGCCACCACGTACCTGGTCCCCGGCACCACGGTCTTCATTTCCTGGCTCCTGCTTGGCGAGATCCCCACCGCCTGGGCACTGGTGGGCGGCCTGGTGTGCCTGGTGGGAGTGGGGCTTACCCGGCGCCGCAGCCGGGACCGCGGACGGCAGCGGCCACTTCGGCGCTAGAGTCGGAGTATGCCAGCCAGCCTTCCGCCGGGGCTTCCGATTGTGCCCCTCGGCCCGGGTGAGCCGTCCGGGTTCACCATGTCGCCTGACGAGTTCGAGGCCGCCGTCCAGGATGCCCTGCACAGCATTCCGGACCGACTGGCACGGGCCATGGACAACGTGGCCGTCTTCATCGACGACGACTACGTGCCGGGACCGGGCGAAGACCCGGACACGGTGCTGCTGGGACTGTACGAAGGGGTTCCGCTGACGGAACGTGATTCCTGGTGGGAGGCCGGTTCCCTGCCGGACCGGATAACGATCTTCCGCGAACCCATCCTTGAAATCTGCGGGTCCAGGGACGACGTGATCCACGAAGTGGCCGTCACCGTGGTGCACGAGATCGCGCACCACTTCGGCATCTCCGATGACCGGCTGCACGAGCTGGGCTGGGGCTAGCCTTGTAGGCATGGGACACGAGCACAGCCACAACCACGGAATCACCGCCACCGGGCGGCACCGGAAACGCCTCGTGGCCGTCCTGGGGATCACGCTTGGCGTGGTGGTCATCCAGATCATCGGCGCTGTACTGTCCGGATCCCTCTCGCTGCTCGCGGACGCAGGACATATGCTGTCGGACGCGGCCGGCGTCACCATCGCCCTCCTCGCCTCCTGGATTGCGGGCCGCCCGGCAAGCGCCCAGCGGACGTACGGCTATCAGCGCGCAGAAGTCCTCGCGGCCCTGGCCAATGCACTGATCCTGATCGTGATCTCCGTGGTCATCTTCACCGAAGCGGTCCGCCGGTTCGGTGCGCCGCCGGAAGTGCAGACGGACATCATGCTTTTTGCCGCCATCCTCGGCGCCGTGGCCAACCTGGTGTCGCTCGTCATCCTGCGCACGGCACAGGATGAGAGCCTGAACGTCCGCGGCGCCTACCTGGAAGTGCTGGGCGACCTCCTTGGTTCAGTGGCCGTCATCATCGCGGCGGCGGTGATCATGCTGACCGGCTTCCAGGCGGCGGACACCATTGCTTCTGTCCTGATTGCCCTGATGATCCTGCCGAGGGCCTGGAGCCTGCTGCGGGATGTGGTGGATGTGCTGCTGGAAGCCAGCCCGAAGGGAGTGGAGGTGCAGATGATCCGCGAGCACATTTTGTCGGTGGCCGGCGTGACGGACGTGCATGACATCCATATCTGGACCATCACGTCCGGTGTTCCCGTCTTCTCGGCCCACGTTGTTGTGGAGGACGGAGTGCTCAACGCACGGGGCGCCGACCAGTTGCTAGATAAGCTCATCACCTGCCTGGGCTCCCATTTTGATACCGATCACTGCACCTTCCAGCTGGAACCCGCCAGCCACTCCGAGCACGAGACCCACCAGCACGCCTAAGCACGACACACCCCGCTGGCCAAGCTCCTAATGACATTGTTGTGGTTTATGTTATTGATGTGACTCCTGTTGCTAATGTGCATGTTGTCACGTAACCTCGGACTGCTGGGGAGCAGCTGAGGGGCATCGTCATGCCGCATCCAGAACCTCACTCCCGGCCTTACCGTTGCGAGGTCTCTGCAGATGGCTTTATCCGGATCCGGCCGCAGGACTGCCGTGCTGTGCGCCGCCGTCGTCCTTTTTGCATCCGTGGCAACACCGGCAGCCGCTGTACCGGCGCCATCTGCCCCGTTGACCGTTCCGGCCTCGCCAGACATCCCATCGCCCGAGGACATCGCTGCAGCAAAGGCCAGCGAGGCCGCAACGGCGGACCAGGTCAGTGCGATCGAGCGCATCCTTGCCGACGCGTCCACCGCCCAGCAGGCAGCATTCGCCGTGGCCATGCAGGCCAACAACTCGTACAGCGAGGCGCTGGTTGAACTGCAGCAGAGGACGGAAGCGGCATCCGTTGCCTCTGCCAGGGCGTCATCCGCCCGGGAACAGCAGGACAAGACCCGGAAGCAGGTGGGTCAGCTCGCCGGGGACCTGTACCGCAACGGGGGCCTGAACCCCACCCTCGGAACCCTTGCCAGCGGCGGGGAAAGCCTCCAGCAGGCAGCAACGCTCGAGGCCCTTTCAGCCAGCCGCAGCCGGGCCTTTGAAGCCGCGGACACCGCAGCCACCGCTTACCGTTCCCTCACCGCAGCTGCCGAAGACGCCACCAAAGCCGCAGACGACGCCGCGAAGACCGCCGAACAACGCAAGTCCCAGGCGGAACAAGCCAACGCCGCGCAGGTCAAGGCCGTGGCCGACGCGAAAGCGCAGCGGACCATCCTGGTGGACCAGCTGGCACAACTCCGCAACACCACAGTGGCGCTCGAATCGGCGCGCGTTGACGCACTGGAGAAGCAGCGCGAAGAGGCCCGGCTTGCGGCCTTGTCCGCCGCCGCCGACAAAGCCGCACAGGAAAAGGCGGCGAGGGATACCGCCGCACAAAATGAAGCAAGCCGGAACCAGGCTGCACAGAACCAGGCAGCGGGCCAGAACAGCCGTGCACAGGAAGCGGCACCGGTTGCTCCTGCGCCCGCTGCTCCCGCACCGCCTGCTCCTGCGCCGGTTGCGCCGGCCCCGGCGCCCGTTGCTCCAGCACCCGCAGCACCGGCTGCTCCGGCCCCCGCCCCGGCGGCTCCTGCGCCCGTTGCGCCGGCACCCGTAGCCGCCGCACCCGCGCCTGCACCGGCCCCTGCGCCTGCTCCCGCCCCGTCCACCGGATCAGGCACCTACGAGGCAGCCATCTCCGTCGCTTTGGGTAAGGTGGGGGCCCCGTACTTTTACCAGTGGGGCGGTACCGGCACCTATGGCTTTGACTGCTCCGGGCTGGTGCAGAACGCCTTTGCGGCAGCCGGCAAGTACCTCCCCCGCACGGCTTCACAGCAATACGCCGCCGCCCCGGTCCACGTTCCCATTTCGCAGGCGCGCCGCGGCGACCTGCTCGTGTGGGGTTCGGCGCCGAATTTTTACCACGTGGCCATTTACCTGGGTAACGGCCAGGTGGTGCAGGCACTCAACCCGCAGGAGGGCATCACCGTTTCCACCATCAGCTCCATGGTGGGCATGGACCTCTACCCCTATGCCGCCCGCTACTGACCGGCACGGCTGACCTTACCCATTGCGGGTCCCGCCTGAAGGGCCTAACTTTTCGCGCCGCCGTCGTCAGCTCAAAATGTCCTTGGTGACGAACCGGCCGTAGGCGAGCGCCCCGAACACTGCCACGTAGCCGGCCTGCAGGATGGCGTTGCTGGCAAAGGAATCCCACGCCAGTGGCTGGCGCAGCATGTCCCCGAAACCAAGCCAGTAGTGGCTGAAGAGCCACGGATGCAGCCACTCCAGCTGCGGCAGCTGGTCCGCGACCTGGGATACCACTGAAACCACCACCGTGGCGGCCATCGCTCCCACCGGCACCACGGTGAGGGTGGACAGAAACAGCCCGATGGCCGAGAGCCCGGCGAGTGACACAGCCAGGTAGGCAGCGATCAGCACTATGCGCAGGGCGGCTTCGGAGGGCTGGACCACCCCGCCGGAGAGCAGCGTCACGGGACCTACCGGGAAAAGGGCCGCGCCGATTGCTGCGCCCGCAAGGCCAACGGTCAAGGGCGCCACGATGCAGAAGGCCAGCGCGCCCGCGTATTTGACCAGGAGGAGCCGCACCCGCCCGGCCGGTGCCACCAGGAGGTAGCGCAGGGTTCCCAGGCTTGCCTCCCCGGCGATGGTGTCGCCCGCAACCACACCTACCGTGAGTGGCATGAACAACGGCACGGAAACCAGCATGGCGGTGAAGGCCACGAACAGGCCGTTCTGGGTGATCCGGTCAAGGAAGGCTGGTCCGCGCCCGGGCGGGACCGCGGACGAGACCTTCACCGCAACGGCAATCAGGACCGGGATGGCGGCGAGCGCCAGGAGCAGCGCCCACGTCCGCCGCCGGCCGAACAGGACCCTGAGTTCCGACGCCAGGAGGGACAACCCCGAACTGCGTGGCGCTGCAGCCGGGAGGGCAGTCCCGGCAGTATTCGGAATGTCCGCGGGCACACTACTGGGCAACGTCGAATCCTTCCCCCGTCAGGGCAACAAAGCGGTCCTCGAGGCTTTCACGCTCGACGGCGAATCCACGGACGCGGACGCCGGCCTGGACCAGGTGCGCCACGACGTCCTCGGGAAGCACTGCCGGGGACGGGGCGCCACTTGGCAGCGCCGCCAGGATTGTCCCGCCATCCGGTTGTGCCGGTTCACCCTGCCCGGGTTCAGCCTGGGGAGGGTCCGGTACCATCCCCAGCCCCGCCAGGACCTGGCGGGCTGCGCCGGCGTCGGGCGTCACCAGTCGGAGGCGGGTGCTCCCGGCCTGCCGCAGCTCGGCAAGGGGCCCCTGCGCCACGAGCTTCCCGGCGCTCATGACGGCAGCGTGGGTGCACATCTGGTCCACTTCGGCCAGCAGGTGGCTGGACACAAAAACGGTGGTGCCCTCATGCGCCAGCGACCGCACCAGGTTGCGGACTTCCCGGGTGCCTTGCGGGTCCAGCCCGTTGGTGGGCTCATCCAGGACCAGCAGGTCCCGTGGCGAGAGCAACGCGTTGGCAATGCCCAGCCGCTGCTTCATTCCAAGGGAGTATGCGTGCACCCGCTTGCCGGCGGCATGCTCCAGGCCCACGCGCTCCAGCGCCTGCTGCACCCGCCTTCTGCGCGTGGCGGGGATGGTGTGGGGGCTTGCGCTGTCGAGCCGGTGCAGGTTGGCGGTGCCGGACAGAAAGGGATAGAAGGCGGGTCCTTCCACCAGCGCGCCCACGCGCGGCAGCACGTCATGGAGCTTGCCGGGCATTTCCTGTCCGAGCAGGTTCACCGTTCCCTCGGATGCGGCAGCCAGGCCGAGCAGCATGCGGATGGTGGTGGTCTTGCCGGAGCCGTTGGGCCCCAGGAAACCGAAGACAGTTCCGTGCGGGACGGCAAGGTCCACATGGTCGACGGCGGCCTGCCGGCCAAAGTGCTTGCTGAGCCCGCGCGTCTCGATCGCCAGGCCGGAGTTCACCGGGCCGGGCCCCGTCCCGCCACCACTCCCCCGTCGGTCCACCACTTACTGGGCCGCTGCTGCTGCGGCCTGCAGCCTCTCCGGCGGCACCATTCCGGCGAAGATCCGTCCGTCGTCCGTGACCAGGACGTTGAGCAGGGCGGTGGAGAGCAGCCGGCCGCCGGGGACGGCGACGGCGGCCTGGGACAGCAGCGGGTCTTGCAGCAATGAGTCAGCTGCCGCAGCGGACCCACGGGCTGTGCCCAGCACGGTCTCCCAGCCAGTGCCGGTCACAGACACGTCCTTCCTGGCGTCTGGATGCATGCCGCCTGGGCTGTGCACATCCGGGGCGTCACGGGGCTTGTCCGGAACGGGAAGTTCCTTGACCGTGCTGCCCGGGGGCGGGGTGAAGTTGAAGACGGACTGGTCCGGAGCGTCCAGCGAGAGGCTGGTGAACCCGGAGCGGAACGCGGGAGTGTCCGCCCCGCGTGCGGTCACCTGGAGGGAAAGCGGCATTCCGTTTTCACCGTCGACGGCGATGGCCACCTTGCCTACCAGGGTCGCGTCGGTGCGCGGTTCAATGAGCAGGTTGTAAGCGGCGCGTCCGGCAACGGAAACGTCCGGTCCCACCGAAACGGCGGTGGTGGGGTCAACCTTGGCCAGGAATTTTTGCGCGAGTTCTGCCGGCGTCGGCGTTACGCCCGCCATGTGGTGGTCCTTGGACAGCGACGGGTCCTGGGCATGCTCCGGCAGGGTCACGTGGGCGGCTGTGTTGTCTTTGGATGAATAGAACCAGACGTCGCTGCCGTGGCGGACAACGTCCCGTTCGGCCAGTTGGTCCATCACCTGCACGCGGGCATTGTCCTTGCCGTCCAGGTAAACGCGCGCGGTGTGCTTGCCTGACAACAACTCAATGACGGAGGCGGCGCTCCCGGCAGCGGCGGGAGCGGATGGCTTGCCGGTGGCCGGCAGCCCGGGAAGTCCCAACTCAGCGGACTGTTCCACCGTCCCGGAGAACGAGTGCACCTGGTGGCTTGCCGCCAGTTCCAGGACCTGCGCGGGCGTCTTGGCCGGGAGCGGGTTGCTGGCACCGGCCGGAAGGGAGCCGGCCAGGGCGCCGGCAGCGATCACCAGCGGGGCCGCGACGGCGGGCAGCCACCGCAGCCACATCCGGCGGCCGTCCGTGACGTTCCGCCATGACCGTTTTTCCTGCGATCGTCCGCTGGAATCCAGCGTGTTGGAGCCCATAGGTAAAGACTACGCCGGTGCAGGTGGATGGGGGCCACCCGCAGCGCCCCCGTCCTGCACCGCGGGCCCTGGTGGCTCCGGCACCACGGTGCCCGCACCGCCGTCGACCGTTATCTTTTGGCCCGTGCTGATCAGGCCGGTGGCATCTGCGACCCCGACCACCGCGGGGATCCCGTATTCCCTGGCCACCACGGCACCGTGTGAATTGGCGCCGCCCATCTCCATCACCAGTCCTCCCGCCGTCAGGAAGAGCGGTGTCCAACCGGGGTCCGTTGACGGGGCTACCAGGATTTCACCCGGCTCAAGGCGGGCTCCGACCGGATCCAGGATGACGCGTGCCGCAGCAGTCACGGTTCCTGCCGAGGCAGGGCTGCCGGTGAGCGTACCTTCAGCCGAGATCCCGACGCCGGTCCGCACCGCTTCGGGTTCGGTCCCGTCCGAGAGCAGCACCCGGGGAATGTGCCGGCGCCTGAGCTCCTGGGCGTAATCCTGCCGGCGGCTAGCCACAAGCGCCCGGAAGTCCTGGACGGCCACTCCATTGGCCGCGGCGGTCCCGGACAATGGGACCCCGGACAATGCCTTCCTGGCTTCGGCAAAGTCCAGGAAGAACACGTCGTCCTGACGTTCGATGGTTCCGGCCTGCGCCAGCTCACTGCCCACCAGCAGCAGTTCCCGGCGGACTTCCGCAAGGCCTGCAACCAGCTGGTACTTTGGCAGCTCGCGCAGGCCGGCCAGCAGCCGTGCCCGGTGCAGCGCGGCACGCACCAGCCTTCCCCTGATCCGGCCGCGGGCGGCGGCGCGGGCAACGAGCAGGTCCACCTGCGCTTCCGCGTCTTCGATGGCCTTGCTGAACTGGGCATCGGGCGCCAGGGCAGGGTCCTCCAGCCGAAGGTAGTTGGCAAGGATTCCCAGGATGTGTGCCGGTTCCTCCGACCACCGCGGCAGGCCGACATCAATTTCAGCCACCGCGCGGTGTCCGTATCTGTCCAGGAACCGGGCCAGGCCTGCGTCGAGGCGAGGCGGCAGTTGCCCGGCCTGGAACGCGGCCGCCAGGACGTTGGGGTCACCCGTCATCAGCGCGTCACGTGATTCACGGTCTTCCCGGATTTCCCTGGCAAGATGCCACAGTTCCAGGTCCATTTCGGTGGTGACGTTGTTGGGCAGGCCACGGATCACGGGCTGCAGTTCGTCCCAGGCATTTCCGCCCAGCAGCTTCCCCGCAACGCCGAGCATCGCAAAACCCACGGCGGGGAGGGGAAGAATGGCCGGAACAATCGGGAACAGGCGCCGCCGCAGGAGCAACTCGACGTGGTCAAGGCGTGCCACCGCGCCCTCACCGCCGCCGAAATGCAGCGACGCCTCGAAGTCCTGCGTGAAGCGGTCCAGCCGCCGGAGGGCTGCCGCCGGCCGGAACAGCGCCCGGAGGAAGGTGCCGGGAACCTTGGCGCGGGCGGCGGCGGGGGCAACGTGACGCAGCAGCCCGAAGGGGCTCTTCGTGATCACCGAAAAAGCGGGGTCCTCGAACAGCTGCCGCATGACCGTCGCGGTCCGGGCTTCCATGATGTCGAAAACCCGGGGAACCAGCCAGCGGCCCGCCGTGCTGCGGATGGGAGTGGTGAAGTCGACGTAGATCCGCTGCCCGGCTTCCGCGTAGGGGGATGGCCCGCCCCGGGGATCAGGAACCGGGAAGCCGGCAGCTGTTGCTATGGAGGAGGCGATGAGGCGCACCGCCGCGAGGCCCATGGGGGTAAGCGGCCGGGTAAGCCCCTGGGCCAGGCTGAAGCAGAGATAGGCCCTGGTCCCCCGGGTGGCGGACCGGCCCTCAGGGATCCTGCCGGCGGCGCCGTTGCTCCTGGGGACCGGGTACAAAGTGGTGATCGGCCTGGACTGCGTGAGCCACATGCCCCCGGAACGGTCGATGGCCCACTCCGTGTCCTGGGGGGCGCCGAAATGATCCTCGGCCTGCAGGCCGAGACGTGCCAGACCTGCAATGTGCCAGTCCGTCAGGCAGGCAGCGCCAGTGGCCGAGGAAACATTCCGGGTCTGCGTCCCGCCACCGGGCAGGGGCCGTACCTCTACGCCCTTGTCGCCCAGCGTCCGCTCCAGGACCTTGCCGCTCAGGGCATCCACCACGAAGTGGTCCGGATTGACGGCGCCTGAGACAACAGCCTCACCCAGGCCCGGGCTGGCATCGATGACGATCTGCCGCCTGCGGCCGGTCAGGGGGTTCGCCGTGAACATGACGCCGGCCGCATCAGCGTCCACCATCCGCTGGACCACCACCGCGAGCGCCACGCCTGCGGGGTCGATCCCGAGGCTTGCCCGGTAGGCGGTTGCCCGGTCCGTCCACAGCGACGCCCAGCAATTGCGGACGGCTTCGAGCAGGGCGGGTACGCCGATGACGTTGAGGTAGGTGTCCTGCTGGCCGGCGAAGCTGGCGAACGGCAGGTCTTCCGCGGTGGCCGAGGATCTGACCGCCACCGGAACATCAGGGCCGAGGGCCGCGTAGGCCTCTTCCACCGCCTGCGAAACGGCCGCCGGAATCGGCGTTGCCCGGATCGCGGCACGTGCCGCTCCAGCCAGCCCGGCTATGTCGGGCGGTTCCGCAGCCCTGGTCTGTGCTGCGTCCCGTCGTGCGGCCGGCGCTGATTCCACGAACGCCGCATGGACCGCGGCCAGCGCGGGAGGCAGGGATCCGGGGACGCCGAGTGCCTGCCGGTAGGCGTCGGTGGTGAGGCAGAAACCGTCCGGGACCGGCAGTCCGGCGGACAACAGCTCTCCGAGGTTGGCCGCCTTGCCGCCTGCCAGGGGCAGCATTCCGGCATTGAGCCGGCGCAGATCCAGGACCAGTCCGGCGTCCGTGCCGGTGCCGGCTGTCCGCAACCCTGCCTGCTCCATGTTCCAGATCCCTTATCCGAGGGGCCGGTATTCCGGTGGTGCCTTGCTGCCGGGCCGGTGCCGGCTAGGCGGCGTCGCCCAGGATGGGACCGAACCGCGCACGGTCCGCCAGGCGGGGGTCCTCCCGGTCCGGGACCACCATCACCGGTCCCTTGGCGTGGTGGAGCACCCCGTCCGATGTTGAGCCCAGGAGCATTCCGGTGAAGCCGCCGCGGCCGCGGGTACCCACCACCACCAGCTCCACGTGCCGGCTTTCCTCCACGAGCACGTCCACCGGCGAACCGTCCTTGAGTTCGTAGCCGGCCTGCAGGTGCGGGTAGTGGCTGCGGAGCCACGCCATGCCGGCTTCCAGGGTGACCCGGATATCGTCAAACAACGCTTTCCGGTCCATGGGTGCGGGAACCCACGCCAGGGAACCGCTGTACTGGGGGACGGCGCAGATCACGCGGAGCGAGGCACCGAGCCGTTCGGCCTGGTCGGCTGCTTCCAGGACCGCAACACGTGCCTGCTCGGAGCCATCGACGCCGACCACCACCACGTTCTCCACGGGCCTGTGCCCGGACTTGGCCTGCTCTGCCTTGACGCGGCGGTCCTCCGTGCTTTCGCCCAGCCGGTCGGAGCAGAACAACGGGACCGTCACCGTGGGGCATTTTGCATGGGCCGGCAGGGCGCTGCTGACGGATCCCAGGAGGCGGCCCACGAAGCCGCCGCGGCCGCGGGTGCCCACCACCAGGAGTTCGGCGGTTTTGGAGATTTCCAGCAGCACTCCTGCGGCGTCGCCGTTCTCCACCGCGGAACTGACGTCGATGTCGTAGGCGGAAACCTTTTCCATGGCCTGCTTGGCGATGGCTTCGGCACCCTCACGGATGACGGAATCGTCCACCGTGGCATAGCCTCCGTCCAGTCCGGAAGCGGCGAAGATCGGCACGGAATAGGCGGTGACGATATGGAGCGGACGACGACGGCGCTGGGCTTCCCGTGCGGCCCACACCAAGGCGCACTGGCCATGGTCCGAACCGTCGACGCCCACCACGATGCCGTGCGGAGCGGCAGAAGCACCACCACCGTCCCGGGCCGGGTCCGGGTGCAACTCTCGTGAGCCCATGGGGGCCGCCTCCTCGCGATACGCCTGATGTTGCGGCTATTCTGCCAGAAAACGGACCGCCCGCCGCGCATCCAGGTCTCCAGCGGTGCGGGCAGGAAAAGGGCCGTTCCCGTTTCCCACTATTCTCCGTCCCCCAAGGCTTAGCAAGCCTGTTCAGGGGCGGTAAGGCGGGGTTATCCACAGGCCCTCGCGGGCGGTCCGGAAAGCGCCTTCACGTTAGCGGGAATGTTTTCTTCATTGGGCTATCCACGGCCGCATTTGTTCTGTAGTCTTCAGGACATTGTTGGTCCGGGACGCCAACTGCAATTTGCTGCGTGGACTGTCCCGGCCATGCGCTGCGGCCGTACTTGGGGTAACGGGACGCGGGCCGGCGAGGATGCCGGCACCTGCCGAAAGCTTCGAAGGAGGGAAGACTGTGGTGTCAAGCATGCCCGGGGATGCCGGGACCGAACAGACCACCACTGTGGTCATTGGCACCGGCCTGTCCGGGCTGGCCGTCGCCGCAGAGCTGCGCCGCCGCGGCGTGGACGCCATCGTGGTGGACGGACTGGACATCCTCGGCGCCCGCCAGCCCGCAAACACCTCCTCGCTGCAGCGCTGCGATGCCGCGGACAGCGACACTCTCCGGGAGCGCAACGAGATCCTGCGCCACCTGCGCAACTACGCGGCAAGCCACAGCGTGGATGTCCGGAATACAACCCGGGCGGTCCAGCTGACCATGCTGGAAGGCCCCGCGCATGGCGCCGCTCCGCAGTGGCAGGTGCACACACCCACCGGCATCCTGGTGGCCGACCACATCGTCCTGACCAGGTGCGCGCACAGCCAGCTGCGGCGCATGCTCAGTGACTTCGGGATTGCCGTTGGCCGGAACGTGGCAGCGGCCATGCGTGCCATCGGCATCTACCTGGTGGGGGTGGGCGAGCTGATTACGCCGTCCCCCAAGGAGGTACTGCGCCAGGCCAAGACGGTGGGCCAGGCCATCTCCGCCAAGGTCAACCCGGACAGCGGACCTTCATCCGGCGGCGCCTTCCCGGCAACGGGAAGCTTTGCGGTGCTGACCTGCTGACGGCCTTCCCGGTGCCCGCCGCCAGGCTGGACCCGTCCGGACCTGCCGCCCGGGGCTACCCCCGGCTGTCCTCGGCGCTGTTCCCGTCATCCCCTGCGTCCCCGTCGCCGGTGAGCCGGCGCCGGGCCATCACGCCGAGGGCCACCAGCAGCCCCACGGCGACGACTGCAAAAAGCAGAATGCTCCACTGGAAGGGCTCGCCGGCATTGGCAGGCCCGGATGGTTCCTCCGTTACCCCGGGCTGTGCCGTTCCCATCCCTGGAACCGCGCCCGCCGCCGTCGGGCTTCCCGTTGCGGACGTTCCGGACGCCGGGGCGGCGCCTGACGCCGCAGTGAAGGTGAACGTGCCCTCGATGGGGTGGGAGTCCGAGCCCACCACGCGCCACGCCACGGTGTACTTCCCTGCCGGGGCGCCCGGCCGCAGCTTTTGCGTTGCCACGTTGTCCGCAATCCGCGCCGCCCCTTCCGCCCATTCGGTGCCGCCGGCGTCCTTGACAGAGAATGATGAGCCGATGCCCAGCGGCTTGTTGCTGAAGGTTACGGAAACCTCGGCGGGCGGGGCCGCCAGTGCAGCACCCTGGGCGGGACTGGTGGACTCCGCGGCATCATGGGCGGAGGCCGGCCCGGCAAGGCCCAACAGTGCGGCCGCGAGGACCAGGGCAAGGAAACCGGGCACAAGGCCCGGCAACGGGCGGCGGACTTGGCGCATGGTGGGGCTGCTCCTGGTGTTGGCTTCCTTACAGACTAGGCGCATTTGCAGGCCCACTCCCTGCCGCACCCTTAGGATGCAGGTATTCCCACACACTTCCCCGGAGGACTAATGCTTAAGCAAGGCTCTGCCCTGGACCGGTATTTCAGGGTCACCGAGCGCGGTTCCAACCTTTCCCGTGAGATCCGGGGCGGGTTCGCCACGTTCTTCGCCATGAGCTACATCGTGGTACTGAACCCACTGATCCTGTCCGGTCCGGATTCGAATGGCACCACGCTGGGCTTCACCGCGGTGGCCGCTGTCACCGCGTTGGTGGCGGGCATCCTGACCATCCTCATGGGCGCCTGGGGCCGGCACCCCTTTGCTTTGGCCACCGGCCTGGGCGTGAATGCCTTCGTGGCTGTCACTGTAGCCACAAACCCGGGCCTCACCTGGCCGGACATGATGGGCCTGGTGGTTCTCTCCGGCGTCACCATGCTGATCCTGGTCCTCACCGGTTTCCGCACCGCCGTCTTCAAGGCGGTACCGGACGGCCTCAAGACGGCGATCGTGGTGGGCATCGGCCTGTTCATCGCCCTGATCGGTCTGGTCAATGCCGGGTTCGTGCGGCGCATCCCTGACGTTGCAGGCACCACGGTGCCCGTCGGGCTGGGCTTTGAAGGCAAGCTGCTGGGCTGGCCCACGGCCGTTTTCGTTTTCGGCCTGATCCTGACCATCGCCCTGGTGGTACGCAAGGTCAAGGGCGCCATCCTGATCGGCATCATCACCTCCACCGTGCTGTCCGTGATCCTTGAGCTGACCCTGCACATCGGGCCCAGCTTCGACGGCAAGAACTTCAACCCCCAGGGCTGGTCCCTGGTGGCACCGGCATTCTCCGGCTGGGCCGCCCCTGACCTCTCACTGATCGGCAAGGCCAACCCCTTCGGCGCCTTCGAGCACCTCGGCTTCGTGGCCGCAACACTGCTGGCCTTCGTGATCCTGCTCAGCATTTTCTTCGACGCCATGGGCACCATGGTGGGCCTGGCCAACGAAGCCGGCACGGTGGACGAGCACGGCAACATTCCCGACGTCGACCGCGTGCTCCAGGTGGACGCGCTCGGCGCCATCATCGGCGGCGGCGCTTCCGTCTCCTCCAACCAGATCTACGTCGAAGCCGGCGCCGGCATCGGCGAAGGCGCCCGCACCGGCGTCGCCTCGATCGTCACCGGCCTGCTGTTCCTGGTGGCCATGTTCTTCACCCCGCTGATCAACCTGGTGCCCTTCGAGGCCGTGGCCCCGGCCCTGGTGGTGGTTGGCTTCATGATGGTGTCCCAGGTGGGCAAGATCGACTGGCAGGACTGGGGCATCGCCATCCCGGCGTTCCTGACGTTCACCCTGATGCCGTTCACCTACTCCATCGCCAACGGCCTGGGTGCAGGCTTCATCGCCTACGTGCTGATCCGCACCGTCCAAGGCCGCGTCAGGGACATCCACCCGCTGATGTGGGCCGTTGCAGCTGCGTTCGCGCTGTTCTTCGCCATCGGCCCCATCGAGGCCGCACTGGGCATGTAACTCCCAAGGTATGGACACAGGGCTGGTGCGGCAGATGCCGCGCCAGCCCTTTTGTTTACACCGGCGTGTTCGGTGCCAGCCCCTCATCGCCGGACACCGCCAGGGCCTTCCTTTGGCGCAGCCGGTCCAGCCGGTTCATCAGCGGCGAAGTGGTGGCGCCATGGATCACGATGGACAGCGCCACCACCAGCCCAATGAAGGACCAGAGCCAGTGTGCCTGGTCCCCGAAACTACCTTCGCCCAGCGCGTAGGCCAGGTAGTACAGCGACCCGATTCCGCGGATGCCGAAAAATGAGAGTGCCACGCGTTCCCGCGGGCCGGTCTTGCCGCCCAGCAGGCCCAGCCAGCCGGCCAGCGGCCGGACCACCAGCAGGAAGGCCAGTGCCACCAGCACCTCCGTCCAGCCGATCCCAGCGAGCAGCCCGCGGGCGATGGCGCCGCCGAGCAGGACCAGGATCACCACGGTCAGGAGCCGTTCCAGCTGCTCCACGTAGGAGTGGAGCACCCGGTGGTAGCCGTGGGTGCGTTCAGCGGCCCGGATGGTCACGGCGCAGACAAACACCGCAATGAACCCGTAGCCCTGCACCATCTCCGTCAGTCCGTAGGCCAGGAACGTTGCCGCCAGGGCCACGAAACCTTCGGAATGGTTGGACAATCTGAGGCTTTCCGCCCGGGCGGAGAAGAACACCCGGGCGAGCAGCTTGCCGGTGAGGAAACCCGCCAGGAGCCCGATGGCCAGCCGCCACAGGACGTCCGTCCCGAACCATTCGCCGAACCAGGCGGACGGGTTTGCCCCGGCGATGCTGATGGCAATGGCCAGGTACACGAACGGGAACGCCAGGCCGTCATTGAGTCCGGCTTCGGAGGTGAGGCCGAACCGGACTTCATCTTCCTTGTCGGTGTATTCGTCCTGGTCCGCGGGTTCGCCCACCTGGACTTCGGACGCCAGGACGGGGTCGGTGGGGGCAAGGCTGGCGCCTACCAACAACGCCGCGCCCAGCCCCAGGCCCAGGAACCACATGCCCAGCAGGGTCAGGGCAAGGATGCACAGCGGCATGGCGACGCCCAGGAGCCGCCATGTGGTGGACCATCGCTTGCGTCCCACCGGGCGGTCCAGGGCCAGTCCGGCGCCCATCAGCGAGATGATCACGCAGATCTCCGCGAGGTGCATGACGAAGTCGCCGTGTTCCACCGGGTCCGGGTCCGGCAGCGAGGGAATCAGCGCGAACGCTCCCATGCCGGCGCCCAGGAAGACCATGGGCATGGACAAGGGCATATCGCGCAGCAGCTTCGGCAGGACCGCGGCGATGAAGACGGCCAGGCCGGCGGCGGCAAAAAGGATGTCTGGGGCTTCGAACATGGGGAAAAGGCTCTCCAGCCTGGAATGGTGGCGTGGATCCGGAAGCGGACACACCACGCTTCGATGGGGCGGACTGCTCTCACCATATCCCCTGGACCCCGCATCTCCCCGGCGCACGGGTTCTTGGATCCCGGACAGGACGACGGCGGCGCTGCTGGTTTTCGTGCCCGGCATGCGGTGAGCTTGAGGCATGTCCCTCCAGCTTCCCGCCGTCGACGTCCCGCCCCAGCCCTGGACCGGAAGGTTCGACGGCGACGGCCCCGGCCACCGCCGCTGGTGGCAGGCCGTGAACCAGCCCGGCAACGCCACGGCGGGAGCCGCGGGCGCGGACGTTGAGGCGGGGGCGGCGGCCGGCAGGCCCGTGGCCCTGCTGGGCTTCGCCAGCGACGAGGGGGTACGCCGGAACAAGGGCCGCACCGGCGCGTCCGCCGCCCCCGCAGCGTTGCGGAAGGCGCTGGGTCCGTTGGCTTTCCACCTGGACCGTCCGGTGTCTGACATCGGCGACGTAGCGGTAGCCGGGGAGGACCTGGAAGCCGGTCAGGAACGGCTTGGCCGGGCGGTGGCATGCCTGCTCGATGCCGGCCACCAGACCGTTGTCCTGGGCGGCGGACATGAGACTGCCTACGCGAGCTATCTCGGCGTCACTGCATCACCGGCTGTCCGGGACGGGCAGCGCCTTGGCGTCCTGAACCTCGACGCCCACTTCGACCTCCGTGACGAGCCCATGCCCAGTTCGGGGACTCCGTTCCTGCAGATGGCCCGCGCCGAAGCGGACGCCGGGCGCGAATTCCGGTACGCCGTCGTCGGCATCTCGGAGCCGAACAACACCCGGGTCCTGTTCGACACCGCGGATAAGCTGGGCGTGCGGTACCTGCTGGACGAGGACTGCGACGCGGACCGGGTCCGGGGCTTCGTGGCCGCGTTCCTGGCGGACATCGACGTGCTGTACCTGACCATTGACCTGGATGTGCTGCCCGCCGCGGTGGCGCCCGGCGTGAGCGCGCCTGCAGCCTACGGCGTGCCGCTGCCTGTCATTTCTGCGGTGTGCCGGCAGGTGGCGCAGAGCGGAAAGCTCCTGCACCTGGACGTGGCGGAGCTAAACCCTGCGTTCGACGTTGACGGCCGGACCGCCAAAACCGCTGCGCGTCTGATCAACACCCTGCTGCGGTGAAGAATGCCGCCGCCTGGCCTCAGGATCCTTTGAGGACGTACCGCCGTTCCGGCCGGCCCACGCCGTACTTGAGCCGCACCTCCAGCGTGCCTTCGTCGTGCAGGTACTCCAGGTAGCGGCGCGCGCTGACGCGGGAAGTGCCCAGCTCCTGGGCTACTTCGGCGGCCGAGACGTCACCGGCGGCGGCGTTGACCGCCGCCTCCACCAGCCTCAGCGTCTCAATGCTGCAGCCCTTGGGAAGTGGACGTTCGCTGCGGTCAAGGCCGAACACGCGGTTGACGTCCGATTGCTCGGCCACGTCCTTTGAGGCATCCAGGCTTTGGTAGGCGTTGCGGTAGTGCTCCAGGCGCTCCTGCAGGTCTGTCTGCGAAAATGGCTTGATCAGGTAATGAACAATGCCGCCCCGCAGCGCCTTCCGCACGGTTTCGACCTCCCGTGCGGCACTGATGACCAGCACATCCAGCTCCGGTGCCACGCTGCGCAGGCGCTGCATCAGGTCAAGGCCGTTGATGTCCGGCAGGTGGATGTCCAGCAGTACCAGGTCCGGCTTCAGCCGTTCGGTTTCCGCAACGGCCTGGGCGCCGGTATGCGCGGCGCCCACCACCGTGAATCCGGGCGTGCGCTGGATAAAGCCGGCGTGCACCTTGGCCACCATGAAATCGTCATCGACGATCAGGACCTTGATCATGGCTGGGTACTCCCTTGTTTCAGCACGGCGGTAAAGACAGCCCCATTATCGTTTGCCACCGTCAGGTTCCCGCCACTGCGGCGGCACACCACCCGGCACAGCGCCAGCCCAAAGCCGCGGCTGCCGGCCGGTCCGGGTTCCTTGGTGGTGAAGCCCTGGCGGAAAATGTGGTCCGTGGAGCCGCCAGGAACGCCGGGGCCGTTGTCCCGCACTGTCACCACAACGTCTTGTCCGGCCTTGCCCTCCACCAGCACCCTGACGGCTGCCTGCGGAAGTCCGCTGACGGCGTCGAACGCGTTGTCCACCAGGTTCCCCACCACCGTGGTGAGGTCCCGGGACAGCTCGTCATCCACCTTGTCCAGTACGGAGTCGGGGTCCAGCTGCAGGGCAACGCCGCGTTCGGTGGCGAGGCTCGACTTGGCAATCAGCAGGGCAGCGAGCGCGGGATCCTTGATCCGGCCGGTCACTTCATCGTTGAGCCGGGTCCGGTCCACGGTGGCACCGTTGACGAACTGGACCACGGAATCGTACTCGCCGATCTGGATGAGGCCGGAAATGACGTGCAACTGGTTGGCGAACTCATGCGCCTGGGCCCGCAGGGTGTCGGTGGCGGTGCGGGTGGTGCCCAGTTCCTGCTCCAGTTCCGAGAGTTCCGTGCGGTCGCGAAGCGTGGTCACCGAGCCAATCACCTTGCCCCGGGATTGGATGGGCACCCGGTTCATCACCACCAGCCGGTCCCCCACGAGCACCAGCTGGTCCGGCCCGGGCTGGTCACGGGTGAGGACTTCCTTGAGGGCGGGTTCGACGGCGAGGCCCGCCACCCGCTTGCCCACGCAGTCAGGCGGGAGTCCCAGGAGGGCACGCGCACTGTGGTTGGCCACCGTGATCCGCTCGTTCAGGTCCAGCGCCACCACCCCCTCCTTGAGGCCGTGCAGCATGGCTTCGCGGTTTTCCACCAGGCTGGTGATCTCGCTCGGTTCCATCCCCAGGGTCTGCCGCTTGACCCGCCGTGACAGCAGCAGGGAACCGGCGATGCCCAGGACGCTCGCAACGCCAAGGTAGGTGAGGAGATTGGGCACCGCATCACCCAGCCGCTCGAGCACGGTGGGATAGTTACGGCTGATGGAGGCGATGCCGATCATCCGGCCGGTGTCGTCCAGGACCGGAACGTGGGCGGACAGGAGCGGGGCGGGCGTCCCGCCCACCACTCCGGTCCAGGCCCTGCCTTCCATCACCCTGCTGGCGCCGAGCTCCAGCGGCTCGCCCAGCAGGCTGGGGTCCGAGGATGCCACCACGGTGCGGTCCAGTCTTGCCAGCGCCACCCGGGATGAACCGGACACGATCCGCACGGATTCCGCCACCGCCGGGAGCACGGCCCCGCCCCGCGGTTCAGCGTTCGGGAGGAGCTCGCGCACGGTCGGGTTGCCGCCCAGGGCCTCGGCGGCCGAAAGGGCACGCCTGCCTTCGATCCGTTCAAAGGCCGCAGCGGACTGGGCCAGGGAAATGGCCACGACGCCCACCAGGACAGCCAGGACAATGAGCAACTGCAGCAGAAGGTACTGCCCCGCGAGGGACATTCCTCGTCGTCGAGTCACAATGGGCTTCCTGGTGTTTGCTGGTGGGCCGGGGTTGTCCGGCGGCGCTGCCGGCGTCTTCTTATGCGCGCAAAAGTACGGGGTGCAGGGCCGCCGGTGGTACCGGGAACTATATCCCAAAGCCCGCGGCAGGGCGGTTGTGGGGTTTTGGAAACGTGAACGCAATGAACACAACTTTCTCTGCGTACACAAGAGCGATCCCGGTCACGGACACCCCTAGCATCGAAACCACAAGTCAGCCGCTGCTGATCAGATTTGTTTTGAGAGAAGAGGAACCCATGCGCCAGATCCGCGCATTGCGAATTGCCGCCGTTGCCGCCGGCATCGCCCTGATGGCCACCGGTTGCGGTGCCACCAGCAAGAGCTCCACCGGTGCCGAGAGCTCCGGCGCCGCTGCCGGACCCATCACCGGCCTGCAGATCATGGTCCCCAACACCCCCGGCGGTGGTTACGACACCACCGCCCGCGCCGCCGCAAAGGTCCTCGACGACGAGAAGATCTCCACCAACACGGAGGTCTTCAACCTTGCGGGCGCCGGCGGCACCGTTGGCCTGGCCCGCGTCGTGAACGAGAAGGGCAACGGCGACCTGGCGATGCTCATGGGCCTGGGCGTGGTGGGCGCCAGCTACACCAACAAGTCCGAGTCCAAGCTGACCGACACCACTCCCCTTGCCCGGCTTATCGAAGAGCCCGGCGCGATCATGGTGGGCAAGGATTCCCCGTACAAGACCATCGATGACCTGGTGAAGGCGTGGAAGGCTGATCCCGGCTCCATCGCCGTGGGCGGCGGCTCCTCCCCGGGCGGCCCCGACCACCTGCTGCCGATGCAGTTGGCCGGTGCCGTGGGTATCGACGCCACCAAGGTCAACTTTGTCTCCTACGACGGCGGCGGCGACCTCCTGCCCGCCATCCTGGGCAACAAGCTGGGCTTCGCCGCTTCCGGCGCCGGCGAGTTCCTGAAGCAGATCGAATCCGGTGAGGTCCGCGTCCTGGCCACCTCCGGCGAGAAGCGCCTGGAAGGCGTGGACGCACCCACACTGAAGGAATCCAAGATCGACCTGGTGTTCACCAACTGGCGCGGCGTTGTGGCCCCTCCCGGAATCAGCGACAAGGACAAGGCTTCCCTGATCGCCGCCCTGGAGAAGATGCACGGCACGGCCGGCTGGAAGGAAGCGCTGAAGACCCACGGCTGGACCGATGCCTTCATCACCGGTGACCAGTTCAAGACCTTCCTCACCGAGCAGGACAAGCGGGTGGCGGACGTCCTCACCAAGCTTGGGTTGGCGTGACCTCCCTGACCACAGGTCTCAAAGGCCGCTCCGAGCTGGGAGTTGCACTCCTGCTCGGGGCGGCCGGCGTCATGGTCTTCCTGGACGCCAACGGCCTGGTAACCCCGTATTCCAAGTCCGACCCGGTCGGCCCCAAGACCGTGCCGTTCATCGTGGCCGGACTGCTGGTGGTTTGCGCCGTGCTGCTGGCCATCAACGTCCTCCGCGGCGGCCAGGGCGAGGCTGAGGGCGGCGAAGACGTCGACCTCACGCACCCCGCCGACTGGAAGACCGTCCTGCGGCTGGCCGGCGCCTTCATCCTGAACATCCTGCTGATCGACTGGGCCGGCTGGGTGATCTCCGGAACCATCCTGTTCTGGGGCAGCGTCCTGGCCCTCGGCAGCCGCCGCTACGTCCGGGACGGGCTGATCTCCGTGGCCCTGTCCCTGCTGACCTTCTACGGCTTCTACCTCGGCCTGGGCATCGCGCTGCCGGCCGGCCTCCTGGAAGGAATCCTCTAAATGGACGTCTGGTCCTCCCTGATGGACGGCTTCGCCACCGCCCTGACCCCCATGAATTTCCTGTACGCCGTCATCGGCGTCATCCTGGGCACCGCCGTCGGCGTCCTCCCCGGCCTGGGCCCGGCCATGACCGTAGCCCTGCTGCTTCCCGTCACCTACGCCCTGGAACCCACCAGCGCCTTCATCATGTTCGCCGGCATCTACTACGGCGGCATGTACGGCGGTTCCACCACCTCGATCCTCCTCAACACCCCCGGCGAATCGTCCTCTGTGGTCACCGCCATTGAGGGCAACAAAATGGCAAAGGCGGGCCGGGCGGCGCAGGCGCTTGCGACGGCGGCAATCGGCTCGTTCGTCGCCGGCACCATTGGCACGGCCCTGCTGGCCGTCTGCGCACCGGTTGTGGTGAAGTTCGCCGTGAGCCTCGGCGCGCCCAGCTACTTCGCCATCATGGTTTTGGCCCTGCTGGCCGTCACGGCCGTGCTCGGCTCGTCGCGGCTGCGCGGTTTCGCTTCCCTGGGCCTCGGCCTGGCCATCGGCCTGGTGGGCATGGACTCCGTGACCGGCCAGCGCCGCCTGACCTTCGGCCAGCCGCTCCTGGCGGACGGCCTGGACATTGTTGTGGTGGCCGTGGCCATCTTCGCCGTAGGCGAGGCCCTTTGGGTCGCCGCCCACCTCCGCCGCACTCCCCTGCATGCCATTCCCGTGGGCCAGCCCTGGATGGGCAAGTCCGACTGGAAGCGCTCCTGGAAGCCGTGGCTGCGCGGTACCGCCTTCGGCTTCCCGTTCGGCGCACTGCCGGCTGGTGGCGCCGAGATCCCCACCTTCCTCTCCTACGTCACCGAAAAGCGGCTCAGCAAGCACCCCGAAGAGTTCGGCAAGGGTGCCATCGAAGGTGTGGCCGGCCCGGAAGCAGCCAACAACGCTGCTGCCGCCGGCACCCTGACCCCCATGCTGGCCCTGGGCCTGCCCACCAATGCCACCGCCGCCGTCATGCTGGCCGCCTTCACCTCGTACGGCATCCAGCCGGGTCCGCAGCTCTTCGAAAGCCAGGGACCCCTGGTGTGGGCACTGATCGCCAGCCTCTTCATCGGCAACCTGCTGCTGCTCCTGATCAACCTGCCGCTGGCACCGATGTGGGCCAAGCTCCTGCAGCTTCCCCGGCCGTACCTGTACGCGGGCATCCTGTTCTTCGCCACGCTGGGCGCCTACTCGGTGAACCTGCAGGCGTTCGACCTGGTGATCCTGCTGGTCCTGGGCGCGCTCGGATTCATGATGCGGCGCTTCGGGCTTCCCGTCCTGCCGCTGATCCTCGGCGTCATCCTGGGCCCGCGGATCGAAGGGCAGCTCCGCAAGACCCTGCAGTTGAGTGCGGGTGACCCGGCAGGGCTCTTGAGCGAGCCGATCGCCGTCGGGATCTATGTCATCATTGGCCTCATCCTGGTCTGGCCCTTCGCCTACAAGCTGTTCCGCCGCAGCCGTCCGGAGCGCAAGCCCTTGGTTCCCGCCAATTCGGGCGCGGCGGATTACAGCGACTGAGCGGGCGTGCCAGCCGGCAAACCCATCTACCCACATCGAGCAGAAACTAAGGAGACACCATGACCGTCGTTGTGGGCTACGTCCCGACCCCCGAGGGCGAAGCTGCCCTGACCCAGGCCATCACCGAAGCCCGGAAGAGCAACAGCACACTGGTGCTGATCAATTCCTCCAAGGGTGAGTCGACGGTGGACAGCCGTTTTGCCCCGGATGGCGAGATCCAGGACATCGAGCAGCGGCTGGCCGGCCAGGGCATCAAGTACGTGATCAAGCGGCCGGTCCGCGGCCATGATGCCGCGGCTGAGGTGCTGGACGCCGCCGAGGAACACAACGCCGAACTGATCGTGATTGGCCTTCGCCGCCGCACCCCCGTGGGCAAGCTGATCATGGGCAGCACGTCCCAGCGCATCCTGCTGGAGGCGGACTGTCCGGTCCTGGCCGTAAAGGCGGGCTAGGCCGGAACGGCCGCCGGTGCCCGGAACAGCTCCTGGCGCTGGCGGCCCAGGCCCTCCACCTCCGCCTCCACCACGTCGCCCGGCCGGAGGTAGGGGAAACGGCCGCTGAGGGCCACCCCCTGGGGCGTTCCGGTGAGGATCACGTCGCCCGGCTCCAGCCGCATGTACTGGCTGCAGTGGTGGACCAGCGTGGGCGCATCGAAGATGAGCTCCGACGACGAAGAATCCTGGCGCGGCTCACCATTCACCCAGCTGCGCAGCCTCAGGTTGCCGCCGTCGATCCCGTCTGCTGGAACCAGCCAAGGCCCCAGGGGCGTGGACCCGGGAAGGGACTTGCCCTTGGTCCATTGACCGGCCGCTCCGGGCAACTGGTATTCCCGCTCCGACAAGTCATTGGCCGTGACGTAGCCGGCAATGCACGCGGCGGCTTCTTCCACCGAGCCGAGGTAACTGGCTTCCCTGCCGATCACGATGCCCAGTTCCACTTCCCAGTCGTAGTGGGTGGATCGGGGAGGCATCGGGGCGGGGTCGCAGGGCCCGGTGACGGTGTTGCTGGGCTTGAGGAAGACGACGGGGATTGTGGGCGGCTCGGCACCTGATTCGGCGGCGTGGGCTGCGTAGTTCATCCCGATCCCCACCACTGAGCCCGGCCGGGCTAAGGGGGAACCAATCCGGAGTGCAGCCACGCCTTCCAGGACGGGCAGTTCCCCGGCCTCCAGTGCTTTGCGCACGTTGGCCAGGCCGCCCGAGCCAAGGAACGCTCCATCCACATCAGCGGTAAGGGGCAGCAGGCTGAAGTACCGGTCGGTTCCGTCCGCCGAAGACACCAGCACGGCAGGCTGTTCACTGCCGCTTTCGCCCAGGCGCATGATCTTCATACCGGATTCTCCTCAAGCTGTATCGATCGGGGTGCTTCCGGGCTTGCGGGCCCGCCATTCCATGGTCGTCGATCACGGGTCCGGGCAACGAACGGACGCTTTATGACTGCACCTCTCCAGCTGGAATAGGACAGTCATCTGACATCTAGCAGGAGCAGTCGGTAGAATGGTGGAGCCACCCCGGCACGAAACACAGAAAGTTCAGTAATGACTACAGCCACTTTGGAGCGGATCCCCGCCGCTGCCGAGCCCACGGGAGGACCTGCCGTCCGGTCCCTCAGCCTGGAATTCTCCAGCGCCAGCGAGGTCCACGCAGGACTGGAAAAGGCCGTGGCCGAGATGATTGAGGTGGCAGCAAAGGATGCCGAGTGCGGCATCCGCGTCACCCGCCTGCACCCGGGAAGCTACACGGTAGCCCTGGATGCATCAGTGCCTTTCGGCGAAACGTATGAGTCCTTCGCCGCCTGACCCGCCCTACCGGCCGTCACGGCCTCACCCGGACCACAGCCGCCAGGGTGTCCGGCAACGAAAAATCCCCGCTCTGCCGTACGGCAGTGCGGGGATTCTTGTTTGCTGCTGGCGGGACTGTTAACCGCGGCGGACCTGCACCCCGTCAGACTTCAAAAAGAGCTGCTTTTCAGTGGGACCGGCCGGCACAAGCCACAGAACGTTGCCGCTCTGGGACACTTCCTCCACCTCCCCGGCGGCTACAACATGTGCCTGCTTGATGATCTCGACGTGATCGCCGGGCTGGAGGGACCTCCAGTCCGAAACCACGGCGGAATGGGCATTTCGCTTCGACAGGACTGCCCCACGTGCTTTCATGTGAACTTCTACCCCTTTGTATCGTTCTGCTGCCACAGCCTCTTTGATGTGACTTTCACTACATCTTCAGTTCTACTACACTCCCGGCGCCACGGTGGGCCGTGGCGCCGGAAATTCCACCTTTTGGACGGACAGTCCAAAAGCGCTGAAGATTCTTCGCTGTCAGGCCAGCGGCCCGACGGCGGATTCGGCCGCGCGGAGCACGTCACCTGAGGCCACCAGGCGGTCCGCCGCTTCCAGTTCCGGTGACAGGAACCTGTCCGTCCCCGGCCCCTCCACCACCTCGCGCAGCGCGGCCACCACAGCGGTACCCGCTGGCCCCGGCGTCAGGACCCCACCGGAGAGCTGGGTGCGGATATCCAGAGCGCGGGCCGAGGTCACGAGTTCGATGGCAAGAACGCGGCGGAGGTTCTCCACGGCCTTCCGGAGCTTTCGCGCCGCGTGCCAGCCCATGGACACGTGGTCCTCTTGCATGGCGGAACTCGGGATCGAGTCCACGGACGCCGGAACGGCAAGCCGCTTGTTGTCCGAGACCAGGCCGGCCTGCGTGTACTGGGCGATCATCAGCCCGGAGTCCACGCCGGGGTCGGCCGCGAGGAAAGCCGGCAGGCCATGCGAGCGGGCAGGATCGAGCATGCGGTCAGTCCGGCGTTCGGCGATCGAGCTGAGATCGGCCACCGCGATGGCCAGGTAGTCCAGGACGTAGGCCACGGGCGCGCCGTGGAAGTTGCCGTTGGAGCTGACCCGGCCATCGGGAAGGACCACGGGGTTGTCGATCGCTGCAGCCAGTTCCCGCGTGGCCACCAGTTCCGCGTGGTCAACGGTGTCGCGGACGGCGCCGGCAACCTGCGGGGCGCAGCGCAGCGAGTAGGCATCCTGCACCCGGGAATCCCCCACCCGGTGTGAAGCAACGATGGGCGAATCTGACAGCACGCGCAGCATGTTGTCCGCACTGGCGGCCTGGCCGGGGTGCGGCCGAAGCGCGGCGTGCAGCTCGGGCAGGAACACCTGGTCGGTGCCCAGCAGCGCCTCGACGCTGAGCGCGGCGGTGATGTCCGCCGTCGTCAGCAGTTGCCGAAGGTCGGCGATGGCCATGAGGAGCATGCCCAGCATGCCCTCGGTGCCGTTGACCAGCGCCAGGCCTTCCTTTTCGGCCAGCGTTACCGGCTCGATGCCGTGTTCTGCCAGCAGCTCAGCGACCGTCCGCTCTCCCCGCCCGCCGTAGGTCACGCCGTCGGGCCCTTCCGCCTCCCCTTCGCCCATCAGGACCAGGGCGCAGTGGGACAGCGGCGCCAGGTCACCGGAGCAGCCCAGCGAGCCGAACTCGCGGACCACCGGGGTGATGCCGGCGTTGAGGACGTCCACCATGGTCTGCAGGACCACGGGGCGGACGCCGGTACGTCCGGAAGCCAGGGTCTTGGCGCGCAGGAACATGATGCCGCGGACCACTTCCCGTTCCACGGCCGGGCCCATGCCGGCGGCGTGGCTGCGGATCAGGGACTTCTGCAGCTGCGTGCGCAGTTCGTTGGGAATGTGGCGGTTGGCCAGGGCGCCAAAACCGGTGGAGATGCCGTAGGCGGGGACGTCGCTGGAGGCGAGGTCGTCAATGTGGGCGCGGACCTTGGCGACGGTGTCCAGGGCGTCCGGGGAGATGGTCACCTTGGCGTCGTGGCGCGCGACGGCGAGTACATCCCCGGGCGTAACGCCGACGGAGCCAAGGGTGACGGTCAGTGGTTCGTGAGTAATGGCTGTCATGGAAAGTTCCTTGTTGTATTCCCATCGACTGCTCCGTACTTGTCGTTTTGGAGGCTCTAAACGACACCTACGGAGCAACCGATGAGGGGTGGTCCGGGGTCAGCGGGTTTCGGCGGGGCTCTCTTGCATCGGGATGCGGACGCCGCGCTCTTTGGCGACGTCGAGGGCGCGCTCATAGCCGGCGTCGGCGTGGCGGATGACGCCCATGCCGGGGTCATTGGTGAGGAGGCGTTCGAGTTTTTGGGCGGCGAGGTCGGTGCCGTCGGCGACGGAGACCTGGCCGGCGTGGATGGAGCGGCCGATGCCGACGCCGCCGCCGTGGTGCAGGGACACCCAGGTGGCACCGGAGGCGGTGTTGAGCAGGGCGTTCAGCATGGGCCAGTCGGCGATGGCGTCCGAGCCGTCCTTCATGGCTTCGGTTTCGCGGTACGGCGAGGCGACCGAGCCCGAGTCCAGGTGGTCGCGGCCGATGACGATGGGCGCCTTGACCTTGCCGTCCTTGACCAGCTGGTTGAACAGGAGGCCGGCCTTGGCGCGTTCGCCGTAGCCGAGCCAGCAGATGCGTGCCGGCAGGCCTTCGAACTCGACGCGCTCCTGGGCGGCGTCGATCCAGCGGTGCAGGTGCTTGTTCTCCGGAAAGAGCTCCTTGATGGCTTCGTCCGTGACGCGGATGTCTTCCGGGTCGCCGGACAGGGCAACCCAGCGGAACGGGCCAAGCCCTTCGCAGAACAAAGGCCGAATGTAGGCCGGGACGAAGCCCGGGAATTCGAAGGCGCGGGTGTAGCCGCCCTTGCGGGCCTCATCGCGGATGGAGTTTCCGTAGTCGAACACTTCGGCGCCGGCGTCCTGGAATTCCACCATTGCCTGCACGTGCCGGGCCATGGATGCCTGGGCCTTCTTGGTGAACCCTTCCGGATCCGCCTCGGCTTCGCGGTGCCACTCCTGCACCGAAATGCCTTCGGGCAGGTAGGACAGGGGGTCGTGGGCGGAGGTCTGGTCCGTGACGATGTCCACGGTGAGTTCGCCGGCTTTGTGGCGGCGCAGGATCTCGGGGAAGACTTCGGCGGCGTTGCCCACGTAGCCCACGGACCAGCCGCGGCGTTCCTCCTTGGCCTTGAGCACCTTGGCGATGGCGGCGTCGAGGTCGGTTTCCACCTCGTCCAGGTAGCGTTTGCCGGCGCGGCGGCGCAGGCGGGTTTCGTCGACGTCGACAATCAGGCAGGCGCCGTCGTTCAGGGTGACGGCGAGCGACTGGGCACCGCCCATGCCGCCGCAGCCGCCGGTGAGGGTCAGCGTGCCGGCGAGGGTGCCGTTGTCATCCCCGGTGAGCTTGCGGGCGATCGCGGCGAAGGTTTCGAAGGTGCCCTGCAGGATGCCCTGGGTGCCGATGTAGATCCACGAACCGGCGGTCATCTGTCCGTACATCATCAGGCCCTCGGCCTCGAGCCGGCGGAATTCGGGCCAGTTCGCCCAGTCGCCCACCAGGTTGGAGTTGGCCAGCAGCACGCGGGGAGCCCACTCGTTGGTGCGGAACACGCCCACCGGCTTGCCGGACTGGACCAGGAGGGTTTCGTCCTTTTCCATGGTTTCCAGCGTGCGGGTGATGGCATCAAAGGCGGCCCAGGAGCGGACGGCCCGGCCGGTGCCGCCGTAGACCACCAGATCGTCCGGGCGCTCTGCCACCTCCGGGTCCAGGTTGTTCATCAGCATGCGCAGCGGGGCTTCGGTCTGCCAGGACTTGGCGGTGAGCTCGGTGCCGCGGGCTGCTTTGACCGGGCGGGCACCGGTGGTGAAATCGGCGGGTGCCATGATGGGCTCCTTTTCTTGGTGTCTGAGATTTCGAAGAAGTTCTGTAACAACTAAAGCGCCTGGAGAAGGGGCTTCACAGGGCTTTCAAGGGGGTGGTGTCCGGAGTCCCAGACAAGCCCCTGCCTCGTTTTTAGACAGCCTTATTTGACCGGGCGTCCGTGGATTCGGACGGAGAGTTCGTCGGCCACTTTCTGCACCCGGGCGGCCAGCACCGGCCACTGGTCATGGGGCAGTTTGTCCTCCAGGAAGGTGACTGCGACGGCGGCGGTGGGCCACCCCAGATGGTCCGTGACGGCGGCGGCGATGGAGCCGAAACCGGGCGTCACCTCCCCGTGTTCGGTGGCATATCCACGCTGCCTCACCTGGTCGAGGTGCGAGGACAGCGCGGAATACTTCATGATGGCGCCCTCCACCTCGTGCCGGGCCGAGAAGGCCGCTGCATTCGGATACAAGGCGCGCACCTGGGACTTAGGCAGCGCTGCCAGGATGGCCCGGCCACTGGCGGTGAGGTGGCTGGGCAGCCGGACGCCGACGTCCGTCACCAGGGAAGGACGGTTCTTGGCGCGCTCCTCCACGATGTACAGGACGTCGCGGCCATGCAGGACGGCAAGGTGCGCACTCTCGCCAATGGTGTCCACCAAACCCGCCAGCAGGGGGCGTCCCAGGCGGGACAGCGGCTCCTGCCGGGAGTACGCCGAACTGAGTTCGAATGCGCTGATGCCCAGCCCGTACCGCTGCTCCTCATGGAGATGTAGGACGAAGCCATTGGCCTCCATCACCCCCAGCAGGTGGTAGACGCTGGACCTGGGCAGGTCAAGGCTGGACGCGATCTGGGATGCGGCCATGGGGCCACGCCGCGAAGCCAGCAGTTTGAGGATGCGCAGCGTGTTCTCGGCGGCAGGAACTTTTGACGCCTTGACCGCGGCGCGCGGCGCTTCGCTGTCTCTGCTTAGTACAGTGCTCATGGCCTGGAAGGTTCTTTCTGCGTAGCTATGTCCGGTATCCCGTACTTAAGCTTGCGCCCTCCGCAGGCTTTCGAAGTTCGGGCAACCGCACGCGCTGTCTGAGATACCAGACGCCTTCCGGTGAGCCGCGAGTTACGTCCCTGAATACCCCGCAGACAGCCTCACTTTCAAGACGTCAATCCTCGCCTGGATCCGCGCGACGTCTTCGAGCTGGCCCAGGTAAAAGCCCTTCCTGGCCACTGCATCCACGGTGCGGCCGTAGGACGATGGCGGGCTATTTTCCGTGGTTGCCCACCGTGCCAGGGCACCCCAGAGTGTCCATCGGATTACCTCAAGAGCTTGTCTGTTTGCGGCGTCCCAGTCCGCTTCGCTTTCCATGCCTCCAGCGTCACGGACGGGCCCGCCAGGATCATCCTGCCTTCGTGCCTATGTGGATAACCCGGCCGAGTTCAGATGCTGAGCACAACTTTGCCGCGTGCCCGCCCCTCGTGGAGGTACCGGACGGCGGCCGGCGCTTCGGCAAGGGGAAAGGCTTTGTCCACCGCGGGCTTGACGCTGCCGGCTTCCATCAGCGATGCAAGAGCCTCCAGGTCCAGGTGCGTTTCCTTTGCCACAAGCCCTTTGAACTTCCGGCCGGAAAACAGGGAGATCAGTGGGGCAACAAGGGACCGCTCAAATCCGCCGGTCAACTTGCTGCCCCCTTCGCCACCAATGATCACCAGGGTGCCCTTGCGTACGAGCAGGCGGCGCAGGAAAGACAGCGGGCGGTTTCCCGCCGCGTCCAGGATAAGGTCGTATACCTTTCCGGCGCCCGCGATATACGTCTTGGTGTAGTCCACCACGGCATCCGCCCCGAGGGAACGCACCAGCTCAACCTTGCCCGTGCTGCACACGCCTGTCACCTCTGCTCCGAAGGCCTTGGCCAGCTGGACCGCAAAGGAGCCCACTCCCCCGCCCGCGCCAAGGATGAGTACCTTCTGGCCGACGGTGACCTGGCCGGCGTCACGGACAGCCTGCAGGGCGGTGACGCCGGAAATTGGCGAAGCCGCCGCTTCTTCGAAGGTGAGGTGGGACGGCTTGCGGGCCACCTTGTCATCCTTGGCGCAGACATACTCGGCAAAAGATCCCTCGCAGGTCCCGAACACCTCGTCCCCAGGAGAAAAACGGGCCACCCCAGGCCCCACGGCTCCCACAACGCCGGCCACTTCCCGGCCGCGCACGGGAACTTTCGGCTTCTTCAGGCCGTAGCCGAAAAGCCGGACCAGATACGGCAGCCCGGTCATCAGATGCCACACGCCTTGGTCCACGCCCGCTGCCCGCACCCGGATCAGCACCTCACCGTCGGCGGGCTCCGGCCGGGCGATGTCCCGCAGCTCCAGCACGTCTGCCGATCCATAGACGTCCTGCACGATTGCTTTCATCATCGATCTCCTTCGGGCTGCTGGTCAGGGAGCACAAGGTGAAGCAGGGCATCCGCCCGGTTACCGGCGGCCCCTCACGGTATGGAATAGCCGGAGTCGAGTCAAGGGGTGTGCGGGGTGGTCGGGAAAAGAAACTGTTCGTCTGGAATGAAAGACACCAACCCGCCGTGAGCCCCATCACGGTGCTCCCGAAAATGGTCTGCTGGTTAGCGGCTCCCCTCCCAATGACGAGAAGGTATTTGCATGCAACCAGCTCCAACCCCAACCCGGAACGAAACCGCGGCGGAACAGCACAACCCTAGGGCCGTCGTCGGACACGTCCTCACCAGGGGCCTGAACGTGCGGCACATCCGCTTCATGGCCCTGGGATCGGCCATCGGCACCGGCCTCTTCTATGGCTCTGCGTCCGCCATCCAGAAAGCGGGCCCGGCCGTCCTGCTGGCCTACATCATCGGCGGCGCCGCGGTCTTCATGGTGATGCGGGCCCTCGGCGAGATGGCCGTCCGGCACCCGGTGTCCGGTTCCTTCGGCCAGTACGCCAGCCGCTATCTCGGCCCGCTGGCAGGCTTCATCACCGGCTGGACCTATGTGTTCGAAATGGCCATCGTAGCCATCGCGGATGTCACCGCCTTCAGTATCTACATGGGCTTCTGGTTCCCGCAGGTGGACCGCTGGATCTGGGTCCTGGCGATCATCTTCTTCCTGGCCGGACTAAACCTGCTGAGCGTCAAGGTCTTCGGCGAACTCGAGTTCTGGTTCTCGCTAATCAAGGTCGCGGCCATCATCGCCATGATCGCCGGCGGCGCTGCCATCATCGTCTTCGGCTTCCAGGCGGCCGATTCAACCGTTACCCCCGGCCTGGGCAACCTCGTGGAACATGGCGGGGTCCTCCCGTTCGGCTTCGAAGGGCTGCTCGCTTCCTTCGCCGTGGTCATGTTCGCCTTCGGCGGGATCGAAACCCTGGGCATCACCGCCGGCGAGGCCGCCGACCCCAAGAAGGTCATCCCCAAGGCAGTCAACACCGTCCCCGTGCGCGTCCTGCTGTTCTACGTCCTCACCCTGGGCGTCCTCATGAGCCTCTTTCCGTGGGACCAGATTGGCAGCAACGGCAGTCCCTTCGTCCAGATCTTCAGCGGCTTGGGCATCCCCGCGGCACCCCACATCCTGAACGCCGTGGTGATCACCGCCGCGCTCTCCGCCATCAACAGTGACATCTTCGGTGCCGGCCGCATCCTCTTCGGGCTTTCCAACCAGGGCCACGCGCCGGCTGCCTTCGGCAAGGTCTCCCGGCACGGCGTCCCCTGGATGACTGTGGTCATGATGGCGGGAATCCTGCTGGTGGGCGTGGTCCTCAATGCAGTCATTCCGGAGGACGTCTTCCTGGTGATTGCCTCGATCGCAACGTTCGCCACGGTCTGGGTATGGGTGATGATCCTCGCGTCCCATGTGGCGATGAAGCGGGAAATCGCCCGCGGCGGACTGCCGGCGTCGGAATTCCCGTCCCCGTGGTGGCCTGCCGCATCGGTCCTCACCATCGCGTTCATGGTGCTGGTGATCGCCGTCCTGGGTGCCTTCGAGGACACCCGCATTGCCCTGTACGTGGGCGCCGCCTGGCTGGGACTGCTGGTGGTGGCCTACAGGCTGTGGATTAAAGGTGACGGCCGACGCCGTGCCCACCTTGAGGACCAGACGTGGCCGCTGCCGGTGGTCAGGACTGTCCGCGACGGCGGGTAGGCACGTCCGGTAACGCCAAAGGTGCCCGGCCCCTACAAGGGGCCGGGCACCTTCGTTTTCCGCTGCCTTATGCCGTGGCTGCGGCGGACCGGACCGCCTGGCTGAGCGACGTCGTCGGACGCCCAATGAGCTTCCGGAGGTCGCCGGTGCTGACCAGGAGGTCACCGCGCGCAATGCCCAGATCCGAATCAGCGAGGATCTCCGCGAACGTCTCCGGCACCCCAACGCCGGTGAGCAGGCCAACGTAGTCGTCGGCGGGCAGGTCGTTGTAGCTGATGGTCTTTCCGGTGGCAGCGCTGATCTCGGAGGCGAGGTCCGCCATGCTGAAAGCCTCATCGCCGCCGAGCTCGTAAACCTTGCCGGCCTGGTCATCGGCCACCAGGACCGCGGCGGCGGCGTGGGCATAGTCGGCCCGTGCGGCCCCGCTGACCTTGCCCTCCCCGGCACTGCCCGCGAGCGCGCCCTGCGCGAGCGTTCCCGGGAGCTGCTCGGTGTAGTTTTCCAGGTACCAGCCGTTCCGCAGCAGGACGAAGGGGATACCGGATTCACGCAGCAGCGCCTCCGTGGCCTTGTGTTCGCCGGCCAGTTTCATGGAGGTGGTGTCCGCATTGGCGATGCTGGTGTAAGCCAGCAGCTCCACGCCTTCGGTCTTGGCGGCATTAATCACGGTGCGGTGCTGTTCCACCCGCTGCCCCACTTCGCTGCCGGAGATCAGCAGCACCCGCCGGGCGCCACTGAGGGCGGCGGCCACGGAACCGGCATCGGCGTAGTCCATCTGCTGCACGCGGACCCCGCGTGCAGCGAAATCCGCCAGCTTTTCCACGGACCGGCCGGCAGCCACGATATCCGCAGCCGGTACGCCCTGCTCGAGGAGGGCTTCAAGAACGTGGCGGCCAAGCTGTCCGGTGGCGCCTGTCACAACAATGCTCACGATGGTTCCTTTCGGGAGTTTTACTCTGTCCAAGGGCACAACCAAGGCGCGGCGGCAAAACTTCCCGATGGAGAGTACGCACTTCGAGGTAAGGTACTGACCCAAGAGTAAGTAACCATACTTCCGGTAAGCTGATGGGCATGGAAACAGCGCCGCACGCGGCTCCCCTCCCCCAGGCCTTTGCCGACGGCGTGTTCCCGGCCGGGTGCCCCAGCCGGACCCTGCTGGACCACATCACCAGCAAATGGGGTGTCCTGATCCTGATTGCACTGTCCGAGGGCGACCAGCGGTGGAGCGACCTGCGGCGGCGGGCCGAGGGCATCAGCGAGAAAATGCTGGCCCAGACGCTTAAGACGCTGGAGCGTGACGGCCTGGTCAGCAGGAGGGCCCAGCCTGTCATTCCGCCCCGGGTGGATTACAGCCTCACGGAGCGGGGCTACGAATTGAGCGCCCTCCTGGTGCCGCTCGTGGCCTGGGCGTTCGACAACGCCGAGGACATCATCAACGGAGTTTCCCAAAGCAAGTAATGCCCCTCCGGAAACTCGAGTACCTGTTACTGATGTTGCTGGTGTGATTAGCGCCTAGCGTGGGCGTACGGTGGCGGCCGGAATGGGAGGACCATCCTCTGCTGGGAGCGTTCCGGCCAACCAACACCGTTAGCGGGCGGCAGGCTGCCGCCTGGAGGAGTTGGTGACATGGCCAGGGACGACTACGCACCGGATCTTTCGCATTTGGGCCAGCCGCTCAGCGTCGGCGATGCCCTGGCCCGGGCCCTGCGCCGGACACGGGACACCTTCAGCCCGCGCTGCCCTTACCGGGTGGGTGACACTGTCATCGGCGACGACCCCTTCAGCGGCAGGCGCGAAGGGGTCGTCGTATGGCGGGACCGGCGTTCAGTGGGGGTGAAGACCACGTACGGCGTCTTCTTCTTCGACCACCGGCTGGTCAGATTGCTGGATTGAGGTTGGCGCGGGGCCGGCCCAGGCAGGCCTACCGCGCGGACCAGCCCCCATCCATCGTGTAGCTGGCGCCGGTGACCATGCCCGCGTCCGGGGATGCCAGCCATGACACCAGGGAGGCCACCTCTTCCGGCTCCACCAGGCGCTTGATGGCGGACTCGGTGAGCATCACCCTGGACAGGACCTCGGACTCGGGAATGCCGTGCACCTGGGCCTGGTCCGCGAGCTGCTTTTCCACCAGCGGCGTGCGAACGTACCCGGGGTTCACGCAGTTCGAAGTGACACCGTGCTCCCCGCCCTCCAGCGCCGTCACCTTGCTCAGCCCTTCCAGGCCGTGCTTGGCGGAGACATACGCGCTCTTGAACGGGGAGGCACGGATACCGTGCACCGAGGAGATATTGATGATGCGGCCGAACTTGTTGGCGTACATGTGCGGCAGTGCCGCCCGGATCAACAGGAACGGGGCCTCCAGCATCAGGGCGATGATCCTGCGGAACTCTGCTGGATCGAACTCCTCAATGGGGCTGATGCGCTGGATCCCGGCATTGTTGACCAGGATGTCGCAGTCCAGGCTGAGGGTGGACAGGGCGTCAACGTCCAGCAGGTCCACACTCCACGCGGTGCCGCCCACCTCATCGGCAAGCGTCGCCGCAGCGGCGGAGTCGACGTCGGCCACCACCACTTTCGCTCCCCGTGCGGCAAGTGCACGCACGCACGCAGCGCCGATTCCGCTGGCACCGCCGGTGACCAGCGCCTTGCGTCCATTCAACGTGTTGTCCATGGCAGTTCTCCTTTGTGCGCCCGAATGGTCCATCATCAGCTCAAAAATTCAGGAGGCGTCACGGCCGGCCCGGGCCGTGCCGCCCAGCAGCGGCTCAGCGTTGCGTGGCGCTGAGCAGTCCCTCGCGGGCGGCGTCTTCCTTGTCCACGTCCTCCAGGGCAATGCCCTTGGTTTCCTTCAGGCTCAGGACGGCCACGCAGGTGATGGCGCAGGCCACAACCAGGTAGATGGCGGTGGGCACCCAGGAGCCGGTGTCCTTGAGCCACTGGGTGGCCAGCAGCGGCGCCAGCGAGCCGGCGAAGATGGAGGTGACCTGGGATCCGAGGGAGGCGCCGGAGTACCGCATGCGGGTGGGGAACATCTCGGCCATGATGGCCGGCTGCCCGGCGTACATGAGGCCGTGCAGGCAGAGGCCGATGGTGACGGCAAGGACGATGACCAGGGCGTTCCGGGTATCGAACATGGGAAAGGCGAAGAACGGCCAGGTGGCACCCAGGATGGCGCCGGCCAGGTAGACGGGCTTGCGGCCGATCCGGTCCGCCAGGCGGCCGTACTGCGGGATGACGGCGAAGTGGATGACGTGCGCGATCAGCAGTGCCAGCAGCAGCGATGAGGTGTCGTACTTGTGCACGCTCTTGAGGTAGACAATGGCGAAGCTGACCACCAGGTAGTACATGATGTTCTCCGCGAACCGCAGGCCCATGGCCTGGAAGATGCCCTTGGGGTACTTGCGGAGCACCTCGAACACGCCGTAGCTGACAGCCTGTTCCTTTTCGACCAGTTCCTTGGCTTCGAGGAAGATGGGCGCTTCGCTGACGTTGGTGCGGATGTAGTAGCCCACGAAGACGATCACGGCGGAGAGCCAGAAGGCCACGCGCCAGCCCCAGCCAAGGAAGGCTTCACTGGTGAGGGTGGTGGACATGATGTACAGCACCAGGGTGGCCAGCAGGTTGCCCACCGGAACGGCGGCCTGGGGCCAGCTGGACCAGAACGCGCGGGTCTTGTTCGGGCTGTGCTCGGCCACGAGGAGGACCGCGCCGCCCCATTCGCCGCCCAGCGCGAAGCCCTGGATGAACCGCAGGAACACCAGCAGCGCGGGAGCCAGATAGCCGATGTCGGCGAAGCCGGGGAGGCAGCCCATCAGGAACGTGGACACGCCGATGATCACGATGGTGAGCTGCAGGGTGGGCTTGCGGCCCAGCTTGTCGCCGATCTGGCCAAAGACGATCCCACCGAGCGGCCGCGCGACGAAGCCCACGGCGTAGGTGAGGAAGGCCTGGATGATCCCGTCCAGCTCATTGCCGGTGGCGGGGAAAAAGTACTTGCCAAAGACCAGGGTGGCCGCGGTTGCGTAGAGGAAGAACTCGTACCACTCCACCACCGTCCCCACCATGGAGGCGGCAACGATTTTCTTCAGTCCCGATCCCTTGGGTGCATGCCCGGCCTCGTTGGCCCGGCGTTGCTCAATGCTCATGGTTCTCCTCAGTGTCCACATTGACACGCGCTGTGATCTCCAGCACAAGTGACTCAGATGAGTATTGCTGCACAATCGGGACACTTCAATGCCCAAAGCGGCACGAAACCTGTGCACAATTGCAGATATGAACGCCAATCCCGATGACCTCCTGGTCCTGCTCGCGGTGTCACGCTCCGCAAAGTTCACGACGGCGGCGCAGGCGCTGGGCTTGAACCACACCACGGTTTCCCGCAGGATCGCCGCCCTGGAGAAAACGCTCGGCGGCCGGGTGCTGTCCCGGGCCGCGGGCGGCTGGGAACTCACGGAGCTCGGCGAACGGGCCGTGCGGGCGGCGGAACAGGTGGAGGAGGTGCTGGGCACGCTGGGACCGGCCGGCCAGGCACCCGACCCGATTGCCGGCGTCGTGCGTATGACCGCGACGGACGGCTTCAGCGCCTACATTGCCGCTCCGGCCGTGGCGCGCCTGCGCCGGGACCATCCGGGCCTGAGCGTGGAGGTGGTGACCATGACCCGCCGCGCCCTGCAGCAGCGGTCCGGGCTGGACATCGAGGTGGTGGTGGGCGAGCCGCAGGTGCACCGCGCGGAGGCCATCCGGCTGGGCGAATACCGCCTGGGGATGTATGCCTCCCGCGCCTACCTGGCGGAGCATGGAACTCCGGCCACTGTGGCCGAGCTCAATGCGCACCCGCTGGTCTATTTCGTGGATTCAATGCTGCAGGTGGATGACCTCGACGCGCCGCGGCGGCTGGTTCCGGCCATGCGGGACGGCCTCACCTCCACCAATGTGTTCGTCCATGTGGAGGCCACCAGGGCCGGGGCGGGCGTCGGGTTCCTGCCGTGCTTCATGGCCGACCTGCACGATGACCTGGTCCGGCTGCTGCCCGACCAGATCGGCGAGCTCCTCCCCTACTGGCTGGTCCTGCGCCCGGATTCGCTGCGCCGCCCCGCCGTGGCCGCCGTCGTGCAGGCCCTCCGGGAACGCATGGCGGAACACCGCGAAGCGCTCCTGGGCAAGGGAAATTCCTCATCGACTGCTGAGTAACTGCCGTTTAGGGGCCCCAAAACGGCAGTTACTCAGCAATCGACGGGGGTGGCGGCGGGTCGTGGCGGACTGGTGCCCCCGCGGCGAAGGCCCGGACCTGGGCGTCGTCCCAGAGGTGCGCCGGCACGGCACCGCCCAGCAGCCGGCGCCGGAGCTGGGGGTCGTCAACGATCGGCTCGTCGCTGCCCGCCATCACCATGTTTCCGTACCGCCGGCCCTTCAGCATGGCGGGGTCGGCAATGATGACCGTGTGCTTAAAGGCGGCCGCGATGGTGGCCGCGTCCTCGCGGGCATTCCGGAGGTCGGGGGCGTCCCCGGAATTGGCCACGTACAGGCCGCCCGGGGCAAGGACCCGCTTGACGTGCTGGTTGAATTCCGTGGTGGTCAGCGGGCGCGGGGTGTGGGCACCGGCAAAGACGTCGCGGATGATGAAATCCCGGGTGTGGGCCGTCAGGGTCTCCGTCACGGCCCGGGCCTCGCCCACGCGGATCCGGAGCAGCGGCGCCTTGGGAAGGGCGAACCAGTTGCGGACATACTCGGCGAGCTTCCCGTCCAGTTCGACCACCACCTGGCGGGCGTCCGGGTACGCCGCGGCGAAGTAGCGTGCCATGGAGCAGGCGCCGCCGCCCAAGTGCAGTCCGCGCAGTTTCGCCGACGATGCGTCCGACGGCGGCCAGCGGGACTCGACGAGCGCGGCCATCCACCGCATGTACTCGAAGTCCAGGAACAGCGGATCGGCGAGGTCGATGTGCGAGCTCATGACCCCGTTGATCTTCAGGAGCCAGCCGGTGGAGTTGTCCTGGTCCGCCACCAGTTCGCAGTCACCGGTATCGATGTAGTAGACGCCCTCCACCGGACCGCTTTGGCGGGAGCCCGCAGGAACGTCCACCACACCGGCCACCGCACGGATGCTGTTCCGGCCGCCTGACTTTCCGCGTTTTGCCATTACCCGTGCCGCGCTTCAGTCATGCTTCAACCTTAGTTGGTGGGCACTGCCCCTTCGCCGTCGCGGATCCGTTTCACCACCGCGGTGGTGGACCGTTCAGCCACATAGTCCAGGATGGCTACCCGGCCGCCGTACTCTTCCACTGCCGGGGACTCCGCCAGCATCCCGGGCGTGTAGTCCCCGCCCTTGGCATAGACTTCGGGCCGGAGCCGCCGGATGAGCGGGGTGGCGGTGGGGGTGTCGAACACCGTCACGTAGTCCACGCAACTGAGCGCGGCCACCACCGCTGCGCGGTCCGCCATGTTGTTGATGGGCCTGCCCGGGCCCTTGAGCCTGCGCACCGAATCATCGCTGTTCAACGCCACCACCAGGATGTCGCCCAGCTGCTTGGCCTGGTTGAGGTACCTGGTGTGGCCGCTGTGCAGCACGTCGAAGCAGCCGTTGGTCAGCACGATCCGCTGCCCCTGCGCACGGTGCACCTCGATCTGCCGCTCCAGTTCGTCCCCGGTCAGGGCAGTATCGGCGAAGGCCTCCAGGTAACGGCTGAGCTGGGCGGTGCTGCACACGGAGGTGCCGGGCTGGTGGACCACCACGTCCGCGGCCGACTGGGCCAGGTCCAGGCTGGCGGTCAGCGGCAGCCCGGCGGCACGGGCCAGGGTGAGGGCGGCCACGAAGGTGTCCCCTGCCCCGGACGCCTGCTTCTCAGCGGCCGGCCGGGCCCACGTCCGGTGCCGCACGCCGTCGGGCATCAACAGCACGGTTCCGTCCCGGTCCAGGGTGACCACCACGGCCCGCGCACCGGTTTCCTGCAACAGTGCCGCAGACTCCGCGGCCACGGCTTCCACCCGTTCCTGGCCCTCCGGCAGTTTCTTGTCCAGCAGCCGGGCGGTTTCCTGCGCGTTGGGGGTCACCAGGTCCGGCCGCACTGCGGCCCAGGGACGCGGATCATGGGCGTCAACCACCACCAGCGGACGGTCGGCGCCCACCGTGTCAGCACCCAGGACACCGGCAAGTGCCGTGCGGACGGGGTCCGCCACGACGCCGGTTCCGTAGTCACATACCAGCACGGCGTCCTGGCGTTCGACGGCGGCACGCACCGAGGCGGCGAGCGCGGCCAGCGCGTCGGCCGGGACGGTCCTGGCCGCGTCATCGAGGCGCAGCATCACCTGTCCGCCGCTGCTGATCCGGATCTTGGTGGTGGTCACCATGTCCGGGTGGGTATGCAGGTGCCGGACGTCGATGCCTGCTGCAGCAAGCTGCCCGCGGAGGTCCTCGCCGGCGTCGTCGGAGCCGATGATCCCTGCCACCGACACTTCCGCTCCCAGGGCGGCCAGGTTCATGGCGGTGTTGGCTGCGCCGCCGGGAACCGATTCGCGGGACTGAATATCCACCACGGGCGCCGGGGCTTCCCGGCAGAGCCGCTCGATGCTGCCGCTCCACCAGCCATCGAGCATCACATCGCCGATGACCAGGATGGAGGGCTGTTCCGCGGCCAGCCGGCCGGGGAGCCAGTCGGACAGTGCCCGCTGGGTGGACAGGTCGATGGATTCCGGGGACTCGCTCATGGCAGGTCCTGTTCCTCGATGACGGAACCGGCTCCCGAGCCTGACGGTGCCGGCGGAGCTTCAACGTGCACCACCTTGACCTGGCTGAACTCGTCCAGGAGTTCAGGCCCGTAACCGAACCCCGCGCCGCTCTCGCCGCGGGGCTGGGCTGCGCCGCCGGGGGCACCGCCGAACACCGCATTCACCTTTACGGTCCCCACGGGGAGTGCGGCCACCGCCTGCTGAATGTGCGCGATATTGCCGCTCAGGACGGTGGCAGCCAGTCCGTACCGGCCGCTGCACGCCAGGCGCAGGCCGTCGTCGAAGGTGTCCACCACCTGCACCGGAGCCACGGGTCCGAAGGTTTCCTCGGTCATGACCTGCATGGTCTCGGTGCAGTCCAGCAGGACGGTGGCCGGGTAGAACGACCCCGGTCCGTCGGGAAGCGCACCGCCTTCAACCGCCCGCGCCCCCTGCGCCAGGGCCTCGGTGACGTGGGCATGGACTGCGTCGCGCATCCGCAGGTCAACCAGCGGTGCCACGCTTCCGCTGCTGTTCCGGAGCGCAGCCTCCGCCTCCAGGGCTTTGGAGAACTCGGCGGCGATGTCCTTGTGCACGTAGATCCGTTCCACGGACGTGCAGATCTGGCCGCTGTTGCTGAAAGCCCCGATGGCAGCCTGCTGCGCGGCCCACCTGGGGTCTACGTCGCGGTCCACCAGCAGGGGATCGTTGCCACCGTTTTCCCTGAGCACGTGCGCACCCGTGAGCGCAGCGGCCCGGGCGATCCGTGCACCCGAGGCGCTGGATCCCACGTGGGCGATCACGTCCACCTCAGCCTGTGACAGCGCCGCACCCACGTCGGCACCGCCGGAGATGGTCTGGAAGACGCCGGCTGGAAACGCCGGTGCCAGGACCTCGCCCAGCGCCTCCCCCAGCCGGGGGCAACGCTCGCTGGGTTTGTGGATGACCGCGTTGCCCGTGACCAGTGCGGCGCCGATCAGCCCGCAGGCCACAGCCACCGGATCGTTCCACGGAGTCAGCAGGACGGCGACGCCCCGGGGTTCGGCCAGCGTGTAATCCGAGGCCAGCCGGTTGCCGCGGAGGCTGCGGCCGCGGTGGACCGGGCCCAGTTCCGCGTACTGTTCCAGGGTGGAAACGCCGGCGGCAATACCTGCCAGCGCTTCTTCCTCCGGACGGCCGGTTTCGCTGGCATTCAGCCCCGCGAGCTCCCGGGCCGCTGCCGCCAGGGCTTTGGCGGCCGCCTTGAGGGCTGCGCCCCGTTCGGCAGGTGCGGTTGCCGCCCAGCCCGCTGCCTCACCGCGCGCCACGCTGACGGCATGGCTGACTGCCTCCGGCCCCGCTTCGGGCACCGTCCAAAGCACTTCACCGGTGCGCGGATCCTGGATGGTGATGCCGGAGCCCTCTGCTGTCCGGGTGCCTGCGGTTGTTTCAGTGGCTGTGGTGGGCATGGTGTTCCTCCCGCCTTTCAGGTGCTGGATATGTCGTTATGTCGCTGGTTCGGCTGCGGCCGTCAAGAGTGCAGTGGCCGGTGGCGGCTTAGGGCCAGGAGCCCTCTTCCTCGTGGCAAATCAGCATTTCGCGGACCTCGCAGCCGGTGGGCTGGTTAAGGGCGAAGAGGATGGCCTGCGCGGTGTTGGCGGGGTCATTGAGCCGGGAATCGTCCTGCGGCTTGTACTGTTCGGTGCGGTCATCGAAGAACCGGGTCTTCATGCCGCCGGGAATCATGGTGGTGACGCCGATTTCGCCACCGGTTTCCGCGGCCAGTGCGTGGCTGAACCCCACCACGCCGAACTTGGAGGCGCAGTAGGCGGTGGCATCAGCCACGGCGCGCTTTCCCAGGGTGGACGCCACGGTTACCACGCGGCCGTGGGTTTCCTTGAGGTAGGGCAGGGCGGCGCGCACTACCGAGACGGTGCCCATGAGGTTGACGCCGATGACCTTTTCCCACTCGGTCGCCTCCACGTCGGCGAGCTTGCCGCAGCGGTCGATGCCGGCGGCCGTGACCACCGCGTCCAGGCCGCCAAGGGTCTCGGCGGCTTCGCGGACGGCCTTCTCCACGGCTGCCCGGTCGGCAACGTCCACCTCGAACGCCTTCACGCCCGAGACGCTGCTGATGTCACGGTCCAGGACCACCGGGGTGCCGCCTGAGCGGAGGACGGCGTCGACGACGGCGGCTCCCAGTCCGGAGGCACCTCCGGTAACCAGGACGCGGCCGGGGGTGGTGGATGCGTTTGCAGTTGCTTCTGCGGTCATGGTGTTCCTTTCAAGAGGGAAAACAAGTCAAGGGGCAAAAATGAACGGGCTGGGCGGTTCAGCTGACCTTGGCGAGGGCGTCCGCCAGGCCGGTGGTGGAGCGGGCGGGATGGAAGGGGACGGTGAGGCAGCGGCCGCCCCAGCTTTCCACCAGGTCCGCCTCCGGGAGCCGGGCTCCCTTGTAGTCGCCGCCCTTGACCCAGATGTCGGGACGGAGCCGGTCCAGAGCGGCCTCGGGCGTGTCCTCGTCGAAGACCATCACCGCGTCCACGCATTCCATCGCCAGGAGCAGTTCCGCCCGGTCGTGCTGGCCGATGATGGGACGCTCCGGCCCCTTGAGCCGCCGTACCGAGTCGTCGGAGTTGAGGCACACGATCAGGCAGTCCCCCAGCTCGCGGGCTGCCGTGAGGGACCGAATGTGGCCGGCGTGGATCAGGTCGAAGCAGCCGCCGGTGGCAACAACCTTTCCGCCGCTTTCGCGCACCGAGCGGGCCAGCAGCAGCGGTTCCGTGGTCCGCCGGCCGGCGGCCGGCGCCGAATGCCCGGCGGCAGCATCTGCAGTGTCCGGCAGGGCCGAAACTCCCCCGGCCGCCAGGAAATCCGCGGCGTCATGCACTGCCAGGGCCGCCGCGTCGGGCAGGTCCCGGCCGGCGAGGAGGTGCACGGCCAGGCTGGCTGCCAGGCGGTCGCCTGCCCCGCACGGATCACCCGCCTCCACGCGGGGCGCAGGAACGGCACGGGCAGCAGCATCCCCCTGCCGCAACAGGACCGCCCCTTCCTCGCCCTTGGTCACCAGCACGGCCTGGCTGCGCCACCGCTTGAGCAGGATTTCCGCCACGGCGTCTGCCGAGCCTGCCGCGCTTCCGGGACCGGCCTGGACGGCCTTGGTGGCTTCGGAAATGTTCGGAGTCACCACGGCCACCCCGGGCACGGGTTCCGGCCCGGAGGGGTGCGGGTCCCAGATAATCGGCACGTCATCGGCGAGCCGGGCCAGCACGTCCCGCAGCTGCGGGTTGGCAGCCAGCCCCCTTCCGTAGTCTGCAACGATGACCACGCCGGCGTGTTCCACGGCGCGGAGCATGGCGGGGCTGACATCCGGAACGGGCGTCTTTTCACAGCCCTGGTCAAAGCGGACCACCGGATGCGAACCCGCCCGGACCCTGGTCTTGACCGGCGAGGGATAGCCGCTGGTCCCTGCGACGAGCCGCACCCCGGCGAGGTGCGCACGCAACTGGCTGCCGGCGTCGTCATTGCCCAGGACTGTCACCAGCGTGACGGGCCAGCCGTCCTGGGCCAGCATGCGCGCCACCAGGCCCGCACCGCCGGCGCGGCGGCGCACGCCCGAAACGTCCACGACGGGTACAGGGGCGTCCGGGCTCAGCCGGGTGGCTTCACCGGAAAGGTCGACGTCGAGCATCACGTCGCCCACAACCACGATCCTCATGGCCGGCCCCCTCTCGGGAAGCCGGGGACAACGGCTGGAGTGTGGCGGGCAACTTCAAGGTCGAAGGCGCGGCAGATGGCATGCAGGGCGATCAGGTGCCCCTCCTGGGCGTTGGCGTTGAGGGCGTCGATCATGACGGCCTCATCGCAGGCGTCCGCCAGCGGGTTGGGTCCGCAACCGGTGAGCGCCCAGGTGGTCACGTTGAGCCGGGACGCCGTTTCCGCGGCGCGCAGCAGGTTGGGGCTCTTGCCGCTGGTGGACAGCAGCATCAGCACGTCGCCGGAACGGGCATGGGCCCGGACCTGCCGGGCGAAGACCTCGTCGTAGCCGTAGTCATTGGCGATCGCGGTCACGGCCGACGACTCGGCATGCAGGGAGATGGCGGAGAACGGGACCCGCTCGCTGTCGAACCGGCCCACCAGTTCGGCGGTGAGGTGTTGCGCCTCCGCGGCTGAGCCGCCGTTACCGGCGGCCAGCAGCCGCTGCCCGCGCAGCAGGCGCACCGCCAGCTCCACGCCCCAGGCGGCGAGCCTGCCGGACTGGCTGCGGAGCGACTCCAGGGCAGGAACCACGTTGTCCAGGTGGGTGCGCACGGCATCGGCGCTGGCGGCATCCACGAAGGTGGCGCCGGGGAGCACCGCAGGCAGCGACGGGGCCGCAGTCAGGGTGCGGAGGTCTGCCTGCCGCAGGGATGCCTCGCGCACGGACGATTCACGCAGGGATGATTCGGCGGTCACAGAGCGGCTCCTTCCATGGGTACATTGCCGGCCGAAGCGCCGGCCTGGGCGCCGGCGATGGCCAGCTGGTAGGCCTTTTCGGTTTCCGCTGCCACCCGGTCCCAGGAGTACCGGGTGCGGGCGCGGCGTTCTCCTGCGTGGCCGAGTTTTGTTCGAAGGGCAGGGTTTTCCAGCAGCAGTGACAGGGCCGAGGCGATGGCCTCCGGATCCCGCGGCGGGACGTGCAGGCCGGTGGTGTGGTCCACCACCGTGTCCCGGAGCCCGCCAACCGCTGCTGCCACCACGGGGATGCCGCAGGCCATGGCCTCCAGCGGAACGATGCCGAACGGCTCGTACCAGGGTGCGCACACCACGGCGTCGGCGCTGCGGAAGATGCCGGGCATCTCCGAACGGGATACCTGCCCCTGCAAGGTCACCTGTTCAGACACGCCGAGCTGGGCGGCGAGGTCCAGCAGGCGGCGGATTTCGGGGTCGGCGTGCATCACGTTGGTGTCTCCGCCGCCGCCCACGATCAGGAGTTCGACGTCGTCGAATCCTGCCGCCTTGAGGTACGGGAGCGCGCGGATCACCAGGTCCACGCCTTTGCGTGGCACCAGGCGCCCCACCGACAGGATGCGGTAGCGGCGCTTCCGCGGTGCCGCCGGGCCATCCGCCGAGAAGAAGCCCAGATCCACGCCGCAGGGCGCGATGGAGATCTTGCCGGTGGCGATGCCCATGGCTTTCAGCTCGAAGACCTCGTCGGAGCAGGTGGCGATGATCCGGTCCGCGGAACGGCCCACGCCGGGTTCGAGCCAGCGGCGCGCCTCGGGGCTGGTATCTTCGGCGCCCTGGTGCCGCCGCTTGACGGTGCCCAGCGCGTGGAACGTTTGGAGCATGGGCACGCGGTACCCGGTGTCGGGCCGCCTGGCGGCGTCCAGGGCGGCAAGGCCGGACATCCAGAAGTGGCCGTGCACCACGTCCGGCGGCCGGTGCCCCCAGTCCCTGGCCACGCCATCCGCGAGTTCGCCCATGTAGGGCAGCAGCTCATCCTTGGGCACGTGCCGAGCGGGCCCGGCGTCCACGTGGACCACTTCAAGGCGGCGCCCCACCCGGACCCGTGCGGGGAGCTCCGTTGCGTCCCTGCGGGTATAGACGGTGACATGGTGGCCGCGCTTGGCAAGGGCCTCGGACAGCGCGGCAACGTGAACGTTCTGTCCGCCGGCATCCACCCCGCCCAATGCCGCCAGCGGACTGGCGTGTTCGGAAATCATGGCGATCTTCATGGTGTCTTCCTCTCCCGCGCCGGAACGAGGATCCGCTCGTCCGGCCGCTCGTTGACGGTGTGCCGCGGCCGGATCCGCAGGTCCGCCAGCAGCCCGTCCCACCGGTGCTGGAACTTGCCCAGGCCGTATCGCTCCAGCGCCGCCTCCCGGGCGGCGACTCCCCGCCGTCGGGCTTCCTCCGGATTGGCCACCAGCCGCGCGGCACAGCGGAGCAGCTCGTCGACGTCGGCGGAGACGATGCCCGCTTCCTGCGGCACCGCCCGCGGAGCCTCAGTGGTGGCCAGCACCACCACCGGCATGCCCAGGTGCATGGCTTCCAGCAGGGACAGCCCCAGCGAGGTCCAGCGCATGGGGTGGACATAGACCCGGCAGCGGGCGAGTTCCCGGTGCAGTTCCCGGGTTTTCAGGTCGCCCCGGGACGTCAGACGCGAAGCCTCGATTCCGGTGGCTTCTGCCAGGCCTTCGGTCTTCATGCCGAATACCTGCAGCGGTGCCACGGACGCGAAGGCCGGCAGCAGGTCCGTTCCTGTGACCCGGCCGCGGCGCACCGGTTCGTTGACCACTACCCCCAGTTCCGGCAGCTCACCGGTGTAGAGCTGTCCGGGGTCCGGGATTCCGTGCTCGATCACGGTGGTGGGAGCGGAGCCGTTGTCCCACGCCAGCCTGTTGAAGTGGGTTACGTGGACCAGGGGGATACTGTTTTGGTCCGCGAGCGGGTGGCTGGTGTTGGGGAAATTGCCTTTGGGCGTGTTGTGCTCCACGAACACGGCCGGAAGGTCGACGCCCGGCATCCGGCCCAGGGTGCGGGCCACTTCGTCGATCTCTTCCGGGCGCTGGAGGACCACGGCGTCCACCGCGTCGGGGTCGAGCGTCGCCAGGTCCACCTCCCGCACCGATTCCGGCCAGTCCCTGCCGGCGCGGCCCAGCCCCCACGCTCCACCTCCCGGCAGGACGGGAAGCAGGTACTCATGACGGCCGCGGACAAAGGCGTCCGTCCAGGAACCGTGGACATGCCAGAGCAGGATTCTCATCTGTTGCGGGCCTTTCTACGGGTGCTGACGTGGGTGCTGAAGGAGCTCACTCCGCTGATCAGGCGTTCCACCGCTGCCACCACTTCCTCCGGCGATACCGAGTCGAGGCAGGGGTGGCCCGGCACGGGGCAAACCCGGGCGCGGGACATGCGGCAGGGCGCGTTCTGGTCCCCGAGGAGTTCCAGGGGCACTCCATAGGGGGCCCAGCGGATGGCCGGGACCACGGGGGAAAACAGGCACGCCACCGGTGTTCCCACGGCGGCGGCCAGGTGGGCCGGGCCGGTGTTGCCGCTGACCACGGCATCGGCGCCGGCCATGACGCCGGCCATGGTGGAGAGGTCGGTACGCCCGCCGAGGTCCAGGGCCGAGGGGCCGGCCACCGTGGCGGTCAGCGACTTTTCGCCGGGGCCGCCGGTCACCACCACCCGGTAGCCCGCGCCCTGGAGGAGTTCGACGGCGGCGGCATGGTGCAGCGGGGGCCAGGCCCTGGCGGGGACGGCGGCTCCGGGATGGACCACTACATAGGGTTCCTCACCTACCAGGCCTGTCACGTCCGGTACGGACTTCACGTGCAGCTTCCCGTCGTCTCCGGCGGGGAGCCGGAAGCCCGCTGCCCCGGCAATGCCCAGTGCCCGCTCCGCCTCAGGCTGGTCTTCAGGGAAGTCCTCACCCGGTTTGAGGCGGACATCCAGCAGGGAGCCGGCGTAATCGGTGGAGGCGCCGGTGATGCGCTCCACGCCTGCCAGCCGCAGCAGCAGGGCCAGCGGCAGCGGCGACTGGTGGAAGGACGTGAGGATGACCGCTTCGGTGATCCGGGAATTACGGACGTATTCGATCAGCCGGTCCGCGTGCGGCCCGGTCATTTTGGGCGCCGGGTTCATGATCCAGGGACTGTCCCAGGTGTAGACCTCGGCCACGCCCGGGAGCAGCGCCGCTGCCGCTTCACCCTGCCGGCCGCACAGCATCACCACATGGTTGGTGCTGCCGCCATACTGGGCCCGGCCGTTGGCCACCGCCCGCACGGCAGGGCCTGACAGCAGGACGTCGCCCATGCTGTCCAGCCGGGCCACCAGGACGCGCCCCATCAGGGCGTCCCCTGCAGCAGGCCGACGGCGGACGCCAGGTCCGGGGCCACCAGGCGCGCCGCGGCCACTTCCTCGGCACGGGTCACGGGTGTGGGAACCAGGACGCCGGTGGCACCGGCCGCCTCGGCAGCACCCACGTCGGCGCCGATGTCCCCGATCAGGGCGGCTTCGGACGCGTGGATGCCCAGTTTGCGGCAGGCGCTGTGGACCATGCCCGGGGCGGGTTTGCGGCAGGCGCAGCCGTCCTGCTCGGCATGCGGGCACACTTCCCACACGTCGAAAGGGCCGAGCAGTTCTTCCACCCGGGCATTGACTTTTGCCACGTCCGCGGCCGTGAGCAGCCCGCGGGCAATCCCCGACTGGTTACTGACCACACCGGTAGCGATGCCCTCAGCCCGCAGGCTATCCAACACTGCCTTGGCGCCGGCCATTGGCCGTACTTTGCCGGGGTCCCCGTTGTAGGGCACATCGACCACCAGGGTCCCGTCCCGGTCGAACAGGACAGCCCGGAGCTTGGACGTTTCAGAGCTTCCCATAAACGAACTGTTCCCTCCTGCTGCTGCTCTAAACAGGGACACGGGGTTTTTCAGCCGCAGGACCGGGTTCTCTTGCGCGGCTGAACAGGCAAGATAGGAATTTCGTTGCTGCAGATACCCCTTCCCGGCCCCCCGCCGCCTCCTCCGCGCACCCGCCGGTGACGTGCCTCCGAAGCCGCCGCCCGCCGTCGTCCGTTCCCTGTTGCCCGTGCAGGACCGGCCTTACCTGGTCCTGGTACCGCCCAGGCGGCGGCCGGCTGCACCCACGCCGGCGTGCCCGTTCCTTGCCTCCCGGAAGGACGCCATGTGGTTGGCTGACCGCTCTGCCTGCGCAACCCGGGATGACGCTGCACTGCCCGCAGTGTCTTCCCTCGCGCCGAACTGGGCACTGGCCTCAAGGCGACGCTGAAGCTCCACCAGTACCTTGGCCAGGCGTCGGGACACCTGCATCTGGGACATTCCCAGCCGCTTGCCCAGCTGCACCTGCGTCTCCTCGCAGAAATACCGCCGGTACAAAAGCTCCCTGTCCGAATCGTCCAGGTCCTGCATGGCGTCACGCAGGCAGGCGAGTTCCTCGAGCCGTTCCAGGGGCGTCTCAGGGCAGGCAAGGACCTCGCCGATGGACGGGGCATCCGAGTTGGGGTTCACGGCGTCAAGGGAATCCGGGTGCATGCTGCTGGATGCCGAGATGGCCTCCTGCACCTCCGCCGGATCGGTTCCCAGCTCACCGGCCAGTTCCTCAACGCTCGGGTTCCGGCCCAGCGACTGGGTCAACTCCGGCTCTGCCCGGAACAGCCGGGTCCTCAGGTCCTGGATATGGCGCGGCGGGCGCACCACCCACGTCCGGTCACGGAGATACCTCTTGAGTTCGCCGGTGATGGTGGGTGCGGCGTAGGCAGGGAAACTCTCACCCTTGGCTTGGTCGAAGCCGCGCGCGGCCTTCACCAGGCCCAGATAGGCCACCTGGTTCAGGTCCGCCCGCTCCCGGCCACGGGCCTCAAAGCGGGCGGCAAGGGCTTCGGCGAGGTCCAGGTACCGTAGGACCAGGTCGTTCTCGAACGTTTCCCGCAGCCTTCCTGAGGTGGCGGGAGGAGTTTGTTGTTGTGCCGGCTGGGAGTGTTGGCGGTGGACAGGATCGGCGTCCACGGCAAATGCGGCAAAGGATTCGGGCATGAGTGTTGGTTTCCCTCGGTCTGGTTCCGAAAGCCTGCGGCAAGACTTAGAAGTAGGAAATCATAAGGTTGCTTATAAAACAATGCTTCTCCGCTATAGGCTCGTCATGTAAGGCCGCAACCAGTCCAAACCTGCCAAGGAGTCGTTGCCATGCGCATTGCCATCACCGGGGCCAGCGGAAATGCGGGAACAGCACTGCTGCGCAACCTGCAGGGCCACCTCGCCCACAAGCCAGGCAGCCTGCAGCTGGTGGGGATCAGCCGCAGGCTGCCCGACACGTCCCGGGAGCCCTATAGCGGCGTGGAATGGCACGCCCTCGATGTGGGCCTGGACCAGGACAGGCCAGCGCTGGAGAAAGCACTTGAGGGGGTTGACTCGGTGGTCCACCTTGCGTGGCAGATCCAGCCGAACCGCAACCTCGAGCTCCTGCACCGGACCAATGTCACCGGCACGAAGAACGTCCTCGATGCTGCGGCAAAAATGGGTGTGAAGCAGGTGGTGTGTGCGTCGTCCGTTGGCGCCTACAGCAAGGCGGACAAGGACCAGCGCAGGGACGAGTCCTGGCCGGCCTCAGGAATGGCGGGCTCGCACTACAGCCGGCATAAGGCCGAGCAGGAAAAGCTCCTTGACCAGTTCGCGGCCGCGGAGCCGGAGATTTCCGTCGCCAGGCTCCGGCCGGCGCTCATCTTCCAGGGCAAGGCGGGAAGCGAAATCGGAAGGTACTTCCTGGGGAACATCTTTCCGCGCCTGGTACCGCGGAAACCCTGGGTTCCACTGCTGCCGGCCCCGGATAACCTGATCTTCCAGGCGGTCCATGCTGACGACGTGGCAGAGGCCTACTGGCGGGTGGTGGACCAGCGGGCCAGCGGTGCCTTCAACATCGCGTCCGAGCCGGTTTTGACCCCGCAGGAACTGGCCCGCATCCTGGGCGCCAAGAGAATCCTCCCCATTCCCATGCGGCTGCTTCACGCCATAGTGGACCTTACGTGGCGGGCACGCATCCAGCCCACGGACTCGGGATGGGTGGAGATGGCGGCGGGGGCGCCCATCATGGACACCAGCCGGGCGCAACGGATCCTCGGGTGGGAACCACGGGTGTCATCGGTGGACGCCGTCAAGGAACTCCTCGCGGGCATGGGAACGGGGAAAGGCGTCAAACCTTCCCCCGTCCTCAAACCGCGGCGGCCCTAAACCCCAGCCACCCTCCCGCCGGCCTTAGATGCGCGGATTTTCCTCCCCGCGGACATCACGCCCAGCGGAGGTGCCGGTATTTCCCGTCGCGGTGTTTTCCGCGTCGCGATTGCGCCGCCGCCCGGATTCTGCTTCCGTCACTTCTGCGGGCCTATCCGTCCCGGCGCCGCCGGGAAGGGTGTCATGGCTTCCGCGGTCATCCCGTCCCGCGTCGGCATGGCGGCCGTCCCTGTACGCCGCGTCCCGGTCGCCATCACGGACAGCACCTGCGTCGGCAGGTCCACGCCCGTCATGTCCGGCGTCACGGTACTCGCGCCGCTCCTCAGTGCCCTCAACGCGGTCCCGCCGGCTGCCATCGCTTCCGACATCGGGATCGAGTTCATCCGCCTTCCGGGTGCGGCTGGCGACGTCACCCCGCAGGGACTGGGCCTCGTGGGCCCGCTGCTCGGCTTCCTGCCGAAGGCGGGCCGCGTCAACCTGCGCCTGCTCTGCATCGGCACGCGCGCGGATGGCCTTGGCCTCGCGCTCGCGGGCGTCGATTTCCATGTTCTCGGCTTCACGCCGGATCTCGGCGGCCTTTTCCCGGTGCTCCTGGTCGCGTTTCTGCTGCATGGCCTTGCGGCGCTTTCCGCCGGCCAGAAGGAGCACCACGATCAGTGCCACCACAACAATGGCAACTATCACCCATACCCATGGAGCTGTATCCATGTTTCCCACCACTTTCCACTTCGTTGTGACCGGGCAGGCCCTCGCCATTCCGGCTGACATTTTTGGAACGGTTATAACTCGCTTAGCAAGGGTACTTACTTTTTATTAGTAACCATGCTTATCATTTTACGGCCAGTATTGCTGGTTCTTGATCAACAACCGGCCTTCTTGGAAAGAGAGAGCGAAGATGACAGAGAACCAATGGCCCGAGGACCCCGCTTACACGACTCCTCCGGGCAGTACAGGAATCCCCGGTGAGCGGGAGGCCACTACCTTCCCGTCAACAGCCGGCCCCTACACGGGCGAGGCCGGAACCGGCTACGCCACCACCGATCAGACCTCTGCGTCCTCGCGTAAAGAGGCTGCCAAGGAAGAAGCAGCCGACGTGGCCCGCACTGCCGCCGGGTCTGCCCAGAATGTAGCCCAGACGGCCAAGGGCGAGGCCGCTAACGTTGCCCACGAGGCCAAGGCCAACGCCCAGGACCTGTTCCACCAGGCGAAGTCGGGCCTGACCAGCCAGGCCGGCACCCAGCAGCAAAAGGCCGCCGAGGGCATCCGCAACATTTCCAGCCAGCTGCACAGCATGGCCAGCGCACCGGACCAGCAGGGCATGGCCAGCGACCTGATCCGGCAGGCAGCCGATCGCACGTCCTCCATGGCGTCCTGGTTGGAGAACCGGGAGCCCGGTGACCTCCTGAACGAGGTCCAGCGGTTTGCCCGCAACCGGCCCGGCATGGCGTCCTGGTTGGAGAACCGGGAGCCCGGTGACCTCCTGAACGAGGTCCAGCGGTTTGCCCGCAACCGGCCCGGAACGTTCCTGCTCCTCGCCGCCGGCGCCGGCGTCCTGGCCGGACGCCTCACCCGCGGCCTCACCGCAGGCGCCCCCGACTCGTCCACCGGCACCGGGGCTGCGGGCCTTTCCGGCCAGTACTCCGGGACCCCTTACGGTGACCAGTACAACCGGACAACCCCCGTTGCCGGCGGAACCGTTCCGCCGCCGCCGGTCCAGCTCCCCGGCCCGGCCACCACGACAGCAGGTTACGACGGCGGCGCACCGGGCAGCAGCTACCCCGAGGCAGCGGGTCCGGCCAGCGGCCTCGACAGCCCGCAGCTGGTGGAGGAGCCCTGGTCCGGGAACCAGCTGTCCGACGACCCGCTGCGTGACCGCGCACTCGCCGACGATCCCATGGCGAACGACCCCCTCACCCAGGACCGCACCCGGGGTGGCCAGACGGGTGGTCTGTGATGAGTAGCCAGATTCCGGAGATGCCGCCGAGTGAGGCGCATATGAAGGCTGACAACGCGTCGCTGGGTGAGTTGCTGGGGGATGTGACCCGGGACCTGTCCACGCTGATGCGCCAGGAAGTGGAGCTGGCCAAGGCCGAAGCGAAGCAGTCCGCCACCCGTGCAGGGAAAGGCGCCGGCATGCTCGCCGGCGCCGGCGTGGGCGGGCACTTCGTGCTGCTCTTCCTGTCCCTGGCCCTGATGTGGGCCCTGGGCGCCATCATGCCCCTGGGCTGGTCCGCGCTGATCGTCGCCGTGATCTGGGGCATCATCGCCGCGGTCCTGGCCTCCATCGGCCGCAAGGAACTCAAGCAGATCAAGGGCCTGCCCCATATACGTAAAAGCTACGCGGCGGCACTGTTCTTTCACCGCCTCCGCAATTTCGTCCACGCCGTGACCTACGGCGCCGCTCCGGCCCGCAGCATGCCGGCCGACAACGGCG
>NZ_LMSI01000022.1 GCF_001428075.1 Arthrobacter sp. Soil764 | reverse complement strand
AAACGTTGTTCTATCGGGCCGTCCCCGCCTGGATCTAACTCATGCGCCCACTCGTCGCTGCAGTCTAGGAATACGTCCACTCTGAATCCGCAGGGATGCCAGTAGAATCGTGATTATTGCATCTGATGCACGATCGCTCCTCCCTCCGCTCATTGCCACCGGCATGGCCTCGCTTGAAGCAGAAAAATGCCTGTGACCTGCGCAAACACTGTGAGAATGGTCGACTGGGGCCGACTCTTGAGTCCACCATGCAGTCCTCAAGAGTTGGACTGCATCAGGCCGGAAAGGGCCCTTTGATCCGCCCGCATCTGTCACTCGCGGAAGGAGATCCAGCGCCCGTGCCCGAACCGTTCGCCTCACTGCTCACAGAACACCTGGCCGCACGCCCCAACATGCGGACCGGCAGCAGCTCCGGCAGCGAATGGCTGTTCCCCGGATACCGACCCGGGCAACACATCCACCCCAACACGCTCATGGAACGTCTCCGGGAAATCGGCATCGACCTCTTGGGCGCACGCAATGCATCTCTCCGCGCCCTCGTGAAGGAAGTGCCAGCCCCGCTCGTGGCCGAAATGCTCGGCTACAGCTACCAAGTCACCCAGAAACACTCCGCAGCGGCTGCCGAACCCTGGTCCCGCTACCCAAGAATCCAGGCGACGCGGATAATGACTGACACCATCGGGATGGGTCGATAAGCGCTCCTTGGAGACCTTCGAATCGGGAACGGGGCCGGGCCTCTCCGAAGGCAGCCCGACTAATGGAGGCAAAGGTGGCAACAAAGGAAGAACTGCAGCGGAGGCTTCAACGCATCCTCCGCTGGTTCCTTCCAGTAACGATCATCATGCTGATCTCCACCGTCCTAAGTCTCGTTGGTGTCGATTCGGAGCCGTGGTTCTGGACTCGGAGCATTCTCTTCGGCATCGCCGCCGTCGTATTCTGCGTCCAAGTCACCAGATTCTCGCTATGGCAGCGGGACGAATACTGGCGCGTAAAAGGACGGGATCCTAAGCATCCGGAGCGCTTTCCGTCGACCGACGCTGAATAGTTCCGAATCGAATATGCACCGTTACCAGTAGTACATATCAGCGCCCCTGCTTTGGCTATTCAGCCCAGCTTCCGGCTAGTGGCGCCGCTGCATTGACGCCCCGACCACGGCACCGATGCCAAGTCCCAGCGCGAGGCCCCAAAACGGCGTATGGAACAGTGCGAGCCCCAAGCTGATCCCCAAGGCAGCACCAAGCAGGCTGCAAATCCACAAGGCCTTGTTCACTGCGCCTCCTATATGGCTGGGCTGACCCCAGCTTCCTGCTGAGACCCTACTGCCTATGTAACCGCCACGGGGAAGTCCTGTGAAACAGCTCCTGCCCATTCCATCGTTCACCTCATCAAAGCATCGCAGCACGGACTCCTTAGGACCAGGACGACCACTCCCCCACACCTTGTACCTATTGAGCCGCGCCAGGCCAAGTCCCCGGGCGGCTAAGCTCGAAACCATGAGTTCCTTGAAAACGAAGGCGGCGGCAACGGCTTCCGGAAAGACGGTGCTGGCAGCCGCAGTGGCCGATGCTGTGCTGATTCTCGCCTTCGCCGCAATAGGCCGCGACGCGCATCACCGCGAGGAGCCCATCCTGGGTGTGCTGCTGACTGCCTGGCCCTTCCTTGCAGGGGCAGCAGCGGGGTGGGCCGCTTCCCGGGCCTGGCGCTGGCCCTTGTCGGTCCTCCATGCCGGAGTTCCCGTATGGCTTGGCAGCCTGATCGTCGGCATGCTCCTCCGGGCACTTACCGCGCAGACGGTAGTCCTTCCCTTCGTCATCGTGGCCACACTGGCCCTGGCCGTTTTCCTCGTGGGCTACCGGCTCCTGCTGGCCGTCGCCGTCCGGCTCCGCAGCCGGTAACGGAGGGCCAACGGGCAGGCGGCTGCCGGGAAAGGGACCCCTGTGTAATAGGCTGGCAGGAGAGACAAACCTGCCGTGCCATGCTGCGGCGGAACTGATTGAAGGGGTACAAACGTGGTTACCGCATTTGTTCTGATCAAGACTGACGCCGCCCGCATACCCGAGACCGCGGAGGAAATCTCCGCCATCGAAGGCATCAGCGAGGTCTACTCCGTCACCGGAGAGTGGGATTTGATTGCGGTTGCGCGGGTACACCGGCACGAGGACCTGGCGGACGTCATCGCAGACCGGCTCTCCAAAGTTCCCGCCGTCGTCCACACAACCACCCACATCGCATTCCGCGCATACTCACAGCACGACCTGGACGCAGCCTTTTCCCTGGGTTTCGAGCAGTAACTCGCGCCCGGCCTCAGGCGCGGGACAGGGAGACCCAACGGTCCAGGACGGCGGCGGCGGCACCGGAGTCGATTGATTGGGCCGCCCGCGCGAAGGCCCTTTGCATCCGCGCCAGGAACGGGCCCTCTGCTTCAAGATCGAAGGCAACCAGACCGGCCGCTGCATTAACCAGGACTGCGTCGCGGGCCGGGCCCTCCTTGCCGGCCAGCACGTCACGGACCACGCCTGCGTTCGCCGCTGCATCACCACCGCGAAGCTGTTCGACCGTAGCCAGGCTGATGCCAAGGTCCTGCGGGGAGAACAGCAACTCATTAACGGCACCGTCACGGATCTCCCAAACGGTGGAAGGACCCGTAGTAGTCAGTTCATCCAGGCCGTCATTGCCACGGAAGACCAGTCCCCTGCTCCCCCGCCGCGCCAGGACTCCTGCGACCAGCGGTGCCATCCGCGCATTGGCGACGCCCACGGCAGACGCCTGCACGTTGGCAGGGTTGGTGAGCGGACCCAGGAAATTGAATGCCGTGGGGATGGCCAGTTCGCGGCGGGGCACAGCGGTGTGGCGGAATGACGGGTGGAACACCTGAGCAAAGCAGAACGTGATGCCCGCCTGTTCGGCGTTCCGGGCCACCTGGCCTATGGACAAGTCAAGACGGACGCCCAGCGATTCGAGCACGTCCGCGGACCCGGACGACGACGACGCGGCCCGGTTGCCGTGCTTCACCACCTTCGCGCCGGCGCCGGCAGCGACAAGGGCGGCCATGGTGGAGATATTGACGGTGTTAAGTTGATCACCTCCGGTGCCGACGATGTCCAGTTTCTCCCCGGAAATTTCCACCGGATTGGCATGGGCAAGCATTGCCTCGACCAGGCCGGAAAGCTCATCCACGGTTTCACCCTTGGCGCTGAGGGCCACCAGGAATCCGGCGATCTGGGCGGGCGTGGCTTCGCCGGACATGATGGTATCCATGGCCCAGGACGTGTTCTCCGCCGTGAGGTCATTGCCTCTAATCAGTGCCGAAATCAGCCGGGGCCAGGTGTTGCCGGACGCTGCAGTTGCCTGTGAAGTCACCTGCTGATGCTATCGACCGATGGCAGGGGCTGACCAATGTGAACGGCTGCCGGAACTTTTCCGGGCAATTTCGCGTCTTTGTAGAAAAAGTCCTCCGAAAAGGCGGTTTGCGTTGGGCAGCACGGACTTTTACAGACATAATGTCTATGTGACATCTGCGACCCATGCCCCCAGTACCCCGGCGCACCCCACGCTGAACCGCCCCAACATGGTTTCTGTCGGAACCGTTGTGTGGCTGTCCAGCGAGTTGATGTTCTTCGCCGGTCTTTTCGCCATGTACTTCACGCTCCGCTCCACGAGTGGTGAGATGTGGGCCGAAGAGACAGCCAAGCTCAACTTCCCCTTTGCGCTCGTCAACACGATCGTCCTTGTGGCCAGTTCCTTTACTTGCCAGATGGGCGTCTTCGCTGCAGAACGCCTGCAGCCCCGGCGTACCGGGGGTGCCCTTTCGTTCGCCCGTTGGGGAATGAACGAATGGTTCACCCTGACGTTCATCATGGGTGCGTTCTTCGTTGCCGGCCAGACCACCGAATACGCGATGCTGGTTTCCGAGCATGTCTCGCTCTCCTCCAACGCCTACGGCTCTGCCTTCTACATGACCACCGGCTTCCACGGCCTCCACGTCATCGGCGGCCTGATCGCCTTCCTGCTCATCATGGGCCGGTCCTTTGCGGCGAAGAAGTTCGGACACTTTGAAGCAACGTCCGCGATCGTCACCTCTTACTACTGGCACTTCGTTGACGTCGTGTGGATCGGCCTCTTCCTGGTCATCTACGTACTCAAGTAGCCAGCTTTGATTCTTTTTCTACAAGAGGCAGAATTTCAGGTAGCGGCTCCCGGAGCCGGCGCAGGATCGAATAAAGGAACCACCACGTGAAGGCACTCTCACAAAAGCGGCGTCACCCACTTGCAGCCATAGCGCTGCTTCTGATGGGGCTCCTCCTCACTGGTGGGCTGTACGCCGTGGCAACCACCGTCAACGAGGCCAAAGCTTCCACCACCACGTTCAGCGCTAATGACGCGGAAGAGGGCGGCAAGCTCTTCGCGGCCAACTGCGCCACCTGCCACGGCATGGGTGCCAGTGGGTCCAAGGACGGCCCCTCGTTGGTTGGTGTCGGTGCCGCTGCTGTCGACTTCCAGGTGGGCACCGGCCGCATGCCGATGCAGATGAACGGCCCCCAGGCCCTGAAGAAGCCGGTCCAGTTTAACGATGAACAGACCCATCAGCTTGCAGCCTACGTCGCTTCCCTTGGAGCGGGCCCGGCGATTCCTGAAGAGGACCTGACAAACGGTGGCGGCGACGCTGCTGCCGGTGGCGAGCTGTTCCGGACCAACTGCGCCATGTGCCACAACGCCGCCGCTGCCGGTGGCGCACTGACCCGGGGCAAGTTCGCACCGGCCCTGGCTGACGTATCCGGCAAGCACATCTACGAGGCCATGGCCACGGGCCCGCAGAACATGCCCGTGTTCAACGACGCCAACATCACCCCCGAGGGCAAGAAGGACATCATCACCTTCCTGAAGCAGATCGAAACCACCGGTTCTCCTGGCGGTGCCGACCTCGGCTCCCTCGGCCCCGTTGCTGAAGGCCTGTTCGTATGGGTTGCCGGCCTGGGCGTCATCATCGCCTTCACCATCTGGCTGACCTCCAGGACGTCCTGACTTCCCGCGGGAAACACACAACTTCTGCTGCCCAGTCAGCAGCTTGAAATTAGAAACTAACCCGGCAAACGCCGGGACGAGAGAAGGATGAGGCGAATTATGGGCAACCATAGTGACGGCAGTCCGAACCACTCGGGCACCGTAGCTACGGCTGGTCAGAATGAGGTGGAGAAGTTCCAGGATCCTGGAATTCCCCCGCATCGTTTGCGCCTGGCTGACACGGACCCGAAGGCCGCAAAGCGGGCAGAACGGCAGGTCGCCTTACTATTTGGCATTTCTGTTGTTGGAACCCTGATCTTCCTGGTGGCGTACTTCGCCATTGATCTGGGTGATGACTCCAGCATCGCCACCATCCGGCTCCAGAACGCCCTGCTCGGCGTAGGCACTGCCTTCGCCATGCTGGGTATCGGTACCGGCATCGTGCACTGGGCCAAGGCCCTGATGCCCGACCACGAAGTCTCCGAAGAACGCCACGCGATCCGCTACGAAGAGGACCGCCAGGCCGCTGTCCGCATCGTCGATGACATCGTGGAAGAGACCGGCATCAAGCGCCGGCCGCTGATCCGCAACACCCTGCTCGGTGCTGTGGCGCTTGCCCCGCTTCCCGCCGTCGCCATCTTTGGTGACCTCGGACCCCGTCCGGACGACAAGCTCGCACACACCATGTGGGCGCCCCAGGACGGAAAGCGCAAGCGCCTGACCCGTGACCCTGACGGAACCCCCATCAAGGCCTCGGACGTCACCATCGGTTCTGCCTTCCACGTCATCCCGGAAGGCCTGAACGAACTCGAGGAAGGCAAGCTCAACGAAAAGGCAAAGTCCGTTGTGCTGCTCATGCGCCTTGATCCCGCCTCGCTGAACCCGTCCGCGGGCCGCGAAGAGTGGGGCTACAACGGCATCGTTGCCTACTCGAAGATCTGCACCCACGTTGGTTGCCCCGTTGCTTTGTACGAGCAGCAGACGCACCACCTGCTGTGCCCGTGCCACCAGTCCACCTTTGACCTCACTCAAGAGTGCAAGGTGATCTTCGGCCCCGCCAGCCGTCCTCTCCCCCAGCTGCCCATCGCAGTTGACGACGAGGGCTACCTGGTCGCTACCAGCGACTTCCATGAACCCGTAGGACCAAGTTACTGGGAGCGTGATTCGCATGAGCGCAGCATCAACAGCTGAGCCGGCTTTCGTCGCCAAAACCAAGACAGGACGGATCACCGACTTCGTCGACGCACGCGTCGGCGGCTCCGGGATCCTCCGCGAGTTCGGCCGAAAGGTCTTCCCGGACCACTGGTCGTTCATGTTCGGTGAAGTGGCGCTGTACTCCTTCGTCATCCTGCTTCTGTCGGGAACCTTCCTGACCTTCTTCTTCGATCCTTCAATGGCGGAGACCCACTACGATGGCGGCTACGTCCCCTTGAAGGGCGTGGAGATGTCGGTGGCGTACAGCTCATCGCTGAACATCTCCTTCGACATCCGCGGCGGACTTTTCATGCGCCAGGTGCACCACTGGGCAGCACTGCTGTTCGTGGCATCGATCGCTGTCCACATGCTGAGGGTGTTCTTCACCGGTGCATTCCGGCGTCCGCGTGAGATGAACTGGGTTGTGGGCGGTGTCCTGCTCATCCTGGCCATGGCTGCCGGCTTCACAGGCTACTCGCTCCCCGACGACCTGCTGTCCGGTAACGGCCTGCGCATCATCGACGGCGTCATCAAGTCCATCCCGGTTATCGGAACCTACATCTCGTTCTTCCTGTTCGGTGGCGAGTTCCCCGGTACGGCCATCATCAGCCGCCTCTACATGCTGCACATCCTGCTGGTGCCGGCGCTGATCCTGCTGATGATCGTGGTGCACCTGTTCATGGTTGTCGTCCACAAGCACACCCAGTACCCCGGCCCCGGCCGCAACGACAACAATGTGGTCGGTTACCCCCTCGGTCCTGTTTACGCAGCCAAGGCCGGCGGATTCTTCTTCATCGTGTTCGGTGTGATCGCTTTGATGGCGGCATTCTTCACCATCAACCCGATCTGGAACTACGGCCCGTACGACCCCTCCCCCGTGTCCGCAGGCACCCAGCCTGACTGGTACATCGGCTTTGTTGACGGCGCGCTGCGTCTGATGCCGGGTACTTTCGGCGACTGGCACGTTGAGCAGGTGTTCTTCGGACACGTCTTCACGTTCAACGTCCTGCTGCCGGCCCTGGTACCGGCCGGAATCCTGTTCACCGTCATGTTCATGTACCCGTGGATCGAGCGCTGGGTCACCAAGGACGACCGTGAACACCACGTCCTGGACCGTCCCCGGAACGCCCCCACCCGTACCGCCATCGGCATGGCAGGCTTCGTCTGGTACTGCGTCATGTGGGCCGCTGCCGGTTCCGACCTCATCGCAACACACTTTGGTGTGTCGCTGAATGACGTCACCTACTGGCTGCGCGCACTGTTCTTCATCGGCCCGGTCATCGCGTTCGTCGTGACCAAGCGCGTCGCCCTTGCGCTGCAGCGCAAGGACCGTGAAATTGCCCTTCACGGCCGTGAGACGGGCCGCATCGTGCGGCTCCCGCATGGCGAGTTCATCGAGGTGCACGCTCCACTTGACGAGTACAAGCGCTACAAGCTGGTTGGCTTTGAGTCGCCCCAGGTCCTCCCGGCCGTACCCAACGAGCACGGTGTCGTCACCCGCAAGGAAAAGCGCCGCGCGTTCCTCTCCCGCTGGTTCTTTGAGGACCGCGTAGCTCCCGCTACGCCTGCTGAGCTTGAGGCAGCACATGGCCACGGCCACGAGGCTGTTGAAGCGGCAGAAGGCAGCAGGAGCCTGACGCACTAGGCTCCAGTTCGAGCAATGGGAAAGGCCCGATCCATATGGATCGGGCCTTTTCTGTTTCTGCGCCATTGCTCAGCCCAACTCCCCGAAAAAGGGACCTGTGCGCCTGGTGGCCGGTGGAGGAGCGGCCCGTGGACGGATCAGGTTAGTGGTTGCGCGCCCGCCTGGCTCCCGGCCGCTGCAGCGGCACCCAGAGCTTATACCGGTCTGCCCTGTAGTAGGACACCGAGTAGTCGACCATTGCCCTGGCTACAAACGCGTGCCGCTGGATCTTCAGCAAAGGCGCCCCCACCTCAACGTTGAGCAGGCGGGCCGTGGAGGGTGAGGCCGCAGTCGCCTCGATCATGTCCTCGCCCCACTCCATAACCAGCCCGTACTGCTCGCTGAGGACGTTGTACAGCGACGTGGGCGGTTCGCCGTCGAGCAGGCCCGGAACGCGATGCGCCGGGATGAAGTTCTCGTCCACGCTCATGGGCTCCCCGTCGGCGAGGAGCAGCCGGCGGAAGCGGACCAGCGGTGTGCCCTCATCCAGCTGCAGCTCGCGGGCCAGGAAGGCGCTGGCGCCAATTTGTTCGAAACTGAGCACCTTCGCGGCCGGAACCATGCCGCGCCGCTGCATCTCCTCGCTGTAGGACGTGAGCTTGACCTGCAGGTCAAGCTTTGGACGGCGGACGAATGTCCCCAGGCCCACCACCCGTTCGATGACCTCCTCCCCCACCAAGGCATCAATTGCCTGCCGTACGGTCATTCGAGCCAGCCCAAAACGCTCCGCCAGGTCCCGTTCCGATGGCAGGGCTGAGCCCGGCGGACATGACTGTGCGATGTAGGAACGAAGGATTTCTCGAAGCTGGACGTAAATGGCCGTTCCGCTGGTGCGGTCTATTTCCCCCGTGATTGCGGCGGCGCCAGCTGCCATGATCGTTCTCCTGCCGTTGAGTGTCCCCTCAATTTTAGTTCGGTCTAGACCAGTTGCCTCACCGCCGCAGCCTTTCGCGAAGCAGCCGGGCCTCCAGCTATATTTGGTCTGGAAATTCGTACTTTGACGGAGGGGGCCGTCTTTTGAAAAGGAGTCCCTTTGCCAACAATGAAGGCCGTGGTGGCAGCGCCGGTGGGCCTGCATGCACGATCTGCCGCGGTATTCGTCCGGGCCGTCACCGACACGGGCCTTGCGGTCACCATCAGCAAGGCCGGCGCCGGCAGGGTGGATGCACGTTCGCTGCTTCAGGTGATGGCAGCTGACTTCCCACAGGGATGTGAAGTGGAGCTTTCCATCAAGGAGGTGGAGCTGGAAGGCGCCCTGGGGCGGGAGAAGGCTGAGGAGGCCCTCCGGCAGCTTCGCGAACTCTTGGAGTCGCAGGGGGCCGCCTAGAAGGCCTGGGACGGCATATAACGACGTCGGGCCCCACCAGATTGGTGGGGCCCGACGTCGTTATTCTCTTGCTTACCTAGTGTGCGTGGTCGCCGCGGCTGTACTCGTAGACCCAGCCAACGAGGGCCACGATGGCGAGGCCGCCGGCGATGAAGATGATCCAGGCACCTACTGCCAGGCCCAGGAAGCCGGTGGCGCAGGCGATGCCCAGGACCAGCGGCCACCAGCTCCAGGGGCTGAAGTGCCCCTGCTCGCCGGCACCTTCGTGGATTTCAGCGTCGCTGCGGTCCTCGGGACGGAGGCCCACCCGCTTGCCGGTGAAACCGAGGTAAGCCCCGATCATGCCGGCGAGGCCACCGACGAGCAGGATGCCGAGGATGCCGACCCACTCACCCCAGTTGGTCAGGAAACCGTAGACCACAGCGATAGGGACGAAGAAGAAGACTCCAGAGCCAAAGATCCAGGATTCGATTTTCACTGTGCGGTGTCCTTCTGGTCGGCGTTGCCGAGAACCGATGCTGCGGGTGCCGGCGACTCAACGGTGTGGACCTGGCGCAGTTCCGGGTGGTGCAGGTCCAGGGCGGGACGCTCCGAACGGATCCGGGGCAGGGACGTGAAGTTGTGGCGCGGCGGCGGGCAGGACGTGGCCCACTCCAGCGAAGCACCAAAGCCCCACGGATCATCAACCTGGACCTTCTCAGCATTGCGCCAGGTGATGTAGACGTTCCAGAAGAACGGGATCAGGGACGCACCAAGGACGAACGACGCCACGGTGGAGAACTGGTTCATCCAGGTGAAGTTGTCCTCCACCAGGTAGTCGGCGTAGCGGCGGGGCATGCCCTCGACGCCGAGCCAGTGCTGGATCAGGAAGGTGCCGTGGAAACCGAGGAACAGGAGCCAGAAGTGGATCTTGCCCAGTCGTTCGTTAAGCATCTTGCCGGTCCACTTGGGCCACCAGAAGTAGAACCCGGCGAACATGGCGAACACCACGGTGCCGAACACCACGTAGTGGAAGTGGGCCACCACGAAGTAGGAGTCCGAGACGTGGAAGTCCAGCGGCGGGGAGGCCAGGATGATGCCGGTCAGGCCGCCGAAGAGGAAGGTGATCATGAAGCCGATGCTCCACAGCATGGGCGTCTCGAACGTCAGCGAGCCCCGCCACATGGTGCCGATCCAGTTGAAGAACTTCACGCCGGTGGGCACCGCGATGAGCATGGTCATGAACGAGAAGAACGGCAGCAGGACGGCGCCCGTGACGTACATGTGGTGCGCCCACACCGTCACCGAGAGGGCTGCAATGGCGATGGTGGCGTAGACCAGGCCCTTGTAGCCGAAGATCGGCTTGCGGCTGAAGACCGGGAAGATCTCGGACACGATGCCGAAGAACGGCAGCGCGATGATGTACACCTCGGGGTGGCCGAAGAACCAGAACAGGTGCTGCCAGAGGACGGCGCCGCCGTTCTCCGGATCGAAGATGTGGGCACCGAACTTGCGGTCCGCACCCAGCGCGAACAGGGCAGCGGCCAGCGGCGGGAACGCCATCAGCACCAGGATGGCGGTGATCAGGGTGTTCCAGGTGAAGATGGGCATCCGCCACATGGTCATGCCCGGGGCGCGCATGCAGATGATCGTGGTGATGAAGTTGACCGCACCGAGGATGGTGCCGAAGCCGGACAGCGCCAGGCCGAAGACCCACAGGTCACCACCGATGCCGGGGGTGAAGGTGGTGTTGGACAGCGGCGCGTAGGCGAACCAGCCGAACGAGGCAGCGCCCTGCGGGGTGATGAACCCGGACACCGCGATGGTGGAGCCGAACAGGAAGAACCAGAAAGCCAGCGCGTTGAGGCGGGGGAACGCCACGTCAGGGGCGCCGATCTGCAGCGGCATGATGACGTTGGCGAACCCGGCGAACAGCGGCGTGGCGAACATCAGCAGCATGACGGTGCCGTGCATGGTGAACAGCTGGTTGTACTGTTCCTTGGTCTGCAGGATCTGCATGCCGGGTTCGAACAGCTCGGCGCGGATCAGCAGCGCCATGACGCCGCCTAGGCAGAAGAACACGAAGGACGCGATCAGGTACATGTACCCGATGGTCTTGTGGTCGGTGGAGGTGATCCAGTTGACGACGATGCGCCCCTTGGATTTTGGTACCACGGGAGCCGTCAGGACCCCCGTGGGTGCGGATTGGGTGTACGTAGCCACGTCGCTCCCCTTACTTGGTTTCGTTCAGGTTCGGGTTGCGGTCGTACTCCACACCGAGCAGGCCGGTGTTGCCTTCAGCCTTGAGCTGGTCCATGTGGGCCTGGAATTCGGATTCCGACACCACCTTGACGCGGAACAGCATTTCGGAGTGGTACTCGCCGCAGAGTTCGGCACACTTGCCGTCGTAGGTGCCCTCTTTAGTGGGGGTGAACCGGATGTAGTTGGTCTTGCCGGGGATCATGTCGCGCTTCTGAAGGAAGGCGGGAACCCAGAAGGAGTGGATGACATCGCGGGCGTTGAGTTCAAGGTCAACGGACTTGTTAACCGGCAGGTACAGGGTGGGGAGCTGTTCCTTGTCAATGGTGTTGCCGGTGAGATGGGCCTGGACCCCGGCCTCGTGGACGTCTTCCTGGATCACGTCGCCGGACTTGTAGTTGAAGTCCCAGGCCCACTGCTTGCCGCGGACGTCAACAACGACGTCGGCCGGCTGGGAGCGGTCATCGATCGCCTGCTGGTCGCGGTCAGTGAAGTAGAAGAACACCAGGACCATGAAGATCGGGATGGTGAGGTAGAAGACTTCCAGCGGAAGGTTGAAGCTGGTCTGGCGGGGGAAGCCAACCGTTCCCTTGCGGCGGCGGTAGGCGATCAGGCACCAGATGATCAGACCCCACGTAATGGTGCCCACCACGAGCGCAGCAATCCATGAGTTGACCCAGAGGTCCATGATGCGGTCGGTGTTGCTGGTGGTGCCACGTTCAGTGGGCATCCACCCTTTCTCTACCTCTGGCGAACATCCGGTCAAAGCCAACGCGCCGGCAATTGCCAAGCTTGAGATCGTGGTGATCGTTTTGCGTCGGCTGCCGGTTCGGTTCTGCGAACTCACAGACGGCCCTTCCTACTTGTTGCTGTTGTCCGGGCAGCCATCGGCGCTCCGGGCACAAAAAAGTTTTACTACTCGGTGTAGAGCTTACCGCTCCGCCGGGCGTTTCGCCCACATGTCGGCGCCGAGCCCCCGTGCCGTTTTGGACGGCAGGAAGCCCGGCGCGGACATCAGGCGAAATAACCGGCTTAGTGGAATGAATCGCCGCAGGCGCAGGACCCGCCGGCGTTCGGATTGTCGATGGTGAAGCCCTGCTTCGAGATGGTGTCTTCGAAGTCGATGCTGGCGCCGCTCAGGTACGGCACGCTCATCTTGTCGACGACAACCTCGACACCGTCGTAGTCGCGGACAGCGTCACCATCAAGGAGCCGTTCGTCGAAGTAGAGCTGGTAAATCAGCCCCGAGCATCCGCCGGGCTGCACGGCCACGCGCAGGCGCAGGTCGGTGCGGCCTTCCTGCTCCAGGAGGCTGCGGACCTTCCCTGCAGCGACGTCGGTCAGGTTGACCTCGTGAACGGGCAGTTCGTCGCTGGCCACGCTGGTGGCGGCGGTGCTGTTTTCGTTGGTTGCGGTGCTCATTGGCCTACCTTCTTAGGACGGTCTGGCGGCGTCGCCGTAACGGCGCCTGCCCCTACAAATACGGTATGGGCTATAGCTACATGCTACGCGCGGCAGTCCTGTAGCTCTAACTCCTGGCGTAACCGTCAAAGCACGCCGATTCTTCCCTGGCATTCCGCTGCCTGGACTTCGCGCTGCGGAAGCCCTACCCGCATGCCGTAAGGCCTTCACTGTTCAGCCGCGTGAGCATGAGGGCCTCGGCCAGGATGGCGTTGCGGAAGTCACCAATGTGCAGGGATTCGTTGGCGCTGTGCGCCCGCGAATCGGGGTCCTCGACGCCGGTAACCAGGATCTGCGCGCCTGGGTACACGTCCGTCAGGTCGGCAATGAAGGGGATGGAACCGCCGATCCCCGTTTCAACGGCGGGAACTCCCCACGCCTCGCCCAGGGCCCACATGGCAACCGTTGCCGCTGCGGAGGAGGTGTCGGTCCGGAACGGGTTCCCCGCTTCCCCCGGGGTGAAGACGACCTTTGCGCCGAACGGGGCGTTGGCCTCCACGTGCCGGCGGACCGCCTCCATGGCCCCGGCGGGGACCTGCCCCGGGGCCAGCCGCAGGCTAAACTTTGCCCGCGCCCGCGGGATGAGGGTGTTGGAGGCGACGTCCACGGCCGGTGCGTCGAAGCCGATGATCGACAAGGCCGGCTTGGTCCACAGCCGCGATGCGATGCTTCCCGTTCCTGCCAGCCGGACGCCGTCGAGCACGGATGCATCCGCACGGTAGTCCGCCTCCGGCATGTCGACCGTCACTGTGTCGCTGGCCACCAGGCCCTCGATGGCCACATTGCCATCGGCGTCGTGGAGGGTGGCAATCAGGCGGGACAAGAGGGTGGGTGCATCCAGGACCGGGCCCCCGTACATCCCGGAATGCACCGCATGGTCAAGGACCTGCACCTCAATCGTTCCGTCCACCAGGCCCCTCAGGCTTGTGGTCAGGGCAGGAACGCCGACTTTCCAGTTGCTGGAATCGGCCACCACAATAACGTCCGCCCGCAACAGCTCGCGGTTAGCGTCCAGGAATGTCCGGAACGTGGGCGACCCTGCTTCTTCCTCCCCTTCGATGAAGAAGGTGATTCCCAGTCCCAAGGAGCCGCCAAGGACCTCCGAAAGAGCGGTGTAGGCAGCAATGTGGGACATGATGCCGGCTTTGTCGTCAGCGGCGCCGCGCCCGTAGAGGCGGCCGTCTTTCTCGACGGCGGCAAAAGGCTCTGTTTCCCACAGCGCCTCGTCACCCACAGGCTGGACGTCATGGTGCGCATACAGGAGGACGGTGGCTTGACCTTCAGCGGCAGGACGGCGGGCGACGACGGCCGGCCCACCGGGCGTGCCGTCCGGCTTGTTGACGGACAGAACCTGCACTTCTTCGATCCCGGCGCCCCGGAGGAGCTCCGCGACTGTTTCGGCGCTGCGCTCCAGGGGCGTGCGGTCGAAACTGGGCCATGCGATGCCCGGGATGGCGACGAGCTCCTTGAGCCGTGCCAGTGTCTGGTCGAAGGAACGGTCAACCGCCGAACGGAGATCTTCCGTCCTGCCGGTAACCTCAGGGCCCGGTCCTGTTGTGCCGGTGGTGCTGTGCGGAGTGGCCGCGGGTGATGAAGTCATGGCCAAAACATTACCCCCGTCACATTCCGCTGCCCGCCCGGGCACATGCGGTAGCACGCAGCGCTCCGGCTGCTGCAAGGTATTCTGTTCAGGTGTTCGGACGTAGAAAAGAAGCGCCCACGGCGCAGGAAACAATAGACCAGCAGGCAGCGGAAGCAGCAGCGAGGCAGAACAGTGCGGTGGGCAAGGGTGCGCCTACCCCCACCCGGAGGGCCCAGGAAGCTGCCCGTAAGCGCCCGCTGGTGCCTGAGGACCGTAAGGCGTCCAAAGCTGCCGAGCGCCAGGCCGTCCAGGAACAGCGGCTGAAAATGCGCCGCGCCCTGGACACCGGCGACGAGAAATTCCTGCCGCTGCGCGACAAGGGCCCGCAGAAGCGGTTTGCCCGCGACTTTGTGGACGCCCGTTTCAACCTTGGCGAGTACCTGATGTTCGGCGCCCTGGTCTTCGTGCTGGTTTCCCTGGTGGTCCCGGCCTCCAGTGACATGATGATCTACGTCCTGGGAGCTTTCTGGGTCATGTTCCTGGCAGTCTTCGTCGACGTCTTTATCCTCTCCCGCAAGCTCCGCAAGCGTCTGGCGGAGAAGTTCGGCGAGGTGGAGCGGGGCACGGTCTGGTACGGCTCCATGCGCTCCCTGCAGTTCCGGAAACTGCGGCTGCCCAAGCCCCAGGTCCAGCGCGGACAGTACCCTGCCTGAACCCGGCACCGACTTTAAGCAGGCAAGCCCCGGCGGTATACCGCCGGGGCTTGCCTGCTTAACAGCCGTTTTCAGGGGCGACGGTTCTTTGCCAACTGCTTGTTGATCCGCGCGGCCCAGAACGGTCCTTCATAGAGGAACGCGGTATACCCCTGCACCAGGGTGGCACCGGCGTCGAGCCTTGCCTGCACGTCCCGGGCCGACTCCACGCCGCCAACCGAGACCAGGGTCAGGCCGCCGCCGGTGGCGCTCCTGAGCCTCTTCAGCACCTCAAGGGAACGCTCCTTCAGCGGAGCGCCGGAGAGGCCGCCGGCCCCGCATTTCGCCACCTCTTCGGCCGTCGAGGACAGCCCCGAACGGGCAATGGTGGTGTTGGTGGCGATGATGCCGTCCAGTTTCAGGTCCAGGGCAAGGCGCGCGACGTCGTCGATATCCTCATCGCTGAGGTCCGGGGCGATCTTGACCAGCAGGGGCACGTGCCGGCCCGCGGCCCGGTTGGCTTCCTGTCCAACGGCGGTCAGCAGCGGCCGGAGCGTCTCAACGTCCTGGAGCAGCCGGAGGCCCGGCGTATTGGGTGAGCTGACGTTGACCACCAAGTAATCGGCTGCAGGTGCCAGGCTGCGGGCGCTCACCAGGTAGTCGTCCACGGCATCGGCCAGCTCCACCACCTTGGTTTTGCCGATATTGACTCCGATGACGGGCCGGACTGCAGGGTACCGGCGCTGTAGCGCGGCGCGCGCTGCCTTCAGCCGCGGCGCAACGGCGGAGGCGCCGTCGTTGTTGAATCCCATCCTGTTGATGACGGCGCGGTCCTGGACCAGTCGGAACAACCGCGGCTTCTCGTTTCCGGGCTGGGCCTGGCCGGTGATGGTGCCCACTTCAATGTGCCCGAACCCAAGCTCGGTGAGGGCCTCGATGCCGTGCCCTTCCTTGTCGAATCCGGCAGCAAGCCCGAACGGTGAGGGAAAAGTGACGCCGAAGGCGGTGGTCTGGAGCGACGGCGCAGGCGACGTCATTTTCCGCAGGACCCTCCCCGCGCCGGAAGCATGCGCGAGCCTGATCCCCCTGAATCCGATCTTGTGGGCGCGCTCGGCGTCCATCCATGAAAAGGCCAGCCTGAAGAAAGTGGGATAAACGCGCATGCCTCCAGTTTCCCGTCTCATGGCGCGCCATACCAAAACGAAGAAGCCCCGCACCGGACCGGCGCGGGCCTCCGTGCCGGTTTAGCATGAGGGCATGCAGTGGCAGCAGGACATCCTGGGCGGCGACTTCGAATCGCACTCCTTCGCGGCGGCGGGACCTGACGGGGTTGAACGGACGGCTACCCTGGTACGGCTCCGGCCATCCGCGGGCAGGGACGCTTCCGGTGGCGGCCGGCGGGCCGTTCTCTTCCTGCACGGTTGGAGCGATTACTTCTTCAACGTTGACCTGGCGCTGTTCTGGGCTTCGGCAGGCTACGACTTCTATGCGCTGGACATGCACAACCATGGACGAAGCCTCCGGCCGGAGTCTCCCGGCGGATATGTGGCCGACCTGGCCGCCTACGATGGTGAAATCGAAGAAGCATTCCGCATTATCCGGGAGGCCGGCGCGCGCGGGCCACTGGTCCTGATGGGCCATTCCACAGGCGGGCTGGTGGCGGCGCTGTGGACCACCCGCCATCCGGAGGCGGTTTCGCTGCTGGTCCTCAACAGTCCGTGGCTGGAAATGCACGGCAGTTCACTGGTGCGGCGGGCCGCGTCCAGCATGGTGCGCCCAGTGGCCCGTTTCCGCCCCCAGGCGGTCCTCCGGCTGCCGGAACGCGGCCACTATTGGCGGACCATCAGCAGTGCGGCCGACGGCGAGTGGCCGCTTGATGAGCGCTACCGCCCCCGCATGGCCTTTCCGGTGCGCGCCGGATGGCTGCGGGCGGTCCTCGCCGGGCAGGCGAAGGTGGCGCGCGGCCTGGAGATTGAGGCGCCGGTTCTGGTCCTGCTCTCCAAGGGCAGTGCCAACGGGCTCCTCTGGTCAGAGGAAATGCGGCGCACCGACGCGGTGCTCGACGTCAATACCATCAGTGCCCGGGCACTCACCCTGGGCCGCACCGTGACCGTGGAACGGATCGACGGGGCCCTGCACGACGTCTTCCTCTCGCCCCAACCCATCCGGGCCGATGCCTACCGGCGGCTGGGCCGCTGGTTGCGGGCCTATGGATGAGGCTGACCCGCCTGGTCGTTTGTCGCAGGGGCCGGAGCAGCAGCGGCATCCACGGCGCCACCGTACCGGCGGTCCCGCCTGGCATATTCCTCGACGGCAGCCCAGAGGGTCCGCCGGTCCACATCCGGCCAGAGCGTGTCCATGAAAACGAACTCCGCATAGGCCGACTGCCAGAGCAGGAAGTTGGACAGCCGCTGCTCCCCTGAGCTGCGGAGGAAAAGGTCCACATCAGGCAGGTCGGGCTCGTCAAGATACTTCTGTATTGTCCGTTCGGTAATGGCGCCGGGCTTCAACCTGCCGGCGGCCACGTCGGCCGCAATCGCGGACACCGCGTCCGTGATCTCGGCCCGGCCGCCGTAATTAACACACATGGTCAAATTACAGGTGGTGTTGGCCGCCGTGAACTCTTCGGCCTCCTCCAGTTCCCGAATGACCGAACCCCACAACCGTGGCCGGCGCCCGGCCCAGCGCACCCGCACTCCCCAGTCGTCCAGCTGGTTCCGTTGCCTTCGCAGCACATCCTTGTTAAATCCCATCAGGAAGCGGACTTCCTCAGGCGACCTGCGCCAATTCTCGGTGGAGAACGCGTATACGCTGACGTACTCGATACCCAGTTCAATGGCGCCGGCCATGACGTCGAGCAGGGCCGGCTCCCCCGCCTTGTGCCCCTCGATCCTCGGCAGGCCACGCTGGTTGGCCCACCGGCCATTGCCGTCCATGACGATGGCCACGTGCCGCGGAATGAATTCAGCGGGAATGGAGGGTGCCACCGCACCGGACGGGTGTGGGTACGGCGCCAGCACGGGATGCGTGCGCTGTCGCCGTGCATTGTTCTTTTTTCCCAAGGCCACTGTCAGCTACGCTCCACATGTTTGAGGGATTTCAGTACTCGTTCCAAATGCCATTGCAGGTACGCGGCCACCAGGCCCGCTGCCTCCTTGCGGGGCTGGGGCAAGGAAGCGTCCGCCGTCGACCAGTCCCCGGTCAGCAGCGCTGCCAGCAGCGTAACGGTCTCCGGGGCGGGGGCGGGCGACCCGGGCGGGCGGCACTGCGCACAGACCATGCCGCCCAGGGGCGCGGAGAACGCACTGTGCGGACCCGGCATGCCGCAGCGGGAGCAGTCAGTGAAACTGGGCGCCCACCCGCCCGTGGCAAGGGCACGCAGAAGATAGGAATCGAGGATGAGGCCGGCGGCATGTTCGTCACGGCTCAGTGCGGCGAGGGCCCCCACCAGCAGGTTGTACTGTGCAGTGCCGGCCTCGCCGTCGACGTCCGTGAGTTTCTCCGCCGTCTCGGTCATGGCGGCGGCCACCGTGTACCTGCCGTAGTCCGCGGCGATGCTGCCGCCGTAGGCACCCTTTGCGACGGCCTGCGTGACGATGTCCAGCGTCCGGCCGGATACCAACTGGAGGTCGGCCACCATGAAGGGTTCGAGCCGGGCACCGAAACGGCTGCTGGTGCGGCGCACCCCCTTGGCGACGGCGCGGACCTGCCCATGATGCTTTGTCAGCAGGGTGATGATGCGGTCCGCCTCGCCCAGCTTGTGAGTACGCAGCACCACGGCGTCGTCCCGGTACGCCCGGGAAGCAAAAGACTGTTGGACCACGCTCTATCTTCCCATCCTGCCCGGCAGTGCGCTGCCAGGCGGCGGTGGTGCCGCCGGTTGGAACCGGCGGCACCACCGGCAGGTATCAGGCCTGGGCGTCCCGGATGGCGCGGTTGACGGCTGAGATCACGGCCTTGAGGGACGACATGCTGGTGTTGGCGTCGATGCCCACGCCCCACAGCACGCGCTCCCCCACTGCGCATTCAACGTACGCCGCAGCCATGGCATTGCCGCCTTCGGACAGTGCATGCTCGCTGTAGTCCAGGACGCGGACGTCCACGCCATCCTCGTGCAGGATATTCAGCAGGGCCGCGATGGGACCATTGCCGGTGCCTGTACGGCTGACCTGGGCGCCGTCGATGGTGAGCGACGCGTGGAGCGTCATGCCGCCGTCGTCATCCGTTTCAGTCTTGACCCCGCCCAGGGAGTAGCGTCCCCACTGCCCGTCAGCCTTGCCCGAGGGCAGGTATTCGTCCTGGAAGATCTGCCAGAGCTGCGCGCCGCTGACTTCGCCGCCCACGGTGTCGGTGCGGCGCTGGATGACGCCGGAGAATTCGATCTGGGCGCGGCGCGGCAGGTCCAGGCTGTGCTCGTTCTTCAGCAGGTAGGCCACGCCGCCCTTGCCGGACTGCGAGTTGACCCGGATCACGGCCTCGTAGCTGCGGCCCAGGTCCTTGGGGTCGACGGGGAGGTACGGCACCTGCCAGGTGAAGTCGTCCACGGGCTTGCCGGCTGCGGCAGCGTCGCGCTCCAGCGCCTCGAAGCCCTTCTTGATGGCGTCCTGGTGGGAGCCCGAGAAGGCGGTGAACACCAAGTCGCCGCCATACGGCGAACGTTCCGGGACCGGCAGCTGGTTGCAGTATTCAACGGTGCGGCGGACGTCGTCGATGTTGGAGAAGTCGATCATAGGGTCGATGCCCTGGACGAACAGGTTCAGGCCCAGGGTCACCAGGTCCACGTTGCCGGTGCGTTCGCCGTTGCCGAAGAGGCAGCCCTCGATGCGGTCGGCGCCGGCCATGTAGCCCAGCTCGGCGGCGGCGACGCCCGTTCCCCGGTCGTTGTGGGGGTGCAGGGACAGGATGATGCCCTCGCGCGGGTGCAGGTGCCGGCTCATCCACTCGATGGAATCGGCGTAGACGTTGGGGGTGGCCATTTCCACCGTGGCGGGCAGGTTGATGATGACCTGGCGGTCGGCGGAAGCCTCGAATACATCGGCCACCGCATTGCAGACCCGGACGGCGTACTCGAGCTCGGTACCGGTGAAGGACTCCGGGGAGTACTCGTACGTCACGTGCGTATCGGCGAGGGTTTCCTCGTACTTCCTGCACAGCCGGGCACCCTGGAGCGCGATGTCCAGGATTCCGTCCTCGTCCTGGTTGAAGACCACGCGCCGCTGCAGCACGGACGTGGAGTTGTAGAGGTGGACGATGGCCTGCTTGGCACCCACCAGGGACTCGTAGGTCCGTTCGATCAGGTGTTCCCGTGCCTGCGTCAGGACCTGGATGGTGACGTCGTCCGGGATGTGGTTGCCCTCGATGAGCTGGCGGACAAAGTCGAAGTCCGTCTGGGAAGCCGACGGGAACCCGACCTCGATCTCCTTGTAGCCCATGCGGACCAGCAGGTCGAACATCTTCATCTTGCGGGCCGGGCTCATGGGGTCGATCAGGGCCTGGTTGCCGTCCCGCAGGTCAACCGCGCACCAGCGCGGGGCCTTGGTGATGACCTTGTCAGGCCAGGTGCGGTCCGGCAGCTCGACCTTGATCTGGTCCTGGAACGGCGTGTACCGGTGGGCAGGCATTCCTGAGGGCTTTTGTGCGTTTCGCATGATGTTCGTGGCCTTTTCTATCGATCTTCAGTGAAAGGGTGGCCGGGCAACACAAACTCCGCAGCGAGGGTGGGCCGTGCGCTAGATAGCGTCTGTGGCCTCGCCGCGGCAGCTAAGGAGAAGGAGCTCTGCACGCACTCTTTGAGGGTAACACGGGTGCGTAAGATGAAAGGGCACTACCGTCCGTAAAGTCCAGCATGCAGACGCCTCCGGTGTTCAGCCGGACGCAGGCGTCCCAGCAAAAGGAGTTGCAGTGCCCATTTCGGGGATCGATCTGTCCACCATTGATCACACAGTCCGGCCGCAGGATGACCTCTACCAGCATGTCAACGGCGCCTGGCTGAAAGCTACGGAGATTCCCGACGACCGGCCCCTGGAGGGAACCTTTACAGCTCTCCGCGACGGATCCGAGATCGCTGTCCGGGACATCATCGAGGAAGCTGCAGCCAAAAAGGCTGACGCCAGCGGGATCGAACGGAAGATCGGCGGCCTCTACAACAGCTTCATGGACGAAGCCACGGTCGAAGGCAAGGGCATGGAGCCAATCCGCGCGCGGCTCGGCGACGTGTTCGGCACCGGCTCGGTATCGGAGCTCATCGCATTGGCCGGCCGGTTGTTCCGGGCGGATGTAGGCGGTCTCTTCTACATCTACCCCGCCCCCGATGCGGGAAACCCCGACCGGGTCCTGCTGTACACCGGGCAAGGCGGCCTGGGCCTTCCCGATGAGTCCTACTACCGGGAAGACAAGTTTGCCCCCATTGTTTCGGCCTACACGGCGCACGTGGAGAAGATGTTCGAGCTGGCGGGGGTAGCCGATCCCCACGGTGCGGCGGCGCGGGTTATCGGACTGGAGACCAAGCTCGCGTCCCATCACTGGGACAACGTCACCCTCCGGGATCCACAGAAGACCTACAACCTGAAGACGGCGGATGAAGCCGGCGCGCTGTTCCCCCTCCTGGCCACGTGGTTCGAAGCTGCGGGAATCGACGAGGACAAGCGTACGGAAATCGTGGTGAGCACCCCTGACTTCTTCACGGGTGCAGCCCGGCTCCTGGACGAAGTTCCGGTGGCAGCCTGGCAGGAGTGGCTCGCTATGCGCGTTATCAGTGCAGCGGCGCCCTACCTGTCATCAGCGTTCGTGGACGCCAATTTCGCCTTCTACGGCACCACGATCAGCGGCACGCCCCGCAACAAGGACCGGTGGAAGCGCGGTGTTGCCGTCGTCGAAGCCGCACTGGGTGAAGCCGTTGGCCAGATCTACGTGGCACGCCATTTCCCGGAATCCCACAAGGCACGGATGCAGACCCTGGTGGACAACCTTATTGAGGCCTACCGCCGCAGCATCAACGACGTGGGCTGGATGGGCGGGGACACCAAGGCCGAGGCCCTCCGGAAGCTGGAGGCTTTCCGGGCCAAGATCGGCTACCCGGACGAGTGGATCGATTATTCAGCCGTGGAGATCGATCCGCAGGATCTCCTGGGGAACGTGGAACGCGCCCACAATGCCGACGTCGACAGGCACCTGGAGGAGGTGGGCAAACCGGTGGACCGGAACAAGTGGCTGATGACGCCGCAGACGGTGAACGCGTACTACCACCCGATGATGAACGAAATTGTGTTCCCTGCGGCCATTTTGCAGCCGCCGTTCTTTACCGCCGACGCCGACGACGCCGTCAACTACGGCGGCATCGGTGCGGTCATTGGCCACGAGATTGGCCATGGCTTCGATGACCAGGGCTCACAGTTCGACGGCGGCGGAGCCCTCCGCAACTGGTGGACTGACCAGGACCGCCAGGCCTTTGAGGCGTTGACGGCGCGGCTCGTGGCCCAGTTCGACGCGCTCTCCCCCACCGCCGCGCCCGGACACCACGTCAATGGCCGCCTCACGCTTGGCGAAAACATCGGAGACCTGGCAGGCCTGACCATCGCCTACAAGGCCTACCAAATCAGCCTGGACGGCAAGGAACCGGAGGTCCTGGACGGGCTGACCGGTGAGCAGCGCTTCTTTGCTTCCTGGGCGGCAGGCTGGCGGCAGGTCATCCGGCAGGAAGAGGCCATCCGGCGCCTTGCCACCGATCCCCACTCCCCCAACGAGTTCCGCACCAATGCCATCGCCAGGAACCTGGATCCGTTCCACGAAGCGTTCGAGGTTACGGCAGAGGACGGCATGTGGATGCCGCCGGCCGAGCGGGTCAGTATCTGGTAGTTCCACAACCGGGATGGGGCCCCGCCATTGCCGGCGGGGCCCCATTTTTGTTGCCTGCGGTTGCGGCTGCTGCCGTCCTGAACGCCGCTACTGCCGAACGATCAGTTCGGGGTTGGCCTGCTGGCAGACCTTGTCCCCGGCGGTCTGGTTGACGATGTCCTGGGGCAGGGCGGCCGCAGGACTGCCCCCTGCTTCGTAGGCGGTGCCGGAAGGGAAATCACTGCCCACATATACCTGCACGCCCGAGACAGCGGGAGCCGGAATCATCAGGGTGGCAGGAATGCCCAGCAATGTGGCGACATCGGCTGCCACGTCCTCGAAGCCGTTGCCGTAATACACCGCTGTCTTGGCCACGGGCTGCGCAAGGAACTGGCCTGTCTGGGTGAAGCCGCCCGCCACCAACGCCTGCACGAGTTCCTGGGCACGGCCGTTCACGCCGCTTCCGTTGGCAACGGCTACGGGCTGGATGGCCTTGTTGTAGGGCGGCACCGGCGGGGCAGTTTCGGTGGGGGCAGGAGAGGGCGTTGCCGTCTCAGTGGGTGACGGCGTGGCAGGGGCTGTGGGGTCCGTCAGGTCCACGTTCTTCCGCATTGCCGAAAACAACTGTGCGCCCGCAGGCTCGGCGATGACCAGCCGGTTGGGATCGATGGGCGCCGGCGCGGTGGGTACGGCCACAAACGCGACCTTGCCGATATCAATGTCCTTGAGCCGGTTGCCGATCGTCAGCAGCGTGGGGACCGAGGCCAATCCGTCATCCACTGTCAGGTTCTGGGTGACGACATCCGCGATCTTCAGCATCTTGGCGGGGTCGGACAGCGTTCCATCGTCCTTGATCTTGCGGGTCAGCGACGAGAGGAAACCCTGCTGCGCCTTGATGCGGCCCAGGTCGCCGCCGTCGGCAAAGGCATGGCGGGCGCGGAGGAAGGCAAGGGCCATCTCGCCCTGAACGGATGATGTTCCGGCGGGCAGCCGCAGCCGGGAATCAGGATCGTAAACGGCGTCGCTGATGCAGACTTCCACTCCACCCACCGCGTTGGAAAGTTCCTTCACAGCGTTGAAGTCGGCCATCATGAAGTGGTCCACCTGCATGCCGGTGAGCTTGTTGACGGTGTCCACGGCGCAGCCGATCCCGGCCTCGCTCATGGCTTCATTGATCATCACGCCGGTGCGGGCGGGGTAGTCCTTGCCGGTCTTCCTGTCCTTGCAGTCGGGAATGTCCACCAGCAGGTCGCGGGGAAAGCTGATGACGTTGACGCGCTTGTTGTCCTCCGAGATATCCATGAGCATCATGACGTCGGACTTGCCGTAGCCGGTGGAATCGTCGGCGCCGCCGTATTCCGAGTTTTTTCCATCCCGTGTGTCAGAGCCCAGAATCAGGATCTGCAGCCGGCCCTTGGCATCATTTCCGGGGGATTCGGTGCTTTCGCCGCCCGCATTCAGCGGCGCCTTGGAGATGTTGCCCTGGAGCCGGAAGAACCAGAATCCCGCAAAGACGATCCCGGCGACCAGGACCAACGCCACCACACCTGTGAGGGCTTTGAGCCACAGCGGCATCCCACGCAGCGGGCCCAGGTGCCGCGCGGCACCCACATCATGGCTGTCCGCGTGGCGGGATACCGGCCCCGGTTCGGCTGACAAATCAGCCTCGTTGTCGCGTCTGTCGCGGCCTCGACCCACGTGGTGAACCTTCCTCTAAATACGAAATCCGGTCCATTTTAGTGGTCCAGTCTGGAAATCCTGCCTGCAGCGCTCCTGTGAACGTTCTTCTAGTGGATCAGAAGCCCAGTTTGACCAGCTGTTTCGGGTCGCGCTGCCAGTCCTTGGCCACCTTGACGTGGAGGTCCAGGTAGATGCGCGTGCCCAGGAGTGCTTCGATGCCTTTGCGGGCATTGGTCCCGACTTCACGCAGCCGGCTGCCGCCCTTGCCGATGATGATGGCCTTTTGGGACGGCCGCTCGACATAGAGGTTGACGCGCACGTCCAACAGGGGGTTGTCGTCCGGCCGGTCCTCCCGGGGCACGATTTCCTCCACCACCACGGCCAGGGAGTGCGGAAGCTCGTCCCGGACACCCTCAAGGGCTGCTTCGCGAATCAGTTCCGCCACCATGACTGCCTCGGGCTCATCCGTCAGTTCGCCGTCCGGGTACAGCGGAGGCGACGGCGGCATATGGCTGATCAGCACGTCAGCAACTGTTTCCACCTGGAAACCGTCAGTGGCGGACACCGGAACAATGTCCTTCCAGCCGTCCTCCCCCAGCACCTCACGGCCCAGTGCCGCCACGGCGAGGAGCTGTTCCGTAAGCGCCTGCTTGTCCACGAGGTCGGCCTTGGTGACGATGGCGATGACCGGTTTGCGGCCGACGGCGGCAAGCTGCGCAGCGATGAACTTGTCGCCCGGGCCGATCTTCTCGTTGGCCGGCAGACAAAAGCCGATGGCATCCACTTCCGCGAGGGTATCCGCGACGAGATCGTTCAGGCGCTTGCCGAGCAGGGTGCGGGGACGATGCAGGCCCGGGGTGTCCACCAGGATCAGCTGGGCGTCCTCGCGGTGCACGATGCCGCGGATGGTGTGCCGCGTGGTCTGCGGTTTGGCGGAGGTGATGGCCACCTTCCTGCCCACCAGCGCGTTGGTCAGGGTGGACTTGCCCGCGTTGGGCCTGCCGACGAGGACCGAGAACCCGGCGCGGAATCCGCCGAAGTCGTCCGTAGCCGCAGCCTTACTTTTCTTGCTCACGTGGAACTCCCTGCTGGGTTGCTTCGGCCTCTTCCAGGAGGCCTTCAAGGTCAGTCTCTACTCTTGGTACCGGCGCCGCAATGATATGGCTGACCCGGTTCCGCCGGCCTTCAAGCCGGTCCGCGCGCAGCGATACGCCCTGCACTTCCACGCTGCTGCCAACGATGGGAACGCGGCCAAGGGCCTTGGCGAGGAGGCCGCCTACGGTGTCCACTTCGTCGTCGTCGATTTCCAGGTCGAAGAGCTCACCGAGATCATCGATGCCCATACGGGCGCTCACACGGTAGGACCCGTCCCCCAACGCGACGGCTTCCGCGCTCTCGGTGTCATACTCGTCCACGATCTCGCCGACAATTTCCTCGATCAGGTCTTCGAGGGTTACCAGTCCGGCGGTGCCGCCGTATTCGTCGATGACGATGGCTACGTGGGTGGACTCCTTTTGCAGTTCCCGCAGGAGGTCGCTGACGGGCTTGGACTCCGGTACGTAGCGCACCTCACGGGCCAGCGACTCCACCAGCGGCGGCTCCTGATCCGTGCCCAGCTGGTGGATTACCGCGGCAACATCCTTGAGATAGATGATCCCAAGGATATGGTCCGTGTTTTCATTGATGACCGGGATCCGGGAGTACCCCGACCGCAGGAACAGGGACATGGCCTGGTGCAGGCTGGAGCCGGCGTCGATGCTGACGATGTCTGTCCTGGGAACCATCACGGCCCGTACCAGGGTGTCGCCGAAGTCGAAGACGGACTGGATCATCTCCGCTTCAGCGTCCTCAATCATGTCGGATTCGCTGGCCCGGTCCACGAGTTCACGGAACTCCTGCTCGCTGAAGAACGCGTCGTCACCGCCGGGGGCACCAGGGGCCGCCGAACTTCCCAAGGCCACAAGCCAGCCCGGAACCGGTCCCAGCACGCTGGTGAGGAACCGGACCAACGGGGCGGTGAAGCGGACCACGGCAGTGGAGTGCAGCCTGCCGAGCTGGCGGGGTGAAACACCGACGATCACGAATCCCAGGAGGGCCATGATGCCGGTGGCCACCAGGCCGGCCAGCCAGACGTTGTCGAGCAGGCTGGCGATCAGGACGGCGACGGCAACCGCGGAAGCCATCTCGAACCAGACGCGCCAGAACCGCAGCGCCCTGGTGTGGGCGACGGGCTCGGCAAGGATGCGCCGCATGGCGGTTCCGCGGCTCTTGTGCAGCGCTTCTTCGGCGTCGTGCCGGGGAAGGAAACTGAAGGCGGCTTCGGCCGCCGTCAGCAGGGCCGCGACGGCAAGGAAGACCAGAGCCACCGCGACCAGGAGCAGTTGCGTCACTGGGTGGTCTCGGCAGGTGCTTCTTTGCCGGTGAAGCCGGACAGGAGTTCCCGCTGGAGCCCGAACATCTCGGCCTTTTCCTCCGGTTCGGCATGGTCGTATCCGAGCAGGTGCAGGATGCCATGCGTGGTCAGCAGCAGCATCTCGTCCTGCAGGGAGTGGCCGGCGTTCCGGGCCTGGACCTTCGCCACCTGCGGGCAGATGGCGATATCGCCGAGCATGCCCTGGGGTGTTGGCCGGTCGGGAGTCCCCGGTGTCAGTTCGTCCATGGGCACCGAGAGCACGTCCGTGGCGCCCGGTTCATCCATCAGTTCGATGTGCAGCTTCTCCATGGCTGGCTCATCCACCAGGAGGATGGACAGTTCGGCCTGCGGATGGATGTACAGCTGCTCAAAAATGTACCGCGACAGGGCAACGAGCTCCGACTCTTCCACCTGGACGCCGGACTCGTTGTTCACCTCGATACTCACGCGTGTTCCCCCCGTTTTTCCCGGCTTGCTGAATGCTTGACCCGGTTCCGCTGGGTTTCATCCCAGATGCTGTATGCGTTGACAATGTCCCCAACGAGGCGATGCCGAACCACGTCGGCGGCATCCAGGACAGAGAAGCTCACGCCCTCGATGCCCTGCAGGATTTCCTCGACGATCCGGAGTCCGGAACGCGTGCCAAACGGCAGGTCCACCTGGGTGACGTCCCCGGTGACCACCATCTTGGATCCGAACCCGAGGCGGGTGAGGAACATCTTCATTTGTTCCGGCGTGGTGTTCTGCGCCTCGTCGAGGATGATGAAGGCGTCGTTAAGGGTCCGGCCGCGCATATAGGCCAGGGGCGCCACTTCGATGGTGCCCGCTGCCATGAGGCGCGGAATGGATTCGGGGTCCATCATGTCGTGCAGGGCGTCGTACAGCGGCCGGAGGTAGGGATCGATCTTGTCGCTCAGCGTACCGGGGAGGAACCCAAGCCGCTCCCCCGCCTCGACGGCGGGGCGGGTCAGGATGATCCGGCTGACCTCTTTTTGCTGCAGCGCCTGTACCGCTTTGGCCATGGCAAGGTAGGTCTTGCCGGTGCCGGCGGGGCCGATGCCGAAGATCACAGTGTTGGCGTCAATGGCATCAACGTAGTTCTTCTGGTTCAGCGTCTTGGGCCGGATGGTCCTGCCGCGGCTGGAGAGGATGTCGTGGGTGAGCACATCCACGGGATTCTGCAGCGACTGGGTCCGCAGGAGGGACACCAGCTGCTGCAGCACCGCAGGCGTGATGACTGTGCCGCGGGCCACCAGGCCGCGGACCTCCTGGAGGAGCCGCATGATCCGGGGCACGTCACCCGAGGGCCCGCTGATGGACAGTTCGTTGCCGCGGGCATGGAAGTTGACGGCCGGGAACTGTTCTTCGATGAACCGCAGCGCCTCATCATGGCTGCCGAGCGACTGAACCATCTGGTCGGTGTTCTCAAAGAGGACTACTTCCGTCCGGGTGCCGGGCAGGGAGTGCGGGAATTCCCCCGGACTGCCGTCGCCTGTGTTGAGCCGGCGCTTACCATTCGCTGATTCAGTCATGGTGCTGGCCCGCAGGCCTGTGGTCCCCTCGAAGATCGACATCACTTGTTTGCTGTGGCTGATGCCGGCGCCCGTTGCCCGGTGCTCCTTGCCCCAGCGATCCCTCCATCTTACGCCAGCACGGGGCCTGGCCGGATACCGGGCCGCCACGGAACAGCAACAAGGAGGGCGCTGACGCGGGCTTAGGTATCAACTTCATATCGGCCTCATATCGTTCCCGTTGCAGTTGCCGTCGAGGAGGCAAAGAGCGCCGGAGCGGCTTGGCCACTGTGTAATGCTGGAAATCCAGCATCAGCTGGAACACCAGGCCGCCAGGGGGATCGGCCCGCCACGCCAGGAAAGGACAAGGGCAGGACAGTGCCGGAAACCTCTGCGCCCGAAAGGGCTGGACGACCCATGGGCCGTCTGCGCCCCGCCGTCCTGGCAGGAATCCTGGTCCTGGTTCCGGTCCTGGCGGGCTGCACGGCCGAGGGCGGTCCCGCCCCCACCGGTACCGCCGCGTCGGTCCCGGCCACGGGCGGCACCATGCCGGACACGCTTTCCACCAGCGCCCCGCTGGAAACCACGCAGTCCTCCAACAAAGCCCCGGTCTACTGGATCGGCCGCAGCGGCGGGAACATCTTCCTTTACCGGGAATTCCGTGATGTCCCGGAGCAGGAGAACCCTGTCACCCGCGCCCTTCGGGCCATGATGTCGGAGAAACCGCTGGACCCCGACTTCTTCACGCCGTGGCAGAACCCTGACAAACTGGCCACCTCGATTTCGGGCAAGGACGTCATCACCGTGGATGTCTCCGCCGACGCCTTTAACAGCAATCTCGACGCCGACATGGCTGCCCGCGCCATCCAGCAACTGATCTACACGGCAACCGCTGCTGCCGCCAGTTCCGGCCTGATCGACACCGGCCAGCAGATCCGGGTCCGCATCCTGGTGGATGGCCACACCGACTATGTGGCGTTCGGCAGCGTCCAGCTGGGCGCGCTGATGACCCGTGCCGCCGGCCTGGTGGCCCCGGTCTGGATCATTGACCCCCAGGAGGGCGCCGAGGTCCCGGGGGGCAGCGTCAAGATTACTGGCCGCAGCACGTCCCCGGGGGCGAAGCTCCGCTGGCAGATCCTGCAGTCACCGGACGGCGGCAGCAAGGCGCCCTTCCTCACCGGTGAAACCACGGCGGGGGCCGAACAGGGGCAGGCCGGTGTCTTCACGCTGGCCCTCAGCCTTCCGCCTGGCGATTACGTGCTGCGGATGGCCCAGGCCGGTTCCGGAGGGGAGCCGGACCGGAACGAGGACACCAGGTCCTTTAGGGTCCGGTAGCCGTCCAGCGGCCAAGGACGTCGCTGGCAAGCACGACGGCGGCCGGCCCGGCAGTGGAGGACCGCAGGACGTGGTGCCCCAAGAGGGCGGTCACGGCGCCTTTATCGCAGAGTTTGGTTACTTCGCGCGGACTGATGCCGCCCTCCGGACCGACGATCAGCAGGATTTCCCGGGGCGCGGCGCTTTCATCATTCGACCGCCACGCCTCCAGGACCGTGCGCAGCGGGCGTACGGCGTCTTCGTGCAGGATGACAGCCAGGTCGGCGGCCTCCACGGCAGCCGAAAGCCCGGCGGTGTCGACGGCGGGGCGCACCTCGGGAATCCAGGCGCGCCTGGCTTGTTTGGCGGCTGCGGCGACGGTGGACTCCCATTTGGCGTGCGCCCGGGCTGCCCGGTCGCCCTTCCAGCGGACGATGGACCGTTCGGACTGCCAGGGGATGACGGCGTCGATGCCCAGTTCGGTGGCGGTCTCGATGGCCAGTTCGTCACGGTCGCCCTTGGCCAGCGCCTGCACCAGCACCAGCCGGACGTCCGGCCTGTCTTCAACGGTGAGGGTCGCGCACTCCACCTCGAGGCCGGAGGGGGCAGCAGAGACGACTTTGCCGGTCATCCGGGTGCCGGCGCCGTCGACAATGTCCACCGCTTCGCCCGGGGACAAACGCTTGACGGTGACGGCGTGGCGCGCCTCCGCCCCCTCGAGGACGAAAAGTTGGCCGGCAGCCATGCCGTTCAACGCACCGGCGGCCGTGAAGAAGACGGGATTGCTCACCGCTACAGGTTACCGAGCCGGTCCCGGAGCTTGGCGAACATGCCGCCGCTGGCAGCGAGCTTGCCCTCGGTGATCTGTTCGCCACGGAGCTTGGCAAGCTGGCGCAGCAGGTCCTCCTGGGCGGGGTCGAGCCTCGCCGGAGTGTCCACCTGGAGGTGCACCTTCAGGTCGCCGCGGCCGTATCCCCTGAGGTGCGTGACACCGAGGCCGCGCAGGGTGATGATCTCCCCCGACTGGGTGCCGGGCTTGACGTCGATCTCCTGGGTGCCGTCAAAGGTTTCCAGGCTGACGTCCGTGCCCAGGGCAGCCGCCGTCATGGGGATATGCAGGGTGGCGTGCAGGTCGTCGCCTTCCCGCACGTAGGTGGCATCGTTGTTGACGCGGATCTCCACGTACAGGTCACCGGCCGGACCGCCCGCGGGGCCGGCCTCGCCCTGTCCGGAGAGCTGGATCCGGGTTCCGGTGGCCACGCCGGCGGGAACCTTGATGGTCAGGGACCGGCGGCTGCGGATACGGCCCTGGCCGCTGCACTCGTTGCAGGGGTCCTTGATGACCGTGCCGAAACCTTCGCAGGTGCCGCAGGGGGCGGCCGTCATGACCTGGCCGAGGATGGAGCGGACGGCCCGCTGGACCTGGCCGCTGCCGCCGCAGATGTCGCAGCGTTCGGGATGGGTGCCGGGGCGGCAGCAGGATCCGTCGCAGGTGGGGCAGACCACGGCGGTGTCCACTTCGAGTTTCTTGTTGACGCCGAACACGGCGTCACGGAGATCGATCCGAACGCTGATGAGGGCGTCCTGGCCGCGCCGGACACGCGAGGCCGGACCGGAGGTTCCGCCGGCGCCGAAGAACGTGTCGAAGATGTCCTGGAACGCGAACCCCTGGCCCGCGTAGCCTGCGCCGCCGAAGCCGTTGTCGGTGCCGTTCTCGTTGCCGGTGGTGTCATAGATCCGGCGCTTCTGGGGATCGGAAAGCACCTCGTAGGCGTGGGTTACTGCCTTGAACCGTTCTGACGCGTCCGCTCCGGGGTTTACGTCAGGGTGGAGGGTGCGGGCCAGCTTGCGGTAGGCCTTTTTGATTTCTTCGCCCGTAGCTTCGGGTGAGACTCCAAGGACGTCATAGTGGCTGCTCAAAGTTCGTATCTCTTCCTTGTTGTACTTCGTTCAGTTGGGCGGCCCGGCTCTTGCTTCCCGGCCGGAGCAGGCTCCGGCGGTTGAGAGTCAGGGCCCCAAAATCCTGGAAAGGTAGCGCGCCACTGCCCGGACGGCGGCCATGGTGGTGGGATAGTCCATCCGGGTGGGCCCGAGGATCCCTACTTTCGCGGCGCTGTCCGGACCGTAACCGGTGGCCACGACGGAGGCCTCGGCAAGGCCGTCGTACGGGTTCTCCCTTCCGATGCTGACAGCGACACCCCGGTGGTCCTGGGCCATTTCGCTCAACAACCGCAGCATCACCACCTGCTCCTCAAGCGCCTCGAGCACCGGGCCGATGCTGAGGGGGAAGTCCACGTTCGACCTGGCAAGGTTGGCTGTGCCTGCCATGACCATCCGCTCTTCCCGGCTGTTTTGCGCCAGGCCCTCCAGCCCGATCGCCAGTGCGTGTGCCGCCTGCCGCTGCTGGTGCGGGGTTGCGGCCACGACGGCGGGCAGAGCCTGGGCCAGTTGACTCAGCGGTGTTCCGCCCAGCGCGCCAAGGAACCGGGTGCGCAGTTCAGCCAGAGCGTCGTCGCCAAGATCCTGCCCGACGTCGATCACCCGCTGCTCCACCTTGCCGCTGTTGGCGATCAGGACTACAAGGACCTTGCGGGGGGCGAGCAGGACGAATTCGATATGGCGGACAAGTGCCCTGCTCAGGTGCGGATACTGCACCACGGCCACCTGGTTGGTCAGCTGGGACAGCAGTCGGACCGTACGTTCCAGCACGTCGTCGAGGTCGTCCGCGCCTTCGAGCAGGGACTGGATGGCGCGGCGCTCGGCTGCCGACAGCGGCTTGACAGCCGAGATCTGGTCGACGAAGAGCCGGTAGCCCTTGTCGGTGGGAATCCGGCCGGCGCTGGTATGCGGGGCGGTGATCAGCCCCTCATCCTCCAGGGCGGCCATGTCGTTGCGGATGGTGGCGCTGGAAACACCAAGATGATGCCGCTCCACCAGGGCTTTTGACCCAACCGGTTCGCGGGAGTGGACGTAGTCCTCCACGATGGCCCGCAGTACTTCCAGCTTGCGTGGCTCGCTCACTCTCCACCTCCTCCATGGTTCGGGGCGCATGCCCCTCCCGATGCAACCCACTGTTAGCACTCGACATGCCCAAGTGCTAACAGTCTATTATGCCTCGGCCCGTTGTTAGCATTGGTACCGCTCCGGGCGAAATTCCGGTGCTGAGGACCTAGCGCTAGGCGGATCGAATCCATGGATTACCAGAACTGGGGCCCACGGGGCATATCGGCTCCCGCACGGACGGAACTGCCTGAGGTTCCCGTGGAGCGCGGCATGGTGCTCGAGGAAGTGCAGTCCGGCTGGGTGGGTGCCGTGACGCGGGTGGAGAAATCCGGTGGAATGCATGTGGTGGCGCTGGAGGACAGGCGGGGTAAGTCCCGTTCCTTCCGTCTTGGCTTCGGTTTCCTGCTTGAGGGCCAGCCCATCCGGTTGATGCCGCCGGCGCCACGGCCTGCCGCCGCCGGTCCGGCAGCGGGACGGACGGCCTCGGGATCGGTACGGGTGGCCGGGCAGCGCGCCCAGGTAGCCAAGGCCAGCCGGATCTGGGTGGAAGGCAAGCACGACGCCGAACTGGTGGAAAAAGTCTGGGGAGATGACCTCCGGGTGGAAGGCATCGTCGTCGAGCCCCTGCACGGTATTGACGACCTCGCCGCAGCCGTGGCGGACTTCAGGCCCGGCCCCGGCCGGCGGCTCGGCGTCCTGGTGGACCATCTGGTACCCGATTCCAAGGAGTCCCGCATCGCGGAAGCCGTCATGGCCTCCCCGGGTGCCGCCGGGAACGTCCTGATCGTCGGACACCCGTACGTGGACGTATGGCAGGCGATCCGTCCCGCTGTCCTTGGGATCGACAAATGGCCTGCCGTACCCCACGGGCAGGACTGGAAGACCGGGATCCTGAAAGCCTTCGGCTGGCCCCACGCGACCAAGGAAGACATCGGCCTTGGGTGGCAGAAACTGCTGGGCGCCGTACGCACGTATGCCGACCTCGAAGCATCCCTGCTGGGCAGGGTTGAAGAAGTGATCGATTTCCTGACCGTGCCCTGAAGGGCGGAAGGCCGGCCGGGACCCAGTATTCTTGGTAGTGCGGTTCCTTATGTGAGGCACTGCAGCATTTTTCCGGCCCTGCACGCGTTTTCACGCACTGCACGCGCCGGGATCCGTACCCAGCACCACTTGCACCTTCGAAGGAACAGACTGTGGCAGAAAACGCACGTGATCACAGGGACGGCCAGGGCCGTTCCGAGTACCATGGCGTCCCCGCCAATGCCCTGCCGCTGACGGCCAGCGAAGACCGCCAGTGGGCAACGCTCGCGCACTTCGGCGGGATCCTGGGCTGCATCCCGTCACTGCTGATCTATTTGATCTTCCGTGACCGCGGGCCGTTCACCGCCCAGGAGTCCAAGGAAGCGCTGAACTTCAGCCTGCCGCCCACCATTGCCGCCGTGCTGGCCAACATCCTGGTGTTCATTCCCTATGTCGGGAACATCTTCGCGGTTATTGCCACGCTGATCTGGGTGGCGCTCACTTGCTTCTCCGTCGCCGCCGGGATCCACGTCAACCGGGGCCAGCCGCACCGCTACCAGTACAACCTGCGCTGGATCAAGTAGTCAGTCCGGCAGGACCCGGCGTACCACTGCGTCTGCCAGGAGCCTGCCCTTCAAGGTCAGGACCAGCCGCCCGCGGAAGGCAGCGGCAGGATCCACCAGGCCGTCGGCGATAAGCCCGGCCACCTCATGCCGTCCCCCGGCACTAAGCGTCGAGACGTCCAGGCCGGACTGCAGGCGCGCTTCCAGCATGACCCGCTCCATGTTCCTGGTTTCCGCGTCCAGGGTTTCGCGGCCGGCGGCCGGTGAAAGCCCCTGTGACAGCCTGTTCGCATAGGCCGATGGGTGCTTGACGTTCCACCAGCGGACCCCGCCCACATGGGAGTGCGCGCCGGGGCCGATTCCCCACCAGTCGTCGCCCCGCCAGTAGGCGAGGTTGTGGCGGCAAGCCTGCTCCGGAGTCCGCGCCCAGTTGCTGACCTCGTACCAGCCAAGTCCGGCCTCGGTGATCAGCTGGTCGGCGAGCTCGTACTTGTCGGCGTGGTCGTCGTCGTCGATTCCCGGAACCTCGCCGCGGCGCATTTGCGCAGCCAGCTTGGTGCCCTCCTCGACGATCAGCGCGTACGCGCTGATGTGGTCGGGGCCGTAGGAGAGCGCGGTCTCCAGGGAGTGGCGCCAGTCGGCCAGCGACTCCCCCGGCGTCCCGTAGATCAGGTCCAGGCTCACAGCCAGTCCGGCCTCGCGCGCCCACTGCACCACCTGCGGCACGCGGCTCGGCGTGTGGGTGCGGTCCAGGACCTTGAGGACGTGCGGAACGGCGGACTGCATGCCGAAGGAGACCCTGGTGAAACCGGCCTCCTTCAGGACGGCAAGGGATTCGGGTGTGACCGAATCCGGGTTCGCCTCCGTGGTGACCTCGGCGCCGTCCTCAATGCCCCACTGGTCGATGGCGGCCCGAAGGATCATGGCCAGGTCATCCGCGGGCAGCAGCGTGGGTGTGCCGCCGCCAAAAAAGACGGTGCCCAATTTGCGGGCAGGAACGCCCGACGCCGAGAGGACCTTCGCTGCCATCGCCACCTCTGCGGCGGCCGTGCCGGCATAGGCATCCTGGGAGGCTCCGCCGCCAAGTTCCGTGGCGGTGTACGTGTTGAAGTCGCAGTAGCCGCAGCGCACGGCGCAAAACGGGATGTGGACGTACAAGCCGAAGGCCCGGTCCGCCGCACCGACCGCTGCCTGGGGAGGCAGCAGACCGTCCGACGGCGCCGGGTCACCGAGGGGAAGAACGCTGGGCATCAGCGGGTCCCCCGCTGCGCGGTGGTCACTTCTTCTTGGCCTTGTCCTTTGATTCGTCGGTGGTCAGGGCGGCGATGAACGCTTCCTGCGGCACCTCCACGGTACCCACCATCTTCATGCGCTTCTTGCCTTCTTTTTGCTTCTCCAGCAGCTTGCGCTTACGCGAGATGTCACCGCCGTAGCATTTCGCCAACACATCCTTGCGGATGGCACGGATGCTTTCGCGGGCGATGATCCTGGAGCCGATGGCTGCCTGGATGGGTACCTCGAACTGCTGCCGCGGGATGAGTTCGCGGAGCTTGCCGGTCATCATCACGCCGTAGGCATACGCCTTGTCCCGGTGCGTGATGGCGCTGAAGGCATCCACCTGTTCGCCCTGGAGCATGATGTCCACCTTCACCAGGTCGGCAACCTGCTCACCGTCGGCTTTCCAGTCGAGGGAGCCGTAGCCGCGGGTCTTCGACTTCAGGATGTCGAAGAAGTCGAACACGATCTCAGCCAGCGGCAGGCGGTAACGGATTTCCACCCGGTCCTCCGAGAGGTAGTCCATGCCGCCCAGGACGCCACGGCGGGCCTGGCAAAGTTCCATGATGGCGCCGACGAATTCGCTGGGGGCCAGGATGGTGGCGGACACCATAGGTTCGCGGACCTCGGCAATCTTGCCGGAGGGGTATTCGCTGGGGTTGGTCACCCGGACAACCTTCTTGTCCTCAAGGGTTACCTCGTACTCCACGTTCGGTGCGGTGGAGATGAGGTCAAGGTTGTATTCGCGTTCCAGGCGTTCGCGGGTGATCTCAAGGTGCAGGAGACCCAGGAAGCCCACGCGGAAGCCGAAGCCGAGCGCAGCGGAGGTCTCCGGTTCGTACACCAGCGCGGCGTCGTTGAGCATGAGCTTTTCGAGGGCGTCACGGAGCACGGGGTAATCGGCCCCGTCCAGCGGGTACAGGCCGGAGAACACCATCGGCTTGGCATCGGCGTAGCCGGGGAGCGACTGGGCTGCCGGCTTGGCCAGGTTGGTGACGGTATCGCCCACCTTGGACTGCCGGACGTCCTTCACGCCGGTGATGAGGTAGCCTACTTCACCGACGCCAAGGCCCTTGGACGGTGTGGGTTCCGGGGAGCTGACGCCGATTTCCAGCAGCTCGTGGGAGGCCCTGGTGGACATCATCTGGATGCGCTCACGGGGGTGGAGCATGCCGTCCATTACGCGGACATAGGTCACCACGCCGCGGTAGGTGTCGTACACCGAGTCGAAGATCATGGCGCGGGCGGGCGCATCGGGGTCGCCCTTCGGCGCAGGCAGGTCGCGGACGATCTTGTCCAGGAGGGCTTCCACTCCGACGCCGGTCTTACCGGAGACGCGCAGGACGTCCTCCGGATCCCCGCCGATCAGGCTGGCCAGTTCGGCCGCGTACTTTTCGGGCTGCGCCGCAGGCAGGTCGATCTTGTTCAGCACCGGGATGATGGTGAGGTTGTTTTCCATGGCCAGGTACAGGTTCGCCAGCGTCTGGGCCTCAATGCCCTGCGCCGCATCCACCAGCAGGATTGCGCCCTCGCAGGCCGCCAGCGACCTGGACACCTCGTAGGTGAAGTCCACGTGGCCGGGGGTGTCGATCATGTTCAGCGCATAACTGACCCCATCAACCTCCCACGGCATGCGGACCGCCTGGGACTTGATGGTGATGCCGCGTTCGCGCTCAATGTCCATCCGGTCCAGGTACTGGGCCTTCATGTCACGGGCCTGAACCACCCCGGTGGACTGCAGCATCCGGTCAGCCAGGGTGGACTTGCCGTGGTCAATATGCGCGATGATGCAAAAGTTCCGAATAATGGCCGGATCTGTCGCGGCGGGCACCGGTGCGGTGCGGGCCATGGGAGACACGCAGGGTCCTTACTGTTGGCATTTCTGCAGCCACCGGCAGGCACGCGAAAAGGCGCCAGCGGTCCAGCCGCACATCTTGAACATCCAGTGTCCCACGTCCCGGACGCACGCACCGCATCCTGACCGGGCCGTATACCTATGTCGGCGGAGCCACCGCCGCTAGGCTTACGCGATGGCCATCGATCTCCGCTCCCTAGGAAACGCCGTCCGCCGCGGCCTGCGCATACTGCAGAAACGGCACACGTCCGCATTCGCGCGGGACCAAAGTCTGGGCAACAGGCGCCCCGCATCCGGCGGCGGAGTTCCCGACAGGTCGGCCAGCTATCCCGGTGATTACCACGGACGCGCCTCCGTTCACTACGCCCCCCAGCCGGATGGCGACCCGGATCCGGGCGAAGTGGTGTGGGCCTGGGTCCCCTTCGAAGAGGACCATGGCAAGGGGAAGGACCGGCCCGTGCTGCTGGTGGGGCATAACGGGCCGTTCCTCCTGGGGCTGATGCTGACCAGCCGGGACAGGGTTCCCGCCGACTCGGCGTCCACCGAGTACATTGACCTTGGCGCCGGGGACTGGGACAGCCAGGGCAGGGCCAGTGAAGTACGGCTGGACCGCATCCTGCAGATCCGCCCGGACAGCATCCGGCGGGAGGGCGCAGTGCTGGACAGGGCGCGGTTTGAGAAAGTGGCGTCGGGGCTGCGCCGGCGACACGGCTGGACCTGAGCGCCGCAAATGGCCAGTGCCACCGCTGACCTGCTATTCTTTATTGCTGTGTGTCCGTGCAGGTCGACGGTCACTGATGGCTGGCCGCCATAGGTATCCCCACGCCGCTCAGTCAAGGCCAGCCTGAAAGCCCTCTAGACCATTTCCGCATTACAAAGAGAGTTCACACGTGGCGAATATCAAGTCCCAGAAGAAGCGCATCCTGACCAACGAGAAGGCACGCCTGCGCAACAACGCAGTCAAGTCTGAGCTGAAGACGGCCATCCGCGCCGTCAACACCGCCGTTGAGTCCGCTGACAAGGAAGCTGCTACTACTGCGCTCGTTACTGCCAGCCGTAAGCTGGACAAGGCTGTCAGCAAGGGTGTTCTGCACAAGAACAACGCAGCGAACCGCAAGTCGGCGATCTCCAAGAAGGTCAACGCACTCTAAGGTTTCCAGTTCCCACGAACTGATGGTGTGGCCGGTACCGGAAGGTACCGGCCACACGCTTTTAATCTTGGACCTGCCTGCGCGTGTGCTATCTGCCCTGTACTGACATGGCGATCACGGTCACGGCATGCTCGACGGCGTAGACCGGGTCCCGGGACAGGCCCTTGACCTGCGCGTCGGCCTCCGCCGTGGCCTGGATGGAGCGCACCAGGCCTTCGGGGGTCCAGCGGCGGACGTCGCGCTGTGCCTGCTCCACCAGCCAGGGCTGCATGCCCAGTTCGGCCGCGATCTGGGCGGAGGATCCCGAGGCGCCGGCCACCCGCGCAACAGTCCTCAGCTTCGACGCGAGGGCTGCCACCAGGGGCACAGGGTCGGCACCGGTGGCAAGGGCATGGCGCAGGGTGGACAGGGCCACGGGGGCGTTCCCTGCCATTGCGGCGTCGGCAACCTTGAATGCGGTGGCCTCGATCCGTCCGCCGTAGTACTTGTCCACGGTGTCGGTGGTGACAGTGCTCCCGGCGTCGGCGATCAGTTGCGAGCAGGCGGCGGCGAGTTCTGAGAGGTCCGCGCCCACGGCATTCACCAGGGCCTGGACGGCGTCCTGGTTGATGCGGCGTCCGGCCGCCTTGAACTCCGCCATGACGAATGCCACCTTGTCGGCGTCCTTCTTCAACGGCTGGCAGTCAACAACCGGCCAGCCGCCTTTCCTGACGGCATCGAGGAGCTTCTTGCCGCGCACCCCGCCGGCGTGCCGAAGCACCACGACGGCGTCCTGTTCCGGGTGCTGCAGGTACGCGAGGGCGTCGGCAAGGAAGGCGTCGTTCATCCCTTCCACGGCTTCCACTTCAATCAGCTTGCTTTCACCGAACAGGGAAGGGCTCACCTGCATGGTCAGGGCGCCGGCCTCATACCCTGCGGCGTTGATGCGGCTCAGTTCGACGTCCGGCGCAGCCGCCCTGACCTGGGACCGGATCCTGTCCATGGCCCTGATTCCAAGGTACTCTTCCGGCCCGCTCACCAGCACGATCGCTGCCGGGGCTACGTCCCGCCAGGAGGCTGTGTTCGACGCCGGGGAGCGGCTTGCCCGCTTTTGCGCAACGGCCATCGAAGGTCCCTTCCGGAGGTGATATTGCAGTATCCCAGCCTGCCACGTCTGCGCCCGGTGTCCAAGCTGCGGCGGCGGGGGAAGTGCTGCGGCCGCGGCTCCATCAGCCCGAGCAAGGCCACCGTGACGGCGTGTGCTTCCCGGACCTTCCGGAGAAGCCTCAGGGGCCGGGCAGCTGCCCATACGGCGGAAAGGGTCAGGGCTGATAACAGCACCATGGACAGCAGCCCGGGCAGGCCCTCCGGCCAGGGAAGGGCGGAGCCGGGCAGCTGTGCCGCGAACCTGGCAATGGCGGAGACGCCGGCACAGAACATTCCAGCCATGGCTATCAGGACCGTTCCAGCCCACGGCAACAGGACCACCAGGGGCACCGCGGCCGTTCCCAGCAGGGTCACCGGAGTGACCAGGGGTGAGGCGAGGACGTTCGCCACCAGCGAGTAGGTTGCAAATTGGGGCTGCAGGAGGACGATGACGGGTCCGCATAACAGCTGTGCGGACAGCGGAACCGCCACCGCGGCGGCGGCCCATCGGGGCACGGCCAGGGGGATCCAACCGATGATCGGCCCGCCCAGCAGAATGATACCCAGCGTGGCGAGGACCGATAACAGGAAGCCGAAGCTGGTTCCCAGTGCAGGGTCGGCCAGCAGGAGCCCGATGACAGCCAGGCAAAGGAAGCTCAGTCCGCGCCCTGACCGTCCGCCGGCCAGGGACGCCACGCCAATGGCACCCATGAGCGCTGCGCGCAGGACGCTGGCGTCGGGTCCCACCAGGACCACGAAGAGGCCCAGGCCGGAGAGGGCAGCGGCCGCGGCAGGAGCACGGGGCAGCCGGAACCGCCGGCCCAACAACAGCAAAGACCCCAATACGAGGCTGCAGTTTGCCCCGCTGACCGCTGTCAGGTGGGTCATCCCCACCGCCTTCATTGCGTTGTCCAGTCCCTCGTCCAGCGCGCTGGTATCACCGGTGACCATGCCCGGCAGGAGGCCTCGCGCATCAGGGTCCAGGAAAGCGGAGGCGGAAACAAAGCGTCCCCGAAGTTCCCGGGCTGATCCCTCCAATGCCGAGCCGCCCGTGGCCTTGAGGGGAGCCGTTGAAGCGGCCAGCGTTCCTGCCTCCTGCTCCCCTGGCTCAGCAGGACGCAGCTTGCCCGATGCACGCAGTGTTTGCCCCGGCACCACCGTGCCCCATCCTTGCCCACCCATGACGGTGAGGCAGGCCCGTGTGCGCACCAGCATGCCGCCGGTGGTCAGTTCCTGCGTCCACACCGGCACGGACCACCGTCCCGAGGACCCGCCCGGGCCTGCCATGGCCCGCGGATTTCCCGCCACCTCCACGACGACGACCGCTGACTTGCCGGCGTTGACCGCCCCGGCCAGCGGCCCATCAAACCGCTGGCTGGAGGAGGTAGCAGAGTGGGCTGCGGCGGCAGCTGCCAGCATCAGGGCGACGCCCAGCGTGGCCGGGAAGCTCCGTCCCCTGGCTTTGCGGCGCCGGGTCCGTTCGTCGCGGCCGACGGCGGGGCACGGCTTGTGAGCCCGTCCGCCTTTGGCTGCATGGACAAGGAGTAAGCCGCCCAGTACCGCCAGTGCGGAGCACAGGACGGCCAGCCCCACAGGCGGCAGCCAGAGCCCGGCCACTGATGCGCCCCAGGCCGACACCGCCGGAAGGGCGAGGCGGAGGTCTGTGCGGCGGCGTGGTCCCCCTCGGCTGGAATCATCCTCTTCCCGGGCTTTGCCGTTATTGGCCAGCCGCTTGCGGACGTAGCCCACAGCACGCGCCCGGTGCGCCCGGAGCGGGGGTTGCTCTTGTAGTGACCTGCGCTGTTTTGCCGGCACCCGTGGTGTCAATGGGACTCCCGGCAGGGACCACGGGGAAGGTGTTTCCGAACGCTCCGTTGCCCCCGGCGGCGGCAGGGCCTGCGGATCCACCCCTGCACCGTGCACGGCGGACTCAATGAACCGGTTCCAGGGACTGGGGCGTGCACCTCCGCCGCTGGTGGCGGGGCCACCCCTTCCCTGCCCTGCGCCCCTGCGGCGCCCGCCCGGTTCCGCTCCCATGGCGCCTTAGACCGTCACCAGTGGCAGCAGGGCTTCAAGCATTTTGGGCCCGACTCCATCCACCGCATCCAGCTCTTCGACGCTCTTGAAGGAGCCATGTTCCTTCCGCCAGTCGACGATCCGCTGGGCCAGCACCGGCCCTACCTTTGGCAGTGTGTCCAGCGTGGCGGCGTCCGCTGTGTTGAGGTTGACCTTTCCACTAACAGATCCAGTGCCGGAGGCTCCCGTTCCAGCTCCGTCCGTGCCGTCCGGCCCTGCGGCGTCCGGTGCGGCGGACAGGGGCTCCCCGTGTTGCGGAACGTAGATCTTCTGTCCGTCCTCCACGACGAGTGCAAGGTTAAGCCTGTTCACGTCTGCGTCCTGTGCCGCACCGCCCGCGGCGGCGATGGCGTCGTCAACGCGGCTGCCCTGTTGGAGCCGGATGACACCGGGTTTGGCCACGGCGCCGGCAACATGGACCACTACTGCCCCGGCCGGCGCAGCGCCGCCCTGCCCGCTGCCGGCGTCGGGTGACGTTGCCGTCCCGGCCTGGGCGGCCCCACTGTCCCCATCAGCCAAGCTTTCATGGGGAGGCCCGCCGGAACTGGCAGCGTTCAAGGGAAGTACCTCGGGAGCCGCCGCCCCGGCCTGCCACCAAAACCAGGACGCCGCGGCAACGGCCAGGGCAGCAAGCAGCACGGCGACACGGAGCCCCACACGCCACCGAAGCGAAGGCGTCCCACTGGAACCGTTCCCGGAGCCACTGCCGGGTTCAGTTCCGCCCGGGTCGCCTGTTTCCCCTGTTCCGCCCGGGTCATCGGAACCCCGGTACACAAAACCGTCAAGGCCCGGTCCATCCTCCAGGAGGCCGGAAGCTCCCTCCCCCAGGGTTGCCCGGAGCCTGGCCCTCACATGGCGCGCCTGCGGACCTGCTGCTCCAGCATCCCGGCGTGACATAGCTCCACCCTAGGAACACGGGCGGTTACCCGGCAGCAGCCAAAGGCGCTATGTGGAAAGAGCCGCTCCGGTCCCCGGCCCGTCGGCGGTCCTGCCCACGATGACCGCAAGCACACCCAGCCCCGCATGGGCAGCCAGGACCGCCGGAAGGGAGCTGATCTGGGCCGGGGGGCAGTCGGGAAGCGCCGCTTCCAATCTGGCAGCCAGGCTCTCCGCCTCTTCCGGGTTACCAAAGTGATGGACGGCCAGGCGCACGGACCCAGCCGGACGCGCTGCCGCTTGGGCCACCACGATTTCCTCCAGGCGCGCCACTGCCCTGGCACCTGAGCGCACCTTCTCCAACGGGACGATCCTGCCGCCGTCGACCGCCAGGATGGGTTTGATGGCGAGCATGGTGCCCAGCAGCGAGGCCGCCGCCCCGATGCGCCCGCCGCGGCGCAGCTGTTCCAGGCTGGGGACGTAGAAGAAAACCTTGGTCCGGGCTGCCTGCGCCACTGCGGCAGCGGCCACCCCGGCACAGTCGGAACCGGCGGCGGCTGCCTCCACTGCGGCCTGCACTGCCATCCCCTGCGCCATTCCGACGGTTCGGGTGTCCACCACTTCCACCGGGATCCCCACCCTGGCCGCAGCCAGCCGGGCAGCGTCCGCGGTGCCGGAAAGTTCCCCCGAGATATGGACCGAAACCACCGCCTCGAATCCCCGGCGTTCGGCAGCGCGGTACGCCTGTTCAAATTGCCCTGGTGATGGCCTGGATGTCTTGACCTGGGTTCCGGCGGCCAGCGCCACGGCGATGGTCTCCAGGATGTCGTCTTCGCCCTCGCCATAGATTTCCGGGCCCACCATGACTGGCATGGGTGTCACGGTAAGGATGCCGTCCTGCGGAAGGCTGCCGGCATAGTCCGCAGGCAGGGCAGCTGCGGAGTCGGTAACCACGGCGGTGCGCACCTCGGCGCGGGCGCCGGCATGTCTGGTCCCCGGCCTGGCGCCGGGACGGAGGCCGGACAGCCGTGAACGGACCCATGGCCACGAGGCGGCATTACTGTCAGGCAAGGGGCCTCCTGGAGACAGTGTCCGGCTCAGTTGGCACCGGCCGCCGGAAATCCTCCGACGGCCGGTGTGTGCTGCGGGTGCAGCAGTTATGCCGGAACGATGTTGACCAGCTTAGGGGCACGGACAATGACTGTCCTGATGCCCCGGCCGTCCAGGGCGCGCTGGACGTTTTCCGAGGCGAGGGCCAGCTCGCGGAGCTCATCCTCGGAGACGTCCGGAGACACCTCCAGCCGGTCGCGGACCTTGCCCTGTACCTGGACAACGGCGGTGACCGTGTCCTGGACCAGGAGCGCGGGGTCGTGCGCGGGCCAGCCTGCATTGGCTACCGACGCCGGATGCCCCAGCAGGTTCCACATATCCTCGGCGGTGTACGGCGCGAAGAGGCTGAGGATCACCGCGACAGCCTCGGCAGCTTCCCGCACCGCCGGGTCCGCCGCTCCTGCGCCGGAGTCGATCGCTTTGCGGGTGGCGTTGACCAGTTCCATCAGCTTGGCCACCACAACATTGAACTTGTTGGCGTCCAGCAGCTCAGCGGCGTCAGCGATGGTGCGGTGCGTTACCGAACGCAGGGGACGGTCGCCGGTGGTGGCGTCCACACCGGGCCCACTGGTTACGTCCTGGGCCAGGCGCCAGGCGCGTGCCAGGAACTTGGCAGAGCCCGACGGCGAGACGTCAGCCCAGTCGACGTCGTCCTCCGGAGGGGAAGCGAAGACCATGGTCAGCCGGACCGCGTCCACGCCGAACTTGTCCAGCTGCTCACCAAGGTCAACACCGTTGCCCAGCGACTTGCTCATGGCCTTACCGCCGTTGAGCACCTGGCCCTGGTTCAGGAGGGCACTGAACGGCTCGTCGGCGTCGATCATGCCCAGGTCGTGGATGACCTTGGTGAAGAAGCGGGCGTACAGCAGGTGCAGGATGGCATGCTCCACACCGCCGACGTACTGGCCCACCGGCATCCAGTCGTTGATCTTCTCCGGATCGAAGGGGCCCTCTGTGTAGTGCGGGGAAACGAACCGCAGGAAGTACCACGAAGAGTCAACGAAGGTGTCCATGGTGTCCGTGTCCCGTTTTGCGGGGCCGTGGCAGGACGGGCATTCCACGTTGACCCATTCTTCGGCAGCCGCCAGGGGCGAGGTGCCCTTGGGGGCCAGGTCCTCGCCACGGAGGTTTGAAGGCAGCGTGACCGGCAGCTGGTGGTCCGGTACCGGGACTTCCCCGCAGGACGGGCAGTGGATGATGGGGATGGGAGTGCCCCAGAACCGCTGCCGGCTCAGCAGCCAGTCGCGGAGCCGGAAGTTTACGAACTTCTCGCCGGTGCCCTGCCGCTCCAGCATGGCGATGGCGGCCGGGATGGCCTCGGCCTTGGGGAGGCCGTCGAGCTCACCGGAGTTGATTAGGGTTCCCTCCCCCGCGGTGGCCGTGCCGGTGACGGCGGGATCCTCCTCGCCGGTGTCCAGGACGGCGCGGACCGGCAGGCCGAAGGCGCGGGCGAAGTCCAGGTCACGCTGGTCATGGGCGGGCACGGCCATGATGGCGCCCGTGCCGTAGTCGGCCAGCACGTAGTCCGCTGCCCACACCGGCAGCTTCTCCCCGTTGAGCGGGTTGATGGCGTACCGGCCGGTGAAGACGCCGGTCTTTTCGCGCTCGGTGGACTGGCGTTCGATCTCCGAGAGCGCCTTGACCTGTTCGCGGTATTCGTCCAGGGCGGCCGCGTGCTCGTCCGTAACAAGGTCGACGGCGATCGGCGCGTCGGCAGCCACCACGAAGAAGGTTGCCCCGTACAGGGTGTCCGGGCGGGTGGTGAAGACCGTAACCTCCTTGGCGGGCTTGCCGCCGTCGGCTTCGATCACGAAGTTGACGTGTGCGCCTTCGGAACGGCCGATCCAGTTCTTCTGCATGGCCAGGACGCGCTCGGGCCAGTGGCCCCGGAGCTCATCCATGTCGTCCAGCAGGCGGTCGGCGTAATCAGTGATCTTGAAGTACCACTGGTTCAGCGACTTCTTGGTCACGGTGGTGCCGCAGCGCTCGCAGGCGCCATTAACAACCTGTTCGTTGGCCAGGACGGTCTGGTCTTTGGGGCACCAGTTGACCGGGGAGTTCTTCCGGTAGGCCAGGCCGCGCTCGTAGAAGCGCTTGAACAGCCACTGGGTCCAGCGGTAGTACTCGGGATCCGACGTGTGCAGGCGGCGCGACCAGTCGGCGGAAATGGCATACCGCTTGAAGGACGCCGCCTGGGTGTCGATGTTGGTGTAGGTCCACTCGCTGGGGTGGGCGTTGCGCTTGATGGCGGCGTTCTCCGCGGGCAGGCCAAAGGAATCCCAACCGATAGGGTGCAGGACGTCGTACCCCTTCTGGCGGAGGTAGCGGGCCACCACGTCACCCATGGCGAACGCTTCGGCGTGGCCCATGTGCAGGTCGCCGGACGGGTACGGGAACATATCAAGCACGTAGCGGCGCTCCCGGGACCCGTCATCCACCGGGGTGAAGACCTTGAGGTCTTCCCACACCTGGGGCCATTTGGCCTCCATGGCGGTGAAACTGTAGGTGCCCTCTTCAGGCTCCGCCGATACTGTTGTTGCTGTTCCGGTCTCTGTCTCCGGCTGAACGCCCACTGCTGCCCTCTTCTGTTCTGTTACGGCATCTGTGCTGCCATAACGGCCTGATCCTCCTGCTGCCGGTCCGGCGCACATGCCCCGGACACACAAAAGCCCCTCGCCAAGGGAGGGGCTGCCGCTCAGCTGTCCGATAGTCGGAGCCGGCGGCTAACTAAGCAGAAGGATCGCACGCATGGATCTACTTTAGCGCACCCCCACGCCGACCGCCGCAGCCACGGGCGGGCCCCCCGTTGCATTACCCGCGGGAAGCGCTCATGATCGTCCCACAACGCAGGGAGGCGGCACACGATGTCAGAGGCAACCGCCGCCGGCTTCGCGGAAGGGGTACCCCTGTCCTTGTGGCTGGCAACCGCCGGCGGCACCGACTTTCCCAGGCTGCGCGGCACGGTCGAAGTGGACGTGGCAGTGATCGGGGGCGGCATCGCCGGCCTGACGGCAGCACTGGCCCTGAAGCGCTCGGGGCGCTCGGTGGCCGTCCTCGAGGCAGGCCGTATCGGCACCGGCGTCACGGGCCACACCACCGGCAAGGTGACGTCCCTGCACCGCCTGGCGTACACGGAGCTGGACCGAACCCACGGAAGGAACGCCGCCGGAATCTATGGACGCGCCAACCAGGCCGCCGTGGAGCACATCGCCGCGGTGGTGGCGGCGGAAGGCATCTCCTGCGGTTTCCGCCGGGTTGCCAACTACACCTTCGCCGCCAGTGGGGACGCCCTCCCGGAGGTGCGCGCGGAAGCCGAACTCGCCGCCAGGCTCGGCCTTCCGGCTGCATTCACAGCCGAAGTACCCCTGCCGTTCCCTGTGGCGGGCGCCGTCCGGTTTGACCGGCAGGCCCAGATTCACTCCGTTCAGTACCTCCAGGGGCTCGCCGCCAGGGTGGACGGGGAGGGCAGCTTCGTCTTTGAAGGGACCCGCGCGAACGACCTTCAGGAGGGAACCCGGGTGAAGGTTGCTGCCAGAGGCGGCACTGTGCTGGCAGCTGATGCAATCGTTGCCACGAATGTTCCCTTCGGAGACCATGGCCGGTTCGAAGCACTGTGCCCGCCGCACCGCTCTTATATCGTTGCCGCGCCACTGGACGCCCCTGCCCTGGACGCCACCTTCATCAGTGCCGGTGAGCCCATGCGGTCGTTGCTGACCGTCCAGCTGAACGGGCGGACCTATCTGCTGACCGGCGGCGAGGGCCACCCTGCCGGCGAACGCGTCGATCCGGCGTCGCGCCATGCCAGCCTGGCAGCCTTCGCGCGCAGCCAATTCGGCACCGGACCCGTTGCCTACCGCTGGTCCACCCAGGACGCGATGCCCCTTGACGGACTGCCGTATGTCGGTCGGCTGAATCCGGACAGCCGCCATGCCTTCGTCATTACGGGCCTGCGCAAATGGGGACTCACGAACGGTACCGCCGCCGCCCTGATGCTGGCAGACCTGCTCAATGGCACACCCAACGGTTGGGCCCCCCTGTTTGACAGCAACCGCGCGCCATCACCGACGGGGACAAGGCCGGAAGGTGCCAGGGCACCAACGCCGGCCGGCACCGGGAACAGTGACCGGACCCGCCCGGACGACGCCGCACGGCAGATAGCGGACCTGGCTCCCAATGACGGCACGGTGGTTGAAATTTCCGGGGCAAGCACCGCCTGTTTCCGGGACGAAGCCGGAGGCATCCACGCCGTATCGGCCATCTGCACCCATCTGGGCTGCACGGTGGGCTTCAACCGGGGAGAACGCACCTGGGACTGCCCCTGCCACGGTTCCAGGTTCGACGTGGCCGGGAAGGTCATCCAGGGACCGGCCACCGAGGACCTGCCGCAGCAGCCTGCCCCCTAACGCCCTGCACCTCCGACGCCTTGGGACACCCTGCATGTGACACCCGGCACCTGGGCGGAAACGGCAGGGGCCGCCCTGCCGGATCGGCAGGGCGGCCCCGTGACGGTCGGAGGCTACCGCACGTCCTCGTCGACCCACTCCATGGACTTGGTGACGGCCTTCTTCCAAAGCCGCATTTGGCGGTCCTGTTCAGCCTTGTCCATCTGCGGTTCCCAGCGCTTGTCCTCGGACCAGTTGGCGGAGCATTCCCCGAGGTCCTTCCAGAAACCGACGGCCAGTCCTGCCGCGTAGGCAGCTCCCAGTGCCGTGGTCTCAATGACCTTGGGGCGGATGACCGGGACGCCCAGGATGTCCGCCTGGAACTGCATGAGCGCGTCATTGGCCACCATGCCGCCGTCGACCTTCAACTCACTCAGCGGCACGCCGGAGTCCGCGTTCACTGCATCCAGCACCTCGCGGGTCTGGAACGCGGTGGCTTCCAGCGCCGCCCGGGCAATGTGGTTCTTGTTGACGAACCGGGTGAGGCCAACAATCGCACCGCGGGCATCCGAACGCCAGTACGGGGCGAACAGGCCGGAGAACGCCGGGACGATGTACACGCCACCGTTGTCCTTGACGGACGCGGCCAGGGTTTCCACCTCAGGGGCGCTGCTGATCATGCCAAGGTTGTCGCGGAGCCACTGGATGAGGGAGCCAGTGACGGCAATTGAACCTTCGAGGGCGTAGTGCGGCTTGGCATCGCCCAGCTTGTAGCCCACCGTGGTGAGGAGCCCGTTCTTCGAATGGACGATTTCCTCGCCCGTGTTGAAGATCAGGAAGCAGCCCGTGCCGTAGGTGTTCTTCGCTTCGCCGGCGTCGAAGGCGGCCTGCCCGAAGGTCGCGGCCTGCTGGTCGCCAAGGATGCCCGCCACCGGCGTCTCGCGGAGCAGCTGGGAGCTGTGGACGGTGCCGTACACCTCCGAGGAGGACTTGATCTCCGGCATCATGCTGCGGGGCACGCCGAAGATGCGCAGGATTTCGTCGTCCCACTGCAGCGTTTCGAGGTCCATGAACAGGGTCCGGGAGGCGTTGGTGACGTCGGTGACGTGGACGCCGCCGTCCACGCCGCCGGTCAGGTTCCACAGGACCCAGGCGTCGGTGTTGCCAAAGACCAGGTCCCCGGCCTCCGCCTTTTCCCGCGCGCCGTCAACGTTGTCCAGGATCCATTTGATCTTGGTGCCGGAGAAGTAGGTGGCCAGCGGCAGGCCCACTTTCTGTTTGAAGCGGTCCGCGCCGCCATCCCTGCCCAGGTCGTCCACGATGTCCTGGGTTCGGGTGTCCTGCCACACGATGGCGTTGTACACCGGCTTGCCGGTGGTCTTGTCCCACACCACCGCGGTTTCGCGCTGGTTGGTGATTCCGACGGCGGCAATATCGTGCCGCGTCAGGTTCGCCTTGGAGAGGGCTGAGCCGATGACCTCACGGGTGTTGTTCCAGATCTCCGTGGCGTCGTGCTCCACCCACCCTGCCTGCGGGAAGATCTGCTCGTGTTCCATCTGGCCGGAGGAGACAATGGCGCCGCTGTGGTCGAAGATGATGGCGCGGGTGCTGGTGGTGCCCTGGTCGATGGCGATTACGTACTGGTTCATGATGACGTCCTTGTCTTGTTAATGGCTGTGGTGAGTACGGGTCAGGAAGCGGCCGTGATGATGATCGGGACAATCCGGGCGACGAGTCCGCCCAGGGCGCCGCCTACAAGCGGGCCAACCACCGGGATCCAGGCATAACTCCAGTCGCTGGAGCCCTTGCCCCTGATGGGAAGCACTGCGTGGGCGATGCGGGGTCCCAGGTCACGGGCAGGGTTGATGGCGTAGCCGGTGGGGCCGCCGAGGGAAACACCGATGCCGACGACGAGCAGCGCCACTGCCAGCGGGCCGAGCCCCGAGGGGGTACCGCCCAGGGTGAGGATGACGAAGACCAGCACAAAAGTACCGATGATTTCGGTGATCAGGTTCCATGGGGTGGACCGGATGGCAGGGCCGGTGGAAAAGGTACCGAGCTTGCCTGCAGGCTCCGGCTCGTCGTCGAAGTGCTGCTTGTAGGCCAGCCAGCAGACCACGGCGCCGAGGAATGCACCCACCATCTCGCCCCCGAAGTAGGTGAGGGTGGAAGCGAAGTCTACGGTGACTCCCGGCGCATACTCAGCCTTGCCATTGAGCAGCAGGCCGAGCGTGACGGCAGGGTTCAGGTGTGCGCCCGACTTGGCGGCGACGAAGACACCACAGAAGACGGCAATGCCCCATCCCCAGGTGACCATCAGGAAGCCGCCACTGTTGCCTTTTGTCCCCCGCAAAGCCACGTTGGCAACGACGCCGCAACCCAACAGGGTCAGCATGCCCGTGCCAAAGACTTCGGAGAGGAAGACTATTCATCTTTGACTCCATTTCTTTGTTTAGTTGTCGGTCCTCCGCGGGTGAAGGACCGTGTGGCCGGGACGCCGTAACGCCCCGGCCGGAAACCTGGCCTTAGGCGACCAGGCTGTGCGTTTCCACACGGTGGAAACGCTGCAGCACGTCCTGTGCGTGCTTGATCTCAGCGGCGCGCGCTGCCGCATCCCACTTGAGCGGGACGGACAGAACTTCCGCCACTTCATTGAGGAGTTCTCCGGTAACCAGCCCGCGGAAGGCCAGGGAGGTACGCCGGATGAGGACGTCCACAAGGTGCCCCACCTGCTCATTGGCCGCCATGAATTCCAGTTCGCGGACGCTCAGTTCGCGGGTGGACCGCAGCGCGTGGTCAGGCTCGGCATCGAGGTAGGCGATGACCTCTTCTGCCCTTGTCCCGTAGCGGGTCAGCAACCCGGCCGTGCGGTCTGCATCGCGCCCGGGAGCCATGTGCGCCTTGATCCACTTCTGCACGCCGGCTTCGTCGGCAGGGAAACCGGCGCCGCCGCCGATGGGCAGCTGCGCTGTCGAGACCTTGCGCTGCACGCCCAGTTCGCTGAGGACCTCGTTGGTGAGGTGCTCTGCGAGGGCGCGGAAGGTGGTCCATTTGCCGCCCACCAGGCTCAGCACGACGGCGCCGCTTCCGTCGGGTGCGGAGGTGCGGCGTTCGATGCGGTAGTCACGGGAGACGAAGCCGGGCTGGGTTGCGTCATGGCTGGGCAGGGGGCGGACGCCCGAGAACGTGTAGACGATGTCGTCAGGGGTGACGTCGATGGAGGGGAAGACGTGGCCGATCAGGTCGAAGAAGTACTGGATTTCCTCATCGGTGCAGACGGCGTCCTCCGACATGTCCGCGTCAACGTCCGTGGTGCCCACCAGGACACGGTCCCCCATCGGGTAGATCAGGACGATCCGGCCGTCGGTGTGCTCGAAGAAGATTTCCCGGCCGCGGCAGGCGGCGAGGAGGCCGGGGTGGTCCAGTACGATGTGGGATCCCTTGGTGCCTCCCATGAAGGATGATGCCGCGCCCATTGCACCGTTGGTGAGGTCCACCCAGGCGCCGGTGGTGTTGATGATGATGTCCGCCGTGAAGTCGAATTCCTCGCCGGTGAGTTCGTCACGAAGGCGGACGGTACTTCCCCGCCCGGTCCCCGGGTTGGGAACCGGCGACATGGACTGCAGCGAGAGGTAGTTGCTGGCCCGGGCCGTATCGCCCTGGGCGCTGGTGCTCTCCGGGGTCCCCGGCCGGCCGGCCTTTTCGCCATCCTGCAGGACGTCCAGGGTCAGACGCTCGGGATTGTGGACCGAAGCATCGAAGTAGGTGGCGGTGTACTTGACGTCCGGCCGCAGGGCGGGCAGTTCCTGGAGGGCCGCCTTGTGGGTACGGAACTGGTGCCGCGGAACCGTCCCGCCGTCCCTGGAGAACGAATCGTAGAGGCTGAGGCCCACCTTGATGAGGAACGCGCCGCGCTCCTTCGGCTTGCCCTGCTGCTTATGGGTCAGGAAACGCAGTGGCGCCGACAGAACACCGGAGAACGTGCTGAAGATCGGGATGGTTGTCTGCAGCGGCTTGACGTAGTGCGGGGCAATCCGCAGGAGGCGGTTGCGTTCCACCACGGACTCGCGGACCAGGCGGAACTCGCCGTTTTCCAGGTAGCGGATGCCGCCGTGGATCATGTGCGAGGACGCGCCGCTTGCTCCCTGGCAGTAGTCACCGCGCTCTACCAGTGCCACGTCCACGCCCTGCAATGCCAGGTCACGGAACGTCCCCACGCCGTTGATGCCACCGCCCACCACCAGTACTTTCGCGTGCGGCCGCCGCCGCAGGCTGTGGACAGACGGGCGTTCCGCCCCGGGCCGGGGCGCTGAAGCAGAGGGTTGAACAGTTGAATCCTTGGGTCCCAAAACGACTCCCTTGGGGCTTTGTGATGATGCGGTCACCGCTGGATGGCGCCGCCGTTCTGCTCTATTGTTCGGAGAAATGGAAAATGGAGTCAAGGACTATGCACGAACGTGCAGAAGGGAACTGAGATGGCACTTTCACGGGACGCAGATGCCCTCCGAGCTGCACAAATGTATTACCTGCAGGACCTGACCATGGACGCGATTGCCCGTGAACTGCATACCTCCCGGTCCACGGTTTCCCGGCTGTTGTCCTCGGCAAGGGAATCCGGTTTGGTGCAAATCCAGATCCGCAACCCGCTGGACACCGGCCCCGAGCTGGAGGGGATGATCCGGCGCCGGTACAACCTGGACGTCCACGTGGTCCCCATCCTTGGGACGCTTAATGAAGCCGAAACGCTGGACCGCGTCGCCATGCAGGCGGCACGCACCATTGGGCCGCTGGTGGACTCGAACGCCATCATTGGCGTGGCCTGGGGATCGACGCTCAGTGCCGTCAGCCGGCACCTCACCAGGAAGATCACGCACGACAGCGTCATCGTCCAGCTCAATGGTGCCGGAAACATGCACACTACGGGCATCACCTACGCAAGCGACATCATGCGCAGGTTCGGCAGCGCCTACGGGGCGCGGGTGGAGCAGTTCCCCGTCCCGGCCTTCTTCGACCATGCCGCCACCAAGACGGCCATGTGGAATGAACGCAGCGTGCAGCGCGTCCTGGAATTGCAGGCCAAAATGAGTATCGCCATTTTCGGTGTGGGTTCGGTCCACGCCGACTATCCGAGCCACGTCTACGCGGGCGGGTACCTGGATGAGGACGACCTGAACGCACTGGCCACGTCGGACGTGGTGGGCGACGTTGCCACTGTCTTTTTCCGGGCCGACGGTTCCTCTGACGGAATCGTCCTTAACGAAAGGTCCACGGGGCCGGCGCTTGCCCAGCTCCGCCAGGTGCGCCGCAGGATCTGCGTGGTGTCGGGGGTTTCCAAGATCAACGGCCTACGCGGAGCCCTGGCAGCCAGGCTGGCCACCGACCTGATCCTGGACGAAGCCACCGCACGGCGCCTGGTCGATTACGAGGGACTGACCAGCTGAAGTGGGTAGAGTCGTTGCCATGAGAACCTCACCCCGGCTCAGCCTGAACAACGGCGTGCTGATAGACCAGCTCGGCTTTGGGCTCTACAAGGTGCCGGCAGCGGACGCGGAAGGCCTGGTGGCCACCGCGCTCGCCGCTGGCTACCGCCATTTCGATACCGCCGCAATGTACGGGAACGAAACCGGAGTGGCCCGCGGCATCAGTTCCCAGCTGGGCGACGGGACCGGCAGCGGCGGGTCCGGGGAGCTGTCCCCCTCCCTGACCCGGGAGGACATCTTCATCACCACCAAAGTGTGGAACGACCATCACGGCTACGACGCGACGCTGCGGGCGTTCGACGATTCCATGGTCAACCTGGGCCTGGACTACGTGGACATGTACCTGATCCACTGGCCCTGCCCGCGGCGGGGACTGTTCCCGGAAACTTACCGGGCCCTGGAAACTCTGTACCGGGAAGGTAGGGTCCGTGCCATCGGTGTCAGCAACTTCCAGCCGGCGCATCTTGACCGCCTGCTCCAAAGCGCCGAAGTGGTCCCGGCCGTCAACCAGGTCGAACTGCACCCGTGGCTGCAGCAGGAAGAGCTTCGCGGCAAGCATGCGGAACTGGGCATCCACACGGAAGCGTGGAGCCCGCTTGGCCGCGGCCAGGTGCTGGCCGACCCCGTCATCCAGGCCTGCGCGGCCGAGCACCGGCGGACGCCTGCGCAGGTGATCCTTCGCTGGCACATGCAACTGGGACACATCGCCATTCCCAAGGCCAGCTCCGAAGCAAGAATCCGGGAGAACCTCAACGTCTTCAATTTCGAGCTCTCCGAACGTGATCTGTTGGCCATCAAAGCGCTGGACCGCGGGCAGCGGACCGGATCGCATCCGGACAACGTCAACTAGGCCGGCGCATGGACACCGTTAACCCGGGGACCTCCCCCGCGCCTGCCTACCTGAGCCCGGAACTTTCCGCCCGCACCTCCACGTCCACCGTGACCATCGACGGCGGCACGGTGGCTTACTGGACCTATGAGCCACTGAAGGAGACGCCGGAGACCCGCACGATCCTGGTGGTCCATGGGTTCCGCGGCGACCATCATGGGCTCCTGCGCGTCGCGGACCAGCTGCCGGAGATGCGCCTCATCATGCCGGACCTTCCCGGCTTTGGCAGGTCCGGGGCCTTTGCCCGGGGGCCGCACTCGGTGGAGCGCTACGGGGCGTTCATCACTGACTTCATGGCTTCCCAGGGCCTGGGGCCGGACACGGTGCTGCTGGGACACTCGTTCGGATCCATCGTGGCTGCGCACTTCGTAGCCAACAACCCCACGGCCGTGCGTCCCTTGATCCTCATCAACCCCATCGCTGCTCCGGCGCTGGAAGGGCCAAAGGGCGTCATGACCCGGCTGGCGGTGCTGTACTACCGGCTGGCGGCACGGCTCCCGCAAGGGCCGGGGCTGGCCCTGCTGCGTAACCGGCTGATTGTGCGGGTGATGAGCGAGACCATGGCCAAGACCCGTGACAGGGACCTGAGGGCCTTCATACACGGCCAGCACCACGCGTACTTCAGTTCCTTCGCGGACCGGGACAGCCTGCTGGAGTCGTTCACCGCCTCCGTCAGTCACCATGTGGCAGAGGTAGCCGGAAAACTGGACCTGCCCGTACTGCTGATCGCGGGTGAAAAGGATGAGATCGCCACCCTCCCCAGCCAGCACAGCCTCCTGTCACGGCTTCCGGACGGGGAGCTGAAGGTGATTCCCGGCGTCGGACACCTGATCCACTATGAAACGCCGGAGCCGGCCGCCCGCTTCATCCGCAGCTTCCTGAAGGACCATCCCGCGTGAAGATCGTCATTGATGCACGTTTCACCCGTACCGACCATCACGACGGCATCAGCCGCTACGGCGCCAGCCTGATCGCTGCCACGGCGGAGATCGCTGACGTTTCCATGCTGGTTTCCGACGTCCGGCAGCTCGCACTCCTCCCGGACGTGCCGTACACGCTCATCAGCAGCCCGCTGTCACCGATGGAACTTTTCGTTGCCCGGAAGATTAACGCCCTCGGGGCGGACGTAGTGGTGTGCCCCATGCAGACCATGGGCACCTGGGGACGGAAGTACGGGCTGATCCTCACCCTGCACGACCTCATCTACTATGAGCACCCCGCTCCCCCGGGGTTCCTGCCGGCCCCCGTCAGGGTGCTGTGGCGCCTGTACCACAAGGCGTTCTGGCCGCAGCGGCTCCTGCTCGACCGGGCCGATACCGTGGCCACCATCAGCCGGACCACCGAGGCCCTGATGGCCAAGTACCGTCTGACGAAAAGGCCCGTACGCATTATCGCGAACGCTCCCCAGCCGGCGCAGGAACCACGCAACCCGGGCGACGGTGCGGACAAAACGATCATTTACATGGGTTCGTTCATGCCCTACAAGAACGTGGAAACCATGGTGGCGGGCATGGCCGGGTTGCCCGGCTACACGCTGCACCTGCTCAGCCGGATCACGCCGCAGCGCCGGGCGGAACTGGAACGCGTCGTCCCGCCGGGCGCCGCCGTGGTGTTCCACAACGGCGTAACCGACGCGGAGTATGACGGGCTGCTGCGGCGGGCAACGGCACTGGTGAGCCTGTCCCGGGCCGAGGGATACGGCCTTCCCCTCGTGGAGGCCATGGCGGTGGGGACCCCGGTGATCGCCAGCGACATTCCGATCTTCCGCGAAGTGGGATCCGACGCCGCCCTCTACGTGGATCCGGAGTCGCCCGGGCAGTTCGCGGACGCTGTGCGGCAGCTGCAGGATGAGCAGCACTGGCAGGAGATGTCGCGCCGCTCCCTGGCCCGGGCAGCGGAGTTCAGCTGGGATGAGTCGGCACGCCAACTGGTGGACGCGGCGCACGAGGTAGTGGCGAAAAGGCACCGCTAAGGGCGTCACCACTTAGAGGACGTCAACACTTACAGGACGTCAACACCGTCCAGGCGCAGCTGCACCGGGTCCGTGGCCCGTTTGGCGGCCACTGCTGCCCGGGTCACCCGCAGGACACGGACGACGGCGGTGGCCTGGCCGTAAGAAAAGAAGAGCAGCGTCCGCACGTCCTCGGCCGAGCGCCTGCCGGAGGGCGGTGCCGTCAGCAGGAGCGGCGCCGGCCCCGCAGCGCGGACTGTTATGCCCGCGCGGGCAAGGTCCGCTTCCACGGCACCGGTGTAGTGTTCGACGGCGGCACGCGGCCCGGTGACGGAGGCGATCCGCACCGCCGGGGGAAGCTGCAGCTCCACGCGCAGGGACAGCTCCCGCTGCGCATAGCCGGCCGGGTCCCACCGCAGCAGGGCGCCGGTGCCGGCGGTCTCCGTTGCCGTGACCACCACCAGCCCGCCGTCCGGGGCGGGGCGCACCAGGGCAGCGGCGTTGAACCAGCGGCGCACGGTGTCTTCGCCCGCGCGGAGGGTTTCCCGGCGCAACAGGGAATCCCCGTCCAGCAGCAGGGCGGCGGCATACCCGGCCTCCGCGACCGGTTCGGCCCCCACCGTTGCCACCACCAGCGCCCTGCCAGTGCCCACCGCGGCTTTCACCTGGTCCCCTGAAGAGGTGATGACCGTTGTGCCGGGAAACGCCCGGCCAAGCTCCTCGGCTGTGCGCAGGACTCCGGTGGCCCCTTTCCGAAGCCGCCGGCCGCCGCAGTGGGAGCACTTCCAGTCCGGGGCCGGGGTGGAACACCACCGGCACTGCGGCAGGGCGGACGTGCCGGCCAGCGCCAGGGGTCCCTGGCAGTTACCGCAGCGGGCCGGTTCCCGGCATGCTTCACACACCAGCGAGGGCGCGTACCCTGCCCTGGCAACCTGGACCAGGACGGGGCCGCGCTCGAGACCCTCCTTGGCGGCCTGCCATGCCGCGTGCGGCAGCCGCGCGATGGTTGCCAGCGGGTCCCGTTCCTGCTCGAAGCTGTCGGCAGTGCTGAGGACACGTGGAACAGTCCTGCGGACGGTGGCGCGCTCGGTTGCTACCGGGACGGCCCACCCGGCTTCCACCAACCGCTGGACCTCGGTGCTGCGTGCATGCCCTGCAAGGAGGCAGGCAGTATTTTCCTGCTCGGCCCGAAGGAGCAGGACTTCCCGGGCATGGGCGTACGGTGCGCGCTGCTCGATGTGGAGGTCGTCGCCGTCGTCCCAGCACGCGACGAGCCCCAGGTGCCGCACGGGGGCGAAGGCGGCCGAGCGCGTACCGATGGCGATGGTGGCCTTTCCTGCGAGGAGGCGCAGGAAGCTCCGGTACCGGGGCGTGGGGCCGTCGTCGGCCGTGAGCCTGGCCACGGCTGTCCCAGGCACCAGGTCCTTTAGTGCCTGCTCCAGCCGGTCGAGGTCCCGGTAGTCGGGAACCACCAGCAGTGCGCCCCGGCCGGAGGCGTAAGCTGCAGCAGCGACCTCGGCGAGCATGGCCGGCCAGCCGGCGGGACCGTAGCCCTGCAGTGGGTTGACGGCGGCGCGCGGCGATCCCCCGGCGGCCAGATGCCGGAGGAACGCGGCACCGGTGCGGTAGGCGGTCCAGGCTGAAGAGCCGGACGTGGCGGGCGTGGGTTGGGCGCCCTCCCCCTCCGCGGCGTCCAGGACTTCCGGGTAATCCTTTTCCAGCCTGGCGACACGCGGTGGAACCGCCAGGCGCAGCACATCGCTGACCGTCCCCGCATACCGGGCAGCGACGGCGTCGGCAAGGTCCCTGACGGCGGGCGTGAGGACCGGAACCGGGGAGACGACTTTTGCCAGGGGCACCAGGGTGTGCCCGGCGTCGGACTGCGCCACGCGTTCAAGGAGGAATCCGCTGAGGTCCTGGCCGTTGAACTTGACCTTGACCCGGACTCCCGGCTGCGCTGCCTGGTCAAGCGCGGCCGGGACGGAGTAGTCGAAGGGGCGGTCCAGATGCGGAAGCGGGGACTCAATGAGGACCCGCGCCACGGGAAGTTGCTCCGCCAGGTCAAGGCCACCCGGCGTCTGCCGTGTGGGGAAACCCTGCAGCAGGGACGGCTGGACGGAACTGTCAGGAGCCATGGCAGTTACCTCCGTTCAGCGACCGGGTTGGACAGGAACAGCCAAGCACCGGGCACTGACATTGGACTTCCGGCCTGGGTGATTGTGCTTCCGCCCTGGGCGGGACCGGACTAGGCGTTGAAGAATGCCTTGAGCTCGTCCACCCGGTCCAGGCGTTCCCAGGTGAAGTCGGGCTCATCCCGGCCGAAGTGCCCGTGCGCGGCAGTCTTGGCGTAAATGGGCCGCTTCAGGTCCAGGGCGTCGATAATGGCGCGGGGGCGCAGGTCGAAGATCTCCGCGATGGCGGCGCTGATACGTGCAGGATCCACTGTTTCGGTGCCGAAGGTCTCAACGTAGGTTCCCACGGGGCGGGCCTGGCCGATGGCGTAGGCGATCTGGATCTCGGCGCGCTTGGCAAGTCCGGCCGCCACCACATTCTTGGCGACCCAGCGCATGGCGTAGGCGGCCGAGCGGTCCACCTTGGAGGGGTCCTTGCCGGAGAAGGCACCGCCGCCGTGGCGGGCCATGCCGCCGTAGGTGTCAACGATGATCTTCCGGCCAGTGAGGCCGGCGTCGCCCACCGGGCCGCCGATCACGAATTCGCCGGCCGGATTGAGGATGTTTGCCGCCCGGGAGATGTCGAGGTTGGCGCCGGCGAGGACGGGTTCAATGACCACGGCGGCGAGGTCCGCGCGCAGCTGCTCCAGGCTCGCGCCCTCGGCGTGCTGGCTGGAAATCACCACCGTTTCCACTGACACGGGCACGTCCTTGTCGTAGCCCACCGTCACCTGGGTCTTGCCGTCGGGGCGAAGGTACGGCAGCAGGCCAGTCTTGCGGACCTCGGTGAGCCGTTCGGAGAGCCGGTGGGCCAACCAGATGGGCGTGGGCATATAGGAGGGGGTTTCGTCGCTGGCATAGCCGAACATCAGCCCCTGGTCGCCGGCACCCTGGAGGTCATAGTCGTCCTCCTGGCGGCCTTCGCGTGCCTCAAGGGAGTTGAAAACGCCGCCGGCGATGTCGTTGGACTGCTGGCCGATGGAGACTGACACGCCGCAGCGGGCACCGTCGAAGCCGTTGGCCGAGGAGTCGTACCCGATGCCCAGGATGGTCTCGCGGACGATCTGCGGGATTTCGACGTAGGCGTCGGTGGTGACTTCGCCTGCCACGTGCACCAGGCCCGTGGTTGCCATGGTCTCCACGGCCACGCGGGACTCGGGGTCCGCGGCCAGCAGCGCATCCAGGATAGCGTCACTGATCTGGTCGCAGATCTTGTCCGGATGGCCTTCAGTGACCGATTCGGACGTGAACAGCCGGAGCGCGGAGGGCGTGGCCCCATGGGTCTGGGGAAGGTGCAGCGGTAAAGTCACTCAACTACCTTACTGGTTGGTGTCGGCACTCCCGTCAGGGAGAAGTCTGTAGATGTCCCCGTGCTAAGCAAAGGTGGCCGGAAACACCTCAGGCGGGGGGCGGAACAGGTTCAGCTGAAGGAAACCTGGTTCAGATCACAAAGAAACACGGTTCAGTTCAAAGCTGATGCGGCGGATGATGGCTTCCGAAACCTCTGTCTTGGTTCCTGAAGCTTCCTGTGGTTCGGAGCCGGAGCGCGAGAGGATGACGACCGAATTGGAGTCCTGGCCAAAGACTTTGTCCGTCCCCACGTGGTTCACCACCAGCAGGTCGCAGCCCTTCCGCTGCAGTTTTGCTTCCGCGTAGGCCAGGACGTCGCCCTGGCTGTCCCCGGTTTCGGCGGCGAAACCCACGATGAGTTGTCCGGCTGCGGCAGCACCGGCGGTGCGCTGCTCCACAAGCTCCTGCAAAATATCGGGGTTGCGGACCAGGGTGATGACGGGATCGGCGGTGTCGTCCCGCTTCTTGATCTTGGTGTCCGAGACTTCGGCCGGGCGGAAATCGGCCACGGCTGCGGACATGATGACGACGTCGGACACGGCAGCGGCGTGCAGTGCGGCTTCCCGGAGTTCCAGGGCCGTCTCTACACGCACCACTTCCACGCCCGCCGGCGGTGGAACGTCCATGTGGGCTGCCAGCAACCGTACGGAAGCGCCCGCGTTGCGTGCTGCGACGGCAAGTGCCACCCCCTGTTTGCCGGAGGAGCGGTTGCCGAGGAAGCGCACGGGGTCCAGCGGTTCGCGGGTTCCGCCGGCGCTGATGGTGACGGTGCGGCCTGCTAGGGGCAGCTGGTAGTCGCCCTGTCCCTGCAGCAGGGCCATGGCTGCGTCGAAGATCACCTGGGGCTCCGGAAGCCTGCCGGGCCCCGAGTCGGCGCCTGTCAGCCTGCCCGAGGCGGGCTCCAGGACAGCGGCCCCGCGGCTGCGGAGCGTTTCCACGTTGGCCCGGGTGGCGGCATGCTGCCACATTTCGGTGTGCATCGCGGGGGCGAACAGCACCGGACCGTGGGCCATCAGCAGGGTGTTGGTGAGCAGGTCCCCGGCCTGGCCGGTGGCGGCCTTCGCCAGGAGGTCCGCCGTGGCGGGTGCCACCACCACCAGGTCTGCCTCGTGGCCGAGGCGCACGTGGTTGACCAGGTGCACGTCATCGAAAACACTGTTGCTGACCGGGTTTCCGGACAGCGCCTCCCAGGTGGCAGTTCCGATGAAGCGGGTGGACGCCTCAGTGGGAACCACCGTGACGTCATGGCCGGCTTCAGTAAAAAGCCGGAGGAGCGATGCCACCTTGTAGGCGGCGATCCCTCCCCCGACTCCGAGGACTATGCGCACGTGACCTCCGTCAACAGCAAGTCAGTTCAGCGGCAGGATTACTCTGCGGCTTCGATCGGCGTGGAAACCAGCTTGCCTTCGTTGATCTCGCGCAGTGCGATCGACAGCGACTTTTCGTTCAGCTTGGTGTCGACCAGGGGTCCGACGTATTCGAACAGGCCCTCGTGCAGCTGGGCGTAGTAGGCGTTGATCTGACGAGCACGCTTGGCACCGAAGATCACCAGGCCGTACTTGGAGTCGGCTGCTTCGAGCAGCGAGTCGATCGGCGGGTTGATGATGCCTTCAAGGTTCGTGGACACGAATTCTCCAAATTCCTAGCGGGCTGACGGTTCCGGCAGGTGTGGATGCGGTGTCAGCCCCATGAGTGAAACAAGCTCGTCCGCTGCCCGGCGGACGTCGTCGTTGATGACGGTGTGGTCGAACTCCGGTTCAGCAGCAAGTTCCAGTTTAGCGGTTTCCAGGCGCCGCTGCTGTTCGTCGGGTGTTTCGGTGCCGCGGCCCACCAGCCGGCGGACCATCTCGTCCCAGGTGGGCGGGGCCAGGAAGACGAACTGGGCGTCCGGAACGGCTTCCTTGACCTGGCGTGCACCCTGAAGGTCGATCTCCAGCAGCACCGAGCGGCCCTCTGCGATGGCCTGGTTCACCGTGCTCTTCAGGGTGCCGTAGGTGTTCTGCCCGTGGACGACAGCCCACTCCAGGAGTTCGCCGTCCGCGATGAGCTGCTCGAACTCGTCCTTGGTCTTGAAGAAGTAGTGGACGCCGTCCACCTCGCCGGGCCGGGGCGCCCGGGTGGTGGCCGAAACGGAAAGCCAGACTTCGGGGTAGTTGTCACGGATGTAGGTGGACACGGTGCCTTTGCCAACAGCCGTCGGACCTGCGAGGACTGTCAGTCCAGGTTTCTTGCTCACGTATTCCTTTTGCCGCAGTTGGGAAAAGACAGGCGCCGCCTGCCTCAATGCTCGTCTATAAAATCTACCAGCGCCCGGCGCTGGTGGATGCCCAGGCCCCGGACCCTGCGGGACGCCGCGATGCCCAGCTGCTGCATGATGGCCGCGGCCCGCACCTTCCCGATGCCGGGAAGGGCCTCGAGCAGTTCCGAGACCTTCATGCGGGCCAGGGCGTCGTCCTCAAGGGCGGAGCTGATGATGTCCGCCGCGGACCTGTCGCCGTTCCGGAGGCTTTCCTTGGCTGCGGCACGGGTAGCCCTGGCCGCTGCTGCCTTGCCCAGGGCGTCGGCCCGTTCAGATGCGGATAGAGGTCGCAGGACCATCACGGACACCCCCGGATTCGGCGGATTTCATCCAAGGGCGGCCGCCCTTGGACCTGTCCTGAAACTACCCTTTGGTGCAGCCCGAATCAATGCATCCAGGCAATTGCACCCTATTGTCCGCGCAGCCCGTCCAGCGTGCGCAGGGCCGCCTCCCGCAGTCCGCCGACCTGCGGACCTGCCGACAGGATGTCGCGGCTGGAGGTTCCCAGGACCAGCGGGTAGGCGTCGCCGAACGTGGCCCGAAGGTCCGCCGGCGTGGCCCCCTGCGCTCCCAGGCCGGGCGCCAGGATGGGGCCGCGGACGGCAGCGAGATCCATATCCAGATCCGTCAATGCCGACCCCACGGTGGCGCCGACCACCAGGCCCACGGACCCCAGGTTGCCCCCGTACCGGGAGTTTTCCGCAGCTGCCGCTGCCGTGATCCTGCGCGCCACCGAATCCCTTCCGCCAACGTGCTGGACCGAAGCTCCTTCAGGGTTGGAGGTCAGTGCCAGCACGAAGACACCGCGCCCGGTTTCGGCCGCGAGGTCCAGCGCAGGGCGCAGCGACTCGAAGCCAAGGTAGGGGCTCAGCGTGACGGAGTCCGCCGCCAGCGGGGACTCGTCCCGCAGCCAGGCGTCGGCATAGGCGGCCATGGTGGAACCGATGTCGCCGCGCTTGGCGTCGGCGATGCTGAGGACAGACTCGTCCCGGGCCGTGGCCAGGATTTCCTCCAGCACCGCCATGCCGGCTGACCCGTGGCGTTCGTAAAGTGCCACCTGCGGCTTTACCGCGGCAGCGAGCGGAGCCACCGCCTCCAGGACCGTCAGGGAAAAGCGCCGAAGCCCGGCGGCGTCGTCGTCCAGTCCCCAGCTCTTCAGCAGCGCCGGGTGCGGGTCAATGCCCACACAGAGCGGACCGCGGGCGGCCATGGCCGCGCCGAGCCGGGAGCCGAAGGACTCCCGGCCGGCGGCGGATGCGGGGCTGTTGGCTGAGGCCTGCTCAGGCATGCTGCAGGGCCGCCTTCTGGGACTCTGCCAGTGCGGCGGCGTGCTCCTGCAGGCTGGTGACAGACCACTCGTAGGTGCGCATGGCTTCGATCGCCTGGACGGCGGCGTTGAACTCGGCCACCGTGGTGATGCACGGAATGCCGATGGACGTTGCCGCGGCGCGCAGTTCGTAGCCGTCGCTGCGGGCTTCGCCGCCCGAAGGCGTGTTGAAGACCATGTCGATCTCGCCGGCCACGATGAGGTCCGCGATGGTGCCTTCACCCTCGGCGCTGCTGCCCTCTGCGACCTTGCGGACCGGGGTGGCCTGGATGCCGTTGCGGCGCAGGACGTCGGCGGTACCGCCGGTGGAGACGATCTCGAACCCGAGGTCCGAGAGCCGCTTGACGCCCATGATCACCGAGCGCTTGTCCCGGTTGGCCACGGAGACGAACACCTTGCCCTCGGTGGGCAGGGCGTTGTTGGCGCCTGCCTGGCTCTTGGCGAAGGCGGTGTCGAAGTGCTTGTCGATGCCCATGACCTCGCCGGTGGAACGCATCTCGGGACCGAGCAGGGAGTCAACCACCTTGCCCTCGAGGGTCCGGAACCGGCTGAACGGCAGCACGGCTTCCTTGACGGCGACGGGCGCGTCCAGCGGCAGCGTTGAGCCGTCACCGGTTTCCGGCAGCATCTTGTAGGCGCTGCGGAGCTGTCCGATGGTCACGCCGGTGCCGATGAGGGCTGCGGCTTTGGCCATCTGGACACCGGTGGCCTTGGACACGAACGGCACGGTCCGGGAGGCGCGGGGATTGGCTTCCAGGACGTACAGGACGTCCGAGGCCAGCGCGAACTGGATGTTGATCAGGCCCCGGACGCCCACGCCTTCAGCGATGGCGCGGGTGGCGGTGCGGACGCGTTCGACGACGTTGCTCCCCAGGGTGATCGGCGGCAGGACGCAGGCGGAGTCACCGGAGTGGATGCCGGCTTCCTCGATGTGTTCCATGATGCCGCCGAGGTACATGTCGGTGCCGTCGTAGAGGGCGTCGACGTCGATTTCGACGGCGTCCTCCAGGAAGCGGTCAATCAGCACCGGGTGGTCCGGGGTGATTTCGGTGGCGTTGGCGATGTAGCGGGAGAGGTTGGGCTCGTCGTAGACGATTTCCATGCCGCGGCCGCCCAGCACGTAGGACGGGCGGACCAGGACCGGGTAGCCGATCTCGTCCGCAATCTTCTTGGCATCCTCGAAGGAGACGGCGGTGCCGTTCTTGGGCGCCACCAGGCCGGCCTTGTCCAGCACCCGCGAGAAGGCGCCGCGGTGCTCGGCGAGGTCGATGGCCTCCGGTGAGGTGCCCAGGATCGGGACGCCGGCGTCGGCCAGCTGCTGGGCGAGCTTCAGCGGGGTCTGGCCGCCGAGCTGGACGAAGACGCCCATGACGCCGCCGGTGCGTTCCTCGGCCGCGATGACCTCCAGCACGTCCTCGAGCGTCAGCGGCTCGAAGTACAGGCGGGTGGAGACGTCGTAGTCGGTGGAGACGGTTTCCGGGTTGCAGTTGACCATGACGGTCTCGTAGCCGGCCTTGCGCAGCGCCATGGAGGCGTGGACGCAGGAGTAGTCGAACTCGATGCCCTGGCCGATGCGGTTGGGCCCGGAGCCGAGGATCAGGATGGACGGCTTGGAGTGCAGCGCAACCTCGTCCTCCTCGTCGTAGGCCGAATAGTGGTACGGGGTGTAGGCGGCGAATTCGGCGGCGCAGGTGTCCACGGTCTTGTAGACCGGGCGGATGCCCAGTGCCTGGCGGACACCGCGGACCACTGCCTCGGAGTTGTGCGTCAGGGCGCCGATCTGTTCGTCGGAGAAGCCGTGTCGCTTGGCGCGCTTGAGCATGTCAGCGGTCAGGGCGCCGGCCTGGCGGATTTCGTGGGAGATCTCGTTGAGCAGCTGGAGCTGGTCCAGGAACCAGGGGTCGATCTTGGTGGCTTCGAAGAGCTGTTCCACGGTGGCGCCGCCCAGGAGGGCGCGCTGGACCTGGTGCAGGCGCTCGGTGGTGGGGCGCTTGGCCTTCTCGATCAGCTCGGCGACTTCCCATTCGGGAACGCTGCTGAAGTCCAGCTGCGAGCCCTTCTGCTCGAGGGAGCGCAGGGCCTTCTGCAGGGCCTCGGTGAAGTTGCGGCCCATGGCCATGGCCTCGCCCACCGACTTCATGGTGGTGGTGAGGGTATCGTCCGCTGCAGGGAACTTCTCGAAAGCGAACCGCGGAACCTTGACCACCACGTAGTCCAGGGTGGGTTCAAAGGACGCGGGGGTCTTCTGGGTGATGTCGTTGGGGATCTCGTCCAGGGTGTAGCCGAGCGAGAGCTTGGTGGCGATCTTGGCGATGGCGAAGCCGGTGGCCTTGGATGCCAGGGCCGAGGAGCGCGAAACGCGGGGGTTCATCTCGATGACCACCACGCGGCCGGTCTTGGGATCGATGGCGAACTGGATGTTGCAGCCGCCGGTATCCACGCCTACCTCGCGGATGACGGCGATGGCCACGTCGCGCAGCTTCTGGTATTCGCGGTCGGTGAGGGTCAGCGCCGGCGCCACGGTGATGGAGTCGCCGGTGTGCACGCCCACGGGATCGAAGTTCTCGATGGAGCAGACGACAACCACGTTGTCGTTCTTGTCCCGCATCATTTCGAGCTCGTATTCCTTCCAGCCCAGGATGCTCTCTTCGAGCAGCACCTCGCTGGTGGGGCTGTACTGCAGGCCCTGGCCGACGATGCGGCGCAGGTCTTCCTCGTTGTAGGCCAGGCCAGAGCCCAGGCCGCCCATGGTGAAGGACGGGCGGACCACCATGGGGTAGCCCAGGTCGGTGGCCGCCGTGAGGGCCTCGTCCATGGTGTGGATGATGTGGCTGCGGGCTGACTCAGCACCGCAGCGTTCCACCACGCCCTTGAACTTCTCGCGGTCCTCGCCAAGCTCAATGGCCGCGATGTTGGCGCCAATGAGCTCCACGTTGTACTTCTCGAGCACGCCGTTCTTGTCCAGGGCAATGGCGGTGTTCAGCGCGGTCTGGCCACCGAGGGTGGGCAGGACGGCGTCGGGACGCTCCTTGGCGATGATCTTCTCCACCACCTCGGGGGTGATGGGCTCGACATAGGTGGCGTCGGCGAACTCGGGGTCGGTCATGATGGTGGCCGGGTTGGAGTTCACGAGGATGACGCGCAGGCCTTCCTCCTTGAGGACGCGCAGCGCCTGGGTGCCGGAGTAGTCGAACTCGGCGGCCTGGCCGATGACGATCGGGCCGGAACCAATGACGAGGACGCTCTTGAGATCTGTACGTTTCGGCATTACTTCTTGTCCTCAGTCTTGTTGTCGGAATTCTTCGGCATTGCCGATTCAGCGCCTGCCGGGTGGGCGGCGTCCACGGGCTCCTTTGAAAGGTTGGCGTTCCTGCCGTCCCGCGTGCCTTCCATGAGCTCGATGAAGCGGTCGAACAGGTAGGCCGCGTCGTGCGGTCCGGCCGCGGCTTCAGGGTGGTACTGCACGGAGAACGCCGGGATGTCCAGGCAGGCCAGGCCTTCCACGACGTCGTCGTTCAGGCTGATGTGGCTCACTTCCACCCGGCCGTAGCGTGCCTCCGGGGCCTGCGTGGCGCCGTCGAGCGGTGCGTCCACGGCAAAGCCGTGGTTCTGGGAGGTGATCTCCACTTTGCCGGTGCGGCGGTCCATCACAGGCTGGTTGATGCCGCGGTGGCCGTAGCGGAGCTTGTAGGTGCCAAAGCCCAGGGCGCGGCCCAGGATCTGGTTGCCGAAGCAGATGCCGAAGTACGGCAGCTTTTCGTCCAGGACGGAGCGGAGGAGCTTGACCTGGGTGTCGGCGGTGGCGGGGTCGCCGGGGCCGTTGGACATAAAGAAACCGTCCGGGTTGACGGCCTTGACGTCCTCGAGGGTGGCGGTGGCGGGAAGCACGTGGACGCGGACACCGCGCTCGGCGAACCGGACCGGGGTCATGGCCTTGATCCCGAGGTCGATCGCCGCGATGGTGAAGCGGGGTTCACCCTCCCAGCCGTGGTCCTTCGGCTCCACCACGTAGGCTTCGTCCACGCTGACTTCCTCGGCCAGGCGCGAACCTTCCATGGGCGCGCTGGCCAGGACGGCGTCGACCAGTTCCTTGTCCGTAGCCTGGGCTGCCTCGCCGGAGAAGATGCCGGCGCGCATGGTCTTGTGCTCGCGCAGGTGGCGGGTGATGGCACGGGTGTCCACGCCCTGGATGCCCACGATGCCCTGGGCCACAAGCTCTTCGTCAAGCGACCGTTCGGAGCGCCAGTTGGAGGGCCGGCGGGCTGCGTCGCGGACGATGTAGCCGGCCACCCAGATGCGCCGGGACTCGGCGTCGTCATCGTTCACGCCGGTGTTGCCGATGTGCGGGGCCGTCTGGACCACCAGCTGGCGGGCGTAGGACGGGTCGGTGATGGTTTCCTGGTAGCCGGTCATTCCGGTGGCGAAGACGGCTTCGCCCAGGGCGGTACCGGTGGCGCCGTAGCTGGTGCCGCGGAAAATGCGCCCGTCTTCGAGGACCAGCGTTGCCGGAGCGGAGGTGGTTGCTGTCAATGTATTCGCTTTCACTGTCTTACTTTCCACTGGTGGCACCAGCCGCTGGGGCTGACGAAATCAAATCCTGAAGGGCCTGGTAAAGCACGTCTTTGTCGGCGGCACGGCGGGTCCGGAAGCCGGTGTCCAGTCCGTGCGCGCCAAGCGTCCATCCGAGAACCAGCAGGCCGTCCTTTTCCACGAACTTCCCTGCCATGCCGCTGTCCTGGCGGACACCTGTGAGGGCGGATGCGGGGATGTACAGGGCAGGCGCGCCCGACCGTTCGTAGAGGACGCCGTGCGGGTACACCGCGAGGGTGGCGTTGGTGCGGATGCCCAGCCCGTGCACGGCGATCCGGTCCAGCCAGTCGCCGGCCGTGGTGGTGGCCACGTACTGTCCTTCGGCGGTGGCGATCGGCTCACCGGGTGCGGCGGGCACCTGGGGCAACTGTTCGACGTCGGACTGGCGCTTCAGGCGGTTGCGCCAGCCGACGGCGAGGAGGACGAACACGACGGCGACCACCGCCAGCATGGCAAGTCCGGGAAGGATCTTGTCCATCAGGCAGCGCCTGCTGGGGTTGCGGCGGCATCCGGGTGGGGCGTGTTGAGTGCGCCGTCCAGGACGGTGGGGTGCCCCCTGAAGAAGGTGGCCACCACCTTGCCGGGGAGTTCCCTGCCCTTGAACGGCGAGTTGCGGCCCATCGTGGCCATCTGGAAGGGGTCCACCGTCCAGCGTGCCGCCGGGTCCACGAGGATGATGTTGGCGGGTTCCCCGGCTTCGATGGGCCGGCCCTGGTCGTCCAGCCGGCCGATCTTCGCGGCTGCGGTGGAGGTGACCCTGGCGAAGTCCGCCCAGGTCATCAGGCCGGTCTCGATCATGGCGTGCTGGACCACGGACAGGGCGGTTTCAAGCCCGGTCATGCCCATGGCTGCCTGCGCCCATTCGCATTCCTTGTGTTCGCTGGGGTGCGGTGCGTGGTCCGTGCCCACAACGTCGATCGTCCCGTCTGCCAGGCCGGCGCGCAATGCCTGGACGTCGGCATCGGTGCGCAGCGGCGGGTTGACCTTGAACACAGGGTCGTAGCTGCGCACCAGGTCATCGGTCAACAGCAGGTGGTGCGGGGTGACCTCGGCCGTAACGTCAATGCCGCGTTCCTTGGCCCAGCGGATGATTTCCACCGAGCCGGCGGTGGACACATGGCACACGTGGAGGCGGGACCCCACGTGCTGGGCCAGCAGGACGTCGCGGGCGATGATGCTCTCTTCGGCCACCGCGGGCCAGCCGGTGAGGCCCAGGACCGCGGAAACGTCGCCCTCGTTCATCTGGGCGCCGGCGGTGAGGCGCGGTTCCTGCGCGTGCTGGGCCACCACGCCGTCGAACGCCTTGACGTATTCCAGCGCGCGGCGCATCAGCACGGGATCGTGGACGCAGATGCCGTCGTCGGAGAACATCCGCACCCTGGCGCGGGAATCCGCCATGGCGCCCAGCTCGGCCAGCTGCTCTCCTGCCAGGCCGACCGTAACGGCGCCGACGGGGCGGACGTCCACCCAACCGGCGGCCCGGCCCAGCGTGTAAACCTGCTCCACGACGCCCGCGGTGTCCGCGACGGGGGTGCTGTTGGCCATGGCGTGCACGGCCGTGTAGCCGCCCAGGGCCGCTGCCCGCGTTCCGGTCTCCACGGTCTCGGCGTCTTCGCGGCCCGGTTCGCGGAGGTGCGTGTGCACGTCCACCATGCCGGGCAGGACCACCAGGCCGGCAGCGTCGATGACTGTGGCCCCGTCGGCGCCCAGGCCGGTGCCGATCTCGGCGATGATGCCGTCACGGACCAGGAGGTCCGCAGGGTCACCGCCCAGGATGGCCGCGCCTTGGATCAGGTAGGTTCCGGTGTTGCCTGCCATCAGTTGCTCTCCTTGGTGGACGGGGCGGCGGCATAAGCCGGGACGCGGTGGGGGGCTGGTTCCCGGGTATCCCCGGAGAGCAGCAGGTACAGTGCGGCCATCCGCACGGACACGCCGTTGCGGACCTGGGCCAGGACGGTGGAGCGGGGCGAATCCGCGGCGGCGGCGCTGATTTCCAGGCCCCTGTTCATGGGTCCGGGGTGCATGATGATGGTGTCCGTCATGCCCAGGTCGTCCAGGGCGCGGAGGCGGTTGTCATCGAAGCCCCACCGGCGCGAGTACTCACGGGTGCTGGGGAAGAACGACGCGTTCATGCGTTCACCCTGGACGCGGAGCATCATCATGGCGTCCACGCCGTTTGCCAGGGTTTGGTCCAGGTCGTAGCTGACGCTGCAGGGCCATTTGTCGACGCCGACCGGCAGCAGAGTGGGCGGCGCCACCAAAGTGACTTCGGCTCCCAGGGTCCGGAGCAGCCACACGTTGGACCGCGCCACGCGGGAGTGCAGGACGTCGCCGGCGATGGCTACCCGCATGCCCTTGAGGTCTGTCCCTTCGGAACCGGTGCCGGCGAGGCGGGCCCAGTGCCGGCGCATGGTGAAGGCGTCGAGCAGGGCCTGGGTGGGGTGTTCATGGGTGCCGTCGCCGGCATTGATCACGGCGGCGTCGATCCAGTCGGTTGCGGCCAGCCGGTGTGGAGCTCCGGAGGCCCAGTGCCGGATGACCACGGCATCGGCGCCCATGGCCGACAGGGTCTGGGCGGTGTCCTTGAGGGACTCGCCCTTGGATACCGAGGATCCCTTGGCGGCGAAGTTGATGACGTCCGCAGACAAGCGTTTGGCGGCGGCCTCGAAGGAGATCCGGGTGCGGGTGGAGTCCTCGAAGAAGAGGTTGACCACTGTGCGTCCGCGCAGGGCCGGAAGCTTCTTCACTTCCCGCTCCCCCACGGCCGACATTTCCTCGGCGGTGTCCAGGATGCGGATGGCGTTCGAAAGGCTGAGGTCCTCGGTGGACAGGAGATGCTTCATGCGCCGCCCTCGATCACGACTTCGTTGACCGGGGTTCCGGCATCGGAGGTGTCTGTTTCTTCGAGCCGGACCCGGACCTTTTCGGCGGAGGATGTGGGCAGGTTCTTGCCCACGTGGTCAGCACGGATGGGAAGTTCACGGTGGCCCCTGTCGATCAGGACTGCCAGCCGGACGATGCGGGGGCGGCCAAGATCCACCAGCGCGTCCAGGGCGGCACGGATGGTGCGGCCGGAGTACAGGACGTCGTCGATCAGGACCACCACTTTGTTGTCGATGCCCGTGCGGGGCAGCCTGGTGGGGTACGGCGGCCGTGTCCCCTGGTGGGAGAGGTCGTCGCGGAACATGGTGACATCAAGCTGGCCCACTATGGCAGCGGCATCAACGGTGGAGTCTGCGGCGGCAATTTTTTCGGCCAAACGGACAGCCAGCGGATAGCCGCGGCGGGGAATTCCCAACAGGACAAGGTCGCGGGATCCCTTGTTGGCTTCGAGGATCTCGTGGGCGATACGAGTGAGGGCCCGGTCAATGTCCGCCTGGCTGAGGACAACCCTGGCTGGAACCGGTGCGCTGGTGACAGAAGTCAACGCTCGTCTCCCCTTTCCCCGCCTCACAGGACGGAATTAAAAAAGGAATGTTTGCTGTTCAAAATTACCACACGGTCCCTGCCTGGCCGGCCCTTGGGGAAGCGGTGATGGTCACACCCCGACGGCCGGAAGGCCCGGGTCCTTTGTGCTGCGGTGGCCCCCGCTTAGGCTTTCGGGTATGCCGATGTATCCGCAGCAGCCTTCCTCCGGACTCCCCGACGATCCCTACCGTGGTGCCACCGGTCCCCTGCCGCAGCAGGCCAACCCCAGCTGGATGGGGCATGTGCAGCCCGAAAACTACCGCGCGGCGCCGGGACACCAGGGCGGGCCGATGGCGGTGTTGGTGCCGCCGGGCGCGCAGGGCGCGGCCCTTCAGGCGTCGCGGACCCGCAGCGGGCTGGTGGGGTTGACGGTTGCCGGCGCCGTCCTGGCTTTCATGAGCCTTTTCCTGGTGGTGCCGTTCCTGCTCTCCAACACCGGCGCCGGCGGTTTCCTGATTGGTTTCGTGGCGTCGCTGATCCCGCTGTCGGTGGTCCTGGCCGCGGTGCACATCATCGACAGGTGGGAACCTGAACCTAAGCGGCTGCTGTTCTTTGCCTTCACATGGGGTGCTGCAGTGTCCGTTGCCGTGACGCTGCTCATCCAGCCATTCTTTGTGATCGCTTTCCAGTTCACCGACGAGCCCGACCTGCAGACTTACATGGCCACCGTGCAGGCACCCATCGTCGAGGAATTCGCCAAGTCGCTTGGCCTGCTCATCCTCCTCCTGGCGGCACGCCGGCAATTCGACGGACCGGTAGACGGCGTGGTGTTCGCCTTCACCATCGCCGGCGGATTCGCCTTCACCGAAAACATCCTCTATTTCGGCAGGGCCATCGCGGAATCGGCATCTCCGGCAAGCGACTTTGCGCAGGTCTTCTTCCTCCGCGGGGTCATGTCCCCGTTCGCCCATGCGATTTTCACCGGGACCACCGGCCTGATCATGGGCTTCGCTGCCAGGCGCTGGCACACCGGCGCTTCGATGGGCGCCTTTTTCGTGGGGCTGCTGCCGGCCATGTTCCTGCACAACAGGTGGAACAGCATGGGCCAGGGATTCCTGCTGGACTACATCCTGGTCCAGGTGCCCATCTTCCTCCTGGCAGTGGGCGGCATCATCTTCCTGCGGGTAGCCGAGAACCGCCTGACCCGCCAGCGGCTGATGGAGTACTCCGCAGCCGGCTGGTTCACGCCGGCCGAAGTCCAGTTGCTGGCCACCCGGGGCGGCAGGCGAACGGTTCTGGCATGGGCTGCGGGTTCGGGCAGGAAGCACCAGATGAAACAGTTCGTGAAGGCGGCCACCCAGCTCGCCAATACCCGCCAGCGGATCCTGAGCGGACGGGACGTTGCGCTGCACCAGGCCGAGGAAAGGCAGCAGCTCCAGCGCATCGTATCCCTGCGGGCGGCCGTAGCGGGCTGAGCCGCACCGGCTGGGACGCAAACAGGGCCCCGCCGAAATGGCGGGGCCCTGTTGCGTGGTGGAAAGGCTACGCGAGCAGCGAAGGCTTCAGCTGCTGCAGCCGGCCCAGCAGACCGTTGATGAACTGCGGGGACTCGTCCGTCGACAGTGTCTTGGCCAGCGCTACCGCCTCGCTGACCGCCACACCGTCCGGGACGTCGTCGCTGTAAAGAAGCTCCCAAGTGCCGATCCGCAGGATGATGCGGTCCACCGACGGCATCCGCTCCAGGCTCCAGCCCTGCGAGTACGTCTCCAGGAACTCGTCGATGGCTGCCTGCTGGGACACGACGCCTTCGACGATCTCCAAGGTGTAGGGGTTGACCACCTGGTCAGTCTTTTCCCGGCGTGCGCGAAGCACGTCGAACGCCGAAACAGAGCGCTGCTCCGCCTCGAACAGAACATCCAGTGCCCTGTTGCGGGCTTTACCGCGGGCGCTCACTACTCGGTGACCCGGCCCAGGTAGCTGCCGTCGCGGGTGTCCACCTTGACCTTGGTGTTGTTCTCGATGAACAGCGGAACCTGGATCTCGTAGCCGGTTTCCAGCGTGGCAGGCTTGGTGCCTGCGGAGGAGCGGTCGCCCTGCAGGCCCGGCTCGGTGTAGGTGATTTCGAGGACGACGCTCGGCGGCAGTTCGATGTAGAGCGGGTTGCCGTCGTGGATGGCGATGTTGACCATCTGGTTTTCGAGCATGAAGTTGGTGGCGTCGCCAACCGTGGCACCGGAGACGGTGATCTGGTCGTAGTCGGAGGTGTCCATGAAGACGAAGTCGGCGCCGTCCTGGTACAGGTACTGGTAGTCGCGGCGGTCAACGGTGGCGGTCTCGATCTTGAGGCCGGCGTTGAAGGTCTTGTCAACAACCTTGCCGGACATCACGTTGCGCATCTTGGTCCGCACAAAGGCGCCGCCCTTGCCGGGCTTGACGTGCTGGAATTCGATGACGTTCCAGAGCTGGCCCTCAAGCTTCAGGACCGTTCCGTTCTTAATGTCGTTAGTGGTTGCCACTGGTTTCCTCTGGTTTCTTTGTCTGGCCGCGTGGTCAGATGCTGTATGCCGGGCGGGCACGCCGTAACGGCCCGCCTGCACGTGTTTGTCAAAAATCGCGTGGATGCAAAAATTCCACAACCATTCTACCGGTAAATCCGGCCCGGCCTTTCCGTGGCCGATGCCTGCGCCCTAGCAGGCCAGGTCCAGGACGTCCCTGGCCCGCTGGAGCGCCACCGTGGACGAGTAAATCTGCGCGGCATCGGCCGATTGCGCAACGCGCAGGTCAAGCGCCCGGGTGAAGGATTCAACCGCAGCCGAGGTTTGGCCGGCGGCGTACTGTGTCCGGCCCAGGTATTGCAGGGCGAGTGCTTCACGCGGCGTGCCGTGCGCTTCAGCCAGGAGCTGGCGGAACAGCCCAATGGCCCGGTCCATGCGGTGCGTGACGCTGAGCACCTCGGCTTCGAACACGCGAAGCAGGAACGATTCGGGGTCCTTGAAGCGTGCCTCGGCCAGCAATTCGGCGGCCTCGGAGGCGTGGCCCTGGACGAGGAGCACGAAGATATGGTCGGCGGGGTCCGTTGAGGCAGCCAAGGTCTCCCCCACCACATCCTCGTTGACGATCTGGGGCAGCAGGGTATCGGGGTTGATCCGGATTCCCGGGAACCCTGCCTCGGGCCAGTCGGAGGTGCCGCTCATGTCTCCCTGCATCAGGAGGCGATTTCCTGGTAGGCAGCAAACAGGAGCGAGGTGTCCGGGACATCAAGGATGCCCGGTTTGGCGATGCCGTCAAGCACCACGAACCGCAGCAGGTCCCCGCGGGACTTCTTGTCCCGGCGCATGCCGTCCAGCAGGCCCTGCCAGCGGTCCCGGCGGTATGTGACCGGGAGCCCAAGCCCTTCCAGGATGCTCCGGTGCCGGTCGGCGTCGACGTCGCTGAGCCGCCCCACGCTGCGGGCAAGTTCCGCTGCAAACATCATGCCCACGGACACTGCGGCGCCGTGCCGCCAGGAGTACCGCTCCACCAGTTCGATGGCGTGCCCCAGGGTGTGCCCGTAGTTCAGGATTTCCCGCAGCCCTGACTCTTTGAGGTCCTCGGAAACCACTTTTGCCTTCACGGCAATGGCCCGCTCGATGAGTTCCCTGAGCTCCGCGGAGCGCGGGTCCACCACAGCTGCCGGGTCCTTTTCCACCAGGTCCAGGATGGCGGGATCGGCAATGAAGCCGCACTTGATGACCTCCGCCAGGCCGGAAATGATCTCGTTCTTCGGCAGCGTGTCCAGGGTATCCAGGTCCGCCAGGACGGCGGCCGGCGGGTGGAAGGCCCCCACGAGGTTCTTGCCCTCGGCGGTGTTGATGCCGGTCTTGCCGCCAACGGAGGCGTCCACCATGGCCAGCAGGCTGGTGGGCATGTGGATGACCTTGACCCCGCGCAGCCAGGTGGCGGCGACGAAGCCTGCAAGATCGGTCACTGCCCCGCCGCCGACGGCCACGATGGCGTCCGAGCGGGTGAAGTCGTTCTGGCCCAGGACCTGCCAGCAGAATGCTGCCACCTGGATGTGCTTGCCTTCTTCGGCGTCAGGGATTTCGGCGGTGAGGGAAGTGAAGCCGGCGGCGGCGAGTTCATCGCGGACGGTGTCACCGGTAAGGCGCAGGGCGCGGGGGTGGATCACCAGGACCCGGCGGACACGCTCCCCGAGAAGCGCGGGAAGGTCACCAAGCAGGCCGCGGCCGACGACGACGCCGTAGTTGTTGCCGGCACCTTCGCCGGTGACGTTGATGACTGTTGATTGGGTGTTCACTTTTCAACTTCCTGTTTGGCAGCTGCGTGGTTCCGCAGTGCTGCTTCCAGCCGGCCGCCGAGCTCGGGTATCGAGCCGTGGCGGACGTCGAGGGTGATGTCGGCCAGCCGCTCGTAGACCGGCCTGCGGGTGGCGAACATTGCTGTCCAGCGGCCCATGGCGTCGCCGGCGAGGAGTGGCCTGCCGGAGTTCCGGGCAATCCTGTCCGCCACCGTTTCGGCATCGCATTCCAGGTACACCACCGTGCAGCGGCTGATCAGCTGCTGCGTCCCGGAGTCCAGCACCGCTCCCCCGCCCAGAGAGATAACCGTGGGGGTTCCCTCGGCTTCCTCGACGGCGTGGGCCACGGTCCGTGCCTCGATTTCCCGGAAGGCGTGTTCACCGCGGCCGGCGAAGATTTCGGCAATGGATCCATGACCGGCAACGATCACGGCATCCGTGTCAACGAACCGGGCGCCCAGCTGCTGTGCCAGTTGCTGTCCGATGGCTGATTTGCCAACGGCCATGGGGCCGATGAGCACGATCGGCCGGCCGCCAACAGGTCCGGTATTGCTGCGGTGGAGCACTACTGGCCGATCGAGTCCAGGGATGCCGGGATGTTGTCCAGGTAACCCTTGATGTTGCGTGCGGTTTCCGCCACTGAGTCACCGCCGAACTTTTCGATGACAGCTTCGGCGAGGACCAGGGCCACCATGGCCTCGGCCACCACGCCGGCGGCCGGAACTGCACAAACGTCCGAACGCTGGTGGTGGGCTTTGGCCGGTTCGCCGGTGCTGACGTCGATGGTCCGCAGGGCGCGCGGTACGGTGGCGATGGGTTTCATGGCCGCGCGGACGCGCAGGACGTCCCCGATGCTCATGCCGCCTTCAATGCCGCCGGCGCGGTTGCTGGCACGGACAATCGTGCCCTCGCCGTCGCGGACGATTTCATCATGCGCGGCGGAACCGCGGCGGGCAGCGGTGAGGAAGCCGTCGCCGACCTCCACGCCCTTGATGGCCTGGATGCCCATCAGGGCGGCTGCGAGCCTGGCGTCCAGCCGGCGGTCCCAGTGCACGTAGCTGCCAAGTCCCGGCGGGAGGCCGTAGGCCAGGACCTCCACGACGCCGCCCAGGGTTTCGCCTTCCTTGTGCGCGGCGTCCACCTCGGCCACCATGGCGTCCGAGGTTTCGCGGTCGAAGCAGCGCAGGGGGTCGGCATCCAGGGCAATGACATCGCCGGGTACGGGCAGGGGGCGGCCTTCCGGGACCGTCACGCTGGCGATGGATACGGTGTGGCTGACCAGTTCAATGCCGAGGTGCCGGAGGAACTGTGCCGCCACGGTGCCCAGCGCCACGCGGGTGGCCGTTTCCCTGGCGCTGGCGCGTTCAAGCACCGGACGGGCTTCGTCGAAGCCGTACTTCTGCATGCCGGTGAAGTCCGCGTGTCCTGGGCGGGGCCGCGTCAGGGGCGCGTTGCGGGCCTGGTCGGCGAGGAGTTCGGCGGCCACGGGGTCGGCGGACATGATCTGCTCCCACTTGGGCCATTCGGTGTTGCCCACCTGGATGGCAACGGGGCCGCCCTGGGTGATGCCGTGCCGGACTCCGCCGAGGATCGTCACGACGTCCTGTTCGAATTTCATCCGCGCACCGCGGCCGTAGCCAAGACGGCGGCGGGCCAGGGAGTCTGCGATGTGCCCGCTGGTGATTTCCACACCGGCGGGGACGCCCTCAATAATTCCCATCAGAGCCGGGCCATGGGATTCACCGGCAGTCAACCAACGCATAATTTCCATCCTGCCACGTAGGGCGGTCAGAACGCCCGCCGGGCAAGGCCGACTGCGTCACACATCACATCTATGACAGCTGCGTTAACGTCTTCCCCGCGACGGGTGAAGAGCCGCACCTGCTCCACGGCCTGGTACAGCAGCATCTCCAGGCCAGGCACCACACGGCCGCCGCCGGCCTGCCATACCGAGGCAATCAGGCTGGGCCAGGGATCGTAGGCAACATCCAGCAGCACGCCCGGCGTGGTTGTCTTCAGGGCGGCGAGTTCCGCTGCGAGTCCGTCTGCCGCATGGGGCGGCAGGGTGGAAATCACGACGTCGGCTTCCGAGGTGGGGCGGGCGGCTTCCGTCAGGGAATGGACCTCCAGGGCAACCCCCAGGCTGTCCGCGGCCGCGCGGACGTCCGCTGTCCGCGAGGCATCGCGGACGAACAGCTGTACGGTTCCGGTTCCGAGTTCCTTCAGGGCAGCAACCGCCGACGCAGCCGTCCCTCCGCCTCCCAGGATGACTGCCGAAGGTGCCGCCGGGGTCCCGGCGTGGCAAAGGGCGTTGACGATGCCGGTGACGTCCGTATTGGAGCCCACCAGCCTGGTTCCGCCGGCTGACTCCTCGAAGGTAACGGTGTTCACCACACCCAGGGTCCGGGCAACTCCCCGCACCTCGTCCACCAAGCCGAGCATTGCCGTCTTCAGCGGCATCGTGACCGAGAGCCCGCGCCAGCCAGGCTGGTGCCGGATCTGGCGCATGAAAGACGGCAGCAACTCCTCGGTGACGTCGATGGCCGTATAGCTGATCCCTGCACCCAGTTGTCCGTACGCCGACAGATGCAGCGCCGGGGATTTCGAGTGGCTGATCGGGTGGCCCAGGACGGCAGCCCGCAGGCTCATGTGCAGCGGCCAGCGTTGGCCTGGCACCAGGCGTTGTACTGCTCCACGTATGCGTTGTGCTCAGCCAGGGTCTTGGCGAACTTGGTTTCCTTGGTGTCCAAGTTGATGGTCACCCAGTACAGGTAATCATTGGACTTGGGCCGGGCGGCTGCATCGATGGCGGTCTTGCCGGGGGAACCGATGGGGCCCGGGGGCAGCCCCGGATTAGCGTACGTGTTGTAGGGGTTGGACTTGTCCTGGCGCTGTTCATCCGTGAAGTTGAAGCTGCGGGTACCAAGGCCGTAGGTGACAGCGGAGTCAACCTGGAGGAAGCCGCCTGTCTGGTCATTGGGCTTGAGCCGGTTGTAAATGGCACCGGCTACGTCGCCGTAGTCGGCCTGGCCGCCCTCGGCCTGGACGATGCTGGCCACGATGACGGCCTGGTACTGCTTGGCCGGGTCCGTAATGCCCTGGGACACGAGTTCATCCGTGGTGGCCTTCACCAGCGCCTGCAGGATGTCCTTGGCCTGGGTTCCCAGCGGGAAACGGTATTCCCCGGGTGCCAGGTAGCCTTCGAGGTTCTTGGCGTTGGCGGGAAGGCCAAACTGAGCCGGCTGGTTGCTGAGGGCCTGCAGCTGCTGTACGGAGATTCCGGATCCCTCCGAGATCGACTGCAGGGATTCACTGATCCTCAGGCCCGCGCTGAGGGCGAAGTAGATGACTTTCGTCCTGTCCTTGCCCGCCAGCACATTCACCGCATCCGCATTCTTCATCTCGGTCTTGAAGATGTAGTCGCCCGGCGCAAGGGTGGCACCGGATGCATGGAACGCCTGCATGAAGGTGTCGGCGTTGGCAACAACACGCTTGTTTTCCAGGTCGGTGGCTACTGAACGGGTTCCCTCGCCGCTTTCCACCGTTACTTGGACCTCACCCGTGCCGGGACCAGGGAAGTCTGACGGCTTGCCGTTACCGAGAAGGGGCTTGAGGAACTGGGCTCCCACGGCCACGGCGGCCACGAAGACGATGAGCGTCAGGAACAGGGCCAGCAGCCTGCGGCGGCGCCGGACCTTCTTCGATGGGCGCGGCACTACCTGGGCTGCCGATGAGCCGGGAAGCAGTCCGTGGTCCGCGTCCTGGTGGTGTTCGTCGTGGTGGTATTCGTCGTATGCAGCGGCGTGGTGGCCATGGTCGTCGTGCACTTCCCGGTAGTCGTGCGCGCCGGCTCCGTGGTGGAGGTCCGCTTCGTGGTGTACGCCGGCGTACTGGACTTCCGCCTCCTGGTACGCCACGTTGTCGTCGTGCGGGACGTCGTCCTGGTGCGCCACGTCGTCGTGGTGGTCAAGCGCGGCAGGTCTATCGGCGGCTGCATCGTGTCCATGGGGAGGCCCGGCAGGCTGTTCATCCTGGATGGACGGCGGCGTAACCGGAGCCGCCGGAACGTCGCCGGTGCGGGCCAGCGGGGCAAACGACGGCTCCGCTGCGGGAGACGCGGCGGCCGGCGGCGCGGCGGGGGGCGGCGGGACGTCGCCGGTTTCGTAGGCGTGCTCGGGCACGGTGTCCTGCCCACCGGTGTGGGTCTTCTCCCGTGCCCGCAGTTCCTTGCGGGTCAACGGCCTCCCGCCCCCGGTATCCAGCGGGCCGGAGGTGTCGTCAATGTTGGCAGGGCTCACTGTTGCCTTCCATTATCTGAAGATTGTGCCGTGTCTGCGGGGGTGGCGCGGACGGATTCGTCCACCCCACCGGTCCCCTGGGCCACGGACGGGGATGGCGCTGTCACGCGTGAGCCGACATCCGCTCCCCTGGCTTTTTGCATGTCGATGGCGTGCTGAAGAATACCTGCCGCCGCGACCTGATCAACTACTTTACGGTGGTCCCTGCTGCTCATGCCAGCTTCATGCAGGTTCCGGTGGGCCGTGACACTGCTGAGGCGTTCGTCCACGAGGTTCACCGGGACGGCAAGCCCGCGTCGTGAAAACTCGGCCGCGAGGAGCAGCGCATAGTCCGTGGCCATCCTTGCGGAGGCATGTTCCTCGCCCTTCATGGTCCTGGGCAGGCCGACAATGACCTGCACCGCGCCAAGTTCCTCCGCCAGGCCGGCGATGACGCGCACGTCCGAGTTCTTCTTCGCGTTCCGGTCAAGGGTCTTGTACGGCGTGGCCAGGATGGAGTCGCGGTCGCAGACCGCCACCCCCACCCGGACGGTGCCGACGTCCACCCCCAGTTTGACGCCCAGGGGGTAGCCGCCGGCAGCAACAGGATTGGTCATGACTGGATTAGCGCCTGGAAATGGCGTCGACGACGGCTGCCAGGGCAGCGCCGACCTTTCCGGCATCGGTTCCGCCACCCTGGGCGACGTCGTCCTTGCCGCCACCGCCACCGCCGAGCACTCCGGCAGCGACGCGGACCAGGGCCCCGGCCTTGACGCCGGCTTCCCTGGCTGCCTCGTTGGTGGCCACCAGGATCAGCGGGCGGTCGTTGGCGACGCCGGCCACGGCCACGGCGGAGGCCGCCGAGCCGAGCCGGTTGCGAAGGTCGAGGGCCAGGCCGCGGAGGTCGTCTGCACCGCTGACGGTGCCCGCGTCGTGGGCCAGCACCTTGACGCCGCCGGCATCCTGGGCGCTGTTGACCAGCTGCGCGGCGGAAGCAGCCAGCTGTTCCTTGCGGAGCCGGTCCAGTTCCTTCTCGGTGGCCTTCAGCTTGGCAAGCGTCGCGGAAATCCTGTCGGCGAGCTGGCCGGACGGCACCTTCAGCAGGTCCGTCAGCTCCGTCACCAGGGCGCGCTCGGCAGCAAGGTGGCGGAAGGCCTCCATGCCGACGAATGCTTCCACGCGGCGGTTTCCTGAGCCCACGGACTGCTCACCCAGGAGGGAGAGGCTTCCGATGAGCGAGGTGTTGGCAACGTGGGTGCCGCCGCACAATTCGCGCGACCAGGCGCCGTCGATCTCCACCACGCGCACCTCGCTGCCGTAGTTCTCGCCGAAGAGGGCCATGGCACCCATGGCCCTGGCTTCGGCCAGCCCCATGATCTTCGTTTCCACCGCGTAGTTGTTGCGGATGGCAAGGTTGGAGACTTCCTCGATCTCGGACCGGGTGGCGGTGCTCAGGCCCTCACCCCAGGCGAAGTCGAAGCGCAGGTAGCCTGCCTTGTTGAAGGATCCGCGCTGGGTGGCCTCCGGGCCAAGGATCTGGTGCAGGGCGGCGTGCACGATGTGCGTACCGGTGTGTGCCTGCTCGGCGGCGTGGCGGCGTTCGCGGTCGACGGCGGCGCGCACCAGCGAGTCAGCGCCGATTTCGCCTTCGCGGACGATCGCTTTGTGGACGCTCAGGCCCTTCACAGGGCGCTGGACGTCCAGGACCTCGACAACGAATCCGTCGCCGGTGATAAGGCCGGTGTCAGCGGCCTGGCCGCCGGCTTCGGCGTAGAACGGGGTTTCCGCCAGCACGAGTTCGATCTCGTCGCCGGTGGCTGCCTGCTGGACCTGGCGGCCCGCGCTGAGCAGGCCGCGCACGCGCGATTGCCCTTCAAGCTCGCTGTAGCCGGTGAAGACCGTCTCGCCCTGGGCCAGGATGTCCTGGAAGACGGTGAGGTCCGCGTGGCCGCCCTTCTTGCCTTTGGCGTCGGCCTGGGCGCGCTGGCGCTGTTCCTGCATGAGGCTGCGGAAGGCCGCCTCATCAACCCTGAGCCCGGCTTCCTCTGCCATTTCCAGCGTGAGGTCGATGGGGAAACCGTAGGTGTCGTGCAGGGTGAAGGCGTCTTCACCGGACAGCGGCTTGTTGGCCGCCTTGGATTCCCTGACGGCATCCTCAAGGCGTGCCGTGCCCGACGCGATGGTGCGCAGGAAGGCCTTCTCTTCGGCGTACGCGATCCGGCTGATGCGGGCGAAGTCGGTATCCACCACCGGGTAGACGCCCTTCATGGCATCCCGGGAAGCGGGCAGCAGTTCCGGCAGGCAGGCCTGTTCCACGCCGAGGAGGCGCATGGAACGCACGGCCCGGCGGATCAGCCGGCGCAGGACGTAGCCGCGGCCTTCGTTCGAGGGGGTCACGCCGTCGGAAATCAGCATCAGGGCCGAACGGATATGGTCGGCCACCACGCGCATGCGGACGTCATCTGTGTGGTGGGGGTCATCCGGGGTTTCCGCGGAGGTGTACTCCCTGCCGGACAGTTCCGCGGCCTTGTCAATGACGGGCCGCACCTGGTCGGTCTCGTACATGTTTTCCACGCCCTGCAGAATCATGGCGAGGCGTTCCATGCCGAGGCCCGTGTCGATGTTCTTCTTGGGCAGCTCGCCCACCACATCGAAGTCCACCTTGGAGCGCACATTCTCGATCTGGTACTGCATGAACACCAGGTTCCAGATCTCGATGTAGCGGGTCTCGTCGGCGAGGGGACCGCCCTCAACCCCGTACGCAGGGCCGCGGTCGTAGTAGATTTCGGAACAGGGACCCGCGGGGCCGGGCTGGCCGGTATGCCAGTAGTTGTCCGACTTGCCCATCCGCTGGATTCGTTCAGCCGGGACGCCGGTGTTCTTCAGCCACAGCTCCTCGGCCTCGTCGTCCTCTTCGTAGACCGTCACCCAGAGGCGTTCCGGCGCAAGGCCGTAGCCGCCGTCGTCAACGCCCGTGGTGAGCAGCTCCCAGGCGAACTTGATGGCGTCTTCCTTGAAGTAGTCGCCGAACGAGAAGTTGCCGCACATCTGGAAGAAGGTGCCGTGGCGGGCTGTCTTGCCCACTTCCTCGATGTCGCCGGTGCGGATGCACTTCTGCACGCTGGTGGCCCGGGAGTAGGGCGCTTCCTCGCGGGCAGTGAGGTAGGGAATGAACGGGACCATGCCGGCCACCGTGAACAGCAGGGAGGGGTCGCTGGAGACCAGCGATGCGGAGGGAACCGCGGTGTGGCCCTTGCTGACAAAAAAGTCCACCCAGCGCTTTGTGATCTCCTGCGACTTCATGAGCTGTTTTCTTACCCTTCTTGGTCCGCACCGCCGGGCGGCGCGAAAATTTCGTTCAGGTGGCACGGTTCCCGGAACGGGTTCCTGCCGGTTGTTGGCTGATGCCGGTGCAGTCCCCGCGGGGTCAGCGGCGGACCAGTTCCGCGGACTCCACACCCAGGGCGGTCCGCAGGTCGGTTTCCCGTTCACGCATTCCTGCGCGGACGGCGTCGGCGAAGTCGTACACCCCGTCGGCGAGCTGCCCCACAGCGCGGTTGAGGCCTTCCGGCCCCAGCGCGGACTGGGCCTGGCTCACTTTGCGGAAGGCAATGACCCCGATGGCCACGCCGATTCCCATCCAAACAATTCTTTTCATGTTCGTTCTCTTCGAATCTAGCGGCTGCGGCGGCCGGCAGCGGGCTTCCGGCGGTTGGCGAAGGCGCTGCGCACGCCGTAGCTGAACGCCGCGACCTTGATCAGCGGCGAACCGACGGTGGCGGCTACCAGCGAGGACAGGGCCGAAATGTTGGCGGACGCATCTGAGACGTTGGACGAGATACCGTCCACCTTCTTCAGCTGCTGGTTGGTGGTGGAGACGGTAGCTGTGACCTCGTCCATCAGGGGCGTGGCGCCGTCGCTGATGGACCTGATGGCGGTCCGCACCTCGTCGAAGACTTTACCCAGTTTCAGGATAGGGACCGCGAGCAGCAGCACCAGGAGTGCAAACACCCCGGCAGCGATCAGGCCGGCAATATCGCCACCAGACATAGACGTTCATCTCCTTGAAATTCTGTGGTTGAGCCACATCCGCCGCATGCACGGAAGGCCCGTTGCGCAGATGTCCCCCAAGTACCTTACATACAAAGAAGCCCGCGGCGCTTGCCACGGGCTTCTTTGGATACGCTGCTGGGATTTAGCGTGCGTAGAATTCGACGACGAGCTGCTCTTCGCAGGTCACCGGGATTTCAGAGCGCTTGGGGCGGCGCACGAGGCGTGCCTGCAGGGCTTCCAGCTTGACGTCCAGGTAGGCCGGAACGGCAGGCAGGACATCGCGGTGTGCACCGGCTGCGGCAACCTGGAGCGGAACCATGGTCTCGCTGCGGCTGTGGACGTGGACCAGCTGGCCTTCGCCGACGCGGAACGACGGGCGGTCAACGCGGATGCCGTCAACCATGATGTGACGGTGCACAACCAGCTGGCGGGCCTGGGCGATGGTGCGGGCGAAACCGGCACGCAGGACCAGGGCGTCGAGGCGCATTTCGAGCAGTTCGATGAGGTTTTCACCGGTCAGGCCCTTGGTGCGGCGGGCTTCCTCGAAAGCACGGGTCATCTGTGCTTCGCGGATGCCGTACTGGGCGCGCAGGCGCTGCTTTTCGCGCAGACGTACGGCGTAGTCGGAGTCCTGCTTCTTGCGGGCACGGCCATGCTCACCGGGGCCGTACGGGCGGCGCTCCATGTACTTGGCGGCCTTGGGGGTCAGGGCGATGCCGAGGGACCGCGAGAGGCGGGCCTGACGGCGAGCACGAGTGTTGTTAGCCACTGGTGTCCTTCCAATATCTGCGGTTGTCAGTGTTACTGGCCTCCAGGATGGAGAGCATCGGCCAACCGCCGCCTTTTGCTACTGGGCCCAGGGCATAGCCTTCCCAACGTGAATTGGGGAGATTTTGCGTCCGTGCCTTGCCAGACAAACATCCAGCCTACCACGGCAGCTACTTGCCCCGCACAATCTTCCGCAGGCGCTCCAACCGCTGGGCGATGTCCCTTTCCGCGCCGTTGCCGGTGGGCTGGTAGTAGTCCCGGCCCACCAGGTCGTCCGGCGGGTACTGCTGGGTGGCCACTGCATGCGGGGCGTCGTGGGCGTACTTGTAGCCCACGCCGTGTCCCAGCTGCTTGGATCCGGGGTAGTGCGCATCCCGCAGGTGCGCCGGAATTCCGACGCCGAGGCCCGCCCGCACGTCCGCGATGGCCTTGTTGATGCCCATGTAGGCCGCGTTCGATTTTGGTGCGGTGGCCAGGTGGACCACGGCCTCCGCCAGGATGATCCGCCCCTCCGGCATCCCGATCAGCTGCACTGCCTGCGCCGCGGCCACGGCGGTCTGCAGCGCGGTGGGGTCAGCCATGCCCACGTCCTCTGCCGCGGAAATGACGATCCGCCGGGCCACGAACCGCGGATCCTCCCCCGCTTCCAGCATCCGGGCGAGGTAATGCAGGGCGGCGTCAACGTCCGAGCCCCTGATGGACTTGATGAAGGCGCTGATGACGTCGTAGTGCTGGTCGCCGGCACGGTCATAGCGGACGGCGGCGGCGTCCAGGGCGCGCTCGGTGTGGCGAAGCTCAACGATGACCGGCTCCGCGGTGACCGGCACCTCAGCTGCGCTGTCCTCCCCCACGGAACGTTCGACGTCGTCCGCGTCACCGAAAGCCACGCCGGCCGCGGCCTCCAGCGCGGTAAGCGCCCTCCGCGCGTCCCCGCCGGACAGCCGGACCAGGTGATCCAAAGCGTCGTCGCTGAGCCGGACCTTGCCGCCCAGCCCGCGCGGGTCCTCCACGGCGCGCACCAGGAGGCCCTCGATATCGGCGTCGGTGAGGGGTTTGAGCGTGAGGAGCAGGGAGCGGGACAGCAGGGGCGAGACCACCGAAAAGGAGGGATTTTCCGTGGTGGCAGCGACCAGGACCACCCACCTGTTTTCGACGCCGGGCAGCAGCGCGTCCTGCTGGGCTTTGTTGAAGCGGTGGATCTCGTCAAGGAACAGCACCGTAGTGGTCTTGTACAGGTCCCTGGCGGTCAGGGCGTCGTCCATCACGCGGCGGACATCCTTGACGCCTGCGGTGATGGCGGACAGCTCAACGAACTTCCGGCCGGGACCGCGGGCAATGACATGCGCCAGCGTTGTCTTGCCCGTGCCGGGCGGTCCCCACAGGATGAGGGAGGTGGGACCGGCAGGGCCGGCGGCATCCGCCCCGGCGCCTGCCGCCAGCTGCCGCAGCGGGGACCCCTGGCCCAGCAGGTGCTGCTGGCCCACCACTTCATCCAGGGTGCGCGGGCGCATCCTGACGGCCAGCGGGCTGCGTGGCGAACCCTTGCCCCGCGAACCCTGGCCCCGGGAACCGGCGCTTACCCCGGCGGCCGGACCGTCATCGTCGTCGTTTTCCGGCCCGTGCCCGAAGAGATCATCCACGTAGATAGGCTACTTCCAGTTGACCCGTCCTTTTCGTCGGGGCCCTGACACCGAAGGAACCCCCATGCCTGCCCCCGCAGCCGCCGGCGGTCCGCCCTCCGTCCGGACTGCGTTCGTGCCCGGCACCCGGCTGCCCGGCTGGGCGGAAAGGTTCGGCGCCTCACACAGAGGGTACACGCTGCAGGATGACGACGACGGCCTCCGCCTTGTGGCGGCCGACGGCGCCGAGGCGCTGCTGCAGGGGCCGTGGCCGGCGGACGGACGGCCGGGACGCGGCAGCGGGCCCCTGGAGCGGCTCGCCGCCCTGGCGTCCCAGCCGCGCCGGTTGGGACTGCTGCTGGTGCGGCGGGGCGGCTACGGCATCGGGGTGGCCAGCGAGGGGTCGCTGCTGGCGTCCAAGGCAGGCACCAGGTACGTCCAGTCACGCACCGCTGCAGGCGGCCAGTCCCAGCAGCGGTTCGCGCGCCGCCGTTCCAACCAGGCGGATGCGTTGGTGTCGGCAGTGGCACAGCAGGCGGCTGAAGTCTTTGCTGCAGCGGCCTTCGAGTACCTGGTGCCGGGCGGCGACCGGACCCTGGCGGACCAGGTCCTGGCGGAACCAGCCCTCCGTGATTACGCCCGCCTGCCGCGCCTCGCCTACCTAGATGTCGCCGAACCCCGGGCCGCCGTCCTGAAGAAAGCAGCGGCGGACGCCTGCTCGGTCCGGGTCACGGTGACCGACCCACATGGCTAGCGCAGCCAGCGGAGGCTTAACAACCAGTCAGGGCCCGGCGGGGCCGTTCCTGCCGGTACAGGTAGCGGCCCGCCTCCCGGAATCCGGTGCTGGCGTACAGCTCCTGGGCTCCCTGGTTCGCCGCCGTAACGAGCAGCCAGTAGCCTTGGAGCCCCTGAGCGGCACCGGCCTGCAGCAGGGCCCGCATGATGGCTGTCCCGAAGCCACGGCGGCGGGCGTCCGGCAGGGTGGCCATGCAGTAGAGGCCGCCATGCCCGGTGCCGCCGGGAAGGGCAAGGCGTCCGACGGCGGCGGCCCGGCCATCGCCATCGCGAAGCAGCGCGTACACTGACGGGCATCCTTCGAGAATTGCCTGTGCAGTTGCCAGGGCATCCTCCCCTCCACGGCCGTCCACCTCCCACCAGACCCGCAGCCAGTCCGGGGACGGCTCCGTGGACAGTTCGATTGGCGAAAGTTCTGTTTTGGGGGTACCCGTGATGGCTTCCGGAACTGGATCCGCCGAGGCGCTGAGGGTCATGACCAGGGTCTCGGACTGGCGGGTGAAGCCTTCGGCGTCGAGAAGATCGTGGAGCGCCGAGGCAGCACGGTTGTCGAACAACTGGAAGATGACAGGCAGCCGCCGCCCGCGGTACCAGGACCGGGCTTCGCGGAGCAGGCCGGGGAGGTCGACACCGGACTGGCCGGCCGTGAGGGCGCGCGGCCAGATGGAGTTGGCACGCTGGGTCACGCCGCCGGCTGCGCGAAGGACCCAGCCGCCGGCGTCATGCCGTTCCAGGGCAGGCCAGGCGGCATCCATGGCGGCTTCGAGGTCCAGGGGTGCGGGTTCGATGGTGCCCAAAGCGGACAACGGACAGCTCCTTTGTTAAAAGCGGAGGCTCCCCGGTGATCCGGGGAGCCTCCGTTGGCCGCCGCCTTACGGCAGCGTCCGTGCTGCTACAGCTTCTCTTCGGGCTTCTTCTCTTCCGGCTTTCTGGCCTCAGGCTTGAAGTCCACGCCTGCCTCCTTGCGCTGCTGCGGCGTGATGGGGGCCGGAGCATCCGTGAGGGGGTCGTGGCCGCCGCCGGACTTCGGGAAGGCGATGACATCGCGGATGGATTCAACGCCCGCCAGCAGCGACACCACGCGGTCCCAGCCGAAGGCAATGCCGCCGTGCGGCGGGGCGCCGTACTTGAAGCCCTCCAGCAGGAAGCCGAACTTGGTCTGGGCGTCGTCCTTGTCCAGGCCCATCAGCTCGAACACCCGCTCCTGCACGTCGCGCTGGTGGATACGGATGGAGCCGCCGCCGATTTCGTTGCCGTTGCAGACAATGTCGTAGGCGTAGGAAAGCGCCGACTCGGGATCCTTGTCAAAAGTGTCAAGGAACTCCGGCTTGGGTGAGGTGAAGGCGTGGTGGACAGCGGTCCACTGTCCTCCGCCGACGGCGACATCGCCAGAGGCAACAGCGGCTGCGGCAGGCTCGAACATCGGCGCGTCCACAACCCAGCAGAAGGCCCAGGCGGTGGGATCGATCAGGCCAGTGCGGTGGCCGATCTCGACGCGTGCAGCACCCAGCAGGGCACGCGACGGCGTCTTCTCGCCTGCGGCAAAGAAGATGCAGTCGCCGGGCTTGGCACCAACGGCGTCAGCCAGGCCGGCGCGCTCGATTTCCGTCAGGTTCTTGGCCACCGGTCCGGCGAGCTCGCCGTCCTCCTTGTAGAGGACGTAAGCCAGCCCCTTGGCGCCGCGCTGCTTGGCCCATTCCTGCCAGGCATCCAGGGCGCGGCGTGCCTGCGAGGCACCACCAGGCATGACGACGGCGCCGACGTAGGGCGCCTTGAAGACGCCGAAGTTGGTGTCCTTGAAGAAGTCGGTGAGCTCGGTCAGTTCCTGGCCGAAGCGCAGGTCGGGCTTGTCCGAGCCGTAGCGCGCCATGGCATCGGCGTAGGTGATGCGCTGGATGGGCGTGGGGATGTCGGCGCCGATGAGCTGCCACACCGCTTTGACGATGTTTTCGCCCAGCCGGATGATGTCGTCCTGGTCCACGAAGCTCGCCTCGATGTCCAGCTGCGTGAACTCCGGCTGCCGGTCCGCACGGAAGTCCTCGTCCCGGTAGCAGCGGGCAATCTGGTAGTACTTTTCGAAGCCGCCCACCTGCAGCAGCTGCTTGAACAGCTGCGGGGACTGCGGCAGCGCGTACCAGGAACCCGGGGCCAGGCGTGCCGGAACCAGGAAGTCACGGGCGCCTTCCGGCGTCGAACGCGTCAGTGTGGGCGTCTCGATCTCCACGTAGCCCTCATGGTGGAGCAGCTCGCGCGCCACCCGGTTCGCCTCGGAACGGAGGCGCAGGTTGCGGCTGGGGCCGGGACGGCGGAGGTCCAGGTAGCGGTGCTTAAGCCGGGCTTCCTCGCCGACTTCCACGTGCTCATCGATCTGGAACGGCAGCGGGTCCGAGGTGTTGAGGATGGTGACGTCCTCGGCGATGACCTCGATGTCGCCCGTGGCCAGCGCGGGGTTCTCGTTGCCTTCCGGGCGCCTGGACACGGTGCCCTTGACCTGCAGGACGTACTCGTTGCGCAGTCCGTGGAACACTTCTTCCTCGCGGACCACCACCTGGGCCACGCCGGAAGCATCGCGCAGGTCCACGAAAGCCACACCACCGTGATCACGGCGGCGGCCCACCCAGCCGGCCAGGGTTACGGTTTGTCCAATGTGCTCGGAACGAAGGGATCCGAGGTCATGTGTGCGCAGCACAGCACGCCTTTCTGCGGGAAAACAGTGGGAAGTCAATATGATCGTTGCGGGAACGATCCCGTCCGAGTTTACCCGTTGGAAAGGGACTGCCGCCGCATGAGCGAACCGCAGCAACTGCAACGCAGGCTGGGAACCTTTGACGCCACCGCCATCGGCCTGGGTTCCATGCTGGGCGCCGGAGTGTTTGTGGTGTTCTCCCCGGCCGCAGCGCTTGCCGGGAATCTCCTGGTCCTGTCCGTGGCCGTTGCCGGAATTGTGGCGTACTGCAACGCCGTGGCCTCCGCAGCCCTGGCGGCGAAGTACCCCACCAGCGGTGGAACCTACGTGTACGGCCGGAAACAGCTCGGCGAATGGCCGGGTTTCCTGGCCGGCTGGGGTTTCGTGACCGGCAAGACCGCGTCCTGTGCAGCCATGGCGTTGACGTTCGGCAGCTATGTGGCGCATGACTACGCGGTCCCGGTCGCCGTGGCCGCCGTCGTGGCCCTGACCGGCGTTAACTTGTTGGGCATCACCCGGACAGCCCTGCTGACCCGGATCCTGCTGTGCATGGTCCTGGCGACACTGGTGTTCGTTGGCACCGCGGCCGTGCTGGGTCCACACCCGGCGGCGGAGCCTGCAGGCTTGCCCTCCGGGGGTGCGGCGGGTGTCCTCCCTGCCGCCGGCCTGATGTTCTTCGCCTTTGCGGGGTATGCGCGGATTGCCACGCTCGGCGAAGAGGTCAGGAATCCCGCACGTGCCATCCCGCGTGCCATCCTCGCGGCCCTGGCGGCCGCCTTCGCCATCTACCTGCTGCTGGCCCTGCTCCTGCAGGCGCACCTCGGAGCCCGGCTCGGGTCCACCGGCACTCCCCTGCTGGACGCAGTGCTGGAAAGCCGGCTGGCGGCGGCGGCACCGCTGGTGCAGGCAGGAGCTGCCGCGGCGTGTCTCGGCGCCCTCCTGGCACTGATCACGGGCGTGGGCAGGACAACCCTGGCCATGGCGAGGGAACGCGATCTCCCGGGACTGCTGGCCAAGGTGGGCGGCGCCCACACCGTTCCGTTCGTCGCCGAACTGGCCGTGGCCGCCGTCGTCATCCTGCTGCTCCTGACCACCAACGTGATAACCGTCGTGGGCTTTTCAAGCTTCGGCGTACTGGTCTACTACGCAATCGCCAACGCGTCCGCCTTTACCCTTGCCGCCCACCCCGGTTATGCGCCCCGCTGGCTGAACGCGCTGGGCTTCCTGGGGTGCGTGGTGCTTGCCTTCACTTTGCCGCCCGCGTCGGTCCTGACCATGGCGGCGGTCCTTGCCGCCGGGGTGGCCGGGCGCTGGCTGGTGCTGCGGTTCCGGCAGCACCAGCCAGCGCCGTAAACGTCCGCCTAGACCGAGGCTGCGGCCGCGGTTGTCTCCACCTGAACCGCCAGGTCCTCCAGGGGTGGCATCCAGGTCTCAGGCGCCGCCAGCACCTGCTCGCCGGTGCGGATGTCCTTCACCTGGTGGGTGCCGTCCTCGTCCGTGAACCACACATACGGGATTCCCCTGCGGTCTGCGAACTTGATCTGCTTGCCGAACTTCTCCGCCTTGGCCGCAACTTCGGTGGGAATGCCCCGGCTGCGCAGCAGTGCGGCAACGTCCTGGGCTGTACCCCAGCTGTTGTCATGGTTCAGGGCCACCAGCACTGCGGTGGGAACGGAGCGGGAGGCTTTGGCGAGGTCCTGGCTCAGGATCCGGGACACCAGGCGGGTGACGCCGATGGAAAGTCCAACCCCCGGGAACTTCCGGTTCCCCTTCGACGCCAGGGCATCGTACCGGCCGCCGGAACAAATGGATCCCAGCTGTTCGTGGCCCACCAGCACGGTCTCCACCACTGTGCCGGTGTAGTAGTCAAGGCCGCGGGCGATGCTGAGGTCCGCCAGCACCTTTCCGGGAGCGCGCTGCACGGCGGCGTCGATGACCTGCTCCAGCTCGTCCAGGCCTTCATCAAGGAGTTCGTTGGTGACGCCCAGCGCGCGGACCTGGGCCACAAAGGACGTGTCTTCGGTGCGGATGGCGGCAAGCTGCAAGGCTTTCTGCGCCTGTTCGTCGGTGGCGCCGAGTTCTTCCTTCAGCAGCCCGGCCACCTTTGCGGGGCCGATTTTTTCGAGCTTGTCGATGCTGCGCAGGACGCCTGCGGTGTCGTCGAGGCCGATGCCCCGGTAGAAACCTTCAGCGAGTTTGCGGTTGTTGATCCTGAGGCGGAAATCGGGGATGGGCAGGGCGCTGAGTGCCTCGGCGATCACCAGCGCGATCTCGACGTCGTAACGGAACGGAAGCTCGCCGTCGCCCACCACGTCGATGTCCGCCTGGGTGAACTCGCGTGCGCGGCCTTCCTGGGGCCGCTCGCCGCGCCACACTTTTTGGATCTGGTAGCGGCGGAAGGGAAAGGCCAGGTAGCCGGCGTTTTCCACCACGTATCGGGCGAAGGGCACCGTCAGGTCGAAATGCAGGGCAAGCGCGTGGGGGTCGGCTTTGCCGCCCTTGACGGGGTTATCGCTCTCGTCCTCCTGGAGCCGGCTCAGTCCGTACACTTCCTTGTCGATCTCGCCTTTGCGCAGCAGCTGCCCCACCGTTTCCACGGCGCGGGTTTCGATCGAGGAGAACCCATGCAGTTCAAAGACCCGGCGCAGGGTATCGAGCACATGCAGCTCCACCAGCCGCTCCTCGGGAAGCCACTCGGGGAATCCGGACAGGGAGGCGGTGCGTGCCATGGGGAAGGTTCTCCTTAGGAATGGAAGGTGCGCCGGAGCTGCCGGCCCGGCCCGCGCAACGGCGGGTATACGGCGGCAGAACAGCCAGCCATGCATAAACTATGTGCGGCAGCCAGTTTATGCGTCATCTGTGTGCATCTCTAATGCGGCGGACGCGCAAAGCCTGGCCCTGATACCTGCGCCCCGCGGCCACCCGCCGGGCACCAGCAGCCCGACGACGAGGAGGACCCTTGGCGGCCAGTTCACGCAGCGCACGCGAGATAAAGCGGCGCATCCAGCAGATGGAGGCCAAGCGTGAGCTCCGGCGCACCCAGGAGAAGCGCCGGAAGCGCGACAACCTCGTAGCCGCCGGCGCCGGAACCGCCGCCGTGCTGCTCGCCGTCGTCCTCCAACTGACGGCGTTCGCTGGAAACCCCACCGAGGACGAATATGCCGCCGCGCAGGCAGGGCTGACGGATCCGTCGGCATCTGCAAGCGCCCCGGCCACACCCTCGGCACCGCCGACCAACGGACCCAACATTCCGTCCGCGGACACGGCAGCGGGCAAAACGTTCACTGGCGAGTTGCTGCTGAACGGCAGCCCGCTGGGCGTGGAAGTGGACGGGACCAAGGCTCCGCAGGCGGCCGCCGTCTTCAAGTCGCTCAGCGACGAGGGCTACTTCAATGGCAAGTCATGCCACCGGCTCACCACCGCGGACCAGTTCGGCGTGCTGCAGTGCGGCTCCCCCAACGGCGACGGGCAGGGCGACCCGAACTACACGTGGGGTCCGCTGGAAAACACGCCCGCCGACAACACTTATCCGGCAGGCACCATCGCCGTGGCCCGTACGGGGAACAACGCATACGGCAATGGAACGCAGTTCTTCATTGTTTACAAGGACACCGTCATTCCTGCAGACACGGCAGGCGGCTATACCGTGGTGGGGAAGGTGACGTCGGGGCTTGATGTCGTGTCCAAGATCGCCGCCGCAGGCATCACCCCCGCGGCCGGCGACACGGACGGCGCGCCAAAACAACCAGTCACGATAGACTCGTTCTCTCTGAAGTAGGAAGCCGGGCCGGACAGGCCACGGTGCAGCACGTGAGTATTTCCCTCCAAGCGAAAGACTTTTAGCGGTGACAGACAGTCAGAAATCCGACGAAACAGCAACAGACGTGACCGAAACAGCGGCTCCGGCCGAGGTTGGCGGCACTGGTGCCGATGCCGGGCAGTCCCCCGTAACCCCTGAAGCCGCGGCTTCCGACGAGGGTGCAGGGCAGGAAGCCGAAAACCAGAGCGTTGAGAACCAGGGCGAGGACCAGAGCGCTGGGGACCGGGACAACGGGACCGCCGTTGAAGAGTCCGCGCCTGCCGCGGCCGCTGCCAACGCCCCGGCTCCCGGACCGCGGCCTTCCGCTCCGTCGCCTGCAGCATTCGCATCGCGCCCCAAGCCTGCTGCCGCCGCTCCCGCCGCAACCACGGTTCCTGCTGCGCCCGGCACGTCTGTTGCCGAGGCCTCCAAATGGGGCAGGGTGGAGGGGGACGGCCACGTCTACCTGACCATCGATGGCGAGGAACACTCCGTGGGCCAGTACCCGGGTGTCAGCGACGACGAAGCGCTGCTCTACTTCGCGCGGAAATACGATGACGTTGTGGCCCAGATCGTGCTCCTGGAGCAGCGCGTCAGCTCCAAGGCCCCCAGCACCGACATGCAGAAGACCGTAACGCACCTGCGCGAGCAGCTTGCCGAACGGAACATGGTGGGTGACCTCCGCTCAGCCGAGGCGCGCCTGGACAAGCTGGCAGGCCAGATCACCGAACTGGAGAAGGCTGAAAAGGCCGAGCACGACGCCGTGCGCGCATCTGAGCTAGCAGCCCGTGAAGCCATCGTGGCGGAAGCAGAGGAAATCTCCGGCCAGGATCCCGCCCAGACACAGTGGAAGACCTCCAGCGCGCGGATGAATGAGCTCTTCGAGAACTGGAAGGCAGCCCAGAAGAGCGGCGTCCGCCTGGGCCGCAGCAACGAAGACGCCCTGTGGAAGCGCTTCCGCGCCGCCCGCACCGTCTTCGACCGGCACCGCCGGGCCTACTTCTCCCAGCTGGACAGCAACAACTCCGCCGCAAAGGCCGCCAAGGAGAAACTGATTGCCGAGGCCGAGGCACTCTCCACGTCTACCGACTGGGGCTATGCTGCCGGTGAATACCGCCGGCTGATGGACCAGTGGAAGGCCTCGCCGCGGGCAAGCCGTAAGGACGACGACGCCCTCTGGGCGCGGTTCCGCGCCGCCCAGGATGTCTTCTTCACGTCCCGCCAGGCCGCCAACGAGGAGATCGACCAGGAATACGCCGCCAACCTCACGGTGAAGGAGGCCCTGCTGGCCGAGGCCAACGCCATCCTGCCGGTGAAGGACCTGGCAGCAGCCAAGAAGGCGCTCCAGTCCGTCCGTGACCGGTGGGAGGAAGCCGGCAAGGTTCCCCGCGCAGACATGGGCCGGATCGAAGCCGGGTTGCGGAAGGTTGAAGACGCCGTGCGCCATGCGGAGGAAGAGCAGTGGCAGCGGTCAAACCCCGAGCGCAAGGCTCGTACCAACAGCGCACTCTCGCAGCTGGAATCCGCCATCGCCGGACTCCAGGACGACCTTGCCAAGGCTGAGAAGAGCGGCGACCAGCGCAAGATCAAGGCTGCCCAGGAAGCACTCGAGGCCCGCCAGGCCTGGCTCGACCAGATCCAGCGTTCAGCCAGCGAGCTTGCCTGACGTTCCTGTCCTGAACTGATGGGCACAGGCCCGGTCCCGGTTATCCACATGATCCGGACCGGGCCTGTGCCTGTTAATGGCGTCCGGGCAGGATGGGGGTATGGCAACACCTCCAGCTTCCTCCGCCGGACCGGGCAGGGAAGCCTCAACTACCGGTTTCCAGGCGGGCCGCCAGGCAAACGGCGGGGAGCCGGCTGCGCCGCCGCGCTTTCCCGACCTGTACGCACCCGGCGCGCCTTTCGCCGGCCCTGAACTGCAGTCACTGGCAGCCGACGGGCTGCTGGCCCGCTTCCACCAGCATGGCTACACCCTCCCCGGAATTCAGGCATCGCCGCAGCTGCGGGCCAGGGCCGCCGCTGGAGCTGTGCCACCGGCCATCCGGCAGCGTGTTGTGGCCGGGCGGCTGACGGCGGCATGGATCTACGGCTGCGCCGGGGAACCGGACAGGCTGGCGCTGCTGGTGGATGCGAAGCGGAGGGTGTCCAGCCTCCGGAATACACGCGGCTGCACGCTGCACGAGGTGAAGCTGGGACCGTTCGACGTGATCAGCCTGGGCGGACTGATGGTCTCCAGCCCTTTACGCACCGCCCTTGACATCGCCCTGCACGTGGAGGCCGAACGCGCAGTCCCCGCGCTGGCCGGGTTGCTCGCCCGGCCGCAGCAGGATGTCAGGCTCCGCTTTCTGGTGCGCGCCATCGAGGCTACCCCACGGGTCCCGCACAAGCGGGCTGCCTTGGAAAAGCTTGCCCTGCTAGCTCCGGCGCTTGTTCCCGGTAGTGCGGTAGACGTCGAACACCCCGTCGATCCGCCGGACGGCACTGAGGACGTGGCTGAGGTACTTGGGGTCCCCCATCTCGAAAGCGAACTTTGAGATGGCCACCCGGTCCGTGGACGTGTGGACGCTGGCAGCGAGGATGTTGACGTGGTTGTCCGACAGGACCTTTGTCACGTCCGAGAGCAGGGATTTCCGGTCAAGGGCCTCAACCTGGATTTCCACCAGGAACACACTGGACTGCGTGGGCGCCCAGTCAACGTCCACGATCCGGTCCGGCTGGTCCTTCAGGTCCGAGATATTGGTGCAGTCGGTGCGGTGCACGGACACACCGGATCCCCGGGTCACAAAACCGAGGATCGGGTCCGGCGGAACCGGCGTGCAGCAGCGCGCCAGCTTCACCCAGACATCACCAACGCCGCGGACCACAACACCGGAGTCGGAGAAGCGGGCTTTGCTGACCTGCGTGGGGATGCTGACTTCCTCGACGTCATCATCGGCGCTCTCGTTGCCGCCGAGGCTCTCAATGAGCTTCTCCATGACCGATTGGGCGGAAGTGTGCCCGTCGCCCACGCCGGCATAGAGGCCGGAGATGTCAGCGTACTTGAATTCCTCGGCCACGGCAGCCAGTGCCTCGTGCGTCATCAACCGCTGCAGCGGAAGGTTCTGCTTTCGCATGGCGCGGGTCAGCAGCTCCTTGCCCCGGTCAATCGCTTCTTCGCGCCGTTCCTTGCTGAACCACTGGCGGATCTTGTTGCGCGCCCTGGCGCTCTTGACGAAATGCTGCCAGTCCTGGCTGGGCCCGGCCCCTTCGGCCTTGGAGGTGAAGATTTCCACCCAGTCACCGTGGTTCAGCTCGCTGTTGAGCGGGACCAGTTTTCCGTTGACCCTGGCGCCGATGGTGCGGTGGCCCACCTCGGTGTGCACGGCGTACGCAAAGTCCACCGGCGTCGATCCCGCGGGAAGCGCCATGACTTCGCCCTTGGGCGTAAACACGAACACTTCACGGGCGTTGATCTCAAAGCGGAGCGAATCCAGGAACTCACCGGGATCGGACGTTTCCTGCTGCCAGTCCACCAGGGAACGCAGCCATCCCATATCGCCATCACGCGGGCTTCCGGGACCCACCGCTGTACGGTTGGGCTGGTCCTTGTACTTCCAGTGCGCCGCGACACCATACTCGGCGCGGCGGTGCATTTCGTGGGTCCGGATCTGGATTTCCACCGGCTTGCCGCCAGGGCCAATCACCGTGGTGTGCAGGGACTGGTACATGTTGAACTTGGGCATCGCGATGTAGTCCTTGAACCTGCCGGGCAGCGGGTTCCAGCGCGAGTGCATGGTGCCCAGGGCGGCGTAGCAGTCCCGGACGGAGTCCACCAGGACACGGACGCCCATGAGGTCGTTGATGTCGTCGAAGTCCTTGTCACGGACGATCATCTTTTGGTAGATGGAGTAGTAGTGCTTGGGCCGGCCCGTGATGGTGGCCTTAATCCGGGCGGCACGCAGGTCCTCGGTGATCTGGTCGCGGATGACGCCAAGGCTCTTTTCCCGCTCCGGTGTCCTGTCCCCCACCATCCGGACGATCTCTTCGTACACCTTCGGGTACAGCGCAGCGAAGGACAGGTCCTCAAGTTCCCACTTGATGGTGTTCATGCCCAGGCGGTGGGCCAGCGGCGCGAAGATCTCCAGGGTTTCCCGGGCTTTTCGCGCGGAGGACTCTGCCGATACGAAGCGCCAGGTCCGGGCATTGTGAAGCCGGTCCGCCAGTTTGATCATCAGGACCCGGATGTCCTTGGCCATGGCCACGACCATCTTGCGGACGGTCTCGGACTGCGCGGCCTCGCCAAAGCTGACCTTGTCCAGTTTGGTGACGCCGTCCACCAGCATGGCCACTTCAGGCCCGAAGTCCCGCTTCAGGTCAGCGAGGGTGTAGGAGGTGTCCTCAACCGTGTCGTGCAGCAGGGCCGCGGCCAGGGTGGTGCCGCTGAGGCCCAGTTCGGCGAGGATGGTGGCCACTGCCACCGGGTGGGTGATGTACGGATCCCCGCTCTTGCGCTTTTGCCCGCGGTGGCAGCGCTCGGCGACATCGAACGCACGCTGGATGAGGTCGAAATCCTCTTTTGGATTGTTGGCGCGTACGGTCCGCAGCAAGGGCTCGAGGATGGGCGAATAGGTGGCAGGTCCCCGGCCGGTCAGACGGGCAAGCCGGGAGCGGGTGCGCTCCCGGCGGCCGGGAAACGTGGGGCGTGATCCTGAGTTATCGACGGGAACCAATGAGCCCGGGCGCGCGGAAGGCGCCGCACCGGTCTGCATACCGGCAGGATTCTTTTCCTCCTGTGCCGTTGGCGCTGACGCCGAACGTTCTTCCAATGAAGTACCCCTCACCACCGACTTAATTACCCCAGTCTATTCCTCCGGGCAGCGACTTTTATAACCGGGCCTGCACAGGCCAAAGGCCGGGCGGCGCACAGTGTGCGCCGCCCGGCCTTTTGGTGAATCAGGGCTGGATTTGGGGGCCTGTCAGGCCTTGGCCGGCGATGCCGGAACTGCCCGTTCCGCTGCTCCGGCGCGGCGCTGCTCAACACGCCTTGCCTGCTTCACGAGGTCCGGTTCACCCTGGCGGAGCCACGCATACATGGGCGCAGCCACGAAGATGGTGGCCGCTGTACCGATGAGGATTCCAACAAACAGGGCCAGGGACAGGTCACGGAGGGTGCCTGCGCCCAGGAGGCCGGCGCCGATGAACAGGATGGCCCCCACGGGGAGGATGGCCACCATCATGGTGTTGATGGAGCGCACCAGCGTCTGGTTGACGGCGAGGTTGACCTCCTCGCCGAAGGTCCGGCGGGTGGAGGCGTCGATTCCGTTCGTGTTTTCCCGGATCTTGTCGAAGACCACCACAGTGTCATACAGCGAGTAGCTGAGGACGGTGAGGAATCCGATGATCGCCGACGGGGTGACTTCGAAATCGCTGAGGGCGTACACCCCGGCCGTGATGAACATGGTCACGGCCATGCCGGCAAGCGCCGAGAGGGACATCTTCCAGGTGCGGAAGTACAGGGCCATCAGCAGGGCCGCGAGCAGCACGAACACCACCAGGCCGATCAGTGCCTGCTTGGTCACGTCTGCACCCCAGGTGGGTCCAACGAACGTGGAGGTTACCTCATTGTCGGTAACGCCGTAGGCGCTGGTGAGGCCCTGCTTGATCCGGAGGGTCTCGTCATCGGTCAGCTTGTCGGTCTGGATCCGCATGGTGTTGCCGGCCACGTTGGCCACGCGAGGCACACTGCCGGAAACCACGTCCGTGACTGCCTTCTCGCCGATGGCGGCATCGGTGGTCTTGACGTTGGACACCGTAAATTCGGAGCCGCCGCGGAACTCGATGCCGAGGTTGAAGCCCCCCTTGGCCGCCGGGATGATGATGGACAGGGCCACGCCCACCGCGGCGATGATGAACCAGATTTTCTTGGCGCCCACGAAGTCGTAGGAGCGCTTTCCGGTGTAGAGCTCGTTGCCGAATGTGGCGAAGCCTGACATTACTTGTTCTCCTTCGCGGAGGTCTTGGACGAGCCGGCCAGCTGTTCCTGCTTCTCTGCCAGGCGCCGTTCGGCGATGGTCATGCGGCGTTCGGCCTCGGCCGCAGCACCGGCGTTCTTGCTGCGGACGGCGACGGGCCGGTCCTCCGGCGTACGGATGCGGCCGGCACCGCGGTACAGCGGCACGGCGCCAAGCCGTTCGGGGTCGAGCCCGGAGAACTTGTGGCCTTCACCGAAGAACCGCGTGCGGGCCAGGAGCTGGAGCGTGGGGTGGGTGAACATGAACACCACGATCAGGTCGGCGATGGCGGTCAGGCCCAGGGTGAAGGCGAACCCGCGGACGTTGCCCACTGCCACGAAGTACAGGACCAGTGCGGCCAGGAGGTTGACTGCCTTGGAGGCCAGGACGGTGCGCTTGGCACGCTTCCAGCCGTTTTCGACGGCGGATACCAGGCCGCGTCCTTCACGCAGTTCGTCCCTGATGCGCTCGAAGTAGACGATGAAGGAGTCGGCAGTCTGGCCGATGGCCACGATGATGCCGGCCACACCTGCCAGGGACAGCCGGTAGTTCTCCGTCCACCCCAGGATCGCGATGGCCAGGTATGTCAGGGCACCGGCCACCACCAGCGATGCGATGGTAACGAAGCCCAGGGCACGGTACTGGAACAGCGAGTAAACCACAACGAGCAGCAGCCCGATCAGGCCGGCCAGCAGGCCCATGCGCAGCTGTTCGCCACCGAGCGTGGCGGAGATCTGCTGTTCGCTCTGGATGTCGAAACTGATCGGAAGGGCGCCGAACTTCAACTGGTCCGACAACGCCTTGGCGGTCTGCTCGGTGAAACCACCGGTGATCTGCGGACGGCCATCGGTGATGACAGCCAGCGAACGCGGCGCGGAGATGACCTGGTCGTCCAGAACAATGGCGAACTGGGACTTGGGGTCGGTGCCGGACTCCCCGCCGGCAGCCACGTAGAACTGGTTCAGCCGTTCGGTGACCTCTTTGAACTTTGCCGTGCCGTCGGCGTCGAACTGGATGTTGACCGCCCAGTCATTGGTGACAGCGCCCTGGGCGCCCTGCTGGAGCTGGAAGGACGAGGTGACGATGTTGCTGCCCTTCACCTCCACGGGACCCAGGATGTACTTGATGGCAGGCGACTTGTCCGTGGCCGGTTCGCAGGTCACCAGCGGCTTGGCCGGATCCGACCGCTCGGATTTCTCAGCCGCGGCGCTGTTGCAGTCCAATGCCTCGAACTGCTTGTAGATCTCCGGGGTGATCCAGTTGGTGTCACTGCTGTTGGCCGGCTCGGCGGTCGGCTTGGGCAGCTGGTCCTCGGGGGTCTGCGACTCCGGGGGAACTGGTGCGCCGTCGCCATTGAGGAGGACGGGGCGGAAATTCATGTCCGCGGAGGCCTGGATCAGGTTGCGCGTTTCGGCAGAGGGTGTGCCCGGAAGGCTGACCACCACGTTGCGCCCTGACTGGGTGCTGATTTCCGCTTCGGAGACGCCGGAGCCGTCAACGCGCTGGCGGATGATCGCCACGGCCTGGTTGAGCTGCTGTTCGTTGATGTCCGAACCGCCCTCCACCTTCGGCGCCAGGATCATCTGGGTGCCGCCCTCAAGGTCAAGCGCCAGTTTGGGTGCCCAGCTGGCCTGTCCGGCGATGGTGCCGCCGGCCAGGACGGCGGTCAGCGCTGCCAGGATTACACCGAGCCAGACCAGGACGCGGAGCCCTGGTGTCTTGCGGCCAGTTCGTGCCATTGTCGATCTTTCTCTTATTCGCGGAGAAACCGCCGGAGCAGGCTGTTGCCCGCGCCGGCGGCGAGCCGCAGCGGTAGAGGGAGGAAGGGGCCAGCGGGCCTAGCTGTCCTTTTTGCCCTCATCGTTGAGGCGCTTCAGGGTTTCTTCGGGAGTCTCGGTGCCGACAGCGGTGCTGCCGGTCTCCGTAGTGGTGAGGGATGACGCATCGTCGGGAACCACCGGGGAGGCCTCGGCCGGCTCTGCGGCGGTTTCCGCGGCAGGCTCCACGACCTTCGTCACGGCCTGGCGGTGCACCGTGGCCAGGTTGCCGGGGGAAAGTTCAAGGATGACCTTGTTCTCGGCCTCGTCGATGTCCACGATCCGGCCGAAAAGGCCAAAGCTGGTCATGACCTCCACGCCCGGGGCAAACTTCGACTGGAGCTCTGCCTGCTGCTGCTGCGTCTTCTTGTTGCGGCGGAACATCATGAAGATGAAGACGCCGAGCATGACGAACAGGAGAATTGACATTGGATCCAAGGGGATTTCCGTTCTTTAGCGTGGTGTAGCCGGGTTTCTCCGGCGACGTCGGCTTCGCTTCGGCCGGGGCGGATGTGCGGTGCAGGCAGAATGCCTGACTTTTCCTTCCCCAAGCGACGGGGGCGTCAGGGCCACCCGCGAAACAAAGACCCGAACGTGCCGGGCGTCATACCAGTCTAAAGGGAAAAGCTGGAGGCAGCCTGCTATTGGCTCTCCGGGGCCCAGTCCTCCGCGGTTGAAGCGGCGTCTTCGGGTTCGAAAAGGTCAAGCTGCTCCTGTGCGAACACGCCGGACGGGATGGCGTAGCCCAGATGCGTCCAGGCCGGCGCCATGGCGATCCTGCCGCGCGGCGTGCGGCCCAGCAGGCCCTCCCGGACCAGGAAGGGCTCGGCAACAGTCTCAACCGTTTCGGTTTCTTCCCCGACGGCGATGGCAAGGGTGGACAGACCGACGGGCCCGCCGCCGAACTTGGTGATGAGGGCATCGAGGACTGCGCGGTCCAGCCGGTCCAGGCCCTTTTTGTCCACTTCATACATATCCAGGGCAGCGGAGGCGGTCCTGGCGTCGATTTGTTCGACGCCGTGCACCAGCGCCCAGTCCCGGACACGCCGCAGCAGCCGGTTGGCGATACGGGGTGTGCCGCGGGAACGGCCGGCGATTTCAGCGAATCCGGCCGAATTGACCTTCAGGTCCAGCAGGCCGGCAGAACGGCGCAGCACCAGTTCCAGCTCCGGGACCGAGTAGAACTCGAGGTGGCCGGTGAAGCCGAACCTGTCGCGCAGGGGTCCCGGGAGCAGGCCGGCGCGGGTGGTGGCGCCCACCAGCGTGAATGGCGGAAGCTCCAGTGGGATGGCCGTGGCACCGGCGCCTTTGCCCACCACGATGTCAACGCGGAAGTCTTCCATGGCCATGTAGAGCATTTCTTCAGCAGGCCGGGACATCCGGTGGATCTCGTCGAGGAACAGGACCTCACCCTCGGAGAGCGAGGACAGGATTGCTGCGAGGTCCCCGGCGTGCTGGATGGCAGGTCCGCTGCTGAGCCGGAGCGGGGCATTCATCTCAGCGGCAACGATCATGGCCAGGGTGGTCTTGCCGAGGCCGGGAGGGCCGGAGAAGAGCACATGGTCAGCGGTCCGTCCGCGCATCCGGGAAGCCTGGAGCACCAGCGACAGCTGCTTGCGCACCCGGTGCTGGCCAACGAAGTCGTCCAGGTTCTTTGGCCTAAGGGCTGCCTCAATGGCACGCTCCTCCGGCTCCTCCCCCGCTGCAACCAGGGACGGTTCAGCCACGGCTGCCTACGCGGTTGCCTGCCCGTGCGCCGTCCTGGCCCAGCCATCGGAGCGTGGTGCGCAGGATTTCAGGCACGTTGCCGCGGAAGGACACTTCGGGGTCCTCGGCCAGCGCTTTGTCGATGCTGCTGGAGGCATCCTTCTCGGACCAGCCCAGGCTGGTCATGGCCGCCACCACTTGGGGCTTCCAGGCGGCTTCTGCAGGGGTAGCGGCCCCAGGGGCAGTGGCAGTTCCGTGCGGGACGAGCTTTCCGGCCAGCTCCAGCACGATCCTGCCGGCCACCTTGGGACCGATCCCCGGCACCTTCGTGAAGGTCTTGCTGTCCCCTGTGTGCGCTGCAACCCTGATGGCTTCGGGATCGTGGACGGCCAGGACTGCAAGGGCAAGTCTTGGACCCACCCCGCTGACACTGAGCAGGATGTCAAAAACCTCACGTTCGTCGTCGGAGTCGAAGCCAAAGAGCGTCAGCGAATCTTCCCGGACAATCAGGGACGTGAACAGCTGGCCCTGTTCGCCAACATGCAGCCGGCTGAGCGTCTGCGGCGTGGCATTGACGCTCATCCCCGCACCGTTGAGGTCGATCACGGCCGTGGACAGGCCAACATGCGCTACGGTTCCGCGGAGGAAACTGATCAAGGCCGGGCTCCCGTTGTACCGCCGGCCTCACAGTGAGGACCCGGCTATCCGAACATATCTACGAATACCCTAGCAAGCGGCAGGGACATCACCGTGCACGGCGCGCCTTGGCCTCAGCATCGGCCCAGGCCCGCTGGGCAGGCGTCAGTGATGAACTGCCGGGACCCGTGGTGGCTACGGCCGCACCGCTTCCCGCGCGCCACGCGTGCGTGATGGCCAGCGCCAGGGCGTCCGCTGCGTCGGCCGGGCGCGGCGGTGCGTCAAGGCGCAGGATCTTGGTGACCAGTTTGGTCACGGCGTCCTTGTTGGAGGATCCGCTTCCGGTCACCGCGGCTTTGACTTCCGACGGCGTGTGCAACGCTACGGGGATTCCGCGGCGTGCGGCGGCGGCAATGACCACGCCGGAGGCCTGGGCCACGCCCATGACCGTGCTGACGTTGAGCTGGGAAAAGACGCGTTCGACGGCGAGCACCTGGGGTTCGTAGCGGTCCAGCCACTCGTCGATGGCCAGGGCGATCACCAGGAGCCGCTGGTCCAGCGACTCCTCGGGCGAGGTGCCCACCACGCCAACAGCCACCATGGTGGCACGCCTGTTCCGCTCGACGTCCACCACGCCAATGCCGCAACGGGTCAGTCCCGGGTCAACCCCGAGTACGCGCAGCGTCACAGGCGTGCAGTTTCAGCTGGCACCGCCGGGCGTCACTCGGATTCCAGGGCAGCCTGGACTTCGTCGCTGAGGTCGGCGTTGCTGTAGACGTTCTGGACGTCGTCGAGGTCTTCGAGGGCATCGGCAAGCTTCAGGAACTTGCGGGCGCCGTCCACATCCAGCTCCACCTGCATGGAGGGCACGAACTCGACTTCGTCGGTGTCGTACTCGATGCCGGCTTCCTTGAGGGCCTCGCGGATGGCGGGAAGATCACCCGGTTCCGAGTGGATCTCGAACGTCTCGCCGTTGTCCTTGACTTCCTCCGCGCCTGCCTCGAGGACGGCCATCAGGACATCGTCCTCGCTGAGGCCGTTCTTGGGCAGGTTCACGACGCCCTTGCGGGTGAAAAGATAACTGACGGAGCCGGGGTCGGCGATGGTCCCCCCATTGCGGGAAATGGCCAGGCGTACCTCGGAAGCTGCACGGTTCTTGTTGTCGGTAAGGCACTCGATCAGCAGCGCGGAGCCCTGGGGACCGCGGGCTTCGTACATGATCTCGGTGTAGTCCACCACTTCGCCGGTGAGGCCGGCGCCGCGCTTGATGGCACGGTCGATGTTGTCATTGGGGACGGAGGTTTTCTTCGCCTTGGTGACGGCAAGTTCCAGGCCGGGGTTGCCGGCGAGGTCCGGGCCGCCCATCCTGGCGGCAACTTCGATGTTCTTGATCAGCTTGGCGAACGACTTTGCGCGGCGGCTGTCAATGATCGCCTTTTTGTGCTTGGTCGTTGCCCATTTGGAGTGGCCTGACATGCTTTACGCTTCTCCTCTGATCATGCGGATAAAAAGTTCGTGTACGCGTTTCTCGCCGGTCACTTCCGGATGGAAGGAGGTGGCCAGCAGCTGGCCGGAACGCACTGCGACAATTCTAGCCGTCCCCGGGAGCGATGCGGCGTGGGACGCCTGGTCGGGGTCCGCCGGTTCCACCTGGGCCAGGACCTCCACGTCCGCGCCCACCCGCTCCACCCAGGGGCCGCGGATGAATACGGCGTGCACGGGTTCAACGCCCGATTCGGTGGCGCTGAAGTCCAGTCCCTTGAAGTCCAGGTCGGTTTCAAAGGACTCGCGCTGCCGGCCGAAGGCATTGCGGCGGACAGTGATGTCCAGGCCGCCGAACGTCTGCTGGGGGGCACCCGAAAGATCGGTGGCGGGATCGGCGATATCAGAGGCCAGCAGGATCATCCCTGCGCAGGAGCCGTAGACAGGCAGGCCCTCGGCGATGTACTTGCGGAGCGGGTCGGCAAGGTCAAAAGCCCGCGCCAGCTTGTCGATCGTGGTGGACTCGCCACCGGGAATGATGAGGCCGTCCAGGCCGTCCAGCTCCCCGGGGCGGCGGACAGCCACACCCCGGGCACCGGTGGCTTCGGCGGCGCGCAGGTGCTCGCGGAAGTCTCCCTGGAGGGCCAGGACGCCAATCCGCAGGCCCGATCCCACGCGCGCAGGAGCAGCAGAAGGGGGGTTTGTCATCCCTCCAGCATACGTGCCACAACCCCTTCGCTGCTGCCGTGCGGACGCGGCCGGCAAAGGTTGCATGCCGCTGCTGGGATATATTCAAAACATGGTCTTCTTCAGTGTTCCGCTCGGCAAGCTGGTCCGCAGGGTGTCCCGGCTGCGGGGCGGCGGGTCCGCCCTTCCAGGACTCGTGGTTGAGAAAATCGACCCCGGCTTCATGCGGCGGACACTCACCACGCTGCCCCACGGCGTGGCGGTGGTCAGCGGCACCAACGGCAAGACCACCACCACCAAAATGGTGGTTGAACTGCTGGAAAGCCAGGGCCTGAAGGTCTTCACCAACCGCACCGGCAGCAACTTCACCCGGGGTGTGGCGGCGGCCCTGCTGGGCGAAGTGGACCTCCGCGGCCGGCTGGACGCGGACATCGCAGTGCTGGAATTGGACGAAGCCCATGCTGTCCATTTCGTGAACAGCGTCCCGCCCCGGTACTGTCTGCTCCTCAACGTGCTGCGCGACCAGCTGGACCGCTTCGGCGAGATCGACAAAACGGCGCAGCTCCTGCAGCACATCGCTGCCAAAACCACCGGAACGGTTGTCCTGAACCGCGAGGACCCAAGGGTTGCCAGGATCGCGGACACGCTCACGGGACAGGAGGTCAAGTACTTCGGCCTTGACGACTCCCTGCTGGGCACCTTTCCCAACGACGATGACATGCGCGCCGCCCCAGGCTCCCCCGCCCCGGCGGGCCTGCCGGAAAAGCCCGCGGCCGACGTCGTACTCCGCAAAGTGGGCGCGGACAGCGCCGAGTTTGAGTACGACGGCGGTACGGTCACCACGGCGATGAAGCTGCGCGGTGTGTACAACATTTTCAACGCTGCCGCGGCTCTGACGCTGGCACGCAGCATCTGCGGCGGAGGTGCCGCCGCCGCAGACCATGCCACCTTGCTCGAAGCCCTGTCCAAGGTGGCGCCGGCCTTTGGCCGCGGTGAAAGCCTTACCGTCGATGGCCGTCCGCTGGACCTTGTGCTGGTGAAGAACCCCAGCGGTTTCCGGCTTGGACTGAAATCCTTCCCCGCCGAGGGCTACGCCACCATGATCGCCATCAACGACAACTACGCAGATGGACGGGACATGTCCTGGCTCTGGGACGTGGAATTCGACTCCCTGCGCGAAGGCGGCGTGGACGTGCTCACCGGATCACGCGCCTACGACATGGCGCTGCGGCTCCAGTACGACGACGTCCGGGTCGGAGCGGTGCAGACCGATATCTCCGCCGCACTGGCGGCCTTTATCCGGGAAGGCCGGGACAAGCCAAAACGCATCTTTTGTACCTACACCGCTATGCTGGCCATCCGCCGCGAGCTGGCCAAAATCACCACCGTGGAGGTTGTCTCGTGAATCCGGCAGAAGCAGCGGCCGCCGGCGGCCAATCCAAGGGAATCCTCCGCGTGGTCCAGCTCTACCCGCGAGACATGAACATTTACGGCGACTGGGGCAACGCCCTGGTCCTGAAGCGCCGGATCGACTGGCACGGGTACACCCCGGAACTGCTGGAGTACAACGTGGGCGACCCCTTCCCCGAGGACGTGGACATCATTGTCGGCGGCGGAGGCCAGGACAGCGGGCAACTGGTGATCCAGGACGATCTGCAGGCACGGGCCGGCCAGCTCAAGGAACTGGCCGAGGACGGTGCGCCGATGCTGGTCATTTGCGGTCTCTACCAGCTCTTTGGCCGGTACTTCAAAACCCGCACCGGCGCCGTCATTCCCGGCATCGGCATCCTGGACGTGGAAACCCACGGCAGCGATGAGCGCCTGATCGGCAACGTCAAGGTCTCCACCACGGAGTTCGGCGAAGTCCTGGGCTACGAAAACCACAGCGGCCAGACCACGCTGGGCAGCGGTGTGCGGCCTCTCGGTACCGTGGCCAAGGGAACGGGAAACAACAGCAACGACGGCCATGAAGGGGCCCGGTACCGCAACATCGTTGCCAGCTACCTTCACGGCTCGCTGCTGCCCAAGAACCCCGCCATTGCCGACTTCCTGATCCGCACCGCGGCGGAGCGGAAGTTCGGCAGCTTCTCCCCGGGCAACCCGGACGACACCTACGCCGTCCTGGCCCGTGAGCACGCTGCCCGGCGGCCCCGCTGACGTGGGACATTCCTGACCTTAACCACCGCTGAACGGCAATCCTGCCGGACTGCCGTATCGCAGGTCACCGCCACTGGAAATACTCCCGGTGGATGTTGGCCCTGCGGACCCCCGCGGCCCGGAAGGCTTTGCGGAACTGCCGCAGCATGGCGTCCGGTCCGCCCATGAATACCGAGAGCGCGCGGGGTCCGGTACCTATGGCGGCCAGTACCGCCTCCGGGGTCAGCCGTCCATCCTTCACGGTGTCCACCAAGTGGACCGTGAGCCGTGGCTGGTCCCGGGCGATGGCTAAGATCTCATCGGCAAAGGGGGACGGGCCCGCTGAGGTGACGAAGAAATGGACATCGTCCTGGAGCCCGCCGTCCAGGGACCGCAGCCAGCTGAGGAAGGGCGTGATTCCCACACCGCCGGCAATCCAGACCTGATGCGCTGTTCCGCGGTGCCGGTCAAAGCGTCCGTAGGGTCCGCCAACCACGGCCGGCATACCCGGCTGGACCATGTCCGGAAGCCTGGCCGTATGGTCGCCCAGCGCCTTGACCGTAATGCTGATTCCGCCTTCCAGCGCCGGCCCCGAAATGGAAAAGGGGTGCCGCTGCCAGCCATCCGCTGTTTCCAGGTAGACCATGGCGAACTGCCCGGGCTTGAAGGCCAGCGGCCGGCCCAGGGGCCGCAGTGCTACTTCCACCAGGTCCGGCGCAACCGGCCGAACCGCTGCCACCTGGTAGTCGTGGTGGGGCAGGAAATGCCGTGCCAGCAGTTCGCGGTAGGCATAGAAGCCCAACCCGGTTCCACCGATGGCCACGTAGCTCCAGCGAAGTGCGGGCACAGCCTCGAACGCACTGGCATCGAGCAGGCCGTGCAGGAATCCGGCGGCCAGGAACAGGCCCGTCAGCCGGTGGAAGCCGCGCCACCGCTCGTAGCCACCCAGCAGGCGGGCGGCCAGCTGGACCGGCCTGGTCTCCAACGAGGTGCGGACCAGCCTGCGGACAGGCGCGGGAAGTATGGTCCGCCAGCGTGGCAGGACTGCCCATACAACCAACGCGGCGAGCCCGCTGATGGCAATCACGGCCAACGTCTTGCCCACGCTGGTTGCCTCTGGATTGGCGGCAAGTTCGATATGCGGCAGCAAGAGGATGGTTGCCGTCATCGCCGCCCTGCGGTGCCAGATGGCTGCGTGGTCGATGCCGCCGAAAACAGGTTCAACGTGGGGCAGGGTGCTGACCAGGACCAGCGCGATCGAATACAGCAGGACGGATTCGCCGCCGAAGAGTTGCCCTACATGCCCCAGGACGGGTTCGCCCGCCGGCCGTGCAAGGAACCAGAAGATGCCGTAGGCCATCGCCAGCACCACGATTGCGCCCGGGCCGACCCACCGGAACGGCATTCCCCGGAAGAAGGCCCCCTGCCCGGTGCCACCCTTGGTCATGGGCCACGGTCCTTTCATCATTGACAAACCGTTGCGCGTCCCCTGCAGGACGCGGTGAATGCGGTCCGGGCCGGACCGTATAGCGGCCATTGTAGGGTTACCAGCTGGGAGGACGCGCCCAGCCCGCAATTGAGAAGCCTGTCCCGCTGTGAAAGGTTTAGCCCATGACCAACCCGCTTCTTGCCGCCAGTCCCCTGTCCTACGGCCTGCCGCCCTTCGAGGCCCTCACTGCGGAGGAGTACCGGGAAGCAATCGAGGCAGGATTGTCTGCCCACCTGGACGAGATCAGGACCATCACCGGCAATGCCCAGCCAGCCACGTTCGAGAACACGGCCCTGGCCATGGAACGCTCCGGGCAGCTGCTGAACCGCGCGGCCGCGGCGTTCTTCACCCTGGTGTCTGCCGACGCAACAGAGCAGATCCGGGAGCTCGAAACGGAGCTGTCCCCGCGGTTCTCCGCCCACCAGGACGAGGTGTACCTCAACAGGGGTCTCTATGAGCGCTTTGCCGCCATTGGTACGGAAAACTGCGATCCCGAGTCCGCCCGCCTGGTGGAGGAATACCTCAAGGAGTTCCGCCAATCAGGCATCCAGCTTGAAGCACCGGGCCAGGAACGGCTGCGCGCCATCAACGCCGAACTGGCCCGGCTGGGCACCGAGTTCGGCCAGCGGGTCAAGGAAGGGATGAAGTCCGCCGCACTGCTGCTGGACGATGTAAGCGACTTGGCCGGACTGCCGGCCGACGACGTCGCCAGTGCTGCAGAAGCAGCCCGCGCCGCCGGTCACGACGGAAAATACCTGCTCACCCTGATCCAGCCCGGCAACCAGCCTGCACTGGCCGCCCTCGAGAACCGGGACATCCGCCGTCGACTGTTTGAAGCTTCCGTAGCGAGGGGCAGCGACGGCGGCAGCCTGGATGTCCTTGACCTCGCCAGGTCAATGGCGGAGCTGCGGGCGGAGAAGGCAAGTTTGCTGGGATTCGACAACTATGCAGAGCTGGTGGCGGACCGCCAGACCGCCCCGGATTTCGAAGCCGTCCGGACCATGCTGAACCGGATGGCGTCGGCCGCGATCCGCAACGCCGACGCCGAGGCGGCAGCGCTGGCCGAGGTTGCCGGCCACCCGCTGGAAGCCTGGGACTGGGCCTACTACTCTGCGAAGGTGCGGCGGGAAAAATACGACGTCGACGAACAGGCACTCAGGCCCTACTTTGAACTCAACCGCACCATCACCGACGGCGTCTTCTTTGCAGCCACGTCGCTGTATGGGATCACTTTCCACGAGCGGGCCGATCTCCAGGGCTACCACCCGGACGTGCGCATCTGGGAAGTACGCAATGAGGACGGCAGTGCACTGGGGCTGTTCCTGGGCGACTACTACGCGCGTGAATCGAAGCGGGGCGGCGCGTGGATGAACTCGCTCGTTGACCAGTCGGACCTGCTGGGCACCCAGCCCGTGGTGGTCAATACCCTCAACATTTCCAAGCCGCCCGCCGGCGAGCCGACTCTTCTCACCCTGGACGAGCTGCGGACCCTGTTCCACGAGTTCGGCCACGCGCTGCACGGCCTGTTCTCCAACGTTACCTATCCTCGCTTCTCGGGGACTGCCGTGCCGCGGGACTTCGTGGAGTATCCCTCGCAGGTGAACGAAATGTGGATCATGTGGCCGGAGGTGTTGTCCAACTACGCACGCCACCATCTCACCGGCCAGCCACTTCCGCAGGACATCGTCGACCGGCTGGAGGAGTCCCGGCTCTGGGGTGAGGGTTTTGCCACCGCGGAGTACCTGGGAGCTGCCCTTCTTGACCTGGCATGGCATGTGCTGGAGCCGGGCGGCGTTCCCGGGGACGCGTTGGAGTTCGAGGCCAAGGCCCTGGCTTCCGCCGGAATTGCCCACCCCTTGATTCCGCCGCGGTACCGGACCGGATACTTCCAGCACATCTTCGCGGGGGCCGGATACGCGGCGGGCTACTACTCCTATATCTGGAGCGAGGTGCTGGACGCCGAAACCGTGGACTGGTTCCGCGAGAACGGCGGCCTGACCCGTGCCAACGGCGAACGGTTCCGCCAGGAGCTGCTCTCCCGCGGCAACAGCCGCGACCCCTTGGACTCGTTCCGGATCCTGAGGGGCCGCGACGCGCGCCTGGAGCCGCTGCTAAAGCGCCGCGGCCTGGAGTAACCCCCATCGATTGCTGAGTAACTGCCGTTTTCAGGCCCCAAAACGGCAGTTACGGAGCAATCGATGGTTCCAAAAGCTTAAAAACGGACGACGCCGGTCCCCCACCAGGAAAAGGTGAGGAACCGGCGTCATTACTACCTAAACAAAACGAGCGGGCACCCGGCGCCGGACGGTGCGGTCCGGCAGCGTGCGTAAAAGGGGCCCCGCGCCCCCAGCAAGCCACGAAAGCTGCCAACGAAGCGCGGGGAATAGCACGCAGAGGATCGCGCCGCCCGGCGCCCACCCAGGGCGCGCCAGAACGGAGAGCTACCAGCCGCGCTCGGCGAGACGGTGCGGCTGGGGGATCTCGTCGACATTGATGCCCACCATGGCTTCGCCCAGGCCGCGGGAGGCCTTGGCGATGACGTCGGGGTCGTCGAAGAAGGTGGTGGCCTTGACGACGGCGGCGGCGCGCTGGGCGGGGTTGCCGGACTTGAAGATGCCGGAGCCGACGAAGACGCCGTCGGCGCCGAGCTGCATCATCATGGCAGCGTCAGCGGGGGTGGCGATGCCGCCGGCGGTGAAGAGCACCACGGGAAGCTTGCCGGCGGCGGCGACTTCCTTGACCAGTTCGTACGGGGCCTGCAGTTCCTTGGCCGCGACGTAGAGCTCGTCCTCGGGCAGGGCGGCGAGCTTGGCGATTTCGGAGCGGATCTTGCGCATGTGCCCGGTGGCGTTGGAGACATCGCCGGTGCCGGCCTCGCCCTTGGACCGGATCATGGCCGCACCTTCGTTGATGCGGCGCAGGGCCTCACCGAGGTTGGTGGCGCCACAGACGAAGGGAACCTTGAAGTTCCACTTGTCGATGTGGTTGACGTAGTCGGCCGGGGTCAGGACCTCGGACTCGTCGATGTAGTCGACGCCGAGGGACTGCAGAACCTGGGCTTCGACGAAGTGGCCGATGCGGGCCTTTGCCATGACCGGGATGGAGACGGCATCAATGATCTGGTCGATCATGTCGGGATCGGACATGCGGGACACGCCGCCCTGGGCACGGATATCGGCCGGGACACGCTCCAGCGCCATGACTGCCACGGCACCGGCATCTTCGGCGATGCGGGCCTGCTCGACGTTGACGACGTCCATGATGACGCCGCCCTTGAGCATCTCGGCCATGCCGCGCTTCACGTCACCCGGCGCCCGGATTCCGCTGGTCTTCAGAGCGCCATGACTGCCACGGCACCGGCATCTTCGGCGATGCGGGCCTGCTCGACGTTGACGACGTCCATGATGACGCCGCCCTTGAGCATCTCGGCCATGCCGCGCTTCACGCGGCTGCTGCCCGTGACGCTGTTCGCGGGCGAACCGGCCTCGTTGCTTACATCAGGTGTAGACACAAAAACCCCTATGGGTAGCTAGATGATCTTCGCCGGGCATGCGGCGGCAGCTGCCGGACGTGCACGCACGGATTGCCGGGTCCATTGACCGGGCACTTATATCCTAGTCCCCTGCCGCCCGGCCGGCTTAATCATGTCTAATCAGCCGGCGTCGGTTCCGCCAGCGCCTGCCGGCGCACCGAGAGGACGCGCTGGACCACGGTAATGAGGCTGGCTGCGGCCAGGAGGACCAGGGTGACCAGGAGCACCACGGGCGGGAGCCCAAGGCCGGTCAGCCCGGTGATGACCAGGACGGAGACCAGGCGTTCGGCCCGCTCTGCGACCCCCACGTTCGCCGTGAAGCCCAGGGACTCCGCTTTGGCCCGGGCGTAGGAGACCACCATGCCCAGGACAAGGCAGAGCAGGGCTGATACGGCGATGGCCATGTTGTTGCCGCCGGTAAAGAACCAGATGGACACCCCCGCGAACAGGGCACCGTCGGCAATCCGGTCCAGGGTTGAGTCGAGGAAGTTCCCCCAGCGGCTCTTCACGCCCTGCATCCGCGCCATGATGCCGTCCAGGACGTCGGAAAAGATGAAAGCCGTGATGAAGAGGGTGCCCCAGAAGAGCTGGCCCAGCGGGTAGAAAACCAGGGCCCCGGCAGCGACCCCTGCGGTGCCGAGGATGGTCACCGCGTCCGGGGAGACACCGATCTTCAGGAGCCAGCGGGCCAGCGGGGTAAACAGCGCGGTGAAGAATCCGCGGGCGTGCCTATTCAGCATCCGACTCCCCGGGCCAGGCTTCAGCCACCTGCCGCCGGACCTCATCAAGGGTCTGGGTGATGGCCTTGGTCTGGGCGATGATGGGGAAGAAGTTACCGTCACCGCCCCAACGGGGAACGATGTGCTGGTGCAGGTGTGCGGAGATGCCGGCTCCCCCCACCACCCCCTGGTTCATCCCCAGGTTGAACCCGCCGGGGTTGGACACCTTGCGCAGGACCCGCATGGCGGTCTGGGTCAGGTCGGCGAATTCAGCTGTCTCTTCAACCGTCAGGTCCGTGTAGTCCGGGATGTGCCGGTACGGACAGACCAGAAGATGCCCAGGGTTGTAGGGAAACAAGTTCAGCACCACATAGCAGGTCCGGCCGCGGTAGACGATGAGGGCCTCTTCGTCAGTCCTGTTCGGGCCTACACAGAACGGGCAGTCGTTTTCGTTCTTGAACTGGTGCTGCCCGCCTTTGATGTAGGCCATGCGGTGCGGAGTCCACAGGCGCTGGAAGGCGTCGGGGACACCGGCGAGGGCAAAGTCGTCGGTAACGCCGGCATCGCCTGGATATCCTGCGCCTGTGTTCTCCTGCACTGTGCTGCTTCCGTTCGGCTAGCTGGTCCGGTTGCGGACGGCGTCGGTGATCCGCTTGACTGCTTCCGCAACCGGCACGCCGTTGTCCTGGCTGCCGTCGCGGAAACGGAATGAAACTGCGCCCGCCTCCGCGTCGTCGCCGCCGGCGATCAGCACGAACGGGATCTTGTCCTTGCTGGCGGTGCGGATCTTCTTGGGGAACCGGTCCGAAGTGGTGTCCACCTCGGCGCGGATACCCTCCGCCTTAAGCTGGTCGACGACGTCGAACATGTACTCGTTGAACGCCTCCGCTACGGGGATGCCCACCACCTGGACCGGAGCCAGCCACGCGGGGAACGCCCCGGCGTAGTGCTCGGTGAGGACGCCCATGAACCGCTCCACCGAGCCGAAGAGGGCACGGTGGATCATCACGGGGCGTTGCCGGCTGCCGTCGGCGGCCTGGAATTCGAGTTCGAAGCGCTCGGGCAGGTTGAAGTCCAGCTGGATGGTGGACATCTGCCAGGTACGGCCCAGCGCGTCCTTGGCCTGCACGGAAATCTTGGGACCGTAGAAAGCGGCTCCGCCCGGATCCGGCACCAGTTCCAGCCCGGACTCCTGGGCCACCTCGGAAAGGGTCCTGGTGGCTTCCTCCCAGGTGGCGTCGTCGCCAACGTACTTCTCCGGGTCCTTGGTGGACAGCTCCAGGTAGAAGTCGTTCAGCCCGTAGTCCTTGAGCAGGTCCAGGACGAAGGTCAGGGTCTTGGTGAGCTCGTCCTTCATCTGCTCGCGGGTGCAGTAGATGTGGGCGTCGTCCTGTGTCATGCCACGGACGCGGGTGAGGCCGTGCACCACGCCGGACTTCTCGTAGCGGTAGACCGATCCGAATTCGAACAGCCGCAGCGGCAGTTCGCGGTAGGACCGGCCGCGGGAGCGGAAGATGAGGTTGTGCATGGGGCAGTTCATCGGCTTCAGGTAGTAATCCTGGCCGGGTTTGCGCACGGTGCCGTCCTCATTGAGTTCGGCGTCGACGTGCATGGCGGGGAACATGCCGTCCTTGTACCAGTCCAGGTGCCCGGAGACCTCGTACAGGTGGCCCTTGGTGATGTGCGGGGTGTAGACGAACTCGTAGCCGGCCTCAACGTGCCGCTGGCGCGAGTAGTCCTCCATCTCCTTGCGGATGATGCCGCCCTTGGGGTGGAAGACGGGCAGGCCGGAGCCCAGCTCGTCCGGGAAGGAGAAGAGGTCCAGCTCCGAACCGAGCTTGCGGTGGTCGCGCCGCTCGGCCTCGGCGATGCGCTCCTGGTATGCCTTCAGGGCGTCCTTGGTGGGCCAGGCGGTGCCGTAGATGCGCTGCAGCTGCTGGTTCTTCTGGTTGCCCAGCCAGTAGGCCGACGACGACCGGGTCAGCGCGAAGGCGTTGGAGATCATCTTGGTGTTGGGCAGGTGCGGGCCGCGGCAAAGGTCGCACCAGACGGTGGTGCCTTCCTTGCGCTCCACGTTGTCGTAGATGGTGATGTCGCCGGCGCCGACCTCCACGTTGACGCCCTCGCCGGCCTCGGCGGCGTCGTTCTTCTTTCCCAGCAGTTCGAGCTTGTAGGGCTCGTTCTTCATGGCTTCGCGGGCCTCGTCCTCCGAGACGACGCGGCGGACGAACTTCTGGTTCTGGTTGACGATCTTGAGCATCATTTTTTCGAGGGTCTTGAGGTCCTCGGGAGTGAAGGGCTCGGCAACGTCGAAGTCGAAGTAGAAACCATCGGTGATGTAGGGGCCGATGCCAAGCTTGGCGTCGGGACGCAGCTGCTGCACGGCCTGGGCCATGACGTGGGCGGTGGAGTGGCGGAGGACGTTCAGGCCATCGGGGGAATCAATGGTGACGCCTTCCACCTCGGCGCCTTCGGGCAGTTCCTGGTCAAGGTCCTTCAGTTCACCGTTAACGCGGGCCACAACGACGTCACGGCGCTCAAAGAAGAGTTCCGCAGCGGTTGTCCCGGTAGTCACCTTGGTCTCTTCGCCATCGACGAGAAGGGTGATCTGCTGGGCATCTGACACGGGTGTCTCCTATTCAAAGTTAAGGCTTCATAGCTTGTGGCATACGGGGACCACAGCCAGCCACCGTCAATGCTATCGGTTCAGGTAAGGGCCGACCAACGCGGCACACAGCACCATTAGCCGTTAAAACCGGTGATGGCCAGTGTCCTGCTGATGCCGTCCAGGGGATGCGGGCCGTCCTGGGCAGCGGCCGGTGTGGCTTCCGGGAAGGGCAATGTCTCCGTCCGGCTCAGGTCCCAGGCCATGCTTGCACTCAGGCTGATCCCCCGGGGGCCGGTCCTTCGGGTGGTGCCGCGGATCAACAACAGGCGGGTTCCGAACAGGAGCGGCCCGGCACTTTCCTGGGCTTCATGGAAGAAGACGGAATCGACGCAGCCCGTGCCGTCGTCGATGCTGATGAACACCACCCTCCTGCCACCACGCATGGGCGGGGTCTGGGTGGCAACCCGTACTCCTGCCACCAGCACTTCTGTCCCGTTGCGCAGGCTGAGGAGTTTGTCGGCAGTGGTGACGCCCAGCCTGCCCAGCAGGGGCCGGTGGCTGTCCATCAAGTGCGTGCTGACATCCACGGCCATGAGGTCAAGTTCTGCCCGGACGTTTTCCACCAGCGTCGGGGCTGGGAGCCCGGGCTTGATGTTGCGCAGTTCAATATCGCCCAGGGGAAGGGACAATTGCCCTTCCAGCACGTCCACCCCTTTACGGGCGCCGTTGGCCGACTGGAGCTGCTGCAGGTGGTGAACCAGGTCAGCCCGGTTTGCCACTCCCCCTGCTTCCTTGTGCAGGGCATCAAAGGCTCCAAGCTGCGCGAGCCGCCGGATGCTTGGCTTGCTGAGCCGCGAGCGCGCGCGGAGGTCCGCCAGTGAGTCATACGGCTGGCCGGCCACTGTCCGCTTCAATTCGGCAGCCGACAGCCCGTAGATCCCGTTCAGGCTGAGCCGGATCCCGAGCCTGCCGGCGTCCCGGCCGGACCCGATCCGCTCCACCCGGTATTCGGCTTTGCTCCTGTTGATGTCCAGGGGAAGGATGGGAATGCCCAGCCGGCGGGCTTCGGCCACCAGCAGCCTCTTGGGATACATCCCGGGATCGTGCTCCCACAAGCCGGCAAGGAACGCTTCAGGGTGGTGTGTCTTCAGCCATGCGGACTGGTAGGTGGGGACGGCGAATGCTGCCCCGTGGGCTTTGCAGAAACCGAAACTGGCAAAGGACTTCAAAGTCCCCCAGACCTTGTCTACCACCTCAGGGGTGTACCCCCTGGCCTTGGCGTTCCGCCTAAAGTACTCCTCCACCTGCGCTTCACCGGTCTCGTTGCTCAACGCCCTGCGGAACTCGTCGGCCTTGGCCAGCCCGCAGCCGGTCATGATGTCGAGGGTCTTCAGGATCTGTTCGTGGAACACCGTGACGCCATGGGTTTCCTGCAGCACCGGTTTAAGGTCCGGGTGGGGATAGACCTCGGGGGCGAACCCGTGCCGGTGTTCCAGGAAGGGCCGCACCATGTCGGATTTCATGGGTCCGGGACGGAACAGCGAAATATCGATGATGAGGTCGTTGAACTCCCGGGGCGCCATCTTCCCAATCAGTTCCCGCTGCCCCGGGGATTCAATCTGGAAGCAGCCAAGGGTATGTGTGCTTCTGATCAGTTCATAAGTGGGTTCGTCATCGAGGGGGACGGCGTTGAGGTCGATCCGGCCGTCCCCGGCGATGTAGTCAGGGCCTGTGCCGTCAGGCCCTGCCGGATGCTTTCCCGCTGCCACCACCTCTTCCTTGCTGGGATGGATGCGGATGATCTCACGGACCGCGAAGGCCATGGCGCTTTGCATGCGCACGCCCAGGACATCGAGTTTGAGCATGCCCATGGGGTCCATGTCGTGTTTGTCGAACTGGCTCATGGGCAGCCCGAGGCCGCTTGGCTGGACCGGGGTGCGGTCCAGGAGCGTGGCATCGCCCAGGATCACCCCGCACGGGTGCATGGAGATGTGACGGGGCAGCCGGTCCAGGCGTTCGGTGAGGTCCACCAGCAGGTCAAGCTGCTGGTTCCCGTCAGTGTCGCGCTGCTCCACCCTGCCGGCGAACTCACGGAGTTCGGGTTTTTCCTGCAGGGCTTCACGGAACTTCCGGGCGGAAAAGCGCCACAACTGCTTGGCGATCTCCCCCACCTCGCCATCGTCCATGCCCAGCGCCAGCCCGGCGTCGCGGACCGCCCCCCGCGCCCGGTATCCGTTTTGCATGCTCATCAGGGTGACCCGCTCTGAACCGAACCGGTCAAAAATCCTGCGGTACACGTTGTGGCGTTCGGCGCTCTCAACATCAATGTCGATGTCCGGCAGCGTGGCACGGTCGTTGGACAGGAACCGTTCAAAAATCAGGTCGTGCTGGAGGGGATTCACATGGCTGACCTCGATCAGGTAGTTGACCAGGCTGGAGGCACCGGATCCCCTGGCTGCCGCCCTGACCCCCATGTCCTGGATCATCCGGGACACCTCCGCCACCGTCAGGAAATAGGAGGAAAAACCGAGGTTGTTGATGATGCCAAGCTCATGCTCCAGCCGGGACAGCATCTCCTGTTCCCGCTTGCCGGTGATTCCCGGGAAACGCCTGCTGATCCCTGCATGGCAGCGCTGGATCAGTTCAGAGTGTGGATCCTGGCTGATGCCAATCACAGAGGCTTCAGGAACCACGGGTTGCTTCCACCCCATATCAGTGGTGGGGTCTATCCGGCAGAGGTCGGCGAGCGCTTCTGTCTGCGCCATCAGCTGCTTGAGGTCTGCGGCACCATACCCGGCAGCGGAAATGATCTCCTTTCCCAGCCCCAGCATCTGTTCCGGGGATTTCAGCCATCCCTGCCCGGTTGGCTGCAGAAGCGGTTCGCCTGCCAGTTCGGGAAGGGACTTCAGCGTCCGGGCAGAGTCCAGGACATCGGCGGTTGGTGCGCCGTCCGCGGCGCAGTACCTGACCGCGTTGGTGAGGATTGCGGGTACATGGTGTTCCTCGGCGAGCCTGAGCATGCGGACCGCATGAGCGGTGCTGAACGGAGTCCCCGGAGCGCTGAGCTGGGAGACGATCTCCGCCACCACAGTTCCTTCGGGCATGGCATCGAGCCATTGCTTGAACAGGGTCCGGGGACGAAGGTAGCGCCGGCCTCCCATGGCCCGTCCGACGTCGGAATCCGGTCCAATCAGGACGGTCAGCACCGGCTTGAGGGTTTGGGGGTCAAGGGTGCGGGAAGCGAGTTCGGCCCGGGTGACGGCGGCCGGCACGGCGCCTCCGGCTTTGCCTGAGGTCCTGGCGTGGGCATCGGACACCAGCCGGCACAGCGCACGGTACCCGGCACCATGATTGTTGCCGCGCGCAAGCACCACTACCCTGCCGGCTACCTGCGTGCGGTGATCGCCGTCGTCGTCAAAAACCGCAAGGTCCACCCCCACAATGGGGTCGATGCCCGCCGCCATGCATGCCTTGAGGTGCTTGATGGTGCCGTACAGTCCGTCCCGGTCGGTGCAGGCAAGGGCAGTAGCGCCGTCTGCCGCGGCCGCCATTGCCAGCTCTTCAGGCCAGGAGACGCCGTAGTGGGCGCTGAATGCCGTGGAAACGTGGAGGTGGGTAAAGCTCATGCTGTTCGAGGTTCAGACTGTTCTATGGTCATGCTGTTTTAGGGCGAAGAGCGTCATGGATCCGCAGCAGCCGCCAACGGCCACTGCGGATATGGCGGGTCAGGTCAAGGGTGAGGGGATCCGAGCCGCCAGGTTCCCCCTGTCCTGCGAAACGTGATGCCACCGGGGCAGGCTGCACCTGGACCCGCCAGATTTCGTGGTCCACTACGCCTGGTCCGCTTCCCAGCGGAGCCCGGCTGTCCTCCGCCCACCATTGCCGGCGTTCATACCACCGGACGGGTTCGGCACAGACGAGGTACGCCTTTCCTGACCAGGTCAAGGATTCAGGCTGTCCGGCAGCAGAACACACCACGTCAACGGACTCGCTGAACATGCCCATGCGCGCCTCCCTGACCGTACTCCCTGACATGTATTCGAATATGTATTCGAATAAATCCAGTCTACGCCGGGAGGCCGGCAAAACATAGGCGGGGGTGGACGGAGCGTGCGGCAGGTAGCAGGATGATGGCATGAGTACCGATGACGCACTCCTGAAGCAGGCAAGCATCAAGACGCAGGACTCCACCCTCGTTGCAAGGTTCGATATCGACGGCGCCATTCCGGATTCCGGCGCCTACGTGGTGGGCCTGATGGGAGCCTCGCCGGACTATTCAATGCAACGCCGGCTGTGCATTGAATTCATGAACGGGGAGGCAATTGCCTGCTACTCGTTCAACCGGGACCAGGGAATCGAGGAAGACTACGACCTGTCCGGAGTGTCCCACTCGGAAAACAGCATCACCGGAAGCTTTCCCCTCACCGCCCTGAACGGGCTCGGGCAGGGGCATGTCCTGTCAGCCTTCAGCGAGGCAGACGGACGGGAGTTCCAGCACGGGGTGCCGGTGGAGGAAACCCTTTAGGGGCTCCCTCCACCGCATCCTGTACATCAGCTGTTTTTGTTGTGGATCCGCAGTTCAAGTTCAATGAACGCGGAGATCATCGCCCGGTAGGTTGATTCGACGATGTCCGGATCGATGTCCTTTTTCTCCGCGGCGGACCGGACATGTTCAATGATCCGCTCCACCCGGCCCGGGGCGCGCACCTCGGCGTCGTCGCCCTTGAGCGTCCCGGCGATCCTGATCAGCCGTTCGCGGCGGGCGATCAGGGTGACAATCTGTTCATCCACCTCGTCAACGGCAACCCGAACGGCAGCGAGCTGTTCCTTGTCGGCCCGGGCATCCCTATCGTTTCCTTGAATTGTCGCCATCATCTGACAGTATCGAAGCATGGAGCCCAGAGTCGACTTTATCTCCCTCGGAGTCCGCAATGTTCCGGAGTCGCGCGCCTTCTACGTTGACGGCCTCGGCTGGCCGGTGCACCGGGAGGTTGCCGGGGAGGTGCTGTTCATCCAGGTGAATAACGGCCTGGTGCTCTCCCTCTGGGACGTACGCCAGATGCAGGCCGAAGCTATCACCGGCCCGCCCGTCGGCGTCCCCTCCATCACGCTCAGCCACAACGTCGGAAGCCCCGGGGAAGTGGACAGGATCATGGCAGAGGCGGCGGAGGCAGGCGCCGCCATCATTGCCGAGCCGGTCACCAAGCCGTGGGGCGGCTACACGGGCTACTTCGCCGACCCCGACGGATTCCGCTGGGAGGTGGCGTACAACCCCACTTGGGGAGTGGACGACGCCGGCCGGGTCACCGTGTGACGCCTGCCGCACCATGGGCGGCGGCTGCTAGAACAGGGCTTCCACCGGGCGGATCAGTTCCGGGCCGTTGTTCCGGACATTGCCCACTTCCTTGCCGACGGAATCCACCGTCCAGTCGGCGGCCGCATTCTTGACCCCGGACCGCACCAGGTCCACGAGCCCGGCGGCGTCATCCGCCTGCGGGTCCAGCCAGGCTTCCATCGTGTCCCTGTCCATGGGAAGGGGGACACGGTCGTGCAGCTCCGTCAGCTTCCCAAAGATGGTGGACTCCGAGCCCGGCGGCGGTGTGTCTGCCGTGAGGATGGAAGTTGAGAGCAGCCAGCGGCCCGGCTCCCCTTCGGGAACGGACGGATCCTTCCACCACTCGTAAAGACCCGCGAAGACCACCCCGTGGTCCTTGCCCGGGTGCACGTAGTAGGGCTGCTTGGACTTTCCCGGACCCTGCTTCCATTCGTAATAGCCATCAGCCGGGACCGCGCAGCGCCGGGACTGGACCGCCTTCCGGAACGCCGGCTTTTCAAGCACCGATTCGCTCCGGGCGTTGATCATGCGGGAGCCGATGCCGGGATCCTTGGCCCAGGACGGGACAAGGCCCCAGCGTGCCACGTGCAGCTGTCGTACCTGCCGGGGCGCGGCAGTGTCTTCCACCAGGCGTTCCAGCACGATCGGCACGGCGTCGGTCGGGGCCACATTCCACGACGGCGGAATGGTGACCTCGTTCTCCAGCTCGGCATCGAATTCGGCCAGGAGGTCCCCCACGGCACGTGCCATTACGTAGCGTCCACACATGGAACCAGCTTGCCACCGCCCGCCACGTACTGTCATCCACACGCCACCGCGGGCCGCCAACACCGGGGAATACCGCCGGCCGCGCTACGGTTGACGGGAAGGAAACCTTTCAAACGACGTTTAGGAGATCCCTGTGGACTTCACTCCCGAATCCGGCACCATCACCATGTTCTCCACCACCTGGTGCGGCTACTGCAACCGGCTGAAGAAGCAGCTGGACGCGCAGGGCATCGGCTACACGGAAATCAACATCGAAGAGGTGGAAGGTACGGCCGACCTCGTGGAGCAGCTGAACGGCGGCAACCGCACGGTTCCCACGGTGCTGTTCCCTGACGGTTCCGCGGCCACCAACCCGTCGGCCGCCGAGGTCAAGAGCCGCCTGGCTGCCTAACGGCCACATTAACCCGCGGCGTCGCCGCAACCCAGTGCGGGTCATGCCCCCAGGCTGCTGAACGAAGCAGTTTTTAGGGTGGCATGGCCCGCATATGTTTCCAGCAGGGCCTGCTCCACGGCTGCCACGTCCAGGCCGGGGACCAGGTCGTTGGCGGCTCCGGCGGTGGCAGGATCCCAGTCCAGGCCGAGTGCAGCATAGGTGTCGGTAAGCACCTTGCGGATCGGGGCGGAATCCTCCACCACAATGACTGAGCTGAAGAGCCAGCCGCCGGAGACCACCCGCTGCGCTGTACCCACCAGTTTCACCCGCCGGGAGTTGTCCGCAGGGTCCGTTCCATGCACGCTGTATTCACCGGGGCAGTACTCCCCCGGGATTTCCCCCACCGCCGCCTGCACCCCGACGCTCCGCAGCGCCTCCGCGAACAGCTCGCCGAAGTGGCCGAACCGGGTTTTGGAACCGGCGACGGCGTCGGCGTCCGGTTCGATGTGGTCCACCACCAGGGTGCCCTGGTGGTACGCGGCAGCGCGTCCGCCTGCCCGCCGGACCAGGGGTTCGAAGCCGTTGTCCCGGCAGGCCCGGGCTGCCGCGTCGAAGCCTGGCAGGCGGGTGTCCCGCTGCCCGAACGCAACGGTGGGAGCGGGGCGGTACAGCCGCAGGGTGGGGCCGATGCCGCCGTTCCTGGCCCGGGCCAACAGTTCCAGGCCGAATTCGAGGTCGCGGCCCGCGCCAAGGGACACGTCCTGGCGCACCACGGTGAGCGTGCGGAGTCCAGTACCGGTGGGGTGCATTGTTGGAAGGCTCCTGGGTTGAGGGCGGACGGGCCTTCCTTAGGTTACGCCCGACGGCGGCAGCGGCCTTAACGCCCCCGGCGCCCCGCCCACAGGGCGTGCAGCAGGGGAAGGGATGACGTGGCCATCAGCACGTTACCAAACGCCAGGTCGTCGGCGCGCACGATGGCGCCGGCCACCAGCAGGCCACCGAAAACCACGGCGGAGCCGATCCGCCTTCCCGCCCGTTCCAGCCGCGCTGCCTGCCGCTCCAGCCGCGGAACAGCCACCTGCAGCGAACCCTCCTCAAGCCGGCCGGCCAGGGCATCCAGCCGGCCTGGCAGGCGGAGAGCCACACCGGCGGCGTCCACCGCCTGCCTGGCCACGTCCTGGACAAGGTTGCCGCGCTCGGTGCGCAGCAACTGCGCCGCATAGGGTTCCACCGAGTCCCAAAGGTTGAAGCGTTCGTCCAGGGCGCTGCACACCCCGGATGTCAGGGACATGGCACGGATGATCAGCAGGAAATTCTCCGGCAGCTGGAACGGCAGCGAGCGGACCACATCACCGAACTCCACCGCGAAATCGCGGAACTCCCGGGGGTCAACTTCGCGGAGCTCGGCAAAGCCCATCCCGCCGAAGCGGGCAAAAAGCTGGGTCATGGCGCGTTCCAGGCCCACGCTGTCCGCTGAGGGCATCAGGACGCCCACGTCGTTGATCGCCGCCACCAGTCCCTTGCCGTCGCGGGCGGCTGCGGCGATCAGGAGCTTCCGCAGGCCGCTGCGTGTGGAGGCAGTAACCTCCCCCATCATGCCGAAGTCGATGAACGTCAGTTTCCAGGGAAGTCCGCCTGCGCCCGCAGGGGCCGGGGTGACGAAAATGTTCCCCGGGTGCGGGTCGGCATGGAAGAAGCCGTTGGTGAACAGCTGGTCAAACATAATGGCGGCAAACACCGGGGCAACCGCGGCGGGATCGATGCCGGCAGCGCGGAGTGCGCGGACATCGGTGATTTTGATGGCCGTAACGTCCTCGAGTGTCAGCACGCGGCGGGTTGTCCGTTCCCAGACAACTTCAGGTACAGCCACCCGCTCATCCCCGGCAAAATCGGCCGCGAAGCGCTCGGCGTTGACGGCCTCGTGCAGGTAATCAATCTCCTGCAGGCTGATCTGCGCGAATTCCTCCACCAGCGCGCGCATGTCGGCGCGGCGGGAGACCAGCCGGATGTGGCTTAGCCAGCCGGCCACCTTCCGCAGTGCGGCCAGGTCGACGTCGACAATGGCACCGATGCCCGGACGCTGCACCTTCAGGACCACGGCGTCCAGGCCCGTGTCCCCGGCGTCCAGGGCGTTCAAGCGCGCCCGGTGGGCCTGGCCCAGCGAAGCGGCTGCAATCGGCGACTCGTCCACCGAGGCGAACACCCGATCCGGGGGCGCGCCCAGTTCCCCTGCAGCCAGGGCAGCGATTCCCGGGAAGGCTACCGGCGGCACTTCATCCTGCAGCCCTTCGAGCTCCTTCGTGATCTCCGGAGGCAGGACGTCAAGCCTGGAGGACAGGAACTGGCCCACCTTGATCATCAGGCCGCCGAGCTCCACGGCCAGGTCATGGAACCGCCGCGCAAAGCGTTGCATCCGCCGCGAACGCGTCCGGGCGGCGACCCCGCCAAGACCGATCCGCGGCAGGAACAGCTCGAACCACCACGTGGCAGCAAGGTTCGCGGCGGCGAAGCGCAGGATCCGCCGGTAGCGCCCGCGGTGCTCCCGCACTGCGGATGGCGGGTTTGCCCTGGCATGGACGACCGGGGACACCCGGTCAGTCCTGGGCGAGGATGGAGTAGAGCCGGCGGCGGGCCTCGTCCAATACCGCCACTGCCTGCTGCACCTGTTCGGGTGAGCCTGTCCGACCTACCTGCGCAGCCGCCTGTGCCAGTTCAATCCCGGCCTTGGGGAGGGAACCGATTCCGCCGCTGCCCATGCCAGCCGCGGGGTCCCAAGGCGCAGATCCATGCTGGGCCGCCACCTCCTCGCGGCCGGCTTCGGTCAACGAATAGATCTTCCGCCCGTTGGATTCCTCGGCGCTGATGGATCCTTCATCGGCCAGCAGCTGCAGCGTGGGATAGACGGAACCTGCGCTCGGCTTCCAGCTGCCGCCGCTGCGCTCCTCGATCTCCCGGATGATCTGGTAGCCATGCATCGGCCGTTCCGCAAGGAGGGCCAGCACCGCTGCCCGCACCTCGCCTTTCCCGGCACGGGTTCCAACCCGCTTTTCAAACCGGGAGCGCAGCTCCTCAACGGCCTGCCACATGCCATCGAGGTTGTTCCCGCCGAATCCCCCCACAGGGTGTGAAGCACGCATGATTGAACTCCTTTGCCGATCGCGAACGATATACAACGATACTCAGCGATATATGCCGCGCGCCATAGCCTGGGACAACGGCACAGGCGGCGGCAGTGGCAGGATCTGCGCAGCGTCGGGAGTGATGCAGCGTCAGGACCTGCGCAGCGTCAGGATCTGTTCAGTCCGCCCGAACGGGCCCTGCCGGTCGTGCAGGACGGTGGACGTGAGACCGATTCCGTCGCGGCCAAACGACACCGCGTTATCCAGTCCCAGCCATTCGCCCTCCGGCCGGCGGTACATGTGGATCTGCAGGTCCAGGTTGGGGAACGAGTAGCTGTCCTTGCCCGGCGGCACGCGGGCGGCGATGCCGTTCGCGGTGTCCACGAGGCCCATGAGCCGCGCGAAGTCCCCGCTGTCCGCACGGTCGGTGAGGGGGTGGTCGGTACGGAGCCACACTTTTCCGGCCCCCGGCCTGTGCCCTTCGGCCACCCGCATCTCAAGGGACCGGATGTAGCCTCCGGGCCATACGGCAGCCCCATCGTACGGCTTGCATTCGTCAGGGCCGGGTATCGCAGAATCCTCGATGGCGGCCACCTCCGCGGTGTCACTGGTCTGCAGCCGCCACCCTGTAGCCCGGATCGCGGTCCTGCCCCCAGCCACCAGCTCCGCCTGCACCAGCTCGATGGTCCTGCCGGGCCGCAGCGTGGTGGTGTCGATGCGGAACTCGCCGCCCGGGATCAGCCCGAGGATTTCATAGCTGATCCGGCCCATCCGCATATCCTCACGCGGCTGGTGTCGTTCCAGGACATCTGCCATAAGTCCTGAAGCGGGAGCCATGTGCTGTTCGTGGACGTTCCAGGCACCCTGGGCATGGATGGTGGACCGGAACCGGCCACCGCCGAGTTCCTGGTAGTAGAAATTGCCTTCGGCGAGCTCGGGCAGGTCTGCAGTCAAGGCTGGCCCCTTACGGAAAGTCAGTGAATTGGCACTAACTCTATCCCGAGCGGGCTGTGGAGGACGCGCTGCAGCAGGCAACGAAATGTTGGAGGGTGAGCCGGGCAATCGGACTAGAGTAAGGAACTGGTCCTGTCAGCAACCCTCAAAAGAGGTTCCATGCGCGTCATCAGCTACAACCTCCGCAAGCACAAGGCCAGCGGCGAGCTCCTCGCCCTGGCCAGGAACCATGACATCGATGCCCTGTGCCTCCAGGAAGTGGATTCCAGTGACCTTCCGGAGACCCTTGGCCCCCTGCATTTGGCAGATGTCACCAAGGGCAACCGGCTGGGGCTTGCCATCTACTACCGGACCAGCCGCTTCACCGCGCTGGACACCCAATCCTTCGCCCTGAAGAAATCCATGCATGACCGGGTCCTGGCCCCGGCCCATGAGCGGCTCATCGGAACGCGGGTCATGGACAACGAAACCCAGCATGAGTTGGTGATCGGCTCATTCCACGCAGCGCCGCTGACGGCATCAAACTCGCTGCGCAGGAAGCAGATCCATGCAGCGCACGCCGAACTGCTGAGCATGGGCAAGGGCCTGATGACGCTTATGGTGGGCGACTTCAACTACCCGTTCTTCACCAAGAACCTGGACATGCACATGAAGAACTCAGGGTATGCCCTCTCGCTCAGCAACAGGCGGACCTACACGCGGTACAAGGTATTCAAAGGCCATTTCGACTTCGCCACATCACTTGGCCTGGACATCGCCAGCGTGGAAACGCTGCCGCGCGGCAACTCTGACCACCTGCCCATCCTCGTGACCGCCGAGTACGGCGAGGGCTACTAGCCCGAAACGCGGCCCCGGGAATACGCCCATGCTCAGCAGTTAGGAGTTACGGCGTGGGCAACCGGTAGATGCGTGCGTCGGCGTTGCTGAAGACGAGCTCCACGCCGTCCTGGGCCTTCAGCCAGTCTTCCAGTTCCGCATAGTTGCCCGGTGTGCTTTGGCCTTGGAGCTCAAGGCTTGCCTCTGTTGACCGCATGAGCAGCACGAAGCCACCTGCAGGGTTGTGCCGGGCGTAGTTGTAGAAGATTGGACCGCACGTCGCTGCCGCGAAGTCCCGCCGGCACAACTCGTCCATGGTGCGGTACCGGTGTTCCAGGTAGGCGTCGCTTCGCCACGGGGTGGGGTGGGCAGCGGAAATGATCGCCGCCCCGTGCGGTGCGAGCCGCTCGACTTCGGCGACCGCGGCCGTCTCACTGTCGGTAAAGATGTCGAACTTTGTGTTCCCGAACCTGCTGGTCTCGATCAGCACGGACAGCAGCAGGAAAGTGGTAATCAGGCCCATCACGGCCGGGAACCGAAGACGGGTGCCGCCGTCCCTTGGCAGCAGGACAACTGAGGCCTGCAGGGCGATGAAGGGCAGCGCGAACAACGAGACGCGGATGAGCATTTCTCCGCCGTATGACTGCATCGGGAAGAGCAACAGCGGCGTGACAGCAAGAAGGACCAGCCGGATGTCGAGGCGCTTCCTGCGCCAGTCGCGTACCGCCCCTGCCGCAGCAAGGGCCCACAGTACGAGGGTCAGGATCATCCGCACCTTCACCACCAGCGAGTGGCCGGGGGTCCCGGTCACGCGGTTAACGACGTTCGCCGCGATCGCGCCCTGAAATCCTGCATCCTCGAGGGGCGGGTGTCCGATGAGATAGGCACTGGCGGGGTAAACCAGCCAGAGTGCAAGCACCACAGCCGTGATCAGGGGCAACCGGCTGGTCCAGAGACGACCGCTGAGGCTGACCGCGGTCATGGCAATAAGCATCATGAAGGGAGTCAGTTGGTGGCTTGCAGAGATGACCGTGACAAGCAGGAGGGCGACGACGAATGCGGCCACCCGGTGCTCTGGCCGGTTTTCCCGGGGTGACCTTCCCCGCCACCAAACCGCGAGTTCCGAGGGGCGGAAGCCGCGGAACGTACCGGGGTGTGCGGCCAACGGGCCGACGAGCAGGGCGATCACGACCAGGTACAGGAAGAAGGCGAAGGCCTGGGGCGACAGGTAGTCCTGGTCCTGCCAGTTGCCGAGGCAGAAAAGCCAGAGCACAAGCCAGAGCCGCCGCCGGTCAGCGGTCAGGGACCGTGTAAGGACCCCCAGAGCCGCGAGCCACAAACCTACGTCAAGCACCGGAGCCCACAGGGCTATGCTGACCGGTTCGAGTCCTGTTGCCTTGATGACCGTGGCAAGGAGGGCAAAGAAGCCAGGCCAGTTGAAGTACGCGTCAATGTCCGGATCGATCACCCTGGTGCCCGATAGGGCGTCGGCGATCCCGAGGTGACGGAAGGCCACTTCGCCCCGGGGTATGTCGGTGACAAACGCCGCGGTGCCAAACAGCTCCACCACAAGCACCGCGAGGAGCCACAGCATGACCGGGCGGCTCGCCGGGCCCCCGGCACCTCCCCGCAATGCCATGACGAAGGTGATGTTAAGAAGCGCAAGCCCCACCCAATACGGGTAGGGCAGTACGGCAACGAGGCCGAGATCGCTGGTGACGGGCACGGACACGGTGGAAGCCGCCCCCGCGGTAAGCACCAACGACACGGCGCCTGCCAGTGCGAATCCCAGGTCGCGGGGCCTCACGCCTCCCTCGTCGCGGCCGGGGGCGTCGACCGCGCCGGCTATCGCGTCTCCTGACTGGGGCGCCGGAACACGGCCGCCATCCTGGGCCCGGGTCCCGCGGAGGCGGGCGAAAGCACTACCGGCGGAGCGCGTCATCTTGGTCCTCACGCTGCCCGTATACCGGGACTCCTGGTCTTGATGGTGCACTGGGTGACAGGGGAGGAACGGACAACTGGCTCACCCACCTTGCTTCGTTGCGTGGATTTATGTTCAGCCAAAGGGTCATGGCGCCAAAAATGCGAAACGTCAGGGCTGCTGCGGCGCGGGACGGTCACCTCCCCAGCATTGAGTGGCCTTTACTTCGCCGTAGCTTGGAGCATACGGGCTGGTCAGGCGGCGGGCACCAGTAGTAGGTACCTAATTTGGCGCCAGCTCTACCTAGAATTGAGGGCCGCTGGTAGGGGGGAAACGGCCTCTGCCCGCAATCCGACTTTCACGCAGGGGTCAAGGCCAGGGCCGGCCTACCAGGATGCGTCGGTATCCAGCCGCGCCAGCAGGTCCGGCCAGGAGGCCGCGAACCCGGGGTGCAGCTCCAGGGCATCCACCTCGGCCACCGGGATCCACAGCAGGGCGATGCTTTCAGGATCGCTGATGACAGGTTCGAAGGATTCCCGCACCCGCACTACCACCGTGGTGTAGGACCAGTAGCCGTGATCCAGCACCGAGGTGAACAGCACCTCCACGCTTTCGGACGGGACGGCAGCCTCCTCGTAGGCTTCGCGGAGGGCGCCGTCCACCGGTTCCTCGCCCTCGTGCAGCGCCCCGCCCGGCAGGCCCCAGGTTCCACCGTTATGGCTCCAGACGGCACGGTGCTGCAGCAGCACGCCTTTTGCGGGGTCGTAGGCCAGGACGCCGGCTGCGCCGAACCTGCCCCAGTACCGGCCGCGCTCCCCTTCCACCCAGGCGTCGCCGGGGTCGCGGGGACCGGTGCGGGGCGGCGGCGTGGAGGACGTACTGGCGGACGGGAAGAAATCCATTGCTCCAGTCTGACAGGTGAAGCAAGGACTGGTGAAGAGAAGCACCGGCAGGTTAAGCGTGAAGCACCGGCATCTGCACCCCGGACCGTCAGGTCTTGGGTCCGTGGTCGACGGCGAAGTCGCCGCCGGGGTACATGACCGTTTCGTGCCCGTCGTCAAAGCGGACAACGTAGGGCGGGCTGCCGCCCTCTCCACGGACTTCCAGGATCACCCCGTGCCGGTCCGAGGACCCAACAGTCCTTCCATGCACCACGATGCGGTCGCCTTGGGCTGCCTCCATGGCAATCACCTCCAAGCCCCCAGATTACGACTCATGAACGCACGCGAACAGGGCCCCGTGGCAGGATTCCGTTATGGCGTTGAACCTGGTCCTGATTGCCGATACCCATGTCCCAAAACGCGCCCGGAACCTGCCCGGGCAGGTGTGGGACGCCGTCGACAACGCCGACGCCGTGTTCCACGCAGGCGACTGGGTGGAGTCATCGCTGCTGGACGAATTCGAAAGCCGCAGCAGGCGGTTCATGGGCGTTTATGGCAACAATGACGGCCCCGAACTGCGCCGCCGCCTGCCCGAAACCGCCACCGCCACCCTCGGCGGTGTCCGATTCGCGATAGTCCACGAGACGGGGCCGGCCAAGGGCCGCGAACTGCGGTGCGAGGCGCTCTACCCGGATGCCGACGTCCTGGTGTTCGGCCACAGCCATATTCCCTGGGACACGTTGGCGCCGAATGGGCTGCGGCTGCTGAACCCGGGTTCGCCGACGGACCGCAGGCGCCAGCCCGCGTGCACCTACATGGAGGCCACGGTTGACGCGGGGCAGTTGGTGGAGGTCCGGCTTGTGGAGGTCCAGCGCGGCTGACCCGCCCGCCGCTTGGCAGGAAACGGAGTCTTGCCTAGGCTAGGAACCGTAAGCATGCTTAGCTTTTTGTTCCCATAAAGGCGAAACCGCAGCCTGCTTCAGCATCAGGGGCGACAAACCAGCCCGCGTCCGCACGAACTGGAGGACCACCATGACTGACCAGTACACCTTCCGCAATCCCGTGACTGCCTACGAAAAAATCTCCCCTCCCAAGCAGCACCAGCCCGAGCCGGGCCTTGATGCCGAGCTGGAGCCCAAGGCTGATCTCGGCGAGGAAACGTACCGCGGCACCGGCCGGCTGGAAGGCCGCCGCGCCATCGTGACCGGCGCGGACTCCGGCATCGGGGCTGCGACGGCGATCGCCTTTGCGCGGGAAGGCGCCGACGTCGTCCTTTCCTACCTGCCGCAGGAAGAGGAGGATGCCTCGCGCATTGCCGGAATCATCGAAGCCGCCGGCCGCAAGGCCGTCAAGGTGCCGGGCGACCTCAAGGATTCCGCCGCGTGCCGTGATTTGGTGGACACGGCGCTGGCCGTCCTGGGCGGAGTGGACATCCTGGTCAACAACGCCGGGAAGCAGGTGGCCCAGGAGGACCTGGAGGACATTAGCGACGAGCAGTTCGACCACACCCTGAAGACCAATGTCTATGCCATGTTCTGGGTGACCAAGGCCGCCGTGCCGCATATGCCCGCAGGCTCGACGATCATCAACACCACGTCCATCCAGGCCTACAATCCGTCCCCCACCCTGGTGGACTATGCCACCACCAAGGCGAGCATCAACAACTTCACCAAGGGACTGGCCCAGCAGCTGGCCCCCAAGGGAATCAGGGTGAACGCCGTGGCTCCCGGTCCTATCTGGACGCCCCTGCAGGTCAGCAGCGGCCAACCGAAGGAGCAGCTGCCGGAGTTCGGCCAGTCCACGCCGCTGGGCCGTGCCGGCCAGCCTGCCGAGCTGGCCCCCGCCTACGTCTTCCTGGCGTCGCCGGAGTCCAGCTATGTGGTGGGCGAAACGTTGAACGTCAACGGTGGCAGCCCCACACCGTAGCAGCCCACCCGGCATCCCCGGGCGCGGTCAGCCGGGCGCGGGGATGCCCACCCGGCATCCCCGGGCGCGGTCAGCCGGGCGCGGTCAGCCGGCCGCGTCCCGGTCCGCCAGGAGATCGTCCGTGGCGGGGTCGGGCTCGCCGTTGAAGAACTGGGCCAGGACCGTCTTGAACACTGTTTCTCCGGGTGCTGCCCGGAGAAACAGTGTCATCGAGGAGCGGAGCTTCTTCGCGTCGATGCCGCCAAAAATGTCCTCGGCCGACTGGTCGGCGTGGTTGGCCAGCACCACAGCGCACTCCAGCAGCCGCGGGCCCAGCACCTCGTGGTCCAGGTAGGCCCGGGCTTCAGCGAGTGACGAGATGGCGTATTTGCGCGACATGGCACTCTGCCCCAGCCCGGCAATCTGCGGGAAGATGAACCACATCCAGTGCCCGGACTTCCTGCCGACCTGCAACTCCCCCAACGCCTGCTCATAGGCTCCGCCCGCGTTTTGGGCGGCAACAAAGCGCTCAAGGTCAAACGGCTCATTCATGTGGATCTCCTTGTTTGGCCTGATAAGAGGCCACTTTACGGGGTCAATTCCTTCGAGAGTGCACCGGCCGCAGCCCGCAGTCCGGGGTCCGGGTCCTCCCGCCACCGTGCCAGCACAACGCCGGCCCGCTGCCGTTCACGCTCCCCCAGCCCTGACAGCAACGGCACCAGGACGTCGGAAAGCAGAGGCTCCGTGAGTTCCGCTGCCTGGGCTGAGCGAAGGAAGCCTTCCAGGCGCGTGAGATCCGAATGCCGGAGCAGGCGCACCTTTGTCTGCAGCAGCACCACGGCGGCAAGGCGGCGCTCGAAAACCGGGCGGGATCCTGGCTTGGGCTGCCCCCACAGGGCGGAGGCGAGCATCACGGTTCCGTCGTGGTCCAGGTCCCTGAACTTGCGCAGGGTGTCGCGCACCGTGCCGCGGACGGCCCCAATGGAGGAACCGTAGGAGGCCAGCACGCCGCCCAGCCGGTTTCCGACGTCGTCTGCCCGGTACCAGGCGCCCTCGTTCTGCAGGGTCCGGTCAACAAAGTCCGCCGCAGCGGACACAACGTCAGCGGCGCCCGTCACCGTCCGCGCCCCGAGGAGGCGTGCCGGATGCAGAACGGGGTCCATGGCCGCGCCTCCAGCCTTCCTTCGGTGATGGGTTCCCCGCAGACGGCGCAGGTTCCATAGGTTCCCCGGGCCAGCCTTGCCAGGGCCGCTTCAATCTGGACCAGGCCGGCCGAGCTTTGCTTCAGGAGCGCCGATGCCTGCGAAAGTTCGAAGGCGATCGTGGCGCCCTCCGGATCATGTTCGTCGTCGACGTTGGAATCCTGGCGGGCCGAATTTGCCGCGGCGATATCCGCCTGCAGGGCGGGCAGCAGCGCCACCCGCCGCGCCCGCTCCTCTTCGAGCAGCACACGGAACCGTTCGAAATCTGGCATGGGGAAAGCCTAGCGCGTCAGTCAGTACCAATTCAGGGACACGGAATGGTTCCACGCCCCGCAGGGCGAACCGTAGCGGTCACGGATATAGCCCAGGCCCCAATCGACCTGCGTCCGATAGCTGGTCAGCCAGTCGCTGCCGGCGCTGGCATACTTGCCCGGCGGCAGCGCCTGGGCGATCCCGTAGGCCCCGGACCAGGCGTTGGTGGCGGTGGTCAGCCAGTTTGATTCCTTGCTCCACAGCTGGGCCAGGCAAAGGAACTGGTCCTGGCCCCACCCAAAGGCAGCAAGGCGTCCGGACGCGTAGCTTTTCGCCGCGCCGGGATCGTTAACAGCTCCACCGGGAACGGAAGGAACGACGACGGCGGGCGGGCTTGGCAGGGCCGGCGCCGGTGGCGGTGGCGGCGCAACCGGAACGGCAGGAGCTGGATTGTTGGCAGGCGCGGCCGGGGCCGGGTTGGCCCCGACCGGGGCTGGGGCGGGGGGCGGCGGCTGCTTGGGCTGCTGGGCGGCAGCCGCTGCGGCCTTGGCGGCAGCTGCGGCCTGGCGGCGGGCCTGCTCCTCCGCGGCGGCGCGCTTGGCCGCCTGGGCCGCCTCGTAGGCGGCCAGCGCCGCTTTGCCCTGGCGATACTCCCCCTCAAGTGCCGCCGTCGTACCCTTCAGGGCGGCAAGCTGGGCAGTCAACTCGCCGCAGTGCTGCTGTTCCTCGGTGACCTGCCGTGCCAGTGCGTCCCGGGCGGAACGGGCGGCCTCGGATTTAACCTTCGCCTCCCCGGCCAGTCGTTCCCGCTCGCCCCTGGCAACCTGTTCCTGTTCCGTGAGCGCAGCGGCAACCTTTCCTGCCGCTGCAGCCTTATTCACCAAGGCAGCAGTCTTGTCCCCTACAAGCTTGACCAGGTTGAGCCCCTGGGCGCTGTTGGTCCCCAGCGCATAGAGCGCCACGAAGAATCCGGTATTGGTCCCGCCGGCCTTGTAGGACTGGACGGCCAGGGCGCCGATATCCTTCCGGTACCGGGCCAGTTGGTCGTCTGCACGGGCCGCCTGCGCAGACAGAGTCTGCACCCGGGCTGTTGCCGCCTGAAGCTCCGCATCGGCTGCGGCGTGATCGGCGGCAGAGCGGACCGCCGCATCCCCGGCCGCCTCCGACTGCGCTTGCAGTCCATCCAGGAGCCCGTTGATGCTGGTGATCTCTGCGGCCTTCGCCGCTTCAGAGGACTGCGCCTGCTGCACGTCGGCCCAGGAGGGATATCCGCCGGGCGGCTCCTCCGCCGCGGCCGGCAACGCGGTGGCGCCGGCCAGGGCGATCGCCATCAGGCCCGCGAATATCGGGAAGGACCGGTTGGTAACGAACAGGGGCATAGTCCCGAAGCTTACCGCCGGGTATCGCGGCAAAGCAGGGGTCCGAGGCCGTATTGTTACCGTTTCGGCGCCGTTTCCCAGTTCGAATCTCTCCCCAGGTCAGCCCCGAGATCCGACGTACATCAAGACGTTTGCTGAATTGAGAGGGAAACCTCGTATGTTATTCAAATGTGACAATGACAGTGAGCGCGGGTTATGGTCTTTGGGTGTCCCTCTCAGCCGGGACATTCCCATCAGCATGCCGAGCCCTGCCGCTGATCATGGGATTCAACCGTTTTCCGATGGCAGGGACGGGGGAACCAAGTTTCCACGGCCACTTGTGGCCTTGGGGTTAAGTCGATAGCGCTCCGCCCGCGGAGCCCGCTACCGGCCGGGCATCTCCAGCCCGAACCCGACAGCTCACCCCGCAGGCATGGGAGAGGCGATCAACCGTGTCAAAAAATTCCATTACTGCCCGTCACCGCGCGACTCCGGCCCGCTCCATTGTGCTCGAGGGCCTCGCCGTAACCGCCAAGACCCAGGCCCGTTCGCTGGGCCGCCCGGCGCTCGCAGTTGCTGCAGCGTCCGGCATTGCGTTCGGCGTCGGAGCCCCGGCCCATGCAGGTGTGACCGGTCCGGACACCACTGAGAACACCAGCGTCCAGGCGTACTCGGCACCGGCAGCAGCACCCGTTGCGGCAGCCGGAAACGTCCACACCGTCGTCTCTGGCGACACCATCGGGGCCATCGCGGCTGCCTACGGCGTCAGCCTTAATGACGTCCTGTCCGCCAACGGACTGGGACTGTCCTCAATCATCTACCCCGGTGACCAGATCCAGATCCCCGGTGCAGGCTACACTGCAGCACCGGCTCCGGCTCCTGCCGCAGCTCCGGTCCAGGCTGCAGCCGCAACTGCACCGGCGAACACCGGCATGAACATGTCCTACGCCTCCGCCACCCCGCTGGCCTCCACCGGCACGGGAACCGGCGCTGCGATCCTGGCATCCGCTTACAGCCAGGTTGGCGTGGGCCAGGACTGCACCGCAATGGTTGAGAAGGCCCTGCGCTCCGTCGGCAAGTCCGTCGGCGACCTGGCCCCCACCCAGTTCTTCCAGTACGGCACTGTTGTCAGCGCCCCCGCCCCCGGTGACCTGATCATCACCTCCGGCCACGTGGGCGTTTACGCCGGCGACGGCCAGGTTGTCAGCGGCGGCGTCAACGGCTACAGCACCGAGGTCCACTCCATCAGCTGGCTCGGCGGCTACTCCGCAGTCCGCGTAGCCTAGTCTCCGCGGCGCTTCGCAACCAGCGGAGCCGGTCGCAAAACAGGAGGGCGGCAGCCGGGTATTCCCGGCCGCCGCCCTCCTGTCGTTTTCCCCTGGCGCGAGCCGTCAGGTCCCGCAGAAGGTCATGTAGTTGCCGAAGTCTTCAGGGGCACCCTCGGCGTAGCGTTCCAGTCCCGGACGTTCGGTAAAGGGTGCACCGATGGCCTCGAGCAGTTGCTGCAGGGGTGCGAGGTTTCCTTCGGTGGCAGCTGACAGAGCTTCCTCCACCAGGTGGTTCCGGGGAATGTACACAGGGTTCACGCTGTCCATCAGGTCCGCGTCCGGTTTCATGGCCTGCCACCGCTCCGCCCAGGCGTCGAACGCGGCCAGGTCAAGGACCATCCCGCGAACGGGACGGAGGTCGCCCCGGGCGGCCTTGCCCAGGTTGCGGAAGAAGAGGGTGTAGTCCACCGGGCCGTCCTTCAGGATGGCGATTGCATCGTCCACCAGGGCTGAGGCGTCATCAGCGCTCTCCCCGCCGCCTCCCAGGCCCAGCTTGCGTTTCATGCCGCCGGACCACGACTTGCTGTACTGTCCGCGGAACCCGCCAAGCACCTCCACGGCCGGGGCAACCGCCTTTTCCTGGTCCTGGTCGATGAGCGGCAGCATCGCCTCGGCAAGCCGGGCAAGGTTCCATTCGGCAAGCACCGGCTGGTTGGCATAGGCATAGCGTCCACTGACGTCGATGGAACTGTAGACGGCGGCGGGATTGAACGCGTCCATGAACGCGCACGGGCCGTAGTCGATGGTTTCCCCTGAGATGGTCATGTTGTCCGTATTCATGACACCATGCACGAATCCCACGAGCATCCACCTGGCCACCAGCTCCGCCTGGGCGGAGACGACGGAACCGAACAATGCCAGGTAGGGGTTTTTGGCTTCGGCGGCGTGCGGATAGTGCCTGCTGATGGCATGGTCCGCCAGCCGCTTCAGGAGGTCCAGGTTTTCGGTGGCCCGCGCGTACTGGAAGCTGCCAACGCGCAGGTGGCTGCTTGCCACGCGTGCCAGGACGGCACCGGGCAGCATGCCGTCCCGGCGGACCTGCCGCCCGGTTGCCACCACGGCGAGCGAGCGGGTGGTGGGTATGTGCAGGGCGTGCATGGCCTCACTGACCACATACTCACGGAGCATGGGGCCGACGACGGCACGGCCGTCCCCGGCGCGGGCGAAAGGCGTGCGCCCCGAGCCTTTGAGATGGATGTCCAGGAGGCGGCCGCTTTGGTCCGTGACCTCCCCCAGCAGCAGCGCACGTCCGTCACCCAGCAGGGGTGAGTAACCGCCGAACTGGTGCCCCGCATATGCCTGCGCCACCGGGGTGGCGCCGGCGGGAACGTGATTGCCCACCAGCAGCCGGACCCCTTCGCGGCTGCGGAGGTACTGCGGATCGAGGCCCAGGTCCCAGGCGAGCTTGTCGTTCAGGACCAGGAGCTCAGGACCCGGTGCTTCCTCGGCCTGCCAGGGAACGGCGAGTTCTGCCAGTTCCCGGGCGAAGCGGCCGTCAAAAGTGACCGTGGATTCAGCTGCTGCCGTCATGGTTTAACCCTATCGCCGTAGTTTCGTCCGCCGCTTCCCGCATCGGTTGCCGCCGACGGGGAACGGCAATGCGCTGCAGGTCTTCAGCGGCAATGACCATGGATTCCGGAGCCCGGGCCCTTGCCTGCTCCGCGAGACGGGAGACGTCGTTCCCGTACCGGGCGGAAAAATGCGTGAGCACCAGCGTCCGGGCCTTCCCCGACGCCGCCAGTTCACCGGCCTGCCCGGCGGTCAGGTGCAGGTATTGCCGGGCCAGGCCGGCGTCGTCGTCACTGAACGTGGACTCCGTGACCAGCAGGTCGGTGCCTGCTGCCAGCTCTTCGGCACCGGCGCATGGTGCGGTGTCCATGATGAAGGCAAACCGCTGGCCCGGCCTGGGAATGCTCATGTCCTCCAGGCGGGCTGTCCCGACGACCCCTTCCCGCTGCAGCCGGCGGACGTCGGGCCCTTCGACGCCCGCCGCCCGGAGCCGTTCCGGCAGGAAGGTGCGGCCGTCGGGCTCTGTGAGCAGGTAACCGTACGTCTCGATGCGGTGGTTCAGGGGCCGGACCTCGAGGCCTTCGGCCACGGGCCCGGCGCCGGAATGCGGGTGCAGCCGCAGGTCGATGCCGGGAGAGCTGACGGCCACCAGGGCCCGGACCACATCGTCGCCGGACGCCGGATAATGCAGGTGGACGGGGTGCCCCACTCCGTCCAGAACCATCCTGGAAAGGACTCCGGGCAGGCCATAGCAATGGTCCCCGTGCACGTGCGTGAGGCAAATCCTGGTGATACTGCTTGCCGCTGCTCCGGCATGGATCATTTGGCGCTGGGTGCCCTCGCCGGGGTCGAAAAGCAGCCCCTCGCCGTCCCAGCGCAGCAGGTAGCCGTTGTGGTTCCTGGTCCGGGTGGGAACCTGTGATGCGGTGCCCAGCACAACGAGTTCACGCACTGTTGGTGTCCGCCGATGTGCTGTGCAGCCCCTTGGCGTAGGCGGCCTGACCGGCGTGCTGGAGGCAGTCCCCCAGGATACTGACCAGCCGCACCCCGAGGGTGACGGGTGGGTCCCAATGCCGGTCAACCACACGGTCCAGGGCGGAATCATTGATTCCTTCCAGGACCTTTGCCGTCTGCCGGTGGACGGCGTCGTAGTACTCCTGCAGGAGTACCCGGGATGCGCGGACGGCGTCTACCTGCTTGCTGGAATGGCCGTAGCCGGTGTCACTGTCCGCCAGCGGGAGCCCAAAGCGGGCAACGAATCGCTCCGCCGTCCAGATTTGTTCCAGTCCCGACGCGGCAGCAACCTGGGCATCTTCCACCCGGCCCATGTGCCAGACCAGCCAGGCGATGGAATTGCCGTTACCTGCGGGACGGCGCTGCAGCTGCCCTTCATCCAACCCGTCCAGCACCTGCCTTACCAGGCCCGGGAGACGGTCAAAGGCCTCCAGCAGCAGTTCCTTGGATTCCATGGTTCCCCTCCCCGGCGGCCGCGCCTGGCGGTTCCGCCTCCCGGCCTGTCAGCGTTCCAGGTCGTCGGGCTCAAACTCGCTCAGGGGTGAGCCGCCGAAGTTCTCCTCGTCGTCACTGGCGTCAGCTTCCAGCCCTGTGGGGTTTTCGCCGAAATCGACGTCGGCTGCTGCTTCGCCCAGCGTGGGGGTGTCCGGCGGCACCTGCTCGTCACCGGCCCGGTACCGCGCCTGGGCGCTTTCGTCGCGCAGCGTCTGGTCGCTCAGGAAGTCCTGTTCTTCGCCCGAGACTGCCTCGTCCTGCAGCAATGGGTCTTCCTGCCAGCGGTCCGGGTTGTTTTCGGCTGCCCCCGGGTAGCTGTCCGGTTCCCCCATGACAGGGTCGAGCTCCAGTGACGACGCCGCGCCCGGAGTTTCGTCGAGAAGTATGTCGTCTTCCTGCACGACTTCCAGCTCATCGTCGGGGAGGTTCTGTTCAGTCATGATGATGCCTTTCTCTTTAAGTCCGGCGGACAATAGTAAGCATACTGAGGAACTGTGCCGCCTGTGAACCGTCGACGCTCCCGGGCACCTCGCCCAGCCCCCTGGATCATCCATCGATTGCTCCATAGGTGACGCTCCTATAGCTGTCAAACGTTAGGTGCGGGGCGCTATCCCGTAGCCGTGGCTGCTGTGTTGCCGCTGTCCACAACCGGGGACAATTTCCATTGGGTTATCCACCGCTACTGCGGCCGAGGGAGCTACCCAACGGCTCCCAAAAGGACCAGCCGTGGATAACCCAAATTGCCCCCAATTGTGGACAGCTTTAGGGTTGCGATGAACTGCGTCCTGGGGAAGGACAAGCGATGCCAACCTATCCCTGTGACGTCTGGTTGTGACTCCGCCGCGTAGAGCGTCAGTGCCGAAGCATTAGATTGAATCCGGCAAACATAAGGCCGGCACCTATGAGTGCGTTGATCACTCCAATGCTTAGCCATGTGCCGGGCGTCATTGCGTCGGCAGCGTCACGGCCCCGGCGGCCAGCAAACATCTCCATCCACCTCTGGTGCCCCCTCGAGATAGGAAGCCGGAAGGCCGCTACCCCGATCCCCATGATCATGAATAGCGCCCCAAATAGCGCGAGAACCGCTCCCGGCAAGTACACGTCACTACCTCCATATATCGCGGCCGTCGTCTTCCCACCTTCCGTCGACGGCTTCACAGGGTCGGACCAGGCGCTGTGTCCGTCGAGGATGAGTTGCCCTCGGCTTCGTCAAAAAAGCGTCGAGATCGTGGCAACCATAACGGGACTATGAGAATAACCGGGACAAGGAAGAGCAACCATCTCCAAGAAGGCGGCCAAGAGAAGCCAAACCCACATATCAGCACGCTGTAACTCACGTAATCGCGCATGCCTCGATCGCCGTCTTTGAGTGTCTGAATGTAGCTGACCGCAATGACCGACAGCAGCAGCAGAATGAAGCCGGCAAACCACGGAACCCACGCGGGTCCTTGTTCTCGCACCATGGCCAAAATGGCCAAGACGCCCAGAACGTCAACCCCGGCGACGGCCAGCATCAGCGCCCAAACAGCGAAATAGACCTCGAAGGGCGGCTTACTGCCCTTCGAGCCGGCACTCAACGGTCGTTCGTTGCGTCCGCCCATGCCCTGAGCGTAGACGATGAACGAGGAATCTGGTCAGGCTGACAAACCCGGGGTGCTGCTTACCGTTGAGACTTGTTGGTCGAGCCAATGCCGGTACGCGGTGACGAGTTGGTCGTTTCTCGTGAGGCCCCGTTCCAGCCGTGAAAGGTATGACGGCCATTGGTTAAGGCCCTGAGCTGCGCCCTGAAGCGTCAGTCCGAGGCGGATCCGTAGCGGCCGCAGGTCGTCTATTGACGGAGCTGCGGTTGGATTCATGATCTGCCGGTATATTTCACGGGCGACGTAGCGCTTGAGGCAGCGCATGATTTCTCGTTTACCCTTACCTTCCAAAGTTCGTCTGGCCACGTACTCCTTTGTTCTGGCATCTGATCCCATCCGCACGAGCACCACATGATGGAGAGCCTTATTGGCATCCCGGTCGCCACCGCGGCTGAGTCTGTGGCGGTTTGTTTTGCCCGATGAAGCAGGAACTGGTGCGACTCCCACCAGGGCGGCGAACTGGGCTTCACTGCCCACTCGTTCCGAGTTGTCGCCCACCGTTACCAACAGCTGGCTGGCAACCTCGACACCGACTCCTGGGAGGTCGCAGAGTAGTGGCGCGTAGGCATCCAGAATCTCTTTCAATGCTGCATCGGCTTCAGCTATCTCATCGGTAAGAGACTGGTACCTCCTGGCCAGTTTCTTTAGAGTCCAAGCAGTCACGTGCGAAGGGTCAGCGAGGTGGCCAGCTGGCTTCGCGCGTGCCAACGTGGCGATCATGGCCGAAGTCACGATGCCCCGAAATTTTGCCCTGATCGTTTCCGGTGCTGAGATCAGCAGGTCCTTGATCTGATTAATGGCGGCAGTTCTCGCCTTCATGGCCGAGGTGCGTGAGGCCCGCAGCACGCGCAGACACTCCACAGGGCCGTCCTTGTCCTTTGGGACAGCTGTGCAGCGTTCTGCCAGGACGGCTTCGGCCGCCGCATAGGCATCCAAGGGATCGGACTTGCCGCGGCGCCGACGTTGCTGGCGGTTGGGCGATTGACTTCTACGACGGCTGCCCGTGCACTTAACGCCCACCGCAATAATCTCGCCGTGAGAGCGGGCGAAGTCGATGATACTGCGATAGCCATGGCCCGTTGCCTGAAACTGACCGTCGACGAGGGGGCGCCCGTGCTCGGTGATTATTGCAACGTGGTGGGTGTCCGCATGAGTATCCACACCAACAATGACACGCACTTCTTCCTTTTCCGGCATGGCGCCTTTCCTGACGAAGTGAGTATCACGTGGTCTGGGTGGGCAGACAACACGGTAAGGGGATCATGGTCAAGCTCCTATCAAGTCATGACCGCCCAGCCCACGCGAAAGGTCGTGAACCGGCGGACAAGACATGTGAAGGACAGCGCAAAAGCGCGTCAGGTGCACGATGGGTCACGCCGGTTCAGGACTAATACCATCATTACCGTCGTTTTCAGGCCTCAAAACGACACGTACGGAGCAATCGATGGGGTTGGCGGGGCAGCAGGGTGCGCTGAACAGCGCTTCCGTGACTTTTGGCCCTAGAGTGCCCGTGGCGGCCGGGCCACTCTGGAACAGCAGGAAGACCAGTCACGATGAGCAGGAAGTGCAGCCATGACATCCCAGAAACCCATCGCCGTGGGCACCAACGATTCAGCGCAAAGCCAGGCTGCGGTCCTCTGGGCAGCGCGGCGTGCCCACCAGGCAGGCCTGCCGCTGGTGGTCGTCCACGTCGTCGACGACCGGTGGGTTGCCGAACCCTACCCCTGGTTCGGCACACTCCAGCAGGCCGGTGAGGAACTGCTCAAGACCGCCGCCGGCCGGCTCGAAGGAAGCGTGTCCGTTACCCCGGACACGGTACTGCTCACCGGAAGCGTGGGCGGGCAGCTGGCCAAGTTTTCGAAGAAGACCTCGATGATGGTCATCGGCTCAGGCAGCGGCCACCTGGGCGGTGCCCTCGCAGACCGTGCACTCCAGGTGGCCACCGCCGCCAAGGTCCCGGTCGCCGTCGTTGGGACCCAGGACCTGGAAGGCCGGTCCGGTGTGGTGGTCGGTGTTGACGGATCCGCCGAGGCAACACAGGCCGTCGCCTTCGCCGCCGCCGAAGCGGACCGCGGCGGAGACGAACTTACCGTCGTCTACGCCGTCAATGCGCCCGATCCCGTCATCGACGCCGGCCTGACGCCGGGTGGGCTCGCGGACCTCATCGTGGACGAGGAACGGGTTGTGCTTTCTGAAACTGTTGCCGGGCTCAAGGAAGACTACCCGGACCTGACCGTGCACCAGCGGCTCGACAGCGACAAGGGTGCGGTGGACGCCCTTGTGGAGGCCGCGGCCGGAGCACGGCTGCTGGTGGTGGGCAGCCGCGGCAGGGGCGCCTTCAAACGCCTGCTGCTTGGTTCGACCGCACACGGGGTGCTGAAGCACCTCCCGTGCCCCACGATCATCACGCGTACTGAGGCCGTACGCGGCACCATCTAGGCCGGGACCGCCTGCCGGTCCTTCTCCCCGTTTCATGCATCCCCCAGCGGAAAGATCCATGCCATGAAAAAGCCCGCCGCCATCATCATGCTGGTCCTCGGGATCCTGATCACCCTTCCGGGGCTGGCTGCGCTGGCGGGAGGAGCCGTGGCCTCGGCGGTGGGATCCGTTCAGGGAGACGGCTTCCTGACCTCCGGCACATCCCGTTTTTCCGTCAATTCCTTTGCCCTTACATCTCCACGGGCAGATGCCATTGGCGAGGATGTTCCCGGCAGGCTTCCCTTCGACATCGGCACCCTGCGCCTGCGGGTTAATTCAGTGAGCCCAGACAAACCGGTGTTCATCGGGATCGGCCCGCAGGCCGACGTCGAACAGTACCTGTCAGGCGTGCACCACTCGGAGCTGCTCAACATCCGCCAGCGGCCCTTCCGGGCAGAATACCGCGACGTTCCGGGTGGAAACCCCGCATCACCACCGGCCGACCAGCGCTTTTGGACCGCATCCGTCGCAGGCCCAGGAGAGCAGGAGCTGACCTGGAACATCACCCCGGGCACGTGGGAAGTGGTGGTGATGAATGCCGATGCCTCCTCCGGCATCGATGTCCAGGCGCAGGCCGGATTCCGCTCGGACCTGATCCGGCCGGCAGCCACCGGCCTGCTGGTGGGCGGGCTCATCGCCCTGGTGATTGGTATTCCCCTCATCATCTTCGGCGCCATGGGACTGGGCCGGCACGCCGCGCGGCCGGCTGGCGGGCCACCGTCCGGCGGGCCACCGTCCGGCGGGCCCCCAGCCGGAGGGACATTAACCGGCGGGCCGCCAGCCGGAGGGACATGGATGGCGGGGTCCGGGATGGCCGGGCCGGGGCAAGTACCGGGCGGCCAGCCGCCTGGACAGGTACCAGGAGGACAGGTGCCGGAAGGGCAGGGGGCAGCACCGGCTTCCTGGGGCCAGCCAGGAGTGCACGCCGCGCCGGCAGCACCGGGCGTGGCCCCCCCGCCGCAACCGTTTACTGCGGCCGAAGACCGCCGCGGATACCCCGCACGGCTGTTCGGCACCATCGATCCCGCGCTGTCCCGCTGGATGTGGCTGGTCAAGTGGTTCCTGGCCATCCCCCATTTCATCCTTCTCTTCTTCCTCTGGTTCGCGTTTGTCATCACCACCATCGTGGCGGGCTTCGCCATCCTGTTCACCGGCCGGTACCCGAGGGCCCTGTTCGACTTCAATGTGGGCGTCATGCGCTGGAACTGGCGGGTGGCGTTCTACGCCTACGCCGCCGTTGGCACCGACCTCTACCCGCCGTTCACGCTCAAACGCACCAATTACCCCGCCGACTTCGAGGTGGACTACCCGGAGCGGCTCTCCCGGGGCCTGGTGCTGGTGAAATGGTGGCTCCTGGCGATCCCGCACCTCCTCGTCGTGGCCGCGTTCACCAACACTGCGTGGCGGTGGCGCGCAGACAACAACTACTTCGGCACGACCTATGAACAGAGTGCGGGCCCGTCCCTGCTGGGGCTGCTGGTCCTGATCGCGGCAGTGATCCTGCTGTTCACCGGCCGTTACCAGCGCCCGCTGTTTGATTTCATCCTGGGCGTCAACCGCTGGATTTACCGGGTCCTGGTGTACACCGCGCTGATGCGCGATGAATATCCACCGTTCCGGCTTGACCAGGGGCCCACGGAACCTGAGTGGCCCCAAGGGTTAACTCCCCCGGCGGCAGCACCACAGGCCGCACCGCCGTCCGCGGGCGGCCCGCCCGCCGGCGCGCCGTGACCTTCGGCCCTAGCCCCGCCGCGGGGGTGCAGGCATGATGGGCGGGACAGCGAGGGTCGGACGAGGGAGCAGACATGAGCATTGCCGGGGCACCAATTGCCAGGATCGTGGTAGGCGTCGACGGATCGGAGCCATCCCTGGAGGCGCTCCGCCAGGCCCAACGGTTTGCCACTCCCCTCGGCGCCAAGGTCCAGGCCATCGCCTGCTGGGAGTACCCGCAGGTGTACTCCGGCTACGTCATGATGGGCATTGAAGGCTTCGAGGAAGGCGCGAAGAAAATCCTGGACGAGGCAATGGAGCAGGCCTTCGGTACCGAACTGCCGGCCAATGTCACCGCAAGCCTCGTCAGGGGCCATCCCCGCGAGGCACTGATCGACGCCAGCCGCGATGCCGACATGATCGTGGTGGGGCGCCGCGGGCACGGCGGATTCGGCGGACTGCTCCTGGGCTCCGTCAGCTCCGCCGTCGTGGCCCATGCCCACTGCCCCGTGCTGGTTGTCCACACGCCCGAGGGCCGGGCCCACGCAGCAGAGGGTTCCTGACCAGCCTGGCATCGGCGGAAGCTACTGACGTCCAGGGCGGGTGATGGCATTGCCGCTCAGTGAAGCACGACGGCGGACGCTCGCCATAGCGCTCGCCGCCGCCCTGGTGGTCCTTGCCATCGCCCTGGCCCTGTTGCTGCCGGCGCTCACGGCGGGTCCGCCGGCGGCATCACCGTCACCGTCTTCCGCACCTCCCAGCCCATCCGCCCTTCCGAGCCAGTCCAGCCCGCCGGTCCCGGCCATTTCCCCTTCCGGCCAGCAGGGGCCACAGGAAACGGAGACGCCGGAAGCCGGCCAGATACCGGTGGAGCCGCCCATCACGGTCCCTCCCGTTCCCGGACCGCAGCCTACTCAGGCTCCGGAGGAGCCCGCCGCTCCCCCGCAGCCTGCGCCGTTCCCGGACTCCCTCCGGGGGCAGGATCTGACCGTCATCCCGGGGGCGGGGCGCGTGGTTGCCCTCACGTTCGATGCCGGCGCCAACGCTGCGGGACTGCCAAGTATCCTGTCCACGCTCTCCGCCAAAGGCGTTACCGGGACCTTTTTCCTGACCGGCAACTGGGCCGCCAACAACCCGCAGTCGGTGGCACGGATCGTGGCTGCCGGGCACAGGGTGGCAAACCATTCCATGACCCATCCCGGCTTTACCGGACTGGGCAACGAGCAGATCATCCAACAGGTGCGGGGCGCCGAGGAGGCAATCCTGGCAGCCGGGGCCGATCCGAGGCCGCTGTTCCGCTTCCCCTACGGCGAACGGGACGCCCGAACCATCGCAGCGGTGAACTCGCTGGGGTACGTGGCGGTGAGGTGGACCGTTGACACCCTCGGCTGGAAAGGCACCAGTGGAGGTGCCAGCCTCCAGGCGGTGGCCGACCGCGTCCAGGCGGGGCTGCAGCCCGGTGAGATCGTCCTCATGCACATCGGGTCAAACCCGGATGACGGCTCCACCCTCGACGCCGACGCCCTCCCGCAAGTCATTGACCGCATAGCAGCCGGCGGGTACGGCTTCGCCACCCTCGACGCCCTGCTGGGGCAGTGAAAGCCCGGCATCATGGCGAAGACCAGGCCCTCCCGGAGCGGGGAAGTGCGTTCCCGGCGGCCGGAACCCCCCACGTGGCGCCGGCCGGATGATGCCCCTGATCCGGCACACCATGGGCTCCCCGTCCACGAAGTGGTCCTGCTGCTGGAAACGGATGCTGCGAGGGGCCTGGGCCAGGAAGAGGTAGCGCGCCGGCGCGCCCAGTTTGGCGCGAACCAGCTTCCCCGGTCCAAAGGCGGGGGCATTGCCCGCAAGCTGGGACGGCAATTCAATAACCCCCTGGTCTATGTCCTGCTGGCCGCCGCAGCCGTGACCGTGTTCCTTGGCGAATTCCTGGACGCGGGCGTCATCCTCGCGGTGGTCCTGGTCAACACGGCGATCGGCTTCATCCAGGAAGTCCGGGCAGAAGCGGCCCTGGACGCACTGCACTCGCTGGTCCGCACACATGCCGCGGTCGTGCGCGGCGGCGAACGGCGGCAGGTTCCCTCCGAGGACCTGGTCCCCGGCGACCTTGTGCTGCTGGAGGCCGGGGACAAGGTACCGGCTGACCTGCGCCTGGTGCGGCTGTCCGCCTTGCGGGTGGACGAATCCGCGCTGACGGGAGAATCGGACCCGGTGTCCAAGGACGAGGTAGTACTCCCGCAGGTCACGCCGGTGGCAGACCGGAGGAACATGCTCTACAGCGGCACCCTGGTGACCGCAGGCACCGGAGCAGGAATCGTCGTCGCAATCGGCGGCGAAACCGAGCTTGGCGAGATCCACCGCCTTATGGGGGCGGTCCGGCCGGTGGCCACGCCGCTGACCCTGAAACTGGCACGGTTCAGCTCAACCCTCACCATCGCCATCCTTGCCCTCGCCGCCGTGGCGTTCGTCGCCGGCCTGGCGCATGGCGAGCCGCCGGGGCAGATGTTCACTGCCGCCGTCGCACTGGCTGTGGGAGCCATTCCGGAAGGCCTTCCCGCCGCCGTCACGGTGACGCTTGCCATTGGTGTCCGCCGGATGGCGCGCCGCCGTGCCGTGGTCCGCCGGCTGCCGGTGGTGGAAACGCTGGGAAGCACCACGGTGATCTGCTCTGACAAGACCGGCACCTTCACTGAGAACCAGATGACGGTCCGGGCGCTCTGGACGCCCTCCGGCACCTATGACGTCAGTGGTTCAGGCTACGGGCCTGCCGGACACATCACCCCGTCGGCAACGCGGAATCCAGGCGGCATTCAGCAGCAGGTGACGGACACGCCGGAGCATCCGGCGGGCGGGGATGCAGCGCTGCACTGGTCCCTCCTGGGTGGCGCAGCATGCAACGACGCCAAGGTGCACAGGGAGGGATCCACGTGGCAGGTGCGGGGCGACCCCACCGAGGCCGCGATGTTGGTGGCGGCAGGGAAAGGCGGCAAGGACGCCGCCGGTTTCCTGGCTGCCAATCCACGGCAGCAGGAACTGCCGTTCACATCGGAGCGGCAGTTCATGGCCACCCTGCATGTTTCCACGCTCCCGGAAGGCGGCGGCGTGGTGTTCGTCAAAGGTGCCGTGGAACGCATCCTTGACCTATGCTCCTCCGAAATGGACGCGCACGGCGCCGGCAGACCCGTCCGCAGGCATGCAGCGCTCAGTGCCGCGCACGCGCTCGCGGACAGCGGACTCCGGGTCCTGGCCACCGCCATGATGCGCCTTCCCGCCGGCAGCGGGCCTCTGTCCGCCATCGAATTACGGGGCCGGATGACCCTGACGGGGCTCCAGGCCATGCACGACCCGCCGCGGGAAGCGGCCGCAGCTTCCGTGAAGGCCTGCCAGCGCGCGGGTGTGGGGGTCAAGATGATCACCGGCGACCATGTACGGACTGCAATCACCGTGGCCGCCGCCGTGGGCCTGGCTGCCGACCATGACACCGGGACGGCCCTGACGGGCACCGAGCTGGACGCCATTCCAGCGGACCAGTTTGCGGGCGCGGTGGAACGGGCAACAGTTTTCGCCCGGGTTTCGCCGGAACAGAAACTCCGCCTTATCGGGGCCCTCCAGTCCCGCGGACACGTGGCTGCCATGACGGGGGACGGCGTCAACGATGCCCCCGCCCTTCGGCAGGCGAACGTGGGCATTGCCATGGGGCGGACCGGAACGGAAGTGGCCAAGGAGGCATCGGACATCGTCCTGACCGACGACGACTTTGCCACCATTGAGGCCGCCGTTGAAGAGGGCCGCAACGTCTTCGACAACCTCACCAAATTCATTGTGTGGACCCTGCCCACCAACATGGCCGAGGGGCTGGTAATCCTCGTGGCCATCCTTCTGGGGGCAAAGCTGCCCATCCTGCCCACCCAGATCCTGTGGATCAACATGACCACCGCCGTGGCGCTTGGACTGATGCTCGCCTTTGAGCCGAAGGAACCAGGGTTGATGTCCCGTCCGCCACGGCCACCCGACCGGCCCCTCCTGACATTGGCCCTTACCGTCCGGATCCTCCTCGTTTCGGCGCTGCTGGTCGCGGGAGCCTGGTGGCTGTTCGAACACGAATTGGCCGTAGGTGCATCCGTTGCCCAGGCCCGCACGTCCGCCGTCAACCTGTTCGTCGCCGTGGAGGTTGCCTACCTCTTCAGCTGCCGGTCCTTGACCCGGCCGGCCTGGCGGATCAGCCCGTTCAGCAACCGATGGCTCCTGGTGGGCGTTGCGGTACAGGCGGCAGGACAAGCGGCCCTGACCTACGCGCCGCTGATGAACGGACTCTTCCATACCGCCCCCATCAGCGGGGACGCCTGGCTGCGGATCCTTGGCCTGGCGCTGCTTGCATCCCTGGTCGTCGCGGTGGACAAACGTTTGCGGCGCCGCGGTTTCTAATGCCTGCCACCCGCCGCGGGACGGGACTAATGGCTCTGCCCCGGGCACCCGCAGCATTCGATACTGAAAGTGGAAGGCGGACGGTTGGCGTCCGCCTCCACATGACCGGAGGTCGTGAAGTGTACGGCTGGAATGACGGCATGGGCCTTTGGGGCTATGTCCTGATGAGCATCAGCATGGTGGTGGTCTGGGGAGCGATCATCACCGGCATTGTCCTGCTGGCCCGTTCCCTGCGGGCGCCCTCCCCGAATGCACCCCAGCCCCCGTCGCCCCGAAAGGCAGAGGACGTGCTGGCCGAGCGTTTTGCGCGCGGCGAAATCGACGTCGCGGAATACCAGAACAGGCTGGCTGTCCTGCGCGGCCAGCCGGGTACCTGAGTTCCGGCTCCCGCAGGCGATGGACAGTGGGTGCAGCTGTGCCGCTCTCTGAATTTGAAAAACGCGAACTTGACCAGATCAGCCATGGACTGGCCGAGGACGACCCCGGCTTCGCCGCCCTGCTTGGCCGGGATGCCTTTGCGCTGTCCCTTCGGGCCCGGTTCAGGCGCGGCCTGCTTCTTGTCGCGGCAGGAATCTGCGTCCTGCTGCTTGGCCTGGTGGTCCGGGTTCCCTGGCTGGGCATTGCAGGATTCGCCATCATGAACGGTGCCGGGTACTGGGCCGTCAAGGACCTGCGCTGGTCGTCGCGGACCACAAACCGTCAGGTCACCCAAGTGGAAGGCAACAACGAATGAACACTGGACCAGGTAAGGACGCCATGGCCGAGGCGCGGGCGCTGCAGGCCGTCGAAGCCCACCATGCGGACATGCTGCGGCAGTTGAACGCGCTGGTTGGACTGCTGACCGAGGCTGTTGAGGCGCGGGACCCTGCCGCCGGCCAGGAAACGCAGGCTGCGTTGCTGGACTGGTGTGACCGGGAACTGGTGCCGCACGCCCTGGCAGAGGAGGGACCCCTCTACAGCGGGCCACACGCCATGCCGGAGGCCAGGCTGCTGGTGGACGGGATGCTGGCCGAGCATCAGGTGATCGTGGGCCTGGTCGACGAACTCAGGACGGCGGACGGGGTAGCTGCCGCAGTGGCCGCGGGTGCCATCCAGCGGATTTTTGCCCTGCACCTGGACAAGGAAAACCGGCTTTTGATGCCCTTCGTTATCGAATCCCCGGAGCTGTCACTCGCCCGCGCCGTTGAAGGACTCCACGAACTGGTGGGACAGGGCGCCGCCCACCATCACGGGCAGGGTCACCACAGCCACTAATACCGGACCAAGAAAAGCGCGGGTACGACGGCGGCGTGCCGGGTCTGTCAGCCATGGCACGCCGTGTGGATCAGGGCGCCGCAGATGCCTGCGACTGCATCCCGTCGAGGTGGCCCGCCTCCGTCTCCTCCGGGGCGTGCACCACCAGCACCGGGCAGTGGGCATGGCTCACGCACGCGGAGCTGACCGAGCCAAGAACGAAGCTCCCATTCCCCCGCCTGCCCACGATCAGCAGGGAGGCGTTACGGCTCGCGTCAATCAGCAGCGGGCTTGGTTTGCCCCGCACCAGCTTGGCGTGCACAAAGGGTGGCAGCTCCTCGAAGGCATCTGCCAGCGCCTGCTGCAGTACCTGGTGGGCCGCATATTTGAACCCCTCGATCCCTACCGCGAGATACACCCCGTAGCCGGCCGGCACGTCCCAGCAGGCCCATGCCTCCACCGTCGCGGACAGGGGCTCCGCCATGGCGCGGGCTACCCGGAGGGCGGCGATGGAGGCGTCGGATCCGTCCACCGCAACGATGATCCGGGGGTGCGGTTCGGGGGCAGTCATGCCGGCTCCATTCACTGTTGTTGGCACATTCCCCTCCAGGGTTCCCTCCTGGGGCGTCGTCCCACAATGGCGCAGAGCCGGGTGCCGGGGTAGGGCCGAAAGTCATGGCGGGAACAGCACCGGGGCTGCGTCCGCCATAGTGCCACCCACCGGCGGACTTAGGTCCCTTCCCGGCATGACGCCCGCTGGGGAACAATGGGGTCAGGCCCTCCCCGGGGGCCGCCCCGCACGGATGCGGGTTTTGGTCCTGGAGATTTTGGGAGCGTTCTGTGCACATGCATGAAGCTGGGTCTGATGAAGCGGCAGGAGCATCCGGGCAGGTCCGCGTGTTCATCCTTGATGACCACGAACTTGTCCGGCAGGGACTGAAGGACCTGCTGGAGGGCGAAGGGTTCCTGGTGGTGGGCGAGAGTGGATCCGCGGCCGAGGCCACCCGCCGGATTCCGGCCCTCCACCCGGACATCGCCATCCTGGACGGGAGGCTTCCCGACGGCACGGGCATCGAGGTGTGCCGGGACGTGCGTTCCCTCGATCCCCGCCTGCGCTGCCTGATCCTTACCAGTTACGACGACGAACAGGCCCTCCGCGGCGCAGTCCTGGCCGGCGCCTCGGGATACATCCTGAAACAGATCAGGAGCGATGACCTCCTGGCGGGGATCCGCAAAGCGGCTGCGGGCGAATCCCTGTTTGAACCGGGAGTCGAGCAGCAGGTCATCACAGGCCTTTCCACGGTACCCACCGATCCGCGGTTGGATGGCCTGAGCGCGCAGGAGAAGAAAGTGCTGGCCCTGATCGGCCAGGGGCTGACCAACCGGCAGATCGGTGACGAACTGTTCCTGGCCGAAAAGACGGTCAAGAACTATGTGTCGTCCATCCTGGCCAAACTGGGTTTTGAGCGCCGGACGCAGGCCGCCGTCTACGTCACCAAAAGCGCATCGGACACTGCCTGACAACCGGTTCCGCCTGGCAGAGGCATCAAGCGAGCCGGGCGGACCACGTCACCGACGTTCCGGCACCTGGCGCACTCTCGATGATGCAGCTGCCCTTCAACAATTCGGCGCGATGCCGCATGTTCGCCAGGCCGCTGAGGCGGGACGGCTCAGCGAAGCCCCGGCCGTTGTCGCTGATGAGGAGCTGGACCTGGTCCTGCCCCACGTCGACAAGGACCTCAATGTCCTCAGCGCCGGAATGCCGCAGCGCATTGCTGAGGCCCTCCGAGAGCACGGACAGCAGATGGACCGCCACGTCGTCCCTGATCGAGTCCACCGCTCCGTTGAGGGAAACCTTGGGGGTGATGGCATAGCTGCGCGAATTTTCCCGGACTGCGCGCAGGATCTGGCCCGTCAGCGGTTCCCGTTCCTCGTCGGCGGTGCGAAGGGAGTAGATCGTATCCCGCAGCTTGCGGATGGTGTCGTCAAGTTCGGTGGTCACAGCGGCGATGCGTTCATGCGCCACGGGGTCCATTGTGTAGCGGCGCAGGCTCTGGATGCTCAGGCCGGCAGCGAACAGGCGTTGGATGACCAGGTCGTGCAGGTCGCGGGCAATCCTTTCCCGGTCGCTGATAAGGAGATTCTGTTCCCGCAGGGCATTCACGCGCGCGAGGTCCAGGGCCAGGCCGATCCGGCTTCCAAAGATGGCACTGGACTCTGCCTCAGCCTGGGTGAAGACCGCCGCTCCCTGGGCGCGGGCCAGCAGGAGGACGCCGTTACCGCTGCCGGCGTGCCCCAAGGAACAGACGAGGACAGAGCCAAGCTTTCCCGCCACCTCCTCGTCGAACACCTGCCGCGGGTCCCTGGCAACGAAAGACCCGCCGTCGTCAATAACGCCCGACACCGCACCTGAGGACATCAACTCCTGACCCGCCTGGAGACCCTGCACGCCAAGGCATGAACGGCAGCGAAGCGTACCGTCACTGGCCGGCACGGCCACCACTGCAAGAGCCGAGTCCGATACCTTCAATGCTGTGTCGGCAACAAGGTCGAGGATGTCCGCGTTGCCGGGATGGGGCGCCATGATCAGCCGGCTGCTCAGCTCCATCCCTGCCTCCAGCCATTTCTGCCGGCGGTTGCTGTCTTCAAAAAGGCGGGCGTTCTGGATGGCGACACCAGCCGCGGCTGCAAGGGCAACGGCAAGTTCCTCATCGTCGGTGGTGAAATCCTCGGCACCCTGCTTTTCCGTCAGGTAGAGGTTGCCGAACACTTCATCGCGGACACGGACCGGGACCCCCAGGAAGGTCTTCATGGGCGGGTGGTTCGCGGGGAACCCGGACGCAATGGGATGCCGGCCAAGGTCATGGAGCCTCAGGGGCCGTGGCTCGCGGATGAGCAGGCCAAGGACGCCGTGCCCGGTGGGCAGGTCGCCAATGGAACGGATCCCTTCTTCGTCGATTCCCACCGTGATGAAGTGGCTCAGGGTCCGGTCCTCACCGATCACGCCCAAAGCGCCGTAGCCTGCGCCAACCAGCGCGCAGGCAGACCGGACGAGGCGGTCCAGCACGGCCTCCAGGCTCAGATCCCCGGCGAGGGCCATCACTGCGGCCAGGAGGGCATTAATGCGCTCCTCGGTATCCAGCAGCTCGTCCCGGCCGGTAAGGCCCCGCACCGGATCTTCCAGGTTGTCCCTCATCGGCGGCCGCCGGGGTTCCTCAATGCTCACGTTCCACCTCCTGCGGCAAGAGCCTGCGGCGCTGCGGGTCCTTGTCGCGATCCAAGTGTCCGGAACGGAAGTGCCTGCCCCCGCCCGCAAGTCCGCCTTCACATGAGCATGAAGACATGTCCTGGGTTCATTGTAGAAGCCCCCGTCAACAGCCCGCGGGACCTTCTTCCCTACCGGGGAGCAATTCCCGGCCCTAGGCTACGGCCATGAACACAGCAGCGGCAGAACCGGAAATCAAGGAACTCGGCGTCCACGATTGCTGGAAGTACCTCCGGTCCACGTCCATCTGCAGGATCGCCTTCACCGATGGGGACGCCGTGGAAAACTACCCCGTGAATTTCGTTCCCAGCAACGGCACCCTGCTCATCCGTACCGGCGAGGGCACAAAGCTTGCCTCCCTGACGGACCGGAAAGCCGTAACGGTTGAGGCCGACGGGATGAACCAGTACGGCACTATCGCCTGGAGCGTCATCCTCAAGGGGCATGCGCTGGTGGTGTCCGATGAAGAGGAAACACGGGACGCAATGGAGGCGGGCCTGTCCCCCTGGCAGCCGGGCCAGAAGAACGTCCTGCTGCGGATTACGCCGGAGGAAATCAGCGGCCGGAAGTTCGTGATTGCGGCCCCCACCCATTGGTGGCCGCCCAGGGAGCCCGCCGCCGGTTAGGCCAACGCCCCAAAACCGGCACCAACCCCGACCCTTTCCAAGCACTCCAAAGGATGGATTCCCATGGCACCTGCCAAGCCAATCGCCGTCGGCATCACTGATACGTCTGCGTCCGACGCCGCCCTGTTGTGGGCAGCCGCCCGGGCCAACAGGCTCAAGTGTCCCCTCGCCGTCGTGAACGTCGTTGACGACCGCTGGATGGCAGCCGAAGTCCTGCCCTACCTCGAGATCCTTCGTGAATCAGGACTGGCCCTGTTGAAGGAGGCCGGCGAAAAGGCCACCGCGGCTGAACCGGGCCTGCAGGTTACCCTCCAACTGCTCGAAGGAGGCGTTGGTGCGGCGCTGGGTGACTATTCCAGGAACGCCTCCATGCTTGTCCTTGGCACCAGCGGCCACGCGCGGGGTGCGCTGACGGACCGGGCACTCCAGGCAGCAGCCACCGCAGAGTGCCCGGTGGCGGTCATTGGGGACGGCCAGGAGCCGGGCCGGGGCGTCGTGGTGGGCGTGGATGGATCACGGGAATCGACACAGGCGGTGGCCTTTGCGGCCGCCGAAGCTGACGCGCTCGGTGAGGAACTCGCCGTCCTGTACGCCTTCACCGGCCCCAGCCGGTGGATCGCGGCCGGCCTCCCGCAGAGCAGCTTTGCCACCCATGTAATGGAGGAAGAGCAGATTGTGCTGTCCGAAACCGAGGCAGGCCTCCGCCAGGACTACCCGGATCTTGCGGTCAACACCGTGATGGAAACCGTCCTGGAGCCGGCGGACGCCCTGATCCGCGCCGCCGCGGGTTCGCGGCTGCTGGTCCTGGGCAGCCGCGGAAAGGGTGGCTTTGAAAGGTTCGTCCTGGGGTCCACGGCACATGCGGTCCTGACCCAGCCGCCGTGCCCCACCGTCGTCACCCGCCTGCACAAGCAGCAGCACCAGGACTGACCGGGGCAGGCTGCCTGGCGGGATGTCAATAACCGGGGAGAATGGAGCATCGGTTCCGGGCACGGACATCAGCCATGCCCGGAACGGGCTCTCCACCGCCGAAGTGCGCGAGCGGACGGCCGCGGGACGCATCAACAGCGTCCCGACGGCCACCAGCAGGAGCGTCGGCGAAATTGTCCAGGCGAACGTGTTCACGCTCTTCAACGGCGTGGTGGGAGGCTGCTTCATCCTGCTGCTGGTCCTTGGCCAGTGGCGTGACGCGCTTTTCGGCCTGTCCGCTGTCAGCAATTCACTGATCGGGATCGTCCAGGAGTACCGGGCCAAGCGTTCCCTTGACCGGCTGTCCATCTTGCAGGCAGCCAGGAACACCGTGATCAGGAACGGGGCCAGGGAGGTCATCTCCTCGGAGGACCTGGTTCCCGAGGACCTGGTTGTGCTCAATGCCGGAGACCAGGTCATGGCGGACCTGGTGCTGCTCGGCGGAGGCGGGCTTGAGGTTGATGAGTCCCTGCTGACGGGCGAATCCGAGCCTGTCCCCAAACAGGGCGGCGCGGTGCTGCTGTCTGGGTCGCTGATCCTCGCAGGCAACGGCCGGGCCAAAGTGCTCCGGGTAGGGCCGGAGACCTTCGCATACCGGCTGGCAGCCGAGGCGCGGCGCTTCTCCCTGGTCACATCGGAAATCCGCAGGGGGCTCGAAAGGGTGTTCACCGTGATCACCTGGCTGCTGCTGCCCACAGCCCTGCTGCTCACGAACGCGCAGATGCAGGACCAGGGCGGGTGGGCCGGAGCCATGGGATCGGGACGGTGGATACCAGCCGTCGTGGGATCCGTGGCGGGCATCATGGCGATGATTCCGCTCGGCCTGCTGCTGATGACCAGCGTGGCTTTTGCCGTGGGCGGCCTCCGCCTTGCCCGCCGGAAGGTCCTGATCCAGGAGCTCGCCGCCGTGGAAGTACTGGCACGGGTCGACGTCCTCTGCCTGGACAAGACCGGCACCCTGTCCTCCGGCGCCATCGTGTTCGATGCCATCCACGACGCCGGGACCGCCCGCACGGCCGGGTGGCGGCAGGCGCTGGAATGGTTTGGCGCCCACGCGGATGCCAGCAGTACCGCCGCGGCGATCGGGGCGGCCTTCCCCGTGCAGGAGCCTCCCGGGGAGGATGGGTCAGTCCCGTTTTCCTCCGCGCGGAAGTGGAGTTCGGTGACCTTCGCGCCGCAGTCCGCCGCTTCCGGTTCGTGGATCCTCGGAGCCCCCGATTCCGTAGCCGGCTCCCCCGGCTGTGCTGAGGCACACGAAAGGGCAGCAGCCCTCGCCTCCAGCGGCCTCCGGACGCTGGTCCTGGCGCACCTGCCGGCACCAATGCCGCCGGACGCCGCGGAGGCAGGGCTGCCTCCCGGGCTGGTGCCGGTCCTGCTGCTGACCTTCCGCGAGAGCATTCGCAGCGACGCCGCCGCCACGCTCGACTACTTCCGCCAGCAAGGGGTCACCGTCAAGATCATTTCCGGCGACGATCCCCGGACCGTAACAGCCCTTGCCCGGGAGGTGGGCTTTGGCGGCGGAATTGCCTATGACAGCAGGACGCTTCCCCATGATCCCGTCCTGCTGGAAGAAACGGTGGAGGCCCACAGCCTCTTTGGAAGTGTGACGCCCTCCCAAAAGCGGGACCTGATCCAGGCGCTGAAGCGGCGGGGGCACACCGTGGCCATGACCGGGGACGGAGTGAACGATGTCCTGGCGCTCAAGGAGGCGGACCTGGGCATCGCCATGGACTCGGCATCACCTGCCACCAAGGCCGTGGCGCGCCTGGTCCTCCTTGACGGGCGCTTCGAACGGCTCCCGGCGGTGGTGGACGAGGGACGCCGGGCCATCAGCAACATTGAACGCGTCTCCCTGGTCTTCCTGAGCAAGACTGTCTATGCCACGGTCATCTCGGTGGTCACCGGCATCCTGTTGCTGGCCTTTCCGTTCCTGCCGCGCCAGCTCTCCGCCCTGGACGGACTGACCATCGGCCTGCCGGCGTTTTTCCTGGCCCTGCAGCCCGGCGGCCAGCGTTATGCCCCCGGGTTCCTGCGGCGTTCCCTGGCCTTCGCGGTCCCGGCCGGCATCTGCACGGCGGTGTGCGTCCTGGCGGTCAGCGCCTATGGGCAGCTGTGGGGCGGGCACAGCCTTCAGTCCGCGCAGTCTGCGGCCACCATGACCCTGGGCCTGGTGGCAGCGTGGATCCTGGTGATGGCGTCACGTCCCCTCAACCGGGTCAAGGTGTTGATCCTTGCCGGGATGTACGCGGGACTGGTCCTGTTGTTCACCGTTCCCTTGACACAGGAGTTTTTCCGGGTGGAGTGGCCGCCCACCGGCCTGCTTGCTGTGTCGGTTGCAATTGCCATGGCCGGGTGCGGGGCCATCGAACTGGTGGGCCGCCTGACCCGCAGGCCACCGGCGCCCGCCGGCGAAACCGGGCTGGGACCTTTGCCTCTGGAACCGGATCCATGGGAAGGGGATGGTGGAATTGCCGGGCGACGCGAAGGTCCGGCTTCCACCTGAGCAGGAGGCAACAATGACTGACCTGATGAAATGGTTTGATAACCGCCGCTCCCCCATGGATGTCATCGAACGGCTTTTCGAAGGTGACATGGGGTCCTCCGCCATCCGGGTTGAAGAGATGGTGGACGGCAACACCCTCGTGGTGCGGGCTGAGCTGCCCGGCGTCGACCCGGAAAAGGACGTGGACGTGACGGTCACGGACGGCGTCCTGACCATCAAGGGCGAGCGGCAGGAGAAGAAGGAGCACAAAGACAAGGACGGCTACCGGTCCGAGTTCCGCTACGGTTCCTTCGTCCGGCGGATTCCCCTCCCCAGCGGAGTGCAGCAGGACGACGTCACGGCTTCATACAAGGACGGCGTCCTTGAAGTGCGTGCCCCGATTCCGGAGCAGGGACAGGGCACCGGGCCCTCCAAGATCCCGGTCACCAGGGGCTGAAGACATTTAAAGTACGACGGCGGCGCCTGGCCCTGTGAGAGCCAGGCGCTTTATTGTCCCTTGGCCAGGGCTGCTTCCGCTGCCGCGATAACCGGAAGCGTCCGCACGTAGGTGTCGGGGTTCAGGGACACCGAATCGATCCCCTGGCCCACCAGGAACTCTGCGAGGTCGGGGTGGTTGCTGGGGCCTTGTCCGCAGATTCCGATTTTGATGCCGGCAGCATGGGCCTTGGTGATGGCCTCGGCGATCATGGACTTCACCGCGGGGTCCCGTTCGTCGAACAGGCCTGCAAGTTCCTCCGAGTCGCGGTCCACCCCCAGCACCAGCTGGGTGAGGTCGTTGGAACCGATGGAGAACCCGTCAAAGCGTTTGGCGAACTCCCCGGCCAGGACCACGTTGGAAGGGATCTCGCACATCATGTAGAGCTGCAGTCCTTCCTGGCCCCGGACCAGTCCGTGCTCTTCCATCGCCTCGATGACCTGGTCCGCTTCCCGTACGGTGCGGCAGAAGGGGACCATGACAATCACGTTCCCGAATCCGGCCTGCTCACGTACGCGTTTGAGGGCTTTGCACTCCAGTGCGAATCCTTCCCGGTAGTGGCTGCTGTAATACCGTGAAGCGCCGCGGAAGCCGAGCATGGGGTTTTCCTCAGGTCGCTCGAAGGCGCTGCCGCCCACCAGGTGGCTGTACTCGTTGCTCTTGAAGTCGCTGAGCCGGACAATCACCGGTTTGGGATGGAACGGGGCGGCGATCTTGGCGATCCCTGTGGCCAGCACGTCGACGAAGTACTCCTGCGGGTCCTGGTAGCCGCTGGTGAGCTGCCGGATGAGTGCCGCCTCCTCCGGGTCCGCCACCCTTTCGGGATGGACCAGGGCCATGGGGTGGATGCGGATCAGATTGTTGATGATGAACTCCATACGGGCCAGGCCAACCCCGGCCGCGGGGAGGCGCCACCACTTGAACGCCGCTGCGGGGCTGGCGATGTTGATCATCACATTGGTGCGGGTGGCCGGCAGGGCGTGCATGTCCACGTCTTCCACGGTGAACTCCAGCAGCCCTTCATAGACGCGCCCCTCCTCGCCTTCCGCGCAGGACAAGGTGACCTGGCCGCCGTCGGGCAGGACCTCGGTGGCGTTGCGCGTGCCCACGACCGCGGGCACGCCCAGTTCCCGGCTGACAATGGCCGCGTGGCTGGTAGGGCCGCCGTGGTCGGTGATGATGCCTGCAGCCCGCTTCATGATGGGCACCCAGTCCGGGTCCGTCATACGGGTGACCAGCACGGAGCCGTCAACGAAGGATTCAATGTCCTTGGCATCCCGGACCACGCACGCCCGGCCCCGGGCTATGGAGTCACCGATGGCGGCACCAGTGACCAGAACCCGCCCGGGCTGCGCCAGGTGGTAGGTGCGGAAGGTGGTGGCGCTCCGCCGGGCCTGCACTGTCTCCGGCCTTGCCTGCACCATGAAGAGTTCGCCCGTGGCACCGTCCTTGGCCCACTCCATATCCATTGGCCGCCCGTAGTGCTCCTCCACGGCCACGGCCCAGCGCGCCAGCAGGACCACCTCGGGGTCCTCCAGCACCAGCGAGCGCTGCTCACGGTCCGTCGTCTCAACGGTCCGGGTCCTGGCATCCCCGCCGTGGCTGTACACCATCTTGCGTTCCTTGGCCCCAAGCTGGCGTTCAATGACGGGGCTGAAGCGCTGGTCTGCCAGGAGCGGCTTGAACACCTGGTATTTGTCCGGGTTAATGGTTCCCTGGACCACGGTTTCACCCAGCCCCCACGCCGCGCTGATGACCACCACGTCCGGAAAGCCGGACTCGGTGTCAATCGAGAACATCACCCCTGATGCACCCAGGTCAGAGCGGACCATCCGCTGCACCCCGACGGACAGGGCAACGTCCAGGTGGTCGTAGCCCTTCATTTCGCGGTAGCTGATGGCGCGGTCCGTGAACAGGGAGGCGTAACAGCGCCGGCACGCCTCAAGGACCGCGCGCGCGCCGGCCACATTCAGGAAGGTTTCCTGCTGCCCCGCGAAACTGGCATCGGGCAGGTCCTCGGCCGTGGCGCTGCTGCGCACCGCGACGGCAACCTCGGCCTGTCCGGCACGGTGGCACAGTGCCCGGTAGTGTTCCTGGATGTCAGCGGCGATGCTTTCCGGGAACGCGGCCTGCAGGAACAGTTCACGGATCGCTGCCCCCGCCTGGCGCAGCGTCAGGGTCCCGGCGCGCTGTTCCGCGATGTGCTTCCTGATCCGCGGTTCAAGGTCATTGGCGGCAACAAATGCGCGGTAGGCAGCGGCCGTCGTGGCAAATCCTTCGGGAACCCTGACCCCTGCCGACTGCAGTGCACGGCTCAGCTCCCCCAGGGAAGCGTTCTTTCCTCCCACTGATGGGATGTCCGCGATCCCCGTGTCCTGGATCCACTTGACGTTGATGTCGGTAAGGGAGGTTTCAGCGGCGGCACTCATGGCTCGATTCTGGCCTCCGCCCACCGGGGCAGGCAGAGTCTTTGGTCCTAGCCGCGCCGCAGCCGGCCGCGGACCGATTTGTGGATCCAGTCCGCAAGCAGGACGGCGGGAGCAGCCAGCAGCGCGAGGAACAGGCCCAGTGGGGTCGGCGGTGCCTGGCCCAGCAATGCGGCGAGGTAGGGCACGAACAGGCACACCGCCAGGACGGCCAGTTCAGCCGGCACAGCCCACACCAGCAGCTTGTTCGTGCCCCAGCCCAGCGACCAGGGCGGCAGGGTGGCGCTCCGGCACGCGAACGCGTTGGCGAGCTGTCCCAGGACCACGGCGGTGAATGCGGCACCGGAGGCAGCCATCAGGAGCCCTGTTTCGGGAACCTCTCCCCGTGTCCAGCCTCCATCGGCCAGGACCGCCGAGAACACGGCCATCTCCATGGCCGCCTCCACGGGACCCAGGATGCAGAAGACCCGGATGACCAGCCGCCGGTCCATGAGGTGGCGGCGTTCGGGCGGACGGGCCAGGACGTGCCTGCCGGGCGGCTCGGCGCCGAGGGCCAGCGCCGGCAGCAGGTCGGTGCCGATGTCCAGGGCGAGGATTTGCAGGACGCCCAGGGCGAGCGGAAAGTGGCCGCCCGAAAGCGCCCAGATCACGAACGGCGTCAGTTCCGCCACGTTGTCAGTGAGGTGGTACGTGAGGAACCGGTGGATGTTGGCGTAGGTGGCCCTGCCTTGTTCAATGGCCGCCACGATGGTGCCGAAGTGGTCATCGAGAAGGACCAGGTCCGCGGCTTCCCGCGCCACGTCGGTCCCGCTCAACCCCATGGCCACGCCGATGTCAGCCTCGCGAAGGGCAGGGCCGTCGTTGACGCCGTCCCCGGTCATGGCCACCACATGGCCGCGGGCCTGCAGGGCCTTGGCGACGCGAAGCTTTTGCTCAGGCGAGACCCGGCTGACCACCACTCCATCACGGTCCAGGAGTGCACCGAGTATTTGCTCGTCCTCCGGAAGGTCAGCGCCTTCCAGTACATATTGTGGTGTGCCTGCCAGGCCGATCTGGCGGGCAATCGCCGCTGCGGTAGCCGGGTGGTCCCCCGTGATCATGGCGACTTTCAGGCCGGCCTGCCGGGCGGTGCGGATCACCTCGCCCACATCCGGCCGGGGCGGGTCCTGCAACCCGATCAGGCCCAGGAGCTCCATCCCCGTTTCAAGTTCGGCTGCCGGGCTGGTGTCCCAGCCACCGGGTGCTCCTTCGAGGCTCCGCCGTGCCACGGCAATGACACGCAGGCCCCGTGTCGCCATGATCTCCACCTGCTCCTTGACCGCTCCCGGGACGGACTCACACAGCGGGAGGACGGTTTCGGGGGCACCTTTGCAGAACAGTTCAGGACCCACGAGGGCGGACTCCCGGCGCCGGACGGGGTCGAACGGCAAGCGGCGCGACGGGGAAGGCCCTGGTCCGGTGCCCGTCAGCCGGCGGGCCAAGGCGTCCATGGCTGCTTCCATCGGGTCCCCCTGGGCATGCCACTGACCGTTGTGCAGTTCGGTCCTGCCCTGTGAAGCGGTACGGGCTGCGAGCGCCGCCTGGGCCGCCCTGTCCACGCCCGGGCCCTCGATGAGCGCGTCCGGGTCATACCCCTGGCCTGATACCTGGACTGTCCCTTCGGTGGTGAAGACCTCGACGGCGTTCATCCGGTTCTGAGTCAGGGTCCCTGTTTTGTCGGTGCAGATGAAGGTGGTTGAGCCCAGCGTTTCCACTGCCTCGAGGTTGCGGACCAGCCCATTGCGGGATGCCATGCGTTGGGCGCCCATCGCCAGGGACAGCGTGACCGTGGGCAGGAGCCCTTCCGGAACCAGCGCCACGGCAACGCCAATGGAGAACAGGAAGGAATCACGCCACTGAAAGCCCACCAGCAGCGATGCCAGAAAGAAGACCGCTGCTATGCCCAGCGCCATGCCTGCGGTGACGCGGACAATCCGCCGCAGTTCCAAGGACAGCGGCGTGGGAGGTGGAACAGCTCCGCTGGTCAGGGCGGCGATCCCGGCCAGCCTGGTCCCGGCACCGGTGGCGGACACGGCGGCCTCTCCGTAGCCGTTGACCAGGAAGGTTCCGCCCCATACAGGGTCGCCTGCGGCTTTGGGCACGGGCTCGCTTTCGCCCGTGAGCATGGATTCGTCCACGTCGCAGGCGGACGCCGACAGCAGATCCATGTCTGCAGGCACGCGGTCGCCGGATGCGAGCAGCACCACGTCCCCGACCACCAGCTCGCTGGCATGGACCTTGCGCACCTTCCCGTCCCGCCACACCACCACGTCCGCGGGCAGCAGGCTGCGCAGCCTCGCGGCGGCATGCTGGGCGCGTTCCTGCTGGATGTGTGCGAACACCCCGTTGACAATGACGACGACGATGATCGCCACCGCCAGTTGAGGCATGTCCGCGATGAAGGCCAGAGCGGCGGCGCACCACAGCATGAGGGCGAAGAAATGCGTCATCTCCCCCCAGAGCTTCCGCCATTGCGGGACGGTTTTTTCCGGGGGAAGCTGGTTGGGGCCTGCCTGCTTCAGGAGCTGCGCGGCCCGTTCAGAGCTCAGGCCCTCCGCAGTCCTCACACAGCGTCCGCCTCCTGCCCCACCAGGAGCACAGGGCATTTCGAGTGGGCCGCGCATGCCTTGCTGACCGAGCCCATGGAGGACTTCAGCAAGCCACCTTCTCCGTGCCGTCCGACCACCAGCATCTGCCCCCGCCCGCTCTCCTCCACCAGCACTTTCGCCGGTGGTCCGAACTTGACGGTAACGTCGATGTTTTCCGGCCGTTCTCCGGAGAATGCCCGGCCCAGCGCGTCCTCCACCAGGCGGCCGGCGGCGTCTTCAAGCCTCGCAGTGAACTGCCGGTCCGCCCCTTCCAGGCGGGACATGACCAGGTAGTCCGGCATCCCGATGCAGGAGATGACTTCAAGCCGGGTGCCCAGGCGGGCTGCCAGGGTGCCGGCGTAGCGGAGGGCTGCGGAGGAATATTCTGAACCATCCACGCCCACGATGACTGGTTTGGCCCCTGTTTCTGCGTTCATGGACACCACGATCCCGGCTGGCGGCTGAGGCCGGAAGGGCCAAAAGTCATGCCGGCCGCCGGCTTAGCCCGTATGTTTCGGATCGGGACGGCTCTGCAGGGCGGCACCGCTGTTCAGATCAGTACGGCTTTTCAGGTCAGCACCGCTCTTGGGCTCAGCACCGCGCAGCGCCCTCAGGCCGTTCAATATGGTGGCCAGGTCCACCAGTTCCTGCAGGAGGGCTCCAGCGACGGCGGGAATGTATCCGGTCATGGCGATGGCCATCAACACCACGCTGAGTCCTATCCCGGTCCAGATACTCACCAGCGCAACCGCCACGGTCCGCTTTCCAATGGCCACGGCCTGGGCCACTTTGGAAAGGTCGTCAAGCATGACCACCACGTCCGCGGATTCGCTGGCCGCGGTGGCCCCCTTGGCGCCCATGGCGATTCCCACATCCGCCGCGGCCAGGACGGGGGCGTCATTCACGCCGTCCCCCACCATCAGTACCGGCCGTTCCCGGATCCCGGCAACTGTATTGACCTTGTCCTCGGGAAGGCAGTCAGCCTGGACGTGCCCGATCCCCGCTTCCTCGGCGATATGTGCCGCCGTAGCGCGGGCATCCCCGGTGAGCAGCATGGTGTTCCGCACGCCGAGGCCGCGCAGCAGGTCAAGGGTATCCACGGCATTGCGGCGCAGTGGATCCTTCATGATCAGCGCCCCGGCGTACTCGCCGTTCACCGCCACATAAACCGCCAGTTGGCCGCTCCGGACTGCTGCTTCCCGGAACCCGGTGGACGAACTGCGGACCAGGCCGGCTTTTCCCACCACCACCTGCTGGCCGTCGCAGACAGCTTCCACCCCTTGCGTGGCGCTTTCCGTCGCCTGCTGTACCGGGAGGAGTCCCAGGCCGGCCGAGTCTGCCGCTTCGATCACGGAGGCCGCCAGCACATGCGAGGAGTACTGCTCCGCCGAGGCAGCCAACTGCAGGATTCGCTGGCTGCCCAAGGCCTCACCCGGGCCTGGCGCCACTTGGATGCCATCCAGGACGGGCCGCCCGGACGTGAGCGTTCCGGTCTTGTCAAAGACGGCGGTCCGGGCCTTCGCAAGCTGCTCAAGCGTCCCGGTGTTCTTGATGATGATCCCCTTGTGGGCTGCCTGGCTGGTGCCGGCCAGGAATGCCACGGGGGCAGCGATCAGGAGCGGGCAGGGCGTGGCTACCACCAGGACCTGGGCAAAGCGGAGCGGCTCACCCGAGAAGAACCAGGCGGCCCCGGCCATGGCCAGGGCCAGGAGGGTGAAGGGAACTGCGTAACGGTCAGCGAGCCGGACAACGGGAGCCCGGCTGTTGGATGCCTCCTCCACCAGGGCGATGATGCGGCTGTACTGGGAATCGGCTGCGGCGGCCGCGGCCCGCATGCGGATGGCGGCCTCACCGTTGACCGCACCGCTGAGCAATTGTTCCCCCTTGCTGCGCTCAACCGGCAGGCTCTCACCCGTCAGCGATGACTCATCCAGGGTGGCAGAGCCGGACAGCAGTTCGCCGTCCACAGGAACCAGCTCGGACGGGCGGACCACCAGGATGTCCCCAGGTGCTACCTCCCCAATAGGGATGTCTCCGAGTATCGCGCCAGTCCCTTCCCGGTGCGCGAACCGGGGCGCCCTGTCCAGCAGCGACCGCAGTTCGCGTGCCGCGCGTCCCTGGGCAAAGTTCTCAAGCGCCTCGCCCCCGGTCAGCATCAGGATTACCACCAGTGCGGCGAGATATTCACCCACGGCCACCGTGCTGGCAATCGCCGTCAGCGCCAGGAGGTCGATCCCCCAGCGTCCCTCCCGCAGGGACCGGACCATGCCAGGCGCACGCGCCACCACGATGACCGCGGCGTACGCGGAAGCGAGGACGCGGACCTGCAGGTCCGCGCCGGCCTGGAGCAGCACCAGCGTGGCGACGAGGACAAGGCAGGTCAGTGCGACGACGGGATAACGCCTGAGAAAACCCCATGCCTTTCGTGCCGGCGACGTGGGGGATGCCCCGTCGTCGAGGCTGCCGGGACTCCCCCTGGTTGCCGCGGGCAGGGCGGCCTGGTTCCTCATCAAGGCACCCCGGGAAGTATTTGGCGGTGATCGCACATAAAACCGAACCTACCCGGGCTCCGGCAGCCGGGCTAGGGCATTTGGCCCCAACCCCTCCCGGCAAAGTCGATCCACGGACCTTTGGACCTGCCGTGACTTTTGACCCTGCCGCGGCAGCCGGACCAGGAGCATGGTTGAGGGCAGCATGCCGCCGAACACAGACCGGGAGTTCCACATGAAAGCAGTTGTCCTCTACGACACCGCGTATGGGAACACCAGGACCATTGCGGAGTCGGTGGCATCCGGTCTGGGGCGCGGCGCGGCCGCGGTTCCGGTGGGCGGCTTCGACCCAGGCGCCCTGCACCCCGGGGACCTGCTCGTCGTCGGCAGTCCCATCAACGGCTGGAAGCCCACCGCCCGGATCACTGAGGCGCTGGCAGAGCTCGGTCGCCGCGGGCTGACCGGGGTGAAGGCCGCCGCCTTTGATACCAGGGTGAAAATGTTCATCCATGGCGATGCCGCCAGGAAAATAGCCGAGGCGCTCGCGGCCGCAGGTGCCGGCATCATTGGCGAGCCCATGGCTTTTTACGTCAAAGGCAGTGAAGGCCCCCTCATCGACGGCGAGGCAGAGCGGGCAGCAGCGTGGGCCGCCGGTCTTGCGGCCTCGCTTGGCAGCGGCAATGAATAGGCAGGGCCGTCAACCTTGCAGCAGTGGACGGTGGAGCGGTTCTTCGACGGCGCACCGTCGGCCCTAAGGCTTTACCGGGCGGTGGAGCAGGTGGCCGCGGAACTGGGTCCGCACGACGTGCGGGTCAGCAAAAGCCAAATCTCCTTTCGCCGGCGCCGCGGCTACGCTTACCTTTGGCGGCCGGGGGTGTACGTGAAATCAGCGGTTCCGCTGGTCCTGTCCCTCGCGCTGCCCCGGAACCTGGAGTCGCCGCGGTTCAAGCAAACCGTCCATCCCGCGGCCGGAACCTGGATGCATCACCTCGAGCTCACAGACAGCTCCCAACTCGATGCCGAGGTCCGCCGTTGGATGCAGGAAGCGTATGAGGCCGCGGGCTGACCACTCCTTGCCCTAGAGTCCTATGGCCCTGTCACACCGCTGCGTTGAGGGCAAAGCTGATCCCATGAATGAACAGGGCCGGCAGCCGCGGAGGATCCACCTCACCGCGCAACCAGTCGCTGTGGTCCGCGAACGCGTCCCCATGAACGAACTGACAAGCTTCTTTGGCCGCGCCTTTGGCACAGTCATGGCAGCGGTCCAACTGCAGGACGCCAGCCCGGCAGGCCCGCCGTTCGCGCTGTACCACGGAATGCCGGACCAGACGGTGGATGTTGAAGCAGGATTTCCCGTGGCCGGAAATTTCCAGGGAACCACGGAAGTGGCCAGCGGAATGCTTCCCGATACCGACGCAGTCGAAGCCATCCACACCGGCCCTTATGACACCCTGGGCACTACCTACGATGCCATTCTTGAGCACATAAAGAATGACGGCGCCGCACCCTCGGAGACCATGTGGGAGTACTACCTGACGGATCCGGAAGCACAACCCGATCCGGCGACATGGCAGACCAGGGTGGTCTGGCCGGTCGCCTGAGGTTGGCCCAAGCCTGAGGAGCCGGAGGGCTATGAGCCGTTGCGACGGCTGAAGGTGAGATCCCACGGCTGGGTGCCGTGGCTGGTTTCAGACCATCCATCGCGTGCAATTTCCTGGCGGAGCTGGCCCAGGCTTGCTTCCAGGCCGGGAGCCCAGGCCTCTTGCGGTGGTGTCTTGTTCAGCGGTGGTCCGGGAAACGTATCGCTGGTGTAAAGGCGGCGGCCCTCCTCCGTCCTGCCCACGAAGCGCAGCTGCGTGCGTCCGTACTGTGAGCCGAGCGTGTACAGGATGCGCGCCCACCACTTCCGGGACGCGGCGTCCTCCAGCTCTACGCGGAGCCGCTCTTCACGCCCGGGGTGGGCTGGCTGCGGGGCATCTGCGGTCATGGCGTCCTCCAGGGAAACGTGATCATGGGTTAGGTCCCGCAGTCTTCCAAGGATCGGCTCGATGGAACAGGGCCCTTGGTCACCGGGTGCGCTGGAGGGTGGGCTGTGCTTCTCACCGGGTCCAAAGGCACTACCCCACCCGGCAGGCGGATGGCAGAGTCCAGCCATGACAAGGCACTCCCCGTGACCGGCCGGCATCCGGGCGCCCGGCATCGTCCGCAGGCCGGCGGTACTGCGGCAGACACCGGGGACCGGCACGGCTGGCAGCTCCTGTATCTGGCCGCCGGTGCGTCGTCGATCCTGTTTGTGCTCCTGCTGATAGCTGCACTGGTACTCGACTTCATGGCTCCCCCGCCCGTGCACGGCGGAGCCGCCACCCTGGAGTTCATCGCCGCCAACAAGCAGGTCTACGTGGCCGAGCAGGTCCTGTGGATCCTGCCGAACATCCTCCCGGTCCTTGTTTTTGCAGCACTTTTCGTCGCTCTCTCGCCCGATCAGAAGAGCCTTCCCCTGATTGCGCTTGTTTTCGGTGCCCTGCCCTGGGCACTCCTGCTTGCCGTACCGGTCAGCAGCCGGGGTTCACTAAACCTGGTGTACCTCAGCGACCGATTCACGGCGGCCGGGTCGGACGAAGAACGCAGGGCCTACGCCACCGCCGCTGAGGCCATCATTGCGGAGAACAACACTCCTGCCATCGTCGGCGCCCTCTCTGCCCTCGGAATCCTCCTGATGGGATTGGCGATGCTCAACGGAAGCGCCGCAATCTTCCCGCGGTACCTGGGCTGGCTCGGTGCGGGCACGGGAGCTTTGGGTGTGGTCAGCGAGGTCCTCCGGCACGCTGCACCCGAGTTTTATTGGGGCTACGGCATCCTGCTGTGGGTGTGGTTCATCGCCACAGGAACGGCACTCATCCGGCTGTCCCGCGTGCCAACCTGAAGCCCGGTGCCGGCGTTCAAGGTCTTTGGTCCCTAAAAAGCCCGCTCGTCATTTGAGATGGTGGTCCAGGCCGGATTCACCACGCTGGGGTTGTGCATCCGGTTTTGCGGGGCCGGTGTCGGCCGGCATGCACCCTCATCAACGGGGGCGGGAGCTAGAGGAGAGCAAGGCTTATGGCAGGTAGGTTCGAACTGTTTGTCGATGAAGATTCACAGATCCGGTTCCGGCTGGTGATGCCGGATGGGCACGTACTGGCGGTCTCCGGACAATTCACTGACAAACGGGCGGCGGCCGCAGCCATCGAAGAGGTGCGGGAATGCGCCGGAACCGGGCTCATCAGGGACGTGGTTTCGCCGTCGCCCAGCCGGGCCATTGTCCCTGGTCCCCACCACCGCCACCCCGCCCGGCGAGGGGTTCGCAGGCTGAACTCCCTCGGCGCCGCTTAGGCCCGGGCGCCGTGACAACGGGCCTGCAGATCCAGAGGGCGGAGGTCCTTGGCGCCGAAGGGCTCGTAAAGAAATACGGCAACCGCACCGTCGTGGAGGACGTCTCCTTCCAGATCCGTTCCGGGGAGACTTACGGGCTGCTGGGTCCGAATGGTGCCGGCAAAACCACGATCATCTCCATGGTTGCAGGCCTGATTCCAGCCGATGCCGGATCTATCCGCATCGCGGGTGAAGTGATGGCACCCTCGAGTATCCGCGCCAGGCGGCACTTCGGCCTGGTCCCTCAGGAGCTGGCGATCTACCCCGATCTCACGGCGAAAGAGAACCTTCGGTTCTTCGGCAAGCTGCAGGGCATGGGCGGGCAGGAGCTGAAGTTGCGCACCGCGGAGGTCCTGGAGCTCATCGGTCTGGCGGACCGGGCGGGTGAGCAAACCAAGAAATTCTCCGGCGGGATGAAACGCCGGCTGAACATCGGCATCGGCCTCCTTCACCGTCCCACCCTTCTGATCCTGGATGAACCCACTGTCGGCGTGGACCCCCAATCACGCAATTCCATCCTCGAATCCGTTGAGGTCCTCGCCACCGAAGGAATGGCCGTTCTCTACACCACCCACTACATGGAAGAAGCCGAACGCCTTTGCAACCGGATCGCGATCATCGATGTGGGCCGGATCCAGGCAGAGGGCACCAGGAACGAGTTGGTGGAGCTGACCGGAGGGGTGGACCGCATAGACCTGCGGGGCAGCGGTGATGTTGCTTCTGCGTCCGCAGCACTCCGCCTGCTCCCCGGTGTGCAGAAAGTGGATGCCGGGTCATCCGGCATCATCCTGACCGTCCACAACGGACCCGGCCTGCTTGCCCCCATCGTGGAAAGGGCCGGTTCAGCGGGAATGGCCCTGACCGCCGTCGAAATTGTGCGCCCCGACCTCGAATCAGTGTTCCTGCACCTGACCGGCAAAGCGCTCCGGGACTGACATGCGCGGCCTCTGGACCATGGTTGCCAACGACCTGCGGCTGCGGATCCGGGACAAGTCGGTGTTCATCTTTTCCCTCATCGTCCCGTTGGCCCTGATGGGGGTGCTGAATCTTTCCTTCGGCAGCTTCGGAACTGACAGCGTGGAGCTGAAGCCGGCTGTCGTCGTCGCAAATTCCGGCGACGGCGGACAGCTGGGCTCCGCCTTGCTGGAAACCCTCGACACGCTTCCCGTCATGGAGGTGACCATCAGGACAGTTCCTGCCGGTGACGTCAGCCGGGAGACGAAGGATTCCGGCGCGGATCTGGGCATCGTGCTGCCGGCGGATTTTACGACGGCGGTAACGGCCGGCCGTCCAGTTGCCGTGCAGCTGGTGCAAGGCGATGCTGCCCGCATGGAGACGAACGTACTGGTTTCGGTCGTTGACGGCCTCCTGGAGCAGTTTTCGGCCGGAACCGTCACGGCGACGGCAGGCGAGCGTGCCGGGCTCCCCCACCAGGTGCTCGGCGACCTTGCCCGTCAAACCGCTTCCGGCACCCCTGCCCTCAGCCTTTCTGAAGGGCAGGCAGCATCAGGGCAGCTCTCGCTGAAGGGCAGTCTGGTAGCCGGCCAGGCCGGGCTTTTCCTGCTGTTCACTGTCGGTTTCGGAGTTTTGGGACTGCTGGCCGAGCGCGAAGGGGGAACACTTGCCAGGCTGCAATCTGCCCCGGTGACGCGCGGCAGCATCGTCACGGCGAAAGCGCTGGTGGGATTCATCCTGGGCGTGGCCGCAACAGCGGTGCTGCTGGGCGTCGGCAGCCTGCTGTTCGGGGTCTCCTTCGGTTCGCCTGCCGTTGTGGCGCTCCTCGTCCTTGCCGTCGCTGCAGCAGCCACCAGTCTTACCTTCATTGTGGCGCGGCTTGTCCGAACCGCGGAGCAGGCCAACATTGCACAGTCCATCCTGGGCATGGTCCTCGGCATCGCCGGCGGGGCCTTTTTTCCCATCCAAACCTCGGGTTTCCTGGCCGGCCTCATGGATCTGAATCCCGTGGCCGCGTTCATCCGGGGCCTGGGGATATCCGCCGGTGGCGGCGGCGTGGCTGACGTCGCCGTCCCCCTGGTAATAATGCTGGGTTTCGCCGCCGTGGCAGCACTCGCCTCACGCCTGGTACCGGACCGGGGTTCCCGCGGATGAAAAGCCTGGCGGGAATTGCGCTGGTGGAAGTCCGCCGCTTCCTGCGGGACCGGTCGAACATCTTTTTCGTGTTCATCTTCCCGCTGCTGCTGATCCTGTTGCTCGGCTCGCAGTTCGGGGCCAACAGCGGCCAGGCACGGGTGGGACTGGCCGGTGACGGCGGCAGCGGGCTGGCGAAGGCCCTGGTCCAGCAGCTGCAGGCAGACGGCCTGGAGGTGGCAACGGCAGGCGAGGCAACGGTACGGGACCAGTTGAGCCGCGGAAGGATCGACGTCGGGATCTTCCTGGCGGATGCTGACGCTGCCGATTTCTCCGCTGGGCGTCCGGCCCGGATCGAGGCTGTGGCGGCATCACAGTCCTCGGCGCAGGCAGTCCTGCAGGAAGTGCGCGGTTCTGTCCAGGCGGTCAGCACAGAACAGCGGCAGCGCAAGCTTCTGGAAGGAGCGGGCATCGGTGCCGCGGAAGCGGACGCCGTACTGGAGCAGGCAAGCGAATCGGTGAAACGGCCCACCATGGAACTGGTGGATACGAATGATGTCACGCAGGAATTCCGGGGCCTGGGCAAGTTCGATCTCGGCGCCGTCCAGCAGCTCCTGCTGTTCGTCTTCCTGAGCTCGCTTACAGGGGCTGCCACCCTCATCAAAGCCAGGCGCCTGGGCGTCATTGCCCGGGTCATGGCCGCGCCCGTAGCCAGCTGGCAGGCAGTTGGCGGCCAGGCACTGGGACGGTTCGGAATCGCGGCCGTGCAGGGGGTCTACATCATGGCCGGGACAGCGCTGTTGTTCGGCGTGGAGTGGGGAAACCCCGTGCTCGCCGGCGTCATCCTCGCTGTGTTCTGCGCGGTTTCCGCTGCGGCGGCAATGGTCATCGGCTCCGTCCTGGACAATGACGCGGCAGCCTCCGGGGTGGGGGTAGGACTCGGTTTGGTGCTGGCCGGCCTGGGCGGGTCCATGGTGCCTCCGGAGTTCTTTTCCGGAGCGCTTCAACAGGTATCCCTCCTGACGCCGCACCGTTGGGCCTATGACGCTTTCGCCGAAGTGCAGCGGCACGGCGGCACGCTGACGGACATCCTGCCGCAGTTGGGCGTTCTGGCAGCGATGGCCGCGGCTTTGCTGGTTCTGGGGTCATTCCTGTTGCGGCGCAGTCTTGGACGCGCGCTCTGAACCGGCGCTAACGAAACCCGCAGGGCTGCAGGCGGCCAGCGCTGTGCCTGCACCGGTGGTGGAATTGCGGCTAGAAGCTGGACGAACTGCCGGAGCCCGAGAAACTGCCCCCGCTGCTCCCGTACCCCGTGGTGCTGCCGCCGCCCCTGGCGGAGTTGACGCTGCTGACCCCGGTGTTGAAGCCGGAGCTGAATGTGGCCACGGAGAAGAAGTTGTACGACGGGTAGACAGTGCCCAGGATGCTGGGTTCGTAGGTCCGTTGCCTGTGGTGGTCCAGGCCCCCGTGTGCCGTCTCCATCTGCTCGCGCATCAGGCGGGCCTCGCGCTCATTTTTTGCGAAGCCCTGGATGACGGTTTCTGCATGGTTCTCCAACAGCTCCGAGAGCCGTGAGCGTGCCTCATAGAGCCGGTCCAGGGCCTTTTCCGGGCTGATGCTCCCGTCGGCCAGTTCCGCCGTCCACCGTTCGATGTCCCGCAGGCTCGCGTCGCGGAAGGAACGAAGCGCCGCGGCGGTGGCCGAGTCCCCCTGCCCGTGGCGTTTGGCCAGGAGTTGCTCAAGCCCGGCCAGATCCTTGCGGAACGGGGCGAGCTGCCGGTCCCAGGCGGTAGGCCAGGTGTCGGCGCGGTTGAGCAGGGCGTTGCTGTCGGCGATGACGTCATCCAGGGCATCCAGCTCTGCTGCGGCGTCCGCAAACTGGCGGGCGAGCTTGAGGTTCTTCCGCCGGCTGAGCGCCCGTTTGCCCAGCGCGTGCACCTGGTTGGAGAGCTCCGTAGCGGCTGCATAGCGGCTCAGGAAGGTGCGGTGTTTTTCCAGGACGCGGCTGCCGTATCGGGATGATTCGGGGATGGTGCCGGCATTCAGTTCCGTGACGTCCAGGTCCATGCTGACGTTGGAGTAGCTCCGGTCACCGCGTTCGATCTGCTTACGGCAGGACGTCCTGGTCACGGCCCGGAGAATCAGCCACGCCGCCGCGCCCAGGACCGCAAGGCCGCCGGTGATCCAGGCCGTGATCACGAAGGCGGCAGACCTGTACCAGGGCTGGTTGATGAGCTCGGCTGCGCGCCGGATTCCGGCCACCGTGCCGTCGGTCCATTGCGCGTCGCGGAACAGGTCCTTCGAGGCGTCCTGGATGTCGCTGCGCTGTTCAAGCGACACTTTCCGGTCCTCGCCCATGTAGGTGCCCACGTGGCGTCCCACCGGGTCGAGCGCGAAAATGAACAGCCCATCTGCCCATTTCTGTCCATCCGCGCTGATCCACTCAGGGTGCCTGTCACGGGCGAACTTCAGGACCTCTTCATTGAGGTTGTCCTCAGGCTTTCCGTTGTACGTAAAGACGGCAACGCGCGTGGGCTCGTAGAACTGGATCTTCTCGATCGCTGGAACCAGCGTGTTCCGGTCCAGGACACCGGCTGTGTCTTCCACGACGACGGCTGCCGGCGCCGTGGCAACGCTTGGGGCCGCAGCCCCCAGCAGGGTGGCAGCCAGGGCAAGCATGATCACGGCTATCCGGCCAACCATGCTGCCCATATCCCTCCCCGCTTCCTAGAATCAGAAGGATTCCTGGATTCAGCATGGAACCAGTGGCCCGGCGCGCCAAAGGGGCGAAGGTCCCGCCGGCGAAGATCGGCCTGAGAGGAGCGCTGCCACATGACACACGGTTCGGTGCACATTGTGGCCGGTTATGACGGCTCGGACGAGGCGGCGGGTGCCGTCCGGTGGGCGGCGCGCCATGCCCGGGCCATCCATTTGCCGCTCCATGTGGTGCATTGTTCAATGTGGCCGTTGCTGACAAGGCACCTGGGTCCCGTCCCGGGCGTGTCCGGCAGTGGCCTGGAACAATTTGCCCAGTCCGTCCTGGAGGAGGGCGTCTCGCATGCGGCAGAGGAAGTAACTGGCCTTGAAATCCGCAGCACCCTGCTCCATGGGCTGCCCGCACAACAGCTGGCAGAATTTTCCGCCGGTGACAGGATGCTGGTAGTCGGCAGCCGCGGGCTGGGCGGTTTCCTGGGCCTCCTGGTGGGGTCCGTGAGCCTGGAGCTGGCGGCTACTGCTGCCTGCCCGGTGGCTGTGATCCGGGAGGACACCCATCCCGCCGGACCCGTCGTCGCCGCCGTCGATTCATCGGGTTCGCCCGCAGCCCTGGAAGACGCCTGCGGCCTTGCGTCCGCATGGCACGCGCCCCTGACGGTGGTCCACGTCCGCCACGAGCCCGTCGGCTACCTGCGGCAGGACGGGCAGGACGTTGCGGCTGATGCCCGCCAAGTCCTTGAATCCGCGCTGGCCCACGCGCGGACCCTGGCTCCGGATGTTGCCGTTGACGGCAGGTTGCCCGCGGACGTTTCTGTCCCGCACGCCATTCTCGAGGCCGCACGGGAAGCCCGGATAGTGGTGGTGGGTTCCCAGGGCCGTGGAGTCCTCCGGGAGACCCTTGGGTCAACCGCGCACGCAGTACTGCACCACGCCCACGGGCCGGTCCTCGTTTCCCGGCACGGTGCCTGAACAGGGCTGCGGCAGGAGTGTTGGCCCGGCTGCCGCGGGACCTGCGCCTAAGCTGGTGTGGTGACACCTGTCCCCTCCCCCGGCCCCTTGGACGTCGTCGTCCATTCCGGGCCGGCGGACTGGTGGGTCATCCTCGCGGGGCTGGGACCGCTGGCCGTCCTTGTCGCAGCCCTGCTTGCCTTCTACATCAACTGGCGGACGCTCAAGCAGCGTACGGCTGCGGACCAGACGGCGCTGGACCAAAAACGCGAAGCGGACGCGAACGCCCTCCGGCAAAAGACCGAAGCAGACAGCCGCGCTGAGTGGTGGCGCCGTACCCAGTGGGCGCTGGACCGGGCTTTGGATCCCGATGAAGGGACAAAGGCGCTGGGCCTGGCCACGCTGGAAGTCCTGGCCAGGAGTGAACTGGCCCGCACCGAGGAACTCGAGTTGTTCGACATCGCCTGGAAGAGTGTGTCCGGTGACGAGAACGGGGACGATGAGGAAGCTGGCGCAGCGCCGGGGCAGGAGACGGCCTTCGTGGACGACGGTGGGAACTTAGGCGAGAATGGAACAACGGATAAAGACAATGCCAGGGAGGTTGAACCATGAGTGCAGCATCGCCTGAACGCCGCCTTGTCCACCCTCCCCGGAACAGCGCTGCCAAGCCTGCCGGGAAAAAAGCCACCCGCGCCGAACACCGGGTCCAGGTTGCTGCGGCCAGGCTGCGCGTCACGCTTGATGAACGCCTGGGCCGGGAAACGCCCGCCAAGACCAAGGCCCTGGCCAAGGAACCGATCTAGGTTCCGCTGCAAGGGCTTGGGGGTCGACGACGCATGGCCGGGTTCGGTGGGTAGTGGCAGTAATCCTTGGCTGCGGCTTGGGGCGGCTGCGCCGCTGGGACTATGAGGCCGTCGTCGGGCAGGTGGCGCAGTCCGGCAGGTACCTGGACCGCTGGCGCATCGGCTCCCGCTCTGACATCCTCCCTGGAAGCGACGCGTGGCTCCTGCTGCGGGGAAGCAATGATGCGGGCAGCGGACTGATCGGCCACGGGTGGGTGGCGTCCGAGCCGTACCAGGCTGCAACAGGCGAGGTTGCCGGTGCCGCGGACTGGTACATTGCTGTGGCCTTCGATTCACTGCTGCCGCTGGGTGAACAGATACGTCCCGGGACCCTTCGGGAGGCTTTCCCCGGCGGCCTCTGGGATATGGCGAATCCGCCCTCCCTGGTGGCCCTGCCGCCGTCGTCCGGGCCCGTTCTGCAACGCTTGTGGCGGCAATACGGCCCCACGACGGCGGATCCCACCGAGGTGGTGCCCGGAACCTGGCCGCCGGGCGCCGTCAGCCATGTCCAGGTGAACCGCTTTGAGCGGGACCCTGACGCCCGCCGGGCCTGCCTGGCCTTCCATGGCACGTCGTGCGCAGCCTGCGGCTTCACCTTCGAGTCCGCCTACGGCGAGGCCGGCGCAGGAGCAATTGCCGTGCATCACGTGGTGCCGCCGGCGATGCTTGCCAGCGGATACCAGCTTGACCCCATCGCCGACCTCACTCCCCTCTGCCATAACTGCCACGCCGTGGCCCATGGCGCCAACCCGGCCCTCACGGTGTCCGAACTCCGGAGCATCACCTCCGCCGCCGGCCATCTGGGAGGTGAAGTGGTCAGCGATCCGGCCCTTCAGGCGCAGGAGGATGCGCGGCGGATCCTCGGGAGCGGCCAGGCCTAGGGTTTGCCGGGTTATCTTGGGACCATGGCGGAGCCGGACCGGAAAGAGTACGGGGTTGATCCTGAGGAGTTTGGTTCTGCCCTGGTGGATGCGGCCGCGCTCCTGGATGCGGAGTTGGGGGACGTCGATTGGTCTGTCCCGCCGCCGGGCTCCGTGCGTTTCGCCATCGATGTTCCCAGCGGCAGGCTGGCGGCCCTGGCGCTGGGTGATCCGGACAGTCCCTGTGTGCTACTGGTACCCGGGGCCACCGGTTCGAAAGAGGATTTCTCGCTCATGATGCCTGACCTGGCTGACGCCGGTTACTTCGCGCTGTCCTACGACCTGGCAGGCCAGTACCAGTCAGCAGGCGCAGGCCCGGAGAACCTGGAGCCGCCCCGGAAGCACTACGACTACCGGCTTTTCGCGGATGACTTCCTGGCGGTCATGAAAATCGTTGCCACCCCCGTCCACGTTGTGGCTTACTCCTTCGCCGGAATCATCGCCCAAATGGCCTATGTGGAACGCCCGGAGCTTTTCAGGTCCCTCACCCTGCTGGGCTGCCCGCCGGAGCCCGGCCAGGGTTTCAGGGGCGTGAACCATCTGGGCCGCTTGAGCACCTGGGTGAATGGACGGGCAGGCGCTGCCCTCCTTATTTGGGGTATCCGCAACGGCCGGATGGTCCATGTGCCGCCAGGACGGCAGCGGTTCGTCAATTACCGTTTCCGCTTCACGCGCCGCGCGGCCGTGCGCGACATTTACACCCTCATGCAGAAGGTTCCGGATCTTCGACAGCAGCTGGCGGAGGCGCCGATTCCCAAGTTCGTAGCGGTGGGCGAACACGACCTGTGGCCGCTTCAGCTGCACCGGCTGTTCGCACAGGCCATCCGCGCCCGCATCGGGGTGTACAGGGGCGGGCACAGTCCGTGCGAAACATCGCCGCACCAGTTCAGCCGCGATCTTTTGGCCCTTTATGCCAAAGCGGACGAGGGGTAATCCAAGCATTTGAGCCGCTAAAGACCGCGGAAGGCCTTGACCGCAGCAAAACGTTTTGCATATAGTGATGCAAGCGACATACAAAACGTTTTGCAAAGGAAGAAGTCAATGGCGACCAAGGTAAACATCCGGGACGTGGCGAAAGCTGCCGGCGTTTCCGTCACCACCGTGTCCCATGCCCTGAGCGAGGCGCACAGCTCCCGGGTCAACGCCCGGACTGTGGAGCACATCAAGGCGGTGGCCGGAGAACTCGGCTACGCCCCCAACCGGCTGGCCAGTGGACTGCGCAACCAGCGCTCCCGGATCCTCGGCCTGGTCAGCGATGAGATCACCACCACCCCCTTTGCCGGTGCCATGATCCAGGGTGCACAGGACGCAGCCTCCGAGCACGGACACCTGCTGATGGTGGTCAACTCCGGCCTGGACAATGAACTCGAACGACAGGAAATCCGGGCCCTGCAACAGCACCAGGTGGACGGCGTCATCTACGCCCGGATGTTCCACCAGCTGGTATCCGCTCCAGGCGAGCTGAACGGTCTGCCGACGGTCGTGCTGGATGCGGCCACGGACGATCCCAGGATGTCCTCTGTGGTACCGGATGAATTCGGCGCCGGCCAATCAGCTGCCGAACTCCTGGTGGCAGCGGGCCACCGCAGGATCGCCATGATCAACAACGAGGACGACATTCCGGCGGCCCACGGGCGGCTTGCAGGCTTCCGCGAACGCCTGCTCCGTTCCGGACTGGAACTGGCGGAAGAGAACCTGGTGGCTGCACATCCAAGCACGGCCGGAGGGCGGGAAGCGGCACTGCAGCTGCTCTCCGGAACGGAGCGGCCCACAGCGCTGTTCTGCTTCAACGACCAAATGGCCATGGGCGCCTACCAGGCCGCCGGACACCTCGGCATCAAGGTGCCGCAGGAGCTCTCGATTGTGGGGGTGGACAACCTCGAACTGATCGCGGATGCCCTGTGGCCCGGGCTGTCCACCGTGGCCCTCCCGCACTACGAAATGGGCCGGTGGGCCGTCCTCAAGCTCCTCGCCGAACTTGATGACCCGGACGCCGCCCGCATCCAGGAAAAGATCTCCTGCCCGCTCGTTGAGCGGGCGTCTGTGGCTCCACCCCAGGACTGAACCATCCAACGCCTGAACCGGATCCGCACAGCGGACCCGGCCCTCAGTAAACCCGCAAAAAGGGAACGCAGCCGTTGCAGCGGCCGCGTTCCCGGCAGGACCCCATCAATCCCTCCACCGTGTCCAAGCAGAAAGACCGACCCATGAACAAGACGCTCACCAAGGTCCTCGCGACCAGCATAGCCGCCGCCGCACTCGCTGCTACCCTCGCCGGCTGCGGCAAGGGCAGCGCCTCCTCCTCCACGGAAGGATCCGGCGAAATCGCGTTGTGGACACACAACGCAGGCAACCCGGAAGAACTGGCCGCGGTCCAAAAGGTCGTCGACTCCTACAACGGCAGCCAGGACAAGGTGAAGATCAATGTCCAGGCCTTCCCCCAGGACTCCTACAACGACTCCGTGGTCTCGGCAGCCGCGGCCGGGAAGCTGCCCTGCATTGTGGACATCGACGGCCCCAACGTTCCCAACTGGGCCTGGGCCGGCTACCTCAAGCCGCTGGAACTGGGCACGGACCTTTCCAAGCAGCTGCCCAGCACGGTGGCCGAATGGGACGGAAAACCCTACGCGGTTGGCTACTACGACGTCGCGCTGGCCATGATGGCCCGCGCCTCGGACCTGAAGGCTGCCGGCGTCCGTGTTGCCACCATCGAACAGCCATGGACCAAGGCAGAGTTCCAGGACGCCCTTACCAAGCTCAAGGCGTTGGGCAAATGGGATTACCCGCTGGACATCGGCACTGCCGGGACCGGCGAGTGGCTGCCTTATGCCTACTCCCCTTTCCTGCAGTCCTTCGGCGGCGACCTGGTAAACAGGGACGGCTTCCAGAGCGCCGATGGCGTGCTGAACGGCGACAAGGCGGTGGAGTGGGCCGGCTGGTTCCGCGGCCTGGCCGACCAGGGCTTCATGGCCAAGAAGAGCGGAAAGGACTCCACCCAGGACTTCCTGAACAACAAGAGCGCCATCGTGTACACCGGCTCCTGGGCTGCGGACAAAGCGAAGGCAGCACTGGGCGATGACCTGGTGGTCATGCCGCCGGTGGACTTGGGCAAGGGCCCGAAGATCGGCGGCGCCTCCTGGCAGTGGGGTGTCACCAGCGGCTGCAGCAACTCCGAAGCAGCCATGGACTACCTCTCCTATTCACTGAAACCGGAGAACATCGCGGCGGTGGCCAAGGCAACCGGCGCCATTCCCGCCAGCAACGAGGCTGCCGCCCAGATCCCGGCCTTCGCCGAAGGCGGGGCCAACCGGATCTTCATGGACTTCTCCCGCCAGTACGCCGTGATGCGGCCGGAGACCCCCGCGTACCCCTTCATCGCCACCGAATTCGGGAAAGCCACGCAGGACATCCTCAACGGGGCAGACGCCCAGCCAACCCTGGACAAGGCCGTGAAGGCGATCGACGCCAACATCAAGTCCAACGGCGGCTATAAGAAATAGCCGGACCCGCGGGAGGCCCGTACCCAACGGTGCAGGCCTCCCAGGCCCGGTCGATCGGAGAATCCCATGGCAACTGTTCCCCTCCCCACCCGTCCCCGCGTTCCGGACGCACCAAACCCCGCCCTGCCGCCGTCGAACGCCAAAACCAACGCACGCCGCCGCCCAGGCTTCCGCCGCGACCAGCTCAGCGGCTGGGGCATGATCGCCCCGGCAGCAGTGCTGCTGCTGGCCTTCGTCTTCATCCCGGCCATCCTCGGCTTCGGCCTGGCCTTCACCAACGCCAGGCTCATTTCACCCCGTCCCGTCGAATTCGTGGGAATGGACAACTTCGCACGGCTCTTTATGGACCCCACGTTCTACCGCGCACTGCTCAACGTGGCCTACTTCACCGTAGTCATCGTCCCGGTTCAGTCCGGCCTGGCCCTGGTGATGGCGCTCCTGATCAACAAGAAGTTCCGGGGCGTGAACTTCTTCCGCACCGTGTACTTCCTGCCGGTGGTCACCTCCATGGTGGTGGTTTCGCTGCTGTGGCTGTTCATGTACCGCAAGGACGGCCTGATTAACGAGATCCTCTCCACGGTCAGCTTCGGCCTCATCAACGGACCCGACTGGCTGGGCGATCCCAACACCGCCATGCCGGCCATCATCATCCTGTCCATCTGGCAGGCCGCCGGCTTCCACATGATCATTTGGCTGGCAGGGCTGCAGGGCATTTCCGGTGAGCTGTACGAGGCGGCCCAGCTGGACGGCACCAGCCGGTGGCAGCAATTCCGGTACGTCACCTGGCCGGGGCTGTTCCACACCCGCAGCCTGGTCCTGGTCACCATCACCATCCAGGCCCTGGGCCTGTTCGACCAGATCAGCGTGATGACCCAGGGCGGGCCGATGGATTCAACCACCACCATCGTTTACGAGGCCGTCCGGTCGGGCTACCGGCAGCAGGAAACGTCCTACGCATCCGCCATCTCGCTGGTGTTCTTTGTCCTTGTACTGATCGTCTCCGCGGTGCAGCGCTACCTCACCCGGGAGAAAGACTGACATGAAAAACCAACTGCTTCTCAGGAGCGCCGGCACCATGCTGGTGCGCGTCCTCTTCGCCGTCGTCGCTGCCTTCCCCATCGTCTTCATGCTCGTGTCCTCCTTGAAGCCGGACCAGCAGATCTTCGGCGACATGTCCTCCCTGGCGGCGTTCCTGCCGGTGGGCAACATCTCCTTCGACAACTACGCAGCCGTCTTCGACCGCGTCCCGGCCGCACGCTTCCTGCTCAACTCCGTGGGCGTCTCCGCCGTCACCGTGGTCCTGGGGATCTTCGTGAACAGCCTCTGCGCGTTCGCCCTGTCCCGGATGCAGGTCAAGGGCAAGAAGATCGTCTTCACCGCGATCCTGGCCACCCTGATCGTGCCGTTCCAGACCCTGGCCCTGCCCCTGGTGTGGTGGGTCAACCAGCTCCCCTACTTCGAGCTGAACGGTTTCAGCCTTGAGTTCTCCAAGGGCTGGCTGGACACGTACCAGGTCCAGATCATCCCCTTCATCGCCAACGCGTTCTCCATCTATCTGTACCACCAGTATTTTGAGTCCATCCCCAAGGAACTCGATGAAGCAGCCCGGATCGACGGCGCCGGCTGGTTCAAGATTTACCGGCAGGTGGTCATGCCCCTGGCCGGCCCTGCAACGGCGACGGTGGCGATCCTGACCTTCCTGCCGGCCTGGAATTCCTACCTCTGGCCGCTCATGGTGGTCCAGTCCGAGGAGCTGCGGCCTGTCATGATCGGCATCCAGTATTTCTTCCAGCTGAACGTCTCCTGGGGTGAAGTGATGGCCTACGCCTCCCTGATCACGGTCCCGGTGGTGGTGCTCTTCATCGCCTTCCAGCGTTCGTTCGTCAACAGCATCGCCTCCAGCGGCGTGAAGGGCTGAGCATGAAGACATTGACGACGGCGGCGGGCGCCACCGGTGCCGCTACCGGCGATCCGTTCCGGCCCGCCTTCCACTACACCGCCGGACGGAACTGGCTCAACGATCCCAACGGGCTGGTGTACCTCAACGGCACGTACCATCTCTTCTACCAGCACAATCCTTTCGGCCCGGACTGGGGGAACATGTCCTGGGGGCACGCCACCTCCAGGGACCTGCTGAACTGGGACGAGCAGCCGGTGGCGATTGCGTGCGATGAGTACGAGGCCATCTTCTCCGGTTCGGCTGTGTTCGATGAGTTCAATACCAGCGGACTGGGCACAGCCGTCAATCCCCCGCTCGTGGCCGTTTACACCAGCGCCTATTCGGATGCTTCCCCATTGGCGGGCCGGCAGGCACAGTCGCTGGCGTACAGCCTGGACGAGGGGCGCACCTGGACCAAATACCACGGCAACCCCGTCCTGGACCGCGAATCAGCAGAGTTCCGTGACCCCAAGGTCTTTTGGTACGACGGCGGCGCGGGCAGTTACTGGGTGATGGTCGCCGTCGAAGCGGTGCAGCGGCAGGTGGTGCTGTACAAGTCCGCCGACCTTAAGTCGTGGGAACACCTGAGCACTTTCGGGCCCGCCAACGCCACCGGAGGTGTCTGGGAGTGCCCGGACCTTTTCGAGCTGCCCGTCGACGGAAACCTGCAGGACACCCGGTGGGTCCTCATCGTGAACCGCAACCCGGGCGGAATCGCCGGCGGATCAGCCGGGCAGTACTTCCTGGGAACGTTCGACGGCGTGGCCTTCCGGTCCGATTCGACTGTCACCGATGGCCTCCAGACCGACGGTTCGCGCATGCGCGAGTACGGCTGGCTGGACTGGGGACGGGACTATTACGCCGCCGTCTCGTTCAGCAACATGCCCGGTGGGCGCCGCGTCATGATCGGCTGGATGAACAACTGGGACTATGCCCGGGAGACGCCCACCGGGGCTTGGCGCAGCGCAATGTCGTTGCCGCGGGAAGTCTCGCTCATCCGCGTGGACGGGAAGCCGGCGCTGCGGCAACAGGCCATCGACCCGTTTTGCGGGCTCGGGGCCGTCCAGTACCAGCCTGGACCGCAGGCCTTGGCACCCGGTGTTTTGGCACTGCCCGCTGAGGCAGGGGTGGCACGGATCGATGTTGAGTTCCGGCCCGGCACTGCGAACAGCGTGGGGCTGCTGGTGCGGTCGGCGGGTGACGAACGAACCATCATCAGCTATGACGTGGCTGAGGGAATCCTCAGGCTGGACCGCCGGGAGTCAGGGAACGTCAGGTTCCATGATGCTTTCCCGTCTATTGAAGCCGTGGCGGTTCCCCTGCAGGACGGCCACCTCAGGCTGCGTGTCTACCTGGACCGCTGTTCTGTGGAGGTGTTCGCCCAGGACGGCCTGGCCACGGTAACGGACCTGGTGTTCCCCTCCCCGGCGGGCACGGCGCTGGCGGTTTTTGCCCAGGGTGAGGGCGCGCACCTTGTGGGGCTCGACGTCGTCGGCTGACTCCGTGGAAGGCCTGCGGTCTCCCCGGTAATCCTTTGAATTATGCGGAACACCACAAGGCTCATCGAAATTCTGGGAGGGCACCCACAGATCACATCCTTCGGGGTTATCCTCAAAGGGCGTATCCAGTTGTTGGGGCATCCGGGCAAGGCGCAACTGCGGTCTGACCGCCGCGGGTCAGTTTCATCATTTGCATTCACACCGGGGGAACCCGGCGGATTTCAAAGGAAACGAGCATGGGCCGCCGACACGCAGCAGCTGACGTCAGCTATCCACGCTGGATCTGGATCGTTGCGGCGGGCACCGTGGTACTCCTCATCCTGGGCGGCGCGTTCGTGTTGCGAATGCTGATCTTCCCCGCCGGCCCGGAGGGCAATCGCGATGCTGGTGGTGCTCCCCCGGCGGGCCCACCCCTCACGCAGGACAGCCCGGCATCAGTCCCCGGAAACCCGCCGTGCATTTCCTTGAACATCCTTACTTCACTCGAGAACGCCGACATGGTGCGGGCTTTGGCGGCCGGATATACAGCGAAACCGCGGAGCGTTGACGGCAAATGCGTGACTCCGGCGGTGTCCCAGGAAGAATCAGGAGCGGCCGCCGGCAAGGTTGCCGGGAAGTTTTCCGGCATGGCCGCCGGTGACAAGCCGTCCATCTGGCTGCCGGACTCCTCAGCATGGTTGCGGATCGCGGCTGCAGCTGACGGCGGAAGCCCTGTCCGGCAGGAAGGAACCAGCGTGGCCCGCAGCGCCATCGTTGTCGCCATGCCGGAGACCATGACTGCCGCGCTCGGCTGGGACAAGCAGGCGCCGTCGTGGTCCGAAGTCTTCAAAATGGCCGGGGAGCAGGACATCTGGGCACGCCTGGGCCATGGCGACTGGGGGAAATTCAAGTTTGGGAAGGCCAGTCCACTCGTCTCAACGGCGGGCCTGATGGCCCTTACTGCTTCCTATGGTGCTGCCGGCGGCAGCGCAGGAGGTGTGGACGGCATGGACCTCCACGCGGCGCCGCTGGTGGATAAAGTCCGCGCGGTTGAACTGGGCACCAGCCACTACATGGCCACCCCTGAACACTTCCTGTGGCACGCCAGGCAGGCCGACGACGCCGGCAGGGTCTCGGAATTCCTCTCCGCCGTGATCGTTGATGAAAAATCGGTGTGGGACTACAACCGGGGAGTCGTCAGCGAGGACGGCAAGACGAAGCACTCGGGGCCCCCGCCCAAGGAGCCGCTCAAAGCGATTTACCCCCAGGACGGGGTGTACATCGCGGACAACCCTGCGGCGGTTCTCGAGGGAGACTGGGTGGGGAGCCAGCTGCGATCGGCGGCCCAGGATTTCCTTGCGTTCGCAGTGACCCAACAGGGGCAGGACGTCGTGAAGGCCTCAGGCTACCGGTCGGCGCAGGGGGCCGTGGATGCCGGGGTGGCGTCAACCGGACAATACGACCAAACACTGCAGCCGCTGCCGCTGCCCGCAGCGGAGGCGCTTGCAGCCATCAAGGACAGCTTCCCCGAGGTCCGAAAGCGGGCCAGGGCCTTGTTCCTGCTGGACGTCTCGGACTCAATGGTGCAGGAGCCCGGGGTGACCAAACTGCAACGGGCCAAGGATGCCGTTGCCAAGGCGCTGGAGCATTTTGCCGGCGACGATGAGATCGGGCTGGCCGCCTTCTCCCATGAAGGCGATGGTCCCCTGCAACCCGGCATCGTGACCCCGGTAGCTCCGCTGAAGTCCAATAAGGAAGACCTCATCAGCAAGCTCAACGGGCTGCAGGCTGTGGAGGCAACGCCCCTGTTCGAAGCAGTGAGCCGGTTCGCCAGTGATCAGGCGAAGGAATACAAAGACACCTTCATCAACTCGATTGTGCTGTTGAGTGACGGCAAGAACGATACCAGGCACCCTGGGGACCTGGGCGGGCTCTCGGAGCAGTTGAGTCACCAGAACCACTCGACGCCGGTGCTCGTCTTCACCCTCGCTTACGGGCCCGGCGCCGATGTCGCCACTCTCCGGGAAATCGCCAGGTCCAGCGGGGCCCACTACTATGACGCCACAGATCCGAGCAGGCTCGAAGAAGTGCTCGGCGAACTGGTGACCAGCTTCTAGGCCGAGGGAAACTGACGTGGCCGGAAGCAGGAGAATGGGCGGACCCCATTGGCGCCGGGTCCTGGCAACGCTCGGCAACGGCGACGCCCGGATTGCCTACGCCCGGATTGTGCTCGGGGCTGCGCCTGCGGACATCCTGCCTGAAGTAAAGGAACAGCGGCGGAACCGGGCCATCGCCGGCCTTCTGGAAGCCGGACTCGTGGACCAGAGCGTTTCAGGCGAGTTGGTGGCGTCGGACTCGATATTCCGCGACCTGCTCGCCCAGCAGCCACACCGGCAGCCCCGGATGGGACTCGACAGGTTCATGCGGCTCGGCCGGATCGAAAGATACCCGGCAAACGTGGCGGAACGGCGGGAGCTCCTTGCCAGGATTGCGGGTGAGGTCATTGCGCCCGGAGAAAAGCTTTCAGAGAGGCAAGTCAACGAACGGCTCCTCAGCTACACCGACGACGTTGTGCTGCTGCGCCGCTACCTGGTCGACTTTGGGCTACTGGAGCGGACGCCGTCGGGCTCTTCGTACTCCTTGGCAAAGTAGCTCTGTTTTCCCAGCCCTGGGGGTTGGCTCTGTGCGTTCATTCAGCCCCGGGGTTTGCCGGCTGGAAAATTCTGCAGGGCTTGGCCCAGCATCCGGTGGCCCTGGGCTTCGAAGGCCGTGTCGCCCACATGAAAAGCCCACACGGCCGTGCCGACTGCTTCCCTCAGCACTTCGATCCGCCAGGGATGCTGTGCCCGTGGATCCCCGCCGTACCCGTCCAGGAATGCTGATTCCAGGGCCGGGTCCTTCTGCCACTGCTGCGCTGAGAGCCGGCAGAAGTCGCTCGCGGCCGGCCGGAAGTCAAAGCGGCCGAAATCTATTGCCTTGAGCCGGCCTTCATGACTGATCCAGTTTCGCGGGTGCCAGTCACCGTGGGTCGGAACCACCCTGACCGGCGAAGGACTGTAGTCCATCAGGTGCCGCCGGGCGTCCCGTTCCAGCCTCGGATCAATCCTGTGGTGGCGGTCAAGCCAGCTCAGGGCCTTCTGCGTGGCTCGGGCTTCATATTGATCATCCATCCGGTGATCCTCTGCGTGGAGCATGCTCAACAGCTTCCCGGCCTGGCGGTGCAGTCCCCTGTCCAATTCCTTGGCAGTGTCTTCCACCAGGTCCCCGTCGAGATATTCAAGGACCAGAACGTTCGCGGACCGACTCGAGTGCAGCATAAGCGGGGCGAGGCCGGCAGCCAGGAGCGGGCGGGTATAAGTGGCATGAGCGGTGATCTCGCGATGGAGGTGATGATTATCCGGGCCGGCAGCCTTCACAATTCTCGTTAGGCCGCCGACACGGACCTTGAGAACCTTCGTGTCCGTCAGCCCCCACGACAAATCCTCAACGAGTTCCGGCGCGCCCAGCCATCCTGCCACCAGTTCGGCCTGCGCCGCAGACAGGCAGCCCCGGTCCCATCTCTCCATGCCCGGAGCCTACCAAGGCTGCGGTTAACCTCCCCCGCCGCCATATGAGCAGCCCAGGAACCTTGCCGGTCAAGCAGCGGCAGCCGGACCTCTGGAAGTCTTCGAACCCGAGAGCACGAGTGCCCACCCGCCGGCCACTCCAATGGCGACCAATACGGCTACGAAGGCGATCGCCGGTCCGCTCGGCCACGCCAGGGCGCCGCCATACCGCAGCAGTGCAAGCGCCTGAAGAAGAACGAACGCAACGGAGGTGAGGGCCACGGGGCGGACGGTTCGGAGGTCGCGGCTGAACTGGCCCTGACCGGCCGCCCACCCCAGACCGACCAGCCACGCCCCGATGGCCCGCGCTGTCAGTTCGGACAATGCCCACGGCCACCACCGCGCGGCCAGAGTGGGCACCGCCAGGAGCGCCACGCCATACAACAGCAGTACCCCGGAGATTCCCGCCAGGAGAAGCCGGAGCGCAGGAGGCAGCACTGGCTGTCCCGCTGTCACGGACTTGGGATCGGGACGCCGCGACCGGATCTGGATCCTGCTGATGATAAGCATCGCCACCGGCACCAGGACATAGATGGCCAGCCACGCCCAGGTGGCTATCCGGGCAGTGGGGGCTGCATTTGAAGACAGGTGGAAGCGATCGATGTGGAGCAGGGTGACGCCCAAAGTTAATGCAGTGAAGATGAACACCGGCCAGACTGCCAGCCGCGCTGACGCCCAGCCCGCCGACCGGGCTCCCGTCATCTCCAGGCCGGCACTCGACCAGTATGCGGCGCCGAGGAAGACCGCGGTCATGGGCGGATTGACGGTCCACGCGAAGAATTCATCAGTCTGGAGTGGAAAGACGAACAGCACGAGCCCGGCCAGAAACACGAGGAACGCAGCGACATAGAGCAGCCGCCGCATCGGCGGGATCAACGGTGCAGCTTCACTTGTAGCAGACATCACCGTGGCAGTTCCTCGCGCGCGGCTGCCCCACCCGGGGCAGCGGATGCGGCCGGCAAAGGGTGTTCGGCCAGGTAGGCATGAAGCATTGAGACCACGGTGGCACCGTCCCCCACTGCGGTAGCCACTCTCTTGATGGAACCCGCCCGCACGTCGCCAATCGCGAAGATGCCGGGCATGCTGGTTTCCAACGCCAATGGGATTCTGTCCGCCCCAGCGGACCCGCCGAAACTGACGTCCCTGCCGCCCGTGCGCAGAAACCCGGCTGGATCCCGCTCGACCGTTTCGGGCAGCCAGGAGGTCCGCGGCATGGAACCGATCAAAACAAACAAGCCGCCCGCCTCGATCTCCTCGCCGGGGACTGCATCGCCCGCTCCGGATGCCGCTACCTTGACGGCGGCAAGGAACCCGTCCTGATCACGGGCCCCGACGATGGCGGTGCCAAAGCGGATCGCCACATTCCGGGTGGCCTCGAGCTGGGAGATGAGGTACTCGGACATGCTGGCTGCCAAGGTGGGCCCGCGTACCAGCAGCGTCACCTTCTTCGCATACCTGGCAAGGTGCAGAACCGCCTGTCCGGCCGAGTTGCCGCCGCCCACGACGCAAACATGCTTCCCGGCCATGGACGGCGCCTCGGAGACTGTTGCCCCGTAGAAGACGCCTCTGCCAACCAAGTCTTCCAACTGGGGTATGCCGAGCCGGCGGTAATCCACTCCGGTGGCCACCACCACTGTGCGGCAATGCACCTTGCTGCCATCGGAGATCGAGACGGCGTACAGTGCTCCGTCCACGCGGAGCCCCTCGACCTTCCGCAGGAACAGGAAATCGGTGCCCAGGGTCCAGGCCTGGTGGAAGGAGCGGTAGGCCAGGTGGGCGCCGCTCACACCGCGGGAGAAGCCCGGGTAGTTCCGGATCAGCGAACTGGTGCCCGCCTGGCCGCCCACAGCCTCACCCTCCACCACCATGGTGGAGAGGCCCTCGGAGGAAGCATAAACGGCGGTCGCGAGACCGGAGGGACCGGCTCCCACCACCACCACGTCGAAGATCTTGTCCGCCGGAGGCGGCCGGGTCACCCCCATCGCTTCGGCGATCTCCAGGTCGGTGGGGTTCTCAAGGACAATGGGCGGAGCAGTGAACTCAAGCACCATGACCGGCAGCACGGGATCACGCAGGTCCAGGCCCTCCAACGTCCGTTCCGCCGTCTCGGACCCGACGGGGTGGAAGACTGCTGGGATGTGGTTCCGGCTCAAGGAGTCCCGCAACGTGTGCGTCCTTTCGTCGCCTACTTCCCCGATCAGCCGGACCGCCTCGAACCCGACCCCCTGGGCCAGGTGCCAGTCGTCGAGGGCGTCGGTAATAGCCCCATGGAATTCCTCGTCCCGCAATCGTTCGGGACGTATGATCACCAGTTCGGCGTACCCCTGTGCCACGGCGCGGAAGACAGTCGGGGCGCTTGCGAAGTCACCCCATGTCACCACGACACCACGCTTGGCGGCCGGGTGAAAGCCATAGGCACGCCGCAGGAAATCAAGGCCCCCGCGGTCGGCCGGTCCGTAGCACCCGAGGATGAGGGCCACCTGGCGATTCCAGCGGCGGAGCCCCTCCAGCACCGCACGCCCGTGCGCGTGGCCGTCACAGACCACCACCTCGTAGTCGGCACCGTACCGTCGGCGTAACTCATCCCCAAGAATGCGCCGCGAGGTCGCGTCCGTGGTGGCAATCAGCATGATCGGAACCGGGTCATCCATGGCCGCCGTCTTTCCGGTTCAATGGTTCGGTGGCGCTCACGATACTCGCGCTTTGTGATCGGCAACAGGGGGTGCTGTCTACCCTCCGGGACGGTCCTTCGCCCGGGAGCCAGAGTCATTCCACGGGCGCGGAGATAGTGCCAGAATTGCTCCAATCAGTGGCAATCGGGATGACATGAACGTCAGCAGAACCGGAGGGATGGACATGGAGGACTCCATGGAGAATCGCCCTGTTCAGGGAATCAGCCTCACCGCCACCCCCAGTGGAACCGGCTGTTTGGAGTGCCTGAGCGGTGATGGTCCGGGCTGGTGGCTGCATCTTCGCCGCTGCGCCGAATGCGGCCACATCGGCTGCTGCGATTCATCACCCTCGCAGCATGCCAGTGCCCATGCCCGCACCGCCGGACACCCCGTCATGAGATCCTTTGAACCCGGCGAGAACTGGTTCTACGAGCACACCACAAAGAAGTTCTTCCGCGGCCCGCGGCTTCCGGATCCCCAGTCCAGACCTCTGGAGCAACCGTCACCTGCACCGGCAGACAAGGTACCGGCGGACTGGCGGGAGCTCCTGCACCGGTAGCCGCGGATTTCGAACAACCCGTTCGACGCCGGGATTCGGCGCAGGAGGCTGGTTAGGCTGTAGGGATGGCAACAGTTATCCTCGTGCGGCACGGCCGCACCACAGCCAACGCCGCTGGGCTGCTGGCGGGCCGGGCGGCCGGCGTCAGTTTGGACCAGATCGGCCGTGAGCAGGCAGCTATGACCGGGGACCGGCTCGCTGCCGTGCCCTTGGCCGGGGTGGTATCGAGCCCCCTTGAGCGTTGCCGGCAAACCGCCCAACTCATCCTCGACCGCCAGGCTGGTAATCCTTCTGCGCCGACCGATCCGGATCTTACCGAGTGCGACTACGGCCAGTGGCAGGGCCGCTTGCTCGCCGATCTCGCGGCCGAAGACCTGTGGGCGGCTGTGCAGTCGCAGCCGTCCGCCGTCGTTTTTCCCGGCGGTGAATCCATGGCTGCGATGCAGGCCCGGTCGGTAGCGGCAATCCGGCGGCATGATGCGGCCTTCGAAGCCGCGTACGGGCCGGGGGCCGTGTGGGCGGCTGTGAGCCACGGTGACATCATCAAATCCATCCTCGCCGACGCGTTCGGTATGCACCTCGATCTGTTCCAGCGCATTAACGTGGGCCCCGCCTCCGTATCGATCGTGCACTATGGTGTTGGTCGGCCCACCGTCTATGCGACAAACACGGACGCAGGGGATTTGTCGTGGCTGTCGAACGGCATCAACTCCGGCGATGCACCGGTGGGCGGCGGTGCGGGGCAAACGGCGAAGTGAACCTCGTGTGCCTAAAATACTCACATGCCCACACAAGTTCACGAGTTTGCCTGGCCTGACCGGGTCGTCATCGGCACCGTCGGCCTTCCAGGGGCCCGCACGTTTTACCTGCAGGTGCGCATAGGCAAGCAAATTGTGAGCATCGCCCTTGAGAAGCAACAGTCGGCTGAGCTCGCCGGGAAGATTGACGAAATCCTCGATCAGCTCATCGCCCTTGAGGGCAATCCCTTCAGCATTCCCACGGGTACTCCCATCGAACTCGTGGACAATGACCCGCTCGAGGCGGTCGAGGAACAGTTTCGAACCGGGGCCATGACCTTGGGTTGGGACCCGACGACGGCGCAGGTGGTCATCGAGGCATACCCGCTCAGCGATGTCGATGCTGACGATGACGACGAACCGCTCGATGGGAACGGCGCTGAGGTGGCTGAGATGTTGCTGGTGCGCATGCCGGTTGGCACCGCCCGCGCGTTCGCCAAGCGGACCCGGGAGGTGGTGGGAGCCGGACGTCCCGCGTGCCCGCTCTGCGGTTATCCCGTGGACCCCGACGGACACGTCTGTACCCTGCCTGAGGTTTGATGCCGGCACCCGACCTCCTGACTGCCGAGCTGACGCTCACCGGGCGCATCACAACGGCGTCGAATGCCACCTTCCTTGCTTCCATCGGCGACACCACGGTGGTTTATAAGCCGGTAGCCGGAGAGAAACCGCTGTGGGATTTCCCCGAGGGCTTCCTTGCCCACCGGGAGGTGGCCGCATACCTGGTTTCTGAGGTTTTGGGCTGGAACGTCGTGCCGCGCACCTGGCTCCGCGATGGTCCCTTAGGCAAGGGAATGGTGCAGCTGTGGCAGGAGACTGATCCCGACCAGAACGCCGTGGATCTCGTTGCCGCCGACGACGAACCGGAGACCGGGTGGAAACACGTCCTCGAAGGTCAGGATGAGATGGGGCGGACGGTCGCTCTCATCCACGAGGACACGCCGGAGCTCAGGCGCATGGCTGTGTTCGACGTCCTCGTCAACAACGCCGACCGCAAAGGCGGCCACATCCTTGCCATGCCAGGCGGACACCGGCACGGCGTGGACCATGGGCTTACCTTTCACCGTGAGCACAAGCTGCGCACGGTGCTGTGGGGGTGGCTGGGAGACGGACTGACCGACGAGGAAATCGACGGCGTCGACCGCGTCATCGAAGGCCTGGACGGTGAGCTGGGCCGAAACCTGGCGGACTTGCTCAGCGCCGAAGAGATCGCAGCACTCGCGGCGCGCTGCACCCGGCTGCGGCTGGCAGCGCGGTTCCCGGCTCCAAGGGGTGACATGCCCGCGGTGCCCTGGCCGCTGTTCTAAGGACATCAGGGCAACGGACTAGCTCTTGCCGGCCAATTCAACGGGGCAGTCCACTGCTTCTTCGCCGAGTACCATTTCTGCATGAGGGCCCGGCTCGAACGGCGTCTACCTGGACAACCTGGGGGCGGCTGCTCCTATCGGGCTGCAGCGCCCATCCCCACCGAGAAGAGCACATCATCACTGCCATCACCGTTCTCGTCGCCGGAGCCACCGGTGACCTCGGCCAGCGCATTGTCAGCGAACTCCTACGCGGCGACTCCCTGGTCCGGGTCCTGACGCGCCCCGGGACCGGGTTGGCCCACGGCATCTACGCCGGGAACGGCCGCGTGGAGATCCACGAGGTCGCTTACACGGATCGGGCTGGCCTCGCCTCAGCACTGTCCGGTGTCGACACGGTCATTTCGGCCGTCAGCGGTGCACGGCCGGTCGTTGTTGACGCGCAGCGGGCGCTCCTCGCGGCCGCCGTCGAAGCAGGGGTGGCACGGTTTATCCCGTCGGACTACTCTGCGGATTACCGCCGGATCACCCCGGGCAGCAACCGCAACTTCGAGCTCCGTCGCGAGCTCGCCGCCGAACTCGACGCCGCCCCCATCCGCGTGACTTCAGTACTGAACGGGGCGTTCGCCGACATGCTCACCGGGCAGGCGCCCATGATCTTGTTCAAGCGTCACCGGGTCCTGTTCTGGTCCTCACCGGACCAGATTCTCGACTTCACGGCCAAGGACGACGTCGCACGCGTCGTCGCGCTTGTCGCCCTCGACGAGGACGCACCACGGGTCGTCGAGGTAGCCGGCGACCGAGTCACGGCACGAAGTATCGCCCGGACCATGACCGAACTCACGAGGACACCCTTTTCCCTGCAATGGGCCGGTACCACCAGTCTCTTAGGGGCCGTGAGCAGAATCGGCCGGCGCGTGTCGAAGGACAAAGACCAGGCTTTCCCCGCGTGGCAGGGTATGCAGTACTTCGTCAGCATGTTCAGCGGCGAAGCCGAACTCCATCACGTCAACAACGACCGCTACGGCACGCATGAGTGGACCTCGGTCCGGGATGTCCTCGAAGCGCACTTGAATGTGACAACAGAGGATCGCTGACCCGGGCACAGCATGGAGGCAGTCAACAATCTGAGGACTGTGACGTCACCCGCCTATTGGCCGCAATCTACGGGTTCGCCACCGCGAGGCTGGGCTAGTGCGCGAAGGGTTCCCCACCGCGCCGCTCCGTCCTAAGATTGAGGGGCTGGGGCGACGGTGCCGCCACAGGTTTGGCCGGACGTGGTGCCGTGGGCGGCCGCTAACCTGCCATCTCGTCCCGAGCGGATGCGGCAATGAACACGAAGAATCACGTGTGGAGGCGGGCGTGGCTCGCAGTCATTCTCCTTGTCTCAGGTTGTACCTATTACACCGATGAGCCCGCACCGCCGTCGAGCTCGCCCAGTCCCTTCGCTCCCTTGGAAAATCAGGTCCAACTGTTCCTGGACGAAGGCGCGGTAGCCGCAGTGGTCCAGATCCGCTGGCCCGGGGACGAGTGGTCCAGGGCCTACGGTGTGCGCGATCTTGAGTCCAGGACGCAGGCTCAGCCCACGGACCGGGTGGCGGTCGCAAGCGTCACCAAAACGATGACGGCCATAGCGGTGCTGAAACTCGTCGACGATCACCTGATAGGCCTCGACGATCCCGTCAACGACGTGATTCCGGGCTTTACATCCACACTTAAGCCTCCAGGACCAATAACCGTGAGGCAACTGCTGAGCCACACGTCCGGAATGCCCGAAGTCAACAATGCCCTGCCACGCGAGGTCGACTTCCGTCCGGCTCTCACTCAAACACTCACCATGGAACGGGGTCTGCAACTGGCGGGGACTCTCCCCTGGGCCTCTGACGACGTCGGGTCTTTCAAGTACTCGAACACTAATTACCTTGCACTCGGCCTCCTCCTCCAGACGCTGCGGCACGAGCCCTTCGTGCAAATCATGCAGGAGGAGGTCTTTGCCCCCCTTGGCTTGAAGCACACCAGCCTGGACCGCGTTGACCCGCACGAGGCCGGACTGTTGCACGGCTACGCAACCCTGCGCGGTGAGCGCGTGGACACCACGGACAACACCTTCGCGGTCGGCAACCCGGCTGGCGGCGCTGTATCCACCATGGAAGACCTGAACCTCCTCATGGCGGGAATCTTCCAGGGGCGTGCCGTTTCTTCGGCGACCCTGCAGGAGATGGTGACGAGGCCCAGTTTTGGCCCATACGGGCTGGGCGTGTGGGAGCATGGGGATGGATGTTCGGCCAAGGCGCGGCTTGAGGGCCGGGGTTCGTTCTGGGGCTACCAGACGGTTACCGTCAGCAGTGAAGACGGGCGGTACCAGGCCGCGATGACGGTCACAACCCCACCAATGCCCACGGAGTTCGAGGACACCTCCACCCAGGACAAGCGCGACTACCTGAACGGCAGGATCGAGTCCAGCCTTAACGAGGCCCTTGACCACATCTGCAGCCCGGCCAACTGATTCCATCAATTGCCCCGCTCGGCTTCCGGCGTACTGGCACCACTATGACAGGCCCTGACCCGCCCGGACAGTATCTTTCAGGATGACATCTCAGCGCCTAACTCTGGACGTGCCGGCTAACGACGTATGGACCTGTTCATGGTCAGTTGATACTTTGAGGCTCCGCTCTTATCCGGTGTATGCGAGGCGTTCATGATCAAGAGGCTGACGAGTTGGCAGGTCCAAAGGGAACTGGACCATGAAGAGGCCGTGCAGCGGTGGCTAACGCGCCATGTCCCCCTAGTGCTGGCCGTTCCGGGGGTGCAGGCGTATGTTCAGAACCGCTGTATCCCGGCACTCGATGGAGCCGACCCTCCATATGCAGGCCTGGGCGAAGTTTGGTTCGAAAGCCGTGAGGCTGCTGCGGCAGCGACGCAGTCCCCGGAATGGTCGGCCGTGATCGCCGACGCCCGCGAATTTATGGACATGTCAACGATCGTCGTGGCCTGGGCCGAGGAGCATCCGGCATCGGCCCAACGCCGGGACCCATTTATGCGCAAGTCGAGGTCGCTCTGGCTGCGGCGGATTCGGCCCCTCCACCTGGCCTTCAGCCGCCTACTCAAAGCTTGAAGGAGATGGCGGGCTGTCCGCTAACCGAATCCGCCTCCTCCGGTCGGCCCCAGCCATTTACTGAACTCGGCGCCGCGACGCCCGCCGTAGCGGTCATCGTCGTCCTTGCCACATCGACGGCAGCGGCTGTAGAGGCTGCCGTCTTCGGCGTGTTCGACATGCCAATCGTGCCGAATGTTCGGCTTGTGATCGCCGCCTATCGCATCAGCTGGACACTTCTCGCAGCTTGAACACGATCGAGTCGAAGACGGCGCGTGCCTCCCTTGCCAACTCCGAATTGATCGATTCGTGGAATTGGACCACCCAGAACATAGCGCGCTGGCCGTGCAGGTTGACAACCCGGTAGGTTTCGCGCTCAGCGGTGCTCGAGTACCAGCGGGTGCATAGGTTCGAATATTCTGAGTGAACGCAAAACTGACCGTTGTCGCAGGCTTTGATGTTCACGTCGCCCTCCACGGAGTGGTCGAACTCGACGCCGGAGTAATCGCCCACCATGACCTCGACGGGAGGGGTGCTGGCCGTTGACGTCTGCGCCGTCATCGCGTCGACGAAGGCCTTGGCCGACGGATTGACCTCGACGAGTGCGCCCTGCCACTTGCATGCGTCGGTCGGCACATGGTTGGAGGGCCACCAACCGACGAAGACCCCCAAGTCATCCGGCTGATCCGGGTCGTCCTTTCCCAGGCCATCGCCGTCTTCACTCACCCAGCCGTCTGGGACGGTGATCTCGAAATTCTCTTTGAAGCTGGTGACGAGGTATGTACCGGGGTCGATGTCGCCGCTGTCCGGCTGCGCTGGGAGCGTGGGCATCGGTGGGACTGTGCGAGCCTCCGTTGTCGGTGCGGGGGCTGGCGCCACGCTGGCAGTGCACGCCGAAAGGCCCAGGCAAACGGACAAGACTGATGTCATGGAGATGAAACGGCGTAGCAACACACGCATGGAGGCCTCCAAAGGCAACCCTTATGCTGCGGACGTTACGCCCAGCCAACAATGACCACAAGAGATGCCAGGAGCAAATGCTCCCCCTTTTTGGACAACGGGGAACGGATGGTGAATCCCCCCGTCGGGCGAATGCGGTCATCCCCGCTAGTGCGCCAAAGCCTCGGCCCCACGTGCCCGAAAAGACGCACTAGGGGGCTGTTGGTGAAGTGCTCAAAGCTACACTTTCCGAGTGAATTGGTCTCGTCCCTGCTCAGAGAACACCGGCCCCGAGCATGGCCTGGCCATGACAGTCTCCGATTCAAATCGCAGCGCTCTGGCCCTTCAATGATGGCCTCTGCATGGCCCCGGGTGTACCGGCAAAAGTTGAAGGGAGACGTCGTCGGATCGCACCTGCTGGAAGTAAGGAAAGATAACTGACCGGGTAGCGATGGCAGGAAGTCATCAGTGGGTGGTGACGCGACCCGCCTCTTGGCCGCAATCTACGGGTCGCCACGAGGCTGGGCTAGTGCGCGAAGGGTTCCCCACCGCGCCGGTCAGTCCTAAGATTGAGGGGCTGGGGCGACGGTGCCGCCACAGGTTTGGCCGGACGGGGTGCCGTGGGCGGCCGCTAACCTGTCATCTCGTCCCGAGCGGATGCGGCAATGAACACGAAGAATGAGGTGTGGAGGCGGGCGTCGCTCGCAGTCATCCTCCTTGTGTCTGGCTGTACCTATTCCACCGATGAGCCCGCACCGCCATCACCTTCGCCCAGTCCCTTCGCTCCCTTGGAAAATCAGGTCCAACTGTTCCTGGATGAGGGCGCGGTAGCCGCAGTGGTCCAGATCCGCTGGCCCGGGGGTGAGTGGTCCAGGGCCTACGGTGTGCGCGATCTTGAGTCCAGGACGCAGGCTCAGCCCACGGACCGGGTGGCGGTCGCAAGCGTCACCAAAACGATGACAGCCATAGCGGTGCTGAAGCTCGTCGACGATCACCTGATCGGCCTCGACGATCCCGTCAACGACGTCATTCCAGGCTTTACATCCACACTTAAGCCTCCGGGACCAATAACCGTGAGGCAACTGCTGAGCCACACGTCCGGAATGCCCGAAGTCAACGATGCACTGCCGAAGGATGCTGACATTCGCTCTGTCTTCTCCCAAACACTCACGATGGAGCGGGGCCTAAAGTTAGCAGGGACCCTTCCCTGGACCTCGGCCAGTGTGGGGTCTTTCAAGTACTCGAACACTAATTACCTTGCACTCGGCCTCCTGGTCCAGACGCTGCGGCACAAGCCCTATGTCCAGGTCATGCAGGAGGAGGTCTTTGACCCCCTTGGCTTGAGGCACACCAGCCTGGATCACGTCGACCCGCACGAGGCCGGACTGCTGCACGGCTACGTAACCCTCCGCGGTGAACGAATCGACACCACAGACATCCCCTTCGCGGACGGCAGCCCGGCAGGCGGCGCGGTTTCGACCATGGAAGACCTGAACCTCCTCATGGCCGGACTCTTCCAGGGACGAGCGGTCTCTGCGGCGTCACTGCACGAGATGAAGACCAGCCCCGGCTTTAGCCCGTACGGGCTGGGCCTGTGGGAGCACGCGGATGGATGTTCGAAAGAGTCCCGGCACGAGGGCCTAGGCGCATTCGATGACTACCAGACGGTAGCAGTCAGCAGCGGAGACGGGCAGTACCAGGCGGCGATGACCGTCACAACACCACCGATGCCCACGGGGCTCGAAGATCCTTCTACCCAGGACAAGCGTGACCTCCTGCACGGCCAGATCGAGTCAACCCTGAACGAGGCCCTGGACCGCATCTGCAAGCCAGCCAGCTGACAAAGCACCGGTCCCGGTTGGGTGCTGCGCTGAGGGGCGTCCTTACCCGACAGGGTGCCCCTGCTTGCAGTGGTCCTGCCCCGGCTGGATCTCGTGCCCCTGGATGCAAGTCGCCTCAGGCGCGAGCGGCCGGTCGTGGTAACTGAGAAAGATGCTGCTGTATCCGCGCTCTAGGCCCTCGTCCTCGCGCCGCAGCCACTCCGTCAGATGCAGCCTGTGATGCTCGCTGCCGTTCTCTGACTTTGTCGCTTCATCCGTCCGGTGCCTGAGAGGTTTCTTCACCATGGCACTCGCGACCTTCAATACCGTCCCTGTTTGGCGCAGAGAGGAACCGGTGGAACCATGATAGAAGCCCTGCAGCGCCGCAGCAATCTACTGCGCGTGTGCTGCTTGGAACCCGGCGCTGCGCCTTCAGACGATCACGGACGTCCGCTCCACGACTGGCTTGTGGTGCTTCCGCACGACTTCCGCTTCGCCGGCTTCGAGTTCGTCGAGCCAGTCCAGCGCGTCGTCGTTCTCAAATGGCAAGTAGCCCCATGCACCGATCATTTGTCCCTCTCGGTTTGTGGTCCCGTGCCGGCACCAAGATGGCAGATTGGGCCGCTGCGGGTAAGGCATTCGGGGAGCGAAGGGGGGTGCTGGTGGGCCGTAAAAGTGGAGGGCCAGCATAGGCCTGTAGGAACTGGGGGCGTCTCTTTGCTTGTTTTGGAGCAGTGGATATTCGCTACCGCCGACGGCGGGCGTGACCTGAACTGCCGTACCCAGTTTCATCCGTCTGACCAAGCACCAAAGCTGCCCTTGTCCGTTAAGCATCGTCTTTGCCGCAGCGGAGAAAGCCCCTGTACAGGCTGCCGTCCTCGGTGTGTTCGTCGCATCGCTCATGCCGTATGTCCAGAGCCTGCACAGCAGGGCCTGGATCAGGTCGATTCCAATTCAAATCTCCATGAGGGCCTTCATTTGACCCGAGGGGGATGGTCAATCGTTAGATATGCGATCGACGTCCTAAGTAACCCTGCCTGCTCTGCATTCCTCTGCACAGTCCTACCACCAGCGCCTTAGCGCCCAGTTGTCTGAGGCACCGTCCCAGTCGGCTCCATCCTTGCCGCAATGAAGGCAGCGTCTGTACAGGTCTCCATCGTCGGAGTGTTCTGTGTGCCACTGGTGATGGATGTTGAGCTTGCACATTAAGTCTGAGAACATGACGAACTCCGATTGGACGAGCCGATGATCCCGGGAAAAACCGCGATCCACTGCTTAGTAGAAGTAGTCGCGGCTATGGGGATCTTGGGGGTGGTCGCGGCTGGAGAGCCTCCCCGACCAGCGGGCATTACTGGGATCCTTCTTCCCGCAATAGCTACATTGACGGCGGTACTCACCGTCATTCATTTGGGCTAGCCAACGATGGCCACCCCCCATCTGCAAAGCAGTTTCCGGATCATATGATGTTCTCTTCTGGAATTGCCCAGCCGTCTTCTGCTGGCCAGCGCATAGGGCCGTAAAGCTAATCATGGCCTCCGCGAAGCACCAGAAGAAGAGCCAATCAGTAAGGCCTAATCCAGCTTGCCCCTAGTCCCGGTCAGCCTGAAGAAGGTTTTCGGGTCGTCGGCGACCAGGAAGTCGTGGTGGAAGGCAATGGCGCCCGCCGGCTGGGTGTCCACGAACAGGACAACGACATCCCTCGAGTGGACCACGGCACGAGACCTTTGACCCGCCCACCGTACGACTGTCTCGGTCGCCATCGAAGCAGCCGTCCTCGTCCCACACCAGGTCCAGCTGTCCGTAATCGGTCTTCGGTCTGGATCATCTGGTCCAGCAGCACGCGTTCCACAGGCTCAGCGTAGCGCCGCTACTGGCGACCATCGTTCCGTCGGTCCTTCGGAAACCGCTCCGGGTGCTTCGGATCCCTGCCGCGTTCCCGCCCGTATTCGTCGCGCTGCCAGAGCGAGAACCGGATCGCAGCCGTTCCGAGAACGATGACGAATATGGTCTGGACGGCCACTTTTGCGATCAGGCAAGGCAAGGAGATGTTTGGGATAAAGTTCCACACCGCGAAGATGATCATGAACGGCAGGGACCAGTACGCGATGCGTATCAGCCTTCGTCGGGCTTCCTCTGTGGAGGCCGCAGACTTCCTTGCCTGAGGATCTTTCTGCGCGGCTTGCATGCCTGAAATGAACCACCGACTCCCGGCCCAGGCAAGGTGCTTGACCGGATCTTGTGGCGGGCTGGCTACGAGGATACCGGTTCGACGGTGTCCTGGATCTTCTGAAGCGTCGCTGGACTGGCGGCTATCTCGATAACTCCGCCATCGGAGTCCAGCGTGATGATCTGGAAGCCAAATGGGACAGCCTGCTTGTTGTCATTTCGGCTGGCTATTCGTGGCGGCAGTTCGGCGATACGCGGCCCGGTGAGGGCCCGGCTGCGGCCGCAGGGGATTAGCTCGTCGTCCACGGCCGGCTGGAAGTCGACCCGGCCTGGAGCCGGCGTTGGGATACCCATCTGCCAGCCGCCGCTCAGGGAACCCGGCAAACTGTTTGGATACCGCAGGAACATCAGAGACTGGCCGTGCTCATCTAGCCTCGCCGCGGTCCTACGGAAACGTTTCTGGGTGAAGTAGGCGCCTACAACAAAGATCAGCGCGTAGAACAACCCGCTAAACAGCGCATCGTCGATGCCCTCCCGAAAGATGAGCAGGAGCACTCCAACGTAGAAGGCAAAGGCGACGACGCCAAGCACTCCAATTCGTAGGCCCGAAGGCAGTTGCCGCCATTCATGGCGAGAGTCTAGGGGCCGACCTAAGCTTCCGCTACGGCAGATCACCCTCCGGGGTTACCGGCGGTCATGCGTTTGCAGTCTGAGTAATTCTGCTCGCCATTGATTCGCAGCATGGCGAGCAGTGACCGTAACGGTGAAGGGTCGAGTTCGACATGCCGTCACACGGACCAGGCTTCAGCGATGTCAACGGCATCTCTCATGGCCTGCACGCCATACGCATACGGGTCATTCGGTGGATTAACCGGTACGGCTACCTGAATCTTTAGGAGGCGATCGGCTTTCCGGAACATTCCGGTGCGAATTCCCTGGAAATCAGGAGCGATGAGATGTCCAGGTATTTGGAACTCGACGTTGATGTTCAAGCTTGAATCAAGGTGATTTCGTATACCTGACACGGCCCGCGATAGCCGCACGAGAGCGTCCCGCCATATCCTGCTCTCGACAGTAAACCCGCCGACGATGACTCCCACCGAGAGGGGTTCGGGCCGGTCGGCAATTGAACCAGTCACCGTTAGTCTGCCTCAGCCTCAGACCCGTCATCTGCAGTTCGCCGGCAGCGATGCGTTCAGCGGTGCGCCGGTACGCCTCCGCGATGTAGTCCTCAAGATCCTGCCGGCCAATGCGCCACATGCCCCTCTTATCTTGGGTAGCTGCTGGGTGTGAGGGACGTGCGTTTTGGCCCAGCCGGCCTCCATGACTGACACATTCGAGGCATCTGTGAGTAAGGCGGGACGTTGTGATCATGATCCTCTTCCCGAGGCCTTGAGCCTGCGCTTCGCTGCTGAAGAACTTTCGTTGCCACGATCTCGCTGTCGAGATTGATTTCCTACGCCATGAAAGAATGCCGTGTCCGCTCGCCGTAATGCACTCAGCAGGACTCCTCGTCCGAGGCGTAGCGTTGATCACCTGAGCCCACGCCGATGAGAGGGCGCAAGCGTCCTGTGAGCAACCGCGCGGACCGGCCAGGGACCAAGACCCCGGCTTCTATACCTTGCCCGCGACCACCATGTAGTTCTCGGCCTCAAGATCGAACGTGCTCAGTTCCGTCCGGAGTCCAACCCGGTGCAGCTCGACTTCGAGCTCCTCGTACCGATAGGGCCAGCAGGACAGCAGTTCCGAGCGGACAAGAACCAGCCCAGTCGCATCAACTTGGGCGATAGCAATCTCGATGTGGTGCTTATCCTCCCAATGCGGCGCAATCTCCCAGCGGTAGACCACGAGGGCATCGCGACCGTTCCGGCGGACGAGTCGGTCCCAGATGTCCAGCCGGGACCCTCTGGCCCTCACGAGTTCCCAAGTGCGGGATGTCAGCACCAAGCGCCCGCCAGGGCGCAGAAGCCGTGACATCGACTTCAAAGCAGCACCCCTGCCTGTCGCGCCCGCGGCATGGTGAAGCGAGTTGCCAACGCAGAACACCATGTCGAACGTCTCGTCCTCGAAATGGTCGGGCAACTCTTCCCAGTTCGCCCGCACGGCCCGGACGGTGGCCTCGAACTCCTCAGCCAACTCTGCAGTCCGGCGAACCATCGCTTCGCTGGCGTCAGTTGCGACAACCTGCATGCCACGACCGGCGAGGCCAACCGCCAACTGTCCAGTTCCGCACGAACAGTCGAGGACGTGAGCGTTCGACGGCAGGAGACTGAGGACGTCATCGAACGACGCAGCAAACTCGGCGGGAGGCAACTTTGCATCCCAGATGAGCCATTCGTACACCTCGGCAAGCACGTCATATTCCGTCACAACCACTACCTCCATCGCGCAGCAGACTCAAGGCTGGACGTCAGGCCATCAGCGGAGCAAGCCGGGCGCCAGTTTTCGCAAGGATAACCCGTACGCGCATGCCGCAAATAGCGCGAGCTGATCCCGCTCGGTCATTCGCCGTGTTCGGCGCGTGGGAACTATCAATACGTCCGAACTTGATACGCAGCGTGTCCAATAAGGACAAAGAGGGGTGCTTGTCAAGGGGCACGTAGACGTATCCCCAAAGCTGCAGATTCGCGCCCGGCATGCGGCTGGAAACGCGCCCTTCCACGGCCAATAGTTCGACCCTGGCAACCCTTGTCATGCTCGCTTTATTCGCTAGTCGCGGCTGCATGGCCGTCATGCAGGGTCGGGCCGTGCGACCGGCCCGGCCCATTTACCAAGCAGGTCCTTGTTTGCCTCTCGTAGGGCATCGAAGCCAGTGTCGGGGAAGCGCTCGCGGCGCCCCCACCAGGCCTTCGGGGTCCGGGAGATCACCATCCTTTTGTCCGAGAACCTGAAAGGCAAAAATTCCGGGTACCAGCGTCTTCACGAAGGAATGATCAGCTGCGAACTCGGAGTCTGAGGGGCCTGGAACATGCGGGCTTATCATCACGCTGTTCGGTGTGACGGCCCCGAAATGGTTGAGCGTGACTGCGGCGTAGTCGTACAACGGCGCCAGGTCCTGGAGCAACGCAGTGAGAACGTTGAGGCCGTCCGGTGCCCCGTCCTTGTACTCGACTCCGACATGAATCCACCCCTCGCGTGAAAAGTTCGCGTACCAGTCACCGTGTTTGGTGGGAAAGAGCAGATTGGCCCATCCGACATCTCCACAGCACTGTTTGAGTACTGCGGCGGCCTGATCGGGCTCGCACCGAGTCATCGTGAAGTGGAGGCCCGCGAGGATCGGGCCTGTGGTGTTGTCCGCAGCCCACCTGGTCAGGCGATCCACCAAGGCCGGGAACGCCGGCGATCCAACGGCCCAACACGACTGGTTGTCTTTCACGGCCCGGGATGCCAGCGGCATCCAGTCGTTGTCGAACGCGGCGTCAGGTGCGCAGATGGAGGCGTTGTAGGCAAACCGCGGCCGCTTGCGGGGCCGGGGACCGGGCCTGTCCGCGCATGCCGTGATACTCCCAGTGAAGCCCAAAGGCTGTAGCAATTCGGCGATGGTCTGCGCGATCCGAACAGCGTAGCTGGGAGAAATCGGAGACACATAAATCGCAATTCCTTGGCTGACCTGTACGGCATGGAACCGCTGGTGGGGCACCGAAGGAAGAGAAATCCCCGCAATGAGGTCGTTGACGTCCGCAACAGCGGGCAGCGCAGAGCCCGGGGCAGGGGCGCAGAAGAATCCTAGGTCGATGATGGAGTTCATATTCACTCTGCGGATCTTCGCGGCCTCGATGGTCACGGCGCCAACAGTCAGATGGTTGCCCGGGGGTGTCCTCATGAACCGATCCAAGCGGGGTGGTCCTCCCGGAGCAAGGGATTCAACCAGCCTTGATCGAGACTTCAACTACCCGCCGGCTCCTGCAAAGCCAGCTGGCCGGATACAGCCGTGAAGGTTCGCTCAACTCTCTTGCTCCCGCCGGCCAAGCATTAGCGTGAGTAGGCAAGGGGTGACGGATGGGCGGACTGGACGACTTGATGGCTGGGTCCGATGACCGGCAAGCTACGGCGGAACCTGGCGGACCTGCTCAGCACCGAAGAGATCGCCGCACTCGCCGCGCGCAGCGCCCGGCTGCGGCTGGCAGGGCGGTTCCCGGCTCCACGCGGCGACATGCCCGCGGTGTCCTCGCCGCTGTTCTAGGGGAATCACAGCCCCTGGCTCTGAAACATGCTCCACGCTGAAACGGCCCCGCACTGGACGTGCGGGGCCGTTTCGAACAGCAGCCTTTGGTGATGATGAAAGCCGGACTTAGAAGTCCCAGTCCTCGTCTTCGGTGTTGACTGCCTTGCCGATCACGTAGGAGGAGCCAGACCCGGAGAAGAAGTCGTGGTTCTCGTCGGCGTTCGGCGACAGCGCCGAAAGGATGGCCGGGTTCACGTCGGTGACGGACGCCGGGAACATGGCCTCGTAGCCCAGGTTCATCAGCGCCTTGTTGGCGTTGTAGTGCAGGAACTTCTTGACGTCCTCGGCCAGGCCGACGCCGTCGTAGAGGTCGTGCGTGTACTGGACCTCGTTTTCGTACAGTTCGAAGAGCAGCTCGAACGTGTAGTCCTTGATTTCCTGGCGGCGCTCCGGCGAAACAGCCTCCAGGCCGCGCTGGAACTTGTAGCCGATGTAGTAGCCGTGCACGGCCTCATCGCGGATGATCAGGCGGATCAGGTCAGCCGTGTTCGTCAGCTTGGCCCGGGAGGACCAGTACATGGGCAGGTAGAAGCCCGAGTAGAACAGGAAGCTCTCCAGCAGGGTGGAAGCGACCTTCCGCTTCAGGGGGTCGTCGCCCTGGTAGTAGTCCATGACGATCTGGGCCTTCTTTTGAAGGTTCTCGTTCTCGGTGGACCAGCGGAATGCCTCGTCGATCTCCTTGGTGGAGGCCAGCGTGGAGAAGATGGAGGAGTAGCTCTTGGCGTGCACGGACTCCATGAACGCGATGTTCGTGTAGACGGCTTCCTCATGCGGGGTCAGCGCATCCGGGATCAGGGAGACAGCGCCCACCGTGCCCTGGATGGTGTCCAGCAGGGTGAGGCCGGTAAACACGCGCATGGTGAGCTGCTGCTCAGCGGGCGTCAGCGTGTTCCACGACTGGACATCGTTGGACAGCGGCACCTTCTCCGGCAGCCAGAAGTTGTTGACCAGGCGGTTCCAGACGTCCACGTCCTTGTCGTCCTGGATACGGTTCCAGTTGATGGCCTCGACGTGGCTCAGCAGCTTGACCTTCTCGGTCATGTCATCCCCTATGCGTTGGGTGGTTTTTCTCTAAGTTAAAGCGTACGACGGCGGGCGGGCACCCGCCGTCGTACTGGCACGTTTAGTTGAAGCCTAAAGCATGCAGGAAACGCAACCCTCAACCTCAGTCCCTTCCAGCGCGAGCTGGCGGAGACGGATGTAGTAGATGGTCTTGATGCCCTTCTTCCAGGCATAGATCTGGGCCTTGTTGATGTCGCGGGTGGTGGCGGTGTCCTTGAAGAACAGCGTCAGCGACAGGCCCTGGTCCACGTGCTGCGTGGCAGCGGCGTAGGTGTCGATGACCTTCTCGTAGCCGATCTCGTACGCGTCCTGGTAGTACTCCAGGTTGTCGTTGGTCAGGTACGGCGCCGGGTAGTACACACGGCCCAGCTTGCCTTCCTTGCGGATCTCAATCTTGGACGCCACCGGGTGGATCGAGGAGGTGGAGTTGTTGATGTAGGAGATCGATCCGGTGGGCGGAACGGCCTGCAGGTTCTGGTTGTAGATGCCGTGCTCCATGACCGAAGCCTTCAGAGCCAGCCAGTCAGCCTGCGTGGGGATGTGGACGTTCTTGAACAGCTCGCGGACCTTCTCGGTCTGAGGCACCCACTCGTGCTCCGTGTACTTGTCGAAGAACTCGCCCGACGCGTACTTGGACTTCTCGAAGCCGCCGAACGTCTGGCCGGTTTCGATGGCCAGCAGGTTGGAGGCCCGGACGGCGTGGTACACCACCGAGTAGAAGTAGATGTTAGTGAAGTCCAAGCCCTCTTCGGAGCCGTAGTGGACCCGCTCACGCGCCAGGTAGCCGTGCAGGTTCATCTGGCCCAGACCAATGGCATGGCTCTGGTCGTTGCCCTTGGCGATGGACGGCACCGAGGTGATGTTGGACATGTCCGAGACAGCCGAGAGCGAGCGGATGGCCGTCTCGATGGTCAGGCCGAAGTCCGGGCTGTCCATGGTCTTGGCGATGTTCAGCGAACCAAGGTTGCAGGAGATGTCCTTGCCGGTGTCGGCGTAGGACAGGTCATCGTTGTACGTGGTGGGCTGGGAGACCTGGAGGATCTCCGAGCACAGGTTGGACATGATGATCTTGCCGTCAATCGGGTTGGCCCGGTTCACGGTGTCCTCGAACATGATGTACGGGTAGCCGGACTCGAACTGGATCTCGGCGAGGGTCTGGAAAAACTCCCGCGCCTTGATCTTGGTCTTCTTGATCCGGGAATCGTCCACCATCTCGTAGTACTTCTCGGTGACCGAGACGTCCGAGAACGGCATGCCGTAGACGCGTTCGACGTCGTACGGCGAGAACAGGTACATGTCCTCGTCCTTCTTGGCCAGCTCGAAGGTGATGTCCGGGATGACGACGCCCAGGGAGAGGGTCTTGATGCGGATCTTTTCGTCCGCGTTCTCCCGCTTGGTGTCCAGGAACCGGTAGATGTCCGGGTGGTGCGCATGCAGGTACACGGCGCCGGCACCCTGGCGGGCACCGAGCTGGTTGGCGTAGGAGAAGCTGTCTTCGAGGAGCTTCATCACGGGGATGACGCCGGAGGACTGGTTCTCGATCTGCTTGATGGGCGCGCCCACCTCGCGGATGTTGGTCAGCGCGAACGCCACGCCGCCGCCGCGCTTGGACAGCTGCAGTGCGGAGTTGATGGAGCGGCCGATCGACTCCATGTTGTCCTCGATACGGAGCAGGAAGCAGGAGACCAGCTCGCCGCGCTGCTTCTTGCCCGCATTAAGGAACGTGGGGGTGGCCGGCTGGAAGCGGCCTTCGATGATCTCATCCACCATCTGCAGGGCAAGCTGCTCGTTGCCGCGCGCCAGGTGCAGGGCCACCATGCAGACACGGTCCTCGTAGCGCTCCAGGAAACGCTTGCCGTCGAACGTCTTCAGTGTGTACGAGGTGTAGAACTTGAAGGCGCCCAGGAAGGTCTCGAAGCGGAACTTCTTCTTGTACGCGCGGTTGAACAGCTCACGGATGAAGTTCATCGTGTACTGGTCCAGCGTCTCGCGCTCGTAGTACTGGTTCTTCACCAGGTAGTCGAGCTTCTCTTCCAGGTCATGGAAGAACACGGTGTTGTTGTTCACGTGCTGCAGGAAGTACTGGTGGGCGGCCTCTCGGTCGGCGCCGAACTGGATTTCGCCGTTGGGACCATAGAGGTTCAGCATGGCGTTCAGCTCGTGGTAGCCCAGCCCCTTGTAGGCGGCGGGCATCTCGGGCTTCTGGGACCTGGTTACTTCTGTGTCTGCGACAGTCGTGTCCAAAATGTGTCCAATCCTTGGTTGACCCGGGTAACGTCTTCCGGCGTTCCCATAAGTTCGAATCGATAGAGGTGGGGTACCTGGCATTTGGCGGCGATGATGTCCGCGGCCATGCAGTAGTTGTCCCCGAAGTTTGTGTTTCCGGCACCGATCACGCCGCGGAGCAGTTTCCTGTTCTGCGCGTTGTTGAGGAACCGGATGACCTGCTTGGGAACCGAACCCTCTCCCCCGGTGCCACCATATGTGGGCACCACCAGCACGAACGGCCGGGTGGCGAGGAGGGGTGCGTCCTTTGGATAGAGCGGGATCCGGGCCACCTCACGGCCAAGCTTCGCGACGAAGCGGCTGGTGTTCTCGGATGAGGAGGAAAAGTAGATGAGCTGGCTGCCGGTGGAAACCGGTGCAGCCTCTTTCTGTGGCCCGGCCGGCGGGGACACCTCCACGCGCTGAGCCGCGTGGATCGGAACAACCTGGTGAACTGGTAAGGCCTCGTGGTCATGCTGTGCTGCTGGTGCTGCCACGTGAGTCACCTCAGCTGGTTGATGGTTGCCGGCAGGAAAAGCAGAACTCCTAGGCCACGGAGGAAACGGCGGAAAGTGCCAGTTCCTCGATCTTGTCCGGGCGGAAGCCTGACCAGTGGTCCTGGTCGGTGACAACAACGGGAGCCTGCATGTAGCCCAGTGCCTTCAGGCGCTCGAGTGCCTCGGCATCCTGGGAGATGTCAACGCTCTGGTAGGTGATGCCCTTCTTGTCGAGCGCGCGGTAGGTGGCGTTGCACTGAACACAAGCAGGCTTCGTGTAAACCGTTACGGTCATTGTCCCTGTCCCCTTAGTTGAAATCTTTGCTGGTTCGGTGTCCCCGTCCAGCTGTATGTAGATACTACATGTAGTGCAGACGCCTCTTTGGAACCCCAAGATGATGTATTACAAGTATGTCATTTAATGCACCTTTAATCCACAGGCATGAGCCGTAAAAATGCCCGTGATCGCGGGTTTTTTGCCCTCTGGGTCCACACCCTGTGGATGGGGTTGGACACATATGCACAATCAGCGTGTCGTGATCCTCGGCGTGTCGCACGCCCGTCCGGCCCCAACAAAAAGGGTCCTTCACCACTACATATAGTGATGAAGGACCCATGGTCCGGCGCCGCCGGCCGGCAAGACCGGCATCGGCTCCGGACCTGCTACCTGCCGGAGTGGTTAAGCCTGGCGATTGCCGTGGACAACGCAGTGGCGAAGCCGCACCACGCTGCATAGGGAGCCAGCGATACCCCTGCGGCACGGTTCAGCCGGTACGTCCGGCGCACCAGGTCGGCACTGCTGGCCGCCAGCACCGCAGCCTCGGCTGCTGCCAGCCACGGCCGGCGGGAGCGCCAGAACAACCAACTCCACGAGGCATTAAGGACCAGGTTGGCCGCCAGTGCACCGCGGTACGCGCGAAGCTCGCGGCGCTGGTCCTTCCTGACGGGGCCGGGACTGTCAGCGGACCTATCCAGTTCAGCTGCCCTGTCCAGTGCCACCGCGGACGTCACCGCAAGGTCCGCATACAGGGCTGTCCACACCACCGGGAAGGCGATGGCGGGCGGCTGCCAGTCCGGTTTGCGCAGTCCCAGGTACCAGCTGCTCTGTGGATCCGTGGCAACTCCGCCGGCCGCTGCTGTGGCGGCCGTCGCCGCCGTCGTCCATGCCAGTGTCTTCAGTTTCATGCCCGAATCCTCCCTCTTGCCCCTCCCGAATGCTAGAGCTGTGCCTCCCGGCGGTCCAGCACGATCTGCTGCACGTCCAGGTAGCCGGACTGGAAGCCGGCGCGCGAGTAGCAGAGGTAGAACAGCCACATCCGCTGGAAGACCGCGTCAAAGCCGAGCTCGCCCACCTCCCGGGAGCGGGACAGGAACCGTTCCTCCCACAGCCGCAATGTGGCCGCGTAGTGGTCGCCCATTCCCATCCGCTCCCGAACCCGCAGGGTGGTGTGCTGCTGGGTCACGCCCTCGATGGCGCGGACGGACGGCAGGAAGCCGCCAGGGAAGATGTACTTGTGCACCCAGGTGTAGGCGTTGCGGGTGGCCAGCATGCGCCCGTGCGGCATGGTGATGGCCTGGATGGCCACCTTGCCGCCGGGTGCCAGGACACGGTCGATGGTCTGGAAGTAGATGGGCCAGTACTCGTACCCCACGGCCTCGATCATTTCCACCGACACCACGGCGTCGTACTCGCCTTCCACGGCGCGGTAGTCCTGCAGGGCCACCGTTACCCGGTCCGCGTATCCGGCATCCTCAATGCGTTCCTGCGCCAGCGCCTGCTGTTCGCTGGACAGCGTGACGCTGTAGACGGTGGCACCGCGAGCGGCGGCACGCAGGGCAAGCTCGCCCCAGCCGGTACCGATTTCCAGCAGCCGCGTACCCTCGCCCACCCCGGCCTTGTCCAGCAACCGGTCGATCTTGGCCCGCTGCGCTTCGGCCAGGAAGTCCCATGGGACGTCGGAGAGCGGCCCCGCCTTCTCCGGGAACAGCGCGGAGGAGTAGCTCATGGTGGCGTCCAGGAAGTTGAAAAACAGGTCGTTGGACAGGTCGTAGTGCCGGGAGATGTTGCTGCGGGTGTTTTGTTCGGCGTTGCGTTCCTGGCGGGGGGTCCGGGGCAGGTACAGCGAGCGCAGTTTCTGCAGCGGCATGGGGATCAGCGTGTCCACGGAGGCGGCGAAGACTTCCAGCAGCGCGGCGAGGTCCGAAGCTTCCCAGTCGCCGGCCATGAAGGATTCGCCCAGGCCGATCAGGCCGTTGTCGCCGATCCGCGCCTCGAAGGCGGCGGGGCGCAGCATGGTCATCACGGGGGCTTCCGGTCCGCCGGTCCCCAGAACCGAGCCGTCCGGGTATTCAACGCGCAGCGGCAGCCGCTTGACCGCACCCTTGAACAGCAGCCCGGCGGCCTTTCCGGCCACTTCGGCCTTGACGCCCGACGGCGGCTGGGCAACACCGGGCCACAGGTCAGGGTCGATGGTGGCCGGCGCCGCCGGTACCCCGGTTGCGGTCCAGGCTTCGGGCACGCTTCCGGTGGAATGGCTGCCGGCCTTGTCTTCCAGACGGCCTGCGGTGGTGCCGTTATCGTCCGTCATGGTCATTGAACTGCCTCCTGTGAGGTGTGGTGTGGTCTGGCGACGACGGGCAGGCGTCTTGCCCAGAGTTTAATGCCCTGCACCCGGATCAGGGCGGATACCAGCAGCGGCGCGGCAGGAGCCGCGAAAGCCGCTGCCAGGATGTTGCGGCTGGTGGCAGGCCTGCGCCGGCCATCCATGGTGGCGACGAAGGGCCGGTGCCCCTCCCGGTCCAGGATGATGGAAACGGCCAGCCGGTCCCCCGGCGCCGGAAGCTTCATCCGGTACTCGCCGTCCACATCGTTGAAGGGTGAAACGTAGAACGCCTTCGGCACAGAAGCGCGTCCGGAGGGATCGGTCCGCAGCAGGTAGCAGTGCCGCTCCCCGTAGGTGTTGTGGACCTCGGCCACCACGCACTGCAGTTCGCCGGTGGACCGGTAGCACCAGAACAGGGTGAGCGGGTTGAAGACGTAGCCAAAGACCCTGGCACTGGTGAGCATGTGGATGGGACCGCCGTCGGGATCCACGCCCTGCGTGCGGAGGTACCGCTCCACGTTGGCCCGGATGCCGGCGTCGGGATCGCCAAGGTGGTCTGCGGCGTGGAACACTGCCAGCGGCCGGAGCAGGAACGGCAGCCGCGGAAGCTTGTCCACGTCCACAAACCAGCTGTAGCTCCGGTAGGTGAACGCATTCTTTAAGGGACTGCGCCGCACGTGGGAGATGGATGTGCTGTAGATCGAGGCGTCCATGGTCATGCAGGTTCCGGGGCGAGCAGTTCCCGCTCCCCCTCGCCGAAGGACTCCGTGGAGTCCTCCGCGCGGACCACCGGCCAGCTGCGGCCAAGTTTCTCCGCGGCGCGCGCACCGGAGAGGGCGCCGTCCTCGTGGAATCCCCAGCCAAGGTACGCCCCGGCGTAGGCGATCCGGCTGTTGCTCAGCGCGGTGATGGCCTGCTGGGCCTGAAGGGATTCGGGCGTGTACTGCGGGTGTTCGTAGACCATGCGCTCCAGCACTGCAGTGTCGCCGATCAGGTCCGACTCCCCCAGGCTCACCAGGTAGGGCTTGCCATCCGCAGGGCTCAGCCGCTGCAGCCGGGTCAGGTCGTAGCTCACCAGGACCTTGTCCGGGCGGGCGTCGCAGGCCGGGAGCCGGTAGTTCCAGGACGCCTTGGCGTTGTCCGCCGCCGGGAGGACTGCAGGGTCCCGGTGGAATACCGTTTGGTTTACCGAGTACGGCATCCCGCCCAGCGCCTCCTTCTCCTCAGGGGTGGCGTCGGCCAGGAACCCGAGCGCCTGCGCAGGATGGGTGGCAATGACGACGGCGTCAAAGTGTTCCAGCCCGCTGTCCGTGGCGAGCTCCACGCCGTCGGGCAGGCGCCGGATGGCGGTGACGGGTCTGTTGAGCCGAACGTCGGCCAGCGTAGCGGCGAGCTTTTCGACGTACCGGGCTGAGCCGCCGGTGACGGTGCGCCACTGCGGCGAGCCCTTGATGCCCAGCATGCCGTGGTGGCCCAGGAACGTGAAGAGGTACCGCGCGGGATAAGCCAGGGCCGTGGTGGGGTCGCAGGACCAGACTGCGCTGACCACGGGGGTCATGAAGTGGGAGATGAAGTAGGGGCTGAACTTCTCCCGTTCCAGGAATGCCCCCAGCGTCAGGTCCGGCACCTCCACCTCGCCGCTGACAGCCGACGGCGGCGCGGTCCTGAGCAGTTCCCGCGCCTTCCGGTAAAAACGGGTGACCTCCAGCAGCATCAGCAGGTAGCGGCCGCGCAGCAGGCTGGAGGGTTTGGCGATAATGCCGCGGGCGCCGTCCCGCGCCCCCGCGTATTCCAGCCCGCAGCCGTCGCAGCGGATGGACATGCTCATCTCCGAGTCCTGGGTTTCGACGCCCAGCTCGGCGAACAACCGCAGCAGGGTGGGATAGGTCCGTTCGTTGTGCACGATGAAACCGGTGTCCACCCCCATGGTGCTGCCGTCGGGTTGTGGCATGTCGTGGGTGTGGGCATGGCCGCCCAGCCTCGAATCCGCCTCAAACAGGGTGACGTCGTCCTGCCGGTTCAAAACGTAGGCCGCCGTCAATCCGGCCACGCCGCTGCCGATCACGGCAACGCGGCGCCGGCCGCCTACACTTCCTGCTGGGTCAAGTGACAATTCATGCTCCTCTGCTGAACATTTGCCGCTGGGCTGGGTATACAGAGGGTTGTTCGGTGCGGTACGGCCGGCGGATGGGTGCAGTACTGTGGGCTCGTGGTAAATCCGGTGCACCTGAAGACCCTCCTTGAAGTCACGCGGCTGGGCTCATTCGCTGCAGCAGCCGCAACACTCGGCTACACGGCCTCCGCCGTGTCCCAGCAGATGTCGGCTTTGGAGCGGGAAACGGGCGTTACCCTCTTCCAGCGTTCGGCGCGCGCCGTGATTCCCACGGAAGCCGCCGTCGTCATGACCCGGCACGCTGCCAAGGTGCTCACGGACATCGAGGCACTGATGGCCGCCGCCTCAAGGACGCAGGACTCGGAAAGCCAGGAACTGCGGCTGGGGATCTTTCCCAGCCTGGCCACGTACGTCCTGCCGCGGATCCTGAAGAACCCGGCGTGGAAGAAACTTGGGATCGACCTGCGGGTGTCTGTGGCGGAGCCGGGCCAAACCATCCAGGGGCTGCGCACCGGCGGCGACCTGGACCTGGCCGTGGTGTTCCAGGTGGGCCAGACCGGCTTCGCGTGGCCCAACACCATCAACAGGCAATGGATTGGCGACGACGACTTCCGGGTGGTGCTGCCCGCCGGCTGGGGTTTCCGGGCGGACGCGAAGGTGGCCGCGGACCATCTCTCCGAGATGCCCTGGATCATGCACCATCCCGGCACCAGCGATGCGATGGTGATCGAGCGGCTGTTCGCGGGCTGCAACCTGCACCCGCGGGTGGTGGCGCACAGTGATGACTTCCATGCCAGCCTGGAGATGGCCGCCGCAGGCCTGGGGGCGGCCCTGGTTCCGGAGCTTGCCCTGCGGAACAAGCCGGCGGGCGTGGTGGTGCTGGACGTCCCGGAGATCCGGCTGGCCCGGAACGTGTTTGCCCTGTTGATCAATGACCGGAAGACGGCGCGGGTGCAGCTCTTCGTCGACCTGCTGGCCGAAACACTCGCGGGGATGCGCACCGCGGTCAATTAGGGCAGAACGCTGGAATGGTCTGCCCTTCGGGTCTATGTTGAGAATATGAACAAGGTAGCGAGCCAGCACTTTGGGGAGATCGAGCTCAACCACGGCATGGATCATCTCTTTGCCGCCAAACATGAGCTGCGAGGCCACCCGCTGGAACTCGACCTGAACATCACCGCCCACGACAACTTTGACGAAGCCGCGCTTCGCAAGGTGGACTATCGGTTGCGTTTCCTTCCGGAACTGGTGGACGAGGTCCGCGAGATGATCGCCGAGGAACTTGAGCAGGAGGGCACCAGTCCCCAGGAGTACCTGCACTTCCACTGCAATGCGCTCAAGGACGAGCACCTGCACAAGGTGTTCGGCGTCCAGGACCGCAAACAGCTCACCAACGAGGTCTTCCTCAAGGCACTCAAACTCGGCCACGTAGCCATCTATCCCGGCCAGCCCGAACGCTACTTCGTCATGGATTTCACCCTGGGCGAGCACTTCACGGATGAGGTCCTGGTGGCCTCCGCCGACCAGGACGGCGTGGTGGACGACGAGATCGTCTGGGAGTCCTGAATCGATTGCTCCGTAAATGCCCTTTTGGACACTCAAAACGGCAGTTACGGAGCAATCGATGGTTAAAGCACGACGACGGCGGGTCACCAGGAATTCCCCAGTGGCCCGCCCGTTCGCCCGCTACTCCAGGTCCAGTGCGCTGGGCGCACCGGACCTGGAGCCTCTGCGGGCTCTCTTAGCCCTGTTCGTCTACTTCGCCGTTTCCAGCAGCTCCGCGCGGACCGTCTGCGTGGCCCTGACCAGGTTGCGCAGGGACTCTTCGGTCTCGGCGTAGCCGCGGGTCTTCAGGCCGCAGTCCGGGTTGACCCAGAGCTGGCGGGACGGGACGTGCTTGACGGCGGTTGCCAGCAGCTCGGTGACCTCCTGCTCGCCGGGCACTCGGGGTGAGTGGATGTCGTAGACACCCGGGCCCACCCCGCGGCCGAAGCCGTGGGACTCGAGGTCGTGGACAACCTCCATCCGGGAGCGGGCAGCCTCTATGGAGGTGACGTCCGCGTCCAGCCCGTCGATCGCGTCGATGATCACGCCGAACTCGGAGTAGCAGAGGTGGGTGTGGATCTGCGTGGAATCGGCGGCGCCGGCGGTGGCCAGGCGGAAGGAGTCAACGGACCACTTCAGGTAGTCCGCCTGGTCGGCTTTGCGCAGCGGAAGCAGTTCGCGCAGGGCGGGCTCGTCCACCTGGATGACCTTGATGCCGGCAGCTTCGAGGTCGGCAATCTCGTCGCGGAGGGCCAGGCCCACCTGGTTGGCGGTCTCGCCCAGGGGCTGGTCGTCGCGGACGAAGGACCAGGCCAGGATGGTGACGGGACCGGTCAGCATGCCCTTCATCGGCTTGGCTGTGAGGGACTGGGCGTACTTGGCCCATTCCACCGTGATCGGAGCGCTGCGGGTGACGTCGCCCCAGAGAATGGACGGCCGGGTGCAGCGTGAGCCGTAGGACTGGACCCAGCCGTGGACCGTGACGTCGAACCCTTCGAGGTTCTCGGCAAAGTACTGGACCATGTCGTTGCGCTCCGGCTCACCGTGCACCAGGACGTCGTAGCCAAGCTCTTCCTGCAGCTGCACCACGCGCTTGATCTCGTCCTTCATGAGCTGCGCGTACTGCTCGTCGGTGAGATCACCCTTGTTGTTCCGGGCGCGGGCCGACCTGATTTCAGCGGTCTGCGGGAAGGATCCGATCGTCGTGGTGGGCAGCGGCGGCAGGTGCAGCGCCTCCTCCTGGGCGGCTTCGCGGGCCGAATACTCGGAGCGCGAGAAGTCAGCCGCTGTGAGGGCCTCGGTGCGGGCACGGACGTCTGCGCGGCGGACGCCCTCGGCGGTGGCGCGGGAAGCGATGACGGCGGTTGCCTCGTCGATCGCATCCTGGGCGGAAGCGGGATCGGCCAGGTAAGCGGCCAGGGCCTTGACTTCCACGGCCTTCTGGTCCGAGAACGCCAGCCAACTGCGGAGCTGAGCGGAGAGCTGGGTTTCCTCGGCCACGTCGTGCGGGACGTGCTGGGTGGAGGTGGACGTGGAGACAGCCACCTTTGCGGCCGCTGCCTTCAGTTCGTCCAGCTTGGCGGCGGAGGCAGCGAGGTCGTTGCGCCAGATGTTGTGGCCGTCCACGACGCCGGCAACCAGGGTCTTGTTGCCCAGGCCCGCCAGGGCAGCGGCGGACGGAACGGCGCCCTTGAAGACGTCGATGTGGAGGGCATCGATGTTGGTGGCTGCGAGGGTGCCCAGCTGCCCGTCCAGTGAGCCGTAGGGGGTGGAGACGAGGATCTGCGGGCGGTTGGCTGCAGCGGTCAGTACCTCGTAGGCGCGGGCCACGGCTGCCTCGATTTCGGCGGCCGGGGTGTCCTGGTCCACCACCAGGGCGGGCTCGTCCAGCTGGACCCAGCCGGCACCCGCAGCCGCGAGCTTTTCCAGCAGCTGCACGTAGACGGGCAGGATGTCCTCCAGGCGGGACAGCGGGGCGAAGCCGGCGGGGGCGTCGTCGGAAGCCTTGGACAGCAGCAGGTAGGTGACGGGGCCCACGACGTAAGGGCGGGTCTCGATGCCGTTGGCCAGGGCGAAGGCGAACTCGTCAACCTTCGCGGTGGAGGCCAGGGTGAAGTCGGTCTCCGGACCGATTTCCGGCACCAGGTAGTGGTAGTTGGTGTCGAACCACTTGGTCATTTCCAGCGGCTGCTGTTCCTTGTTGCCGCGGGCAAGGGTGAAGTAGCCGTCAATGTCCAGCTGGCCTTCACCGTTGAGGAGCTTGCCAAAGCGGGCGGGCACCGCGCCGAGGTGGGCGGTGGTGTCCAGGACCTGGTCGTAGTAGGAGAAGGTGCCCGGGACAGCGGCAGCTTCGGTCAGGCCCAGTTCCTGCAGGCGCCGGGCGATGGCCAGCTGGATGTCCTTGGCCGCTGCGTCCAGGGCGGCGGCGTCGATCTTCCCGGCCCAGTAGGCCTCGACAGCCTTCTTGAGCTCGCGGCGCCGGCCGATGCGGGGGTAGCCGAGGAGCGAGGCTGCCGGGAAGGGGGTGCGGGCGGTGTTCTGTTCAGTCATGGGGTACTCCTGGAGGTCGAGTAAGTGTCGAGGGCGTGCGCGCATCAGCGCACGAAGGATGAACGCGGCGTGTACGAACGCTGCGCGGATGAATGGAAGCTGTTGGGGGTGCAGGCCGGTCAGCTGGCCAGCTGGCCGCGGGCACTGGACCCGGGCCGGATGCCGGGACGGCTGCGCCGCGGAAGGGCCAGCTTGTCCAGCACCTCCAGCGCACTCTGGTGTTCGTTGAAGGTGTAGATGTGGATGCCGGGAGCACCCGCATCAAGTGCGGCGTTGGCCAGGTCAACGGTGGCGTCGACCCCAATGCGGAGGCGTTCGATGTCGGTATCGGCCGCAGCCAGCCGGGCCATCAGTTGCGGCGCCGGCTCCACTCCGGTCAGTTCGCCCAGCCGGTTGAGCCGGCGGAGGCTGGTCAACGGCATGACGCCGGGGATGATCGGAATGGTCACACCGGCACGGCGTGCCCGGGTGAGGAGGTCGGCATACTGCCTGGTCTCGAAAAACACCTGGGTGATGGCGAAATCGGCGCCGGAACGCTGCTTCGCGAGCAGCACCTCAACGTCGTGCTCTTCACTGGGTGACTCCGGATGCCGGGTTGGATACGCTGCCACACCCACTGCGATCTTTCCGGCGCAGAGCAGGGCCGACCGGCGCTGCTCCACACGGCGGATGAGTTCGATCAGATCCTGGGCATACCGGAGCGACCCGCTGGCAGGGGCACTGGCGTCCTTGGGAAGATCGCCGCGCAGGGCAAGGATGCCCCGGACCCCGGTGTCCAGCAGTTCCCCGACGATGCCGGCGAGTTCCTGCGGCGTGTTGCCCACGCAGGTGAGGTGTGCCAGCGGCCGCAGCGTGGTTTCGAGCAGGAGCCGGTTGATGAGTTCGACGGCGGTGTCCCGGTTGGATCCGCTGGCGCCGTACGTGACGGAGACGTAGTCCGGTTCAGTTGCTTCCAACTCGCGGATGGTGGTCCACAGCGTCTCCGCTGCCGCAGGAGAACGCGGGGGGAAGAGCTCATAGGAAAGCGCTACCGGAGCGGTGTCGGACAGGTTGGGGTGTGCGTCAATAAGGCTTGGTGGTGACATTTGCGTCCTTGGCTTTGGGCCATTGGGGTCTCCGCCCGGCGAAACAGGACAGAGAACCGGCAATGATTTTGAGTTTGGGAACACGGAGGGACTCCACGAGGACGCAGCCGCGACTGTTACGCCTTGAATGAAGTAGTCCGTGAGCAAATGTCAGGCCCACATGGGGGCACCCACACCCTCCGGAACGGAGGATCGCTGACACGTTACCGCGGTAACTTGTCTACGACTCTAGGGTGCCGGGCGGGGGCGGTGCAAGTCCGTGCCGAATTAAGACGCACTTTTACGGGTTGTTTTGTGCGGCAGCAGAATTTCCTTCGCCGGAAGGGCTTGCTACCAGGGGCGGTCCGGGGCCGACCCACCGTTGCTGTCCAGGTATTCTTCCCGTTCGCGCCCGCTGTTCCGCTCCCGCTGGGCCTGCCGCGAACTGTCCTGGATCTGGTCCAGTTGGCTCTGCCGGGTCTCGGCCGGCCCGTCCTCGGGGGATTCCTCACCCGCTCCGCCCTCTGGGCCTGCGGGCTGGCCGGCGGCGATCTTTCCCTCCAGCCGTTCCCGGGCTTCCGCCAACCGCCCGGCCGCTCCCGCTTCCGCATCCGGAGACAGGCAACCTTCCGGCGCCTGGCCTGCGGTTGCCAGGGCTTCCTTAAAGAACGGAAGGGCCGACGACGGGTCCCCGGCCTGGAGCCGCAAGTCGCCCAGGCGTTCGATCACCAGGACAAGGTTCACCCTGACCAGGCATTCGTCCCCTGAGCCGGCGGGAACCATGCCCAGTGCCTGGTCGAACAGCTGCCGTGCCGTGCCGTAATCCCCTGCCAGCACTGCGGCGTCACCGGCGGCAAACGGCGCTTTATGGGGTTCCACCACGTTGGCCACTCCCAGGCCACGGGCTGCGGCATCCACGGCGGATGCGTTTCCTGCTGCAAAGCCGGAGGCGGCACGGTCAGCGAGCAAGCCAAGGCTGAGGAGCTTGGCGGCGAGAAGCAGCACCAGGAGAACCGGCAGCGCTGACCAGAGCAGCAGGCGGCGCCTGTGGGCCTTGGTGTTCACCGGACCCCTTCCTTTCCCGGCCGGCCAGGTAACCCCCGGAGCTGCCGGATGATGGCCACCGCTTCCGGCAAGGCCAGCAGGAAGGCGCCGGCGGCGAAAATCCAGTACAGTTCGGCTCCAGCCGCCAGCGGGTCCTCTCCATCCGCCCGTTCCACATTGCCCGGACGTGCCTGCTGCATCATCTCCGCCACCGGTGCGCCGGCGGCGCGGTGCACGTAGGGCAGGCCGAGCTGGGCGGCAAGGTTCCGCAGCCGCTCCTCGTCGATGACCGACACTGCATTACCACTGCTGCCGGCCCTGTTGTCCTGCACGTACGTGCCGCCGTCGCTCTCCTGCGCGGCGTCTTCCTTGGGTGCGGCGCCCTGCAGGCCGGTATTCTCTCTCATCTGGCCGCCCCCGGCCGTGCCGTAGCCCAGCACCGCTCCCCCGGCCACCAGCCCGCCGTCGAGAGTCATGGTTTGGGGATCCCTGGCGCTGGTCTGTTCGCCGTCCCCCAGGTAGTACACCAGGCAGGGCCTGCCGGGGTTGCTGTCGCGGGCGGCGCTCAACCGCTCGGACAGCACCTGCCGGGCTGCCGTGATGCTGCTGCCTTTGGCGTAGGCGGTGACCTGGGGTTCCAGGACATCCGTGATGGTTTCCAGGGCCAGCGTGTCCGTGCTGAGCGGCATGCGGACGTGCGCCGTGGTGTCGAAAGTGATGACCGAAAAGCGCGCGCCGGGCAGTTGTTCGGCGATGGCCATGATGTCTTTCCGGACGCCCTCCAGCCGCGGGTTGCCGTTGCCGTAGTCCTCGGCCACCATGCTGGTGGTGGTATCCACCACAAAGAACACGTTGAGGTCCGAGGTGGCAGCCCGCGCCGATCCGCCCGGCAGGCCTGGCCTCAGGGCCGCCACCAGGACCAGCAGGACCACGGCTCCCCGCCGCAGCCACGCCCTTCCCCGGGGCCGGGATCCTTGCAGCCGCCACAAAACCGCACACAGGGCCAGGGCGGACAACAGCGCTACAGCCAGCGGCAGGCCGGGTACGTCCGAGAACACTGCGCGCACCGCTCCCTGGACCGCCGCCGTTTCGGTCTGCTCCACGGCGGCGACGATTCCCGCCACCGCATCAGCGTTGTCCAGGGCGTAGTACAGGCCCCCGGTTGATTCCGCGGCAGCACGCAGTTGGGCCCCCGGCTGGTCAGGACCGCTGCCGTAGTCCAGGTCACCAGGATTCAGTGCGTGAACGTGGACGGACCGGTCCCGGGCCAGCTGCGCGGCCTGCTCAAGAGACATGATGGGCTCGCCCGAGAGGAAGTTGTCCGTTGCCAGCACCACTGACCGCGAGCGCTGCGCTGCGTCTCCCTGCCGTGCTTCTCCGCCGGCTTCCCTGGGGGTTTGTCCGGCTTCGCCCGGAAAGCTGTTGAGGCAGGATGCCAGGCCGTCGCCAATCAGCGACGACCCCCTGCCGCTCCAGGTGCCGTCGAGGAATCCGGAGCTGCCCGGTTTGCCGTCGAACGCATCCTTCGCGAGCTGGAGCTGCTCCTGGGCGTAGGCGTAGTCGTCGGTTAACGGAAAGACCTGGATGGCGGTGCTGTCGAAGATGGTCAGGCCGATCCGCTCGCCGTCGAATGTCCTGGCCAGGCCGGCAAAGACATCCGCCACTGCCGCGTCGGCGCTGCTCATGGAACCTGAGGTGTCCAGGCAGAGCATGATGTCCCGGTTGTGCTGCTCCGGCCTGATGGTGGACACGTCAACGGGCCGTGCCGCCGCAACCGCCGTGGAGGCCAGCAGCAGAACGCAGGCGGCGCCGGCCAGGAGCAGCCGCCGCCGGTGCAGGCGGAGGGCTGCCTGGTACTCGGGCAGCGCGGTGAGCCTGTCGGCGTGCGCCACGGGCCGGCGTCGTACGTTGGACAACCGGTTGCTGCGCAGCGCAACCCATGCCGCCACTCCTGCGGCAGCGGCCGCAACCGGCAGCAGCCACCAGAACATCAGTTCCACGCGCGCACCGCCGCGGAGGCTCGTGCTGCTGACGCAGCCACGGACGGCAACGGGCCCGGGCCGAATTCCGCGGGGTACAGGGCTTGAACGGCCGCGGCCGCCGCCGGGAGCGGGTGACGCGCCAGGTCCTGGTGCGTCATCCTGGTGGCGTCCACTCCGGTGGCATCGCGGACGAACCCGCGCAGCAGCAGGCTGATGTGCTGGTGCGCCGTGCGTTCCTCAAGATGTCCGGCAGCCACCGCATCCTCCACATCCTTGATGCGCTGCAGGCATGCGGCTTTCAGGGCCGGCAGGTCGGTCAGGGCGGACCGGACCGGCGTGGAGCTGCCCTGCCTGGACCGTTTGGGGACGCGGGTGGAGGCAAGCACGAACACGTACCAGCCGGCCACCAGGGCCAGCAGTGCCGCGCCGCACCACAGCCAGGCGGAACCGTACTGCAGCGGGCCATAGAATCCGGGATCAGCCTGCACGCCGGTGCCTCTCCAGGAGGGCGAAGAGACCCGTGATGACATCCGCGCTGCCCCCCACTTCCCCCTCAGTGATCCCCGCGCCACGCAACATTGCCCTCCGCGCCGCGTCGCGCTCGTCCGTGGCCTGCAGGTACGCGGCCCTCACCCCCGCCGACATTGCCGGCTGCCAGGACAGCAGCGCGGAATCAGCCACGCTGTAGGAGTCCGTGCCGGCGTAGGAGTCGGTGCCGGCGTAGGAGTCGGTGCCGGCGCCGGAGATCCGTTCGGTCCCGGGCGATGGTGCCAGCCCGGCGTCCCGAATGGTCAGCCAGAGGATCTCGTGCTGGGCGCTGAGCCTGCGCAGGAGTTGGCCGGTGGCAGCGTCCGCGGCAATTTCGTCCGCAACAACGAACAGCAGGTGGCGTCCCTTGATGCTGCGCGCCGTGTACTCGAGTTGGTCCTGGATCCTGCTGGATGCCGCCGCGAGGTTCGTGTGTGAGTCCACAACCCTCAGCAGCCGTTCCAGGTGGGCTTCGCCTCCCTTGGCCGGCAGGGAACGGGTGCCCGCTGTATCACCGCAGACAAGGCCCACCAGGTCGCCGTGCCGGTGGGCCAGGTAGCCAAGGACCCCCAGTGCCAGCACGGCGATGTCCTTCTTCACTTCCCCTGACAGCGCCTCGGCCGCCATGTTGCGCCCCGTATCAGTGACCAGCAGGACAGTCTGCCGGCGGACTGCGACGTACCGCCTGATCAGGGGTGAGCCGTGGCGCGCTGAAGCCTTCCAGTCGATGTCGCGGACCTCGTCACCGGGCACGTAGGCGCGAAGGTCATCGAAGTCCAGGCTGCGGCCCCTGAACACGGAACCGTATTCGCCGTCGAGCATGCCGCGGGCTTTGCGGTGCGCGAAGATGGCCATCTTCGACTTCACGCGCTGGAGGAGACCGGCCACGGGGCGTCAGGGGGTCTGGATAGCGGCGACGACGGCGTCGATCACCGATTCCACCGGGACCTGCTCTGCCACCGCGTCAAAGTTCAGGATCAGCCGGTGCCGCAGCACCCGGTGGGCCAGCACCTTGACGTCTTCCGGGATGACATGGTCACGGCCGTCCAGCAGTGCCACGGCGCGGGCCGCCTGGCTGAAGGCGATGCTGGCACGGGGGCTGGCGCCAAACTCGATGAACCCGGCAAGCCTGGCATCGATATACCGGGACGCGTTCCGCGTCACGTACACCAACCCCACGATGTAGTTGATCACGGCCGGATCGATGTAGATGCGCCGGGTCAGGTCCTGGATCTCCCGGATGGCTTCGAGGGAAGCGGCCGCCGGCGGCTTCTGCTCCGGGATGAAGACGCCGGCGTCGATCCGGGCGATGATCCGGGCCTCTTCCGCAGGACTGGGGTAGTCAAGGACGTCCTTGAGCATGAAGCGGTCCATTTGCGCCTCCGGCAGCTGGTACGTGCCCTCCTGCTCGATGGGGTTCTGGGTGGCCAGGACCAGGAACGGCGACGGGAGGCGGTAGTCCTGGCCGCCGATGGACGTCTGGCGTTCCTGCATGGCCTCCAGCATGGCGCTCTGGGTTTTGGCGCTGGAGCGGTTGATTTCGTCGAGCAGCACGATGTTGGCGTGGACCGGGCCCAGCTGGGTGTGGAACGTTCCCTTGGCGGCGTCGTAGATCTGGGTTCCCACGATGTCGCTGGGCAGCAGGTCGGGCGTGCACTGGATCCGGCGGAATTCGGCGCTGACGGCGTCTGCCAGCGTTTGGGCCGCAGTGGTCTTGGCCAGTCCCGGGACGCTCTCGAGCAGGATGTGGCCGCCGGTCAGCAGGCCCACCAGCAACGATTCCCGCAACCGGGACTGCCCCACCACCTTGGCCTCGAAACTGCGTGAAATGTTGGCCGCCACCTGCTGCGCCCTGGCCAGCTCCGCAGGCTGGATTCTTGCGGGCACGCTGGTCGAAAGCACTGGTTCTCCCCCTGAGGACGGTGATGGGCCCGCGGTCCGGAAGGCCGTGTCCCGTCCGCCATCCCATCCAAGCCCGCGGGCCGCATCCCGGCAATGGGTACCCCTCCCCATGCGGGCCCTGCAGGTCTATCCTTTTGCCATGATCGAGCTTCCAGCCAGTTACAAGGAATATCTCGCCGATAAGAGCCAGATGTTCATCGATACGGTCAGGCCGATCCTGATGCAGTCTGCAGCAGAGAAGCTGCACGGCGTCCGGGTGGTCTACAACCCTGGTTCCACCGGCCACCAGGCCCATCTTGACGACAGCCTTCCGTTCGGCGTGGTGCTTGAGGACATCGATTAGCCCCTGACGGCCCCCGCCAGGGCAAGCGCGTTGCCGGAGCCGCGTGCCACGATGACGTAAAGAGCCAGGACCGGGATCGAATAGAGGATCGAGAATGCGGCCAGCTGGCCGTACGCCACTGCCCCGTGCTGGCCGAAGAAGCTGAAGATCGATACCGCTGCGGGCTGCCTTGCCTCCGACAGCAGGAGCACGAACGGAACGAAGAAGTTCCCCCACGCCTGGATGAACACGAAGATGAAGACCACGCCCAGGCCCGGCCGCATCAGCGGCAGCACGATCGACCGCAGGGCGGCCAGCCTGGAGGCGCCGTCCACCCACGCAGCTTCCTCGAGGGCCAGCGGCACGGCGTCCATGAAGTTCCTGGTCATCCAGATGGCCATCGGCAGGCTGGTGGCGGCCAGGAAAAGCACCGTTGCGGGCAGCGAATCCAGCAGCCGCAGCTGCACGAAGAGCCCGTAGACCGGCACCATGATGGCGGTGACGGGAAGACAGGTGCCAAAGAGGATGCCGTACATGAACGGGGTGTTGAAGCGGGACCGGTACCGGGACAGGGGGTATGCGGCGAGCACGGCCGCCGCCAGGGTGACCATCCCCGTCCCCGCGGACAGCAACAGGCTGTTCCACAGCGGACGGAACAGCAGCTCCGGGGTGAGCACGGCTGCGAAATTCTCCAGGCCGGGCTGCTGCGGAACCTTGGTACCGTGACCGGCGGCCGGATCCAGCGAACCCAGCACCAGCCACAACAACGGCAGCAGGAAACAGGCACCAATCAGCAGCAGGGCGCCATCTGCCCAGGCGCTGCCCCGCGTGTGGCCGGGTGCGGGCCGGCGGCGGAGCTGCCGGCCGGGGCGTCGCCGTGCCGCCTGTTTCGGAATTGTCACGGCTTCCGCTCCCTGAGGAGGCGGAGATAGGCCGCCCCGAACACGGCGCCAATCAGGATGAGGACCGACGCCACGGCGGTGCCGTAGCCGATGTCGCCGAACTTGAAGGCTTCCTGGTAGGCCAGGACAGGCAGTGTGGTGCTGCCATTGGCCGGTCCGCCCGCGGTCATGACCCAAATCAGGGTGAAGACCGCCAGGGTCTGCAGCGTGACCAGCATCAGGTTGGTGGCGATGCTGCCCCGGATCACCGGCAGCGTGATGAAGGCCAGCCGCTGCCAGGGCCCGGCACCGTCCATGTGCGCGGCCTCGGTCAGCTCCGCCGGGACTCCGTCGAGCGCGGCCCGGTACACCAGCATGGAAAAAGCGGTTCCGCGCCAAATGTTGGCCAGGATCACGGCGGCCATGGGCACGGTATAGAGCCAGTCGGTTTCCGCCGCCCCGAATTGGCCCAGCAGTTGGTTGAGCGTGCCGTCACGGCTGAAGAACGCATAGGCGGCGAACGCGGCCACGATCTCGGGCAGGACCCAGGCGGCCACGACGGCGGTGCCAACAGTTGCCGAGACAACGGGACGTGCGCGGCGCATGAGGACGGCAAGGGCCAGTCCCAGCACGTTCTGGCCAACGATGGCCGAGCCCGCGACGAACAGGACCGTCAGCGCCAGTGAGAGCGGGAAGACAGGGTCCTGCAGAAGCCGTTGGTAGTTCTGCAACCCCACCCACTCGGGGTTCCTGGCGTAGCGGCCGGTCAGCCCGGCGTTGGTCAGCGAGGAGTGGAACGCCCACAGCACAGGGCCGGCAAGGAACACGAGCAGCAGCAGGACGGCAGGCAGGACGGGCAGGTACCGGAGCAATTGCCGTGTCCGGTGGTTGGCCGCCACCGCTACTTCCGGATGGTTTTGTCGCCACCCACAATGCCGGCCACGGCTGTGTCATAGTCGGCCGCGGCCTGCTCCGGGGTCCGGCTGCCGGTGATCACCGCCTCGGTGGCTTCCTGGACGGCAGCGGAAATGCGTGGATAGTCGGAGGTGGCGGGCCGGAACCTGGTGACGGCAACCAGGCCGGATACGTCCTTCACAAACGGGTTGGCGGACTGGTAGGAAGGGTCAGCGGCCACGTCGGACCGGACGGCGATCTGTGAACTGGCCACCGTGAACGCCAGCGAGTTCTTCGCGTTGAGCGCCGTGGTGAGGAAATTGAAGGCAAGATCGGGCTGCTTGGTTTCCGCCCCGACGGCCAGGGTCCAGCCACCGGACATGCTGACCGCGCCGGGGGCGCCGCCGTTCTGCGTCGGGAACGGCGCCACACCCATCTCCTGTTCGTACCCCGGCCAGGCATAGCTGCCGCCGTCCTGCCAGAACGACGGCGCATAGGAGCCTTCCACGGCTGCCCCGAGTTTTGCTTTCGGGAACCATTCCCCGAACACCTTCTTCCAGACGTTCGGGTCCAGCGCCTCGGCAGGTGCCACGGCGAGGTTCTCGCTGTAGAGCGTCTTGAGGAATGTCAGGGAGTCCTTGAAACCGGTGGAGCCAACAACCCACTTTTTCGAGTCAGGGTCATAGAGGCCGGCTCCGGTTCCATACAGGAGTTCGTAAAACCCCTGCATGACAGTCCCTTCACCGGTGCCCTTGCCGGCATACATGTTGAAGGGGATCACGTCAGGGCTGGCGGCCTTGATCTTCCTGGCCGTGTCCAGGATGTCCTGCCAGCTGGACGGCCGCCATGGAAGCGCCACGCCTGCGGCTTCAAAAACTTTCCTGTTGTACCAGATGGCCCTCGTGTCGGTGCCCAGCGGGACGGCGTACGTGCCGCCGTCGTCCGCTTTCCCCGCCTCCTTGGCGGCGTCGTCGAACTTGTCCCACTCCCCCCATCCAGCCAGTCGGCCGTCAAGGTTCAGGAGGTAGCCGGCATCCACGTCCGAGCGGACCTTGAAGGTGTCTTCGTAGAAGACGTCCGGCGCCGTGGAGGGTGACCGCAAGGCGAGGGCCAGCTTCGTCCCGTAGTCGTCGTCGTTGCCCTGGATGGGCTGCAGCTCCACGGTGACGCCCTGGTTCGCGGCTTCGAACTCCTTCTTCGCGTCCTGGAACATGGTGTCCAGGGCCGTGAAGGAGTCCGTCTTCTGGTAGGCCACTTTGATGGTCTTGTTTCCCTCGGCCGGATTTCCGGGAGTGCAGGCCGCGAGCGCGAGCACTGCGGCGGCCAGCAGGGAGACTGTTTTCGATGCCCGGCGAAGCATGTCCGGTCAGCTTTCCAGCAGGAGCCGCTGGGCCCGGGGCGCGAGGGTATGTTCAAGGACCAGGGATGCGGCGCCGATGGCTCCAACGTCCTCCCCAACGCCCGTACCGACAACCTCGACGGGGTGGATCAGCCGGACGTCGCTGTTGGCATCCAGCAGCGGCGGAATCCGCTCCAGGTAACGCTCAGCCAGCCCGCTCCAGAAGGGGCCGCCGAAAACAACGCGTTCCACGTCGAGGGTGTTGGTGACAACCGAGACGGCCCGGGCCACCAGGACGGCAGAGTTGTCCAGGATGGCCGCGGCACGTTCGTCCCCGCCGTCGGCCAGTGCGCACAGCCGGGAGAAGCTTTGCTGGACTTCTGCAGCGCTGTTTCCTGCGCGGGAACCATCCAGGATTCCTGCTGCTTCCGCCTCCGCCACCAGGACCTGTGGGATACAGGAGGACTTCACGCAGCCGCGGAGGCCGCAGTCGCAGGGTGGCCCGTCCGGATCCACGATGATGTGGCCTATCTCGCCCGCATTGCCGGACGTGCCGCGGACCACTTCGTCGTTCAGGACGATGCCGCAGCCGATGCCTGTACCCATGTACATGAAGATGAAGCTGCCGGCGCCGCTGGGGCCGCCCGCCCACGTTTCCGCCACTGCGGCGCTGGTGACGTCCTTGTCAACGAGTACCGAGTAGCCGGTGGCCGCGGCCAGCGCTTCGCGCAGTTCCACCCTGTCCCAGCCGGGCAGCAGCGGCGGATCCACCACGGTGCCGTTGTCCAGGTCGATGGGCCCGGGGGCCGCCACGCCCAGGCCGGCGATACGGCTGCGGTCCACGCCCGAATCCGCGACGAGCTGGTCGATTTCCGCGGCGATGGTGGTGATCACGGCGGACGGGTCATTTCCGCCGGGAGTCTTGATCCGCGAGTGGCGGACCACCGAGCCCACCAGGTCCAGCACCACGAACGTGGTCACTGCCGGGTCCAGGTGCACACCCAGGGCGTACATGCCCCCGGGATTGAGGCGGAGGATGGTGCGCGGCTTGCCCGGGCCGCTGCCTTCCTTGCCTGCCTCGACAATCAGGTTCTGGTCCAGCAGCCGGCGCGAAATATTTGAAATGGTCTGTGGGGACAGGCCCACGATCTGGGCCAGCTCCACCCGGCTCAGGCCGCCGGCCGTCCGGCGGATCGCATCAAGGATGACGGTGAGGTTGAAATCCCCCATCCTGGGCAAGTTGGTTCCGCGTCTCGGAGAAGATTGGCGCATCTCAGACACTGTGTCCCCTAAACGTCTTCGGCTACCTCGTGATGGTGATGCTTTGAATCGTACGTTACCGGCGCGTCGCCGCCCATATGTTGGGCAGCGGCGCGGCGGAGGGTTGCCTTTCGTCCACGGCGCAGTCCCTGATGGCCGGACGGGCTGTTCCAGTCAGCGGGGGCTGCGGGTGCTGCGGGTGACGGTGAATTTGGCGTTCCTGCCCTCCACCACCGTGGGTCCCACGTGCCGTTCCAGAGCGGGCAGATAGGCCAGGTGCCGGTTGTACACCGTCCACAACTCACCCCCGGAAGCCAGTACCCGCCCCGCCGCTTCGATCATCTTGAGGCCGGCGCCGGCATGGACGCCTGCACCGACATGGAAGGGCGGGTTGAGCAGCACCGCATCCACGGAGCCATCGGAGAAGGTGCCCAGGGCATCGTCCTGCAGGACACTGATCCGGTCAGCCAGGCCGTTGGCGCGGGCGGTGGCCAGGGCGGACTGCACCGCGGCCGCGGACTGGTCAGTCGCCGTCACGGCCGCTGCCGGGAACTGCCGTGCATACATCGCGGCAAGGATTCCGGTGCCGCAGCCCAGGTCCACGGCAAGCCGCGCCGGTTTCATGGCCGGCAGGAACGCCAGCAGGAAACGGGTGCCGATGTCCAGCCGGGGGCCGGCAAAAACAGCTCCGTGCGCAGCCACGTCCAGGTCCAGTTCCGCGAGGTGCTCCACTACAGGGAAACGTGCGGCGGTGGTTGGGGGTTTGGGGCCGGCGGCAAGGAGGATCCGGGATTTTTGCCGTGCGAGCTGCGGCTGCACGGACAGGAAGTACCGTTCCAGGACCGCGTTCATCCCCAGTGACATGTGTTTCACCCGGCCTCCTGCCAGCAGCCGGACATCCGGTGCGGCGTGCAGGGCCACCGCGGCGGCAATTTCCTCCAGTTCCGCGAGGGTTTTGGGAAGCTGCAGCAGGACGGTGTCTGCTCCCGCCAGCAGCTCCTCCCCCAGGGGCAGCTGCACGAATGGTATGCCGGCGCCCAGTTCTTCCGCATTGAGCCGCAGCGCCCTTTCCCCGGTGATCAGGTCCTGGTGCACCCGCAGCGACGCCGGGGCCAGCACCGCCGAAGCCCCGAGCGTCAGGGCCCCGTAACGGTCACCGATGACCGCCACGGTGCTGCCCGCCCGCCCAAGCTGCACGGCGGTCTCCAGCAGCAGCCGGTCCGTTGCGTCCCAGGCCTGCAGATTCGGGGCTTCGACATCGGGCCGGCGCCGCAGGACCTGGAAAATGCCCGCCAACGTATCTGCTGCCACCGGTGTCCTGCCGCCTTCTGTTGCCCCGTGCCCGCACCGCGTCCCGGAGCGTCACCCCCACGTTACCGTTTCCGACGCCGCCGCCATTCCAGGCAGTTTCAGGACGGCGGCCACGGCTGCGCGGCCTGCACGGTTGGCACCAATAGTGGACGACGACGGCCCGTAACCCACCAGGTGGACGCGCGGCTCGGCTGCCACCTGCGTTCCGTCCATGGCGATTCCGCCGCCGGGCCCCCGCAGGTGCAGCGGCGCGAGGTGTTCCAGTTCCGCCCGGAAGCCCGTGGCCCAGAGGATCACGTCCGCCTTGAGCAGGCTGCCGTCCGCGCGGCGGACACCGTCCGGTTCGATGGCCGTGAACATGGGCTGCCGGTCCAAGGCGCCCCGTTCCCTGGCCGCACGCAGGACAGGTGTCCAGATAAGGCCTGTCACCGACACGACGCTTTGCGGTGGAAGTCCCTGGCGGACGCGGTCCTCCACGAGCGCCACGGCATCGTGGCCGGCTTTGGTATCGAATGGAGCATCGCGCCACACCGGTTCCCTGCGGGTGAACCAGCTGGTGGTGGTGACGCGGGAAATCTCCTCCAGCAGGCCGACGGCGGAAATGCCGCCGCCCACCACGATCACGTGTTTGCCGCGGAACTCCTCCGCGGAGACGTAATCGGCAACGTGCAGCTGCCTGCCCCGGAACGAGGACTGGCCCGGGTAGATGGGCCAGAACGGACGGGTCCACGTCCCTGTGGCGTTGATGACTGCCCTGGCGCTCCAGTCCCCGTCTGTGGTTTCCACCCGCAAGCGCCCGGCCGGGTTGTCATCTTCACGCCTGACAGCCCGCACCTTCACGGGCCGGCGGACGGACAACCCCAGTTCGGCCTCGTAGCCTCCGAAGTAGCGGGTGAGGAACTCCGAGCTTGGTTCCGCCGGGTCCACCTCAGGCTTGGCGATGCCCGGTAAATCGCTGATCCCGTTGACAGTGGACATCCGCAGGCTCCGCCAGCGGTGCCGCCACGCCCCGCCCGGACCTTCCTCGGCGTCGAGCACGGCATAGTCAAGGCCCCGGCGCTGGAGGTGGTACGCGGCGGACAGGCCCGCCTGGCCTGCCCCGATGACCACCACGTCGGTTGGGTGAGGAATCACCTGCCCATGATAGTCGCGGAGGGTGGCCGGGCCTTAGGGTGGGCGCATGGACACTGGAGCAGCCGCACAGACCGGAACCGGAAGCACCGGGCATGCCGCCCGGCTGGAAAAGGCACTGGGGGTGGTGCTTGGGACGGCGCAGATACCCCTGCGCCTGCGTGCGTGGGATGGTTCGGAAGCCGGCCCGCCTGATGCGCCGGTCCTGGAGTTCAAGTCCCGGCGGGCCCTGCGGCGCATCCTTTGGTCACCGGGCCAGCTGGGTCTGAGCCGTGCTTACGTGGCAGGTGAAATCGACACCCCCGGCGACATCTTCGCGGCGTTCACTGCACTGAGCTCGGCGGGCAAGTTCGCCGAGCCCGGACCTTTCCGCCCGCTTTCCGCCAGCGAGCTCTGGCTGCTGCTGCGCACCGCCGTCCGGCTTGGCGCCATCGGGCCCAACCCTGCCCCGCCGCCGGAAGAGGCACGCATCGCCAAAAAAGGACGGATGCACTCCCGGCGCCGCGATTCGGCTGCCATCTCGCACCATTACGACGTCGGCAACGACTTCTACGCCCTGGTGCTGGGTCCATCAGTGGTCTATTCCTGTGCAGTGTGGCCGGACGACGGCCCCGGGGCTACGGAACCGCCGGCGGACGGCCTGGAGGGTGCGCAGGAAGCCAAGCTGGACCTGGTCTGCCGCAAACTGGGCCTGAAGCCCGGGATGCGGGTCCTGGACGTGGGCTGCGGCTGGGGCAGTTTCGCCCTGCATGCCGCCGCCAAGTACGGAGTATCGGTGGTGGGGGTCACACTCTCCAGGGAGCAGGCAGGCCTGGCCAGGAAGCGTGCAGCGGAGGCCGGCCTGACGGACAGGGTGGACATCCGGGTGCAGGATTACCGGGATGTGCGGGACGGACCGTTCGACGCCATCAGTTCCATCGGAATGTCCGAACACGTGGGGCGGGCGCAGACGCCTGCCTACGCTGCGGCCCTCTTCGGGCTGCTCCGGCCTGGCGGGCGGCTGCTGAACCATGCCATTTCCTGGAACGCGGGTCCCACCAGTCCGGACCCGGATTCCTTCATCCCCCGGTACGTCTTCCCTGACGGCGAAATGATCAGCCTGGGCGAGATGGTGGCCGCCCTGGAATCGGCACGGTTCGAAGTCCTGGACGTGGAGGCCCTGCGACGCCATTACGCCCTGACGCTCCGGGCGTGGGTAAACCGGCTTGAGCAGAACTGGGACGAGGCGGTAAAGCTGGCCGGTGCGGGACGTGCCCGTGTGTGGCGGCTCTACATGGCAAGCAGCGCCATAGGCTTCGACAATGGGCTCACGGGAGTCAACCAGGTGCTGGTGCGCCGCCCCGGTGGGGAGGAACCGCCGCTGCGGCGCACCGCCTGGATGTGAGCAGGCCCTGCCTCAGGCCACCGGAGAAGGACCGCCTGGCTGGGTGAAGTGCTGGGTCTTTTCGATCTGCACCACCTTCGGGTCCGTTTCGTCGGCTTCGTAGTCCGTGGGCCGCGTGAGGTCCTTGCCCGTGCGGACCTTCAGGGCCCTCAGCACCAGGGTCAGGACGGCAGCGACAACCAGGTTCAGCGCGAACGCCGAAACCGCAATGTAGACGCTGAACTCCGTCCCCGGGATGGGGGCCACGGAGCCGCCAAAGTGGGCTTTTGTCACGGGGTTGATCACGTTGTAGGCGGAGATTGTTCCGAAGACGATGCCCACGGCCCAACCGATGAGCAGCGCCCAGCGGTCGAACCACCGGGTGTAGAGGCCTGCCACCACGGCCGGGAAAGTCTGCAGGATCCAAATGCCGCCCAGCAGCTGCATGTTGATGGCCGCCGACTGGTCCATGGCGATCACGAAGACCAGTGCGCCCACCTTCACTACCAGTGAGACGATCTTTGACACCTTGGCCTCTGTCCTGGGGTCGACGTCGGGCCGGATGAAGTCGCGGTAGATGTTGCGGGTGAACATGTTCGCCGCCGCGATGGACATGATGGCCGCGGGTACCAGCGCCCCGATGGCGATGGCAGCCAACGCTATTCCCGCGAACCAGGCGGGGAAGTGGTCGAGGAACAGTTGCGGAACCACCAGCTGCGGGTTGACCGATCCGTCCAGGTCGATGGGCTTGGTGCCCGCCTTGATGGCCACGAAGCCCAGCAGCGCCAGGAATCCAAGCATCAGCGAATACAGCGGCAGGATGGCGGCGTTGCGGCGGATGGTGTTGCGGGCCTTTGATGCCAGCACTGCCGTCACTGAGTGCGGATACATGAACAAGGCCATGGCCGAGCCCAACGCCAGCGACCAGTAGGCGGAGTAGTTGGCAGCCCCCGGGATGAACACCCCGGCGGGCTTACCCGTGGCCTGGTTCACCGTGCCCAGTTTGGTCTGCGCAGAGCTGAAGATGGTGTCCCAGCCGCCGAACTTGATGGGCAGGTAGATGACCGCCACGATCACGGCAAGGTAGATCAGGAGGTCCTTGACGACGGCGATCATCGCCGGCGCCCGCAGCCCCGACGTGTAGGTGTAGGCGGCGAGGACCACGAAGGCCAGGATCAGCGGCAGGTCGGTGAGGAACACATTGCCGGAACTGCCCAGCCCCAGGACCGTCAGTACCGCCTTGATGCCCACCAGCTGCAGCGCGATGTAGGGCATGGTGGCCACGATGCCCGTGACGGCGACCGCCAGTGAGAGCCAGCGGCTGCCGTAGCGTCCGCCCACGAAGTCCGCCGAGGTGACGTAGCCGTGCCGGTGGGACACCGACCACAAACGGCTCATGATGATGAAGATGATCGGATACAGGACGATGGTGTACGGGACGGCAAAGAAGCCGCTGACCGCACCCGTAGCCCACATGGCCGCCGGCACTGCCACGAACGTGTAGGCGGTGTAAAGGTCCCCGCCGAGCAGGAACCAGGTGATCCACGTACCGAAGCCGCGGCCGCCCAGGCCCCATTCGTCCAGGCTGTGCAGGCCTTCCACTTCTGAGCTTCGGCGCCATCTGGCGGCCAGGAAGCCCATGATGGCGACGACGACGAAGAGCAGCACGACAATGACCAGGGCGGTCCAGTTGATCTCGCGTCCGTTCATGGCCGGTCCCCTCCCAACCCTGTATCGGCGGAGGCGGTGCCTGCCCGGGGTGGGCCGCCGGCACGTACCTCGGCCCGCCGTCGTCGGTCTTCCCTGGTCACCAGCCAGTAGGCCGTGCCGGTCAGGATCGCCGAAATCGGCACCCAGAGCAGTTGGTACCAGTAGAAGAAGGGCATCCCGGCCAGCCTGGGCGCATCAAAGGAGTAGAGCTGCGGCATGAGCGGGAGGAGGATGGCGGCGGCCAGCAGGATGCCGGCGCCGATATAGGGGGCGGGTCTGGCCGGGCCCCGGATGGCGGTATCACGGGTCAGGCGCGATTCCTCCGGAAATGCATCGCCGTTCGGGCTGTAGCCGGAACCATCTGCATGGGACATCTGTGACCTCCTCGTCAGCCTGTCCCGCGTCCCCGTTTCTTGGGTGGAAACGGCCGGGCGGCGGGACGATGTGCCCTCACCCTCCAGTTGTACCCCGCTTTGACCTGCGCGGGAAGGGTTTTTCACCGCGACAGGCCTTATCCCGGCGTGAGAAAAAGAAGGGTCACAGAGACCAATGGAAAAGGGAACCATCACACGTGTGATGGTTCCCTTTTCCATATAACGGTGGAGCTGAGGGGACTCGAACCCCTGACCCCCTGCATGCCATGCAGGTGCGCTACCAGCTGCGCCACAGCCCCGTACTTTTGTTCCTTCCGGTCGAATCGGCCGGAGCAACCTGACCAGAGTAATGCACTTTTCCGCTGGACGCCAATCGGCCACCGCCCACACCGAAACCGGCCACTCCGCAGCCCCGTCCTGCCATTCCTCCCGGCCTTTGGGAGGTGCACGAAACCAGCTGGAAACGAAAAAGTCCGCCGGAACCAAAGTGGTTCCGGCGGACTTGCCGGTGGAGCTGAGGGGACTCGAACCCCTGACCCCCTGCATGCCATGCAGGTGCGCTACCAGCTGCGCCACAGCCCCGGATTGTTGCTGCTCCAAGAAGCTTTCTTCAGGGTCTCCCCCGAAGCAACTCAAACATCTTAGAACAGCAATTCCGAAAATTCCAAATCGGGAATATTCACTTTCCACACACCGTCAGGTTGCGGCGCCTACTCGGTGTCGGCGATTGCCCCGGCTTTGGCGGATGCGTCATCCCCAAGCTGCAGGTCCACCACGGGGCAGTCCTTCCAGAGCCGCTCCAGCGCGTAGAACACACGGTCCTCCTCATGCTGGACGTGGATGACAACGTCGGCGTAATCCAGCAGGACCCAGCGGCCGCCGGAGCGGCCCTCGCGCCGCACCGGACGCAGGTCCTGTTTGGCGAGTTCTTCCTCAATACCGTCAACGATGGCGTTGACCTGGCGTTCGCTGGGTGCGGACGCGATGAGGAAGACATCGGCCAGGGCCAGTCGCTCGCTCACATCCATGGCGACGATGTCCTGCGCGATCTTGTCGGCAGCGGCTTTTGCGGCCGTGCGGGCTATGGCGATGGACGATTCTGTTGCAGTCACGGGACTCCTTGTTTGGTTAAGTGTTGATGCCGGTGCGGGTCAGCGGGACATGCCGCTGACGATCAGGATGATGCCGGCAACGAGGGCCAGGATCCCGAACGCGAGGATGCAGAACTGGAGGATCCGGTTCCGGCGGGCCCTTGTCAGGCCGGCAGTTGCCGCGTCCAGGGGGTCGAGGCCATAAGCGGAGCGGGCAGGAACGCGGGGAAGGTCCTCGAAGAGATCCTCCGGGTGGTTCTCTTCCTGGTTATCCGGAATGGACACCCGCTTGGAACGGCTGGCTGCTTTGGCCGCTGCCTCAGCACGGGCAATGACCTGGGACCGCCCCGCCGCGGAATCAGGCGCCGGCGCCTTGGGACGGGCGGCCGGTTTCCGCTTACCCGGAACCTTGGTGCCGGGCCTGGTGGTCACCGGGACATGCGACGTTGCCGGCGGCTTCATCACCGGACGTTCGACGCCGGGCACCTGGACGAACTCGAGGGGCGTCACCATTGCCAGGTTGTTGGCGGTGGAGGGGCCGGGTTTGTCCTGCGGTGCAGCGTCCTTTGAAGCGGCATCCTTGGGAGACGCCTCCCTGACCGGTCCTGCAGGATTGCCGGCCTGTTCGGCAAGTTTCTGCCGGGCCATGGCCCTGCGGTTAAGGACCGCGGCCCGTTCCGCCAGGGCAATCTGCTCCGCCAGGATCTCCGGATCCACGGCTTCCGGATCCGTGGAGGCAATATGCTCCATTTTGGCGATCTGGTTCCTGGCCTGCGCGGCAATCAGCGCCCGCGCTTCCAGGGCCTGTTCCACCGTCATCCCTTCCGGGACGCTTCCGGAAGCCGGTTCCGGACGTTCAGCGGCGGCTGCGGCGTCCGATGCCGCGGGCCGGTCAGTCTTTGCCGGGCCTGCCGTCTTTGCTGTGTCGCCTGCCTTCGCTGTGCCGTCAGTTTTCGCAGGGCTGTCCGTCTTTGCCGGTGCAGCGGCATTCCGCGCGGGCGTTGCCGTACTTGCCGGGGCGGCAGCGGGGGGAACTATGGGGTTGGCAGCGGTCAGCGCCTGCTCTTTGAGTTGCTGCAGCCGCAACTGTCGCCGGGTGGGCGGACCGCCCGCAGCAAGCTGGCCTTCCTTTTCCTCGAGTTCCTTGATGGTGCGGAGCGCGGCCCGGTCGCGGGCCCGGATCTGGGAGGAACGCTGGGTGGCGGTCTGTTCTGCGGCAGCCTGGCCTGTTGCGGGGGCCCGCTCGGGCGATGCGGTGCCTGCGGAGCGGGAGTTGGCCGCCACGTCCTGCCCTGCGGGCGCGGATGCTGGGCTGGCCGGCCGGTCCGCGGCAGGCGGGCGCAGCCCAGCGGCAGGCAGGGTGGCCTGCTGGGCATCCCTGGCCTTCCGGAGTTCCCGGCGGCTGCGGATTGGGGGCTGTTCCTGACTCATTGTGAACTCATTCAGTACTGGCTGGTTCGCGTGCTTCGGAAGTTGGTTCATCCGCGCTTGCAGGCGGCGGGTCCGAGTACAGGCCGTACTTGGCGATGTATTGGACCACCCCGTCGGGGACCAGGTACCAGACCGGGTGGTTCACTGCCACGCGGGCCCGGCAGTCCGTCGACGAGATGGCCATGGCTGGAACTTCCAGGAGGCTGACGTCGTCTCGGCCCATGCCGTCCAGGACGTGGCCGGGGCGGGTAACACCCACGAAGTGGGCCAGCGACCACAGTTCGTCAATGTCCTTCCAGGACAAAATCTGTGCCAGGGCGTCCGCGCCGGTGATAAAGAAAAGGTCGGCGTCGGGGCGCTGGGCCCGGAGGTCGCGGAGGGTGTCGATGGTGTAGGTGGGACCTGGACGGTCAACGTCGACGCGGCTGACGGTAAAGCGCGGATTGGACGCCGTGGCGATGACGGTCATCAGGTAGCGGTGCTCGGGCTCGCTGACCTGTTTATGGGACTTTTGCCATGGCTGCCCGGTGGGGACGAAGACCACCTCGTCGAGGTCGAACTCCGCCGCGACTTCGCTGGCTGCGACAAGGTGGCCGTGGTGGATGGGATCGAATGTCCCGCCCATCACTCCAAGCCGCAGCCGTCCCCGGGCACCATTGCGGTGCAGGTTGTGGGAAATCTTAGTGGCCCTGCCCGCGATCGTGCTTATTGGGGTGCTGGCGGTGCGGATCGGCGTGCTCGTCCGTGGCCGCGTGCCGGTTGCCCAGGTTGTTGTAGGACCAGGCAATGAACATCAGGACCAGCAGGATGGCGAACATGGACACGCCAAAGACCCACGGCTCAGCCCACAGCGGCGCAAGCTCCTCATGGCCTGATTCACCTGCGGCGGCGACGGACGTGGCAATCTGCTGGAGCAGCATTTTCTCCCCTATGTTCAAGGCTTTATGGGCAGCGGAACCTACCGCTGCTTTCCGGGTTCTGGTCTATGTTACCGCGTTGCTACCCGCGGACCTGGCCTTCGCCCTGGACAATCCACTTGGTGGTGGTGAGCTCGGTCAGGCCCATGGGGCCGCGGGCGTGCAGCTTCTGCGTGGAAATGCCCACCTCCGCGCCCAGGCCCAGTTCCCCGCCGTCGGTAAACCGCGTGGAAGCGTTGACGATCACCGCTGCTGAATCCACCTCCGCGATGAACCGTTCGGCGTTGGCAAGGCTGTTGGTGAGGATGGCTTCGGTGTGGCCGGTGGACCAAGTGCGGATGTGCTGGACCGCTTCATCAAGGTTGTCCACCATGGCCACGGCGAGGTCCAGGTCCATGTATTCGGTGCCCCAGTCCACGTCCGTGGCCGGCTGGGTTTCGATCCCGGGCAGTGCGGCGCTGATACGTTCGTCGACGTGCAGGCGGACGCCGGCGGCGCGCAGGGCGGCGGCGACCGAGGGCAGGACCGTTGAGCCCGAGTGGACCAGCAGTGTCTCCACCGTATTGCAGACACTGGGGCGCTGGGTCTTGGCGTTGAGCAGGATCTCCACGGCCATGTTTTCATCAGCGGACTCGTCGATGAAGATATGGACGTTCCCCTCCCCCGTCTCGATGACGGGGACCGCGGAATTGGTGACCACGGTCTGGATCAGGTCCCGGCCGCCGCGGGGAATCAGGACGTCCACCCGGCCGCGGGCCTTCATCAGCACGTTGGCGCCCGCACGGCCGAACTGGTCCACGGTCTGGACGGCATCGGCGGGCAGGCCAACGGATTCGAGTGCTTCGCGGAGCACCCGCACCAGCACTTGGTTGGTGGCCTCAGCGGCACTGCCGCCGCGCAGGATGACGGCGTTGCCGCTCTTGAGCGCCAGCCCGGCAATGTCCACCGTGACGTTGGGCCTTGCCTCGTAGATGGCTGCCACGACGCCCATGGGGACGTTGACCTGGCGAAGGCGGAGCCCATTGGGAAGCGTCTGGCCGCGGACTACGTTGCCCACGGGGTCCGGAAGGTTTGCCAGGTTTTCAAGGGCGGCCACCAGCCCGGAAATGCGTGTTTCGGTAAGGGTGAGGCGGTCCAGGAGCGCCTTGGAGGTGCCGTTGGCCTTGCCTTTGTCCACGTCCATGGCGTTGGCCGTGAGGATGGCCTGTGCATTCTCCTGCAGGGCGGCCCCGACGGCGCGGAGGGCACGGTCCTTCCAGGCCCGGTTGGCGGTGGCCATCCGGCGGGCTGCGTGGCGGGACCGGTCAGCGATGGCGTGGACTGCGGCTTCAACTTCTGCAGCGGAAAGCGGCGCCCCAGCTGATCCCGGTTCTGCCGCGGGACCCGGCTGCGCCTGCGCAGCAGTGGTTCCGGTGGTGTCAGCAGTATGGATCAGGGCTTCAGTCATGATCCAAGTTTAGGCGAGCCCTGGACTCAGACCAGCACCAGGTCGTCAACATGAACAACTTCGCGGTCGTAGCCGCTTCCCATTTCCTGGCCCAGCTCCCGCGTGGAACGTCCCAGCATGCGGGGCAGCTCCTCCGACGAGTAGTTCACCAGGCCGCGGGCAACAACGGTGCCGTCGGCTCCCGCCAGCTCAACGGCGTCACCCGCTTCAAAGTCCCCATGCACGGCGGAGATGCCTGCCGGCAGCAGGGAGGTGCGGTGGTGCCGTACGGCCCGCACTGCCCCGTCGTCCAGGACAAGGCGGCCCTGGACGGAGGCAACGTGGGCCAGCCACAGGAGGCGGACCGGCTTGCGGGAACCGTTGACGGAGAACCACGTGCCAACGTCCTCGCCGTTCAGGGCCGCGGCGGCGTTGGCCGTGGAGGTCACCAGGGCATGGATGCCCGAACCGGCCGCCATGGTGGCAGCTTCCACTTTGGTCATCATTCCGCCGGTGCCCACGCCGGCCTTGCCGGCTTTGCCGATGGAAACCCCTTCGAGGTCGTGCGCCCCGGTGACCAGGGGGATGCGCCTGGCACCCTGGGCGGGCGGCCCGTCATAGAGGGAGTCGACGTCGGACAGCAGCACCAGTGCATCGGCGCGCACCAGGTGCGCCACCAGTGCCGCGAGCCGGTCGTTGTCGCCGAAGCGGATTTCGTGGGTAGCCACGGTGTCGTTCTCGTTGACCACGGGGACCACGCCCAGGTTCAGCAGGCGGTCCATGGCGCGGAGGGCGTTGGTGTGCTGGCTGCGGCGCATCAGGTCCTCGGCTGTGAGCAGGACCTGGCTGACGGTGACGCCATGCGCACCGAAAGCCTGGGTGTACCGGGCCATCAGCAGTCCCTGGCCCACGCTGGCTGCCGCCTGCTGGGTGGCAAGGTCGCGGGGCCGCTTGGCCAGCCCCAACGGGGCAAGCCCGGCGGCGATGGCGCCTGAGGACACCAGGATGATTTCGGCGCCCGCGTTGCGTTTGGCTGCAAGCGCGTCGGCCAGGGCGGTCAGGGATTCCTCCGAAATGCCGCCCTTGATGCTGGTGAGCGAGGATGACCCCACCTTCACGACGATCCGGCGGGCACCGGCCAGGGCGCTCCTGTCGGGGGCGCGTTCAGCGGGTTCCGCGGTCATGCCCCTAGAGGTCATCGTCCGCTTCCAGTCCGCTCTCCTTCACCGGGTGTGCGGCGCGGCGGCCGCTGACGGATTCGGTCCAGATACCGGCTTTCCGCTCCGCCTCAAGCTCGGCCCGGGCGGCTGCCTTGGCATCCCGGCGCTCCTGCTGCTCTTCACGCTTCTGGCTGCGGGTGGGGCGGTCACCGATATCGGCGAACCGGACATCGGTGCCGCGCGGCGACGCGAGAAGTTCGGCACCTGCCATCATGGTGGGCTCCCAGTCGAAGACCACGCCGTCGTCCTCGCCGATGACCACGGTGTCGCCGGGCTTGGCGCCCTGCTTGAACAGTTCGGTTTCCACGCCGAGCTTGGCCAGCCGGTCTGCCAGGTAGCCGATGGCTTCCTCGTTGGTGAAATCGGTCTGCTTGACCCAGCGCACCGGCTTTTCGCCCAGGACGCGGAACAGCGGCTCCAGGTTCTTTTCCTCGCGGCGGATCTTGAAGCCGGTTTCGTTGACGGCGCGCGGACGCAGTACCGCGGGCTGGACCTTGGGCGGGGCGGCAGCCACGGCGTCACGGGCGGCCTTGACGATTTCCGCCATGGCGAAGCCCAGCTGGCGCAGGCCCTCATGGCTGGTGGCGGACACCTCGAAGACGCGGTAGCCGCGCGATTCCAGTTCCGGGCGCACGAATTCGGCCATGTCCTTGCCGTCGGGAAGGTCCACCTTGTTCAGGGCGACCAGCCGGGGCCGGTGGTTCAGTGGGACCACTTCGCCGTCCTGGCCCGCGTAGCTCATGTCGACGGCGTACTTTTCCAGTTCGCCCTCGATGATGGCGAGGTCCGACAGGGGGTCGCGCTCGGACTCCAGGGTGCCGCAGTCAAGCACGTGGACCAGCGCTGCGCAGCGCTCCACGTGCCGCAGGAAGTGATGGCCCAGGCCGCGCCCTTCGCTGGCGCCTTCGATGAGGCCGGGAACGTCGGCGATGGTGAACCGTACGTCGCCGGCCTGCACCACGCCGAGGTTGGGAACCAGGGTGGTGAAGGGGTAGTCGGCGATCTTGGGGCGGGCGGCAGACATGGCAGCGATGAGGCTGGACTTGCCGGCTGACGGGAAGCCCACCAGGGCGATATCGGCGATGGATTTCAGTTCCAGGACGACGTCGCGGGATTCGCCCTCGATGCCCAGCAGCGCGAAGCCGGGGGCACGGCGTTTCTGCGAGGAGAGGGCTGCGTTGCCCAGGCCGCCGATGCCGCCGGCAGCTGCCACAAACTCCGCGCCCTCACCCACGAGGTCAGCCAGTACAGTGCCGTCCTTGGACTTGACCACGGTGCCGTCCGGGACGGGCAGGATGAGGGTTTCGCCGTTCTTGCCGCCGCGCCAGTCACCCATGCCGGGCCCGCCGTTGCTGGCGTGCCGGTGCGGTGCGTGGTGGTAGTCAAGGAGCGTGGTGGTCTGGTGGTCAACGCGAAGGATCACGTCGCCGCCATTGCCGCCGTTGCCGCCGTCGGGCCCGCCCAGGGGCTTGAACTTCTCACGGTGGACGGAGACGCAACCGTGGCCGCCGGTTCCGCCGGATACATGCAGTACTACCCGGTCTACAAAGCTGGCCACGTGGATCTCCTCAGAAACTGTTTACCTGGCACCGCGGGGCGCCACATCGATTGTAATGCGGTTAAAAGAACAGTGGAGCGGACCCTCAGGCCCGCTCCACCGCTTCAGAACTTGTTGTTACTCTGCAGCTGCAGCAGCAACGATGTTGACCACGCGACGACCGCGGCGGGTACCGAATTCAACGGCGCCCGGGGTCAGTGCGAACAGGGTGTCGTCCCCGCCACGGCCAACGCCGGCGCCCGGGTGGAAGTGGGTGCCACGCTGGCGGACGATGATCTCGCCTGCGGAGACAACCTGGCCGCCGAAGCGCTTGACGCCGAGGTACTGAGCGTTGGAATCGCGACCGTTGCGAGTGGAGCTCGCGCCCTTTTTATGTGCCATCTGAAATGCCTGCCTCTAAATTCTGGGGAATCTGTTGAAATGCCTGAACACTAACCAGAGGTTAGCTGATGCCGGTGATCTTGACCTTGGTCAGTTCCTGGCGGTGACCCTGGCGCTTCTTGTAGCCGGTCTTGTTCTTGAACTTCTGGATGACAATCTTAGGACCACGCAGGTCCTGGAGGATTTCAGCCGTAACAGTTACCTTGGCCAGGTCGGCGGCGGCGGAGGTGACCTTGTCACCATCAACCAGGAGCAGTGCGGGCAGCTCAATGGTGCTGCCGGCTCCACCGGCGACGCGGTTCAGGGTAACGAAGTCTCCAACGGAAACCTTCTCTTGGCGGCCGCCTGCGCGGACAATCGCGTACACCACTTGGGAACTCACTTCTCTCGACGTTTATAACTAAATTTGCGTGCGGAACCGACTATCAAAAGCCTGGTTTCTCGCTGTGCCTCAACGCCGTGGGGTCATAACCCAAGTGTTGGCGTAAGCACCGAAGATCTAGATTACGCTAATTTTGTCTTCGGCCGCAAATGAGGCTGGTTCCCGGCGGGTTGCTGTGATAGGTACCACAGCTCAGGTCCGGCGTCCGCACCATGCCCCACCATAGTACCGGCACACCCGCCGGCCCGGGTTCAGGAGTGCAGGCGCGGTGCGTCGAAGAAGTCCACCTCGAGCCGGCAGGACTGCTTGAACGCCGTCACCATCGCGGCCTTCTCATGGTCGGAAGCCCGCCGTCCGGCCGCATCCACGATGGCAATGGCCTGGCGCGTGGCTTCGGCAAAGCCTTCATCTGCATAGGTGCGGAGCCAGTCCGCGTAAGCATGCCCGGCCGGTTCCCCGGAGGCAAGGAACCGGGCGTGCAGTGTGGCACCAACCTCTGCGTAGAGCCAGAAGCAGGGCAGGACGGCGGCGGCGAGGACCGCGTAGCTGCCCGACGCCGACGCTGCGGTGAGGTGGTCCACATAAGACCTGGTGACGGGGCCCAGCCCGTCCGGGGCCGGGCGGGTGCTGAGCCACGAGCGGTGAAGTTCCGTTTCCACCTCAAGGCACTGCTGCGCGGACCGTGCCCAGAACAGCTGCTCGGCCTCCGAGGGGGCCAGGGCACTGGCCCGTGCCAGCACGCGGGAATAGCCGTTCAGGTAGAGGGCATCCTGCGCCAGGTAATAGGCAAAGTCCTTCTCGGAAAGATCGCCCGAGGCCAGTCCGCCGATGAAGTCCAGCGCATAGATGTCGTCGAGGTCCTGCCGGGCTTCGGCCCACAGCCGGGCCGCGAAGATGCCTTCCGCCAGGACCGGCGGCACGTGGTGGAAGTGGTGCACGGGTCCGTTCCCCTGCCCCACCTCCAGCTGGCCGGAGTTCTCGAGCGCGCCGGCCAGCCAGGGCTTAACGGTCCGCAGCGACGCCTCCCAGTCACCCAGGCGGGCCTGGACGGTTGCCATGGCGGAGGACAGGGAACATCCCGTGCCGTGGCTGTTGCGCGTTGAAATCCGCTTCCCCCGCACTTCCACCACCTCCTGGCCGAGAAGGCCCGCGGTGTTCACCAGCGCGTCCGGGCAGTCCAGGCCTGCCAGGTGGCCACCCTTGACCAGCACGGTGGCTCCGGTGGCATCGGCCAGGCGCCTGCCCTGGTCCAGGGCGGCATCCCAGATTTGGGCCGGCTCCGTGCCAAGCAGCAGCGCGAGCTCGGGCAGGTTGGGGGTGAGGAGGTGGGCAAGCGGGAGGAGCTCCCGGAGCGCGGCTTCGGCGGACTCCTGCAGCAGCCGGTCCCCGCTGGTGGCCACCATCACCGGGTCAAGGACAACGACGGCGGGCCGGACTTTTCCGAGCCACTCGCGGACGGCGCGGATCACCGATTCGTCGCCCAGCATGCCGATCTTGACGGCGTCGATACTGATGTCATCACTGACTGCATCCAGCTGCTGGGCCAGGAACGCGGCGGGAGGGACGTGGACGGACTGCACGCCGCGGGTGTTCTGGGCGGTGAGGGCAGTAATCGCTGCCATGCCGTATCCGCCATGCGCGGCAATGCTTTTGAGGTCCGCCTGGATTCCGGCTCCCCCGGACGGATCGGAACCGGCGATGGAGAGGACCCGCGGGACGTCACGGCCCGCGGGAAGCCCGAAAGGAACGCGGGACGCGGTTGGCAGGGGCATGGAAAGGGTCGAAGACAAGAGACATCCCTTCGCCGGTACTAGCCGGACAGGTTCAACGGGTCTGGATCTCAGCCGGCCTTATGCGCGGCACCCCGTGTCGCTGTCCAGCGTAGCTGCTGGGGCCTACGCGGCGGAAAGGTGACAGCACCTGTTCATGCAGGACGTCCCCGCCTTGTGGTCCACTCCCCCGCGAATTTCGGGGGGAATGGACCACATGGCGGGGACTTCCTTGGTGACACGTTGGTCCTGTCTTGGCTTAGAGCTCCGAGGCAGGGACTCCGACGCCGAGGATGATGGGTTCATCTGCCGGCTTGGCGGCTTCAGCCTTGGCGGTGTCGGGGGCCTTGGCTGCGTGTGAATGCCCCGCCCCCGTCGACTGGACGTTCTCGTGGTGCTGGACAGCTGTCTCGTTGGCTGCGCCCTGGGCACGGCTGGCAGCGCGGTGGCGCCGCGGCCTGCGTTGCCGGGACTGCTCCAGGGTGTGGTCGGAGTAGTCCTTGTCCGCCGGCGCTTCCACGGTGGCGCGGGTTGCCGCTCCCCCTGCCTGCTGGGGCGCTGCCGGTTCGGCTGCCTTTACGTCCTCTGCGGCTTTGGCCGGCGCATCCACCATGGGCGAAGCCGGCTGGCCCAGGTGGGCGAACGCTTCCGCCAGCCGGTCCAGGGTGAGGGCGGGCTTGGGATGCTGCTCCTCGGCGTGCTCCACGAACGGAAGCGGGACTTCCTCGCCGCCGAAGGTCAGGACAGCTGCAGGACGTGCCGGGGCATCGGCGTCGTGCTTCTCCTCTGCGGGAGCCGGCGCAGGCTCAGCCTGCGGTGCCTGCCGGGTTGCTGCCACCTCATCGTCATGCAGGTGCGCGGCGTGGGCCGCAGCCGCAATATTCGCCAGGGCAAGCCGGGTGGCCTCTGCCTTGGCGTGCCGCTCAGCATCCGCAGCGTCCGGCAGGACGGTGTGGACGTGCACTGCAGGCGCCGGCACAGCCTCGGGCTGCTGGCCGCCGCGTCCGCGCCGCCGTTTCCGCTCGGGACGGACTCCGGGCTGGCCGGCGTCGGGCCGCTGCGTCTCGGTGCGGTGGGCTTCCCCGCGGGCTTCGGGGCGGTTGTCCGTGCGCTGGACGTGGTGCTCGGCCGCCACGATGTTGGCACGCCGGTGCTCCACGGGATCGTCATGGGTAACTACCCCGCGGCCCGCGCAGGCCTCGCACTGCTCGCCGAAGACTTCCAGCAGGCCCGTACCCATCCGCTTGCGGGTCATCTGGACCAGGCCCAGCGACGTGACCTCGGCAACCTGGTGCTTGGTCCGGTCGCGGCCCAGGCACTCCACCAGGCGGCGCAGGACCAGGTCACGGTTGGATTCGAGCACCATGTCGATGAAGTCGATCACGATGATGCCGCCGATGTCACGCAGCCGCAGCTGCCGGACCACTTCCTCGGCAGCTTCCAGGTTGTTCTTGGTGACGGTTTCCTCAAGGTTGCCGCCGCTGCCGGTGAACTTGCCGGTGTTGACGTCAACCACCGTCATGGCCTCGGTGCGGTCGATCACCAGGGAGCCGCCGGAGGGCAGGAAGACCTTGCGCTCAAGGGCCTTGTGGATCTGCTCGTCGATGCGCCAGGCGGAGAAGATGTCCTGGTCCTTGGTCCACTTCTCCAGGCGTCCCACCAGGTCCGGCGCCACGTAGGTGACGTAGGCCTCGATGGTGTCCCAGGCTTCCTCACCGGACACGATGAGCTTGGAAAAGTCCTCGTTGAAGACGTCGCGGACCACCTTAATGGTCAGGTCGGGTTCGCCGTAGAGCAGCTCGGGCGCCAGGATCTTGGTGGATGCGGACTGGCTTTCAATGCCTTCCCACTGGGCGCGGAGCCGGTTGATGTCGTGCGTCAACTCTTCCTCCGATGCGCCTTCCGCGGCGGTGCGGACAATAACGCCCGCGTGCTCGGGCAGGCGGTCCTTGAGGATCCGCTTGAGGCGGTTGCGTTCGACGTCGGGCAGCTTGCGGGAGATGCCGGTCATCGAGCCGCCGGGCACGTACACCAGGTAGCGGCCCGGAAGGGAGATCTGGCTGGTGAGCCGGGCGCCCTTGTGGCCCACGGGATCCTTGGTCACCTGGACCAGGACGGTGTCGCCGGACTTCAGCGCATTCTCGATCCGGCGCTGCTTGCCCTCAAGGTTGACCGCTTCCCAGTTCACTTCACCGGCGTACAGCACGGCGTTGCGGCCGCGTCCGATGTCAACGAACGCCGCCTCCATGGACGGCAGCACGTTCTGGACCTTGCCCAGGTACACGTTGCCGATGAGTGAGTCCTGTTGTGTCTTGGACACGAAGTGTTCGGCCAGGACGCCGTCTTCGAGGACGGCGATCTGGATCCTGTCGTCGCGCTGGCGGACGATCATTTGCCGGTCAACGGATTCGCGGCGGGCCAGGAACTCGGCCTCGGTGATCACCGTGCGGCGGCGGCCCGTGTCGCGGGATTCGCGGCGGCGCTGCTTCTTGGCCTCCAAACGGGTGGAGCCCTTCACGCTGGTGACGCGGTTGCTGACCGGTGCTTCAGTGACGGCACGGGGCGCACGGACCCTCGTGACCGTGTTGGGCGGATCGTCATCCCCGCCGCCGGTGAGTTCAAGGTCCTGGTCCCCGCGGCGGCGGCGCCGACGGCGGCGGGACGTCACACCGTCCTCCGGCTGCGTGGCGTTGTCCTCGTCCGCCTCGTCCTCGGCGTCAGCTTCGGCGCTGCCGCCCTCGCTGTCCTGGTCCGTACCGTCGCCGATGCGGCTGCGGCCCCTGCGGCCCCGGCTGCGGCGCCGGCGGCGGCCGGAGGCATCGTCGCCGTCTTCGGTTTCTTCCTCTTCAGGCTCCTCGACGGCGGGGGCTGCGGGACGGACCACGGTGCTGAGGTCCGGTGCCTGGAAGAGCACGGACGTGGGGGATGCAGGTTCCAGGAAGAGGGAACCAAAGGGGCTGGCAGCCGCGGCAGGTGCGGCCTCGCCCTTGTCCCCGGCCGGGGTTTCCTGGGCAGGCTCGTGGGTGCCGGCAGCTTCCGGGGCCGCAATGTCCGGGGCCGCGCTGGGCTCCTGGGTCTGCTTGGCGGCGGCAACGGCTTCCTGCCCGGCGACCTGCTCCTGCGCTGCAACGTCTTCCTGTACCGCACCCTGTTCCGGGGCGGCGACCTGGGCTGCGGCTTCCGGAGCCGCTGATTCTGCACCCGCGGAGTCCGCTGCTCCGGATTCCGCTGCAGTCGCGGCGGCGGGGGACGCAGCCTTGCGGGTGGCTACCCGACGGCGGCGAACGGGCCTGGTTTCGGCCTCTGCCGTGGCGGTAGTGGCCAGGGCTGCGGCAGGGCTTTCAGCGGTTGCGGCCGGTTCCACTGCAACAGTGTCGGGGGCCGCAGCATCGGCGGACACCGCTTCTGGTTCCTCAGCAAAGGCTGGCAGGGGTTCTGCTGCGTCCGCTTTCCTGCGGGCGCGTGTGCGCCGCGCCGGCGCCTTGGCCGCTTCCTCCACCGGCGCGTCGCCGCTTGCTTCGGGGACAGCGGCCTCCGGGGCCGTGGCCACTGCATCCGTCACCGCATCGTCGGTCTTGGGAGCCGCTTTGCGGCGGGTGCGTACAGCCCTCTTGGGAGCGGCAGCCCCGGCAGCCGCTGCATCTTCGTTAACGGCCAGTTCCTGATCATTGTCCATATGTGGCAACACTCCTGCCCCTGACGTACCGCCACATCCGGCACCCATTGGGGCACATATTGTCAAAACCCGCAGGCGTTGACAGAAGTCAAGTGGATACTCCCAGGTTCGCACCGTCAGTGGGGTGCGGCAGCCCGTGGGAGCCGGCGGATGTTCTGAAAACCCGTTGTTCTGCGTGCCACAACCAGGTGCCGCCCAATGGAGTGGCGGGAGTGCCGGAAGAATCCGAAGCCTGCCCTGCCCATCATTGGCGGTCTTGGGAACATACCACCGGACCGGAGTCCGAATGTGGATCGGCTTCCAGCCACGTTCATTCTCTCACATCCGGGCCGGATCGCCGCGGAAGCAGGGGATGCTGATCCCGTTGCTGTGTAGTGGCTCCAGCCTGCGGCGTTACAATCAGGCACAGGAGCACCGGACGAAAAGGACGCAACACCCATGCCCAGCATCTCCCCCGTCAGCGCCCATGAGCAGGAAAGGGCCACGAATCCGCAGACCACTGCTGCCGCAGGCGTTCCGCGGATGGCCCGGAACCGGCCGTTCGGTTGGCTCCTGGTCATTACCGGAATCGTGGGCTGGCTGGCCTCCGGAACCCTGGTCCTGGAAAAGCTCGAGGTGCTCAAGGACCCCAACCACACCACAGTGTGCGACGTGAACCCCTGGATCTCCTGTGGCCAGGTCATGCAGACGTGGCAGAGTTCCCTGTTCGGTTTCCCCAACATGTTTATTGGCATCGTGGCCTTCGCCATCACCATCACGGTGGGCATGGCCTTGCTGTCAGGCGCCGCCTTCGCCCGCTGGTACTGGGTGGGGCTGCAGGTGGGCGTCACGCTCGGCTTCGCGTTCGTCGTTTGGCTGTGGTCGCAGGCGCTGTATTCCATCCACATCCTGTGCCCGTTCTGCATGATCGTCTGGGCGGCCATGATTCCGCTCTTCGTGTGGACCACCATCAGGAACATCACTGCCGGAGTGATTCCCATGCCCGCGGGGGCCGCCCGGGTGCTGGGTGATTCCGGCTGGATCATCACGGCACTGCTGTACGTTGCCGTCGTGGCCACCATCTTCTTCGCGTTCATCCAGGTCTTTGCGGGAACCTCCGGCTTCTAGCCCACACCGCCACATGACAGATAAGGCCAATGTTCGCGAAGAACATTGGCCTTATCTGTCATTTCGGTGGGCTCAGCCCTGGAACCAGATCTTGATCTCGCGCTCGGCGGAGTCGGTCGAATCGGAGCCGTGCACCAGGTTCTGCTGGACCTTCAGGCCCCAGTCCCGGCCGAAGTCGCCGCGGATGGTGCCCGGGGCCGCCGTCGTGGGGTCCGTGGTACCGGCCAGAGACCGGAAGCCCTCAATGACGCGGTGGCCTTCGAAGATGGCCGCCACTACGGTTCCGCTCAGCATAAACTCCACCAGCGGCTCGTAGAACGGCTTGCCCACGTGCTCCTCGTAGTGCTGCTCCAGCAGTTCGCGGGTGGCGTCAACCTTCTTCAGTTCAACAAGGCTGTAGCCTTTGGCTTCGATCCGGGCCAGGATGGCGCCGGTCAGGTTACGGGCGACGCCGTCGGGCTTGATCAGGACGAGGGTGCGCTCAATAGTCACAACTGCTCCAATGCGTTGGTGGGGTTTCGGGATAAGTCTAAAGGGACAGGCTACGGGGACTGCGGCTGGGCGGGACCAGCGGCCCCGTCCGGATGGGCGGCTTCCCATTCTGCCTGTTCGCGGGCGCGCTGCGCGGCCTCCCGGTCCAGGCGGATGCCGGTCCGGATTCCGTACCACCAGGCCACCGCGAAGAGCGCCCCCACCAGGAACATGGCGGGCTCGAAGATGCCGGTGAGGATCAGGACCAGTTGCAGGATCCATCCCAGGCCGATCCCCCAGGGCTTGTTGAGGACCGCGCAGGCGAAGATCATGACCACGCTGAGGGCGATGCCCACGCCCAGGATCAGGGCCGGCGGGAACTCTCCGCGGCGCAGGCCAAACACCACCAGGGTGGCAAAGAACATGACGAACGCTTCCAGGAGCAGCACGGTGGAGGCGAACATCACCTTGGTGGACCGGCGCTTCTTTGGCATCCCGGGGCGCCACTCGCGCTGGGCTTTGGTCAGTCTGGCCACGGTCACGCCTCCGTTTTTCCGAGCAGGATCCGCGCCTCTGCCACCAGGGTGATGGAACCCGTGACCAGGACGCCGCCGGAAAGGTCGTCATTGGCTTCGGCGCGTTCCACGGCCCATTCGAGCGCATCATCCAGCTTTTCGGCGACGTGAACGTTGTCCTCACCGAATCCCAGGTCGATCGCCAGTTCGGCGAGCTCCGCAGCCGGAACCGCCCGCGGAGAGTTGGACTGGGTGAAGCAGTACTCCACCGCCATGTCCCCGAGCGATTCCCTGATTTCGCGCAGGATCTCCTCGGCATCCTTCTCCTTGAGGACGCCAACCACCGGAACCAGCCTGGTGAACGTGAACGCTTCCTGCAGTGCGGCGGCGGAGGCCTTGATGCCGTCGGGGTTGTGGGCGGCGTCCACGATGATGGTGGGCGCGGTCCGGACCACCTCCAGGCGGCCGGGCGACGTTACCTCCGCGAAGCCTTCCTGCAGCACTTCGAGGTCGAGCTCCTTTTCACCGCCGAAGAATGCCTCCAAAGCGGCCACCGCCACGGCAGCGTTTTGCGCCTGGTGTGCACCGTGCAGCGGCACCAGGAGGTCCGGATAGCGGCCGGCGATGCCCTGGATGGTCACCATCTGCCCGCCAACAGCCACTGTCCGCGACTCGACGCCGAACTCCACGCCCTCGAAGCGGAACGGAACGCCCACCTCTTTCGCCTTCTCCAGCAGCACCTGGGCTGCATCGAGGGGCTGGGCAGCGCTGATGAGGTAGCCGCCGGGCTTGATGATGCCTGCCTTTTCGTGGGCGATGTCCTCGGTGGTGTCCCCCAGGAGCTCGGTGTGGTCCAGCGAGATCGGCGTGACGACTGATACCTGCCCATCACCCACATTGGTGGCGTCGGTGATCCCGCCCAGGCCCACCTCGATGATGGCCACGTTGACTGGCTGGTCGGCGAAGATGGCGAAGCCCAGGATGGTGAGGCACTCGAAGTAGGTCAGGCGCGGCTGCCCCTCGGCTTCGAGCTCGGAGTCCACGATCTGCAGATAGGGCCTGATCTCGTCCCAGATCCTGACGAATGTCTCGTCGGATACCGGATGGCCGTCAATGCTGATCCGCTCGGTGACCTTGGACAGGTGCGGGCTGGTGTAGCGTCCGGTGCTCAGGCCGTGGGCGCGGAGCACCGATTCGATCATCCGGGACGTGGACGTCTTGCCGTTGGTTCCGGTCACGTGGATGATCGGGAACGCCTTGTTGGGCTCACCCAGCACGTCCATTGCCCGGAACAGCGGAGCCAGACGGGGCTCCATCTTGTTTTCCGGCGCCCGTCCCAGCAGTTCGGCGTAGACGCTCTCCACGGAAAATTCGTCAGTCATGTCCTAGGCCTCCACTTTTTCAACCGCGACGGCGGGTTCAGACATTGTGCCCGGTTCTGCCGTGAGGTCCACGGTGAGGGTCTCGCCCTTGACCAGTTCGGCGTTGGCCAGCAGGGCATCCACGACGTTCTGCGGTGCGGTGACCGTGGTACGGATCCGGTCGCTGACGTTGAGCCCGGCATCCTTGCGGGCCTGCTGGATGGCCCGGACCATGTCGCGGGCCAGCCCTTCGGCCTCAAGTTCGGGGGTGACTTCCGTGTTCAGGACGACGAACCCGCCGCCGGGCAGCACGGCGACAGCTGCCGAGGCCCCCTCGGACTCGGCCACCACTGTCTCCAGCGTGTACTCCTGGGGCTCCAGCTGGAGCCCCCCGGAGGTGACCACGCCGTCGTCGTTTACGGACCAGTCCCCTGACTTGGCCCCCTTGATGGCAACCTGGACGTTCTTGCCCAGGCGCGGCCCGGCAGCGCGGGCGTTGACCACCAGCTTCTGCTGGATCCCGAACTCCTCCGGTGAAGCGGTGGCGGCGTCCAGCAGGCGGACGGAACGGAGGTTCAGTTCATCGGCGACGACGGCGGCAAACCCCTGCAGGGCGTCCGCGCCGGGTGCCACGACTGTCAGTTCCTGCAGCGGCAGCCGGACCCGCAGGTTGGCTGCCTTGCGGAGCGAGGAACCGGTGGAGCAGATCTGCTGGACCCGGTCCATGGCTTCCACCAGGGACGGGTTCGCGGGGAAGAGGTCCGCGTCCGGCCAGTCGGCAAGGTGCACGGACCGGCCGCCGGTCAGGCCGCGCCAGATTTCCTCGGAGACCAGCGGCAGCAGCGATGCCGCCGCCCGGGTCACGGTCTCCAGCGCGGTGAACAGCGCGTCGAAGGCGTCCTGGTCCTCGTCAAAGAACCGCTGGCGGCTGCGGCGGACGTACCAGTTGGTGAGCATGTCCAGGTAGCTGCGCAGGGAGTCGCAGGCGCCGGAAATATCATAGGTGTCCAGCTGCGCCGTCATGGTGCGGACCAGGTCACCGGTGTTGGCCAGCAGGTACTGGTCAAGGGTGTCCCGGTAGCCCTCGTAGCGGAGCTTGGCGTCGTAGCCGGCGCCACCGTTCGCGGCGTTCGTGTACAGGGTGAAGAAGCTGTACACGTTCCAGAGCGGCAGGATGACCTGGCGGACGCCGTCGCGGATGCCCTGCTCGGTGACGATCAGGTTGCCGCCCCTGAGGATGGGGCTGGACATGAGGAACCAGCGCATGGCGTCGGAACCGTCGCGGTCCAGGACCTCTGAGACGTCCGGGTAGTTGCGCAGGCTCTTGGACATCTTCTGGCCGTCGGAGCCCAGCACGATGCCGTGGCTGATGACGTTGCGGAAGGCGGGCCGGTCAAACAGCGCGGTGGACAGGATGTGCAGCATGTAGAACCAGCCGCGGGTCTGGCCGATGTACTCCACGATGAAGTCCGCGGGGTTGTGGGTGTTGAACCAGGCCTCGTTTTCGAACGGGTAGTGCACCTGGCCGTAGGGCATGGAGCCGGAGTCGAACCACACGTCCAGGACATCTTCCACGCGGCGCATGACGGACTGGCCCTCTTCGGGCGTGCGCGGATCATCCGGGTTGGGCCTGGTCAGTTCGTCGATGAAGGGCCGGTGGAGGTCCACTTCGCCGTCCTTGTTCAGCGGGAGCCGCCCGAAGTCCGCCTCGATCTCGGCCAGGGAGCCGTAAACGTCGGTGCGGGGGTATTCGGGATCGGTTGACTGCCACACCGGGATGGGGCTGCCCCAGAAACGGTTGCGGCTGATGGACCAGTCGCGCGCGTTCTCCAGCCATTTGCCGAACTGGCCGTCCTTGACGTTGCCGGGGATCCAGTTGATCTCCTGGTTCAGTTCGGACATCCGGTCCTTGAACTTGGTGACCTCCACGTACCAGGAGGACACCGCACGGTAGATCAGCGGGTTGCGGCAGCGCCAGCAGTGCGGGTAGCTGTGCTCGTAGCTGGCCTGCCGGACCAGCCGACCCTGGGCGCGCAGCACCTGGGTGATGGGCTTGTTGGCCTCGAAGACCTGCAGGCCCACGATGTCGTGGAGGTCGCCGTGCTTGAACAATGGCAGGAACTTGGCGCCTTCGTCCACGGAGAGCACCACAGGGATGCCTGCCTCCTCGCAGACTTTCTGGTCGTCTTCGCCGTAGGCCGGCGCCTGGTGCACGATGCCGGTGCCATCGGTGGTGGTGACGTAGTCGGCCACCACGAAGCGCCAGGCGTTCTCCATGCCGTATTTTTCGTTGTCGGCAAAGTCGTCCCAGAGCCGCTGGTACTCAAGCCCTTCCAGTTCGGCGCCGGTGTGGGTGGACACCACCGCGGCTTCCGCGTCTTCGAAGCTCCCGTATCCGAGGTCCTTCGCATAGGCACCCAGGAGGTCCGCCGCGAGCAGGAAACTGCCCGTGACCGGGGCGTCCGCAGAGGCGGCCTTGATGCCGTTGGGGCCGGCCGGCAGCACGGCATAGGTGATGGAAGGCCCGACGGCGAGCGCGGCGTTGGTGGGCAGCGTCCAGGGGGTGGTGGTCCAGGCCAGCGCCTGCACGCCGGCAAGCTCCTTGGACAGTTCCGAGTCCCCGGCAAGGATAGGGAACGTGACGGTGACGGTCTGGTCCTGGCGGTTCTTGTAGACGTCGTCGTCCATGCGCAGCTCATGGTTGGACAGCGGCGTCTCGTCCTTCCAGCAGTACGGCAGCACCCGGTAGCCGTTGTACGTCAGGCCCTTGTCGTGCAGCTGCTTGAATGCCCAGAGGACCGACTCCATGTACTCGACGTTCAGTGTCTTGTAGTCGTTGTCGAAGTCCACCCAGCGGGCCTGCCTGGTGACGTAGCTGCGCCACTCATCCGCGTACTTCATCACCGAGGCGCGGCAGGCGTCGTTGAACTTGTCGATGCCCATGGCCTCGATCTGGGTCTTGTCCGTCATGCCCAGCTGCTTCATGGCCTCCAGCTCGGCAGGCAGGCCGTGGGTGTCCCAGCCAAAGCGGCGTTCCACCCGCTTGCCGCGCTGCGTCTGGTAGCGGCCCACCAGGTCCTTGGCGTAACCGGTGAGCAGGTGGCCGTAGTGCGGCAGGCCGTTGGCGAAGGGAGGTCCGTCGTAGAACACGAATTCGTTGCTGCCGGGCTCACCGCCGGGGACGTCGGCGCTGCGCTGGTCGATGCTGGCCTGGAAGGTGCCGTCCTGGTCCCAGTACTTCAGGATGCGCTCTTCGATCTCCGGAAACTTCACGGAGGCGGTAACACCGGCGCTGCTGCCGTTGGAAGAGGTGCTGGAGGCTGAGGCCTTGGGGTAAAACGTCATTTTCGACATCCTGGGTTGAGCGTGGGTGAACTCCCGGCAGGGCCGGACGTTCCGTTCAGGATGCGAGGACGGCTGCCGTGCCGTCCGAAGACTGCACTTGACCGCGGTACCACCTCACTTACCGGCGCTGCGTGTTCCCTGGGGAACGGCCGCTGGCTCCGGCCTCTCATTACTGCTGTGACGGGCTTACCCGTCCGGTTCTACTGACGCCCACCGCCCTGCAAGGCGCGGCCGCGCGTTCTTCCGGAAGCTCACCGGTGATTGCCGGGTCATAGCCACTCCAGAGTCTACTATCGCCGCAGGGTCCAGTGCCATTCCAGGGATGTGGGCGCTTTCAGCGGACCGGGCCAGTCCCGGGCTGACGCCGCGGGGCCGCATTGCCTAGACTCGCGTCATGACAGCTTCCGGACGTCCCCCCGGCCGGCGGCGTGCAGCGACAGTGTGCAGGTGGCTGTTCATTCCTCTTGCCCTGCCGGTGGCAGCGGTGTCAACGGTCCGGGCGGTCCCTGCCGACTGGCCTGTGCTGGGTGTCCAGCTGGTGGCCTTCACGCCGTGGCTCGCGGTGCCCGCCGCCGCTGCCCTGTTCCTGGCCTTCGCGGGGCGGAGCCGATGGCAGCAGGTCCTGGCCGCAGTCCTGGCGGGCTGCCAGGTCTTCTGGCTTTTCCCGCTGGACATCCGCGAACCTGCCGCCGAGGCCGCCGGAACGTCCGCCTCCCTGGTTGCCATGAGCGTCAACGCTGAGTTGGGCGGCGCGGACGCAGGCGACATCGTGGCGCTGGTGCGTCACCTGCAGGTGGACCTGCTGGCGGTTGAGGAGTACACGCCTGACCTGGCGCGAAAACTCACGGCGGCGGGACTGGACGGACTGCTCCCCCACCGCGTTGCCCATGCCAGGGAGCGCGCCGGCGGCTCCGCCATCTACTCCTCATACAAGCTGACAGCCAGCGGAGTGCTCCCGGACACCCGGTTCGCCATGCCGGTGGCGCGCCTCGACCTCGGCGACGCCAACGGCACCAGCCTGCGGGTGATGGCCGTCCATGCCCTGGCCCCGGTGGGGGACGGCCTCGATCAATGGCGCAGCGACCTGGCTGCAGTGGCGAGGGCAGATAACGGATCTGGTCCCGTCTTGATGGCGGGCGACTTCAACGCCACCTATGACCATCGGGAGTTCCGCAGGCTGCTGTCCGGACAGGGCGGCACCCGGCCCCTGGTGGACGTTGCGGCTGCCGCTGGCCGCAGGCTGGCGCCTACCTGGCCGATGCGCGGCTACCGCCTGCCGGGCATCGCGCTGGACCATCTGGTGACCAGCCCGGACATCAGCGCTTCCGGCTACTCGGTCCACCGGATTGGCGGGACGGACCACGCCGCAGTGGCGGCCACGCTTAACGTACGGGTCCCCTAGCACCTCCTTGGCGGCTCAGCCTTTCCTGATCAGCTTGTGGTTGGCGGCCTGCGCCACCGGCCGGATGACGATCTGGTCCAGGTTGACGTGGTGCGGAACCGTGACGGCGTAGCGGACAACATCGGCAACGTCCTCTGCGGTCAGCGGCTTCTCAACGCCCTGGTAGACCTTGTCCGCCGCCTGCGCGTCGCCCAGGCGGTTCAGGGCGAATTCCTCGGTCTGCACCAGGCCCGGCGCCACCTCGATGACGCGGACATTGTTCTCCACCTCTTCAAGCCGGAGCGCGTTGGTCATGGCGTGCTGGGCGAACTTCGCGGCGTTGTAGCCGCCGCCGCCCTCGTAGGCGTCCAGCCCGGCGGTGGACGTGAGGTTCAGGACTGTTCCTTCGCCGGTGGCGCGCAGCATGGGCAGGAAGGCGCGGGTGAGCTTCATGGTGCCCAGGACATTGACCTGGTACATCCATTCCCAGTCAGCCGTACTGGCGTCACCAATCCTGTCGGCGCCGCGGGCGCCGCCGGCGATGTTGATGAGGGTATCGATGCCGCCGGCGCCGGTAACCTGCGCCACAAGCCGGGACACGTCGTCGTCCTCTGCAATGTCAGCTGGAAGCGCGACGGCGCCCGTTTCGCTTTCGAGGGACGCGAGGCGTTCGGCGCGGCGCGCCACGGCGAAGACCGTCCATCCGTCGGCGCGCAGCGCACGTACCGCCGCTTCACCAATTCCGCTGCTCGCGCCGGTCACAAGTGCTGCCTTTTTCTGCAAGTCCTTCGTCATGGCACCACCCTAACGGGATCAGCCGGCAGGACGTCCCCGGAGGTAATCGAGCAGGACGAGGGCATGGTTCACTTCGGTGTTGCGGGCGGCGTAGAGCAGGGTGACCCTGGGGTGTCCGGCGGCCAGCTCCAGCAGCGTCTCCACCGCGGGATTTGAATCCAGTTCCTGCCGGTAGCGTTCGCTGAATTCGGCGAACCGTTCGGGGCGGTGGTTGAAGTCCTTGCGCAGCCCTGCGGACGGGGCCACGTCCTTGAGCCAGAGGTCGATGGCCGCATCCTGCCTGGGCATCCCCCGCGGCCAGAGCCGGTCCACCAGCACCCGGCAGCCGTCGTCGTCCGCCGGTGGATTGTAGATGCGCTTGATGCCAAAAGTGCCGTGCCGTTGGACCATACGCCGCATGCTACCCGCCTTCACATCCGGCGGGGCGGGACGGGTTGGGTGGGATGGAAGCAGGCATGAAAGAATTGCCCAATGGCTGAAGACACGCAGGGTACAGACACGCCCACCACCGCCCCCATCAACGTTCCGGACAAGCCGGCCCTCGAAGGCCTCGAAACAGCGCTCACCCAGCGCTGGCTGGCCGAGGGAACCTACAAGTTCAACCCCGACACCACGCGGGAGCAGGTCTACTCGATCGACACTCCCCCGCCCACCGCGTCGGGATCCCTGCATGTAGGCCACATGTTCTCCTTCACCCAGACGGACGTCCAGGCGCGCTACATGCGCATGACCGGCAAGAACGTCTTCTACCCCATGGGCTGGGACGACAACGGCCTTCCCACCGAACGCCGCGTCCAGAACTACTACGGGGTCCGCTGCGATCCCGCCATTCCCTACAACGCCGACTACCAGCCGCCCGCCCAGCCGGCAAAGAACCAGCGCGATTTCGACGTCGTCTCACGCCAGAACTTCATCGAGCTCTGCGAGGAACTGGCTGTTGAGGACGAGAAGGTCTTCGAAAACCTGTTCCAGACCCTGGGCCTGTCCGTTGACTGGGACCTGACCTACCGCACCATCGACGACACCTCCCGCGCTGTGTCCCAGCGCGCCTTCCTGGCCAACCTGGCCGCCGGCGACGCGTACATGGCCGAGGCGCCCACGCTGTGGGACGTCACGTTCCGCACCGCGGTGGCGCAGGCTGAGCTCGAGGACCGCGAGGTTCCCGGCGCCTACTACCGGTACCCCTTCTTCACAGAAGACGGGGACAAGGTCTTCATCGAGACCACGCGCCCCGAACTGCTGGCCGCATGCGCCGCACTGGTGGCGAACCCCGACGACGAGCGGTACCAGCCGTTGTTCGGCAAGACCGTGAAGTCCCCGCTGTTCGACGTCGAGCTCGAGGTCAAAGCGCACCCGCTGGCCAAGGCGGACAAGGGCTCCGGCATCGCCATGGTCTGCACCTTCGGCGACCTGACGGACGTCACCTGGTGGCGTGAACTCCAGCTTCCCACCCGCGCCATCATGGGCCGCGACGGCCGCATCATCGGCGAGACCCCGGAATGGATCACCAGCGACGCCGGCAAGGAAGCGTACGCCGCGATCGCAGGCAAGACTGCCTTCTCCGCCAAGGAAGCCGTGGTGGAACTGCTCAAGGAAGCCGACCTGCTGGACGGGGAGCCCAAGAAGATCACCCACCCGGTAAACTTCTTCGAGAAGGGCGACAAGCCCCTGGAAGTGGTCACCTCCCGCCAGTGGTACATCCGCAACGGCGGCCGCGACGAGGACCGCCGCGAACGCCTGATCGGCCGGGGCAAGGAGATCGACTTCCACCCGACCTTCATGCGCTCCCGCTACGAAAACTGGATCGCAGGCCTGAACGGTGACTGGTTGGTCTCCCGCCAGCGGTTCTTCGGCGTGCCCATCCCCGTCTGGTACCCGCTCGACGCGGAGGGCAACCCGGACTACGACAATCCCATCCTGCCCTCCGACGCGATGCTGCCCGTGGATCCCGCAGCGGACGCTGCCCCCGGATTCGAGGAGGCACAGCGCGACCAGCCCAACGGCTTCACTGGTGACGCCGACGTCCTGGACACCTGGGCCACTTCCTCGCTGACCCCGCAGATCGTGGGCGGATGGAGCCGTGACGAGGACCTCTTCGCCAAGGTCTACCCGTTCGACCTCCGCCCCCAGGGCCACGACATCATCCGGACCTGGCTCTTCTCCTCGGTGGTGCGCGCCGACGCCCTGCAGGACTGCGCCCCGTGGAAGCACGCGGCCATCTCAGGCTGGATTCTGGACCCGGACCGGAAGAAGATGTCCAAGTCCAAGGGCAACGTGGTGGTCCCCACCGATGTGCTGAACGAGTACGGTTCGGACGCGGTCCGCTACTGGGCCGCTTCGGCACGCCTCGGCGCCGACACCGCCTACGAGATCGCGCAGATGAAGATCGGCCGCCGCCTGGCCATCAAGCTGCTCAATGCCTCCAAGTTCGTGCTGAACCTGGGCGCCACCGAGAACTCGGTGCTCGGCGGCGACCTCTCCGCCCTCACCAACTCCTTGGACCGGGCGCTGCTGGCCCAGCTCGCCGACGTCGTGGCCCAGTCCACCAAGGCGTTCGACAACTACGACTACGCCCGTGCCCTGCAGCTTACGGAGACGTTCTTCTGGCAGTTCACGGACGACTACGTGGAGCTGATCAAGGACCGCGCCTACGGAGCGGCCGGCGAAGCCGAACAGGCATCCGTGCTGGCTGCCCTGGCCACCACCCTGGACACCCTGCTGCGGCTCTTTGCGCCGTTCCTGCCGTTCGCCACCGAGGAAGTCTGGAGCTGGTGGCGCAACGGGTCGGTGCACCGGGCCGCTTGGCCGGCTGCGCTGGAGATCCCGGGCGGGGACACCACCATGCTGGCAACCGTGGGCGTGGCCCTCAGCGGTGTCCGCAAGGCCAAGTCCGAGGCGAAGGTCAAGCAGCGCACGGAGGTTCTGTCCGCAACCATCACGGCCCCGGAGGCACTGACAGCGCAGCTGCAGGCAGGGCTGGCTGACTTGAAGGCGGCGTCCAACGCGCGCGAGATCACGCTGGTGGTGGGTGACGGGGACCTGTCGGTGACCGATGTCGCCCTCGCTCCGAGCGACGAACCCGCCAAGGCCTGACAGCCGTACGGATTCAGCCAAGTCCCATTTCCGGGCAAAGGGGAAGCCCCATCAGCGTTTTGCCGTTGGTGGGGCTTCGACTTTCGGCCATCTTGTGACGTTATCTCGATGGTCTGGCAAGATCCTCTGAACTCCAGGTCTTGCTACACCGTCACTGGTAGCTTGCATTCAACTTTGCCGATGGCTGCGTCAAATTACATATCACTGGATCTTTGGTTCCTGCGTCCCGCTTCTTTCGAAGTGGGTAAGAACCATTGTTCTCCTGCCCCATGGCATGCACAAGGGCCCCGGAGGAACTACACGCTGGTACTTCTTCCGGGGCCCTTGTGGACTCACCCGCCAAGCGGCGGGTAGGTGATCAGTCGAATTCAGGGCTCTCCGTGCGGCTGCGCTTCAGCTCGAAGAAGTGCGGGTACGCGGCGATGGCCGTGGTGGCGTCCCAGATCCTGCCGGCTTCCTCGCCGCGGGGAATGCGGGTCAGCACGGGCCCGAAGAACGCGGTTCCGTTGAACGCGACCACTGGCGTGCCTACGTCCTGGCCCACGAGCGAGATGCCTTCATCGTGGCTGGCCCGCAGCTGCCGGTCATAGGCATCGGTGGTGGCGGCATCGGCCAGGGAGGCGGGCAGGCCGCACTCAGCCAGGGCCTTGGTGATGACCTGTGTGCGGTCCTTTTCGCCCTGGTTATGGATCAGCGTGCCCATGGCGTCGTAAAGCGGCTTGATGACCTGCGGGCCATGCTCTTCCCTGGCGGCGATGATCACGCGGACCATGCCCCAGGCGTTGTCCATGGACTCCCGGTAGGCGGGCTCCAGGTCGCGTCCCTCATTCAGGACGGCGAGGCTCATGACGTGCCACTCCGTCTCGATATCGCGGACGGCTTCCACCTCACCAATCCAGCGGGAGGTGACCCAGGCGAACGGGCAGAGGGGATCGAACCAGAAGTCGGCTTTGTTCTTTACAGGTGCAGTCACGAAGGTCCTCTCGGTCAGGCAGACTTACGGCGCTTGGCCACGTGCGGAATCATGGTAGGTTCGGCCCCGCGCAGGACCACGTCCTCAGTGATCACCACGCTGGCCACGTCCTCGCGGCTGGGCAGATCGAACATGACGGGAAGCAGCACTTCCTCCAGGATGGCGCGGAGGCCACGGGCGCCGGTGCCGCGCTCCAGGGCCTGGTCGGCGATGGCTTCCAGCGCGGTGTCGTCGAACACCAGCTCCACGCCGTCGATCTGGAACATCTTCTGGTACTGCTTCACCAGCGCGTTCCTGGGCGTGGAGAGGATCTGGATCAGGGCGTCCCGGTCCAGGTTGGACACCGTGGTGATCACCGGGAGGCGGCCAATGAATTCCGGGATCAGGCCGAATTTCAGCAAATCCTCAGGCATGACTTCGCCGTAGGAGTCTATCTTCTTGCTGGCCTCGTTCAGTGGCGCGCCGAAGCCGATGCCCTTGCGGCCGGAGCGGGAGCCGATGATCTCTTCGAGGCCTGCGAAAGCCCCGGCCACGATGAACAGTACGTTCGTGGTGTCGATCTGAATGAATTCCTGGTGCGGGTGCTTTCGTCCGCCCTGGGGCGGGACGGAGGCAACGGTGCCCTCCAGGATTTTCAGGAGCGCCTGCTGCACTCCTTCGCCGGAAACGTCACGGGTGATGGAGGGGTTCTCGCTCTTGCGGGAGATCTTGTCGATCTCATCGATATAGATGATGCCCTGTTCGGCCTTCTTGACGTCATAGTCAGCGGCCTGGATGAGTTTGAGGAGGATGTTCTCCACGTCCTCGCCCACATAGCCGGCCTCGGTCAGGGCGGTGGCGTCCGCGACGGCGAACGGCACGTTCAGGCGCCGGGCAAGTGTCTGGGCCAGGTAGGTCTTGCCGCAGCCGGTGGGGCCGATAAGGAGGATGTTCGACTTGGCGATTTCGACGTCGTCGTGGTGCGCGCCGTCCCCCAGGCTCCCGGACTTGGGTGCGTGGCCCGCCTGGATCCGCTTGTAGTGGTTATAGACCGCGACGGCGAGGGAGCGTTTAGCGGGCTCCTGCCCGATGACGTATTCCTGCAGGAAGTCGAAGATCTCACGCGGCTTGGGCAGTTCAAAGCTGCCGAGGTCTGCGACCTCCGCGAGCTCCTCTTCGATGATTTCGTTGCACAACTCGATGCACTCATCACAGATGTAGACACCGGGCCCGGCAATGAGCTTGCGCACCTGCTTCTGGCTCTTTCCACAGAAAGAGCACTTCAGCAGATCCGTGCTCTCGCCAATCCGAGCCATATGTGAACCCCTTAGTATCCTGCTGCCAGGCAGCCCTGCACCGTTGCTGAAATCGTTGACCGGCCCCAGTGAGCCGGTTTGTGACAACATCCACTCTAGGTCACATTCGCCCTCAAGGGTGGAAAGAAAAGGCCGGTGCGGCCAAATGAACTGGGCCGCACCGGCTTTGGGTACTGCTACCTCGTGATTGCCTGGGGCTTGATCTTGCGTGAATCAAGCACCTGGTCGATCAGGCCGTAGGCCTGTGCCTCTTCGGCGGTAAGGATCTTGTCGCGCTCAATATCGTTGTTGACCTGCTCCGACGTGCGGCCGGAGTGATGGGCCAGCGTGTCCTCGAGCCAGGACCGCATGCGCATGACCTCGGCCGCCTGGATCTCCAGGTCGGAGGCCTGGCCGCCCTGGCCGCCGGACAATGCCGGCTGGTGGATCAGGACGCGGGCGTTGGGCAGTGCCAGGCGCTTGCCCGGAGTACCGGCGGCCAGCAGGACAGCAGCGGCGCTGGCGGCCTGGCCCAGGCAGACGGTCTGGATTTCGGGACGGATGTACTGCATGGTGTCGTAGATCGCCGTCATGGCCGTGAACGACCCGCCCGGGGAGTTGATGTAGAGGGTGATGTCGCGGTCCGGGTCGGTGGACTCAAGGACCAGCAGCTGGGCCATGATGTCGTCGGCCGAGGCGTCGTCAACCTGCACTCCGAGGAAGATGATGCGGTCCTCGAACAGCTTGGTGTACGGGTCCTGGCGCTTGAAGCCGTAGGGCGTGCGCTCCTCGAACTGCGGCAGGACGTAGCGGCTGGACGGAAGATTGCCGGCGGACCACCCGAAGTTGTAGTTCATTGTCTTTGCTCCTGATCGAAGTGTTCTGGTTGCCGGTTAGTTCTGGGAGGCTGAGTCGCCGGACGATCCGTTGGACGTTCCGCCGCCGCCGGACACAGAGCCGGCGTGTGCGGCAATCTTGTCGAAGAAGCCGTATTCGAGGGCCTCTGTAGCGGTGAACCACTTGTCGCGGTCGTTGTCCTTGAGGATGGTCTCAACAGACTGGCCGGTCTGTTCCGCCGTCAGTTCCGCCATGACCTTCTTCATGTGCAGGATGAGCTCGGCCTGGATCTTGATGTCCGAGGCCGTGCCGCCGATGCCGCCGGAGGGCTGGTGCATCAGGACGCGGGCGTTGGGCGTGGCGTACCGCTTGCCCTTGGTGCCCGAAGAAAGCAGGAACTGGCCCATGGAAGCGGCCAGGCCGGTGGCGACGGTTACGACGTCGTTGGGAATGAACTGCATGGTGTCGTAGATGGCCATGCCCGCGGTGACGGAGCCGCCGGGCGAGTTGATGTAGAGGTAGATGTCCTTTTCCGGGTTCTCGGCCGAAAGCAGGAGCAGCTGCGAGCAGATCGCGTTGGCGTTGTCATCACGCACCTCCGAGCCCAGCCAGATGATCCGCTCCTTGAGAAGGCGGTTGTAAATGTAGTTGTCCTGGGCTGCAGGATCGACGGTCGCCATCCGGGGGGCCTCTGAGTGCTGTGACATGTTTACTTACCTCTCACTGGTGACGGTGACATCACTGAAAATCACTACTTGGACACTAACCGGTTTCCCCGGCGATTTGTTCGCGCACCGACGGCTGTTCGCTGACGGCGCACGATGGCCGAATCCCCACCGTGCGGTTTCAGGTCCAACGCGAACGGCCCCCGGATCGGAAGGATCCGGGGGCCGCCACTGCGGGTGTTAAGGACTAGGCCTTGGCCTCTGCCGTGGCGTCCTCAGCCTCGACAACCTCGGCCTCGGGGGCTTCGGTTGCGTCAGCGTCGGCTGCCTCTGCAGCGGGGGCTTCCTCGCCGCCGGGGCGGACGAAGTCGCTGAGGTCAACAGTGTTGCCCTCGGTGTCGGTCACCGTGGCCTGGCCCAGGACAACAGCCAGTGCCTTGCGGCGGCGGACCTCGGAAACCATCATGGGGACCTGGCCGCTCTGGTCGATGATCTGGGCGAACTGGTTGGGGTCCATGCCGTACTGGCTGGCGGTGGTGACGATGTAGTCGATCAGCTCGTTCTGGCTGACGTTGACTTCTTCCTTTTCGGCGATGGCGTCAAGGATGATCTCGTTCTGGAAAGCGCGGGCCGTGTTGGCGCGGACCTCTTCGCGGTGCTCCTCGGTGTCGTGCTCGCCGTCTCCGTGGCCGTTGCCCTCCTGGAAGTGGGCTTCGAGCTGCTCTTCGACCACCGAGTCCGGAACGGGAACCTCAACCAGTTCAACCAGCTTGTCCAGGACCTTGTCGCGGGCCTCAACGCCCTGCTCCACGATCTTGGAGTCGGCGGCCTGCTTGGCCAGGTCCTCGCGGAGTTCGGCGAGGGTGTCGAATTCGGAGGCGAGCTGGGCGAAGTCATCGTTCGCCTCGGGCAGTTCGCGCTCCTTGACGGCCTTCACCACAACCTTGACCTGGGCGGCTTCGCCGGCGTGGTCGCCGCCAACCAGGGTGGTGTCGAAGATGGCGTCCTCGTCGGCGCTGAGGCCGGTCACGGCCTCGTCCATGCCTTCGAGCATGGTTCCGGCGCCAACCTGGTAGGACAGTCCGGCAGCGGAGTCCACTTCCTCGCCGTCGATCGTGGCGGTGATGTCGATGGTGAGGAAGTCACCGTCGGCTGCGGGACGGTCCACGGACTTCAGCGTGCCGAAGCGGCCGCGCAGTTCATCCAGGGCCTTGTCCACGTCGGCTTCGGAGGATTCCGCAGCCGCAACCTGGACCTCGATGCCGGCGTAGTCCGGGAGCTCGATCTCGGGACGGACGTCAACCTCAGCGGCGAACTTCAGGCCGCCGTCGGTCGCGGAGGGATCGGGAACCTCGGTGATCTCAACCTCGGGGCGGCTGAGGGGGCGGATGCCCGACTCCTGCACGGCGGCCTGGTACCAGCCGTTGAGGCCGTCATTGATGGCCGTCTCCAGGACGTAGCCGCGACCGACGCGCTGGTCGATGAGCTTGGCAGGAACCTTGCCCTTGCGGAACCCGGGAACCTGGATCTGCGACGCAACAGTCTTGTAGGCCGAGTCGATGCTGGGCTTCAGTTCCTCAAAGGGGACCTCAACATTGAGCTTGACCCGCGTGGGGGTGAGGTTCTCGACAGCGCTCTTCACGGTCTAAGTACTCCTGGGTTGTGGGATTGGTTTCTGCTAACGCAATGGATCTCCAGGCCTACCGGACCTGGTCACGCAGAGTCGGGGTGACAGGATTTGAACCTGCGACTTCCTGCTCCCAAAGCAGGCGCTCTAGCCAAGCTGAGCTACACCCCGTAAGTGCACAGGCAAGTCTACGGTGATACGCGCCGCGAATGCACATTTGACACGTAGGCCATGGATTAGGTTTAGTTGTATCCGGCTTGAACAGCCAGCCCGGAGTTTCCGCGAAAAACGGATCTTCCTTCGGGGACGTAGCTTAATGGTAAAGCCTCAGTCTTCCAAACTGATTACGCGGGTTCGATTCCCGTCGTCCCCTCCATAGAGAACATGAAGGCCCCTCCGCGGAGGGGCCTTTTCGTGTTCAGGCAGGAGCCGTCGTGGGGCGCTTTGGCAGCGCCAGGGCAAGAATGTACGACGGCGGGCGGCGTGTCCGTGTCGAAGTGCCCCGTTTCCGCGTGCATGAAGGAGATTGGCTAGTCCCGCGGCTGTTGGCAGTACGGGCACCAGTAGAGGTTCCGCCCGGCCAGGTCGGCGATGAGCACGATGGTGCGGCACACCCTGCAGGGCAGGCCGTGCCGTTTGTAGACGAAGTGGGCGTCATCCCGGCCGGGGAAGTGGGCGCTTTTGGCCGGCACCGGCGCCCCGGCTGCGGCGGCCTTGGCCGCGGTGGTGCCATCGAGGGCCCAGTATTTCGGTGGCGTGGTGATGATGCGGCCGTCCGCCACGCCGTCGCCCATAACGGCAACAATGTCGCGCCACAGCTTCCGGGCGTCGCTGTCCGGGAGTGACGTTCCGGGCAGCCAGGGGTCCAGCCGACGGCGGAACAGGACTTCCGCGCGGTAGACGTTCCCGACGCCGGCAATCACCTTCTGGTCCATCAGCAGGGCGGCCAGCGGCGTCTTCCGCGCCTGGACGTTGGCAGCAAAGCGGCCCGCGTCGCCGCGGAGGTTGCGCAGCGGATCAGGTCCCAGCCGCGCAAGCACGGCTCCGGCTTCTGCCGCAGTGATGGTTTCGCAGGTAGTGGCCCCCCGAAGATCTGCCCAGCCGTGGCTCCCGGCGAGCCGGACCCGCACGGCCCCGACGGGCGCCGGCGGGCCCGCGTAAGGCGCGCCCCCGCCGTCGTCCCCGTCAGCGAAGGCCTCCTGCTCGCCGACGCGCCGCGGCGCACCAATGCTGGAGGCCCCGGTGAAGGTGCTGTCGCCGCCGAAGCTCCAGGCGCCGTACAGGCCAAGGTGGACGTGCAGCACCAACGCGTTGTCGAAATGCAGGAACAGGTGCTTTCCGTGCGCCTCGGCACCGAGCAGGGTATGCCCGTCCAGCAGCGCCGCTCCCCCGCTGAACCTGCCCTGGGGGCTGGAAACGGCAAGCGTGTCACCCGCGAAGACGTCGCCGAACTGGCGCGCGAGCCTGCGGACGGAATGGCCCTCAGGCACTACTCGATGACCTCGCCGGTTGCCTCGTAGGCCGCAATCTTGCCGATCCTGCGCACATGGCGCTCGTCATTGCTGAACGGCTCGGACAGGAACGCCTCGATCAGCTCGGTGGCTTCTTCCACCGTGTGCTGGCGTCCGCCAACAGCCACCACGTTGGCATCGTTGTGTTCACGGGCCAGTGTGGCGGTGGAAAGGTTCCACGCGAGGGCTGCGCGGACGCCCTTGACCTTGTTGGCCGCGATCTGCTCACCGTTGCCCGAACCGCCCAGCACGATGCCAAGGGCGTGGACACCCGCCTGCTGGTCTGCGACCACAGCGAGGGCAGCGTTGATGCAGAAGGAAGGGTAGTCGTCCTGGGCGTCGTACACCTTGGGCCCGTGGTCCACCACCTCGTATCCCTTGCCGGTCAGGTGGGACACCAGATGGGCGCTGAGCTCCATGCCTGCGTGGTCGGTGGCGATGTGGACCCGCGGGAAGGCAGGGGAAGAAGTCACGTGCAAAGTCCGTTCGGTTGTGGGAGCTGGCGGCCCGCCGTGTGGAGGCCGGAACGACACCGATAAGGATACTAGGAACGGCCCCGCTCAGGACTCCGGAAGCCCTGCGGCGGGTGGAGTGTTCCCGCCGCCGCGGGCCCGGGCGGCCACCCGGGTGAGGACTTCGGCCAGCCGCGCGGCGGAGTCCCGGCTGCCGCCGCTGACGGCCAGGCGCTGGCCGTCGGTCTTGCTCACGACGACGGCGGGGCCGCTGCTGACCAGCATGGCGGCGGTCCCGCGGTGGTGCCGGTAGCCCCACCCGCCATAGTCCGCAGCCCGCACTTCAGCGGCGCTGGCATCCGAAATGGCACCGGCCGGCACATCCATGACGGGGACTACTCCGGCCAGCAGGACCTTCAGCCCGCGCCGGTCCGCCCGGATCCGGGCGAAGAGGAACGCGGCCCCGATGAGGGCCAGGGCCACCAGCAGGATTCCCAGCCACGGCACCGCCAGGGCGATGAGGGCCGCCGGGAAGAGAGAGGCAATGGCGATCATGACAAAGACCGAACTCCTGGCGTGGACCCAGAGCCGGATACTGTCCCGGGCAAGGTCGGGATCGAGTTCCCTGGTGATGGCGGCCTGCAGCGCCCGGTCGTCGTCAGGCGACCATTGCCGGTCGGCCTTGTAGACCATGGCCATGGCGACGCCCAGCGACACGGCCGCGCCGCTGCCGAGGGCGAGGACTGTCATGTCCACGTGGGACTGCCGGGCGTCGTCCAGCCCGGTTTGGCCGATCAGCCCTGCGGCAAGGGCGGAGGTAATGAACAGGCTCAGGAACAGCCCGGCCCCCATCATGATCCTGCGCATCATCACCGGCCTGCCCAGCGGGACGGCCTGCAGCAGGACCAGCCAGCCCGCGAGCACAATGAATGCGGCGCCGACGCCCACGTAGGCGCCGAAGGGCGCGAAGTTGGCACCGCCGTCGTCCGTCCACTGGATGGCGAGCGGCTCCGGAAGGTCCGGGCGCAGCAGCGACGCGCAGTAGACGAAGGCGGCGGCCAGGACGAGGGGGAACCCGACGGCGAAGCGCAGGGCCTTGGTATCCACCGAATCCAGCAGCTTTCCCATGTATTTAACGCTACCCCTGCGGCCGCCCGGCCAACCGTCCTGAGGGCAACGGAGGCGGCTGTGAGCTGCGCAACTTGCCAAGGATCCCAAGGATGAAAGAATGCATCACAGTGCCGGAACCGGGACCACCGGCCGGCAGCCGAACTTTTCTGGAGGCCCTCCTTTGCCAGGTATGAACCTGACGCGCGCCGAAGCCCGTGAGCGCGCCGAACTGATCACCGTCGAGTCCTACGATGTCAGCCTGGACCTGACCCGCGGCGGAGAGGTCTTTGGCAGTACCACCACCGTGAAATTCACGGCATCGCCCGGCGCAGCCAGCTTCATCGATGCCGTGACCCGGGCCGTGCACAGCGTGACCCTGAACGGCACCAGCCTCGATCCCGCCACCGTGTCCGACGGAGTACGGATCCAGCTTCCGGACCTGGCGGAGCACAACGAACTGACCGTGGTGGCCGACATGCCCTACATGAACACCGGCGAAGGCCTGCACCGGTTCGTGGACCCGGTGGACAACGAGGTCTACCTGTACACCCAGTTCGAAGTTCCCGACTCGCGCCGGATGTTCGCCGTCTTCGAGCAGCCGGACCTGAAGGCAAGCTTCGCCTTCACCGTCACGGCGCCGTCCCACTGGGACGTTGTCTCCAACTCCCCCACCCCGGAGCCCGTGCCGGCCACTCCCGGCGAGGACGGCACGGCCAGGTCCGTGTGGACGTTCGCGCCGACACCCCGCCTGTCCTCCTACGTCACGGCCCTGATTGCCGGTCCGTACCAGTCCGTCCGCAGCGAGGTCACCAGCTCGGACGGGCGCGTCATCCCGCTCGGCGTCTTTGCGCGGAAGTCGCTGATGCAGTTCCTGGATGCAGAGAACATCTTCGAACTCACGCGGCAGGGCTTCGGGTTCTTCGAGGAACAGTTCGGCTGCCCCTACCCCTTCGAAAAGTACGACCAGCTGTTCGTGCCGGAATTTAATGCCGGCGCCATGGAGAACGCCGGGGCCGTGACCATCCTGGAAGGCTACGTTTTCCGCAGCAAGGTCACCGGCGCCCAGATCGAGCGCCGCGCCATCACCGTGCTCCACGAACTGGCGCACATGTGGTTCGGCGACCTGGTGACCATGCGGTGGTGGAACGACCTGTGGCTCAACGAATCCTTCGCCGAGTACATGTCCCACCTGGCAGCGGTGGAAGCCACCTCCTTCACCAGCGCCTGGACCACCTTTGCCTCGGTGGAGAAGTCCTGGGCGTACCGACAGGACCAGCTGCCCACCACGCACCCGATCTTCGCCGAGATCAACGACCTGCAGGACGTTGAGGTTAACTTTGACGGCATCACCTACGCCAAGGGCGCCTCAGTGCTCCGGCAGCTGGTGGCCTGGGTTGGCCCCGAACAGTTCATGGCCGGCGTCCGCGAGTATTTCGCCAAGCACTCCTGGCAGAACACCGAACTCCAGGACCTGCTGGTGGAGCTGGAGAAGGCCAGCGGCCGGGACCTGGACGACTGGGGCCGGCAGTGGCTGGAAACCGCTGGCGTCAACACGCTGAGCCCGGAGCTGGACGTGGACCCGGTTGGCGCGCTGCGGTCCTTCGCGATCCTGCAGTCCGCGGTGCCCGAGTGGCCCACCATCCGCCCCCACCGCCTTGCCGTGGGCTTCTACAACCTGGACGACGGCGGCAAGCTCACCCGGGTGCACCGTGAGGAACTGGATGTCGACGGCGAACGCACCGAAGTGCCGGAACTGGCCGGCATGGCACAGCCGGACCTCATCCTCATCAATGACGACGACCTGGCCTACGCCAAGGTGCGGCTTGATCCGAAGTCCCTGGCCACCGCCACCGCCCACCTCAAGGATTTCGGTGACAGCCTGCCCCGGACCCTGGTGTGGAACTCCGCCTGGGACGCCGCCCGTGACGGCGAGACTCCTGCCCGGAAGTACGTGGAGCTGATCCTGTCCAACGTCGCCGCGGAAACGGACTCCTCCGTGATCCTGGTCCAGCTGCGCCAGCTGGCCACAACCCTCAACTTCTATGTGGCCGAAGACCACCGGGAAGCCACGGCGGTTGCCGCCGTGGATCGGCTGTGGGACCTGGCTTCGACGGTTCCCGGCGGGTCCGACGCCCAGCTGCAGTTCATCAAGTCCTTTGCGCTGCTGGCGCGGAGCGCGTCCCAGCTGGACCGGGTGGCAGGCCTCCTGGACGGTTCGGTAGTCCTGGACGGGCTGGCCGTGGACCAGGACCTGCGGTGGGAACTCGTGGCATCCCTGGTGGCTGGCGGCCGGATGGGGCAGGACGGGATCGATGCCGAGCTGGCGCGGGACAACACCTCCAGCGGTCAGAATGCGGCGGCGCTGGCCAAGGCGGCCATCCCCACCCCGGAGGCGAAGGCCGCGGCCTGGGAGTCCATCGTGGTCAAGGGCGAGCTGTCCAACGCGCTGCAGGGATCGGCGGTAGCGGGCTTCATGCGCGTGCTGGACCGCACGCTGCTGGAACCGTACTCGGAAAAGTACTTCGCGGCCGTGCCGGGCATCGTGGCAACCCGGACCCACGCACTCGCCCAGCAGATCGTCGTCGGCCTCTACCCGGCGCTGCTGACCACGCAGGCCACCATTGACCGGACGGACGGGTTCCTGGCGTCGCTGCCGGCGGAAAGCGCCGCGCTGCGGCGGATGATGCTGGAGAACCGCGACGGCGTTGCGCGCGCCCTGCGTGCCCGGGCCGCCGATGTTGTCCAGGACGGCAGTCCGCAGTGAGTCTTGATCAGCACCGGTATGCGCTGACGGTCCAGTGGACCGGCAACCGGGGTGACGGTACCTCGTCCTACCGGGCCTACTCCCGGGACCACGACGTTCTCATTCCGGGCCTGCCGGTCCTTCGGGGCTCCGCGGATCCGACGTTCCACGGGGACGGGGAACGCTACAACCCCGAACAGCTCCTGCTGGCCGCGCTGGCGCAGTGCCACATGCTGTCCTATCTGCATGTGGCGGTGAAGCACGGGGTAGTGGTCACGGACTACCGGGACGAGGCCACCGGGCTGATGCGGCTGAACCGGGACGGCAGCGGCCAGTTCGAGCGGGTGGTGCTGCATCCGCACGTTACGGTGGCCGACGCCGGCCAGGCCGGCCTGGCGGCGTCCCTGCACCACGAGGCGAACCAGGTCTGCTTCATCGCGCGCAGCGTGAATTTCCCGGTGGAGCACCAGCCGGTGACGGTGGCTGCTTAGGCTCTGCCTCCGGTGTGGAGCATCTCCACGAGGCGCCGTTCCGTGGCGGGTGACAGGCCGGCGTTCCGGGGCCGGTCCAGCCCGCGGCTGCATTCATCGTCCAACGTGGCGGCCAGGGTTTCCCGCCAGGGCCGAAGCACCATTCCTGCGGCCTTGGCGTTCCGGTTGCTGCGGGCCATGAAGCCATCGTGGCCGGGCGGGAGCCAGAGCGGCAGGGACTCCGGTCCGGACCAGTAGTTGACGCCCTGTTCCACCAGCCACTCTTCATCGGCGGTGATGATGGTGCTGTTCGTGCCGGACGCTTGGTGGGAGGCGCTGATGAGTTCGGCAAAAGGCACTAGATCCCCCATGGCGTTCAGGGGGCCGGTGATCCCCTCCTCCGCCGCGAGCAGGATCCAGGCCGCCAGGTCACGGACGTCGATCACCTGCGTGGGGCGGTGCCCGATAGCCGGGACCAGCACCGGCCCGGAGTTGCAGGCAAAGCGGCCAGGCCAGTAGCCGTAGCGGTCGGTGGGATCGCCCGGGCCGCTGATCAGACCCGCCCGGCACAGGTGCGCCCTGCCGTTTGTTGCATTGCGGGTTGCCTCTTCGATGGCCACCTTGGACTCGCCGTAGTTTTCCGGGGTGGACGTCTCCCCTGGAGCGAGCGCCGGCAGCAGCTCCGCGTCTTCCGCCGCTCCCGGGAGGGAGTGGTCAGCGTACGCCGAGCAGCTGGAAACAAAGGTCCAATGCCCCGCTTTCTCCGCGAGGCCGGCCAGTGCCTGCCGGGCAGGTTCGGGATCCCGCGCCACTTCGACCACCGCATCCCATTCGCCGGCGACTTCCGAGTAGGCGGCCGGACCCGTTGAGCGGTCCGCCCTGACCCAATGGGCGCCCTGCGGCGGTTCGGCCGATGTTCCCCGCGCCAGGCACGTCACGTCATGGCCTGCGGTAACCGCTTTGCCGGCGATTTCCCTGGAGAGGAAGGCGGTTCCGCCGAGGATGAGAATGCGCATTGCCCTACGCTACGGGGGCTAGGGTTGAAAGAGAACAGAGCAATATCGCTAGGAGCTATTTCCACCCATGGTCAGCATGTTGTCCATCCTTCCCCCCGCCAACACCCAGCCGGACGGCATCAGCGTCCCGGGCATTGTGATCAGTCTGGGCATCGGCGTCGCCGTCTGGCTGGTAGCCACTTTCATCATCTCGCGCATCACCAGGCGCATCGCTACCGGCAGCAATTTCTTCAAGAAGCCCATGTTCAAATGGGTGGCGCCGGCCATCCGCGCCCTGGACCATGAGCGGCGGGTGCAGCGCGCCGAAACCATCGGTTCGCTGCTGAACAGCGTGGTGGGCGTGCTGGTGGTGATCATCACCGGGATGTACGTGCTGCAGAACCTCGACATCGACATCACTCCGCTGCTGACCAGTGTGGGCATCCTGGGTGTTGCCATTGGCTTCGGCGCCCAGCAGCTGATCCGCGACTTCCTGGCCGGCATCTTTATTACCATTGAAGACCAGTACGGGATCGGCGACATTATCGAAACCAGCGAAGTGGTGGGCGTGGTGGAGTCCATGGGTTTGCGGATCACCCGCGTCCGTTCCGACGACGGCGCCATCTGGTACCTGCGCAACGGTGAGATCCTCCGGGTGGGCAACCGCTCGCAGGGACGGTATGTTCCGCTGCACGAGTCCGACGACGGGACCACCGACCAGGGCTCGGCCCATGTTGATACCAAGAAGACAGACCAGAAAGCCGGGGAATAGCATGTCACTTCCCATCGAACCGCGCCCGGGGCAGCGGCCCCAGTTGATGCAGAACGATCCCTTCAGCAAGCCGGGCTACACCGACAGCTTCTATGATGCAGTGGGCGGCCACGAGACGTTCGTGAAGCTCATAGATGTCTTTTACGACGGCGTGGCCACCGATCCGCTGCTCCGCCCGATGTATCCGGAGGAGGACCTGGCCCCGGCAAAGCGCCGGTTCCTGATGTTCCTGGAGCAGTACTGGGGCGGTCCCACCACATATGGCGAGGAGCGCGGCCACCCGCGCCTGCGCATGCGGCACATGCCGTTCAAGGTGACGCCCGAGGCCAAGGACCGCTGGCTTTTCCACATGCGCACCGCCGTGGACGCCCTGGAGCTGCCGCCGCTGTACGAGGGCACGTTGTGGGAGTATATGGAGCGGGCGGCGCTGTCCATGGTGAACAGCGCCTCGGAGGCCTGAACCCCTCCCGGACCGCGGCCTGGAATGGTCCTGGCCGCCTTGAGCTACAGCAGGCCGCTGCCGGTCCGTGCCAGGACGTGCCCGCGTGAACCGGTCAGCCGGAACCAGCGGCCGGCGCGGTACAGCTTCTGGTCGCCGTCGGCCAGGAAGCCCAGCGCGAAAGCTGCAAAAGCCGCTCCCGCGGGCAGGCCTGTGCCGTCCAGTTCCCGGCCCCAAACGGCAGCCCGGGCATTGTTGACGATGAGTGCGCCCGGTTTGTCCGGCACAATGCCCGCGACTTCCGCGATGCCGCCTTCAGCCGCTGCCCGCAGGGTAGCGTCACTGACAGCCCCCAGCAACTCCCATCCGCCCCGTGGGGCGCCCACTCCCGTCCACGATTCGGTGACGGTGGTGGGCGGAACGGGCAATTCGACGTCGTTCTCCCCCGCCCGTGCCAGCCGGTCCAGGACGGCGGACAGGGCAACGGTGACATCCGTTGCGGATGATTCCGCAAGCGCGATGGTGCGCAGGCCCAGGATGGTGGGGGTCGATTCGCCCAGCAGCCGGGGCCGGAGGACACACACGTAGGCGGCCAGCACGGAACCGGCGGCCTGCAGGCGGATGGCGCCGTCGTCGATGGCCTTGGCCCTGGTGGCGAACGTCCTCAGGTCGGCAAGATCCCGGGGATCGGCGAAACGGAAGGACGAGGTGAGAAGTTCAGACACACCTAAACACTACCGGCTGCGCTCCGGTTGAGTGGCTCCCCGGGCGCCGTCTAGAGTCGGACCATGACTGAAGCCGAAGCCGGACTCCTGGCCCCGCCAAGCGGAGACCCCACCTCATCGCTGATCGAACTGCTGGACCTTGGTGAGCTTGAGGGCGCCCGGACGGACGAGGACATTTTCCTGGGCCCCTCACAGCAGCAGCCGCACCACAGGGTGTTCGGCGGGCAGGTCCTGGCACAGTCACTCGTGGCGTCCATCCGCACAGTGGATCCTGAACGTTTTGTCCACTCCATGCACGGGTATTTCCTGCGGCCGGGGGACGCCAACAAGCCCATTACCTTCGGTGTGCAGCGGCTGCGCGACGGCCGGTCCTTTTCCGCCCGGCGCGTCCACGCCTACCAGGACGGGGTACCCATCCTGTCCATGATTGCCTCTTTCCAGGGCGAGGACGCAGGGATTGAGCATTCGCTGGCAATGCCGGAAGGAATCCCGGACCCCGAATCATTGCCCAGCACCGCTGACCTGCTGGGAAGGTTCGACCATCCCGTGGCGCGGCACTGGGCCTATGAGCGGCCCTTCGACATCCGGCACGTCGATCCTCCGCTGTACGTTTCGGCCGAGGGACCGCGGGAGGCCCGCAACGCCGTCTGGATGAAGACGTTCGGCCCCATGCCGGACAACACCAACCTGCACCGCGCCGCCCTGGCCTACGCCAGCGACTACACCCTGCTCGAGTCCGTCCTTCGGCGGCACGGGCTGAGCTGGATCACCCCGGGCATGAACGTTGCCAGCCTGGACCATGCAATGTGGTGGCACCGCCCGGCGCGCGTGGATGAATGGCTGCTCTACGTCCAGGAGTCCCCCAGCGCGCAGGGCGCACGCGGCCTGGCCACCGGCAGGATCTTCAGCCGGGACGGCCAGCATGTGGCCACCGTGGCGCAGGAGGGAATGGTGCGCGTTCCCGCCGACCCGGCGGACACGTAGGACCCGCGCCCCGCCACTGGCCCCACGGCTGGCGCCGGCGGGGCATCCTTGCACGGGAAAGGCCGGCACCCGATCAGTCCAGATCAAGTGCCGGCCTTCCTCTATATGCTTTACGGCCGCTGCCGGTCGCCGGTCGGCTAGTCCCGGGTCAGGCGGCGGTGGGTGACGCGGTGCGGCTTGGCAGCGTCGGGACCCAGGCGCTCCACTTTGTTCTCCTCGTAGGATTCGAAGTTGCCCTCGAACCAGTACCACTTGGAGGGGTTCTCCTCGTCACCTTCATAGGCCAGGATGTGGGTGGCCACCCGGTCCAGGAACCACCGGTCGTGGGAGACCACCACGGCGCAGCCGGGGAACTCGAGCAGCGCGTTTTCCAGGCTGCTGAGGGTTTCGACGTCGAGGTCGTTGGTGGGCTCATCGAGGAGCAGCAGGTTTCCGCCCTGCTTCAGGGTCAGGGCCAGGTTCAGCCGGTTCCGCTCACCACCGGACAGGACACCGGCCTTCTTCTGCTGGTCCGGGCCCTTGAAGCCGAAGGCGGCCACGTAGGCGCGGGACGGCATTTCGACGTTGCCCACCTGGATGAAGTCGAGTCCGTCGGAGACGACCTCCCACAGGGTCTTGTTGGGGTCGATGCCGCCGCGGCTCTGGTCGGCGTAGGAAATCTTGACGGAGTCGCCGATCTTGAGATCGCCGCCGTCCAGCGGTTCCAGGCCGACGATCGTCTTGAACAGCGTGGTCTTGCCCACGCCGTTGGGGCCGATGACGCCCACGATGCCGTTGCGGGGCAGGGTGAAGGACAGCCCGTCGATCAGTGTCCGGTCTTCAAAGCCCTTCTGGAGGTTCTTCGCCTCCAGCACCAGGCCGCCCAGGCGGGGTCCCGGCGGGATTTGGATCTCCTCGAAGTCAAGCTTGCGGGTACGGTCCGCTTCGGCGGCCATTTCCTCGTAGCGGGCCAGGCGGGCCTTCGACTTGGTCTGGCGGCCCTTGGCGTTGGACCGGACCCACTCAAGTTCCTCTGCGAGGCGCTTGGCCTGCTTGGCATCCTTCTTGCCCTGGATCTCCAGGCGGGCGCGCTTCTTCTCCAGGTAGGTGGAGTAGTTGCCTTCGTACGGGTAGAGGTGGCCGCGGTCCACTTCGGCGATCCATTCCGCGACGTGGTCCAGGAAGTACCGGTCGTGGGTGACGGCGAGAACGGCGCCGGGGTAGCTGGAAAGGTGCTGCTCAAGCCACAGCACGCTCTCGGCGTCCAGGTGGTTGGTGGGTTCGTCGAGGAGCAGCAGGTCTGGCTTCTGCAGGAGGAGCTTGCAGAGCGCCACGCGGCGGCGCTCACCGCCGGACAGGTTGGTGACATCGGCATCGGCCGGCGGGCACCGGAGGGCGTCCATGGCCTGCTCCAGCTGGGAATCAAGATCCCAGGCGTCGGCGGCGTCGATGGCCTCCTGCAGCTTGCCCATCTCCTCAAGGAGGGTGTCATAGTCAGCATCGGGGCTGGCCATTTCCTCGGAGATCTCGTTGAAGCGCTGGATCTTGCCGTAAATTTCGCCCACACCTTCCTGGACGTTGCCCAGGACGGTCTTTTCCTCGTTCAGGGGCGGTTCCTGGAGCAGGATACCCACGCTGTAGCCGGGGCTGAGCCGGGCCTCACCGTTGGAGGGCTGGTCCAGCCCTGCCATGATCTTGAGGATGGTGGACTTACCGGCACCGTTCGGGCCCACAACACCAATCTTGGCGCCCGGGAAGAAGGACATGCTTACGTCATCAAGGATGAGTTTTTCGCCAACGGCCTTGCGGGCCTTGGTCATTGTGTAGATAAATTCCGCCATGGTCTCAAATCTAGTGGGTTGGCGGGCAGATCTCACATTTGCAGCGGACCGGTGGGCTGGATCAGGAGCCCACGAAGCACTTGCCGTTGGCCAGTACCGGAAGGACTGTAACGGTCACCGCGCCTTCACGCACCTGCCCAATGATGCAGTCCTTGCCCTGCAGCACCGCCGCTTCGATGGCATCCGCCTCCAGCCCGGTGGGAGTCCGGCTTTGCGAGACCTGCAGCACTGCCGGTGCGATGCCGGCTCCGGTCAGGGCGTCACTGACCTGTGCAGTGGCCGGTTTCGGCGTTCCCGTGGCGAGTTTGGTCAGGGTATCCGTCACCGTTTGTTTCACCGTGTCGGTTGCGGCAGCGGCCGCTGACGCACCGTGGGATGTGTTGGCCAGCGGTTCACCACTGGCGCCGGCGCCTTGCACCGCAGGGTCTGTGGCCGGCACGGTTGGCCCGTTCGCATCAGGGCCGGCAGCCGTGGCGGGAGCCGATGTCCCGCCGCTGCCGCCCTCGATTGCCGCTCCGTCCCCGGAGGGACCGGCAGCACAGCCTGACAGGAGACTGGCCAGGACGGCGCATGCCAGTGCTGCACCGGCGCGGTTGTTCTGCCAGCGGTAAGGGGTGGGATGCATGGTGTCATTGTGCCATGGTGCCGCCGGAGGGGCGGGGCGGCTGGGATCCGCAGTGGCCGCGGGTACAGCGGGCGTGGATGGCCAGTCGAGCGCCGGGAAACGTCGGCTGGGATTTCCACGTCAGCCGGCAAGCCGGCAACCGGTTTGGCGGCGTCCTGGATTGGCCGGGCGGGCGGAGGACGGCCGGGGGTGCCGCCGCTCCGCCCGTCCGGGACTGGATGGGAACGTTGATACCTGATGCTTCTTTCCTAGACTTCGGCGAGTTCCCCCGTTTCCAGGTCAAGGGAGGCGAGGCCACCGTCGTTGTCCTCGACGACAACGGCTGCATGCCCGTGGTCGTCGGGGTTTTCGTCTTCGCGGTCCTCCGGCTCGTCCGGCTCCTGATCCACTCCGGAGATGTCCTCCGGGGCCGGTGGCTGCTCCACAAGGGAGAGCGCCGGCCTGGCAGCGGTACGGATGAAGTTTGCCGATCCAAAGGTGAGGTCGTGCCCCACAGCATCGGCGTCGATGATGGTGGAGTGGTACACCCGCCCGTCCTTCTCCCAGGTACGGATCTTCAGCTTGCCCACCACAATGACCGGCTGGCCCTTCCTGATGCTGCAGCCCAGGGTTCCCGCGAGCTGCCGGTAGCCCTGCACCGTGAACCAGTTGGTGTGTCCGTCACCCCAGGTCCTGGATTCACGGTCAAACCGACGCGTGGTGGAGCCGAGGCGGAAGGAAGCGGTTGCCACTCCCCCCGGCGTGGTTGAACTGGTTATCTCGGTGGCAACGAAGCCCCGGATGGTGATCGATTCGCTCATGTCTACGTCCTGTCTGGATGGTGGCGCCTGTAGCAGGCAAGACCAGCATCGCGCGGGACAACAGCGGGCAGGAGGTATGGGTTTTCCTATGTGGACAACGCCGATCCGGACATCGAATGTGGAGGAGGAGTGGCCACTGGATGACACGGCCCGCATCCGGGCAATGTAAACTTTTTGAGGCGCCGGCCTGAAGGCCGGAAGCCAACGCCTCAGTAGCTCAGGGGATAGAGCAGCGGCCTTCTAATCCGCCGGTCGGGGGTTCGATTCCCTCCTGGGGCACCGCGGTGCCTGGCGCCCCGGTCTTTGGACCGGGGCGCTGCGCGTTGGCGGCTATGCGTGCAGCCGGTGCGGTGCTTCCACCAGGGACCGGATCACGCTGCCGGCGGCCCCCAGCAGGGCACCCGACTCGCCCACCAGGGACACCGCCACCTGGCTGGAGTCATATTTGCCGGGCGCATACTTCTCCAGCCCCGCCAGCAACGGGGCGCGCAGCCACGGCTCGAGGACAGCGAAGTGTCCGCCAAGGACCACGGATTCTATGTTGACCACCCGCGCGGCCGAGGCAAGTGCTATCCCCAGGGAGCGGCCGGCCCGTTCGACCGCAGATACTGACCGGGGCTCCCCGGCCTGCAGCGCACGCATAAGAGCGGACATATGGGCCGAACGTGAACCCCCATCCGGGGACAGTCCCGCTGCGGCGAAGATGGCGTCCTGGCCGGCAACCGTTTCCAGGCAGCCGGTTCCCCCACACGAACAATGCCCTCCGTTAGGGTCCACCACGATATGTCCCACCTCTCCGGCGTGGCCGTGCGGTCCAGTGAACAGCTCGGATCCGATGACAATCCCGCCGCCGACGCCCACCTCGCCGGAGACGAAGAGGAAGTCAGACGCGCCGTCCGGCCGGTGCCGCAGTTCGGCAAGGGCTGCGGCATTGGCCTCGTTGAACAGTTCCACGCCCAGGGGAGCCTCGGGCAGCAGTGCTTCAAGGTCGAGGTCCACGTTGACCCAGCCCAGGTTGGGTGCGGTGAGCACCCGCGCCTGGGCAGGGTCAACCAGTCCGGGCACAGCCAGCCCGCCGCCCAGGACCTCGACGCCCTGCTCCCCCGCCCCACTCCGGACCCGGGCAGCCAGGGCTGCGAGCGCGGCCAGCACGGGCCCGTCGGGGCCGTTGCGGTTGTCGCGTTCCTGTTCCTCCCTGACCAGGACGGTCCCGGAGAGGTCCACCACGGCTGCGGAGATGTAGTCCACGTTGATTTCCATCCCCATGACGGCCCGGCTGGGGCTGAGTTCCAGCCCCACCCCCGGCCGGCCGCGCCCCTGCGGGTTGAGGCCTATCTCCCGGATGATCCCTGCGTCCAGGAGGTCCAGCACCAGGCTGGACACCGATGCCTTGGTCAGGCCGGTGGCACCGGCCACCTGGGCGCGGCTGGGGTGGGTCCCGGGCGGGAACTCGGCGATCGCGCCCAGGACCAGCGCGAGGTTGCTGCGCCGGACATCGCCCACGCTTCCGGGGGCCGAGCCTCCCGGCCCCGCCACTGCAGGCGCCGCCATCACCATCACAAACCTCCACAGGTAAGGCTTCTCGCACATTTTCCGGCTGATCCCAGCCTTGACTCTTGACCCCAGCCTACGTCCGCTCATATAGTTCAGGCAATGAACTAAAGCTTCGCAACCCCGCGGAGCGCCCGATCGCAAGGACGCATCATGACTCTCTCGCCCACCCCTGCCGACAAATTCACTTTTGGCCTCTGGACCGTCGGCTGGACCGGCGCCGATCCGTTCGGCGTCGCCACCCGCTCCCCGCTTGACCCCGTGGAAGCCGTCCACCGCCTGGCGGAGCTCGGCGCCTACGGCATCACCTTCCACGACAACGACTTGGTCCCGTTCGAGGCCTCCGCTTCGGAGCGCGACCTCATCCTCAAGAACTTCCGCGCAGCCCTGACAGAAACCGGGCTGAAAGTTCCCATGGTGACCACCAACCTCTTCAGCCACCCGGTCTTCAAGGACGGCGGCTTCACCTCCAACGACCGGTCGATCCGCCGGTTCGCACTGTCCAAGGTCCTGCGCAACATCGACCTGGCCGCTGAGCTCGGCGCCGAAACCTTTGTGATGTGGGGCGGCCGGGAAGGCAGCGAATACGACGGCTCCAAGGACCTCGCCGCCGCCCTGGACCGCATGAAGGAAGGTGTGGACACCGCCGCCGGCTACATCAAGGACAAGGGCTACAACCTGCGGATCGCACTGGAGCCCAAGCCGAACGAGCCCCGCGGCGATATCTTCCTGCCCACCGTGGGCCACGGCCTGGCCTTTATTGCCCAGCTTGAGCACGGCGACATCGTGGGCCTGAACCCCGAAACCGGACACGAGCAGATGGCCGGGCTGAACTTCACCCACGGCATCGCCCAGGCCCTGTGGGCCGGGAAGCTCTTCCACATCGACCTCAACGGCCAGCGCGGCATCAAGTACGACCAGGACCTCGTCTTCGGCCACGGCGACCTCACCAGCGCCTTCTTCACCGTGGACCTCCTCGAGAACGGCTTCCCGGGCGGTGGCCCGAAGTACGACGGCCCCCGGCACTTCGACTACAAGCCCTCACGCACGGATGGCTACGACGGCGTGTGGGAATCCGCGAAGTCCAACATGGCCATGTACCTGCTGCTGAAGGAACGGGCGCTGGCCTTCCGGGCGGACCCCCAGGTCCAGGAAGCCCTCAAGACCTCCGGCGTTTTCGAGCTCGGCGAGCCCACCCTCGGCGCCGGCGAAACCACCGCCGACCTGCTGGGCGACACCACGGCATTTGAGGACTTCGACGCCGACAAGGCCGCCGAACGCTCCTTCGCGTTCGTCCGCCTCAACCAGCTCGCCATCGAGCACCTCCTGGGCGCCCGCTAGCCGTCCAAGACCCGCTGCGGGGCCGGGAGACAATCCAGGCCCCGCAGCGTTTCCATTCCTGCACAAAGAAAAGAACACCATGCCGCTCGTAGCCGGAGTAGACAGCTCCACCCAGTCCTGCAAGGTAGTCATCCGCGATGCGGACACCGGGGCGCTCGTCCGCCAAGGCCGCGCCGCCCACCCTGATGGCACCGAGGTCCACCCGGACCACTGGTGGACTGCCCTGCAAAAGGCCGTGGCCGACGCCGGCGGGCTGGACGACGTCAGCGCCGTCTCCATCGGAGGCCAGCAGCACGGGATGGTCTGCCTGGACAGTGACGGTGCGGTCATCCGTCCGGCGCTGCTCTGGAACGACACCCGCAGCGCCGGCGCAGCGGCGGAACTTATCGAAAGTGCCGGCGGGGGCGATCCCGCCGTCGGCGCGCAGTACTGGGCCAAGGCCACCGGCACGGTGCCGGTCGCATCCCTGACCGTGACCAAGCTGCGCTGGCTGGCAGCCCACGAACCGGAAAACGCCGCAAAGGTGGCCGCCGTCTGCCTTCCGCACGACTGGCTTACCTGGCGGCTCGCAGGCTACGGTCCAGGCAGCGGAGAAGAAGGATTGGCCGCCTTGGCCACCGACCGCTCCGACGCTTCAGGCACCGGCTATTACTCGGCGGCGTCCGGCAGCTACCTTCCGGACGTCCTCACCGCATCCCTTGGGCACGTGCCCGTCCTCCCAAGGGTCCTCGGGCCGTTGGAAGCAGCGGGAAAGACGAAGGCAGGCGCCCTCCTGGCTGCCGGAGCCGGGGACAACGCGGCAGCCGCGCTCGGTGCCGGTGCGGGCTTGGGCGACGTCGTGATGTCCCTGGGCACGTCCGGGACCGTTTTTGCCGTCTCGGATACGCCCGCGGCAGACCCGTCGGGCCTCGTGGCGGGGTTTGCCGACGCTGCCGGGCATTACCTGCCGCTGGTCTGCACCCTGAACGCCACCCGCGTTTTCGATGCCACGGCTGCCCTGCTGGGCGTGGACCTGCCGGAGTTCAACCGGCTGGCCCTTTCGGCCGGCCCCGGCGCCGGAGGGCTTACCCTGGTGCCCTACCTGGACGGGGAGAGGACGCCCAACCTGCCCGATGCGACCGGTTCCCTGCATGGCATCACCCGGGCCAACTACACCCCCGCCAACCTGGCGCGCGCCGCCGTCGAAGGCGTGGTCTGCTCCCTGGCCGACGGCCTGGCAGCACTGCAGGCCCAGGGCGTTGAAGCCCGCCGCATCATCCTGGTGGGCGGCGGGGCACAGTCCACCGCCGTGCAGGAAGCCGCAGGGGCCCTGCTGGGAACCGTCATCACGGTGCCGCAGCCGGGTGAGTATGTTGCCGACGGCGCCGCACGCCAGGCAGCCGCGGCACTCACCGGACGTTTCCCCGCCTGGGCGGCTGACGCCGTCGACCTTCCGCAGGGGACGGACGACGGCGGCGTGCTGGCCAGGTACCGGCGGTTCGCCTCGCTGTACACCCAGGACGGCAATAAGTAGCAGAGAGTAAAAAGGACCCGGACCAGCGGTGGTGCATCCACCGCAGGTCCGGGTCCTTCCATGTGGGGCGCAGGCTCCTGCCGTGACGTAGCAGGAGCCCGCGGTCTGGACAGGACATCCAGGGCGTGTCAGGCGTACGGGAGGACAAGCTCCGCGTAGCGCTCCTTCACTGTGGCCAGGACGGTGTTGCCGTCCGTGTCCCAGATCTCCTGATTGAAGATTTCCACTTCGATGTCGCCGGTGTAGCCGGCGTCGCGCACCCAGCTGCCGATCGTGGCGAAGTCCACCACGCCGTCGCCCATGTAGCCGCGGGACAGCAAAGGATCTGCAGCGATGGGCATGTTGAAGTCGCACACCTGGTAGGAGGCGATGCGGTTTTCCCTGCCGGCGCGTTCGATCTGCGCCTTCAGTTCGGGGTCCCACCAGACGTGGAAGGTATCGACGGCGACGCCCACCGTTGAAGCGTCGAAGGGCGCTGCGAGGTCCAGGGCCTGGCCCAGGGTGGAAATGAGCGCCCGGTCCGCCGCGTACATCGGGTGCAGCGGTTCCAGCACAAGCCGCACCCCGTTTTCCTGCGCGAAGGGAACCAGGTCGGCCAGCCGGTCCGCCACGCGCCGGCGTGCCGCCACCACGTCCTTCTCCCCCGGCGCCAGCCCGCCGACCACCAGGAACAGTTCCTTGGTGTCCAGCGCAACTGCCTCGAGGATGGCGGCGCGGTTGTCAGCCAGCGCGGCGGCCTGGCCTTCGGCGTCGGCCGCAGTGAGGAACCCGCCGCGGCACAGCGAGGAGACCCGGAGCCCGGCGTCTTTGATCAGGCGGGCGGCCTTGTCCAGTCCGGCTTCCTCCACCCGGTCCCGCCACGGGCCGATGGCAGGGATCCCGGCGTTGACGCAGCCCTCCACCACCTGGGCAAGCGTCCACTTCTTGGTGGTGGCGCTGTTGATGGACAGGCGGGAGAACTCGCTCATACTCCCACCCCGTTGATCCGCAGGTAGTCGGACATCCGGAATGCAGCGAGGGCGGGGTCCTTGAGCAGGCCCGCCTGGTCGGCCAGTTCAAAGGTCCTGGCCAGGTGGCAGACCGAGCGGCCCGAGTGCAGGCCGCCCACCATTTGGAAGCCGGGCTGCTTGCCGTTGAGCCAGGACATGAACGCAATGCCGGTCTTGTAATAGAACGTGGGGGCGCTGAAGATGTGCTTGCCCAGTTCCCGGGTGGAATCCAGGATCTCCCGCGCCTTCCCGGGGTTGCCGGCGTCGTAGTTCTGCAGGGCCACCGACGCGGCCGGGTAGATCGCCGCGAAGATGCCCAGCAGGGCGTCCGAGTGATGGCTGCCGTCACCGTCGATCAGCTCCGGGTAGTTGAAGTCGTCGCCCGTGTAGAGGCGGACTCCCCCGGGCAGGGCCGCGCGAAGGGCAACCTCGTGGCTTGCATCCAGCAGCGAGACCTTGACCCCGTCCACCTTGTCAGCGTTGTCCCGGATGAGGCCAAGGAAGGTTTCGGTGGCGGCGGGAACATCATCGGAGCCCCAGTAGCCGGCCAGCGCTGGATCGAACATGGTGCCAAGCCAGTGCAGGATGACCGGCTGGTCCACCTCCTGCAGCAGGGTGGAATAAACCTTCAGGTAGTCCTCCGGTCCGCTGGCCACCCTGGCCAGGGCGCGCGAGGCCATGAGGATGACCTTCGGACCGGCCTCGGTGATGACGGCAATCTGCTCGCGGTAGGCCTCGAGCACCGCCTTGATGCCCGCTTCGCCGGAGGGCAGTGCGTCGATGTCCAGCTGGTCGGTGCCGGCGCCGCAGGAGACCAGGTCCCGGACCGATTTGCCGGCGGTGGCGGGGTTGTTGGCGGAAACCACCGAGGCGGCCTCCACTCCCGTGCGCTTGATGAGCTGCTGCGTGGCAGCCCAGTCCAGGCCCATGCCGCGCTGGGCTGTGTCCATGGCGTCGGCTACGCCCAGCCCGTAGGACCACAGTTCGTGGCGGTACGCCATGGTGGCGTCCCAGTCCAGGCGGGCAGGGGCACCGGGCGTGTTGTCAGCCAGGACCTCGGGGATGACGTGGGCGGCTGCGTAAGCGCGCCGTGCGGTCAGGGGCGCGGCGGGCCGGGCCCAGCTGGTGCCGCCCTGGAGGCGGTACTCCCTGGTGCCGCCGTCTTCGGAGGGAAGGATGAGTGAGGTCATTAGAGGGTGATCTCCGGGATGTCGATGGTGCGGCGTTCGTCGCTGGACTGCAGGCCGAGTTCGGCCAGCTGGACGCCGCGCGCGGCGGACAACAGGCCGAAGCGGTGCTCGCGGCCTGCCACCACGTCGCGGAGGAACTCTTCCCACTGCAGCTTGAAGCCGTTGTCCAGTTCGGCATTTGCGGGCACTTCCTGCCACTGGTCACGGAAGGATTCGGTGACGGGCAGGTCCGGGTTCCACACGGGCTTGGGGGTGTGGGCGCGCTGCTGGGCAACGCACTTGTTCAGGCCGGCGACGGCGGAACCGAGCGTGCCGTCCACCTGGAACTCCACCAGTTCGTCGCGGTACACGCGAACCGCCCAGGAGGAGTTGATCTGGCCGATGACCTCGTCCCCTGCGGGTGTTTCGAGCTCGAAGATGCCGTAGGAGGCGTCGTCGGCGGTGGCCTTGTATTCCTTGCCTGCCTCGTCCCAGCGTGTGGGGATGTGGGTGGCAGTCTTGGCGTTGACGCTCTTGACCTTGCCGATGATGCCCTCAAGGACGTAGTTCCAGTGGCAGAACATGTCCGTGGTCATGCCGCCGCCGTCTTCCTTGCGGTAGTTCCAGGACGGACGCTGGGCCGCCTGGATGTCACCTTCGAAGACCCAGTAACCGAACTCGCCGCGGATGGAGAGGATGCGGCCGAAGAAGCCTTCGTCCACCAGGCGGCGGAGCTTTACCAGGCCGGGGAGGTACAGCTTGTCGTGGACGACGCCTGCCGTGACGCCGGCTTCCTTGCCGATGCGGGCCAGCTCAATGGCTTCCTCGAGGGTTTCGGCCGTGGGCTTTTCGGTGAAGATGTGCTTGCCGGCCTGCATGGCCTTCTTCAGGGTGGCGGCGCGGAGGCTGGTCATGGAGGCATCGAAGACGACGTCGACAGTGGGGTCGCTGATCACGGCGTCCAGGTCGGTGGTCCATTCGGAGACCTTGTGCTTTTCCGCCAGTTCGCGGATCTTGGCCTCGTTGCGGCCCACCAGGATGGGTTCAACCTGGACCCGGGTGCCGTCCTCGAGGGTGAAGCCGCCGGCGTCGCGGATGGGAAGGATGGAGCGCAGCAGGTGCTGGCGGTAGCCCATCCGGCCGGTAATGCCGTTCATGGCGATGCGGATTGTTTTGGTTTCGAAGCCCATGTGTCCTCCACGGTGAGTGAGCAATGTATTCAAGCTGTCTGGGAAAGCGCGTTCCCACTGCTTCAATGATGCACGGCGCGCTTTCAGTTGGCAAGCGCTTTCCGGAAGTAGTTTGAACTGCCATAATGTGCTTAGCCTTTGAGCCCGTTCGACGACCAGGAGATGCAGTGGCTGCAAGTACCCTTACCGAGGTGGCGCGCCTGGCCGGAGTCTCGCCCGCCACCGCTTCCCGCGTGCTGAACGGCTCGGCCCGTAAACCGGGCAAGGACATTGCCGAACGCGTACGGCAGGCAGCGGATTCGCTGGGCTACATCCCCAACGCGCAGGCGCAGGGCCTGGCGAAGTCCAGTTCCGGCCTGATCGGGCTGATAGTCCACGACATCGCCGACCCCTACTTCGCGGCCATCGCCAGGGGCGTGCAGGAAGCCGCCCGGGAACAACGCAAAATGGTGCTGCTCGCCACTACCGGCGGCGGCCCGGCCGAAGAAAAGGAAGCGGTGGCTGCTTTCGCGGCGCGCCGCGCAGATTCCATTGTGATCGCCGGCTCGCGCTCCTGCCGCGACGAGGACCGGGACGGCAACACCGAGCTGGCGGCCGAACTTGACCGGTACTGCCGCAACGGAGGGCAGGTTGCCGTGGTGGGACATCCCGTGGTGGGTGCAACCGCAACGGAGGGATACCACGTGGTCAAAGTCCCCAACCAGGAGCTTGCGCGGCAGCTTGCCAGCGGGCTCGCGGAGGGCTGGGACGGTGACTTCGTCGTTGTGGGCGGCCCTGAGGGACTCCTGACATCGGATGACCGGGTCCGCGGCTTCCAGGAAGGACTGGAGCGCGCCGGACGCCGGCCGGCAGAGGTGCTCCGGACAGGATTCAACCGGTCCGGTGGATATGACGCCGGACTTCAACTGGCCGCCAGGATCAAGGCCGCCCGGTCCGGGGAGGCGCCTGCACCCAGGCTGTGCATCTTCGCCGTCAACGACGTGATGGCCATTGGTGCCGCGGCGGCGCTGCGGTCCGAGGGGCTGCGGATTCCGCGCGATGCCGCCATCGCCGGCTTTGACGACATTGAAACGCTCCGCGACTTCCGGCCGGCGCTTTCCACGGTCCGGCTGCCCCTGGAGGACATCGGGCGCATTGCCACGCGGTCCACCGGGCCGGGGAACCACACCGAAGAGGCGCAAGGCGCCGCTGCGGACGGCATCACCGGCGAGGTCACCCTGCGGCGCAGCACCGAAGCGGCAGCCTGATGGCACCACGGGGGCTGACAGCGGTCCGCGCACGTCCGGACGCCGCAGAAGCACGTCCTGCCATCCTGGTGCTGCCGGGCGGGGGCTATGCCCGCCAGGCCGACCATGAGGCGGAGCCGGTGGCAGAGTGGCTTGCTTCCCTTGGAATCCATGCCTTTGTGCTCCGCTACCGGGTAGCCCCGGACCGGCACCCCGGCCCCCTTGAGGACGCCAAGGAAGCCATGCTGCACATCCGGAACGGGCAGCATGGGCTCACCGTGGACGCGGACCGCGTTGGCGTCCTGGGGTTCTCCGCCGGCGGGCACCTGGCCGCCACCCTCAGCACGGCGGCGGCCACCGGAAGCCGGGACCTCGACGTTCCCGCGGCCGTGCCGGACCTTTCGGTGCTTTGCTACCCCGTCGCTTCCCTGACGCACGAAACCCATGAGGGATCGGTGGCGAACCTCCTTGGCGACTCGCCGCCGTCGGCCCTCCTCACGGCACTCTCCGCGGAGCTGAACGTCACGCCCGGCACGCCGCCGGCGTTCCTCTGGCACACGGCCGACGACGAGGCAGTCCCGGTCAGCAACAGCCTGAACTACGCCAGGGCATTGATTGCCGCGGGCGTTCCGGCGGAACTGCACGTCTTCCCGGAAGGAAGGCATGGGCTGGGACTGGCGGGCGGCGAACCGGGGCCGGCGCAGTGGACCTCTTTGTGCGCAGCGTGGCTGGAGCGTGCGGGGTGGGCCAATTCCGCTGCTGGAGCAGCAGGCAACTGAAGGTCCAGTACGCAGCCGGGCTACCCGGGCTGCTAGGACAACGCCCGGATGGTCCAGGCCGCCGAATGCGATGCCCCGGGCTGCAGGTGGACCAGGTCGGTGCCGGAGTGCAGTGCATCCGGCGGGCAGGTCATAGGCTCGACGGCCAGGCCCAGGCGGTCCGGACCCACCGGCTTGTCCCCGGTATGCACCTGGACCCAGGGCCACTCGGCGCCCCATTCCAGTTCCACCCCCGTTCCCGATGGGTCCAGCACGCGAACCCGCGCCAGGCCGGCATGATCCCGGGAGATGTCGGTGAAGGCGTGGTCGATCTTCACGTCCCCCAGGCGCCGGGGCGAGCGGAAGTCGAAGACTCCCCCCTCCACCTGCCGCATGCCCACGGGAAGGAGCCTGTCCGGCGTGACCGCCAGATAGGCATCGGCCGGAAGTTCCAGGGACCAGTCATCCAGCGCGGACGGCCCGGCCACCAGGTAGGGGTGGGGGCACACCCCGTATGGCGCGGCGGCGGAACCCGTGTTGACGGCCCGGACAGCGCCATGGAGTCCGTCATCGGAAAGCGAGTAGGTAACGGTAAGCTCCAGCTCGCCGGGATAATCCGGGCCGGAGGGAATCCGGCAACCCAGGACTGCCTTGTCCGCTCCCGCCTCAAGCACGTCCCACGGTTGATGGATGGCCAGGCCGTGCAGCGCGGCGCCACGCTCGGGTTCGTTAACGGCGGCGGAATAGGACTTGCCAGCGTAGGTATAGCTACCGTCGGCCAGCCGGTTGGGCCAGGGCGCGCAGATAACGCCCCGGTAATCGGGAACAGCGCCTTCGGGCCCAAAGCCCACCACCAGGTCCCGGTTCCCGTGGCGCAGTTCGCGCAGGGCGCCGGCGCGCCGGGTGACGACGGCGGAATAGGGTCCGTGGGCCAGATGGACGTCGGTGCCGGGCATGCATTCCCCCAGGTTTGGTGTGTGTTAGCGCTCACTAGCGTACCCCACCCTGACCGGTTACGGATGGCTAGAGTTGCGCTATGGAAACGGCTGCCAACCAGGACCTCATCGCCGCCGTTAGGGGTGGCCTGCGGGAACTCGCCAACCCGCAACGCGCCGCCGGCGCCCAGGCCTACATGAAGTCCGCGATTCCCTCCCTGGGCGTCCGCGTTCCCGACGTGCGGCGCATTGCTGCGCGGGCTGCAGCAGAATTCCCGCCCGCGTCACCCGGGCAGCTGCGCGCCACGGTGCTGGAGCTGTGGCGCACCTCCACATTCCGCGAGGAGCGGTATGCGGCCATCGACCTGACCGGAATCCGGCTGGTGGCCAAGGATCCGGACATGCTGCCCGTCTACGTGGAAATCATCCGCACCGGCGCGTGGTGGGACTTTGTGGACGGCGTGGCCGCCCGCATCTGCGGCCTGCTGCAGGCGCACCCGGTAGCGGTATCGGCAACCATCAGGCAGTGGAGCCGCGATCCGGACTTTTGGATGCGCAGAGCCGCCATCACCTCGCAGCTGTGCGCGAAAGGGGCCACCGACACCACGCTGCTCGCCGCCGTGATCGAACCGAACCTGGCGGACCGGGAGTTCTTCATCCGGAAGGCCATCGGTTGGGCCCTGCGTGAATACGCCAAGACGGATCCGGGGTGGGTGGAAGCCTTCGTCGTCCGGCACGGGGACGCCATGAACCCGTTGTCCCGCAGGGAGGCCTTGCGCAGGATCGCCGCCTGGCGGGCGCCGCAGTAGGCACGCCGGCTGTGCAGGCTACTGCTAGATCACGGGGCGTTCGACGACGGGCTCGTGCGTTTTGCGGAACAGGCTACGGGTTCCGGGGTCCCAGAAGATCAGGTACAGGGCGAACAGGAGGGCCGTCAGTGCCGCGGCGATCCGGGCCAGGGCAAGGGCGAAGCCGAGATCCTGGGTCTGCAGGTAGGGAAAGACGTCCAGCTGGTCCGAGATGGCGTAGATCATGAAGAAGGACACCACGAAGTACAGGGCCTTGACCTGCCAGTCGTTGCGGATGCCGGTCACGGCGAAGAGCGGGATCAGCCAGACGACATACCAGGACTGGATGATGGGGGCCAGCAGGACTACCGCGGCCAGGGCCAGCGTAAGGCGGCGCATGAGGCGGTCGTAGTCACCCTTGAAGATCTGCCAGGCGACGATGCCCACGGCGAGCAGCTTCCCGGCGTCGAACACCCAGCCTGCGGGCACGGACCCGTCCAGTCCGAACGCGTTGGCCAGGGACCCCACCACCATGCCGAGCAGCCCCACCGGGGCGTACCAGATGGAGATGCTGCCCGGGGCGGACAATCCGTTGATCCAGCCGAAGCCGAACCCGTTGACCAGGCTCATCGCGGCCAGGAGCGCCAGGCTGATGCCGGCCGTCAAGGCCCAGAAGGCAGCCTTCCGCAGCCAGCCTGCGTTCTTCCCGGCCCACAGGAGGCCGATGAACGGCAGGAAAACGATGGTGATGGGCTTGACGGCGATGGACAGGGTCACCAGCACGATGCCCCGGACCTCCCGCCGGGTGGCGGAGTAATACAATCCGGCCAGGGCCAGCCCTATCATCAGCGAGTCATTGTGGACGCTGGCGATGAAATTCGTCAGGAACAGCGGGTTTGCCACGGTCAGCCAGAGGGCCCTGTGCGGGTTCACCCCGTGCAGCTCGGCAAGCCGGGGCACGTAAATGGCGCACAGCACCACACCGGCCACTGCCACCAGCCGGAACAGCATGACGCAGACCTCGGGCTGGACATTGGTGGCCCACACCACGAATTGCTCGATCCACAGGAACAGCTGCCCATAGGGAACCGGGGCTTCGGTCCACATCTTGTCTGCACCGAGCTGGAAGTAATTGGACAGGGCGGAGATGCCGTTCTCGTAAGGGTTGAAACCCTCCACCATCAGGCGGCCCTGCCCGATGTAGGCGTAAACGTCCCGGCTGAAGAGCGGCACGGTGAACATCATGGGGAGGCCCCACGCCACCAATGCAGCCAAGGTGACCCGCCGGGACTGCGGTCCCCATACGCGGACTTTCTGGCCGAGCCGCAGCCAGGCGCGGACCAGCAGCATGCCCCCAGCCGCCACCAGGACAATGGAGAGCGCCACGCCGGGGGCCTCAGTGCGCATCCAGATGAACAAGGGCATTCGCCGCAGTTCCGAGACGGGGGCCAGCCAGCCCACGCCGAAGGACCCAAGGACCATGAACATGGAGCCCAGGAAACCGGCAAGCAGGGATGAGCGTGGATTGTCCACCTCGGCACTGCCCGTTCCGGCAATGCCGGCCGCCGCCATCTCCCCCGTTGCGGGCACAGGCGCCGTCATCTCAGGATCGTCCAATCTTGTTTGCGTTTCCCGCGGTTTGCCCGGCGGACCGGGCGGGGCCGGCGGAAGGTGGTTCAGGGCGGAGGGGCGACCCGCCGCGTACCCGAAATCCTAGCATCGGCAGGGCGCCCGGAGGTGTAACGGTAGGCTGGTCCGGTGCCTATATCTAACGAACGAATCGTCTGGATCGACTGCGAAATGACCGGTCTGGACATCAAGAACGACGCCCTCATCGAGGTGGCAGCCCTGGTCACCGATTCGGAACTGAACATCCTGGGCGACGGCGTTGATGTGGTCATCAAACCTGACGACGCAGCGGTGGCCCAGATGTCCGACTTCGTACGGGACATGCACACCAAGTCGGGGCTGCTGGCGGAGCTTCCGCACGGCAGGACGATGGCGGAGGCGGAGGCCGCGGTGATGGAGTACATCTCCGCCTGGGTTCCGGACCCGCGCAAAGCACCTCTGGGCGGCAACTCGGTGGGGACGGACCGGGTGTTCCTCTCGCGGGACATGCCTGCCGTGGTGGAACACCTCCACTACCGGGTTATCGACGTCAGCACCATCAAGGAGTTGTCGCGCCGCTGGTACGCGCGCGCCTACTTCCAGTCGCCCGCCAAGAAGGGTGGCCACCGCGCACTCGGGGACATCAAGGATTCGATCGATGAACTGCGGTACTACCGTGAAGCCGTGTTCGTGCCCGCGCCCGGACCCGACAGTGCCACGGCCCAGAAGATCGCCCGGGGGATCACCGCCGGCGGGTCCGTTGAGGAGCCGGGCAAGTGATCTGCGCCATGTTCCCATGAAATTTTGCTTCAAAACGCTGAAAGTGGACAAAGCACCCCTTCCGAGCAGGTAAGCTATTTGAGTTGCGTTTCCAGGGAGCCGGTAAAGCGGATTTCCCTTGAGGCACATGGTGGGCGTAGCTCAGTTGGCAGAGCGCCTGGTTGTGGTCCAGGAGGTCGCGGGTTCAACCCCCGTCGCTCACCCTCACGAGGCGGCACATGCAGCCGTCAACAAAGGAGGCCGCACCGGATATCCGGTGCGGCCTCCTTTGTTGTGCCCCACCGGGGGTACGCGCAGGAAAACCGGGCACACCGCGAAAGTTCGAAGGACAACTGATATGACCGTTCTGCCAATCACCATCTGGGGCGAGCCTGTCCTGCACCGGCGCGCCGCCGAGGTGGAAGTTTTCGACGACGAACTGCGCACCCTTATTGCCGACATGTTCGAAACCAACGAGGCGGCCCATGGTGTGGGCCTCGCCGCCCCGCAGATCGGCGTGGGCAAGAGAATCTTCGTGTACAAGTACGCCAACGACGACGGCGCTCCCCCAAGCGGGGTGCTGGTGAATCCTGTCCTGACCCTGTCCAAGGTTTCCGGCGCCGCCCCCGACCCCGACGAGGAGGAAGAGGGCTGCCTGTCCTTTCCCGGTGAGCAGTATCCGCTCAAGCGTGCCGAGTGGGCGCGGGTCGAAGGGTTTGACGGCTTTGGAAGCCCGGTGAAGTTCGAGGCAACCGGCTGGTTCGCCAGGGTAATCCAGCACGAATACGACCACCTGGACGGCAAACTGTATGTCAACCGGCTGATCGACCGCTATTCCCGCAAGGCCATGAAGCAGGCCAAAAAGAACGGCTGGGGCGTGCCGGGGCTGACGTGGATGCCGGGAGTGGACCCGGACCCGTTCGGCCACTGACGCATTCAGAAAGGGCCCCAGGCGTCACTGCCCCTTCCCATCGCGGGCCCGGACCGTCAGCGGGCTGTGATGGTTTCCTGCCCGGGGCACGAGCCCAGCACCTTCTTCATGGCATCCTTCTCCGCCGCCGTCACCCACAGCCCGTAGGCGGCCTTCACGGAGATCTGCCGGGCAACGTAGTGGCAGCGCAACGCGGTGTTCTTCGGCAGCCAGGTGGCGGCGTCACCCGCACTTTTTTGCTGGTTCGCCGCGCCGTCCGCCGCGATGAGGTTCAGCGGATCGTTGGCCAGGCTCTGGCGCTCCTTCGGCCCCAGGCCCTGGGCTCCCTTTTGCCAGGCGTCACCCAGTGCCACCACGTGGTCGATCTGGACAGCACGGCTGCTCTCGGAACCGCGGCGGAAGTCCACATCCGCGCCTGTGTAGGGCTCCCGGAAGTGACCCGCCGTCACCTTGCACGTGGAGCCTTCGGCGAAGACCACGTCGGCGAGGTCCCTGCGAAGGATGTCGTTGCGGGTATCGCAGCCGTTCCTGTCAACGTCCAGCCACGCCTGGCCGAAAGCCTCCCGGCTGTAATCGGTGTTCGGTGCACGGCCCTTCACGGCCAGGCCGTCGAGGGCGGCGAGGGCCGTGCCCGCCGGCACGGGGTTGGGTTCCTGGACCGGTTTCATCCAGGCGGCGTTGAAGACGGGCGCCTCTGTCGGTCCCTCCGGCGCCGGCCCGGCAGCCGCGAACTGTCCTGCGGTAAAGAACCAGGACAGGGCGGCGACGATGCAGACGGCAGCCGTCACGAGCAGCGCCCACGCCTGGCGGGAACGGCGGCGTGCCCGGCGGTAGGCAGACCAGCTGACGGTCATGGCGTTGACGCCGGCAGGGGAATTTCAGGCACCCCAAGAGCCTAGGATAAAAGTCTTGCCCGGCCTCTGATATCCACACTGTTGAGGACCGGTGATGTCTCACACGTCCGTGCCCAACGCCGTTGGGTTACTGCTCCCTCGTGACCCTTCGAAGGTCTTCCTCGGCAATGGCGAGCAGTCCCTCGAGCTGGCGCACCCGTTCCTCGCTGACATCGCCGGCCTTATGGGCGGCGCGGGCGCGTTCGAGCAGCCGGACTGCTTCCTTATGGTTCGCCTTGGCGACGTCCAGGGCGTGTTCCAGGGTGGTGTCGTGCTGAAGTGTCGATTCGTTGTCCATGCCACCAGTGTGGTCCCGTTTCCCGGCTGATTCCAGAGAACCAGCCGGGAATTCGCGGGACGGCGGCGGAATTGGTCAGACGGCGATGGCGGCCAGGGCGGCGGCGCTTTCCTTGGCGGGGAAGGACGGCGGGTTCACGCCGGCCATTTCCTCCATGACGCGCACCACCTGGCAGCTGTAGCCGAATTCGTTGTCGTACCAGACGTAGAGGACCAGGTTCTTGTCCGTGGAGACCGTGGCGAGTCCGTCGACGATCCCTGCGCGGCGGGAGCCGACGAAGTCAGTGGAAACAACCTCGGGTGAGTCGATGTAGTCGATCTGCTTACGGAGGTCCGAGTGCAGCGACATTTCGCGCAGGTAGTTGTTGACCTCGTCCTTGGTGGTGCCGTTTTCCAGGCTGAGGTTCAGGATGGCCAGGGAAACGTCCGGGGTGGGGACGCGGATGGAGCTGCCGGTCAGCTTGCCCAGCAGTTCGGGCAGGGCCTTGGCCACGGCCTTGGCGGCACCGGTTTCGGTGATGACCATGTTCAGGGCTGCGGAGCGGCCGCGGCGGTCACCCTTGTGGAAGTTGTCGATCAGGTTCTGGTCGTTGGTGAAGGAGTGGACGGTTTCCACGTGCCCGTGCACCACGCCGAACTTGTCGTTGATGGCCTTCAGCACAGGAGTGATGGCGTTGGTGGTGCAGGACGCCGCGGAGACGATCCGGTCTGAATCGGTGATGTCGCGGTGGTTGATGCCGTGGACGATGTTCTTCAGTTCGCCCTTGCCGGGCGCGGTCAGGAGCACGCGTGCCACGCCCTTGCTCTGCAGGTGCTGGGAAAGCCCCTCGGCGTCGCGCCAGCGGCCCGTGTTGTCCACCACCAGGGCGTTGTTGATGCCGTAGGCGGTGTAGTCGATCGTGGCGGGGTCGTTCGAGTAGATCACCTGGATCTGCACGCCGTTGGCGGTAATGGTGTTGGCGTCCTCGTCAATCCGGATAGTGCCCTCGAAGGACCCGTGGACGGAGTCGCGGCGCAGCAGGCTGGCGCGCTTGGAGAGGTCGTTGTCCGATCCGCGGCGCACAACGATGGCGCGCAGGCGCAGTCCGTGGCCGCCACCGGCCTTTTCAATGAGGATGCGTGCCAGGAGCCGGCCGATGCGGCCAAAGCCATAGAGCACGACGTCGGTGCTGGTGCGGTCATCGCCGCCCCGCTTGCCAACGATCTCGGCGAGCTCAGCGCGGAGGAATTCCTCAAGGGTGGCGCCGTTGCCTTCTTCCTTGAACTTCTGGTTCAGGCGGGCAATGTCGATCGCGGCAGCGCCCAGCTCGAGGTTGGCCAGCGTGTTCAGCAGGGGTGCGGTGTCCTCCAGGAGCAGTTCGTCCTTGCTCATGCGGCGCGCGAAGCGGTGTGCCTTGAGGATGTTCATGGTGGACTTGTTGATCAGGCTCCGGCCGTGGATGCTGGTCACCACGTTGTTTTCGCGGTACAGCCTGCCGATAACCGGGATCATGGCCTCGGCGAGGGCCTCCCGGCCCATCCACGTATCAAGACAAGAATCAGACGTCTGGCTCACAGAAATACCTTCCTCGGTTCAGCCGTGTACGTCCTCGTACACGGATGTAGGCCACCTGATGATGTCCAGGGGCACCGGCGCCTGCAGGGATGGCCCCCAGGCGCCTGGATCGCGTGCAAAGAAAAACCGCCGGCTGCGGGCGCAACTTTCGGCGGTAGAACTCCTGCGTCCGTGAACTATTCTAATTTGGCCCGCTGCAGGGAACACGCTTGCGCTGCGTGAATTCACTCACATGGCCGCAGACCTGCAGAGGCCCCTGCCGTTGCCGGGCCTCAGTTGTGGACGGCTGAATAGAGGTTCAGGCTGGCGGAAAAGACAACCCAGGAAAAGTACGGCAGCACCAGGAAACCGGCGGCGGCGTCCACCGGCCCGAACCGCAGGACCAGGAAGGCCAGGGTTGCTGCGAGTGCGAAGATGACCATGAAGGCGGCCCAGAGGGCGGCAGCACCGAGCATTGGATACAGGGCGAAAAACGCCATCGGCCACGCCGCGTTGAGCACCAGCTGGACAGCGTAGCCCGCACGGGTGCCTCCGGTCAGGCCGCCCTTGCGCCAAACCAGCCACGCGGCTACTGCCACTCCGATGTACAGCAGCATCCAGGTGGTCCGGAACATCCACGCCGGCGGCATCCACGGTGCTTTCACCGAACCGGCAAACCAGCCGTTGGAATTGAGGATGATCGGAACCGATGCGAGAAGCCATGCAACGGCGGACAGCGCAAGGAACCCACCAAGTGCAAAGATCTGGGAACGGACGCCGGGAACGCCCGCCCGGGCCGCACGACGGGGATCAGGGATTACGGGCACGGTCCAGCATCCCCAACACGGCGCCCAGGGTCAAACCCGGTGTGCGGATGGGACAGCCGGTACGCCGGGTTCTGTTCTCCCCTCCCGTTACCGGAAAAGGGAGCGACGGCCATCCATCTACGAGTACCGTTGCCGGCACCCTCCAGCGGCCTACCCGGACACTTGGGCGGGCAGCCCTCGAACGTGTCCTGTCTGGCCTTGCTCCGGGTGGGGTTTACCTAGCCTTCCCGGTCACCCGGGAAGCTGGTGGTCTCTTACACCACCGTTTCACCCTTACCTGCCCTGCCGGCCAAAGCCGGACATGCAGGCGGTCTGTTTTCTGTGGCACTGGCCTGCGGGTTACCCCGAGTGGGCGTTACCCACCACCCTGCCCTGCGGAGCCCGGACGTTCCTCGAGTCACTTACGTGACGCGCGGCCGTCTGGCTGTCCCATCCACGTCCAGTCTACCGGCGCCCGCACGCCGCTTTTGTCGCCGGTAGGATCGGACGGTGCTGATTCTGCTTCCCCCTTCCGAAGGCAAGACACCCGCGCTCCGTGGGCCCGCCGTCGACTGGTCTTCGCTGGGCTTCCCGGAACTCAACCCGTACCGCGCCAAGGTCCTCGAGGCGTTGGGAACGGCCAGCGCCCACCAGGACGCCCTGGCCCTGCTGGGCGTGGGGGCCTCGCTGCGCGAAGATGTTGAACGCAACACCCGCCTGCATGCCGAACCGGCCGCCCCTGCACACAGCATCTACTCGGGCGTCCTTTACGACGCGCTGGGCTACCGGAGCCTGACACCGGCCCAGCGGCGCAAGGCGGACGCGTCCGTCCTGGTGATTTCCGCACTGTGGGGAGCCCTTCGCTTCGGCGACAGCGTCCCCGCCTACCGGCTTTCCATGGGCACCGCCCTGCCCGACGTCGGCCGGCTGGCTCCATTCTGGAAGGCACAGCTTGGTCAGACACTGGGCACCCTGGCCCAGGGGCACCTGCTGGTGGACTGCCGGTCCAGCACCTACGCGGCCGCCTGGGCGCCGCCGCCGGAACGGACCGTGACGGTGAATGTATTCACGGAAGCCGGTGGGGTCCGCAAAGTGGTGAGCCACTTTGCCAAGCACACCCGGGGCGAACTGGCGCGGCACCTGCTGACACGGCGCGGGAAAGCCCCGGCGGCGCCGTCGGACCTTTTGAAGGCTGCCCGGGAGAAATGGGACGCCGAACTGGTGCCGGGCACAGCGCGCAAGCCGCACGCCCTGAACATCATCCTGCCGGGCTGATCAGCCGGTCAGGACCATTCGTCGGAGCGGACCAGGATGGCGCCTGAGTCCGGGCAGAACACGATGTCATCCGCGGCCGCGGCCTTGATCTCCGCGAGATCGCCGGGGCTGAGCTTCATGCCGGAGGCCTCGGAGGTGCCGTGGAAGAGGCGAGCGGCACCCACTCCGCGTCTTGCGAGGGTCTTTTCGTAAACTCCCAGCATGCCCGCATCCAAAGCCGCGGCGAAGTCGGCACGCTGGGCGCGAAGGCCTGCAGCTTCGGTTTCGACCTCGGCGAGGGCAGCGTCCAGCTCTGCCCTGATGGTGGCGAAGGAGCCCTGGATGTCGTCGACAATCTGCTGCTGGGCTGCCTGCCGTTCCCGCAGGCTGTCGAGCCGCTCCATCACCTCGAGTTCGATGTCCTCCAGGTCCGAGCGCCTCTTGTTGAGTGAGGCGATGTCCTTCTGGAGGGCCACCAGGTCCTTGGACAGACCCGTGCCGCTGTTCAGCCGGGCCTCATCGCGCTGAATGCGCGAGGCGACCTGTTCCACGTCCGCCTCGGCCCTCTTCAGCTCTGCCTCGGCGTCGTGCACAGCCACCTTGGCCGCGCCCAGTTCCCCGTTGGCAACGGACAGGGCGGCCTCAAGGTCCGTGATGCGGGGATCGTTTTCCAGCGTGCGGCGGCGGTTGGCGAGGCCCTTCAGCCGGGCATCCAGCCCCTGCAGTTCGAGTAACTTCAACTGTTCCGCCGGTGCTGCCTTGGCCACTGTTACCTCCGCTAAATCCCTTCCGGCCGCAGCCGGGCACCGAACCGGCGCTTCCTAGACTCTAGCGCGTGGCCTGCTCCCCCGCCGTGCCGCATCCCCGCCGTCCGATTAGCCGGGGGTCAGGATGAAGTCCCACGGATCACTGTTGGTGGTGCTGACCTGGATCTCCACTTCATGGCCCTGGTCGGCCAGGACGTTGCCCAGGGCTGCAGCGGCCGCCGGGAGCCACAGCCACTCACTGGCAAAGTGCGAGACGTCCACCAAATAGGGCCGTCCATTGAGGGCGGCCTCCCGCGCCTCCGATGCCGGGTGGTGGCGGAGGTCCGCGGTGACATAGACGTCGGCGTTGCTTGCCCGCACCTCGTTGAAGAGGGAATCGCCGGCACCGCCGCATACCGCTATGCGCCGCACCAGTCCGTCCTTGTCGCCGGAGACCCGCACTCCGCCGGCAACGGACGGGAGGATTCCGAAGACCCGGGCCGCGAAGTCGCCCAGGCTCATGGCGTCCGCAAGGTCGCCCACCCTGCCGATGCCTTCCTCCGGCAGTCCGTTGGCCGCCACCGTGAGCGGCGCGACGTCCTGGAGGCCCAGGGCGTCGGCCAGGACATCGGAAACGCCTCCGACGGCGGAGTCCCCGTTGGTGTGCACCGTCAGCAGTGCCGTCCCCGACTCGATGAGCCGGTGGACAGCGCGGCCCTTCGCGGAGGTGGCGGCGACCGACGTGACGCCTTTCAGCAACAGGGGGTGATGGGTGATGAGCAGCTCGGCTCCCCACTCAACGGCTTCGTCGATGACCTCCAGTGTGGGATCCACCGCAAACATCACCTTGGTCACCGGGGCGGACGGGTGTCCTGCCACCAGCCCCACCTCGTCCCAGTTTTCCGCCAGCGACTCCGGCCACAGTTCCTCTACCGCCAGAAGCAGTTCGGCCAAGGTGGGGGCGCCTGCGGAACCGGCCGGAGCCGGCGTGTCCGGGGAGGCTTCGCCGTCGTGATCTGCCTGGCCGGTAACGTCGGTGTCCACAGGTTCCATAGTCTTAGTTTTACCCCATCGGCTTCCGGCCGCCGCAGTTTGCGATCATTGCGCCGGCCGGCGCGGGAATCATCCGGGCCCGCCAACCATTGAAGAGGTCATGAAAACTTTTGTTCTTGGCGGAGGCTGCTTCTGGTGCCTTGACGCCGTCTACCAGAAAACCAAAGGCGTCACCTCTGTGGTGTCCGGGTACACCGGCGGGCACGATCCCCACCCGGACTACTACTCGGTCTGCAACGGAACCACGGGCCATGCCGAGGTGGTGGCGGTGACGTTCGACGAGGAGGTCATCCCTGCGGAAGTCATCCTGGACATGTTCTTCGCCCTGCATGACCCCACTACGCTGAACCGGCAGGGATACGACGTGGGCACCCAGTACCGCTCCTCGATGTTCTACGAGACCACCGAGGAGAAGATCCTGTTCGAGGAAGCCATCGAACGGAACCAGGCCCTGTGGCCGCACCCGATCGTCACCGAGGTCAGCCGCCTGCCGCGGTTTTACGTTGCCGAAGAATTCCACCAGAACTACTACGCCAAGCACCCGGAGCAGGGGTACTGCCAGGTGATCATCAACCCCAAGCTGGCCAAGGCCCGGAAATATTACTCTGCATGGCTTAACGCTTAGCCTGTCGTTACACGGCCTCGTTAGGCTGACCTCAGTATCCACCCCTTAGAGATAGGCGTATGTACATGGCACGGATCTATGACGATGTGACGCAACTGGTGGGCGGGACCCCGCTGGTCCGGCTGAACCGGCTCAGCGAGGGGCTGGACGCCACCGTTGCCGTGAAGCTGGAGTTCTACAACCCGGCCAACAGCGTCAAGGACCGCATCGGTGTTGCCATCATCGACGCCGCGGAGAAGTCAGGTGCCCTCAAGCCCGGCGGGACCATCGTCGAAGGCACCTCCGGCAACACGGGCATCGCCCTGGCCATGGTGGGTGCCGCCCGCGGGTACAAGGTCATCCTCACCATGCCCGAGACCATGTCCACCGAGCGCCGGGTCATGCTGCGCGCCTTCGGTGCCGAGATCGTTCTCACCCCGGGCTCCGAGGGCATGCGTGGCGCCGTGGAAAAGGCCCAGGAAATCGTGGCCAACACCGAGAACTCCATCTGGGCCCAGCAGTTCGCGAATGAAGCCAACCCGGAGATCCACCGCAGGACCACCGCCGAGGAAGTCTGGGAAGACACCGACGGCGCCGTGGACATCTTCGTTGCAGGCATCGGCACCGGCGGAACCATCACCGGCGTCGGACAGGTGCTGAAGGAACGCAAGCCCGGCGTGCAGATCGTGGCCGTGGAGCCCAAGGACTCCCCCATCCTTAACGGCGGCGCCCCCGGCCCGCACAAGATCCAGGGACTGGGCGCCAACTTCATCCCGGAACTGCTGGACACCAACGTTTACGACGAGGTCATCGACGCCACCCTTGAGGACTCTGTCCGCGTAGCCCGCGAGCTTGGCATCAAGGAAGGCATCCTGGGCGGCATTTCCTCCGGAGCAATCGTCTGGGCCGCCCTGGAACTGGCCAAGCGCCCGGAAAACGCCGGGAAACTGATCGTGGCGGTCGTGTGCGACTTCGGTGAGCGTTACATCTCCACCGTGCTCTATGACGACATCCGCGGCTGATCAGACCGCCCTCCGCCCGTTTCCTGTAGAAAGAACTTTGTGGGCTTTTTCGCAAGACTGAAGGAAGACCTCGACGCCGCCCGGTCCCACGACCCGGCGGCTCGAGGTTCTTTTGAGAACTTTTTCGCCTATTCCGGCCTGCATGCCATCTGGATCCACCGGCTGACGCACCGCATGTGGCAAAACCCGTCGCTGCGGTTCCCGGCGCGCCTCCTGTCCCAGTTGGGCCGGTCCTGGACGGGCATTGAGATCCATCCCGGGGCCACGATCGGCCGGCGGTTCTTCATTGACCACGGCATGGGTGTGGTGATCGGCGAGACCGCAGAGATCGGCGAGGACGTGATGATCTACCACGGTGTCACCCTTGGCGGGCGTTCACTGGCGAGGATCAAGCGCCACCCCACCATCGGGGACCGGGTCACCATCGGTGCGGGTGCGAAGGTCCTGGGGCCCATCACCATCGGCCGGGACAGTGCCGTGGGGGCCAACGCCGTCGTGGTCAAGGACGCGCCGCCGGAATCGATCCTTACCGGTGTTCCTGCCAAATGGAGGCACCGGGACGCGCAGCGGGAAACCAAGCCCGCCGTGGACCCGGCTGAGTACGAGATCGAATACCATCTCTAACCGCGCTGATCAGGCTTGGGGCCGTCCAGCAAGCGCATGACAACAAAAGGCGGGCAGTTTCCGGATCACCGGAAACTGCCCGCCTCTTGCGTACCTGCAGCGGAACCTAGTGCGTGTCCACCGCTTCAATTTCGGACTTGTCTTCGCCCCAGAGGGTGTGGAAGGTTCCCTCGGTGTCGATGCGGCCGTAGGTGTGCGCACCGAAGAGGTCGCGCTGGCCCTGGATCAGGGCGGCGGCCACGCGCTTGCGGCGCAGGCCGTCGTAGTACGCCAGCGATGAGGAGAACACCGGCACCGGGATGCCGAGCTGGACCGCGGTGGCAACAACGCGGCGCCAGGCCGGCAGGGCGTCGGCGATGGCCTTGGTGAACGCCGGGGCGAACAGCAGGTTTGCCGGCTTCTCGTCCGCGGCGTATGCCTTGGTGATGTCCTTGAGGAGCTCGGCGCGGATGATGCAGCCGGCGCGCCACAGGGAGGCGATCTCGTCCAGCTTCAGCTCCCAGCCGTATTCCCGGGCTGCCGAGGTCAGCATGTCCAGGCCCTGGGCGTAGGAGACCAGCTTGGAGGCGTAGAGCGCCTGGCGGACGTCCTCAACGAACGTCTCGGGGATTTCGACGTCGGCCTCGTTGCCTGCCAGCAGTTCCTGGCCCAGCTTGCGCTGCGCGGCCTGGGAGGAGAGGGCCCGGGCGAAGACGGATTCGGCGATGCCGGAAACCGGCGAGCCCAGTTCCAGGGCGGAGATAACGGTCCAGCGGCCCGTGCCCTTCTGGCCGGCGGCGTCGACGACGACGTCGACGAACGGTTTGCCGGTCCTGGCGTCCACATGTGCCAGGACCTCGGCGGAGATCTCGATCAGGAAGGAGGACAGCTCGCCCTGGTTCCACTCGGAGAAGATCTTTGCCTGCTCGGCGGGCTCGATGCCGGCGCCGGAGCGGAGCAGGTCGAAGGCCTCACCAATGACCTGCATGTCGGCGTATTCGATGCCGTTGTGGACCATTTTGACGAAGTGGCCCGCGCCGTCGGTGCCGATCCACGCGCAGCAGGGCTCGCCGTCGACCTTTGCGGAGATCTTTTCCAGCAGCGGGCCGAGGGCCTTGTAGGACTCCTTGGAGCCGCCGGGCATGATGGAGGGGCCGTTCAGCGCGCCCTCTTCGCCGCCGGAGACACCGACGCCCACGAAGTGCAGGTCCTTTTTGGCCAGCGCGGCTTCCCGGCGGCGGGTGTCCTCGTAGTGGGAGTTGCCGGCATCGATGATGATGTCGCCCGGCTCCAGCAGCGGCTCGAGCTGCTCGATGACCGAATCCACGGGCTTGCCGGCCTTGACCATGATGAGCACGCGGCGGGGCTTCTCCAGGGAGTCCACCAGTTCCTGGAGGGTTTCGGTCCGGATGAAGTCTCCTTCCGAGCCGTGCTTCTCCAGCAGCGCGTCCGTCTTCTCCACCGACCTGTTGTGCAGGGCAACGGTGAATCCGTTGCGGGCAAGGTTGCGGGCAAGGTTGGCGCCCATGACGGCGAGGCCGGTGACACCGATGTGTGCAGACATCAATAACTCCAATTCATTGTTAGCCCCGGGTGCCGGTTCCACAGGCGGGAAGACGCCGGGACGTATCAGGGGGTCGGAATAAAGCATATATATTCTCGCGGTGACGCGAAAGTAACGGCGGCGTAATGGAACATATTGTGTCGGTGCCAGTTTAGGGCTGGGCCCTCCGATAGCCCGCCGGCAGCGGTACAGGCGAAACCGGGCGGGTGCCAGCAACTAGGCTTAGCAGCATGACCAGCAGCCTCCACCACCGTGCCATCGAGAACCTTGGCACCCGCATTATCTCGGGGGATCTCCCTGCCGGCCACGTCATGCTCGCCGAGCAGCTGGAGGATGAGCTGAAGGTTTCCCGCTCCGTGATCCGGGAGGCCGTGCGGGTCCTGCAGTCGCTCGGCCTGGTGGAAACCACCAAGCGGGTGGGCATCCGGGTGCTGCCGGCAAGCCGCTGGAATCCTTTCGACCCGCAGGTCATCCGCTGGCGGCTTGCGAGCGACGCCCGTGGCGCCCAGCTGCGTTCCCTCGCCGAACTGCGCGCTGCGGTGGAACCCGCAGCCGCCGAACTGGCCGCCCAGAATGCCCCGGCCGCGCTGCGGATGGAGCTCGTGGACGTGGCGCGTGCAATGCGCGAGGCCGGCAACAACGGTGAAGTTGCGCGCTTCCTGGAACTGGACATCCGGTTCCACTCCCTGCTGCTTTCGGGCTCCGGCAACGAGATGTTCGCCAACCTCATGGGGCAGGTGGCCGAGACCCTGACGGGCCGCACCGTCCATGGGCTGATGCCGGACCATCCGCACCAGGCCGCACTCCAGTGGCACGAGGATGTGGCCCAGGCGATTGCCAGCGGCGATGCCGTCTCTGCGCGTCAGGCCTCGGACCGGATCATGCGGCGGACCATGTCGCAGATGGCCGACACCTGGACGGAGCAGCCACGTGTCTTCATCCCTGTTCGGCAGTGATCAGCTGCCGCCGAAGCTGAGTAGGACTTTGCCGGATTCTGCGGAGTTCCGGGCCACGGCGAAGGCTTCCAGCGCGTCCTGAACCGGGTATTCGTGGGTGATGACGGGGTTGATGTGGAGCGAGCCGTCAGCGAGGGCGGCGATGACGTCGTCGATCTCGTCGTTGAACCGGAACGAACCCTTGAGCTCGAGTTCCCGGGTGATGGCCAGGGAGATCAGTACCGGCTGCGGTCCGGCGGGCAGCAGGCCCACCATCACGACGGTGCCGCCCCGGGCGGCGCCCTGGATGGCGGAGGCGAGTCCGTGGTGGTTGCCGGAGGACTCGATCACGACGTCGGCCTCCACTGCGGCGATTGCCTCGGCGTCGCCGGCGGTGATCACCTGGTCCGCTCCCACGGCCTGGGCGATGTCCAGGGGTTTGTCGTGCATGTCGACGGCGGTGATGCGGGCAGCGCCGGCCCGCTTCAGGACAGCGACGGCCAGGGCGCCGATAGGGCCGCTGCCAATTACCAGCGCGGACTTGCCGGCCACATCCCCGGCCCTGGCCACCGCATGCCAGGCGACGGAGGCCGGCTCGATCAGGGCGGCGGTGCGCAAATCAATGCTGTCCGGCACAGGCCGGAGCATCCGGGCCGGGAGGTTCACGTACCTGCTGAATGCGCCGTCTTTATGCGGGAACCGGGCGGCGCTGCCCAGGTAGGTGCAGCCGGGCGATAGGTTGGGCCGGTCCGCCGGGTACCGGGCAGCACCGGGCCCGGGTGTGGCCGGGTGCACCGCCACCGGAATACCCGCGGCCGGCCCGCTGCCGTCAGCGGCGGCACGGACCACGGTCCCGGAAATCTCATGACCCAGCACCAGCGGGGCCTTCAGGATGGACTCGCCCGCGGCGCCGTGCAGCCAGTAATGCAGGTCCGAACCGCAGATCCCGCCGTAGCCCACCTCCACCACGGCCTCATCAGGGGCCGGAGCGGCGAGGGTCACGTCATCGATCCGCAGGTCGCCCTTGGCGTGGGCCACCACGGCCGGGCCGGTTACGGGAAGGACCGGGTTTTGCTGTGCCATCAGACCACCACCGTCATTCCGCCGTCGATAAAGATCGTCTGCCCGTTCACGAAGTCAGACCCACTCGAGGCCAGCCACACCGCCGGCCCGGCCAGGTCCTGCACGGTCCCCCACCGGTTCGCCGGGGTCCGGCCCAGGATCCAGGAATTGAACTGCTCGTCATCCACCAGGTTCTGCGTCATCTCGGTGTGGATGTACCCGGGTGCGATCCCATTGATCTGCAGCCCGGACCCGGCCCACTCCGCGGTCATGGCCCGGGTGAGGTTCCGCAGTCCACCCTTGGCCGCAACATAGGGCGCGATGGTAGGCCGGGCCAGGTCCGTCTGCACCGAGCAGATGTTAATGATCTTCCCGTGCCCGCGCGGGATCATGAACCGGGCAGCCTCCCGGCCCACCAGGAAGGCACTGGTGAGGTCCGTGGAAATCACCCGTTCCCAGTCCTTCACGTCCAGGTCCAGCATGGGCACCCGGTGCTGGATCCCGGCGTTGTTCACCAGGATCTCCAACGGACCCACATGCTCCTCCACCCACGCCACCCCACGGGCAGCCGCGGCATCGTCAGTGACATCAAAGGCAACGCTGTGCACCCTGCCCGGTGCGAAGTCCGCAGCCATCGCCGCCACGGCGGCCTTAAGCCGTTCCTCGCTGATGCCGTTCAACACAACTGTTGCTCCGGCGTCGGCCAACGCCCTGGCCAACGCGTTACCGATCCCCCGGCTGGAACCCGTGACAAGGGCAACCTTTCCGGTTAGGTCAAACATAGAACTCATGGTGCAAGGGTTCCTTCCGCCGCTTGCGCAGCTCCGTGACTGAGGTTGGAAATTGCCTGGCGGACCACTGCGAGGTCCTGGCCGCCGAGGCCCTGGCGCTTAAGCTCCCCGTAGAGTTCGACGCATGCGGCCGCCATGGGGGTCACCGCGCCCACCGCCCCTGCAGCGGCCAGCACAAAGGAAAGGTCCTTGTGCATGAATTTTGCCGGTCCGGTGGGAGTGTAATCCTTGGCAGCGAGGCGCGGGCCCACGATGTCAAGGACCCTGCTGGCAGCAAGGCCCCCGGCCAGGACCTCGAAAAGTGCCGCCGGGTCGAGCCCTGAACGTTCGGCAAGTTCGGCAGCTTCGGCAAGCGCCGCCGTCGTGGTCCCCACCACCAACTGGTTGCAGGCCTTGGCAAGTGACCCTGCGCCGAGGGGGCCAAGGTGACGCACCATGGTGCCCATGGACCCCAGCAGGGGCTCCACGCGATGGAATGCCTCTTCGTCATCGGCGCCGGCCATGATGGCCAGCGTGCCGTCTGCGGCGCCCTTGGTGCCACCGCTGACGGGCGCATCCACCACCTGCGCATTGCCCGCGCTGACCTCCCGGACGCGGCGGCCGAACTCCTGGATGCCGGTGGGCGAGACGCTGCTCATGACCAGCAGGACAGTATGCGGCGCCGGCGGATTCTGTTCCCAGCTTTCCAGGAGCCCACGTGCCGCTTCCTCGATGTGGGGCAGGTCTGGCAGCATGAAAACGATGGTGGGAAGGTGGCGCATGTCTGCGATCCGCGCCACGGCAACGCCGCCGAGGTCCTGCAGCCGGGTGAGCGCGTCCGGCGACCGGTTCCAGCCGCTGACTTGCCATCCCGCGCTGATGGCATTGGCGGCCATGAGGTTGCCCATCAGCCCCAGGCCAACGAAGCCTGCCCGTTTGTCCTCCATGCCCAGCCCCCACATCATCGTGCCCAAAACCGAATCGTTCAATATTCTAGTCACAATTCAGCATGGTGAACTCTTGCCTCCTGGTAGCGGCGTCCTTGCCATTAAGTGAATCTCGCCCAGGTCCGCAGATCCCCGCCGGCCACTCGCGCCCTGCGTAAGCGGACGAATTGCGACGTTCCGATCCGCCGCATGACTTTTTGTTTCCGGCAGTTCACGGTATATTCGTCCCAGGCCCTCCACCGCGGCATCCCCCAATAGTCGCGGTGGAGGGTTTTCCAATGCCCGAAAACAGCAGCACCCAAAGCCAGGGTGACCGGGAAAACAGCCCGGCTGCGGGTTGGTCAGGCCGCACCCGCCGCCGTTTCCCTGAGCCGCCAGCCCCCACCCAGTCCATCGCGCTGGAGGTACAGGGTGGTCAAAGCTGAATTGCTGTTTCTACCGAGCCTCACCTGCAGCTGCAGGACCTCGACATCCACACCGCTGGTGCCCTTCGGCATCCGCCGGCTGGTTTCCCACCAGTTGATGCGCTCAAACCATCTGACCGGCTCGGCACCCACTGACCATTCCCTGCCCCCGCTCAACACCGCCGTCGGCATGCCGTTGCTGTCTGTGTGCACTATGACGTGTTCCATCCCTGAAAGCTATGGCAGGGGTCTGACAACGGGGCAGGAGGCGCCCAACAAAAAACCCCGCCGTCCGCGCCGGAAAGGCTGGGACAGCGGGGTGTGTTTTGGTGGGTCCTACCGGGATCGAACCGATGACATCCACGGTGTAAACGTGGCGCTCTACCAGCTGAGCTAAAGACCCAAAACACGCGGTTTCCGGCGGTAACGCCGCAACCAACGAACATAAACTCTACCCGACAGTGGACCTGAAACGCGAATCCGTGGCCCCGAAGCGGTTCGGGCGGCCCTATAGGGAGGGAAGCTCAGCGGCGAGGTACCTTAGCCCCTGGCTGACTCCGGTTTCGAGCTTGATGGTCGCCTTGTCATCACCCCGCGTGGTGCCCCGGTTGATGATCACCACCGGCTTGGACTCCTTGGCGGCGTGCCGCACGAACCGAAGGCCGCTCATGACCGTCAGGGATGAGCCGGCCACCACCAGCGCGGCCGCACGGTCCACCATGGCGTAGGAACGCTCCACCCTGTCCTTGGGCACATTTTCCCCGAAGTACACAAAGTCCGGCTTCAGGGTCCCGCCGCAGGCAGGACAGACAGGCACCACGAAGCTGCCGATGAGGGCCTGGTCCTCCACGGTAGCGTCAGCGTCCGGGGCCATTTCCACCAGCCCGGAGGCCGCTGCCCGTTCCAGGAATCCGGGGTTAAGTTCTTCAAAGACACCGGCCAGCAGGCGCCGGGTGTAGGTGCGCCCGCAGTCCAGGCATATCACCTGGTCATACCGGCCGTGGAGGTCCACGACGTTGGAGCTGCCCGCGTCCTGGTGAAGGCGGTCAACGTTCTGGGTGATCAGGCCGGTGAGGTAACCCCGGTGTTCCAGCTCCGCCGCTGAATAGTGCCCCTGGTTCGGGTCCGCGTGCCGCATGTGGGACCACCCGATATGGTTCCTGGCCCAGTAGCGACGCCTGTTGCCGGCATCCCGGATAAACTCCTGGTAGGTCATGGGGCGCCGGGGCGGCGAGTCCGGGCCACGGTAATCCGGGATGCCGGAATCAGTGCTCAGGCCGGCGCCTGTCAGCAACGCGAAGGGTGCGCCGGCAAGAAGGTCGCGGATCCTGGCCAAGACTTCCAGGTCATCACCTGAGGGCGGAGCAGGGGCTACCGGCGGCATGCTTGCAAAGCCGGTAAGGCCTGTCCCCCGCCGCTGCTCCGCCATGCGCCCAGTCCTGTCAGTCCTGCTTCAAATCCGCCAGGGCTGCGCGGTATTCCCCAAAGTCCCGGGCCTGGCCGCGGGGATTCACAACGCTGTAGCGGATCCTGCCGTCCCTGTCGATGATGAAGGTGGCCCGCTTGGCCATACCGCTGTCGGCGTCGAACACACCGTAGGCGCTGGCCACGGCTCCGTGCGGCCAGAAGTCGGCAAGGAGGTCGAAAGTGTAGCCTTCCTGTGCCGCGTAGGCACGAAGGCTGAACTTGCTGTCCACCGACACCGCCAGGACCACTGCGTTTGAATCCTCGAATGTGCCCAGGTTGTCCCGAATCTCGCACAGCTCGCCGGTACAGATCCCGGAAAAAGCAAACGGATAGAAGACCAGCGCAACGTTTTGGCCCCGGAAGGATGACAGCTTCACGGGCTCGCCGTACTGGTTGGCAAGCTCAAAGTCAGGCGCTGTTGTCCCCAGCGCAGGAGCAGCTGCAGAAGCGGCTTCAACCGCTGCCGTCATTTGTTCTTCCTGCTGACCAGGCGGGTTGCACTCCAGTCCTTTGACACTCCCGCTGATGTGGTGACGTGCAGGCCGGCGGTGGGTGCAGCTTCCTGGATGTCCGCGGGCGAAACGTAGCCGTCCCTGCCCGACTTGGGGGTAAGGACCCAGACAACGCCGGTTTCGCTCAGGGTAGTGAGGGAATCCATCAGGCTGTCCACCAGGTCACCGTCGCCGTCGCGCCACCAGAGGATGACGGCGTCCGCTACCTCGTGGTCGTCCTCGTCCAGCAACTCGGAACCGGTGAGGTCCTCAATATCGTCACGCAAGTCGAAATCGACATCATCGTCGTAACCGAACTCCTGAATCAGATCCCCGTTTTTGAAACCCAATTTTTCCGCCACATTTACCGAAGTGGCGGCGTCGGCCTCGCTCACGTGTTCCTCCAATACCTCATACATGCGGTGCGCATAGTGATTTCCATTACTCCCCAAGCCAACACCCTTTGTGCCTGCGCTTCAAGCTGCCGCCCCCGGGACTGCGCATATTCTGCGTCACATCCGGCTGCGGCATCCCGGTGGAAGGGGCTTTTTGCCACACAACCAGTATGACGAACGAAATACAACTGCAGCACCTGGCCCGCAGCTACGCATCGTGCAGCGGTCAGGGCTAGAGTGGCTGATGACAACTATGGCTGCGGGACGACAACCTTGTGACTTTCGTGCAGGCATAGGAGCGCTAGGAAGCTGCCCGGCACACATGCCCGGGCTGTTGTAACCGATACGTCGCACACGGCGTATGTACGCCGGGCAGTCACCCTGCCTGGCCTGAGTGCGCCGATTCATGCGCGCAAAGAGAGGTTGGACGTGGCTGCAGGAGAAGATACCTCCCATATCCTCAGCGGGTTGACTAACCAGCTGCCTGATCGTGATCCGGAAGAGACTGCGGAGTGGGTTGAGTCCCTGGACGCGTTGATCAGGGAACAGGGCACCGAGCGTGCCCAATACATCATGCGGAGCCTGCTGCAGCGCGCGGGCGCGCAGAGCGTCGGGGCGCGCGGGCGCGCAGAGCGTCGGGG
>NZ_LMSI01000021.1:103232-217604 GCF_001428075.1 Arthrobacter sp. Soil764 | reverse complement strand
CCTGATGCGCCAGGAAGTGGAGCTGGCCAAGGCCGAAGCGAAGCAGTCCGCCACCCGTGCAGGGAAAGGCGCCGGCATGCTCGCCGGCGCCGGCGTGGGCGGGCACTTCGTGCTGCTCTTCCTGTCCCTGGCCCTGATGTGGGCCCTSGGSGCCATCATGCCCCTGGGCTGGTCCGCGCTGATCGTCGCCGTGATCTGGGGCATCATCGCCGCGGTCCTGGCCTCCATCGGCCGCAAGGAACTCAAGCAGATCAAGGGCCTGCCCCAAACCGGGGAAACCCTCTCAGAAATTCCCCCAACCCTAAAACCAGGTGAGGTAAACCGATGAGCGAAAACCCTGACGTCATCCGCGCAGACATAGAAGCCACCCGGGCCCGGCTGGGCACCAACGTGGACGCCGTGGCAGACAAGGTCACCCCGTCCAACATCGTCCACCGCCAAACCGACAAAGTGAAGGACGCCGTGACCGGGGTGAAGGAGAAAATCATGGGAGCAGCAGACACCGCCACCACCAAGGYCCACGACACCACCTCCACCGGCGCCGGGCACACCACCAMCGCCATGCACTCCGCCGGCGACAGCCTGCACCAGGCACAGGACAGCGTCTCGGCCAAACTCAGCGACGCCGGCCASGCCGTCTCCGCCGCCCCGGACCAGGTCAAAGCCAAAACCGCCGGGAACCCCCTGGCCGCCGGGCTGATCGCGTTCGGCGCCGGTATGCTGGTCTCCTCGCTGATCCCGGCAAGCCAGAAGGAACGCGAAGCCGCGGACCAGCTCAAAACGGCAGCCCAGCCCCTGGCCACCCAGGTCACCGACGCCGCCAARWMCATGGCCCARGACCTGAAGGAACCAGCCCAGGAAGCCATGGAAAACGTCAAGGCAACCGCCACCGACGCCGCCCAAAACGTCAAAACCGAAGGCCAAATGGCCGCCGCCGACGTCAAGGACCGCGCCACCGACGCCAAAGACAACGTCCAAAACACCTAAACNAACCGCCACCGACGCCGCCCAAAACGTCAAAACCGAAGGCCAAATGGCCGCCGCCGACGTCAAGGACCGCGCCACCGACGCCAAAGACAACGTCCAAAACACCTAAACCCCGTGGGTAACCACGCACCATGGCAAAGCCGGATCCGCACCCCGCGGACCGGCTTTGCTGCTGCCGGGCCTAAGTGCCGGGCCGCAAAGCTTCCGCTAGCGTTTGCCCTTCTTGCGTGAGCCGCGGCCGCGGCCCTTGTCCGGGTTGGGTGCGTAGCGCTGGGCCACCTTGGGCGCCTTCTTGGCGCCGGTCCCCCGACGGTCCGGCTTCGGCTCCTTCTTCACCTTCTCAGGCTGCGCGGATGGCTGGCGTGAACTTTGGGCGGTGCGGCCACGAACGATGCCGATGAATTCCTCCAGCACCTCATCCGTTGCCTCGGTGGGCCAGGCCAGCGCGATTTCGGTGCCGTCCGCCCCGCTGAGCCTGCGCGCCACAGTGTCTTTGACGTTGAAGTGGCGGGCCACCGACATGGGCAGGACCACCAGGCCGGCGCCGGCGGCAACCACCTGGAGCGCGGCCTCGGGTCCGCCCAGGGCGGCAACGTCGAGGAACGATTCCTGCGAGAGGTCGGCGAGGGCCACTTCCTCGAACACGGAAATCTCGTGACCCTTCGGCGCCACCACCACGGGCTGTTCCTCGTAGAGGGGTATGGCACTGAGCCCGTCCCGGTCGATGGGCAGACGGACGAAGGCCATGTCCGCCTGGCTCTCCCGGAGCGCCCCAAGCTGCCCGTCGTCGTCGACCATAAATGCTTCAAGGGGAATATGTGGCATCCGCTCTTCCCAGCGGCGGATCCATTTGCCCGGGGTAACCCCGGCTACATAAGCGATGCGAAGCACGCGTGGCGCCGCCCCGTCAGGAGCGGCGTGGGCGTCAGGCGTGGGGGCATTGTCGGCGGGCACGTCTTCACAGTACCCGCCGCCCGGATACCCTTGAAGCATGACCTCTGCAAACTCCCAGTCCATGAAGCCGGCCACCGTTGCCAAGAAACTTGGCATCTATCTCCCGGCCACGCCGCAGGAGTTCCAGGATTCGACCATCAGCCGCGAGGACTTCGCCGAGCTTCAGGCCAACCCGCCGGAATGGCTCGCCGAGCTCCGCCGCAACGGCCCGCACCCCCGCCCTGTGGTAGCGCAAAAGCTGAACGTGTCCATCAGCGGCCTGGCCCGCGGCGGTGTGGAGGAAGCGCTCACGACGGCGGAAATCACCGCACTGCTGCAGGCTCCGCCGCAGTGGCTGGTCACCGAACGCGCCACGCACGCGGCCGTCCGCGCCGAGGCGCAGAGGGTCAAGGAAGAGGCTGCGAAGAAGCAGGCCAAGAAGGACCGGGCACAGGCTGAATAGCCGTCAGTCCTGGTGGATCTGAATGTAGTTGCCGCAGCCGTCGTCGAACACCGCACTGGTGCCGAACGGATCCGTAGTGGGCGGGGTTTTGAAACTGACTCCGGCGGCCATGAGCCGCTCGTACTCCGCCTGCACATCGGGAACCCCGAAGACGATCGCCGGAAGCCCTGCCTCGCGCACGGCGTTCATGTAGTCCGCCCCGATCGGGTTGTCGCTGGGTTCAAGGAGAAGGCCTGCTGAGCTGCTGTCCGGCGCTCCCGGATCCTTGATGATGTAAAGGTTGTACTCCGGCATCGCCATGAGCGTGTCAAAGCCGAGCGTGCCCGTGTAGAAGGCGTGGGCCGCGGCGGGGTCCTGGACGTGGATGCTGCACATCTTGAGTCGCATGCCTTCACGCTACCTCCCACCCGCGGGTCCGTGGCACAGCCTGACTCCCCTTTTTGGCCGCCATTGACGCTCTGCCCGGAAGACGGTCCAATGGAAGGACCAGCCCTGGCTTACCGGCCGGGCCTGGTCCTTCGATTGGATGCTGGAGGTGCAGGATGTCAGTCGTGGTGGAGTCCTTGATGCACGGTCTGCTTCAGGGTGCGTGGGCGGTCCTGCTGTGCGGCCCCGTGCTGGTGGCCAGCGTGGCCGCCACCGTTTTCGTCGTACGACGCCGGGCCCTGGTTTCCACAGGCAGCGGGGCTACGGGCAGCGCACCCGAAGGCGGGGACCAGCTTTTCTGGGATCTCTTCCTTGGCGCCTGCGTGGCCCTTCCTGCATTGTTGATCCCCGCCCTGGTATCGCCATGGGCTGGACTGGTCCTGGCAGGGGCGGCTGCTGCGTCAGGCGTCGCCGCGTACCGCGGGAGCCCACGGTTCCTGGCCTGGCGCAACGCGCGCCGGGAAGAGCGGCAGCGGCTTTCCGCCCATCAGGCCGCCGGGGTCCGGCATGACGAGCTCATGCGCCGGTGGCGGCGCTACGAACTGGACCCGGCGTGCAGCATCGACTATCCGGCACTGACGGACGTCCGGCTGCCGGAAACGTCTGCCCTCATCAAGGCGATGCGGACAGCGGACCAGCTGCGGACTGCCACGCACAAGGGTTACCCGGACGCCGTCGGAAGCCTGGCAGCATCGCTGGCTGCAGCGGAACGGGCGGCGGGGATTCCCGCCGGTCTGCCCGCTGAACAGGCGGGCTGACGTTAACTGCTGTGTCGCAGGTGTTGCATCGGCAGGCAGGCCCGGCGATAGCATCCGAAGATGAAGCCTGAAGAAGTTCCTGTCCACGATCAGTACGGCCGGCTGCTGGAGGACCGCGGAGTCTGGCGCCAGGCCACCAGCCTGGAGGCCGCCGGCGAACTGACCGCCCGCTGGCTGGAAGGCGGCAGTTCCTACCAGCCGGGCCATTTTGCCGCCGGCTCCGACGACGAGACCAAACCCATCGCCTCAGCCCTGGCCGAACTGAACCGGAACGGACTGTTCACCAGGGAATCCCAGCCGGGAATACGGGCCGACGATGCTGCACAGCGGCAGTATGTGACGGGCTTTTGCAGTGCAGGCACGGCAGGCAGCCTGCTGGCGCTGTCCACCCGCACGGAACTGGTGACCGTAGCCCACGCGCCGGGCGAGGCAAGCAGCGCTGCCATTCCCGTGACGCTCGCTGGACCGGAGATCACCACGGTGCTCGGCTCCAGCGAGAATCCCGTGGAGGAGGATCAGATCCGGGACTGGGCGGATGAGACCAACGATGCCCTGGCCCTCCTGCTCGCGGATTCCTGGTACGTGGAAATCCTGGACCCGGTGTGGGGGCGCAATGACGTGCTGCTGCCGGCAGTGCTCGTGGCATTGAAAGAGGCGGAGCAGCCTTAGCCGCCCCGCCCCGTTCGATATCCGGCCTTACAAGCTGCGCCTTACAACTCCACGGTGCCGCTTTCGCCAACACTCATCCGGCTGTTGGTGACCTTTGACTTCACCCACTGCAGAACCGTGGCGGCCGTGCCGCCCGGGCTGGTCCAGTACTCGGCGGAGTCCGAATCGATGCGCAGCAGGCACACCTCGGGAGTATCCGGGCCGTCGGGGAACCAGGCTTCAACCGCCTGGTTCCAGAGTTCGTGGATCTTGGCCCGGTCAGTGACCACCTCGGCGGTTCCGGCCACGGACACCCATTCGGTGTTCTTGCCAAAGGCGGCGTTGACGCGCGGATCAGCCCGGACATGCGCAACCTGGGATGTGCCGAGCCCTGTGAAGAACCACATGTCGCCGTCGTCCTTTACCTCCTGGACAGCCAGCGGCCGGCTGACGAGGGCGCCTTCTTCGTTGATGGTGGTGACCATTCCGATCTTGGAATCGTTGATGATCTCCGTAACCTTGCTGATGCTCTGGGCGTCAGTCATGCCTCACCTCGTTCGTCTGAAGTCGGGGACGCTCCCCGCCGCCAGCCTATTAGTAAGCATGCTTATTTACCAGCCGGCAGTCACCGGCACCTTAGCGACCTCGGCGATGCGGGCAGCGGTGATGCGGCCCATCCGGATGGCGCCGTCCACGTGCTGGTAGCCCTCGGCCGCAAGGTCGGAGGATGACCAGTAGATGGGGCCCACGGGCGTGTTCTGGTCCTTGCCATAGCGGTGCAGTCCGCCCAAATCGTAGCTGGATGCGTAGGCGCCGCGGGTCCATTCCTCCGAGCCCCAGTCGGACTCGTAGTACACCTCCGGGGCCAGGGCCTCGTCGCCGAGGTAGCCGGCGATCGATTCCAGGATGGCCTTCTTGCGCTCATCAGGGCTGAGCTCGAAGACGGCGTCCGCCTTCTCGTCCGAGACGAAGCCCACCAGGGTGCCGCGCGGGTCGCCATGGTTGGTGTTGTCGTAGACCTCCTGGACCAGGGCGTCTGCCCCGAAGCAGGTGCCGGAGAGTCCCTTGTCCCGCCAGAAGGGCGTGCCATAGACGGCATGCACCTTGATGACCAGGCCCAGGGACTGGTGCTGGTGCATCTGGTGCTGGCGGCGCGGCAGCGGCGGGTTGAAGGAGACCCGGGAGTAGAGGTTGGGCGGAACAGCCATGATCACAAACCTGGCATTGACCGTGGCGCGGTCCGATATCACGGAGACGCGGTGGCCGCCGTCCGAATCAGGTTCCCAGTTGATGGTGCGCACCGGGGAGTCAAGGATCACGTCGTCACCCAGTTCCCGGGCCTGAAGCAGCGAGACCTGCTGCATCCCGCCCACCACGCGGCGGTCAAGGATGAAGTCCTCGTCCGTCAGGTGGGTGAACGAACCTGCGGAAGCTGCCATGAGGACCGCCTGCAGGGCGGAGAAGGCATGGGCGGGTTTAGTGAGCATGCCGCCAGCGATGAAGAGGCCGATGTTCCTGCACGCTTCCTCGTTGGCCGAGTTCTGCCGCAGCCAGTGATGGAAGGAAACGGTGTCCAGTTCCCGCGCCTTGGGATGGGCCCACGGTTCCGTCGGGCCGATTTCCGCGGCCAGGCCATCCAGCAGGGCCACCAGGCGGTCCATCTCGACGGCGGTGTCCGGGTCCACGGGGAAGGTGTCGCCGGTGTAGCGCACGGGTGTGCCGTCCGCGCCGATGTAGATGGACTCGCCGTCCCGGTAGCGCGGATAGGTTTCGAGGTTCAGCTCCTGGATCAGGTCCAGGAGGGCGGTCTGGTCCGGGGAGACCCACTGGCCGCCGATCTCGAGCATCGCACCGTCCACGGTGTCGGTCCAGGTGCGGCCGCCCACGCGGTCGCGGGCCTCCAGCACAGCGACGGTGAGGCCGGCTTTCTTCAGTTCACGGGCGGCGGTGAGTCCGGACGGCCCGGCTCCAACGACCACGACGTCGCGGTTCAGGTTCAGCATGATGTCCTCTCTGCGTCCCTTGGTGACGGGGACCACTAAATGAATGCCATTCATTTATTAGAACTATAGCTGGTTCCTGCCGGGAGCGGAAGTACCGGATGGAATAATGCAGGGGACATCGACGAAAGGGCAGCAATGCCGGCAGTATCAGCCGCACAGGGACGCTCCACCAGCAACGGCGGAGCACAGAGGAGGCGGGCAGGCCGACCGTCCGCGGCGGTACTGGACAAGGCCGGAATCACGGCAGCCGCGCTGGAACTCATCAGCCGCAAGGGCTATGGCGGGCTGACCATGGCCGCGCTGGCCAAGGTGCTGGAGGTAGCACCGTCCGCCCTGTACAACCACGTGGCCTCAAAGCAGGACGTGCTGCTCCTGGTCGAGGACCACCTGATGTCCCTGGTGGACCTCTCGGGATTCGGCGGCGGGAGCTGGGAGGACGCCGTCCGGGCCTGGGCATGGAGCTACCGGGATGTGTTCGCCGAGCACACTCCGCTGATCCCCGTGATCGCCGTCCTGCCCGTGACAGACGCGCCGCAGACCCTTGCCATGTACGAAACCGTGAGCAAGGGGTTCCTCGACGCCGGGTTCCCCCAGGAACGCATCATCCCCGCCATCGTGGCGCTGGAGTCCTTTATCTTTGGGTCGGCGTATGACGTCACCGCTCCGGAGGACATCTTCGATTCCGGCTCCATGGCAGGGTCCACCCCCAACTTCTCCGCGGCGGTGCGCAGTTCGGCGGCCGGCCAGGAGCGTGGACGGCCTGCCGATACCGCCTTCAGCCTGGGGCTTGATGCGCTGATTTCCGGGCTGGGCGCGCTGCGGAAGTAGGAGACCGGAAGGCCCGAATCAGGCGTCCACGGCGACCACGATTTTGCCCCGGGTATGCCCCTCCATGTTCAGGCGGAAAGCCTCGGCGGACTGGGCCAGCGGGAGAACCTTGGCAACCTCCACCCGGATGTTCCGCTGGTCCACCAGTTCGGCGAGTTCCTGCAGGTCCGCTCCGACCGGGCTGACCCACATCCAGGTGCCGCCATGCTCCTCCACCTCGCTGTCGGCGATGGATGCATGCCTCCCGCCTTCGGCCAGTACCGCCAGGGTCGCGTCGAGATTTCCCCCGGCGAAATCGGCAACCACTTCCACGCCGCCGGAACGCAGCGCGCGTACGCGGTCAGCAAGGCCCTCCCCATAGGCAACCGGTTCGGCTCCCAGGGAGCGGAGGAATTCGTGGTTCTTTTCAGAGGCCGTGGCGATAACCTTCGCACCTAGTGCCACCGCGATCTGGATGCCGAGTGACCCCACCCCGCCGGCGCCGCCGTGGATCAGGACAGTCTCACCGGACGTGAGGCCCAGCCGGTTCAGGACCTGGTAAGCGGTCAGCCCGGCCAACGGAAGCCCCGCCGATTCATTCCAGCCAAGTGAGGCGGGCTTGCGGGCCAGCAGTCTTTCCGGCAAGGCGATGTACTCGGCAAAACTTCCGCCGTGGACATAATCCTTGCGGCCGTAGGCTATGACCTCGTCGCCGGGCTGGAACTGCCGGGCATCGATACCCACGGATTCAACAACCCCCGCCACGTCCCATCCGGGGATCGCTGGAAACTGCAGGTCCATTGCCGCATCCAGGTAGCCGGCCATGATCTTCCAGTCCACTGGGTTAACTGCGGCCGCCTTCACTTTGACCAGGACCATGCCCGGCCCCACCTTGGGCACAGGCACATCGGTCAGTTCGAGGACGTCCGGGGTTCCGTATTCACTGTAGGTAATTGCCTTCATGCCTTCGATAACGGCGCAGTGGGACGCCGCTATTCCAGTTCCCCTGGAGGAGTGGCTTAGGACACCGGCCGCTCACACTTGTAATACAAGTAGTTAACTTATATCCTAGGAGTGTGGGCGAAGGAGCCCAGCCCCCCGCTTCCAGGAGAATCCATGAGCACTGTCGATCTGATCCGACACGTTAAGCTGTCCACCGCCCGCCTTCCCCTCGCCGTTCCCATCAGCGACGCCAAGGTCTTCACCGGCCGGCAGAAGCCCATGACCGAGGTGGTCTTCCTGTTCGCGGAAATCACCACGGAGCTGGGCCACTCCGGCATCGGCTTCAGCTACTCCAAGCGCGCAGGCGGCCCCGCACAGTACGCGCACGCCAAGGAGGTCGCCGCAGGCCTCATTGGCGAGGACCCCAATGACATCGCGAAGATTTACACCAAGCTGCTCTGGGCAGGCGCCTCCGTGGGCCGCTCAGGCGTTGCCACCCAGGCCCTCGCCGCCGTCGACATCGCTTTGTACGACCTCAAGGCCAAGCGCGCCGGGCTGCCGCTGGCGAAGTTCCTCGGGTCCTACCGCGACTCGGTGCGGACCTACAACACGTCCGGCGGCTTCCTGAACGCCACCCTGGACGAAGTGAAGGCACGGGCCACGCAATCGATCGAGGAAGGCATCGGCGGCATCAAGATCAAGGTGGGCCTGCCGGACAGCAAGGAAGACCTGCGCCGCGTGGCCGGCATCCGCGAACACATCGGCTGGGACGTTCCGCTCATGGTGGACGCGAACCAGCAATGGGATCGCGCCACCGCCCTCCGCATGGGACGCCGCCTCGAGGAATTCGACCTCGTCTGGATCGAGGAGCCGCTGGACGCCTACGACTTCGAAGGCCACGCCCACCTGTCGCAGGTCCTGGACACGCCCATCGCCACCGGTGAAATGCTCGCCTCCGTCGCCGAGCACAAGGGCCTCATGAACGCCAACGGCTGCGACATCATCCAGCCGGATGCCCCGCGCGTCGGCGGCATCACCCAATTCCTGCGCCTGGCCGCCCTCGCGGACGAACGCGGGCTGGGCCTGGCACCGCACTTCGCCATGGAAATCCACCTCCACCTCGCGGCGGCCTACCCCCGCGAACCCTGGGTGGAGCACTTCGACTGGCTGGACCCCCTGTTCAACGAGCGGCTGGAGACCAAAAATGGCCGCATGATCGTCCCGGACCGCCCCGGACTCGGGGTCACGCTCAGCGAGCAGGCCCGTGCCTGGACCACCGAAAGTGTGGAGTTCGGCGCGTAATCTTGAGCCATGAGCCGGAACCTCACCGCGGACCTTGCCGCTGACCTTCGCACCCGCATCGTCGACGGCGTGATTCAGCCCGGCGAGAAGCTGCCCAGCGAGAACACGCTCATCAGCGATTTTGGCGTCAGCCGTACGGTGGTCCGCGCCGCCCTCACCCGGCTCCAGGCTGAGGGGCTTGTCGAAACCGAGCGGGGGCGCGGCAGCTTCGCCCTCACTCCCCCCACGGAAGGTCCTCAGGCAGTGCCGGGTGGCCGTCCGGTGGCCACCACCGAAGACAGGCTGCACCTGCTGGCCTTCCGTATGGGAGTGGAAAGCGAAGCTGCCGCACTGGCCGCGCAAAACCGTACTGACCGGCAGTTACGGGCCGTCAGCGCGGCGCTGGACGCCTTCAGCGAGAGCTCGGACCATCCCGCCCATGCCATGAAGTCGGATTTCGAGTTCCACCGGGCCGTGGCGGCGGCATCCGGCAACCCCTATTACTCCGACTGCCTCGCTGCGCTCGGGCAGACCATGATCGCGATGCCGCGCACCCGGCTGATGACCGGCGCGGAACAGTACGCCCGCGACCACTTCGAGCAGGTGGTGCTGGAGCACCGCTCCATCAGGGACGCGATCGCGGACGGCGACCAGGCTGCCGCGGCGGCCGCCATGCGCAGCCACCTTGCCAACTCACGACGCCGGTTCAAGGCTTCGGCGCGCCCGTCCAGCTAACTTTCCCCCTCGCACGGACTACTCCCCTCCGCGTTCCAAGGGGATTTGACCATATGCCGGGGAGAAGGCGCATGCCGCCGGACCCCGGGAAAGCAGAAGAGCCCCGGTCCTAAGACCGGGGCTCTTCCGATTGCGTGCGCGAGGGGGGATTTGAACCCCCACGCCCTTTCGGACACTGGCACCTGAAGCCAGCGCGTCTGCCGTTCCGCCACTCGCGCGCAACTTCTTCCACTCAGCCAGTTCGGTTTCCCTTACTGCGCCTCGTAAAAGCAGCGAGATCAAGCATAACGGACAGATGCCGCAAATTACCAATTGGCCGCCCTTGCCCCTTCTACAAGCCCGGAACAGCGGCTCAAATGAGCCGCAATACCAGCCCAAAACCGCCCGCCGGAGCCGCGGCAAGACCGTGCCGGGCAGGGCCGGATCTGAACTTTTGCCGGCGCCCGGCCGTTGTGGATTAAGGTCATTCGCGGGGGTGGCCAGTAGTATCGGGTGTAGGAGTGGCCGCTGCCGGCGGGCACGCCACGCAGTGCCGGACCGCCCTGCAGGTGCTGGCCAGCAACAACTACTGCCCCGGAGCCGGGGGGAAAGGAGAAGAACCATGGGTCTGCTGGACAAGGTTGAACGTGGCATTGAAAAGGCCGTCCGCGGCGTCTTCTCCACCGGTTCCAAGGCCCAGGTCGAACCCGTGGAGATCGCCAGCAGGCTCCGCCGCGAGGTGGACCACAAAGCGATCACCGTGGCGGCGGGACGGACTCTGGTTCCCAACGTCTTCGACGTCCAACTCAGTGACGACGACTTCGGACGCGCACAGGAGTGGGGCACGCCGCTGGCCGAAGAACTCTGCGACGTGGTCATCAACCACGTCCGGAGCCAGGGCTACATCCTCCAGGGGCCGGTCCGGATTTCCTTCCGCCGCGAGAGCGCACTTCGCGCCGGTGATTTCGAAATTGCCTCCTCCACCGAGAAGTCCCAAGGCTCCGGCGGAAACCAGCCCAGGCCGAACGTCCCGGCAGCACCGAGCCGCGCGCCCGTGAGGCTGCAGCCTGTCCTGGACATCGAGGGCCAGCGCTATTCGCTAAACGCCCCGTCCATCATCCTGGGCCGGTCATCCGAGGCAGATATCCACATTGAGGACACCGGCGTATCGCGGCGCCACTTGGAAATCCGCACTGCCAACGGAGTCACCAGCGCCGTGGACCTGGGGTCCACCAACGGCAGCTACGTCAACGGCCAAAAGGTCTCCGGCAGCACCGAACTCACAGACGGATCCACCATCACGATGGGACGGACAAAGATCATCTTCCGCCTGCTTCCTGCCAACCCGGGTGGCCGCGCATGAGCGACCTGACCATCACCGCGCTGCGGTTCGGCTTCCTGCTGCTCCTCTGGGTGCTCATCTTCAGCATCGTCTCCGCGATGCGCCGGGACCTCATGCTGGGCCGAAAAGCCGCATCGGGCGTCCCCACCGCCCGCCAGGTCCGCCGGAACCCGGAATTGGCGGAGAACCAGCAGCCCGTCAAGCAGCAGGCCCGCCAACTGGTAGTGGTCGAAGGACCGCTCAAGGGCAGGACCCTGCCCCTGGCAGCCAGCCCCATCCTGCTGGGACGCGCCCAGGAAGCCACCCTGGTGCTCGAGGATGACTACGCTTCCGGCCGCCACGCCAGGCTCTTCCCCCAGGGCAGCCGCTGGTTCATCGAGGATCTCGGCTCCACCAACGGAACCTACCTGGGAGACCAGCAACTTACCCGTGCCCTGCCCGTCGAGCCAGGGGTACCCGTGAGAATCGGCAAGACGGTCATTGAATTGAGGCCGTAACCGTGGCCGAGGCTGAAAACTCCGCAACCGGCTCCAGCCCGGCGCAGCGGCCCCTCATCATGCGCTTCGCGGCGCGGTCCGACGTCGGCCGGATCCGTTCCAAGAATGACGATTCCGCCTACGCCGGACGCCACCTCGCCGTCGTCGCAGACGGCATGGGAGGGCACGCGGGCGGTGACGTTGCCTCAGCCGCAACTGTCCTGGACATGATCCACCTGGACAGTCCGGACCACGGCGACGAAGCCGGCACGATCCTCGCCGATGAAATCCAGACCGCCAACTCTCTGCTCTCCGAACTGGTGCACATCAACCCCAAACTGGCGGGCATGGGCACCACTGTGACGGCGCTCCTGCTCGCTGACGGCAAACTGCACTTCGCGCATATCGGTGATTCACGCGCCTACCGGCTCCGCGACGGCGAATTCAAGCAGATCAGCGTGGACCACACCTTCGTCCAGCGGCTTATCGACGAAGGCCGGCTGCGTCCCGAGGAAGCTGAAACGCACCCCCACAAGAACGTCCTCATGCGCGTCCTGGGCGACGTGGACGCCAGCCCCGAACTCGATCTGGACACCCTTGAAGCCCGGTCCGGCGACCGCTGGCTGCTGTGCTCGGACGGATTGAACTACGTAGCCGCCCACGCCGTGGAGCGGACCGTCCGGGAGACCCACAACCTGCACGAGTGCGCCGAAACCCTTGTCCAGCTGACACTCGAGGCCGGTTCGCCGGACAACGTCACCGTGGTCATGGTGGACATCGTGGAGGAAACGCCCGACGACGTCAGTACCGCCGCCGTCGAAATCGTTCCGCCGGTGCAGGGCAGCAAGCCCGCTGCCGCGGCAGCGGACAGCGGCGGCAAGGGCGGGTCCGCCCCGAACGATGCCAGCCAACAGCCGCGCCCGGAAAAAGACCCGGTTGACGACGGCGCGAAGGACGCGGAAGCCGCTTCCCCTGAGCCGGGCAGCACGGACCCCCACCTCGGTGAGCATCTTTCGGCGGAAGTCCTCCGCGAAGAACTCGCCTCCCGCCCGCATGAACTCGTGGGTGCAGCGGCCGCAGCCGCCGAATCCGGCTCCATTCCAACCGTGGCCGGACGTACCGTCGCACGGCGGGCAGCCACCCTCCTCACCCACAAGGCGGAACCGGCCAGTGAGCCGGAGGACACCCTGCCGGCACTGCGTCCCCGCCGCTGGGTGGCCTGGTCCGTCGCAGCCGCCGTCCTGGTTGTGGTGGCCGTTGGCCTTTGGCTCGGGTACGCGTGGACCCAGACCCGCTACTACGTGGGCGAGTTCGATTCCCGGGTGGCCATCTACAACGGCGTGTCCCAGCGGCTGGGCCCCATCCAGCTGTCCTCGCTTGAAACCGTGACCGAGATCCGCATGGACTCCCTCCCGCCGTTCTCGCAGCAGCGGGTGCGCCAGACCGTCCCCGCCAACGACCTCTACGACGCGCAGCGGATCGTCAAGAACCTGGAGCTCACAGGAACGACGTCGCCCGAGGAGTGCCCCAAGCCTTCGGCCGGCCCCACGGGAAGCCCGAGCCCCTCGGGAAGCGCAGCACCCCCGGCCAGCGCGCCCGCTCCGCCGCCGCCCGCATCGGACGCCCCGGCACCGGCGCCTTCACCTGCACCATCGGGAGCTTCTCCTTCCCCCACTCCGACCATCACCTGCGAGGCTGCCAAATGAGCCAGGTAAGCACTTTGCCCAAGCCTCGCCGCAACGTCGAACTCGCGCTCCTGCTGCTGGCGCTTGCCGTGGGCATCGGCGCGAACATGCTGGTGGGCGTGGACCAGGAAAAGGCCTTCGATTCCGACTTCTGGTTCCAGTCCAGCCTGCTGGCGGTCGCAGCCCTGGTGTTCCACGGCGTCCTGCGCTTCCGCGCAAAGTATGCCGATCCCGTAATACTTCCGATTGTGGTTGCTTTGAACGGTCTGGGCCTGGCGATGATCCACCGCCTCGATGCTCCCGGCGAGGATACGGGGAACAACCAGCTCCGGTGGACCCTGATAGCCATGGCTGTGGCCATCGCGGTGGTGTTTTTCCTCAAGGACCACCGGATCCTGCGCCGGTTCACCTTCATTTCCCTGGCGGCGTCAGCCCTGCTGCTGATCCTGCCCCTTGTGCCGGGAATCAGCGCCGGCGAAATCCTGGGCGCACGGGTGTGGATCAGGTTCGGCCCCATGACGTTCCAGCCGGGCGAAGTAGCCAAGATTACCCTCGCCATATTCTTTGCAGGGTATCTTTCCTCCAACCGTGACCTTATCCTGCTCGCCGGCCGCAAGATCGGTCCCCTGCAGTTCCCCCGGTTCAAGGACATGGGCCCCATGATCACGGCCTGGCTGGTCAGCATCGGTGTCCTCATCTTCCAGCGGGACCTTGGCTCCTCCCTGCTGTTCTTCGGGCTGTTCATCGTCATGATCTACGTGGCCACCAGCCGGATCAGCTGGGTGGTCATCGGCCTGGCCCTGATCCTCGGCGGCGGTTTCGTGGCGGCCCAGGTGTTCTCCCACGTCCAGCAGCGCGTCTACGGCTGGCTCAACGCCTTCTCCCCCGACGTCTATGAAAACGGCAGCCGCCAGGTCATCGAAGGCCTGTTCGGCATGGCCAACGGCGGCCTGGTGGGCACCGGCCTTGGCCAGGGACGCCCGGACCTGGTCCCCTTCGCCAACAGCGACATGATCATCGCGTCCCTGGGCGAGGAACTGGGGCTGATCGGCCTGTTCGCCGTCGTCCTGCTGTACCTGCTGCTGGTCACCCGCGGATTCCGCGCCGCCCTGGGTACCCGCGACGCGTTCGGCAAGCTGCTGGCCTGCGGCCTGTCCTTCGCGGTGGCCCTTCAGTGCTTCGTCGTGATCGGTGGCGTCACCCGGCTCATCCCGTTGACGGGGCTCACCACGCCGTTCCTCGCCGCCGGCGGATCATCCCTCCTGGCCAACTGGATCATCGTGGGACTGCTCCTGATGATTTCCCATGCAGCCCGCGGCCCGGTGGACACCACACCGCTTCCGCCGGCCGGCGCGGCAGCAGCAACCGGCATTGACACTCCAACCGAGGCGGTGAAGCAGGCATGAACCAGGCAATCCGGCACTCATGGGTGGCCGCCGTCGCCATGTTTGCACTGCTGTTCGGCGCCCTCAGTTATGTGCAGGTGGTGGGCGCGGACGACCTCAAGACCAATCCCCTGAACCAGCGCGCCATCCTGCAGAACTACTGCAATGACCGCGGGGCCATCATCGTTGGCGGCACCCCCATTGCCGAGTCGGTGGAAACCGGTTCGGAGACCTGCAAGTTCCAGCGCACCTATACCCAGCCGGAGCTCTATGCCGGCCTCACCGGCTACTTCTCCAAGAACTACGGTGCCACCGGACTGGAGCAGTCCATGGGCGCCGAACTCGCTGGCAACTCCGACCAGCTCTTCCTGGACCGGGTGGGCCAGCTCTTCCTTGGCAACCAGCCCAAGGGCGCCTCAGTGGAGCTCACCATTGATCCCCAGATCCAGCAGCTGGCCTACAGCCTGATTCCGGATGGCCAGCGCGGCTCCATTGTGGTGACGAATCCCAAGACCGGCGCCATCCTGGCCATGGCCTCCAAGCCTTCCTACAACCCCAACTCAGTGGCCACGCAGGACGCCGCCGCGGAACGGGCCAACATCAATGAACTGGTCAAGGTCCCGGGCATTAACCTGAACCAGAACGTCAGCGGCCCCACCGGGGAACTGCTGGCACCGGGCTCCGTCTTCAAGCTCGTGGACACCGCCGCCGCGCTTGCCTCGGGGAAGTACAACAAGGACAGCGAACTTCCCAACCCTGCCGAAATGCCCTTCCCGGGCATCCAGTACAAGCTGCCCAACTACGCGGGCGGCAACTGCTACACCAGGGACACGGCCAGCTTCGCCTTCGCACTGCAACAGTCCTGCAACACTCCCTTCGCGAGCATCGCGCTGGATCTTGGCCGCGACGCCATCGCTGAACAGGCCAAGAAGTTCGGCTTCGGCGAGGATGTCGGGGACCAGCTGAAGCTGGGCCACGCGCTGGGCAATGGGTTCCCCGAGAACCTGGACGGACCCGGCCTGGCGCAGTCGGCCATCGGCCAGAAGGATGTCCGCGCCACGCCGCTGCAGATCAACATGATGACTTCCGCCATTGCCAACGGTGGAAAGCAGATGCAGCCCAACCTCATCAAGACCCTGCGCTCCCCGGACCTTCGGGTGATCGACGAACCGCAGCCGCAGCAGCTGCGCACCTCCACCACCCCGCAGATCGCCAGCCAGATCACGGAATGGATGGCAAGCGCCGTCAGCGAGGGCATTGCCAAGGGTGCCGCGGTCCCCGGCGTCCAGGTGGCCGGCAAGACAGGAACGGCAGAGCTCGGGAACGGAACCAACAACTCTTGGTTCACCGGCTTCGCCCCCGCAAACAACCCGCAGGTGAGTGTCACGATCGTCATGGAAGGCGTGAACATCACCACCGGCGCACAGCTGACCAGTCCTAACGCGAAGAAGATTTTTGAGGCGGTGTTGAATAAGTGAGGCCTACAACCGGAATCACCCTCGGCGGCAGATTCCAGCTGACCACGCGGATTGCGATCGGCGGCATGGGGGAAGTCTGGAAAGCCAAAGACCTCGTCCTGGGCCGCATCGTCGCCATCAAGGTGCTGAAGGAGGAGTACACGGGGGACCCCGGATTCCTCCAGCGCTTCCGTGCGGAGGCCCGCCACACTGCCCTGCTGAACCACGTGGGGATCGCCAACGTCTTTGACTACGGCGAAGAAGAAGGCTCGGCGTACCTGGTCATGGAACTGGTCCCCGGCCAGCCGCTGAGCAGCATCATCGAGCACGAACAGGTGCTGTCACCGGACCGTACGCTCTCGATCATCGCGCAGACCGCCCGCGCTCTGGCCGTTGCCCACGCGCAGGGCCTGGTCCACCGCGACGTCAAGCCCGGCAACCTCCTGATCACCCCTGACGGCCGCGTCAAGGTCACCGACTTCGGCATCGCGCGCCTCGCCGACCAGGTGCCCCTCACGCAGACCGGCCAGGTCATGGGAACCGCCCAGTACCTTTCACCGGAGCAGGCCACGGGCCAGACCGCCACGGGATCCTCGGACATCTACTCGCTGGGTGTCATCGGCTACGAGTGCCTCAGCGGGCACCGTCCGTTCTCCGGGGAATCGCAGATCGCCATCGCCCTGGCACAGGTGAATGACGCTCCGCCTCCCCTTTCGGAGAGCCTGCCGGCCCCGGTGCGCGCCCTCCTGATGTCCATGCTTTCGAAGGACCCCAAGGACCGCCCGGCGAACGCCATCAAGCTGGCCGAAGCAGCCGAGGCTATCCGCAACGGTGACATCAGCGCAGCACGCGCCGCGGTGCCCGGCATGCTTCTTTTCGACGCCGATACCGGGCCCATCACGGCCCCCATTGACACCGCCACTGCCCCCACCGGAGTCATTGGCACCCAGCACGATTCCACCCCCACAGCCACGTCCGCCCTGCCGGTACTCGGTGCCGGGGCAGCCGGTGCTGCCGCCGGAATGGCCGCAGGCGCCGCCGCCGATGGGGACACGCCCAAGGGCCCGCTTGCCCGAGCCAACGCGCTGGCCGCCGAACGGAACTGGGACCAGGAGGAGGAAACGTACGACGACGTGCCCTCCGATGAGCCCCGGCGCAAGGGACGCAGTCCCTGGACATGGCCCCTGGTGGCCCTGATCCTGCTGCTCCTGTTTGCGCTGGTGGGTTTCCTGCTGAACCAGATGGGCTTGTTCTCGCCGTCCGGCAACCCGACGTCGGGCACCACCACCAGCAGCGCGGCCCCTTCATCGGCGACACCCACGCGGACCCCGTCGGCCACTCCCACGCAGACCCGCAGCACACCGACGCCCACTCCCACGCCCGAGCCCACACAGGACACGGTCAACGTGATACCGGCCGCTTACCTCGGCAAGGATTACCGCCAGGTCCAGACTGCCCTTGCGAACCTTGGACTCCAAGTGACCGTCCTGCCGCAGGAGAGCGGAACCGCCGCTCCCGGCACCGTCCTGGAACTGAATCCCACGGGCCCGGTGCCAAAGGGATCGCTTATCACCGTTATCTACGCAACCGCTCCATCCCCGGCCCCCACCACAACCACGGCACCCAAGCCGACGCCTACCCCCACCACGTCCTCGCCCGTTGCGGGTCCCACGCCCATCTCGCCCCTGGCAACCTGCGCGGCCGGCCAAACCGCCGGAACGCCGGCAACCTGCGCGCCGTAATCGTTGGGGCCACCAGTGAATGAGTCACCACGCACACCGTTGCACCGGGAGGATAGCCTGCCGGTGGATAACCGGCGTGTCCTGAGCGGCCGCTACGAACTGGGCAGCCTTATTGGCCGGGGTGGCATGGCGGATGTCTACCGCGGGACCGATACCCGCCTGGGCAGGACAGTGGCCGTCAAACTGCTCCGTCCGGATATGGCCCGGGACCCGCAGTTCCAGGCACGGTTCAAGCGTGAAGCCCAGGCGGTGGCCGCCCTGAACCATCCCTCCATCGTGGCCATTTTCGACACCGGTGAACACCTGGTCCACGACGGCACTGGCGAAGACGTCCGGGTGCCCTACATCGTGATGGAGTACGTCGAGGGCCGGACCCTGCGTGACCTGATCCGTGCAAATGAGGTCGGCATCGACCAGGCCATCGATTACTGCCTGGGCGTCCTGGGCGCGCTCGAGTACAGCCATAAGGCCGGAATCGTCCACCGGGACATCAAGCCGGCCAACGTGATGTACTGCCCCGGCACCAATTCGGTAAAGGTTATGGACTTCGGCATCGCCCGCGCCATCGCCGATTCCTCGGCCACCATGACCCAGACCCAGGCAGTGGTGGGAACGGCGCAATACCTGTCACCGGAGCAGGCGCGCGGCGAATCCGTCGACGCCCGCAGTGACCTGTACTCCGCCGCGTGCCTGCTTTACGAAATGCTGACGTCGCGTCCTCCGTTCGTGGGAGACAGCCCGGTGTCCGTCGCGTACCAGCACGTCCGCGAAATTCCGGACCCTGCCAGCAGCCTGAATCCGAAGGTGTCACCGGCCCTGGACACCGTCCTCGCCAAGGCCCTGCAGAAGAACCGGGATGACAGGTTCCAGGATGCTGCAGCCTTCCGGCGCGCCCTGAGGGCTGCGAAGGCCGGCGTGCCTGTCCCTGCCGTGCCGGCGTCCGAGGCGCCTACCGATCCAAACGACCACGTCCCGCAAGCGGCCCCGCCCACCGAAGCCTTCACGGCAACGGGCGCAAGTTTCCTTGATGACGCCCCCACCGGCCGCCTGGCAGCAACCACGCTTGATGGCGAAGGCGGACCGGGCGTTCCGCTTGAACTTGCGGATGAGGATGGGCCGGACGAATACAGGCCGAACGGGTACCGGGCAGACGGGTACAGCGCGGCTGCGCCGCTCCCGCTTGGCTTCCCTCCGGAACGTGAGCCGAGCACCCGGCAGAAGTCCCGCCGTCGTGCCTGGATCGCCACCCTGGTGATCTTCACCCTGCTGGTACTCGCGGGCGGCGGCCTGTGGCTTTACCAAACGGTCAACCGGCCGGCCCCCGCTCCACCCAAGGTCCCAATACCCGCCGTCGCGTCCATGACGGAGAGCGCGGCACTTCAGGCACTGTATGACGCGGGACTGCGTCCCAGGATCGCACGGGCTGCAAACGATACGGTGCCCAAGGGAACCGCCATCGGGACTGATCCAGCGGCAGGCGGTTCGCTGGATCCGGGGGCGGACGTCATCCTCAACATTTCCGAGGGCCCCAGCTCGGTGAAGGTCCCGGACAGCCTCCCCGGCAAGACTGAGGCTGCCGCCCGCGACATCCTCCGCCAGGCGGGACTGGCCGGCGCGCCGACCACCAGCACGGCCAACAGCGCCACTGTTCCGGCTGGAATCGTCATCACCTCCAACCCGGCGCCGGGCCAGAGCGTTGGCGTGGGCACCAGCGTGGAGCTCATCGTTTCCACCGGCAAGGTGGTGGTCCCGGAGCTGCGGAGCCTGGCCCGTGAAGAGGCGGAGGCGGCCCTGAAGGAGCTTGGCCTGGTGCCTTCTGTGGTCGAGGCGGAGAACTCGCAGGTGGAGCCCGGCAGGGTCACGGACCAGAGCGATCCTGCCAATGCCGCCGTCGTCCAGGGAAAGACCATCACCATCGTTGTGGCCAAGGCGCCGCCGCCACCGCCGCCACCGCCGTCACCCACGGAAACGCCGACCCCCACGGCCACACCGAAGCCGACGCCGACGCCCACCAGGAAGGGCTGACCTCACCCTGGTGGGCCGGGTCGCTTCCCGCCAGCTTTACTGGCGGCTAGTGCTGGATGAGGGGGCTCAGTTTCGCCGCCCGGGCCGCTGCGCCTTTCATGCCCAGCGATTCCAGCCAGTTGCCCAGCATCTGGTACCCGCCTTCGGTGAGGACCGACTCGGGATGGAACTGCACACCGCAGAGCGGCGCCGTCCGGTGCTGCAGGCCCATGACCACACCGGACGCAGTTTGCGCGGTGACTTCCAGGACATCGGGAATGGATTCCCGGACCGCGGCCAGCGAGTGGTAGCGGGTGGCCGTGACGGGGGAGGGGAGCCCAGCGAAAACGCTGGTACCAATGTGCTCCACCTGGGACGTCTTGCCGTGCATGAGTTCAGGGGCGTGGGTCACCTTGCCGCCGAAGGCCTCAGCCAGTGCCTGGTGACCCAGGCATACACCGAACATGGGCACGCTGTTTTCACCGCACCACTTGATCAGCTCGATGCAGATGCCGGCCTCGGCAGGGTTGCCCGGGCCGGGTGAGATGAGGACGCCGTCGCGCGTACCGGCAAGTTCAATTGCCTCCGCCAGCGTAACGTCGTCGTTTCGGACAACCGTGGTTTCGGCGCCCAGCTCCTGGAGGTAGCCCACCAGGGTGTAGACAAAGCTGTCGTAGTTATCCACTACAAGGATCTTGGTTGTGGTCATGGCTGGTCTGTGGAACCAATCGTCGAGTCGGTGAATTGGGTGAAATGGGACATCCAGGGGAACAGGAACTGGACCATCAGTACCAGGGCAATGAAGACCAGTGCCAGCGAGATGGTGATCCTGAGCCAAAGCGGTCCGGGAAGGTGGCGGAAAATCCAGGCGTACACGGTCAGCTCCTTCCGGTGGCTGCTGCAACCTGCGCGGCGATCTCGGCCGGCGGTCCGGCCGCAGCCGGACGCCAACTGTCCAGCAGGGCGTAGGCGATGATGCGTTCTTCCGCGCCGAAGCGGGGATTGCAGCTCGTCATGGTGAGGTAGCTTTCGGTGGGCGTGGCACCGGGCTTGGTGGGGACCGGCTCCAGGACGTCGGTGCGGGAGGGCATCACAATCTGGTTGTTCCGGAAAACGTAGACGTAATAGCCGTCCTTTGTCTGGACGTAAATTTTGTCACCGGGCACCAGCGTGTGGATGTTGTCCAGCACCGCGCCGTGCGTCTGCCGGTGCCCCGCGACGGCAAAGTTGCCCACGGCTCCGGGCATGGCCGTGTTGCTGTAGTGGCCAAGGCCCAGGGTGTCCAGGACGTCCTGGCTGGTTCCCTGGACGATGGGACGGGTGTAGCCGGGGCCAAACCGCGGGATGTACATGATTCCGATCGTTCCTGCATGGCCCGGGGCGGTGCCCACCACCGGTTTGCCGAAATCTTCAGCTGCAGCCGGCGGCGCGGAGGGGGCTGCTGGTGCGGGAGCGGCGCTGCTGAGGTCCTGGGCAAATTCCTTGATGACCTGGCTCTGCTTGGCGTCGGACTCGACGTTGGTCCACCACAGCTGCCATGCCACAAAGAGAAGGAGGATGACGCCGGCGGTTATCAACAGCTCACCCAGAACCTGGATGATGCCAGGCAGCAGGGCACGGCGGGACGCGGGCGCAGTGTGGGGCCCCGCCTTCTCCTGCAATACCACGCGTTCTCCTCCGGGCGTCCGCCCTGGGCACAGGCTGCCCATCAACTGCGGCTAGAATTGGCTGCTAGTAAGAATCCAGATTTGACCAAGATCGCGCAGACCGCTGGCAACTTCCTTCTTGCAGGATACCAAGCCCGGACCGCCGAGCTTGCCCAGCCCGCCAAGGAGAGCCAGTGCCCGAGTCAAAGCCTCGCAAGAAGACCGCCAGCACCGCCCAGCCGGCTTCCCCCCAGGCCTACAAGCCCAACCCCGTGTGGTTCAAGCCGGTCATGTTTGGCCTGATGATTATCGGCCTCTTCTGGATCATCACCTTCTACATCAGTGAGGGCCGCTTCCCCGTGCAGGCCTGGCAGTCGTGGAACATCGTAGCCGGCTTTGGCATTGCGATCGTGGGCTTCCTGATGACCACCCGCTGGCGCTCCTAGCGGCGCCCGCGGACCTTCCAAGGAGGACGCACTGGCTCCCGATTCCGCCGGAGTAATTATCGGCGAGGACGGCCTGGCCCGGCCAGCGTGGGCTGCCTCGGATCCGCTCATGCGGAACTATTACGACCAGGAATGGGGCTTGCCCGTCACTGACGAGCAGGGCCTGTACGAGCGCATCTGTCTGGAGGGCTTCCAGGCGGGACTTTCATGGGCCACCATCCTGCGCAAGCGTCCCGCGTTCCGTGCAGCCTTCGCAGGATTCGATCCGGAAGCCGTGGCGTTGTTCGGCAGCACGGACGTGGACCGGCTGATGCAGGATCCGGGCATCATCAGGAACCGGCTGAAGATCCTGGCCACGATCAGGAATGCGCAGGCAACCTTGGAGTTAAGGAACGACGGCGGGCTGGTGGACTTTGTGTGGGGCTTTGCCCCGGACAGCACCCCGCGGCCGAGGGTGGCCGCCGAGATCCCCACCCAGTCCGCGGAATCGGTTGCCTTGTCCAAGGCACTGCGGAAGCGCGGCTTTTCCTTTGTGGGACCCACCACCATGTTTGCCCTGATGGAGGCTGTGGGAATGGTGGATACCCACCTCTTGGGCAGCCACCGGCGTGGATCCTCCGGCATCTGGCCCGGATAGCACCCTCCCGGTACGAAGCCGGTTATCCCCAGCTGTTGGGAAAGTTATCCACAGTGTGGAAAAGCTCGCCAGGGGGCCCAGGATGGAGCGTTTCGCCCGCGGGGCAGGGCTGATCCGGTTAAACCGGCCGCGCAGATGCCGTTATTAACAGTGTGGAATACCTGTGGATAAAAGGCAGCTGGAGCTCTATGGGTTCCTGCCCTGGACACCGGAATGCTGTCAGCGGTCCCGCTTCACGGGGTGGTGGCTGGTGATGGAGACCCGGTTGAACGCGTTCATGGTCACCGCAACCCAACTCACCGCTGAAAACTCCTCTGCCGTCAGACACTCCCGTGCGGCGGCCTCGGCATGCTCGCGTGACTCCTGGTCCGGGAGTTCGGTGATGCTCTCCACGAGTGCCAGTGCTGCCCGCTCCTTGCCGGTGAAGAGTGCGGTGTCCCGCCATGCCGGCAGGACCGCCAGCCGCTGCGCGCTTTCCCCTGCCTCGACCGCCTTTCGCACATGGAGGTCCAGGCAGTAGGCGCAGCCGTTGATCTGCGAAATCCGGACGTTGAGGAGTTCCAACAGACCCCGTCCGATTCCGGCTTCCTCTGCTGCTTCCTGCACCTTGAGGCCCAAGCCACTGATCGCCTTCCAAAGGGCCGGATGCTGTTTGTCCAGGTACAGGTGCTCGGTGACGCCCACGGGGATCCTTGTCGCTTGAAAGGCTTGGCAGGCAACCATCATAGGCAGGAGTCCACCGGGCAACCGGCCACTTATCCACTTACCAACACCGCAATACCCACAAGTTATCCACAACTGTGGGTAAAGCCGTGGAAATCCTCGGCCTACCGCCGCCGCGGCTTACTCCTGCGGGATTTCCAGCGGGCGAACTACACACCTGTCAGTTATTAACACTGTGTATAAGGGTGTCGATAACATGCTGGCGGCACCCGGGGACAAGCCCTCTGACGCTGTTTGCAATGTCCTTTTCCACAAAAAGCGGGAAGATCTCCGGCTTATCCACTTACACACAGCGATATCCCCACAGGTTATCCACAGATGTGGAGAACGCGGACCAACTTCCGGCCGAGGGCCTGGAGAGGGCGGGGAATGGTGAGGCCGACAGATGAACTACAGGCGTGTAAGTTACCAACACTGTGGATAACCGCTGTGGAAAACGACGATGCCCCCGACACCGCAGGGTGTCGGGGGCATCGGTAACTACAGGCGCCGGCAGGTTACAACGTCACGCGGACCCAGCTGACTGCTATGAGGAGCGCCAGCACTGCTGCTACTCCAAGGGCCTGGATCAGACCCTGCCGGCGGCCGCGAGGGGTGTAGGCGAAAACTGCAGCACACAGGGCGCCGGCCACGAGGCCACCAAGGTGCGCCTGCCACGCAATCTGGGGGATCACGAAGCCGATGACACCGTTGATGGCGATCAGCACCCACAGTTGGCGCGTGTCCCCGCCGCGGTGGCGCTGAATGAGAAGCATCGCTCCAAAGAGTCCGAAGATTGCCCCGGAAGCACCCACCACGCCATACAACGGCTGACCGGGCAGATACAGGGGTGTCAGGAGCAAATAGCCCACAGAGCCGCCAAACGCCGAAACCAGGTAGAGCACCAGGAAGCGGATGCGTCCCAGAAGCGGTTCCAGGGCCTGTCCGAACACCCACAGCATGTACATGTTAAGGGCGATATGCAGGATGAAGCCCTGCGAGTGCAGGAAGGCGGAAGTGAGCATCCGCCACGGTTCAAACTCACCCCAGCGGGGCTCCGCGTAAACGTTCGCAAAGCCGAGGCTCTGGTAAATCAGGTCATTGGGAACCAGCCACTGCAGCACGTACAGCACAGCGCAAGCGGCGATGATGCCGAACGTCACCAATGGCCTGCCAGTGGCAACGGCACCGCCATAGACGGTCCGTACCTCCGGCGTCGTACGTTTTGCCTCGTTGACGCAGTCCACGCATTGGAATCCGACGGCGGCCGCCCGCTGGCAGTCGGGGCACGCCGGGCGCCCGCAGCGCTGGCAGCGTACGTAGGACGGCCGGTCCGGGTGCCGGGGGCAGACCGGAACCTGGGCGGACGGCTCAGCCGACGGAATTCCGTAGCTCATGGTGGAGCGTTACAGCTGTTCGATGTCGATGCTGTTGATGGTCACGTCTTCCACCGGGCGGTCGCCCATGCCCGTACGCACACCCTCGATGGCGTCAACGACCTTCTTGGATTCGTCGTCGGCCACTTCACCGAAGATGGTGTGCTTGCCCTGGAGCCAGTCGGTGGGGATGGTGGTGATGAAGAACTGGGAACCGTTGGTGCCCTTGCCCATCTGGATGCCCGCGTTGGCCATGGCCAGCTTGTAGGGCTGGTTGAAGCTGAGTTCGGGGTGGATCTCGTCGTCAAAGCGGTAACCGGGGCCACCGGTTCCGCGGCCCAGGGGATCGCCCGCCTGGATCATGAAGTCCTTGATGATGCGGTGGAAGATGGTTCCGTTGTAGAGCGGGGTGCCCGTCTTGTCCTCACCGGTTTCCGGGTGGGTCCAGGCCTGCTCGCCGGTGGCAAGGCCAACGAAGTTCTTGACCGTCTTGGGCGCGTGGTTGCCGAAGAGGTTAACCACGATGTCGCCGAGGCTGGTGTGGATGGTTGCTTTTGCAGTTGCGATGGCAGTCATAGGCCCCATTCTTCCACGCCGGTTATGGGCGGCCACGGCTGCGGGCACAGTTCCGCGCTGGGTGAAATCGCCCTAAAATCCGCAGAGTGAATAGCCCGTGGTGATCTGGGCACGTAGGCTAACGACAGAACCGTCACATTAATCGGGAGGTAGTTGTGAAGAAATCGGATCGTATTGCCCGTGACCTTGAGCAGTCGGTCACCAGTGCGGTGGAAAACGCCAAGGATTGGGCGGCCCCCCGGGTGGAAGCTGCCGTTGACTGGGCTGTTCCCCGTCTCCAGCATGGCCTGGATACCGCATCTCCCAAGATCCAGGAGGGCCTCAAGACGGCTGCGCACAGCCTGGCCGACGGTGTTGCCACAGTAACTCCCCGGATCCAGGACGGTCTGGCCCAGTTGGCCCCCAGGATCAATGACGTCGTCGACGGCGCCTCACCCAGGCTGCACGAAGCCTTGGACAAGGCCACCCCTGTTGTCCTGAATGCCCGTGACCGGGTAGTAGTGGAATACCTGCCCAGGCTTTCGGACCAGATCGGCGTGGCCTCCGGTGCAGTTCACCGCACGTTGGAAAACACCCCGGCACGGGTGGACGCCGTGGCCCAGAAGCTGGGCGATGTGGGGATCATCCACGCCATCCAGGAACAGGCCCAGGCAACCGGCACGCAGCTGAAGGCAGCCGCAGCAGGCGCCAGCCGGGCAGTAGACGTTCAGCTCGCGCAGCCGGAAAAGCCCAAGAAGCGCGGATGGCTGGTCTTCGGAGTTGTTGCTGCTGCCGTGGCCGCGGGTGTCGCCGCATGGAAGGCATCCAAGCCGGTGGAGGACCCCTGGAAGACTCCCTCGCCGGTGACACCCACTCCTGCTCCGGTTCCCGCCACCACCGTCAGCGATGTCAAGGACAGCAGCGCGGACACCACCGGCAGTGCTGCCTCTGCTGCCGGCTCCGCCACGGCTGCCGCTGCAGGCAAAGCCGGCGACGCAGCCGATGCGGTCAAGGAAGAGACCGCGGACGCCGCTGAAAAGGCCAAGCACGTGGCCGCAGACGCCGCTGAGGGTGCAAAGAGCGCCGCCAACGACGCCAAGACGGCCACCGGGGACGACAAAGGCAGCAACCAGGCCTAGTTTTCCTTAGATTCCATCCCGCACTCGAAGGGGCTCCGTTACACGACGGGGCCCCTTTTGCGTACCGCTCCACGCCTTGCCGCAAACCTTCCTGCCGGGCCGTCCACATTCGCACGAGCCCGCTTCAGAAGCGGGGCCACCGCTGGGGGCAGGCCATGGCCCGGATGCTAGATTTATAGTGATGCCAGCCAATCAATCCTCTGGGGATGCCGTGAACGACGCAGCCGTACAGCTCCGCGTGTCCATCGTCATCCCGGCATACAACGAGGAAAGCGTGATCAGGCAATGCCTCATAGCGGCTATTTACCAGTCTGTTCCCGCCCACGAGATCATCGTGGTGGACAACCTTTCCAAAGACCGGACCGCTGACATCGTCCGCCAGATGCAGCTCGAGTATCCGGAAAGCCCCATTATCCTGCTCAGCCAGGACCGGGAGCAGGGACTCATCCCCACCCGCAACTTCGGGCTGGACAGTGCCACCGGGGACATCCTGGGGCGCATCGACTCGGACTCCATCGTGGAACCCGACTGGGTGGAGCAGGTGCAGAAGGCCTTCGCGGACCCATCCGTCCAGGCCGCCACCGGCCCTGTGGTCTACTACGACATGCCTATGCGGCGCTTTGGGCTCAAGGCAGACGACAAGATGCGCCAGTTGATGCTCAAGCTGGCCAAGCACCAGTACCATTTCCTGTTCGGCTCCAACATGGCCCTGCGCGCCACCGCCTGGGAGACCATCCGCTCCGAAACGTGCCGGGACGAGAAGGACGAGATGCACGAGGACATCGATTTGTCCCTGCACCTGGCCGAGCATGACCTTCCGGTACGCTACTGGCCTCAAATGGTGTCGGGGATGTCCGCGCGCCGGCTGGAGGATTCACCGCGCGACTACCGCTACTACGTCACCCGTTTCGACCGGACCTATAAGGCCCACAACGTCAGGAAAATGGCTTTGAAGGCCCCCATGGTGGTCTTCTTTTCGGTGTATTTCCCGGCCAAGCTCCTCAGGGCCATCCACACGGTCAACACAGCCCAACCCATCCGCCGCGGCGGCCAATAACTTCAGTCGGCCCCGAGCTCGGCGAGTTCCGACGGCGGTTCATCCTTGGGTGCCCTTCCGCGCCTGCCCGCGTTCCGCTGGCCCAGGACCACGACGGCGAGTCCGGCCAGAATTAGGCCGAGTCCGGCGTAGGTGCCGGCCGGCAGGGTCTCGTGCAGGAACATCGCCGCCAGCAGCGCAGCGCCCGGGATCTCCAGGAGGATGATCATGGAGACCAAGAGCGGGCTCACGGTGGCTAACAGGTGGTTGAACGCAGTATGGCCCACCAGTTGCGCGCAGACGGTGATCGCAGCGATGCCCAGCCATCCTGCGGGCTCGAACCCGGCCAGCGGCTGGCCCGCGAACAGGGCCAGTACGGCCACCAGGGCGGCGCACATCCCGTAGCAGAGCGTAGTGTAGGTACCCGTGGTCATGCTCTGCCGCGCCTTGCCCCCGGCCAGCGTATAGAGGCCGGCCAGCGCACCGCCGGCCACCGCCAGCAGGTCTCCCGTGAGCGCCCGCGATGAGGTTCCCAGGTCAAAGCCTGTAATGGCAACGACGCCGCCAAAGGCGATGCCCAGCCCGGCCAGGACCTGCCAGCGGTGGCGGGTGCCGCGGAAGAGCTGGAAGACCGCAATCCAGGCTGACTGAAGGCAAACCAGGGCCGTGGCGGCGGCGACGGACGTGAGCTGCAGGGAGGTGATGAAGCAGGCAAAGTGCAGTGCAAGGGCGACGGCGGCCAGAGACGACCAGCGGAACTCGCGGCGGGTTATGCGGCCGAACTGGCGGGGTTCACGAACCAGGGTGGGGGCGGCCATGACGGCTGCTCCGATGGCGTTGCGCCAAAAGGCAATGGCCAGGGCGCTGACGCTGGTGGCACCGAGCGTGGCTGCAATCAAGGGGCCGGACGAGGCGACACCCAGGACGCCCAAGGCGGCGAAGAAGAAGTTCATGGCGCACCCCTGAAGCTCGTTCCTAATGGAAATGGAAAGCGAAAAGTCCCGGCCAGCGTTTCCGCTGACCGGGACTTTCTTATGGTGGAGGCACGGGGACTCGAACCCCGAACCCCCTGCTTGCAAAGCAGGTGCGCTACCAATTGCGCCATGCCCCCATAAGAAGCAACCCGTCCATCATACCCTAGAACCGCAGAGCCCCTGACAGGCTCCCGGAGTGGGTGTCCGGGCTAGTCCACCGTATCGGTTGACTTACTCCAGACCGTCTTCTGGGCTTCGGATTCCTGTGCTTTCCGGTAGACCAGGACGCCTGCGATTGCGGCTGCCAATACAAGCAACTTCTTCACGTGCTCCCCGTTCCAGTCAAGTTCCGGATGAATCCGGACCAGACCTATTGTGAAACCTGCACAGGTTCCGTGGGCGTACCAGGACTTGAACCTGGGACCTCTTCGTTATCAGCGAAGCGCTCTAACCGCCTGAGCTATACGCCCCGATGCCTCATCGGGCCGAGACATGACTTTACAGCACATCCCGGCCCGATCTCAAATCGGGCCTTTCCGCCGCTTTTTTGGGCGGCGGAAATGGCTTCCTAATCGTCGGTGAGGGTAACGCCGATGCCGCCCACGAGGGTGGCTGAAATGTTGTAGAGGACGGCGGAGAGCATGGACAGCGCCGTCAGCAGGACAACGTTGACCACGGCAATGATGGTGGCAAACGAGGCCACCTGTCCCAGCGAGGCCACCTTCTTCAGTTCGAAGCCGCCGCTTTCAGAGCCCGCGAGCGTACCGAGCAGGCTGTCCACCTGGTCGAAGATTCCGGTCAGGTCCAGGACTGTCCAAAGGACAATGGCGGCAACCACGGTGACAATTCCCAAGGCCACGGAAAGCAGGAATGCCATCTTCAGGACGGACCACGGGTCCACCTTGCTGATCAGCAGCCGGGCGCGGCGGACCTTTGCCTTGGGCGCCGGCTTCACCAGGCCAGGCGTTCCCTGTCCGGGAGCCCCCTGCCCGGGACGCTGTCCTGCCGGTGCCGGGCGCTGCCCTTGCTGGCCCTGCTGTCCCTGGAAGGGACGCTGGCCGGGCTGGGCGGGGCGGTCACCCTGCTGCGGACGCTGGCCCGGCACGGCAGGGCGCTGGCCTGGAGCCCCGGCAGGAGCTGCCGGCCGCTGCTGCGGACGTACGGGGGCGTTTACCCGGGGTGCCCCGGAAGGCCGGTTCCCGTCGGGAACAGTGCTGTTCGGCTTGGGAAATGAGTCGGAATTACTCACTCGTTACCTCCGTGTTGTCTTCGTTCGGCTCAGCGTCGCCCGAGGCGTCCTCTGACTCAACGGCCGGTGATTCTTCTGCCATTGCTGGCACGGCGGATTCCCCAGCGGGCCCGCCATCTTCAGCCAACGTTACGTCATCTCCGGAAGATTCCTCGTCCTCGAGACCGCGTTCGCTGTTGCGCGCCACCTCGATGATCCGGTCATTCTTGTCCGGCTTGGCGAAGATGACGCCCATGGTGTCACGGCCCTTGGCAGGAACACCGGCAACCGAAGAGCGGACAACCTTGCCGCCCTCCATAACCACCAGGACTTCATCTTCTTCCTGGACAATGAGTGCCCCTACCAGGTGCCCGCGTTCTTCCTGGTACTTGCCTACCTTGATGCCCAGGCCGCCGCGGCCCTGAAGGCGGTATTCCTCCACAGCCGTGCGCTTGGCATAACCGCCCTCGGTCACGATGAACACGAAGGAACCGTCGGTGACCACGTCGGCGGCCAGCAATTCATCGTCTTCGCGGAACTTCATGCCGGTAACACCCGAGGTGGCACGTCCCATGGGGCGCAGTGCGTCATCGGTGGCAGTGAAGCGGATCGACTGGCCCTTGCGGGACACCAGGAAGAGGTCGTCGGTTTCCGAAACAAGCTGGGCCGAGACCAGCTCATCGCCGTCGCGCAGGTTGATGGCGATCACGCCGGCGGAACGGTTGGTGTCGTAGTCCTCCAGCCTGGTCTTTTTCACCAGGCCCCTCTTGGTGGCCAGCACCAGATATGGCGCCTGCTGGTAGTCCTTCAGGTCCAGGACCTGGGCAATGTGCTCATCGGGCTGGAACGCCAACAGGTTGGCCACGTGCTGGCCCTTGGCGTCCCGGCCTGCTTCCATGAGCTCGTACGCCTTGGCACGGTAGACGCGGCCAAGGTTGGTGAAGAACAGCAGCCAGTGGTGGGTGGTGGTTACGAAGAAGTGTTCCACCACGTCATCACCGCGGAGCTGGGCGCCCTTGATGCCCTTGCCGCCGCGCTGCTGCGACCGGTAGTTGTCGCTGCGGGTGCGCTTGACGTATCCGCCGCGGGTGATGGTGACCACCATCTCCTCTTCGGGGATCAGGTCCTCCATGGACATGTCACCGTCGTAGCCCATGAGGATCTTGGTCCGCCGGTCGTCGCCGTGCTTGTCCACGATTTCGCCGAGTTCGACGCTGATGATCTCGCGCTGCCGCTGCTCGGAACCCAGGATCGCGTTGTATTCCTCGATCAGGGCTTCAAGTTCGGCATGCCGGTCCTGGATCTTCTGGCGTTCCAGTGCGGCCAGGCGGCGCAGCTGCATGTCCAGGATGGCCCGGGCCTGCAGCTCATCGATGTCCAGCAGTTCCATCAGCCCGTCGCGGGCGGCTTCGGTGGTGTTGGACGCGCGGATGAGGGCGATGACCTCGTCGAGCATATCCAGTGCCTTCAGGAGGGCACGGAGGATATGTGCTTCTTCCTCCGCTTTGCGCAGGCGGTACCGGGTGCGGCGCGCAATGACGTCCATCTGGTGCGTCACCCAGTGCCGGATGAACGCATCCAGGCTCAGGGTGCGCGGCACGCCGTCGACGATGGCCAGCATGTTTGCGGAGAAGTTGCTCTGCAGTTCGGTGTGCTTGTAGAGGTTGTTCAGCACCACCTTGGGCACTGCGTCGCGCTTCAGCACAATGACCAGGCGCTGGCCGGTGCGTCCGGAGGTCTCGTCGCGGAGGTCGGCGATACCTGAGATTTTGCCGTCCTTGACCAGTTCGGCGATCTTGATGGCCAGGTTGTCCGGGTTGGCCTGGTACGGAAGCTCCGTGACCACCAGGCAGGTGCGGCCCTGCAGTTCCTCCACGGCAACCACTGCCCGCATGGTGACGGATCCGCGGCCGGTCCGGTAGGCGTCTTCGATTCCCTTGTGGCCCAGGATGGTGGCACCGGTGGGGAAGTCCGGACCCTTGACCCGCACCAGCAGTTCCTCGAGGAGTTCCTCGCGGGTGGCGCCGGGGTTGGCCAGGTACCACTGCACTCCGTCGGCTACTTCGCGGAGGTTGTGCGGCGGGATGTTGGTGGCCATGCCGACGGCGATGCCGGAGGAACCGTTGACCAGCAGGTTGGGGAACCTGGCCGGCAGGATGGTGGGTTCCTGGTTCTTGCCGTCGTAGTTGTCCTGGAAATCGACCGTTTCCTCGTCGATGTCCCGGACCATTTCCATGGCCAGGGGCGCCATCTTGGTTTCGGTATACCGCGGTGCGGCGGCGCCGTCGTTGCCCGGCGAGCCGAAGTTGCCCTGCCCGAGCGCCAGCGGGTAGCGCATGGTCCAGTCCTGGATGAGGCGTACCAGGGCGTCGTAGATCGCGGTGTCGCCATGGGGGTGGTACTGGCCCATGACCTCGCCGACCACGCGGGCGCACTTGTTGAAGGACCGGTCGGGGCGGTAGCCGCCGTCGAACATCGCGTACAGCACCCGGCGGTGCACGGGCTTGAGGCCATCGCGGACGTCCGGAAGGGCACGGCCCACAATGACGGCCATGGCGTAATCCAGGTAGGAACGCTGCATTTCCGTCTGCAGGTCCACCTGCTCCACGCGGTCGATCAGCACGTCGCCTTCAAGAACGGTGTCCGGAGCTCCGGCCTCGGGGGCGGGAATCTCGGGGGTTTCGTCGCTCATTCTTTAATTTCCGTTTCAGGTATATGTCTGGTTCTGAATACTTTGGAGCGGGTCCTTAGATGTCCAGGAACCTGACGTCCTTGGCGTTCTGCTGGATGAAGTTGCGGCGTGATTCGACGTCTTCGCCCATGAGGACGGAGAAGATCTGGTCGGCGGCCAGGGCGTCGTCCATGGTGACCTGCAGCAGCGTGCGGTGGTCAGGATCCATGGTGGTGTCCCACAGCTCGGTGTAGTCCATCTCGCCCAGGCCCTTGTAGCGCTGGATGCCGTTGTCCTTCGGGATGCGGCGCCCGGCAGCCTGTCCCGCCACCAGCTTGGCGTCGCGTTCACGGTCGCTGTAGACGTAATCATGCGGGGCGTTGGACCACTTGATCCGGTACAGCGGGGGCTGTGCCAGGTACACGTAGCCGTTTTCGATCAACGGCCGCATGTAGCGGAACAGCAGGGTCATCAGCAGGGTGGTGATGTGCTGGCCATCCACGTCGGCATCCGCCATGAGGACAATCTTGTGGTACCGCAGCTTGGCGAGGTCGAAGTCCTCGCCAATGCCGGTACCGAAAGCGGTGATCATGGACTGGACCTCCGCGTTGCCCAGGGCCTTGTCCAGGCGGGCGCGCTCCACATTCAGGATCTTGCCGCGCAGCGGCAGGATGGCCTGGGTCTCGGGGTTGCGGCCGCGCTTGGCAGAACCACCGGCGGAGTCGCCCTCCACAATGTAGACCTCACACTTTTCCGGGTCCTTGGAGGAGCAGTCGGACAGCTTGCCCGGCATGCCGAAGGATTCCAGCGGGCTCTTGCGCCGGGCGTTGTCCCGGGCCTTCCGTGCTGCCATCCTGGCCTGGGCGGCGGAAATGGCTTTGCGGATGACGTCGCGCGCGGGGCCGGGATTGCGCTCCAGCCAGTCACCCAGGCCATCGGTAACAACGCGCTGGACGAAGCCCTTGACCTCGGAGTTGCCCAGCTTGGTCTTGGTCTGGCCTTCGAACTGGGGCTCTGCCAGTTTGACGGAGATGACGGCGGTGAGGCCCTCGCGGATGTCGTCACCCGTGAGGTTGTCGTCCTTCTCCTTGATGATGCCCTTTTCCCGGGCGTACCGGTTGATGAGGGATGTCATGGCAGCGCGGAAACCTTCTTCGTGCGTGCCGCCTTCATGGGTGTTGATGGTGTTGGCGTAGGTGTGCACGCTCTCGGAGTACGCACTGGTCCACTGCATGGCCATTTCCAGGGCGATGCGGCGTTCGGTGTCCTCGGTTTCGAAGGCGATGACGTCCTCGTGCACCACCTCCACCTTCTTGCCCGAGTTCAGGTGCTTGACGTAGTCCAGCAGGCCTTCGTTGTACTGGTACACCACAGTGCGGTGCTCGGCGCTGACCTCACCCTCGGTAACCAGCTCGTCGAGATCGAGATCGGCGTCTGCCTCGTCGGTGGCCGCGTCGCGCTCATCCGTCAGGGTGATCCGCAGGCCCTTGTTCAGGAAGGCCATCTGCTGGAAACGGGCGCGCAGCGTCTCGAAATCGAATTCCGTGGTTTCAAAGATCGCCGGGTCCGGGTAGAAGGTCTGGGTGGTGCCGGTGGCATCCGTCTCTTCACCCTTGACCAGGCTGCCCTGCGGCTTGCCGCCGTCGGCAAAAGACATCCGCCAAACGTGCCCCTGGCGCCGCACTTCGGTGTCCACCCGGCTGGAGAGGGCGTTGACCACGGAGATGCCCACACCGTGCAGGCCACCGGAGACCGCGTATCCGCCGCCGCCGAACTTACCGCCGGCGTGCAGGATGGTCATAACCACCTCGACGGTGGGCTTGTGCTCGGTGGGGTGCATGTCCACCGGAATGCCGCGGCCGTCATCCACTACCTTCACGCCGCCGTCAGCCTGCAGGACCACCTCGATGTGGCTGCAGTAGCCGGCCAGTGCCTCATCCACGGAGTTGTCCACCACTTCATAGACCAGGTGGTGAAGGCCGCGGGGGCCGGTGGAACCGATGTACATGCCGGGACGCTTGCGGACAGCTTCCAGGCCTTCCAGCACAGTGATGTCGCTGGCGCCGTATTCCCTTTGGGTGCTTGGCGCGGCCGGGGTATCAGGGGTGCGGCCATCCTCGACTGCGGTATCTGCTGCCAGAATATCTGTATTGTCGTTAGCCACAGGCGCTGCGACTCCTCTGTTCTCGATGATGGCCGGCCGGTTTCTCTTCCCCAGGGAAAAGCCACCCGCCAACAGGCACAAGCTTATGGCGCCGGTGACTTGCTGACGGTTGGTGATCCACGCTCCGCACGCGGAGAGCGCGCGGAGAACGGACTGATGTCAACGTTTCATCCGCGCCCAGTTATCTGCCCAATTCTACCGCGAACAGGCTCATATCCCCGCATTCCGGGGCCTTCGCCAGTGGCGGAATATGGCTCTGCAAGGCACTTGGCCCCGCCTAGGGCGGCCCAGCGGTACCCCCTCCGGGTGCCTATACACGCTTCGGTCCTTACAGCGCCGTACACGCCCTCGGGCGCAGTTTCAAGAGCTGCCGGCCCGGCTATCCGTAGGTGTCCCGCGGCCCACGGCCGTTGACGCTGCGTCCACCCTTGCGCCAGCTGGGCGCTGAGGGGCCAAGCACCTGGATGCTGGTCACCACGCCGTCGCCCAGTTCCCGGCGGAATTTCTCGAGGAGGCTGCTGCTCAAAAGCCGAAGTTGGGTGGCCCAGGCAGTGGAATCACAACGGACGTGGAGCGTGGTGTCGGTAAAGCTTTCGGGCGTGCAGTGGGCCGAGATCTCCGGTCCCACCAGCGTGGCCCACTCCGCCATCACCGAGCCCACAGCCACCGGTGAAGTCCAGCCGCGCTCTGCCACCAGGCGGCCAACAACCTTTCCCAGGCCCAGGGGATCGCGGCCCGTGGCGTGGAACTGGCTGAAGCCGCGGGTGTCACGGATGCTGCCCTTGGCCTTTTGGGAACCCGGCCGTGCCACCTTGCGGCGCACTTCGCCGCGTGCAGCGGCGGCTTCGCGCATCCTGTTCAGCGCGGCCTGGGGGGCATCGATGTTGTCAGGCTCGCGGCCGGGTGGGGGCCCGCCGCCCTGGTCACTGCTCATCGATACCTCCCGGGATGACCTTCACCCGCCGCCCGGACAGCTCTTCCGGAATATCGGCGTCGACGGCGGCGGTCACCAGGACCTGTTCCGCGCCGGAGACTATTGCCGCAAGTTTACGCCGCCGCTGGACATCCAGTTCAGCAAAAACATCGTCCAGGATGAGGATGGGAGCCGAACCGCCGGTCCGGGCATCGTCAAGCATCACATAGTACGAGGCCAGTCGGAGGGACAGGCACATGGACCATGTTTCCCCGTGCGAGGCATACCCCTTGGCCGGCGCCTGGCCCAGCATCAGCTCAAGTTCGTCACGATGCGGACCCACGAGCGATATGCCCCGTTCCAGTTCCTTTTTCCGTGACTCCGCAAAGGCCTGGACATACTGTTCCGTGAGCTGGTCCACCGACAGAAGACGCAGGTCTTCCGGGCCGCCCGAAGTAGTTCCGGCTGCGGCACCCTGCATGCCTCCGGCCGGGACGCCGTCGTCGTCCATCTGGTTCTGCAGCGTTGAACGGTAGGTGGCGTCAGCGGGCTTCGTTGCGTCCGTGAGCTCCGCGTAGGCCCGGGCGAGGTGCGGACGGAGGCGTTCCACCAGTTCGAGCCGGGCATGCAGCAGCTCCGCTCCGGCCCGCGCCATGTGCTGGTCCCAGACGTCAAGGGTCGATTCATGGGCGGCCGTGAACTTTCCGGCGCGCGCCGACTTCAGCAGGGCATTGCGCTGTTTCAGGACACGGTCGTAGTCACTGCGCGTGGCGGCATGGTGCGGGATGAGGCTTGCCAGCAGCTCATCCAGGAACCGGCGGCGGTTGGCCGGATCACCCTTGACCAAGGCCAGGTCCTCGGGCGCAAAAAGGACGATCTGGCAGATGCCGAGCAGGTCCCGGGCACGGACCGGATTACTGCGGTTGATGCGGCCACGGTTGGCGCGGCCGGCGTTGATTTCCAGCTCCAGCACAGTGACCTGGGTACCGCGGACCAGCCGGGCACGCACCAGGGCGCGCTCGGTGCCGAACCTCAGCAGCGGCGCATCTGAGCTCACCCTGTGAGAGCTGAGCGTGGCCAGATAGCCGATGGCCTCCATCAGATTGGTCTTGCCGATGCCGTTGTATCCCACCAGGACGGTGACACCAGGGCCCAGCGCGAGGTCAACCTGGGCGTAACTGCGGAAGTCGGTCAGTGAAAGGTGTTCCAGATACACGCGGTTTTCGGCAATTCTGGGAACGCTGCTGGTTCCCTGTGGGTGCTACTTGGCGGGACGGGTTGCGTGGCCGCCAAACTGGTGGCGCAGAGCGGAAACCATCTTCATGGCAGGAGAGGTGTCTTCCCGGGAGGCGAACCGGGCGAACAGCGCGGCGGTAATGGCCGGAGCGGGGACGGCGTTGGCAATAGCCTCCTCCACCGTCCAGCGGCCTTCGCCCGAATCCTCCACGTAATCGTCGATCGAGGACAGCCCCGGATCCTCGTCAAGGGCCTTGACCATGAGGTCCAGCAGCCACGAGCGGACCACAGTTCCCTTTTGCCAGGCCCGGAACGTGCCGGGCAGGTCGGTGACGATGTCCTTGGCGGCCAACAGTTCGTAGCCCTCGGCGTACGCCTGCATCAGGCCGTACTCGATGCCGTTGTGGACCATCTTGGCGTAGTGGCCGGCACCGACGCCGCCCACGTGCACAAAACTGTCCGCCCGTTCACCTTCCGGGCGCAACGCGTCAAAGACCGGCAGGGCGCGTTCGATGTCGGCGGCGTCACCGCCGGCCATCAGGCCGTAGCCGTTCTGGAGGCCCCAGACGCCACCCGAGACACCGCAGTCCGCGAAGCGGATCCCCTTGGCAGCAAGCACTTCGCCGTGCTTCTGGTCTTCCGTGAACCGGGAGTTGCCGCCGTCGATGACCAGGTCGCCCGGCTCCAGTTTTTCGCTGAGTTCGGTGATAACGGCGTCCGTGATGGCCCCTGACGGGACCATGACCCAGATGATCCTGGGCGCCGGGACAGCGGCCATCAGGTCATCGACGCTGGCGGCATCGGTGACGTCGGGGTTCCGGTCATAGCCGGTGACCTCGATGCCGCCCTTGCGCAGCCGCTCGCGCATGTTGAATCCCATTTTGCCGAGGCCGATCAGTCCAATGTGCACGTGGAACTCTTTTCTGCGCTAGTGGGAGGGTGGCGGTGGGTGGGGCCCCATCGGCTAGGGGCCGGCCTGAGCTTGCGAAGGCTGGGAGCCGATGGGGATTAGTTGGGAAGGCGGACCGGCATCACCAGGTAACGGTAGTCATCCTGGTCCTCGCCGTCGGCATCCGCCTGCGCCGTGATCATGGCGGGCTTGGGTGCCGTGGTGAAAGAGAAGCGGACGAACTTGGTCTCGATGACGCTGAGGCCCTCGATCAGGTAGTGCGGGTTGAAAGCCACCGTGATGTCGTCGCCGGAAAGCTGGGCTTCAAGCTCTTCCGAGGCCTGGGCGTCCTCACCCGTGCCGGCATCCAGGTTCAGCAGGCCTGAGGTGAAGGCCAGCCGGACCGGGGTGTTGCGTTCAGCCACAAGGGAGACACGGCGGACTGCTTCCACGAGTTCCTGGGTCTGGACCGTGGCGTGGATGGGGGTGGACTCCGGGAACAACGAACGGATCTTCGGGTAGTCGCCGTCCACCAGCAGCGACGTGGTGGTGCGGCCACCGCTTTCGAAGCCGATCAGCCGGCTGTCGTCGTCGGACAGGGCCAGATTGATGTCACCGCTGTTGCCCAGGGTCTTGGCGACCTCGTTGAGTGTCTTTGCCTTGACCAGGGCGCTGGTGGAGATGCCGGGAGTCACCGGCTTCCACGGTACTTCCCGCATGGCGAGGCGGTAGCGGTCAGTGGCAAGAAGGGTGATCAGGTCGTCTTCGATCTCCATCCGCACGCCGGTGAGGATGGGGAGGGTGTCGTCCTTGCTGGCCGCGATGATGACCTGCGATACGGCCTGTGCAAAGGCGTCACCCGGGACAGTTCCGCTGATGGCCGGCAGGGCAGGGAGCGGGGGGTATTCGGCTTCCGGCATTGTTGCCAGGTGGAAGCTGCTTCGGCGGCAGGTAAGCGTGACTTTGTTGCCGTCCGTTTCGACGTCGACCGGCGCGGAAGGTAGGCTGCGGCAGATGTCGGCGAGCAGCCGGCCCGAAACAAGGATGGTTCCTTCGTCCCTGATGTCCGCCGTGATTTCAAGCCTTGCCGAAGTCTCGTAGTCGAAGCTGGAGAGGCTTACTGTTCCTGCTTCAGCCTTCAAAAGCAGGCCGGAGAGGACAGGCACTGGCGGCCGCGGAGACAACGAACGGGCTGTCCAGGTGACGGCTTCTGCCAGGACGTCCCGATCGACTCTGAACTTCACGGAAGGGTGCCGCCTTTCATTGCTGCTGCCATGTAAACCCGGGAATTTCGAGGGGAAACTCCGGAAGAAGTTGGGCGCACCCTGGCTGGTGCATGGTCCGTTCAGACCGAAACCACACAAAAACCCAGGGATGGGAGCGCTGCTGACAGCTTAGCCGGAAGATCCTGGATTAACCCATCCCCCACGATCAGGCCCGGCCCGCTTTGGGGCCTGCAGGCCCCGTGGTCGAACATGCGCAGCGATCTTGTTGTTTGAGGGAATTCAATTTTTTGGGATTCGTAGTGTTAATAACTGCTGTGGAAACTGTGGATAACCCAGTCCTGCCCCACCGTTCCGCGGTTAAGCCCTGTTCACGGAGTGTGCGTTAACTGGGTTTTAAACAGGGTGTGGATGGGGACAACGTGAAGGACGGTTTTTAACGATCCACAGGCGCCTTAAGGGTTTTAAGCCCATTAACCGCGCTTGTCCCCTTAAGTATCCACAGGCTTATCCACATGGTCCTGTTAATAAGGTATAGAGCGGCGGCCGCAATGTGGATTCAGGAGTCCCGCTGCTGCTGCTTGATCCGGTTGGTCAGCTCTGTCACCTGGTTGTAGATCACACGGCGCTCGGCCATCAGCTCGCGGATCTTGCGGTCAGCGTGGATGACGGTGGTGTGGTCGCGGCCGCCAAGTTCCTGTCCGATCTTGGGAAGCGACATGTCAGTCAGCTCCCGGCAGAGGTACATGGCGATCTGCCGTGCGGTAACCAGCGTCCGGGTCCGGGACTTGCTGCACAGTTCTTCCATGCTGAGCTTGAAGTAGTCAGCGGTCTGCTGGAGGATCTGGGCGGATGTGATCTCCTGTGCGCCGTCGTCGGTGATCAGATCCTTCAGGACCATCTCCGCAAGGGCTACATCCACGGGCTGGCGGTTCAGGCTTGCGAAGGCCGTCACCCGGATCAGCGCGCCTTCAAGTTCGCGGATGTTGCTTGAAATCTTGGAAGCGATGTACTCCAGGGCATCATCCGGTGCCGACAAGCCCTCGCTCAGCGCCTTCTTGCGGAGGATGGCGATACGGGTTTCGAGTTCCGGCGGCTGGATGTCTGTCAGCAGGCCCCATTCGAACCGGGACTTCATGCGGTCTTCGAAGCCTGCCAGCAGCTTGGGCGGCTGGTCCGAGGTGATAACCACCTGCTTGTTGTTGTTATGCAGCGAGTTGAAGGTGTGGAAGAACTCCTCCAGCGTCCGGTCCTTGCCGGCCAGGAACTGGATGTCATCAATGAGCAGCACATCCACATTCCGGTACGTGGTCTTGAAGCTGGCGCCCTCGTCATCACGGATGGAGTTGATGAAGTCGTTGGTGAATTCTTCGGAGTTGACGTAGCGGACCCGGATTCCGCTGTAGAGCCGCCGGGCGTAGTGGCCGATCGCGTGCAGCAGGTGGGTCTTGCCCAGCCCGGAGTCACCGTAGATGAACAGCGGGTTGTAGGCCTTGGCCGGTGCTTCGGCGACGGCGACGGCGGCGGCGTGCGCAAAGCGGTTCGAGGAACCGATCACGAAGGTATCGAAGACGTATTTGGGGTTCAGCCGGCCGAATTCATGCGAAGTGCTGGGCAGCATGGGCTGCGGCTTCTGCTCGATCAGCTGGTCGGGCGCGTAAGCCGGTTCGACGACGGGCTCGGGCTCTTCGTGGATGGGAACCAGATCGGTGTCGACGTCGATCGCGCAGCGGATGTCCTCGGAGAAGACGTTGTGCAGGGCATCGTCCAGGGCGTCCTTGACCTGGGTCTGCAGCACTTCCCTGGTGAGTTCGTTGGGGACGGCAACCAGGAGGGTGGAACCGATGAGGCCCTGTGCCTGGGCGAGGATGACAAAGCCCCTTTGGCGTGGGGATACACGGTGGTCCTGTTCCAGCAGGCTGACAACCCGGCGCCAGGAACTTCCGACAGTATTGGCGTGGTTGGCTTCGTCTACTGTCATCAATCGGTTCCCTCAAAACTTGCTTTGCCTGCATTGCCTGCAGCCCAAGTCCGGAACCAGGGTGCTGGCCCCACTTAATCCACAGGGTTATGCACAGCGCGTGGATAATCGGCTACTGGGACACTCTAGGGGATGAAAAGCCCAGAAGATAGCTGGGTATCCGGCTGTGGATAATTACACCAGTGTGGTTCTTCAAACGGCCCTGTGAGCCACTTCATCCACAGGCTGTTGGGGATACTTAGGCACAGCTGGGGACAGCCCGGGAGGACCCTTCCGGTTTGACTCGGGGCCGTAAATTGCCCTAACGTTGTGAAGTCCTTTGTGTCCGCTTTTGGCCCCATCTGAACTCCCCAGGCGCAGTGCGTCAGGGCAGCCGGGGGAAGCGTGCATATACAAAACTTAGCGTCGGCCAGTTCTTCCCCATACTGATCGGGTGGGCGCACCTTTGATCCACTGGAGTAACTAACGTGAGCAAGCGGACTTTTCAGCCGAATAACCGCCGTCGAGCCAAGAAGCACGGCTTCCGCCTTCGTATGCGTACCCGTGCCGGCCGTGCCATCCTGGCAGCCCGTCGTGGCAAGGGCCGCACCGAACTGTCGGCCTAAATAACTGGCTTGTCGGTAGACATCCCTTTGCGAGTTTAAGGTGCTGGCCGCCCGCAACCGCTTGAGGACCTCAACCGATTTTTCAACAACTGTACGTTCCGGTGTCCGCAATGGGCGCCGGAACGTAGTGTTATATGCGGCAGCCATTGCTGCCGACGAACCCAGCCGGATCGGGTTCATTGTTTCCAAAAGTGTAGGGAACGCTGTGGTTAGGAACCTCGTTAAGAGGAGACTGAGAGAAGCAGCTGCTGCCTCCTTGGGCGAGCACCGTACGGGACTGGCTATCGTGGTCCGGGCGCTTCCGGCGTCCGCGTCCGCCAGTTGGGACCAGCTGCTGTCGGACTACAACGCTGCACTGGAATCTACGCTGAACCGGCTGGCTGGCCGCCCTCCACGGGCTGCCGCGACAGGTTCAGCCGGTACAACACAGAAGGGGACAACGCGTGCCTAACGCCACCGCCGTCGTCGCCCTTTTCAGCAACCTGGCCGCCGCCGTCGGGAGGTTCTTCTGGAACCTGCCCCGGAACATCCTCATCCTTCTGCTGATGGCTTACCGCAAGGTGGTTTCTCCCTTGTACGGGCCGGTCTGCCGATTCTTCCCTTCATGCTCGGCCTATGCCCTTGAAGCGGTCACCGTCCATGGAGCCGTCAAGGGCAGCTGGCTCGCGGTCCGGCGCCTGGGCCACTGCCATCCATGGAACGCCGGCGGAGTGGACCACGTCCCCGCCGGCCACAGGGAATGGCCCGCAGGCCAGACCCCCAAAATTGTTGTGTTGAACAATCCGGACAGGTACCTGATTGCTCGGACTGATGAAGAAGGCCGCAGTGCGGCCTGACGAATAGGGATAAGTATGGACTTCTTTGGAACAATCATGGCCCCGTTCAAGTGGCTGGTTTCCATCATCATGATCGGATTCCACGATGGCCTGAGCGCCATCGGGATGCCTGCTGCGAACGGCTGGACCTGGACGCTGTCCATCATTGGACTCGTGCTGGTGATCCGTGCCGCACTGATTCCGGTATTCGTCAAGCAAATCAAGGCCCAGCGTGGCATGCAGCTGCTGCAGCCGGACCTGAAGAAGCTCCAGGACAAGTACAAGGGCAAGACCGACCAACTGTCCCGCCAGGCCATGGCCCAGGAACAGATGGCCATGTACAAGAAGCACGGGACCAACCCGTTCTCGGCCTGCCTGCCCATGCTGATCCAGATGCCGTTCTTCTTCGCACTGTTCCAGGTGTTGTCAGGAATCACTGCAGCGCGCCAGACTGGTGCAGGCATCGGTGCCATGAGCCACGAGCAGGTGGTGCAGTTCGATGAATCCAGCATTTTCGGCGCCCCACTCTCCGCATCCCTGTTGCATGGTGGCGGCGGTAACCAGGTTGCTGTGTGGATCCTCTCGATCATCATGATCCTGGCCATGACGGCGTCGCAGTTCATCACCCAGAAGCAGATCATGGCAAAGAACATGTCCGAAGAGGCCATGGCCAGCCCCTTCATGCGCCAGCAGAAGATGATGCTCTACATCCTGCCCCTCGTCTTCGGCGTGGGTGGCATCAACTTCCCCATCGGTGTCCTCATCTACTGGACCACCACTAACCTCTGGACCATGGGCCAGCAGTTCTTCGTCATCCGCCGCATGCCGACGCCGGGATCCCCCGCAGCCAAGGCCCTCGCCGAACGCCGTGCCGCCAAGGGCCTGCCGGCCCTGTCCGTCCTTACCGGCAAGCGGGACGAAGCAGCCGACACCGCTGGCTCCTCCGCAGTTGAGATCAAGGGACAGCGCGTCCAGCCCCAGCGCAAGAACAGGAAGAAGAAGTAATGTCAGCCGAGAGCACCGAGCACGCCTTCTCTGAAGAGATCGAAGATCAGGACGAGTCCGTGAACCAGGATGCTTCGTCCCCCAAGGGCTCCGCCGCCAGCCGCCTCGAGGAAGAGGGGGACGTGGCTGCAGACTACCTGGAGGAACTGCTGGACATCGCCGACATCGACGGCGACATCGACATTGAGGTCCGCAACGGCAGGACGTACATCTCCATCGTGGCCGAAGAGGAGTCCGTTGGGCTCGAAGGCCTGGTTGGCGAAGACGGCGAGGTCCTTGAGGCCCTCCAGGAGCTCACCCGGCTGGCTGTCCTGTCCGCCACGGAGAACCGTTCCCGGCTTGTCCTGGACATCAACGGCTACCGGCAGGAACGCACCGGCCATCTGCAGAAGATCGCCGAGGATGCTGCAGCGTCTGTCAAGGAGACCGGCAAGTCTGTGGCGCTGGAACCGATGAGCGCCTACGAACGCAAGATCGTGCACGACGCCGTAGCCGACCTCGGCTTCGTGAGTGAGTCCGAGGGCGAAGGCGCCGGACGCCACATTGTTGTTTCCGCAGACTAGAGAATGCTGACCCGATAACCATGGTTGACATCACGGCAGCAGAGCTTCGCGCTGCTGAGAAGATCTTCGGCGACCGCCTGGAACTGGCCAAGCGCTACGTGGAGCACCTGGCCACGTCCGGGACGGAGCGCGGCCTGATTGGGCCGCGTGAGGTTCCGCGCCTGTGGAGCCGCCACGTGCTCAATTGTGCTGTCATTGAAAGCGAAATTGCCCAGGGAAGCCACGTTGCCGACGTCGGAAGCGGCGCCGGACTGCCGGGGCTTTGCCTTGCCATCGCCCGTCCCGACCTTGAGCTGACGCTCATCGAACCGCTGGAGCGCCGCGTGATCTGGCTCCAGGAAGTGGTCGATGACCTCGGCCTGGACAATGTCACCGTGATGCGCACCCGTGCTGAGCTGGCGGTGGGGCATGTGGAGGCTGACGTGGTGACGGCCCGGGCCGTATCCGCTTTGTCCAACCTTGCCGGCCTGACCATCCCGCTTCTTGGCGGCCACGGTGAAGTGGTGGCCATCAAGGGCCGGAGTGCGGGCGAGGAGATCGAAAAGGCGGCCAAGACCATCCGCAAGCTGGGTGGTGTCGAGACCTCCGTGCTGACCGTCGGCGACAATCTCCTGGAGGAGCCCACCACGGTGGTCCGCATCGTGGTGAACAAGTCCCAAAAGAAGTCCTAATGCGGGCCTGCTGACGGCTGTCAGCAGGCCGGAGCGGTTAGGCTAGACAACGGCAGCAAAATTGGCTGAACGAGAGTGAGTGTGCCCCAGTGACCAGTAGTGAAGCCTCCGCACAACGGATCCCACCGTTTGTGTCTTTGGGGTCGGCACGTTCTGTCGCTGGGTCGGGGTTGGCGGGGAGTGCCATGGCTCCCGGACGCGGCGGAAATCACCCTAAGACGGTTGGTTCAGCCGCCTCTGCTAGAGCAGTTTCACGTGAAACAACCTCTGGTGGTCGTTCAAACGTTATTGATGCCATTGATGACTCAAGCCCCATCGCGCGCGAACTTGCACACGAGACCAAGCGCCGCGAACGGCTGGTGGGCCGCCAACTGCCCCGGCCCGATAAAACGCGGATCTTCACCGTTTCAAACCAAAAGGGCGGCGTCGGCAAGACCACCACAACCGTGAACATTGCCGCGGCACTGGCGGCGGCTGGACTGAACGTTCTGGTTATCGATATCGACCCGCAGGGCAACGCTTCCACCGCGTTGGGAATCGAACACCATGCCGATGTGGACAGCATCTACGATGTTTTGATCAATGACGTCCCGCTGGCCGATGTTGTTGCCCCGTGCCCCGATATAGGGAAGCTCATCTGCGCCCCGGCCACCATCCACCTTGCGGGTGCCGAGATCGAACTGGTGTCGCTCGTGGCCCGCGAACAGCGCTTGCGCCGCGCTATCGACGTCTACGCGAAGACCCGCGAGAAGAACGGTGAAGAGCGCCTGGACTACGTGTTCATTGACTGCCCGCCCAGCCTGGGCCTGCTGACGGTCAACGCGTTCTGTGCAGCCAGTGAAGTGCTGATTCCCATCCAGTGCGAGTACTACGCCTTGGAAGGCCTGAGCCAGCTCCTCAAGAACATCGAGATGATTCAGAAGCACCTCAACGCTGACCTCGTTGTTTCCACCATCCTTCTGACGATGTATGACGGCCGCACCAACCTTGCGGCACAAGTCGCTGCGGAGGTACGGCAGCACTTCCCCGACCAGGTTCTTTCGGCCGTGGTTCCGCGGTCGGTGCGCATTTCTGAGGCGCCCAGCTACCAGCAGACGGTCATGACATACGATCCGTCCTCGAGTGGTGCACTGTCCTACCTGGAAGCCGCTGCTGAAATAGCGGAACGCTAAAATCTTCATTACCGCAACGCACGGAGCCAGGCTGGTCCGGGGCTCTACCACTGGAGGGATTTACCCATGAGCGAGAAGCGACGGGGCCTAGGCCGCGGTCTTGGCGCGCTGATTCCGAGTTCCGCCGCAACTAATGGGGCCGGCAACGGTGGTGCGGTATCCCGGCCTGTGGATTTGTTCTTTCCGGAAGGCCGTAAGAAGACCGAGCCGCTGGAAGAACCTGCAGTCAACAGCGCCAACGTACAGGACAAGGACGTCGCTGCCGCGGGGACGCGACCGTCCGCAGCTGAAGCAGCTTCTGCCAAGCCGGATTCGGACAAGACTAGTAACGATAAGAAGTCCGCTCCTGCAGTCGATGAGGCTCCGGCGAAGAAGGCTCCTGCCAGGAAGGCCACTGCGGGCTCCAAGGAGAAGCCTGAACCCTCCCCTGACGTGGAATCCGCCGCTGCCACCGAGGTGAACGGGGCTCCTGCGGCAGAGAACCGGAAGCCAGCCAAGACCGACCCTGCGGACACGCGGGCAGACTCCGGCGTTGAGCTGGTGGAGGTTCCCGGTGCGCGGTTCGCAGAGATTCCCGTGTCCGATATCCATCCGAACCGCAAACAGCCCCGAAATGTCTTCGATGAAGATGACATGGCTGAGCTGGTGCACTCTGTCCGCGAGATCGGTGTCCTACAGCCGATTGTTGTTCGCACATCAACCGAAAACGATAGTGAACCGTACGAACTTGTCATGGGTGAGCGCCGCTGGCGCGCCGTGCAGGCAGCGGGGCTGGATACCATTCCTGCCATCATCCGCGATACGGCGGATGACGATCTCCTGCGGGATGCGCTGCTTGAGAACCTTCACCGCAGCCAGCTGAATCCCCTCGAAGAGGCTGCTGCGTACCAGCAACTCCTGGAGGACTTCGGCACCACCCATGAGCAGTTGGCAGACCGCATCGGGCGTTCCCGTCCCCAGGTGTCGAACACGCTCCGGCTGTTGAAGCTTCCCCCGCTGGTGCAGCGGCGTGTTGCTGCAGGTGTGCTGTCGGCGGGCCACGCCCGGGCTTTGCTCTCCCTACCGGATGCTGCTGCCATGGAGCGTCTTGCGCAGAAGATTGTTGCCGAGGGAATGTCTGTCCGCGCCACGGAGGAGGCGGTGACCCTGTACCAGGATCCTGCCAAGCCGGCAAAGAACAATATTCCGAGGCCCGGTGCACGGCATGAGCGCCTGGACTACCTTGCATCATCACTCTCTGACCGCCTTGATACCAATGTCAAGATCTCCCTCGGGGTGAGGAAGGGCAAAGTCAGCATTGAGTTCGCCAGCGTCGAGGACCTAAACCGAATCATGGATGTACTTGCACCTGGTTCCACCAACTAACTCCCCCGCGAAAGACCCGATTCATTATGAATCGGGTCTTTTTCTTTTGACGTTGTCACCAAGCCCGTCCGAGTGCCGCTGGCGTCGTATTCTTGCCACGCTCGTGTAGTTCCTTGGGTCTGCATCCGCGTCGAACTACGAAACCTTTGTCAATTACGCGTCTTCGTCCGTGGAACCTAATTGTTCTAGGCTCTATCGGGCAGCCTCAACTGGACAACGGTGCGTTCAAAATGCCTCGCTTAGGCCACGGAGCGCTCCTCGCTGCCGCTTCCGTGGCCCTCGGCACTGATCTTATCCCTGTACCTCTTCATATATGAGCGTGACCCTCCCCCGTGGTGGATTTGCGGCCTGCTCTATGGTCGCACCTCTATAGTTGCAGCCCAATGCAGCCCGCTCGGACCAACTTGTTCGGTTCCTGTTTCACGTGAAACCAATGGTTGGACCCCGCGGGCCGACGGCTGCAGCGGGATTGGTGTGTCATTCCCTGGCATTTGGCCAAGCCGATAGGATCAGTCCGTGCTGGTACCCAAATCAGAACGGGCCTCGGCGTATTGATGCTTCTGCAAGGGGCTTGACCAGGACTTCATCTGTATTGCGAATACGTCCCACACAGCCTTCATCTTCTGCCCCGCGGCTGCGAATGCTGCATTTATTCTTGCCTTCGCACAGGCGTGCGCGCCGTCTAACACCTACTCGCAGGGCCAGGGCGACATAGTGCTCCCGTGCGCACCAGGTGCGCACGGAGGCGATTGAGGGTCCTGCGGGCTAACTAACCCGTCGCAAGTTTGCAGCCGATGGCATGTGTGGCTGATGGGGACGGGTACTGGAGAACTTCCCGCCTCCATGAGCCGTGGTGGCGGTTCCTTCCGGTGTGTACCGATGTGATCGCCGATTCCGTTGGATCTACACTGATGCTCAGGTCCTGTTGGTACAAGTAATCACTAAGTCGACTGGCCTCTGCGCCCGAGGTGCAGATGACCGGGGCCCGAAGGATCTGCTCTGGCACGTTCGTAGGATCCATCCACGGGTTGGCGCAGGGCTAGGAGAGATGTGGGCCATTTACTGACGATGATCACCGCGTCATGGGCGCCGGTACCGGTAAAGGTACCGGTACTCGGCGAATCCGGCCGGGGCAGACTTTGTTTCACGTGAAACGACGATGCCGAGAGCGGCTTCCCACACTTGCGATAGCCGAAGTAAACGGTGGCGCCTTCGTCTGGAGTGGCAGTTGTTACACGTGAAACGGCATGTACTGCGATGGTGATCTTGAACGGGAGGGATTGCTTGGTCTTCAAGGATGATCTTCTTCAGTAGCTTGATGCGCTTGATTCCATCGCGATTATAGCTTCGGCTGCTCCGGCGCTTGTCGTGATCTCTTACATCCCAGGCACAAAAGGTTTGCACATCCATTCGCCTGTCCCCCTGGTTTAGCAGCCCCTGATAAATGTGTTGGGCCGGCAGCTGGCTACGATGGTGCGAGACCTTCGCTTGCGGTGGGACCAAGGTTGGCGGTCGTATGGCAGCAGAGCATGATTCCTCGACCGGGTATGCGCCGTGTCCGGCGACTGTGACAGCCAAGTGGCTGCGTCGTGCAGCGACCCTTCGTTTGCATCGGTCCACCGCGCAAGCGAACTGCGAGGCGCAAAGGGCAGGGAGGGGGTAGCGACATTGTCCAGGGAGCAGTCAACGGCGTAGTTGGTGCTAGTGCGCTTCGGCCTGATCTCCCGTGGGCAGCGTCGACCTCATCAGGTCCGGGCTAGAAGGCAGCGGACGCAGCTGTAGGAGCTTGTCGGTGGGTTGAGGGGAGGCAACGTCTGGTTCCCCTCCCGGGGACAAAGTATGCGAGCACCCCGAAGCGCCGGACCCGTGTGCAATGTCACCAGTGGATATCCCTGTGGATAGCACTGTGGACAAGGATGTGCATAACACCCCCCGCACGCGTCAAAGGACCGACCGCCCTCGTCCGCAAGGAGCGCAGCCCGGTCGCGTGCGGTTCGTCCTTGATGCTCCAACCTCTGCGGCGTTTCACGTGAAACTCGGATACGCGCGCAGCGTGTGGTACTCCCAGGCTTTGAAACAACCGCAAAGAGGCGTTTCTCTTGCCTAACTCGCTCGGGGAAGCCGAACATGCTGGCATTAGTCACCAAGCATCGTCTTGCAATTGCGCCCGCTTGGTTGGAGCTGCGGGGATTCCTACTAAAGCTTCAATGTCGCCACAGTGACTGACCGCGGTCTCGGCCTGTGGATAAGATTGTGGACATCTTTACGATGGCGTGTGGATAACCGTGTGGATGGGCACTGCCATCCCCGCCATAGTTAGTGCTTATGAGAAGTGGACGGCGGCCGGCCAAGGGATACTCGCAGGTCCGTCCTTGATCCCAAACGGTCAACCCGGAGCCTCCCGCCGGAGAAGCGTGAAGGTTCATTGCACGTGCTTGGGAAGACCTGGATAGCCCACTGGACGGATGGCGAGATTTAGGGGCCCTTCAAACCCCTATTGTTCAACCGGCGTCCGGGACTGCCGGCCTTGCCCCGAGACGCCGTGTTGTAGATCAGCTGAGACCGCGGGGTCCTGCAAGCTTCCTTCTTAGCTCCAGATCTCGCACCTTTGCCCGCACCGGTAGTGTGTTGCATAAAAGGCAGACCATACGTCGTTGCACGACGCAGGGTTGTCCTCGTGCGGAATTTCATGACGCGCCTCCGCTTGGAAGAGGGCATGTCCTTCTTCCCCATGGGGCTGCCGCGAGCTATTGGTATAGCCGGTGGTGGGTGGCCGCTGAGGGAAGGCGCCTGGGCTCCCCCGGGTATCGGCGCTACAGTCCATCGCGTGCGTTTCACGTGAAACACATCCCCAGGCTGCGATGTTTCACGTGAAACGGCGCATGATCGAGATGGCGCGTAGCGCGCTGACGAAATCACAGAGGCAAACGTCGAGGCCAGGAGGATGTCCTCCCCCAAGCACCTCGGCATCCGCGCGGACTATGGCTTGCTGGCGCCACGCCCTTCATCGCTTCCGCCACGTCAGAGTATGCATGTCAGCTGTCCACTTAGAAAATTGGCCATTGGCCGTGGGGAAGTTCATGGGACAACCTCCGTATTAATGGCTGAAAAAGTATGTGGAGTGGTCCTGGTCCCTGCAGAACTCCACTGCGCCCGGCGTCGTATGCGCGACGTTTTCTAGCGTGGCAAGACACTGCAGCAGTCCGGTGTGTCCATAAATCTGAGTTGCCGGCATAGATCCTCCGTCTTCTCGTTTCCCTCTTCGTGGACTTTGGTCCACCGCAGGTTCCTGGACAGCCAAGGCACCACGCCAGGCGGTAGAAGGTACGCAGGACAACGTTGCGGAGCAGCGGCTGAAATAGTCATCCTCACGCGTCCGGTACCTGCATGCCCGCCGGCGCCGCTAGCCCCGGACTCCCTGGCTTGCCGTTCCCCATGGTTTCGAGCCTTTGGGCGCGGCATGCGGAACGGCAATTGCCTGTACACAGGCTTGATGGGCAGCTGACCGTGGATTAGGGCGCGTTCCTTTGTGTTTTTCTTAACATTCCGAGGGAGCATGCGTTGCGAACCACGATCTACCGAGCGGATCGGCTGCGCGTTCCGATTGGACGGTGGGAATTGTTTCACGTGAAACCATTCCGACAGCGATGCCCTCCCCGCTCGCTTTGTTGGAGCTTTAGCCCGGGCAAAACCAACCCCAAGCCGCGAAGTCGCGAGGCCGGAGCAGACACCGATTGCGAATTCGAGTAGCTTGTGCCGCTTGCCTCGATCCTTCGGCTAGCTACCGGGGGTCGGATGGTGCTGACGCTCGTCGCATTCTTCACCTCAGGCCGCGCAGGTTCAGCATTGGCCGTGTTGGCGGTCTTAGCTCAGACGATTGACAGGTTCTGCCAATTCGAGTTAAGGAGACGGAATATTGGCAGCGGGAGTTTCACGTGAAACATCACTGGCAACCGATCGCGCGCAGGGCAAAAGAATGGCCACCGCTGCGGGGCGGTGGCCATTCTTCTATTCCAACTCCCCTGCGTCGTACCAGGGGTCAGTCACTTACGAAAGAACGTCAGAGAATTCCTTCTCAAAGAACTGCTTGGGTTTGGCACCGATGACAGTGCTCTTCACTTCGCCACCCTGGAAGAGGTAGACGGCCGGGATAGAGGTGATTCCGTATTCAGCGGCAATGGCAGGGTTGTCATCAACATTTACCTTGACGACGTCCACCTTTTCGCTGTACTCGACAGAGATTTCGTCCAGAATGGGCCCGAGCTTGCGGCAGGGGCCGCACCATTCGGCCCAGAAATCGACGATTACCGGCTTCTCGGCGGACAGGACGTCGGTGCCGAAACTTGCGTCAGTTACATCTTTAGCGTTGCTCATAACCTTATCTTTCTCTTCGGATATCAATGGGCGCAGATTATGCCGGCAGGTCTGCCAGGTAGTGTTCGACGTCGATTGCCGCCACGCAGCCGGAACCGGAAGCGGTGATGGCCTGACGGTACGTGAGGTCCACGACATCGCCGGCAGCGAACACACCGGGGAGGCTTGTCCTGGAGCTGCGACCTTCCACGGCGATAGTTGCCTCTGGCGTCAACTCGAGGACGTCTTTGACGAGGTCGGTACGGGGATCATTGCCGATAGCGACGAAGACACCGGTGACTGCGAGCTCCGAGAGCGAACCGTCCAACAGGTTCTTCAACCGAAGACCGCTCACTTTGTCGGTTCCCAGGACATCGTCCACGGTGCTGTTCCAGACGAACTTGATCTTCTCGTGGGCGAGTGCGCGGTCTGCCATGATTTTGGAGGCCTTCAGCGAATCACGGCGGTGGACAACCGTTACTGATTTCGCAAACTTGGTGAGGAACAGAGCCTCTTCCATGGCCGAGTCACCGCCGCCGATAACCGCAATGTCCTGGTCCTTGAAAAAGAAACCATCGCAGGTTGCACACCAGCTAACACCATGGCCTGAGAGCCGCTTCTCGTTAGGCAGACCAAGTTCCCTGTAGGCAGAGCCAGTGGAGAGGATGACGGCTTTGGCCTGGAAGGTCTCCCCCGTGGCGATGGTCACTGTCTTGACCGGACCCTCGAGCTCCAGTGCAGTGACGTCCTCAAACTGAATCTCGGTCCCGAAGCGCGCCGCCTGCTTCTCGAAGTTTTCCATGAGGTCCGGCCCCATGATCCCTTCAGGAAAGCCGGGGTAGTTTTCCACGTCGGTGGTGTTCATCAACTCACCGCCGGCGGTCACTGATCCTGCCAGCAGCAGAGGCTTGAGGTTCGCCCGGGCTGTATAGACGGCTGCCGTGTAGCCCGCCGGGCCTGAGCCCACAATGATGACGTCGCGAACGTCGGACGCCGTCTTCTCTTCGATGGTCACTGGACCGTGAACCTCTTCCTTGTTCGACTCGCCTCCCTGTGGAGGCCGGCCACATGGCACAACTGTGCCCGCGTGCTGAATATTCCAGCGCCCGGACAAGGTGAACCATCGGGGAAGACGGGAGACCAGCCGTCACAGGGCGCTTTTTCCAGACTACCTTCCCGTTGCGGCTGCGCGGCGGGCAGCAGTAACAGCAGCAGTAACACCCAGGGCCGTAATGACGCGTGTTACGGCCCTTGCTGGTGAGATCTTTGCTACTGGACCTTGATCTCCGCCAACCGGAGGCCGTAGCCGTAGCGGGTCTTGGGAGCCGCCAGCTTGGGAAGTGAATTGATGGAGACAATCACGTACTGTGCCTGGACCGGTTCCGGGAGCGGCATGTTCAGGTCAGTGGAGGTGAAGCTGTTGGTTCCTACCGCCTTGGCTCCGTCCATGGAAGGCCGGTCATTGGTGTAGACGGTGATGTTGCCGCCCGACCCGCCAAGCTGGGAGAGCGTGATGGAAGAGACAGTGGCAGTGCCCTTGAGTTTCACCACGAGGGGAACACCCTGCGGCGCCAAGCCACCCCAGTTCTCGGTGGCGAATTCCATGTCGGACCAGTAACTGGCAGCGTTGCCGTCGTAGGCCTTGATCAGATCGCGATCGAAGGTTGCGGCAAAGTCGAAGTTCCCCTGCCGGCTGACACTCTCGATGGCCGGAGGAACTGCAGGCGGGGCAGACGGTGCTGCCTGCGTTGCAGGTGCTGACGCCTGGGAACTGGTGGTTGCCGGGGCGGCTGTCGGCTTGGCCTGCGGCTCGGAGGTGAAGAGGCTGCCGAGGTTGGTTACGGCGAAGATCAGGCCTGCGATCAGCACGACGGCCAGGAGGCCGCCAACCAACCAGCGCATTGAACGGGGCTGGTTTTCGGACTCATCACGGTCATCGTCGTCATCGTCACGGTCGGCGAACGCCACGCCGGCGGCAGCGGGTGCCGCCGCACGGGCGAAGAAGGCCGGCTTGCCCGTTGCGGGAGGCTGTTCCCGCGGGGATTCGTGAGTGTCCTCGTAGTGGTCCTTGTCCCCTGCCTGCGCATAGTCGTCATCGGACCACAGGGAAACCTTTGGCGTGCGGTCCTCTTCGGAGGGCTGGACCCGCGGCTGGGGTGTGCTTGTGGCAGCCGTATCGTTGGGACCCGTATCTGCGTCCGCGGAGCCGGCGCGCGCCTGCAGGGATGGGTCATGAGGGGCGACAGGCTGTGCGGCAGTGGCATCCGGATCGATCCGGGAGGCCCCGCCACCCGCCTTCGAGGCCGCCGCACCTGCAGCACCCGCACCACCGGCAGCGGCGGTCCCGACACCGGAACCTTTACCGGAACCCGCAGCGGCTGCGCCGTTGCGTCCGGGCGCAGCGGGCTGCTGGGACTCGGGGCGGGCAGCAGGCCTGGGCGGTACTGCGGGAGCGGAACGGTATGGATCAACCTGGCTGGGGTGCGTATCGGCGTAGTTGATGTATCCGGCGTCGACGTGGTCTTCCTCGTCGTACGGCTCGGGTTCGTGCGACCGCGGCTGGCCGAAGATCTCACTGCCCAGGGTGTCCGTGAAGAACGGTTCCACATAGGGCGGGTTGGGCGCCACTGCCAAGTCCAGCAGGTCTGCGGCGGACGTGTGGTTGGTGATGAGGTAGGTGGCGTCCTCGGTGACGCCAAGGTCCAGTACCTGTACGGTGCCGGGACGTTCGCCCGTGGCGACTTCGCGGGCACTCTGGGCAACCTGTTCGGTGTTCTCCGGTCCGGCTACCAGGATACTGACCGGGCGGTTGAGGACCTGGTCCACACCGTCCAGCACCAGATCGTGGTCGTGCGAGGCCAACACTGTGGCGGTGACCTTGTAGCGGCCGCCCAGTACTGATCCGACATCGATCGGGTTGGACACGTGTTCCTCCTAGACTGTCCGGGATTGCCGGTCTGGTGACGCAACCGCCGTTCGGGTGCCGCGCATGGCAAAACCCCGAATGCAACTACCCCTGTACCTGTTCGATCCTAGCCGATCCGCCCCAAACGGCCGTGGAGAAGACGTGAGCCGGACCCGATGGGGCTCACTTTTTCCGCTTGCGCCGGGTCTTGAAATACGGGTTCTCGCCGGGCTTGCCTTGGTAGGTGCGGCGGCCGGGAAGCGGGATCTGCTCCTTGAGCAGGCCGCCCCGGGCGGTGCCCGGTTGGTCCTCACCCGGCAGGTAGGCGCCTTCGGCACCTTGCCGCGCGCCGTCGTCGTACGTTTCCAGCCGCCGGGAACCGTGCTCCGGATCGGGGCCGGCACGGAAGGAGACGGCGTCAAATTCGCCTGAAATCCGTGGGATAAGGCCGGTGTCAACGGACGTGGTGGCACGCTCCGGGCGGTGGCTGCGCTCCCCCTCGGCACCTTCACCGTGAGCGGGCGACGGCGTGTCCCCGGCTTCCGGAGCAGCGGCCAGGCCGCCGCGGCCAAACCTGCCCAGCAGGGGCCGGAGCATGTCGGTGAGCTCCGAGACCCGGAACAGCTTGAGCAGGAAGAAATAGACCACCAGCATGACGGGGCCCACCACAACGACGGTTACCAGCGCGGTGAGCCGGTTCTGCCAGGCGAAACCGTCCGGGTTGTAGCTGCCCATGAGCCACAGGGCGCCCGCACCGGCGATTGCCGAGCCAAGGGCCGCGTACCCCATCCGAATGTACGAGTTGGCAATCCGCGGGCCGTCAAGGTGGCCCAGCATGCGCCGCAGGAAGAACGCGCTGATGACCACGGAGAGGATGTTGCCCACCATGTACAGGACGGCGATGGCGTAGATGATCTGGCCCACCGGCAGGAACTGGATGGCAAAGGCGCCGGCCACGTACACCACCGCGAGCAGCAGCTGGACGTAGAACGGCGTACGGGCGTCCTCGTTGGCGTAGAACACGCGGGACATCATGAAGTTGGCACTCATGAACGGGGTGCTGAGGGCCAGGATGGTCAGCGTCTGGGCAAGCATGACGCCGTCCTGCCGCGAGCCGCCGGAGAAGAACATCCCCAGCGGACCGGCGAGGGCAAACAGCGCCAGGGCGCCGAAGACGGTGGCTACGGCCATGGTCCGCAGTCCGTGGGAGAGGGCATCGCGCAGTTCAGTGCGGTTGCCGTCCTGGGACGCCCTGGTCATGCGGTTGAAGAGCACGGTGGCCAGCGACAGCGCGATGATCGAGTGCGGCAGCAGGTACAGCTGGCTGGCCACCTCCAGGACCGCGTTGCCGGGGAGCGTGTCAGCGGAGGCGTCGCCGGCCTGCTGCAGCCGGATACGTTCGGCACCGGGGATGGTGGCGATGCGCATGACGTACAGGAAGGCCAGTTGCCCGACGGCGGCCGTCAACAGCGTCCATACGCTCAGTTTGGCTGCGTGGCCCAGTCCCACGCCCCGCCACCCGAACCGGGGACGGAGGCCGAGTTTGAGCCGGAAAACCGGCACCAGCAGGATGGCGGTCTGGGACAGCACGCCGATGGTGGAGAACCCGGCCACCAGGAGCGTTTGGGTGGGGCCCCAGTTGTCCAGGGTGTGGGGGTTCACCTTGTTCTCGCCGAAGATCCAGATGAACATGCCCAGGCCGGCGATGGCCACCAGGTTGTTCAGGATGGGAGCCCACATGGCTGGGCCAAAGGCTCCGTTGGCGTTCAGGACCTGGGTGAGCAGGGCATAGAGGCCATAGAAAAAGATCTGCGGCAGGCACCAGAACGCGAAGGCCACAGCCAGGGCCTTCTGCTGGGGTGAATACCCCTGGGTGGTCAGTTCAATCACGCCCGGGGCCGCCAGCGTGACCAGCGCCGTCAGGCCGAACAGGAGCAGGACAGCCAGCGTCAGCAACCGGCTGATGTAGTCCGCTCCCCTGTCCGGGGCCTTGCTGGCCTTGATGATCTGCGGGACCAGTACGGCGTTGAAAACGCCGCCGGCCACCAGGAGGAAGATCAGGTTGGGCAGGTTGTTGGCGTTGATGAACGTGTCATTGACCGTTGAGCCCAGGCCCAAGGCGGTACCGAGCATCCAGGTCTTGCCGAAGCCCAGGAAACGAGACACCAGGGTCCCGGCAGCCATGATGGCGCTGGAACGGGTCTCACTGGCCCCCGCTGCTGCGGGCTGGGCCAGATCCGGAGCCGCCGGCTCCGGAGGCACCCCGTCGGGTGCGGCGTCATCGGGCCGGCCGGACCGGTCTGAAGGAAAGTTGGTAGCTGACATCGACTTCATCGTCTCACCCACCGGCACTTAACGCCGCAATGGCGACGGCGGCGTCCGGGCTTAGAGGTGCCCGGGCAGGACCTCGCGGGCGAGGTCGGCGATGCGGCGTTCGTTGGGGAAGGACAGCTTCCGCGCAAGTTCCTGGATGGGCACCCACGCCACATCCACGGCTTCCTGGTCGGGATCGTTCTCGATGGTGAGTTCGCCGCCCGTGGCACGCAGGAGGTAATGGTGCACGGTCTTGTGGACCCGGTGCCCGCTGACGGTGAACCAGTAGTCGATACTGCCAAGCGGCGCCAGGATGGTGCCCTCGATGCCGGTCTCCTCGGCAATTTCCCGGACCGCGGCCTCTTCGTTGTTTTCCTTGCCCTCCGGATGCCCCTTGGGCAGGCACCACTCGAGCCGTCCGCCCCTGTTAAGGCGGGCGATGATCGCAACCCTCAATTCGGCGTCGGACGTATCCACCACAACGCCGCCGGCCGAAACTTCCTCCACCGTGGGCAGCGACGCCGGTGCCGACTGCTGGGCAGGGGCAACGTGCGCCCCGATTGCCGACGGCAATGGTGCGTTCGTCCTCCTGCCGGGAGCGCTCGGTACTGGATGGGCCATGGAGTCCACTCTAACGACTGTTGCCCTCCCGTGATGACCGGAACATGACACCAACATGGACGGGATATGACGCACTTTCCGGCAGGGAACCTCAATCCGCGCGGATCGTGACGCTTTTTTGGACTGCCGCGGCGCTGGTTTCTGCCAAGCTTAAGGAACTATGTCGCACGCACATCACAAGATTGATTCCCACACTGTCGACTTCAAGGTGGACCCGGTGGTCCTGGAGCTCGGGCAGCGCTTCGTGGACGCCGGCCACGAGTTGTCCCTGGTGGGCGGTCCGGTGCGCGACCTGTTCCTTGGCCGGACCTCCCCCGACTTGGACTTCACCACCGATGCCACCCCGGACCAGACCGTGGCGCTGATCAAGAAGTGGGCGGACAACTTCTGGGAGATCGGCCGGGCCTTCGGCACCATCGGCATGCGTAAGGCCGGCTTCCAGATCGAAATCACCACCTACCGGGCCGAGGCGTACGATCCCGACTCCCGCAAGCCCGTGGTGGCCTTCGGTTCCTCCCTGACCGATGACCTGCTGCGCCGCGACTTCACCATTAACGCCATGGCCTTGAAGCTGCCTTCCATGGAGCTGGTGGACCCCTTCGGCGGCGTCCGCGACCTCCACGCCTCCGTGCTGGCTACCCCGGGCGCGCCGGAAGCGTCCTTCTCCGATGACCCTCTCCGGATGATGCGGGCCGCCAGGTTCGCCGCGCAGCTGGGAGTTTCGGTCTCCGACGACGTCCGGGAGGCCATGACGGGCATGGCGGACCGGATCAGGATCATTTCCGCCGAGCGCGTGCGGGATGAACTGGTCAAGCTGGTTTGCGGAGCCCGGCCACGCGTGGGGATTGACCTGCTTGTGGACACCGGGCTGGCTGAGCATGTGCTGCCCGAGGTTTCCGCCCTCCGGCTCGAATCCGATGAGCACCACCGGCACAAGGACGTCTACCAGCACTCCCTCCAGGTCCTGGAACAGGCGGCAGAGCTTGAAACCGACGCGGAGGGGCCCGTGCCCGGCCCGGACTTCGTGCTGCGTTTCGCCGCATTAATGCACGACGTCGGAAAGCCGGCGACGCGCCGCTTCGAACCGGGCGGCGCGGTCAGCTTCCGTCACCACGACATGGTGGGTGCCAAGCTCACCAGCAAGAGGATGAAGGCGCTGCGGTTCGACAATGACACCATCAAGGCCGTTGCACGGTTGGTGGAACTCCATATGCGCTTCTACGGCTACGGCGATGCGGGCTGGAGCGATTCCGCCGTCCGCAGGTATGTGACCGACGCCGGTCCCCTGCTGGAACGGCTGCACCGCCTGACCCGCTCCGACGTCACCACCCGGAACCAGCGCAAAGCCGAGCGTTTGGCCTTCGCCTATGACGACCTCGAGGCCAGAATTGCGGCCCTCCGCGAACAGGAGTCTTTGGACGCGGTGCGCCCGGACCTGGACGGAGCCCGGATCATGGCCCTGCTGGACATCAAGCCGGGGCCGGTGGTGGGCCGCGCCTACAAGTTCCTCCTGAATGAACGGATGGAATACGGACCACTGCCCACCGAAGAAGCCGAGGCGCGGCTGCTCCGCTGGTGGGGCGAACAGCCTGAATCCGCACCTGCCGCACAGGGCCCCGAAGCCTCTCCCGCCGTCGTCGAACCTTCCCCCGTTGAGGAGTCCAAGTGACCAACCCCGCCTTTGCCCCGCGCCCCCAGCTCTGGATCCTCCGGCACGGCGAAACCGAATGGTCCAAGAGCGGGCAGTACACCGGCCTGACGGACCTTCCCCTGACGGTGGAAGGCGAGCAGCAGGCGGTGGAGGCCCGCAAGGTGCTGGACGGCGTCGACTTCGACCTGGTGCTCACCTCACCGCTCCGTCGGGCTCGGCGGACGGCCGAACTCGCCGGCTTCCCCGATGCCCGGCATGAACCGCTGGCCGTCGAATGGAACTACGGCGATTACGAGGGGATCAGCTCGGACCTGATCCGCAAGGACAATCCCGACTACCTGATCTGGACACATGGCGTGCCCAACGGTGAGACGCTCGACGAGGTGGCGGCGCGGGCGGACAAGATCATCGGCCGGATCCTGGAATCCGGGATGGACAACGTGCTGATCGTGGCGCACGGACACTTCTCCCGTATCCTCACGGCGCGCTGGCTGGAATTGCCGCCCACCGAAGGCCGGCATTTCATTCTCGGCACGGCGAAAGTCTGCACGCTTGGCTGGGATAAAAAGACCCCCGCTATTGTGCGCTGGGGCCTCTAATCCCCCTTATTCAAAAAGTTTTCTCCTTTTCCCTGGAATTGCTGGTCTTCCCTGGAATCCTGGGGTACCTTTATTCCTGACCCCGCGGCCATCTGCCAGGGTCATAGACCGCATTGCACCCCACGCAGCGGACGGCAGAAAAGGAGGTTGGGATAATGATGACTTTGACTGGCGAATGGAATGCCCCCATCAATGCATTCCCGGCCTTTGCTGATGACGCATGCGTGGCTTCGGTCAACTCCGGTTTCCGCCGGGCGGCGGCCCTCCCGGGCCTGCTGCGACGCCGCTAAGAGGCGCTGGCTTCCCGGACACCCGCTCCGCGCGGCCCGGGCCGGGAATGCGTTTTGGCAGGACTGCCAGGCTGCCCCGCTGAGTTTTCGGCTGGTTTTCCGCAAATGCGGCTGGCCCGGCACCCGCTGCGCAGGCGCATAATCCCGGGTTCGTCAGAACTCTGTCCCGGGGTCGCGCTTCGCCCTTAGCTCGCGGTGCTCCGCCTCATAATTGTGCCTATCGCGCAATTCCCGCTAATCCCATCAATGGGTTTTTCTGCGCCCTGATTCGCGCCGCTTTTGCGCTGCGTTATGCGGCGCTAATTTGTTATGCGCTTTTTCGGCCATATTACAGAGAAAGGAGGTGGCTCCCTTGATGCAAAAAATCATGGGGCTCCTGTCCCGCCCCCTGCAGCGCCGCAGTTCCCTGAACACGGCCCTGCTGGAACAGCACAGGAACGACGTTTTCGTGCTCATGCACCAGCAGCTGGGCGGCCTGCGCTGACGGCCGGCCCCGATCCCGCGGGACGGGGCCGGCTGTAAGCTCGATGCCATGCACGAGACCAAGGCGCCGGACGGTGGACGACGGCCCCGAATCGTGGTGCCCAGCCGCAGCGATGCACTGTTGCAGAAATTCACCGAGGTGATCGGCGGCCCACTGGGTAGCAGGTCGGATCCCGGGGTGGTCTCCCCCGGTGTCTACTCGGTGCAACGGGTGCTCATTGTCCTCACGGCGCTGGCAGCCCTGGTGGGGATCCTGCTGAAAGGGTATTGCAGGGCCAACGGCTGGGAAACCCCCACGCAGTTCTATGCCACCTGCTATTCGGATTTCCCCGAACTGTTCCGGAACCGCGGCATGGCGGAGGGTATCTTTCCCATCCTGGGCAGCGGCAGCCAGTTCGAATACCCGGTGCTCCTCGGCTTGATCGCGGGGGTGACGGCCTGGCTGGTGCCCGGTGGAGAGGCCAGTGCGCGGGCCCTGGGCTACTTTGACATCAATGCCGTGCTGCTCGCGGCGGTGGCCATGGCCACCGTGCTGGTGATTGCCCGCATGCCCGGCCGCAGGCCCTGGGATGCCGCTATGGTGGCAGTGGCCCCGGGGATCGTCCTGGCCGGAACCATCAACTGGGACCTCTGGGCTGCGTGCCTGCTGGCATTCGGGATGTACTTTTTCGCCCGGCAGCGGCTGGTCCCCGCCGGGGTCATGATTGGCCTCGCCACTGCCACCAAGCTGTATCCGCTCCTGGTGCTGGGGGCCATCCTGCTGCTTGCCGTGCGCACGGGACGGTGGCGACCGCTGTTGGTGACCGGTGGCAGCGCGGCCGCAACGTGGGTCCTGGTCAATCTCCCCTTTGCCGCCGCCAACCCTGCCGGCTGGGCCTATTTCTTCCAGTACAGCGCAGACCGCGGCGCCGGATACAGTTCAGCCTGGTTCGCCTACAACCTGGTGGCGGACCGACTGGGCTGGTCCGGGCTTGGCGCCGGCCCCGTCAGCATACTGTCCGCCGGGTTCTTTGCCGTGGCCTGCGCAGGCATTGCCGCTGTTGCCCTCACCGCTCCCCGCCGCCCCCGCCTGGCGCAGCTGGTGTTCCTGATCGTCGCGGCCTTCATCCTCACCGGCAAGGTCTATTCGCCCCAGTATGTGGTGTGGCTCATTCCGCTGCTGGCCCTGGCCAGGCCACGGTGGCGCGACTTCCTTGTCTGGCAGGGCATCGAAGCCCTGCATTGGGCCGCGATCTGGATGTACCTTGGACAGGTGACCAGCGCAGGTTCCTCCCAGCACAACCTGGACATGCCCTACTACGTCCTGGCTGTCGCCGCGCACATGGCCGCGGTGGCGTACCTGATGGCACGTGTCGTGTGGGACATCTACGACCCCACGTACGATCCCATCCGCCGCCACCACCTCGACGATCCGCACGGTGGGCCGTTCGCCAACGCACGGGACCGGATCCGGCTTAAGCCACTGCGCCGGGCCTCATTCCGCACTTCGAAGGAGGGGACCCGTGCCTGACGTGGCGGTAGTGGGCTCGGGCCCGAACGGACTCTCGGCAGCTGCGGTCATGGCGCGGGCCGGACTTTCTGTGGAGGTCTTCGAAGCAGCAGCAAAGATTGGCGGCGGAACGCGGACCACGGAGTTGATGCAGCCCGGGTATTTCCACGATGTCTGCTCCGCAGTGCATCCAATGGCCCTGGCCTCCCCGTTCTTCCGGGCATTCGAGCTGCCCCGCAGGGTGGACCTCATCACCCCGGACGTGTCCTTCGGTTCACCGCTGGAAGGCGGCCGGGCAGCCCTGGCCTACAAATCGATGGACCGGACGGTCGAGGGACTGGGCCAGGACGGGCCCGCGTACCGGCGGCTCATGGAACCGCTGGTACGCCATATTGACGACGTCATGGACTTCACCCAAAACCAGCTCCTCCGGATCCCCCGGAACCCGCTGGTGGCCGGCGTCTACGGACTGCGGACCCTGGAACAGGGGACCGGGCTGTGGAACCTTCGGTTCCGGGAGGACCTGGCGCCCGCCCTCCTGAGTGGGGTGGCCGCCCACGCCGTTTCCCATTTGCCGTCCCTGGCGGCCTCGGGAGCCGGGCTGATGCTCGGCGCCCTGGGGCACGCCGGCGGGTGGCCCATCCCGCGCGGCGGTTCCGCCTCCATAGCGGCAGCACTCGCGGACGACATCCGCGCCCACGGGGGCTTCATCCACACCGGAACCCCCATAGACCGGTTGGAGCAGCTTCCTGCCACCCGCGCAACGTTGCTGGACGTGGCACCCAGGGGGCTGCTGGACATGGCAGGCCCCTCACTTCCCCGACGCTACCGGCGCGCCCTTGAACGCTTCCGCTACGGCAATGGCTCGTGCAAGGTTGACTTCATCCTGTCCGGGCCGGTGCCATGGCAGGCCAGCGGACTTTCCGACGCCGGCACGGTGCACGTGGGCGGCACGCGGGCCGAGCAGGCGCGCTCGGAGAACGAGGTAAGCGCGGGACGGCACCCTGAACGGCCCTATGTGCTCGTGGCCCAACCGTCCCGCTTCGACCCCCACCGCGCGCCGGCAGGCCGGCACACACTGTGGACGTACTGCCATGTTCCCTCCGGCTCCACGAAGGACATGACCAACCAGGTTGCGGCCCAGCTGGAACGGTTCGCTCCGGGCTTCCGCGACCTGGTGGTGGAATCACATGCCATCACCGCGGCGGAGTTGGCCCAGTACAACCGCAACTACATTGGTGGCGATTTCAGCGCCGGCATCATGGACGTCCGTGGCCTTGTCCAGAAGCCGGTAGTGTCCCCGGTCCCCTGGCGGACGCCGCTGCTGGGCGTCTACCTGTGTTCGTCGTCGACACCGCCGGGTCCAGGGGTCACGGGCATGCCCGGGATGCACGCCGCAAAGCACGCCTTGAAGGATGTCTTCAAACTGCCGGTGCCGGACCTGGGTCTCTAGGCTCCGAAGCGGCAAGGGCAGAAGACACCGGTGGCGTGCTTGGCGTCCGGCCCGGGGGATAATGGCGCCATGGGGAAATCAACAAAACTTTCGCTTGCCATAGCTGCGCTCATTCTGGGCACGTCGCTGGTGGCCTGCGACGACGGAAAGTCCGGAGCCGAAGCCGCGGCACAACAGCTGGCCAAGGCAGTCTCGGCCCTGGACGTGGGATCGGTTGCGTTTGACGGCAAGGACGCCGCCGCAGCCAACGACCAGCTGCACCAGGTCTTCGCGGCCCTGGATCCGCAAAAGCCCGAGGTCCAGGCGGGCGGACTCACGCTGGATGGCGACAAGGCCTCCGCACCGTTGGACTACACCTGGAAGTTCGGCGACGCTGAGTGGAAGTACACCATCCCGGCAAACTTCAAGAAGTCCGGCGACAAATGGCTCACCGTCTGGAATCCGGGCCTCCTGGCGCCTGGCCTCGGGGACAGCGAAATTGTGACCAAGGGATCCCAGTCGCCCCAGCGTGCCGACATCCTTGGCGCCGGGGACGTCCCGCTGGTGACCTACCGTCCCGTGGTGGACGTGGGCATCGACAAGCCCCAACTGGGCGGCGCGGACCCTGCCGATTCCGCCGGAAAACTGGCGGCCCTTGTAGGGGTGGATCCTGCCGCCTACGTGCAGCAGGTCAAGGCGGCCGGTGCCCAGGCCTTTGTTCGCGCCATCACCCTCCGTCAGGAAGGCCGGACCGTCTCCGATGAGCAGATCAGCGCCATCCCGGGCGCGCGGGGCATCCCGGCATCGATTCCCCTGGCTCCGAGCAGGACCTTTGCCCGTGCCGTGCTCGGTTCGGTGGGGGAAGCCACCGCCGAACAGATCGAAGCTTCGGATGGTGGCCTGGCTCCCGGTGATGTCACGGGTATCGGCGGGCTCCAGCAGCAATACGACGAACAGCTCCGCGGATCAGACGCCGTGGTCATCCGTGCCCAACGCGCCGACCTCACGCGCGAACAAATCCAATCCGCCGGCACCGACCCCCGCCGCGTCCTCTTCCAGGTGGAACCCAAGCCCGGGACGCCGCTGAAGACCACCCTTGATCCGCGGCTGCAGACCTTGGCCGAGAGCACCCTGGAGGGAGTGGGGCCGGCCTCAGCCATCGTGGCCCTTCGGCCTTCCACCGGCGCCGTGCTGGCAGCGGCTTCCGGACCGGGCAGCAACGGCTACAACACCGCCATGCTGGGGCAGTACGCGCCGGGTTCCATCTTCAAGATGGTGGATTCACTGGCCATGTTTCGCAACGGGATGACGCCGGACTCCACGGTCCAGTGCACCCCCACGCTCACCGTGGACGGGCGGACCTTCAAGAACTCCGAAGGGTACCCGGAGACCTCCCTGGGGGCAGTGACCCTGCGGGACGCCTTTGCGCACTCCTGCAACACGGCCTTCATTTCCCAGCGGGACGCGGTGTCGCAGGGCCAGCTTGAAGCCGCTGCCACATCCATGGGTGTTGCGGTCGAGGCGCCGAAACTCGGCGCCGAAGCCTTTCTCGGTTCCGTTCCGGGGCAGGCCCAAGGCACCGAACACGCAGCGTCCATGATCGGCCAGGGCAAGGTACTGCTCTCGCCCCTGGCCGCGGCCATCATGGCGGGCTCGGTGGCCAAGGGCGCCCCCGTCTCCGCGCAACTGGTCCTCAACGCCGACGCCGGGGCGCCGGCTGCCGGAACCACGGCCGGCTCCACTGCTCCCGCCGCCGCACCGTCCGCCACCGCCACGGCCGAGGCACCCTCCACGGCCTCTGAGAAGCCGATCACGGCCGCAGAGGCGGCGTCGCTGGCAGACATGATGCGTGCCGTCGTCACGTCAGGCCACGCAGGCTTCCTCTCCAGCGTTCCCGGGGCGCCAGTGGGGGCGAAGACCGGAACCGCTGAGTTCGGCACCGAGAATCCGCCAAAGACCCACGCCTGGATCGTGGCGGTCCACGGTGACCTGGCCGTGGCTGTCTTCGTGGAGGACGGCGGCCTGGGCGCCACCACCTCCGGTCCCCTGCTGAAGCAGTTCCTCACCGCCGCCGGCTAGGGACGGCCGTGGGAGGATTGACGGTGTGGCCCATATTGACGTTTCCGGCATCGACTACTTCCTCTCCGACGGTACCCAGCTCCTGAACGGGGTGACCTTCAAGGTTCCGGACGGCACCAAGACCGCCCTGATTGGGCCCAACGGCACGGGCAAGACCACGCTGTTCCGGATCATCGCCGGCGACCTGGTCCCGGACGAGGGCGTCATTGGCCGCTCCGGAAACATGGGCATCATGCGCCAGTTCGTGGGGCAGGTGCGGGACGGCTCCACCGTCCGGGACCTCCTGGTGTCTGCCGCTCCCCCGGCGCTGGCTGCCGCCGCCCGCGAGGTTGATGATGCCGAGCTGGCCATGATGGAGCACGACGACGAACCCACCCAGATGCGGTACGCCCAGGCCATCGTGGACTGGGGGGACGCCGGGGGCTACGACGTCGAGACTGTCTGGGATGAGGTCTGCATGGCCGCGCTGGGCCTGCCCTTTGACCGCGCACAGCACCGCCCGGCGTCGACCCTTTCCGGCGGCGAGCAAAAGCGGCTGGTGCTCGAAGCCCTGTTCGCCGGCCCGGACGATCTCCTCCTCCTGGACGAGCCGGACAACTACCTTGACGTGCCCGGCAAGCGCTGGCTGGAGGAGAAGCTGAATGAGTCCAGGAAGACCGTCTTCTTCATCAGCCATGACCGGGAACTGCTGAACAACGCCGCCGGGCGCATTGTCACCCTGGAACCCGGCATCAACGGGGCCGCCGCGTGGATCCACGGCGGCGGCTTCGGATCCTATGTGGAAGCGCGGGCGGACCGGAATGCACGGTTCGAGGAATTGCGGAAGCGCTGGGACGAGGAGCACATCAAGCTCAAGGAGCTCGTCAACATGTACAAGAACAAGGCCGCTTTCCGCTCCGATATGGCCAACCGGTACCACGCCGCCCAGACCCGCCTGGCAAAGTTCCTTGAGGTGGGGCCGCCCGAGGCGCTGCCCATCGAGCAGAACGTGCAGATGCGGCTCAAGGGCGGGCGGACCGCGAAGCGTGCCATCGTGGCGGAGCAGCTGGAACTGACGGGGCTGATGAAGCCTTTCTCCACGGAGGTCTGGTTCGGCGACCGCGTGGGCGTGCTGGGCTCCAATGGCTCCGGGAAATCACACTTCCTGCGGCTGCTGGCCACCGGCGGCACCGACCCCGAACGCGAGCACCTGCCGGTTTCCGATGTTGAAATCGCGGAGGTGCCGCACGAAGGCACCGTAAAACTTGGGGCCAGGATCCGGCCCGGCTTCTTTGCCCAGACCCACGTCCGTCCCGACCTGTTGGGCAAGACCCTGCTGGAAATCCTGCACCGCGGCGATGAACACCGTTCCGGCCTTGGCCGGGAGGCAGCCGCCGGTGCCTTGGACGGCTACGGACTGGCAGGGCAGTCGGAACAGAAGTATGAGTCCCTCTCCGGCGGGCAGCAGGCACGGTTCCAGATCCTTCTGCTGCAGCTCAGCGGCGCCACCCTGCTGCTGCTGGACGAACCCACGGACAACCTTGACCTGCATTCCGCTGAAGCACTGGAACGGGCCATTGACCACTTTGAAGGAACGGTCCTGGCGGTCACCCACGACCGCTGGTTCGCGCGGACCTTCGACAGATTCCTGGTGTTCGGCTCCGACGGGAAAGTGTACGAGTCCGCCGAGCCGGTATGGGACGAACAAAGGGTGCAGCGGGCCCGCTGAGAGGTTGCTCCATCAGATATGGCTGTTTTACCGATGGTTTAGCAGCGGTATCTGATGGAGCAAGCAGAGTATCTCTCTTTTCTTCCTGAGCAAATGATCATTGACTGTTAGCATTTGATCATGAAGACCGACGAGCGGCACCGAACCATTGCCGAAATCCTCCGGCGGCAGCCCGAGGTGAGCGTCGAAGAGCTGATGCAGGCCTGCGCCGCCTCCGGTGCAACCATCCGCCGGGACCTTGAAGTACTCGCCGGCCATGGCGTCCTCCGCAGGGTCCACGGCGGTGCCAGGAGCCTGATCGGCCATGGGCAGAACCCGGGCTACGGACAGCGCGAGCTGGAGGACCGGGACGCCAAGAAGCGCATCGCAGCTGCGGTGGCCGGCCTGCTGGTCCAGGGCGACCACGTCTGGCTTGACAGCGGCAGTACCGCGACGGAGGTGGCACGGGCAGCGCTTGGCCGGGAACTGACCCTGATGCCGATGTCCCTGCAGGCCCTCAACGCTGCCGCCGGCGGGGACAATGCCGGGGGTGCCCGCCCAGCCCTGCTGCTTCCCGGCGGAAGCGTGGTGCCCGGCGAACTCTGTTTCCGCGGGCCCCTGGCCGAGTCCAATATCAGGTCACTGCGTTTTGACACCGCGGTGGTCACGCCCTGCGCCGTGGATTTCCACGACGGCCTGCTGGCCCACGACCTCGACGATGCGGCGGTCAAGAAGGCTGGCCTGGAATCTGCGGCACGCGTGGTGGTGGCCGCCTCAGCAGCAAAGTGGCAGGCCAATGCCCGGGTACTCGTCGCCGGCCTGGACCGGGTGGATGTGATCGTGACGGACCGGCAATTCAGCGCCAGGGACAAAGCCGAACTCGAAAAATACTCTGTGGAAGTAGTGAGCGTATGAGCACCAATACCGGCACCGAACAGCAGGCCGGCCTGAGGGTCGCCGCCGCAGCCACATTCGTGGTCTTCGGCATCAACGGACTGGTCTTCGCCAGCTGGGCGGCCAGGATCCCTGCCGTCACGCAAACGCTGCACATCACGTCCGGCCAAATGGGCACGCTGCTGCTGTGCACGGCCGTGGGCTCACTGCTGGCACTTCCCACCGCCGGGCTGGTGGTGGGCAGGATCGGTACCGCCAACACGGTCCGCTTTGCCGGCCTGCTGGCTGCGGCGGCCGGCGTGGGCATTGCCCTGTCACTCTCAGCCACGTCTATTCCCGGAACGGCGGTGTCGCTGTTCTTCTTTGGCATTGGCATCGGGCTCTGGGACGTGGCTCAAAACATTGAAGGGGCCGATGTGGAGCATAAGCTCCGCCGCACCATCATGCCCCAGTTCCACGCGGCCTTCAGCGGCGGCGCCTTCGTTGGAGCCCTCGTGGGTGCAGGGCTTTCCACCCTGGGCATCGACCTCCCGCTGCATCTCCTGGTGATTGCCGCCGTGGTAGTGCTCGTTGCCCTGGTGGTTCCACGCTACTTCCTTCCGCACATCTCGACGGCCACCGCCGAAGGGGAACCGAAGCCGGCCAAGGGACCCTCCGCCTGGCGGGACAGCAGGACGCTGCTGATCGGAGTGGTAGTCCTGGGCGCCACGCTCACTGAAGGCGCGGGCAACGACTGGATTGCCAAGGCCTCGGTGGACGGACTCGCGGCCTCCGAGTCAACCGGTGCGCTCATGTTCGCCCTCTTCGTCCTGGCCATGACGGCAATGCGGTTCCTCGGCGGCCGCGTCATCGACAGGTACGGACGGGTCGCCGTGTTGCGCGCCAGCATGGCCGCGGCAGCTGCGGGACTGGGACTCTTTGTGCTGGCCCCCAACATCTGGCTCGCCGGCATCGGCGCGGCCCTGTGGGGCGTTGGTGCCGCGTTGGCCTTCCCCATGGGCATGTCCGCTGCCTCCGATGATCCGCAGCACTCCGCCGCTCGGGTTTCAGTCGTATCCACGCTCGGGTATATATCCTTCCTCGCCGGACCGCCGCTGTTGGGTTACCTCGGTGACCTCACCGGCATCCACACTGCCCTGCTGGCCATCATGGCGCCCATCCTGGTGGCCCTGCTCCTGGCCGGAGCCGCGAGGCCCCTGCGGATGGAGGAGCAAGCCGCCGAGCGGGAGTAGCCGTTGGGGTTAGGGTGATCACATGCAAAGCGCAAGGCCGCGGGGACGAAGCTGGATCAGCCGCCTCGATAGATACTTTCTCAAGCATGTATCCAACCTGCCGGGCGGCAACCACGACCTGTTCTTCCGCCGGCTCTCAGCCTCGGCGAACAAGGGCAAACTGTGGATGGGGGCGGCGGCCGTCCTGGCGCTCTTTCCAGGCAGGACGCGGAGGGCCGCACTGCATGGCCTCCTCGCCCAAGGGGTGGCCTCCGCCGTCACCAACGTGGTGTTCAAAACGCTGCTCCCCCGGACCCGCCCGCTCCCCGAACATCTGCCGGTCTTCCGCTTCGTGCATCCGCAGCCCACGAGCTCCTCCATGCCGTCGGGGCATTCAGCGTCTGCCATAGCGTTTGCCGTCGGCGCCGGCCTTGTTCGCCCCGCCGTGGGTGCCGCCCTGGCTCCCGCCGCCCTTGGAGTTGCCTATTCAAGGGTGCACACCGGCGCCCACTGGCCCTCGGACGTCCTCTTCGGTTCAGCGCTGGGTGCCGGCGCCGCCCTGGTGACCCGGCATTGGTGGCCGGTCCGTCCGCCGATACCGCAGACCACGAGGGCTTGGACCAGTGCACCCGAACTGCCGGACGGCGAGGGCTTGAGCATCGTGGTCAACACTCTGGGTGGATCGTTCAAGGAAGAAACCGCCTCGGCGCTCAAAGAAGTATTTCCCATGGCGCATATAAACACTGTGCAGCCGGATGAGGACCTGCTGCAGCGGATTGCCGCCACCGCTGATTTCCCCGGCACCCGTGCCCTGGGCGTGTGGGGCGGGGACGGAACCGTCGGAGCGGCGGCCGCCGCCGCCGTCGAACGTTCCATCCCCCTGTTGGTCCTGCCGGGGGGAACCCTGAACCACTTTGCCCGCGACGCGGGGACGGGAAGCCTGAAGGATGCCGTGGAAGCGGCGGGAAAAGGTGATGCGGCCCTGGCTGACATCGGCGTCGTAACCGCGGAACGTGGCTTGGCGGGAAGCCCCGAGGTATCCGAGATGGTCATGCTCAACACCTCAAGCATCGGCCTGTACCCGAACTTCGTGCGTCGGCGGGAGCACCTGCAGCCGGCGCTGGGGAAGCCGTTGGCCGGCGTCGTGGCGATGTTCAGGACCTTTGCCGCAGGCACCCCCATCACCCTGTCCGTGGACGGAGTGGTGCGCAAAGTGTGGATCGCCTATTTGGGCCGGGGACGGTTTTACCCCCGGGACCATGCACCCCTTTTCCGGCCGGTGATGGATGACGGGGTGCTCGATGTGCGGATGATTACCGCCGATGAATCGTTCGCGCGGGTACGGCTGCTGTGGTCTGTGCTGACGGGCACGGTGGCAAGTTCCGGCATCACGCACCTGCGGGAGGCCACGGAGGTCAGAATTGACGCGGGCGGTTCGCCCATGGCGCTGGCCGTGGATGGAGAAGCGCTGGCCGGAGTGCGCACCGTGTCCTACCGGATCCGGCCACGGGCCCTGACGTACTACTCGCCGCGCCGCTGACCACCAGTGGCGGCTGGCGACCAACCCTGATTCGCCCCTGAATCATCCCTGATTCCCGGGAAAACCAGCCCCGGCGTCGGTAGCGTAGGGCATGAACACCCACCAAACACCATCCGCAGCCGCGCGCTGCCGTGCAAAGGATTCTCCATGATCGAGGCAAACGGGCTGACCAAGGTCTACGGTGCCAAAACCGCCGTGGCCGGTGTCAGCTTTACCGTCAGGGCAGGGCAAGTTACCGGCTTCCTGGGCCCAAACGGCGCAGGAAAGTCCACCACCATGCGGATGATCATGGGGCTGGACCGGCCGACGTCGGGATCTGTCACCGTGAACGGCCTCCCGTACGTCCGGCACAAGGCACCCCTGCGCGAAGTAGGTGCCCTGCTTGACGCCAAGGCAGTCCACACGAGCCGCAGCGCCTACAACCACCTGCTGGCCATGGCTGCCACGCACAGCATCCCCAAGTCCCGGGTGCACGAGGTCATTGAAATGACGGGGCTGGACGCGGTGGCACGCAAGAAGGCCGGAGGCTTCTCCCTGGGAATGGGCCAGCGGCTGGGCATTGCCGCGGCCCTGCTGGGGGACCCGCAGACCCTCATCCTCGACGAACCCGTCAACGGACTGGACCCGGAAGGCGTGGTCTGGGTGCGGAACCTGGTCCGCTACCTCGCGGGGCAGGGACGCACGGTGTTCCTCTCCAGCCACCTGATGAGCGAGATGGCGCAGACCGCGGACCACCTGATCGTCATTGGTCGCGGCCGCGTGATAGCCGACGCACCCATCCGCGACATCATCACCGGCAAGGGCCAGTCCCGGGTCCGCGTGCGCACGGATCAACCTGACCGGCTTCACAAGCTTCTCGCCGCACGGGGAGCCTCCATCGACGTCCCCGAACGGGAATTGCTCGAAGTGACGGGCCTGGAGCCCAGAACCATCGCCGCAGCCGCCCTGGAAAACCAGGTCATGGTCTACGAACTCACGCCGCTCGTCGCCAGCCTCGAGGAGGCCTACATGGAACTGACCAAGGACGATGTCGAATACCACTCCCTTCCCGCTGCGGAGGTCAGCAAGTAATGAGCGCAATGGCCACTGAATCCACGTCCTCGCCCGAACCTGCAGCATCCGCCGGGAGCCGCAACGTCCGCAACGGCGGCCGCTCCCTGCCTGGCCCCACGTTCCTCCGGGTGCTGAACTCGGAAGTCATCAAGTTCCGCACCCTGCTTTCCACGCTGATCCTGCTCGCTTCCACCGTGGTGGTCATGGTCGGGTTTGGCGCCCTGTCCGCATGGGGGACCGGCCAGTTCGCGGATGCCGCCACGCGGGATCCGCAGGCCGCCGCCCGGATGGCATCGCAGGGCGGCGACCTTGCCGTCAGTGTGCCCACCTCCGGCATCGCCTTCGCCCAGCTGATCCTGGGGTCCCTCGGCGTGCTCCTCATGAGTTCGGAATTCACCACCGGGATGGCGCGGTCCACCTTCGCCGCCGTGCCCAGGAGGCTGCCTGCGTTCGCGGCAAAGCTCGTGGTAGTCATGGTGACATCGTTCGTGGTTACCGCTGTGTCCACCTGGATGGCCGCACTGGTGGCCGTGCCCATTCTGGACAACTACGGCCTCACGCTGGATCCCGGCAGCTCACAGTCGGTGAAGCTCCTGTTGGTCAACAGCGTCTACGTGGCAGCCGTCGCCGCCATCGGCATGGCGCTCGGCACGCTGATCAGGAACTCCGCCGGCGGCATCATGAGCCTGGTGGGTATCTTCTTCGTGGCGCCCATCGCTTTCCAGCTCATCCCCGGGGACTTCTTCAAGGAGGCCCGGAAGTACCTGCCAGGCAACACGGTTGAGCCGCTGACGGCCGCCCAGCACGTTCCCGACACGCTGGAAACCTGGCAGGCGGCACTGGTCCTCGGCGGCTGGGTGGTCATCCCCGTCGTGCTTGCCGCAGTCCTGCTGAAACGGCGGGACGTCTAGGGGAAACCCCGGCATCCGCTCAGCAGGGAACGAACGGCGCGTGGTTTCCGGCACATTACGAAAATGCCTGTGAGGAAACTTTAATTGCCCCTGACGGTTCCTGCTTGGAGTCACGTCCTGTTGGGCGCAACCAGGTCTGTTGGAGTGCACAAAGCACGGCGCATAATGGCGGACCTAGGGTGAAACGACGATGTGGTGCACCACACGGTCCCCGGTGGTCCGCCACGGCACCCCGCTCAACCTCTGCTATTTTCCCAACAGGACGGCGCTTCCATGCATGCTGACCAGCAACTCTCAAAGTCCCTGAAACCCAGGCACCTGTCCATGATCGCCATTGCCGGCGTCATCGGTGCAGGCCTCTTCGTCGGCTCGGGCGCCGCGATCCAGCAGGCAGGCCCCGGCATCCTCGTCGCCTATGCTGCCGCGGGCCTGGTGGTCATCCTCGTTATGCGCATGCTGGGGGAGATGGCCGCTGCAAACCCGGAGACCGGTTCCTTCTCCACGTATGCGGACAAGGCACTGGGCCGCTGGGCAGGGTTCAGCATCGGCTGGCTCTATGCCTGGTTCTGGATCATCGTCCTGGGCATCGAGGCCACAGCAGGTGCGGCCATCATGCACCGTTGGGTGCCGGGCATTGACCAGTGGGTCTGGGCCCTGGTCCTCATGGTGCTGCTGACGCTCACCAACCTCGGTTCGGTGAAGTCCTACGGCGAGTTCGAGTTCTGGTTTGCCTCCATCAAGGTGGCAGCGATTGTCCTCTTCCTGATCTTCGGCGCCGCCGCCATCCTGGGGCTCATCCCCGGCGTCCCGGCCCCCGGCCTGAGCAACCTGATCAACAACGGCGGCTTCATGCCCAATGGTCCGGGCGCTGTCCTTGCCGGAATCCTCGTGGTGGTCTTCTCCTTCTTTGGCGCCGAGATCGCCACCATTGCCGCCGGGGAATCCGAAAACCCCGTGGACGCCGTCAAGAAGGCCGTGAAGTCCACCGTCTGGCGCATCCTGGTCTTCTACATCGGCTCCATCGCCGTGGTGGTCACCCTGCTTCCATGGAACTCGGCCTCCGTGGCCAAGAGCCCCTACGTAGCGGTCATCGAACTGTTCGGCATCCCCGGCGCCGGAACCATCATGGACGTCGTGGTGCTGACCTCCGTGCTCTCCTGCCTGAACTCCGGCCTCTACACCGCCAGCCGCATGCTGTTCTCCCTGTCCACCCGTGGCGACGCACCGCGTGCCTGGACCCGCATCTCCCGCCGGGGCGTCCCCGCTGCCGCCGTCCTCGCCTCCACGGTGGTTGGCTTCGTCACGGTGGGCCTGAACTACATTGCCCCGGACACGGTGTTCCTCTTCCTGGTCAACACCTCCGGTGCCATCGCACTGTTCGTGTGGCTGGTCATCTCCGCCTCGCAGCTGGTCCTGCGGCGCCGCATGGGAGCGGCAGCGAAGGACCTGCAGCTGAAGATGTGGCTTTTCCCGTACCTCACCTGGGCAGCGATCATCAGCATCGTGGCCCTGCTGATCGGCATGGTGATCGTCGAATCCACCAGGGAGTCCCTGCTGCTCTCGCTTGCCCTGGCCGCCGTCGTGGTGGCGGTGGGCGTCCTGCGCTACCGCGGGAAGGGCCCGGCCACCGCCGGACAGCCGGCCGTGGCAGCCGAGGCTGCATCGGCACCTGCCGAGTAGGCGCTTCGCTAGACTCGGGACCATGCCTTTGCCTTCCTCTGCCGCAGACCACATCCAGGACCTTGGCGCCTATGTCAGCGCATCGCCGTCGAGCTTCCACGCTGCGCATGAGGGGGGCCGGCGGCTGGAGGAAGCCGGGTTCACCCGCCTGGATGAGCTACAGCCGTGGGAGGGCGGGCCCGGTTCGTTCTTCATCATCCGTGACGGCGCCCTGATCGCGTGGGTGGTCCCCGAAGGTGCGGGACCAGCCACGGGATTCAACATCCTGGGCGCGCACACCGATTCGCCGTCGTTCAAGCTCAAGCCCAAGCCCACCACCGGTGCCCACGGCTGGCTCCAGGCCGGGGTGGAGATCTACGGCGGCCCCCTGCTGAACTCCTGGCTGGACCGCGAGCTGCGGCTCGCGGGCCGGCTGGTGCTGCTTGACGGCACCGAGCACCTTACGGCCACCGGGCCGCTGCTCCGCTTCCCGCAGCTGGCCATCCACCTGGACCGGGCCGTCAATGAGGGGCTGACCCTGGACAAGCAGCGCCACATGAACCCGGTGTGGGGGCTGGGGAATCCAACGGATTCCGACCTGCTGGGTGTGCTGGCGGCGTCCGTTGCCGGCGCATCCGTTGATCCGGGGCAGATTGGCGGGTACGACGTCGTTATTGCGGACACGCAGGCGCCTGCGGTTTTCGGGGGCAAGGGGGAGTTCTTCGCATCAGGGCGGCTGGACAACCTTTCAGCCACCCACGCCGGCCTGGCGGCGCTGGCCGCCCATGCGGGGACCGCAGCTGAAGCCGGCCCGATTGCTGTCCTTGCCGCTTTCGACCACGAAGAGATCGGCTCCAACTCCCGCTCAGGGGCCTGCGGGCCCATCCTCGAGGACGTCCTGGTACGGATCTCTGACGGCCTGGGCGCAACGGTGAGCCAGCGGCGGCAGGCCCTGTCGGCGTCGTTCTGCCTCTCTGCCGATGCCGGGCATGCGGTCCACCCCAACTATCCGGAGCGGCACGACCCCGCCAACCACCCGGTGCTGAACGGCGGCCCGCTGCTGAAGATCAACGCCAACCAGCGTTACGCGACCGACGCCTTTGGAGCCGCCTTCTGGGCGCGGCTCTGCGGCGAAGCCGGCGTTCCGTACCAGGAATTCGTGTCCAGCAACGTGGTGCCCTGCGGCTCCACCATTGGGCCCCTCACCGCGACCCGGCTGGGAATCCGGACCGTTGACGTCGGTGTACCGCTGCTGTCCATGCACTCAGCCCGGGAGCTGTGCGGGGTGGAGGATCCACGCCGCCTCGCCGCCGTGACGGAACTGTTCTTCCGGACTGCGGCGCAGCGCTAACGGATCCTGCCGTAGCTGAACGTCCCGTGATCAATTTCGCGGGCCGGCACCCCCACCCAGGTTTCGCCGTCGGGAACATTGCTGAGCACTCCGGCGCACACGCCGATCGTTGCGTAGTCTCCCACCGACGTCCTTTCCCGGACGCTCGAATTCAAGCCTAGATATGCGCCTTTGCCTATCCTGACGCCACCCCCCAGCGAAACGCCGGCGGCAAACGTCGCAAAGTCGGATACATCCACGTCGTAGGAAAACGTGACCGATGGCATGGCCACCACATGGGAACCCAGGGTGACGGCGGCCGTCAGGGTGACGTTGCGCAGGAGGATGCTGCCGCGCCCCACCCGGCAGCCTTCCGGGTACTGGGCTGAAGGATCCACGGCAGTGCCGTACCTTGGCTCGCCGATCCCGAGGGAGGCCAGGTGCAACACCACCGCCTCGCGTTCCTTGCTCGCAGCGATGCACACCAGGAAGAAGGCGTGCGTGTAGTTCACGGCATCATCAATGCTGCCGAGGACGGGAGCGCCGTCCACCGTGACACCGGCCATCTCCCTGTCATCGTCGAGCAGCCCAACGACGTCATACTGGCCGCTGCTGCGGACCATGGCCAGCACTTCACGCGCCAGGCCGCTGGCACTTACCAGGATCAGTTCGCTCACGTGAACACTCAGGCAGCAGTCTGCCGGGGGGTCGTTACTGGGGTCCGCTCCATGCTGTACCTTTCCGGCCGTGCTTGACGTCCTCCCAACGTGGCACAAGGATATTCTTCGGCCCGTATCCTCTGGTTGGACCTGGAAAGCGTTGTGGGTTCCGCCCGGGAACCATGTGGAAACTGCGGGTAGCTGCGCACTTACAGGACGGGCAGGACGTACGGCTGCGCAGCCGTGGTTCCCTTGCCGGCAGCAAGGGCGGTCAGCTGTGCCCGGGACTCGACGCCGAGCTTCCGGTAGATGGCCGTGAGGCGTACTTCGACCGTACGGACGGAAACATACAGCGTGGCCGCTATTTCCTTGTTGCGCATGCCCCGGGCCACCATCATGGCCAGCGACCGCTCATGGTCTGCGAGCAGCAGCATCGACGGATTACCCTGCGGGCGGGCGGGCTCCCACCGTTCGTCCAGCAGAAGGGCGTCCACGTGCTGCGTCCAGGCATCTGCCCCGGCCTCATCAAACATCACCTTGGCCCGAAGCAAGGCCTCCCGAGCGTGGCGCAGCCGGCCGAAGGCATGCAGCCGTTCCGCGTAACACATCAGGGTCCTGCCCCGTTCAAGCCTGTTCCCGTTCCTGTCCTCAAGCGCCTGGCCGAAGAGCTGCAGGGACTGCTCGCCATCGGCAAGCATGGCGCGGCTCCGGGCAACCACCATCAGCAGCCACGGTGAGCGCAGCCCCACGGAGCGGCTTTCGAGCCGCTGCAGTGCCTGCGTGGCCTCGCGGTGCCGGCCCAGGCGGACCAGAACCTCCACCAGGTCCGCCTCGCAGCGCAGCAGGGTTGGATTGCCCAGCCCCGTTCCAATCTCGGCTGCCCTGGACAGTTGGGCAACAGACTCCGCCAGATCACCCCGCAGGAGGGCAAAGTGGCCCTGGCAGCCCGCCAGCTGTGCCGTCAGGGCAGGATGGCCGCCGGCCTGCACATAACGGTGCGCTTCACTGGCCTCGGTGCGCGCGAGTTCGTCGTCACCCAGGGAATAGGCACGCCAAACCCGGAACAGGTGCCGCGTCCCGCGGTGGTAATTCATCCCGGGTTCGGACAGCTCAAGTTCGTCGATCAGCCTGACGGCCGCTCCCACATTGCCGGCCCGGATCTCATTATCAATGGCCATGAGGGCTCCCGTGTGCCGCCAGTTGGCGTGCTCCGGTGCGGTGGAGCCGTTGAGCATCGCGAAGGCTTCACGTGCGCTTTCGTGCTGCTCGGCATAGGTGAGTGCCCGGCCGCGCAGCAGGAGGCCCGCCGGCCGGGCGCTGCCCTGCCGGGCGTGGCCGCCTGCCTGCTCGTGCCGGACTGCCTGCTCGTGCCCGCCTGCCTGCTCGTGCCTGCGCGCGGGGTTGGGCCTCGTGCCGCTGAGGGATTCGAGCAGGAGTTTGGCGTGCTCGGCCATGCCCAGGTGTTGCACGGATGCGGAGCCGCGGAATGCGCCGCCCTGCCGCAGCAGCTCAGCGGCCTCTTTCAGCTCCCAACGCTCCGCGTAATACAGGGCGCCGACGGCCAGCAAACCCGCTGAATATTCCGGATGGTGCTGGCCGAACTCCTGCACGAGCCGCTGCACCATGCTGCACCGCACGGCGGCGCCCTGGACGAACTGGATTTCGAAGGACAGCCCGGTCAGCCGCAGGATCAGGGCGGGGTTGCGCGTTACGCCCTGCGCCCATTCCACGTAGCGGCGCGCGTACACCAATTCGCCGCGGGTGAAGAGCAGTTCGGCCAAGCCGGTCAGGCGTTCAGCCGTTTCCGCTTCCGACGGGTTGAGGGTGATGGCCCGCTCGATGAACTCCACGGCGAAAGGCACTTCTCCTCCCCGGACCAGGTCCACTGCGTGGCGGAGCAGCTGGAACGGAGTCTGAACGTCCAAGGCGGTAAAGCTCACGTGCCAGCTGTGGCCTTGGCGATCCGTGTCCCGTGCCGCTTCCGCCATGGCACGGTGGTTGGCGGTGCGGACATCCGGCGGCATGGCCGCGTAGACATGGCCCCGCAGCAGTTGGTCCGCGATCCAGAGGTGTTGTCCCGATCTCTTCACCAGGCCGGCCGTCAGCAGTTCATCCGTCGCAGTCCACACCTCCGGGAGGATTTTCACGATCGTGGAGACGTCGCTGTGAAAGGAGAGGGCGAGCAGGTCCAGCAGAGTACGCGCGCCGGAGCGCAATGCCCCCACTGCTGATGCGTATTCTGCGTCAAAGCTGCTTTGGGTGGACAGCGGGACAGGGAGGGCATGCCTGCCATCGTCGTACCTCGCCAGCAGACGGTTATGGAGTTCGACGGCGGCAAGCGGGTTGCCGCCGGTGGCTGCGGCAACCGCGTGGGCCGCCGCCGTCGTGGTCCTTCCAGTCGGGAGGCCTTCCAGCATCCGCACCGTGTCGCTGTGGCTCAATGACCGCAGGTGCAGCGCGGGAAGGCCGCTGAGCGGGCTGCCGGGACGTTCTTCCCGCATGCCGGCGATCAACACCACCTCCGTGCCGGCCAGCCGCCGTGCCAGGAACCCAATGACTGACTGGGTGGCCGGATCCAGTGTGTCGGCGTCGTCGATCACGATGATGGTCCGCGATGATGGGCGCTGGTGCAGGCTGCTGAGCAGCATGGCGGACACGGCAGGCACCGTCATTGCCTCCGCGCTGGACCGCATCAGATCATCAGCGGCCCGGTTAAGGACCGGATCGTCCATTTCATTCAGGAGGGCAGTCAGTCCGGACAGCGGCCAGCCCGATTCGGCGGCGCTGGGGGACAGGAAGACGGTCCGGTAATCGGAGAGGGAACGTATTCCGGATAACAGGGCTGATTTGCCCATGCCCCGGCCGCCGATGACTGCCAAGGCCGTTTCCTTGGGCCCCCGGATCGCGGAAAGAATCCGGTCAATTTCTTTGTTTCGACCCACAAGCGGCATGGCGTCCCCAATCGTCGAAGAAGGAGACCGCTTTCTTGTACTGCCGGATTAAATGCCGGCCCCGCCACCCCAATGCGCGGGCCGATACATGCGAATATAAACCCTATGCCACGCTAATTGCCGCTGGATTGCATCAAGATTGCGGTCATAATCGGTCAAGGCTCCGCCTCCGCTGGTGGAGCCTTGCCGCCGGCCGCCGCTGACGCCCGGGGACCCGCGGACAGCGGTGCCGGTGGCCGCATTCGCACCACTTGTCCAGGCTGAATCACGAAGATTTGGATGCCCCGCCCCCTACTTAAAAAGCCTGCGGAACGCAATATCCCCTATACCTAATATCCGCATCAGTCCTATAACCCTGTACTTGCCTTATTGCAGGGAACCTGGCTGTAGAAACTGAGTACTCGCTACTGGTGACACTCGAAAGCGGCCCAAATAGGCTTTCTTCACGGCCAGAGTCAAAGGCTAACGAGAGCTGGGGCCCGAGACCAGACCCATGACCGGATAAAGCGTCAAAGTCGCGCTCGGCTTCCAAGCGGGCGGGTTCATTGTAACTATCCGCACACGTCATGAAGTGGTGAGGTATTTGTCCATTTCCATCCAGCTCCCAATAACTCTAGCGATGCAGGGCGCGGAGCCCGGTAAGGCCTCCGTCAGCGTCGTCATTCCAACACTGAACGAAGCCAGGAACATTCCATGGGTCCTTCGCAGGATGCCGTCCTACGTTGATGAGGTAATCATCGTGGACGGCCGGTCCACCGATAACACCGTGGGGGTAGCCCAGGCCATCCGCGACAATCTTGTCATTGTCAATGAGCCACGCAAGGGGAAGGGCGTGGCCCTTCGATCAGGGTTCGCCGCCGCCTCGGGGGACATCATTGTCATGCTAGACGCGGACGGCAGCATGGACCCGCAGGAGATCGGATGGTTCGTTTCCCCGCTCCAGCATGACTATGACTTCGTCAAAGGCTCGCGCCATGTCACCGGTGGGGGATCGGAAGACCTCACCCGGTTGCGGAAAGCCGGCAACCAGGCGCTGACCCAGCTGGCCAATGCGGTGCTGCACAGCAATTACTCCGATCTTTGCTACGGATATATTGCGTTTCGACGTGAATGCCTCGAGATCCTGCAGTTGGAATCAGACGGATTTGAAATCGAGACTGAGCTGATCGTCCGGGCGGCCCGGGCAGGGCTTAGGATCGCGGAGGTTCCCAGCATCGAACTTGACCGGATCTCCGGAGCGTCCAACCTGCAGACGTTCCGCGACGGCTGGCGGGTGCTGCGGAAGCTGGCCCACGAATGCGTCATGTGGGAGGCACCCACGGCCGGCGCCCGGCCCGAAGCTCTCCGTCGGGTCAAGTACGCCTATGCCAACGTCAGCGTTCCGCGGACCCCAACCGACCCGCAGAGCATTCTTGCATTGGTTCAGGGGGCCTGACATGTTGGATCGTATTGTCCGTCCGAGCGTGTCGATCGTGATTTGCGCCTACACCGAGCGCCGTTGGGACCTTTTGCTGGATGTTATCGAGTCTGTCCGCGCCCAGACGGTGGCCCCCCAGGAGATCCTGGTGGTCGTCGACCACAATGAGGACCTGTACGAGCGGCTCCTGGCGATTGTGGATGACGTGACAGTGGTGCAGAGCGAAGGCCCTCCCGGCCTTTCCGGCGCCCGTAACACAGGTGTTGGACTGGCCGAGGGCGACATCGTGGCCTTCCTCGACGACGATGCCGTGGCAACGCCCAACTGGCTGGAGCGCCTGCTGGTCCTTTACGACGATCCCGACGTGCTGGCCGTTGGCGGCCGCGTCGAGCCCGTATGGGACCGGGGCCGCCCGGGCTACTTCGGTGAGGAACTGGACTGGATCGTAGGATGCAGCCACCGGGGAATGCCCACTGTTGCCTCCGAAGTCCGGAACCTTATCGGGGCCAACATGTCCTTCCGGCTGGACGTCCTCCGACAGGTTGGCGGCTTCAACATTGCGCTTGGCCGGCAGGGCAACTTGCCGCTTGGCTGTGAGGAGACAGAGATCTGCATCCGCTCCACAATGGGCACTCCCGGCTCCAGGATCGTTTACGAGCCCGCTGCCTTGGTGCGGCATCACGTGCCGGAGGAGCGGGGGACTGTGCGCTACATGCTCTCGAGGTCCTGGTCGGAGGGTCTCTCCAAGGCGCAGGTCAGCCACGTTGTGGGGCACAAGCGGGCCCTGGGTCCCGAGCGGCGCTATGTCCGCAGCACCCTCCCAAGGGCGGTGTTCTCGGGAATCCGCGATTGGAGCCGGGGCGACAACCCCATGGGACTGGGGCGTGCGGGTTCGGTCCTGGCGGTGTTGGCCTTCACCTCGGCCGGCTACCTGCGTGGCCGCCGGCTGGCCCACTCCTCCTCCACCCAGCTGACCAGCGCCACTCCTCAGGGTGCGGTGTGGCGGGAAGTCCAATGAGCGTGGATTTCTAGGCAAGGTTTACGTCGCCAACAGGAAAGACCTCTTAGGTTGCTGCAAACCTAAGAGGTCTTTCCTGTTGGGAGATCCATCAGTTCCCTGCGCGTGCCGTCCCGCGCCGCTGCAAAGCTGTCTGCCGCGCTGCAAAGCTGCAAAGGTGGGGTCAGCGGCCGTCCGGGTTCCAGTACCGCAGCCCGCCGCTGGTGGTCCCGTCCCCGGCCACATCGATCAGCGCATAGGGGAAGGCCTGGCGGTCCAGGACATCCGGGCCCTGGCCACGGATGTCCGATGACCAGGTGCCGGTGTTGATGTACCGGGTTGACGATGTTTCCAGCGCCGCTTCAAGCGCCCGGTGCGTGTGGGCGGAAATGTACCAGGCAACCGTGGAGGAGTGCGTGTCAAGAATTCCAGCCACCCGGGCTGCCGCAGCAGGAGCCTGCCCGCCCCTGGCGTTGCGTCCGGTGGCCGCGAGCACCATGCGGGTTGCGGTGAGCGGAAGCGCCTGCACCGTCCGGAACCGGGACAGGCGTGCCAGCTCGCGTACTGCCGTCCCATTGAGCCTGAGCCGCTGCGATTCGGTCTGCAGCAGCTCGTCGTATTCGGGGCGGCGGATACGGCGTTCCGCGCGCTCTGACGCCAGGCAGGCCCGGGCGACGGCGCCGGCACGGTTCAGGCGCGAGCCCGTCGGTTGGGCGTGCCAGGCGGCGAGGGGTGGCAAGTCCAGCTCATCAGTGCCGTTGACTGCCGTGCGCAGCACCTCGGGTATCCGGTGCAGTGCGTGGTGCAGGTGCCCGTGCTCGGCTACGAGGACGCCGGGGACGTAGAGGAGCCACGGGTGCACCCGGACCCGTGTGGGGTCGTCCGGCGCCAGCAGCGCGGACAGCCGCCCGGCCACGGCGGGCCGGGCCAGCTCCACGTCATGGTTCCCGCACACGAAGTGCAGCTGGACGCCGCTCGCCGCGCACGCCTCCAGCGCCCGGAAGGTGTCCGGGTGCCGGGCGAGGATGGATTCAAGCCGGGCCAGGCTCTCATCCTCGTTCAACCCGGCGAGTTCGAAGGTGTCACCAACGAAGACCAGGTGCTGCTGCGGTCCTGGGGCTGCCGGCACTTGGCGGCGGATGAACTCAGGCAACACCCTGCCCGGGTGGCGGGGATCGTCGTCGCCCGCGTCCAGGTGGAGGTCGCTGAGAAGCAACCATCGCGCCGCGCGGCCCAGGCTCACGTAAGCAGTCCGAGGACGCGCGGCAGGAGGAGGAGCAGGAAGGCCGCCCACATGACACCAACGACGATCCTGGTGTTCCTTGCCCGGTTTTGGACCGCCGGGCCAGTGGTTTTCCCGGTGTTTGGTCCGGTGTCTGGTCCAAGCCGCCGGACCTCGAGGGTTACGAGGGTAACGAGCAGCACGGCGGCTGCAAGCACTCCTGCCAGTTCCATCATGATGCAACCTCCTGCCGTGCCCGCGCCAGGCAGGCGAGGACAGTAATGACGGCCATTGCCACGACGCACGCCTGCCACGACCATACGGTGAGGTAGAACATGGCCGTGGACACTGCAGTGAGCGTGGCCAGGCCGAGTCCCAGGACGAGGAGCACGCCAAGCGCGGCGTCGGTGGTGGGGATGAGCCGGGCCAGCGCCTGGCCCGGGAGCAGGATGAGGACTCCTATCGCGGCGAGCGTCTGCAGCGGTGTCGGCAACCCGACCAGCGTGACCAGGGACAGCACCACGGCTGCAACACCCAGCGCCAGCGTAGGCCGGCTCAATTCTCGGAAGTTCATGGCTCCACCCTGTATACGCGTGCGTTGTTGTTGCTGTAGGCGAGCTCAACGCCGTCCTGGGCATCGAGCCAGGCTTCCAGATCATCGAATCCGCCTGGGGTGGTCTGACCTTGAAGGACCAGGCTCGACTCCGCCGAACTCATGAGAAGCAGATAGCTGCCGGCAGCATTGTGCTTGGCGTAGTGGTAGACCACTGGCCCGCACGTTGCGGCGGACAAATCGGGTGGACAGAGGTCCTCAATGGTCCGGTAGCGGTGTCCGAGGTAGTCCGTGTTGCGCCAGGGTGTTGGATGGGCAGCGGAGATGATGGCCGAGCCAGGGGGCGCCATGCGGTCCAGGGTGGTGATGGCGGCTATCTCATCGTCGGTGAACACGTCGTACTGAGCGTTGCCAAAGCGGCCTGTCACGGTCATCCCTGCAAGCACCAGGCAGGTGAGCACAAGGCCTCCCGCAGCCCGGGAAGAGGGCCGGTATCCAATGTTCGTGGGAAGCAGGACCGAAGACGCCTGCAGCGCAACGAAGGGGAGCGCGAACAGCGATATGCGGATGAGCATCTCCCCTCCATAGGACTGCGCGGGAAAGAGGAACACCGGGGTGACGGTCAGCAGGAGCACCCGGATGTCAAGACGCCGCCTGCGCCAGTCGCGCACCGTTCCTATCGCGGCGAGGGTCCACAGCAGGAGGGTGAGGGCTATCCGGACCTGCACCACCAGCACGTGGCCGGCAGTCCCGTTCGTCCGGTCGACGACATTCGCGTCAATGGCGGTCTGCAAGCCTGCGTCCGCCAGGGGCGGGTGTCCCACGAGGTACGTGCTTGCGGGAAAGACGAGCCAGAGCATCAGTACGACGCCGGCAATCAGGGGCAGCCTGCTGGGCAGGAGACGTCCGCCCAAGGTAAGGGCGGTGAGGGCGATAAGTACCATGAACGGCGTGAGTTGGTGGCTCGCAGAAATGACCACGATCAGCAGGAGGGTTGCGGCCAGGGCAGCCACCCGGTACCCCGGACGGGGCTCTGCCGGGTACCGGCCGCGCCACCACGCTGCGAGGTCGGCGCGCCGGAAGCCGCGGAAAGGCGGGGCCTTTGCGGCCAGCGGACCGAGGGCCAGCGCCACTACTACCAAGTAGAGGAAGAAGCCGAAAGCCTGGGGGGAAAGGTAGTCCTGGTCCTGCCAGTTGCCGAGGCAGAAGAGCCAGAGCACCAGCCACCGCCGTCGCGGGTCGCTCGTCAGGCAGCGTGTCACCACGGCCACGCCCACGAGCCACAGACCCACATTAAATACCGGTGCCCAGAGTGCAAGGGTCACGGGATCGAGCCCGGCGGCCCCGAGCACGGTCGCCAGGAGGGCGAAGAAGCCCGGCCAGTTGAAGTACGCGTCGATGTTGGGGTCGATCGCCACATTGCGCGACAGGGCGTCCGCGATGCCGAGATGGCGGAACGCGACTTCACCCCGGGGTACGTCCGTCACGAAGACTGCGGCGCCGAAGAGAACGAGCACCAGTACCACCAGGAGCCACACCATGACCGGGCTGCGTGCGGGGCCTGCGGCATCCCCCCGCAGCGCCATGACGAAGGCGACGTTGAGGATCAGGACCCCCGCCCAGAACGGGAAGGGCAGCACGCCGACGAGCCCCACATCGCTGTTGACGGGCAGTACCACCGTGGAGGCGGCCCACGCTGCAAGTGCGAGCGATACGGCGCCTGCCACCGCGCACCAGACGTCGCGGGGTTTCCAGCGCGCCTGGGGGCGGATGGTCTCCTTGAGCGTGCTGGTCATGATGCCTCCTTTTTGGTGCGGCGGAGAATAGCTATAAGCCGGATTCCGATGATGACGGCCCCGACGGAGAGCACCACCAGCCACGCAAGGGCCATGGCGCTGGAGCCGTTGCCGGCGGCCAGCAGGGCTGAGGAGCATAGGGCCGCTCCGAGGATCACCCCGACCGCAATGGATTCTGTATAGAGGCCCAGAACCCGGCAAACGGAGTTGTAGGCCTGCAGCACTGCATATGCCACCACCCCGGCGGCCAGCAACCGCAGGGTGCTGGTGGAGGCATTGGCGTACCTGTCACCGAGCAGATGAAGCAGTGGATGGGCCAGGACGATGAGGACCATGGCAGCGAGGCCACCAAACAGAAGGGACCAACGGAAACTGGCCCAGGTGGTTGCCGCCAGACGGGCCGGTTCACGGACACCCTCGGAGAATTGGACGATGCCTATCAGCATTGGTGCGGTGTAGGCAGCCCAGGCCATCATCCAGGCGGGATACCAGTAAGCCGCCACCTCCGGTGACACCAAATGCGCAAGCAGGAGTGGCAGCACCAGCCCGGGGGCGCGTTCGGTGAGGGTGAGGAGTTGGTTTGGAATTCCCATCTTCAGTAGCAAACGCCCGCGTGCAGGGTGCAGGGAGGGACGCGGCCGGTAGCCGACCAGCCTTCTCAACTGGATGGCTCCGATGATGCAGGAGGCGGCCGAGCCGAGGGTCCAGCAGGCCATCAGGACGTCGGCCGAAGCGCCGTGGGCCAGCCATGCCACCACTGCAGCGGCCCCAAGCGAAACTATGCCGCCCAGGGTGTATCTCAGCGTCGCACTGCTGCCGCGCCCCAAGGCTACGAGCGCCTGGTCCAGCACTGTACACATGGTTCCTGTGACGGCGGCGACGATGAATGTCATCCAGAAGAGGACGGACATCGGGGCCGTGTCCGGCGCCACGAACAACTCCAGCATGAGGTAGCCCAGGGCCAGCACGGTTCCTGCCACGCCCACGATGCCGAACGCCGCGTCCAGCACCCGCGCGGGCGGCTCCCCCCGTCCCACCGAGACGATGACAGCGGATCCGGTGCCCAGGACGGCAAGCTGGGTGCAGATCATCACCGCTGAAACCGCAGCAGTCGTAAGCCCCACCTCGCGGTCGAACGTCGCGTGCGCCGCTACCACCCAGAAGGCGAACCCCGTGCCCGTCTGGGCGGCCTTGGCCAGGACGAGTCCGAGCGAACTTCGCAGGGGGGAGTGCCGGACGACGGGAGGGGCATCCGTTGGAACGAGCTCACGTTCAGCCGTCACGACCTAAACCCCTCGCCATACCCGCATAGTTGTACCAGCAGAAGGCGATGTAATAACGCAGCCATTTCGGTTGGCCTGAGGCGAGGCTTAGTGCGCTGCCGCGGACTGCCGCGGCCGCGGGCAGGAGCGCCAGCCTGGCACCGCCCCAGCCATGCTTGCGGACCATCCGTCCAAGTCCCGTACCGTCCATGAGGAACTGGTCCAGTGCGAAGTCAAAGTCGTCTGCGGCAAACCTGTGTTCGACCATGACCCGCTGTGAGACCCCGGTCTTCATCCCTGACTGCCGCATCCGCCACCGCAGTTCGATGTCCTCGCCCGACTTGAATGCGTCGTCGAAGCCAAGGCCCAGCATCAGGTCCCGGTCAACGAGCGTCGCGACAAGTCCGAACCAGTTGCGGCTGCGTCCGGTGCGATGGTGGTGCGCCAGGGCCTGCCCCCAGTAACCGGGGCCGGCGACGCTCTCCAGGCCTGCCTGGAGAGCGTCGTATCCGTCCTCCACCATCTCAATGAGAAGGTCCGCGACCCCCGTGGCACCGAAGACCACGTCCGCATCCACGAGCAGGACCCAGCGGGTGCTGCTGCTTTGGACACCGAGGGTGCGGGCCCAGGGCAGGCCGCGCCCCTCGTCGCTGAGTACCCGGGCGCCGGCCGCACGGGCGATTTCGACAGTGCGGTCGGTCGACAACCCGTCCACCAGGATGATTTCGGCGACACCGGACTGGCGCAGGGCTTCCAGGCAGCGCGGAAGGAGTTGCTCCGCGTTGCGGGCCGGGACGACCGCGGTGACGTCTGCTGTACTGTAGCCCACGGTGTCCCCCTTTAGGCCTGCTCGTCGAGGATCGACGGAAGCAGCTCGTCCAGGTGCCGGACAATATCGTCCGATGCCTGGTCCGCCGAGTAGGCGGATGGGATTTGGAACAGGTGGCAGGGACGCCCGTCAAGGGCTTTGCTCAAGACCAGCCCCTTCGCCGCAAAGTGCTCGCGCCATGGGACCACGGATGTGGCGGCCAGGCCGGTCACAACCCGCTGCGAGAAGCCGGCCATCTCGATGTGGAAGTTGCCGATCATGCGGTCCACCATCCAGTCCCGCGACCTCTCGACCACCCGGGAGCGTGAACCCTCGTAGCGCTCGACATAGATGGCTGCGGCCAGTGGTGCCGAGGTGGTCACTTTCCGGCCCGGGAACGCGGCCTCCGGGGTGACCATCCTGTGCTCGGGAGACCACCGCCGGGAGAAGTCTGCCAGGCGCGGATAGCGGATAACGAACGGGTGCACCACGGTGGTGAGGCGTCCGATGCTCCCGGAGAACCGTGAAGGTACAAGCGGCTTGCGCGCTCCTTCGAAAAGGTGCGGGTAGATTGCGCGGTGATGCGGCTTGATGAACATGGGCTTCGCGTAACCGAGCAGCGTCGCATCCTCTGCGAGGAATGCCCAGTCGTCGCCCATGAACGACCACCCTTCACGCCGCATCAACTTGGCGGCGGTGCTCGTCTTGCCGGTGCCGCCGGCGGCGGGCAGCGCAATTGCGTGGCCCTTATAGGCCATGGTTGCGGCATGGATCATCGCCGCTCCCTTACCGATCATGGCGGCATCGAGAACCGGTACCACGGAAGTCAACAGTTCCCCCGGCCCGTGCACGCGCCACTGATCTGCATCCCTGACCACCTGTACCCGGTCAGCCTGGAATCGCACGCTGTTGTCGGTATACGCCAGCTCATGCTCGACCAAACCGGCATCGGGCATTGGTTCCGGCTGGTCGTCAACGATGATGTCGGGCTGCCGTTCGGTATCGGTGGCGAAACACGCCAACATGCTTTGAAGCTGCCTGGCCGTGGGGGCCATCGCGTCGACGCTGATCGTGACGCGGCCGTGAATGTCGAAGTGCAGTGCCTTCGCCCGCCTGGTGCTCATAGTCCTCCCCTGTCTGATTGGTGTCGGCCGAATTCAGCTCCGGCCCGGGCCAATCCACCCAGTGCCCGTAGACGGATTCGAAACCCCCGGCCGTGAAACGCCGCCGGCAGAATCGAGCGTAGGTGAGGCCGGGCAGGTAAACACCGGTAGTGAGTACTCGCCTTTTGTATCGCCTCCTACGTGGGGAAAGGCGCGCTTTCGGCAGGGCCGGGGGTGGAGGGGCAGCTCTGACTGCCGCATTACGTACGTTGGGGGTTTAGCCCCTTCAGGGGTCAGGTAGAGGGGGTACCCTGCGCATAGACGCGGACCCAGTCCACCCGCATCTCGCCGGGTCCGTTGGGAGTGCTGTCCGGAAACCAGTCCAGTTGCAGCGTCTGGTGCATTGAACCGGGAGGCTGGTGGGCGGGGTCGTTGTCTTCAAACCACTTCACCCCGTCGATGTAGCCAACGATGCCTTGGGGAGACCAATCAACTGCGTAGTTGTGGAACTCGTTGACGTCGAGGGCCTTGGCAATGGACGTCTTCGAGTTCGAACATCCGTAATGATGGAAGAAACTGATCCGGTTCCAGTCGCCCGTTGTCTCTGCGTAGTCGATTTCGCCGTCACAAGGCCAATTTCCACTGTCCGGCCACAGGATCGACACCAGATGGTATTCATCGTCACCGGAACCGGCCGCGCGGACCTCCCAGCGGCCGTACTGCTGCAGGCCGAACCTGGCGCTGATCCCGGCGGTTGTCCCGTCCGGCGTTCCGGTGATGACCATTTTGGAACCATCCACCAATACCTGCCGGGGACTGCGAATGCCGTTCCCCGCGTGGCCGTCACTGTCGTACACGGACCACTTGGCGGCGTCCGGAGCCCCGGCGTAGTTGAACTCGTCGCCGGCAATCGGCATGCCCCAGTGCAGCTGTGCCGCGGCGGAGTCCGTCATGGGTTGGGCTGAAGTAGGCGAGCACCCGGACAGGAACAGGGCCGCCATGCCAAAGGCCATCAGGGGTCGACGCATACGTCAGATGATAGGCCTGGTTTTCCACATAGCCCATGGCACGGACTGCACGTGCTGCAACACGCCACTAACCTTGAGTCAAGCGCGAATCGCCTATCGGGTCCAAATGCACTAAGATATTGAAGTCTGTGCTGCGTCCTGCCTCCGTTCCGGAAGCGGGGCATCGCACGGAATCGCAAATGAACCTCCTGTTACGGAAATGCCGTAACCGCTTAGCCCAAAGGAGGTGGGTTCACATATGCGTCCTTACGAATTGATGGTAATCATCGACCCCGAGGTCGAAGAGCGTACCGTTGAGCCGTCGCTTCAGAAGTTCCTGAACGTCATCACCAACGATGGTGGAACCATCGAAAAGGTTGACATCTGGGGCCGTCGCCGTCTGGCCTACGACATCAAGAAGAAGTCCGAAGGTATCTACGCCGTGGTGAACTTCACCGCCAAGCCGGAAACCGCCAAGGAACTTGACCGCCAGCTGTCTCTTAACGAGACCATCATGCGCACCAAGATCACCCGCCCCGAAGAGCAGAAGGTTGTTGCTGAGTAATTCAGCACCTTTCTTCATTCTTTACCCCGCAGGACACGCACTCTTCACCCAGGATCGAACAAGGAGGCAGTAGATGGCAGGCGAGACCACCATTACGGTCATCGGTAACCTCACCAATGACCCGGAATTGCGGTTCACACCGTCCGGTTCGGCAGTAGCGAACTTCACCATCGCTTCCACCCCCCGTACCTTTGATCGCCAGTCCAACGAGTGGAAGGACGGGGAGACCCTGTTCCTCCGCGCCGCTGTGTGGCGTGAAGCAGCCGAGAACGTTGCCGAATCCCTGACCAAGGGTATGCGCGTCATCGTTACCGGCCGCTTGAAGAGCCGTTCCTACGAAACAAAAGAAGGCGAAAAGCGCACCGTCATCGAGCTTGAGGTCGACGAGATCGGCCCCAGCCTGCGCTACGCCAATGCCAAGGTCAACCGCACCCAGCGCTCAGGCGGACAGGGTGGGGGCGGCTTCGGCGGCGGCAACAGCGGCGGTGGCTTCGGCGGAGGCAACTCTGGTGGAAACCAGGGCGGCAACGCCGGCGGAGGCTGGGGCGGCGGCAACCAGCAGGCTGCACAGGACGACCCCTGGGCTACGCCCGGAGTCTCCAATGCAGGTGGCTGGGGCAACGGCCCCGATTCCGAACCTCCCTTCTAAAACCCAAACAACGGCCCGGCGCGGGGCTGCCGGGGTGCCGAAAGGCACCCAGGGTACTGCCGCCGTCGGACCACCACCATCCCGTGGATCAATATCCACGGGCTCCATAGAATAGGAGCTCCACGATGGCTAAGGCTGAACTCCGTAAGCCCAAACCAAAGTCCAACCCCTTGAAGGCCGCTGACATCACTGTCATCGACTACAAGGACGTAGCATTGCTGCGCAAGTTCATCTCCGACCGCGGAAAGATCCGCGCCCGTCGCGTCACTGGCGTCACGGTGCAGGAACAGCGCAAGATCGCCCAGGCAATCAAGAACGCCCGCGAAGTTGCTCTGCTGCCTTACTCCGGCGCTGGCCGCGGCTAAGGAAGGGATTAACTAACATGGCAAAGCTCATTCTGACCCACGAAGTAACCGGTCTCGGTGCTGCTGGCGATGTTGTCGAGGTCAAGGATGGTTACGCACGTAACTACCTGCTGCCCCGCAACTTCGCCCTGACCTGGTCGAAGGGTGGCGAGAAGCAGGTTGAGTCCATCAAGGCTGCCCGCGCCGCCCGCGAGCACGCTTCCCTGGAAGATGCTCAGAAGCAGGCCGCTGCACTGTCCGCAAAGCCGGTCAAGCTGGTCGTCAAGGCCGGCGAGTCCGGCCGCCTGTTCGGCACCGTCAAGCAGGGCGACGTTGCCGACGCTGTTGAGGCCGCCGGCCTCGGCAAGATCGACAAGCGCAAGGTTGAACTGCCCGCCCACATCAAGTCGGTTGGTTCCTACCAGGCCAACGTCCGCCTCCACGCTGACGTTGCTGCTGTGATCGAACTCGACGTGGTTGCAGGAAAGTAGTCCTCAACTGCATCAGAAGACCCCCGTTGCCGGTTCCGGCGGCGGGGGTCTTTCGTTGTCCGGTGGTAGCCTGCTCCGGTGAAACCGACACCGCGCAGCCGCCCCTTCCACCAAGTAGATGTCTTCGCCGGCCAGGCCTACCGCGGCAACCCGCTCGCCGTCGTGCTTGACGCCCAAGGGCTGGACACGGCAACAATGCAGCACTTCGCCAACTGGACCAACCTTTCGGAGACCACTTTCCTCCTGCCTCCCGAGGATCCCCTCGCGGATTACCGGGTCCGGATTTTCACCGGCACCGAGGAGTTCCCCTTCGCAGGCCATCCCACGCTGGGATCGGCGCACGCCTGGCTGCAGGCCGGGGGAGTACCCCAGTCAGACGGCCACCTGGTGCAGGAGTGCGCCGCCGGGCTGGTCCGGATAAAGCGCGACGGCGGGAGGCTGGCTTTCGCGGCACCGCCGCTGACACGTTCCGGCCCGGTGGATGCAGCTGTGCGCCGGCAGCTGGCCGAGGCGCTGCGGTTGCCCGCTTCGGGCATTGTTGACGCGTCATGGCTGGTGAATGGCCCCGAATGGATCGGTGTCCTGCTGGAGTCAGCCGCGCAGGTGCTGGCTCTTGAGCCGGACCAGGCGGCGATGGGTGACCTGAAGATCGGCGTCATCGGGCCCCACGAGCCCGGCGCCGGTACCGACTTCGAAGTCCGCACCTTCCTGCCTGGTGATGCCATGGCGGAAGATCCGGTCACCGGCAGCTTCAACGCTGGTGCCGCCCAGTGGCTCATTGGAAGCGGCAGGGCACCGGAGGAGTACGTCGCCTCGCAGGGGACCGTCCTGGGCCGGTCCGGGCGCATCCACGTCAGTGCTGAGGGCGGGGACATCTGGGTGGGCGGTGATTCCACCACGTGCATCCGGGGGAGTGTCCTGCTCTGATCCAGTGGGCTGGAGTTGGTGTCCGGGAATAGTTCCCTGCCGCCGGCAGTTCAGGAGTGTAGATGCATTTGCATGTATGCTGAACGAGAACCAGGAGAACGCCATGGAAACCCGCCGTCTCACCATCCTTTCCGCAGGACTGGGCGTACCTTCATCCAGCCGCTTGCTGGCTGACCAGCTTTCGGCCGCTGCCGAGCGGCAGCTCAGGGCAAGTGGTTACGAGGTGGCCGTGGACGTCGTCGAACTCCGGGACCTGGCCGTGGATATCGCCAACAACTTCGTCACCGGTTACGCCGCGCCACGCCTGGCGCAGGTCATTGCCGGCGTGGAGGCCTCGGACGGCATTATTGCCGTGACGCCGGTCTTCAGCGCCTCCTACAGCGGTCTCTTCAAATCCTTCATGGACGTCCTCGACCCGAAATCACTGGACGGCAAGGCGGTACTGTTGGGTGCCACGGGCGGTACGGACCGGCACCAGATGGTCCTGGACTACGCGCTTCGCCCGCTGTTCAGTTACCTCCGCACACGCATCGCTGCAACCGGCGTCTTCGCCGGACCGCAGGACTGGGGAACCGCCGAAGAGGGCGGGGCGTCACTCGCCGACCGGATCGAGCGGGCCGCCGCTGAGCTCGCGCGACTGCTCGAAGGGCCGCAGCCCGGCCGGAAGCCCGCCCCGCTGGAGTCCCTTCCGTTCGAGCAGCTGCTGGCCGGCATTTCCGGGGGCCGCTGACCGGCGGTCGGCCCCGCATCCTGCCGGGCCAGCGATGGAACTGACGTCACTCCCTGTGGAGACTCGGGGGTTAGGGGCTCGGGGCCGCAGGGTTTAGGGGGCGCGCCGGGGATTGTTTTTGGTGGCTCCACAGCCAACACTGAGCAATCTGGGGGTTGACTGATAATTCAACACCGGGGAGTGAAGTTGAGAGACCATCAAATATCCGACGGGGACGGGCACGATCACGCTGCCAGAGCTTCCTGGCCTTTTTGCAGAAGGGGACCTGCCAGTCCTGGGAGCGGCCGCTTGCGTCGATCCCGGCTGGGGTTGCCCGCACTGCTGACAGCGCTGCTGGTTGTGCTTGCTGGGCTGGTGGCACCCGTGGGCGCATCCGCGGCCACAGGTGACGTGGGAGCGGAAGGCCCGTCGCACTCAGGAACGGGGACGCCGACCGGTACCAAGCGGCAAACAAATTCGTTGTGGTTCAACGACGGGATCTGGTGGGGGAACCTGTGGGATGCAGCCAGTTCCAGCTTCCGCATCTTCCGGTTCAATGCCTCGACAAAGTCGTGGACCAGTACGGGTGTGGTGACCGAGTCCCGGGCGAACACCCATCATGACGTGCTGTGGGACGGGAAGACGTTGTATGTCGCGAGCTTCCGGTTCGTCAACGACGGCCTGCCGGCCGAACCGAACTTCCCGACGACGATGCGGCGCTACAGCTACAACTCGAGCACCAAGTCGTACACGAGTCTGGGATCGACCCAAATCAACAACCAAAAAATCGAGACCATCTCCATTGATAAGGACTCCACAGGCCGTATCTGGGCCACCTGGCAGCAGGGGAACCGGATCTATATGAACGTCACTGGCACGGATGGTGCCACGTGGGGCACCCCGTTCGCCCATCCGGCGTCATTGAGCAGTGTGTCCGTGGACGATAACTCGGCTGTGATCGCCTATAGCGGCAACAAGATCGGCGTGATGTGGAGCAGGCAGGTGGGGGACTCCACTGACGGCATGTACTGGAGCTACCACGTCGACGGAGCGTCCAAAACCACCTGGACCACGCCGGTTGCGGCGGTGAAGGGGCAGCGGAGCGGCGACGACCACATGAACCTGAAGTGGCTGGACGCTACGGCAGACAAGGTCTTTGCTGCAATCAAAACCTCGTACACATCATCGTCCCAACCGCTGATCCAGCTGCTGTCATTGAATACGTCGACTTCAACCTGGACTGCAAGCACGATTGCCACCGTGGCTGAGTGCCCGAACAGGGTGATCGTCATGATTGACGAGTACGCGAAAAAGGTGCGTACTTTTGCGACCTACCCGAAGCCGAGTGGTACTACGAACGCCGGTGTCTGCACCAGTTCGGGGGGTGCGGTCTACGAGAAATCCGCATCACTGAGCGACCTTAAATTCACCACCACGAAGACGGCCCGTATCGTGGACGCCGACCAGTATGTGCATAACGTGACGTCGACGAAGCAGAACCTCAACAGTTCTGCCCGTGGCACGGCCAACAGCGGTCTGCTGGTGCTCGCTGATGTGAATGCCACAAACCGGTACTGGTCCTATTACGATTCCACTGGCGGCGCCGGGTAGGCCGGGTTGCAGCCGACTCATCCTGGCCCTGAGCCAGGTATGGGCAAATAAACAGGACGGCCGGGACTGTATCCGTGAGGATGCGGTCCCGGCCTCCTTTTGCATGCTGGCCTATGGACCGTAGGGGGCCCGGGCTTGCTTTGAAAGCGTCTCAGTCGTCCAGCAATGCGATGAACTCCCGGGCCTGCTTCAGGGAGATGTCAGAGTGCCTGGTTAGTGCAGTGGCTGCGGCTTCGGTGTCACCACTGCGGGCCAGGGTGCGGATCCTGCCGTAGATCTCGTCGTTAAGCATGTTGCTGCTCACTTCGCGGGTTACGTCCCCCTTGCTGGCGATCGCCCTGTAGCGGTACGGAAACCGCTGCGGCTCGTCGTCGTCCTCCTCGGGCGCCTGCGCCGGCTCCGGGCTCCGGTAGGGCTGCGGGTGTGCCGCCAGGGCCCCTACGGCGTCGCGCGAGGCCCTCAGCCCGTCTCCGGTGACCTCGTAGTAGAGCTTGATGGCAGCCATGGCCTGGCCCTGCGCGATCAAGGCATACAGTCGGCGGTGTTCATCTTCGGACAGCCGGGCTGCAGCAGCACGGGCCAGTTCCTGCGGTGTGGCAACAGGCTGGGTGTGGGAGGAGGCGTGGGCTGCTTTGCGGCTGCGGGCGGCGCGGTAAGCGAGCGTGACCCCCGCGACCACGGTGAGCAGGATAAGGACCGGGACCACAAGCGATTCCATTTCATGATCCGTTCTATGTACTTCCTGGCCCTCGCCAGGTGTTGTTGCCTGGCTGGCCATTCGCCCAGCCATGTTCCTGCTGTTGGATGTACTGCTGCCGGTTTTGGCTTGGGTGGGTGGCCGCCTCCAGCCGTGCGCGTGCGGCGGTGGCCGCTTCGACCTGGGCGGCGTAGTGCCGGGCAGAACGCTCAGCGAGTTCGCGCTGGTACTTTTCGGCCTCCGACGTCCCGCCATCGCGCGGCCGCAGGGCGGTGGCAATGCCCCACATAAGCGCCACCAAAACTATCGCCGGCAACAGGACCAGCAGTAGATCGCCCATATGTAGAGCTTATTCCAGATCGCAGTTATCCACAGCAATATTCACTGCTTCGCATACAGGGCCCGTAGCGGCAGGTCAAACGTCCGGCCGGGAATATGAGGAGCGACACGTGGCCGGCCAAACACTCCCCGGCCAGCGCCTTCCACCCTCTTTCCCCTGAGTGCCCCCTCCAGGGCCTGTGGATGAAATTCCGTGGAAGAAATATTTACTCCACATGCTGGTGCGAGTGTTTCCGCAGGTCAGCGCCATGGAACGCCCCAAAAAAAGTTGATATCCACAGAGTTCCCCACAGACTGTGCACAAGGTATTCCCTGTAGTGCACAGGTTATCCACAGCATGTGCGGACTGCTGGCTTTGCCGCTGGGGCCGCGGCGGTTAGCGTAGCGGGGTACCTGTTCTCCACGGCCCAAACAGGGCGTTCCTGCCATGGTTCGGACCCCGGCGGACCGCCTCCTACGCGTCTCTGTGGAAAAGCTGTGGATTGTGGGGATAACTCCGGGCCGGAGCGTGGCGTCCGGATTCGCCGGCGCTTGATTGTCAGGGCCTGCGGGTAGACCTGGACAGGTAGCGGGGCCGGTTATCGGCTGCCGCAAACAGGATGGATCGCCGGGCCGCCAGGCCCGGCACAAATGGAGGACGGCAGCTTTGTCAATCGCGCATCTGGACCCTGTCGAGGCAACCCGTGGATCGGACGCAAGCCGGAAGCCTCCGCAGGACATTGCTGCCGAACAGTCGGTCCTGGGCGGCATGATGCTGTCCAAGGATGCCATCGCCGACGTCGTTGAGATCCTCCGCGGGCAGGATTTCTACCGTCCGGCGCACGAGACCATTTATGAGGCCATCATCGACCTCTATGGCCGCGGGGAGCCTGCGGATGCGGTTACCGTGTCCGATGAGCTCACCAAGCGCGCGGAGATCAACAGGATCGGCGGCCCTGCCTACCTGCACGAACTGATCCAGACCGTCCCCACCGCAGCCAACGCCGGCTATTACGCGGAGATCGTGGCCGAACGGGCAGTCCTTCGCCGGCTGGTGAACGCCGGAACCAAGATCGTCCAGCTGGGCTACGGCTCGGACGGAGAGGTCGAGGACCTGGTCAACCAGGCGCAGGCGGAGGTTTACGCCGTCGCCGAGCGCCGCACCGCCGAGGACTACGTGGTTCTGAAGGACGTCATGGAGTCCACGGTGGACGAGATCGAGGCGTCCGGCCACCGCGGAGAGGGCATGACCGGCGTGCCAACGGGCTTCTACGAGCTCGACGAACTCACCCACGGGCTCCACCCGGGCCAGATGATCGTCATCGCGGCCCGCCCTGCTGTCGGTAAGTCGACGTTCGCCCTGGACTTTGCCCGCTCCGCGGCCATTAAGAACAATCTCTCCACAGTGATGTTCTCCCTGGAAATGGGCCGGAACGAGATCGCGATGCGCCTGCTGTCCGCCGAGGCCACCATTGGCCTCCAGGACCTCCGCAAGGGAACCATCAAGGACGAGCAGTGGTCCAAGATCGCCACCACCATGGGCCGCATGAATGATGCCCCCCTGTTCATTGACGACAGCCCCAATATGTCCCTGATGGAAATCCGGGCCAAGTGCCGCCGCCTGAAGCAGCAGCATGACCTCAAGCTGGTCATCCTGGACTACCTGCAGCTCATGAGCTCGGGAAAGAAGGTGGAGTCCCGCCAGCAGGAAGTCTCCGAGTTTTCGCGTGCACTCAAGCTGCTTGCGAAGGAACTCCAGGTCCCCGTGATCGCCCTGTCCCAGCTAAACCGTGGATCGGAACAGCGGCAGGACAAGCGGCCCATGGTGTCTGACCTCCGCGAGTCCGGTTCCATTGAGCAGGACGCCGACATGGTCATCCTGCTCCACCGCGAAGACGTCTATGACAAGGAATCACCCCGTGCCGGGGAAGCGGACATCCTGGTGGCCAAGCACCGTAACGGCCCCACCAAGGACATCGTGGTGGCCTTCCAGGGCCACTATTCCCGCTTCGCCAACATGGCTGGCGACACCGGCGGTGGCGGCTTCTAGGTCAGCCCTGCGTGAGCAGGTGGTTCGGCAGGCGGTTGCCCGGCGCTGTTCCCCGGATCTCCAGGAGTTCGCGCGCATGGTCGTGCAGCCGTTTGTCTTCATCACTGACCGGCACCCAGGCGGGAACAGGCACGGAGTTGCCCTCGTTGTCGCGCGCCACCATCACGGTGAGGCAGTACGTGGTGAGGGCCAGTTCGCGGCCTTTCGGGTCGCCGGAACGGACGTGGACGGCGATGTGCATTCCCTTGGTTCCGGTGTAAACCAGCCGGGCCTCCACCTCCACCACGTGGCCGATCAGCAGCGGGCGGTAGAAGCGCACGCCGCCGGAGAAGACCGCCACGGTATCCATCCCGCAGTAGCGTGAGGCACACACGTACGCGGCCTCGTCGATCCATTTCATGACGATGCCGCCGTGAACCTTGCCGCCCCAGTTCACGTCGGTGGGGGCAGCCACGAACCTCAGCGTCACGCGTTCGGCGGTACCGGCGTCTGTATATTCCTGCCGGTTCATGGCTTCGACGATCTGTTCCCGGACCTTGATCCTGGCCAGCGCGTGGTCCCGTTGCTCTATCTCAGCCGGGGTGCTTGGTTCGAACTGCTGCACCGGGATGGGCTTGCCGTCCTCGCCGACAGCTACGAAGATCACCATGCATTGGCTGCGCATGGTGGCAGGGCCGCCCTTCGGGTCGCCGGAGGAAACCACGGTGTGGATGTGCATGGAGGACCGGCCGGTGTAGACGATGGTGGCTTCCACCTCCACCATGTCGCCGCTGTTGACGGGATCGGCGAAGTGGATGTTTCCCACGTAGGCGGTCACGCAGTAGGACTTGGCCCAGCCCACCGCCGCAGCATAGGCGGCCTTGTCCACCCATTCGAGCACCGTCCCCGCGTCCACCGAGCCGCTGTGCCCCACGTCCATGGGTGCTGCGAGGAAGCGGAGGGTCACGGAGTTGGGACGGCCGGTCTCAGTCATGCTGCGATCTTACTGAGGGCCCGGGTTACCGGCCGGTTGGGCCCGAAACAAACTGCCCCGCCCGCCGAAACGGCGGACGGGGCAGCTGTGGGTGCAGGGCTTAGCGGCGGGTGTAAACGATGTCCGGCTGGGCCGGCAGTTCCATCCCCGCCCCGATGAAGAAGCCCGGGTGCGGGGGCTGGTTGTAGGCCACGTTTTCGCGGGCCACGGACTGCCGGTACACGGGATCGTGCATGAGGGTCCGGAGCCGGACGTCCGTGGAAGCGGCGGTGGTGTAGATGCGCAGCTCGGTGCTGTCCGCCGAGGGCCAGGCAATTTCCTCCCGCCAGTCGCCAAGGAGATCGGCCTGGATGGCAGGCGTTCCCTTGGTGCCGTTGTTGGACTTGGCACCCGTTGCGGTGAGCAACCGGTCGCTCGACTGGGTTTCCCAGTTCCACTTGGCGATGCTGGGTGTTCCGCTGTTGGTTGCTGCATCCCAGTCGTGGTCGACAATTTCGCGCAGCAGGTCGCCGTCCCACCACGCCAGGAAGTTGGCCGCGGGGATCTTTTCCGAGATCAGCTCACCCTTGACGGAGCGCATCTGCCCTACGGGGGAATTCCAGGCAGCGTCGCCGCCGATGGCCCAGCCCTCGGCGCCGGGATAGCGGGGGTCCACGTCTCCCATGGCACCACGGCCCGTGTCCTTGACGGCGGGGATGCTCCACAGCACCTCACCGGTCCTCGAATCCCGGAAGGTGGCACCCAGGTTTCCGCTGGCGCCCATTTCCTCGTGCACGGCGAAGGTCTCCAGCCCGGGACGGGACGGATCGAAGTCGCTCGTGTGGATGGCGTCCCCGTGGCCCAGGCCGGTGCTGTAGAGGGGCTTGCCGTTGTCGTCGATGGTCATGGAACCGAAGACGAATTCGTCCTTGCCGTCAGCATCCACGTCCAGGACGGACATGTTGTGGTTGCCCTGGCCGCGGTACTGGGTACCGGCAACATCCGAATCGAAGGTCCAGCGCTTGCTGATCCTGCCGCCCACCAGGTCATAGGTGGCCAGCACGGTCCGGGTGTAGTAGCCGCGGCTGAACATCATGGAGGGGTGCTCGCCGTCAAGGTAGGCCACGGCGCCCAGGAACCGGTCCACCCGGTTTCCGTACGTATCGCCCCACGCGCCCACGTCTCCGCGGGGAGGATCGTAGGGCACAGTGTCCATGATGGTGCCGGTGGCTCCGTGGAAGACCGTGAGGAACTCGGGTCCGGTGAGCACGTAGCCACTGCTGTTGCGGTAGTCAGCGCCGGCGTTTCCGATCACCGTTCCGGCCGCGTCACGCGTGCCGTCAGCCGTCTTCATGGCCACTTCGGCCTTGCCGTCGCCGTCGAAGTCGTAGGCGAGCAGCTGGGTGTAGTGGGCGCCGGCACGGATGTTGGGGCCCATGTTGATCCGCCAGAGCTTGGTGCCGTCCATCTTGTAGGCATCGACGTACACGGTTCCGGTGTAACCGGACTGCGAGTTGTCCTTGGAATTGGACGGGGACCACATCTGGAGGATCTCGTAGGTCCCGTCGCCGTCCAGGTCCGCCACGCTGGCGTCGCCGGCGGAGTAGGTGTAGGGCTGGCCGTCCTTGGTGTAGTCGTCCGCCGGTTTGTCGAGCTTGACCGCCAGGTAGTTCCGGGACATTGGCTGGAACTCTGCGGTCAGCTGGTCCCCGCCGTTGCCCACTGCCTTGATGACGTACGTGGAGGAAGCCGTTCCTGCCGGGTCCAGGAACGTGGTGCTGTCCCGGATCGGCTCGTCGGTGAGCTGGACGCCGTCACGGATGACGTGGAAGCCCACCTGCTCCGGGTCCAGGCCCAGCATGCGCCAGCCCACCCGCACGCCGTCGCCGGTGAGCAGGGCCACCGGTGCACGGTCCAGGTTCTCCATCTGCCGGTTCACCACGGTGACCTTCTCCGTGCCCACCACAGGGGAGGGTGCAGATTCGCCGCCCTTGTTCACTGCCGTGACGCGGTAGTAGTAACGGATGGTGGTGAGGACGGTGAAGTCCGTGAAATTGACCTCAGTGGCGCGGCCTGCGTACTCAAAGGGGCCGTCCGGGGAGGTGGAGCGGTACACCTGGTAGGCCGCGGCATCCTTGATTTTTTGCCATTTCAGGATGACGCTCGTCTTTTCCACGGCTTTGACATCCACCTTGCCGGGGGCTGCGGGCGCCGGGGTGGCGGGATCCACCAGGGCGGTTTCCAGCGTGTTGGAGGGAACCGATTCCAGGCCGGTGTTGTCGACGGCGGTGACGAAGTACTTGTAGTTCAGCCCTGCAAATGCGGTGGTGTCCCGGTATGCCGCGTCCTTCACGCCGGACGCGATGACCTGGGGTTCGGTCTCAAAGGATGCCTGCCGGAAGACCTTGTACGAATCCGCGTCAGGCACCGCGTCCCAGGCCAGGTCCACAGTGGGCGGTTCGGCTGCGGCATTGACAGCGGTGGTGTGGAGGTTGGTGGGCCCCACCAGCAGCGGGGTCACCTCCAGCCCGTTCAACCGCTGGCCGGAACCGCTGATGGTGAGGTTCAGTTGGCCGTCGGTGACCAGGACCTGGTTGATGATCTTGGTGGCGGACGAAGCCTTGCTGGAGGACACTTGTCCGAACGGCGTGCCCTCGGCGGCAACATCGGTCCTGGTGGAGCCGATCCAGTCGCTGTGGTAGGTCTTGAGCGCGTAGGTGCCGTTCGGCACGTCAAGCTGGAATTCGAAGCTGGACCCACTGAGCACGAAGTCGCGCAGGAGGTTGCTGGTGACGGCGCCCCGGTCCCGGTCGCTGAGCACGGAGATGTCCTTGAAGCCGAATCCACGCCCGGGTGTGTAGGGCATGGTCCGGTTGACTTCGGTGTAGCCGGGCTCCACCGGCGCTCCGGCCGGACCGAAGTCAAACTTGTACTTGGCCAGCTTTGTGGTGACCGCCAGTGGTGAGCTGGGCTCGGAGAGGCCCTTGCCGTTCATGGCCGCCACCCGGATGCTGTACGCCGTGCCCTCAGCAAGGCCTGCGAGGTTGGCGGTGGCTACCGTCGCCGTCGTGGTGAGTTTGTATTCGCTGTCCGGTTCGGCTGCCAGCTTCCGGTACACCTTGTAGATGTCCGCGCCGTCAACCGGCTGCCATTTCAAGAGCGCGCCGGCGTTCGAGATGCTGCCCGCCACCAGGCCCTGCGGCTGTGCGGGAACGGACGACGGCGGCGCGATTTCCTTGGCGCGCGCAGCAAGGGGAAGGTTGAGCTGCTTCACCCCGTTGGCCACCAGGCGTGCGATCTGGATGGCGCCGTACTCCTGGAAGTGCGTGTTGTCCACGGTTCCGGTGGGCCGGTTGGGGTAGATCCCGGCGTCCACATGAAGGAACACAGACTTGGTGTCCTCGGGTCCAATGGCGTCGTAGTAGGCGCGGCTGGAAGCGGAGAGATCCACCAGGGCCACGCTCTCCTCGGCTGCCAGCTCCTGCATCTTTGCGACGTATTCCGGGAAGCTGACGTTGAACTTGCCGGTGGCTTCGTCGTAATCGCGCCGGCCCACAGGGGTGACCAGGATGGGGACTGCGCCGCGCTGGCGCGCCCCGTGGACATAGGTCCGCAGGTATTCCTTGTAGTCGGCGGGGGAGGCGTAGCGGTCGTCAACGCCGATGGTGGCGTCGTTGTGGCCGAACTGCACCATCAGGTAGTCCCCGGGGTTGATCACGCGAAGGATCTCGTCCAGTCTGCCCTGGCTGATGAAGTTCTTGGAGCTCCGGCCGCCGATGGCATGGTTCCGGAACGTCACCGCACTGTCGAAGTAGCGGTCAATCATTTGTCCCCAGCCCGCCTGCGGAACGTACCCGGCATCGTAGGTCTGGACAGTGGAGTCGCCCGCAAGGTAGACGCCGGGGTCGGTGGTGGCCGTGCGGGGGGCCCGCGCAGCGATGACCAGTGAATTGATCTTGGCGGCAGTACCGCTGAAGTCGAGGTTGAGTTGTCCGTCCACCAGGGAGATGGGGAATTCCATCTCCAGGTATTGGCCTGCAGGCTTGTCCGTGGCCTGAACTTTGGCGATTTTCTCCGCGGTAATGGCGATGTTTGTCGCTTCCGTGGCGTCGCCGGCGATGAGCTTTACCGTGTAGTCGCCATTGGGCAGGTCAACCAGGAAGGTACTGCCCTGGGCCTGGACGAAGTCGGACCGGAGGGCATCACCCGTCCTGCGGTCAGCGCCGGAGGTGACGGTGGTGTCCGTAAAACCGAATTTTGCTGCCGCCGAATACTGCGCGCCGGCATCCACGGCTGTATAGCCCTCGGCGGTTGCGCCGGGGCCAAAGTCGAACTTGAATCCACTTCCCACGGGAGGCAGTGCAGTCTCGGCCTGGACCGCGGGCAGGCCGGTGAAGGCCAGGGCGGCTGACGCTGCTGTGGCCGTCAGCGCACGTACGGCAGACATGGCGGGGCGTCTGCGGGATGGCGGCCCTTCCGGGGGCCGGGGGATCGCTTGCGGGGGTTTGTTCACTGACATCTCCTTCGATGAGCGGCAAAGCGGTTCCCAGGGAGCGGTATTGGAACGATTCAAGTACGCGCCAGCGTTCCAGTTGGATCAAAGCGCGGGGAATGAGGTTCCGGGGAAATACCCGTTGTGGATAACTGAGACCTGGGTGCGGGTGATGCAGCTCTCGCTGCAACAACTTATGGTTTACCAGCCCTCACACCGCCTTAGCAAGCGTTTTCCCAACTTTCCCGACGGGTCCCGAATGTTCTGTCGGAGATGGGCCGGCGCGTCCGGAGGGCCTTGGGGCAGCGCCTTAAATGCCCGACGGCGGCCGGGCACCTTGGGTGGCCAGCCGCCGTCGGACGCTTTGGGGCAGGTGTTCCTAGGCCAGGACGGCCAGCCGGGAATTGCCGCGGCCGAAGAGGGCGCGGTCCAGGGAAAGCCGGCCGGCGCCGGTGAGTGCCAGGGCGAATGCGGCCGCCGCCAGGAGCAGGACGAGTTCGTAGCCGCCGTTGGCGGCAAAGACGCCGGCGGGAGCGTGCACCAGGAAGAGGGCGCCCAGCATGTCCAGGGCGAGGAGGGCGGCCACCACCCGGGTGAGGATCCCCAGGATGAGGGCAATGCCGCCCGCGAGTTCCAGTACGGCGATGGCGGGTGCCATGACCTCCGCTGCCGGTACGCCCATCTTGGCGAACGATGCCTGGGTGCCGGCGATGGTCCATTCATTGAACTTCTGCCATCCGTGGGCTGCGAACAGGAAGCCGAGGATGATGCGCAGGGCGGCGAGGGCGGTGGTGGTGAGTCGTGACTGGTTCATGGATACCACCCTCCCAAGCTAATAGTTGAACTGTCAACTAATTGTGACGGACTGTGGCCTTTCTCATGCCCCGGGCCTCACTGTCTCCGGTCACCATTAAGCTGGCACCGTGCCCCAACAACCCGCTCCCGCCGCCGTGACCGGCACCCAGGGCCATGCCCGCGAGATTCTCCGCCTTGCCGTCCCGGCCTTCGGCGCGCTGGTGGCTGAACCACTCTTCCTGCTGGCGGACTCCGCCATCGTGGGGCACCTTGGTGTTGCCCAGCTCGCAGGTGTGGGGCTGGCATCCGCGGTGCTGCAGACCGCCGTCGGACTCATGGTCTTCCTGGCCTACTCCACCACGCCCGCCGTGGCCCGCGCCATTGGTGACGGGCAGTTGGGCAAAGCCCTTGCGGCAGGGCGCGACGGCGTCTGGCTGGCATTGCTCCTCGGCGTGCTCCTCGCCGTGGCGGGCTTCGCGGCGGCAGAGCCGCTGATCGACCTGATGGGCGCCGAGGGAAGCGTCCGGACCTTTGCCATCGACTACTTCCGCTGGTCCATGCCCGGATTGGTGGCAATGCTCCTGATCTTCGCGGGCACCGGCGCGCTCCGCGGACTGCAGGATACCCGCACGCCGCTGGTGGTGGCCACGGCAGGATTCGCTGTCAATATCGTCCTGAATCTGTGGCTTGTGTACGGCCTGGGAATGTCCGTGGTGGGCTCGGCGGTGGGGACCAGCCTGGCACAGTGGGCCATGGCGGGTGTCTACGTGGTGATGGTGCGGCGCAGCGCCGTCCGGCATGGCGTCAGCCTGCTTCCCAGCTGGCGCGGGATCCGCAGCACGACGCGGGTGGGATCCTGGCTGATGCTGCGCACGCTCAGCCTGCGCGCCGCCATCCTGGCCACGGTGCTGGTGGTGACGGCCCAAGGCGAGGTCAACCTTGCCGCCCACCAGTTGGCCATGACCATCTTTTCCTTCCTGGCGTTCGCCCTGGATGCCCTGGCGATCGCTGCGCAGGCTCTCATTGGCAAGGAGCTTGGTGCGTCCAATGCGGACAGGGCCCGGCTGCTGACCCGGACGATGATCCGCTGGGGTGCGGGCTTCGGCGTGGTGACGGGCCTGCTGTTGGCAGCGGCCGCCCCGTGGGCCGGAGTGCTGTTCACCACGGATCCCGAAGTGCAGCAGGTGCTCACCATTGCCCTCTGGATCCTGGCGGCCGGGCAGCCGATCGCCGGCTACGTGTTTGTTTTGGATGGTGTGCTGATCGGCGCGGGGGACGCCCGGTACCTCGCCTTGGCGGGGCTGGTGAACCTTGCGGTCTACGCGCCGCTCCTGGCAGGGGTTGCGCTGTCGGGTGCTGCCGGCAGCGCCGGGCTCGCGTGGCTTTGGGTGGCCTTCGCGCTGGGGTACATGGCGGCGCGTGCCGTGACCCTTGGCCTGCGTGCCCGGTCGGACCGCTGGATGGTGCTGGGCTCTGCCTGACAGTGAGGTTCTGCCCTGGGGCGTGGCGCAGCATGACGATCCGGCGGGACGCAGCCCGGTTAGATCTTCGAGCTGCCGCCACTAAACTGGACCGGTGACGCAACCATCCACCCCCGCGGGCGCTGCTCCCGGAACCACGCCCCGTAACTACCTCTGGAAGCCGGTCCTGCTCCGCGCCGCCGTCGCCCTGGTGTTTGGTGCCATTACCGTCTTCTGGACGTCACCGTCCGTGGAGGTCATGGGCTGGGCCGGTGGACTCTACCTCCTGGCGTCCGGCCTGCTCTCCCTGCGGACCGTCCCTGCAGCCGGCTTCGCGCAGAATTCGGCGCCCGGCAAGCTGCTGTCCGCCGGCGCAGCCGTCCTGGCGGGCGCCGGTTTTGCCGTGCTCCTCCTGCACAGTGACCTGCTGTTCGGTGTGATCGCAGCCCTGGGCCTGGGCGTGGCCGGCATTCTCGAGCTTGCCTGCGGCCTGCAGTACAGGGGGCGCCATGATCTTGCCCGCGACTGGATCGCGTCCGGCGCGATCGGGATCGGAACTGCAGTGCTGTTGCCCTTCTTCATCAACCTGGGCGCCCATGCACTGCTGGGCGTGGCCGGTGGAGGCGCCATTATTTCCGGCGTCCTGTGGGTACTTTCCGGACTGACGCTGCGGCACGATGCCCGTGCCGGCGCGGGGAAGCCGTAAACTAGGAGGAGCGCCCTTCTACTTTGTGTAGAAAATCCGGCGCAACACCGTAATTCATAATCCAGGCCGCCCGTGCGCCGCCTGCAGGGAGGAACCACTGTGGCTGACCAGCATCAAGGAAAACCGCGCAGGCTGCGGACCTCGGTGAAGGGGCCGCTGATGTTTTCGGCATTCTGGGCCGTCGTCGCCTTCGTTGCAGTGCTGATCTTCGCCTCCGGGGGAAGCGCCCGCGCACCCCGGTTCGACCTTGCCTTCACCGCCGCCGGCATCGCCTTTATTGCCACCCTGGTGGTGGCCGCAATGCTGTCGATGAGCTACAAGGAGAACGCCGAACACCTGGGCAAGGGATCAGGGGTGAACCTGAGCTCGGCACCTAAGAGGCCATCCCAGGCACCCCCGGGCCACGGCTTTGGTGCTCCCGGCAGCCAGAACCCGCCCGCATCCGGCGAGGACACGGACGGCACGCCCCAGCGGTAGCTGCGGCACTTTGATGCCGCCGGAGCCCGGATCCCGGGACAACGTGCACCGTAACCGCTAACCGGCGGCAGCCTGCCGGGCCCGGTAGGCCGCAACATGCGCCCGGTTGGCACAGTTGCCGGTATCGCAGTACCGCTTGGACCGGTTGCGGCTCAGGTCCAGCACCGCCGCATCGCAGTCCTCTGACCCGCACACCCGCAGCCTCTCCATCTCCTTGCTGCGAATTACATCAGCCAGGGCCATGGCTGCCTCGGTGCTCATCCGGTCCGCAAGGGGTGCCTCCGGCGCCGTGGCATGAAGGTGCCAGTCCCATCCGTCGTGCTTCATCAGCTGCGGCAGCGCGTTGGCATCACGGAGCAGCCGGTTGACCGTCTCCACGGCGGCGTCCTCATCCGCCGTCCACAGTGCCCACAGTTCCCGCCGCAACTGCCGCACGCTTTCCAGTTCCCCGGCATCCCGGCTGCGGGAACCGGAAAATCCCTCCGCGGCCAGGAAGCTGTCCAGGTCCGCAACGGAGGCCAACCCTTCCCTGCCGTTTGCGGATGTGTTGATGAGGTTCAGCACCGTCCGCAGCGCCACTTCAGTGTCAGGGGCGAAAACCATGTTGACTCCTTACAGCACCCAAGCGTAGTGTCATGGGCGTTACCCCACTTTACTCCTGACAGGAGGCGACGGTGCCTGCCGCCCAAAACCACACTCCCGCACGGGAACTGCCCACCCGGCGTACCGGCTTCCAGGCCTCCGGGCTGGGTATGGCGCTGTTTTCCTCTGCTGTTTTTGGCCTGTCCGGATCCTTCGCCAAATCGCTGCTGGAAACCGGCTGGACGCCGGGGGCCGCCGTGACGGCCCGCCTGACGGGAGCCGCCCTGATCCTTGCGCTGCCCGCAGCATGGGCACTGAAGGGCCGCTGGGGCCAGTTGAAGGACAACTGGCTCACCATCGTGCTGTTCGGGCTCATTGGGGTGGCGGCTTGTCAATTGTTCTACTTCAATGCGGTGGCCCGGCTCTCCGTGGGCGTCGCGCTCCTGCTGGAGTACCTGGCCCCGGTAATTATCGTCCTGTGGCTCTGGGTCGCGAGCCGCCGGCGCCCGCGCGTTTTGACTGCGGGTGGGACGCTGCTGTCCCTGGCCGGGCTGGTGCTGGTCCTTGACCTGACCGGGGCCGTCAAGGTTGACCTGGTGGGTGTGCTGTGGGGCATGGCGGCCGCGGTCTGCCTGGCCATCTATTTCTTCATCACGGCAAAGGAAAACGACACGTTGCCGCCCATCGTGCTGGCCTCCGGCGGCCTCATGGTGGGTGCGGCGGTCATGTGGCTCGCTGCCGCCACGGGCCTGCTGCCCATGGCCTTCGGCACTGCGGACACAGCCCTTGGCCCATGGACCGTGCCATGGTGGGTTTCGCTTGCCGGGCTGGTGGTGCTGGCCACCGTCCTCGCGTACGTTTCGGGAGTGATGGCGGCCCGGGCCCTCGGCTCCAAAGTGGCGTCCTTTGTGTCACTCACCGAGGTGCTGTTCGCCGTGGTCTGGGCGTGGCTGCTGCTGGGGGAACTTCCCGGTGCCATCCAGCTCGTGGGCGGCCTGCTGATCGTGGGCGGGGTCATCCTGGTCCGGCTCGACGAGTTGCGTTTGTCCGCCGCTGCGGCTTTCAACGACGGCGGCAGGGGCACCCAAGTGCCGGCGTCGCCGCTGGACCACGCGAACGACGTCGAGCCCGTGCCCTAGGCGAGAAGGCCCGCCAAGCCAGGGGCCGCCGTCGGACGCCAACCAAAAAGGCAGGGACACCTTTTGGTGTCCCTGCCCCGCCAAAATGTGGCAATAAGCCTAGTTCGATGCCTGGCTCTGCTGCTCGGCGTTGCGCTTGGCCTGGCTGCCGGCTTCCTTCAGTGCCTCGGCAACCTTGGTCAGCATGGTGGTGTGGGTTCCGGACCACTCCTGGCGGAACTTGTCAGCGTCCGGGCCCTTCCAGTCGGTGCCGCTCAGGACCTTGGTAAGAGTGGACTTCTGCGTCTCGATCTCGGACGCCCCTGCCTGAAGCTTGCTGCCGAGCTGGCGAAGCTGCTCAACGTCTGCACCCCAAATAGCCATCAGTTTCTCCTTGTTAGGTAGTGGATCCGAACCAGATCGGCATCCCCAGCGGCCCCCCGGCTCATCCGGAAGATCCATTGCCTAAAACCTATCCCGGCCCCCCAACAGTGTCGATGGGCAGCCCTGCCCATGCCGGGCTCCCCATCGACGCCGGGTGAAGACCATGAAAAAGGGGGTCGATCCCAGGCGTTGGAAGAGCCTAGCATGGCGTTATGTGCCGGAATATCCGAACCCTCCACAACTTCGAGCCGCACGCCACGTCCGAGGAGGTGAATGCCGCCGCGCTGCAGTACGTCCGCAAGGTCAGCGGCAGCACCAAACCGTCCAAGGCCAACCAGGAGGCCTTTGACGAGGCCGTGCACCAGATAGCCCACATCACGCAGCACCTGCTGGATTCCCTGGTGACGCAGGCTCCACCGAAGGACCGGGAGGCCGAAGCGGCCAAGGCCAGGGCGCGCGCCGCGGTTCGTTACGGCGCCGCCTGAGTCCTCAGCGTTTCCCAAAGCTGCGCAGCCGCAGCGAGTTGGCCACCACCAGGACCGAGCTGGCCGCCATGGCCCCGCCGGCGATCATGGGGTTGAGCAGGCCCAGGGCGGCCACCGGGATGCCCACCGCGTTGTAGAAGAACGCCCAGAACAGGTTGGTTTTGATGGTGCCCAGGGTCTTCCGGGACAGTTCGATGGCCTGGGCCACCTGGGCGAGGTCGTTGCCCATCACGGTCAGGTCGGCGGCTTCGATGGCCACGTCAGTACCGGAGCCCATCGCAATTCCGAGGTCCGCCTGTGCAAGGGCTGCGGCATCATTGACGCCGTCCCCGGCCATGGCCACCGTGGCCCCGCCCGCCTGGAGCTTCCGGACTGCCTCCACCTTCCCTTCTGGCAGGACACCGGCCTGGACATCGTCCGGAGCGATGCCGACGGCGGCAGCCACCCGGGCGGCGACGGCGGCGTTGTCCCCGGTCAGCAGGATGGGCCGCAGGCCCAACGCCTTCAGCCGGTCGACGGCGGCGGCGGAACCTTCCTTGACACTGTCCCTGAGGCTGATGATTCCGGCCGGTGTCCCATCCACTGCGACGCAGATGGCCGTGGCGCCGCCCTCCTCGGCAGCCGCCAGCTGCGCATGCTGGCCGGCGTCCAGGGCAATGCCGTTCTGCTCCAGCCAGCCGCTCCGCCCAGCCATCACGCGCCTGCCCTCGACGGTCCCCGATACGCCACCGCCGGGGGCGGAACTGAACCCCTGGACTGCCGGCAAGTGAACTGCCGCCAAGCGCGCGGAAGGCGACGCGCCGCCGTCGTGCCCTGTATGGGCCAAAGGTGCGGCGGAAGCTGCTGCTGCCGCAATGGCGCGGGCCACCGGGTGCTCGCTGGCGGCTTCAACGGCCCCGGCGAGCCGGAGGACGTCCCCTTCCTGGAAGCCGGGGAACGCTGCCGTTGCGTCCACGGCCAGGACGCCGGTGGTGACCGTTCCGGTCTTGTCCAGCAGGATGGTGTCCACGGTTCGGGTGTCCTCCAGTACCTGCGGGCCCTTGATCAGGATGCCCAGCTGTGCACCCCGGCCGGTGCCCGTCAGCAGGCCAACCGGGGTGGCCAGGCCCAGTGCGCATGGGCAGGCGATCACAAGGACCGCGACGGCGGCCGTGAATGCCTCCCGCAGGTTGCTTCCGTCGGCTCCCGGGCCGGCGAGGACCAGCCAGAGGATGAACGTCAGGGCGGCGATGGCCAGGACCACCGGGACAAAGACGGCGCTGATGCGGTCGGCGAGCCGCGCGATGGGGGCCTTGCCGGTCTGTGCCTGCGATACCAGGCGTGCCATCTGGGCCAGCGTGGTTTCCGAGCCAACCCGTGTTGCCTTGACCAGCAGGCGGCCGGAGGTGTTGATGGTTGCACCGGTGACGCGGCTGTCCGGGCCCACTTCGACGGGGACGGACTCACCCGTGACCAGGGAGGCATCCACGGCGGAGGCGCCGTCCACCACCACGCCGTCGGTGGCGATCTTCTCGCCCGGCCGGACCACCAGGACATCGCCCACCTGCAGGCGGTCCGCAGGGATCTTCTCTTCCAGGCCGCCACGCAGGACGGTGGCGTCCTTGGCGCCCAGGTTCAGCAGGGCCTGGAGCGCGTCGCCTGCCTTTTGCTTGGCATTGGCCTCCAGGTACCGGCCCAGGAGCAGGAAGGTGGTGACCACCGACGCCACCTCGAAGTACAGGCCCCCGGGCATGCCCTCCATGCCGGGATGCTCCGTCATGCGGGGGTCCGCCAGCAGCTGCCACGCCGAAAACAGGTAAGCGGCCGCCACCCCGAGTGACACCAAGGTATCCATGGTGGAGGCCAGATGGCGCGCATTGACCGCTGCCGCCCGGTGGAAGGGCCAGGCCGCCCACGTGACCACCGGCAACGCCAGCACCGCCGCCGCCCAGCCCCAATTCGGGAACTGGAACGCGGGGACCATGCTGACAAGGAACACCGGGATGGTCAGCACCGCGGCGAGGATGAGGCGCGGGCGGAGCTGCGCGGCGACGCCGGACACTTGCTCTGCATGCTCGCTCGTTCCTCGCTTAGACGCATGCTGCCGCAAGTCCCCGCCATCGCCGGCCGGACGGCGCGGCGCACGGACGCTTGCGGTGTAGCCTGCAGCGTTCACCGTATCCACTAGCTGTTCGTCGGTGATGCCCTCTGGGACCGTGACGTAGGCGGATTCCAGCGGGAGGTTTACCGTTGCCGACACGCCGTCGAGCTTCCCGAGCTTTTTCTCCACCCGGTTGACGCAGGACGCGCAGGTCATCCCCTCGATGTCCAGTTCGACGATTCGGGTACCGGGTTGGTGCAGCAGTTCTTGGTGGCTCATGTCAGCTTTCCGGGGGTGTTGGGGCTTCTAGGCCTCGTTGGCGACGACCAGGTAGCCCGCCTCGGCGACGGCCTCCCCGATCTCGGAAGGGTGGAGTTCCTTGCTTGAGGTAATGGTCACTGTTGAAATGCCGCCGGCGTTCAGATCGACGTCCACTGCTTCAACGCCCTCCAGGGCTTCGAGTTCTTCACTGACGGCCGACACGCAGTGCCCGCAGGTCATGCCGGAGACGCTGATGGTGGTGGTGGGGGAGGTGGTGCTCATGGCTTGCTCCTTTGTAGGGTGCCGGCGGTGGCCGGGGTTTGGGTGTGGAATGGTGTCAGCGAAGGAGGCGGCCGATGGCGTCGGCGGCTTCCTTGACCTTGGCATCGATGGCCTCAGCGCGTGCTCCCGGGTCCGGTTCCGAGGCGGCACCCACCACGCAGTGGCCGATGTGTTCCTCGACGAGCCCGAGGCTGACGGCGTGCAGGGCCTTGGTGACGGCGGCAACCTGGGTGAGGATGTCGATGCAGTATTTGTCCTCATCCACCATCCGGGCAATGCCCCGGACCTGCCCCTCGATGCGCTTCAGCCGGCGAAGGTATGCATCCTTGTTTCCCGTGTAACCGTGGTGGGCTGCAGCGCCGGCCTCCGTGGCCGAGGCTTCACCTTCCAAGGCGGCGACGGCTTCTTCGATAGCGTTCATAGGTCGAACCTATACCCCGGAGGGGTATCGACGCAAGTACCCCCGAGGGGTATCCGGCAACGGTCCGGCCTGCGGTTTCAGGACACAAAAAAGCTCCGGAGTGCGTTATTGGGGGATACGCACTCCGGAGCAGCTCTTGGGCAATTCCGGTTACCAGTGGTGTGGACCGGCCTTGCTTGAATCAGCTTACTGGCTGGTACCGGCCCTGCGCCAGCACCACGAATAACTACTTTCGCTTTACTTTAAGCAGGCCTCCACCATGGGTATTTTCCCCGAAATCCTCCCGCTCAGGGCCTGTCCTCGTGGGCGGGCATCCGGTAGGGAACCACCAGCACAGGGCGGCCCTGGTGGTGGCTTAGCCATTGCCCCACCGAGCCGTTGAGTGCTTCGGAGAGCCGGTGCGTGAATCCGCGTTCAGAGGTGCCCACAATGATCATTGGGGCATCCACTTCGGCCGCCAGTTGGGCCAGGGCCCGGGCGGGGTCCCCCGAAAGGGTGCGGAAGGACCACTGGATGGGCCCGCCGTCGGACGGGAGCTTGTCCACTGCCGCCTGGACCTGTTCCTTCAACTCCGTTGTCAGCGCCAGCATGTCCTCATCTTTGTCCGGGTGCAGGGAAAGCCGGTGGGCGGAACGGGCGGGATCCCATTCCACCAGGTAGCTGGCTTCGTCCACGTAGGCGCAGACCAGCGGCGCGGAGAGCCGGGCCGCAAGCGTGGCCGCAGTCCGGAGAACCTCCGGGTGCTGTTTAGGCATGATTCCCATCAGCAGCGGGGCGACGTCGAAGTTTTCCCATGTCATGGTGACAATTGTCCGCCCGCCCTGCTGGCTGTGAACAGGTACGTTGGGCCCATAACTCCCCGGGTGCCAGGGGGCATGGCAGGAAGGACTCAGGACAATGCGGGGTACGCCGTGACCACCACGTTCTTGCCCCAGGGATCCTCGGTGTAGCAGCTGATGAGGACCAGCCGGTTGGGCACCATGTCCCAGACGGGGCTGTCTTTGAGCCCTGATTTCAAATAGGTGGTGACGCTGTCCACCTGGTAGCTGATGGTTCCGGCGGCTGTTTGCACTTCGAGCCGGTCGCCCACGGCTGCCGCTGAACTGAGGTGGTTGAAGGGAGCGTCCGCGCCCTCCCAGCTGTGGCCGATGATGTAGGTGGTGTTGCCGGAGCCGTTGCCCGGAACGCCAAACGTGGTGAGCCAGTAGCCGTCCTTGGTGGCTGGAGGTTCTATGGTCCGGCTGGACTGGGCTTCGCCGTCCAGGTCCAGCGGATGGATGGCCACGTCCACGGTCGCCGACGGGTAACGGATGCGGACCGGCTGGGCGGCCGGCGGAAGCTCTGGTCCCGGCGCAGCCTCCGTTGCCGTTCTGCCGGGGACCGGGTCCTGCAGCGCTGACCCATCCTGCAGGCCGGTTTCCGCGATGGGAGCCGCCCCGCTTCCTAAGCCAAGGCTGGCGGAAGCATTGCCGCCTGGAACCAGGGCTGCTGAGGCGGTGGCGTCTCCGTGTGCCCGCGGTGATGCCGGATGGAACGGCGCCGCCTGGAACAGGGGAGCGCCCAGGGTGAAGGACAGGAACGCGAGGAGCCCGCACAGCAGGATGGCCGCATCGCCCCGGTTCCAGCGGAGGATGCGGCGCCGCGTGGGCGCTGCATGCCGGCTTCGATCCTGGCGCATGGCACTCCTGACGGTTGGCGGGGTTGGAAGGAAGACGTCCTGCCGGGCACTGGCAGGACGCCTTCCTTGTCAAAGGGCCACTGGTAGTGGCGGTTTGCCGGCTAGCCGGCCTGCTCTGGACGGGTCCGGCGGCGTACGGCCACTGCTGCCGCTGCGGCAGCCATTGCTCCCACGCCTGCAAGCCAACCGGGGCCGGCGTCGGGTGCTCCCACCGCGGTTTGAGCGTTGTAGCCCTGGTTTGTGCCGACGCTGACCGGTGCTGCGGCCGGGGCGGCCTTTGGTGCTGCCTTTGGTACGGCGGCCACCTGCTTGGCAGGCACCGGCTGTGCGGGCGCAGCAGCCGGGGTTACGGGAGCAGTTCCACTGGTGGTGTCGCCGGTGTTGTTGGTTCCGGTGTTGGTGTCGCCGCCTCCGCCTCCGGTGTTGGTGTCGCCGCCTCCGCCTCCGGTGTTGGTGTCGCCGCCTCCGCCTCCGGTGTTGGTGTCGCCGCCTCCGCCT
>NZ_LMSI01000021.1:0-103009 GCF_001428075.1 Arthrobacter sp. Soil764 | reverse complement strand
TGTTGGTGCCGCCTCCGCCGTTGCCGCCGSCGTTGTTGGTGCCGCCTCCGCCGTTGCCGCCGSCGTTGTTGGTGCCGCCTCCGCCGTTGCCGCCGCCCGGCTGCACAAGCACCAGGGGCATCACTTGATTGTTCCAGTTGTTCCCCAGCAGCAGCGTGGGCGCCGCAGGGATGACGTCTGTCGAGTGCTGATCCTGCCCGCCTGTGCCGTTGAGGGTGAATTCCAGCGGTATCAGGGCGCTTCCGTCCGACGGGGCGGGCACCGCCCTGTCGGAAGCCGCGATGGCGGGTGCGGTCAGGGTGATGAGGCCGAGCCCCACCACCCCAAGTGTGGCAAAGGTGCGTTTCATGTTGTCTCCCCATATGTGTGAAACGGACCATGGCAACGAAAGGCCAGCGGTGACGCTGTATGCCCCAGCAGCACGGTCAGCTTGCTTTGAGATTTCAGGCTAGGGGCCGCCTCCCGGGGCAGTCGCCAGTAGGGGATACTCGTCTTTTTCCGGCAGCGGCTGGCCAGGTTACTTGCCAGTACCCGAAACCCTGCCGGACACACCTGCTTCCGCTGCAGCACCTTGTCCACGGTCGGGGCCGCGCCTAACGTTTAAATCGACCCAAGGAGCGTACGTCATGGAAATCTTCATGTGGTGGCTGGACCTGGACCTGGACAGCAAGGAGTGGCTGCGCGGGAACCTGCGAGCCGAGGAACTGCCGCTCCCGGTCCTCCAGGGCATTGCCGAAGCCGGCGGCCCGCACCCCGGCAATCCCGCTGCGGTACTGACGGCTGCGGACTGGGACTTCATCGAAACGCAGTCCGAGTTCGTCGACTGAGGCCCCTGCCGGATCCGAAGGGGGCACCGCAGGGGTGAAAACCATTGCGGGCGGACCCGTCCGGTGGTTGCATGGAGCCCATGGCAACGGCGGCAGAATCATTCGTCCTGGCAATCGGCACCAAGAAAGGGCTCTGGCTGGCCACCAGCCCGGACCGGCAGGAGTGGTCCTTCACGGGCCCGCACTTCCTCATGGCGGAGATCCCCAGCATCGGGATCGACACCAGGGAGGGCCGCACCCGCATCCTGGTGGGTGTCCGCAGCCCGCACTGGGGACCGACGGTGGCCCACTCGGATGACCTCGGTGCCACCTGGTCCGAGCCGGAACAGGGCGCCATCACGTTCCCGGAGGATACGGGGGCAGCACTTGAGCGCGTCTGGCAGATTTACCCGGACGCCGAGTCGCGTCCCGGAGTTGTGTGGGCGGGAGCCGAACCGATCTCCGTCTGGAAATCCACTGACGGCGGTGAGCACTTCGAGCTGAACCGCGGCCTGTGGGACCACCCGCACCGCAGTGAATGGGGAGCGGGCTACGGCGGGGCGGCGGCGCATTCGATCGTGGTCCAGCCGGCCGGGGAAACGGTGCACGTTGCCATGAGCACCGGCGGCGTATACCGGTCGCTCGACGGCGGCACCTCCTGGGAAGCACGCAACAAGGGCATCTCGGCTTACTTCATGCCGGACCCCAACCCGGAGTTCGGCCAGTGCGTGCACAAGATCGCGGCGGACGCAGCGGTGGAAGGACGCCTGTACGCCCAGAACCACCACGGGGTCTACCGGACGGACGACAACGCAGACAGTTGGAGTTCCATCGCCGAGGGCCTGCCTGCCGACTTCGGGTTCGTAATGCTCACGCATCCGCGCCGGGACGGCACCGCCTGGGTTATTCCGCTGAAGGCCGACGGCGAACGCATCCCTCCCGACGGAAAGCTCGCCGTCCACCGCACGGACGACGCCGGGAACACCTGGAAGCGCCTCAATACCGGGCTTCCGGAGCACGAATACAACAGCGTGCTCCGGGACGCAGCGGCCGTGGACACCGCGGATCCCGCCGGGGTGTACTTCGGTACGCGCGGCGGGGCCGTCTATGCGAGTGCGGATGAAGGGGAGACCTTCAGGGAGGTGGCGTCCCACCTGCCGGATGTGTTGTGCGTCAGGGCAGCCGTGGTGGCAGGTGCCTGAGATTTCGCTGCTGCTGCCCAGCGTCCTGCAGCCCCTGGCTGGCGGGCAGTCGGTGCTGACTGCACCCGCGGACGGGCCGGTGACGGTAGGAAGCCTGCTTGATGCGGTGGCCTCCGACTATGCGGTGCTGGGCCGGCGGCTTCGTGACGAAACCGGCGCGCTACGGCGGTTCGTGAACATTTACGTCAACGGTGACGAGGTGCGGCGGTTGCACGGCCTGGATACCGAGGTGGCGCCGGGCCAGGAGGTCCTGGTGATCCAGTCTGTCGCTGGCGGCTGACCGTCTGACATAGAGACGGGTAAGGCGGCGGGCAGCCCTTACTGGCTACGCCCGCAGCCCCACGTCCAGTTCGTTATGCCACACGCCAAACGCTGCACTCGTCCGTATTGATTGCCTTCCGGACCCCCGTGATCCGGTCCAGGATCCACACCACTCCGATGCCGGGCGCCGTTTCCTGCACGCTGCCGCGGCGGATCACCACGTCGTCGTAGGAAGGACCCACGGAGAGGCGGGCTTCGATTTCGTCACCGCGGTGGAGCTGGTCCAGTGCGCGGACTCTGGTTACATGCGTGGTCGCTTTCTTCAACATCGGGGGCCTCCTGGCTGGAGCTGGTGCCGGCTCTTGCCTGCACTACCCAGTGTGGGCCGCGAATGTTGCGCAGCGGTTTCCCCGCGGTTAGCGTGCGGTTAGTTCTTCGCGCCGCACCGGTTTCATGTCTGTGGCTTTCAGGCGTCGCTGCCGTTGCGGTAGGCGGCAAGGAAGGCGGAAATCCGCCGGACAGCTTCCTCGATGTCCAGCACCGAGGGCAGGATGACGAACCGGAAGTGGTCCGGGGCGGGCCAGTTGAAGGCCGAGCCGTGTGAAATCAGGATCTTTTGGTCCCGGAGCAGGTCCAGGACGAATTTCTCGTCATTGGCGATGGGGTAGAGTTCCGGGTCCAGGCGGGGGAACAGATACATGGCGCCCGACGCCGGCACGCACGTTACGCCGGGAATGGCAGTAAGGAGCTGGTGGGCAAGGTCCCGCTGCTCGCGCAGCCGCCCGCCGGGCTGCACCAGGGCCTCGATGCTCTGGTAGCCGCCCAGGCAGGTTTGGATGGCGTGCTGGGCAGGAACGTTGGCGCACAGGCGCAGCGAGGCCAGCAGTTCAAGGCCTTCACGGTAGGCGGCGGTAGCGGCAAGCGGCCCCGTGATGGCCACCCATCCTGCCCGGTAGCCCGGCATCCGGTAGGCCTTGGACAGGCCGCTGAAGGTCAGGCAGCACACGTCCTCGGCCACGGAGGCGGTGTGGATATGCGTGGCGTCTTCGTAGAGCACCTTCTCGTAGATCTCGTCGGAGAACAGGACCAGGTTGTGCTTCCGGGCCAGCGCCGCGAACTGTTCCAGGATGTGGCGGGGGTAGACGGCGCCGGTGGGGTTGTTCGGGTTGATGATCACGATGCCCTTGGTGCGGCTGGTGATCTTTGCTTCGACATCGGCCATGTCCGGCCACCAGTTCTCCGCCTCGTCGCAGAGGTAGTGCACCGGCTTGCCGCCGGTCAGGGTCACGGCGGCGGTCCACAAGGGGTAGTCGGGGGCCGGGACCAGGATTTGGTCGCCGTTTTCCATGAACGCCTGCAGGCTCATGGAGATCAGTTCGCTGACGCCGTTGCCGATCACGATGTCCTCGACCCCGATGTTCATCAGGCCACGCGTCTGGTAGTACTGCGAGATGGCGGTCCGTGCCGTGAAGATGCCTTTTGAATCGCTGTAGCCCTGGGCGCCGCGGAGGTGGTGGATCATGTCCACCACCACGGATTCCGGCGCCTCGAGGCCGAACGGTGCCGTGTCCCCGAGGTTCATCTTGAGGATCCGGTGTCCCTCAGCCTCCATGTTCTTGGCAGCCTGCAGGACCGGGCCCCGGAGTTCGTACCGGACGTTTTCAAGCTTGCTGGAGTGCTGCATTGCGTGCATGGTTGATCTTTTCACAAAGCACGACGGCGGGCGGCGGGTTACGGTGCCAGCCGGTCGCCTTTGCGGTGCATACGGAACCAGCGGTAGCCGTAGCGCCCCAGTTCCACTGTGAAACTGCCGTCGGGCTCCAAGGGGGCGTTCCCGCCGTCGAACAGGTCCAGCAGCATGGCGTCCCGGTATGCCTGGCGCGGGCCATCCTCCGGTCCCACGCGTCCACTGACCAACACCGGCTCTTCGCCGAAGTTGTGCAGCAGCACCAGCGTCCCGCCGTCGGAACTGCAGGTGTGGGCAAAGACCGCAGGTTCCGGCTGGTCGATGATCCCGAACGAGCCCCACCCCAGTTCCGGTGCCTCGCGGTAGCGCGCGATCAGCGTTGCCATGAAGTTGAACAGCGATTCCGGGTCCCGCTTGGCCGCAGCGGCGTTGACGTTCTCGGGCCCATAGTCGCCGCGCACCAGCGGGGCCACCAGCTCTGAGGCCTTGGCATTGGAAAACCCGCCGTTCTTCTCAGTGTTCCACTGCATGGGGGTGCGTACTGCGGCGCGGCTCTTTTGCCGGAGATCCTCACCCATGCCGATCTCCTCGCCATAGAACAGCACCGGGGTGCCGGGCAGCGAGAACATCAGGGAATACACCATGCGGATCCGCTCCTGGTCTCCACCGAGCATCGGGGGCAGCCGGCGCCGGAGGCCACGGCCGTAGATCTGCATGTTCTTGTCCGGCCCGAACGCGGCGAACACTTCCTGCCGCTCGCCGTCGCTGAGCTTGTCCAGGGTCAGTTCGTCATGGTTGCGCACGAACATGGCCCACTGGTTGTCCGGGTTGATCGGCGGCCTGCTCTTGAGCGTCTCGGCCAGCGGGCGCGCGTCCTGCCTGGCGAGGGACAAATAGATGTGCTGCATGGCCAGGAAGTCGAACTGCATGTTCAGTTCATTGCCCTCGGGGCCGCCGTAGTACTCCAGCTGCTCCTTGTAGGGCAGGTTCACCTCCCCCAGCAGCACGGCGCTGCCGTTGCGCCGGTTGATGAAGCTGCGCAGCGCGCGGAGGTAGCCGTGCGGGTCGATGTTGGCGGCCTCGTCCTTGGGCTGGCCCCGCGTCTCCAGGAAGAACGGCACGGCGTCCAGCCTGAAGCCGTCAAGCCCCAGTTCCAGCCACAGTCCCATGGCCTTGGCGATCTGGTCCCGCACGCCGGCATTGGTGACGTTGAGGTCCGGTTGGTACTTGGCGAACATGTGCAGGTACCACTCGCCGGTGGCCTCATCAAGGGTCCACAGCGAGTTCTCCTCCCCGGGGAACACCACCTCCGAGGACGTGTCCGGGGGAGTGTCCTTCCGCCACACATAAAAGTCGCGGAACGGGTTGTCAGTGGATTTCCGGGCTTCCGCGAACCAGGGGTGCTGGTCCGAGGTATGGTTCACCACGAAGTCGGCGATGACCCGCATGCCCCGGTCCTTCGCGGCGCGGATGAATTCCACCAGGTCACCCAACGTGCCAAGGCGGCGGTCCACGCCGAAGAAGTCCGTGACGTCATAGCCGTCATCGCGGTCCGGGGACGGGTAGAACGGCATCAGCCAAATGCAGGTCACGCCCAGCGCAGCGAGGTAGTCCACCCGCTGGGTGAGGCCGGCGAAATCGCCGGTGCCGTCGCCGTCGTCGTCGAAGAACGTCTCCACGTCCAGGCAGTAGACCACCGCGTTCTTCCACCACAGATCCGAGGTCTCGGCGATCCTCATGCCGGGGTGTCCGACGCCGGGCTGGCGGTTGCCGCCGCAAGCTGCGGTTCCGTGCCGGCCGGGTGAGGGGTGCGCACCTGCGGAAGCACCTCAGCGGCGAAGGCGTCGATAAAGGCCTCCTGCTGCTGCCCCACGAAGTGCAGGTACAGCTCATCGAAGCCCAGCTCCGCATACCCGGCCAGCCAGTCCACGTGCCGGCCAAGGCTGGCGGAAACATTGACCGCGCTGCGGACCTGTTCCTCGCCCACGTGCTCGCCCACGCCGTCGAAATGGCCCGCGGAGGGCAGGTCCCAGGGAATGGGCGGTGCGAACGTGTTGGTCCGCCACTGGTCCAGGGCGACGGCCGCCGCTTCCTGCTCGCTGCCGGCCCAGGACAGGTGCACCTGCAGCACCGCCTTGCCCTTGCCCCCGCTGTCGCGGTAGGCGGCGAGCATGTCCCGCAGCTTCGGCGCCGGCTGGTTGACGGTGACCAGGCCGTCCGCCCAGGCTGCCGCGCGGCGGGCCGTGTCCACGCTGATGGCAGGAGCGATGAGCGGGGGCGGGGAGTCGGGGACGTCCCAGATCCGGGCCTGCTCCACGGTGACCAGCCCGCGGTGGCTGACCTCCTCCCCGCGGTGCAGGCGGCGGATCATGTCCACGCATTCTTCGAGCCGGCGTTGCCGGATGTCTTTGGTCGGCCAGGCGTCGCCGGTGATGTGCTCGTTCATGTTTTCGCCGCTGCCGGGGGCGAACCAGAACCTGCCTGGGAACATGCAGGCCAGGGTTGCGGAGGCGTGGGCGATGATGGCCGGGTGGTAGCGCTGGCCGGGTGCGGTCACCACGCCGAACCGCAGGCTGGTGGTGGCCATCGCAGCACCCAGCCAGGACCATGCGAAGCCGGAGTGCCCCTGCCGGGCTGACCATGGCTCGATGTGGTCGGAGCACATGGCCGCGTCAAAGCCGGCGCGTTCGGCGTGCTGGACGTCCTTGAGCAACTGGCCGGGACTGATTTGTTCGTGGGATGCGTGGAAGCCGACGGTAACCATCGTTAAGCTGTACCGTCCCGGCGGCGGCCTGTCGAGGGGTTCCTGGGCTGTGGGATGGCCAGGTACCGAAAGCAGGGGCACTTGTCCGATAAGTTTAAGACTTGTAATACTGTGCCCTTCCGGGCGCAGGGTGCGGCGGAACCGGAAGGAAGTACCCCACGTGGGCGGTGTGCTCATTGGACTGGCGGTGATCGGCGTGGTCATCGCCGTGGGCTATATCGCTGCACGGTGCGGGTTGGGTGACGAACCCACCATCTCTGCACTGACCCGCACCGCCTTCTTCATCACCAACCCCGTGCTGCTCTTCACGGTGGTGCTGAAATCGGACCTCTCCGTGGTCTTTTCCGCCTATGTTCCGCTCGCGCTGATCACGGCGGCCGTCACGGCGCTTCTTTATGTGGCCGCCAGCAGGATCTGGTTCCGGAGGTCGCTGGCCGAAACGGCCGTCGGCGCGATGGCCGGCTCCTACGTCAACGCCAACAACATCGGCATCCCCATCACCCTGTACGCCCTGGGGGACGCCACCCCCGTGGCCCCGGTCCTGCTGGTCCAGTTGCTCCTGTTCGCCCCGCTGGTCCTGACCCTGCTGGACCTCTCCGAAGCCGGCCGGTTCTCGCCCCGGCTCATGCTGACCCAGCCCTTCCGGAACCCCATGATCATCGCCTCGCTCCTGGGCGTGGTCCTGGCCGCGTTCCACGTGCAGCTCCCGGCCCCGGTGATGGCGCCGCTGACGCTCCTGGGCGGCGCGGCCGTCCCGGTGGTGCTGCTGGCATTCGGAATGTCGCTGCACGGAACCAAAATGCTCCGAAGCGGCGGCCACACGGCCGAAATCCTCACCGCCACGGCACTCAAGTCCGCGGTGATGCCGGCGGTGGCGTTCGTCGTCGGCCGCTTCCTCTTTGACCTGGACCACCGCATGCTGCTGGGCGTGGTGCTCATGGCGGCGCTTCCCTCGGCCCAGAATGTGTTCCTGTTTGCCAGCAAATACGGGAAGGGCGTGGCCGTTGCGCGGGAAACCATCCTGCTCTCCACGGCCGCCGCGGCGCCCGTGCTGGTCCTGGTGGTCTGGCTGCTCGCCGGCTGAAAACCCTCCCGGTGCCGTGCCGCCCTACCGTCCAGGGCACGGGCCGGGCAAGAATGGGCACTATGGAACTTCCCGTGATGCCGCCCGTCCCGCCCATGCTCGCCAAGGCCGTCAGCGGCATTGACGGCATCCCAGGCGGCGGTGACCTCAGCTACGAGCCCAAATGGGACGGCTTCAGGTCCATCATCTTCCGTGACGGGGACGAGCTGGAGATCGGCAGCCGCAATGAAAAGCCCATGACCCGCTACTTCCCGGAGCTCGTGGCAGCGCTCAAGGAAAACCTGCCGCAGCGCTGCGTGGTGGACGGCGAGATCATCCTGGTGGGCGCCTCCGGCGACCGGCTGGATTTCGACGCCCTGCAACAGCGCATCCACCCCGCCGCCAGCCGGGTGAAGCTGCTGGCCCAGCAAACACCGGCGAGTTTCGTGGCGTTCGACCTCCTTGCGCTGGACCGCGACGACTACACCGGCAGGCCCTTTTCTGAGCGCCGGGCGGCGCTGGAGAAGGCGCTCGCGGCCAGCAGCGCGCCGGTCCACCTCACGGCGGCCACCACGGACAAGGACACCGCCGCCCAGTGGTTCGAGCAGTTCGAGGGGGCCGGGCTGGACGGCATCGTGGCCAAACGGCTGGACGGCCGGTACGAGCCGGACAAGCGGGTGATGTTCAAGGTCAAGCACGAGCGCACCGCGGACTGCGTGGTGGCAGGCTACCGGCTCCACAAGAGCGGCCCGGACGCCATTGGCTCCCTGCTGCTGGGCCTGTACAAGGACGACGGCGGCCTGGCCAGCGTGGGCGTGATCGGCGCCTTCCCCATGAAGCGACGCAAGGTATTGTTTGACCAGCTCCAACCGCTGGTGACGGATTTCGACAACCACCCCTGGGCGTGGGCCAAGCAGGAAGAAGGGGAACGGACGCCGCGGAACGCCGAAGGCAGCAGGTGGAGTGCCGGGAAGGACCTGTCCTTCGTGCCGCTGCGGCCCGAACTGGTGGTGGAGGTCCGCTACGACCACATGGAGGGCGACAGGTTCCGCCATACAGCCCAGTTCAACCGCTGGCGGCCGGACCGGGACCCGGAATCCTGCACGTACGAACAGCTGGAGGAACCGGTCAACTTTGACCTGGCCTCGGTGCTGGAGACCGGCCGGGAGTAGTGCGTCCCCACCAGGTCTCTGCCAAACCAGCCCAGTTTTAACAGGGGAAAGCCCGCCATTTGGGGGAATGGCGGGCTTTCCGGCTTCAAAACCGGGCCAGTGTGGCGCTTTTTGGCGCTCCTACTTCAGGCCCAGCAGCTTGGTGGGGGTCCGGAAGGACTCCTTGGCGGTCAGTGCGGAGACTGCTGCGATGGCGCAGATGATGGCGGTGAAGATGCTGATCTGCACCCAGCCGCCGGGCTTGATGCCGCCCATGGCAGCCACGATGGCCGGTGCGAAGCCTGCCATCAGGAAGCCCAGCTGGGTGCCGATGGCCAGGCCGGAGAAGCGGACCTTGGTGCTGAACATCTCGGCGTAGAAGGACGGCCAGACGGCGTTGGAGGCGGCGTAGCCGAAGGAGAAGAAACCGATGGCGGCCACGAACATCAGGGGCACGCTGCCGGACTCGAGGCTGAGCAGGAACAGCGGGGTCAGGATTGCGCTGGCCACGGCGCCGTAGATGAAGACGGGCTTGCGGCCGATCCTGTCCGCGAGCTTCCCGAAGAGCGGCTGGGTGCCCAGGGCCACCAGGTTGGCGCCGACGACGAGCCAGAGGGTGGTAGTGCCGTCCACTCCGGCGACGGTCTTGGCGTAGCTGATGGCCAGCGTGCCGAACACGGTGGAGACAGCGGCGATGAAGGCGCAGGCGACAACACGCAGGACGTCGCGCCAGTGGCCCTTGAGGAGGTCGGCGACGGGGAGCTTGGAGATCTGGGCGTTCTTCTGGGCTTCCTCGAAGGCCGGGGGTTCGTGCAGCGTGCGGCGGATGAAGAAGGCAACGACGACCACCACGGCGCTGAGCCAGAACGGGATGCGCCAGCCAATGCCGTACTTGATCTCGTCCGGCAGGGCCAGGACGGGGATGAAGACCAGGGCGGCGAGGATCTGGCCGCCCTGCGTACCGGTGAGGGTCCAGGAGGTAAAGAAGGACCGCTGGTTGTCCGGGGCGTGCTCGAGGGTCATTGAGGAGGCGCCGGCCTGCTCACCGGCGGCAGAGAGGCCCTGGCAGAGGCGGGCGATCACCAGGAGGGCCGGAGCCCACCAGCCGACAGTCCGGAAGTCGGGGAGGCAGCCGATCACGAACGTCGATGCGCCCATGAGCAGCAGCGTGAACATCAGGACCTTCCGGCGGCCCACCCGGTCACCGAAGTGGCCCAGGATGATGGCGCCCACGGGACGGGCCACGTAGGCGAACCCGAAGGTGGCGAAGGACATGATGGCAGCGTTGGTGTCTGCATCGGGGAAAAAGACCTTGGGGAAGATCAGCGCCGCAGCGGATCCGAAGATGAAGAAGTCATAGTATTCGACGGCGCTGCCCAGGAAGCTGGCGAGGGCGGCCTTCTTGGGCGTCCCGGCGGAGGTGAGGGCACCCGCCCCGGCGGACGGAAGTGTCTGGCTCATGGTGTTCCTTTGGTGTGACGACATTGTCGCGGATGTGAATCTGGGGGTCGCAGCCGCCGCTGCCTTGGTGCGGGCGGGGCGCGATGCGGCTGGAGTCCGGAAAAGACCCGAACATTCGTAGCCACATGGTGGGAGCTACTTGTGCGATATAGAAACTATGACTGTGAGGGCAGTCACCTGTCAAGAAAATACTCACCATCTAGAAATAGCTCTCACATTGTGGGAACATCGATCTATGAGTGTGAACCAAACCACAGCGGTCAATGAAGAATCCGCTGCTGCCGTCCCCGCCGCCGTAGAGCCCGTGAACGCCATGCCCCCGGAAGCCAAGGTTGGCGGCCGTCCCGCGGACCGCACGGACATGGTGGGCAAAGCCCTGGGCCTGCTGGTCCTGCTGGGCGACGAGCCCCGGGGTGCCAGCGCCGCGGAGATTTCCCGCCGCGCGGAACTGCCCTTCAGTACCACCTATCGCCTGCTTGGATCCCTGACCCGTGACGGCTTTGTGGACTACGAGCCGGACGGGCGCCGCTACCACCTGGGCCTGCGCATCTTCCAGCTGGGCCAGCGTGTGTCCAATCATCATGGTTTCGCGGGTACTGCCACGCCGGTCCTGCGCCGGGTCACCGCCGAGACCGGCGAAGCAACCATCCTCAGCGTCCGCGACGGCCACCATCACCTGACGGTCAGCAAGGTGGACGGTCCCCAGATGTTCCGGGTGACCAGCGACCCCGGCCACCTGGGCTCCCTGTCCACCACCGCCGTCGGGAAAGCCCTGGTGGCCTTCGCCGAGGATGCGGAGCGGGAAAGGCTCCTGGTGGAGTTGCCGCTGGAAGCGCTCACCGCAAAGTCCATTACCGACCGGGATGCCTTCCGCGCCGAAATAGAGCGGGTGCGCCGGCAGGGCTACGCCGTCATGGATGAGGAAAATGAGGCCGGCATGCGCGCCGTGGCCGTCCCGCTGCTCAACAGCCAGGGGCATGCCTTCGCATCCCTGGCAACCGCGGTACCGGTGTTCCGCCTGGGCCTCGAGGAGCTGAAGGCCCACGTTCCGTTGCTGCAGGAAGCTGCCGCGGAGCTCGCCGCCAGGCTGCCGCAGCGCTAGCAGCCAAGAAATCCCCTCGTTTAGGCCTCTTGTTCGCATCTAGAACAAGAGTGCGATAAGTGAACAATTGATGTACCGTAATCCCTGTCACCCCGTAGCGCGGCCCAACTTCCGCGCCTGCCCGGTGCCGTACCAAAGGAGCTGCACGCATGAGCAATCGAACTGAGTCCTACCTGGTGGGACTGGTTGGTGATGGCGTCACGCCATCGCTCACGCCGCCCATGCACGAACGGGAAGGTGACGTGCAGGGCCTGCGTTACCTGTACCGCCCCATCGACCTGCTGGAGCTGGGCCTGGCCGGAGAGTCGGTGGGCGCCATCCTGCACAGCGCCAGGACCCTTGGCTTCAACGGCCTGAACATCACCCACCCCTGCAAGCAGCTGGTCCTGCAGCACCTGGACGAGGTGAGCCCGGACGCCCGCCGCCTGGGCGCCGTGAACACCGTGGTGATCCGCGACGGCCGCTTCATCGGCCACAACACTGACTTCTCCGGCTTCGCCGCCGCCTTGTCGTCCGGCCTCCCCGGAGCCCGGCTGGACCGTGTGGTGCAGCTGGGCGCCGGCGGTGCAGGGTCCGCCGTCGCCTACGCCCTGCTGACGGCCGGCGTCCGTACGCTGCACCTGGTGGACGTGGACCCGCTGCGCGCCCAGGCCCGGGCTGCCGAACTGGCCGGCTTTTTCCCGGACAGTACCGTGACGGCAGGCACGACGGCAGAGCTGCCGCAGCTGATGCGCGTGGCTGACGGCCTGGTGCACTGCACCCCCGTGGGCATGGCCGCCCACCCCGGTGTCCCGCTGGACCTGGACCTGCTGGAATCCCGGCACTGGGTGGCGGACATCGTCTACCGCCCCATCGACACCGAACTGGTCCGGGGTGCCCGGGCCAAGGGCTGCGACGTCCTGGACGGCGGACGTATGGCCGTTGGCCAGGCCGCGGACGCGTTCCGGATCTTCACTGGCCTGGATGCCGATCCGGACCGCATGCGCAGCCACTTCCTGGAGCTTGTGGCCGCCGAGGAGGTGAACGCCTGATGCGCACCGGAATCGCCACCGTCTGCCTGTCCGGCACCCTCAAAGAGAAAATGCAGGCGTGCGCCATCGCCGGCTTCGACGGCATCGAAATCTTCGAACAGGACCTCGTCACCTCCCCGCTCAGTCCCGAGGACGTGCGGAAGATGGCCGCGGACCTGGGCCTTGGCCTTGACCTTTACCAGCCGTTCCGCGACTTCGACGGCGTCACCCCGGACCTGCTCAAGGCCAACCTCCGCAGGGCTGAGGCCAAGTTCAGGCTCATGGCCCGGCTGGGCATGGACACCATCCTGGTCTGCTCCAACGTGGCCACCGCCAGCATCGACGACGACGCCCTCCGCGCCGAACAGCTGGCACAGCTTGCCAACCTGGCCGGCGACCACGGCGTCAAGGTAGCCTACGAAGCGCTGGCCTGGGGCAAGTACGTCAACGACTACGAGCACGCCTACCGGCTGGTGGACATGGTGGACCACCCCAACCTCGGCACCTGCCTGGACTCGTTCCACATCCTGTCCCGGGACTGGGAAACCTCCCACATCGAGGCGTTCAACCCGGACAAGATCTTCTTCGTGCAGGTGGCCGACGCCCCCAAGCTCTCCATGGACGTCCTCTCCTGGAGCCGCCACTACCGGGTGTTCCCGGGCGAGGGGCAGTTTGAGCTGGCCAAGTTCATGGGCCACGTGGTCCGTGCCGGCTACACCGGACCTGTTTCGCTGGAGGTCTTCAACGACGTCTTCCGCCAGTCCGATGTGGAGCGCACGGCCGTGGACGCCATGCGTTCACTGATCTGGCTTGAAGAGCAAAGCGCCAAATGGCTGGCCGGCACCGACGGCGCGCAGGACATCGGCGCCGCGCTCCGCCGTCGTTACCCCATGGAACTGGCCACGCTGCCCAAGGTGAACCAACCCGCCGGCTTCAACTTCGCCGAGGTCAAGGCGGACGACACCGCGCAGCTGGAGAAGCTCCTGGGCCAGCTGGGGTTTGCGTTCGAAGGCCGGCACCGCACCAAGGACGTCCAGCTGTGGACCATGGGCCAGGCCCGGGTGATCATCAACGAACAGGCGGCCCAGCATGCCGAGCCAGCCATCGCCGCGCTGGGGTTCGACGTCGATTCCCCCGTGATTGCCTCCGCCCGGGCCCAGCAGCTCAAGGCCCCCGTGGTGGCCCGCAAGGTGCAGGCGGACGAGGAAGTGTTCCAGGGCATCTCCGCCCCGGACTCCACCGAGATCTTCCTCTGCCAGGGCAGCCCTGACGGAACCGCGGCCTGGACGCATGAATTCGGGGAAGGGCTGGAACACGCTTCCGCCGGAGCCAGCGCGGTGATCGACCACGTCAACCTGGCCCAGCCGTGGCAGCACTTCGACGAAGCTGTCCTCTTCTACACCAGCGCGCTGGCCCTGGAGCCGCAGCCGTTCGCGGAGGTGCCCAGCCCCAGCGGGCTGGTGCGCTCCCAGGTCATGCAGGCCTCGAACGGCGACGTACGCCTGGTGCTGAACCTGGCACCGGTGCAGCAGGCGCAGAACGAAGCCCGCAAGACCTACCAGGAACACATCGCATTCGCCGTGGACGATCTCGTGGCTACCGCCAAGGCCGCCCGGGACCGGGGCCTGGAATTCCTGCAGATTCCGGCCAACTACTACGAGGACCTGGATGCCCGGTTCGACCTCGAGCCCGGTTTCCTGGCCACCCTGCAGGAGCTCAACCTGCTGTTCGACCGGGATGCCGACGGCGAGTTCCTGCACTTCTACACCGCCACCGTGGGCAGCGTGTTCTTCGAAATGGTGGAACGCCGCGGCAACTACGACGGCTACGGGGCCCCCAACGCCCCGGTGCGCCACGCAGTCCAGTACGACTCCCTGCACCGCACCTGAACCATCCCAGCCAGACCTACAAGAGAACAACCAACCGGAAAGGAGCCAGCAATGCCGGAAGACATCACCGCGGAGCTGGAGTCGGAGGAACTCGTGCCCCCGGCTGAACCGAAGGCTGCCCACCAGCCCCTGGACAAGGCCATCGAGTCACAGGCGGACCTCAGCGCAGAGATCAACGCCATCGGCGAGGCCTACCAACGGGCGCTCAAGGACGGCGGCCAGCCCGAGACCCAGCCGCGCCTGGACTACGCGCCGTACCGCAGCAGCATCCTGCGCCACCCCACCAAGAGCCTGCAGCACGCAGACCCGGAAACCATCGAGCTGTACTCGCCGGCGTTCGGGCACCAGGACGTGCACGCGCTGGAATCGGACCTCACCATCCAGCACAACGGCGAGCCGCTGGGTGAGCGGATCATCGTTTCCGGCAAGGTCCTGGACGGCGACGGCCGCCCGGTGGCGGGCCAGCTCGTGGAGATCTGGCAGGCCAACTCGTCCGGCCGCTACATCCACAAGCGCGACCAGCACCCGGCCCCGATCGATCCCAACTTCACGGGCATCGGACGCTGCATCACCGGACCGGACGGTTCCTACAGGTTCACCACCATCAAGCCCGGCGCCTACCCGTGGAAGAACCACCTGAACGCGTGGCGCCCTGCGCACATCCACTTCTCGCTGTTCGGCACCGAGTTCACCCAGCGCATCATCACCCAGATGTACTTCCCCGGCGACCAGCTCTTCCCGCTGGACCCGATCTACCAGACCATCGTGGACCAGGACGCCCGCGACCGGCTGGTGGCCACGTACGACCACAGCCTCACCGAGCCCGAGTGGGCCCTCGGCTACAACTGGGACATCGTCCTGACCGGGCCCAAGCGGACCTGGACCGAAAACGAAGCATACGGCGACGCCGGGGATGAGGAGTAGAGATGAGCACCAAACTGGTACCCACGCCCGGACAGACCGTCGGCCCGTTCTACGGCTACGCCCTCCCGTTCGAGAAGGACAACGAGCTGCTGGCCCCGGGCTCGCCCGGTTCCATCCGCCTGCAGGGCACGGTCTATGACGGCGCCGGCCACACCATCCCGGACGCCATCCTGGAAATCTGGCAGCCGGACGCCGAGGGCAACATCGTCCAGCGCACCGGCTCCCTGGTCCGCGACGGCTACACTTTCACCGGCTGGGGCCGCGGCGCTGTCGGCAACTCCGGCGTCTTCACCTTCACCACGGTCAACCCGGGACCCACCAAGCCGGGTGCGGCGCCGTTCATCTCCGTGGCGCTCTTCGCCCGCGGCCTTACCAACCGCCTGTTCACCCGCATCTACCTGCCCGAGGACACCGAGGCCCTGGCGAATGACCCACTGCTCAGCTCGCTCGACCCCGAACGCCGCAGGACGCTGATAGGCCGCCGCGATCCCGATGGCGGCCTCACCTGGGACATCCGCCTGCAGGGTGAGGGCGAGACGGTCTTCCTGGACTTCCAGTGACCAACGCCGCCCTGGGAGATCTGCGCGCCTTTGCGGAAGAGGCCGACGCCGGCCTGCTCAGTCCCGTATCAGCGTCACCGCTCGTGGCGGCGCTGACGGGTGACCGGGCGGTCCTGGCGGCGATCCTCGCCGTCGAATCCGGCTGGGCAGCCGTGCTGCAACGGGCCGGCCTGGCACCTGCCGGTTCGGCCGCCGTCGTGGCCTCCGCTGCCGAAGCGGGCCGCTACGACCTGGCCGATATTGCGCTCCGTGCCCAGGGCGGCGGCAACCCGGTGATTCCGCTGCTGGCGGACCTCCGGAAGAACGTGGCTGCGTCGGATAGCGCCGGTGTCGGCGCGGGAAAAGCGGTCCACACCTCCCTGACCAGCCAGGACGTGCTGGACACCGCCCTGATGCTGGTGGCCCGCAACACCGTGCACGCCGTAGTGGCCGATCTGAAAGCCACCACCACGGCGCTGGCTGCTTTGGCCGGGCGGCATGAGGGCACACTGTGCGTGGGCAGGAGCCTGACCCAGCATTCGCTTCCTTATACCTTCGGGTTGCGGGCTGCGCAGTGGTTCCAGGGCGTGGCCGCCGCCGGCCGGCAGCTGGAAGGCCTGGAGTTCCCGGCCCAGTTCGGCGGGGCCGCGGGGACCCTCGCGGCCGGAACAGTGCTGACGGAAGGCTCCTCCGCCACCCCCTTCACCCTGGCCGATGCCCTGGCAGCCCAGTTGGGGTTGGCCTCTGCAGCGGCTCCCTGGCACACCAACCGCCTGCCCGTGACATCCCTTGGGCATGCGCTGGCGTCGGTCCTGGACGCGTTCGGCAAGATCGCCGCGGACGTCCTGTTCCTGAGCCGCCCGGAGGTGGCCGAGCTGGCTGAGCCGCGCGCCGCCGGACGCGGGGTGTCCTCCGCCATGCCACAGAAGCAGAACCCCGTCCTGTCTGTCCTGGTCCGGAGTGCGGCACTGCAGGCACCCGGGCTGGCTGCCCAGCTGCACCTCGCCGCCGCCACCTTCAATGACGAACGCCCGGACGGGGCCTGGCACATCGAGTGGCCCGCCCTCCGGCAACTTCTGGCCTTGGCCCTCGGCGCCGCAGGACATATCCGCGAACTGGCCGAAGGGCTGCGCGTGTTCCCTGATGCGATGCGCCGCAACCTGGACCTGGCCGGCCCGCTGCTGCTGGCCGAAGGCGTGAACGCCGCGATTGCTCCATTGCTTGAGGAGAAGGACGGCCGGAGCGGCAAGCAGCAGCTGCAGGACGTGGTGGACCAGACCCTGCAGGTGCCCCCGGCGGAGCAAGCCGGCACCTACCGCAAGCTGCTCCGCGAAGCTGTCCCCGCCGCCGTCGTCCCGGACCAGCGGCTGGAAGAGCTTCTGGACCCTGGCAGCTACCTTGGCCAGGCTGCCGAGATTTCCCGCCGCATCCTGGCGGCCTTCCCCGACTTTGTTTCCCCCACCACCGACGCGAACGGAGCTTCCCGTGGCTAAACCGGCCCTCAAGGCAGCGCTGCTGTCACCCCAGCGACCCCTGGGCGATCACCCCCTGCTGGTGGCGGGCCCGTCCCTGGGCACCTCCACCATCCTGTGGAACCGTGTGGCCACCCTGCTCGGCAACGATTACGACGTGGTGGCCTGGGACCTCCCCGGCCACGGCGTCTCGCCCGCCGCCACCGAAACCTTCGACGTCGCAGCACTCGCGGACGCCGTCGTGGAGCTGGTTGATTCCATCGCCCCCGGCGAGGCCTTCCACTACGCCGGCGTTTCGCTGGGCGGGGCGGTTGGCCTGCAGCTCGGCATCAAGCACGGGGAGCGGCTGAAGAGCCTGTCCGTGCAGAACAGCGGCGCCAAAATCGGCACGCCGGAGGGCTGGCTGGAGCGCGCCGAAACCGTCCGCACCCAGGGCACGCCCGTAATGATCCAGGGATCCGCCCAGCGGTGGTTCGCACCGGGCTTCATGGACCGGGAACCCGAGTTCAGCAGCCGGCTCCTGCACGCCCTGCGCGACGCCGACCGCTTCAGCTACGCCTTCTGCTGCGAGGCCCTGGCCTCCTTCGACGTCCGCAGCGAGCTGGGCAGCATCCGCGTCCCCACACAGGTTATCGCCGGGGCACTGGACGGCGTCGCCACACCGGCCATGGCGGACGAAGTCGCGGCAGGCATCACCGCAGCGGGCGGCACCGCCACCGCCGTGACGCTTGAGGGCGTGGCGCACCTGGCACCCGCCGAGGCGCCCGCACACGTGGCCGATCTGATGCGCAGCCTGATCAGCTGGGCCGAATCACAGGGAACAGCCAAATGAGCGGCGCCGAGCGGCACGGGGTGGTCCAGCCCGGAGCCACCAGCCAGGAGATTTACGACGGCGGCATGTTGGTCCGGCGCGAAGTCCTTGGGGACGCGCACGTGGACCGGGCCAACGCCAACAAGGACGGGTTCACCGAGGACTTCCAGGACATGATCACCCGCATCGCGTGGGGTGGAATCTGGACCAGGCCCGGGCTTCCGCGCCAGATGCGCTCCGCCGTGACCATCACCGCCATGGTGGCCCACGGGCACTGGGAGGAGCTGGCCATGCACATTCGCGCCGCCCTCCGGAACGGCCTTAGCAGGGACGAGATCAAGGAAATTCTGCTGCAGACCGCCATCTACTGCGGCGTCCCGTCCGCCAACACCGCGTTCAAGACGGCACAGCAGGTGTTCCGTGAAATGGACAGCACCCACGCCGAGGCCACCGGCGCCGACACCAACCCCACCCCTCCCAACTAAGTAGCGCTAAGTGTCGTTTTGACCCCTCAAAACGACACTTACCGCTACCCAGTTGGGAATCCCAGACGCAAACCAGAGGAACAAGTAATGAACCAAGCTTTTGTGTACGACGCCGTGCGCACCCCGTTCGGCAAGTTCGGCTCCGGCCTCGCTGCCGTCCGCCCGGATGACCTTGCCGCGCACGTGATCAAGGAGTCCGTGAAGCGCGCGCCCGGGCTCGATCCCGAGCGGATTGATGAGGTGGTGTTCGGCAACGCCAACGGCGCGGGTGAGGAGAACCGGAACATCGCCCGGATGGGCACGCTGTTGGCGGGCCTCCCGGTGTCCATTCCCGGTACCACGGTCAACCGGCTGTGCGGGTCCTCGCTGGATGCTGCGATCATCGCTTCCCGGCAGATCAACGCCGGCGACGCCGACCTCATGCTGGTGGGCGGGGCCGAGTCGATGTCCCGTGCGCCCTGGGTGCTGCCCAAGACCGAGAAGCCCTACCCGGCCGGGGACATGACCCTGGCCTCCACCACCCTGGGCTGGCGCCTGGTGAACAAGGCAATGCCCAAGGAATGGACCATCTCGCTCGGTGAAGCCACCGAACGTTTGCGCGAGAAGTACGGCGTCACCCGCGAAGCGCAGGATGAGTTCGCCGCCGCCTCGCACAACCTCTCCGCCGCGGCTTGGGACGAGGGGTTCTACGACAACCTGGTCACCCCGGTGCCGGGAACGGACCTGGTCCGGGACGAGGGTATCCGTGCCGGCTCGTCGGCGGAGAAGCTGGCGGCCCTGAAGACGGTGTTCCGGGCCGAGGGCGGCACGGTCACCGCCGGGAATGCTTCGCCGTTGTCCGACGGCGCCTCCGCGGCATGGATCGGGTCCGAGGCTGCCGCCGGGCTGCTGGGGCTGGAGCCGCTGGCCCGGATCGCCGGGCGCGGGGCGCACGCGAATGATCCGCAATACTTCGGCTACGCGCCTGTGGAAGCGGCAAACAAGGCCCTCGCGAAGGCGGGCATCGGCTGGGACCAGGTAGGCGCCGTCGAACTTAACGAAGCCTTCGCCGCCCAGTCCCTGGCCTGCATCCACGCCTGGGGCATCGACCCCTCCATCGTGAACCGGCACGGCGGTGCCATCGCCATGGGCCACCCGCTCGGTGCCTCCGGAACCCGGATCCTGGGCACCCTGGCCCGATCCCTGCAGGCCTCCGGCGAACGCTGGGGCGTCGCGGCAATCTGCATCGGCGTGGGCCAGGGACTGGCCGTCGTGCTCGAAAACGTCACCGCTGGAAAGGACCAGTAATGCTGAACTTCGTAGATTCCGTCCAGGAAGCCGTGGCCGGCATCAAGGACGGTTCCACCGTGATGATCGGCGGGTTCGGCAACGCCGGCCAGCCGTTCGAACTGATCGACGCGCTGCTCGAATGCGGCGCCACGGACCTGACCGTGGTGAACAACAACGCCGGCCAGGGCGACCAGGGCCTGGCCCTGCTCATCAAGGAAGGCCGCGTGAAGAAAATGATCTGCTCCTTCCCCCGGCAGTCCGACTCCTGGCACTTCGACGCCAAGTACAAGGCCGGCGAAATCGAGCTGGAACTGGTCCCGCAGGGCAACCTGGCCGAACGGATCCGCGCTGCCGGGGCGGGGATCGGCGGGTTCTTCACCCCCACCGGGTACGGCACCATGCTGGCCGAGGGTAAGGAAACCCGGTTCCTGGACGGCAAATGGCAGGTGTTCGAAACCCCCATCCACGCCGACGTGGCCCTGATCAAGGCCCTCAAGGCCGACGGCAAGGGCAACCTGGTCTACCGCAAGACGGCACGGAACTTCGGGCCCATCATGGCAGCGGCCGCCAGGCAGAGCATCGTCCAGGTCTCGGAGATTGTCCCTACGGGGGCGCTGGACCCGGAGAATGTCGTCACCCCGGGGATCTACGTCAACAGCATCGTTAAGGTTGCCGGCAGCGGCGCAGGCACCTCCACCACCACCGAAAAGGCAGCCTGAGATGAGCACCGCAACAACGCTCCAGACCTCCACCACACCGCTGGGACGGGACGAGCTGGCCCGGCTCGTGGCCAAGGACATCGCCCCGGGGTCCTTCGTGAACCTTGGAATCGGGCAGCCCACCCTGGTCTCCAACTACCTCACCGACGAACAGAACATCACCCTCCACACGGAGAACGGGATGCTCGGCATGGGCCCTGCTGCTGAAGGGGACCAGATCGACGGCGACCTCATCAACGCCGGCAAGATCCCCGTGACCGAACTCCCCGGTGCGTCCTACTTCCACCACGCCGATTCATTCGCGATCATGCGCGGCGGGCACCTGGACATCTGCGTCCTGGGCGCCTTCCAGGTCTCCGCAACCGGTGACCTGGCCAACTGGCACACCGGCGCACCCGGGGCGATTCCCGCCGTCGGCGGTGCCATGGATCTGGCTACCGGGGCCAAGGACGTCTTCGTCATGATGACCCTCCTGACCCGCGAAGGAGCCTCCAAGATCGTGGAGTCCTGCACCTATCCCATCACCGGCGTCGGCTGCGTGACCCGCGTCTACACGGACAAGGGCGTCTTCCTCACCGGGCCCGACGGCGTCACCGTCCGTGAAACCTTCGGCTGCACCCTCGAAGAACTCCAGGAACTCGTTCCCGTCCCCCTCAAGGCCGCCGCCTGAGGACAGCCCTAGGATTGGTAACCATGACCGACGCCGCAGGTACCGATACCCAGCCCGCCCCGCAGGCCAGCGACCAGTATGTCCAGTCGCTGGCGCGGGGCCTTGCCGTGATCCGTGCCTTCGACGCCGAGCGTCCGGTCATGACGCTTACCGAGGTGGCGGGCCGCACCGGCCTGACCCGGGCCACCGCACGCCGGTTCCTGCACACCCTGGTGGAGCTGGGCTATGTCCGCACGGACGGCAAGACGTTCGCGCTGACCGCCAAGGTCCTCCAGCTGGGGTACGCGTACCTTTCGGGGCTGTCACTTCCCCAACTGGCCCAGCCGCACCTGGAGGAGCTCTCCCTCAAGCTGGGGGAGTCCACCTCCGCCGCCGTGCTGGACGGCACGGACATCGCCTACATCGCCCGCGTGACAACCCGCCGCATCATGACCATCGGCATCACCGTGGGCACCCGCTTCCCGGCCTACGCCACATCAATGGGCCGGGTGCTGCTCGCCTACCTGCCGCCGGCAGAGCTCAAGGCCTACCTTGCTGCTGCCCACATCAAACCGCTGACGCCGCGTGCCCTCGGATCTGTCCAGGAGCTGCTGGCTGTCCTGGAAACCGTCCGCGCACAAGGTTGGTGCCTGCTGGACCAGGAACTGGAGCTGGGCCTGATGTCCGTAGCCGCTCCTGTGTACGACGGATCCAAGGTGGTGGCCGCGGTGAACGTCTCCCTGCAGGCCCAGTCCGTGGAGGCCAAACCGGACCGGGAAGCCTACCTGGCATCAGTGGCGCAGGAGATCATGGCCACTGCAAAGCTCATCTCCGCGGACCTCACGGCGCGCGGATAGCAGGCACGCCGCACCGCGCAGCCACCTCCGGTTACGCTGCGCAGGGACTGCCCCTGCGCAGCCGGCCGGATCCTCGCTGCGCACATCAGCACATGCCGGGAGATAACTGTTTGCTATCCAAGCCGGCCGCCCCACTCCCGTCCCGGCAGGAGTGGCCCTAGACTCTAGCCAACTGCGTGCAGCAGAGCCGCTGCACTGCTTGTGAGGAAGAGGAGTTGCCGGGTGAAACTGGGCATACCGCGGGAACGCCGGGAAGGTGAGCGGCGTGTTGCCGCCACTCCGGACACCGTCAGGCAACTGGCCGGTTTGGGGCTGGAGGTCCTGGTGGAAACCGGCGCAGGGGATGGTGCCGGGCACGCGGATCAGGAATACCAAAAGGCCGGCGCCACAGTCGTCCCGGAGCTGGACATTGCCGCCCTCGACATCCTTGCCCACGTCCGCCCCCTTGACCCGCACACTGCCGCGTCCCTGAAAAGGGGCACCGTCACCGTAGGGCTCGCGTCGCCGTCGTCCGAGCTGCCGGCCGTGCAGGCGCTTACGGACAACGGGGTGACGTCCTTCGCCCTGGAACTGGTGCCGCGCATTTCCCGCGCCCAGTCCATGGACGCCCTGACCTCCCAGGCGCTGGTGGCCGGGTACCGCTGCGTGCTGGAGGCGGCCATCCGGCTGCCCCGCTTCTTCCCGCTGTACATGACCGCCGCCGGGACAGTGCCGCCCGCCCGGGTCCTGGTGCTAGGGGCCGGAGTGGCTGGACTTCAGGCCATCGGCACGGCGAAGCGCCTGGGTGCCCGGGTTTTCGCCAACGACATCCGCCCCGCCTCCGCGGACGAGGTCGCATCCATGGGCGGCACCTTCATCCGCCTGGATCTCGAGACGGCGGAGGCGGCCGGCGGCTACGCCCGGCAGCTGAGTTCCGACGCCGGCACCCGGCAGCGGCAGTTGCTGGCGCCCCACGTGGCGCAATCGGACGTATTGATTACGACGGCGGCAGTCCCCGGGCGGCCGGCGCCCCTTTTGGTGACGCGGGAGATGGTGCAGGGCATGCGGCCGGGATCCGTCGTGATCGACCTCGCCGCGGAATCCGGGGGCAACGTGGAAGGGTCGGTGCCGGGCCAGGACATCCCGATTCCCACCGCCGACGGAACCGGGCACATCACCCTGGTGGGCCTCAAGGACCCGGCTTCGGCCATGGCCTCGGACGCTTCGCGCCTCTACGCCAAGAACGTGGCCAACCTGCTGGCCCTGCTGGTCCGCGCCGATGACGGCGCCGGCACCCTGAACCTGGATTTCGACGACGAAGTGGTGGCCGGCGCCTGCCTCACCCACGATGGCGTGGTGCGGCACCAGCCCACGGCGGAGCTGCTGGCGGCCAGGGCACGCAGTGCCGCGGAGCCCGCCACGGCCTCGGCCCGGCAGGAAGGAGCGCTCTGATGGACGGAACAGCCCTGCTGACCATCACGGTACTGGCGGTATTCGTCGGCTTCGAGGTGGTGTCCAAGGTCTCCAGCACCCTGCACACGCCGCTGATGTCCGGCGCCAATGCCATCCACGGCATCATCCTGGTCGGCGCCATCATTGTGGCCGGCCAGGCAGCAGACCCGTGGGTCCTGGCGGTGGCGCTGCTCGCCGTCGTCCTTGCCACCGCCAACCTCGTGGGCGGGTTCGTGGTGACGGACCGGATGCTGCATATGTTCCACGCCAAGAAGGACGCAGCCCGGACCGTCACTGGACCCAAGGCGGGCAGCAAATGAGCCTCCTCGACCCCGTCTGGACCTCCCTGCTCTACCTCGCCGCGGCGGTCTGCTTCATCCTGGCCCTGCGCGGCCTCAGCTCCCCCCGGACGGCCCGGCGGGGAAACCTGGTGGGCGCACTCGGGGCGCTGATCGCCGTCGCCACCGTGTTCCTGTCCGCCCGGCTGGAGAACATTCCCTGGATTGTGGGCGCCATCGCCGTGGGCAGCGCGGTGGCGGCACCGGTGGCCCGGCGCGTGAAGATGACGCAGATGCCGCAGCTGGTGGCACTGTTCAACGGGGTGGGCGGCGGCGCGGCCGCACTGGTGGCCCTCCTGGAACTGGCCCATTCGGACGATCCCTGGGTCCGGGTGGCCATCGTGTTCACGCTCCTGGTGGGTGCCGTCTCCTTTGCGGGTTCAGGCATCACGTTCGCCAAGCTGCAGGAACTGATGACCACCCGGCCGGTGGTGTTCCCGGGCCTGCCGGTGGTGATGTCCGTGGTCCTGCTCGCCGCAGTGGCCGCCGGCGTGGCCGTGGTGGTCACCGGTTCGCTGCCCCTTGCGGTCCTGTTGCTGCTCCTGGGCCTTGCCGCCGGTGTCCTGCTGGTGCTGCCGGTGGGCGGCGCAGACGTTCCCATCGTCATCTCGCTGCTGAACGCCTTCACCGGCCTGGCTGTCGCGGCGTCCGGCCTGGTGCTGGGCAACGTCCTGCTCGTGGTGGCAGGAACCCTGGTGGGGGCCTCGGGCACCATCCTCACCCGGGCCATGGCCGCCGCCATGGGCCGGAGCGTGGCGGGCATCCTGTTCGGGGCCTTCAGGGGAGGTTCGACGGCGGGGTCAACGGCCGTCAGCGAGCGTCCCGTCCGTTCGTCGTCGGCGGAGGACGTGGCTGTTCTTTTGGGGTACGCCCAGCGGGTGATCATCGTCCCCGGCTACGGCCTGGCCGTGGCCCAGGGCCAGCACACGGCGGCCGAACTGGCCCTGGCCCTGGAAGCCCGCGGCATCGAGGTGGATTTCGCCATCCATCCGGTGGCCGGCCGCATGCCGGGCCACATGAACGTGCTCCTGGCCGAGGCCAACGTTCCATACGAGTCGCTGAAGGAGATGGGCGAGATCAACCCGGAGTTCAAGACCACGGACGTGGCCCTGGTGGTGGGCGCCAACGATGTGGTGAACCCGGCAGCCAAGACCTCGTCCGGCTCGCCAATTTACGGGATGCCTATCCTGGAGGTGGCGGAGGCGCGGCAGGTGGTGTTCCTCAAGCGATCCATGCGCCCGGGGTTCGCCGGCATCGAGAACGACCTGCTGTACCAGCCGCAGACGTCCCTGCTATTCGGCGACGCCAAGGACTCCCTGGCCCAGGTGCTGGGTGCGGTCAAGGCGCTGTAGGCACGGAAAGGCACCAGGCGCGGGTTACTCTTCTTTCAGAAGCTTGCTTTCCATCCGCCACCAGAGGACGCCATGACTGACCACCATTCCCCTTCCCCCAAACGTGCCGCCGTCGTCATCAACCCCGCAAAGACGGTGGACATCGACGTGCGGGAGCTCATGGCCAAGCACTGCGAGGAGAACGGCTGGGGCGAAACCCTCTGGTTCGAGACCACGGAGGAGGATCCCGGCGTGGGGCAGGCGAAGGAAGCCCTGGCCCAGGGCGCCGACCTGGTGATCGCAGCCGGCGGCGACGGGACAGTACGGTGTGTCGCCGAGGTCCTGGCCGGCGGGGACATTCCCATGGGTTTGCTGCCGCTGGGAACGGGCAACCTCCTGGCGCGCAACCTGGGCATCGACGTCACCGACTATGACGGCGCCCTGTCCGGTGCCCTGGTGGGCACGGAAAGGAAGATCGACGTGGTCCGCGCCCGCCGCAGCGATCCGGACAAGGACCAAATGTTCCTGGTGATGGCCGGCATGGGCTATGACGCCACGATCATGGCGGACACCAACCAGGAACTGAAGCACAAGGTGGGCTGGTTGGCCTACGTGGACGCCGGGATCCGGAACCTGCCCGGAAAACCAGTGAAGGCAACCGTGGTGATTGACGGCAAGAGGGCTGTCCACCGCGGGGTCCGCAGCGTGATGGTGGGCAACTGCGGCAAGGTCCAGGGCGGCCTGGAGATCTTCCCTGATGCCAAGGTGGACGACGGCCTGCTGGACATCGCGGTCCTGGCACCCCACCACGGAAAGCTGGGCTGGCTCTCCGTGGTGGCGGGAATGATCGGCAAGGGCCGCGGCAAGGACACTGCCGTGGAGTACTTCCAGGGCAAGACCGTGGAGATCACGCTGGAACACAAGGACGACTACCAGCTGGACGGGGACCACGAGGGCGAGGGCAAGCACGTGCTCATGACCATGGAGCCCGGTGCCCTGACCCTGCGGATGTAAGGCCGGCTAGGCCAGCAGCCGCCCCCATCGGGGCTCAAGCAGCGGCGCACCTGCCAGTTTCAGGGCGTGCCAGAGGGTGACGGCCACGGAGTCCAGCACCGGAACGCCGGTGGCGTCCTCGATCTCTGCGCTGATGTTGGCCCCGTAAAGGTTGGTGCACAGGTAAACCAGGGCGTCGGGGGCCGCGGCAGCGAGCTCCCGGGAGCCCGGGCGCATTTCGTCGTCGGTGACCCGGGCGAAGGATTCGTTGTCGCTGAGGCCCAGCGCCCGGTGGTCCACGGTCTTGATGCCCTCGCGCTCGTAGGACGCGATGACCCGGTGGTTCACGTCCTCGGTGTACGGGGTGAACAAGCCGATCCGCTCCGTACCGAAGGTCCGGAAGGCCTCAAGGTACGCGAGCGTGGAGGTGGTGGCGGGGATGCCGGTGGCGCCGGTGATGCCGGCCGCCAGCGCCCGGTCGTGCGCCGAGCCCAGCCACGAGCCAGAGGTGCCGTTCCAGGCAATCACGTCCACATCCGCCGTCGCCAGCAGCCCGGCTGACTCCTGCATGACTGCGGGGTCGAACTGGCGGTCGGAGGAGTCATCCAGGGCGATGCGGGTGACGGGAATCCGGGTGAAGTGCACGGTGACGTCGGTGCGGCCACCCAGGATGCGGTAGGTCTGGGGTTCCAGGCAGGTGTTGGAGGACGGCACGATCATGCCGATCCTGTGCGGGCGTGTGGTTGCGGGCATGGTGGCTCCTAGAGGGCGGCGGTGAGCTGGGAGGCTTCGGGGGCAGCGGACTGGTGCTCCCGGAAGCCGTCGCGGTTGATGAAGCGGCCCACGGCGCCGGGGTCATGGAAGCCATCGGCGTCCAGGACCACCCGCCCGTTGGACACAACGACGGCGGGCCAGCCCGTGAGTGCCTTCCCGTCGAAGGGCGAGAAGTCCGTTCCCATGTGCAGGGCTGAGCCGTCCACCGTGCGTTCCTCGGCGGGGTCGAAAACCACCAGGTCGGCGTCGAACCCCTCGGCGATGCGGCCCTTGCCGGGCACGGCGTTGATGCGTGCAGGCGCTGCGGCGAAGGCCTCCACGAACTGCTCCACGGTTGCCCCGGCGGACGTCATGGCCGTGAAAGTGACCGGCATCCGCGTCTCCACGCCGGGCAGGCCGTGGGGCATGGCGCGCACGTCGTCGGTGCGCTCGCGTTTCTGGGACAGGTCGTAGCAGGAGTGGTCGGAGGACATGGTGTGGATGGCGCCTGACACCAGCCGCTCCTTGAGGGCGGCCACCGTTTCCGCGCTGCGCATGGGCGGGCAGCAGGCGAACCACTCGGGGAATCTCGAGCCGTAGACGGAGTCGTCCAGCGTCACATAATGCGGGCAGGTCTCGGAGTAGGCCTGGAGCCCGCGGTCCCGGGCCTCGCTCACCAGGTCGACTGCCCCGGGCGTGGACTGGTGGACGAAGTAGACCGGGGCGCCCGTGTATTCGGCCATGGCCAGGGTTTCCTTGACCGAGATCTCCTCAGCCAGCTCCGGCCGGGTCCGGTGCAGGTGTTCGATGCCGATCCGGCCATCCTGGGCGTGCTGCCCCGTGCAGTCGGCAATGATCGGATCGTGCTCGGCATGGATGTAGGTCAACCCGTCCAGCCGCACCATTTCCCGCATGACCTTCAGGATGGTGTCGCCGTCGGCCATGGTGCTGCCGCGGTTGGTGGTGTACATCTTCACCGACCTGATGCCTTCCGCTGCGAGCTGCCCAAGCTGCCAGGGCACTGTTTCGTCCCAGCTGACCACGGAACCGTGGAGGGCAACATCGCAGCGGGACTGTGTGGCGAGTTCCTTCTTGTGCAGGGCGGCGGCGAGCGGGGTTTCCTGGGCGTCGCGGGGAATGCCGAAATCGATGATGGTGGTGGTTCCGCCCCACAGCGCTGCGGTGGAGGTGGTCCGGTAGTCGTCAAGGGTGCGGAAGCGCCCGGTCACCTGGGCCACGTGGCAGTGTCCGTCCACGCCGCCGGGGATTACGAGCTTGCCCGTGGCGTCGATGGTGTTGTCCGCCGCGGGGACGGGCAGGGCGGCGTCGACGAGCCGGGCAATGCGCCCGTCCTGCACCACGACGTGCGCTTCCTGGCGGTCGTGGCTGTTCACCACGATGGCGTTGGCAATGACGAGTTGAGGCTGGCGGGACATCGGTGTCCTCCTGAAGTCGGTGGGCTGTGGCTAGGCGGTGGGCGTGGAAGTGCCGGCATGCTCCTGGCGGGCGGCGAGGGCTGCGTCCAGGGTCCCTGACAGGCCCTTGCGGTCCTTGGCCGGGGGTGGGGCGAAGGCGCCGGCGCGGTGCGGACCGGACTGGAGTGCGGCGACCGCCTCGGCCATGCGGACGCCGGCGGAGATCCCGTCCACCACAGGGACGGGAATCTGCCCCCTGAGTTCGCGGGCAAGGCCGGCCAGCGGCGCGCCGGCAAGGATGACGACGTCGGCGCCGTCCTCAGCCACGGCCTGCCGGCTGAGTGCCAGCAGGGTTTCCCGAAAGTCCTGCTGCACGGCGGCGATGCTGTTCAGGGAGTCATTGATGGAACGGATGGAGGCCAGCCGCCCGGCGAGGCCGAACTGCTCCACACACTCCCGGTACCAGGGCTTGATCCGGTCCGAGATGGCAATGATGGAGAAACGGTGGCCCTGGAGTGCGGCTGCGCACAGTGCTGCCTCGGTGATGCCGATGACCGGCACGTCCGCCAGTTCCTTCAGGGCCGGCATGCCGGGGTCGCCGAAGGCGGCCACCACCACGGCATCCACCCGGGCTGCGCCGGCGCGGGTGTGTTCGGCGATGATCTCGGCTACAGCACCGGCGGCGATCAGCGATTCAAAGCGGGTCTCGATGTATTCCACGCCGTGGCCGGCCGTCCGGACCAGCAGTTCGGTGCCGGGGGAGGCGGATCGGAGCGCCTCGGATTCAATCAGCGCCGTGACATCCGCGCTGATGTTGGGGTTGATGACCAGGAGTTTCATTTTCTCTTCCGGTGGAATTCTGGTTCGGTCTTCTGGAAGTCCTCGGGGAACTGGTCCCGGTACTTTCCGATGTGTGATGCGGACTGGGCGGCTGCCTTGTCCGGATCGCCGCTGGCAATGGCGGCGTACAGGTCGCGGTGTTCGCGGATGAGTTCGGGCAGGTCGCTGACGTGCCGGAACAGCCAGTGCATCCGGCCCTGGAGGGGTTCCAGGGCGGATTTGAGGAAGTTGTTGTCAGCAATGGCGGTGATGGCGTCGTGGAACTCGCTGTTGGAGCGGTGTGCCTCCATGACCGCTCCCTTGGCCAGGAAGGCTTCCGCGTTGTCCAGCAGCCCCTTGAGGTAGGCGAGGTCTGCTTTGGTGGCCCGCTTGGCGGCGAGCCGGCAGGCCAGGACTTCCAGGGACTGGCGGACGTCGAAGAGGTCCTCCACGTCCTTGGGGCTGAGGCTGCTCACTTCAGCCCCGCGTGCGCCTCGGTCGCTGATGAGGCCTTCCTGGCGGAGCATGCGCAGGGCCTCGCGGACCGGCAGCCGGGAGACGGAGAATTCGGCTGCCAGGTCGCGCTCCACCAGCCGCGTGCCGGGAGCGTAGTGTCCTTCAAAAATCCTGGTGCGGAGGGTGTCCCGGACGGTTTCGCGGAGGGGGCGGTCCTTGTCCTGGGTCTCTTCGGCGGTCAGCATGATGCTCCATTCGGATTTTTGTACGGCACTGCTCCCGGCTGCGGGGCATTGTTTGCAAGTTTCCCTGCGAGGGTCAGCTTAGACAGGAAGCCGCTTGTTGTAGTTCAGGGTGAGGACTGATGCGCCCATGATCACCGCCGAACCCACGAAGTACAGCAGCGCCCACGTGTAGGAGCCGGTGGCACCCACGATCAGGCCGACGGCGATTGGAGTGACGAACCCGGAGATGTTGCCGCTGAAGTTCATGGCACCGCCCAGCACGCCTGCGTTGGTGCGGCCGCCGAGGATGGACGGGATGCTCCAGAACAGGCCGACCCAGCGCAGGAAGAACATGACGAGGGAGAGCAGGACCACCGCGGTGGTGGGGTCCGGGACCACGGTGACGCCCACCAGGCCGCCGATCACCACGGCGCTGGAGATGCCCAGGAGGGTGCGCATCACCCGGTTGGCTGAGGCGCCGGACGCACGCCACTTGTCAGCAATGGTGCCGCCCAGGATTTCACCCACGAAGCCGGCACCGAAGATGACGAAGGTGGACCAGCCGATGGTCTTCAAGTCGAAGCCCTTGGCCTGGGCGAGGTAGAGCGGGCCCCAGGTCAGCAGGCCATAGAACACTCCATTGAAGCCGAGCCAGCCGAAGCACATCGCCCAGAAGGAGCGGAACTTAAGGTAGGGGAGCAGCGCGCGCTTGCCCTGGCTGCCGTCGAGCTGGGCTTCGGCATCCTCGGCAGCGTGCGACGCTTCGATGTAATCGGCTTCGGCGGCATTGACACCGCGATGCTGCCGCGGGTTGTCGCGGACGTACCACCAGACGGCCAGGCCCATCAGGACTGTTGCGGCGCCGGCGATCACGAACGAACTGCGCCAACTGCCCGTTGCTGCGATGAGGCCGGCGATGAGGATGCCGCCAAGGCCTGCACCCAGCGGGGCGCCGGCGTCCAGGATGGTGGCTCCGCGGCCGCGCTCCGACTTGTGCATCCAGATGGCGTTGAGCTTGCCGCCGGCCGGCATGACACCTGCTTCGGTCACGCCGATGCCGAGGCGGGCGATGAACATGCTCAGGAAGCCTCCGGCCATCCCTGACGCGGCAGTTGCCGCGCCCCAGCCGACGCAGGAGGCGGTCATTACCTTGCGGGGACCGAACTTGTCGATGAGCAGGCCCACGGGGATCTGCATGAGGGCGTAGGTCCAGAAGAAGGCGGAAAGCAGCAGGCCCACAAGCTCCGGGGCGAGATTGAATTCCTTTTGGATGATGGGCAGTGCGACCGAAATGGAGCCGCGGTCGATGTAGTTGACGGCAACCAGGACGAGCAGGAGCAGGAACATTTTCCAGCGGACGGCGGTGCGCCGTTGCGTGCCGTCCTTTCCGGGTTTTTCGGCAGTGCGGGCAGCGGCCTCGTCGGACGTGGACGTTGTTTCAGTGTTTGGGATGGACACAGCTTCTCCTTCACGGGGAAGTTTACGGATGGGGAGGATGCGAATGGTGCGTAGTACTTGCCTGGCAGTGCCTTCGGCCTGCCGGCGGGGAAAAGGCCCGCTGGACGATCCGGAGCGTAGAGCGGGAAGTGTGACTTTTGGGATCCCAATTTGGGATCCCAAAAACAACGGTAGAAGTGACTCCGGCCACTGTCAAGGGTTTTTGCATCCCGGACGCTGCTGCGGCCCTGCTGACGGATTGTGACCGCCGGGCGTGGGGTACGGGCCCGAATGGGGGCGGCAGGGATGCCAGCCGTCCGCCAGTCGCACCCGCAGAGAGGAATCGCCATGAAAACCGCACTTCTGGACCGCGCAAAGCAACGCTGGGACAAGCTGGGCGCCGCTATCTACGCCGGAGTCCTGGGTATCGTGGTCCTCGCCGTCAGTGGCCTGGCAGGCCTCCTGTTCCACCTTCCCTGGTTGTTCCCAAGCCTCGGGCCCACAGTGATGCTGTTCTTCGAATCGCCCGAACAGAAGGCATCAAGGCCCATCAACACCTTGGTTGGCCACGGCGTGGGGCTGGCCGCAGGGGCGCTCTGCCTGTATGTGTTGGGCCTGCAGGACCAGCCCTCCGCGGCGGTGGGCGGACTGACTCCGCTGCATGTCCTCAGCGGAGTGTTGTCGGTTGGGCTGACCACCCTTGTCCTGACCTGGCTGGGCCTGCCGCACCCTCCTGCGGGCGCCACCACGCTGATTGTCAGCCTTGGCATCCTGTCCGCCCCGGTGCAGCTGGTTTCCATGGCCGGCGCCATCGTCCTGGTTACCGTTGTGGGGTGGGGGCTCAACGCGCTGTTGGGGACCCGGCCGGCCGGTAGGACATGATCTCGGCCAGTTCCGCCAGCCGATGGGCCCGTGCGGACTCGGCCGGTGTGAAGGGTTCTCCCGGCCGGGCGAAGGTGATGGGACCATGCCAGGCGGTGGGGATCTTAAGGTGCGTCCCGTCGTCGGGCATTTTTAAGCCGGCGTCCGACGGCGGCACGATCCGTGCGTGCAAAAGCTCGGCCACCGCCAGGGGCAGTTCGTCCGGGGCCGCAGCGATCCTCGCTCCCAGGCTGAGCGCCCTGGTCTGCCCGTCAGCCATGGCCAGGGCGGTGGTGGGCCAGACGTGCGGACTGCTGCCGCCGCCGTCGAGCAATGCCGCCAGCAGCTCGGGCTCGCCCACCTCCCCGGGGACCGAGAGGACAAACTCATCCAGGACCCCGTCCGGGACCGGGTGGACGTGGATGCTCAGGATGTTGGTGTCCAGCCGGGCCAGCGCCGCCGTGATCCGCTGCAGCGACCCCGGCTGGTCCCGGAGCAGCGTGCGCGCGCGCCAGAGGGACGGGGCCGACGCCAGCTGACGCCGCTGCCGGAGGGCAGGGGCGTGCAGCCAGCGCAGCAGCATCCGGGCCGCTGAGGGCTCGGCTACCCAGATCACCAGGACTGTGGCGGTCAGGGTCAGCACCAGGACTTTCGCCACATAGGGGAGGTGGGTCTCCACCACCAGGGCGTGGACCAGCAACTCGATGGGCAGCATTACTGCGACGTTGGCCAGGGTCAAACGCGCCTTGGGCGGTTCCGGCATCAGGCCGCAGACCTCGCAGCGCAGTTCGGCAGCTGGCGTGTTGTGTTCAGGGCGCTTCATGACACCAGCATCGTCCGGTGCTGTTTCCGCCGCATTGCCTCCTCATTCCATTCAGGGGAACGCGACGGGGGACTTCCGGGACCAGCGCCATAGGATTTACCAGGAACGTCAGCGCGGCCGCCCGTGAGAATCCACCCAGGAACCCCAGGAAGGCGCTGCCCGTGAAGATGTTTGCCGAAATGTTCAGCATTGGCCCCGGCAACAAGGACCACCACCCCGCCTTGAGGTGCGCCGTGGGCGTCTTCGTCCCCCTGATCACGCTGGCGCTGCTCGGCAGGCTGGACCTGGCAATCTTCGCGTCCTTCGGCGCCTTCACGGGGATCTACGGCCGCGGCGAACCCCACGCGGTCCGGTTTGTGCTGCAGCTGCGGGCCGGGCTGCTCATGCTGCTCGTCATGCTCCTCGCGGCGCTCGCGGCCCGGATGGGTCCCGCCTGGGACCTGGACGCCGCCACCCACACCTGGCTGCTGGTCCTGGCCACCACGCTGGTGGCCGGAGCCTGTTCCGTTGCCATTTCCTGGCTTCGGCTGCGCCCGGCGGGCTCGCTGTTCCATATCTTCGCCTTCGCCGCCATCGCCTCCATTCCCAACCAGCCGCCGCTCTGGCAGGGCATGCTGGTGGCTGTCCTCACCACGGGGTTCGCCCTGCTGGTGGGCTTCTCGTCCCGGATCCTTCCCAGCCACCGCACGCCCTGGACCACGCCTCCGCGGATCCGGCGCACGCCCGCGGAGAAGCGCGCGGCCTGGCTTGAGGGGCTCGGCTACCTGGTGGCCGCCGGCCTTGCCGGCGCGCTGGCCACCTGGGCCGGGGAGCGCCTGGGGTTCGGGCACAACTACTGGGCCATGGTGGCTGCCGTGGTGCCGCTGGTGGGCCACACCACGCGGCACCGGGTGCGGCGGGGCATCCAAAGGATCATCGGCACCGTCCTGGGCCTTCTGGTCCTGGCAGCCGTACTGCTGGTGGGGCTGCAGCCGTGGCAGACGGTGCTGGTGATGGCGCTGTGCCAGTTCGGCGCCGAGATGTTCATCATCCGCCAGTACCTGCTGGCCCAGGTCTTCGTAACACCCCTCGCGCTGGTCTCAACACTGCTGGTGGTTCCCGCCTCACCCTCCATCCTGCTACGGGACCGCATCATCGAGACCGTGATCGGCGCCGCCGTCGGCATCGCCGTGGTGCTGGCTCCCAGTGCGTGGCGCCGCCTCAGGCAGCGGCGCGGCATCCGGCAGCGGACGACGGCGGCCTGACCGCCTGATCCGCCCCAGGTTTCCGGCCGTGGGGGTACGCTGGACGTCCCATTGAACGGAAGGGATACGGCGGTGGCGAACTCAAGCTCGGGGGATTCGGTGGTGGACCGGATCGTGCGCGTGATCTCGGCCTTCCCCCAGGACGTCGGTGCCCTCCGGTTGTCCGACCTGGCTGACCGGGCGCGCCTTCCGCTGACCACCACCCACCGGCTGGTGCAGCAGCTCGCCGGCCACGGGCTGCTGGAAACCGCTCCCGGCGGCATGGTCCGGCCCGGACTCCGGTTATGGGAACTGGTGAACCGCGCCTCCCCGGCGTTGGCGCTACGGCAGGCGGCCATGCCCTTCATGGAGGACATCCAGCAGGTCCTGAACCAGAATGTGAACCTCGCGGTGCTGGACGGCTGGGAAGCGCTCTTCGTGGAGCGGCTGTCCCGCCGGGGCTCGGTGGCCAACCGGGCCCAGGTAGCGGGCCGGATGCCCATCCATATCTCGTCCGCCGGACTGGCGCTCATGGCCCACCAGGACAAAGCGCTGCAGCAGGAGTACCTGGGCCAGTTCGCCGACCCCGACGGGAAGCTGGTTGCGGCGGACATCCGGGGGCTGCTGGCCGAAACCTCCCGCCAGGGCTTCGCGCAGTTGAAGGGCGTGGTGGATCCGGATACCTGGGGGATCGCGGTGCCCGTGCTGGACCGCAGGCAGCGCGCTGTGGCCTCACTGGGTGTGGTGGTGCCCCTGCAGGAGATGCGCCTGCAGGCCCTGGTGCCGGCACTGCAAACGGCCGCCCGCGGCATTGCCAGGGGTTTGGCCGGGGCCTGACTGTTCCCCTGGTGGGCAGTCCCGGCCCCTGTCTGCTTTTCCGTTGAACGGAAATGGCGTAACGCCCGTCACCCTTCTTCCCGCACACTGAAGCCAGGCAACCATTCCGGCCCCTTCCCGGGCCCCGCAACGAAGCGAGACGCAGCCATGGCACGAAAAGTCATCACCACGCAGGTGGCCATCATGGGAGGCGGCCCGGCAGGCCTGATGCTCTCCCATCTCCTGGCGAAGGCAGGCATCGAATCCACGGTGGTCGAGGTCCGCAGCCACCAGGAAATCTCCCACACCGTCCGCGCCGGAATCCTGGAGCACGGCACCGTCAATCTGCTGGTGGACAGCGGCGTCTCGGACAGGGTGCTGCGCGACGGGGACCGGCATGACGGCATCGAACTGCGGTTCAACGGTGAGAGCCACCGGGTCGATTTCAAGGACCTTGTGGGGGAGTCCGTGTGGCTGTACCCGCAGACGGACGTCTTCCTGGATCTCGCAGCACGGAGGAAGGACGACGGCGGCGATGTCCGCTACAGCGTCAGCGACACCTCCGTCCATGACCTGGAAGGCAGGCCGAAGGTCTGGTTCACCGATTCCGAGGGCGTTGAGTTCGAGATCCAGGCAGACTTCCTGGTGGGCGCAGACGGATCGCGCAGCCACTGCCGGTTCCAGATCCCCGAGGCCCACCGCAAGTGGTACTTCCACGAATACCCCTTCGCCTGGTTCGGCATCCTGGCCGAGGCGCCGCGCAGCTCCGACGAGCTGATCTACGCCAACTCCGCCAACGGCTTCGCCCTGATCAGCCAGCGCACCGAGACTGTGCAGCGGATGTATTTCCAGTGCGATCCCAAGGAAAACGTGGCGGAGTGGGATGACGACAGGATCTGGGCCGAGTTCCGCAGCCGGGTCAACGGCAATGGCTTTGAACTTAAGGAAGGGCCGGTCATCGAGAAGATGGTGCTTCCCTTCCGCAGCTTCGTCCACACGCCCATGCGGCACGGCAACCTCTTCCTGGCCGGCGACGCCGCACACACCGTGCCGCCCACCGGTGCCAAGGGCCTGAACCTGGCCATCAACGACGTCAAAGTCCTCTTCGAGGGGCTGGACAGCCACTACAACGCCGGCTCCGACCGGCTGTTGGAGACTTACAGCGACCGCGCCCTGGACCGGGTGTGGAAGGCGCAGCAGTTCTCATACTGGATGACCACCATGCTGCATACCCCGGCCGGCGCGGACGACTTCTCCCGCGCCCGCCAGCTCGGCGAACTCAATTCAGTGGTCTCATCCCGCCACGGCATGGCCTACCTCGCCGAGGCCTACACGGGCTGGCCCGGGGGCGCCTAAGGAGCCGGCAGCCGCCGGACTGCGTCCACTGCCCTATGGGTGAGGCATAACATGATGTCCATGGAAACGGTCTCGATCGTTGGCGGCGGCATCGCCGGACTGGCCTTGGCGGCCTGCCTGGAGCCGGAGCGCTTCGAGGTGACGGTGTACGAAAAGCGGCCGGAATTGCCTACGGTCGGCACCGTGCTCGCGATGTGGCCGAACGCCCAGAGAGCGCTGGCGCGGGTGGGGATCCTTGGCCAGGCCCGGGCGGTCAGCCCCGTCCTTGGCAGCGGATCCATCCGCAATGCAGCAGGTGAACCGTGGGCCACGGTCAACGGGGGCGAGCTGTTCGGAATGTCCCGGGTGGACCTCCTGAGGCTTCTTGATTCGGCCGTCCCTGCTGCTGTCCGCCGAGTCGCTGTGCACCTGCAGGCGCTGCCGGACGATCGTGGCCTGGTGGTTGGAGCCGACGGCGTGCACAGCATGGTCCGCCGTGAGGTCTGGGGTGCCGGCACGAATGCCCGTGTCCAGTCGTGCATTGCAGTCCGTGGCACTATCCCTGCACCGGTCAATCCCGAGGAGGTGGGGGAGTACTGGGGGCGGGGGGACCTGTTTGGCATCGCCGCCTCACCGGGCGGGACCAACTGGTATGCGAGCTGGCGTTCCGATCTTGGTCCCACAGGGATCGATGTCGCCCAGACGCTCGACCAGGCCCGGCTGCGTTTTGCGGGTCACGCTCCCGCCATCCGGCAGGTGCTCGCGGACGCCGTTCCCGAACTTTCCCTGGCCCAGCGGATCTGGACCACCCCGCCGTTGCGCTCCTACGTCCGCGGCACCGCCGTGTTGGTGGGCGATGCCGCCCACGCCATGACGCCCAACCTCGGCCGGGGAGCCTGTGAATCACTGGTGGATGCCGTCACCCTTGCGGATCTGTTGAACAGCCTGCCACAGGACAAGGCGCTCGCCGCCTACAACCGGCAAAGGTGGCTGCGGACCCGTGCCCTTAGCCTGGCGTCGGCGGCAATGATGCGGGTGGCCCTAGCGGAACGCGCCCAGCCGCTGCGTGACGGCCTGCTTAACCTGGCCCGGCGGCGGAACGAACGCGCCGGCGTCGCCAGCGGTGCGGGAAGGTAGTCAGCGGACGGCAGCGGCCGGGCGTGCGGCGTCGTCCTCGCCCGGGGCCTGGGTCCCGGGAAGTACCGGGCCGGAGGCCTGCGGGCCGGGAGACTCCATGGGCAGCTGCTTTCTGGCCCTGCGCCGGCCTGACCTGCCGTAGACCAGGTACATCGTCACGCCGGTGATGATCATCAGGAGCACGGTGTAAACGAACGTGTTCGCAATACCCTCAGTGCCTTCTGCGCCGTCGGTGTTGGCCTTGATCACCAGGCCCAGCGGCTGTACCAGCGGATGGGCCAGGAAGATGGCGGTGTCGTAGTCGTCCAGGAGGCTGTTGAAGTTCAGGGCAGTGATGGCTGCTGCGGCCGGGAGCACCAGCGGCAGGAGGATTCGCCGAAAGACGTACATGGTCTTGGCGCCCATGATGGCAGCAGCCTCCTCCAGTGAAGAGTTCACGGAGGCAAAGGACGCCTTGAGCATCCGGAGGGTGAATGGAATCTTCACGGTGACGAAGGCGATGAGCAGGATCACGGTTGTTCCGGTGAGCACGGCTCCGCCCACCAGGGGGTTCGGGTGGTCGTAGCTGACAATCAGGCCCAAGGCCAGCAGCGCGGACGGCAGGATCCACGGGATGTGCAGCAGGTACTCGAAGGCCGAGGCCACCCAGTTTTTGTATTTCTGCAGCAGCCGGGCCACGAAGAGCAGGCCGCCCACGGCGATGACGGCGGCCAGGGCGCTGTACACAACACTGACAATGAACGGACGGAGCCCGGACTGCTGGGTGAGGACGCGGACATAGTTGTCCAGCGTCAGGTTGGCCAGCGAGAGCTGTCCCGTTTGAATGGCCGCGCCGTCGGCGAACGAGTACAGCACGATCAAAGCCACAGGGAGCGTGTAAATGGCAAACAGGAGATATGCCACGGCATGTACGGCCACATTGGCTGCGGGGTTGGTGATGTCCTGCTTCTGCAGCTCTGAGGACACCTTGGACACCGAGAAGTAGGTGCCACCCTTCTCCAGTCGGGACATGACGGCGAGCATCAGCATGGTGGCTACGCCCAGGATAACCGCCAGCAGCGCCGCGAGGTCCCTGGAGGTGGGGCTGTTGGTGAAGGTCAGGATCATCGGCGTAATGGTCTGGAAGTCGCGGCCGCCGAGCACCTGCGGGGCACTCAAGGCGCCCAAGCCGGTGAGGAACGACAGGATGGTGACGGAGAACAGCGTGGGCTTGAGCATGGGGAGGACGATGCGCCGCAGGATGGTCCAGGTCGAAGCGCCAAGATTCCGTGCGGCCTCGATGGTCTGGTAGTCGATGCCCTTGAGCGCGTTCGCGACGAACAGCATGTGGTTGGTGGTGGTGGCAAAGGTCATGACCACCAGGACGGCGAAAAACCCGGAGAACCACCCTGGGTCCATTCCGGGGATCAGCTTGACCAGCAGTGTGGTGACTATGCCCTTGTCGCCATAGATGAATTTGTACCCGGCGGCCAACACGATGCCGCCGTAGATGAAGGTGGAGGCGTAGCCCAGGAAGAGGATGCGCGAGCCCCTGATCCGGAAATAGTGGGTGACCAGGACAATGAAGACGCCCACCAGGTTGACGGTGATGGACAGCGCCACGGCCAGGAGGAAGCTGTTGCCCAATGCCTTCATGGCCCGCTGCGAGGAAAACAGTTTCTCCGCGGCGCGGCCCGAAAAGCTCCCGTCAGGAAAGAAGGTGGCAATCAGGATGTTGACGTTGGGCCATACCAGGAACGCGGCAATAAACCAGGTGAGGACCACGCCCACCACCAGGACGAAGGGTGATCGGCCCATGCTGCGCGCTGTGGTGTTGGTGCTCATGGCAGCGCAACCGCCTGGTCCTGGCGCAGTGCGACTCCACTTGCTGAATGGTATTGGAGGATGTGCTCAGGCTGGACGTAGACGATTGTTTCCGTGCCGGAGTCAGGGTGAGTGCTTCCGTCTTCCCTGACCAGGAGACGGATGTCCGCGCCGTGGCTGTGGACCACATACCGGCTGTGCAGGCCGTGATAGGTGCGGGAAACAACGGTGGCGGGAAGCCCGACGGCGGTGCCCCCGCCGGCGGGCCGGTCAAGCGAGGCCTTTTCCACACGAAGGTACGATTTGGCATCGGCGCTGAGAGCGGCGCCTGAGAGCCTGTTGACCTCCGAGACAAAGTCAGGTGTAAGCGCGGAGCTGTCGCCGATGAAATTGCAGACAAATTCAGTGGCCGCATGGTCGTATATTTCCTGCGGCGTCCCCACTTGCTCTATGACGCCCTTGTTGAAGACCGCGACGCGGTCGCTCATGGCAAGTGCCTCGTCCTGGTCATGGGTGACGTAGACGGTAGTGATGCCGAACTCGCTTTGCAGGTCCTTGAGCTGCTGGCGCAGCTGGTGGCGGAGCTTGGCGTCAAGATTGGACAGCGGCTCGTCCAGCAGCAGGATTTTTGGCCGCAGCACCAGGGCCCGCGCAACGGCAACCCGCTGCTGCTGGCCGCCGGACAGCTCCGCCACGTTCTTCGCCAGCTGTTCATCGCTTAGTTCCACACGCCGTGCGATGTCCCGCACAAGACGGTCGCTGTCTGCCGGTTTTTCCTTCCGGACCCGGAGTCCGAAGGCGATGTTTTCCCAGACACTCATGCTCGGGAACAGGGCATAGTTCTGGAACACCATGCCCACCTGCCGCTTATCGCTGGGAAGGCGGGTCACATCCTTGCCGTCGACACGGACCGTACCCCTGGACGGCTGGATGAAGCCGGCCAGGGTGCGCAGCGCCGTCGTCTTTCCGCAACCGGAGGGTCCCAGGAGGGTAAAGAACTCGCCGGGCCGGACATGCAGGTCCAGGTGCGGAATGGCGGTGAAACCGCCAAAGGTAACTTCAATGTTTTCCAAGCGGATCATGGCATACCTGTCTGATGGAACGCGGAAACGGCGGGCTGGCAGGGCAGGCTACGTCATGTATTCGAGCTCGATCTTCTCCACCCAGGCACCCATGTTCTTCTGGACGAAGCCCCAGTCGATATCCTGCTGCTTAAGGTCGGCGAAGAAGCCCACCACGTCGGGGTTTGCTTTTGCCTGGGCCGCCTTGTTGACGGGCATGGAATTGAACTTTTGGGCGAACTCGCCCTGAACCTCGGCGCTGCCGAACCAGTCGATGAATTTCTGCGCCTGCTCCTTCTTCTTGGTGCCCTTCACCAGTGCGATCTGCTCCACCGCCAGCGGGACGCCAACGGTTGGGATGACCGTGTCGACGTTCACCTTGAAGGACTTTTCGCGCTCCGCGATGATCGAGGACGGCATCTGGCCCATGTCCACTTCGCCGGACGCGATGCGGGCAAACAGGTCAGTTTTCGCAACGGCGGGACTGCCGTTCTTGAAGTACTGCTCAACCTGCTTCCAACCGTCGTCCGAGATACCCAAATCACCGGAGTCGTCCCGGTACCGGGAGAGGATGCCGGCAAAGACCAACTGGGCTGTGGCGGTCCCCAGGCCCGTGACCCTTTCATAACGGTCCTTGAACTCGTCCTTGGTCCACAGGTCGGTCCAGTCCTTCGGTGCTGCTTCTTTGGTGAACTTGTCAGAGTTGTAGCCGAGGAGGATGGCCTGCTTCACCAGGGGCCAGTACGTCTCCCCGTCGGCAAGTCCCTTGTCCACGTCACCGGCCCAGGCAGGCTGGTAGGCCTCTAATGCTCCCTCGTTCTTGATTTGAGAGAAGTACATGTTGTTCAGGCCGAACGCCACGTCCGCAATGGGATTGTTCTTCTCGGCAATGAGTTTGTTGGTGGCATCGGCGCCGCCGGCCCCCACGATCTCAATCTTGAATCCGGCCTCGGCCGCCTTGCCGGCCAGCCAGTCGCCCCGGCCCTCTCCGTTGGAGTTGGTATAGACAACCAAAGTGTCCCCGGACCCACCTGCCGGAGCGCCGGTTGCTTCCCCCGTTGACGTTGGTGGAGTGGAACCGCCACCGCATCCGGCGAGGAGGGTGACGGCGACGGCGGCGGCAACCAAAGTCTGCAATTTACGCACGATCAGGACTCATTTCTGGACTGGAATCGGAGCATGTCCGCACAGCCTATAGCCGGGCATGACAAAAACCGGGCTGTTATAGCTATCGATTCGATAAACAGCCCGGCTGCCCACATTGGTCCAGCCCGGGAAACGGTGGGTGCCCTGGGTATGAACCAGGGGCGAACGTTAGTCCTTGGCGACTGTCCCGGTCAGGTGATGGGTGGGGATCCGGTCCCGGTCGTAGGTGATTTCCGTGTAGCCGTGCGGTTCGGGCTTGCCGTCCTGGTTCAGGTTCACGAACACGATCTCCTCGATGGTGAGGATGCTTTGCCGGGTGATCATGTTGCGGACCTCCGCGCGCATGGTCAGCGAGGTCCGCCCGAACCTTGTGGCCGTGAGGCCCATCTCGATGAGGTCGCCCTGGACTGCCGAGCTGACGAAGTTGATCTCCGAGATGTACTTGGTGACGGCACGGCCGTTTCCCAGCTGGAGGATGGCGTAGATTGCGGCTTCTTCGTCTATCCACTTCAGCAGGCTGCCGCCAAAGAGCGTCCCGTTGGCGTTGAGGTCCTCGGGGCGGACCCACTTGCGGGTCCGGAAGGTGATGTCCGCTGTTTCCATAGGCTGAGATTAGCTGACGGGGCTGCGCGCACTCCCAGTGTGACGGTGCCAGGTGACGGCATGCGGAACGTGCAATGCCAGGGTCCGGTGCTAAGCCATGGCGGTTTGCGCTGCGCTGCGGGCATTGATGCTCTTGGCGTAGCAGTACGAGTGTTCCACTCCGACGTAAGGGCCAAAGTTCGGGATGGCCTCGAACCCCGAGTTCTGGTAGAAGTTCCGGCCGTCCGGCTGGGCGGACCCTGCCTCCGCCTTGATGCGGGTGATCCCCTGCTTGTGTGCCTCTGCTTCCAGGGCTGCCAGGATGGAGCTGGCCACGCCGGACCCGCGGGTATAGGGCAGTACGTAGAGACGCTTGATTTCGGCTGTTGATGAATCGAGGAGCCGCAGTCCCCCGCAGCCCACGGGCTGACCGGAGCCCTTGTCGTATGCCACCAGGAAGACTGCGCAGTCGGCGCCCGACGGCGGCTGGCCGGGTTCGTGGTCAGGCCGGCCAAAGCGGGCGTCAAGTTCGGCCTGCTGGGCGCGGCGAAGGTCGGCACCAACAGGGTGGGACCAGGAGACCTGCCGGATGTTCAGCCTTGGGTTGGTCTGCATATCTGCCTCGATTCGCCGGAGGGGGTATGCCTGATAAGGCTAGGCGGGAGGAGTTACGGAGGTGTTTCCTGGCGGTTAGCACCTGGATAACGTCAACCAGGAAGGCATTCTCAAGGTTGCTCGGCAGCCTAGTTACCAGTTGGTCTAAAGTAGGTACATGGTTTCTATGGGCAACGAGGGATCCGGTTACTGGTACGGACCCGACGGGCAGCTGGACTATAGTGCTGCGGTATTGAAGTCGCTGCGGGACTATCGGGCAGCCGAGACGGAAATCCGCCGCTCCACCAGGGACTCCATGGGCATGGGGGAGACCGACATTCTTGCACTCCGGTACCTGCTGCGTGTCCAGGCCTCCGGCAAGCAGGTTGTCCCCAAGGACCTGAGCCAGTTCCTCAATATTACTAGCGCTTCCACTACCTCCCTGATCGACCGTCTGGTTGCCAGCGGACACGTCCGGCGCGAGCCACACCCCACCGACCGCCGTTCCGTCGTCGTCATTCCCACGGGTGAATCGGACAAGGAAGTCCGGGAGACGCTTGGTGCAATGCATCGCCGGATGATGCAGGTGGCCGAAGGCCTGACAGCGGACGAGGCGCGCGTGGTGGTGGATTTCCTCCAGCGGATGACCGAAGCCCTTCAAGCTCCTGAAGCCGGAAACAATAAAATTCACTAGGTGGACTAGCTAGATCAACTAGTTATATGTAAGCTTACGATTGTTCCCGAAGTTGCTTCCCAACGGAGTCGTGAGTGTGTTGGTTACTTTCACCGAAGTTTCACCGCCCAGTCCCGGCGCTGCCGTGACGTACGTGACGGGCGGGCTGCTGCAGTTTCCCCTGGACGGCACCATTGCGCCGCAGGGAGAGCCGGCGGTTCACTGCGGGGCCGCCATGCATTTGGTGACGCCGGCCGTGGGATGGGAAGGCGCCAGCTACACGTTCGGGCCAACCGATACGGGAAGCGTTGAGCTTCCGCCAGTATGGCGCTGCGCCTGCGGATTCCAGCTGGACGCCTGGCCTGCCGCCGATGTCAGCGCACCGCGCGCCTCCGTCGCCCTTTCCGCATGAGCATCGCGGCGACAGCAGCGCCGGCACTGCCGCTTGACTCGATGAAACCCGGGGCCGGCGGTCGTATTGCCGGGCGCTACCAGCTCAGGGAACGCTTGGGCCGTGGGGCTGCTGCCGAGGTATTTCGCGCGGTTGACCTGGAGGGCGGTCCTGATGCCGCAGTAAAGATCGCCTCAGCCAATGGCCGGAAGCAGCACCAGCGGCTCCGCAATGAAGCCGACGTTTTGGCCAAGCTCAACCACCCCTCCATTGCGCGTCTTCTTGCCCAGGGCGTTATGCCTGGGGGCGGGCATTATTCCGGGCGTCCCTTTCTGGTGGAGGAACTGGCTTTTGGCACGAGCCTCGCCGAAACCATCCGGGCACAGAACCCCGGTCCGACCGATGTTGCGCTGTGGGCTCGGAATTTTTTCGCTGCGCTGGCCCACGTCCACTCCAGCGGACTCGTTCACCGTGACATCAAGCCGGCCAACCTCATGCTGAGCGGCCTGCGCAGAAGTCCCGTCCGGATCATTGATTTTGGCATCGCCGCCGCGGCGGGGTCTGCGCCCGAGCCCGGAATTTCCTCCGGCACCGTGCATTACATGAGCCCTGAGCAGGCATCCGGCGGTCCGGTGGAGCCCTCCTGGGATGTGTACTCCATGGGGCTGGTCCTGCTGGAGCTTCTCACCGGCTCCAAGGCGTATCCGGGCACCGCCATCGAATCCCTCGTGGCGCGGACCCTTCGGTCCCCGGACGTTCCGGACCAGCTCGGTGAATGGGCTGTCCTGCTGCGTGCCCTCACCGCCATGGACCCCAGGGAACGGCCGACGGCGGCAGGCGCCGCGGCTTTGGCCGCGCGGCTGATTCCCGTGGTGCCAGTGCCCGCAGAAGCCAGCCAGGCCAGCCAGCCCAGCTACGGCCCCCGGCCGGTTCAGCCGGACGCAGTCCCGTGCAGGGTAATGGGCTTATTTTCCCCCCGGCGCCACCGCCAGCGCGTTTAGGGCGCGGACACATCCCGCCCCGTAGGGTCCTCGGCGGTTGGGTCTGCCAGGGCAAGGCCACCCACCGGGCTCCCGTCCCAGTGGATCAGGTTCCAGCCCGCACGCAGGTCGCCCTCCAACGCCACGATCCCGGTATTAGCCAGGACGTGGCGGGCTGCGAATTCGTGGTCGGCACCGTCCGCCCGGAGCCCGGCCCAGGTGCGGATCGCGGCACCATGGCTGACCACGGCAACGGTGCCATGCTGTTGCCTTTCGGCCCGCTCCGCCACCTCGGCGATGGCGGCGTCAAACCGTTCAAAAAAGGCGTGGCCGTTCGGACCTGCAGGCATCCGGAGGTCCAGGTCTCCGGCCGCCCAGGAGATCACCGTCCCCATATACCGCTTGTGGGATTCGTGGTCGGTGAGTTTCTCCAGCGACCCCGCCTCGATTTCGTGCAGCCCGTCCAGTACCTCGATATCAAGGGTGTGCAGCCGCGCCAGCGGTGCAGCGGTGATCTGGGTCCTGATCAGCGTGGAGGCATAGAGGGCGCCGATGCGTTCGTTGGCAAGGGAGCGTGCCATGGCCTCCGCTTGGCGTTCGCCCAGTTCGGTCAGTCCGGGGCCGGGGTGGTCGGTATCCAACTGGCCCAGCACGTTGCCGGGGGTTTCGCCGTGGCGGATCAGGAGCAACTTCATGATTCCAGTTTCGCACCCCGGAAGGTGGCCGACGCACGGCGGAGGGCCGTCACGCTGCGGGGCGCGGAAAGGCGCCGGGCCCCGTGGGAGCCCGGCGCCGCCGTCGTATGTTCCTGCCCTGCTGCGGGCCTTACTTCAGGTGGTCCACCAACTGGTCAGCGATGCCCGTGTACTTGCCGGGCGTGAGGGCCAGGAGACGGGCCTCGGCCTCCGGCGAAAGGCCCAGGCCCTGCACAAACTCCTGCATGCGGGCAGCGTCCACGCGCTGGCCGCGCGTAAGGTCCTTGAGCCGCTCGTAGGGGTTTTCCATGCCTTCGACGCCGGCAATTGCCTCGGCGCGCATGACCATCTGGATTGCCTCGCCCAGGACTTCCCAGTTGGTATCGAGGTCTCCGGCCAGCACGTCCTCAGCGACGTCCAGGCGTTCCAGGCCCTTGGCCACGTTGGAAATGGCGAGCAGCGAGTGGCCGAACGCCACCCCGATGTTGCGCTGGCTGGAGGAGTCTGTGAGGTCGCGCTGCCAGCGGGAGGTGACCAGTGTTGCGCCCAAGGTGTCCAGCAGTCCGTTGGAGATCTCCAGGTTCGCTTCTGCGTTTTCGAAGCGGATGGGGTTGACCTTGTGCGGCATCGTGGACGAACCCGTGGCGCCGGCAACAGGGATCTGCGCGAAGTAACCAATGGAGATGTAGCTCCAGATGTCCGTGCAGACGTTGTGGAGGATGCGGTTGAAACGCGCCACGTCGGCATACAGTTCTGCCTGCCAGTCGTGGCTCTCGATCTGCGTGGTCAACGGGTTCCACGTCAGTCCCAGTGCCTCCACGAACGTCCTGGACACCTGCTGCCAGTCGGCACCCGGCACGGAGGCCACATGGGCGGCGTACGTGCCGGTGGCACCGTTGATTTTGCCCAGGTACTCCGTCTTGGCGATACGGTCCAGCTGGCGGGTAAGCCGGTGCGCGACGACGGCCAGCTCCTTGCCCAGCGTGGTGGGGGTGGCCGGCTGCCCGTGGGTCCGGGACAGCATGGGGACGGCGCGGTTGTCTTCCGCCATTTTGCTGATCTGTCCTACCAGGGCGCGGGCTGCGGGCAGCCACACGTCCTCCACCGCTCCCTTGATCCCGAGCGCGTAGGACAGGTTGTTGATGTCCTCTGAGGTGCAGCCGAAGTGCACCATGGCGGTCAGGTTTTCGATGCCGATCGAAGACAGGCGGCGGCCGATGTAGTACTCCACGGCTTTGACATCGTGGACTGTGACGGCCTCGATCTCTGCGAGTTCGGCCACGGAAGCGGCGTCGAATTCGGTGACGATGGCGCGGAGCTGGTCCTGCTGCTCCCGGCTCAGGGGACCGGCGCCCGGAAGGACGTTGTTGCTGGTCAGGTGGATAAGCCATTCGACTTCTACGGCCACGCGGTCGCGGTTGAGGGCTGCCTCGGACAGGTAGTCAACGAGGGGCGCGACGGCGGACTGGTAGCGGCCGTCCAGCGGGCCGAGCGCGATTTTTTCCGGGGACGCGGCGAGGGCCAGGCGTCCTGAGGGCGTACGGGTATCAGCTGTGGCGGCGGTTTCAGGCATGTGCTGATTCTTTCATGAACTGCCGCGGCGGCTTTAGCCGGTTATCCACGTTACTTATCCACATAGCGGGCGGAGGTGCTTACCCCGGGAAGGGGGGCCTCCCTAGCGTTGGAATCAGCAAGGTTAGGGCGAATCATGTGCCCGGGAGGCGGCGACAGGAAGCTGGCATGGGGAACGATCTGACGGACGGAATATGGGGCCACGGGCTGGGCGTCAGCCTTGAAGTCCAGGAGCTCGGCCGAAGGGTGGCCCAATGCTCTGACAGGACGGAAGAGGTACTTGCAGGATTTCACGAGATTCAATTGGTGAACTGGGAATCGCCCGCCGGGCAGGCGTACCGCGATTCGGTAAGCCTGCAGGCGGTGGCGGTCCGGAGGGCGCTGGACCGGCTGCAGGAAGCCGCTGCCGCAGTGGCCGCCCACGCGCGGGCAGCGTTGACCGCCGATTGTTCGCCTGGCAACCGCTTCTGATGGCCGATTCAACACCCGCCGGCTCAGGAGGACCCATCCACGTCTCACCCCCGCCCCCGGACGGCATCCTGACAATTTCCGGTGGCGTGGGCGGCATCACCGTCCAATTGGAGGAACTGGATGTGGGGGCCGGAAAGCTTGATGGCCTCGTCGGCCGCCTCGCCTCGATCGAGGCGGAACTCTCCGGGACGTGGCAGGAGCTTGGTTCGTACCAAAACCAGCCGCGAACCACGGGGACTGCCGCGCTCATTGCCGTGGGGGAGGCGCGGGACGCGGTCCTCCGGGTCCGGCTGGAGCTGCAGCGGATCAGCAGCCAGGTGCGGAGCTGCAGGCGGGACTACGACATCGCCGAATCGGCCGCCCACACGCAGTGGATGCTGGGCCTGTCGGATCCTGATGTTGAATTCCAGAAGCATGTGGACTTCTGGCGGACAGGATTCCTCAATGGAGATGCCATGGAGATGCTGGTGGCGAATGCAGTCACCAACCTGCCGCTGCTGAAGTCTTTGGTTGAGGGAATCAACCCCGCGTTGCGTCCGGGCGCGGTTACGGCAAAGCGGGAAGAACGGGTGCCCATCGACCTGGACGCCACGCCTGCCGGCCTGCTTGAACGGGTCAGGCTGGTCGAGGAGCGCGGCAGCGGCTACATCGAAGTCATCGAGGTGGACAACAAGGGTGCGAAGGCATATGTGGTGGTGGTACCGGGAACCCAGGTGCATAACGAAGACAAAGGCACCAATCCTTTCGATCTTGCCGGGATTGCCGATGCCCTGGGCAGCAGCTCCCGGCAGGTGAATGCCGGTGTCCTCCAGGCGCTCCGGGCGGCCGGTGCCCAGCCGGGAGCGGACGTGGTGGCAGTGGGTTACAGCCAGGGCGGCATCCACGCCATGAACTTGGCGGCAGACCGGGAGTTCCTGAAGGAGTACGACATGAAGTACGTCCTGACTGCCGGATCGCCCATTTCACGCATCACGCCTCCCCCCGAGGTCAGCACCCTCCACCTGGAACACCGCACGGACTGGGTCCCAGGCAGCGACGGTGTGGCCAACCGGGACGCCCGGAACCAGGTCACGGTGACAGTGACCAACGACCTCTATGTGCGCGGTGGAGAAGACGCCGGACTGGGACCGGGCCACAATCTCGGCGGGTACCAGGAGGCAGCCCGCTTGGTGGCGGGCAGCAAGGACCCTTCCCTGATGCAGTCCACCGCGGTGCTGGGCGGGGTCCTGGGCGCGGGCGTCGTTGCCACAGCCACCCGGTTTTCCCTGACCAAGCCGCCACCGCCTGCCCTTCCCCGGGAACGCAGGGACCCCTTTTCGGGCCAGCCGCAGCCGGGCGCCAGATAGGAATGTGCCAGCCAGGAGCGGGTGCCAGGCGGAACCTGCCGAAATTAAGGTCAGCAGGGTTTAAGAGATCTGGGCGGCGTGCAATTCCGCGTACGCTCTGCTGCGCGTCTTCTCGGGTTGCGGAGCCGGCTGCGGCTGCGGCTCCGGGTGGGGAGCCGGTGCCGGGGCGGCGGCGGGGCACCGGTAGTTGTAGTCGAGGTCGCCGTCAGTGAACTGGGTCAGCGTGACGCTGCCGCCGGACGTGAGGGGGGAAGCTGCGCAGTATTCCCGGGCAGATGATGTGGATTCGGCGCCGGCCAGCCAGTTCCGCAGCCGGTAGAGGTTGCTGCCTGGACCCACCTCGCCCACGATTTCGCCGAATTGATAGCCGGTAGAGTAGATCCCCACCTCTACGCCGGTGCTCTCCAGGTACGAGGTCATGCCCTCCAGTTCGGCAGCATTGACGGCCTTGTCCCACAGCCAGCTGTTGCCGGTTTCCACGTCCAGCCACCACATGCGCCGCATCACGGCGTCGCCCGATTCCTTCAGGATCTCCACGTCGTTAGAGGCCATGGCGTATCCGTGAACGTAGGCGCACGCAGGGGTTTCACTGCCATCACACATCCCGTAGGGATTATTGATGTCCATACCGCGGTACGTGTTGGCTGCCGGCCACCACAGTGAATCCACAGGTCCTGTTGCCGCGGTGTTCACGTATACAGCCGCAGGCGTTCCTCCGGCCGCCTCTGACGTTTGGTCCGCCCATCCCAGTTGGGCCGCCAGGCAGGGGTTGACCGTGTCCGGCCTGCCGCCGTTGACACCCACCACCGCGAACGCCGGGGGTGCCGGGAGGTCGACGCCGCACTGGGGCCACGAAATGTCATTGCCAAGCGCGGCGGCGCCCTGCAGTGCCGGCCCTGTTTCGGCGTCCGCCTGTGCCGGACCGGGCTGCCAAACCAAAAGCAGGCAGGCGGCAAGCAGGATTCTTATGGGCTTCATTCGTGGGCCCCCGTGTTTCGGAACTGGCAGCAAGCAGGCCTCCGGAGGGGCCCGATTGGCAGCCTAAGAGGTCCGCACCGAGGGGGTCATGGGTGGCGGGTACTGAAGTTTTGCGAGTTGCCTACAGGGATGCCACCTTTGGGTACCTGTTTCCGGCCGCCTGCCTACTTACGGATACCAAGCGGGCTGGGGAGTCAGCGCCGGCCGCCCGGCAGCAAGCCCGCTACCAGTGAGACCAGGGAGATGACGATCGCCGCAAGGACAGCGGTCCAGAAGAAGGAATCGATGGTGAGGTGCACGGGCGTGTAACTGCTGATCCAGGCAGTCAGGTACAGCATGGCGGCGTTGATCACGATGGCGAACAGGCCGAGGGTCAGGATGGTGATGGGAAGTGCCAGGAGCCTGACCAGTGGCCGCACGAGGGCGTTCACCACACCAAAGATGAGGCCGATGAAGAGGTAGGCCAGGACGATCCCAATGGTGTCGGTGTCCTGCGAAATCCCGGTCCTGGCCACAGCATCCGAAGCCGCCGTGCTTGAGATGTCCATTCCCGGCAGGATCCAGCTGGCCACCCAAAGAGCTGCGGCATTGACGATGACACGGAGCAGAAGTGAACCCATGGCACCATGCTTCCACATGGGTACTGGTGTGCGGCTGGCAGCATGCCCCAATTTCACGGGGTTTGCTCCCTGATCTCCCTGGGACCCTGGAAGTAGGCTAGAAGCCATGACTTCATCTAAGACCAGGGCCGGCGGCATCGCACCCCGCCCGGTATTGGACCGGCTGCCCCGCTATGCCGCAGGAAAGCCGCCGGCCGCCGTCAGCGGACTGGCCAGCTACAAGCTGTCATCGAACGAAAACCCGCTGCCGCCGATTCCGGCCGTTCTCGAGGCGATCGCCAACCAGTCGGACTTCAACAGGTACCCGGACCCGCTGAGCAGCAAACTGCGGGCCGCCCTCGCAGAATTCCTTGGCGTGCCCGCCGAAGACATCGTCGCCGGCGCCGGAAGCCTGGGCGCCTTGAACCAGATCCTGGCCACCTTTGCCGGCCAGAACGAGGACGGCAAGGCAGACGAAGTCATCTATGCCTGGCGCTCCTTTGAGGCGTACCCCATCAGCGTGGGCCTTGCGGGTGCCGAAAGCGTTCGCATTCCTGTGACCGCGGACGGGCGGCATGACCTGGAGGCGATGGCGGCCGCCGTGACCGCCCGCACCAAGGTCATATTGCTCTGCACGCCCAACAACCCCACCGGGCCGGCCCTTGCCGCGGCTGAAACCGAAGCTTTCATCCGGTCCGTGCCGGCCGACGTCGTGGTGGTTATCGATGAGGCCTACCAGGAGTTTGTCAGGGCCGCCGACGCCGTCGACGGGATCGACCTCTACCGCAAATACCCGAACGTAGTAGTGCTCCGTACCTTTTCCAAAGCACACGGCCTGGCCGGCCTGCGCGTGGGCTACAGCGTCTCCCATCCGGAATTGACCCAGTACCTCAGGGTGGCCGCAACCCCGTTTGCCGTCTCCCAAATAGCCGAAAAAGCCGCAATTGTTTCCCTTGCGAATTACCCCCAGGTTGTGGAAAGGGTACAAAAACTGGTGGATGAACGGGCGCGGGTAACAGCGGGTCTTCGTGAGCTTGGATGGAATATTCCGGATGCCCAGGGCAACTTCGTATGGCTTGCCCTTGGTGCCGAAAGTGCCGCTTTCGCAGAGCTGGCAGGTACCCGCGCGCTCTCCGTGCGGGCATTCCCCGGGGAGGGTGTGCGGGTAAGCATCGGGGAACCGGAGGCCAACACCCGGTTCCTCCAGTTGTGTGCCGACTATACAAAGGCACCGGCAACTTCCTAGCACTTAACAAGTAGCCCTCCCGCTACCTACCGAAGATAAAGTTAGGATCAGTAAGCCAATGTATATGCCGTAAAGGGAATGTATTCCTTATGAGGCATATATCCCAGCGACATTTGCATTGCATCCGGATGCGGCAAGCAAGGAGACGGTATGGGCACTCATCTGCCTTCCACCGAGTTCGACGGAACAGCGGTAGACGACCAGCGGGAAGCCGATGCTGAGGCCGTCATGGGCGAGCCCGCGGCCCAGATGGTGCAACTGCTCGGCCCGGACGGGAAGCTGGGCACCGATCCGGTCTTCAGCGCCTACGCGGACAAGCTGACCCAGGAGGACCTGCGCAGGCTGTACGCGGACATGGCCGCGATCCGCCGGTTCGACGTTGAAGCCACCGCCCTTCAGCGCCAGGGCCAGCTGGCACTGTGGGTACCGTTGACCGGCCAGGAAGCAGCGCAGATCGGCTCGGGCAGGGCCAGCCAGCCGCAGGACTACATCTTCCCCACCTACCGCGAGCACGGTGTCGCGTTGACCCGCAACGTGGACTTGGCCGAACTCCTGCGCCAGTTCCGGGGAGTCTCCAACGGCGGCTGGAACCCCAAGGACACCAACTTCCACCTCTACACCCTGGTCCTGGCTGCCCAGACCCTGCACGCGGTGGGTTACGCCATGGGGATCCAGCGCGACCAGAAGCTCGCCGCAGCAACGGATGGGGCCAAAGAGCAGCCCGATGCTGCAGTCATCGCCTACTTCGGCGACGGCGCCAGCTCCGAGGGCGATGTGCACGAGTCCATGGTGTTTGCCTCCTCCTACAAGGCGCCGGTGGTGTTCTTCTGCCAGAACAACCACTGGGCCATTTCGGTACCCACCAACGTCCAGACCCGGGTGCCGCTCTCGAACCGCGCCAAGGGCTACGGTTTCCCCGGGATCCGGGTGGACGGCAATGACGTCATCGCCGTCCACGCAGTTACCGAGTGGGCGCTGGAGCACGCGCGCCAGGGCAACGGTCCCGTCCTCATCGAGGCGTTCACCTACCGCGTGGGCGCCCACACCACCGCCGACGACCCCACCAAGTACCGCCCGTCAACCGAGGAAGACGCCTGGCGGGCCAAGGACCCGCTAACACGGCTCGAGAAGTACCTGCGTGCCCAGGATCTTGCGGACGATGCCTTCTTCGCCAAGGTCAAAGCCGACGGCGATGAGCTGGCCGCGTATGTCCGGCGCACCGCCCATGACCTTGAAGACCCGGACATCCGGCAGGCCTTCGCCAACGTCTATGCCCAGGCGCACCCGCTGGTGGCCGAGGAGCTGGCGTGGTTCGAGGAGTACAGTGCAGGATTCGCCGGCGAGGAAGAGTCCGCCGGGCAGGCAGCAAAGGCAGGCCACTGATGACCACCATGACCATCGCCAAGGCCATTAACGAAGGCCTCCGGGCCACCCTGGCCGCCAACCCCAAATCCCTGCTGATGGGGGAGGACATTGGCCCCCTGGGCGGCGTCTACCGGGTGACGGACGGCCTGATCGGCGAGTTCGGTCCGGACCGGGTGGTGGACACGCCGCTGGCCGAATCCGGCATCATCGGCACCGCCATTGGCCTTGCCCTGCGCGGGTACAGCCCGGTCTGCGAGATCCAGTTCGACGGGTTCGTCTTCCCCGGCTTTAACCAGATCACCACGCAGCTGGCCAAGATGCACGCCCGCAGCCACGGCAACCTCACGGTTCCCGTGGTCATCCGCATCCCATACGGCGGCGGCATCGGCTCCGTGGAGCACCACTCCGAATCCCCCGAAGCATTGTTCGCCCATACGGCAGGCCTGCGCATCATCACCCCCTCCAACCCGCACGACGCCTACTGGATGATCCAGCAGGCCGTGGAGTGCCAGGACCCGGTGATCATCTTCGAGCCCAAGCGCCGCTACTGGCTCAAGGGCGAGGTTGACGTCCAGGCGCCGGGCCCGTCGGAAGACCCCTTCAAGGCCCACGTGCTGCGTGAAGGCACCGATGCCACCGTGGTTGCCTACGGCCCCCTGGTTCCCGTGGCGCTTGCCGCCGCCAACGCCGCGGCCGAGGACGGCAGGAGCGTGGAAGTCATCGACCTTCGCTCCATTTCCCCCATTGACTTCGATACCGTCACCGCGTCCGTCCAAAAGACCGGCCGGTTGATCGTGGCGCACGAGGCACCGACGTTCGGTGGAATCGGCGGTGAAATCGCCGCGCGCATCAGTGAACGTGCGTTCCACTCGCTCGAGGCCCCGGTGATCCGCGTCGGCGGATTCCACATGCCCTATCCCGTTGCCAAGGTGGAGGAAGACTACCTTCCGGACATCGACCGCATCACGGAGGCGCTGGACCGCGCCCTCTCCTACTGAGGACACCATGACCCTGAACAAGTTCAACCTGCCTGATGTCGGCGAGGGCCTCACCGAGGCGGAAATCGTCTCCTGGAAGGTCAAGCCGGGCGACGCCGTCGCCATCAATGACGTCCTTTGCGAGATTGAAACCGCCAAGTCCATTGTGGAACTGCCGTCCCCGTTTGCCGGGACGGTCAGCGAGCTGCTGGTGGACGAAGGGGTGACCGTGGACGTCGGCACCGCCATCATCAGCGTCAGCGACGATGTCTCCGGCGATCCGACGCCGGCAGACGTCCGCGCGCCGGAGACGCCCGCTGAACATGAGACGCCGGTGCAGCCGCTTTACGGCAAGCTCCCGCAGGAAGCGGCAGAGGACACAGCGGCCGACGGCGGCACTGGCGGAAGTGCCCCGGCCGCCGGTCCGCTGGTGGGTTCCGGCCCCAAAGCCGATGCCGTCAAGCGGCGCCCGCGGAAGACCACGCCCGCCGCCGCCGTGACCCTCAACGCCCCGCAGGTCGAGCCAGTCCAGCCGCACACGCCCGCCGCCGTGACCGCCACCGAACCGGCCGCCGTCGACAACCGCCCCACCCTTGGCGGCACCATTACGGGCCTGGTCAACCGGGTGCTGGCCAAGCCGCCGGTGCGCAAGATCGCGCGGGACCTGGGCATCGACCTCGCGGATGTAGTTGCCACCGGTTCACGGGGCGAGGTGACGCGCGAGGACCTGGTCAGCTACCAGGCGCAGCGCGACGCCGAACTGGACAAGGCAGACGGTTTCTGGGGCAAGGCCGGAAAGCCGCAGGACCAGCGCCTGGAGCGCATCCCGGTCAAGGGCGTCCGCAAGGCCACGGCAAAGGCGATGGTGGAATCCGCCTTCGCCGCGCCGCATGTCAGCATCTTCGTGGACGTCGATGCCAGCCGAACCATGGAATTCGTCAAGCGGCTCAAGGCCTCCCGTGACTTCGAGGGGATCAAGGTCTCGCCGCTGCTCATCCTGGCCAAGGCCGTCATCTGGGCGGCCGCCCGGAACCCCAGCGTGAATGCCTCATGGGTGGACAACGAAGGCTCCGACACCGCTGAAATCCATGTCAAGCACTTCATGAACCTGGGCATTGCCGCTGCAACCCCGCGCGGACTGATGGTCCCCAACATCAAGAACGCCCAGGACCTGTCCCTGAAGGAACTGGCGCTGGCGCTGAACAACCTCGCCACCACCGCCAGGGCGGGGAAGACCCAGCCGGCCGAGATGCAGGGCGGCACGCTCACCATCACCAACATCGGCGCCCTGGGCATCGACACCGGCACGCCCATCATCAACCCGGGCGAAGTAGCCATCGTCGCCTTCGGCACCATTAAGCAAAAGCCCTGGGTCCTGGACGGTGAGGTGATTCCCCGCTGGATCACCACGCTGGGCGGATCCTTCGACCACCGCGTGGTGGATGGTGATCTGTCCGCCCGATTCATGGCCGACGTCGCAGCCATCCTGGAAGAGCCCGCGCTCCTCCTGGACTAGGGCCGTTGGGCCCGGGATCCTGGACAAGCACGTGACGGTAAGCAGCGGCTCCATCCGGGTCAGGAACCACACCGCCAAGTGGCTGACGGAGGTCTTCCAGCCCCCGGTGGTGGTCAGCATCCAACTGCTGGTCAGCCCCCTGCCGGAGGCCGGGTTCCCCGGGACCATCGGTTACGGGGCCCTGGCGGCCCTCTTTGTGTGTGTGGTTCCGCTCCTGGTGTTGCTGGTGCTGGTCCGGATGGGAAAGGTCACTGACCACCACGTGAGCGACCGGAAGCAGCGCGCGCCTGTACTCCTGATGGCGCTGGGCTGCATTGCTGCGGGTTTGCTCGTGTTGAACGCTGTGGACGCGCCCCGGAGCGTGACCGCGATGGTCCTGGCGGTGGTGGGCGGAGTAGCCGTCCTGGCAGCCGTCAGTCCGTTCTGGAAAATGAGCGGCCATGCCGCTGCCATGTCCTGCGCCGCCGTCGTATTGGTGCTGATGCTCGGCCCCGCCTGGACGCCGCTGCTGCTCCTGGTTCCCGCGGTCAGCTGGTCACGCGTGGTCCTGCGGGCTCATACGCCGGCGCAGGTGGTGGCCGGTTCCCTCTTTGGCGGGATGGTGATGGCCGGAATCTGGTGGCTGCTGCAGGGCTTGCTGGTGGCCTGAACGCACCTTTGCCGGGATGCGCCCGTCCTAGTATGCGGAGTAGGCGGTGAGTGCCTCAAGCAGGGCAGGATCAGCCGTGGTTCCCAAAACCACCGCGGCTGCGGTCATCAGGCCGCCCATGAGGGCCGCCATTCCGGCCCAGGCGCCCAGGAGCTTCCAGTCCTCGCGCAGGACGCTCCGCACTGTCTGCGGAAGCTCAAGTCCCGGCGCGATCAGGTTGGGGGCGCTGTCCAGGGTGCCGTCATCAAGGAGCGCAACAACCCTGCCGTTGCTGCGGTCCACCCGCATGGAGGAGATGTGGTTGCCGTGGCGGGCCAGGAGGATGTCGTGGCCAACGAGCTGGCGGCGCTGCAAGGTAATCAAGGGGAGCCCTTCGCTGGGGGTGGATTCGTCAGTGTCCACGCCTTTGGGGGCCTCCCTCAATTTTATCTTTGCACCGGCAACCGAAACGGTGATATAGCGGTGAGAACGGACACCCCCCGCAGCGATATCCGCCACCACGGGGCGTGTCCGGCGTTACGTCGGCAGCCGGTCCTGGGCGGTCAGTCGGCGTCGTAGGTGTTGGCGATGTACACGTCGCAGGGCGCGTTGTGGGCCACGCTGTTGGCCACGCTGCCAAGGACGCGTCCGATTCCCTGCATGCGCCGGTTTCCCACCACGATGATCCGTGCATCCATCCGCAGGGCCTCCTTGATGAGGGCGTCGGCCGGCCGTCCGCGGGCGGCAGAATATGTCACCGTGATGTCCCGGCCCAGCGATTCCGCCACCGTCCTGGCTACCTGTTCCGCTGCGTCGGCGTCGGACACGATCCAGCGGTCGCTGCCGCTGCCGAACACTTCGGTCTTGTCGCTGTCGAAGGCGGACACGACGTGCAGGGATGCGCCCAGTGCGGCAGCCAGGTCCTTGGCGGACTCCGCCGCCTTCTTCGCGGTCTCGCTGCCGTCAACCCCTACAACAATGATTCCAGCCATATGCATGCTCCTTTGCTCGGTTTTCGGCACTCGTGTGGCTTACGCTACAGCGCGGCGATGGCTTCCTGCAGCACCGGCGCCAACCGGCGCACTCCCTCGGCGATGGCTTCGGGAGGTACGGCGCTGAAGGCGAGCCGCAGCTTGTTGGACGGATCGTCCGACGGCGTGAAGGCGGCGCCGGGGATAAACACGACGCCCGCATCGATCGCCTTGTGCAGCAGCGGGTAGGTGTCAACGCCCTCAGGCAGTGTCACCCAGACGAAGAAGCCGCCCTGCGGGCTGGTCCAGGTGGTCCCAGCGGGCATGTACTCCGTCAGGGCGGCCAGCATGGCGCGGCAGCGCTCCGCGTACAGCCCGCGGTAGGTTCCGATCTGGCCTTTCCAGTCGTAATCGCGCAGGTAGGCCGAGACCAGCATCTGGTTCAGGGCGGGCGGGCAGAGTGTCACCGATTCCGCCGCCAGGTAGTAGCGGCGCTGCAGGTGCTCCGGCACAAGCGCCCAGCCAATGCGCAGGCCGGGTGCGAAAATCTTGGAGAAGGACCCCAGGTAGATGACGTCGTCAGGGTTTGCGGCACGCAAGGGAGCAAGGGGCTCCCCCTCGAAGCGGAGCAGGCCGTACGGGTTGTCCTCCAGGACCAGAATATTCGCTCTTCGGCATATATCCACCACCTGCTGCCTGCGCTCCCTGGCCAGGGTGATGCCGGACGGATTGTTGAAGTTGGGGATGGTGTAGAGGAACTTGACGCTTTTGCCGGCCAGCTGCAGGGCGGCGATCCGCGCCTCCAGCAGTTCCGGAACCAGGCCGTACTGGTCCATTTCCACGGTCTCCACCTGGACCTGGTAGGACTCAAACGTGTTGAGCGCGCCCACGTAAGTGGGGTCTTCCACCAGCACCACGTCCCCCGGATTGCAGAAGAGCTTGGTGGCCACGTCCTGGGCCGACTGGGAACCTGCCGTGATCACCACGTTCTCCGGCCGGGCATCCAGGATCCCTTCGGCGGCCATGACCTCGCAGATCTGCGCGCGGAGCTCGGCCGTTCCCTGCCCGGCCCCGTACTGGAGGGCGGTCAGGCCATCTCCGGCAATGATTTTGGCTGCCGTTTCCGCCAGCCGCTCCAGCGGAAGCGACTGCAGGTAGGGGCTTCCACCCGCCAGGGACACCAGGCCGGGCCGCAGGGAGATGTCGAAGACATCCCTGACTGCCGACTGCCGGATGTTCGCCGCCCGGGCAGAAAACAGCTCCTCATGCCGGTGCGCGGAGGTGGCGGCACGCTCGATCGCGTCGATGGCTTCCGCGGGCAGCGTGCCTGCGGAAGCGTCAAGTGTTTCGTGGGTCACAGAGTCAGGATACAGCTACTTGTTGCTTCAACAGCAACAGTTGTTTATCAACGATTTACCGACTGGCCCTCGCCGATTTCAGGAAATCGGCGAGGGCCTGGCCATTGATGTAGATGTCGGCCCTGATGGCCCCCACTGCCTGCAGGGCCGTCTGGGTGAGCTGGGCCTCGATGCGGGGAAGGTCGCAGGTCCCGCCCGGCTTGAGGGTGCCCGCCAGGTAGACCGTGACCGTGGTGCCGTCAAAACTTCCGGACAGGAACTTCAGCCGGGAACCGCCCACCGCGTTGAACAGCCCGCCGTGCTGCTGTTCGCCGCCCAGCAGGCCTCCCATCGCGGCCTTGAGCCGGGTATCCCCGGCGCCCCCTGCCGGGGCGGAGCCAACCAGGCTGTCGTTGCAGCCGAAGCGCACGCCGTGCCTCCCGCCGTCGTCCACCATCACGAAGTAGGACGTTACCGGCGGAACCATGGCGGCTGCTGTGGCCTGCGGGGTGGGTTCCGGTATTCCTGCCGCCCGCCCATACTGCGCACCAGGGGTACTGCCGCCCATCGTGGCCGGCAGGAGGGCCAGCGGGGCAGAGCTGGCTGCGGCAGTTCCGCCAGTTGCAGGCGGGGACGATTCCTGGGGCTGGGAGAGCGGGGCACTGCAAGCGGAGAGCAGCAGCGCAAGGCAGCCCGCTGCCGCCGTCAGGCTGTCGGGGCCACCGCCGCCCCGACTCCTTCTTTTTGCCATGGGGCACCGCAATCCGATCCGGTAGTTTCCAGTGGATTAACGCTACGGCCACCCCTGCCCGCCCGGATGTCCGGAAGATACCGGTTGGGATAAGAGTTGGTCACGGCCTTGGAAGTGCCCTTTAACGCACCGCGCCCGGCACGCGGAGTTGCGTGCCGGGCGCGGCCAGGTTGCGCGGGAGCCTAGGCTGCCGGTGCTGCGGCGGCCAGGGCGTCGAAGATGCCCTTGATCTGCTCCACTACCTCGGCGTCGTCCTTGGGGTGCACTTCTGCGAAACGCACCATGGAGCCGGGGACGGCGAGTTTGACGTCGTCCAGGATCTGGGCGCCGGCAATGCCGGCGGCCTTGCGGGCCTCGTCCTGGGCCCACACGCCGCCGTACTGGCCGAACGCGGTACCGACGACGGCGGTCGGTTTGCCAGCCAGGGCGCCGGCGCCGAAGGGGCGGGACAGCCAGTCGATGGCGTTCTTCAGGGCGGCGGGAACGGTGCCGTTGTGTTCGGGCGTGACCAGCAGGAGGGTGTCGGCCTCTTCCGCGGCGGCACGCAGTGCTGCGGCGGCAGCCGGCACCTGGCCCTCCACGTCGATGTCCTCGTTATAGAACGGGATGTTGCCCAGGCTTTCGTGGATCACCACGTCCACCTGTTCGGGGGCGTTGAGCTGGATGGCTTCGGCCAGCTTCTGGTTGGTGGACTCGGCGCGGAGGCTGCCCACAAGGGTAAGGACGGTGCTCTTGGTCATGGAATCTCCTGGCTAGGGTCGCGGCGGGGACCGCGTTCGATAGTGAGAGGCTCGGGGAGCCATCACTGGACTAAACGGACCGTAGTCCGGTTCTATTCCCCGTGACTACACTGTCTTTGTGAGTTCCATCCCAGTGCGGCCGGGAATGACACCGGTGACGGCCGCGGAACGCAGCGATGCTGCCCGGAACCGGGAACGGCTCCTACTGGCTGCCCGGGAATTGATCGGGCAGGGCGGGGTGGCGGCACTTACGATGGACCGCCTGGCGGAACACGCTGGCGTTGGCAAGGGAACCATCTTCCGCCGCTTCGGCAGCCGCGCCGGATTAATGCTGACGCTGCTGGACGATTCGGAGGCCGCCTTCCAAGCCCGCGTTCTGTTCGGCCCCCCGCCCCTGGGGCCGGGCGCCGCGCCGCTGGACCGGCTGATCGCCTTTGGTGCCGGACGGATCGCCTACGTGCTGGAATACGGGGACCTGGTCCTCGCGGCCGGCCATGCCTCCCGCGGCAGGTTTGACGTCCCGGCCGCCGCGCTCTGGAACCACCACGTGCAGATGCTCCTGCGCGAAGCCGGCGTCGATTCCCCTGAACCGTGGCTGATGGCGGGATCCCTCAATGCCACCCTGGACGCTGAACGGCTCCTGCACCTTGTCCGCGACCATGGAGTGACCATCGAGCGGCTGGCAACTTCCTGGCGCGATCTTGTCACACGGGTGGCAGGCGGCGCGTAGATTACGCGGTTGATTGCTCCTGCGTCCAGTCAAACCAACTTCACAGAACTATTCATAACGATCTGATACGGCGCGCCTGATTTCCGGCGATGGCGGCACTTTTCAGGTGACGGCTTGTGATAGTTTCCTCTGGAATGTGACCCGCGACATAGTCCACCAGGACCTGCCCTAGGGCTGCGGGAGGCCAGCTACCCGCTGGTGCAGAACCCGGTGAGGCGGCACAATCCGTGCTTGGCCGGGGACGACGGAAGGATCCAGCAGTGATGGTTGAATTGGCCAAAGGCACGGCACGCCAGCGGACACCGGAGTGTTCCTCCGTCCAGCATCCGGCGGCACCGCTGAAGAATTAGCACCCATGCTCAAGTACCTTGCCAAGCGCGGCATCACATATGTGGTGATGATCTTCCTCACCACCTCCGCCGGTTACTTCCTGGCCGTCAGCTCGCTCAAGCCGGCACTGCTCGAGCAGGAGCGGATCCCGCGGCCCACCCCGGAGCAGGTTGCCAACTCAATGCGACTCAAGGGCCTGGACCCGGACCTTAGCCCGTGGGAGCGCTACGTTGACTGGCTCACCGGGATCGTCACCCGCTGGGACTGGGGCCGGAGCCCCAACGGCGCCTACATCAACGCAGAGTTCGGGGACCGCGTGTGGATCTCCACCCGGCTTTTCCTGGCTTCCATCATCCTGACCCTGGTCATCGGCGTCGCACTCGGCGTCTATTCAGCGGCACGGCAGTACAAGTTCCAGGACCGTGTCATTACGTCCTACAGCTACCTGGCTTACATCGTGCCCGCACCCATCGCCTACTTCCTGGTGCAGCTGGGAGCCATCAACATCAACGAATCCGTGGGTGACCGGATCTTTTTCGTCACCGGCATTTCCACCCCCGGCATCGCGCCCGGCTGGGCCCAGTTCGTTGACATGGTGGCGCACTATGTAGTGCCCACGGTGGCTATCACCCTCGTCGGGTGGGGCGCGTACCAGATTGCCCAGCGGCAATACCTGCTGGACAACGTCAACGCCGACTTTGTCCGCACCGCCCGGGCCAAGGGGCTCACCCGGAACCAGGCCATTGCCCGGCACGCGCTTCGCGTGTCCTTCATTCCGGTGGCCCAGAGCATCGCCTTTACCATCCCGGCCATCTTCGCCGGCGGCTTCTTCGCTGAAAAGATCTTCGCCTGGCCAGGCGTGGGGTCCTGGAGCATCGATGCCATCTCGTTGCAGGACGTCAATGCCGCCACGGCCACCCTGGCCTACGGCTCCGTGATCTTTGCGCTGGGCGCCATCCTTGCGGACTTCGCCACCACGCTTGTCGACCCGAGAGTGCGGGTGCAGTAGCCATGACCAACCTCAACGCCGTTGACCCGGCAGCCGTGGCGCAGGACGCGCACCTGGAAAGCGCCGACGTCGTCATTGGCAAGAACACCATCATTTTCCGCCGCTTCCTGCGGAACAAGACCGCTGTGGCGGGCCTGGCCATCTTCCTGGCCCTGACGGCTTTCTCGTTCATCGGGGGGTTCTTCACCCCGTGGGACAAGGAAACCATCGACCCCTTCAACATCGGGATGCCGCCGTCGGCTGACCACTACCTCGGAACGTCACAGGCGGGCATCGACCTGTACGCCATGACCGTGGAGGGCACCAGGATCTCCATCCTGATCGGCCTGGTGGTAGGCCTGGTATCGGTCCTGGTCGCCGCCGTCTACGGCTGCACCATGGCCTACTTCGGCGGCAAGGTGGACAAGGTCATGCTGTTCATCCTGGAAGCGCTGATCATGATGCCGGCGCTCCTGGTGGTTGCTGTGGCCACCAGCGGCGGAGGTGAAGGCCTGAAGCGGAACCTTCCCTCCTGGCTGCTGCTCATCATCGTCCTGCTGGTGTTCAGCTGGATGGGCACCGCCCGGTTGATCCGCTCCATGTCCATGTCCCTGATGCAGCGGGACTTCGTCAAGGCGGCCCAGTACATGGGAGTCCCCCCGCGGCGCATTGTCTGGCGGCACCTGGTGCCGAACATCGGTTCCCTGTTGATCCTGGACATCACCCGCGGCGTCACCGCGGCCATCCTCGCCGAGGTGGCCTTTTCCTTCATCGGCATCGGCATCAAGGTCCCGGACGTCAGCCTCGGCGTACTGATCGGCGGCGCCACGTCCCAGGTGCAGACCTTTCCCTGGATGTTCTGGGTTCCGCTTACCGTCATGTTCCTGCTGACCGGGTCCTTGGCCATGATGAACGACGGCCTGCGCGACGCCTTCGACCCCAGCTCCAGTTCCACCGGCAAGGCCAAGAAGGCCAAAGCCCGGAAAACCACGGCGGAAAAGAAGACGGCATGAGCAGCGAAACCACCACCGGAGCCATGGAACCCGCACGGTCAGATGTGGAGCGCCTGCACGTGGCGGGACTGCACGCCCCCACCGACGCAGTGCTGTCCGTCCGTGACCTGAACGTCCGCTTCAACTCGGAGAACGGCGTGGTCCATGCCGTCAGGGGCGTCGACTTCGACCTGATGCCGGGCAAGACGCTGGGAATCGTGGGGGAATCGGGTTCCGGCAAATCGGTCACCTCGCTGGCTATCATGGGGCTCCTCCCGCCCACGGCCCAGGTCTCCGGCTCCGTCCGGCTCAAGGGCCGGGAGCTGCTGGGGCTCAGCGACAAGGACATGTGCAAGTACCGCGGCAACGATCTCGCCATGGTCTTCCAGGATCCCCTGTCTTCCCTCACTCCCGTGTTCACGGTGGGCACCCAGATCGTCGAGGCGCTGACCATCCACCACCCCACCATGAGCAGGACAGCCAAGGAAGCCCGCGCCGTCGAGCTGCTGGCCATGGTGGGAATCCCCAGCCCAAAGGACAGGCTGAAGGCCTTCCCGCACGAGTTCTCCGGGGGCATGCGGCAGCGCGTCATGATCGCCATCGCCATCGCCAACAATCCGCGCGTCCTGATCGCGGATGAGCCGACGACGGCCCTGGACGTCACCATCCAGGCCCAGGTCCTTGAGGTGCTCCACACAGCGCAGGAGGAGACCGGTGCCGCGGTGGTGATGATCACGCACGACCTCGGTGTGGTGGCCGGCATGGCAGACGACATCATGGTCATGTACGCGGGCAAGCCGGTGGAAACCGGCGCGGTGGATGACATCTACTACAACCCCCGGATGCCGTACACCATGGGCCTGCTCGGCGCTGTGCCCCGGGTGGATGTGGCGGAGAAGTCCTCGCTCGTTCCCATCGAGGGGATGCCGCCCAACCTGCTGCACGCCCCCACCGGATGCTCGTTCGCTCCCCGCTGCCCCCTTGCCTCCGAGGCCTGCCACGACGGCGAGCCCGCCCTGGCGCCCGTCGACGGACAGGGACTGCACCGTGCCGCCTGCATCAAGTCCGAGGCCCTGGGTGGGGACGTGGACGTCCACGACGTGTTCGCCGCCCCGCCGGTGCCGGTGTCCCGCTTCGACGCCGTCCCCCGGGCTGAGCGCTCCACCGTCCTGCAGCTCAAGGACGTGCGGAAACACTTCCCGCTCACCAGGGGTGCCCTGATCAAGCGCCGGATCGGCACCGTCAAGGCGGTGGACGGCCTCAGCTTCGACATCCGGGAAGGTGAATGCTTCTCCATCGTGGGCGAATCGGGATCGGGCAAGACCACCACGCTCCTGGAAATCATGGAGTTCCACGCGGACCAGGACGGCGAGGTGGTGATCGGCGGCCTGAGCAACAAGCAGGCCGCCGATGCGAAGACCAAAGCCAAAATGCGGCGCGAACTCCAGATGGTGTTCCAGGACCCCACCGGCGCCCTGGACCCGCGGTTCACAGTCTATGAAGTCCTTGCCGAACCCCTGCAGAACGCCGGCATGGACCGCGGCGCCATCAGGAAGCGGATCATGGAGCTCATGAAGCTCGTGGGCCTGCAGCCGGACCACGTCAACCGCTTCCCCAACCAGTTCTCCGGCGGCCAGCGCCAGCGGATCGGCATTGCCCGCGCACTGGCGGTGAACCCCAAGCTGGTGGTCCTGGACGAGCCCGTCTCGGCCCTCGACGTGTCGGTCCAGGCCGGCGTCATCAACCTGCTGGACCACCTGCGCGCCGAACTGGGCCTGAGCTACCTGCTGGTGGCGCACGACCTCTCGGTGGTGCGCCACATCTCCAACCGCGTGGCCGTGATGTACCTGGGTAAGATCGTGGAGATCGGGGCCGTGGACCGCGTCTTCGACAACCCCCGCCACCCTTACACCCGGGCCCTCCTGTCCGCCATCCCCGTGCCGGACCCCCAGCTGGAACGCACCCGCGAACGCATCATCCTGCAGGGCGACCTGCCCTCGCCTCTGCAGGCGCCCAAGGGCTGCAACTTCGCCACCCGTTGTCCTGTCTTCGCGGCGCTGCCGCCGGCCAAGCAGGAGAAGTGCCTGACCCTGGAACCGCCCCTGGAAGCAGCAGCGTCCGCCACGGACCAGCAATTCGCCTGCTTCTTCCCGGACGGCGAACTGGATGAGGACATGCTGGTGGTCCACGAAACGGCGGACCACCATGCGCCCTGAGACTTATCGACCCACACGCACCACCACTCGCACCAATGAAGGGAAAACCATGAGGAAACTGAACAGGATCGGCGGAGCTGCAGCCGTTGCTGCGGCCCTGACGCTGACGGCCTGCGGCGGTGGCGGCGGTGCCAGCGGCCCCGAAACAGCCAAGGGGCAGGAGGCAGGCAGCGACCTGTCCAAGCTGATCAGCATCAACGAGAAGCCGGCAGCCGACCTGCAGCAGGGCGGCAAAGTCACCCTTCCGCTGGGCAACATCGGGCCGGACTTCAACGGGTTCTCCAACAACGGCAACAGCGCGGACAACTCCGCCCTGCAGGTCCCCATGAACCCGGTTGCCATGAACAGCGGCGGCGTCGGCGGCTGCTGGAAGGTGGACTTCCAGGGCAAGGTCACTCCCAACAAGGACTTCTGCGAGTCGGTGGACAGTGTGGTCAAGGACGGCAAGCAGACCATCACCATCAAGGTGAACCCCAAGGCCACCTACAACGACGGCACCCCGATTGACGTCAAGGCCTTCAAGAACACCTGGAACATCCTCAAGAGCCCTGACGCCGGCTACGACATTGTCAGCTCCGGCGCCTACGAATTTGTTGATTCCGTCGAGGCAGGCAGCAGCGACAAGGAAGTCATCGTCAAGACGACCCGCCCGGTCTTCCCGGTGGATTCGCTCTTCTTCGGTCTCATCCACCCCGCCGTCAACACCCCGGAGGTCTTCAATGAAGGCTTCAACGGCAACATGCACCCCGAGTGGATGGCAGGCCCCTTCAAGCTCGACCAGTACGACACTGCAGCCAAGACTGTCACCCTGGTACCCAACGACAAGTGGTGGGGCACCAAGCCGGTGCTGGCCAACGTGACCTTCCGCCAGCTGGAAACCAGCGCGCAGATCGCGGCCTTCAAGAACGGCGAGATCGATGCTATGTCCGCCAACACCATCTCCCTCTACAAGCAGCTTGACGGCACCAAGAATTCAGAAGTCCGCCGCGGCCAGCGTCTCTTCGCAGGCGGCATGAACCTGAACGCCCAGCGCATCACCGACGTCAACGTCCGCAAGGCCATCTTCGCCGCCGTGGACCGTGAAGCCCTGCGCAAGGTGCGGTTCAACGGCCTGAACTGGGAAGAGCCCAGCTCCGGTTCCATGATGCTGCTGCCGTTCTCCGAGTACTACCAGGACAACTACCCCGTCAAGGAAACCGGCCCGGACGCCGCCAAGAAGGTCCTCACCGACGCCGGCTACAAGGCCAACGCCAACGGCATCATGGAGAAGGACGGCAAGCCCGCGGCCTTCAAGATCAGCAACTTCGGTGACGATCCCACCACCCTCGCCTTCACCCAGACCCTGCAGAAGCAGCTCCAGGCAGGCGGCATGGACGTAGGCATCGACCAGCGCGCCTCCGCCGACTTCGGCAAGGTTCTCGGTTCCCGCGAGTTCGACATGAGTGTCTCCGGCTACACCGTGGGCGCGGACGCCACCGACGCCGTCAAGCAGTACTACGACTCAAAGACCAACGAGAACAAGCTGGGCGACGCGGAGCTGGACAAGAAGATCGCGGACCTTGCCTCCATCGAGGACAACGCAGCCCGCAACAAGGCTGCAATGGACGTGGAGAAGGAGCACATGGCGAAGTACTTCTCCATGGGCGTGGTCATGAACGGCCCGCAGATCTCCTTCGTCCGCACCGGCCTGGCCAACTATGGCCCGTCCCTGTTCCAGAGCACCTCGCAGGTTCCGGACTGGACCACCATCGGCTGGGAAAAGAAGTAACTGCCGCGGCTGCAACCGCGTAACACCGGAAGCCGGTATCCCTGCTCAAGCAGGGGTGCCGGCTTCCGGTGTTTAACGGTTCCTGACCAACCGTGCCGGGCCCGGGGGTAGCGTAGCTTCCATGACCGGAACTGAAGGCGACCCCCGCACCATCCGTACCGCCGTCGTCGGCTACGGGCTTGCCGGCAGTGTGTTCCACGTGCCGTTGCTGGCGGCCAACAGCGATTACTCCCTGGACGTCGTGGCCACGTCCGACGCCGGCCGGAGCGCGGCTGCCTCAGCCCGCCTTCCGGGCGCGGCAGTGGTGCCCGACGCCCACGCAGTCCTGGGGCGGGCAGCCAACCTTGACCTGGTGGTCCTGGCGACGCCACCCGCGACGCATTATCCGCTGGCCAGGGCTGCCCTGGAGGCGGGGCTGGACGTGGTGGTGGACAAGCCCTTCGCGGTCACCAGCGGACAGGGGCAGGAACTTATCGAACTGGCGCGGCGGCGGGGGCGGGTGCTCACGGTGTTCCACAACCGGCGGTGGGACGGCGACTTCCTCACATTGCGGAAGCTCCTGGCGGCCCAGGCCCTTGGAAACGTGACCCGGTTCGAATCGCGCTTCGAGCGCTGGCAGCCCTCGATTGCGAAGGCCTGGAAGGCGCGGGCCACGGCCGCCGACGGGGGAGGGGCCCTGTTCGATCTCGGCAGCCACCTGATCGACCAGGCGCTGCAGTTGTTTGGCCCGGCCACCGTCCTGCACGCGGAACTGAAGGCCCGGCGGTCCGACGAGCGGGCGGATGACGACGTCTTCCTGGTCCTCCGCCACGATTCCGGTGTGACCAGCCACCTGACCATGAACATGCTGTGCGCGCAGCAGGGCCCCCGCTTCCGGGTGCTGGGCTCAATCGGCGGCTTCACCAAGAACGGCGTGGACCCACAGGAGCCCTACATCGCGGCCGGCGGAAGCCCCCTGGACCCCGCCTACGGCCAGGAGGCGCCGGAATGGGCAGGCCTCCTGGGCCGCAACGGCCACCTGGACCGCCTCCCCACCGAACGCGGCGCCTACCCGGAGTTCTACCGGATCCTGGCGGAGAAGATCCTCGACGGCGGCACGGCATCAGCCCTGCCCCTCCCCGTAAACCCGGAGGACGCCGTCGAGGTCCTCAAAATCATAGAAAAAGCCCGCAAGGTCGCCTCGGCGGCCGTTTGACATGCCGAACGCCGAACGACAGGCATCCGGCAGCGTGCTCCCCACCAGCACCCTAACCTCGCAAGCTCGGTCAGGGAACCCTGCTGGCGTGGCCCCAGACGCGACAAAGGAGCAGCACGCAGAGGATGTCTGTCGTCCGGCGCAGCGGGACGAGCAGCGGGCGTCAGAAGGGCTTAGGCGGAAACCAGTTCGTGCCAGTCGGCGACGAGGGGCAGGTCGTGGGCCTCGGACACGGAGTGGTGGGCCACATGGCCGGCGGCGATGTTCAGGCCGGCGGCGAGGGCGGGGTCATGGTCGAAGGCGGCCTTGACGCCCAGGTTGGCCAGGGACACCGCGTAGCGCAGGGTGACGTTGGTCAGCGCGTAGGTGGAGGTGTTGGGCACGGCGCCGGGCATGTTGGCCACGCAGTAGAAGATGGTGTTGTGCACCTTGTACGTGGGTTCCTGGTGCGTGGTGGGGTGCGTGTCCTCGAAGCAGCCGCCCTGGTCCACGGCGATGTCCACCAGGACCGAGCCGGGCTTCATCCGGGCCACGAGGTCGTTGGTGACCAGCTTGGGGGCCTTGGCACCCGGGATCAGGACGGAACCGATGACCAGGTCTGCGTCCACCACGGACTTTTCGATCTCGTACTTGTTGGAAGCGACCGTCTTCAGCCGCCCCTGGTACTGGGCGTCCAGTTCGCGCAGGCGGTTGATGTTGATGTCCAGGATGGTGACGTCGGCACCCAGGCCAAGGGCCATGGCTGCGGCGTTGGTGCCGGCAACACCGGCGCCAAGGACAACCACCTTGGCGGGGCGCACGCCGGGCACGCCGCCCAGCAGGACGCCCTTGCCGCCGGCCGGAGCCATCAGGGAGGTGGCACCCACCTGGACGGACAGGCGGCCTGCAACCTCAGACATCGGGGCGAGCAGCGGCAGCGACCGGCCCTCCTGCACGGTTTCGTAGGCGATGGCGGTGACGCCGGAGTTGATGAGCTCCCGGGTCAGTTCCGGCTCGGCGGCCAGGTGCAGGTAGGTGAAGAGGATCAGGCCCTTGCGGAAGCGGTGGTACTCGGCCTTGATGGGCTCCTTGACCTTCATGACCATGTCCGCGCGGGCCCAGACGTCATCGGCTTCGTTGACGATTTCGGCACCGGCGATCGAGTATTCCTCGTCGGTAATACCTGAGCCCAGGCCAGCACCGCGCTCCACCAGGACGGTGTGCCCGTGAGTAAGGAACTCGTGGACGCCGGCCGCGGTGATGGCCACGCGGAACTCGTTGTTCTTGATTTCTTTGGGGACGCCGATGATCATCGTCTGCTCCAGGGTGTGGGGCCGGTGGGCCGTAAAACGGAAGGATTTCGTGCTTCAACGATAAATCCGGCTGTGAGCCAGCTGACATGCGGGAGCCCGAAGCGCCACATGGGAAATCGCGTGATTCCGCGGTTTTTGCCGCCGTCAGCTAGACATCTGTCGAGCCTTGAAGCGTCAGGTGTCGCCTCATGTCCGTTCGTCCACAGGGGTTCCGGAGCAGTAGTGTTGGCCCATGCAGCAGCAGGGTGTGGAACAGCTCGTGGAACAGGTGGCACAGAAGCTGGGACGCGGGCTTTCCCTCGAGGACCTGGACGGCCTGCTGCTTGCCTACAGCTCGAACCAGTCCCACGCCGACCGGGTGCGCGTGAACTTCCTCCTCAGCAAGAAGGTCCCGGCGGACGTGAGCGCCTGGCAGCTCTCCCACGGCATCGCCACCGCCGTGCGGCCCGTTGTGGTTCCCGCCAACCCGGACCTGGGCATGCTGGGCCGGGTTTGCGTTCCGCTTATGGTGCGGGGATTCCGCGTGGGCTACCTCTGGGTGCAGCAGGACTCCGCGGAGGAAAGCCCGACGGCGATCCTCACCCAGTTGCCGGGCGTGAACCACGAGCTTGAGCTGCTGTCCGGCCTCCTGCTCGACTCGAACACGGCCGAATCCGAATTCCGGCGGGGCCGGGAGCGGGAGTTCCTCGCCGCCTGTGCAGGGGAACCCAATGCCCTGGCCGCCGTCGCCGGCTGGAAGGAAGTCCAGGGGCGCGGCCCGTGGCAGATGGTTACGGTGCTCGATGCGGACGGCTGGGCCAGCGGTCCGGACCCCATCGCGTCCACCCTGATCCACCGCTCCACCGCGCTCCAGGCAACCGTTGGGGTGGATGCCGCCCTGTTCAGCGCCGGGACGGAGACGCATTCCGTGGTGCTGTTCCGCGAGTCGACCGGCCGGGCCAACCACGCGCAGGTCCTGGTCCACTACCAGCTGGAGCTTGCCAAGCGCTCCGGCCGCCCGGTCCACCGGATCATCCTGGGCATCAGCGAGGGTTTCTCGAAAACCCGCCAGCTGTCGGAGGCATACCGGCAGTCGCGGGTGGCGGCGCAGGCGGCGGCGGTGGACCCGCAGCTGGGCGAACTGGTGGACTGCCGCGCAACGGGCGTCTACCAGCTGCTCGCGTCGGCCGGGGGAGGGGTGGGGGCTTGGGCGGACTCCGGCTCGGTCTACTTCCGCATGCTTGAGGACCACGACCGCAACGACGAACTCATCCCGGTCCTTGAACTCCTCTATGACAACGACGGCTCCGTGCAGGACGTCGCCGGCAAGCTCCACCTGCACCGCAGCAGCATCTACAACAGGCTGGGCCGGATCCGGCAGCTGCTGGGGGTGGACCCGCTGAAGGGCATGCTCCGCCTGGAACTGCACGCCGCCCTCAAGATGCGGCGCTGGGCGGGAAGGCCCAGAATTTGAGGTCCGGAATCTGGCGCTAGACGGAGGCCTCGGCGAAAGACCTGATGGCGTCCGCAACCTGCCGCGGGCGCAGGTGCTGGGCCACGTGTCCTGCCCGGCCAATCTCAACAAAGCTTCCCTGCGGCACAACCTGCGAGAGCCGGAGCGACCAATCCGCGCCCGCCACCGGATCGTGTTTTCCGCGCAGCACCAGCACTGGCGCATTGATGCCCGCAAGCCGCAGCTCGGTGGGGTAGGCCATCATTACGGGCAGCATGGTGAAGTACCAGCGCGGACCGCAACGGAAATAGTCCGAGAACACCAGCCAGTTGGAGGAGGCGCTTTCCCTCAGGAGCGAGTCCAGGAACAGTGCCAGGCCCTGCCGCCGGACGCTGCGGTGCCGCGAGTCCACCACGGGACCCATCAGCACCAACCGGCGCACCTGCTGCGGTGCGTCAAGCGCGGCTTCGATGGCGAACTGGACCCCCATCGAATGTCCCACCAGGACATATTGGCCAATGCCACAGGCCTTCAATGCCTGCGCGATGAAGGCCCCGTAGTCCTCCACGGACAGCTGCCGCCCGGGCCTGGGGGTCCCGGCAAAACCTGGCAGGTCCAGCGAATAGGTGGGTCCAACGGCGGCGAGCTCGTCGTGGAGGCGCCGAAGGTAGCGGTGGGAAACCCCGATGCCGTGGATAAGGATATAGGCGGGTGCGGTTTGGCTGCCGGCGGTTTCCGGCCCCGGCGCAGGTGTGCCGTCAGCCCAGAGGATGCACCCCTGGAGCCCGTCGGCCTCCACGTCGGCTGACCTCAGTGGCTCTTTCCGGGAGCGGGGCCACGCCATGCGGGTGCCCAACTACTCGCCCGTGCCGGCGGCGTCTGCCCCGGCGGCCTTGTCATGCCGGCGTTTTTGTTCCGCAAGTTTCTGGGCCTCGAGCCACGCCATGATGTCAGCTGTCCGGATCCGCCGGTGCGAGCCGCGGTACTCCACCGGGATTTCACCGCGGTCCGTCATGTTGCGCAGGTAGGTGTGCGAGATACCCGCAAGCTCGGCCGCCTGCGACGTGGTCAGCATGTCCTCCACGCTGCTCACGGTCACCGTTTCGCCCCGGCTGAGCCGGGCAAGAAGATCCACGACGGCGTCCCGCGCCTGCCCGGGCAGTCGGTGGACCGTGCCGTCGACGAAGACGGTGATGTCATTGCTGTCCGCCAGGGCGCGCGCAAGGCTGCGGGCGTCGCCGGCAGGCAGGCCGGCCGTGACGCGGGGGGCTATCAGTGCCATGGACGTAGCCTATCCCGGCCGCGGCCGGCCGGGCCGCGGCCGCGGACGCGTCAGAGTCCCAGCTCCTCCAATACCGGCAGCTTTTCCCGGACCCACGCCCGCGCCTCGGTGGCGCTCGGCGCGGACAGGGCAAGTTTGGCCAGATCCTGGGCTTCGGACAGGGTCACCGTCTTCAGGACTGCCGCCACCGCGGCGAGGGAGCGCGCCGTCATGGACAGGGTGCTGACGCCGAGGCCGGTAAGGACGACGGCGAGGGCGGGGTCGGCGGCAGCCTCGCCACAGACGCCCACGGGCTTGTTGTGGCCCTCCGCGCGGGATCCTTCAACGGTGAGGCCGACGAGGCGCAGGACGGCAGGCTGCCACGGGGTGTTCAGGTTGGCCAGCGGACCAAGCTGGCGGTCTGCGGCCATGGCGTACTGGGTGAGGTCGTTGGTGCCAAGGCTGGCAAAGCCCACCTCGCGGAGGATGGACTCGGCGGTAAGGGCTGCCGACGGGACCTCCACCATGACGCCGGGGGTTTTGATGCCGGCATCGGCGCACATGGAAGCGAACCGGGCCGCTTCTTCCGCCGTGGAGATCATCGGGGCCATGACCCAGACATCGGCCTGGGACTGCTGCTGCGCCAGGGCGATGGCTTCCAGCTGGCGGTCCAGGACGCCGGGGGTGGTGAAGTCGGTGCGGTAGCCGCGGACGCCGAGGGCCGGGTTGGGCTCGGTGGAGTCCGTCAGGAACGGCAGCGGCTTGTCCGCGCCGGCATCCAGGGTGCGCAGGACCACCTTCTTGCCCGGGAAGGCATCAAAGACACTCTTGTAGGCAGCGGCCTGCTCTTCGACGCTGGGCTCGGTATCGCGCTCAAGGAAGCAGAACTCGGTGCGGAAGAGGCCCACGCCCTGGGCTCCCAGCTTCGCGGCCGCTTCGGCGTCCTTGCCGCCGCCCACGTTGGCAAGCAGCGGCACCTCGTGGCCGTCCGCCGTCGTGCCCGTGCCGGTGAACTCTGCCAGCAGCGATGCCGTGGCGGCCCATGCTTCCGCTGTTGCCCGCAGGGATTCGTCGGGCGCGGAGGTGATGAGGCCGGCTGCGCCGTCCACGTACACCTCGGTGCCGTCCGGGAGTTCGTCCACGCCCACGGCGGCAACCACGGCGGGCAGGCCGAGGGACCGGGCGATGATGGCGGTGTGCGACTGGGGGCCGCCGCCTGCGGTCACCAGCGCCAGGACCTTGTTCGGGTCGAGTGTCGCGGTGTCCGCCGGGGCCAGGTCCTCTGCCACCAGGACGAACGGGGTGTTGGAGGCGGGAATGCCGGGTGCGGGAACTCCCCGGAGCTCGGCCACGATCCGGGCGCGCACGTCAAGGACATCGGTGGCGCGTTCGGCCATGTAACCGCCCAGGTTGTGCAGCATCTCGGATACGGAGGAACCGGATTCCCAGATGGCTCGTTCGGCGGAGGTGCCCCGGGCCACCAGTTTGGCTGCCCCCTTGATCAGCATGGTGTCCTTGGCCATCAGTGCGGTGGCCTCCAGGACGGCCTTGCCGTCGCCGGTGGCGTGGGCGGCGCGGTCCTTCAGTTCGTCGTGCACCGCCTGCGCGGCTGCCTTCAGTGCTGCTGTGGCTTCCTCGGCAGTGGTTCCCGGGGCCAGCTGTTCGCCGGCGGGAGGCTCACTGATCGGTTTGGGCATCTGCCGGACGGTGCCGATGACGCGGCCTGGGCTGACGCCTACTCCTGGGAAGTTCTGCACTGAAGGTCCTCATTCTCTGCCGGTGGACAGGCCCGCCAAGTTCTCCGGCACCGTGCCGGGTCCGCCTGAAGACTGCTACGTCCAGGGCGGGAAACGTGCCTGAAAAAATTGTATGTGATTCAGTTCATATAGCAACGCTATAGGTGCTAGGGTAGCGGTTATGAGTTTGGATGGCCAGCTTCCCCCCAAAATGCGGCTGCTCCGTGCTGCCGCGGAACTGCTGGCAAAATCCGCGGGAGCACCGGTATCAACCCGCCAGATCACCCACCTGGCGGGAGTTTCGGCGCCCACCCTGTACCACCACTTCGGTGACAAGGAAGGTCTGTTCGACGCCGTCGTCGCCGCAGGGTTTGAAGAATATGTCGCGGGCGAAAGGGATTTCGCCCCCTCCGGACAGCCGCTTGAGGACATCCGGAGAATGTGGGACAACCATGTCCAGTTCGGACTGAACCAGCCTGAGCTGTACCTGGTGATGTTCGGCAACATCCGTCCGGAGAGCCGGCCTGCCATCGTGGCAGACGCCGAGGCGCTCATGGAGGAGATGCTGAACAAGGCAGCGGCGGCGGGCCAGCTGAACGTCCAGCCCAGGGAGGCAGCCAGGTCCATCCTGGCAGCCAATGTGGGCGTGACGCTGATGCTGATTGCGGAGCCCGCAACCGAGCGCAACCTCGAATTGTCCACCATGACCCGGGACGCCATGATCTTCGCGGTGTCCGCCGAGCCCGCCAGCGGCCCGGCCCCGGGCGGCACCGGAAAGTCCTCGGTGGTGGTGGCAGCGATCGCCCTGAACGCCGCACTTCAGGCTTCGCACTCTGACCAGCTTTCCAGCTCGGAACTCAAGCTCTTCCTCGAATGGCTGCACCGGATCTCCACCAGCCCCACCGGTTAGCCCCGCAACCCCGTAGTACCCAGCAGTACGTCGTCGTAATCATCGGACCACTCCTGCGGAGCAGCAGGAATGAGGTTAGGAAATCACATGGCAACAGAGACAGTTGCAAAACCCCGCACCAGCGCGCGCGTGCACGTCCAAAAGTTCGGGACATTCCTGTCCGGCATGATCATGCCCAACATCGGGGCGTTCATCGCCTGGGGCATCATCACCGCCCTCTTCATCGAGAAGGGCTGGCTGCCCGTTCCGCAACTGGGTGGTTTCGGCGAGACCGGCGGCAAGCCAAACATCGGCCTGGTAGGCCCCATGATCACGTACCTCCTGCCGCTCCTGATCGGCTACACCGGCGGCAAGAACGTCTATGACGTCCGCGGCGGCGTGGTGGGAGCCATCGGCACCATGGGCGTGATCGTTGGTGCCGGCATCCCCATGTTCATCGGTGCCATGATCATGGGTCCGCTGGGCGGCTGGACCATGAAGAAGATCGATATGCTCTGGGACGGCAAGATCCGCCCCGGCTTCGAGATGCTGGTCAACAACTTCTCCGCCGGCATCTGGGGCGCATTGCTCGCCATGCTGGGCTTCTACGGAATTTCACCGCTGGTAACGGCCTTCAGCACCGCAGCCGGCAACGTGGTGCAGTTCCTGGTCAACAACGGACTGCTGCCACTGACCAGCATCTTCATCGAGCCTGCCAAGGTGCTGTTCCTGAACAACGCCATCAACCACGGTGTGCTCACGCCGCTGGGCGTCCAGCAGTCGCTGGACCAGGGCAAGTCCATCCTGTTCCTGCTCGAGGCCAACCCGGGCCCCGGCCTGGGCATCCTGCTGGCCTACATGTTCTTCGGCCGCGGTGCCGCCAAGGCGTCGGCCCCCGGTGCCGCGATCATCCACTTCCTGGGCGGTATCCACGAGATCTACTTCCCGTACGTGCTGATGCGCCCGCTGCTGATCCTGGCAGCCATCGCCGGCGGCATGACCGGCATCGCCACCCTTGCCGTCACCGGCGCGGGACTCGTTGCCCCCGCCGCCCCGGGATCCATCATCGCGGTGCTCGCCCAGACGTCCCGTGACAGCTACCTCGGCGTGATCCTGTCGGTGCTGCTCGCCACCACGGCGTCCTTCCTGGTGGCCTCCGTAATCATGAAGACCACCAAGCACAGCGATGAAGCCGACCTGGGCGACGCCACTGCCCGCATGGAGGCAATGAAGGGCAAGAAGAGCTCGGTGTCCTCCACCCTCACCGGTGCAGGCGCTTCCGCAGGTGCCGCGTCCGGCCGTGGCGGAGTGGGCGTCCTGGCCGGCCCCGTCCGGAACATCGTGTTCGCGTGCGACGCCGGCATGGGCTCCAGCGCCATGGGCGCCTCCGTGCTGCGGAACAAGATCAAAGCGGCCGGCTTCCCGGACGTCAAGGTCACCAACGCCTCCATCGCCAACCTCAGCGACACCTACGACGTTGTGGTCACGCACCAGGACCTCACCGAACGGGCCAAGCCGGCCACCTCCAGCGCCGTCCACTACTCCGTGGACAACTTCATGAGCAGCCCGCGCTATGAGGAGATCGTGGACCTGGTCCGCGAGAGCAACGCCGAGGGTGGAACGTCCGACGCCGGCACCACCCATGGCGCCCACGCCGCCGATGCCCCGGTTGACGCAGCCCCTGCCGGAGCAGGTGCCGCCGCAGCCTCCGCGAACGGAAGCTCCGACATCCTGGCCCGCGAGAGCGTGGTCATGCGCGGTTCGGCCACCACCCGCGACGCCGCCATTGACGAGGCCGGCCGGCTCCTGCTGGCCCGCGGAGCCGTGGATGAGGGCTACATCGCCGCCATGCACGAGCGGGAAGAATCCGTGTCCACCTACATGGGCAGCTTCCTGGCCATCCCGCACGGCACCAACGCCGCCAAGGACCACATCCGCAAGTCGGCAGTGTCCGTGATCCGCTACCCGGAAGGCATTGACTGGAACGGCAAGCAGGTCAAGTTCGTGGTGGGCGTTGCCGGCATCAACAACGAGCACCTGCACATCCTGTCCTCCATCGCCAAGGTCTTCACCAACAAGGAACAGGTTGCCCGGCTGGAGGCGGCCACGTCCGAGGATGAAGTCCTGGAACTCTTCGGAAAGGTCAACGCATAGTGAAGGCAGTACATTTTGGGGCCGGCAACATCGGCCGCGGCTTCGTGGGGCTGCTCCTGCATGATGCCGGCTACGAAGTGGTGTTCGCGGACGTGGCCGAGGACCTGATCAACAGGCTCAAGGAGGCGGACAGCTACGCCGTGCACGAGGTGGGGGAGAACCCCGCCGTGCGGACCGTGGACAACTTCCGGGCCCTGAACTCCAACGCCCAGGAAGCGGAACTGGTCGCCGAGATCGCGACGGCGGACATCGTCACCACCGCAGTGGGTCCGCACATCCTGAAGTTCGTGGCGCCCGTGATCGCCAAAGGCATCGTCGCCAGGGAGCCCGGCCGGGCGCCCCTGCAGGTGATGGCCTGCGAGAACGCGATCAACGCCACGGACATCCTGGCCAAGGAGGTAGCGGCCCAGCCCGGAGCCACCGCCGCAGTCCTGGATGACAAAGCCGTGTTCGCCAACACCGCGGTGGACCGGATCGTGCCCAACCAGGAAGCCGGCCAGGGCCTGGATGTCACCGTGGAGACCTTTTACGAATGGGTCATCGACCGCACTGCCTTCGGTGACTCCGCTCCCGCGATCCCCGGCGCAACGTTCGTGGACGACCTCTCGCCCTATATCGAGCGGAAGCTGTTCACCGTGAACACCGGCCACGCGTCAGCGGCATACTTCGGGTTCGAGGCGGGCCTGGAGAAGATCTCCGACGCCATGGCGGACCAGGATGTGGCTGAAGATGTCCGGGCGGTGCTGGAGGAAACCAAGCAGCTCCTGGTGGCCAAGCACGGGTTCAGCAACGACGAGCAGGAAGCCTACGTCCAGAAGATCCTGGTCAGGTTCTCAAACCCGTACCTGCCGGACACCGTGAACCGCGTGGGCCGGGCTCCGCTGCGGAAGCTGAGCCGGAACGAGCGGTTCATCGGCCCGGCAGCGGAACTGGCAGAACGCGGCGTGGTACCGGAGGCCCTGCTGGGTGCCATCGCGGCAGCGCTCCGGTTCAATGATCCCGCTGATGCCGAGGCCACCGAGCTTGCCGGCATCCTCGGCTCGGCCAGCCCCACCGACGCCACCGAAAGGATCACCGGGCTGGCGCCTGGCCACCCGCTGTTCGCCGCCGTTGCCACCCTTGTGGAGGAGCGGCAGGCGGAAATGGCCGAAACCCCAGCCCAAAGCATCACCTGACACGCGCCATCACTTCCTGCGGCACCTGACGCAACGCTCCATCAGATCCTGCAGGAAATCCACCGACGCATCTGCAACGACGACGCCGGCACTCGCCCGAGTGCCGGCGTCGTGGTTTGCTGCTGTGCCCCGGCAACGCCCGCTCACCTTTGGCAGGTTTTCCCTCAAGCCCAGCTCAGATCATGTGCCAAGCTGGGCAGGTGATCCTTCCCGAAGATGTAGCGCCCGCCCTGCTCACCGCCGACGTCAACGGCGGGACGTTCCGCCTCCGCCACGCCAACCAGGCGGACCTGCCCGCCATGGTGCGCCTGCTCGCCGACGACGCGTTGGGCGCCGGCCGCGAAGCAGCCAGGGACATGGAGCCCTACGAGCGGGCCTTCGAAGCGATCGACGCCGACCCCTCCCACCTGCTGGTGGTGGGCGAACTGGTGCCGCCCGGCGAAGAGGCCGGTCCGGTGGTTGCCACCTTCCAACTAAGCTTCCTCCCGGGAATCTCCCGGCAGGGAGCCTGGCGCTCACAGCTTGAGGGGGTTCGCGTGGCCTCGTCCCTTCGCGGGCAGGGCATCGGCAAGCTGATGGTGGGATGGGCCGTCCGGGAGTCGCAAAAGCGCGGCTGCAACCTGATGCAGCTGACTACCCACAACAGCCGCACCGAGGCCCACCGGTTCTACGAGCAGCTGGGCTTCGAGGCCAGCCATGTCGGCATGAAACTGGCGCTCTAATCCCTTGAACGTTAGGCAGCCTAAATGTTAGGCTGCCTAATGATGAATACCAACGATGCCGCATTGCAGGAACTTGCCAGCGGGTTCCGCGAAGCCCTCCGCCACAGTATCTACCTGGTGAGGCGCCTCGACGCCGACGGTGAACTCAGCGCCGCCCAGCTCAGCACCCTTAAGATGATGCTCGGCGAGGGCCAGCGAGTCGGCGAGATCGCCCGGAACCTCGGAGTCCGCGTGCCCAGTGCCACGGAACAAATCATCAAACTCGAGCGCGCGGGCCTGGCCCGCCGCGAGCCGGACCCGGCGGACTCCCGCGCTGTCCGGGTGGTCCTGACTGACGAAGGCCGCGCCGCCGTCGACTCCGCCAACAAGCGGCGCAACCAGGTGATGGCCGAAATCCTCAGTACCCTCTCCGACCAGGACCGCAAAGCCTTGGCGGCGGCCCTGCCGGTCATCGACAAAATCAATGCATCCCTCCAGAACTGAACCAGCCACGAACTTAGGAGTACCCTCCATGGACGGCCAGCTCGCAGAAACCCTGCAAGCACCAGAATCAACCTTTCAGGCTGAAAAAGCCTCATTCCTGAAACAGCCCAAGGCGGTCTGGGCCACCGCCCTCGCCGCAGTGTTCGCCTTCATGGGCATCGGCCTGGTGGACCCCATCCTCCCCGCCATCGCCACCAACCTGGACGCCAGCCCCAGCCAGGTGTCCCTGCTGTTCACCAGCTACTTCCTGGTCACCGCGCTGGCCATGCTGATCACAGGGTTTGTTTCCTCCCGGATCGGCGGCAAGAAGACGCTGTTGATCGGCCTGGCCGTCATCGTGGTCTTCTCCTCGCTCTCCGGCCTGTCCGGCAGCGTCGGAGAGCTGGTGGGCTTCCGCGCCGGCTGGGGGCTGGGCAACGCCCTGTTCGTCGCCACCGCGCTCGCCGTGATCGTCGGCGTTGCCAGCGGTGGCGCCGGGACCGCCATCATCCTCTATGAGGCCGCGCTGGGCCTGGGCATCTCGCTCGGCCCGCTGCTGGGCGCCCTCCTGGGCGGCTGGCAGTGGCGCGCACCGTTCTTCGGCACCGCCGTCCTGATGGCCGCCGCCTTCATCGCCCTGATCGCCCTGCTGCCTAAAACTCCCCTGCCAGAGCGCAAGGTGCGGCTGCGCGACCCCCTCCTGGCGCTGGGCCACAAGGGACTGCGGACGACGGCGGCAAGCGGCTTGTTCTACAACTACGGCTTCTTCACCATCCTGGCCTTCACCCCGTTCATCCTGGGCATGGACGCCTACGGCATCGGCGGCGTGTTCTTCGGCTGGGGTGTGGCCGTGGCCGTTTTCTCGGTCTTCGTTGCACCGGTCCTGCAGAAGCGGTTTGGCGCCGTCAAGGTACTGACCGGCACGCTGTTCGTCCTCATGCTGGACCTGGCCGGGCTGGGACTGGCGGCGGGGCACTCGGTGCCGGCCGTCGTCGTCCTGGTCATTGTTGCCGGTGCGCTGCTGGGCATCAACAACACCATCTACACGGAACTGGCCATGGGCGTCTCTGATTCGCCGCGGCCGGTGGCTTCCTCCGGCTACAACTTTGTCCGCTGGATGGGCGGCGCCCTGGCCCCATTCGCGGCGGCGCAGCTCGGAGAGCACTTCGGCCCGCAGGTTCCGTTCTTTGCCGGGGCCGTGGCCATGGCCATCGCCATCCTGGTGGCATTCGGCGGCCGGTCCTACCTCTCCTCGCACGAGCCGCACGTCGTGTAAACAGCCGCAAAATAACAAACCCTCTATCACGCCATGTGATGGAGGGTTTGTTGTTTTCCTGCGAAAGCTGATGGGGCGTCCCGGGAAAAGCCGCCAAAAGTGATGGGGCGTTACTTGGCGGAGCCCTTGGGCACGAACAGCGTCTCCGCCTGCTCCAGGGACATGCCGTTGGTCTCCGGCACCTTGAACATGACGAAGAAGAAGGACGCCGCCGCGAACAGGGCGTACATGGCGTAGGTCAACGGCAGCGAGGCCGCAGCCATGGCCGGGAAGCTGAGCGTGATCGCGAAGTTGGCCACCCACTGCGCCGCGGCGGCCAGACCAAGCGCCCGGGCGCGGATCCTGGACGGGAAGATCTCGCCCAGGAGGACCCACACCAGCGGCCCCCAGGACGCACCGAAGCTGACGACGAAGATGTTCGCGGCCACCAGGGCCACGGAACCCCACGCACCCGGCAGGCTGATGTCCTCGCCGCTGCCCGTTGCCGAGGAAAAGGCCAGGGCCATGGCGCCCAGGGACACGGCCATGCCCACGGATCCGGCCAGCAGGATGGGCCGGCGGCCCACGCGGTCCACCAGGGCGATGGCCACCAGGGTGACCAGGATGTTGGTGATGGAGGTTGCCACCGAGATGGCCAGCGAGTCCTTCTCCTGGAAGCCCACAGCCTTCCACAGGGTGGTGGAGTAGTAGAAGATCACGTTGATCCCCACGAACTGCTGCAGCACCGACAGCGTGATGCCCACCCAGACCACAGCCTGGAGGCCAAATACCTTGCCGCGAAGGGACCCCTTCTGGCCGGCCAGCTTGTCTTCCTCGATGGCTTCGCGGATGTCCCGGATGTGGCGGTCGGCATCCTCGGAGGGGGCGATGGACTCGAAGACCCTCCGGGCCTGGTCCTCCTTGCCCTGGAACACCAGGAACCGCGGGGACTCGGGCAGGGTGAAGGCAACCCAGCCGTAAACGACGGCCGGGACGGCCGCGGCCAGGAACATCCAGCGCCATGATTCAATGCCCAGCCAGAAGGCCTGGTCCGCGCCGCCGGCACTGGTGGCCAGGAGCGCGTCCGAGAGCAGCGCGGCGAAGATGCCCGTGGTGATGGCCAGCTGCTGCAGGGACGCCAGGCGGCCGCGGACCTTCCGGGGCGAAATTTCGGAGATGTAGGCAGGGGCGATGACAGAGGCCAGCCCGATGCCCAGGCCGCCCACAAGGCGCCAGAAGATCAAGTCCCAGACGCCGAAGCAAAAGCCGGTGCCTATGGCGCTGACCAGGAAGAGCAGGGCGCCCAGCTTCATGGCCGGGATGCGGCCGTAACGGTCCGCCACCTTGCCGGCCAGGAAGGCGCCGGCCGCGCAGCCCAGCAGGGCGATGGCCACGGCGAAGCCGGTGACGGCCTCGGAGAGCGCAAACTCTTCCTTCAGGGCGTCCACGGCTCCATTGACCACTGATGAGTCGAAACCGAAGAGGAATCCGCCCACCGCCCCCGCGAGCGCCAGCCAGATCACCCGCCGCGGTATCCCGGTTGTGGTCTGCTCCTGTGCAGTGGGCATGGTTCTCCCTGGGTTTGGGGGTTTATGGATGCGGTGCGGACGTCGTCGGCTGCGGTACCGGCCAGAGGGGCCGGCGCACACGCGCTAAACAGTGTGGCACGTCACCGCCCGAGGTTCCACTTGGCGCCTGTTGCCCCCTTAAGGCAGGACGACGACGGCGGGCCGTGCCGCCGTCGTCGTCCTGCCTTGCGCTTCAGGGCTAGTGGGCCGGAATTTCCATGCTGTCCCTGTCCTGCGGGGATGCCTTCTGGTCGGTCAGCTTCTTGCGCGGAAGGGCGAAGCTGATGAGGAACGCCAGGCCGGTGAGCGCCGCCGCCGTCAGCATCACGGTGTCGATGGACGTGGCGAAGCCCTCGGTGATGGGCCTGGTCAGGGTGCTGTTGGCGGTGTGCAGCCAGCTGGTGTCGTTCAGGGAGTCGTTGGAGGCGCCGTTCCTGAAGAATTCATACAGCTTGGCGTTGGCGGGGTCCGCCGCGACGGCCGGGTCCTTGAGGACCGCCAAGTAAGCGGGATCGGTGGCGGCGGTCTTCATGCCGTCGGCGATCCGGCTGGCAGCCAGGCTGAAGAGCATGGAGATGAAGACGGCGGTGCCCACGGCGCCGCCCATGGAGCGGAAGAAGGCTGCGGAGGAGGTGCCAACCCCCATGTCCCGCGGCGGCACCGAGGTCTGCATAGCCAGGGTGAGCGGCTGCATGCAGAAGCCCAGGCCCACGCCGAAGAACACGGCGATCAGGCCGGGAACCCATAGTTCGGTGTCCACTGCCAGCGAGAAGCCCATCACCAGGGCGGCCGCGGTGAGGATGCCGGTGCCCATGATCGGGAAGATGCGGAACGTGCCCGAGGCCGAGATGGTGCGGCCTGCCGTGATGGACCCGAACAGGATGCCCACGGTGAAGGTGATCATCATCAGCCCGGCCTCGGTGGGGGTGAGTCCCTTGACCAGTTGGAGGTACATCGGGAGCATGGCGATGGCGCCGAACATGCCGATGCCGATGATGAAGTTCAGCAGCGAGGACAGCCCGAACGTGACGTTATGGAAGAGCCGCAGGGGAATCAGGGCGTAATCGCCGGCCCGCTTTTCCGCGAGCAGGAACCAGGCAATGCCCACCGCGCCCAGGCCGTAGCAGAGGAAGGAGTTCACGGAGGTCCAGCCCCAGGTGCGGCCCTGTTCAGCCACCAGGAGGAGCGGAACGATGGCCACGGTGATGGCGGCGGCGCCCCAGTAGTCGATCTTTTGCTTCAGGTGCTTCGCCGGCAGGTGCAGGAACAGGAACACCACCGCCAGGGCGGCCAGGCCAATGGGGATGTTGATGAAGAAGACCCAGCGCCAGCCATCGAAGCCCAGGATGTTCGCGGAACCGGCGAACGCACCGCCCACCACCGGGCCCAGGACCGAGGAAATGCCGAACACGGACATGAAGTAGCCCTGGAACTTGGCGCGGTCCTTGAGCGAGACGATGTCGCCGATGATGGTCAGCGCCAGGGCCAGCAGGCCGCCGGCACCCAGGCCCTGGATGCCGCGGGCAACAGCGAGTTCGGTCATCGAGTGGACGGAGCCGGCGTACAGCGAGCCCACCAGGAAGACGACGATCGCGGTCAGGTACAGCGGGCGGCGTCCGAAGATGTCGCTCAGCTTGCCGTACAGCGGCGTGCTGACGGTGGAGGTGATCAGGTACGCCGTGGTGGCCCACGCCTGCAGGGAGAGCCCGTCCAGGTCGTTGGCGATGGTGTAGATGGAGGTGGAGACGATGGTCTGGTCAAGGGATGCCAGGAACATGCCCAGCATCAGGCCCACCATGACGGTGACGATCTGGCGTTGCGTCAGGACTTCTCCGGCGCGGGGCGCGGCAGTGGCTTTGGACATGGGTGCTCCAAGGGAAAGAAAGGAAATAAGCAGCGATAGTTGCTTTCAGTAACTATCTTACTCGTTGTTTCTATTCCCGGCCCTGCCAATATTCCTGCTACGGCTCCACGAGGATGCCGTCCGGGTCGCACCAGACGGTGGCTCCGGGACGGAAGGTCACGCCGTCGATCACCACATCCACGTCAACCTCACCCGCGCCTGCCTTTTGGCTCTTCTTCGGGTTGCTGCCCAGGGCCTTGACGCCGAGGTCCAGGTCCGCGATGGCCAGCCGGTCGCGGATGGCGCCGTTAATGACGACGCCGGCCCAGCCGTTCGCCACGGCGCTTTCGGCGATCATGTCCCCCATTAGGGCCGTGCCCAGCGATCCGCCGCCGTCCACCACCAGTACGGCCCCGTTACCGGGTGAACCGAGCGTGGACTTCACCAGGGCGTTGTCCTGGAAGCAGCGGATGGTCCGGACCGGGCCGCTGAAATGCGAGCGGCCGCCAAGGGACTGGAACTGCAGGGAGACGGACGCCAACTGGTCGCCGCGCTCATCGTAGAGGTCCGCGGTGTTAACTGCTGGAACGGATTGGTTTCCTGCTGTTGTGGTCACGTGGCTCTCCTCGCGTAGTGGTGGATTATGCACATCCGTCGCTCGCCGCAGGGCGTCGCGTTACCGCCCACGATAGTCTGATTCCACCGTCAGCCGGCCGCACCAGGGGGAGCCAAGCCAATGAGTCCGTTCAACACGCCTGCGCCGTTGGACGGCACATCGCCAGGGAAAGCCACGGCGGCGCTCGCCGAGCCGGCGCAGAAGGTCACCGCCCGCTGGGTGACCGGGCTGGTGCTGGTGAACGTGGGCATCAACGCGGCCTTTTTCGGGCCCATCAATGTGTTCATCGGCCAGCAGGCCATTAGTATTGATGCGCCGTCCAAGGAAGCCATCCTCTCGCTGGTCACGGCCTGCGGCGCTGCGGTTTCACTGGTGGCCAACCCGCTCTTCGGTGCCCTCTCGGACCGGACCACCTCCCGGTTCGGCCGGCGCGCCCCATGGGTGCTGGCCGGGGCAGTCCTCGCCACTGCGGCACTGCTGGCCATGTCCTTCTCCGCTGGGGTGTCCCTGATGGTCCTTTTCTGGTGCCTGGTGCAGCTGGGAGCCAACGCCGCCTACGCAGCCATCACCGCGGCCGTCCCGGACCGGGTGCCCGTCATCCAGCGCGGGGGAGTGGGCGGCCTTGCGGCCATGGGCCAGACCCTTGGCATCCTTGCGGGGGCCGTCTTCGGCGCGGTGATGTCAGGGAACTTCCTGGTGGGCTACTGGCTGTGCGCGGGCGCCCTGCTGCTGTCCGTGCTGCCGTACCTGTTCCATCGGAACGATCCCCCGCTGCCGGCGGAGACGGCCGGCTGGTTCCGGATGGGCCGCTTCCTGCGGGGCTTCTGGATCAACCCCCGGCGCCACCGGGACTTCGCCTGGGCCTGGCTCACCCGCTTCCTGGTCAACGTGGGAAACCAGCTCACCATCGTCTACCTGCTCTTCTTCCTGCGGGACGTCATCGGGTATGGGGATCCCGCCACGGGGGTGCTGGTCCTGACGGGTATCTACGCGGTGATGGTGATGATCACTGCGGTGCTGGCCGGACCGTGGAGCGACAGGGTGGGCAGGCGGAAGCCCTTCGTCATCGGCTCCTCCGCCACCATCGCCATGGCCGGCGCCATCATGGCATTCTTTCCGGTCTGGCCCGGCGCGCTCGCCGGCGCCGCCGTCCTGGGCATCGGCTTCGGTGCCTACCTGGCCGTCGACTTTGCGCTGCTGACCCAGGTCCTGCCGTTCGCAGGGAGCCGGGGCAAGGACATGGGGGTTATCAATGTGGCCAACTCGCTGCCGCAGGTGGTTGCTCCGGCCCTGGCACTGCTGGCAGTGACCTACGGTGGCGGCTACCGGACACTGTTCCTCACGGCCGCCGCCGTCGGGCTGCTGGGCGCGGTTTTCGTGGTGAAAATCAAGGGCGTCGACTGACCGGCCAGCACCCCAAAACTAAGGTCGCTGACTAATTAGGGCACACTGCTGTGCCGTATAGTTGAACAGGGCTGCAGGGCGGTACGGAAGTGGGGGCGCTCCTGGCCGCAGTCCCTAAAACACAACCCCGGAATGCTGATGCCCGAGACTTTTTCAGACCATCCGCCCATGGCCGCCCGGCCTTCCGCTCCGCGCCAGCGCCTCCGCTACACCCGAATCCTGGACACCGCCGCCGGGTTCGCCCGTACGGGACTGGATGCCGTGGAACTCTCCCAGGTGGCAGAAAAAGCAGACGTCCCGCTGGGCACCCTCTACCGTTACTTTCCGTCCCCCACCCACCTGATGCTTGCGCTGTACCGCCAGCAGTTGGACGAGCTGCAGGCCGGAACCAGGGGCTCATCCCCACGCTTCCGCGGCCGTGCACTGTCCGGGCTGCTGATGGAGATCTTCCACATGCGCGTCATGCAACCCGCTGTGGAGCAATGCCTCAGCAGGGGCGTGTACCACCCGGAAAAGGACACCACGGAACTCCTGCGTGAGATTGACGCACTCAGTGAGAAGCTCGTCGCCGGCGCCTGCGGTGACGCCGTGGGGGCGAGGGTCCTCCTCCTGACAGTCACTGGTCTGGTCCAGTCAGTGCGCAACCGGCGGTTGTCCCTCTTCGAAGCCGAGGAGGACCTGAAAAAGGCGTGCGGAAGGCTGTCCCCTGCGGCAGAGGCGGGCTTCACAGTGGCCAAGTCTGCGTAACTGGTCTAGACCAAAACGATATTAAATACGCCATAATGCCGTGATGTGGATCACTAGATCGGCTGATTAAACGTTTTGTCGCGAGTGAACCGTGTCAAGGAGGGCGAATACCCCCTGCCCGGGCTGCCTACCATGGGGGCACTGGAGCGGCAGGGCGAAACATCCCCGGCGTTCCTACGGACCCGCCACCCCTGGGTTTGCTGCCGCACTATTTTCCCCGCTTGGGCCCGGCCGGGCTCCAGCCCCATGTGCCGTGCGCCCACGGCGAGCACCAGGAGACAACGACGTGTCCATTGACGCATTCACAGCCACCGACAGTTCCGCAGCCACGGCCCTGACCGAAGACGAAATCTTCGGTGCCCACCAGGGCGGAAAGCTGTCCGTCACCAGCACTGTTCCGCTCTCCAATAAGCGGGACCTGTCCATTGCGTACACCCCCGGAGTGGCCGAGGTCAGCCGGGCCATCCACGCGAAGCCCGAACTGGCCCGCACCCTGACCTGGGCCGAACGCCTGGTAGTGGTGGTCAGCGACGGCACTGCCGTTCTGGGCCTGGGCAACATCGGTGCCAGCGCCTCGCTTCCCGTGATGGAAGGCAAGTCCGCCCTCTTCAAGACCTTCGGCGACCTTGATTCCATCCCGCTGGTCCTCAACACCACGGACGTGGACGAAATCGTGGAAACCCTGGTCCGCCTGCGCCCCAGCTTCGGCGCCGTCAACCTTGAGGACATCTCGGCACCGCGCTGCTTTGAGCTCGAGGAAAAGCTGATCGAGGCCCTTGACTGCCCGGTCATGCACGACGACCAGCACGGGACCGCCGTCGTGGCCCTTGCCGCGCTGACCAATGCCGCCAAGGTGACCGGCCGGGGCCTCGAGGGCCTGAAGGTGGTGGTGTCCGGCGCCGGTGCGGCGGGGATCGCCGTCGCCGAAATCCTGCTCGCAGCCGGGATCACGGACGTCGTCCTGCTCGATTCCCGCGGCGTCATCAACAGCAGCCGCAAGGACCTTGCCGCGGACCCGGCGAGCAAGAAGGCCGACATTGCCGGCCGCAGCAACCCCCGCGGTGTCACCGGCGGGCCGGCCGAGGCCCTGGCAGGCGCTGACGTCTTTATCGGCGTCTCCTCCTCCAAGCTCGATGAGGCACACCTGGCCTCGATGAACCAGGACGCCATCGTGTTCGCCCTGTCCAACCCGGACCCCGAAGTCCTGCCCGAGGTGGCCGTCAAGTACGCCGCCGTGGTGGCCACCGGCCGCAGCGACTTCCCCAACCAGATCAACAACGTCCTGGCGTTCCCCGGCATCTTCCGCGGTGCCCTCGACGCCGGCGCCCGCCGGATCACGCCGGCCATGAAGCTCGCGGCAGCGCGCGCCATCGCCGGGCTCGCCGCCGAAGACCTCTCCGCCGACTACATCGTCCCCAGCCCGCTGGACCCGCGGGTGGCACCCGCGGTCACCGCCGCCGTCGCCGCGGCAGTCGAGGCGGAGTAGCGCCTTCCGGCAGAAACCACGACGGCGGTGCCTCCTTCCCCAAAGGAGGCACCGCCGTCGGGCATTAAGGACCGGCCCATAGACTGGGGTCCATGAGCTCCGAGACAGTAATGACCATCCTGTGCGGCCTGGCAATCCTGGTAGGGGTGGCCGGCACCATCATTCCCGTCCTGCCCGGCAGCGTCCTCATCGGCCTAAGCCTGCTGGCCTGGGCCATCTGGGGCGGCGCCGGGACGGCAGGGTGGGTCATCTTCGCGGTGGCCATGGTCTTTGTCGCCGCGGGCATGACAGCCGGCGCCGTCCTCACTGGCAGGAAGCTCAAGCAGCACGCCATTCCCAGCCGCAGCATCGTGGTGGCCCTTGTGGCGGGCGTGGTGGGGATGTTCATCATCCCGGTGGTGGGCCTCTTCGTCGGCTTCGCGGCCGGTCTGCTGGTCAGCGAGTTCACCCGGACGCGGGATTTTTCGACGGCGGCCAGGTCAAGCTGGGCTGCCCTGAAGGCCACCGGGCTGGGAATGCTTGCGGAATTCGGGCTGGCCTGCCTTGCCGCCAGCACCTGGGTGATCGGCGTGTGGATCGCCGCCGCCAACGGCTGAACCCGTTGTTGCGCGCGGCATGTTCCGCGGGTACAACCGGATCATGACCCAACCGGCCTCAGCCAGAGACTTCATCAGCTCCTGGATGGAAAAATACCAGGCTGCCTGGACCAGCAACGCCCCGGAGGACATCCGCGCCCTCTTCACCCCGGATGCGCTCTACGAGACGCGTCCCCATGATCCCGAACCCTGGCGGGGCCAGGACGGGATCGTCCAGGGCTGGCTTGCGGCACGTGACGAGCCCGCGGACTGGACGTTCACCTGGGAACTGCTGGGCTGCGATGGGCGCACCGCCTTTGTCCAGGGCGCCACCACCTACTCGGGTGGCCGCCCCACCTATGACAACCTGTGGGTCATTACGTTCGACGGATCCGGCCGCGCCAGCTCCTTTACCGAATGGTTCATGGCGGGGAGCTGAGGCCTCAGAGCCCCAGCCCGCCGAGTTTATCGCCCAGTCCGCCCGGGAGTTTATCCCCGAGTCCACCGGGAAGCCTGGACAGCAGTTCGGCGGGATCGATGCCGAGTTTGGACAGCAGGCCTGCGTGCTGTTCCGTGTCCACCTGGTCAGGCAGTTCCGATTCCGCCTGCGAGGCTTTGGCCTGGTCTCCCTGCGACCGAAGGAGTTCGAGGATCTGATTCTTGTCGATCTGCATGGGTTTCTCCTTGCTGTAATTTGCTTACTAAGGGTGCTTGCTACCCTTCCCGAAAAAGGGGTCGGGGACAAGGCCCTGGCGCGATTGCGGGTTGGTGTACGCAGAGGTCCGGGGCCCTGGACTCGCAGTTAGCATTGAAAGATGAGCGCCGGGGACACCGCACCAATCTACTGGGACAGCCGCGACCTCACCCCTTTTGGGCAGGCACAGCTGCGCACCCCTGTCCACGACCTGGCCGGGGGAGTGGGGGGCCTGCTGACCGGCGTCCTGGGCGGCCGCAACCCTGCCCTGCTGTCCATTGACGGCGAGGTGCCGCGGCTCAAGCGGCTGCTGCCCAAGCCCGCCAAGGTGGTCCACGAAGCCGTCTTCACCAGCCGCGAACCGGAGCGCCTGATTACCTTGGCACGGGCCTATCCCGGATGGGCCGGCCTCTGCTACCTCATGGGCGGGCTCCTGGCGTACAAGCACGGCGGCTACCTGCGTGCTTCCGAGCTCCTGCAACGTGGGCTCACCACCAGGAATGACGATGAAGCCAACCGCTACTCGTCGACCTACCTCACCCGGATCGTCACCCGGATTGAACTGGCCGAACGGGTGGAGATCCCGGTGCTGTTCAGCGAAGAATCCGTGTTCCTTGCCCTGTCCCATTCCCTGCGTGAGACCGGCCGCGCCGAAGCCGCGCTCGACGCACTGACCGGGCTGCCGCCGTCGCTCCCCATGGCCCTGGCCCGCTGCTCCCTGGCCCTCACCTTGGGACGAAGCCGCACCGTCATCGACTGGACGGAGGGGCTGCTGAACGCGGACGACCTCTCCGCCGCCCTGCTGCTGGTCCGCGCCCGTGCCCTGCGGCGGGAGGGCCGCCTCGATGCTGCGCACCAGGCGATCGCCGAAGTCCTGCGGCGCCGGAAGACACACCTGGTGCTCCGCAATGACGCCCTGACGGACCGGGCGTTGCTCGTGCTGGAATCGGGCCGGCGGACGCTGAACCCCCGCGACTGGGGAAAACGGCGCGGGGACCCGGAACCGCAGCGCGAGCTCGAGGCGCCGGTGCCCATCCGCAAGGACGAAGAAATGCGGCGGATCTGGGAGCAGGACTGGAAGGAACTGGGCGGGGACTAGGAACCCGGCCGGCTACTGGATGTGGCTGGCTGCGAACGGCAGCAGTTGCTCGCCCAGCAGCACGGCCCCCAGTGCCACCATGATGATGCCGCTGGCAAGGGTTACTGCCCGCGCGGCCCCCGGCCTGCTCTGCAGCAGCGTGCGCGAGAGCAGGGCCACCGCCGTGTAGACCAGGCCCGCCAGCGCCACGAATGTCAGGCCCAGCAGCCCGGACTGCACCGGCACGGGCAGGGCGGCCTCGGAGCTGACGAACTGCGGGATGAGGGCAATGTAGAAGAGCAGGCCTTTGGGGTTGATCCCGCTGGTGCCCATCCCCTGCAGGAAGGTGCGCAGCTGGGTTCCGGCGGCGCCGCCGTCCGCGCTGAAGCTGGCGTTGCGCCAGGAACGGAGGGTTCCCACCCCGAGCCACAGCAGGTAACCTGCGCCGGCCAGGGTAATCCAGCCCAGGACGCCCGGCATGCCTATCAGCACGGCGGCCAACCCGGCCACCAGCAGGACGGTATGCAGGACATAACCGCCGCAGAGCCCGGCAACGGCCGGGACGAAGCTGCGCTGCCGCAGGCCCGCCGCGATGGTGTAGGCCCAGTCCACTCCCGGCGTGCAGGCCAGGGCTGCGGCCACCACCAGGAAGGCCAGGAACAGCTGCGGATTCATGCGGGTTTCTCCTGTCGACGGGCTCTCAGGAGCAACCATAGGGAGAATTCCGCCAAAAGTGCTGTCCGGTTTTCGCCCGCCCCGCGGCGTGGGCAGTATGTTTATTGCATGCTTGATCAAATTGACAGGAATATTTTGCGGCACCTTCAGGAGGATGGCCGCATGACTGCCACCGCGCTGGCTGCGAAGGTGGGCCTGACGGTGGCGCCGTGCCACCGGCGGCTGCGGGACCTGGAGCAGTCCGGGGTGATCCGCGGGTACAAGGCTGACGTCGACCCTGCCGCAGTGGGCCTGGGGTTCGAGGCAATCGTGTTCGTTACGCTTCGCCAGGTGGACCGGCCCACCATGGAGATTTTCGAGAACCGGGTGGCGGACAACCCGAACATCGTGGAGGCGCAGCGGCTGTTTGGTTCACCGGACTACCTGCTGAAGGTGATCGCCGCGGACCTGCCCGCCTACCAGCGCTTCTATGACACCGAACTGACGTCCCTGCCCGGCGTGGAGCGGCTGACATCCACGCTGGTGATGAAGAACCTGAAGTCCAACGCGGGTCCGCCGGTCTAGGAGCAGGGTCCGGCGGGTCAGGCTGCGGGCAGGATGTGGACGATGATCACCTGCGTGTCCTTGCTGCCGTCATAGCGAAGGTCATAGTTCACCGTCAGTCCCGTGTCTGTTCCGGGCGTGATGGAGAAATCGCTCCTGGAGGCTGGGTCCGCCTGCGTGCTGCTGATCCACTCTTCAGCCGATTCCGCGGATATCCCGTACCGCTGCACGCCGTCCCTGATCAGCTCAAAGAACTCTTCCGCCGAGCCTGCGGTGAGGAAGTAGGTGACCTCGCTGAAGTCCGTGCGGGTGTCAGTGGTGTTGAAACGGATCCGGTCTGTTTCGGCGGTGATTTCGCCGTTGGGTGCCAGGATACTGAGGCTGATCCTGCCCGAGTCCCGGGTATTGATCTCGGGCCCGTAACTGTCCTCGGTGACGCGGACGGCGTCCTTCTCCAGGCGCCCCGAGCTCATATCCAGCCGGGCAGTCCTGGTGGTGCGGATGTTTTCCACGCCGGCGGCGTCAAGGGTGGAGAAGGAGGAGGTCTTCATGGTGCTCCCTGCAGAAGGTGATGTGGCGGCGGTCGGATCGGCGGGGGCCGGAGTGGCGGCTTGGCAGCCGGTCAGGACAAGGGTTGAGAGGAGGGCAATGACGACGGCGGCACTTCCGCGGGGTGCGGCGGCCCGGCGTGGCGCACTCACTGGTGGACCTCCGCGTCAAACCCGTCAAGGAACCGGTCCATGATGCCCGGAATGTTATTGGTGGGGCGGTACTGGTCCACGCGGCCGTCGAAGTCGGAGCCGATGATCTGCGCGGCCCGGTCCGGGTCCGTGGCCAGGAGGTGCTGGTAAGCGGGGAGCGTGTCCTGCCTGATGAGGTTCCAGCGCTGGTCGGCGTCGGCGATGTTGCCGTCCGGGAAGCCGGTGGTGAAGTCCGTGCGGAACTGTGCCGGGTTGTCCCAGCTGGTGAAGGGGATGTTCTCCGGGCCGGGGCTTTCCACGCTGAAGCTGTACGGGAACACCTCGGGGTAGCTCCTGGCGCCGGGGATGGAGGGTTCGCCGGCGAGCGTCACCATGTAGGTCACCGCTTCGCCGCCGGGGTGGCTGCGCATGGTGTCGTAGTCGTCGGCGATGATTTCGTTTTGCTCGCGGTACAGGAGTGCTGTGTTGCCTTCCCGGACCTGGCCGGGGTCTCCCGAATCGATCTGCGCCCAGGCGTTGGCCGTGGCGTGGTCGATGGCGCCGGAGTCGCGAAGGCGGTTGATCTCGTCGAGGCCGCCGTTCAGGTACGCCTGGTGCTGGCGGGCCTGGTCCAGGAAAATTTCCTTGTTCATGTCCAGCATGCTGGTCTCGTAGAACCGGATTTCACCATCCGTCATCCCTGCTAGCTCTTCCAGCTGGTCCAGGACGGGAAGGGGAATGTCGGAGGCCGGGTTGTCGGTGATCTGCTGGGCCAGGTCCCGCAGCATGGCCATGTCCCGGAAACCGCCGGCGAAGGATGGGCCGATCATGTTGGCCATCCCTGCCCACTGCAGGTCTGGATTGGCAAGGTAGGCCTGGCCGTAGAAGTCGTAGACCTTGGCGATGGTCTCCCAGTTGTATTCCGTACCCTTTGACGTGTCCCAGTCGGCAGGATCGATGCCCATCTCCAGCATCGCCTGCCGGTTCCAGTAGTCATTGAGGAAGTCCTGGTAACCCTTGGAGTTCTTGCTGATCAGGCCTGAGTCCGCGGCGGCATCCACGGCAGATTTGGCAGCGTCGGGGTTCCCCTCGGCCCACCGGCGGAATTCGTCGCTCTGCAGGTAGGCGCGCCGCTCGGCGGGGGTCATGCCGTTCAGTGTGTCTGTCACTTCCTGGGCGGTACCGCTGCCGCCAGGCCCGCCTGCTCCGGAACCACCACCACCGCCGCCGCCTGACCCGGTGGTGCTTGCCTTCTCCTGTTCGTCCGCGTTGGCCAGGACTGCCTTCGCGGCCGACTCCAGCCCTGCCGTTGCGGACCTCAGCAGCTTTGCGTGCGACGACGTCCATTCGCTGCGGAACCTGTCGCCGTCGCGCCCTTTCCAGAGACCGGAACCTACGCTGCTGCTGAGCTGCTGCCCCAAAGCGTTGAGGCGGTTGGCGCCGGCGGTAAGGTCCTTGGCCAGTTGCCGCAGCTGCGCCACATCGCCGCCGTAAAAGTTCCCCGCCATGTTGTCCCCCTGTTGGTCCCCCGCTTTTGGATCTCCCGCGTGCCAGCCTAGCCGGGCATCTTTCCTGCGGCGATGGGGAGAGCTGCCCCTGGTGCCGCCGCTACTCCGCCTGGTCCTGCAGGAGCCCTGTGGTCCGGTACGGAATGACCTCGCGGAGGAACATGCTGGTGGACGTGCGGACAATGCCGGGGCAAAGCCGGATTTCCTCCGACACCCGGTAGAGGTCGTCCGGGCTTTTGGCCACTACCCGGATGAGGAGATCGGTATCGCCGGCCGGCGCATGGCATTCCAGGACCTCGGGGATCTTACGCAGGGCAGCGATGGCCTCGTTCAGGTGGCTCTGGTCCAGCTCGGCGCTGACCGCAGCAGCCACCCCGCGTCCAAGGGATGCCGGAATCACCCGGCTGCTGTTGGGCCGGAGGGCTCCCGACGCCGTCATCCGCTCCAGCCGGCTTTGGACGGTCCCGCGGGCCAGGCCCAACCGCTGCGCGAGCACCATAATGGGGACGCGGGGGTCCTGGTCCAGGGCATTGAGGATCCGCCGGTCCGTGGCGTCAAGTTCCTGCAATCTGATCATTTCCTGTCGCTCAGAACGCCGGTGATTAGTCAGACTGACCAATCGAAGCTCGGCCGGTTGTCCCAACTGTATGTTCTCTGCTGGAATAGTGGCAACAAGGACCAAGGCTACCGCCGGTCCGCACAGGCTACAGTTTCCCGGCACACCACCCGGCACCTGGACATCGCTTCCCGCAAGGAGGCCGCCGCTGATTGACGCTTGTTCACACCACGCTCATTCTGTAAACACGGCAAGAGCCCCTGAGCTACCGACGCCCGCCCCGGCGGAGTCATCGGTAGCTGAGGGGCTCTTGTGTGCTTCCGTCTAGGGTTGATCCATGACCTCCGCCGGCCGTTTTGCCCCCAGCCCCTCCGGTGAGCTGCATGTAGGAAACCTTCGGACTGCAATCCTTGCCTGGCTTTTCGCCCGCTCAACCGGACGCCGCTTCCTGCTCCGCGTGGAGGACCTGGACCGCGCCCGCGCCGGAGCCGAAGCGGGGCAGCTGCGCGACCTCGCGGCAGTAGGCGTCACCTGGGACGGCGACGTGGTCCGCCAAACGGACCGCGCGGCCCTCTATGCGGAGGCGATCGACCGGCTCCAACAGGCCGGCCTGACGTACGAGTGTTTCTGTACACGCCGGGAGATCCAGGAGGCGCCGTCCGCCCCCCATGCGCCGCTGGGAGCCTACCCAGGCACCTGCCGCGACCTGGAGCCCGCGGAACTGGAGTACAAGCGGTCCACCCGTCCGGCCGCCATACGCCTGCGGGCGGACGTGCGGGAGTACACGGTGCAGGATGTCCTCCATGGTGCATACACGGGGGCGGTGGATGACTTCGTGCTGCGCAGGAACGATGGCGTCACCGCCTACAACCTGGCCGTGGTGGTGGATGATGCCGCGCAGGGCATAGACCAGGTGGTCCGCGGCGACGACCTGCTCCCCTCCACGCCCCGCCAGGCCTACCTCGCCTCGCTCCTCGATATTCCTGTTCCGGAATATGTGCACGTTCCATTGGTGGTAAACCGCGACGGCGTAAGGCTGGCAAAGCGTGACGGCGCAGTCACTTTGGCGGACCTCGCCCAGGCCGGGGTGGCTGCCCACGAAGTGAGGGACCTGCTGCTGGAGTCCCTGGGACTGCCCGCCGGAACGCTGGACCGGGCCCTGCCGGCACTTGACCCCGCACGGCTGCCGCGCAAACCCTGGGTGTGGACCGGAATGGACCGCCTGTCCGCTGGCTAAACTTGTGGGATGCCAGACGATCACATGCCGGACCAGGTCCGCACGCCCACATTCACGGTGGAGACCGCCAAGGTCCTGGCCGAGGTGGCCCACAACCGGCAGAAGGACAAGCTGAAGCGGCCCTACCGGGAGCACGTCCTCGCGGTCGGGGACGCCCTGGCGGACTTCGACGACGAGATCCGGATCGCCGGCTACCTTCACGACATCGCCGAGGACACGCCAATGACCCGGCAGGCGTTGCTGGACATGGGTGTCCCGGAGCGCTCCGTGGACATCATCGAGCGGGTCACCAACCGCCTGCACAACAACCCGGACGACTACCAGTCCGGCATCCGTGAGATCGCCGAGGACCATGACGCCGCCCTGGTCAAGATCGCGGACAATGCGCACAACTCGCTGCCCGAGCGTGTCCAGGCGCTGGCGGAGAAGTGGCCGGACAAGCCCCCGGTGACCAAGTACCGGGATGCCCGGCCCGTGCTCTACGCTGCCGTGGAGGTGGACGAGGTCCGGAAGATCCTGGCGCGGGTCAACCCCTGGCTGCTGGAGGAATTCGACGAGCAGCTGGACGAGGCCGACGACACCGACTACGAGAACCTCCGCTACGACGCCGGCCCCGGGTTCCTGTCCACGTAGACCAGGAACTCCTCCGCGAACCGCCGCACCCCGTCCCATTCCGTGTAGATGTAGTCGCGCCCGGTATCGGTGTCCTGGCTGCCGTGGCCGCTGACGATCTTCTTCATCATCATGCGCTTCAGGAATCCGTACTGGGTGTACAGGAGGGCGCCGCCGAACATCGCCACTTTGTCAGGCTGCCAGCCGGTGCTCTCCTCGAACTCCGCGACGTACTTTTCCGCATCCTCCGGATCCCCGTGGGCGGCCAGGCTGACCGAGAACAGGGCGGCCGGCAGGCTCTCCAGCCTGGACCGGTTCCGGCGGACAAAATCCGCCACGAACCCTTCGTGCTTCCCGGCATGGACGGAGGCGCCCACAATGACGGCATCGTAGCCGTCCGGCAGGTCGTGCTCCGCGTGCTTGAGGTCCAACGTGTCGGCCTGGTGGCCGTGGGCCTGCAGCACGTCGGAGATGTAGTCGGCGATGCGAGCCGTCTGGCCCTCCGCGGTTCCGTATGGGATCAGGATTCTTGCCATGACCACCACTCTGGCGTCCCGCAGGGGCCGGGCAAAGGGGCAAAAGTCCCTGCAACGGTCCGATGGAAAACCGCCGGCTAAACCCTTCCCAGCGCCTCGATGTCTTCCAGGAAGTCGGCCTGAACCTCAGCGCTCACGGTGGTGCGGGTATCACCGATGGCGTCCAGGTAGTCCTGTGTGGAAGGCCCCTTCCTGACCGCCGTACGGACGGAAACGTCGCCCCCGGAGGCCAGCCCACCGTCGTCGTACACCGCTTTTTCCAACGCCCGCTGGGAGGCGCTCCGCGCCGCGTACTCGATGTCCGCTGGGGAAAAGCCTTCGGTGCGTTCCACCAGGAGCTCCACGTCCACGGCGTCCACCACGGCCGCGGGGATGAAGCGCTGCCACATCGCCTCGCGCGCCTGCCGGTCCGGCAGCCCGATGGGGATGACGTAATCGAACCGCCCGTGGCGCAGGAAGGCCGAGTCCAGGGCCCGGATGAAGTTGGTGGCGCAGACCAGGAGCCGGCCGGGCTGTTCACGGAACGCGGGGATGATCTTCAGCAGCTCGTTGGTGACGCCCTGGAGCGGCGATGGCGGTTCGCCGGAGCGCTGGGAGGCGATCTCCTCCACCTCGTCGATGAACACCACGGCGTGCTCCAGTTCGGCGATTTCCAGGAACGTTTCGCGGAGCGCGCCGGCCAGGCCCTGCGGGTCGCCGGCCAGGCGGGAGGGGAACACCTCCACGAAAGGCCACTCCAGCCGGGAGGCGATGGCCTTGGCGAAGGTGGTCTTGCCGGTACCGGGAGGGCCGAAAAGGACGACGGCGCGCGGCGGCACCACGCCGAATTCATCGGCCAGGTCCGCCTCGGCGAGCGGCAGCACCAGGCGCCGTTCCAGCAGTTCCTTTTCCCTGCGCATGCCGGCCACGTTCTCCCAGAGGTCGCGGGCCAGGACGCGGCCGCCCAGCTGGCCCAGCGCTCCGAGTTCCTGGCGCTGGACGGGGATGGTCCGCTCGAAGTAGCGCAGGTTTTTCTTCAGCGCGAAGCCGCGGCCCAGGAAGGCCTCAACGCGGGTTTCGGACTCAGGCATCAGGGCTGAGAGCTTGTTCAGGCCGTGCGGGGCCATCCGGTTCTCGACGGCGGCCAGCAGTGAGGTGCCGATGCCCCTGCCCCGGTACTCGGGGAGGGTGGCCAGGAAGACGATCCACCCCTGGTCGTGCGCGGCCCGGCCGACGGCGGCGCCCACCACCTGCTCGCCCTGCACGGCCACCACGGCGTGGTCCTTTTCGCAGGACGCGAGGACCTCGGACAGGGCGTAAACGGGTTCCACATTGTGTGCCTTCAGCGTCTCCCACAGGTGCAGGATCCCGTCCAGGTCCGCCGAGTGGAAATCCCTGATCCGCCAGTTGGTCATGCGTTACTCCTGTTGGTTCGTCATTGAGCCAGTCGTGGTTGAGCCAGCGTGGCCGTCCCAAGTGAGCATATGTGAAGCAGCTGCCGGCCGGGGTTGCAGTGGCGTTGCATGACGTGGGCCGCGGGCATCTGCAAACGTTTCAGACCCCCAGCCTGTCCATCGTGTTCCGCAGGGTGTCAGCGCTATGCTGCAGGGCTGCCCGCTCGGCGTCGTCCATGGGCGTTTCCAGGACGCGGTGTACTCCGCCCCGCCCCACCACGCTGGGGAGGGACAGGGCCACCCCGGAAATCCCGTACAGCCCTGACAACACGGTGGAAACCGGAAGGACGGCGTTGTCGTCGCGGAGCAGTGCCTCCACAATGCGGGCGCCGGAGAGGCCGATGGCGTAGTTCGTGGCCCCCTTGCCCGCGATGACCTTGTAGGCCGCCTGGACCACTTCCCGCGCAGTGTTGGCGAGATATTCGGGGGTAAAGACCTGCTGCCCGCCCGCCGTCCACTCCCGGATGGGGACGGGGCCGATCGTGGCGCCGGACCACAGCGGGAACTCCGTGTCCCCGTGCTCTCCCACCATGCTGGCATGGACGCTGGTGACGGAAACCCCGGCCTCCCGGGCCAGGAGCCAGCGCAGCCGGGAGGTGTCCAGCACCGTGCCGGAGGAGAAGATCCGTTCCGGTGGCAGCCCGGAGATGCGCTGGGCAGCCACCGTCAGGACGTCGCAGGGGTTGGTCACCAGGACATAGACGGCGTCCGGCGCACGTTCAAGCAGCGGCGGCATCAGCTGTTCCAGGATCCGCACATTGGTGCCGGCAAGGTCCAGCCGGCTCTGGCCCGGGTTTTGCTTGGCACCTGCCGTGATGACCACGACGTCGGCACCTTCCGTCACGGCGATATCCCCGCCTCCGGTGACGGTCGCCGATGCCGCGGCGAACTGGCTGCCGTGGGCGAGGTCCAGGGCTTCGGCCTCCGCCTTGGGGGTGTTGACGTCGTACAGCGCGATGTTGCTGGCCGAGCCGCGGATCAGCGCCGCGTATGCCAGCGACGTCCCGACGCTCCCGGCGCCAGCCACTGCGAGCTTGGATCCTGCCATGGTGCCCTCTCCCTTTCCGGAGCCGTTGAGTGTGTCCTACCCGAAGAGTAGCGTGGCACACATCACTCAAACCCCCATTTAGGAGCCACCATGCCACATCTTGGACGCCGGCTCGCAGCTGTTACGGCAGCGCTGGCCATGAGCGTTACCACGGGGGCTATCAGCCCCGCCGCCGCCGATCCGCGGCAGACCGATAAGAATCCCACGGCCACCGGCTATGGCGGTGCGGTCAGCACGGTGGACCCTGAAGCATCAGCGGCTGCGATTGAGGTTCTGCGTAAGGGCGGAAACGCGGTGGACGCAGCTGTCGCCGCGGCGGCCACTCTTGGAGTTACTGAGCCGTACAGCGCCGGGATCGGCGGCGGCGGCTACTTCGTCTACTACGACGCCAAGTCCCGCAAGGTCAAAACCATCGACGGGCGGGAAACCGCGCCGGCGAAGATCAAACCGGATGCTTTTATTGATCCGAAGACGAAGCAGCCCTACAAATTCACCCCCGATCTGGTGACTAGTGGCGTCTCAGTGGGGGTTCCCGGGACACCGGCGACCTGGGAGCGCGCGCTGGAGCGTTGGGGCAGCATCAGCCTGCGTGATGCGTTGAAGCCGGCCATCAAGGTTGCTGACCGCGGGTTCGTGGTGGACGAGACGTTCCGCAGCCAGACCAAAGACAACCAGCTGCGGTTTGAGGCGTTCACCTCCACCAAGGACCTTTACCTCCAGGATGGACAGCTCCCCGAGGTGGGCTCGGTGTTCAAGAACCATGACCTGGCCGATACCTACCGGCTGTTGGCAGACAAGGGCATGGACGCGTTCTACGACGGGCCGCTGGCCAAGGAAATCGCCCACACCGTGCAGAACCCGCCCAAGTCTCCGGACACCAAGCTTCCCGTCCCTGTGGGCTCCATGACGGAGGAGGACCTGGAGAACTACAAGGCCCTGGACCAGGACCCCACCCACGTGAACTACCGGGGCTATGACGTTTACGGCATGGCACCGTCCAGCAGCGGCGGCACTACAGTGGGTGAGTCCCTTAACATCCTGGACGTCTTTGACCTGCCCGGGCTGAAGAAGGACCAGCCGGCCGTTCTGCACCACTACCTGGAAGCCAGCGCCCTGGCCTTCGCGGACCGCGCCAAGTACGTGGGAGACCCGGCATTCGTGAAGGTGCCTACCAAAGCCCTGACCGATCCCATCTTCGGTAAGGAGCGGGCCTGCGAGCTCGATCCAATGCACGCAGCTGTGAAGCCGCTCGAGACAGCGGGCGATGTCACCAACTACGACGGCACCTGCCCCGTGAAACCGGCCGCGGCCGGCGATGAGAAGGACACGGAAAACATCTCCACCACCAACATGACGGTCTCGGACAAGTGGGGCAATGTGGTGGAGTACACGCTGACCATCGAGCAGACCGGCGGCTCCGGCATGGTGGTTCCAGGCCGCGGCTTCCTGCTCAACAACGAGCTCACTGACTTCTCCACTGTCTATGACGCTGCGGACCCCAACCGGATTGAGCCGGGCAAGCGGCCGCGTTCGTCCATGTCGCCCACCATCGTGCTGGAGGACGACAAGCCGTTCCTGGCCCTGGGCTCCCCGGGCGGATCCACCATTATCACCACTGTCCTGCAGACCCTGGTGAACCGGATCGACCTGGGCATGAGCATCCCGGATGCCATTGCGGCTCCGCGTGCAGCACAGCGGAACACGGAGAAGGTGACTGCCGAGCCGGCCTTCATTGACACGTACGGGGCAACACTGACCTCGCGCTTCGGCCACAAGTTCAACCCGTCCGGCGACTCGTTCTCGTCCGCCTCCGAGATCGGGGCGGCCACCGCCATCGAATTCCTCGATGACGGCCGCACCCTCGCGGCAGCCGAGCCGGTCAGGCGCGGGGGCGGCTCGGCCATGGTGGTCAAGCCGTCAAAGTAAGTCACCAATTGCGTTAAAAGTCCGACGGCGGCACTTGGGTTCCTGATTTTCGGAACCTGGGTGCCGCCGTCGGGCGTTTCAGCAGTTACTGCGGGTGGGGGCAGTTACTTCTTGAAGGTGTCAGCCGGAGCGTTGGCGATGACCGGGGACATTCCGGTGTAGCCGTCGCGGGTTTCGGCGATTTGGCGGATGCGGGTCCGGCAGGCGTACCAGCCGATGACCATGAGGATGGAGGCGATGGCGGTGACGAGCATGGTCAGGGGTGAGTCGATGAAGACCATGATGAGGACGCTGATGAGGAAGAGCAGGGAGAGGTAGGCGGCAGGCGTACCAGCCGATGACCATGAGGATGGAGGCGATGGCGGTGACGAGCATGGTCAGGGGTGAGTCGATGAAGACCATGATGAGGACGCTGATGAGGAAGAGCAGGGAGAGGTAGCCGGTGTAGGGGGCGCCGAACATGCGGAAGGAGGGGCGKKYSACCCAGCCTTTGTCGGCCCAGCGTTTGAGCTGGATCTGGCACAGGACGATGGTGGCCCAGGTCATGATGATGCCGACGGAGGCGATGTTCAGSACGATTTCGAAGGCTTCGGCGGGGACGAGGTAGTTCAGGGGGACCCCGAGGAGGGAGACGACGGCGGTGATGGCGATGCCGCCGTAGGGGACGCCTGCTTTGTTCATGCGGGAGGCGAATTTGGGGGCGGAGCCGTTGACGGACATGGAGCGCAGGATCCGGCCGGTGGAGTAGAGCCCGGCGTTCAGGGAGGACAGGGCGGCGGTGAGGACYACGAGGTTCATGATGACGTCYACGCCCTGGACGCCGATGGAGCCGAAGAAGGTCACGAAGGGGCTGACGCCTTTTTGGTAGGAGGTGAAGGGCAGCAGCAGGGCCAGGAGGATGACGGAGCCGACGTAGAACACGGCGATGCGGAAGACCACGGAGTTGATGGCYTTGGGCATGATTTTTTCGGGGTTTTCGGTTTCGCCGGCGGCGGTGCCGACSAGTTCGATGGAGGCGTAGGCGAACAGGACGCCCTGCATGAGGATGATCATGGGCAGCAGGCCGTTGGGGAAGATCCCGCCGTTGTCGKWCAGGAGGCTGAGGCCGACCTGTTGGCCGTCCACGGGGGTGCCGAAGATGACGAAGTAGGTGCCGATGATGAGGAACGCGACGAGGGCTGCGACYTTGATCAGGGCGAACCAGAATTCCATTTCGCCGAAGACTTTCACGGAGACGAGGTTCAGGGCSAGGACSACGATGAGGGCGGTCAGTGCCCAGGCCCACTGCGGGACGTCGGCCATCCAGGGGATGTAGTTGCCGAAGAAGTGCATGTAGAGGGCGGCGGCGGTGATGTCCACGATGGTGGTGGTGGCCCAGTTGATCCAGTAGAACCAGCCGGAGACGAACGCGGCTTTTTCRCCGAAGAATTCGCGGGCGTAGGAGACGAACGAGCCSGAGGAGGGCCGGTGCAGGACCAGTTCGCCCAGGGCGCGCAGGATCAGGAACGCGAAGAACCCGCAGACCGCGTACGCGATGACCAGGGACGGGCCGGCGGCGTTGAGGCGGCCGCCGGCRCCSAGGAACAGGCCGGTRCCGATCGCGCCGCCGATCGCGATCATCTGGATCTGCCGGGGCTTGAGGTTCTTGTGGTAACCCTTGTCCTCCGCGTGCAGGGAGGTCTCGGACGCATGCGCGTGACCACCATCAATAA
>NZ_LMSI01000020.1:391875-630263 GCF_001428075.1 Arthrobacter sp. Soil764 | reverse complement strand
AACGAATTCGCCACCCTCGGCGCCGACGGCTTCGGCTTCTCCGACACCCGCGCAGCAGCCCGCCGCTACTTCAAAAACGACACCCACTCCATCGTGGTGCGCGCCCTTGAAATGCTGGCGCGCCGCGGCGAGGTGGACGTCGATGCCCCGGTCAAGGCGATCGAGAAGTACAAGCTGCTCAACGTCAACGCCGGCACCACCGGCAATGCCGGAGGCGAAGCCTAGGCCTTCGGCCTGTAGAGCGGATCCAGCAGCAGCATTACTCGACGGCGGCCCCCATCCATCCGGTGGGGGCCGCCGTCGTCCTGTCCGGGACGGGTGGCACCGAAGGGGCAGGACCGGTTGTGATCCGCGACAAGGCGGATTGTAGCCTTCGCACAAATGGAGCTTGCGCGGCCGTGGCCGTATGCTCAAAGAATGCCAGCACCAGCCAGCGCGTCTGCCAAGCGGAAACCGACCCCGCCAAAGGTGACGCCGGAGAAGTCCGAAACCCTCAAGCAGCTCCGCGCAAACGTCGGCCAGCTCTCCACCAGCACCATGCGGAAGCTGGAGCAGTCGCTTCCCTGGTACAGCCGGCTCAGCGCTGATGAGCGGTCGGCACTGGGCATGGTGGCGCAGAACGGCATCGCGGCCTTCGTGACCTGGTACGAGCGGCCAAGCTCGCCGTCGTGGATCCTCACGGATGTTTTTGGGACGGCGCCAACGGAGCTGACCCGTTCGATCAGCCTTCAGAAGGCGTTGCAGCTGATCAGGATCGTGGTGGAAGTGGTGGAAGACCAGGTACCGGTCATCGCGCCCGAAGCCGACCAACCATCCCTGCGCGAGGCCGTCCTGCGGTACTCGCGGGAAGTCGCCTTTGCCGCGGCGGACGTGTATGCACGCGCTGCCGAGTCCCGCGGTTCCTGGGATACCCGCCTGGAGGCACTGATTGTTGACGCGATCCTGCGGGGCGAAAACACGGACGCCCTGCGCTCACGCATCGCAGCGCTTGGCTGGAAGGCACAGGAACGCTTCACGGTGATGGTGGGGAACTCGCCGTCCGAACCCAGCGCCAGCTATGTCAGCGAGCTGAGGCGTATGGCCGGGCGCTACGCGGAGGATGCACTGGTGGGCATCCAGGGCGACCGTCTGATCCTCATCCTTGGCGGCGTGCAGGACCGCGAAACGGCGTATGTGAAGCTGAGCGACATGTTCGCCCCCGGCCCCGTGGTGTATGGGGCCGAAGCCAGTTCGCTGCTGGAAGCCAGCAGTTCTGCGCAATCAGCCTTTGCCGGATTGACGGCGGCCCGCGCCTGGCCCTCCGCCCCGCGGCCGGTGGCCGCCGACGACCTGCTGCCGGAACGGGTTATTTCCGGTGATGACGCGGCGCGCCGATCGCTCGTGAAGAACATTTACCGGCCGCTCCTGGCGGCATCCAACGGCCTGGTGGAAACGCTGGGAACCTACTTGGAACTGGGACATTCGCTTGAGGCCACGGCGCGGGAACTCTTCGTCCACGCCAACACCGTGCGGTACCGGTTGAAGCGGGTCTGCGACGTCACAGGTTGGGACCCGCTGCTGCCGAGGGAGGCATTCGTGCTTCAGGCCGCGCTGGTGGTGGGCCGCCTCTCGGCCCCGCCGAAGGCCGCCACGGAGCGGCAGGCGTCCCGTAACCAGCCGTGAGGCATTGTAGACTTCCTACAACCTGACCCCGTGAGCTTCGTGCGGTGAAACACCGCTGGATCACACAGTAATTTGGAAAGCTGGTTACGTGCTTGCAATAGTCTGCCCTGGACAGGGCTCACAGACCCCGGGTTTTCTGGCCCCCTGGCTGGAACTTCCCTCGGTGGCAGGCCAGCTGGCCGCCCTGAGCGACATCGCAGGCATCGACCTGATAGCCCATGGGACCACCTCCGATGAGGAAACCATCAAGGACACTGCCGTGGCGCAGCCCCTGATCGTTGCCGCGGGCCTGGTCACCGCCGCTTCCCTCTTCGACGTCGAACTCAACTCCCTGCCCGTGATCCTCGCGGGCCACTCCGTGGGTGAAATTACTGCGTCCGCCCTTGCCGGAGTGCTGACGGAGCAGGAAGCCATGACCTTCGTCCGCGAGCGTGCCAACAGCATGGCTGCCGCGGCTGCCGTCACTCCCACCGGCATGAGCGCCGTCGTGGGCGGCGACCCCGCCGAGGTGCTGGTCGCCATCGAGGCCGCCGGCGCCGCCCCTGCCAATGTCAATGGTGCCGGGCAGACAGTCGCGGCCGGCACCTTTGACCAGTTGAAGGCCCTGGCCGACAACCCGCCCGCCAAGGCCCGCGTCATCCCGCTCAAGGTGGCCGGCGCCTTCCACACAAGCCACATGTCGCCCGCGGTCAGTGCGCTGGAGAAACTGAAGCCGCAGCTGAACCCGGTGGCGCCCAAGGTGCCCCTGCTGTCGAATTTCGACGGCGGTGAAGTCACCGACGGTGATGCCGCCGTCGAAAGCCTGATCGCCCAGGTGTCCCGGCCGGTCCGGTGGGACCTCTGCATGGAAACCATGGTCAACCGTGGTGTTACCGGCGTGATTGAACTCGCCCCCGCCGGCACGCTGGCCGGGCTGGCCAAGAGCGGCATGCCCGGCGTCAAGACCGTCGCGGTCAAGACCCCCGATGATCTCTCCGCCGCACTGGCACTCTTTGCAGAACTGGAGGGCAACGCATGAGCGTTCCCACGCTGAAACAGGCTTCGATCCAGGAGCACAGCCGCATCCTCGGGCTGGGTGCGTACCGGCCCGACGTCATCGTCACGAATGAGGATGTCTGCCAGTGGATCGATTCCTCGGATGAGTGGATCCGCCAGCGGACCGGCATCGTCACCCGCCACCGCGCGTCTGCCGACGTCAGCGTCATCGACATGGCAGAGGGCGCTGCCCGGGAAGCCATGGCGAAGGCCGGTATCGAGGCCTCAGAGCTCGGCGCGGTCATTGTTTCCACCGTGACCCACCCGTACGCCACCCCTTCCGCCGCTGCCAGCCTGGCCGACAGGATCGGCGCCACGCCCGCTCCTGCCTTTGATATTTCCGCCGCCTGCGCCGGTTACTGCTACGGAATTGCACAGGCCGACGCCCTGGTCCGTTCCGGCACCGCAAAGTACGTCCTGGTGGTTGGTGCCGAAAAGCTTTCCGACGTCATCGACAACCGGGAGCGCACCATCTCCTTCCTGCTCGGGGACGGTGCCGGTGCCGTCGTTATCGGCCCCTCCGACACCCCGGGCATCGCCCCGTCCGTGTGGGGCTCCGACGGCAGCAAGTGGGATGCCATCGGCATGACCCGCTCCCTGCTTGACGTCCGCGACCTCGGCCTGGCCGCCCGGCAGTCCGACTCCACCGGGGACCTGGCCCTCCTGGAAGAGGCCCAGGAGCTGTACCCCACGCTCCGGCAGGACGGCCAGACAGTGTTCCGCTGGGCCGTGTGGGAAATGGCCAAGGTGGCCCAGCAGGCACTCGACGCTGCCGGCATCGAGGCTGAAGACCTGGTTGCCTTCATCCCCCACCAGGCCAACATGCGCATCATCGACGAGATGGTGAAGAAGCTGAAGCTGCCCGAGACGGTTACAGTGGCACGGGACATTGCCGAAGCCGGCAACACCTCCGCTGCCTCCATCCCGCTGGCAACGCACCGGCTCCTGCAGGAGAACCCGGAACTGAGCGGCGGGCTGGCCCTGCAGATCGGTTTCGGTGCCGGGCTGGTCTTCGGCGCGCAGGTAATTGTCCTTCCCTAGATACGCCCAAGGGCCGCAACCGCGTCCCTGACCGTTTCCGGCAGCCCCTGCCGGCAATACAAGAAAAGGAGCCACCAATGGCTAGCAACGAAGAGATCCTGGCCGGCTTGGCTGAAATCGTCAACGAGGAAACCGGCCTGGCCCCGGAGGCCGTCGAGCTGGACAAGTCCTTCACCGAGGACCTGGACATCGACTCCATCTCCATGATGACCATCGTGGTCAACGCCGAGGAAAAGTTCGGCGTTCGCATCCCTGACGAAGAGGTCAAGAACCTCAAGACCGTTGGCGACGCTGTCAGCTTCATCTCCGGAGCACAGGCCTAGCCACAGGCTTTTCGCCGTCTTACGGCTTGGCGGGGCTGCCGGTCCGGATTGACCGGACCGGCAGCCCGCCGCATTTATCCGGCCCAGCACCCCCAACCGGGACTGGCCGATCAACAAACTGTGCGGGACCCTGCGGCAGCCGCAGGCGGATACCCCCACCGACGAAAGAGTGATCCCATGACACGCAAAGTAGTCATTACCGGTCTGGGTGCCACCACGCCCATCGGCGGCGACGTGCCCACAATGTGGAACAACGCCCTCAAAGGGGTCTCCGGTGCCCGCACCCTGGAGGACGACTGGGTAGCCAAGTACGAACTCCCCGTCCACTTCGCCGCCCGCTGCAGCACACCGGCCCTTGAGGTCCTCAGCCGCGTTGAGGCCAAGCGGATGGACCCCTCCACCCAATTCGGCGTCATCGCTGCCCGTGAAGCCTGGGCCGACTCCGGCATCACCGAGTTCGACCAGGACCGGCTGGCTGTTGCCTTTGCCACCGGCATCGGCGGCGTCTGGACATTGCTGGACGCCTGGGACACCCTGAAGGAAAAGGGCCCCCGCCGGGTCCTTCCCATGACCGTCCCCATGCTCATGCCCAACGGTGTTGCCGCGGCGGTAAGCCTGGACCTCGGCGCCCGCGCCGGCGCCCATACCCCGGTTTCCGCCTGCGCCTCAGGCACCGAAGCCATGCACCTGGGCCTGGAACTCATCCGCTCCGGCAAGGCAGACGTGGTGATGTGCGGCGGCGCTGAAGCCGCCATCCACCCCATGCCGCTGGCCGCATTTGCTTCCATGCAGGCACTGTCCCGCCGCAATGACGACCCCCAGGGTGCCTCACGCCCGTACGACACCGCCCGTGACGGCTTCGTCATGGGTGAAGGCGCCGGGGCCCTGGTCCTCGAGGCCGAGGAACACGCCCTGGCCCGCGGAGCCCGCATTTACGCCGAACTCGCCGGTACGTCCGTTACTGCCGACGCCTACCACATCACCGCCCCGGACCCCGAGGGGCTTGGCGCCACCCGCGCCCTGAAGGCGGCCATGTTCGACGGCCGGATCCAGGCTGAGGACGTGGTGCACGTCAACGCGCACGCCACGTCCACCCCCGTGGGCGACAAGCCAGAATACACGGCCCTGCGAGCCGCGCTGGGCGCGCACGTGGACAACGTGGCGGTCTCTGCCACCAAGTCCCAGATGGGCCACCTCCTGGGCGCTTCCGGTGCGGTTGAAGCCGTCCTCACCGTGCTGGCCGTCCATGAGCGCAAGGCACCGGTCACCATCAACCTTGAAAACCAGGACCCGGAGATCCCGCTCGACGTGGTCACCTCCGCCCGCGATCTCCCTGCCGGGAGCATCGTGGCGCTGAGCAACTCGTTCGGTTTCGGCGGCCACAACGCCGTCGTGGCCATCCGCAGCGTCTAGACCCTGCCCGTGGGAAGCACCCGGGATGGCAAAGGAGGCCCCGCCATGTGGCGGGGCCTCCTTTTGCGCTATGGAGGTGTTGTGGTTTTCGTCCCGCTGGGAACGGACGACGGCGGTCAGCCCACCTGGTGGAGCCAGCGGACAGGAGCGCCTTCAGCAGCGTGGCGGAACGGTTCGAGCTCTTCGTCCCAGGCCTCACCGAGAGCGAGGGACAGCTCGTGGTAGACGGCGGCTGGGTCACCGGCTCCTGATTCGTAGGCGTACCGGATGCGGTCTTCGGACACCATGATGTTGCCGTGGACATCCGTGACGGCATGGAAGATTCCCAGTTCGGGGGTGTGCGACCAGCGGCCGCCATCCACGCCCTGGCTGGGCTCTTCCGTCACCTCATACCGGAGATGCGCCCAGCCACGAAGGCAGGACGCCAGTTTTGCTCCCGTGCCGGGGGTTCCGGTCCAGGACAACTCCGCCCGGAACATTCCGGGCGCAGCGGGCTGCGGGGTCCACTCAAGGTCCGTCCGCTTGTCCACCACGGCGCCGATTGCCCACTCTACGTGGGGGCACAGCGCGGTAGGGGCCGAGTGAACGAACAGCACACCGCGGGTCATTGCAACAGACATTCCATCCTCCATAGCTCTAGGTACGTCTTCCCCAACGACCTCTGCCTGGATGGAACTGCCGTGCCTGCACTGCGGCGATGGTTCCCTGCCTGTATTCAGATGTATCAGATTGAGCTGCGTCCGGGCCCGCCGCGCGGTTCGAAGCTTTGTGAGCTTCAAGCCGCACTTGAAAGTTGCCGGACGTGACTCTTATTGTGCCGTACCCCATGGAATTACGCCAGTGCGATTCGCCGGGCCGATCACGCCCGGGGATGGGCCTGCTGATAACTTTTCCGGAGCCGGTCAACCGAGACATGTGTGTAGATCTGGGTGGTGGCCACGCTGCTGTGACCCAGGATCTCCTGTACCGCGCGGAGGTCCGCGCCGCCGTCGAGCAGGTGTGTGGCGGCCGAGTGCCGCAGGGCGTGAGGCCCGGATGCGGAAGTATCACCCAGTGCCTCGAACAGTGCGTTGACCAGGGCACGGACCTGGCGCTGGTCAACCCGTCCCCCGCGTGCTCCCAGGAAGAGCGCGGGCCCGCTGCTGCCCTTGGCCAGGACCGGGCGCCCCCGCCGGAGCCAGTCATCGACGGCCACGGCTGCCGGTACTCCGAACGGAACAGTGCGTTCCTTGTTGCCCTTGCCGATGACCCGCAGTGTCCGGCGGTCCGGGTCCAGGTCATCGACATCCAGTCCGGCGAGTTCACCTACCCGGACGCCTGTGGCGTAGAGGAGTTCCACGATGGCACGGTTTCGCACAGCGAGCGGTTCGCCCTCCCCGGCTGCCCTCTCCAGGCCCTCCAGGATGCGTGTGAGCTGCGATGCCTGGAGGACCCCCGGCAGGGATCCTTCGCGTTTGGGTGCCTTCAGCCGGAGGGCCGGGTCCGCGTCGATGAGTTCCTCGCGGAGGGCCCAGCTGGTGAAGGCCCGTGCCGTGGCAGACCTGCGTGCAAGGGTTGCCCTTGAGGCGCCTGCGGAACTTTGGCTGCCAAGCCACCGCCGGAACGTTCCGAGTTCGAGGTCCTCCAGTCCTGTGGCGCCTTCCGAGGCGGCATGGGCAAGGAGGCTGCGCAGGTCGCCCAGGTACGCGCGCCTTGTGTGGGCGGACACCGCACGTTCCCCCGACAGATAACCGGCGAACGCATCCAGCGCCTTGTGCAGTTCCCCTGGCAGTTCTTCATTGTCCACTCCTCTACTTTCCCAGTTGCCCGGCCGGTACCGCCGGTTGACACGGTCATGGCTTGCCGCGCTTCCAGCCGCCGCGCTCCGACACTGCAAGTCCCAGCAGCCCGAGCCTCCCAAGTCCCGCACGTACTGAGTCCTGGCCAAGGCCGGCAACGGCTGAGAGCTTTTCCACGGAGGTGGTGGAGCGAAGCGGCAGCGCGTCCAGCAGGATCAGGTCCTCCAAAGTCAGGCCGTCCTGCACTGCTGCCTCCGTGGTGCGATGGCCGGGCAACTCAACTCCGCTGGGTGATGCCAGCTCGGCCACTTCGGCGGCATCGGTGACGCAGACGGCTCCCCCGTCCCTGAGGAGTCTGTGACAGCCGGCGGAATTGGCGCTGTGGACGGATCCGGGAACGGCTCCCACGGCACGGCCCAGGGTTTCGGCATGATGGGCCGTGTTGAGTGCACCGGAGCGCCACCGTGCCTCCACCACCACCGTGACCCCGGCCAGGGCAGCAATCAGGCGGTTCCGCTGGAGGAGTATTTACCGGACTAAGTGCACGGTTAACGACGCGTGTCGCAGGTGCCTGAGGAGATCTTGGGCGGAATGCTTTTGGTCGTGGATCTTTCGAATCATGTCTCTGCCCCGCGCAGGATGGAGGGCCTGGCCGTTGCTGAGGTTGGGCAGGTCGCTGCCCGCCCTGGCGTCCCGGGGTTCGTGGTGTTGGATGCGTCGGGTGTGGAGTTTGCTCCTGCGACGGATTACTTCCTTGAACTTGTCGCCAGCGACTACTCGCCTCAGACGGTGCGGACCTATGCTTTGTCTTTGCTCCGTTTCCTTCGGTTTTTGTGGGCAGTCGGGGTCAGATGGGATCAGGCAAGCGCCCTTGAGGCGCGGGACTTCGTGTTGTGGGCCCGTCAGGTCGAGAAGTTCGTAGGGAACCGCAGCGAGCCGGAGCGTCGGCCGAGCAGGAACTTGGTTACGGGCAAGAGGCATCCCGGGATGCGCTACTCCCCGGCGACGATCAACCACACCACGACTGTCTGCAAGGCCTTTTATGCTTACCAGCTGCGGCAGGGCCGGGGCCCTGTCGTGAATCCCTTTGACCTGCGCCGCGGCCGTGCGCACGCGCATCATGATCCTGGCCAGGACTTTGCGTTGGTCCGGCGTCAGCCGTTGCGTCAGCGGGAGGCGCGGAGGGTGCCTCGGTCGATCCCGGACGAGCGGTTCAACGACCTGTTCCGGCGGTTGCGCTCGAACAGGGACCGGGCGCTGGTGGCCTTCTATGTCAGCAGCGGCGCCCGGGCCAGCGAGCTGCTCGGACTCACGGGCGACCGGATTAACGTCGGTGATCAGCTGATCGGTGTTTACCGCAAGGGCGGTCAGTTGCAGTGGCTTCCTGCCGCACCGGATGCCTTCGTTTGGCTTCGGCTCTACCAGCTGGAAGCCGGGGTGGCCGGGGCAGATGAGCCGGTCTGGCTGACACTGCGCGGCGAGCCACGCCCCCTGGGCTATGAGGCCATGCGGGCAGTTCTGAAGCGATGCAACGGTTCGCTGGGGGCGAACTGGACGCTGCACGACCTGCGGCACACCTTCGCGATCCGCGCTCTCGAAGGAGGCATGGGCCTTCACGAGGTCCAGGAACTGCTGGGGCACAAGTCGCTGGAGACGACCACGGTTTACTCCACCCCGCACATGGACGACGTCATCGAGCACTACCGCACCAAGATCACCACCAGGTCCCCGGTTGCCGAGAACACGGCACCGGCAGGCCAACGCTATAACCCTGATGAGCTGAGCGTGCTTTGGGGGAACCAGTGACCGCGGCCGGTCGTAGCATCCAGACCGGACGGCGGAGCTGGAACGACCTCACCCCTTTGCCGCCGCTGGAGCAAGAGCCGCCGTCACCGTCGGACATCCCCCATGGTCCGCTGGCGCGGGCAAGCATTCAGGACATCATTGACCAGCTCGAGCAGTGTGGTCGGTACTGGCCCAGAGCAGAGCGCCACCGGGCACGGATGCGGCGGATCCTGCGGCATCTGGATCAGTTGCCGGGTGAAACCTGGCAGGACCGCTGGACGCTGTTTGAAAGCCAAACCGGGCCTGACACCCTCACGTGGCGGACCACGATCAACGGGGCCGCTACTAAGAACGCGGAGAACAAGAATGAGATCGAAGCGCTCAACGCCGCGATGGGCCCGATACTGGCGATGGACGTCTTCCGTCCGTCCCACCGCTGGCTTGCCGGCCAGCGGTTTGCCTTCTTGAAGGCACTGAGCCGTTTCCGGGATCCCGCCAACACCGCCAAAATCGAACAAGCCCTGATAGACGCGAAGGTCTCCCCGGTGCAGGCAAACAACGGGCTGCTCACCCTTGGCCGCGTCCAGGCTCACACCGGCAAGTCGATCCGGCAACTCACAGCCGAAGACATCCTGGAGCACAGCACGCAACTGCCGGGACGACTGATCAATCTCAGCCGGAGCGGTTTGAACGCCATATGGCCCGTCCTGCACGGCCTGGGATGGATCAGCCACGAATCCCAGGACATGCCATCTCGGCGGCGGGTCGGACAACGAACCGTTGAGGAAATGGTCGACTACTCCGGAATTACCGGGCCCTGCCGCGAACCCCTCATCCACTACCTGCAGATCCGGTCCGCCGCGCTGGACTACTCCTCGCTCTCTGGCCTGGCCAGGAACCTGACCGGTGTCTTCTTCGCGGACATCCTGAAACACCACCCAGACCAAAGCTCCTTCGCGCTGACCCAGCAGCAGGCCGAGGCCTGGAAGACCAGGAGCCGAGTGAATCCAGACGGGAGCACCCGCCGCAACCACCACGGCATCTACTACGCGGTCCGCGCGTTCTACCTCGACATCAGTCAGTGGGCCCTCGAAGACGCATACTGGGCCCGGTGGGCTGCCCCGAGCCCGATTACTTACGCAGAGACCCGGGGTTATCTCAAACAGCGGCGCGCCACCACCGCGACGATGCAGCAACGCACCCGCGAACTGGCTCCGGTGTTGCCCCGTATGGTTGAGGCAGCCGAGCAGGCGCTGCGCGTCGCGGAGGCAGCCCTGACTGCCGCCCTCGCCGCGGGCGCCGGGAACAGCATCGACGTGGACGGCCGGGAGTGGGAAGTCTTTCGCCGCAGTGAAGATGCGCCGGTGCGGATACGCCGCAACGGCGAAGACCGCGACTTGTCCTTCGAAGAGGACAACGCCTTCTGGACCTGGGCCCTTGTCGAGACCCTTCGCCATACCGGTGCCCGGATCGAGGAAGTCCTCGAACTCGTGCACATGAGCATCCAGCCCTATAAGCTCCCGGCGACCGGTGAGACCATTCCGTTGCTGCACTTCGCCCCAAGCAAGACCGACACCGAGCGTCTGATGGTGGCCAGCCCCGAGCTGGTGCACATCCTCTACCGGGTGCTCTCCCGCGTCACCCAGCAGCAAACGGGCAGCGTGCCTTTGACGCAGCGCTGGGACCCGGGCGAGAAAGTGCTCAGCTCACCCATGCCTCACCTGTTTGTCCGCCGCTACGGGGCCGGGCCCCTCCGGGTCATGTCCACGGCCACCATCGCAGCCCTGCTCAATGACCTGGCAGAGCGCGCAAACATCAAGGTCGGCGGAACCCAGGTCAGATTCACCCCGCACGACTTCCGCCGCATCTTCGCGACCGAAGCCTTGGCCAGCGGACTGCCGCCCCACATCGTTCAAGTCCTGATGGGGCACGCCAGCCTGGCGACAACCCAGGGATACGCGGCGATCTATCCCCAGGACATCATCCGGCACCACCGCACCTTCATAGAGAAGCGGCGCGTCACCCGGCCGACCGAGGAATACCGCGAACCTACTGCCGTAGAATGGGACGAATTCGAAGCCCACTTCGTCCAGCGCAAACTCAGCCTCGGCAGCTGCGGGCGCGCCTACGGCACCGGCTGCCAACACGAACACGCCTGCCTGCGCTGCGCACTCCTGCGCCCCGACCCCACCCAAATCGACCGGCTCCAGGACATCATCGACAACCTCCGGGAGCGCATCGGAGAGGCCAAGCAACACGGCTGGCTCGGAGACGTCGAAGGCCTGCGCGTAACCCTCAACAGCGCCGAGATGAAACTCGCGCAAATGTATAAGCTGCGCAGCCAACACCAAGGAGGAACCGTCGAACTCGGAACTCCCAGAGTCCGGAATACAAGAACCCCTGACCAGAATGGAGTCCCAGACCTCGACCTCGACTATCGAACGTGACAGCATGAGGAGTAGCTCCGGCAGTGGCGGCAACCGCGAAACAACGAACGCGCGCCAAGAGCCCGGCCGCATTGAGGGATCCCATCATGGAAGATCCACGACTCACGGCACGACATCTCATTGAACTGGACGAGGGCTACCTTCACGATCTGTGGTTGAAGTACTGGGGCAACGGCGGTAACGCCCCGTTTCTCGAGTTCGACGCCTTCGTCCAGGACCTGAACCAGCAGGACGACTTCGACTTACGAATTCTCGGTTGGGCAGTCGAAGAAGTACTGGATCAAGCCCACCCTCAGTAGTCCGGATAAGGAAGCGGTAGCGGGTGGGAGCCGAACCCGGCGGCACCTCGGCCAGCACCGCGCCCTGGTTTGCCACGGCGCGCAGCAGGTCATCATTACCGGATGGATAGAACCGGTCCACTCCCCCGGCCATGACGGCGATGGTGGGGACGGCTGAGGACCCGCCGGCAAGCGCTGCCCTGTGCGCATGCGCATCGATCCCGTAGGCTCCGCCCGAGACCACTGTGAAGCCCCTCTGCGCCAGCGAGTAAGCCATGTCCCCGGTCACTGCCGCCCCGTAGCTGGTGCTGTCCCGGGATCCGACCAGGGCGATGCATTTTTCCGCTCCCGGCAGCGGTTGTTCCTGGCCGCGCCACCAGAGGCAGATGGGCTCCTGGATTCCCAGGTCCGCCAGTTGGGCGGGCCACAGCTCGTCGCCCGGAATGATGAGGCGTCCACCAAGCCGGGCCATGGTGGCAAGGTCGCGTTCGGGCGCCAGGTCGGGCAGGCGCGGCTGCCAGCGCTTTAAGGCGGCAGCAAGTCCGGCCCAGCTGGTGGCCGCGCCGCTGTCAGCCACCAGCGACGTCATCCCGCGCTCCAGGTCAGGCCCTGCCGCCACCTGCCCCGTAGCAATGCGCAGGGCTTCGGTTGCCCCTGCCAACTGGACGAGGGCCAGTCCCGCGGTGTCCTGGGGCTCCATCAGCCGTGAAAGGGCCGCGCGGGCCAGCCGCTCCGCATCGGTGCCCGTTGCCTTCGTCATGCCTTGTTCCGTCACCGCAACCTGTTCCTTCGCCACAAACTGTTCCGTATCCACGCCCGTTTCCTTCACGTCGCTCCGCGCATCCTGCTCTCTCATGCCGCGGCCGCCGCAGCCTGGCGCAGGCCCAGAGCCTGTCCGATGTCATTGGGGTCCGGTATGTCGCGGTGACCGAGATCCGCCAGGGTCCAGGCGAGCCGAAGGACGCGGTCATACCCTCTCGCGGTCAGCACGCCCCGTTCCAGGGACTGGTCGAGGATCCGGGTTGCGGCCGGTGGAAGCCGCAATTCGCCGCGCAGGATGCGCCCGGGTACTTGCGCATTGGTCTCCAGGCCGAAGCGCTGCAACCGTTCCGTCTGCCGCGCACGCGCATCCCGGACACGCCGCGCCACTGACGCGGTGTCCTCTTCCGCGCCCGCCTGACCGAACTCGGCCAGGGACACCCGCTCCACCTGTAGCTGAATGTCCACCCGGTCCAGCAGGGGTCCGGACATCCTGGCGAGGTACCGGCGTCGCATCATCGGGGTGCACGTGCAGTCCAAACCCTTGCCCGATGCCTTGCCGCAAGGGCAGGGGTTGGCCGCGAGCACCAGTTGGAAGCGGGCCGGATAGGCCGCCGTCCCGGCTGACCGGTGGATGACCAGCTCCCCGCTCTCCAGCGGCTGCCGGAGCGCGTCCAGGACACGGCGTTCGTATTCGGGCGCCTCGTCAAGGAACAGCACGCCCCGGTGGGCACGTGATGCAGCGCCAGGCCGGGGCAGCCCCGTTCCGCCGCCGATAATGGCCGCCGCGGTGGCTGAGTGGTGGGGGTTCTCGAACGGTGGCCGGCGCAGGAGTTGCATTGAGGACCCGGGCAGGCCGCACAGCGAGTGGATGGCTGTGACTTCCATGGAATCGTGGTCGCCAAGGTCCGGCAGGAGGCCGGGGAGCCGCTCCGCGAGCATGGTCTTGCCGGCACCCGGCGGACCGGTGAGGAGCAGGTGATGGGCGCCGGCTGCAGCCACTTCCAACGCCCTCCGCGCTTCGCCCTGCCCGGAGACATCTGCCATGTCCGGACATGGGCCGGGCAGGGCCTGGCCGTCACCGGCATCATCGGCCTCCTCGGGTTCGAAGTCCAGTGCGAGCTCCTGCGGGTCAGCCCCAAAGTCCAGGGCGAGCCGGGCCAGCGTACTGTACCCGCGCACCTCGGCGCCCGGGACGAGGGAGGCCTCGGCAAGGTTGGCCTGCGCCACGACAATTTCCGGATAGCCGGCCTGGACCGCCGCCATGACCGCCGGCAGGATGCCCCGTACCGGCCGCAGCCTCCCGTCGAGCCCCAATTCAGCGATAAAAACTGTGCGCCCGGTGGGCTTGATGTCGTTCGCTGCCCTGAGCACGGCCATGGTAACGGCGAGATCGAAGCCCGAGCCGCGCTTGGGCAGTGAGGCAGGAATGAGGTTCGCGGTAATCTTCCTGCGGCTAAGCGGAATCCCGGAGTTCTTCGCGGCTGACCGGATGCGCTCCCTGGCCTCATTCAGGGATGCATCCGGCAGCCCGAGAATGACGAAGGCCGGAAGAGTCTGGCCGATGTCCGCCTCGACTTCCACCATGTAGCCATTAAGCCCAACGAGGGCGATGGAGTAGGTCCGCCCGAGTGCCATTACCCCACCCCCTTGAGGTGTTCAACCACGGGTTCCCCGCCGCCGTCGTCCACGACGGCGACAACGTCAACGCGGCGCAGGGGCATCCGCAGCTCGCGGTCGCGGCACCAGGCAGCACCCAGGCGGTGCAGCCGGGCCAGTTTTTCCGGGCCCACGGCTTCAAAGGGGTGGCCGTAGTCCAGGGATCGGCGGGTTTTAACTTCGGCGATGACCAGGGCGTCACCGTCGAGGGCGACGATGTCGATCTCGCCCTCCGCACACCTCCAGTTGCGTTCCACCACCAGCATGCCCAGTGCTTCAAGATAGCCCACGGCAAGGTCTTCGCCCCGCCGGCCCAACAGGTCTTTGGATTTCATTTCTACCTCCGCAACCAGCGTGGCGGCGGATGGCTGCGGACGGCAGGAGGCCCCTGCCGTATGTGGACAGGGGCCGGTGTGGAGGGGAAGTCAGGAGGTCCCCGGAGGATCCTAGTTACCCAGGTCGACGTCCTTGGGCAGGGCCAGTTCCTCGTTGCGGGGCAGTTCCTCCACGTTCACGTCCTTGAAGGTCAGAACCCTGACGCTTTTGACGAACCGTGCCGAGCGGTACACATCCCATACCCAGGCGTCCTGGAGGGTCAGGTCGAAATAGACCTCGCCATCGGCGCTGCGGGCCTGGAGGTCCACATGGTTGGCCAGGTAAAAGCGCCGCTCGGTCTCGACGACATAGCTGAAGAGGCCGACGACGTCGCGGTATTCACGGTAGAGCTGAAGCTCCATGTCGGTTTCATAGTTCTCAAGATCCTCAGCACTCATGCTTCCATCTTGCACCATGTCCGGCACGGCTGACGCCGGGCGGCGGGAGTCAGTCTTCGCAGGGCTCTTCCGCGTCGGGCACCTCGACGCCCTGCAGTTCCCCGCCGAGCAACCGCCAGCTGACCCGATGGTAGGGCGTGGGGCCCGCGGCACGGAGGACGTTCCGGTGCGCTGCCGTGGCGTACCCCTTGTTGATGTCCCAGCCGTAATCGGGAAATTCGCCGTGCAGCTCCCGCATCATCCGGTCCCGTTCCACCTTGGCAATGACGCTCGCCGCCGCGACGCTGAGGCACTGCATGTCCGCCTTGACCTTGGTGTGGACGGGCGCGTCACAGGAGGCCTCGAGAACGGGCTGGTCGAACAGGGACAGCTGCTCCGCAGGGGAAAGCCAGTTGTGGCTTCCATCCAGCAGCACAGCGTCCGGAACGACGCCGGCAGCGAGGATACTGCCCCAGGCCCGGGTTCCCGCGAGCCGCAGGGCAGCGATAATGCCGAGCGAATCAATCTCGCCGGCGGAGGCGTGCCCCACGGCTGAAGCGACACTCCATCGCCGCACCAGGGGATCCAGCCGTTCCCGTTCCGCCGGGCTGAGGAGTTTGCTGTCCCGCACGCCCGCAAGCGGCTTTTGGCGTTCCAGGTCGACGACGGCGATACCCACGCTGACAGGACCGGCGAGGGCACCACGTCCAACCTCGTCCACCCCTGCCAGCAGCCGTATCCCCTGGGTCTTGAAGGTCCGTTCGTGCCGAAGGGTGGGAGCCTTGCTGCCACGTGCTGCCGGTTTTGAGCCGGAGCGCACCTTCACTGCGGGGGAAGCTTTCACTGCTGCCGGCGCCTGTACTGCGGAAGGCACGGTCAGCGGGCCCCCGGGACGCTGCGGAACACATCCGGGTAGTTGTCCAGGGTCTTGATCCGGTTCAGCGGCCAGGCGATGACCGCGGCCTTGCCTTCCAGGTCCTTGAGGTCGATGAATCCCCCGTCAGTCTCCATGTGGGCACGGGAATCGGCAGAATGGTTCCGGTTGTCACCCATCACCCACACCTTGCCTTCCGGTACGGTGACGTCAAAGTTGCGGATCTGAGGGACTTCGGCGGGATTGATGTATTTCTCGTCGATGGCGGTCCCGTTAATGGTCAGTTTACCGCCGGCGTCGCAGCAGACCACATGGTCGCCAGGGAGGCCGATGACACGCTTGACCAGGTGCTGCTCCGAATTGTCCGGCAGGAGGCCAACAAAGGTCAGGCCGTCCTGGACCCAGGTGAACGGGCCCTGCTCCTTGGCGGGGGCCGGCGGCAGCCAGCCCTTGGTGTCCCGGAACACCACAACGTCCCCGCGGCTGAGGGCAAACGGCTCCGGAACCAGGAGGTTGACGAAGATCCGGTCATCGACGTCCAGGGTGTTCACCATGGACTCCGAGGGGATGAAGAAAGCCCGGAACAGGAAAGTCTTGATGAGGAAGGACAGCACCACGGCAATGACCACCACTGTGGCGATTTCCCTCAGCCACCCGAGCAAGGGATTGCCGCTGGACTTGCCGGCCGCCTTCGATGCTCTGTCCCGCCGCTGGACGGATTCCGGGGATTCGCCGGGCACCGAGGAAGCTGGAACGGCGGGCGTCTCTGATGCGCCGTCGTGGCGCGGTTCAGGTTTCCGCGCGTGGTTCTCGGGCATTTACCGTCCGTTCTGTGTTGTCGGCCCCGATGCGGGCGGCCGTGCTACTGGAGCAAATCTATCAAGCGGCCAAAGGATCTGGACCGGCCGGCCAATCACCCGGTCCAGCGGAACCAGTCCGCCCCCGGGGGCGCCCAGCAGGCTGCGGGAATCCGCGGACACGGAGCGGTGGTCCCCCATCAGCCACAGCCTCCCCTCCGGAACCAGCGTGCTGAACTTCTGCGTGCTGGGTGCATCCCCGGGGAAGATGTAGGGCTCATCCAAGGGTTCGCCGTTGACGGTAACCTTGCCACCGGCGTCGCAGCAGAGCACGGTATCGCCGGGGAGGCCGATGACCCGTTTGACGTAGGTGGTGTCACTGCCGGTGAGGCCAAACCACTGCATGGCTGCGGCTGCCCCATCCACCACCGGACCCTTGCCGCTGTTCAACGGCGCAAAGCTGCCCCGCCCATCAAAGACAACAATGTCCCCGTGCCGGATGGGTTCGGACTGGAAGTCCGTGCGTGACACCAGGATCCGGTCCCCGCCCTGGAGCAGCGGCTCCATGGACTCGGAAGGGATGAAGTAGACGTCAAGCCACAGGGACCGGACCACCCCGCTGATGGCCACGGCGAGGACCACCGCCAGTAAAACAAAACGCCAGCCCGTTTTGCGGGGCTGGCGTTCTGTCTGGTGCATGGTCCGTATCCTGGCGCTGGGGCATTGCTCCGGCGCGTGCCGGCTACGGCCGTGCTCCGGCCTGGCGGTAAGTCCGGGCAGGACTTACTTGGCGGAGCTGAAGTCGCGCTTTTCCTTGATCTTGGCAGCCTTGCCACGCAGTGCACGCATGTAGTACAGCTTGGCGCGGCGGACGTCACCCTTGGTGACAACCTCGATCTTTTCGATGATCGGCGAGTGCACCGGGAAGGTACGCTCCACGCCGACACCGAAGGAGACCTTGCGGACGGTGAAGGTTTCGCGCACGCCGTCGCCCTGGCGGCCCAGGACGAAGCCCTGGAAGACCTGGACACGGGTGTTCTTGCCTTCGATGATGTTCACGTGCACCTTGAGCGTGTCGCCGGCGCGGAATTCGGGAACATCGTTGCGCAGCGAGGCTGCATCGACGGAGTCGAGAATATGCATGATTGCACTCCTGGTGAACGCCACAGGTCATTCACTTTGGGTCACGGCAGGCAAGTCCGGCTGCCGCAAGGCATGCCGGGTCTCCCCGCCGAAAGTAAAATGGTCCGGCCGCTTCAAGGGTTGATGGGGCCGGTTGTCCAGCTGTTGGCCGCGCTACCCCCTGTGGCAGGTGCGGACCCAGCAGACACAAGGGTTAATTTTGCCACAGTGGCAGGGTTACGCCAATTCGTCGGGCGCTAATTTTGTTGCCCGGCCGCCGGCTCCGGCCGGCGGGCCAGTCTGCCGTCCACAATGTCGTACCCCAGGTTGTGCAGTTCCGTGCGGTCGGCACGCGGGAGGGTGCCGGCGTCGAACCCTTCCAGGAGGTCCGGCCGCCGCTCTGCTGTCCGGCGGTACTGCTCGTGGCGCCGCCATTGGGCGATCCTGCCGTGGTTGCCGCTGAGGAGCACCGGCGGCACCTCCCGGTCGCGCCACACGGAGGGCTTGGTGTAGACCGGGTACTCCAGGAGCCCGTCGGAGTGGGACTCCTCTACCAGGGACTCCGGGTTGCCCACGACGCCGGGCAACAGGCGGCCAATGGCTTCCACCATGGCCAGGACGGCCACTTCGCCGCCGTTCAGCACATAGTCGCCCAGACTGACCGGCCGGACCGTGAAGTGCCCTTGAGCCCATTCGATGACCCGTTCATCAATGCCCTCATACCGTCCGCATGCAAACGCCAGATGCTCTTCCTCAGCCAGTTCGTAGGCGAGGGCCTGCGTGAACCGTTCGCCCGCCGGCGATGGAACGATCAGGACCGGCTTGCGTTCCGGATCCGGACGCCCCTCCGCCACTGCGGCGAGAGCCTGCGCCCAGGGCTCGGGCTTCATGACCATGCCGGCGCCGCCGCCGTACGGGGTGTCATCGACGGACCGGTGCTTGTCCGTGGTGAAGCTGCGCAGGTCATGGACGTGCAGGTCCAGGATCCCGTCCTGGCGGGCCTTGCCAATCAGCGAGAGCTCGAGCGGGGCGAGGTAGTCAGGAAAGATGCTGACGACGTCGATCCGCATCTAATCCGTGCCTTCCGGTTCAGGGGCGGCGGCTTCGTCGGAGTTGAGTTCGAAGAGGCCGTCCGGCGGGGTGAGGAGGATGAAACCTTCCTCGATATTCACCTCAGGCACAATCTGCTCCACAAATGGGATGAGGATTTCCTTGCCGTCCGGGGTGGTGACCATGAGCAGGTCCTGCACGGGCATGGTGTTCAGTGCCGTCACCTTGCCCACCACCCGCGCCCCTACACGGGCCTCGAGGCCGACGAGTTCGTGCTCGTACCACCCTTCATCGTCATCGTCCGCGTCCAGTTCTTCGGTGTCGATGAACAGCTTGGCGCCGCGGAGGGTTTCGGCCTGGTTGCGGTCCGCCACCTCCTCGAAGCCGAGCAGCAGGATGTCCTTGTTCCACCGCGCACTGGACACGGTCAAGGGACCGGAAGCGGCAGGTTCAACCACGAATTCCGTTCCCGGGACAAACCGGTCCTCCGGAGCGTCGGTCAGCACCTGGACGGTGACTTCCCCGCGAATGCCGTGCGGCTTGCCAATCCGTGCCACCTGAAGCTGCATCTGTTCCTCTGTTTCCCGGTTGTGGTGGTTTTCGTGAAAAAGCACTGTGTTGGTCAAAGCACTCCGGCCCCTCCACCTGATGGTGAAGGGGCCGGAGAAAAGCTGAATGCTGCCGAGCGCTCAGCGGCGGCGGTCGGTATCGACGACGTCGACCCTCACCGGTTCGCCGCCGGCCAGTGCTGCCACCACGGTGCGCAATGCGCGGGCCGTGCGGCCCTGGCGGCCGATCACCCGTCCCAGGTCGTCCTGATGCACTCGCACCTCGAGGGTATCCCCGCGGCGGTTGTTCTTGGAGCTGACCTTGACGTCATCCGGGGAATCGACGATTCCGCGGACCAGGTGTTCCAGCGCTTCTGCCAGCAATTTACTCAGCCTCGGTGGTCTCAGCTTCGGCGTCGGCCGGGGCCTCGGCAGCGTCAGACTTGGAGGCCTTCTTGGTGATGGCTTCCGGGATGATGACCGAGCCCTTCTCCGGGGCAACGAAGGCTTCCTTCTCGACCTTGGTCTTGAGGGTGCCTTCCTGGCCCGGCAGGCCCTTGAACTTCTGCCAGTCACCGGTGATCTTCAGGATCGCGGCAACCTGCTCGGACGGCTGGGCGCCGACGGAGAGCCAGTACTGCGCACGCTCGGAGTTGACCTCGATGTACGAGGGCTCTTCGGTGGGGTGGTACTTGCCGATTTCCTCGATGGCACGGCCGTCACGCTTGGTGCGTGAGTCCGCGACGACGATGCGGTAGTACGGGGCGCGCATCTTGCCGAAGCGCTTAAGGCGAATCTTTACGGCCACTTTTGTGGTCACTCCTGTTTCAGAAAAAGGGGTGAACCCGGCTTTCTGCACCCGTGGGGCGGGCCATACTTGCGGGTTCGAAGGACAGGATCCGGACGCGGAGAGAGGGGCCACGCAGATCGAGTACCTGTTTATTGTGCCAGATGAGCGCTGTTATTTCGACTTGGCGCGCCACGCCGGCTGCCGCAGCCCGCCCCTGGCGCACTGCAGGGTACCCAAACCGGCATCACCCGGTCACGCGGACCAGACGTACAGTCCCGTCCGCTCGGAATCGTCGAGTGAAGCCGCCAGTTCGGCCACCTGCTGCACATAGGTCCGGGCCTGCGCGGCGCCGAACGGCATATCCTCCTGGCCGGCCCACTGTTCAGCGACGTCGTCAAGGACATTGCCTTCGCCTTCGGTCTCATAGGAGAGCAGGTCAGCCAGGGCGCGGACCATGGCCGGCGGAACGGCAAGGAGGGAATCACTGGCGACGTCCACCATGGTGAGTTCATAGTCGGCACCGCCGGCGTGTACCGCAGTCCCGGCAAGATCACCCAACTGTTCGACTTCGAAATCGCTGATGCCCTGAATCCGCACCGCCTGGCCCGCGGGCCCGCTGTCCGCCGCAGAGCCGCTTCCTTCATCGAGGATGCCGGCGCGTTTCAGCGCGGCGTCATGGGTGGCGACAAAGATCTCGGTGAAGCCCATGGCGGGTGCCCTTCTTCCGTTGACGGAGCTGCGTGCCGGGCGCTGCCTGCAGCCCGGCCGTACGGAATCAGCCTAGTAGTTGCGGACCCGCCCGCGCACGCCGGAGCCGGCGGAGCCGGTCAGCGGACGGCCACCCGGAGCCGGTTGCGCCACGGGTCCACGAACCGGAGCTCCGCACCGGTGTGGTGGGCGGCAACCCCGGCGACTTTGAGACGGTCAGCCAGCGCCCCGACGTCGTCACCGGAGGGAACCTCGATGAGCACCTCGCCCAACCCGAGCGAGTCTTTTCGGGGGCCGGCGCCGCGGCTGTTCCAGACGTTCATGGCCATGTGGTGGTGGTAACGGCCCGCGGAAACGAACAGTGCCTGCCCATGCCAGCCTGCCGTCTTCTCGAAGCCGAGGGTGCCCACATAGAAATCCCTGGCTGTCTGGACGTCTCCCACCTGCAGGTGGACGTGCCCCACACCGGCAGACGTCTGCCGCTGGCCCTCGAGGGACTCCTCGGTGAGGTGCTGCTCCAGGTAGCGCTGCGGCGGAAGCGCGAGGCTGTCCATCACCACGTCCGTCCCGTTCCAGGACCAGTTGCTGCGGGGCCGGTCCCAGTACAGTTCAATGCCGTTGCCCTCGGGATCGGTGAAATAGAAGGCTTCACTGACCAGGTGGTCGGCACTGCCGGTGAAGGAGCGGGGCTCGTACTGGGCGGCGGTGGCGATGGTGGCGGCGAGGGAAGCCTGGTCCTCGAACAACAGGGCGGTGTGGAACAGGCCCGCTTCCCCCCTGCCGGGAAGGTGCAGTCCGGGAGCCGGCGCCAGGTGGACCAGCGGCCTGCCGAGCCTGCCAAGGTAGAGGCCGCCGTCCTGCTCAGCCACCACCTCGAGGCCCAGGGCGCGCTGGTAGTAGTCGGTCATGACCTTCATGTCACCGACCTTGAGCATTACTGTGCCCATGGCGAGGTCGGCAGGAAGAAGGTCCTGGCTGCTGGCTGCTTCGGTCATGTGAAGGCTCCTTGTATTGGAGGCCGTCCCGTTGGCGGCCTGTCACACATTAAAATTACTTGAAGCTTCAATTTATTCCAAGTGCCGGGCTCATTCTGCTCACCGGATGATGCGGCCGCCCAGCACCACATGTTCCAGGGCCGTGATGGTTTCCGGGACGGCCCGCGGGTCTTCCCGGCACACCACGACGTCGGCCCGCGCACCTTCGGCCAGGTTGTCCGCTCCCAGCCAGGTGCGGGCTGCCCAGCAGGCAGCATCCAGGGCCGCCTCCATGGGCAGGCCCGCGCCGTGCAGGGCGAGGATCTCGTCGGCGATCCTGCCGTGGCGGATCACGCTGCCGGCATCCGTGCCGGCAAAGATGCGCACCCCGGCGGCGTGGGCTTCGGCCACCCGTTCCAGCCGGCGCTCCCAGAGGGAGCGCATGTGGGCCGCGTAGCGCGGGAACTTGGCCTCTGCCTGGGCAGCGATCCCGGGGAAGGTGGCGATGTTGATGAGGGTGGGCACGATCGGCACATCCTGCTCCGCGAACCGGGGCAGGTGCCGGGGCAGCAGCCCGGTGGCGTGCTCGATGCAGTCGATGCCGGCGTCCAGCATCTGGTCCAGCGTGTCCTCGGCGAAGCAATGCGCCGTGACCCGGGCACCTTCGTCATGGGCGGCCTGGACGGCATCACGCACGACGCCGGCAGGAAAGGACGGCGCGAGGTCACCGGCGCTCCGGTCGATCCAGTCCCCCACCAGCTTGACCCAGCCGTCGCCGTCGCGCGCCTGCTTCCGCACGGCCTCCACAAGCCCCTCGGGCTCGACCTCCTCCGCGAAGCCGCGCAGGTAGCGGCGCGTGCGGGCCACGTGCCTTCCAGCCCGGATCAACACCGGGAAGTCCCGGCCGCCCTGCATCCAGCGGGTATCGGCAGGTGAACCGGCGTCGCGGGCCAGCAGGGTTCCGGCGTTGAGGTCGGCCAGCGCCTGGTCCCGGGCCACTGCGGGTTCCACCGGACCGGCGGGACCCAGTCCGATGTGGCAGTGGGCGTCAGCGAACCCCGGCAGCACCCAGCCGTCGAGCACCCGCCCAGGAGCGGCACCAGGCCGGTTGAACGTGAGCTTGCCGTCCACCGACCAAAGTCCATGACGGACCCGGTCCGGTGCGGTCAGGACAGGTCCGCGAAAGTGAATGATCTCTGCCATCGGGCTTCCTTTCGATGCCCGGACAGGCTAGCACCCGCAAATGTGACAAGGCTCTTCCGCGCCCCTGTGGTAGCTTCTTTCCTGACCACACGGGTGCCCTTGCAGGGGCTGAGATCGGGCTGACGCAGCCTGCGACCGTTGAACCTGTCCGGGTAATGCCGGCGAAGGAAGTGAGTATTCCCTTGAGTACACAAAACACCCAGTTGAACCCTGCCCACCTGCCGTCAGCCGGGAGGTCCGGCGCCGACTCCCTGCCACAGGTGACGCAGTCCCTGGCGTCGCATTCATTGGCGTTCATCGACGACGCCGCGTCCGGAATCCGCGTGCCGGTGACGGAGATTGCCCTGGAGCCGTCACCCAACGGGCAGCAGAACGCACCTTTCCGGACCTACCGCACTGCCGGGCCCGGAAGCGACCCCGTCCGCGGCCTGCAGCCCTTCCGCGCCGAATGGATCGTGGCGCGCGGGGACACCGAGGCCTACAGCGGCAGGGAACGCAACCTGCTCGACGACGGCCGCTCGGCCGTCCGCCGGGGTGCTGCCTCGGCGGAGTGGAAGGGCGCGCAGCCGGTGCCCCGCCGCGCCGTCGACGGCCGGACCGTGACCCAGATGCACTATGCCCGGCAGGGAATCATCACGCAGGAGATGCGTTTCGTGGCGCTGCGCGAGAACTGCGACGTGGAGTTGGTTCGGAGCGAACTTGCTGCCGGCCGCGCCATCATCCCGAGCAACATCAACCATCCGGAGTCCGAGCCGATGATCATCGGCAAGGCTTTCCTGGTGAAGATCAACGCCAACATCGGAAACTCGGCCGTGACGAGCTCCATCGCCGAGGAGGTGGACAAGCTGCAGTGGGCCACCCAGTGGGGCGCGGATACGGTGATGGACCTGTCCACCGGCGACGATATCCACACCACGCGGGAATGGATCATCCGCAACTCCCCCGTGCCGATCGGCACCGTTCCCATCTACCAGGCCCTGGAAAAAGTCAACGGCGAGGCCAACGCGCTGACCTGGGAAATCTTCCGGGACACGGTGATTGAACAGTGCGAACAGGGCGTGGACTACATGACCATCCACGCCGGGGTTCTGCTTCGCTATGTGCCGCTGACGGCCGACAGGGTGACGGGCATTGTCTCGCGCGGCGGCTCCATCATGGCCGGCTGGTGCCTGGCCCACCACCAGGAGAACTTCCTCTACACGCACTTTGACGAGCTGTGCGAAATTTTCGCGAAGTACGACGTTTCATTCTCCCTGGGCGACGGCCTGCGCCCCGGCTCCACCGCGGACGCCAACGACGCCGCCCAGTTCGCGGAACTGGACACGCTCGCCGAACTCACCCAGCGCGCGTGGGAGTACGACGTGCAGGTGATGGTGGAGGGACCCGGACACGTTCCTTTCCACCTGGTCCGCGAAAACGTCGAGCGGCAGCAGGAACTGTGCAAGGGGGCGCCCTTTTACACCCTGGGGCCGCTGGTTACGGACATTGCTCCCGGCTATGACCACATCACCTCGGCAATCGGTGCCACGGAAATTGCCCGGTACGGCACGGCCATGCTGTGCTACGTCACGCCCAAGGAGCATCTGGGCCTGCCCAACAAGGACGACGTCAAAACCGGCGTCATCACCTACAAGATCGCAGCCCACGCCGCGGACCTGGCGAAGGGCCACCCCGGTGCGCGCGAACGCGATGACGCCTTGTCCAAGGCGCGGTTTGAATTCCGCTGGCGCGACCAGTTCGCGCTGTCCCTGGACCCGGTGACGGCGGAAGCGTTCCACGACGAGACCCTGCCGGCCGAACCTGCCAAGACAGCGCACTTCTGTTCCATGTGCGGGCCCAAGTTCTGCTCCATGCGGATCAGCCAGGACATCCGGGACGAATTCGGCTCCGCAGAGGCGCAGGCTGCCCGGGCCAACGTCGCATCAGGGATGCGGGAGAAAAGCGAAGAGTTCCTGGCGGCCGGCGGCAAGGTCTACCTGCCGGAACTCGGGATTCCTGCTGACAGCTAGGAGGCCCGGGCGGGCTGGCTCCGGCTGACCTGGCTGATGAACTGCCGGATGGCCCGGTCCCCGTCCCGTGAGTCATGGGGCCGGTGTCCTCCCGCGGCGACGCGGTGCAGGGCGCCGGTCTCCCGCAGGTAGCCGGCAATCTCCTCGTAGAGCGGCTCCCACCCGCCGGTCAGGACCAGCGTGGGCACACCGGGAACAATGTGCAGCGGCGCCTCCCACGAGGGGGCCTGGAGCCGGAGCCTGCGGGCGGACCTCTTTTCCTCCACGGTGGCGGGCTGCTGCAGGTCCGTGGCGAAGACCCGCCGGACGAATTCGCGCTGGAAGTCTTCGTCGCCGAGTTGGTGGCGGACGTCGAAGAGGGGCTGCATCAGGCTGATGTGGGCCGCCGTAGCCGGAAGCTCTGCCGTCAGGGAGAGGCAGGCCGGCTCCACGAGCGTCAGAGAAAAGACCAGGTCCGGACGTTCAACGGCGGCCATCATGGCCGCGATGGCGCCCTGGGCGTGCGCCACCACATGGCCGCCGGCAGCACCGCGGCCATCGTCGGCCAGGGACCGCAGGATGATGGCGGTGTCCTCGACGAAGGAAGATTCCAGTGGCTCCGCGACGGCATCAAAGCCGTGCCGGCGGAGGAACAATGCGTCATAGGACAGTGCCATGCCGTGCTGGCGCGGCCACGCAGCGGCGCCAAAAGTCCCGGCGCCGTGCACGAACACTACCCTCTGCTTGAACATGTCCCAACCCTATTCCACGGCGCTGACATCCCATGTAAGTAGCAGCAGATGTCGTTTTGAGCCTTCATAACGACATCTGCTGCTACTTAGTTGGGCCGGGTGTGCTTATTTGCCGAGGAACTTGTCGAAGCCCTTGGGAAGGTTCAGCTGGGACGGATCGAAGTCGCCGCCCTGCTGGCCGAAGGCGGCGCCGGTGGGCAGTGCCTTCGCAGCGTTGGCACGGCGGGCTTCGGCTTCCTTGCGCTCTTGGGCAGCCTTGGCCGGGTTGCCGGACTTGGCCTTCTTCTTGGGCGCGTTCTTGGCGTTCTTCCGTGCACCGCCGCCGGCACCGGGCAGCCCGGGCATCCCGGGCATTCCCGGCATGCCGCCCTGGGCCATCTTCTTCATCATCTTCTGGGCTTGGGCGAAGCGCTCCAGGAGGCCGTTGACCTCGGAGACGTGGACGCCGGAGCCGCGGGCGATGCGGGCCCGCCGTGAGCCGTTGATGATCTTCGGTGCAAGCCGCTCGTGCGGTGTCATGGAGCGGACGATTGCCTCGACGCGGTCGATCTCGCGCTCGTCGAACTGCTCCAGCTGCTGCCGGATGTTCTGTGCACCCGGCATCATCATGAGCATCTTCTTCATGGAGCCCATGTTGCGGATCTGCTGCATCTGGGCCAGGAAGTCCTCGAGGGTGAAGTCTTCCTGGTCGGCGAACTTCTTCGCCATCCGGGCGGCTTCATCCTTGTCCCAGGCCTTTTCGGCCTGTTCGATGAGCGTGAGGATGTCGCCCATGTCCAGGATGCGGGAAGCCATCCGGTCCGGGTGGAAGAGTTCGAAATCATCCAAACCTTCGCCGGTGGAGGCGAACATGACCGGCTTGCCGGTGACCGACGCGACCGAAAGCGCGGCACCGCCGCGGGCGTCGCCGTCGAGCTTGGACAGCACGATGCCGGTGAAGTTCACGCCTTCATCGAAGGCAAGCGCCGTGTTCACGGCGTCCTGGCCGATCATCGAATCGATGACGAACAGCACTTCGTTGGGCACGATGGCCCGGCGGATCTGGCGCGCCTGTTCCATCATGTCGGCGTCCACGCCCAGGCGGCCGGCCGTGTCGACGATGACGACATCGTGCAGCTTCTGGCGTGCTTCCTCGACGCCGGCACGGGCGACGGCGACGGGGTCGCCTGCGGGCTGGTCCAGCTCGGTGGAGGTGGCTCCGGGGTGCGGGGCGAAGACAGGCACGTTGGCGCGCTGGCCCACCACCTGGAGCTGGGTGACGGCGTTGGGGCGCTGCAGGTCACAGGCCACCAGCATGGGGCTGTGGCCCTGGGCCTTCAGCCACTTGGACAGCTTGCCGGCCAGGGTGGTCTTGCCGGCACCCTGGAGGCCGGCGAGCATGATGACGGTGGGCCCGTTCTTGGCCAGCCGGATCCGCCGGGTTTCGCCGCCGAGGATCTCCTGGAGTTCCTCGTTGACGATCTTGACGATCTGCTGGCTGGGGTTCAGTGCAGCCGAGACCTCGGCACCCAGCGCGCGTTCACGGACCCGGCCAGTGAACTCACGCACCACGGGAACGGCAACATCGGCGTCCAGAAGGGCGCGGCGGATCTCCCGAACGGTGGCATCGACGTCGGCCTCGGTGAGCCTGCCTTTACCGCGGAGATTCTTGAAGGTTGCTGTCAACCGGTCAGAGAGTGAATTGAACACGCGACGTGCACTTCTTTCAGTGGATGATCGGGACTCGACTATCTAGGGTATCAAGTCAGGCACGGTAGGTGGCATGCTGGCAAAATGACGAGCCAAACAACAGTGAAGACCCTGCTCATCCTCGGTGCCTCGGGCGACCTCACCGGCCGGCTCCTGCTGCCGGGCCTGGCGCGGCTGGTCGCGGCAGGCCGTGCGGAGGGCCTCACCCTGGTGGGTGCCGGTTCGGATCCGTGGACGCCGGAACAATGGCGGGAGCGGGTCCAGTCATCGTTCGGGGCTGCAGCGGGCGCAGCGGACAGGCCGGGGAAGGACTCCCTCGAGCTGCTGCAAAAGGAGACCGTGTACCACCAGGTGGACGTCACGGCCAAGGGTGCCCTCGCAGCCCTGCTCAAGGGACTGGAAGGCCCGGTGGCGGTCTACTTTGCGTTGCCGCCCAGGATCAGCCAGGCGGCCTGCGAAACGCTCCAGCCGGAGGAGGTTCCGGAAGGCACGCGCCTGGTGATGGAAAAGCCCTTCGGCTCCAGCGAGGAATCCGCACGGTCCCTCAACCGGACTTTGGCCCGGCTTGTCCCCGAGGACCACATCCACCGGGTGGACCACTTCCTGGGCAAGGCCACAGTCCTGAACATCCTGGGCCTGCGGTTCGCCAACAACTTCCTGGAGCCGGTGTGGAACCGGCAGCACGTGGAGAAGGTGGAGATCTTCTTTGACGAGGACCTGGCCCTGGAGGGCCGCGCGCGCTACTACGACGGCGCCGGGGCCCTCCGCGACATGATCCAGAGCCACCTCCTGCAGGTCATGGCGATCATGGCCATCGAACCCCCGGCCACCATCGGCGAGCGCGACCTCCGCGACGCCGTCTCCACCGTCCTGCGGGCCAGCAGCGTCAAAGCCCCCTTCACCGAATCAACGCGCAGGGCGCGCTACACGGCCGGTTCAGTGGCAGGCAAGGACGTCCCCGACTATGCCAGGGAGGAAGGCGTGGACCCCGGACGGGAAACGGAAACACTCGCCGAAATCCAGGTGGGCATCGACAACTGGCGCTGGCAGGGCGTGCCCTTCATCCTCCGCTCGGGCAAGGCCCTGGGGGACAAACGCAAGGAAGCGGTGGTCACCTTTCTGCCGGTGCCTCACCTGCCCCAGGGCTTCACCGGCGTGGACTCCCCCAACCAGCTCCGGATCGGATTCGGCCCGGACACGCTGGAGTTCGACGTCGACGTCAACGGCCCCGGGAACATCTTCAGCCTGGGCCGTGTGTCCCTGGAAGCGGAACTGAGTGCATCCGACCTCCTGCCGTACGGCGAAGTGCTGGAGGGCGTGCTGACCGGCGACCCGTTGCTGTCCGTCCGCAGTGACACCGCGGAGGACTGCTGGCGGATCGTCGAGCCGGTGCTCAAGGCGTGGGAGCAAGGGGATGTCCCGCTTGAAGAGTACGACGCCGGTTCGGCCGGCCCGGCATCATGGCCCACCAACCGGCGCAAGGGCTGAGCAGCCCCCGGCCCGGGCGGCAAGGGCACCTTTAACGACAGACGGGACGGGCAGGAACCTTTCGGTTCCCGCCCGTCCCGTCTGCCGTTCCGCATGTGGGTCCTGGCTAGATGGCGGCCACTCCGCGCTCCCCGGTCCGGACCCTTACTGCTTCATGGACATCCATGGTCCAGACCTTGCCGTCCCCGGCCCTGCCGGTATTGGAGCTGGCAATGATCACGTCCAGGATGTCGTCGGCCTGCTCGTCCGTGGCAAGGACTTCCACCCGGATCTTGGGCAGGAGGTCCACGTTGTATTCGGCTCCGCGGTAGACCTCGGTGTAGCCGCGCTGCCGCCCGTATCCGCTGGCGGCGCTGACGGTGAGGCCCTGGACGCCGTAGGCTTCCAGTCCTTCCCTGACGGTTTCGAGCTTTTCCGGCCTGATGATTGCAGTAATCAGTCTCATGCCCCCACGCTTTCCTTACCTGTTGCTGACTGTGACTTCTGTGCACCCGGCGCTGCCTGGACCGGCTCGTGCGGCTCGCCCTGGCCCTTGCCCGTGATCATGTCGTGCAGCGGCTGGAAGCTTCCGCCGTGGCCGCTCAGGCCGAACTCGTAGGCAGTCTCGGCGTGCAGGCTGAGGTCCACACCCACCGTTTCCTGTTCCTGCGAAACCCGGAAGCCCATGGTCTTGTGGATGGCCAGCGCAATGATGGCCGTCAGGACCGCGGAGTATGCGATGGCGATGCCGGCTGCCGCGAGCTGCGCCCAGAGCTGGGTCAGTCCGCCGCCGTAGAAGAGTCCGCCGCCGACACCGTCCGTGGGCAGTGCGATGAAGCCCAGGGCCACGGTGCCGATAATGCCCGAAACCAGGTGGACGCCGACCACGTCCAGCGAGTCATCAAAGCCCCAGCGGAACTTGAGGCCGACTGCCAGGGCGGAGGCTACACCGGCCACCACGCCGAGGCCGAGGGCTCCGACCGGGCTGACGTTGGCGCAGGCGGGGGTGATGGCGACGAGGCCCGCAACAACACCGGAGGCTGCGCCCAGGGAGGTGGGGTGGCCGTCGCGGATGCGTTCGGTGACCAGCCAGCCGAGCATGGCCGCCGCCGGGGCTGCGAGGGTGTTGATCCAGATCAGGCCGCCCTGTTCGGCGGTGGTGGCCGCGCCGCCGTTGAAGCCGAACCAGCCGAACCAGAGGATGGCCGCGCCGAGCATGACGAACGGGATGTTGTGCGGGCGGTGGTTCGGGTCCTTGCCGAAGCCCTTGCGGTTGCCGATGATCAGGACGAGGACGAGCGCTGCCACACCTGCGTTGATGTGGACCACGGTACCGCCGGCGAAGTCGATGGCGGGGCCGAGGGCCTTGCCGATGGCTCCTTCTGGGCCGAAGAGACCGCCGCCCCACACCATGTAGGCCAGCGGGCAGTACACCAGGGTGACCCACACGGGGACGAAGACGGACCAGGCGCCGAACTTGGCGCGGTCGGCGATGGCGCCGCTGATCAACGCAACCGTAATGATGGCGAAGGTGGCGGCGTAGCCCACCTTGATCAGGCCGTCAGGGGTGGTGATGCCCTCCAGGCCGAACGTGGCGAACGGGTTGCCCACGATTTCCAGGAATCCTTCACCGGAGCTCATGGAGGCGCCCCACAGCACCCAGACAACGCCCACCATGCCGATGGAGATGAAGCTCATCATCATCATGTTCAGGGCTGCCTTGGCGCGGGTCATGCCGCCGTAGAAAAATGCCAGACCGGGTGTCATGAACAGCACAAGGGCTGCCGCCACCATGACCCAAACGTGACCTGCGGTAAGTTCCATGGTGCACGTCCTCTCTCATCGAATCTTGCGGACTACTCCGCCTGCCAACGCCTTTTTGCGTCCTGTAAAGAGTTTGTGGGCGGCGTGTTTCGCCTGCGGAGGATTTAGATTGCCGGCCTGTTACAACAACCTCAAGGAAGTAAATGGTGCATATCCGCCTTGTTACGGTTATGTTTCCGCACCCGCGCAGCCACCCGGCTCCCTTTCCTGCAAGGACTCCTGCACCATGACGGCAACACCCCGCGAAAGTGGTGCCACCTCGAGGTTTCTGGCCCGGCTGAGGCCGCAGCGGGAAAAGCTTCCCCGCGACATCAAGGTGATGCTGGCCGCCGCGTTCCTCATTGCACTTGGATTCGGGCTCGTTGCGCCTGTATTGCCCCAGTTCGCAACAACCTTCGGGGTGGGAAACACTGAGGCTGCGGTCATCGTGGCAATTTTTGCCTTCATGCGCCTGGCGTTTGCGCCCGCCGGCGGTGCCTTGATCGGCAAGCGCGGAGAGCGTCCGGTCTATGTGGCAGGGCTCTTGATCGTGGCATTGTCGACGGCGGCATGCGCGTTCGCGCAGGACTACTGGCAGCTGCTGCTGTTCCGGGGACTTGGCGGGGCCGGGTCCGTGATGTTCACAGTGGCGTCGATGGCCCTGGTGGTCCGGCTGGCGCCGCCCAAGAGCAGGGGAAGGGTGTCAGGCGCCTACGCGTCCGCTTTCCTGATCGGGAATGTGTGCGGGCCGATTGTGGGCGGCCTGCTGGCGGGGCTGGGCCTGCGGGTCCCGTTCCTTGCCTACGCGGCGGCCCTGCTGGTTGCCGCGTTCGTGGTGCAGACCCAGCTCAGCCATCAGCGCCGGGACGGGGGCGAGGCCCGGCACCGTCCGCCGGACATGCGCTTTGGCGAAGCCCTGGCTGCCGGAACGTACCGGTCGGCCCTCCTGTCCAGCTTTGCCAACGGCTGGGCCACGTTTGGCGTCCGGATGGCAACGGTGCCGCTGTTCGCCGCCGCGGCCTTCGGGGCAGGCCCGCAGGCGGCCGGACTGGCACTGGCCGTGTTTGCTGCCGGGAATGCCGCCGCGCTCACCTTTTCGGGGCGGCTGGCGGACTCGCTGGGACGCAAGCCCATGATGGTCTCCGGCCTGCTGGTGGCAGCCTTGTCAACGGCGGCGATCGGCATTACTTCCGACCTGCCCTGGTTCCTTGCGGCATCGACGCTGGCCGGCGTCGGGTCCGGCCTTTTCGGCCCGGCCCAGCAGGCCGCCGTGGCGGATGTCGTTGGCAACACGCGTTCCGGCGGCAAGGTGCTGGCCGTCTACCAGATGACGTCCGACGTCGGAGCGATCGTTGGCCCGGTGGCGGCCGGGCTGCTCGCGGACCGACTGGGGTTCGGCTGGGCTTTCGGCGTGACCGGCGGCATCATGCTCCTGGCCGCCGCCGGCTGGCTGCCCACCCGCGAATCCCTGCGGACGGCCGCTTCCTAGCCTTCCCCCATGGGCTTCCGGCCCCGGGCCTTGCCCTGCTAATTCAGCAGGGCGTCGACAAAGCCTTCGGTGTCGAACGGGGCCAGGTCGTCCGCGCCTTCGCCCAGTCCGATGAGTTTGACCGGCACGCCAAGGGTCTTCTGGATGGCGACGACGATGCCGCCTTTGGCGGTTCCGTCCAGCTTGGTCAGCACGATGCCCGTGATGTTGACCACCTCTGAGAAGACCCGTGCCTGGTTCAGGCCGTTCTGGCCGGTGGTGGCATCCAGCACCAGCAGGACTTCGTCGACGTCGGCCAGCTTCTCCACGACACGCTTGACCTTGCCCAGCTCGTCCATCAGGCCTACCTTGTTCTGCAGGCGCCCGGCGGTGTCAATCATGACGACGTCCACTTCCTGCTCAATGCCGGCCTTCACGGCCTCATAGGCAACGGAGGCGGGGTCGGCGCCGTCGATGTCCGACTTCACGGTGGGAACGCCGACGCGCTGCCCCCATGTGGCCAGCTGTTCGGCCGCGGCGGCGCGGAAGGTGTCAGCGGCGCCCAGCAGGACGTCCTTGTCCTCGGCCACCAGCACGCGGGCCAGCTTCCCCACGGTGGTGGTCTTGCCCACGCCGTTCACGCCCACCACCATCATCACGGCGGGCTTGTCCGCATGCCGCTGGACATTCAGGCCGCGGTCCATGGAGGGGTCCACGAGCTTGATCAGTTCCTCGCGGAGCATGGCCTTAACGTGTTCGGGGGTCCGGGTGCCCAGCACCTTGACCCGTTCCCGCAGGGCATCCACCAGTTGCATGGTGGGTTCGGTGCCCAGATCCGCGAGCAGGAGTGTTTCCTCCACCTCGTCCCAGACGCTCTCGTCGATCCGGTCGCTGGACAGCAGCGCCAGCAGGCCCTTCCCCATGATGTTGTTGGAGCGGACCAGCCGCTCGCGGAGCCGGGTGAGGCGTCCCGCGACCGGCAGCGGGGTTTCGACAGGGATGGTTTCCAGCCCGGCAGCGTCATCCGGAACCGTGGTGGTGTCCAGCCCCTCGACGTCCACACCCGCCGGGGTTCCGCGTTCAATGGTGCCGGTGCGGTCCGCCACCGCGGTGCTGCCGCCGGATCGGATCTCGGGGTCGTTGGCGTCCCGGGTGCCGGGGTACCGGGTGATGTTCCTCCGCGTCTTGAGCAGGACCGGAATCAGCCCGCCGATGACCACCAGCGCAGCAAGAATGGACAGGACAATGGGAAGGATGTCATTCACTCCCCTAGCTTCTCACAAACGGCCCTGCCGGTTCCGGCGCCCAGTGCGCCCCTGACCTGCCCCTATGGGGCGGCCGCCGGCTGGCTGATCTTCCGCCGCTGCTACACCTCGGCGCCCAGGCGCTGGCTGATGACCGTGGAGACGCCGTCCCCCCTCATGGTCACGCCGTACAGCGCGTCCGCCACCTCCATGGTCCGTTTCTGGTGGGTGATCACGATGAGCTGGCTGGACTCCCGGAGTTCCTCGAAGATGGTGATCAGCCGGCCGAGGTTGGTGTCGTCCAGCGCCGCCTCCACCTCGTCCATAACGTAGAACGGGGAGGGCCGCGCCTTGAAGATGGCCACCAGCAGGGCCACCGCGGTCAGGGACCGCTCCCCGCCGGACAGCAGTGACAGCCGTTTGATCTTCTTCCCGGCAGGACGGGCCTCCACCTCGATGCCTGTGGTGAGCATGTCCTCCGGATCGGTGAGGACCAGACGGCCTTCGCCGCCGGGAAAGAGCCGCTCGAAAACGCGCACGAACTGGGCCTGGGTGTCCTCGAACGCTTCGGCGAAGACGCGCTGGACCCGGTCATCCACTTCCTTGATGATGTCCAGCAGGTCCCGGCGGCTGGCCTTCAGGTCCTCAAGCTGGGTGCTGAGGAACTGGTGTCGTTCCTCCAGCGCCGCGAATTCCTCCAGCGCCAAGGGGTTCACCTTGCCCAGGCTCGCGAGGTCCCGTTCGGCCTTGCGCAGACGCTTCTCCTGCTCCTGCCGGACGTAGGGCTTCCCTTCCAGGATCTCTTCCCCGCCGGCGTCAACGGGAGCGCGCAGTGCCGCCCACTTGTCGCCGGACTCCGCCGCGGGCACGGGTACCGGGACCTGCGGCCCGAACTCCGCCACCAGGGCTTCGGGGGTGATGCCCAGTTCGTCCACGGACCGGGTTTCCACCGCCTCGATCCTGGCACGCTGCCGGGCCCGGGCCAGCTCGTCCCGGTGCACGTTGTCGGTGAGGTCTGCCAACTCGCGGGCCAGCGCGTCGTTCGCTTCCCGGATGTCCCGCAGCCCACGGTCACGCTGTTCGCGGTTTTCCTCGGCCAGGTCCCGTTCGTGCCGGGCGAGGTCCACGGAGACGTCCACGTACCGCAGTGCCATGTCCACGGCTGCGGATACCGCGGCGGCACGCCTGGCCTGGATGCGGCGGCGCCGGGCGCGCTGGGCCGCTTCCTCCCGGGCGCGGCGTTCGGTGGCGGCGGCCCGCTCAAGGGATGCCACCCTGTTGCGGGTGGCCGCCAGTTGTTCTTCGGCACTGCGCAGGGACAACCGCGCCTCCACTTCCGCTGCGCGGGCGGCGGCTGCGGCATGGGCCAGCGCGTCCCGCTGTTCGGTGGAGGGCTCCTCTTCAACGGGAGCTTCCTGGGCAGCGGCCAGCCGGGCGGTGATGGCAGCGAGCGCTTCCTCCTCCGCGGCAACGTTCTCCTCCGCACGTGCCAGGGAGGCTGCCAGGCGCTCACTCTCGCCGACGGCGCTGCGCAGGACCGAGTTGAGGTGTCCCAGGCGTTCGGCGACGGCGGCCAGGCGGGCATCGGAATCGTGCAGCCTGTCCAGGGCAGCGTCTGCCGCCTCCTGCGCCCCGGCGCGCCGGGCCTCGGCGGCGGCCAGGGCGAACCTGTTCCGCTCCAGGTCCGCCGTGACCGCCGAAAGGCCCCGGCCGGCGTCGTCCACTGCCGCCTGCACCTCAAGGAGGGACGGTGCCTTGGCCGAACCGCCGGCAGTGGATACGGCGGTGAACACGTCCCCCTCGGGGGTGACGGCGGTGAGCCCGGGCTGCGATGCCACGAGCGCTGCCGCGGCATCGACGCCTGTGACGACGGCGGTCCCGGACAGCAGGTGCCGGACCAGGGGGATGTGCCCGTCAGGCCCGTCCACCAGGTCAGCAGCCCATTGCGCTCCGTCCGGCAACGGCACGTCCTGCCCGTCCTCCGGGTGGACCGCCACGGCCGATGCCAGGAGCAGCGACGCCCGCCCCGCGTCGTCATCCTTGAGCATCTGCAGGACTGCGGCCGCCGTGTCCTGGTCCTGGACGAGGACTGCCTCGGATGCCTCCCCCAGCGCGGCGGCGATTGCCGGCTCATAACCGCCCTGCACTATGATCCCGGCCGCCAGGGTGCCCAGCACTCCCGGCAGCCCCGACTCCAGCACGTGCCGGGCGCCATCCTTGCGGTCCAGTCCGAGCTTAAGAGCCTCGAGCCGGGCGGCCAGGGCGTCCCGCTTGCGGACTCCCTCGTTAACGGCAGCCTTGAAGCCGGCGATCTCCTCAAGGACCGTGTCCAGTGCTTCGCCGGCGGCCTCATAGTCGGCGTCCAGGGATTCCTCCCCTTCCTCCACGCCGGCCACCTGGTTTTCCAGGGCCGTGAACTCAGCCTGGGCGCGGGCACGCCGTTCCGTGCCGGCGGCAAGTGATTCCCGCAACCGGCCCAGTTCCGCCTGCGCGGACTCCACCCGGGACCTCGCGGCGGCTACCTGTCCGGCCAGGCGGGCCAGGCCCTCCCGCCGGTCCGCTGCTGCCCGGAGCTGCGCCGTAAGCCGCCGGTCCTCGGCCTGGGCAGCCTGCTCTGCTGCCGCCTTGGCGGCGCTTGCGGTGTCCAGTGCGGCGCGCCTGGCCTGGATATCCTGTTCAAGCTCAGCCAGCTCCTGCCGCACACTGGCTGCCTGGCGCTCGAGCTGTTCGGGATCCCGGCCGGAAGGCGGCACGGTGTCTTCGGAACCCAGCAGGCGGCTGCGTTCGGTGGCCAGCGAACCGAGCGCCCGAAGACGTTCGCGTGCGGTGGAGAGCCGGTACCAGGTGTCCCGGGCGGCGTTGAGACGGGGCGTGGCTTCGGCCGCCAGCTGCTCCAGCGCTGCCTGCTGCCTGCGCCCGGCTTCGAGTTCCTGCCCGACGGCGGTCCGCCGGGCTTTGAGCGCGGCCTCGTCCGCCACGTCCTGCTCCAGCGCCTGCTGCAGCTGGACGAGGTCATCGGCGAGCAGCCGGGCCCGGGCATCCCTGACGTCGAACTGGACGCGCTGGGCACGGCGGGCCACTTCCGCCTGTTTTCCCAAGGGTGTCAGCTGGCGCCGGATTTCCCCGGTGAGGTCGGTAAGGCGCTGGAGGTTGGCCTGCATGGCCTCCAGCTTCCGGACCGTCCGTTCCTTGCGGCGGCGGTGCTTGAGGATCCCCGCGGCCTCTTCAATGAATCCGCGCCGGTCCTCCGGGGTGGCATGCAGTACACGGTCCAGCTGGCCCTGGCCCACGATGACATGCATTTCCCGGCCCAGCCCGGAGTCGGACAGGAGTTCCTGGATATCAAGCAGCCGGCAGCCGGCCCCGTTGATGGCATATTCGGAGCCGCCTGTCCGGAACAGCGTCCGCGAAATGGTCACTTCGCTGTATTCGATGGGGAGCGCGCCGTCGGTGTTGTCGATGGTCAGCGAAACATGGGCGCGTCCCAGGGGCGGCCGCCCTGACGTCCCGGCAAAAATGACGTCCTCCATCTTGCCGCCACGGAGGGTCTTGGCCCCCTGCTCGCCCATCACCCAGGCCAAAGCGTCCACCACGTTGGACTTGCCGGATCCGTTGGGACCCACCACGGCGGTGACGCCGGGTTCGAAGTCGAAGGTGGTGGCAGAGGCAAAGGACTTGAACCCCCGGACGGTGAGGCTTTTGAGGTGCAAGGCTGTTCTGGTCTCCTGGAGCGGTGGGGCACTTTGCTGGATCCGGCTCACTACAATCTACTGCGCAGGACCGACATTTCCCGGCAGCAGCACCTGGAAGCCTGGGCGGGCACAGGGCAGGATATGCCAGTTCCGGCCGGGCAAAGGCATAGTTAAGCTCTTGAGCCTGCGTATATGTGGGTACAGTCACCGCATGAATGCGCCACGGAAACGAAGAGGGGCTTGAATTGGCAGGTAATGCAACCTTCCGCCACAGCAACACCGCGCTGCTCTCGGTGAGCAGCGTCGAGGCTCCGAGAATTGTCAGTTCCACGGACTTCGACCGCCACCTGGCGTCCACCCTGAAGCGGCTGAAGTTTCCGCCACGGCTGCTTGAACGCGTCGCAGGCATCACGCACCGCCGCTGGTGGGCCCCCGGAACATCGTTCGACGATGCGGCCGTGGAAGCCGGCGCCAAGGCCCTGGCCGAGGCAGGAATCGAGGCCTCCGACGTCGGACTGCTGATCAACACCTCCGTCACCCGGCGCAACCTCGAACCGTCCGTGGCAGTAAAGATCCACCACGGCCTCGGCCTGCCGTCGTCGGCCATGAACTTCGACCTTGCCAACGCCTGCCTCGGGTTTGTGAATGCCCTGACCCTGGCAGCGAACATGATCGACTCGGGACAGATCCGGTACGCGGTCATCGTCAATGGCGAGGACGCCCAGCTGACGCAGGAAGCCACCCTTGCCCGGCTGCAGCGGCCGGAGACCACCCGCGACGACTTCAACCGTGAGTTCGCCACCCTGACGCTGGGGTCCGGGGCTGCCGCGGCGGTCCTGGGACCGGCCGATGAGCACCCCGGTGCGCACCGGGTGGTGGGCGGCGTGATGCGCGCCGGCACCGAGCACCACGAATTGTGCGTCGGCGGCATCGACGGCATGCACACGGACACGAAAGGCCTGCTCGACGGCGGCCTTCAGCTGGTGGTCGATGCGTGGCATGAGGCGCAGCCTGAGTGGGACTGGGCTGCCATGGACCGCTACGTCACCCACCAGGTCAGCAACGCCTATACCCAGGCCATCATTGACGCAATCGACCTCGACCCCGACAAGGTCCCCATCACGTTCCCGCACTGGGGCAATGTTGGGCCTGCGTCGCTGCCCATGACGCTGGCGGCCGAGGCCCAGTCGCTGGGGACCGGGGACCGTGTCCTGTGCATGGGGGTGGGCTCCGGCCTGAACACCGCGATGCTGGAAATCGTTTGGTGATGCGGGACTGGCCGGGCGTGGACGCCGGATGGTCGCGTGAAATCGATGTCCCCTCCACAGCCGGAGTGGACGCGCCAGGCACGGTGCGCCGCTGGCACCTGCTGGATAACGGCGAAGAACTCACCCGCCGCGGCCTGGCTCCCGCCGGAACCCTCCTGTGCGTGCACGGCAACCCCACCTGGTCCTACCTGTGGCGGAGCCTGCTGGCGGCCGGGTCCGACCCAGCACATCCGTGGCGGGTGGTTGCGGTGGACCAGCTGGACATGGGTTACTCCGAGCGTACGGGCACCTTCCGCCGGCTGGCGGACAGGATCCAGGACCTGGGCGACCTGACGGACGCGCTGGCCCTGGACGGCCCGGTGATAACGGTGGGCCACGACTGGGGCGGGGTGGTCAGCCTGGGCTGGGCCCTGGCCCATCAAGACCAACTGGCCGGCGTGGTGCTGACCAACACGGCCGTGCACCAGCCGGCAGGCTCGCCCATTCCCCCGGCGTTGCGCCTGGCCCTGCACCCGGCCGTGCACACCTGGGGAACCACCACCTCCGACGCTTTCCTGCGGGTGACGCATTCATTGGCGCACCCGCCGTTGCCGGCGGATGTCCGGAATGCATACATGGCCCCCTACCGTGGAGCCGAACAGCGTGCGGGGGTGGGAAATTTTGTTGCCGACATTCCCGTTGACGCTTCGCACCCCAGCTTCCCGGCCCTCCGCGGCGTCGCCGAAGGCCTCCGCACCCTTGATGTGCCCGCCCTGATGCTGTGGGGCCCGCGGGACCCGATCTTTTCCGACCGCTACCTGAAGGACCTCATCAGCCGCCTCCCGCACGCGGACGTGCACCGTTATGAGGGCGCGGGACACCTGCTCGCGGAAGACCGGGACATCGCACCGGCCGTCTTCGACTGGCTTGCCGGGCGGGTTGTGGGCACCGGGGATGCCGCGTCAGCGGGCCGGCGCAGCGCGTCGCAGCCACCGGCCCTCGGGGGTTTCCGGCCTCTATGGTCGCTCCTTACGGAACTGGCAGCAGGACCCTCCGGGGACGAACCCGCCGTCGTCGAAATGGACGCCGGCGGCGGCGTTGCCCGCTCCCTGACGTGGCGGCAGCTGGACCATGGCGTGGAGCGGCTCSCCGCCGGCCTGCACCGGGCAGGCGTCGGGCCCGGCAGCCGGGTGAGCCTCATGGTCCCGCCCGGCGTCGACCTGACCGTAGCCCTGTATGCGTGCCTGCGGCTGGGAGCTGTGGTGGTCGTGGCCGATGCCGGCCTGGGCACGAGGGGGTTGAGCCGGGCAGTCAAGGGGGCCACCCCCGACTTCCTGATCGGTATCGACAAGGCGCTGGCCGCTGCCCGGGTGCTGGGATGGCCGGCCAGGCGCATCAGCGTCCGCGACCTGCCGGCCGCCCGCCGCCGGATCCTGGGGGTGGAGACCTCCTTGGCCGCCCTGGCAAGGGAGGGGTCCACGCCCACCGCGTCGCCTGAAGGCGGTGCATCCCAGCCGGATCCGGACTCCCCCGCCGCCGTGCTCTTTACTTCCGGTTCCACTGGCCCTGCCAAGGGCGTGCTCTACACGCACCGGCAGCTCGCGGCGATGCGCAACACCGTGGCCGAAACCTTCGGGATCCATCCGGGCCAGCGGCTCGTGGCAGGCTTCGCGCCCTTCGCCCTGCTGGGACCGGCATTGGGAACCGTGTCCGTGACGCCCGCAATGGACGTCACTGCTCCGCGCACCCTGACGGCATGTGCCCTGGCGGACGCCGCGGCGGCCATCGATGCCACGGTGGTGTTCGCCTCCCCGGCTGCCCTGCGCAACGTCGCCGCCACCAGCGGCGGACTGACCGCTGAAGGCACCGCAGCACTGAAACGCGTTGAACTGCTGCTCTCCGCCGGCGCTCCCGTCCCGGAACCGCTCCTTGCCGAGGTGCAGCGGCTGCTGCCGGGCGCCTCCCTGCACACCCCCTACGGAATGACCGAGGCGCTGCCCGTCACCGACATCAGCCTCGAACAAATCCGGGCCGCCGCCGCCGACGCTGACTCCGGAACAAAACCCGGGGCCGGCAACGGCGTCTGCGTAGGCTGGCCCGTCCACGGCGCCCGGGTAGCTGTCATCCCGCTGGCAGCGGACGGCACCGCACCCGGTTCCACGCCTGTGACGGAGGCCGGGGTCACGGGAGAAATCCTGGTCAGTGCCCCGCACGTCAAGGACGCGTATGACCGGCTCTGGCTGACGGAAAAAGCCAGTGCCGCTGGCTCCGGCTGGCACCGCACCGGGGACGTGGGCCATTTCGACGCCGACGGCCGGCTGTGGGTGGAAGGCCGCCTTGCGCACATTGTCACCGCGCCTGCCGGGGTGGTAACCCCGGTAGGCGCCGAACAGGCCATCGAACGCCTGGCGGGTATCCGCATGGCCGCAATTGTTGGCGTGGGACCGGCGGGGACGCAGGCCGTCACGGCCGTCGTCGAAACCGTCCCACCCGCCCGCAAAGCGGGCCCTGCCGGCATGGAACTGGCCGGAAAAGTCCGCGAAGCCGCCCGCGCGGCAGGCGTTTCCGTGGCCGCCGTCCTGGTTGTCCCCGCCCAGCCCACCGACATCCGCCACAACGCGAAGATTGACCGTACCCGCCTTTCACGCTGGGCTACCGCTGTCCTGGCCGGCGGTAGCCCGGGGACCCCATGAAGGTACTCGTCACCGGTGCGAGCGGGCTGCTGGGCCGGGAAGTCGCGGGGCAGCTGGTGCGCAGAGGCTATGACGTCACCACCTTCCAGCGGCGCCCTTCAGGGGTCGCCGGCGTCACGGACCGCTGCGGGTCCCTCACCGAGGATTCGGCCGTCAGGGGCGCCGTCCAGGGTGCCGAAGCAGTCATCCACCTGGCGGCCAAGGTCTCCTTCACCGGCCGTCCCGCAGAATTTGACGAAGTGAACGTCCAGGGCACCCGGCGCCTGCTCCTGGCCGCCAGGGAGGCCGGGGTGCGGGACCTGGTCTTCGTGTCCTCGCCGTCAGTGGCCAACTCGGGCGCCGCCATCGCAGGCCTCGGTGCTGAACCGGCGGACCCGGAACATGCCCACGGTGACTACTCCCGCACCAAGGCCCAGGCAGAACTGCTGGCCCTTGCCGCGGATGCACCGGACTCCCGCGTTGCCGCGGTGCGGCCGCACGTGGTCTGGGGGCCCGGCGACACCCAGCTGGTGGAACGGGTGCTGGCGCGGGCGGCACGGCACCGGCTGCCGCTGCTGGATGCGGGCGCCGCCCTGATCGACACCACCTATGTGGAGAACGCGGCGGCAGCGATCGTTGCCGCCCTGGCGCGCATGGAGCATATCCATGGCAGGGCGCTGGTTGTCACAAACGGGGAGCCACGGCCGGTGGGCGAACTCCTTGCCGGCATCTGCGCCGCCGGCGGCGTCCCCGCCCCGTCGTGGTCCGTGCCGGGGCGGGTTGCCCGGATGGCAGGATCCGCTGTTGAAAAGGTCTGGCTGAGGCTTGGAAAGCAGGACGAACCGCCCATGACCAGGTTCCTTGCCGAACAGCTGTCCACCGCCCACTGGTTCGACCAGCGCGAAACCGGGAAGCTCCTGGAGTGGACTCCGGCTGTATCGATCGACGAAGGCCTGGCACGGCTGGCCGCGTATTACGGCTCCCGGTGACAAGGAGCGTCGGGGCCGGCCAAACCTGCTTTACCAGCGGCCGTTGCGGGGCCGCGGCTGGCACACCGGGCAGGTGTGGGACGAGCGGTTCATGAACTGCTCCCGGCGGATGATCGCGTGGATTCCTGCTGCCGCGCATCTCCTGCACGGCTCACCCTGCCGGCCGTAGGCGTTGAGGGACCGGTCAAAGTAGCCTGAGGCACCGTTGACATTGACGTACAGGGAATCGAAGCTGGTTCCTCCTGCTGCCAGGGCATCGAGCATTACCTCCCGGGCGCTGTCGAGGACCCGTTGGGCCTCGCCCCGGCGAAGAGTGTCCGTGGGCCGCGCATAATGCAGCTTGGCGCGCCACAGGGCTTCATCGGCGTAGATGTTTCCAATTCCAGAGACCAGGCCCTGGTCCAGCAGCGCCCGCTTCAGGCCGGTCCTGCGCTTCCGGAGCCGCTGGTAGAACAGGTCGAAGGAGAAGGAAGGATCCAGCGGGTCGCGGGCAATGTGCGCTGCTTCCTCGGCGATCAGCGGAAGCGGGGATTCAGCGAGGCCGCCTGGACCGCCGTCGTCCGTCGATATCAGCGTGGTGACGAAGAGGCCGCCAAAGATCCGCTGGTCCACGAACCGTAGCTGGTCCGGCATCCCTTCCCGCGGGCTGAGCCGGAACCGGACTTTAAGGTGTTTCTCATCGGGGACGCCGGCGTCCTGCATCAGTAACTGCCCGCTCATGCCCAGGTGGGCCATAAGGGCCACGCCCGGCACGCGGGGTTCTTCAGGGTTGTCCGGAAGCGGGGCGGTGGCGTCCAGCAGCGGCATCCAGAGGAACTTGCCGCGGCGCACGACGTCGGACACCGTAGCGCCTTCGAGGTTGCCCATGAAGTCCTCGACGCCAAGGGCATGGCGCCGGATGGAACGTGGGTCGAGGACTTCAACGGCGTGGATGGTCCTGCCGCGGACCCAGTTCACCAGGCCGCGGCGGACAACCTCCACCTCGGGCAGTTCAGGCATGGGACCCTACTGGGCCGCCACGGAGCTTGTACTGGTGCTGCCGGCGTCCTGCGCCGCGGCCCCGGAGAGCACCCGCCAGGCATCCGCTGCCGCTTCCTGCTCCGCTTCCTTTTTCGAGTGGCCGGAACCCTTGCCATAGGCTGTGCCGCCGATGTTCAGGACCGCCGTGAAGGTGCGGGCGTGGTCCGGGCCGGACCCGTCCACTGCATAGTGGATGCTGCCCAGCTGCCGGCTGGCCGCAAGTTCCTGGATGCTGGTCTTCCAGTCGGTGCCGGCACCCAGGACGGCGGCGTCCTTCAGCAGCGGACCGACCAGCCGCATGACCAGCTGGCGCGCCGTCTCGATGTCGTTGGAGACGTAGGTGGCCCCGATCAGGGCCTCCATGGTGTCCGCGAGGATGGAGGCCTTGTTCTTGCCGTGGGTGAGCTTTTCGCCCTGCCCCAGGTAGATGTACTCCCCAATGCCAAGGCTGCGGCCGATGCCGGCCAATGCACGCGTACTGACGACGGCGGACCGGCGCTTTGCGAGTTCGCCTTCGGGCAGGTCCGGGTTGTCCCGGTAGAGGGCATCGGTAACAGAGAATCCCAGGATGGAGTCGCCCAGGAACTCGAGCCGCTCGTTGGTGGGTATGCCGCCGTTCTCGTAGGCGTACGAACGGTGTGTGAGCGCAAGACGAAGCGTCCCGGCGTCAATAGTGACACCGAGACGCTTCAGAAGCTCTTCAGTTGAAGACATCAGTCAGCCTTTTGGGCCGATTAGACGTCAGCGACCTTGCGGCCCTTGTACTCAAGGAACAGCGCAGTGCCAGCAGAGTCGGTAACGACCTTTGCCTGGTGCGGCAGGCTGTAGGTGACCTGGCCGTTCTCAACGGTCTTCACCAGGTGGGGGGCGGTCGCCTTCCACTGCGAGCGGCGGGCGCGGGTATTCGAGCGAGACATTTTCCGCTTGGGAACAGCCACGGCTAACTCATTTCTCTCTAGACAAACACGTACAAATCAATTTTGCCGGTCAGGCTTAGCCATATCAGCTAGGGCAGCCCAGCGAGGATCCAGGACCTCGTGGTGGTGCCCCGGCTCGTCTTCCAGGCGAACTCCGCATTCGGAGCAAAGGCCCTGGCAGTCTTCCCGGCACACCGGCTGGAACGGCAGATTGGTGACAACCGCGTCCCGCAACACCGGTTCAAGATCGATTACATCGTGCTCGACTCGACGTTGCTCTTCATCTTCTTCTCCGTCCGAAAGCTGGACGCCCTCGTAGAAGAAAAGTTCTTGCACATTGACCTCAAGGTCATACGCAAGGGGATCCAGGCATCGGCCGCATTCACCGGTAACTTCGGCAAGCACGGTTCCTGATACCAGAATTCCTTCGTGTACGGCCTCAAGCCTCAGATCCAGCTCAACATCCGAGCCTTCCTGAACACCAATGAGCGCCACACCAAGATCACCCGGTGCGGGTACATGTTCCTTCAGTGTCCGCATGCTTCCCGGACTGCGTCCGAGGTCCTTGACGTCGAACGCCAGGGGCGAACCAGCATCTCTGTTAATGAGAACTCCTGTTGAACATATGACCGACGTATCATCTTAGCCTGAAGAGCCGCAGCGACTCAAACCGGCAGGAGGAAGCGCCGAAGTACCGATCCAGCCTACCGCTTTGGCTGCTGATCAGGCGAAGGCTCGCCGGAGACCAGCCGGCGGTGCACTGACCGGGGCACATAGTCGGACACGCTGCCGCCCAGGACCGACACCTCTTTGATCAGGGTGGAGGACAGATGGACGTAGCTGGCCTCGGCCGGGAGGAAGACAGTCTCCACCCCGCTCAACTGCCGGTTCATGGTGGCCATGGGAAGCTCGTAGTCAAAGTCCGACGACGACCTGAGTCCCTTGACGATGGCCGACACGCCGCGCTGGCGGCAGTACTCCGCCAGGAGCCCCTCGCCCACCGGTTCCACCACGATTCCCTTGAGCAGCGCCAGGGTCTCGCGCGCCATTTCCAGCCGCTCCTCCAGGCTGAACATGTACTTCTTGGCGTAGTTGGTGGAGATGGCCACGATGACCTCGTCAAAGAGGCCGGCAGCACGTGCGATGACTTCGAGATGGCCGTTGTGGATGGGGTCGAAGGATCCGGGGCACACAGCGCGTCTCATGCTCCGAACCTACCCCATGGAAAGCCCGGGATACCATGACTGGATGCATCCACCACGGGAACTTTCCACCCCCCTGGCACCTGCGCCCTGGCAGCGCACAGCGCTCGGAGCCAACCTCCTGGCCCCCGACGGCGGACTGGGTGTCACCATCTTCGAAGAGATGACCACCCTGGCCGTCCAAACCGGGGCGATTAACCTGGGGCAGGGCTTCCCTGATGAGGACGGGCCGGCCGAGATCCGGGAAGCGGCCCGGGCAGCCATCGCGGCGGGGGCCAACCAGTACGCGCCCGGCAAGGGCCTGCCCGAACTCCGTGCGGCGGTGGCCGCGCACCAGGAACGCTTCTACGGGCTCAGGCCGGACCCGGACACTGAGGTCATCATCACCACCGGGGCCACGGAAGGCATCGCAGCCTCCCTCCTGGCCTTCGCCGGACCGGGCGACGAGGTTCTGACGTTCGAGCCCTTCTACGACTCCTACGGCGCAATCATTGGCCTGTCCGGCGCCTCCCACGTGACCGTTCCGCTGGCTGCCCCGGACTTCATGCCGGACCTGGCAGCATTGGAGGCGGCCTTCAATGAGCGGACCCGCGTGGTACTGCTGAACAATCCGCACAACCCCACCGGCGCCGTCTTTCCACCGGCCGTCCTGCAGCGCGTGGTGGAGCTTGCCGAAAAGCACGGCAGCATCATCATCACGGATGAGGTGTACGAGCACCTCACCTTCGGCGTGGCCCATACACCCCTCGCCACCCTTCCGGGCGCCGCTGCCCGCACCATCACCATTTCCTCTGCCGGAAAGACGTTCTCCCTGACCGGCTGGAAGATCGGCTGGCTGAGCGGGCCGGCGGAGCTGGTCTCAGCAGTCCGCACGGTCAAGCAGTTCCTGACCTACAGCTCGGGCACCCCCTTCCAAGGAGCGATCGCCGCCGGCCTGGCCCTGCCGGACGATTTCTACACGGGCATCGCCGCCGCCCTTGAGAAGAAACGGGACATCCTCAGCGCCGGACTCCGGGCGGCGGGCTTTGATGTCTTCACACCGCGGGGAACGTACTTCGTCAACGTGGACACGGCTCCGCTGGGCATCACGGACGCCCTGGACCTGGCCCGCCGCCTGCCGGCACTGGTGGGTGTCGCGGCCATTCCGGTTCCGGTCTTCTGCCATCCGGAAGGTGCGGAGCGGATGCGCAGCCTGCTCCGGTTTGCCTTTTGCAAGAAGACCGAGGTCCTGGAGGAGGCCGCGGCGCGGCTGGCCACCCTGGGCGGCAGGCTCTGATGTCCGGCGGCAGCGGCGTGACTGCCAGCCGCTTCCTGCGGACCACTGGCCAGCACGCCACCATCGAAACCGATGCATTTACTGATGGCGGCTATGTCCTCAGCATCGGCGGAGCCGAACAATCCCACGTCAACCTTGACCGGCCGGAGGACATCTTCTACGAGTACCTCCGCAGGATTGGACACCTGGTGGATCTGGCGGCCCCTCCCGGCGGGCCGATCAGTGCCCTGCACCTGGGAGCAGGGGCGCTGACGCTGGCGCGTTACGTCCAGGCCACCCGCCCCGGCTCGATGCAGTACGCGGTTGAGCTGGAACGCGAGCTGCTGGACTTTGTCCTTCGGCACCTTCCCCTGCCCCAGGGGACGGACCTGACCACCATCATCGGCGATGCCCGTGAAGCGCTTGGTGCCCTCGATCCCGGCCTCAGGTTCGACGTCGTCATCCTGGACATTTTTTCCGGCCCGGAAGCCCCGGCCCACATCGCCACCAGCGGCTTTTACCGCGAGGCCAGGGAACGCTTGCGCCCGGACGGCCTGCTGATCGTCAATGTGGGCGACGAGGCGGCCCTGACACTCGTCAGGAGCCAGGTGGCGGCGATGCGTGATGCGATGGCGGATGTGGGCGCCGTTGCGGAAGCCGGCATGTTCGACGGCCGGTACCCGGGCAACATCATCCTGGCAGGGACGCAGGGCCCGTGGCCGGAAGCCTGGACAGCTGAATTGACCGCGCGTGGCCCCCACCCTGCACGTGTCCTGGCGGGAGTCGACCTGGATCCGTTCTCGGGCTAAGCCCCCGGGGTGCCAGGCCCGGCAGTTTCAGGCCCGGCAGCGTCCGCCAGGTCATCAGCTGCGATGGCGTCGGGGACGAACGGTTCGGCGTACCACAACCGGGTTTCCCCGTATTTCTTCTCGGCGAACCGGGTCATCCCGTCCGGCCATTGCGGCTCCGGGGAGCGCGACGAGCGTTCCACCACGACAACGGCACCGGGGACCAGATGCGCGGCAAGCTTCTGCAGCACCGCAGCCAATGCGGCATCCTCCAACGGATATGGCGGATCCAGGAACACCAGGTCCCAGGCAGCGGATTCCGGGACGCGGTCCAGGAAAGGCTCCACCTTGGAGCGGTGCACGGTCACGGTTTTGCGGCCCAGCACCCCGTTGATGAGGTCTGCGTTGCGCTGGCACACGGCACTGGCCTTGGCATCGGACTCAACCAGGTCCACGGTCCGGGCTCCCCTGCTGGCGCTTTCCACTCCCAGCGAGCCCGAACCCGCATAAAGATCCAGCACCCGCGCGCCGGCAATGACTTCAAAGGCGTCGAGGCGGGAAAACAGCGCTTCCTTCACCCGGTCGGTTGTCGGCCTGGTCAAGGACCCTGGAACGGCCGCCAGTGGCGTGCCGCCGGCAGCCCCGGCAATAATCCTGGTCACCGCGCCCACCGCGATCCGCCGGCGCCCGGTGCGCCTATGCGCGCTGCGCTTCTGTTGCTAACCGCGTTCAAGGAACGCCTCCTTCTCAGGGTTGAGGTACTTCTCGATGGCATCGGCCAGTTCCGGGCAGCCGGACAGCAGGGGGTCGCCGGCAACGATTGCCTGGGCGTCTTCCCTGGCCCGGGCAATCACGTCTTCGTGTTCGAGGACCCGCAGCAGTTTCAACGTGGACCGTCCACCGGACTGGGAAGCGCCCAGGATATCGCCCTCGCGCCGCAGCTTGAGGTCCTCCTGGGAGAGGACAAAACCGTCGGTGGTGGCCGCGACCGCGTCCAGCCGCCGCCGGCTTGGGTGACCGGGTTCCAAGGCGGTGACCAGCAGGCAGGTTCCCGGCAGGCCGCCGCGGCCCACGCGGCCGCGGAGCTGGTGCAGCTGGGAAATACCAAATCTGTCGGCGTCAAGGATCACCATCAAGGTGGCGTTGTGGACGTCCACCCCCACCTCGATCACGGTGGTGGAGACGAGCAGCTTGATGCGGTTGGCGGTGAAGCCGGCCATGGTCTCCGTCTTCAGCTCCGGGTCCTGGCGCCCGTGCAGGGGAGCCAGTGGAACCCCGGCCAGCGAGGGCTCGGAGAGCAGATGGTCCACGACGGCGGTGACCGACGCGAGCTCCCGCGCCTCCTCCCCTTCCACGCCGGAAGGTGCTGCCTCCCCCGGGCTGAAGTCGCCGTCGTCGTCCGTTCCGATCTTGGGACAGACCACGTACACCTGGTGGCCGGCGTCGATCTCTTCCCTTGCACGTGCCCAGATCCGGGCCGCCCACGCGGGATTCTCGGCAAGGCCCACGAGATGCGTGGTGATCGGGGCGCGCCCCTTCGGCAGTTCGTCGAGCGTGGAGGTCTCGAGGTCGCCGAACACGGTCATCGCCACGGTGCGGGGAATGGGCGTGGCGGTCATGACCAGCAGGTGCGGCGGCTTCCGTGCCTTGGCCCGCAGGGCGTCCCGCTGTTCCACGCCGAAGCGGTGCTGTTCGTCCACCACGATCAGGCCGAGGTCGTAGAAGGAAACGTTGTCGCTGAGCAGGGCATGGGTGCCAATGATGATTCCGGCCGTCCCCGAGGCCGCGTCCAGCATGGCCTGTTTCCGCGCCGCCGTGGGCATGGACCCGGTCAGGAGCGTGACCTGCACGGAAGGGCCATCGCCCCCGGCCAGCCCTCCCAGGAGTCCGTCGCTGGAGAGCACGCCCAGGGTGCGGCGGATGGAGTCGTAGTGCTGCGCGGCGAGCACTTCGGTGGGCGCCAGGAGCGCAGCCTGGCCGCCGGCGTCGATGACCTGCAGCATGGCCCGCAGCGCCACCACGGTCTTCCCGGAGCCCACTTCGCCCTGCAGCAGCCGGTTCATGGGGGCAGCCTGCGCCAGTTCCGCCGCGAGGGTGCTGCCGACGGCGGCCTGGCCGGCCGTGAGCGTGAAGGGCAGGTTTTGGTCGAAGGCAGCCAGGATACCGTCGTCGACGGGGCGCCGGGCGGTGGCTTCCTCGGCGGCGAGCTGGGCCCGCCGCCTGGCCAGCGCGGATTGCAGCACCAGTGCTTCCTGGTACCGGAACCGGTCCCGTGCGCGTTTCCAATCGGCGGCTGTTTCGGGCGCATGGATGAGCCTGTAGGCCTCCGCCACGGGCAGGAAGGCTTCCCTGGCGGCGACTGCGGACGGAACCGGGTCCGGCAGCGAGCCCAGGTCAGCGGTTTCGAGCAGTGTGGTGATCACCTTCTGGATCCGCCAGCTGGGAAGCTTTGCGGTGGCCGGATAGACCGGGATGGGCATCGCGGCGAGCTTCTCCGGATCACCGCTGCCCTGGACGAAGGGGTCATCGTCCAGGAGCTGGAAGTCCGGATTGGTGAGGCCCAGCTGGCCTTTGAAGCTGGTGACTTTTCCAGAGAACAGGGCCCGCCGTCCCTGCAGGAGTTCAGTTTTTGCCTTGTAGCCGTTGAAGAAGCTGATCTTGAGGGTCCCGGGCACTTTGCCGCGGTAGTCCGTGCCTCCCACCAGCCGGAGCCCCTGCTGCCCGTCGTCGTCGGAAACGATGACGTCGGTGATGGTCCCCCGCCGTGCCTGCATGTGCCGGGTGCTGCTGGACAGCACCCGGGCAATGAGGGTGACCTCCTCATTGAGTGGGAGCCCGCCAATGGGCGTCAGCTCACCGCGCATAAGGTAACGCCGGGGGAAGTAGTTCAGCAGGCCCTCGACGGTGGTGATGCCGAGGTGTTTCTCGATGACGGCGGCGGAACGCTTTCCAATCCGGCGCTCCAGGGCCAGGTCCAGCTCAGCGTTCATGCCCGCCGGTGTTCACCTTTTCCACATCCGGTTCCCGCGGAAGCGCCAGCTCGCTGATGCTGATCTGGGACGGCTCACCCAGTGACCGGATAATCTCCACGGCCGGGTCCGGCTCCGGAACGTGCACGTGCACCCGCCACCGGTAGTTGCCTTCCGGATCCGGACCGCTGCCCACCTGGCTCATGATGACGGACTCGCCGATCTCGTCCAGCCGCTGCCGGAGCGTGGCGGCGTTCAGGGGCGAAAGGCTGATGGTGCACATGACTTCCACGCCGTCGTCGTCCGGCATGGAGGTGTGGATGTGGGGGTCGGAGACGTCATAGCCGTGCAGGCCATCGAGGAGCTCGCTCTGCAGTTCTTCGCCCAGAACAGCGGAGCGGAGGCAGTCGAGGATCAGCAGCATCCCCACGCCGCCTGCATCCACCACGTGGGCGGACTGCAGCGCATCGAGCTGTTCCTCGGTGTGGATCACGGCGGCCAGCGCGCCCTCCACCGCAGCGTCCAGCGCCAGGCCCAGCGCGTGGTTGCTGTCATCGCCGTCCTGGGCGGCGTCGACGGCGGCTGCCGCACGGGCTGCCGCTTCCATGACCGACAGCATGGTGCCCGGAACCGGGTCACTCAGTGCGGACCAGGCGCGGATCTGGGCGCGGTTCAGTGCTGCCGACAGGAGCGTGGACGTCAACCGGGTATGCCCGGCCAAAGGCTCAGCCGCGGCGCAAAGAAACACGGAAAAGAGAGTTCCCGAGTTTCCCCGTGCTTCCTCCATGGCGGCCTGCCCGGCGGTGGCAAGGACTTCCCCGACGTCGACCGGCGCCGGCTGGCTCTCTGCAAGGACCAGGGAACGGGCGGCAGCGCGGACAGTGAGATAGAGGTTGGTGCCGGTATCGCCATCGGCCACCGGGAAGATGTTGATGGCGTTGAGCCGGTCACTGTGGTTTCCCAGGGCAGTTTCAGCCTTGCCCAGCCACCTCTTCATCGCCAGCGCGTTGGCGGCAACCTTAGTGTGCAAAGTGATCCCATCCCCCGTTGTCCGCGGTCCGGCCCGCTGTCAGGACGCCCGGGCCTTCGTCGGTACCGAGTGCATGTATCGAGCCTATCGCAGTGAATCCGGGTGGCAGCTGAACACCGGCCGGGAATGTGGCCAGCAGCCCGTGGTCCTCTCCCCCGCCCAGCACCCAGGCGGCGCCATCCACCCCCAGCCGGGCTGCGGCCGGGGCCAGGAGATCCGCCAGTTGGGCCATCCTTGCCTGGTCGAGAGCCACCACCACATTGCTGGCGGTGGCCAGCCGCCTGCCGTCCCGCTGAAGTCCGTCCGAAATGTCCAGCATTGCCGTGGCACCTGCCGCACGCGCAGCCGGCCCGGCCTCCAGCGGCGGACGCGGCCGGCACTGCAGGTCCACGAAGGCGCGCTCCGCCGGGGTGAGCGTGTCCACAGGGATGTCCGATTCGAGCAGGGCCAGGCCAGCCGCGGCGTGCCCCACTGTTCCCGCCAGCGCCAAAGTATCCCCCGGGCGGGCGCCGGACCGGAGGACGGGCCGCCCGCCGTCGAGCGTTCCCAGCACCGCAACGGTCACCGAAATCTCCCCGCCCCGGCCCAGGTCTCCGCCGGCCACGGAACATCGGGTGGCCCCAAGTTCGCGGATTCCAGCTGTCAGTCCATCCGCCAGGTCCTCCACCCAGCTCACCGGCGTGTCAACGGGAAGGGTAAGGCTGACCACCATGGAGGTTGCGTGTGCGCCCATGGCGTTGATGTCGCTGAGGTTCTGTGCAGCTGCCTTCCACCCGACATCGAATCCGGTGGTGTGGTAGCCGTTGGGCCACAGGAGGCGGAAATCCTGGTCCTGGACCTGGGTGTCGATGCTGATGACGGTCCTGCCGTCCGGGGCTGCGATGACGGCAGCGTCATCGCCAGGCCCCAGCAGCGCGCTGGTGGTGTGGCCGTCCGTCATCTGAAGGCGCGGAAAGATCCGGTCCAGCAGCTCGGCTTCGGAAAGGGCGGCGACTGTGGGCTGGCGGTCAACACGGTTACGGAGGTCTTCAGGCACGCCACTACGCTACCGCGCCCGGCCGACATCGTGTCCGGACGGGGACGAAGGCGGCGATAGGCTGGGATCATGCACCATCCCCAGCCGCCCCTGTCCGCCCGTGCCGCCAGGATGGCGCTGGCTGGGGGAATCGCCGCCTTGTCCCTGACCGCCTGCTCTCCGGCCGTGGATGTCACCGCCGCCAAGGACGCCGCCAATCCATTGTGCGCGCCGATGATGGTGGCACTGCCGGACGTCATCGGGGATTCGAAACTGCGGAAGACCAACAGCCAGGGCACGGCCGCCTGGGGCGACCCATCGCTGGTCATCCTCCGGTGCGGTGTCAACGTGCCGGGGCCCACGACGGACCGCTGCGTCACCGTCAACGGCGTCGACTGGGTCATCAAGGAAGGCGACCCCGTGTGGACGCTGACCACCTATGGGCGGGAACCTGCCACGGAAATCCTGATGGACCCGGACAAGATCAGCTCCGCCACAGTACTGGCGGACCTGTCGGCTGCGGCGGAAAAGGTACCGTCCGCACGGAACTGCGTGGGCCAGGAAGAGCTGCAGAACCTGCCCAAGAGCCAGTAAGCTCCGGCAGGTCCTGCAAGTGGTAGGCCCACACCGGCGGCGGGAAAGCGCCAGCGGGAGCCGCCATGGCGGCTTACCGGAGCCCGGTCCTGCGGTTCAGTGCCAGGTGGATAAGTTCATCGATCAGGTCCGCGTAGCCCAGTCCGGACGCTGCCCACATTTGCGGGTACATGCTCTTGGGTGTGAAGCCAGGCATCGTGTTGATCTCGTTGATGATCAGTTCGCCCTCGGGCGTATAGAAGAAGTCCACGCGGCTCAGGCCCTCGGCACCCACAGCGTCAAAGGCGGCGGCAGCGAGTTCACGGACCCGTGCAATGGCTTCCGCCGGGATGTCTGCCGGGCAGCTCAGGGACGCGGCATCATCCTCGACGTACTTGGCGTTGAAGTCGTAGAACTCGTGGGTTCCTGCGGCCACGGAGATCTCGCCCGGCATTGAGGTCCGCGGCGCATCGGTGCCCCTGCCTTCGAGGACTGCGCATTCGATTTCGCGGCCCACAATTCCGGCTTCGATCACCAGCTTGAGGTCATGGCGGCGGGCCTCTTCGATGGCGGCGTCCAGGTCCTCCAGGGAGTCAACCTTGGAGATACCCATCGACGAGCCTGCACGGGCCGGCTTGACGAAGACAGGGAACCCGAGGCGGTCCACCTGCTTCCGGACGGATTCGGGGTCCCTGCGCCACTGCCTGTCGGTCACGGCCACATAAGGGCCCACGCGCAGCCCTGCGGCTTCGAAGACCACCTTCATGTAGTGCTTGTCCATGCCGACGGCGGATGCCAGCACCCCGGCGCCAACGTAGCGGGTGTCGGAAAGCTCAAGGAGGCCCTGGATGGTGCCGTCCTCACCGAAAGGTCCGTGCAGCAGCGGAAAGACGACGTCGACGGTGCCCAGTTCCTGCGGAACTTCATTGGGTGCCGCCACGATCAGCTGGTGCTCACCGCCGATCTCGGCCAGGGTGACGGTCTGCGGCGAGGGCACGACTTCAGGAAGCGACGATGCCGCGAGCGACCACTGTGCGGTGTCTGCCGGGGCGAGAACCCACTGGCCGGTCTTGGCGATCCCGATGGGGATCACCTCGTACTTGTCCTTGTTGATCGCGCCCAGCACGCCGGCTGCCGTTACGCAGCTGACGGCATGCTCGCTGGAGCGGCCGCCGAAAAGCACTGCGACCCGCGGTTTCCTCGTGATGGCCGTTTCAGCTGTGGTGGAGGTGTCGTGGGACATGGGTCAGTAATCGCCTTCAGGTTTCAATTCCCGGGACAGCAGAACAGGCCCCAGTTGGTCAACGGACAGCTTGCCTGCCAGTACCGCGACGACGGCGGCAGTGATGGGCATTTCGACGCCGAGCTTGCCGGCGAGTTCATGGACGGCCTGGCCGGATTTGATGCCTTCGGCGGTCTGGGTCATCTTTCGGCCCACTTCTTCAAGGGTCAGGCCCTGGCCCAGCAGTCTCCCCGCGGTGTGGTTCCGGGACAGCGCGGACGAGCAGGTTGCCACGAGGTCGCCCAGCCCGGCCAGACCGGCCATGGTCTTGGCTTCGCCGCCCAGTGCCAGTGCGAGGCGCGACGTTTCGGCGAGTCCCCGGGTAATCACCGATGCCTTGGTGTTGTCCCCCATCTGCTTGCCCTCACAGATGCCCACTGCCAGCGCGATCACGTTCTTGACGATGCCGCCAATTTCGACGCCGACCACATCGGACGTGGTGTAAGGACGGAAGTAGGGGGCGGTGCAGCTCCTGGCCAGCCAGCCGGCAGTGGCGGAATCGGTACACGCCACCACCGATGCAGTGGGTTCCTGCCGCGCAATCTCCATGGCGAGGTTGGGTCCGGAGACAACCGCAATGCGTTCCAGGGGCAGGTCCAGCTCCTGCCCGATGACCTCGCTCATCCTGGCATCCGTGCCCAGCTCCAGGCCCTTCATCAGGGAAACCACAACAGCTCCGGGGGCGATCATGTCCTTCCATTCCCGCAACTGCGGGCGGAGGGACTGGGCCGGAACAGCCAAGACCACGAGCTCGGCGCCTGCCAGGACCGCGCGGACGTCAGTGGACGCAGTGATGCTTTCCGGCAGGACAACGTCCTTGAGGTAGTCACTGTTGCGGTGGCTGCTGTTAATCTCCTCCACCACTTCGGCGCGCCTGCCCCACAGCCTGATGGAACGTGGCGTGCCGGTGGCAATCGCGGCGTCGGCCAGGACCTTGGCAAAGGTCGTGCCCCACGATCCCGCGCCCAGGACGGCAACGGTACGGGCCGCCCCCGGCCTCGCGTCAGCGGTCACGGAGCTTCCGTTCCGGATCCCGGCTGCTGTCCGCGTTCAACGAACCGTCCATGCTTGGCCTGCTGCTGTTTGGCCGGGTCCCAGCGTTCCGCGGGTGGCTGTTCACCACGCAAACCTGCCAACAATGCCGTGATCGCATCCATGATCACCTCGGTGGCCTCGGCCAGGGTGGCCTTGTCCAGGGGACGGCCACTGAAGGCGCTCAGGTCCACCGGATCGCCCACCACAACACGCGAGCGTTTGCGCGGGAAGATATGGAACGACTTGCCGTATCGCGGAAACACTTCATGCGCTCCCCAGTGTGCGATGGGAACCACCGGAATGCCGCCTTCGAGGGCCAGCCGGGCAGCGCCGGTGTGGCCTTTCATCGGCCACAGGTCCGGGTCCCGCGTCAGCGTGCCTTCGGGATAGATGATGATGGCGCCCCCTTCGGCGACAATCTCCTGGGCCACTTGCAGCGACCGGTTCGCTCCCGCCGTCGAACGCTCCACCGGCACCTGCTTGGTGGCGCGCAGCAGCCAGCCCAGGGCCGGCACCTTGAACAGCCCGGCCTTGGCCAGGAAGTGCGGGGCCCGCTTCTGGTTGTAGAGCATGTGCCCCACCACCAGGGGGTCGATCTCCGTGCAGTGGTTGGGGGCGGCGATGAAGCCGCCGGCGGGAAGTTTTTCGGTGCCTTCCCACGTCTTGGCCATCATGAGGTTCAGCAACGGCCGGGCGACGGCGGCGATGAACACAAACGTGGCCCTGCTCTTGGCCGATTCCTTCACGGTCCCGCGCTACTTCGTGGTGGTGATGTCGAAGTCGGCACCGAGGCCGGCGAGCTTTTCCGTGAACCGCTCGTACCCCCGGTTGATGATATCGATACCGGTGACGCGCGAGGTTCCGGTGGCGGCCAGGGCAGCAATCAGGTGGCTGAAGCCGCCGCGGAGGTCCGGAACGTCAATGTCGGTTCCCTTGAGCTGCGTGGGACCGGAAATCACCGCTGAGTGCAGGAAGTTGCGCTGGCCGAAGCGGCACGGCACACTTCCCAGGCACTCGCGGTGCACCTGGATGCTGGCGCCCATGCGGATGAGCGCGTCGGTGAAGCCGAAGCGGTTTTCATAGACCGTCTCGTGGACGATGGATACGCCCTCGGCCTGGGTCAGCGCCACAACGAGTGGCTGCTGCCAGTCAGTCATGAAGCCGGGGTGGACATCCGTCTCCAGGACCAGCGGGTTCAGCTTTCCGCCCTTGTGGTAGAACCGGATGCCGTCCTCGCCGATGTCCATTCCGCCGCCCACCTTGCGGTAGGTGTTCAGGAACGTCATCATGTCGCGCTGGGAGGCGCCTTCAACGAAGATGTCACCGCGGGTCACCAGTGCGGCCGAAGCCCAGGAGGCCGATTCGTTGCGGTCCGAGAGTGCACGGTGATTGTATCCGCCCAGGTCGCGGACGCCCTCGATGCGGATGGTGCGGTCCGTCTGCACGCTGATGATGGCGCCCATCTTCTGCAGCACGGCGATGAGGTCGACGATCTCCGGTTCGGTGGCGGCGCCCGAAAGCTCGGTGATGCCTTCGGCGCGGGTGGCGCTCAGCAAGACCTGCTCGGTGGCACCCACGGACGGGTACGGCAGCGAGATCTTGGCCCCGTGCAGGCCCTTGGGTGCCGAGATGTGGATGCCGCCGGGGCGCTTTTCCACGACCGCGCCGAACTGGCGCAGGACATCCAGGTGGTAGTCGATGGGACGGTCGCCGATCTTGCAGCCGCCCAGGTCGGGAATGAAGGCTTCACCGATCGCGTGGATCAACGGCCCGCACAGCAGGATGGGAATCCGGGAGTCACCGGCATGGGCATCAATCGCGGTGCTCGGCGCCGTTTTTGCGGCCTTGGGATCCAGGGTGAGATCGCCGTTGACCGGGTCTTTCTCCACGGTCACGCCATGCAGCTGCAGCAGGGAGGTGACAACCTCCACGTCCTTGATTTCCGGCACGTTCCGCAACACCGAGGGTTCGTTGCCCAGCAACGCCGCCACCATGGCCTTGGGAACAAGATTCTTTGCCCCACGGACGCTGACGCGGCCTGTAAGCGGGACACCGCCGCGGATTGTCAGAACACTACTCATATACCGGTTTCCTCACGATCACAGCCTTCGCCGGTCGTAACCTTCACCAACTGGTCGGCCATGCCGCGGACCACCTCCGGCGCCTCCAGGGCCCCCAGCCACTGCGCCGGCCCGCCACGCCGCCGGGGCGCTGGCGCAGGGTCAGGAAAGCTTCGCCGGCAGGGTCTTCGGCTTGAAGGCCGGCCGGGTCGCCTCGTAGGCGGTGATGTCCGCTTCCTGCTGGAGGGTCAGCCCGATGTCGTCCAGGCCTTCCAGGAGCCGCCACCGGGTGTAGTCGTCGATGTCGAACGGCGCCACGATGTTGCCGCAGACCACGGTCTTGGACTCGAGGTCCACCGTCACCTGGGTCCCCGGCGCGTTCTCGAGTTCCTTCCAGATGAGCTCGATGTCATCCTGGGCCACCTGGGCGGCCAGGAGCCCCTGCTTGCCTGAGTTGCCGCGGAAAATGTCGGCGAAGCGGGAGGACAGCACAGCCTTGAAGCCATAGTCCTTCAGCGCCCACACGGCGTGTTCCCGGGACGAGCCGGTACCGAAATCGGGGCCGGCAACCAGGACCGACCCGGCGTTGAAGGGCTCCTGGTTCAGGATGAAGGAAGGATCCTTGCGCCAGGCGGAGAACAGCGCATCCTCGAAGCCGGTCCGGGTAATGCGCTTCAGGTAAACCGCGGGGATGATCTGGTCGGTGTCGACGTTGCTCTGGCGCAGCGGGACGCCGATGCCGGTGTGCTTGGTGAACTTTTCCATAGTGCTGTCCTAGGCTGCGTCGATGCGGATGGCGGCGGGTTCGGGAGCGGGTTCAAGGTCTGACGGCGAGCTGAGCGTGCCGCGCACTGCCGTGGCCGCTGCCACCACCGGGGACACCAGGTGCGTGCGCCCGCCCTTGCCCTGGCGTCCTTCGAAGTTGCGGTTGGAGGTGGAAGCGCAACGCTCCCCCACCTCCAGCTGGTCCGGGTTCATGCCCAGGCACATCGAGCAGCCCGCGAAACGCCATTCGGCCCCGAAATCCTTAAAGACCTTGTCCAGGCCCTCGGCCTCGGCTTCCAGGCGGACGCGTGCGGAGCCCGGCACTACCAGCATCCGGATGTTCGGGTCCTTTTGGCGTCCGCGGATGATGTCCGCAGCGGCCCGCAGGTCCTCCATCCGGGAGTTGGTGCAGGAACCCAGGAACACCGTGTCCACCCGGATGTCCTTCATGGGCGTGCCGGCCTCGAGCCCCATGTACTGGAGGGCGCGTTCCGCGGCAGCCTTGGCGTTCTCGTCGCCGAAGTCCTCGGGCGAGGGAACGGCCTGGGACAGGGACACGCCCTGGCCGGGGTTGGTGCCCCAGGTGACGAACGGCTCCAACGTGTCGGCGTCCAGGTCCACCTCGACGTCGAAGGCGGCGTCGTCGTCGGTGCGCAGGGTATTCCAGTATTCGACGGCGGCATCCCACTCAGCACCCTGGGGGGCGTGCGGGCGGCCCTTCATGAATTCATAGGTGGTCTGGTCCGGGGCCACCATTCCGGCGCGGGCGCCGGCCTCGATGGACATGTTGCAGATGGTCATCCGGGCGTCCATGGACAGGGCACGGATGGCCGAGCCGCGGTATTCCAGGACGTAGCCCTGGCCGCCGCCCGTGCCAATCTTGGCAATCACGGCGAGGATAATGTCCTTGGCAGTCACGCCGGGGCGCAGTGTGCCCTCGACGTTGATGGCCATGGTCTTGAACGGCTTCAGCGACAGGGTCTGGGTGGCCATGACGTGCTCCACCTCAGAGGTTCCGATGCCCATGGCCAGGGCACCGAAGGCGCCGTGGGTGGAGGTGTGGGAGTCGCCGCAGACCACCGTCATGCCGGGCTGGGTGAGGCCCAGCTGCGGGCCCACCACGTGGACGATGCCCTGTTCGGCATCGCCCAGGCTGTGCAGCCGGACGCCGAACTCCGCACAGTTGTTGCGCAGGGTCTGGATCTGGGTGCGGCTGGTCAGGTCGGCAATCGGCTTATCGATGTCCAGCGTGGGGGTGTTGTGGTCCTCGGTGGCAATGGTGAGGTCCGGCCGGCGCAGCTTGCGGCCGGCCAGCCGCAGTCCTTCAAAGGCCTGCGGTGACGTGACCTCGTGGACCAGGTGAAGGTCGATGTACAGAAGGTCTGGCTGGGCGTTGGCACCATCGCCGTCACCTTTGCGCACCACGTGTGCGTCCCAGACTTTCTCGGCCAATGTCTTTGCCATGGCCATCTCCCTTCACTGCTGTTTGGCTGATTAGTCCAACTGAATCAGGACGACTCCGTACTGCGCCAGCCGAAAGATTTGCATCTCAGATATTGAGACGGCAATATCATTACATGGACAATTCTAGTGGAGTCGGTGTCATTGATAAAGCGGCCCAGGTGCTTGATGCCCTCGAGGCCGGCCCCACCACGCTGGCGCAGCTGGTGGCCGCAACCGGCCTGGCCCGGCCCACTGTCCACCGCCTCGCTTTGGCACTGGTCCACCACCGGCTGGTAAGCCGCGACATCCAGGGCCGGTTCGTGCTGGGCAGCAGGCTCGTTGAGCTCGCCTCCGCCGCCGGCGAGGACCGCCTGATCGCTTCCGCGGGCCCCGTGCTGATGCAGTTGCGTGATGCCACCGGCGAAAGTGCCCAGATCTTCCGCCGGCAGGGTGACTGGCGCGTTTGTGTCGCATCCGCCGAGCGCCCCATCGGACTGCGCGACACCATTCCCGTCGGCACCCAATTGTCCATGAAAGCCGGCTCCGCCGCGCAGGTCCTGCTCGCCTGGGAGGACCACGACCGGCTCCTTGAGGGCCTGCAGTCAGCCCGTTTCACGCCCACCGTCCTGGCAGGAGTACGACGCCGGGGCTGGGGACAGAGCCTGGGCGAGCGCGAGCCGGGGGTCGCCTCCGTCTCGGCGCCGGTTCGGGGTCCGTCCGGCAGGGTGATTGCCGCGGTCTCCATTTCCGGCCCCATTGAGCGGCTGACCCGCCAGCCCGGGCGCCTGCATGCGGAAGTGGTCTGCAACGCCGGGCGCATCCTCACCGAGGCCCTGCGCAAGAACAACGACTAGGGCAGGAACACCGGCCAGGCCATTCCGGTCCCACCGGACTTTCGGCCGTTAGGCTGTGCCCATGGGAAGCTATGCGGTGTTCCTCCGCGGCATCAACGTCGGCGGAATCAATATCAGAATGGCGGACCTGCGGGACGCCCTGAAGACCTGCGGCTTCACGGACGCAAAGACCCTCCTGGCCAGCGGAAATGTGGTACTCAGCAGCACCCTGGATGCCGCAGCCGTTAAGCAGGAGTGCGAAAAGTGCCTCCGGGCCGCCTTCGGCTACGAAGCGTGGGTTGTGGTCCTTGAGGCTGCGCGGGTGGCCCAGCTGGTGGATGACTGCCCCTATCCGGAAGACGACAGGTCCACCCACACCTACATCACCTTGTCCTCGGACATCCCGGTCCTCGATGAACTGGAGGCCGCGGGGTCTGCCCTTGAGGGCCAGGAGCAGCGGCGGCTGGGGCCGGAGGCGCTGGCCTGGCTGGCCCCCGCGGGCGGAACCCTGGACAGCCCTTTCAGCAAGATCAGCGCGAAAACCAAATTCAAGACCGCAACCACCACGCGCAATCTGCGCACCCTGATTAAGGTCCGTGATGCCGCGGCCGCCCTCGCCGCCGGCTAGGTCGCCACGAGAGCAGCTGGCAGACCTAGGACCGCGCTGCTTTCTGCAGCGCCTTGTTGAAGGCTGCCAGCCTGGCAATTTCCTTCTCCACAGGCGCCACCACCAGCTCCTCCGCCGCGGCTGCGACGGCGCTGTTCAGCCGCCGTCGTGCCCTTGCTGACCGCGCCCGGGCAGCTCCGGCCGCGATGAAACGGCCGGTGACGGCCAGGAAGATCCCCAGCACCAGGCCGAAGACGATCATCAGGGTGGGAATTGGCCAGCCTTCCACGCGTGGCACTTCCGGCACCGGCAGCTGAAGGTAGGCCAGGCCGGCCAGGACAGCAAGCCAGCCCAGGCCACCGAGCACCGTCAGCAGCGCCAGCCACTGCACGATGTTGAATGCGCCCCACCACCACGCCTTGCGGTTGGCCCCGAGGTCTGTTCCGGCGATGGCCTGGTCCAGCGCATCGGGCAGCCGTTCCCGGCCGGCCCTGGCAGCCCCCCGGATCGCTGCCCGCCAGGGGCCCGGTGCTCCCTCGCTGGCTGTATCCGCAAAATCCCTGACGGCTGCATCCGTCCGCGCCCGCTCCGGCGCGCCCGCGGGCGGCAGCGAGGTCCTGTTCACGCCTGCAGGGGAATCCCTGCGGAGATTGAGCCGGCGCAGTGGGTCTGCGCGGAACCTGGAGAGCCAGCGGGTCACCGGCCAGCCGGTGCGCCGGACGGACTCCAGCCGGTAGGACTGCCCCACGGCCCGCACCACAGCAGGCACGTTCGCTGCCACGGCCAGCTCCTCGGCGAGCCGGGTCCTGGCTGCGTTCCGGACGCCCGCCGCCTCACCGTCGCCGGCCGCGCCCCGCAGGTCCTCCGCAGCCTTGGTGATGTCTGCCTCCAGCCGCCGGGACTGGGCCTGCCGCTGGACAGCCACCTTGCGGATCGCCGCACGCACTTCCCCAATCCCTGCTCCCGTCACTGCCGATGACGCGAGGACGCGCACCTGCCCCAGCCCTTCACTTGAAAGGATTGCATGCAGCGAGTCGAGCACCGGCCGCACATCGCGTTCGGGCAGCCGGTCCACCTGGTTCAGCACCACAAGCGTGACCGCCCCGTGCGAGGCATGCGGCGCCAGGAACCCGTTGTGGACGGCGGCATCGGCATATTTCTGCGGGTCCAGCACCCACACCAGGACGTCCACCATGCCCACCATCCGCTGCACGATCTCGCGGTTGGCAGCGCGGGTGGAGTCGAAGTCCGGGAGATCCAGCAGGATCAGCCCGGTCTGTTCATCGGCGAAACCGTCCACAGGCGCGGCGTGATGGCGGTTTCCCACTTCCAGCCAGTCGAGGAGCGCTTCGCTTCCTGCCGCTCCCCAAACGCCCGCCAGAGGTTCCGATGTGGTCGGACGGCGGGCCGCCGCCGTCGCAATCTCGGCGCCGCTGACGGCGTTGAAGAGCGAGGACTTGCCGCTGCCGGTCGCCCCGAAGAACCCCACCACAGTGTGGTCACCGGACAATGAACGGCGGGAACTTGCGCGCTCCAGGACGTCGAATGCTTCCTGCAGTGACTGGTCCGGCAGGACCCCCTCCCCCAGCTCCCGGGCGTCCTGGAGCGCTTGGAGCCTGGCATCAAGCCGCGAGGAATCCTTCGCCCCGCTGTGGCGGCTCACGCGGCCTCCGCCAGCCGTGCCAGCTCCCCGGCCTGGGCAGCAAGACGTTGCGCAAGGGCGGGATTACCTTCCGGCAGCCGCTGCAGGAACTTCTGCTGCTCGTCCGCCAGCAGGTTCCGGCAGCGCACGGCCAGGTCCTCACGGGCTTTGTCGGCCATGCGGCGCACGGCGTCCTCGCCGAAGACCGCCTCCAGCAGGCGCTGGCCCACGACGGCGGTACCGCCCGCAACACCAATCTCCAGTCCAGTCAGGCCGGCAGTGGTAGAGAACACCACGATCATCAGCGCAGCGCCGAGGCCGTTGATGCCAAACGACAGCCACCGCGCCTGGGTCCGCTTTCCCTGGCCTTCGGTTTGGATGAGCTCCATGAGGGCTTCCTGCCATGCCCGAATTTCCGCTGCGGCCCGGTCGGCGAACCCGGGCGTGGTCCCGGACAGATCGTCCGGACCCAGCAGCTGCCGGCCGGCAGGGTCTGACCGCCACCGCTGGTCGGTGTCCTCCGCCGCATTGGCGGCCTCGTCCACGATGACTGCCTGGAGGCCGGTTTCGATGGCGGCCTCCACCCGGACGGCCGGGGCCGGTTCACCGCGGAAGAAGGCTCCCAGCCGGTCCCGGAACCGGCCCACGTTCTGCTCAACTGTGCGAAAGAATTCACCGGTACCCACAAAGTCCTGCCACCGGGCCAGCACTTCGCCCCGCAGGAGTGCTCCGTCGCGGGTGGCGTCAAGGATGCGGGTGGCCGCATCTTCATACGCTGCCACGGCATCGGCCTCGAGGCGCACGGCGGCCAGCTCCTGCTCACGGACGGCGCCGGCGATGTCCGGAATACGGAGGGCCAGGGCGCGGACCGTCCCGTTCAAAGTGCGGCGGGCCACCTCGGCCCGGCCGGCAGCATCGGCGGCAAGGGAACCGAGCCAGTCCCTGAGCTCGGTGACAGCCCGGGGCGGGAGCATGCCGTGCGGATCCAGGGCTGTCTCGGCGATGATGAACAGCCGGCTTCCGGCGAGGCCCTCCCGGTCGAGCAGGCCCCGGAGGTCTTGGCTCACCTCTTCCTCGGCGCCACGGGGAACCCGGTCCAGCACTACCGCCACCGTGATGTCACGCGCGGCGGCGTCCAGGAGGAGCTTCCAGGGAACGGCATCCGCATACCGGTTGGCCGTGGTGACGAACACCCATAGGTCCGCGGCGGCCAGCAGCTGTCCGGCGAGCAGGCGGTTCTGGTCTGAAATGGAGTCGACGTCAGGAGCGTCGAGGAGGGCGATGCCGGCCGGTACCGCCGGATCGGCCAGCAACACCAGCGAGGAGGCTTCCCGTTGCTCCGGCATGGCGCCTCCCGCCACGGGGCTGCCGGCCAGGGTGCCGCGGATCCGGCTCAGTCCGGGCAGGACCCGCTGGCCCTCGAACCAGGTTCCCTCTACGGGGTTGTGCAGCAGGATGGGCTGGCGGGTGGTGGGCCTAATGGCGCCCGCCCGTGTGACAGGATGCCCCACGAGTCCGTTCACCAGGGTGGATTTGCCGGCGCCCGTGGAACCGCCCACGACGGCCAGCAGCGGGGCGTCCAGGCTGCGGTACCGCGGGAGGATGTAGTCGTCCAATTGTGCCCTTGCGGCTGACGTTTCGCGGCGTGCCTGGTCTGCCCCCGGCAAGGCCAGCGGCAGCGCAACGTCGTCCAGTCCGCTGCGGACTTCTTCCAGCAGGGTTACCGCCGCCATCGCGTGCGGCACCGGCTGGGCGGGGCGGCCATGCTCGTCATGGGAGGTCACAGCAATATCATGCCAGTTGAGGAGCGGAGGCTCGATCTTTCCGGCGTCGCAGCCACACTCGTGCTGGTAACTCCACGTAGCGGCACGAGAGCCAGGCTATGGGAGCAACCAGTAAAAGTGCAGCTATGGCGAACAGTTCGGGCGGAACCGCAGTATGAAGACCGCCAGACGCAAGTACCTGTTGCATCGGCCACCCATAGATATACACGCCAAACGAGATATCGAAACGTGAACCGACAGTTGATAGCGGCAGATGCAATGAGCCAGACAACAGGAAGACCGACAGAGGTATATGGACGAGCGACTGCGCGTAACCCAGCGAAGCAACCAACACAACGAGGGCAGTGGACAGGCACACCGTTTTGCGTCCCACTGGGATCCAGTCTTGAAACAAAAACACCAGCGATCCAGCGAGAAAGGTGGTCACGGGCACAAGTGGCCAATCATAAGGGGTTGGCGGGGAGGCCCATCCCGCATCAACGGCAAATAAGGCAACCGTTCCCGCGAAGAAGAGACAGAGCACGGCCACCCGCGCCAACTCTGATCTAAACGCGAGAAACAAAACGCCGATCAGTATGTAGCAGGCGATCTCCCAGAACAAGGTCCATAGTGGCCCATTCCACAGGCGCGGATCGGGTAATCCCTCCAATGATCCTGGAATGCCTCCTACGGCCACCCCTGGGAGCCCGGCGGACAAGTTGCTGGCAAAGTAGAGTATTGCATCGGGAAACCAATAGCGTCGCCCAGTCAACACTGCCGTGAGTGGGGCAATGACAAACGCTACTGCTGCGACGCAGCTTACAAGGCCGGGAAAGATTCTCAGGAAGCGCGCGAGCCAGTAGTCGCTTGCCGCAACCCGCATCCTGCTCCGGGTGATTAGGTACCCGGAAATCCCGAAGAAGCCAAGAACTGCCCAACTGCCTAGTTTGACTCCCCCTGGTGCAGGCTCCGGACCGTATCCTCCGAGCCACCATGAATGAGAAACGATCACAAGGGCTGCGAGACCCAATCGGATCGCATTCAACGAATTCTTGCTCTCGGCAAAACGTTTTCCCAGCATATTTTCCCCCACGCCCGAACCTACGGTCCAAGGTAGGCCGAGCCCCTCAACGCATCCGCGAGGTCTGCGCAGTTTTAACGAAAAAATGGTCCCGGGCTGTTGCCCGGGACCATTTCGATGGTGACCCCAGCGGGATTCGAACCCGCGTTACCGCCGTGAGAGGGCGGCGTACTAGGCCGCTATACGATGGGGCCAGGTACTTTTAGCAGCGTTTCCGCCGCTCAAGCTCAGTGAGTATTTCACACACTTTGCGTTGGTTTCAAATCGGCGAACCGAGCGGAAACCTCCTGATTTTCAGCTGATAAACAGCCTTCAAAACAGAGCTGGGATACCAGGACTCGAACCTAGAATGACGGTACCAGAAACCGTAGTGTTGCCAATTACACCATATCCCAATGGCACTTTCGGGCCGGTTTTCAGGGGCTTTTCCCTGCTCCGTGCGCCTCAGCACGAGAAGTTACTTTACCCGAGACTTTCGGCTCGCACAAATCGGGTCAACGCTGGCGCTATGGGCACCGTGGGCTTCCTCCACAAAACCCTTGCCCACCCTCCCCTCGTGTGGTTACTCTCGAGTAAGTTACCCATCAGTAACAACCTCCCCTTCCGTTCCTCCGGACACCCACGAGGATTTGCCGAAGGCCAAACAACCACGGTTTATGCCGCCGGGCAGCGTCGCCCGGCGGACAGTTAGGAAGTGTCAGCGTTGACGACCCACACAGAAACCATCGCAACAGCCAAGCCCAAACCCCGGTCCCGGTCCCAGTCCACTGCCATCGTGGCTCTGTCCCTGCTGCTGATACTGTTCCTGGCCTTTTACACCTACCTCACGGGCCAGATCTCCCATGGCGCCGCCCAGCTGATGGACGGCGCGGAGCAAGCCGCCGCGGGGGCCAACCAGCTCAAGGTCGGCTCGGGCCAGTTGGCTGCAGGAGCCGGCGCCGCGAACCAAGGCGCATCGCAGGTGAAGGAGGGTTCGATCAAGGTCAAGGACGGCAGCAGCGAATTGAATGCCGGAGCCGCTGCGCTGCAGTCGGGAGCCGGCAGGATCTTCTCGGGAGTCCGTGACCAGTTGGCGCCGGGCGTGGACAAGCTGCATGCCGGTACCACCAAGCTGCAGAATGACGTCCTGAACAAACTCGTGCCCGGCGTCTATCAAGTGGACGACGGCGCGCGGAAGCTTCAGACCGGCGCGGTGGCCCTTTCCGCGGCCCTGACCCCAACGGCTTCCGGAAACGCGCCGAACAACCTTGCTGACGGCGCGGGCCAGCTGGCTGCAGGCACGGGTCAACTCGCTGCGGGTGCCGGGCAACTGGATGCCGGCGCCGCAACCCTCACCAACGGGACTGCAGCATTGAAGAATGGCACCGGCCAGCTCGCAGCCGGAGCAGGCCAGCTGAAGGGTTACCCGGGTGCGGGGAACGATCCCGCACGAGGTGACGGGCTCGCCGCGCTCAGCCAGGGACTGGACCAGCTCGAAGCGGCCGCGAACGGACCCCAGGGCCTGGTGCCGCTTGCGGTGATCAGGGACCAGATTGCCAAACTGGCCGACGGAGGCCGGAGGGCCTATGCCGGCGCCGTCCAGCTTGATGCCGGCGCGGCAAAAGTGAATGACGGAGCTGTGGCCTTGAACGACGGCGCCGGGCAGCTGAAGGCCGGGACCGCCAAGCTGAGCGCGGGAGCCGGCGAATTGAAAAGCGGCGCCGGACGGTTGACGGCCGGATTCGCCACTTTGGCGGAAAAACTCAACGCGACGGACCCGCAGAACCCCGGCGTGGTGCTGGGTACTTCCATGCTGGCCGAGGGCACCGCGAAGATCCGGGTGGGAATGGACGGCGTGCCGGGCGACCCCGAACGTCCCGGCCTGATCTACGCCGCCAACAACCTCCAAGACGGCACCACCAGGCTCAGCGCGGGAATCAACGGCAACGGAGATCCGGAAAACCCTGGCCTGCTGGCGGGCACGGAAGCCCTCTCCGACGGCACCGTCAAGCTCAGCAGTGGAACGGGGCAGCTGGAATCGGGCTCCGCCCGGCTCGCCGACGGAACCGGCCAGCTGGCTGACGGCAACACCAAGCTGGACGACGGCTCCGGCAAACTTGCCGATGGTGCCGGAAAACTGGCGGATGGCAACGCAAGAATCGCGGCCGGCACCCAGGAGCTGCACACCAAGGTGGCTGCTGTGTCGCCGTCGTCGTGGCTGGACAACCCGTTAATCGCGCTGCTGCTGATCGCGCTCCTGGTGGCCGCCGCGGTCGCGGCCTACCTGCTGCTGCGCCGGCGTGCCGTGCGGCTGCACGCCGCCTGACGGCGACTGCAAACACGCCGGGACCACGGCCCTCTCAGAAGGGCGGCGGTCCCGGCGGACGGGGGTTACTGCAGCAGTTCCTCCAAGGACGCCACCATGCTGCCCTCGAAGCCCTCCACTACCTCACCCATGCGGTTGAGCCAAACGCCCACCAGCCCTGCCGCCGTCGAGCCCTCCGCATCCAGCAGCCGGTTATCACCCACGTAGAGTGTTTCACCGGGGGACGTGCCAAGGAGCCGGACGCCCTCGAGGTACATGGCCGGATGGGGCTTGGCCACGCCAAGGGTGTCGGTGCCCACCAGGTGCGTGACGCGCTCCAGCCCCGCACCGTCGAGCTTGGCGCGCTGGTAGTCGTGGACGTTGTTGCTGACGGCCCCGTACGGGACACCGGCATTGTCCAGGACGTCCAGGAGCGGCAGCACATCGGGGAACGGCTTCACGTATGCGGGCTGCTTCTCCGAGTAGGCCGTCAGCCACCGGTGCGATTCCTCGCCCTCGTCCAGTTCAACCCCGAAGTGCCCCAACGCCGCCCGGCCACGGAGCAGGCGTTGTTCGTTGAACGTCAGCTCGCCGGCCAGGTAGCGGTCGTAGAAATGAGTGGTTTCGTGGGTGAAGATGCGCCCGAACCGCTCCCATCCGGCCTGGTCCAGGCGGGGCAGGAGGTGTTCGCTGACCTCGCGCAGCGCGGTGGTCATTGAATACTCGAGATCCACCAGGGTGTCGTCAATGTCGAACAGGACGCCGCGGACACTCCCAAAGGGTGTCTTGAGGATGCCGGCGCGCGCCGCTTCGCTGGGCGCTGTCATCAGCCGCGGAAGGCGCGGAGCCGGCGCAGGGACGACTCCTTGCCCAGGATCACCATGGATTCAAACAGCGGCGGCGAAACGCGGCGGCCGGAAACAGCCGTGCGCACGGGGCCGAAGGCCAGCCGAGGTTTGATGCCCATGTCCTCCACCAGGGCCTGCTTGAGTGCAGCCTGGATGTTTTCCGGCGTCCATTCGGCCACGGGTTCCAGGGCGGCGATGGCGGCATCAAGGACCTCGGGAAGGTTGGCCGGAAGGCCCTTGCGTGCGTCGTCGGCAACGTCGATGGCGTCATCGGCCTTGAACAGGAACGCCAGCATGTCCGGGGCTTCGCCCAGGAGCGTGATGCGCTCCTGGATCAGGGGCGCGGCCTCGGTGAGGATCTCCTCCTCCCGGTCGGTCAGGATCTCCCCCACCAGACCCGCTTCGCGCAGATAGTGCGCCACGCGGTCGCGGAACACCTTGGGCTCAAGCATCCGCACGTGCGTGCCGTTGATGGCTTCAGCCTTTTTCAGGTCGAAGCGGGCGGGGTTGCCCAGGACGTCGTGGATGTCGAAGTGCTCCACGAGCTGCTCCACGGTGAAGATGTCCTCGTCCGCGCTGAGGGACCAGCCCAGCAGGGACAGGTAATTCAGCAGCCCTTCCGGGATGAAGCCCCGCTCGCGGTGCAGGAACAGGCTGGACTCGGGGTCGCGTTTGGAAAGCTTCTTGTTGCCCTGGCCCATGACGTAGGGCAGGTGGCCGAACTCGGGCATGTACTCGGCGACGCCGATGGCGTACAGCGCCCGGTACAGGGCGATCTGGCGCGGCGTGGAGCTGAGCAGGTCCTCGCCGCGCAGCACGTGGGTGATGCCCATCAGCGCATCGTCAACCGGGTTGACCAGCGTGTACAGGGGAGCGCCGTTGGCCCGCACCACAGCGAAGTCAGGGACGGAACCGGCTTTGAACGTGATGTCGCCGCGGACCAGGTCCGTGAACGTGATGTCCTCGTCCGGCATCCGGAGGCGGAGGACAGCCTGCCGGCCCTCGGCCCGGTACTGTGCCAGCTGCTCCTCCGTCAGGTGCCGGTCAAAGCCGTCGTAGCCAAGTTTGGGATCCCGGCCGGCCGCACGGTGCCGCGCCTCGATCTCCTCCGGGGTGGAGAAGGACTCGTAGATGAACCCGCCGTCATGGAGCCGCTTGATGACGTCCTGGTAGATGTCACCGCGCTGGGACTGCCGGTACGGCTCGTGCGGGCCGCCCACTTCCACGCCCTCGTCCCAGTCGATGCCCAGCCACTTCAGCGCATCCAGCAGCTGGTGGTAGCTTTCCTCGCTGTCCCGCGCCGCGTCCGTGTCCTCGATGCGGAAGACCAGCGTGCCCTTCGTGTGGCGCGCGTAGGCCCAGTTGAACAGGGCGGTCCGGATCAGTCCAACGTGCGGGGTGCCCGTGGGCGAGGGGCAGAAACGGACCCGGACGGGCGTCTCGGCGGTAACGGGCGGGACGGCTGCGGCAGGTGACGAAGAAGCGATAGTCATAGTGGCTTCAACTTTACCCGCCTGGCCGGGCTCCGCCCTCCGCCGGACGGACAGGCCTAACGGCGGACGATGGGGTTGGACAGCCGGCCGATCCCCTCGATTTCCACCTCGAAGCGGTCGCCCTCCTTGACCAGGCCCACGCCGGCAGGCGTGCCGGTCATGATCACATCGCCCGGCAGCAGGGTAAACGCCTGCGACACTACGGAGACCAGTTCGCGCACGCCGCGGATCATCTGGCTGGTGCTGCCGTCCTGGCGCACCTCACCGTTGAGCCTGCCCTGGATCTGCAGGTCTTCCGTGTCAAGGTCGGTCTCGATCCAGGGACCCAGCGGAGCGGAGGTGTCGAAGCCCTTGGCGCGGGTCCACTGCAGGTCCGTCTTCTGGACATCGCGGGCCGTGAGGTCGTTGCCGCAGGTGTACCCGAAAATGACGTCGTCCACGCGGTCTTCCGGCACGTCCTTGCAGATCCGCCCGATCACCACGCAGAGTTCAGCTTCGAAGGAGACCTCTTCCGAGAATTCCGGCAGCACGACGGGATCATTCGGGCCGACGACGGCGGTGTTGGGCTTCAGGAACAGCAGCGGCTGGGCGGGTACTTCGTTGCCGAGTTCATGGGCGTGCTCCACGAAGTTCCGGCCCACGCCGATCACCTTGCTCCGCGGGATGATGGGGGCCAGCAGCCGGACGTCCTCCAGCTTGTGGCGCACGGAGGTGCGCTCCACCCCGTTGAAGAAGGGGTCGCCATGGATGACAGTGATTTCCTCACTGCCCGGTTCACCTTCCACAACGCCGTACAGGGGATCAGAATCAACGACAAACCTGGCAATACGCATGGCTCCTACCCTACCGTTTCGCCGCGGCCGGACCTGTCCGGGTTGCCGCCGCCGCGCAGGTATTCCAGCTGGGCGGCCACGGACAGCTCGGCGGCGCGTCGGACGGAAGGGCCGACGTCGGAATAGACGGCGTCAGCCACCTCCCCTACGAAGGCATCCTGGCCCAGCCGGTCCAGTGCGGCGCGGATCTGGGCCAGCCGTTCCTCCCGGTGCATCCGGTAGTCCCGGGCGATGGCTTCAAGGGAAGGCAGGACCGGGCCGTGGGCCGGGAGGACGGTGGCCGGTCCAAGAGCCTTGAGGCGGTCCAGGGACGCGAGGTAGTCGCCCAGCGTGCCGTCCGGATAGTCCAGGACGGTGGTGCCGCGGCCGAGGACAGTGTCACCGGTCAGCACCGATCCGTGGTCCCCATCCGCCGCCAGGTGGAAACAGACGGAGTCGGAGGTGTGGCCCGGGGTGGCCAGGACAGCGATCTCCAGTCCCGCAGCCCGGATCGCCTCGCCATGAACCAGTGGCTCTCCCCCGCCGTGGCAATGGCTGGGATCCGCGGCACGGACCGGCGCACCGGTCAGTTCGTGCAGCCGGGCAGCACCCGCCGTATGGTCGGCGTGCCGGTGGGTCACCAGGATCAGTTCGACGACGCCGGCACCGGCCAGGGCATTCAGGTGTGTTTCGTCCAGGGGGCCCGGGTCCACAACCACCAGGGATGAATGGCCGGGGGTTTGCAGGAGATAGGAGTTGGTGCCGTCCAGGCTCATGGGGCCGGGGTTGGGAGCCAGGATGAACTCTGTGAGCCCGGAGCTGCGCTGCGGGCGGGGGCCGGAATCGAAGGTCACTTCCCCATCCTTGCATCCGGGCCCCTTCCCGCCCCACCCCTGCAGGATGGGCTGCAGGAATGGAACCGCGGAATAGAACACCGGCGGCCGCCGGTTGGCACCTGTGACAACCCATCGCCCCAGGAATCCGGATACCACCATATGAGCACCCCAACCCTCGCAGACCTTCTCGCCCAGGCGGACGCGGACGGCCACGACCACTCGGCAACCGAAAAAGCCACCGGCCTCCTGCACATCCACAACCACGCGACGGGCGCCATCGTCTGGTTTCCCACGTGGAAGAAGTTCCGCGAAACGGCGGACTGGCAGGAGTCAGTGAACGGCGCCGGCGCAGAACTGGCTGCTGCTTCCGCGCCGGCGGAACAGACCGGCGCTGCCCTGGCGGCCGCCGAACTGGAAACGCTGCTGGATCAGGCCGCCCGCTCCAGTGATGCCAACGCGTTCGTACAGGAAAACCTCACCGGCCACCTGACCCGCACCTGGGCTCTGGGCGACGCCGTGGCGAAGGCAAACGGCAAGGACCTGCACACCAGCGGTGCCACGCCTTCCGTCTTCGCCGGCTACCCCTATGACGTCTACGCCCAGGACGGCGGCGTCTTCGCCACCACACTCTGGAACGACATCATCGACGCCCGCCGCACCCGGGCTTTGGCTGAGGAAGCCGCCCGCAAGGCGCTCAAGCCGGTATCGCGCAAAGCCATGAAGAACGCCGCCCGGAAAGCCGCCCGCCGCTGACCAGTTCGCCGTCGGCTGGAACGCAGAAGGCGCCTGCCGGACCCAAGTCCGGCAGGCGCCGTCGTACGTTGGAAAAAAGCCGGGCTATGCCAGGCGGGTCAGCCAGCCGTGGGTGTCCGGCTCAGCGCCGGTCTGGATGCCCAGGAGCCTTTCGCGGATGGCCATGGTGGTCTCCCCCGCCTTGGCGTCCTCGGAGCCAATGAACTCGGTGGCGTCCTTGAGCACGCCGATGGGGGTGATGACGGCCGCGGTGCCGCAGGCGAAGACCTCGGCAATGTCGCCGGAGGCAACCCCGTCACGCCACTCGTCAAGGGTGATCTTGCGCTCGGAGACCTCGCGGCCCATGTCCTTGGCCACCTGTATCACGGACATCCTGGTGACGCCTTCCAGGATGGTGCCGGTGAGCGCGGGCGTCACCAGCGAGCCGTCCTTCATGACGAAGAACACGTTCATGCCGCCGAGTTCTTCCACGGCGTTGTCGTTGGCCTGGTCCAGGAACAGGACCTGCTTGCACCCGTTGGCCTCGGCCTCCTGCTGTGCGATCAGCGAGGCCGCGTAGTTTCCGCCGCACTTGGCGTCTCCGGTGCCGCCGCGCCCGGCGCGGGCGTACTGACGGGAGATCCAGATGGAGACGGGCTTCAGCTCGCCGCCGAAGTAGTTGCCGGCTGGCGAGGCGATCACGCGGAAGGACACCTCGCGGGCGGCGCGGACGCCAAGGAATGCCTCCGTTGCGATCATGAAGGGCCGCAGGTAGAGGGCTTCGCCGTCGCCGGAGGGGACCCATTCCTTATCCGCGGCCACGAGCTCACGGATGGCGCCAAGGAAGTATTCAGCCGGCAGTTCCGGAAGGGCCAGGCGGCGGGCAGACTTGTTCAGGCGGGCTGCGTTGGCCTCCGGCCGGAAGGTCCAGACCGAGCCGTCCGCGTGCCGGTAGGCCTTGAGCCCCTCGAAAATCTCCTGGCCGTAGTGGAAGACGGCAGCGGAGGGGTCCAGCACGATCGGACCGTAGGGTTCAATCCTTGCATCGTGCCAGCCGCCGTTGCCGTCCGCGTCCACGGTGTAGTCGACGATGGCGGTGTGGTCGGTGAAGTAGTTGCCAAATCCCGGGTTCGCCAGGATGGCTGCACGCTCTTCGGCGGACTTCGGGTTCTCCGAGGGCTGCCGGCTGAATTCGACGCCATGGGCGGTCTGAGTCATGGTTCCTCCACGATCGGCCGCCTGCGGTTCAGCGCTGAACAACGAGGCGGCATTTGGTGATTCGAGACAAGCTTACGCCCGAAGCCGGCGGCCCCGGCGCGGGCTAGAGGCCGGCGGCGATGGCGTCGCCGACGGCGCTGGTGCTGCGTGCGGTGCCGTCGCGCTTTTCGACGTCGGCAACCACGGCGGCTTCGATCCTGCGGGCAGCGTCCGTGTAGCCCAGGTGGTCCAGCAGGAGCGCGGCGGAGAGGATGGCGGCGGTGGGGTCCGCCTTGCCCTGGCCGGCGATGTCCGGCGCGGAACCGTGGACCGGCTCGAACATGGAGGGCGCGCTGCGGTCCATGTTGATGTTGCCGGAGGCGGCCAGGCCGATGCCGCCGGTGATGGCTGCGGCGAGGTCCGTAATGATGTCGCCAAAGAGGTTATCGGTCACGATGACGTCGAAGCGGGACGGGTCCGTGACCATGAAGATGGTGGCGGCATCAATGTGCAGGTAGTCGTGGGTGACCTCGGGGAATTCCTTCGCAACGGCTTCCACGGTGCGCTTCCACAGGTGTCCGGCGTAGACCAGGACGTTGTGCTTGTGCACCAGGGTGAGGTGCTTGCGCTCCCGTACGCTGGCGCGGCGGAAAGCGTCGCGGACCACGCGCTCCACGCCGTGGGCGGTGTTCAGGGAGACCTCGGTGGCTACTTCGTGCGGAGTGCCCGCGCGCAAGGTGCCGCCGTTGCCGACGTAGGGGCCTTCGGTTCCTTCGCGCACCACGATGAAGTCGATGGTGCCGGGGTTGGCAAGGGGGCTGCCGACCGTGCCGTAGAGCCGGGAAGGCCTCAGGTTGACGTAGTGGTCCAGGCTGAACCGGAGCTTGAGGAGCAGCTCACGCTCGATGATTCCGGAGGGGATGCGGGTGTCCCCGGGTGCCGCACCCACGGCACCGAAGAGGATGGCGTCACGGGTCTTCAGGTCCGCCAGGACCTCATCCGGCAGGGTCTCGCCGGTGCGGAGCCAGTGATCGGCACCGAGCTCATAATGGGTGGGCTTGAGCTCCACACCCTCCGCGGCGACAGCCTTTTCCAGGACTTTGAGGGCTTCGGCGATGACCTCAGGGCCGATGCCGTCGCCGGGAATAACTGCAAGATCAATGGAGGATGCGCTCATGCTTTCAGGGTAGCCAAAACATCCATATGCTGGTCAAACCGTCTCAGCTCCTGGACAGGAGCGCACCCTCCGCTGGTTTCCTGGGCCCGACCTACTCCGCAGGTTCCTCGAACTTGGGGAACACCGGAGTGGGTGCCGGCAGGGCCGTGCCGGGGACGATCGGCGTGTCGATGGCAGCGAATACGCGGGCGTCACCTTCGGCCTGGCCCAGCGCATCGAGGAGTTTGGCCGTGGCGTTCGGCATCACCGGCTGGGCCAGGATGGCCACGATCCGCAGCACTTCCAGGGTCACGTACAGCACGGTGTTCATGCGTTCGACGTCGGTCTTCCGCAGGACCCAGGGCGCCTGCTCGGCGAAGTAGGCGTTGGTGTGGTGCAGTACGCCCCAAATGGCTTCCAGGGCCCGGCTGAATTCCTGCTTGTCGAAGGCGGCGCGGGCAGCCTCGAGCAACCCGTTTGCCTGTGCCAGGATGGCGGCGTCCGCCGCAGTGAACTCCCCTGGAGCCGGCACGGCCGCGCCGCAGTTCTTGGCCACCATGGACAGGGAGCGCTGGGCCAGGTTGCCGAAGTTGTTGGCCAGGTCCGAGTTCATGCGGCCCACGATGGCCTCATGGTTGTAGCTGCCGTCCGCCCCGAACGGCACCTCGCGCAGGAAGAAGAACCGCACCTGGTCCAGGCCGTACTGTGCCACGAAGTCCGCCGGGGCCACCACGTTGCCCAGGGACTTGGACATTTTGACCCCGTTGTTGTGCAGGAACCCGTGGATCATGACCCGCTTGGGCAGTTCAAGGCCGGCGCTCATCAGGAAGGCCGGCCAGTAGATGGCGTGGAACCGGGAGATGTCCTTGCCGATGATGTGGACGTCCGCAGGCCAGTACTTCCGGAACTGCTCCGATTCGGTGTCCGGGTAGCCGACGCCGGTGAGGTAGTTGGTGAGCGCATCCACCCACACGTACATGACGTGCTTGTCGTTCCCCGGAACGGGAACACCCCAGTCGAACGTGGTCCGGCTGATGGACAGGTCCTCCAGGCCGCGCTTGACGAAGCTGATGACCTCATTGAACCGGTACTGCGGCGCGCCGAACTCCGGGTGGGACTCGTAGAGGGCCAGCAGCTTGTCCTGGTAGGCGGACAGCCGGAAGAAGTAGCTCTCCTCCGCCGTCCACGTCACCTCGGTGTCCGTCTCTTTCGAGTAGCGCACGCCGTCGTCCTTCACCACCGTTTCATCCTCGGCATAGAAAGCCTCGTCCCGGACGGAATACCAGCCCTCGTACTTGTCGAGGTAGATGTCGCCGTTGGCTTCCATCTTCTTCCAGATCGCCTGGGACGCAGCGTAGTGGTCCTCGTCCGTGGTGCGGATGAAGCGGTCGTAGCTGATGCCCAGGGCGGCATGCGCGGCCTTGTAGACCTCGGCATTCCGGTTCACCAGTTCCTTGGGGGTGATGCCTTCCTTTTCGGCGGTCTGGGCTATCTTCATGCCGTGTTCATCCGTGCCGGTCAGGAACATCACGTCATAGCCGTCCAGGCGCTTGAAGCGCGCCATGGCGTCGGTGGCAATGTACTCGTAGGCGTGCCCGATGTGCGGCACGCCGTTGGGGTAGGTGATGGCCGTGGTGATGTAGAACGGCGTTTTCTCTGAAGCTGTCACGGTCGGACGGTTACCTTCGGTACGGAGGAGTGGGCTAGATCAGTTCTGTCAGGGTATCGCTGAGCCGGACCAGTTCGTGGTCGTGCGAGGCCACCAGCACGGCGATGCCGTCATTGGTGGTGTCCTTCAGGATGCTGATGATGCGGTTGGCGGAGGCGCGGTCCAGGCTGGCGGTGGGCTCATCCACCACCAGGACCCTGGTGCCCAGGATCAGGGCGCGGGCGATCGCCACGCGCTGGCGTTCACCGCCGGACAGCTGCGCGGGACGGTGCCGCATGCGCCGGCCCAGGCCCACCAGGTCCAGGAGGTCCTTGGCCATGTCGCGCCGCTGGTCCACCTCGCCGTCGGGAACGGCGGGCAGGAGGACGTTCTCGAGCGCGCTCATGCCGTCGATCAGGGCGCCGCCCTGGTCCACATAGCCGATCAATGCACGACGACGGTCGGCGATTTCGTCGTCGCCCATGCTTTCGAGGGAATCACCTTCCCAGAAGACACGGCCCGACGTCGGCAGGGTGAGTCCGGCGCCGACGGTCAGGATGCTGGTCTTGCCGGAGCCGCTTCGGCCGGCCACGCAGTGCATCTCGCCGGCGTGCAGGGTCAGGTCGAAGCCTTCCACCACGCTCACGGCTTCGGCGCCGCCCTTTCCACCGCCATAGCGGATGGTGATGTCGCGCATCTCCAGCGGGGTGGCGTGGTCTGCCGACTTGACAATGGTGTTGGCCCGGGTCTGCAGGGGGACCTCATTGGAGCCGCTCCTGCGGCTGCGCTGGAGGTTCGTCGGGTTTGTCATTGGACCACTTTCGTTGCAATCGGTATCCAGCAAATAACAGCCGCCAGGCCGGCCACGGCGGCCCAGATGGCCGCGTAGGGTGCCAGCAGCAGGCCGATGCCCAGGGCGCCCAGCACGCCCAGCGGCAAGGCCACGGTTCCCACCAGTGCGTTTTCAAACAACCGCACCTGGCGGAGCATGTCCGGGTTCCAGCCCATCGCCTGGAGGATGCCAAGGTACTGCCGCTTGGCATTGAGTTCGAAGCGGCCCGTCACCAAGGTCAGCACGAGCCCCACGGCCACGCCCGCAAGCGCCAGCAGGATGCTCGGCAGGGTCACGCTGGCCGCGGCCAGCCCGCTGAGCGCGCTGGCACCGGCGGCCCGGGGGATGTCGATCAGCAGGGCGATCAGCCCGCCGACGGCGGCACCGAAGACGCCCACCGCAACCGCCAGGGACAGCGTGTTGAACTTGTTGGTGCTGAGCTGCCGGTTTGCGAAGGTCAGTGGCGAATCCACCGGGATGAGCCGTTCATCGTGCTGCGGCTCCTGGTCGATTTCGTCGCGGTGGCGCAGCTGCTGCGCGGCAAAGAGGGCCGCGCCGCAGTAGAGGACCAGGACGGCGATACACACCAGTGCGGTGGCAAGGCTCCAGCTCAGCAGGCTCAGCACGATGCCTGCGGCGGCGAGCAGCACTGCCCCTACGCCGAATTCCTCAAGCACCCAGCTGCGGATCCGCCGCTGGGTCCAGCCCATGGCCCGCAGGGTGCCTGCTTCGCTGCGGCGTTTCCGGATGTAGCTCACGGTGGAGGCACCGGTCAGCAGGGCCGCGCCGCACAGTGTCAGGAACAGCAGCGTGATGTTGGTGCCCGACAGTGCTCCCGCCACCGCTTCAGCGGCGTTCTGCCGGACCCAGGACTGCTGGACGGTGCCCAGCGCGGACTCCTTGCCGGCTCCGTCCTTGGAGTAGCCGGGGACGAAAATGCTGGTGTCCTCGCGGGCCGAACCGGCCACCACGGTGGCATCCAGGCCCATGTCCCGGATCTGGGCGGCAAGCTTCTCCACCTCGGGCTGCGCGTCCTTCCAGCTGCCCGGCGCCTTGGCGCGGACGCGAACGGCGTCGATGACGGCCGCGTTCTGCTTGTAGCCGCGCGCTGCTGCGAGTCCGTAGTAGTCGGTGATGGCGCCGGCGGACTGGCTGGCCAGCCCGGTGGCGCTCAACGAAGGCTTCAGGTCCGCGGCGGGAACATCCTTGCCGGCCGCATCCTTGACCAGGGTGAAGGGCGTGGGGTCGTATCCGCCCAGCGGGAGCTTGTTGACGTCGCCGGAGGCTGCCTCGACGGCGGCGGGGTCGAACGTGCCGTACACCATGGGCAGCGGCGTTGCGGCCTGCTGCTGGCCGGTGGAGAGGTTTTCCCGGTAGGACCGCTCGTCCACCGGGTTCCGCTGGGTCTGGTCAACGGGCGCACCGTTGGCGGCCTTGTCAGGCAGGCGGTTGACGGTGACCCATTCGCCGGGCACGGCGGTCTTGTCCACGGCGCCGTTGGCCGCGGTGCTGCCGTCCGTGTATTTGGGGGCGCCGGCGAAAGCGGTGCTCCACTTGGCCGGGGTGTACAGGCCGGGGTTGAAGTTGCCGTTGCTGCCCAGCAGGGAGGAGTGGTCCGTGGAGCCCGGCCAGGACAAAACGAAGGGGTCCTTTGACACGAAAGGCAGGTAGTCCTTGCCCAGGGACTTCGAAACTGTACCGACGTCCTTGACCACCTTGCCGGCGTCGTCAATTTCCTCGATCTTGACGTTGTACCTCAGGTCCAGGGAGGTGCCGGAGCGCACGATCAGGGGGACTGCCTGCGAGCCGCTGGTCAGCTGGCCGGTGCGCTTGGCCTGCTGGTACTGGGTCATCAGCGGGGCCCAGTACTTGAGCTTGACGCCCAGGAAGTCAGGCCCTTCCTTCAGCTGGTCCATGCTGATGCCGTTGGTGAAGAGCCCTTCCAGGTAGCGGCCCACGGCGCCTGCGTCACGGGCATCGGCGGGCGGGGCCTTCTCCAGCGGGGCCAGGAAGTCGCCGGCCGTGCCGAGCAGGGCCCGTTCGGCAGCGGGGTCCACCGCCACCACGGATTCGGTGACTTCGGGGGCCAGCGGCAGTGACACGGAAAGGTTGAAGAGGTTGTGCTCGGAGCCGCCGGCGGGGGCGGGGAACTTAATGCCGGTCTCCCCCGCTGCCGGGGCGATGCGGATGCTGCTGCCGCCCTGCGCCTTTTCCTCCACGAGCCGTGCCTTGCCCAGCGTGCCTTCGGCGGTGGTCTTGAAGAGGGTCTGCTCTGAGCTGCCGTCGGAGCTTACGGCGCTGGCAGTCAGCCGGTACTTCTTTGCGGCGTCGGTCAGGACGGATTCAGCGGCCGGCCACTTGTCCGGCGCGGTGGCACCCGCTGCCTGGTCCGCGGTGGCGGTGCCGGCCAGCCCGGCGTTGTAGCCGAGGTAGTCCATGGCGTCCAGGCGGGGCGTCTCCAGGTTCTGCGTGACACGCGACACCAGGCTGATGGGGGCTGCCACGGAAGTGCCGGTCAGCTTCCGGATGGAGTCCAGCTGGTCGAAGCCGATGCCGCCGGCGCCGTTGGCGATCTCGGGCTGCAGGAGGGCACCGGAGGGCGCCTTCGCCTGCACCAGGATGTCGTAGAGCCCCCTCGAATTTTCATCAACCGTCCGGTTGAGCGCAGCCTGCGACTGGCTTTGGACGAGGACCGACAAGCACATGGCTGCGATCAAGATGGCCGCGGTCAACAGCAGCACCCTGCTTCTGATGAACCTCTGGACGGCGTTCATGGAACTCCCTGAAACCTGGATTGCGTGCGCACACTTCCATCCGCCCGAGGGCGTGGACTATGACGGACGGATGTGCAAAAGGTATTGGCCGGTCTGCCGGCTACGGTCCTGAATCAGGACCAAGCCATTGTAAGCAGACCGGCCAATCATACGTGGCTCCGCCTGGACGGGGCCTCGAGGAGGAGCGGCTACGGCGTTTCGGCCGGTGTGTCCCCTTAGTCTTCCAGGTCCACTTCCCGGACCATTTCGGCGCCGATGCCGGCCTTGATGGCGTCGAGCACCTGCTGGGGAACGGAGCTGTCGATGGTCAGCAGGGCCAGGACCTGGCCGCCCTCGTTGGAGCGGGCCACCTGCATGCCGGCGATGTTGATGTTGTTCATGCCCAGGATGTGGCCGATGGTGCCGATCACGCCGGGGCGGTCGGTGTAGGCAACCACCACAAGGTGCTCGCTGATGGGGATTTCCACCTCGAAGCCGTTAATGCCCACCAGCTTCTCGATCTGCTTGGGGCCGGTCAGGGTGCCGGCCACGGAGATCTGGCTGCCGTCGCTGAGGGCGCCGCGCAGCGTCAGGACGTTGCGGTAGGACTCGGTCTCCGGGGTGGTGATCAGGCGGACGTTGATGCCGCGCTGCTCGGCGATGACGGGGGCGTTGACGTAGGACACCTGCTCGGTCACGACGTCGGCGAAGATGCCCTTCAGCGCCGCCAGTTCCAGCACCTTGACGTCCAGGGACGAGATCTCGCCGGCCACCTCGACGTCGAACTGGGTCAGCGATGCGTGGGTCAGCGCCGTGAAGATGCGGCCCAGCTTCTCGATCAGCGGGATGCCCGGGCGGACATCGGGGGCGATGACGCCGCCGGCAACGTTGACGGCGTCCGGCACCAGCTCGCCGGCGAGGGCCAGGCGGACGGACTTGGCCACGGAGACGCCGGCCTTTTCCTGCGCTTCATCCGTTGATGCGCCCAGGTGCGGGGTCACCACCACGTTGTCGAGCTTGAAGAACGGCAGGTCGGTGCTGGGCTCCTTGGCGAAGACGTCAACGCCCGCACCGGCGATTTCGCCATCCTGGAGGGCGGTGAAGAGGGCTTCCTCGTCCACCAGGCCGCCGCGGGCCACGTTGACCACGTAAGCGGTCTTCTTCATCTTCCTGAACGCGTCAGCACCCAGCATGCCCACCGTCTCGGGCGTCTTGGGCATGTGGATGGTGATGAAATCGGACTGGGCCAGGAGTTCATCCAGGGTGACCAGCTGCACGCCCAGCTGCGCGGCGCGGGCGGAGGTGATGTAGGGATCGTAGGCCAGGATCTTGGTGTCGAAGCCCTTCAGGCGGGCTGCCACCAGGGCGCCGATGCGGCCCAGGCCGATGATGCCGATTTTCTTTTCGAACAGCTCGATGCCGGTGTACTTGGAGCGCTTCCATTCGCCGTCCTTGAGGGCGGCGCTGGCCTGCGGGATGTGGCGGGCCAGACTCAGGATGTGGCCCACGGTGAGTTCGGCGGCGGAGACGATGTTGGAGGTGGGCGCGTTGACCACCATGACGCCGGCCTGCGTGGCGGCTTTGATGTCCACGTTGTCCAGCCCCACGCCGGCGCGGGCGATGACCTTCAGGTTCTTGGCCGCCGCGATGGCTTCGGCATCAACCTGGGTGGCGGAGCGGACCAGGATCGCGTCTACGTCACTGATCGCCGAGAGCAGCTGGGAACGGTCTGCGCCGTCGGTCTGGCGGATCTCAAAGTCCGGGCCAAGGGCCTCGACGGTGGCGGGGGAAAGTTCTTCGGCGAGCAGTACTACGGGTTTTGACACGGCTGATCCTCTGCGTTGCAGTCCTGGGGATGGAAACAAGTCTAGGCCGACGGAAAGGCCGGGCTCACATTGTTAAGTGTGAACCCGGCCTCACCGTTGCGGTCTGCGTGGTTGGGCTGGCAGCCTTAGCGGGCTGCAGAGCCTTCCACGTAGTCGACGTCCTGCTGCTGCCAGGAGAACAGGGAGCGCAGTTCGCGGCCAACAGCCTCGATGGGGTGCTGCTCGGCCTTGGCGCGCAGTTCCTTGAACTCCACGCCGCCGTTGTCCTGGTCCTCGATGAAGCGCTTGGCGAATGCACCGGACTGGATGTCGGCCAGGACGGCCTTCATGTTTTCCTTCACCTCGGGGGTGATGACGCGCGGGCCGGAGACGTAGTCGCCGTACTCTGCGGTGTCGGAGACGCTCCAGCGCTGCTTGGCGATGCCGCCTTCCCACATGAGGTCGACGATGAGCTTGAGCTCGTGCAGCACCTCGAAGTAGGCGATCTGCGGCTGGTAGCCGGCTTCGGTCAGGGTTTCGAAGCCGTACTGGATCAGTTGCGAGACACCGCCGCAGAGGACGGACTGCTCGCCGAAGAGGTCGGTTTCGGTCTCTTCGGTGAAGGTGGTCTTGATGACGCCGGCGCGGGTGCCGCCGATGGCCTTGGCATAGGACTTGGCCAGCTCCCAGGCATTGCCGGACGCGTCCTGCTCGACGGCGATGATGTCCGGGATGCCGCGGCCGGCCTCGAACTCGCGACGGACGGTGTGGCCCGGAGCCTTCGGGGCCACCAGGATGACGTCAACGCCTTCCGGTGCCTGGATGTAGCCGAAGCGGATGTTGAAGCCGTGGGCGAAGGCCAGCGCCTTGCCGGGGGTCAGCTTGTCCTTGATGGAGTCGTTGTAGATCGAGCGCTGGTGCTGGTCCGGCGCCAGGATCATGATGACGTCGGCCCATTCGGCGGCGTCGGCAACGTTCTTGACCGTGAAGCCTGCATCCTGCGCCTTGGCGGTCGACTTGGAGCCGTCCTTCAGGGCGATGACGACCTCGACGCCGGAATCGCGCAGGTTCAGCGCGTGGGCGTGGCCCTGGGAACCGTAGCCAACAATGGCAACCTTGCGGCCCTGGATGATCGACAGGTCGGCGTCGTCGTCGTAGAACATTTCAGTCACTTGCGTAACTCCTCTTGAGTGGTTGTAGATAGTGGTCTTGCGGTGCTGCGGTTACGGGCGCCAGTCCCGCCTTGGGCAGGTGCCTAGGCGGAGCGGAGCGCCCGGTCACTCATGGAGCGGGATCCCCGTCCAACGGCCAGGGTGCCGGACTGCACAATTTCGCGGATGCCGAAGGGCTCCAGCACTGAGAGCAGGGCTGTGAGCTTTTCGGGGTGGCCTGTGGCCTCAATGACGACGGAGTCTGTAGAGACGTCAACCACTGAAGCGCGGAACAGGTCTGCGGCCTGGGTTACCTGCAGACGTGTTGCGGCATCCGCACGTACCTTGACCAGGATGTGGTCGCGCTGTACGGAAGATTCGAGAGTCAGCTCAACGATCTTGATCACGTTGATCAGTTTGTTGAGCTGCTTGGTGACCTGCTCGATGAGGTCGCCGTCGGCGTCGACCACCACCGTCATGCGGGATACGCCCGGCACTTCGGTGGGGCCAACGGCCAGGGAGTTGATGTTGAAGGCGCGGCGGGCGAAGAGGCTGGCCACGCGGGTCAGGACGCCGGGCTTGTCCTCAACCAGGACGGAGAGTGTGTGGCGGCTCATGCTCAGTCTTCCTCTTCCCATTCCGGGGTCATGTTGCGGGCAACCTGGATCTGGTCGTTGCTCACGCCGGCGGGCACCATTGGCCACACCATGGAGTTGGGGCTCACCACGAAGTCGATCACCACGGGGCGGTCGTTGATCTCGAGGGCCTTTTGGATGGTGGCGTCGATGTCCTCTTCGCGTTCACAGCGGAACGAGGCGCAGCCGTAGGCCTCCCCCAGCTTGACGAAGTCCGGGATACGGACAGTGTCATGGCCGGTGTTGAGGTCGGTATTGGAGTAGCGGCCCTCGTAGAAGAGGGTCTGCCACTGGCGCACCATTCCCAGCGAAGAGTTGTTGATGACAGCCACCTTGATGGGGATGTTGTTGATGGCGCAGGTAGCCAATTCCTGGTTGGTCATCTGGAAGCAGCCGTCGCCGTCGATGGCCCAGACCACCCGGTCGGGCTCGCCAACCTTCGCGCCCATGGCCGCCGGGACGGCGTAACCCATGGTGCCGGCGCCGCCGGAGTTCAGCCAGGCGTGGGGGCGCTCATACTTGATGAACTGGGCAGCCCACATCTGGTGCTGGCCCACGCCGGCCACGTACACGCCTTCAGGCCCGGTGAGGGCGCCGATCCGCTGGATGACCTTCTGCGGGGCGATCAGGCCGTCATCCGGTTCCGTCCAGCCCAGCGGGTAGGTTTCCTTGAGGTTGTTCAGGAACGCCCACCAGGTGGTGAGGTCGGGGGTGCCGGAGGCCTCGAACTGGCTGCGCACGGCCTCGGTGAGTTCGGGGATGATCTCCTTGACGGATCCCACGATGGGCACGTCAGCGGTGCGGTTCTTGGAAATTTCAGCCGGATCGATGTCCGCATGGATGACTTTGGCATTGGGCGCGAAGGTCTTCAGCACGCCGGTGACGCGGTCATCGAAGCGGGCGCCGAGCGTGATCAGCAGATCGGACTGCTGCAGCGCGGTGACGGCCGAGACGCTGCCGTGCATGCCGGGCATGCCCACGTGCTGGGGGTGCGAATCCGGGAACGCGCCCTTCGCCATCAGTGTGGTGACCACAGGTGCCCCGGTTGCTTCGGCGAGGGCGAGCAGCTCGGCGGAGGCGTGCGACTTGACCACACCGCCGCCCACGTACAGAACCGGCTTGGTGGACGCCGCAATGAGCTTGGCGGCCTCGCGCACCTGCTTGTTGTGGCCGCGGGTGACCGGCCGGTAGCCGGGCAGGTCGATCTTCGGCGGCCAGGAGAACGTCATCTGGCCAACCTGGGCGTCCTTGGCAACGTCCACCAGCACCGGCCCGGGACGGCCGGTGGAAGCAAGGTGGAAGGCTTCGGCCATGACGTGGGGGATGTCGTTGGGGTCCGTCACCAGGAAGGAGTGCTTGGTGATGGGCATGGTGATGCCCACGATGTCGGCTTCCTGGAAGGCGTCGGTGCCGATGACGCCGCTGGATACCTGGCCGGTGATGGCCACCAGGGGCACGGAGTCCATGTGGGCATCCATGATGGCGGTAACGAGGTTGGTGGCTCCGGGGCCGGAGGTGGCGATGCAGACGCCAACCCTCCCCGTGACCATGGCGTAGCCTTGCGCGGCGTGGCCGGCTCCCTGTTCGTGACGGACCAGCACGTGGTTCATGGTGGAGGCCATCAAGGGGTCGTAGGTGGGCAGGATTGCGCCACCGGGCAAACCGAAAATATCGTCGACGCCGAGTTCTTCGAGCGAGCGGACGATCGCTTGCGAGCCGGTCATCACCGTCGGGGGTACGACGTTGTTCGGCCCAAGGACAGGAGAGACGGCAGCAAGGTCGGCGACGACGGCGGCGTGGTCAGCCGTCCGGTCGGCGCGTTCCGGAGCCTTGGCGGCTCCAGCGGACTTGGTGGCCATCAGCGAGGGGCTGATGGGCGATCCTTTGCTCATCGGACTCTTCCTTGTGGATCTTCTGTGGTTTGTGGCTGGAGGAAATAAAAAAACCCCTCAGCCGGGTGGCTCTGTGAGGGGTTTCGCGCGTGACGGTTCGTTACCAGTGGAGGCTAATGTGCCACGCGCTTGGTAAGGACGACGACAGTGCCGGTAACGAAGGTCATGCGTTCAGTGTTCCCTCTTGGCAAGATCAGTGTCAACGAGCAACAACCCAATCTCACCATATGGACTCCATTGTCCATCTTTCGATCCCCTCTTCCCAGGGACCAATCCCTCAGCGACCCACCCAAGCCCGGAAGGGCTTAATAAGGGTGACGCCGAGGGTCCCTTTACATAAGGCGCTCAGCGCCTTATGTAAAGGGAAGGCGTCAGACGCCGGTGTAGGCGCCCTGGCTCGCGCTGTGCACCAGTTTGGCGTACTTGGCGAGGACGCCCTTTGTGTAGCGGGCCGGGAGCGGCTCCCACCCTGCCTTACGGGCTTCGAGCTCGGCTTCGTCCACCAGCAGGTCGAAGCTGCGGGCGGCGATGTCCACGCGGATCCGGTCGCCGTCCTTCACAAAGGCGATGGGGCCGCCGTCGACCGCTTCCGGTGCAACGTGGCCAATACACAGCCCCGTGGTGCCGCCGGAGAACCTGCCGTCGGTGAGCAGCAGGACGTCCTTGCCCAGCCCTGCCCCCTTGATGGCACCGGTGATCGCGAGCATTTCGCGCATTCCCGGGCCTCCCTTGGGCCCTTCATAGCGGATGACCACAACATCCCCCGCTTTGATGGCACCGTTGTCCAGCGCGTCCAGGGCACCCTGCTCACGCTCGAACACGCGGGCCGTTCCCTCGAAAACGTCGGCGTCGAACCCGGCGCTCTTCACCACCGCGCCCTCCGGGGCCATGGTGCCGTGCAGGATGGTGATGCCGCCGGTCTTGTGGATCGGGTTGTCCAGCGCGCGCAGGATCTTTCCGTCCACGTCGGGCGGGTTGATCGCGGCCAGGTTTTCAGCGACGGTCTTGCCCGTGACGGTGAGGCAATCCCCGTGGAGCAGGCCGGCGTCGAGCAGGGCCTTCATGATCACCGGTACGCCGCCGATCCTGTCGACGTCGGTCATGACGTAGCGGCCGAACGGCTTGAGGTCGCCCAGGTGCGGGATCTTGTCGCCGATGCGGTTGAAGTCGTCAAGGGTGAGCTCAACCTCGGCTTCGCGGGCGATGGCCAGCAGGTGCAGGACGGCATTGGTGGAGCCGCCGAAGGCCATGGTGACGGCGATGGCGTTCTCGAAGGCCTTCCTGGTCATGATGTCGCGGGCTGTGATGCCATGGCGCAGCAGGTTGACCACTGCTTCGCCCGACTTGCGGGCGAATTCGTCACGACGGCGGTCTGCCGAAGGTGGTGCGGCCGAGCCGGGCAGGGACATGCCGAGTGCCTCGCCGATGCAGGCCATGGTGTTGGCCGTGTACATGCCGCCGCAGGCGCCTTCGCCGGGGCAGATGGCCTTTTCGATGCGGGTGAGGTCCTCCATGCTCATCTTGCCGGCCGCGCACGCGCCGACCGCTTCGAAGGCGTCGATGAGGGTGACTTCCTTTTCGGATCCGTCCTCGAGCTTGACCCAGCCGGGCATGATGGAGCCCGCGTAGAGGAACACGCTGGCCAGGTCCAGGCGGGCGGCGGCCATGAGCATGCCCGGGAGGGACTTGTCACAGCCTGCCAGCAGGACCGAACCGTCGATCCGCTCGGCCTGCATCACGGTCTCGACGGAGTCGGCGATGACTTCGCGGGAGACCAGGGAAAAGTGCATGCCTTCGTGGCCCATGGAAATACCGTCGGAGACGGAGATGGTGCCGAACTGCATGGGGAAACCGCCCCCCGCGTGGACGCCTTCCTTGGCACCCTGCGCGAGCCGGTTCAGGGAGAGGTTGCAGGGGGTGATTTCATTCCAGGAACTTGCCACGCCCACCTGCGGCTTGGCGAAGTCGTCATCCCCCATGCCCACGGCCCGGAACATGCCGCGTGCAGGGGCCGCATGGATCCCATCGGTCACAACACGGCTGCGGGGCTTGATGTCAGGCGTGTTCTCGCTTGCGGTCTGGGCGTCACTCATAGGGGAAAGTCTAGGGCTCGGACCCTGGCCGAAACGACCGCCGGACCAGGGATGTGGCAAAAACGCCTGAAAAACCCGCCAAATAGTGGACTTCTGTCTCATATTTCGAGACGAGGGCTGCCGTAGGCCCCGATGCGGCCCCGCCGAAGGGCTTCCGGCCAGCGCAGGGCTCCGGGTCGCGCGGCGTCTCTGGACAGCCGTGGTGACCCGACGTAGCGTCGGGGACAGGACACCCAGCCACCTGGACCGAAAGGCCTGCCATGGACATTGTTTTCTGGATCATTCTCATCGTTGTCATCGCCGTCATCATCTGGTGGCTGCTGAACCGCAACAAGTCAGCCGGCCCGTCCGGCAGGCCATCGGCAGGGACCAGGACGGACGGAGCGCTCGAGGGCGGCAGTGCCGCAGCATCCGCCGATGCCGCGGGCACCACCGGTATCCCCACCGCGGCGGGGTTCGGAAGGCCGGCCGAACCCGCCGCCCCTGCCACTGCCGAGGAACCGGCGGATTCGTCCGCTTCCGGCTCCGGCACGTCCCGCAGCAGCGTTTCAGGCGGCAGCGCTTCAGCCAGCGGCGCCGAGGCTGGGCAGCGCCATCACCAGGACCAATCGGAGAGCCAGTCACAAAACGAGGCTGCGGACCAGGCCGAATGGGAAACCCAATGGTCCGAGGCAGGAGCCGGGTCAGGCTCCTCGGCGGTGGGGCCAGCCGGTACTCCTGCGCATCAGGCTGACCGGACCGATGCCTCCGCCGGGACAGCCTCCGGTCAGGCTTCCCCGCCGGACTCCCTCCCGGTCCACCATGACGAATACACGGCCCCCCACGCCCCCACGCTTCCCGGCGCTGAAACGGCCGCCGTTGAGAGCACGGACGACGCCGGCACGTCACCTGAGGTGCCGGCGGGCGGATACGCGTCCCAGCACCGGGCCGACTCCTCCGAATCTGTAAACCGGCAGGCGCCGGCCGCGCCTGCCGCCGCCGGCGGGAGCCAGGGGGAAGCCGCCGCGGCCGAAACGCTGGACCGCACCCAGTCCTCCGCCCTCGTGGAGAACGGCGCGGACCACCACCAGCCATCCAGGCAGGGCCAGGACGTGGCTGCGGCCGGGCCGGCCGTGCAGGCACAGGGCCCGGATTCCGTCCTGCCTTCCGGGCACCTTGCAGCAGATGAGCCATATGGGGCAGGTTCGGCTGCGCCGGGTCCCGACGGAAGCGGACCGGCGGACTACACGGTCAAGGGCGATGCCGCCGCAATGGTCTACTACGAAGAAGGGCATCCCGACTATGAGCAGACCCGGGCGGAAGTCTGGTTTGAATCTGCTGCGCATGCGGAGGCTGCAGGCTTCCGGGCCCCGCGCCGCAAACGGCTCTAGCAGGGGGAAGGCCCGCCGCGCCGCGGCGGGCCTTCCCTCCCTGGCCGTGTGCCTGGCACTGGCCGCCTGCACGGGAACGTCCGGGCCGCCTCAACCGGGCTCCGGCACGGCCAGCAGCGGCACCGCGCCGGGAACCGCCGTCGTTATCCCTCCGCCGCCCACCGTCCCCGCCGCCGCTTCTTCCTCTGCCCCGGCCCCTCCTCCTCAAACTGTCCCTGTTCCCACGGTGCAGGAACGGCTGGAGCTGCAGCTGGACATCCCGTGGGCCGCCGTGTTCCTTCCGGACGGGACTGCCATCATCTCCGAGCGGGAAACGGCGCTGCTGAAGGCCGTACGGGATGGAAAAGCCGCCACGCTCGGCAAGGTCCCGGACGTGGTGCCCGCCGGCGAAGGGGGCCTGCTGGGCCTGGCGCTGTCCCCGCACTTCGACGAAGACCACCTGCTGTATGCCTACCTGACCGCCCGTGAGGACAACCGGGTGGTCCGGCTTACCGTCCAAGGCGATGCCGACGGTTCCCTGGCGCTCGGCCAGCCCCAGGTGGTGTTGTCGGGGATACCAAAGGCCAGTACCCACAATGGCGGCAGGATCCGTTTCGGTCCGGACGGCTTCCTGTATGTGGGCACGGGCGATGCCCAGCGCCGCGAACAGCCCCAGGATCCGCGCGCCCTGGGCGGGAAGATACTCCGGCTCACCCCCGACGGCAGCCCCGCCCCGGGCAACCCGTTTGGCAACGCCGTCTACAGCCTGGGGCACCGGAACGTCCAGGGCCTGGCCTGGGATGGAGCAGGCCGGCTGTGGGCCAGCGAGTTCGGCCCGGACGTGGACGATGAGTTGAACCTGATTTTGCCGGGTGCCAACTACGGTTGGCCGTTGGTCACGGGCGCTCCGCACCGTGCGGAGTTCCAGGACGCCAAGGTGGTGTGGCCTTCCACCCGCGACTCCTCACCCAGCGGACTGGAAATTGCCGGCGGTGTTGCCTATCTGGGCGCCCTTCGCGGTGAACGCTTCTGGGCGGTCCCGCTCCAAGGGACGGAGGCAGGTAATCCTGTGGCCTATTTCACAGGTGAGTACGGCAGGATCCGGGACGTCATCCGGACTCCGGAGGGCGGGTTATGGCTGCTGACGAACAACGAAAACCCTGATTTCGTGCTGGTTTTGCGCCCCCTCCAGTAATCCAGGCACCGCCGCCGGCGCCGATTTCACTTGCACCAAAAGTTCGTGTAGAGTTTCATGTCGTTGCGGAGATCAACGGGAAAGAAAAAGCCCGGAGATGGAAGCGAACAAGATGCACCTCTAGCTCAATTGGCAGAGCAATTGACTCTTAATCAATGGGTTCCGGGTTCAAGTCCCGGGGGGTGCACCACTGGGAAAACAGCCTCCGGCTTTGTGGAAACACAAGCCGGGGGCTGTTTTGTTTTGCCCACTTGGTCATCGATTGCTCCGTAAGTGCCGCTTTGAGGGCTCAAAACGGCAGGTACGGAGCAATCGATGGGAGTGGGGCGGGGAGAAATACGACGGCGGCCCGGCGGCTGGGCACAAAAAAGCGCGGCCCGGCTTTTCCAAGCCAGAGCCGCGCTTTCGTTAAGCGGTCTGCGGTGCCACAGCTACTTGGCGGCGTTGTCCACCAGGGCAGCGGCGTTGCCGGGCGTCGTGGAGAACTGGCTGGCGAGCTCACGCACCACGGCCTTGAGTTCCTGCCGCAGCAGTTCGGGGTCAATCGACGCCGATCCCAGCACCGAGCGCTCCATCTCCACAGCCTGGGCCACGGCGTCCTTGCCCTGCTCGGTGAGCGAGACCACGTGGCTCCTGCGGTCCGAGGTGCTGCGCACCCGGACGATGTGGCCGTGGGACTCAAGCCGGCTGAGCGTCTTGCCCATGGTCTGGGCCTGGACGCGGACATACTGGGCAAGCTGCGCCTGGGTCATGGGTCCTTGCGCGGCAAGGACTTCGATGGCGATAACACCGGCGTGGGTAAGTCCGATGGCGCCAAGTTTTTCGTTCCATGAGTGTTCAACGAGGCGCGCAGCAGTGGACAGGAGGCGCCCTGTGGGCCAGTGATCCATATCAGGCATAGCAGCAAGTATAGCCAAATGCCGATTAGCACTCGTCCCACCTGCTTACTAGGCTGTTGTGTCCCGCCCGCAACAAGGAGAAAAACAATGGCTGAAAGACTCGTTACCGGCGACAAAGCACCCGCTTTCACCCTGCAGGATTCAACCGGCAAGGACGTCAGCCTGGCTCCCCGGCCCGGCCGCTCCACCATTGTCTATTTCTACCCGGCCGCCTCCACGCCCGGCTGCACCAAGGAGGCCTGCGACTTCCGGGACAGCCTCGCCTCCCTGCAGGCCTCCGGCTACGACGTCCTGGGCATCTCCCCCGACCCCGTTGAGAAACTGGCCAAGTTTGCTGCGAACGAGTCGCTGACGTTCCCGCTGCTCTCCGACGCGGACCACGCGGTGGCCGAGGCGTACGGCGCCTGGGGCGAGAAGAAGAACTACGGCAAGACTTACCAGGGCCTCATCCGGTCCACTGTGGTGGTGGACCCATCCGGCGCCGTTTCCCTTGCCCAGTACAACGTCCGGGCCACCGGCCACGTGGCCAAACTGCGGCGGGACCTCAACCTGGACAACTGATCTCTGGCGCCCACCCCGGGCCTGCTGCCAAGGACCCGCCCAGGCAGGCCCGCGGGGCAACGCTACAATGGACACTGGCATCCGCCGTCGGACCTTAAAGGTTGGCAGCGGGACGCCGCGCGCGAGTGGTGAAATTGGCAGACACGCAGGATTTAGGTTCCTGTGCCTTCGGGCGTGGGGGTTCAAGTCCCCCCTTGCGCACCTGTGGATCCCCCGGCTTCGGCCGGGGGATCCGTGCTTTAAGCACCCGCCTGGCTGCCGCCGGTTTCTGCCCCGATTAGAAAAACTCCAAAGATCACCCATCCGCCGCCGCCCAACGGCCGAATAGCCATTGAGACACCAGCCAAGGGCAGGTGCTTACACCAAGGCAAGGTGCAGGCCGCGGACAGCGTCCACAAGCGGCAGGCAAAACGATCCAAGGAGAACTGAAATGCAGACCTTCAAGCGCACCACTTTCACCGTCGCCGGCGTTGCAGCGGCCGCACTGCTGAGCCTCACCGCATGTGGCGGTTCCGGCACCACTTCCGGTTCCTCGGCGTCGTCTGCGCCGATGGCGTCCTCCCCCAGCTCCAGCATGGCATCGCCGTCCAGCTCCGCCATGGCGTCCCCGTCTGCGGCCAGCATGGACCCGGCCGCCAACCTGGTTGGCCCCGGCTGCGCCGCCTACGCCCAGCAGGTTCCCAGCGGTGCCGGCTCGGTGGAGGGCATGGCCCTTGATCCGGTGGCCGTGGCCGCCTCCAACAACCCGATCCTGACCACCCTCACGGCCGCCGTTTCCGGCAAGCTGAACCCCAAGGTGGACCTGGTTGACACCCTCAACGGCGGCGAATTCACTGTCTTCGCACCGGTTGACGACGCCTTCAAGAAGATCGACGCCGCCACCATCGAGACCCTGAAGACGGACGACGCGCTGCTGAGCAAGATCCTGACCTACCACGTGGTTCCCGGCCAGATCACCCCGGACAAGATCGCCGGCACGCACGCCACGGTCCAGGGCGGTTCCGTCACGGTGACCGGCAGCGGGGACAACCTCAAGGTGGACAACGCCAACGTCGTTTGCGGCGGCGTCAAGACCAAGAACGCGACGGTCTACCTGGTCGACTCGGTCCTCATGCCCAAGTAAGCACCGCGCACGCCCCCTCAAGGCCCGGGTCCGCCGGCAACCAGCGGACCCGGGCCTTGGCGCGTCACGCGTGTACCTGGGGTCCGCCCCAGGTCCTGTCCTCTAGACTGGGTCCCGGCCCGCAAGCGGCGGAGCCGGCAGCATCCAGAGGTGATAAACGAGTGCCCAGCAGTACATCGCGGCGGACGGTCATCAAAGCCGGCGCCGTCCTCATGGCGCTGGGCGTGACCTCATGCACGGGAATGCCGTCCCCGTCCCCCACCTCCGGAACGCCCAATTCCACTCCCGCCGAGCCGGATGCCACGTTCAATTTCGGCACCGCCGCCCAGCCCCTGGGACTGGACCCGGCCCTGTCCGGTGACGTGGAGTCCCAGCGCATCACCCGCCAGATCCTCGAAGGGCTGGTAGGCGTCGACCAGACCACCGGCAAGCCCACCCCGCTGCTGGCCACGGAGTGGAACGAGTCCAACGAAGGCCGGACCTACACCTTCAAGCTCCGAACGGGGGTGACCTTCCAGGACGGCACACCATTCAACGCCGACGCCGTCTGCGCCAATTTCAACCGTTGGTTCACCTTTCCCGTGGAGTTGCGGAAACAGGCGCCCGGCAGCTCGTTCAAGAGCGTGTTCAAGGCGCACTCGGACGAGCCTGGGCTGTCCATCTTCAAAAGCTGCACGGCGGTCTCCGCCGACACCGTCCAGATTGACCTGACGCAGCGTTTCACGGCGTTCCTCCAGTCACTGACGCTGCCGGCCTTCGCCATTGCGTCCCCTGCTGCCCTCGCCGCCGGCAGGGCCGACGTCCTGGACCAGAACCGGGGCGGCCAGGCGATGTCCGCGTTCGCCACCAACCCGGTGGGCACCGGACCCTTCACCCTGGCCGCATGGGGCAACGACAACGTCACCTTGTCCAGCAACAGGACCTACTGGGGCGACCGCGGCCAGATCGCCACCATCAACTTCCTGGCCTACAACCATCCCCAGACCCGTCTCCAGGCCCTGTTGGACGGAAAGATTGACGGTTATGACGCCGTCACCGTGGGGAATTTCGACCAATTGGTCAAGCGCGGCAAGCAGATTGTGCAGCGCGACCCCTTCTCGGTGATGTACGTCGGCATGAACCAGGACATCCCGGTGCTCCAGAACCAGAAGGTCCGGCAGGCGGTGGAGCTGGCGATCGACAAGGAAACCCTGATCCGGAAGTTCTTCATCGATAACACCGCCAAGGCCACGCAGTTTGTTCCGCCCAAGATCAGCGGCTTCAACAACGACGCACCGGCACTCGGACACGATCCAGTGAAGGCCAAGGATTACCTGAAGGAGGGCGGCTACGCGGGCGAGGAACTGAAGTTCTACTACCCCATGAACGTCACCCGCCCCTACCTGCCCACACCGGAGAAGGTCTACGCGGAACTCAGCCGCCAGCTGACCGCAGTGGGCTTCAATATCCGGCCCGTCCCGGTTGACTGGTCCGACGGATACCTGCAGAAGGTCCAGTCCTCCGGCGACCACGCGCTCCACATCCTCGGCTGGAATGGCTCCTACTCGGATGCGGACAACTTCGTGGGCCCGCTCTTCGGCGAGAAGAACGGGGAGTTCGGCTACCAGGACCCCCAGGTCTTCTCAAAGATCAACCGGGCACGGGGGCTGCCCGACGGCAAGGAACGCGATGAGCTCTATCACACGATCAACACCCAGATAGCGGCGACCGTGCCGGCTGTTCCCATCGCCTTCCCCATCTCCGCGCTTGCCCTGTCAGACCGCGTGCTGAGCTACCCCGCCTCCCCGGTCTTAAACGAAGTTTTCACGAAGGTCCAGCTAAAGCCTTGACGGCCCGGGCCAATTTCAGTATGCGGGCTGCACGGGGATATTCTGTGACAGCCAGAGCCGCTGCAATCGGAGACTGATCGTGACCTTCATTTCCAAGACCCCACACGCCGACGTTGTCCTGATAGGCGGCGGCATCATGAGCGCCACGCTGGGGGCATTCCTCAAGCAGCTGGAACCGGACTGGACCATCTCCCTGTTCGAACGGCTGGACCAGCCGGGCCTCGAAAGCTCAGATCCCTGGAACAACGCAGGAACGGGCCATGCCGCCCTCTGCGAGCTCAACTACTCCCCCGCAGCCAAAGACGGCTCGGTCAACCCCGCCAAGGCACTGCTCATCAACGAACAGTTCCAGCTCTCGCGCCAGTTCTGGTCCCACCTGGTGGACAACAACCTGATCGGTTCGCCCAAGGGCTTCATCAACACCGTCCCGCACATGAGCTTCGTGATCGGTGAGGACCACGCCCGGTTCCTGAAGACCCGCTATGAGGCACTGAAGCCGCACACCCTGTTCCGCAGCATGGAGTACTCCGAGGACCACGCCCAGATTGCCAAGTGGGCGCCGCTGATCGTCAAGGGCCGCGACCCCCAGCAGCGCATCGCCGCCACCCGCGCCGCCGAGGGAACCGACGTCGACTTCGGGGCACTCACCCGCGAGCTGACCACCTACCTGGGGCACAACGGCGTCGAAATCAACTACAACCACGACGTCACCGGAATCTCCCGGGCGTCCGACGGCGGCTGGGACCTGACGCTGAAGCACCCCAAGTCCGGGGAACACGGCAAGATCCACGCCAAGTTCGTCTTTGTCGGGGCCGGCGGCGGCGCCCTGCACCTGCTCCAGGCCTCCGGCATCCCGGAAAGCAAGGGCTACGGCGGCTTCCCCGTCTCCGGCCAGTTCTTCCGCTGCACGGACGAGGCCATCGCGGCCCAGCACAGCGCCAAGGTCTATGGCCAGGCGTCCGTGGGCGCTCCGCCCATGTCCGTTCCGCACCTGGACACCCGCTACGTCAACGGGAAGCGCTCGCTCCTGTTCGGCCCGTACGCCGGATTCTCCACGAACTTCCTGAAGAACGGCTCCTACCTGGACCTGCCACTGTCCATCCGGCCGTCCAACATCATTCCCATGCTGGCAGTTGCCAAGGACAACATGGACCTCACCGCCTACCTGGTCAAGGAAGTGGTGAAGAAGCACGACCAGAAGGTCGAGGGACTGCGCGAGTACTACCCCGAGGCAAAGGGCGGGGACTGGGAACTCATTACGGCCGGCCAGCGTGTACAGATCATCAAGAAAGACCCGCAAAAGGGCGGCATCCTTCAGTTCGGAACCGAAGTGATCGCCGGCCGCGACGGCTCCATCGGTGCGCTCCTGGGCGCCTCGCCCGGAGCCTCGACCGCTGTCCCCATCATGATCGAGCTCCTGCAGAAGACGTTCCCCCGGAACTTCAAGGGCTGGCAGGGCAAGCTCAAGGACATGATGCCCGGCTACGGAGTGAAGCTGGATGAGAATCCGGACCTTGCCGCGGAGCTGGAACGGGCCACGGCCAAATCCCTCCAGCTGGAGAGCGTTTCCGCCAGCCACTGACCCTGCCGGGGCCAGCGGCTGGCACCCCCAGGGCATGTACCAGTCACTCAGACCCCCAGGAGACCACCCATGTTCCGGCTGGCGCACCTTTCCCTGGCGAACCGGGCCCTGATCGCCCTGATCACCGTCTTCGCCTCGGTCTTCGGCGTGATCACGATGTCATCGCTGAAGCAGGAGCTCATTCCTTCCATTGAGTTCCCGCAGATCACGGTGCTCAGCTCCATGCCGGGTGCGTCGCCGGAAGTGGTGGACAAGCAGGTCAGTGGCCCGCTCGAAAAGGCGCTGAACGGCGTGGAGGGGCTGGAGTCCACCTCTTCCACTTCGCGCACCGGCGTCTCCCAGATCACCATGGTGTTCACGTACGGATCCAACCTGGACCGGGCCCGCAACCAGATCGACCGGGCCATCTCCAACGCCAAGCGGACCCTGCCCAGCGATGTCCAGCCGCAGGCCATTGCCGGAAGCATCAGCGACTTCCCCATCGTTTTCCTCGCCGTCTCCTCCGACAAGCCGCTGAGCGGGCTGAACGCCGACCTGCAGCGCCTGACCGTGCCCAGGCTGCAGAAGATCGACGGCGTTCGCAGCGCCGACGTGACCGGCGGCGCCTCCCAGCACATCGAGATCCTTCCAAAGCCCGACGCCATGACGGCAGCGGGGACAAGTGTGACCTCCATCCGGGACGCCCTGTCCAACAACGGCGCGCTGGTCCCGGCAGGCACCCTGCAGGACCAGGGCAAGACCTTGTCGCTCCAGATCGGCAGCCCGGTGGACTCCCTGGACGCCATCAAGGCACTGCCGCTGGGAGGTGCCAAAAACGGGGCAACCATCGGTACTGTCGCGGATGTGTCGCTCAAGGACGATGAACGCACCTCGATCACCCGCACCAACGGCGCCGAGACGCTGGCCATCTCCGTCACCAAGAAACCCGAAGGCGACACGGTGGGCATCTCGCACGCGGTGCGGGACTCCCTGAAGGACCTGGAAGCCGAACTGGGGTCCAACGCCAGGTTCACCCCTGTCTTCGACCAGGCACCGTTCATCGAGAAATCCATCAAGGACCTCACCACGGAAGGCCTGCTGGGGCTGGGGTTCGCCGTCGCCATTATCCTGCTCTTCCTGATGTCCGCCCGGTCAACGCTGGTCACGGCGGTATCCATTCCGCTGTCCCTGCTGATCACGTTCATTGGCCTGTCGGCCACCGGCTACTCGCTGAACATCCTGACGCTCGGCGCGCTCACCATCGCGATCGGGCGCGTGGTGGACGACTCGATTGTCGTGATCGAAAACATCAAGCGGCACCTGAGTTACGGCGAGGATAAGTCGACGGCGATCCTCACCGCCATCAGGGAGGTGGCCGGTGCCATCACCGCCTCCACCCTGACCACGGTGGCTGTGTTCCTGCCGATCGCCTTCGTCGGCGAACTGGCCGGTGAACTGTTCCGGCCCTTCGCCTTGACGGTGACCATGGCGCTGCTGGCCTCGCTGCTGGTGTCACTGACCATCGTCCCGGTGCTCGCCTACTGGTTCCTCAGGAATCCCAAGGACGCGGCGGGTACGGCTGCTGCCGGCTCCGCCGAGGCCCGGCGGATCGCCGATGAGGCAAAAGCGAAGGCCCACGACGCCGAACAGCGCAGCCGCCTGCAGCGCGGCTACCTGCCCATCCTCCGCTCCACCCAGAAACATCCAGTCATTACCCTCGTGGCTGCAGTGCTGGTGCTCGGTGCCACCGGCGCCATGACACCGCTGCTGGCCACAAACCTCCTGGGCAATTCGGGACAGAACAGCCTTACCGTGCGCCAGGTACTGCCGGCCGGCACCAGCCTGGCCGACACCAGCGCCGCCGCCGTCCGCCTCGAAGAGGTGCTCCGTGGGATCGACGGCATCAAGGACGTCCAGGTGACCTCCGGCAACGCCCAGGCCGGTTTTGCCGCACTCACATCCACCGGTTCCTCCAACTCCACCTTCACGGTGGTGACGGACGAAAAGGCCAACCAGGCACGCCTGCAGGAGACCGTGCGCTCGGAGCTTGCGAGGGTGCCCGGCTCAGGCAAGGTATCGGTGGGCACCCAGCAGGGCGGCTTTGGCACCTCATCCACCGTGGACATCACGCTGAAGGCTGCTGACAGCGCCGACCTCCAGGCTGCCAGCGACACGATGGTGGCAGCCATGACAGGCGTCCCCGGCACAAGTGAGGTGGCCAGCAACCTGGCCGCCAGCAACCCCGTGGTCCAGGTCCGGGTGGACAGGGCCAAAGCCGCCGCCGCGGGCCTGAACGAGGAACAGGTTGCCGGGGTGCTGGCATCCACCATCAGCCCCATCCCTGCCGGCACGGTACGGATCGACACCGACGATTTCCCCGTCCGCATCGGCCAGGGCACCAAGTTCACCAGCATCGACGCCGTCCGGAACATCCCGCTGCCGGCGGGTGGCCGGCCGGTGACGCTGGGAAGCATCGCTTCCGTCGAGCAGGTGGACGTCCCCGTCTCCATCACCGCCAGCAACGGTGAGCGCACCGCCAAGGTGTCCATCACGCCGTCGGGCTCCAACCTGGGTGCGGTGAACACGGAAGTCCAAAAACGCCTGGCTGACGTCCAGCTGCCGGCCGGCGTCACCGCGGAGATCGGCGGCGCCACCACGCAGCAGGCGGAATCGTTCCGGCAGCTGGGGCTGGCCCTGCTGGCAGCGATCGCCATCGTCTACGTGATCATGGTGGCCACCTTCAAGTCCCTCATCCAGCCGCTGATCCTGTTGGTCTCGGTTCCGTTTGCGGCCACCGGCGCCGTGGCGCTGCTGCTGCTCACCGGCGTGCCCCTGGGCCTGCCATCGCTCATCGGCATGCTGATGCTGGTGGGCATCGTGGTCACCAACGCCATCGTGCTGATCGACCTGATCAACCAGTACCGGCAGCCGCGCGACGGCCGGCCCGGCATGAATGTGGCGGACGCCATCACGAACGGTGCGCGCCAGCGGCTCCGGCCCATCCTGATGACGGCACTTGCTACGGTCTTTGCCCTGACTCCCATGGCACTGGGCCTCACGGGCGGCGGCGGGTTCATCTCACAGCCGCTGGCCGTGGTGGTGATCGGCGGCCTGGTGTCCTCCACCGCGTTGACCCTGGTCCTGGTTCCGGTGCTGTACCGGCTGGTGGAGGGGCGGCGTGAGAAGAAGGCGCTGTTGCGTGACCTCAAGGCCCGCCCGGAGTTTGGTCCTGCCGCCGACGTGGATGCTGAGTTCCGCGACTGGACTACGGGCCAGGTGCCAAAAGTCAGCGGCCGGCGCGCCGCTCCCGGCGCCGAATAAAACGACGGAATATTTCCGGCCGTACAGCGTTGTATCCGGCGATAGATGCAAATGCATCTACATTGGCCTATACTGGAGCCAAGCCCAGCAACGGAAAGGCACGCCATGCAGATCGGTGTTTTCAGCGTCAGCGACATCACCACGGACCCCACCACGGGCCGCACCCCCACCGAGCACGAACGCATCAAGGCATCGGTGGCCATCGCCAAAAAGGTCGAGGAAATCGGCATGGATGTCTACGCCCTGGGCGAGCACCACAACCGGCCCTTCTTCTCCTCCTCCCCCACCACCACCCTCGCGTACATTGCGGCCCAGACCGAACGCATCATCCTCTCCACGGCCACCACGCTGATCACCACCAATGACCCGGTGAAGATCGCCGAGGACTTCGCCATGCTCCAGCACCTGTCTGACGGGCGCGTGGACCTGGTCCTGGGCCGCGGCAACACCGCCCCGGTGTACCCGTGGTTCGGCAAGAACATCCAGGACGGCGTGGAACTGGCGATCGAAAACTACAGCCTCCTGCGCAAGCTGTGGGATGAGGACACCGTCAACTGGTCCGGCAAGTTCCGCACCCCGCTGCAGAACTTCACCTCCACCCCGCGGCCCCTGGACGGGGTGGCTCCGTTCGTGTGGCACGGCTCCATCCGCACGCCGCAGATCGCGGAAGTGGCCGCGTACTTTGGTGACGGCTTCTTCGCCAACAACATCTTCTGGCCCAAGGAGCACTACCAGCAGCTGATCGGCCTCTACCGCGAACGGTACGAACACTACGGCCACGGCAAGGCGGACCAGGCGATCGTTGGGCTCGGCGGCCAGTTCTTCATGCGGAAGAACTCCCAGGATGCCGTGAACGAGTTCCGCCCGTACTTCGACAATGCCCCTGTGTACGGCCATGGACCGTCCCTGGAGGACTTCACCTCCCAGACCCCGCTGACCGTGGGCAGTCCGCAGGAAGTCATCGAAAAGACCCTGACGTTCCGTGAGCACTTCGGCGACTACCAGCGCCAGCTGTTCCTGATCGACCACGCCGGGCTGCCGCTGAAGACCGTCCTGGAGCAGCTGGACCTGTTCGGCGAGGAAGTCCTGCCTGTCCTCCGCAGGGAGTACGCGGCCCTCAAGCCCGCCCACGTTCCCGAGCCACCCACCCACGCCGGCCGCGTGGCCGCCCTGCTTGCATCGCAGGACGCCGACAAAGCCGCCGCGGAGGCGTGATGGCTGCGGGAGGATCGGAATCGCCGGTGCGGCTGGCCGCCGAAACCTGGGAGTCCCTGTTCCGGGCCCAGGTTGCCGTGATGCGCAAGCTGCAGTCCGGGCGGGCGTTCCGGAAGCTGGCGGTGAATGAATACGACGTCCTGTTCACGCTCTCCCGGTGCCCGTCCGGCTGGTTGCGCCTCAACGAGCTCAACGACAATGTGCTGTTGAGCCAGTCCAGCCTGAGCAGGCTGGTGGAGCGGCTCGAAAAGCGCGGGCTCGTGTCCCGGATGCCGGCCCCCGAGGACGGCCGCGGCATCCTGCTGAAGCTGACCGACGAGGGGCGGGAGCTGCAGAAGGAGATCGGCCGCGAGCACGTCCGGGACATCTCGGCGCTGGTGGGTCCTGCCCTGACGGCCGCGGAGCAGAAGGAACTGATGCGGCTCACGGACAAGCTGCGGAGCTCGCTGGGTCCCCTTCCCAAATAGCAGGCGGCTGCCCCGCCGATGGGAGAGCCAGGCGGGCCCGGAAGTCAGCCCAGCGCCACCAGCCGGGCGGGATCCTCGACCGGGAGCTCCCCGTTGACCACGGCGGTGACGCGCAGCTGGTTCAGCACCAGGCTTCCACCCACCGTGGACAGGAAGGCGGTGTCAGAGGAGTCCCGCCCGGCAGTGATGCGCAGCATCGACTCCCGCGGCGCAAGCCCGGTGGGGTCGATGATGTGCCAGGCTCCCTCCACGTAGGCTTCGGCCACGGCATGGAAATCCATGGGGCTCAGGCCCGGTGCGTAGACAGCCGCCAGACGCGCCGGGACGTCCTTGGAGCGGAGCAGGGCGATGGCCAGGTGCGCAAAGTCCCGGCAGACGCCGCGCCTGCTGAGGAGGGTTTCCACCGCACCGTCTGTGCCCCGGGAGGAGCCGCTGATGTACCGCAGCTCACCGTTGACCCAGTTGCGGACGGCCTGCACCAGGTCCGCGCCCTGGACCCCTTCGAACTCTGCGTAGGCCGTAGGCAGGAGCCGGTCTGATTCGGCATACCGGCTGGGACGGACGTAGCGGATCCGGTCGGCCAGGGTCGCGTCTTCGGGGACAGCGCGGCCGGCCACCGTGGCCGTGTATTCCACGGTGACGTCGGTGGGTTCGGCGAACTCCATGTAGTGGAACCGGCCGCCGTGGTGGTCCGAAACCTCGGTCAATGGAACCTCTGCCCCGCCGGCCATGACGGAGAGGGACTCATCAAAGGATGAGTAGCCGCTGTTCCGTGCTACGGCAATGGCCATGGCCACCTTGGTGTTGGCGATGGTCCTGAAGGCCAGGCGTGCGGAAACAGAGCGTTCCATGTCTCTCCGGGGGTGTTGGGGGCGGAAAACAAGTCGTACGCCCCGCACTTGTGAGTGCCGGCAGCGGGACTAGTTTTTGACCTTCAGCGACATTAGCATCCGCTGCACGTTGGCGAAGTCAGGACTCTCATTGACGTACTGCGCGGCCTGGCCAAGGGTGTCGAAAGCCTTCGCCGGCGCCACTTTCTCATCCGGGGCAAAGGCCTTGAGGTTCACCAGGTCCCCGAACGAGTAGTCGCCCTTGGAGGCCGGACCCCGCACCACATTGCGCAGCACGCACGCCTGCCCATCCGTCCCTCCCACAAGGTTGGTGATCCCGTATGAACCGAAATACCGGTAGCCCTGGATCACCCGGTAGACCATGTGCGGCGGGATGGTCCCCTCCCCGCCCTGGGCGGAAAGCTCAAAGGGTACGCTGCTGATCACGGTGTAGGAATGCCGGGCGCTTTCCGGACAATCGGGGGACGACGGCGGCAGTCCGGTGCGGAGTGCGGCAACGAAAGTTCCGTCGGGCTTCTTCACTTCCACCTTCAGTCCGCCGGGAAGCACGCCGTCCTCAGGCGCCACGGACTGGGCGATCCAGTCCGCCGGCAGGTCGAAGCTGACGGTTTTGGCGGGGTCGGAGAACGTCTTCCAGGAAGCCGCGGTGGCAACACCCCCGGGTTCCCCGGATGGTGTGGAGGCGGAGGCCTGGACACTGCCCGAAGCATCCGGTGCTGATCCCGACGTTGGGCCGGGCGCGGCAGATCCGGAGGTTGCCGCCGCCGATGGTGCGGGCTGTGCCGTCCATCCCGGGCCCGCCGGGGATCCAGAGCATCCCGCCAGCAGGAACACCGCCGCCGCCAGGGATGTCCGGGAAAGGGCGGTCACTGCTGCCTTGCCTGTCATGGAAGCCAGCCTAGTGGCGCCATGGCGCCTGCCCGGGCTGCCGCAACGGTGTTTCATGCGCACCGGAACGGGGTTTCCTGCGCCCTGCCGGGACGGCCCCTCCCGGCCCTCCAGCCGTCCCTGACGGTGGGCGCCCGGCCCGGCGTGTCGCCGTCGGGCACTTACCACCCCGGCCTGGGACTAGGCTGGACGTTATGGCGGAAGAGCAGCACGGCGCAGCCGAAGACAACCCGGCGGATATCTCCGCCCTGGACATCGCCGACTGGCGGCTGAGGACCTTTGCGCTCTATGACAACGTCCGCCGGTTCGCGGTGGAAAGCCCGTCGGAGGCGCACTCGTACTGGCGCCATCAGCGTGACCTGATGTTCGGCACCCACCCGGCGTCCGCGCTCACCGCCACGGACAAGGCGCGCTTCTCGGGGCTGAAGACTGCCGATTACGATCCCATCTACCGGTTCCACGTCCCCCTGACGAAAGAGGGTGCCGGCCGGGAGATGAGCGTCGAAACCGCCACCGACGGGGTGGTCCACTTTGTCCGGCTGGGGACGTTCGACCTGCCGGAAATGGGCCAGCTCGGGGTGTGGAAACTGCACGGGTATGGCGGCGGCATCTTCGTTCCGTTCCGCGATGCCACAGCCGGACAGCCGGGCGGAACCTATGGGGCCGGCCGCTACCTGCTGGACACCATCAAGGGTGCCTTCCACGGCGTCAACGGCACAGGCCCCGGCGCGACGTTCGTCCTGGATTTCAATTTTGCCTACAACCCCTCCTGTGCCTACAACGAGGCGTGGGCCTGCCCGCTGCCCGGGCCCTCCAACCGGCTGGCAGTGGAAATCCCCGTGGGCGAGCTGTACTGACGCATGGCGGTTCGTCCCGGGCGCCCTGGGCGCATCCCCTTCCTCCTGCCTGCCCGCGGCCCTGAGCGGGCAGCCGGTGCCGCGGGATGACGGAGAGACCGTCCGCAGCCGCTGTGCAGGAAACCATGCCCCGGCGCCTTCCGGCCACCAGGCACTACCGGGGTCTCCTGCGCTTTCCGGTCATCCGGCAGCTGATCCGCTTCTCCGGGGTCGGCGTCATCTGCACCGCGGCATCGCTTGGCCTCTACGCGCTGCTGCGGCCGTGGCTGGGCGCCCAGCTGGCCAACGCGGTGGCGCTGGTCCTCACGTCCCTGTTGAACACCGCGCTGAACCGGCGGCTGACCTTCAAGATCGCCGGGCAGCAGCGCCGTACCCGCGACCACTTCAACGGCTTGGTGGTGATCGCCGTGGCGCTGGTGATTACCGGCAGCAGCCTCGGCGTGCTGCATTGGTTCAATCCGGACGCCACCGTGGGGGACGAACTGCTGGCCACCACCTTGTCCGGCTTCCTGGCCACGGCGGTCCGCTTCAGCATGCTGCGGCACTGGATTTTCCGCCGGGCCCGCCACCGCTGACCCGGCTGCCCCATCCGTCAGCGGGCCTGGCCTGCGCCGAGGCTCCTGACCCTGGCGACGGCTGACCTTACGGCGTCCGCGGCCATGTCCAGGTCTTCCCCGGTTACTGACGTGTCGAAACTGAACCGGATGGCGGTCTGCGCCACTTCGGCGGAAATTCCCAGCGCGGTGAGCACCGGCGACGGGGCATCCGAACCGGCAGCGCAGGCCGAACCGCTGGAGCACACCACGCCCTGCCGTTCCAGTTCCAGGAGCAGGGACTCGCCGCTGGTTCCTGGAAAGCAGAAGGACGCAACGGACGGCAGCCGTTCCGTGGGGTGGCCGGTCAGGACAGCGTCCGGCACCGCGGCCGCCACCGCACCGATGAACCCGTCCCGGAGGGCTGCCACCCTTGCCTGCTGCTCCGGCTGCCGGTCCCTGGCCAGCGTGAGGGCGGTGGCCAGGCCCACCGCGCCGGCCACGTTTTCCGTTCCCGAGCGCCGGCCGCGTTCCTGCCCGCCGCCGTGGATAACCGGCTCCAGCCGGGTGCGGCTCCGGACGAAAAGCATGCCGCAGCCCTTGGGTGCGCCGAGCTTGTGCCCGGAGATGCTCATGGCATCAACGCCCAAGGCCTTGGTATCCAGCGGCAGCCAGCCGGCGGCCTGGACGGCATCGGTATGGAACGGGATTCCGTGGCGGTGGGCCAGTTCCGCGAGCGCGGCGATGGGCTGGATGGTGCCTACCTCGTTGTTGGCATACATGATGCTGACCAGCGCGGTCTCCGGGCGCAGCATGCCGGCCAGGGCGTCGGGTGTCACCGTGCCGGTGGCGTCCACCGGCACCACATCCACCACAAAACCGTGGAAGCGCTCGAGGTAGCGCGCGGATTCCTCCACGGCAGGATGTTCGACGGCGCTGATCACCACCCGGTTCAAGCCCGGGTTGGCGGCCTGCCGGGCCAGGGCAATTCCTTTGACGGCCAGGTTGTCCGCTTCCGTTCCCCCGGAGGTGAACACCACCTCGCCCTGCCGGCACCCGAGGACACCGGCAACGGCTGCCCGCGCCCCCGCGAGCGCCGCGGCTGCCGCCTCACCGAGGGTGTGGTGGCTGGAAGGGTTTCCGAATGCGCCCGTGAGGTGGGGCCACATGGCGTCCAGCACTTCACGGCGGACCGGGGTGGTGGCGGCCGCGTCAAGGAAGATCACGGCACGCTCACCCGGCGGTCAGTTCGACGTCGAGGCCCAGGTCCAGCGCGGCCACGGTGTGGGTCAGTGCTCCCACGGAGATGACGTCCACGCCTGTGCCGGCAATGGCCGCGACAGTGCCGGGATTGACGTTGCCGCTGGCTTCCACGCGGGCGCGTCCGGCCACGAGGGCCACGCCGGCCTTCAGCTCCGCCACGGTGAAGTTGTCCAGCATGATGGTGTCCACACCAGCGGCGAGGACGGGTTCGATCTGGTCCATGCTGTCCACCTCGACCTCAAAATGGGTGGTGTGTCCCAGCTGGGCTTTGGCGGCCAGCAGGAGGCCGGTGAGCTTCGCAGGGTCACCCCCGGTCATCACGGCCAGGTGGTTGTCCTTGGCCAGTACCGCATCGGAGAGGCTGTACCGGTGGTTCGAGCCGCCCCCGCACCGTACCGCGAAACGTTCCAGGATGCGCAGGCCCGGCGTGGTCTTGCGGGTGTCGGTGATGCGGGCCCTGGTTCCTTCCGCCAGCCGGACGAATTCGGCGGTCTTGGTGGCGATGGCGGACATCCGCTGGACCAGGTTGAGGGCCACGCGTTCGGCCATCAGCACGGAGCGGGCGCTGCCGCTGACCCTCGCAAGGTGCGTGCCGGCGTCGAACGTTTCCCCGTCCGCTACGAGCAGCTCCACCCGGGTGGCGGGGTCCACCAGCTGCATTGCGTCGCGGAACACGGTTGCGCCGCTGAGCACGCCCGGGACGCGGGCATTAAGGACGGCTGTGGCGCGCGCCTGGGCGGGAATGAGCAGCTGGGAGGTGATGTCGCCGGAGGGGGCATCCTCGGCGAAGGCCCGTTCCAGGATCTCCCGGACCGGTGCTGCCGGAAGAGTGAAGTCCAGTGCGGGGCGCAGGGTGGCTGCCTGGTCGATCACGGCGGGTTCAGTCATGGAGCAGGCTCGCTTTCGGGCGCGGAGGGTAAGGGGTTTCGGTGTGGACGGGTTCGTCGCTGCGGTAGTGCGCCCCGAGGGATTCAGGCCGTCGGAGGGCTCCGGCGACCAGCAGTTGCGCAGCCAAAAGGAGGTTCCGGTCCTCAAGAACCAGAGGGTCGGAGGAACGGTCAGCATCAGGATGGACGACGGCGGCCCAGTCGGCCAGGACCAGGGCGGCCCCGGCCAACAATTCCCCGGAGCGCAAAACCCCGGCGTGCGAGGTCATGAGGCGACGAAGAGCGTCCCGCGAAAACGGCTCCCCGGCACTGATTCCCCCACCGAAGGAGGACGGCCAGGTCCCGCGCGTCGTGTCCATTCCGCCCAGCGCGCCTTCTAAAGCAGCAGGGAGGGGGACGTTCGATCGGTCGTCTGAAGGTGCCCCGGGAGCGTGCGTCAAGGGGAGGCCGCCCGCGGCCGAGACAGCACGCGGAGGGGCGCCTTCAGGCGACCCCCAAGCAGGGTCACCGGAGAGGAAGGCTTCAACAGCGCGGCGGCCGAAGACGAGTCCCTCGAGGAGGGAGTTGCTGGCCAGCCGGTTAGCCCCTTGGACCCCGGTGCACGCGACTTCGCCGGCGGCGTAGAGGCCGGGGACGGTGGTGCGTCCGTGGGTGTCGGTCCGCACCCCGCCCATCCAGTAGTGGGCGGCGGGGGCCACCGGGACCAGTTCGCGGGTCCAGTCGATGCCGGCGTCGAGGGTCTTGCGGGTGAGGGTGGGGAACCTTTGCTGCAGGAAGCCGTGGCCCCTGGCCTGCTCGATGGCGCGGGCGTCGAGGTAGACATGGCCGTTGGGGTCCCCGAGTTTGGCGAGGTGGAGGGCGATGCTGCGGGAGACGACGTCCCGGGGTGCCAGTTCGGCGTCGGGGTGGTAGGCCTTCATGAAGCGGCGGCCGTTGGAGTCGAGCAGGACGGCGCCTTCACCGCGGACGGCTTCGGAGATCAGCAGCGGGCCGTCCAGCCGGGACGGGTGGGCGGTGGCGGAACTCACCAGGCAGGTGGGGTGGAACTGGAAGAATTCGAGGTCTGCGGTAACTGCGCCGGCGCGGACGGCGAGCGCCAGGCCGTCGGCGGTGGCCACCGCGGGGTTGGTGGTCTGGGCGAACAGCTGGCCTGCTCCCCCGGTGGCGAGCAGGACGGCGTCGGCTTCCAGGCTGGCGTGGCGGCCGTCATGGAGGTATTGGACCCCAACCACGCGCCCTTCAGAGGTGGTGAGGGCTGTGGCGTGGGCATGCGTGAGGAGCGTGAGCTTTCCTTCGTCCCGCCGGGACAGGACAGCCTGGATCAGCGCGCCGGCGACGCGCGCGCCTGTGGCGTCCCCTCCTGCGTGCAGGATGCGGGCGGCACTGTGCGCTGCTTCGAGCCCAAGGGCAGGGCCGCCGTTGTGCGTCCCGTCCCGGTGGCCTGCGTCAAAGGCCACCCCGTAGCGCTGGAGGCCCGCGATGTCCTGCCGCGCCTGCGAGCACATGAGCCGGACGGCAGCCTCGTTGCAGTGCCCCGCCCCGGCCCGGAGGGTGTCGGCGATGTGGGCGGCAACGGTGTCCCCCGGGGCGGGCTGGGCGAGTACGGCAGAAATGCCGCCCTGCGCGTACCAGGTGTTGCTGTGCTCCAGGGCGCCCTTGGTCAGCAGCACCACGTCGGCGCCGGCCTCCGCGCCAAGCAGTGCCGCGTAGAGCCCCGCGATGCCGCTTCCCACCACGGCGAGCCGGCGGCTCATCAGGGCCTCGCAGCGAGCATGCGCTCGAGCGCCGTCCTGGCATTGGCCTGCACGTCGTCGTCCACAGTGATGCGGTTGACGATGCGGCCGGCCACCAGTTCCTCCAAGACCCAGGCCAGGTAGCCGGGGTGGATGCGGTACATCGTGGAGCACGGGCAGATCACCGGGTCCAGGCAGAAGATGGTGTGCTGCGGATATTCGGCCGCAAGCCGGTTCACCATGTTGATTTCCGTCCCGATGGCGAACGTGGTGGGCTCGGTGGCCGCGGCGATGGCTTTCTTGATGAAGTCGGTGGAGCCGGCGGAATCAGCGGCGTCCACCACTTCCATGGGGCACTCAGGGTGCACGATGACCTGCACGCCGGTGAAGTCCGCGCGGGCCTTCTCGATCTGGGCCACGTTGAAGCGCTTGTGCACGGAGCAGAATCCGTGCCAGAGGATGACGCGGGAATCCAGCAGCGCCTGTTCGTCGTTGCCGCCGAGTTCCTTGCGCGGGTTCCACATTGGCATCTGCTCCAGGGGCACGCCCATGGCCTTGGCCGTGTTGCGGCCAAGGTGCTGGTCGGGGAAGAACAGCACCCGCTGGCCGCGCTGGAAGGCCCACTCCAGGACGGTCCTGGCATTGGAGGAGGTGCAGACGATGCCGCCGTGTTCGCCGCAGAAAGCCTTCAGCGCTGCGGAGGAGTTCATGTAGGTGACGGGGATGACCGGAACCCGGCCCTCAGCGTCGGGCTCCGTGCCGAAGATCTCCGCCAGCTGGTCCCAGCATTCCTCCACGGAGTCCGCGTCCGCCATGTCTGCCATGGAGCAGCCGGCGGCAAGGTTGGGCAGGACGACCGCCTGCTCCGGGGTGGAAAGGATGTCCGCGGTCTCGGCCATGAAGTGGACACCGCAGAAGATGATGGCCTCGGCCTCCGGCCTGGTGAGCGCCGCGTTGGCGAGCTGGAAGGAGTCCCCCACGAAGTCCGCGTACTGGATCACTTCGTCGCGCTGGTAGAAGTGGCCCAGGATGACGGCGCGTTCGCCCAGCGTGGCCTTGGCGGCGTTGATCCGTTCCCCGAGCTCGGCGTCGCCGGCGAGCTTGTACTCCTCCGGGAGCTGGCCCTGGCGCGGCGTGGTGGCGGGGGCAGGGTCGGCGCTTGACGCGCCCGGTCCATAGGCGGGAACACCGGCGAGCGCCTCGGCCAGGTCGTAGTCCCACGGGCCCCTGGCCAGTGCCGGGCTGCAGGTGCTGCGCTCAGCCGCTGCGCCTTTTGCGGCCTGTTCGCGCGTAATCAGCTGGATTGCCGTGTTGACGCTGCTCATGGTGTGCTCCTGTTGTCTGGGTCAAGGCCTGGCCGGCCGGTGTAGCGGTAAAGGCGTGGCGGACGGTGTTTGCCGCCCTGGAGGTATTCCCCGGTTTCTTCGATTTCCGGGGTGGATTTGAGTTGCCGGCGGAAGTTGGCGGGATCCAGTTGGCGGTCAAGGACGGCTTCGTAGACTTCGCGGACCTGAGCCAGGGTGAAGTACTCGCCCAGCAGGTGGTACGCCACCGAGCCGTAGGCCAGCTTGTTGCGCAGGCGCCAGAGGGCGTAGTCCACGATGGCATTGTGGTCGAAGGCCAGTTCGCCGAGCCGGTCGGCGCGGAACCACCTGACGTTCTCGGACTCGTCCGCCAGGGCGGCTTCCGTCGGCTGGACCAGGGCCCAGTAGACAATCGAGACCACGCGCTGGGTGGGTGAGCGGTGCAGGCCACCGAAGGCGTACAGCTGCTCGAGGTAGCGGGGCGCGAGGCCAGTGGTCTCCCGCAGGTTCCGGGCTGCGGCGTCCTGGAGGGATTCTTCATGGCTGAGGGGGCCGCCGGGCAATGCCCACAGCCTTTTGAAAGGCTCGCGGATGCGGCGCACCAAGGGCAGCCACAGCGTGGGACGGCCGGAGGTTTCACTTGGCCGCAGGGCGAAGATCACCGTGGAGATGGCGAGCGACGGCGGCGCGGCCTGCCGCTCGGAAACATTTGCCGAACTGTAGTACACATCCACCGCCTTCCGTCGCGCTCATCGTGCCCGCCCCGGCGGTTCTTCAGAGTTATGGTCAACTTGACCAAAACTAATTCTACGGCCCGGAACGCCGGAAAGGAAATGTTTCTGCCGCCTTTTCATGGCTGCGGGACCACACGGCCAACACAACCGTTCCTGTCGCCGCGCCGACTCCCGTCGCCGGGGCTCCCCTTCCGTTTTTGGCCCGCCACCGGAAGCGGTAAATTCAAGAGGTCCCAAAAGGATCCCCGGACCATCCGGACCGGACCGTACAACCAGCCCCAGAAGGTGCACTGCCCCATGACGATGAAGTCTGACCGGACCGCGTCCGCCACACTCCCGCCGAAGACCACAGGCGTCCACAGCATGAAACCGCGCCAGCTCACCATGATGGGGCTCGGCAGTGCCATCGGTGCGGGCCTGTTCCTGGGATCGGGTGCCGGGGTCCAGGCAGCCGGTCCGGCAGTCCTCATCTCCTACCTGGTGGCCGGCACACTGATCATCCTGGTGATGTGGGCGCTGGGCGAGATGGCCGCCGCAAACCCGGCCAGCGGCGCCTTCTCCGTTTACGCGGAGCGGGCCCTTGGCCGTACCGCCGGCGCCACCATCGGATGGCTGTGGTGGCTGCAGCTGGTAGTCGTGATCGCCGCCGAGGCACTCGGTGCCGCCGGACTGCTGTTCTCCGTCTGGCCGGTGGTCCCGGTCTGGGCGCTGGCGCTGCTGTTCATGGTGGTGTTCACCGGCATCAACCTGGCCGGTGTCCGGAATTTCGGCGAGTTCGAGTTCTGGTTTGCCATCCTCAAGGTCGCCGTCATCGTGCTCTTCCTGGCAGTCGGTGCCGCTTTGCTTCTTGGCCTCCTGCCCGGCGTCGCCTCCCCCGGTGCCGGCAACCTCACCGGGAACTTCGCTCCCCAGGGCCTGGGCGGGGTTGCGTCGGCCCTGTTTGTGGTGATCTTCGCCTTCGGCGGGACGGAAATCGTCTCCGTGGCTGCCGCCGAAACCGAGGATCCGGAACGCAGCGTGGGAAAGGCCATCCGCACCGTGGTGTGGCGCATCCTCGTGTTCTACATCGGCTCAGTGTTCGTCATCGCCGCCGTCCTCCCCGCCACGTCCAAAAGCCTTGCCTCACCCTTCGCCGGTGTACTGGACGCCGCCAGGATCCCCGGCGCCTCCACCGCCATCACCCTGGTGGCCGTCGTCGCCCTCCTCTCGGCACTGAACGCCAACCTCTATGGCGCCTCCCGGATGGCCTACTCCCTGGCGCAGCGGGGTGAAGCGCCGCGGGTCCTGACCCGCCTCAACCGCGCGGCCGTTCCGCTGCTGGCCGTGGCGGTATCGGTGGCCTTCGGCTTCATCGCCACGGTCCTGGAACTGCTGTTTCCGGAACGGATCCTGCCTGCCCTGTTCCAGTTGGTGGGCTCCACGTGCCTGGTGGTCTGGGGCAGCGCGCTGGTCTCCCAGTTGATCCTGCGCCGGCGGGCCGACCGGGAGGGAATCCCGCTGCCCCTGAGGATGAAGGGCTTCCCCGCGCTAACCATCCTGGGCCTGGTCCTCCTGGGCCTGATATTCGCCGTCGGTTTCAGCGCGGAGAGCAGCCGGGTGCAGCTCTTTAGTACCTTCGCACTGATCGCCGGCATCGCCCTGGCCTGTGCCGCCGGGGCCTGCCTCACCAGCAGGAACCGGGCCGCCAGCAGGTAGAGTGGTGCGTACCTTTCCAAGGAAGACGCACCGACGCGCCGGGCCCGCCCAGGCGCCGTACCTGATTGGGGAACTGACACCATGAGCGGCAGGCACACCGGACAGCAGCACGCGCACACCGTTGAAGGGACCGATCCCCAGCTGTTCGTGGCAGTCCATGACCCCGCAACCGATGCCGGCCTGCGGCCCGTCCTGCTGCTGCACGGCTTTTCCTCCTCGTCCAAGCTCAACTGGGAAGACACCGGCTGGGTGTCCGCCCTGCTTGACGCCGGCCGCCGGGTCATCACCGTGGACCTTCCCGGCCACGGCCGCAGCGGCGCGCCGGAGGACCGGGATTCCTACTCCCCCAGCCGGATCAGGGCGGACCTGCTCCAGGCAGCGTTCGACGCCGGCACACGCCCCCTGCAGGAAGGTGATCCTTCCAGCGGGCTGGACGTGGTGGGCTACTCGCTGGGATCGCGGCTCGCCTGGGAGTTCGCCACAACCCAGCCCGAACTGGTGCACCGGCTGGTGCTTGGCGGGCCCAACGATTCCGATCCCCTGGCCGCGTTCGACCTCCGGGCTGCCCAGGATTACCTGGCGGACGGCACGCCGATCCAGGACGAATCGACCGCCCAGCTCCTGAAGATGGCATTGCTGCTGCCGAGCAACAACATTTTCGCGCTGCTGTCCCTGGTTGAAGCCATCAAGGCCGAGCCCTACGATCCCGCCGAAGCAGTCCCCCACGTTCCCATGCTGCTGGTGGCCGGAGACAAGGACGAGCGGGCCGGAATCCTGCCCAAGCTCGCTGAACTGGCCCGGGGCGCCGGTTCCATGCCTGAACAGCTGGTCCTCCCGGGCCGGAACCACACCAACGCCATCACCAGCAGGGCCTTCAAACAGGCCGCCATCTCGTTCCTGGCCGTATAAGCACTGACTCGCCAGACAGCGTCTGTACAGCCTGGCCGTCCAGGCACCCGCCCGTCCGGGCGGGTCCGTCCAGGCACCCGCCCGTCCGGGTGTTCCGGAAAAAACGGCGGCCGCTGCCGTGAACGCCCGGGGCAGCCGGCAGTACGCTGGGGGCAGTCAGGCCACAGTTGCCGGGAGGGGTACATGGGGACGCGTTTCGAAGACCGCACCGACGCCGGTCAACGCCTGGCCGCTGCGCTTGGCCAGTTCCGGGATCATCCGGACACTGTGGTCCTGGGCCTGGCACGTGGGGGCATCCCCGTCGCCGCGGCGGCAGCGGATACCCTCCACCTGCCCCTGGGCACCGTCCTGGTGCGGAAGCTGGGGATTCCGGGGCACGACGAAACTGCCTACGGGGCGCTGGCCTGGGCGCACGGGCGCACCGTCCGCTTGATCAACAAGCCCCTGCTGGAGCGCGTCCTAGAACACGGCGTGCAGCAGGAATGGCTGGACGGTGTTGAGAAGCGCGAACGCGGGGAACTCCTCCGACGGGTGGAGCTGTACCCCGGAAGCAACACCGACGTGGCCGGCAGGACGGTTCTTTTGGTGGATGACGGGCTGGCCACGGGGGCCACGATGCGCGCCGCCGTCGAAGCCGTGCGGGAAGGCGGGGCGGCTGCCGTGGTGGCGGCAGCGCCCGTGGGATCGATCGACGCCGAAGCCTCGCTGGAGCGGGTGTGCGATGCCGTGGTGTGCCTGCACCTGCCGGGAAGGTTCCGGGCCGTGGGGAGCTACTACCGGCACTTTGGGCAGTTGCGCGACGACGACGCGGTCAGGCTGCTGGCGCGCTAAGGGAGCCGTCAACAAGAGCAGGCCCGGACCTTGAAGTCCGGGCCTGCTGTTGTTGACAGGGTGGGTGGGCCCACGCCGTCAGGGTTCCCTTGCCGACGCGAAGCGAGGCAAGGGGGACGGTGGGGATCAGTGGTGGCTGCTGACTCCGAGCGGGCGGCCCTTGGTTTCCTTGGCCAGGACCACGCCGACGGCCGAAATGACGCAGAGGACCATGATGTAGATGCCAATGGAACCGGTCCACTTGGTCGACTGCAGCAGGGTCTCAGCAATGGTGGCGGCGAAGGCCCCGCCCAGGATGGCACCAAACGCGTATCCGATGGAGATGCCCGAGTAGCGGACTTCTGCAGGGAACATTTCGGCGTACATGGCCGACATGGGGCCGTAGGACAGGCCCAGGCCAATGGTCAGCACGAACAGTGCAATGCCGTAAAGCAGGATGTTCTTGGTGTCGATGAGCGCGAACATGGGGATCATCCAGGCGAAGACGATGGCGTAGCCGGTCAGGAAGGTCTTCACGCGCCCGATTCGGTCCGAGAGCCAGCCACCCACCAGGGTGAAGATCAGCCAGCCAAAGGACGCCAGCGTGGTGGCCAGGAGGATCTGCGGGGTGGGCATCTTCAGGGTCTTGGTCGCGTAGGAAATGAAGAATGCGATCAGCAGGTACCCTGCAGCATTGTTGCCAATGAAGATCATGGTGGAGTACAGGACGGGCAGCTTGTGGTTCCGGATCAGCTCACCCAGCGGCGCCTTGCTCTCCTTCTTCCGCAGGGCCATCTCCTGGAAGACCGGGCTCTCGGCTACAGCACGGCGGATCAGGTAGCCCACCACGATCAGGACGATGGACAGCAGGAACGGCACGCGCCAGCCCCAGGCGGCGAAGTCTTCCTTGGACATGCTGGTGTTGAGGAAGAACAGCAGGCCGGTGGCCAGGATCATGCCCACCGGTACGCCGATCTGCGGGTAGGCACCGAACAGGCCACGGCGGCCGATCGGCGCATGCTCCACGGCCATCAGGGCGGCACCGCCCCATTCGCCGCCGGCTGAGAAGCCCTGGATGACGCGCAGCAGGATCAGGAGCACCGGAGCCCAGGCGCCGATCTGGGCATACGTGGGGAGCATGCCGATCAGGGCCGTCGCGGCGCCCATCATGACCAGGGTGAAGACGAGCATCGCCTTCCGTCCCAGGCGGTCGCCCAGGTGGCCGGCGATGACGGCGCCGAGGGGGCGGAACAGGAAGCTGATGCCGATGAGGGCAAAGGAGAGGATCTGCGCCAGGCCCGGGTTGGACGCGTTCAGCGGCGCCAGGAACAGCGGCGACAGCAGCGTTGCGGTCAACTGGGCAAAGATGAAGAAGTCGTACCACTCGATGGTGGTTCCGACGAGGGTGCCGGCGAGGACCTTGCGTTCCTCCCGCCGGCTGCTGGGACCGGCGGGGGTATCCACCTTGGAAGGTGTGGTCATTGAAACTCCATTGTTCATTGGGCAGCAGTGCCGCCCGGACGCCTTCAGAATTACCGACAGAACGGTCAGTTAGTTAGTAGGGTACTACGGATTTGTGATGCGGGACACGGGGGCGGGGAAATTTTTATGGGAACATCACCCAGAACTCCAATGTTCTTTATTTGAACGAGCAGTTCGTATAGAGGACAATACTCTGCGGCCGCTGATGAGACAAGGGTCACGGCATGCCCGGGATTGCCACCTAGGATGGAGTTCATGACACCCCCAGCAGCCGCAGCCCGGACAGCGACGCCGCAGGCTTCGCCGTCCCAGACCCTTTCGCGCGGCATCCGCGCCCTGGAGATCCTGGCAGCTGCCCCGGGTCCGCTGACCATCGCCGAACTGGCCGACGCAATGGGCGTCCACCGGTCCGTGGCCTACCGGATCCTGCGAACCCTGGAAGACCATTCCCTCCTGGTGCGTGATGACGCCGGACGCGTCCAGCCCGGCCCCGGCCTGGCAGTCCTGGCACGCGGCGTGTCACGAAACCTCCAAAGCGCAGCCCTCCCCGAGCTCACCCAGCTGGCAAACTCGTTGGACATGACGGCCTTTGTGGCGGTGTGGGACCACCATGACTGCATTACCCTGGTCACCGTCGAACCGCGGCATTCGGGAGCCACCGTGGCCCAGCACCCAGGGACGCGGCACCCCATTAACGCCGGCGCGCCCGGCATCGCCATCCAGTCGGCCCTTTCCGAAGTGGAGTGGGACCGGCTGGAAACGGGCATTCCTTACCGGCCGGAGGCGGCAGAAGCGCGGCGGAAGGGCTACTCGGCCAGCCATGACGAGGTCATCGCCGGGGTATCCTCACTGGCAGCCCCCGTCCGGGTGCCCGGTGGGCGTCCGGCAGCACTCGCGGTGGTCTATATCCGTTCCGCCCATGATCCGGAAGCGGTGGGGGCGGCCATCGCCGAAAGCGCGGCCAGGATTGAGCGGCAACTGGCCTGACCGCACTGAATGCCCGCAGGCCGGGGAGGTGGACTGTCAGCCCCGGCGCCGGATGACGACGGCGGCTCCCGCACCAAGCAGCGCCAGCGCCGCCGCCGCGCAGACTGGAACAAGGAACGCGGCCGATGGCCCGTGATGCTGGGCCAGCTGTCCGCCGGCAGAGGAACCGATGGCGGTTCCGGCCACTATGCCGCTGGCCAGTCCCGTCATGACCGTGCCCAGCCGTCCGGCGGGAGCCAGCTTTCCGCCCACTGCGAAGACGGTGACCATGACCGGACCCACGGGGAGCCCCAGGACCAGCAGGACTGCCGCCATCGAGGGCAGTGATGCCGGCACCAGCAGCAGGACTGCCAGCCCCGCCATCAGGACCGCGCAGAGCACCCAGCGCAGTGCCAGGCCGGCACGCCGCGGCCAGTAGGCAACCGAGAGTGCGGCCGCCGCGGAACTGAGGCCCATGACGGCGTACAACAGGCCGGCTATTTCGGCGCCGGCGAGCCGGGCGGAGAAGGCGCTGAGAGCGGCCTGGGTGGAACCAAAGAATGTCCCCATGCAGACCATGGCAACAACCGGCAGGGCCACTGCCCACGGCAGCTTGGCGGCAGGCGCAGCACCCTTCCCCTTCCTGCCGCCCCGGCGCGGAGCGGCAGGCACGGCGTGATGCGTGGGGTGGATGGCGAAGGCTGGGACAAGCGTAATGGTCAGGGCCGCCGCCAATGCCAGCGGAAGCCAGGGCGCCACAAGGCTGGCCAGGATACCCACCAGGGCCGGGCCGAGGACAAACGTCACTTCGTCGGCCGTGCTCTCGTAGGAAAGGGCGGTATCCAGGTCACGGGCAGCACCCCCGGGCGGCATCGAGGGGCCTGTGGCGTCCGTTGTCAACGCCATCCATCTGACCCGGGCCAAGGGGCCCACCTGGGGGCAGGTGGCGCCCGCGGCAAAGGCAGCCGCCAGGACAACCGGCGGGAAGTCCCCGGACCCAGTGGCGTTTGCGGCGAGGACCAGGGCCAGCACAGCCACGGTGTTGAGCACCGCCGCCAGCAGCAGGACGGGGCGCTGCCCCCGCCTGTCTGCCAAGGATCCCAGCACGGGAGCGCCCAGAGCAGAGCCAATGCCCACGGCCCCCGCTGCGGCGCCACCGGCGGCAAACGAGCCGCTGACCGAGGTGACGAGCGTAAGGGTGCCCATGGCCAGCATGGCCAGGGGAAGCCTCGCGAAAAGTCCAAGCGGGATGAAGCTTCTGCCGGCAAGCTGTGGCAGCCGGGAGAATCGTCCCCTTGCTGCCCGTTCCGTCAGTGCCGGGCCGGGCCCTTCCTGCTCTCCGGCGGCGGGGGAAGGAGTGTTGCGGGTGGTTGAAGGAGTAGTTTGAGGCATCAATTCCGGGCTCGTTCAGTAGGTGCGCATCGTCCCTCCTCCCGATGCGCGCAACCCGGTAACGGGCTCCATTATATCGGCCCGGTCAGAGGAGGGCGTCCAGGCTTTCGGAGATCCGCAGGGTGGAGCCGTTCCGGCTCTTGAGCACCTGCAACTGGGTGCCGATGCGCTGTTTCATCTCTGCAACATGGCTGACCAGCCCCACCACCCTGCCGCCGTCACGGAGCCCTTCAATGGCGTCCATGACCTGCTCCAGGGACTGTTCGTCCAGGCTTCCGAAGCCCTCATCCACGAACAGGGTCTCGATTTCCACCCCTCCGGCCTCCTGCTGGACCACGTCCGCGAGCCCCAGGGCCAACGACAGCGATGCCATGAAGGACTCGCCCCCTGACAGGGTGGAGGTGTCCCGCCGGAATCCCGTCCACTGGTCCACCACTTCAAGGCCCAGCCCCGACTTGGCACCGCGGGCCGCCTTGGCGTCGGTGTGCTGGAGCAGGTAGCGGCCGTCACTCATGGCCACCAGGCGCTCCGACGCGGCGAGGGCCACCTGTTCCAGCCGGGCGGCCAGGACATAGCTGTTCAGGCTCATCCGGTACGTGTTTTCGCCCCGGCCGGCCGCGGCGTCCGCCAATCCGGCCAGCATCTGTGCCCGCTCCGCCGGCTCCCGGGACGAAAGGACCAGGTCATGGTATTCGGCGGTGATGGATTCCAGGGATTCCAGGCAGTGGGTGGCGAGGCCGGCGGCCAGGTCGGCTTGCCTCGCGGCGTTCTGGGCAGCGGCGGCCTCGAGGCGCAGCGCCGCCAGCTGTTCCTCGTCCGCCAGGAAGCCGTCGGCGGCCTCCGCGAGGGCGAGCACGATGTCCTCGGACTCGAACAGCCCGGCCACGCGCGCCGCTTCGTCCTGGGCTGCACGGATGGCAGCTTCCAGGTCTGCCGCTTCAGCCGCTCCGAGGAGCTGGTCCCGGACATCGCCGGCCGTGGCAAAGCCCGCAGCCGGCAGTGCCAGCTCCAAATGTTCCTGCACTTCGGCGGACCGAAGGCGCGCCTCATCCAGCCGCGCCTGCGCTTCAACGGCCTTGTCCAGGACCGCCGCGGCCTCCTCGAGTGCCCGCAGCCGGCGGTTCAGGCTGCGGTGGTGGCCCCGCAGGCCGGCGAGTGCCTTGTCCAGCGCTGCGGCCTGCTCCCCCACATCGGCAAGGGACACGGCGGTCTGCGACAGCTCTGCCTCCGTTTCAGACAGCGTGGCAAGCGCCTGCCCGATGTTGGCGTCCAGCGCTTCCAGCCGTTGCCGCCTGTCCTGCAGCTCGTCCGCGGCCTGCTCTGCATCAGCCGCAGCAGCCAGTGCAGCATCGGCACCGGAACGTGCCTCCTCCGCCGGAGTAGTCCCACCCTGGCCGGCGAGGACAGCCACTGCCTGCTCCGCCTCGGCAAGATCAGCGGCAACCAGGGCGTGGGCTGCCTCTGCGGCCTCGTAGGCGCCATGGGCCTCCTCCTCGGCCTGCGCAAGGCCCGGGCCCGCATTGCCACCGTCTGCAGGATGGGGATGCTTCCCGCTTCCGCAGACGGGACAGGGCTCCCCGCCCACCAGCTTGGCAGCCAACTCGGATGCCGCATTGGCCAGACGCATCTCCCGCAGGTCCAGCCACTGGCGTTTGGCCTCCAGCAGTGTCTCCCGCGAATCGTCATGTCGGATCCTGGCCAGGTCCCTGTGATGGGCCGCTTTTTCATAACTCCGGACGACGTCCAGCAGCTCGGCCGCCGCTGCAGCTTCCTTGCGGCGCAGGGCCGCCTCGATGGAACGGGATTCCAGCTGGTCCATGCCCTCGGCCAGCGTTGCCCGCTGCTCCTGTAGCTGGGCCGCCCGGCTGCCCAGGGTCCCGATGGCCAGCCGGAGCTCTTCCTCCCGGCCCGCCAGGCTGCGGTGCCGGGCCTGAAGGTCCTGGAGCCTGTCCTCGTCCGGCAGCCGCGCTTCGACGACGGCCAGCAATGACCGCAGGCGGCTAAGTTCGTCCGCTGCCCCGGACAGGCTTCCACGGGTGGCCCCCGTTTCCGGATCCAGGCCACCTGTTTCCCATGCACGTGTTTCCAGGCGCAGCTGGGCCAGCTCGCCGTCGTCTCCGGCCGCCATGCGGAGCAACGTCATGGCAGATTCGGCAGCGGCCTCCGCACTGCGGACCTTGGCGGCCGCCGCGTCCACGGCCTGCAGTTGCCCCTGGAGGACCTCGGCCTGGCGGTGCCGGGCGAGGCGGGTAGAGAGCTCTTCCTGACGTGCGGCGCCTTCCTCCACGGCGTTTCGCCGCGCCGTGGCCGCCTGCAGTTTCCGGTGCCGTTCATGCCGCGCGGCTTCCCGGTCCACAGCGCTGCGGCGGTCCTGGCTGGCGGCCGCGGCAGCGGCGGCATGCCCGCTGAGTTCCGTCAGCCGGCCGGCAACGGAAGCCTTGAGCCAGTCGAGGCGGGCGGGGACGTCTTCCTCCGGCGGAGCCCCGGCGTCCGGAAGCTGGAGCGGAGCGGCCTCGGTGGCGGCACGCGAGGCGAGAAGGGCGAGTTGCCCGGAGAGTGCAGCCACGTCTTCCCGGGCAGCGGCAGCCTGCCGCGACAGTTCCTGTTCCAGCGCTTCGAAACGCTGGGTGCCAAAAAGCTTCTGCAGCAGGTCCAGGCGGTCGGCAGCCTTGGAGCGGAGGAAGGCGGCGAAATCACCCTGCGGCAGCATTACCACCCGGGTGAACTGCTCGCGGTCCATGCCCAGCAGGGCCGTGATTTCCGCGCCTGCTTCGTCGTTGCGGGCGGACTTTTCCACCCATGCGCCGTCCACCCGCTCACGGAGCAGCGTCTTGGCCTGCTGGACGGTAAAGCCGTTTTTGCCCCGAGCGCTGGGCTTGTCCCACGCCGGAGAGCGGGTCACCTCGAAACGGCGGCCCTGCGACGAGAATTCGCACGTCACGGCCGGTTCCTGGGCAGGTTCCGCATGGTCGCTGCGCAGCCGCTTGCCGTCCTGGCGGGCTCCGGGGACGGAGCCGTACAGGGCAAAGCAGATGGCATCCAGCACGCTGGTCTTACCGGCACCGGTGGGCCCGTTCAGCAGGAACAGGCCGTGGGCGCCAAGGCGGTCAAAGTCGATGTCCTCGCTCCCGGCGAAGGGACCGAAGCCGCAGATGCGCAGGTGGTGGATTCTCACCGTGACGCCTCCAGCAGCCTGACGTTCTCCAGCGCGGCGGCGAGCGCGTTCTTCTCTGCCTGGTCAGCGCTGCGTCCCCGCACGTGTTCCAGGAATCCGCAGCACAGGGCGAGGTCGTCCGGCGCGCCCGCAAGCCTGCTGCTGTAGCTGGTCCGGGGCGTGGCAGCCGCACCCTCCGGGTCGAATGCCAGCACCAGGGTGTCCGGGAACCTGGCGCGGAGCCGTTCCATGGCACGGGCGGGACGTTGGGGATCGGTCAACGTGACCTGGCAGTAGGCGGTTTCAGCCCATGCATGGCCGGGGTCCGCCAGGAGATCCTCCAGGGTTCCGCGCAGTACGGCCAGAGAACGCGGGGCCTCCCACAGCACCTCCGTAACGGCACTGATTCCCTCCGCACCGATGTCCACCAGCCAGGCACCCTTTTGATGGGCGGATTCGGAGAAGGAATAGGCCAGAGGCGAACCGGAGTACCGGACGGAACCGGACAGTTGCTGCCGGCCGTGCAGGTGGCCCAGTGCCGTGTAGCTGAAACCGTTGAACAGGTCCAGCGGCACCGCACCCACGCCGCCGATGCTGAGGTCCCGTTCGCTGTCCGAGCTGATGCCGCCGCTGGCGAAGGTGTGGGCCAGGACCACCGAATGGACGGTGGCGGAAACCGCGCGCCGGGCGATGTCCTCGCGGATCAGGCCGGTGGCCGCCCTGGTGACCTCGAAATGGCTCACCGTTTCAGCGCCCAATTGTTCGGCAACCAGCCGGGGCTCAAGCCATGGGATGCCGTAAAGCGCCAGGACGGCTTCCTTTTCGGCGGCATCCGTGCCCAGCGGCAGGAGGAGCGGGGTGGCGAGGTCCTCCACCCGGGTGCGCAGGTGCACTCCCCCGCGTTCCAGCAGGCGCGAGGCGAAACCCAGGCGGATGGCGGAGTCGTGGTTCCCGCTGGTGAGGACCACCCTGGCGCCCGCGGCAGTCAGGCGGACCAGTGCGTCGTCGAGCAGGTGGACCACGTCCACGCCCGGCAGCGCCCGGTCATAGACATCGCCGGCGATCAGGACAACGTCCACGCCGTCCCGCTGGACCGCAGCGACCAGCTGGTCAACGAAAGCGCGCTGGGCGTCCAGCATGCCTACGCCATGGAAGGAACGGCCCAGGTGCCAGTCCGAGGTGTGAAGTAACCGCATATCCCTAAGCTATCGGCAACCACTGACACTCAAAGAAACCGCCGCGGCCGGCGCCGGTCAGGACCGTTTGCCCTCGAAGAATTCCTGGGCCTCATTGACGCTTCCTGCCTTCTCATGGCGGGCAGCCGGTGCGGGCGCAGCCGCGTCCGGGCCCGTACTTTCCAGGCCCTCGTCCTCGGCGTCGTCGTCAACCGCGGCCTCGGCGGCGTCGACGTCCCCGCCGTCCTGAACGGGAGCAGCGGACGCTTCCATGCCAGTGATGCGGAACACCAGCCCGGCGATGGCTGCACCGGCCAGCGGCGCGACCAGGAAGACCCACAGCTGCTCCACGGCCCAGCCGGAACTGAAGACTGCGGACGCCACCGCCCGGGCGGGGTTGTAGGGCAGGTTCCCCACCGACTGGCCCAGCTGCAGCAGCGCCGCGAAGGACAGGCCGACCGCAACGGGCGCCACGGTACGGCTGCCGCCGGAGCGGCCGGCGCCGAGGAAGACAGCCACGATGATGGCGGCCCCCAGTAATTCCAGGAGCACGGCTGCGGCGAGCGGCGCCTGGATGATGGAGTGTTCGCCGAAGCCGGCGGTCACGGTATCGAAGGCAGTGCGGCTGTCGGCGATGCCGGGCAGGGTGCGCAGGATCCCGAACAGGGCAAGCGCGCCCACCAAGGCTCCCACCACCTGCGCGGCGGCGTATGCTGCTGCGGCGCCGGCGCGGATGCGTCCCGCCAGCAGGTGCCCCAGGGTGATGGCCGGATTGAAATGGCCACCGGAGATGTGTCCGAACGCGAGCATTGCCGCGGTGATGGCCAGCCCGGCAGCAAGGGCGGCCGGCACCGGGCTGGACTGCGGAATGCTGAACAGCGGCACGCCCAGCCCGGCCACGGCCAGGAACAGGCTGCCGAAGGCCTCGGCCGCGAGGCGGGGCAGCAGGGCCGTCCGCCCGGCAGCCGTGCCGGGGTGCAGTGCGTCGCGGGCGGGGACGGGGGTGCTCATGATGGGACCTTCGCTTCCTGGGGCCTGGTGCTTGCGTTGCCTGGTGTCCGGATGCTGCCCGTTCCGGTGCTTCAACCGGCCAGCAGGTGCGCGCGGGGCAACCCGTGCAGTATTCCAGCCCAGGCTGTGCGTTTGCTGGACGGCCGCTGTCCGTGGCGCCTGCCGGGCTGCAAGGGACGCTCTGGAGGGAAGGGCTGAACCGCAACCGGTACCCGGACGGTAAATTTACTGCATGAGCACAGACCACCGCACTCCCGAGCCCACCCTCAAGTCCCGGATCCACGGCGCCCTAATGGGCGGGGCGCTCGGCGACGCGCTGGGCTACGCCGTGGAGGCTGATTCGATCGAAGCAATCCGGCAGCGGTTCGGAGCGGAGGGCCTGACCGGGTTTGATGCCCTGTCCGGTCCCTGGCCCTTTTCCGACGACACGCAGTTGACCCTGTACACCGTGGACGGACTCGTGGAGGCGTTGGAGTGGGCCAACTCCGGGGTGGGTGCGGACGTTAACGCCTGCCTCTGGCTGGCGTACCTGCGCTGGCTGGCCAGCCAGGGCGAGGACGCCGGTCCAGCAGCGCCCGCACCGCAGCCCCGCTGGATCGACGGCAACGGGGTGCTCCGGCAGCGCCGGCATCCGGACCAGGACTGCATCACGGGCCTGGCCACCGGGGAGATGGGTACGTCCATCCGGCCCGTCAACCCCGAAGCGAAAGGCGCCGGCACGGTGATGCGCTCAGCGCCGTTCGGGCTGGTTCCGCACATCGCGCCCGACGCCGTCTACAAGTTGAGTGCCGACGCCGCCTCCCTCACGCACGGACATCCTTCCGCCCGCCAAAGTGCCGGAATCTTCAGCCTCCTGATCCATAAGCTGGTGTCGGGTGAGGCGCTCCGGGATGCCGCTGCCGCAGTCACCGCGCATGCAGCCACCCTCCCGGAGGTGGCACCGGAGCTCCCTGACCGGCTTGAGGCCGCCCTCCGCCTCGCCGACAAAGCCATTGTTGCCCCCGAGGAACTTGTCCAGGTGCTCGGCGAAGGCTGGACTGCCGGGGAGGCCCTCGCCGTCGCGCTTTATGCAGTACTTGCCACGTTGCCGGCTGACGGCGCAGAGGTGCAGCCGTCCCGGCATTTCCGGGAGGCTGTGGTGCTGGCTGTGAACCACGGCGGCATCAGCGACACCACTGGTTCGCTGGCGGGAAACATCCTGGGAGCCCTGTACGGGGAGGACTGCCTGCCGGCGCAGTGGCTGGGGGCCCTGGAGGCGCCGGAGGTGGTCCGCGGCATGGCCGACCAGTTGGTGAAGGTTACGACCGGCGAAGGCTGATGTTGTTGCAGGCCTCGCAGACGTCTTCAGGGATCAGTCCGCGGCGCTGCAGGAAGCCGAAAATGGTGCACCCCAGGCAGAATCCGGCGAACGCCTCCAGCGACGCCGCGACCACCAGGATCCCCAGGAGGGCCCAGGCTGCGGGGGCTGCACCTGCGGCGGACAGCAGCAGGGCGGCGGTGGATACGGCAGCGCCGATCCCCTGGGCAAAGCGCTTGGGCGGCCCGGGCACCAGCTTCACCTTTCCCAGTGCCGGGGTGATGACCTTGACCGAGAGCAGGGCCAGGGGTGAAATCCTGGGGCCAAAGAGCAGCCGCAGCCAGAACCCGATGCTGATGGCCAGCAGCCCGAGCCAGGAACCTGTCACGGCGGTGACGACGGCGAGCACCACCACCAGCGCTGCCGTGACACGGGCAGCGTACTCGTTCACCGGATTCGGGAAAGCAAAGAGGGAGGCCATGACGAAAGGGTAGGACCCTGCCGCAGCGCGGCCAAGCTGTGTTGCGCCGCATGACCGTGCGCCACTCCAGTACCGGCTCAGGTCAGGCGCTGACGGCAGCCGCGCCGTCCCAGGCTTCCCCGACGCCGGCGTGCGCGGCCTGCCGGAGGTCACCGCCTCCCACCATCTGCAGGAACTCACCCTCGGACAGCACTTCGATGGCCTGTCCCCGTTCATGGAGCTCCAGGACGCGGCGGGCCTTGCCGGTGAGCCTGCCGGAACGCAGGTCCGAGGCTACGAACCCGTCCCCCACCACCAGGACCGTGGTGCGTCCGGTGACCCGGCTCTCCGTCCGGGCCCCGCACCTTGCCGAGCGGAGCTTGGCTTCCGGGCGGTCGATGGAGAGCTGCCCGGTGAATACCACCGTCTGCGCATAGAGGGGATGGCCGGGCTCGGCGTCCAGGTTCGGTTCCGGATTCGGACCCTCCTCGGGCCAGCCGGACTGGAACCGCTGCACCAGTGCCGCACCGTTGCCGGAAGCAGCCGCCATGGCCGCCATGCTTGCCTTTGACAGCTCGCCGGAGGCGGGATCGAAGGCCTGCTGGTGGGGCATGGCCAGCCCCAGGGAGAGGAAGAGTTCGGCGATGCTGTTGGCGCCGTTGCGCGCGGCGATGTCGATGAGGATCCCGGCACAGGCCCGGGCATCCTCGGCAGCGTCATGGTGGTTTACCAGCGGCACGCCCGCTTCCTCGGCGGCGAAGGGAAGGGAATTGGAGACGAGCGAGTAGCAGCGCCGCGATAGCATGACGGTGCAGACATAGTCATAGGCTGGACCGGGCAGGCCTGACACCTCCAGCGCAGACCGGATCACGCCCAGGTCAAAGGCGGCATTGTGTGCTGCCAGCACGTCATCACCGATGAAGGCGCCAATTTCGGGGAACAGATCGCCGAAACGGGGTGTTCCGGCAACGTCCGCGGCGGTGATGCCGTGGATCCGGACGTTGTAGTGGTCGAAGTGGTCATAACCCGCCGGCGGGCGCATCAGCCAGGAGGCCTCTGCGACGATCCTGCCGCCCCGGACCTTCGTCAGTCCCACGGAGCACGGGGAGCCGCGGAAGCCGTTGGCCGTTTCGAAGTCGATCGCCGTAAAGTCCAAACCCACGGCCCCTACCTTACCCGCCGCAAACGTCCCAGCCGGGGAGGCACAGGCCGGTCAAGTACCCTTGAGGGGTGAACTTTCCTGTGATGAATGACCTCGCTGTGTCCATGCTGGGCGGTGCGGGACCGGTGCAGCCGAAAATGGCTTCCTTCCTGCCCGATTGGCTGAACCCCCAGGTCTTCCTGGCCGATCCCGCGCTCGCTCCCTGGGTGGTCCTGCTGGTGTGCGGCATCGTCTTCGCCGAAACCGGGTTGCTGGTGGGCTTCTTCCTCCCCGGGGACTCCATGCTGTTCACCGCGGGCCTGCTGGTGGCCACGGACACCATCAAGTTCAACATCTGGCTTTTGGCCCTGCTGATCGTGGTTTCGGCGATCGTCGGCAACCAGACCGGCTACCTCATCGGTTCCAAGGCCGGCCCGGCCATCTTCAACAAACCAAACTCCCGGCTCTTCAAACGTGAAAATATCGAAAATGCGCATGCCTTCTTTGAAAAGCACGGCGGAAAGGCCCTGATCCTGGCCCGTTTCGTGCCCATCATCCGCACCTTTGTCCCCGTGATCGTTGGTGTCGCGCAGATGAGCAGGAAGAAGTTCTTCATCTACAACGTCATCGGCGCGGTGCTGTGGGGCGGCGGCGTGACGCTGCTCGGCTACCTGCTGGGCGACAAGGTTCCGTGGGTCCGGGACAACCTGGACATCATCTTCATCGCCATCGTGCTGGTCTCGGTGATTCCCATCGGCATCGAGGTCCTGCGCGGCCTGTCCGCCAAGCGCCAGGCCCGGGCCTACGGCACGGATGCCGTCGATGAGTTCATCGAGGAGCACGAGCCGGAAGAGGAGCAGGAGACTCCCCGCAACGTCCGCCGCGGCCGCCCGGAGTAGCAGCCGCCCGGCTCCAAATTGCCAAAAGAAGGTGCCCACCCGGCCGGGTGGGCACCTTCTTTTTGTTGGCTGGCCTTGCCGGCGGGCTCCTAGCGTGCTGCCTCCAGGGCGGCCACAATCGAGGGCAGCAGTGCCCGGAAGGCCTTGCCGCGGTGGCTGATGGCATTCTTTTCCTCGGCGGAGAGCTCGGCGCAGCTCCGGTCCTCGCCAGCCGGCTGCAGCACGGGATCGTAGCCAAACCCGCCTGTCCCCCGGGGTTCACGCAAGAGGATCCCCTCCAACTGCCCGTACTCCACCACTTCACGCCCCGGGCCTTCCGCGCCGGCCGGCATGGCCAGCGCGGCGGCGCAGACGAACGCGGCGCCGCGGTGCTCGTCCGGAACGTCGGAGAGCTGATTCAGCAGCAGGTCCAGGTTGGCGGCGTCGTCGCCGTGGCGTCCTGCCCAGCGGGCGGAGAAGATCCCCGGAGCCCCGCCCATGACGTCCACGGCCAGCCCGGAGTCATCGGCGATGGCCACCAGTCCCGTGGCGCCGGCCACGGCGCGTGCCTTCAGCAGCGAATTCTCGGCGAACGTCACACCGGTTTCGGCGACGTCCGGCGCACCTGCCGCCGCGGCGTCCACCACCTGGGTGTCGACGTCGAGCCCTGGTACCTGCCCGCGCAGCAGCTCACGGAGTTCGCGGAGTTTGCCTTTGTTGTGCGTGGCGAGCACCAGCCGGGGAGCGCTGCCCGCAGGGGTTCCGCTCACAGGGATTCCGCGAGGGTTTCGCGCTGGATGGCAGCGAGCTGGGCCGTTCCCAGCAGGGCCAGGTCGAGGAGCTGGTCCAGTTCCGCCCGGTCGAAGGGAGCGCCCTCCGCGGTGCCCTGCACCTCCACGAACTTGCCGGAGCCGGTCACCACCACGTTCATGTCGGTCTCGGCGCGCACATCCTCCACGTAGGGCAGGTCCAGCATGGGAACGCCGTCGATGATCCCCACGGAGACAGCGGCAATGGTGTCCACCAGCGGCTCGGCGGTGCGGGCAATCAGCTTGTTGTCCCGGGCGAACCGGATGGCGTCGGCAAGCGCCACATAGGCTCCGGTGATGGCTGCGGTGCGGGTGCCGCCGTCGGCCTGGAGGACGTCGCAGTCCAGGACGATGGTGTTCTCCCCCAGGGCCTTGGTGTCGATGATGGATCGCAGCGAACGCCCGATCAGGCGCGAAATCTCGTGGGTGCGGCCGCCGATCTTTCCCTTGACGGATTCACGGTCGGACCGGGTGTTGGTGGCGCGCGGCAGCATGGCGTATTCCGCGGTGACCCAGCCGCGGCCCTCGCCCTTCAGCCAGCGCGGGACACCGGGGGTCAGCGAGGCCGTGCACAGCACCCGGGTGTTGCCGAACTCGATCAGCGCCGATCCCTCAGCCTGGTTGGACCATCCGCGGGTGATGCTGATGGGCCGGAGCTGGTCGGGGGCACGGCCGTCGGCACGCACAATGGGCACTGCAGTTGCTTCAGATGTCATGCCCCCAGCTTATCGAGTACCGGCGCGGCTAGATGGTGTAGTGCACGCCGGCCACGGCAACGGCCACGTCACCGGGGAACACGGGACGGGCCTCGGCCATGACGGTGGTCTGGGAGGTCCATACCGGGATATGCGTGAGCAGGAGCCGCCGTGCACCGGCCGCAGCTGCAGCCTCCCCCGCCCGTTTGCCGGTCAGGTGGACATCCTTGATGTCGGCGTCACGGCCCTCTTCGAAGGCTGCCTCGCACAGGAACAGGTCGGCGTCCTTGGCGGCTTCCTCAAGCCCTGGGCAGGAGTCGGTGTCCCCGGAATAGGTCAGGACCCGGGACACCGGGGTGCCGTCCTTGCCGGGCTCCACCACCTCCACCCGCAGGGCGTAGGCCTCCTCGATGGGATGGTTGACGGCGAAGGGGGTCACGGTAAAAGGGCCCACGGTCACGGGTTCGCGTTCGGTCCAGTTGGTGAAGTCGAACTCCTCATGCATGCCGGGGTCCAGGTCCAGCCCGTAAGCCGTTGCCATCCTGTCCGCTGTGGCGGCGGGGCCCCACACGGGAATCCGGCCCCGGTCCCAGCCGCCGGGCTTCCAGCGGATGGCCACGTGCAGTCCGCACAGGTCCATGCAGTGGTCCGGGTGCAGGTGCGTGAGGAAGATCGCGTCGATGTCTTCAAGGTCCGTGTAGCGCTGGATGGCTCCCAGCGCGCCGCTGCCGAGGTCCATCACCACCTTCCACGTCCGTTCACCGTCCGTGGCGGTCAGGAGGTAGCACGACGCCGGGGAGCCGGGCCCGGGGAACGAGCCCGTGCATCCCACGATGGTCAGCTTCACAGGGCGGGCCCTCCGGCCCGGCGTGCGCCGGCCAGTCCGCCGCCAACGAAGTTGGAGATCCTGGGGCGGTCCCGCGCGCTCTGCGCGGCGGCGATCATCTCCGGGGTGATCCGGGCCAGGCTGCCCGTGGGGTACTGCGCGGCCACATGGTCCACGTGGCGGACCGAGAGCACCTCGGGGCCCAGGAAGCGCCGGGCCAGCGCCTCGAACTGCCCCGCATCGCCAGTGGCGACGAAATGGTGCTCGGGCGGGGTTGGGGAGGTCCGCTGCAGGTTGTGGGTGGCCAGGGCCCGGTAGACATCCTTGGCGGTTTCCTCGGCACTGGAGACCAGTGTGACATCCGCGCCCATGACGTAGGAGATCACGCCCGTCAGCAGCGGGTAGTGCGTGCAGCCCAGCACCACGGTGTCCACCCCGGCGGCCTTCAGGGGCGCAAGGTATTCCTCCGCCACGGCGAGCAGCGCCGGCCCTGTGGTGATGCCGGCCTCCACGTAGCTGACGAACTCCGGGCACGCCACGGAGGTGATTTCCAGGTCAGGTGCGGCGGCGAAGGTGTCCTCGTATGCGCGTGAACCAACAGTGGCCGACGTGCCGATGACGCCCACCCGTCCGCTGCGGGTGGCGGCAACGGCGCGACGCACCGCTGGCTGGATGACCTCGATGACCGGGATCCCGTACTTGGCGGTGTAGCGCTCCCGGGCGTCCCGCAGGACAGCGGCCGACGCCGAGTTGCAGGCGATGGTGAGCAGCTTGACGCCGGAGTCCACCAGTTCGTCCATGACACCCAGCGCGTTGGCCCGCACCTCTGCGATGGGGAGCGGCCCGTAGGGACCGTGGGCCGTGTCCCCCACGTAGAGGATTGACTCGTTGGGCAGCTGATCGATGATGGAGCGGGCCACGGTGAGCCCGCCGACACCGGAATCGAAGACACCGATGGGACGGGCTTCCGGGGCAGCGTCCGGAAAGCCGCTGCCGGGGTCCGTTGCCTGCGCTTCCGCCGGTGGTTCCATGCTCGGGGCTGTAGTCATGATTATTCGAGGATAGGTGTTCCCGGAAGCGTCAGCCATCATCTTGTGTCCTGCGACTCATGTCGTCTGCGTCACAGCGGACGGCCTCCCCCTGGCCGCCGCGGCTCACCGGCGGGTTTCCATGGACTGCAGCATGGCCTGGACCAGGGACTCCTGAAGCCAGGTGGTGAAGTTGTAGACGAGTGCCAGGTAGCTCTCCACGTCTTCGGCCTGGGACCAGTCCTGCATGCGGTGGACGTGCTCGGCGTCTGCCTCGTCCCGGATGTCCAGCCGCTCGGCCAGGACCAGCCGCACATCGTTCAGTGCCATGGACCAGTGCTGCGCCCCCTCGGGCGTCAGGACGATCTCGTCCTTGTCCAGGTCCAGCGCCGCGGCGCGCAGGGCCCCGATCTTTGTTTCCCGAAGTGAACGCTCGGTGAGCTGGCGGAACTCGAGGGACGCGCCGCCGTCGTCCTTCACGACGTTGGGGAGCAGCCGCTTTACCGCACGGTCCGTGGGTTCGGACACATCCATGTCCAGGCCGATCAGCGCCGCCAGCGGGTCCTGCCCCGTACGGTCCTCGGGCTCAAGCATGGAGATGACGTCGTCGATCAGGCTGCGCAGCAGGTCCCGTTCAGCCGGTTCCAGGTAACCGGTGATGCCTTTGAGCCCGTATTTAAATGCCTTAGCCACGTTTTCCCTTACCCTGGCGCGGACCGCCGGACTTGCCTGATGCGCCGCCGTTGCCGCCGCTGGCCTTTTCCACCGTGGCCCACAGGCCGAACCCGTGCATGGCCACGGCGTGGCGTTCCACCTGCTCCTTGCTGCCCGAGGCGACGATGGAGCGGCCCTTCCGGTGGACCTCCATCATCAATTTGTTCGCTTTCGTCTCGGAGTAGCCAAAGTAGCTTTGGAACACGTAGCTGACGTAGCTCATCAGATTCACCGGATCGTTCCAGATCACCAGGTTCCAGGGGATGTCCGGTGCGGTCAGGGAGTCGGTGGACTCTGCCGTGCCGGTCCGGGTGCCCTCCTGTGTATCAGGGCCGGGCGCAACGCTTATGGTCATCTGTCCATTCTATGGGGAGGGTGGGCCCACGCCGGCGAGGGCCCCGCGGTGAAGCGAAGCGAGACGCGGGAGCCGGTGGGTGGGCCCACGCCGGCGAGGGCCCCGCGGCGAAGCGAAGCGAGACGCGGGAGCCGGTGGGGACTAGAGTGACTTTCGTGAGCACCTCAGCCGGCTGGGACCATCCCCGCACGTCCTTTTACACCGACCACTACGAGCTGACCATGCTGCAGGCGTCCCTCCATTCCGGGGCGGCGCACCGCAGGTCCGTGTTCGAGGCGTTCGCGCGGCGGCTGCCGGACGGCCGGCGCTACGGCATCGTCGCCGGAACGGGACGGCTCCTGGAAGGCATTGCGCAGTTCCGCTTCGGCGACGCTGAACTGGAGTTCCTGGAGCGGACCCGGGTGGTGAACCAGGAGACGCTGGAGTACCTGGCCAACTACAAATTCTCGGGCGACATCTGGGGCTATGCCGAGGGCGAGGCTTACTTCCCCAACTCCCCCATCCTGATCGTCGAGGCCTCCTTCGCCGAAGCCTGCATGCTGGAGACCTACCTGCTGTCGGTGCTTAACCACGACACCGCCATTGCCTCCGCCGCTTCCCGGATGGTCAGTGCCGCCGGTGGCCGGCCCTGTATCGAGATGGGCTCCCGGCGCACCCATGAGGAAGCCGCCACGGCATCAGCCCGCGCGGCCATCATTGCCGGTTTTGACAGCACGTCAAACCTTGAAGCAGGCATCCGCTACGGCGTGAAGACCGTGGGCACCGCAGCCCACTCGTTCACGCTGCTGCACGACACCGAGCGGGAGGCCTTCGAGGCCCAGATTGCCTCGCTGGGCGACGGAACGTCGCTGCTGGTGGATACGTACGACGTCGAAAAGGCAGTCCGCACGGCAGTGGACCTGGCAGGGCCCCGCCTGGGCGCCGTCCGGCTGGACTCCGGCGACCTGGTGGCCCAGGCGCAGTGGGTGCGCAGGCTGCTGGACGACCTCGGCAACGAACACACCAAGATCGTGGTGACCTCGGACCTGGATGAGTACGCCATCGCCGCCCTGCAGTCGGCGCCGGTGGATTCCTACGGCGTGGGAACGTCGCTGGTGACCGGCTCCGGGGCTCCCACCGCCAGCATGGTCTACAAGCTGGTCAGCCGGACCGGCGATGACGGCAACTTCGTGTCCGTGGCCAAGGCGGCCAAGAACAAGGCCAGTGTTGGCGGGCGCAAGTACGCGCTGCGGAAGCTGGACGAACGCGGCACCGCTACCGCGGAGGTGGTGGGCGTGGGCCACCGGCCGGAGGACGACGGCAATGACCGTCCGTTGCTGCAGCAGTTCATGAAGAACGGCGAACTGCTGCCTGGCTGGACCGGATACGACGGCGTGCTCCGCGCACGGCAGCGCCACGCCGACTCCATGGCCGAGCTGCCGTCCGTGGTCAACCGCCTGCAGCGGGGCGAGGCCGCCATCCCCACTGTCTATGAGGAAAACTGAAGGAGCACTGATGTCCCGCGCTTTGATCATCGTGGACGTGCAGAACGATTTCTGCGAGGGCGGCTCGCTCGCCGTTCCCGGCGGCGCGGCCGTGGCAGGTGCCATCAGCGAGTACCTGGATGCCCACAACAGCGAATACGACTATGTGGTTGCCACCCAGGACTGGCACGTGGACCCCGGCAGCCACTTCTCGGACACCCCTGATTTCAAGGAGAGCTGGCCGCCGCACTGCGTAGCCGGCACCCGGGGAGCCGATCTTCATCCGGATCTGGACACCGAGTTCATCGATGCCTACTTCCGGAAAGGCCAGTTCGCCGCCGCCTACTCAGGTTTCGAGGGTTTGCTGGCCCCGGAAGACGCCGTTCCCACCGGGGAACGGCAGGCCGGCGGCCTGGCCGGCGCCAGGGAGTCGCTGGAGCCCGATGAAGACGCCATCGGCCTCGATGACTGGCTGCAGAGCCACGACGTGGAGGACGTGGTGGTGGTCGGCATCGCCACCGACTACTGCGTGAAGGCCACGGCGCTGGACGCCGTCCAGGCCGGCTACGGCGTCACGGTGGTACGGTCGCTGACCGCCGGCATCGCCGAGGACCTCGAAGACACGGTGGTCGAGCTGGAACTGGGCGGGGCCGACATCGCCTGAGCCGCTACTTGCGGCCCACGAACCAGTCCTGGAGCTTGCGCAGCCGCGACTTCAGCTGTTCCTCGTTGGCCTGCGCAACGGGAGGCCCGCCGCAGACCGTGCGCAGCTTGGTGTGCACCACGCCGTGGGGTGTCCCGGTCCGGGCAGCCCAGGCAGCGACGTTCTTGGCCAGTTCATTCCGCAGGTCCATCAGCATCCGGTGGTCGGGAACGGCCGGGGCCTGGCTCTCGGCGGCCGTCGGTGCTTTGCGGTTTTTCCGGTTCAGCTGCTCGTGCTGGCGCTGGCGCAGCAGTGTCCCCACCTGCTCCGCGTCCAGCAGGCCGGGGATCCCCAGGAAGTCCAGCTCGTCGTCGGACCCCACTTCGCCGCCCGTACCGAACTCGCCGCCGTCGAACAGGACCCGGTCAAAGGATGCCTGGGAGTCCAGCGCCTCGAACTTGCCCTTGGTGAGGCTGTCGGAGGCCTTCTCCTCGCGGTTGGCCTCCTCCATGAGCGAGTCTTCGGGGTTGAACAGTCCGTCCCCGTCCTCTTTCTCCGGCCGGTCCAGCGCGTGGTCGCGTTCCATTTCCATGGAGTTGGCCAGCGCCATCAGCTGCGGCACCGAAGGCAGGAAGACCGACGCCGTCTCTCCCCTTTTGCGGGCACGCACAAAGCGGCCCACCGCCTGCGCGAAGAACAGCGGCGTGGAGGTTGAGGTGGCGTAGACGCCGACGGAAAGGCGCGGAACGTCGACGCCTTCGGACACCATGCGCACGGCCACCATCCAGCGTTTCTCGCCGGCGGAGAATTCCTCGATCTTGCTGGAGGCCTTGGCGTCGTCGGACAGGATGACGGTGGGCGATTCGCCGGTGATCCTCTTCAGCTGCCCCGCGTACGCGCGGGCGTCCTCGTGGTCGGTGGCGATGACCAGGCCCCCGGCGTCGGGGACAGTGCGCCGGACTTCGCTGAGCCTTTTGTCCGCCCCCGCCAGAACCGCGGGAATCCACTCCCCCGCCGGGTTCAGCGCCGTCCGCCAGGCATGGCTGGTGATGTCCTTGGTCACCGCCGCCTCACCCAGGGACGCCGCCATTTCCTCGCCCGCGCTGGTGCGCCAGCGCATCTGGCCGGAGTAGGCCATGAACATCACGGGCCGGACCACATGGTCACGGAGGGCGTTGCCGTAGCCGTAGGTGTAGTCCGCCTTGGAGCGCCGGATGCCGTCCCGGTCCTCGGCGTACTCCACGAACGGGATGGGCGAGGTGTCCGAACGGAACGGCGTACCGGTCAGGGACAGCCGGCGCACGGCGGGATCGAAAGCCTCGCGCAGGCCGTCGCCCCAGGACAGGGCTTCGCCGCCGTGGTGGATTTCGTCCAGGATCACCAGGGTCCGGGCCGCTTCAGTCTTGGCCCGGTGCAGCAGCGGCTTGCTGGCCACCTGGGCATAGGTGACGGCGACGCCTATGAAGCCACGGCCGTGCTGGCCGTCGGAGTTCTTGAAGTTGGGGTCGATGGCGATCCCCACCTTGGCGGCAGCATCCGCCCACTGGCGCTTCAGGTGGTCAGTGGGCGCCACAATGGTCACCCGGTTCACGGCACCGGAGTCGATGAGCGTGGAGGCGATCCGCAGCGCGAAGGTGGTTTTACCGGCACCCGGGGTTGCCACCGCAAGGAAGTCCCGGGGGCTGTTCCTCAGATAGAGGTCAAGGGCTTCCTGCTGCCAGGCACGGAGTTTCGGGGCGGTTCCCCAGGCTGCGCGTTCCGGGTAGGCCGGAGGCAGGGTGGGGCCGCCAAAGAGCGTCTCCGTCACTATTTGTTGCTGTCCGAGTCCCCTCCGGGACCCTTGCCGCCGTCATTGCCCGGCCGGAGGCCTTCGTAGACCTCCTTGCACATGGGGCAGACCGGGAACTTCTGCGGGTCCCGGCCCGGCGTCCAGACCTTGCCGCAAAGGGCGATGACGGGCTCCCCGGTCAGCGCGGACTCCATGATCTTTTCCTTCCGCACATAGTGCGAAAAGCGCTCCCGGTCCCCGGGTTCCACTTCCTGGCGCAGTTCCTCGCGCTCAATGGTGGCCGTGGACGATCCAGCCCCGGAAAGCTCGCGCATCGGGTCGTTTTCGAGAGGGTCCGTCATGCTAGTCATGCCATCCATCTTAGCCGTTCCACCGGCCGGGCGTTCGACGGCGGCACGCCCGTGGCAGGCTCCGGTACCGGCCGCCGTCGTACTTTTTCGTCGTCGTGCGCAGCGCCTGCAGGGCACCTAAAGACCTTGCCAGGCCGGCTTGTTCTCGTAGGTGTGGCGGTAGAAATCCGCCAGTTTCAGGGCGGAAGCGGCGGCCTCGTCCAGTAGGACGGTGGCGTGGGGATGGAACTGCAGCACGGACGCAGGGCAAATGGCTGCCACCGGTCCTTCGACGAAATCGCGGACGGCCTGGGCCTTTTGCGCACCGGTTGCCAGCAGGATCACGTGCCTGGCCGCCATGATGGTGCCCAGTCCCTGGGTAATGACGTGGTGCGGCACCTCAGCCAGGCTGTTGAAGAACCTGGCGTTGTCCCTGCGGGTCTGCTCGATCAGGCTCTTGATCCTGGTCCGGGATGCGAAGGAAGAGCCTGGTTCATTAAAGCCGATGTGGCCGTCGGTGCCCACGCCCAGCAGCTGCAGGTCCACGCCGCCCGCCTCGGGATGGCCTGTTCGTACGCCTCGCAGGCTGCGGGGATGTCGGTTGCGGTTCCGTCGGGGCCATGGACGTTCTCCGGCGCGATGTTCACCCGGTTGGTGAATTCCCGGCGGACCACCTCGCGGTAGGACTCGGGATGGCCTGCCGGCAGGCCTACGTATTCGTCCAGCGCGAATCCGGAGGCGCCGCTGAAGTCCAGGCCCTGTTCGTGCCGGGCGGCCAGTTCGTCGTAGACGGGCAGCGGCGAGGACCCCGTGGCCAGGCCAAGGACGGCGGCAGGCTTGCGCCGGACCAGCTGTTCAATGGCGTCGGCCGCAAGCTTTCCGATCTGCCTGCTGCCGCCCAGGATGACGATTTCCATATTGTTCCTTTCCGTGACCTTGTCAGCGGTTGACGGTTACCTGCGCCAGGAGCTCGGGCCCCCGCGCGTCGAGCCACTTGCCCCCCAGGCGGACACCGGCCAGGAACAGGACCAGGCCAAGGATTGTTCCTGCGGCAAGATTAAGCCAGCCGAACAGGACATTCCCGGTGACGGCCTGCGCAACCAGCAGCGCGGCCTCGGGCAGGACCAGGAGCATCAGGACCAGCATTCCCACGAACTGCACGGCCAGGGTCTGGCCCACGTTGCCCGGCGGCTTCTTGAACGGGCTGTCGCCAGGCAGCGGGACCGTTACCGTGTACCGGGCCGACACCACCGAGGACAGCCCCAGGCCCGTGAAGAGGATTCCCAGGCTGAATCCCAGCTGGCCCGGCAGCGCTGCCCAGTTCTGCGTGAAGGCCGCGTACCCCACGGCGAACACCAGCACCACCGGCAGCGCGAAGGTCAGGCACGCCAGGGCCCTGCCAAGCCGGTCCGCCACCCCGCGGACCCCGATGGCCAGGTGCAGCGCAAAGGCCGTGTTGTCATAGGAGACGTCCGCGGAGATGGACCAGGCCAGGATGAAGGCCGACACCGGGGCGAGGAAGGCAAGGCTGCCATAGCTGCCGGTCTGGGCCCCCTGGAAAGCCAGCACCACCGGAAGCAGCGGGATCACCACCAGCGAACCCGAATACCGCGGGTCCCGTAGCCAGTAGGTAAGCGACCTGGCCATCACGGCGCCGGCGGGGGTGGCCGGCAGCACGCCGAACAGGCCCAGGCGGCCGCCCCTGCGCTTCCCGGCACCGGCATATGGCGGAGTCACCAGCGCGCGCTCAAGCAGCAGCTTCCAGCACCAGGCCAGGGCGCCGAGGACTGCCACGGACACCAGCAGCTTCACAGCGGCCTGCCCGGGCCGGCCGGACGCGATGTCGCCGCCGAGCGCCCACGGTGCTCCAAGCGGGGTCCAGGACAACGTCCGGGCGAACCCGGGCAGGAACCCGGTGGACGCGCTGATGCCGCGGCCAACCCCTGCCACGATGGGTCCCAGCAGGACCAGTGGCACCATGAACGCGATGGCGCTGATGTCCTTGAAGCGCCGGGAAGCAGCCAGGCTTGCCGTTGCGGTGGTGACCACCTTGGCCAGCACGACGCAGGTCATCACGCCCAGGGCTGCGCCCAGGAGGGCTGCGAGCGCGGGAAGCACTCCGCGGGACCAGGTCACCACCGTGGACAGGGCCACCAGCACGGTGGCCAGGCCCGGGATGCCGATCAGCCCGCCCAGGGCCAGGCCGGCGAGCAGCTGCTTCATGGGAACCGAAAAGGTGGTGAAGCGCGCCGGATCAAGGGTCATGTCCGTGGCGGATGCCACCACCGGTATGACGCCCCAGCCAAGCACGGCGGCGGAGCCGCCCAGGACAACTGCGGTGTGTGCGGTCTCGGGACTGGCGTTGCGCAGCAGGACCAGGGCGATGATCAGTGTTGCCACGACCCCCAGGGCATAGAGCCCTGCGATGGCCATGCCCACCAGCTGCCAAGGGCTGCGGCGCAGCCCATTGCGAAGCAGCGTGAGCTTGAGCCTTAGAAGGTGCGCAACCATTCCAGCCCTTCCGTGTGGCTGTGCCCGCCGACCAGCTGCACGAACCGGTCCTCAAGGGAGGCGCCGGCGCGCACCTCGTCCACCGTCCCCGCCGCCAGCAGCCGGCCGCGGGCCACCACGGCAACGTGGTCGCACATGCGCTGGACCAGGTCCATCACGTGGCTGGACACGATGACGGTCCCGCCGGAGGCCACGTACCGGTCCAGGATGGAGCGGATGTTCGCGGCCGACACGGGGTCGACCGCTTCGAAGGGTTCGTCGAGGACCAGGAGCCGCGGGGCGTGGATCAGGGCGGAGGCCAGGGCGATCTTCTTGGTCATGCCGGCCGAATAGTCCACCACCAGCGTGCCGGCGTCCTGCGTCAGGTCCATGGCCGCGAGCAGCTCCCCCACCCGGGCAGCCACCACGGCCTTGTCCATGCCACGCAGGAGCCCGGCATAAGTAATCAGCTGCTCTCCCGTAAGACGGTCGAAAAGCCGGACGCCATCAGGCAGGATCCCCATCAACCGCTTGGCTTCCAGCGGATGCTGCCAGACATCCACGGCGTGCACCACCGCCGTGCCGAAGTCGGGGCGCAGAAGGCCGGTGGCCATGGACAGCGTGGTGGTCTTGCCGGCACCGTTGGGGCCCACGATCCCGAAAAACGAACCCGCGGGAACCTCCAGGCTGATGCCGTCCACGGCGATCTTCCCGCCGAACCGTTTGGCCAGCCCGCGGATGGAAAGGGCAGCCACGGGCCCGGTATTCGACGCCTGGTCAGGTAGCGGAGCAGTCATGAGCCCAGCCTAGCCTCGGACCGGGGCTGGCGGGGTGGGAAACTAACCCCATGGATATCGCATTGGGCCTGCTGGTGATTGTTGCCGTGGTGTGCGCCGGTGCCGCCGCGGGCCGCAGGTTCAATATCCCGGTTCCGCTGCTGCTGGTCCTGGCGGGGGTGGCGGGATCGTTCCTGCCGTTCATTCCGCCGGTGGAGCTGAACCCGGAGCTGGTGCTGGTGGGCCTGCTGCCGCCGCTGCTCTACGCGGCCGCGTTCCGCACCTCGCTGTTCGACTTCAAGACCAACCGCCGGTCCATCGGCCTGTTGTCCGTGGGCTACGTCATCTTCGGCACCCTGGGAGTCGGGCTGGTGGTGTGGTGGCTCTTCCCCGAAATCCCGCTGGCGGCCGCCATTGCCCTGGGTGCCGTGGTGGCGCCTCCGGACGCCGTGGCTGCTACGGCCATCGCGCGGAAGGTGGGAATGCCGCGCCGGATCGTGAACATCCTGGAAGGCGAATCACTGGTCAATGACGCCACGGCGCTGGTGTGCCTGCGCGCCGCGCTCGCGGCCATTGCCGGGTCCGTCTCGGTACTGGATGTGGCGGGCGGCTTTGTGGTGGCCGCCGGCGGGGGCCTCGTGGTGGGCCTCGCCGCCGCTTACCTCCTCACCGAAATCAGGAAACGGATCAGCAACGTTGCCATCAACACCTCAACGTCGCTGATGGCACCGTTCGTTGCATTCCTTCCCGCCGAGGCGATTCACGCGTCCGGCGTGCTCGCCGTCGTCGTCACCGGCCTGGTAATGGGCACCAAGGCGCCCTCCATGCCCAACGGTGCCGCGCGGCAAAGCGCCCGGAGCAACTGGGACACCGTCCAGTTCCTGCTGGAGAACGCCGTGTTCCTCCTGATCGGCCTCCAGGTGCGGAGCATCATTGACAGTGTCCAGGACGATTCGCTCGGCGCCGGCCGTGTGTGGCTTGGGTGCGCCGTGATCCTGCTGGCGGTGCTGGTGCTGCGCCCCGTCTGGGTCTTTCCGGCCACGTACCTGCCCCGCCTGATTCCGTCGGTGCAGCGGGCAGACCCTGCGCCGCCCTGGCAGTTTCCCGCGATTGTGTCCTGGGCGGGCATGCGCGGTGTGGTGACCCTAGCCGCCGTCCTGACACTGCCGGATGACCTGGAGCACCGCAACGTGCTGGTCCTGGCCGCCATGGTGGTGGTGGCCGGCACCCTGGTGCTGCAGGGATTCACGCTGCCGCCCCTGGTCCGGGCCCTGGGGCTGCCGGGGCCCGACAAGCGGGAGGACGCACTGAACCAGGCCTCATTGATGCAGCTGGCCACGACGGCGGGGATGGAGCGGCTGGAGCAGCTGCGGCGCGACAGCGACCCGCCGGAGGTCATGGACATGCTGCGCCGGCGCACCCAGGAGCGGGGACTTGCGGCCTGGGAACGCCTGGGCAGGTCCGCGGCAGAGGCGGCCACCCCCAGCCAGCGGTACGCGCAGCTGCGGATGGCCATGCTGGAGGCCGAACGGGACAAGGTGCTGGAGCTCCGGCGCGGCGGGGACTTTGCCCATGAAGTCCTCAGCGAGGTCCTGGAACGGCTCGATGTGGAGGAGTCCATGCTGGACGCTTCCCTCCACGAACTGGGCGCTGCCGCTGAAGGCGCCGGCGAAGGATTGTCCCAGCCCGGCGGCGTCTGCGACCACCTGACGGCCACCATGCCATCGCCGGCACCCGCCAACCCGTCCTGTGCCGCGTGCGAGCGGGAGGGAACCACGCCGGTGCACCTGCGCATGTGCCTGGGGTGCGGAAACGTCGCCTGCTGCGACTCCTCCGCCGGCCGGCACGCCAGCCGCCACTTCAAGGAGTCCGGCCACCCGGTGATGCGCAGCATCGAACCCGGCGAAGAGTGGCGCTGGTGCTATGTGGATGACCTGCTGGGCTGACGGCACAGAGTCGTTTACCCGCCGTCGCGTTGAGGAACCTTCCGGATCCTGATCGGCCCCTTGGCCGTGGCGGGATCAACCACCATCCCGCGTTGGGTGACATGGACCAGCCCCGCATCGACCAGGCGCCGCGCGGCATCACGTGCTGGATCCATGAGCCCGCGCCAGTCATCTCCGCCCACCGCCCTGGCGGCATCGGAAGGGCAGATGGTGGAGGTGGCCGCCCGGGATGCCAAAAGTTCCAGGATTTTCGCTTCCAGTTGCCGGTCAACCGTGGTCTCAGGGCCATTACCGCCGGGATCCGCCATGCCGGACGCCGCGGTCAGAAGGCCCGGCGCGGGATGGCCCGCTCGTACTGGGGAGGCCAGGAGATGTCATAGCCCAGGTCGAATGCCGCGCGGAGCCACCAGTGGGGGTCCCGCAGGGCCGCCCGGGCAATGAAGACGCCGTCCGCCTGCCCGGTGGCGATGGCATGTTCCGCCTGCCCCGGGGTGGTCACCAGGCCCACCGTTCCGGTGGCAATTCCTGCCTCCCCGCGGATAGCAGCAGAGAATCCGGTTTGATAGCCCAGGCCCGGCTTGATCTGCTGGTTGGCCACCGCCCCGCCGCTGGAGACATCCACCAGGTCCACGCCGTGCGCGGCGGCCTCCCGCGCCAGCCGGACAGACGCCGCCTGGTCCACGCCGCCCGGTGCCCAGTCGGTGGCCGAGATCCGGAGCAGCAGGGGCATGGAATCGGGAATCACGGCGCGGACCGCGTCAACCACGGCCAGCATGAGCCGGTTCCGTCCGGCTTCATCGCCGCCCCACTCATCGCTGCGCTGGTTGATCAACGGGCTCTGGAACTGGTGCAGGAGGTAGCCGTGCGCCCCGTGGATCTCCATGGTGTCAAAGCCGGCGTCCACCGCGCGGACGGCGGCTGCGGCGAAATCGGCAATGACACCGTGGATCTGTTCCCCGGTCATGGCGGCAGGCGCCGCATAGCCCTCGAAGGCCGTGGTGGACGGGCCCACGGTGTCCCAGCCGCCGTCGGACGCCGGAACACTGCCGTGCTTGCCTGAAAACGGCCAGTACGTGGACGCTTTGCGCCCGGCATGGGCCAGCTGCACGCCGATTTTCGTACCGGCAACACCGTGCCGGTGCACAAAGGAAATGATCCGCTGCCAGGCCGCCGCCTGGTCGTCGTTGTAGAGGCCGGCATCGCGGGGACTGATCCGGCCTGCGGCGTTCACTGCCGCCGCTTCGGTGAGGATCATCGCCGCGCCGCCCGTGGCAAACCCGCCCAGGTGCACCAGGTGCCAGTCGTTCGGTACTCCCGGAGCGTCGTCGGGATCGCAGCTGTACTGGCACATGGGCGAAACCCAGCCGCGGTGCTCCAACTCCATGGACCGCAGCGTCAGCGGCTGGAACAGGGCCGGCACTAGAACAGCACCCGGGCAAGCGCCTGCCGTGCCTTTGCCACCCGCTCATCACCGGCGCCCACCACGTCGAACAGCTCCAGCAGCCGCACCCGCGCGGTCTCCCGCTCCGGGCCGAAGTTCCTGCCGATGAACGCCACCAGCCGGTTCAGCGCATCCTCGACGTGCCCGCCGGCCACATCCAGGTCCGCCACGCCAAGCTGCGCTGCCAGGTTGTCCGGCTCAGCGGCGGCCTGCGCCCGCAGCGCCTCGCTGTCCTGGGCCGACAAGGACTGCAGCCGGTCCATCAGCTCCACCTGCGCCAGCCCGGCCTTGGCCTCGTGGTCCGACGGCATCTCCTTCAGCGCCTGGCGGTAGGCCTCGGCAGCGGCGGCGTAGTCGCCGGCCTCAATGGCGTCGAAGGCGGCCTGGTGCAGCGGCGGCAGTGGCGCAGGCTCCGGCTCTCCGCCCGCTCCGCCGTCAAGGCTCCCGGTAACCCCGTTGGCCGCAGCCACCTTGAGGAGTTCGTCAAAGAGGCTGCGCACCTGCTGTTCCTCGGCCCCGCCCTGGAACAGCGGCACCGGCTGCCCCTTGAGGACGGCGACGGCGGTGGGGACGGCCTGCACCTGGAAGGCCTGGGCAAGCTGCGGGAAGGCCTCGATGTCCGCGGCGCCAAGGACCAGCCGGCCGCCATAGCTGGCAACCACGCGCTCAAGGGTCTCAACCATCCTGCCGGACTCGGGCGAGTAGGGGGCCCACAGGGCAAACACCACCGGCACCTGGGCGGACCGTTCCACCAGCTGCTGGAAGTTGGCCTCCGTGACATTGACCGTGAGTTCGGTGCCGCCCGCGGGGGCCCCCGGCTGCGGGGCCTGCGGCGCTCCTGCGGCAGGGCCGGAGGGGGCGGCAGTACCGGAGGGTGATGCGGGGCGCTTCAGCGAGGAAAGGTCGACGGCGCCGCGCAGGTTAAGCGGGTTGGCAGCGGCAGGAGGGACTGGGCGGGAAGCTGGCGAACTCATGTTTCCCACTCTAGCCACTCCGGCCGCTGCCGGTGGTAATACAGCCAGGGGCCTACTTGAAGGAGGCGCCGACCAGGCCGCGGGTGGCGGCGACGAGCTTCATCGGGTCCGTGGATCCTGCGGGCGGGAGGTAGACCGCCATGGATTCGGCGAAGCTCAGGACCATGCCCGTGGTGGTCTCCTTGCCGCCGGCCAATGCTGCCGCGTCATCGCCGATGCTCAGCTTGTCACCGGCCGCCTTGGGGGTGCCTTCGAAGCCGAAGTTGATCCGGCCCAGGACCAGGGCGCCGCCGTCGGAGGTACGGAACACCACGGTGCTCTCCGGGACCACCTTGTGGGTGAAGGAGAAGTTGCCGTTCTCGCCTGCCTTGACCACCTCGGCCTGGTAGGACAGGGTGTCGGCGATGTACGGCGAGGACTGGCCTTCGACCAGCTTGTCCTTGAACGGCGAGTCCGCCGAGGTGAGCCTGTCAGCCAGGCCGGACATTGCTTCCTCGCCACTGTAGAGCAGCCCGGTCTTGTCCGATGCGGCGAGCGTCTCGGTACCGCCCCGGCTGATGTTCGGGAAGGTGGTGCCCGGCTGAAGGGGGGTGGTTTCCATCAGCTTGTAGTTTTCGCGCGGTGACTGCTGGACCAGGGTCAGGATCTGCGGAACCACGTTCCCTTCGCCCTGCGTCACGGCGAGCACCGAGCGGGGCCAGTCGCGGCCGCTGGTGACCACGGTGGTGAGCAGCTTGGTGGAGCGCACGGGCATCCGCGGCTCGTAGGAGCCCACCTGGGAGCGGATCTTGTAGTTCTGGGTGCGGATTTCCAGTTCGGGTCCCGCCACGCGGTCCGACAGCTTGGCCGCATCCTTGGCTGCATCGCCGGCGTCGGTGGCGCTGGAGACCTGTTCGAGGATCCGGCGGAACTGGGCGTCCAGCAGGACCGGCGATCCCGCTGCCTCCTTGGCGGCCGGCGATGCGGCACCCCCGGACGGCTGCGGGCTGGGAGTGGCGGCCTGGGCTGCGGTGCCGGATCCGGCCAGCAGCGCTGCAACCACACCGGCCGCCACCATGGTGGCCTTGGAAGAGGAGGACGACGACGGGGCCTGGCCCTGCGGCGCGGCGTTGCGTTCACGGGCACGGCGGGCGTAGCCGCTGTCGCCGCCTTCGCCGACCTTCCGGCGGGCCGAGAGCAGCGCCAGGACGATTCCGCCCAGGATCAGCAAGCTGCCCAGGACCATCAGCGGAACGGCCCAGGGGGTGGAGGTGTCGTTGGGGAAGGTCATGGAGACAGAAACGGGAGCGGGCTTGGTGCCGTCGGAGGCGAGCAGCAGGCTCCAGTCACCGTCGGCAGGCGGGGTCCAGGTGTAGTCGAGCTCGCCGCCGGCGTTCTCGGTGGAAACCCAGAGGTCTGAACCGGCCGGGTTGGGCGCGGTGCCTTCGCCGTCTGCGTGCTCAACCATGAGTGATTTTTCATCCTCGGAAACGCCCGTGATGGTGTTGTGGGCCGTCTTGCCCACCCAGGCGCTGACGTCATCAGGCCGTCCGGTGGCCAGCATGAAGTTTCCGTCGCCCTGGACGGTGATCTTGACCGGTCCTTCGTGCAGGGTGCGCAGCTTCTGGTCGATGACGGTCAGCGGCGCGGCGGCGGAATCGGCCGGCACGGATGCGGTGAACGTCTCGGATGGAGCCCAGATGGTTCTCTGGCCGATACCGGCCAAAAGTGTCAGGAGGCCGAGCAGCACAAGTGCGGCTGCAGTCTTTAAACGCAAGGGAAACACCTATCATCAGCGGGGGTTTGCCTCCAATAGTAACCTTTCTGTTACCACTGGGTCCTTTTAGCCGGGTCCGCCCCTTCCGTTGGCGGGCCCAAGGTGGTGGCTTCAGCTCGCGGTGACAAGCCTGCTGATAGTGTTTGCGATGATCATCACACCCGCCCGCAAACGCGGAGCCACGCACGGAACAGGCCCCAAAACCAGTGACTGACAAGACGGACCCGTCCTCGGCGGCAGCCGGAAAATCCGGGGATTCCAAGGGCCCTGTCCCTGCGCCGGTGCCTCCCCTCGGCATGGCAGCAGCCGCGCACCGCAGGGGTCACGCCACCGCCGCCCTTGGCCAGGTGGTCCGCAGGCTCCGCCAGCCCCTGCCGGGGGCACAGCCCAGGCTTCGCTTCGAAATGCCCCCCGAATACACCGGGCAGGTACCCGATGCGGACCAGGGCGGCGAGGACGAACCCCAGTTCGGCCACCCGGGTCCACGCATGTCCCCCCAGCATCCGCTGTACATGGGCTTCATGGGGACGGTGGGCGTGGGCCTGGCGCTGCTGGTCTACTGGATCGGGTCCCACACCACGCAATTGCTGCTGTGGATCGTCGCGGCGCTGTTCATCGCCCTGGGGCTTGAACCCGTGGTGGGCTGGCTGGAGAACCGCAGGATCCCCCGGCCCGCGGGGATCCTGGTCTCCGTGGCTGTCCTGATGGGCGCCGTCGTCGGATTCTTCGCCACGCTCATCCCCACCATTGTTGAACAGGTATCGGAGATCGTGCGGCAGGCGCCGGACTGGGTGCGCAGCTTCATGGACTCGGACTTCTTCCGCAGCCTCGATGACCAGTTCGGCGTGCGCGACCGCATCACCGAGGAACTGGACAAGTTCGTCAACGATCCCGCCGCCATGGGCGGTATTTTCGGCGGCGTGGTGGGATTCGGTTCCACTGTGGCCAACGGGCTGTTCGGCACCCTGATCGTCCTGGTGCTGAGCCTGTACTTCCTGGCAGCGCTGCCGGCCATGAAGAAGTGGGGCTACCGGCTGGCACCACGCTCCCGCCGGAACCGGGTGGCAGCCCTCTCGGAGGAAATCACCCGGTCGGTGGGGAACTACGTGATCGGCCAGGCCTGTGTGGCCCTCCTCAATGCGACGTTCGCCTTCGTGGTGATGTCCATTGTGGGCATTCCGTTTGCCCTGCTCCTGGCCTTCGTGGTGGTCCTGCTCGCCTTCATCCCGCTGGTTGGCGGCATGATCGCAGGCATCGTGGTGGTCCTCGTATCACTTACCGAGGGCTGGCAGGCGGCCGCCATCTACGCGGTCTGCTACTTCGCCTACCTGCAGTTCGAGGCCTACTTCATTTCGCCGCGCATCATGCAGAAGGCAGTTGCCGTGCCCGGTGCGGTGGCGGTGATCTCCGTCATTGCCGGCGGCAGCCTGCTGGGCGTGCTCGGTGCCCTGATCGCCATTCCCACCGCCGCCGCCGTGCTGCTGCTGCTCCGGGAGATCTACATCGTCCGGCAGGACCAGCACTAAGCTCCGGCAGTGGCCACCGGCCCGTCCCATTCCTGCGGCAGCGGGGCTGCGCCGGGGTCTGGGCTGACCAGCGCCACGATGTCGTTCAGGACCCGGCCCGCGTACTTCTCCCCCACCCACAGATGCTTGGCCCCGGCCACGCCCACCACGCGCGCCTGCGGCACCAGCCGGAACCGTTCGGCGGCCTCGGCAGGCTGGAGGAAGTCGTCATGCTCCGGCACCAGGACGGTCAGGGGCTTGCCCGATTCCGCCCACAGCTGCAGGTGCTTGTCCGTGGCCCGGTGCAGCGGCGGCGACAACAGCACCGCGCCCTCGATCTCCCCGGCCACCGGCTCCAGGGCGCCGTACATCAGCGCCAGTTCGGTCCCGAATGACCAGCCCACCAGCCAGCGGTTGGGAAGTCCCCGATCAACGGCGAACCGCACGGCTGCCTCGACGTCATGCCGCTCCCCGATCCCTTCCTCGAACGCGCCGCTGCTTGTGCCGCGGTCGGAGGCGGTACCCCGCGTATTGAAGCGCAGCACCGCAAATCCCGCCAGCGCCGGCAACCGGTAGGAGGCCTTGCGGTAGACGTGGGAATCCATGAAGCCGCCGTGCGTCGGCAGCGGATGGAGGGTGATCAGCGTGGCCTTGACCGGACCCGATTCGGGCAGCGCCAGTTCGCCCACCAGCCTGTGGCCGTCCCCGGTCTGCAGTTCGATGTTCTCGCGCCGGGCAGGCAGGACAGTGGAGGCACGGATGGGGACAGGGCCCCCGGACTGGGTGAATTGGTACGACGCCGGATCAAAAGTCATGCCTGCCAGCTTAGCGACAGCGAGGACATGGCTGCGTCACGCAACCGTGGCGGCGGGCGCCTGCAGCGGCGGGGGTGGTCAGCGGTACCGGTAGCTGCGCGTCATCCAGCAGTTGGTGTGCCAGTGCCGCCGCTCCGCCAGGCCCGCCGCCGCACCAAAGAGGTGGTCATCCTTCCACACCACCAGATGTGCAATGCCGGGCGGCACGGCAGTGGAGCACTCCGGGCAGATGTAGGTCTTCTCTGCGTTCCTGGCGGTCATGGTCCGGACCATCCACTCCCCGTCAGGGGCGCTTTCCCGGCGGGCAATCCCAGCCCGGGCGCGTTCCAGGTCCAGCTCGGGAACGTCGCCGCTCCTTTTCCCTCCTGCGCCCCTGCCGGGTGCGGAACCCTTGCCGGAAACGGGACGGCGGGGACGGTTGGAACGGGGCATGTATCCATTCTGCCCCAGCCCGCCCACTCACCCGTCCCGCTCCCTGCCACCCCTTCAGATGCACCCGGCCTCCCGCCGTCGGGCATAACCTGCCGGAGCCCACGCGGTAGTCTGTACGGCGTGCGACTTGTCATAGCCCATTGCTCCGTTGATTATGTTGGCCGGCTCAAAGCCCACCTCCCCCTCGCCACCCGGCTCCTGCTGGTTAAGGCGGACGGCTCCGTGCTGGTCCATTCCGACGGCGGTTCCTACAAGCCGCTGAACTGGATGAGCCCGCCTGCCATACTGCGGGTATCGTCCCCGGACGACGTGGACCTGGAACTTGGCGTGGTGGAGCAGTGGACCGTGCAGTCGGCCAAGACCGATGACCGGCTCATCATCAACATCCACGAAAAGATCACTGAGTCCTCCCATGACCTGGGCGTGGACCCCGGGCTAATCAAGGACGGGGTGGAAGCGGACCTGCAGCGGCTGCTCGCGGAACAGATCGAGACGCTCGGCCAGGGCTACTCGCTCATCAGGCGCGAGTACTTCACCGCCATTGGCCCCGTTGACATCCTGGCCCGCGACGCCGACGGGGCCACGGTGGCCATCGAACTCAAGCGCCGGGGCGACATCGACGGGGTGGAGCAGCTGACCCGCTACCTCGAGCTGCTCAACCGCGATCCCCTGCTGGCACCGGTCCGCGGAATCTTCGCGGCCCAGCAGATCAAGCCGCAGGCCAAGGTGCTGGCCAACGACCGCGGAATCGACTGCGTGACCCTGGATTACGACGCCATGCGCGGCGTTGACGACAGCGAATCCCGCCTCTTCTAGTTTTCCCTTTCCTGCTTAGCCATTTAAATTGCCGGCGCTGGCTGCCTGCTTCTGCGACATCAGTTTTTTACCCAAAATTTGTCCTTTTTGTCCTCCGGGCCGTTGACCTGCGGGAACGGGCATGAAATTCTTATCTCAGTCTTTGTGTAGGTGTTTTTCATGCTCGCAAGACATGTTGCGAGCGCGAAGCTCCTGCAGCGCCGGACCTCCCTTTGGGACAAGGCAATCAGGATTCTTCTCGCGGAGTGACCAAGGTCGGCACGAGGTGTGCCGGTCTTAAAAAGTTCCACAATGAGGAGAAATAAATGGCACAGGGAACCGTCAAGTGGTTCAACGCTGAAAAGGGCTTCGGCTTCATCACCCCGGATGACTCCGATGGCGATGTCTTCGTTCACTACTCCGAAATCCAGACCGGCGGCTTCAAGACCCTCGACGAGAACCAGCGCGTTCAGTTCGAAATCGGCCAGGGTGCCAAGGGCCCCCAGGCCACTGGCGTAACGCTGGTCTAGTACCCGCCCGGCCGCACCGCGGCTGTCAGCGAAACAAATGGTCCCCGGCAGAATGCCGGGGACCATTTGTTTATGCCGTAATTGTTGCCACGGGAATACTGCTTTTCCCGTATATCGACTTGACCATTACCAGGCCGTTCCCTGTTGTTGCAGCGTCAGGTCACCAGTTTGCGGACCAGCCGCGCCCCCTGCGCCAGGGAAAGTCCGGGCAGGTACGCACGGGTCAGCGCCCTGCCGATGGCCGGCAGATGCAGCGGGTCCTGGTAATACAGGTAGAGGGCGCGGTACTCCGGCTTGAACCGGGACTTGAAGGCCGCCAGGGAGCGGAAACCGTAGACCGGCTCAAGCGCGTGGCCCACAAGGTCCAGGATCCTGACCAGGTTCTGCGCGCCCTCATCGGCTGCCTCCTGCCCTGCGTCACCGGCTCCACCGATTCCTTCGGTGCCTGTGCCCTCTGCGCGTGTTCCCCGTTCCGGCGGGCCATCAGGCCGGCTGGCCAGCGGCGACCCCGACAGGGAGATGACGTCCACCGATCCCCGCAGTTCCAGCACGGCGGAGGCAATCAGGAATTCCATCACCCCTGGAAATCCCTCACTCCCGCGGCGCATGACGTCCAGCGTCCTGCTCACCAGCCGCCCGCCGTCGTACACCGGCAGCCAACTGGTCACGCCGTGGACGGTACCGCTGCCGTCCACGGCGAGGCAGCACAGGACTTCCTCGTCGTCAAGCTCGTCCACTCCCCCCAGCGTGAAGCCCATCTCCGGAACGGACTTGCCGGCCGCCCATTCCTCGGACACTTCGTTCAGCCGTGACCGGAGCGTTGCGGGCAGCGAATGGTGGGAACCCCAGACCGCATGCACCCCCAGCTTCGAGGCACGGTTGAGGGCGGTCCTGACGTTCTGCCATTCCTTGCCCTTGAACTCCAGCTCGTTCAGCGCCAGCCGGGTCTCCTGCGCGACGGCCACGCGGGAAAAGCCGCGTTCCCTCAGCATGGGCCACATGGAGTCGTCACAGGAATACAGCGCCGGTATCAGGGCGTGGCTGCGGCAGTAGTCCAGGAAGTCTTCGGTCACCCGCTGCTCCCCCTTCCGGTCACCGAACGCGCCGCCCAGGGTCAGGGCCACGGTCCCGTGCTGCTGGAAAGCCATGCCGCCTGCCCCGTCCGGGCTGAACCAGTACGTGTTGGGCTCCCAGAGGGCCATCCAGGACAAGGGGCCGCCGCCTTGGTGGAGCAGCTCACGGGCACGGCTGCGGTCCTGCCGCCCGAAGTGGAGGCCGTGATGCCGGCCCACCAGCACCCATAACACCGCCAGCAGGGCGACGAGCCAGAACACCGGCCCCGAGTAGGCGAACAGCAGGGCTTCGGCACTGTCGCGTTCGGGGAAGACCCGGCGGAACTGCTGCGGAATCGGCACCGGGACGTACTGCCGGGCCAGCTCGGCGAAAAGACCCAGCAGCCCGCCGTCACGGGACAGCCCGCCGGACCAGAACCAGGCCACAGTATAGGAACCGGCCAGGACAAGCCAGGTTCCACAGACAACAACCCCGAGCGTGCGCCGGGCCCCGGGACGCGTCTGCACGCGGAACTGCCGCCGGTTCAGCCACAGGACCACCGCCAGCAGCAGCGGGACACCCACGAGCGGCAGCACATGGGCGAAGGCGGAGGACATTGGGGTTGCGTGGGTACCCTGCAGGCGTGAGGGAACAAGGGCGAACAGGGCAAGGTAGACCGCCGCGAGGGCGGTGACAGCCAGCTGGATGGCCAGCGCAATGTTCAGGGCCAGCCGGCGCCCCCGGCGCATGCCGTCCGCGCAGATCAGCAGCAGGATGACCGGCACCACGGCCAGCGCCAGGCCGAAGGGCCCGGCAAATCCTGCCCTTCCCGTTTCCAGGCAGGTCGCGTCAACGGTGGCGCCGCAGTTGAAAATCAGTTGATTCAGCGTGGGCATCGGGCTCAGCACCACATCCCGCAACAGGGCCAGCGGGCCGGTTGGGGCGCGGGTGATTCCCGTCAGGATGGGCCCCACCGCAAACACGGCAACGGTGAGGGCCAGGAGGTTCCTGGTTTCCCGTCCCGTGGACCGGTGACGGTGAAGCCGCCCCTGGTCCCCCTGGATCCACCAGCCTGCGAGAAGGCCCAGCAGGGCGCCGATGAGGCCAATGACGGTTTCGGCGTGCCCCACATAGAGGACCAGCAGGAGGGACGTGGTCAGCACCACGGTGCGGAGACGTCGCTGCCACAGCACTGTGATCCGGGCACTGGCCGCCAGGCCGGCGGTGAGCACCGGGGCGTACGGGCCGATGAGCCTGTCATCCACCATCGCGTCCAGCCAGCCGTCGCCCACGTACCCGGCCAGCTGGGTCACCAGGAGGAACACCGTGACGGCCGCGAACTGCCCGCCAAAGAACAGTCCGACGGCGGCCCTCCGGCCTAGCCTGCGCTCCGCCAGGCCCAGCAGCAGCACGATCATCAGCGACGCCGCAAGGTACGCGAGGGGGTTGGTGGCGAAGAAAAGGCTGGTGAACAGCGTCCACCACTGCCCGCTGCGCAGGCCGGGGCCGCTGGCGGATGCCAGTCCCAGGAGCTGTTCCGGCGGCCCGTCGAGGAAGCTTCCGGTCAGCGCCGCGGCGGCAAGGAAGGTAACAAGCACGCCCAGGGTGAAGGGCATGGACTTCAGCGCCAGCAGCGCCTGCCGGACTGCAGGGCGTCCGACGGCGGCCCACATCAGGACGGCGGTACGGTCGGGGTTCCTGGTGCTCACCACTCCAGCCCCCACTGGGTGCCAAGGAACTGCAGGGCATCCGCGAACCGCTTGGACGAGGTGTCCCAGGAGTGGCCGGTGTGCTCCACCTCGTGCGCCTGCACGGTGAAGCCAGCAGCCTCTGCCGCATTGGCCAGCGTGTGGAGGTTCGCCACGAACTCGGGGTCGTTCAGGCCTGCCGTGAGGTACATGCCGCTGGACTCAAACCGTTGGTGTTTCATGATCTCCAGTGGAGTCTGCCTGGTGAATTCATCAGGGTTGCCCGGAAAGGCTGCGTCGATGGTCTTCTGCCGTTCCTTGGCGATGGCGGGCTCGGCCTCACTGGAAAAGGCGAGCACGTCGGCGTAAATGTCCGGATGCCTGGTCCCCATCTGCACGGCGCAGGTGCCGCCAAAGGAAAACCCGCCTATGGCCCAGTGGCTGTGGTTGGTATCCACGGCGAGGGTGGAACCGATCCACTGCGGCACATCCCGGGCGAGGTAGGTGTCCGCGTTGGCAATGCGGCTGTCCATGCACATGGTGTTGGCAGACTGGGAGCCGTTGGGATCCGGGATGACCACCACCGGGGACACCCCGCCGTGTGCAGCGGCAAAGGAATCCATATGGCCCCGGATGGCTCCGCCGGTAAGCCAATCCGCGGGCCCTCCCGGCTGGCCGGCCACCAGGACCAGTACCGGCAGTGCAGGGCGGTTCGCGGCAAAATAGGCCGGGGGAAGGTAGATGTAGGCGTCACGGGTGTTCATTCCGGACAAGGTCCCGGGGATTGTGGACTTCCGCAGGACTCCCCCGGCCGGCAACTCCCCCTCCGGCTTCCAGCCTTGGAGCGGTACGCCGTCGGACTGGCCCGGCAGGCGCATGAGCTTCTGTTCGAGGACCGGGATGCGGGCCTGGGCCGTGCCGAGCAAATCGCTGACTGTCCTGTTCAGCCCAAAATACGCGTTGATTTGCACCGCCGAGAGCAGCACCACCAGCAATGCGGCGAGGATCCCTCCCCCGCGTGCGCCCCAGCTTGTCCGCGGCAGCCGGAACAGGCCCAGGACGATAGCCGCCACGCCGGGCACCAGCCACAGCAGCACGGGGTCCGGCAGGTCCTCGGGAAAGGTGGTGAAAACATTGATCAGCGCCCAGTGGACGGTCCCAACCAGGGCAAAGGCAGCTGCCGCTGCGGCCAGGATGCGGGACGACCATGCCCTGGCCCGGTGCCCCGGCGTCATGGAGGCGCGCCAGGGCGGCACCAGGAGCCAGGCTGCGCCGCCCGCTCCCAATACCAGGACGGTTCCATACAAGGGACCGTCCGTGAGCCGGATGTCTGAAAGCCAATCCACGTCGGCTAGCGCCAGGTCCCCACGCCTATCACCGGACCTGCTTCCAGCCAGGATGAAAGACCCGTGTAGGCGTCGAACCTCATGGCAAGGTGCAGGTCCTGCCCCTCATAGCGCAGTTCAACGATCACCACGTCCGGCTGGACCTTGACGGCCTCAGCCTCCGTAGGTTTCCGCCGGCCCAGCAGCTCCAGGGAACTGCGCTTGAACGTGTACTTGGGGCGGACGCTCAGGGAGATGAGCCTGAACCATTCCAGGTCATTGTCCTGATAACGACAAACCCCCATTTGCCAGCTGTTTCCAGCCAAGCGAATGGAGGCGTCCACCGTGCCGAGGGCACGCCGCAGGTTGAAGCGGCGCACCCCCGAAAGGCACAGTGCAATAATCAGCAATCCGAAGGCGATTGCCAGTGCGATGAACGGAATACCAGGAGCGTCCATCAAGGTCGTGCTAGCGGATCCCAGCGGTAGCCGAGCCGCCCATCTGGGCATTGTCGGCAACGATCACCACGCGGTTGTTGTCAACGGAGAAGAACCCGCCGTCCACATCCACCGCAATACGGTCCCCGGACACCGGCTGGATGGCCAGTTCACCCTCGGCCAGGATCGCCAGCAGGGGCGAGTGGCCGGGCAGGATTCCGATTTCACCATCGCTGGTGCGGGCCTTGACCATCTTGGCCGCTCCGGACCACACGAAGTGGTCCGCTGCGACAATCTCAACCTCAAGCTCAGCCATATTACTTGGTCTGTTCCTGGATCTTGGCCCACTGGCGCTCAACGTCATCGAGGCCGCCGACGTTGAAGAACGCCTGCTCCGCGATGTGGTCCAGCTCGCCGTCGCAGATGGCTGCGAAGCCCTCAACGGTGTCCTTGATGGAAACCGTGGAGCCCTCGACGCCCGTGAACTGCTTGGCGGTGTAGGTGTTCTGCGAGAGGAACTGCTGGATGCGGCGTGCACGCGACACGACGATCTTGTCTTCTTCAGAAAGTTCATCGACACCGAGGATGGCGATGATGTCCTGGAGTTCCTTGTTCTTCTGCAGGATCTGCTTCACACGGACTGCCGTGTTGTAGTGGTCCTGTCCGATGTACTGGGGGTCCAGGATGCGGGAGGTGGACGTCAGCGGGTCAACGGCCGGGTACAGACCACGGGAGGCGATTTCACGGGAAAGTTCCGTGGTCGCGTCGAGGTGTGCGAAGGTCGTGGCCGGAGCCGGGTCGGTGTAGTCATCTGCGGGGACGTAGATGGCCTGCATCGAGGTGATGGAGTGGCCCTTGGTGGAGGTGATGCGCTCCTGCAGGAGGCCCATCTCATCCGCCAGGTTGGGCTGGTAGCCCACGGCCGAAGGCATGCGGCCCAGCAGGGTCGAGACCTCGGAACCAGCCTGGGTAAAGCGGAAGATGTTGTCGATGAAGAGCAGCACGTCCTGGTTCTGCACATCGCGGAAGTACTCCGCCATGGTCAGTGCGGACAGGGCCACGCGCAGACGCGTTCCCGGCGGCTCGTCCATCTGGCCGAAGACAAGGGCCGTGTCCTTGAGGACGCCCGCCTCTTCCATTTCAACCCAAAGGTCATTACCTTCACGCGTGCGCTCACCCACACCGGCGAAGACGGAGGTACCACCGAAGTTGCGTGCAACACGGGTGATCATTTCCTGGATCAGAACGGTCTTGCCCACGCCGGCACCGCCGAACAGGCCGATCTTTCCACCCTTGATGTACGGGGTGAGGAGGTCGATGACCTTGATGCCGGTTTCCAGCATCTCGGTGGAGCCTTCGAGTGAAGCGAAGCTCGGTGCCTTGCGGTGGATGGGCCAGCGTTCGCTGATCTCCAGTTCCGACTCGGCAACGTCCAGGGGCTGGCCCAGAACGTTGAAGATGTGGCCCTTGACGCCGTCGCCAACCGGGACGGAAATCGGGGCACCGGTGTCCACCACGTTGGTGCCGCGGACCAGGCCGTCGGTCGCCTGCAGCGAGATCGCGCGAATGAGGTTGTCGCCGAGGTGCAGCGCAACTTCGAAGGTGATGGTCTTGGTTTCACCGTTGAGAGTGATCTCGGTGGTGAGGGCGTTGTAGATTGACGGGATTGCGTCAGCCGGGAATTCGACGTCGACAACCGGGCCGATTACGCGCGCAATACGGCCGGTTGCACCGGACGTTGCGGCTACGTGTTCGGTAGCAGTGGCAGTCATCTCTCTCACTTCATTCAGTAGATGGCGTGGGGTTAAGTCTATCTGTGGTGGTGCTGGTTACGCGGAACCGAGACGGTGGAGGCTACGACGCGAGGGCGTCGGCACCGGCAACAATCTCGGAGAGTTCCTGCGTGATTTCGGCCTGGCGGGCCGTGTTGCGCAGACGCGTGTACTTCTTGATCAGGTCCGTCGCGTTGTCGCCTGCGGACTTCATCGCCCGCTGGCGGGCGGCGAGCTCGGAAGCTGCTGCCTGCAGCATGGCTGCGAAGATACGGGATTCGATGTAGCGCGGGAGCAGGGCGTCAAGAACACGCTCCGTTTCCGGCTCGAACTCGTAAAGCGGCAGGAGATCCGATTCGGACGCGGCCTGCTCTTCGACAACTTCAAGCGGGAGCAGGCGGATGACCGTCGGCTCCTGGGTGACCATGGACTTGAAGCGGGTGTAGACAACGTGGATTTCATCCACGCCGCCGTCTTCGAAGTCGGTGGCAAATTCGGCAAGCAGCGCTTCGCCGATTTCCCGGGCGGTTGCGAACTCTGGTGCGTCGGTTCCTCCGGTCCAGACCCGCGCGTACTGCCGGTTCCGGAAATCGAAGTAGGCCTGGGCCTTACGGCCCACGACGTAGGTTTTGACTTCCTTGCCTTCGGCGTGGAGCAGCTCGTTGAGACCTTCCGCCTGCTTGAGGACGCTGGCGGAATAGGAACCTGCCAAACCGCGGTCCGAGGTAATTACCAGGACGGCGGCGCGGCGGATCTGCTCCGGCTCAGTGGTCAGCGGGTGGTCGATTTCGCTTTGGCTGGCGACAGCAGAAACGGCGCGCGTAATCGCGTTCGCGTAAGGCAGTGAAGCTGCTACGCGCGCACGGGCCTTCCCGATGCGCGAGGTAGCGATCAGTTCCATCGCCTTGAAGATCTTGCGCATCGACGTGGTCGAGCTGATCTTCTGGCGGTAGACCCGGATCTGGGCTCCCATACTTATCCTTTCCTAACATTCCGTAGCCTGGTGTGCCGGACCGTTTGGCCCGGCACACCAGGCGGTGCGGAACTAGCGCTTCTGCTTGACGATCTTTTCCTGGTCGACTTCGCCCTCGGAGATGGCGTCATGCTCCTCGTGGCCGGCGCCTACCAGGTGGTTGTCACCCTCGCCGAAGAAGCCCTTCTTGAAGTCCACGATCGAGGACTTCAAGGCAGCCACGGTGTCATCGTCCAGCACGTTGGTCTGGGCCAGCGTGGTCAGGATCGAGGACTTGTGGCGCAGGTGCTCCAGGAACTCGGACTCAAAGCGGCTGATGTCCTCCACCGGAACGTCGTCCAGGTAGCCGTTGGTGCCGGCCCAGATGGACACAACCTGGTCCTCGACCGGGAACGGCGAGTACTGGCCCTGCTTGAGCAGTTCCATCAGGCGGGCGCCGCGGGTCAGCTGCTGGCGGGATGCTGCGTCCAGGTCGGATGCGAACATCGCGAACGCCTGCATGTCGCGGTACTGGGCCAGGTCCAGCTTCAATGTTCCGGAGACCTTCTTCATGGACTTCACCTGGGCGGCACCGCCAACGCGGGACACCGAGACACCCACGTCAACAGCGGGACGCTGGTTGGCGTTGAAGAGATCGGACTGCAGGAAGATCTGGCCGTCCGTGATGGAGATGACGTTGGTCGGGATGTAGGCGGACACGTCGTTCGCCTTGGTCTCGATCAGCGGCAGGCCCGTCATGGAGCCGGCACCGAGCTCGTCGGAGAGCTTGGCACAACGCTCCAGGAGGCGGGAGTGCAGGTAGAAGACGTCGCCCGGGTAGGCTTCGCGTCCCGGCGGGCGGCGCAGCAGCAGCGACACGGCGCGGTAGGCTTCGGCCTGCTTGGACAGGTCATCGAACACGATGAGGACGTGCTTGCCGCCGTACATCCAGTGCTGGCCGATGGCCGAGCCTGCGTACGGAGCCAGGTACTTGAAACCTGCGGGGTCGGAGGCGGGGGAAGCCACGATGGTGGTGTACTCCAACGCGCCGTTGTCCTCGAGGGTCTGGCGGATGGCGGCAATGGTGGACGCCTTCTGCCCGATGGCAACGTAGATGCAGCGGACCTGCTTGGTTACATCGCCCGAAGCCCAGTTGGCCTTCTGGTTGATGATGGTGTCGATCGCGATGGCGGACTTACCGGTCTGGCGGTCACCAATGATGAGCTGGCGCTGGCCGCGGCCGATCGGGATCATGGCGTCGATCGCCTTGAGGCCGGTCTGCATCGGCTCGTGCACCGACTTGCGCTGGGTCACGCCGGGAGCCTGGAGCTCCAGTGCGCGGGTGGTCTCGGCCTTGATCTCGCCGAGGTCGTCGATGGGCATGCCCAGCGGGTCAACGACGCGGCCCAGGAAGGCGTCGCCCACGGGGACGGACAGAACCTGTCCGGTGCGGTGCACTTCCTGGCCTTCTTCGATGCCGGTGAAGTCACCGAGGACGATGACGCCGATTTCGCGGACGTCGAGGTTCTGGGCGAGGCCCAGGGTGCCGTCCTCAAAACGCAGCAGCTCGTTCGCCATGACCGAGGGAAGGCCCTCAACACGGGCGATGCCGTCACCAGCGGTAGTTACGCGGCCGACCTCTACGCGCTCTGCGTTTCCGGGTTCGTAGGACGCCGCGAACTCGTTCAGCGCATTACGGACGTCGTCGGCGTTGATGGTCAATTCGGCCATCTGCAGTCCCTGCTCTCCTGTTTGTGGTCACCGCAATCGGTGACCGGGGTTTCTATCAGTTTGTTGTGCTTGTCCGGCTAGCCGGCCAGCTGGCGCTGCAGTTCGCCCAGCTTGGTGAGGACCGAAGCGTCAAGCACTTCGTCACCGACCTGGACGCGAATGCCGCCAATGAGTGCCGGGTCAACATTGACGTTGACCTTCAGTTCCCGTCCGTACAGGGCATTCAGGCCGGCCTGCAGGCGGGCGAGCTGCGTCTGGGTCAAAGGACGGGTCACGCTGACCGTTGCAATCCAGCGCTGCTGCCGCTTGGCTGCCAGCTCGGCAAACCGCTCAACAAGCCGGGTGGGCTTGATGCCACGGGGCTGGGTCACAGCCTGCGCAATGAGGACTTTGGCTTCCTCACTGGCAGCGGGCACAAGCTTCTCGGCAAGCGCAACCTGGGCTGCACTGCTGGCCTGTGGTTCGGACAGAGCACGTTGTACCTCATGGCTGGAGGCAACAGCCTGGTTGAAGGAGAACAGATCGTTCTCCAGCTCTTCCAGGCCAGTGATTCCGGAGGCAGAAACGGCCGACTTGTTTTCAGCAACGGAAATGACCACCGTTGCGGCAAGAGTCTCGAGTGCATCGCCGATATCACGGGCGTTTGCCCAGCGTGAGCTGGCCAGTCCGCCTGCGATGTCTGCAGCATCAGCGGAGACTTTCCCGCCAACCAGCTGCTTGACCAGCGCCGACTTTTCGTCACCGTTGCGGGACGGGTCAGTCAGGGCGCGGCGCAAGCCAGCCGAGCTGTCCACCATTCCCAGAATTCCGAAGAGTTCCTTTGCCAGCTGCAGCGACGCCGTCGGAAGCTTTGCTTCCAACTCCGCCAGCGCTGTTGCCAGCGATTCGCTCGATACGCCTGCCATTACTTAGCTGCACCTGCGTTCTGGGACTCCAGATCTGCCAGGAAACGGTCCACGACCCGTGCTGCGCGCTCATCGTCGTTGAGCGATTCGCCCACGATGCGGCCGGCAAGGGTGGTGGCCAGGGTGCCCACCTCAGAGCGCAGCGACACAACGGCCGCCTGGCGCTCGGATTCGATCTGTGCGTGGGCCTGCGCTGTGATGCGGGCAGACTCGGCTGCAGCCTTCTCCTTGAGATCCGCAAGGATCTGTGCACCTTCGGCGCGGGCTTCCTCACGGATGCGGTTGGCTTCGGTGCGGGCGTCGGTCAGCTGCTGCTTGTACTCTTCGAGTGCAGCAGACGCCTCAGCCTGTGCCTTTTCAGCCTTGGCGATGCCGCCTTCGATGGCCTCGGCACGCTCCGCGAAGGTCTTCTCGAACATCGGGACAACAAACTTGACCACGATGAACAAGAGGATGAGGAAGCCCACGAGGACAACGCCCATTTCCCAGAGGTTGGGCATGAGGGGGTTGACTTCGCCCTCAGTGGCGGCTGAGATGATCAGCTGATTCATATTTCACCCGTCCTTTTCTACTCGGTTCTGAAAGTTCGCTTCGCTCTAGGACTAGAGAACGAAGGCGAAGACCAGGCCGAGGATGGCAAGGGCTTCGGTCAGCGCAAGGCCAAGGAACGCGATCGGCTGCAGGACACGCTGTGCTTCCGGCTGGCGTGCAACGCCGTTGATGTAGGCAGCGAATACGAGGCCAACACCGATACCACCGCCGATTGCGGACAGACCGTAACCTACGAGGTTGAGATTGCCTTCCATTTTTCTTCCTTTCAAGATGCCACCCATGTGGCAGGTTGTTTGGGTTGCTTCATCCCCGCGAGGGGAAGTCTGTGGTTGCCCCGAAGCTGCGCTTCGCCGGCGGGTGCCTAGTGGCTGTCGGCGTGCAGGGCGCCTTCGATGTAGATCGCGGTCAGCAGCGTAAAGACGTAGGCCTGCAGGACCATGATCAGGGCTTCAAGCATGTACATGGCGATGGCACCGGCGAGGACCAGGACCGAGGTGCCCTTCAGCAGGACGTTCTCCTGCATCACCAGGTATTCAATGCCGGATCCGGCAATCATCACGATCAGGTGGCCGGCAAGCATGGTGGCGAACAGACGGAGGCTGTGCGTCACAGGCCGGACGAGGAAGTTGGAGATGATCTCGATGGGGATCACGATCGGCAGGATGAACCACGGGACGCCCGAGGGGACGGTGGCCAGCTTGAAGTAGCGCAGGCCGTTCTTCTTGACGCCGATGGCGATCCAGGTGAAGTACACCAGGCCGGCCAGCACATACGCTCCACCCACGTGCGAGAACGTGGGGAGCTGGATCAGCGGGATAGCACCGTAGATGTTGTTGACCAGGATGAAGAAGAACAGGCTGAACAGGAGGGGAACATACTTGATGAAGTCCCTGCCGCCGATGATGTCCTTGGCAATTCCGTTGCGGACGAAGCCGTAGGCGGCCTCGCCGGCGAACTGGAGCTTGCCGGGTACCAGCTGCTGCTTGCGTGCAGCCAGCACGAAGAAGGTAGCGATAATTGCGACAGAGAGGAGGACCAGCAGCATCTGCTTGGAGAATCCTTCTGCGGCACCCCACGGCAGGATTGCCGGCAAATGCATTTCGTTAATACCAGGAGGAGTAAACTCTCCTGAATCTTGGGCCGGGAGCGCAAGCGCGATCAACGCGTTTCCTCTCTGCAGTGTCCATCATTGGGCGTTGGGCGGGGTCCGGCAGCATGAGCGCCTGCTGTTCCCCCTGTGAAATTATTTGGCACTATCTTTTCCGTCCTGGGACGGTGCGCTGGGAGCATGGCGCTCATCAGCATTTTTGCGGGAACTGGTGAGGCCGTGCATGTGGGAAAGGTAGAAACCTCCGACGGCTCCGAGCAGAGCGCCTGCGAGCACAATCCAGCGCGTTCCCCACAGATAATCCAGTCCCCACCCTATCAAACTCCAGACGATGATTCCGCCAACGATGTAGCTGAACACAGCTATTCCAGCGTTGTAGCCGCCGTCGGAGTTATCGCCCGCGACTCCGGGCGCGGATGCCCCGCGTGTGGTTGCGGAGCGGCCTGCCTGCGCATGTTTCCGTACGTTGCGCATAGGGTTATTCCTTCCCCTCTGGATCGTTATAGATCTGGAGGCGCGCCCTGCTGAAGCCGTGGATCTCCGCGGCCTGCCACAGGACCACCGCAACAACGGCGCCAATGACGAACCAGCGTCCGTGGAGCCACTCCGGGGCGCCGATGACGAACAGGACGATCGCGAAGCCAACCACCTTGATGAAGTACGTGGCCACGAACATCCCGATCGCGCCGGACGGATTCCCGCGTCCCACGAAGTGGCCGACCAGCAGGCTGATCCCGAAGAACAGCATGACCAGCAGGCCCCCGAGCAAACTGGAAGCCGCGCCGGCTGCTCCATTGAGGAGTCCGGCAGGAATGGCACACAGCGCAAGTCCGGCTGCAGCAGCAATTGAACTGCGCTTAAGCAGGTTCAGCCACAGCGAAGGGGTGGGACCGGAGGCGCCAACGGGTCCGTTGCCGGACGCAGGTCCGGACTCGGCGTTGGAGGTCATTCGATCCCAATCGTCGGCACCACATGGCAGCTGGCCAGGAGGCAGGGGGTGGAGTGGCAGCTTGGGCTGCCCCTAAATTCTACACGAGATAGAACAACCTTAAGTCACCGGCAGCCGCGTTACTTTGGACCGGCGCCGGTAGCGGCGGATCAGGTCCGGGCTGGCCAGGTACAGGGCAAGCACCAGCACGCTCGCGGCGACGCACAGTGCCACAACACCCAGTTGGGCGGTGGCGGCCACAAAACCAAGGACAATCACGGCAAGGGTGCTCACGGTCACGGCAGCCGCCGACTGCAGGTGCGAGAAGCCGACGTCGGTAAGCCGCTGGTAGACGTGCTCGCGGTGGGATGCATACCAGCGCTCCCCCGCCTTGATCCGGCGCAGCAAGGTATATCCGGTATCTGCGGCATAGACCAGGATCGGCGAGAGGACGTACTCCACGTAGACCCCGCTGAGGAAGCCCGCCACTGCCAGGGCGGCAATTGACGCTCCCAGCAGGTAACTGCCGACGTCACCCAGGAACACCGAACCCCGGCCCAGGTTCCACGGCAGGAAGCCGAGGAAGGACATCGCGAGCACGGCTCCGCCTGCGGTCAGCCAGGGTTGTGCAGAAAGCATTCCTGCTACCGCGTAGGCGCCCCCGGCGGTGACCCCGTGAAGTCCCGAGATGCCGTTGACGCCGTCCATGAAATTGGCGATGTTGACGTAGGCGGCAATCGCCAGGGCCCCGAGGGGCAGCCACCAGAACGATTGCCCGGTGAGGATGATCAGCACCGCGGACCCCGCGGCGCCGATTCCGAGCTGGGCCGCGGCGCGGCCCCGGATGGAAAGGCCGCGCAGGTCTTCAATCCAGCCGATGGCGGAGCACGCGACAATGACGGCGAGCACGACGGCAGACACCGAGCGGTCCACCGTGACGACGCCGAGCAACAGGGCTGCCACGTAACCAATGACCGTTGCTGCGGCCGTGGCGACGCCCATTCCGCGTATGGTCACCTTGACGTGGGATGAACGTGCGGAAGGAACATCCACCACGCCCATCCGGACCAGCAGGGGCTTTACGGCAAAGGGAAGCAGCAGGCTTGCCAGCAGGGTAACCGCGGCTACCAGGGCCAGGGGCATCATGACGCCACCCGGATCTCACCTGAGTCATCGGCCTCGTCGTCGGGGATGTCGGAGATGTGCAGGCCCTGTTCTGCCTCGCAGCGCGCCAGCCAGACGTTGAGGTCCAGCTTGTCCGGATCCTGCTCGGTGGCCCTGGTGTGTGAAATTTTCGGATGCAGCGGTCGCCGGTCCAGCTCACCGTTGCCCACCAGTTCCTCATGCAGCTTCTCCCCCGGCCGCAGGCCGGTGTAGATGATCTCCACGTCCTTTCCCGACATGGCAATCATCCGCTGGGCAACATCCAGGATCCGGACCGGTTCCCCCATGTCCAGGATCAGCACATCTCCGCCGGCACCAATGGCGCCGGCCTGGATTACCAGCTGGCAGGCCTCGGGGATGGTCATGAAGAACCGGGTGACGTCGGGATCCGTGACCGTGACGGGACCGCCAACGCGAATCTGTTCGGTGAAGAGCGGCAGCATGGAACCCCGGCTCCCCATCACGTTGCCGAAACGGACGGAGACGTACTTGCCGGCGGTCTGGCCTGCCATCCACGCGGTGAGTTTCTCGGCAACCCGTTTGGAGTGGCCCAGGGCCGTGGTGGGATTGGCGGCTTTGTCGGTGGAGATGTTTACGAAATGGGTGACGCCGGCGTGCTGGGCGGCACGCAGGACGTTCAACGTGCCGCAGACGTTGGTCTTCCAGGCTTCCACGGGGTACTGCTGGAGCAGCGGCGCGTGCTTGAGCGCAGCGGCGTGGAAGACCACCTGGGGGCGGCGGTCCTCGAAGATCTCCTGCAGGGCTTCGCCGTCACGGATATTCGCCAGCACAGTGTCCCTGTCCGCCAGCAGCCCCCGGCCGGTGATGGAGATCTGGGTCTGCTGCAGCCCGGTCTCGTCATGGTCCAGCATGATCAGTTCCGCGGGATGGAATTGCACGATCTGGCGGCAGAGCTCCGATCCGATGGAGCCTCCTGCACCAGTGACCAACACCCGTTTGCCCTTGATGTACCCGGCAATCTCATCGACCTCGATGTCCACGGGCCGCCGGCCGATCAGGTCCTCCACTGCCACGTCGCGGAAGTCGGAGAAACCGGCGGGTGCGCCGGTGCCCAGCATGTCCCGCAGCGGGGGCAGGACCAATACGCGGACATTCAGGCCGGCCACGGCGTCCGAGATGCGGCGGACAACGCTGGCCTCCACATTGGCGAAAGCCAGGACCAGTACCTTCGCCCTGGTGCGGCGGATGATGGCGGGCAGGTCATCGCCCCGGCCCTGGACCTGGACCCCGGAAAGCCGCAGGTGCTTTTTGGTGGGGTCGTCGTCTACGAGGCCTACCGGGAAATAAGGCGAATCCGGGTCCTGCAGCATCCGGGTCACCAGGGAGTTGCCCAGGAAGCCGGCGCCGTAGACCAGGGTGTTTTGTGCCCCGTCCCCGGGCCGGGTCCTGCCCTCTACGTAGAGCCGTTTGGCGTAGCGTGCCGCGCACATGAAGAGGCAGGCGAAGGGGAAGGCGATCAAGCCCACGCTGCGGCCGATGTTGATCTCCGCGTAGATCACCAGCAGGCTGGCCGTTATAGTGGCGGCCACGATGACGGTGACGAAGACGAGGGCCCTGGCCTCCTGGAAGCTGCCGAAGGGGTACCTGCCCCGGTACAGGGCAAGGGAGTAGCCGGCCAGCATCTGGGCCACCACGGCGATGGCGGCGATGAGGGCGGCACCGGCGAATTGTTCCACCCGGATGCCCATCTCATAGCGCAGCAGCAGCGCCAGGCCGATCGCCACCACCCACGACATCGAGTCGAGGAAGAGCTGGATCCAGATCCAGAGGGCGGGCTTCTCGTCCCGTACGGCGGCAGGTGACCGCGTTTCTGATGTTGTACTCAACGAAGATGCAACCGACTTCCACTACCACGGCGGCCAGGCGCCTGTTTCAAAATATGCCGCCGCGAAAATTGTTGGACGGCGTCGGGGCTTAGCACGATACTAATCGCTTCGGCTTCCGCTGCCCGGATGTACCGGCAGCGGCGGCATGGGTTTCCAGCCGTTGTCCGCGAGGATACTCCGCGATTCACGCCATCCACGCCAGAGCGCACCGGCCCCTTTGAGGGTCCGCTCAACGAGGACCAGCCGGACAAGTTCCTTCAGGAAGGTCAGTGCGGTACCCACTGCGAAACCGGCGCGGTTGTATCTGCCGTAGGCCCGCAAATAGTGCGCCACGTGCCCGCGGTTGCGCATCACATAGCGCCGGCTCAGGTCAGACGAATCATTAAGGTGCCGCAGGCCCAGGTCCACCTGGCGCTGTGCCCGGACCTTCCTGATGACAAAGGCGTTGACGTACACCACCGGCGTCTTTTGAGCGGCAAGCCAGCCGTAGATGAGGTCGTCCCAGGTGATGAAGAACCGCGGGTCCGGCAAGCCGATGCTCCGCGCCACGGAGGCCTTGATCAGCATCCCTTCGAAGTTACCCACATTCGTGCGGAAGACGTCGGAGTGCCGGAACACGTCGCGCGAGACCGGGAGGAAGATGCCCAGTGCCTCGACGAAGTGGTGCTGCCAGAAGAACGGTTTGCCGTTGGCGTCGTAGCGCCGGCCGATCATGCACGAGTAGTCCGGGGTGAACCTGTCCAGTGCCTCCACGGCACCTGGAAGCACCTCTACGTCGTCGTCCATCAGCCACAGCCATTCGGCGCCGGACTCCAGCGCCAGTTCCACGCCCCGGGAGAATCCGCCGGCCCCGCCGACGTTCCGGTCGAGCCGTTCGTACTGGATGGGTGGTCCGCCGTCGGCGGCCGCCCGCGCTACGACGTCGGCTGTATGGTCGGTGCTGGCGTTGTCCACGACAAGGATCCGCGCCGGTGCGGAGCTGAGCTGCGCGAAGGATGCCAGCAGGTTGCGCAGGAAGTCGGCGCGGTTATACGTGACGACGACGGCGTACAGGTTTTCCACGTCGGCCTAGCTTTTGGAGGACATCAGTTCCGCCGGCGAGCCGAAGCCCTTGCCGCGGAAGCCGGTGGAATAGGCCCTGAACCAGTGCGCCAGGCCTTTGAGGTCACCGGTTGTGAGGAAGTAGTAGGGGAAACCGACGATGTCGGCACTGAACCAGCGCAGGTTCCGGTACTTGCGGGTGAGGTAGCCGCGGTTCCGGAAATAGCAGTAGCGCTTGAACTCGCCCTCGGGGATTACGGGGGTAATGAACCCGCCGAACACCGGTTTCATCTCGCTCCAGGTGGCCGGGTGCTGCACAGCGACTGTGGCCAGGGTGCCGTATTTGAGCCCGGCTTTTTTCACCCGGGACAGGAAGTCCACTTCGTCACCGCGGATGAAGAACTTCACGTCCGGAATGCCGATCCGGTAAAAAACCTCGGTCCGGATCAGCGCACCGTTGAAGAAGTGCACCATGTCCGGAAGGTAGCCCATCGGCGCCAGCCGTGACCGGTCGTTGGTGAGCAGTCCGTTGATGCGGAAATTGAAAGACAGCCGGTTGGGGTCCGCCGTGGCCGCAACGAGCGGGCTGATGATGTCCAACTGGTGCTCCCCGGCCGTGCGGAGCAGCTCGGCCAGGCAGCTGGCGTCTTCGGGATGGCCGTCGTCGTCCATCATCCAGATCCACTCGGCGCCGCTGGCCATGGCCGCCAGGATGGCATAGGCAAAACCGCCCGCGCCGCCGAGGTTGGCATCGGAGCGCAGGTAGTTGATGTTCTGCGCTCCCCCTGCTTTGACCACGTCGGTGGCGGGTACGGTGCCGGAGTCGACCAGGGCGATCGAATGGATCGGGGCAGTCTGCCCGGCCAGCCCCTTCAGCAGCAGGGCAAGCTCCTCGTGGCGGTCGAAGGTTACGGCTGCCACGGCAACTTTGGGCTGCATGTCAGTTCCCTGCCTGGTTGTCGGTGGTGCTGATTGCACTGCTGCCCGCGGCGGAAGCGCCAGCGTCCGGGGTGGATGATGCAGCCTCCTCGACCTCCGGTGCGGCGGATGCCTCCGGTTCCTCCTCAGCCATGGGGATTTCGCCCAGGCCCAGGACGCCCGGGACGTGCTCGCGCAACCGGTCCAGGCTCACTGCCCCGTTGCGCACCACGCGCAGGATGGGGCCGGTGGCGTCCACGATGGTGGACGGAACGCCGGCTTCACCCTCCAGCGGGCGGGGGCCGCCCTCCAGGTACACCTCCACCGAGTCGGCCAGCTGTTCCCGTGCCGCTGCAGCCGTCTGGGCCGGGGCCTGGCCCGTGCGGTTGGCCGAGGACACGGCCAATGGTCCCGTCAGGGTCAGCAGTTCCAGGGCCACCTCGTCGGCGGGCATCCGGAGGGCCACGGTGCCTTTGGTTTCGCCGAGGTCCCAGTCCAGCGAGGGCTGGGCGTGCAGGATCAGGGTCAGGCCGCCGGGCCAGAAGGCCTCCGCCAGTTTGCGGGCCTCGGCCGACACCTCGGTTGCCAGGCCGTCCAGTGCGTTAATGCGCGGGATCAGGACGGGCGGGGGCATGGTGCGGCTGCGTCCCTTGGACACCAGCAGCATGGTGACGGCCTGCGGCGAGAACCCATCTGCGCCGATGCCGTACACGGTGTCCGTGGGAAGCACGACGCACTTCTTTTCGCTGATGGCACGCTGGGCATGTTCCAGTCCCCGTGCCCGTTCGTCGTCAGTGGTGCAGTCATAAGTTGTGGTCACTGGCCCATTCTTTCATTCCGTATGGCCTGGTCCGCGAGCAGGGCACTGGTGGCGCGCTCCTTGCCGTTGAGGTCCAGGTGCGTCGTGATGGTTGTCCAGGATCCCGTCCTGGCAAGCATTGCGGCAATCCAGCCGGACTGGACTTCCGCGTGTTCCATGACGAAGTAGCCCCCTGGACGCAGCAGCCGGGCAGCGGAGGCGGCCGCCGCCGTCGGAAGTTCCATGCCGTCCGCTCCCCCGCCGTACAAAGCCTCCGGGGGATCGTGCAGGGCTACTTCGGGTTCGTTGGGGATGGCTTCGGCCGGGATGTACGGCGGGTTGGAAACCACGACGTCGACAGTTCCGTTGAGTTCCGGAAAGGCATCGCGCAGGTCCCCCAGGACAAGGTTGACGCCCAGGGGGGCCAGGTTTTTCGCTGCCCAGGCGTGCGCAAACGGGCTGAATTCGACGGCGTGCACCTCGGCGCCCGGCACTTCATGCGCCAGCGAACCGGCGATGGCACCGGAGCCCGTCCCGAGGTCCACGATCCGGGGGTGGGGCATGTCCTTGACGTGGTCGATGGCCAGCTGGACCACGGATTCGGTCTCCGGACGCGGGATGAATACCCCGGGCCCCACAGCCAGTTCCAGGTAGCGGAAGTGCGCCACGCCAGTGATGTGCTGCAGGGGGACCCTGCCGGCGCGCTCGGCCACGAGGGCTTCGTAGCCTTCGGGAGCAGGCGTATCACCCAGCATCATGGCGCGCAGGCGCCCGAGCCCCACGTTCAGCAGGTGGTCGGCGAGCAGTTCCGCGTCCACGCGCGGACTGGGTACGCCTGCCTCGGCCAGTATTGCCGCGGCCTCGCGGACCGCCGCGGCCAGGGACTGGGAAGGCGCCGCGGGGGCGGGCTCAGTCATGCGAAGCTCCCGGTCAGTCGCCGATGGCGTCCAGCCGCGCCTGCTCATCCATCTCGATGGCGGACTGGATCACCGGTTCGAGGTCCCCGTTCATGACCTGGTCAAGGTTGTAGGCCTTGTAGCCGGTGCGGTGGTCGGCGATCCGGTTTTCCGGGTAGTTGTAGGTCCGGATGCGCTCCGAGCGGTCCATGGTGCGGATCTGCGACTTGCGCTGGGCGGAATTCTCGGCGTCGATCTGCTCCTGCTGGTGGGCCAGGATGCGGGCGCGCAGGACGCGCATGCCGGCCTCGCGGTTCTGCAGCTGTGATTTCTCGTTCTGCATGGCCACCACGATCCCGGTGGGAAGGTGGGTGATGCGGACGGCGGAGTCCGTGGTGTTAACCGACTGCCCGCCGGGGCCGGATGACCGGTAGACGTCGATCTTCAGGTCGTTCTGGTTGATTTCGAGCTCTTCAGGCTCGTCCACTTCCGGCAGGACCAGCACGCCGGCGGCGGAGGTGTGGATGCGGCCCTGGGATTCCGTGACGGGGACGCGCTGGACGCGATGCACGCCGCCTTCGAACTTGAGCCGGGCGTAGACGCCCTCCGCGGGGTCGTTGGAGTTGCCCTTGACGGCCACCTGGACGTCCTTGTACCCGCCAAGGTCGGACTCGGTGGCGGAGATGATTTCAGTCTTCCAGCCGCGTGACTCCGCGTACCGGGTGTACATGCGCAGCAGGTCCCCGGCGAACAGGGCAGCTTCGTCGCCGCCTTCACCGCCCTTGACTTCAAGGATCACGTTGCGGGCATCGTCAGGATCGCGGGGAATCAGCAGGCGGCGAAGCTTGGCGGCAGCAGTCTCCAGTGCGGTTTCGAGTTCAGGCACCTCGGCAGCGAACTCGGGATCCTCGTCAGCCATCTCCTTGGCGGCAGCAAGATCGTCCCGGATGCCTTCCCACTTGTGATATGCCTCAACAATGCCATTGAGCTGAGCCGACCGCCGCCCGAGCTTCCGGGCAAGCCGCTGGTCAGCATAAACAGCAGGATCCCCCAGCTGCGCCTGGATAGCATCATGCTCATCAAGCAGGCCCTGTACGGACTCAAACATCTATAAACCTCTTTCGTTCTGCACCTAGTTTAGTCAGGCACAGGAATCCATTCCCAAAGCATGCGCGGCACCCGGTGAGCTCGTGCCGGCCGCGCGGATTTTCCGCCCCGGGAGTGGCTTCGGGCCTGCCGGAGCGTGGCGGCTCAGGTCCGTCAGGACTGAGCCGCCACGCGAAGGGGCGGGGGCGGAAAACCCGCGCGGCCCCCCAAGCCGCGGGATTTTCCGGCACCCCGCCCCTTTACTCAGCTACTTGTCGTTATCCGACTTCGCGCCAAGCGTCGTCTTCTGGACCTGCATGAGGAACTCGACGTTGCTCTGGGTTTCCCGGATCTTGTTGGTGAGCAGTTCAAGGCTCTGCTGGGTCTCGAGTCCGGAGAGGACGCGGCGCAGCTTCCACATGATCTTGACTTCTTCGGGCGAGAGCAGGTTCTCCTCGCGGCGGGTGCCGGAGGCGTTGACGTCCACGGCCGGGAAGATGCGCTTGTCCGCCAGCTGGCGGGACAGGCGGAGCTCCATGTTGCCGGTGCCCTTGAACTCTTCGAAGATGACCTCGTCCATCTTGGAACCGGTCTCGACGAGGGCGGTGGCCAGGATGGTGAGCGAGCCGCCGTTCTCGATGTTGCGGGCGGCACCGAAGAAGCGCTTGGGCGGGTACAGGGCTGCGGAGTCCACACCGCCGGACAGGATGCGGCCGGAGGCCGGTGCTGCCAGGTTGTAGGCACGGCCCAGGCGGGTCATGGAGTCCAGGAGGACCACCACGTCCATGCCCATTTCCACGAGGCGCTTGGCGCGTTCGATGGAGAGTTCGGCCACGGTTGTGTGGTCGTCGGCGGGACGGTCGAAGGTGGAGGCGATGACCTCACCCTTGACCGTGCGCTGCATGTCCGTCACTTCTTCGGGGCGTTCGTCGACCAGCACCATCATGAGGTGGACCTCAGGGTTGTTGGTGGTGATCGCGTTGGCGATGGACTGCAGGATGAGCGTCTTGCCGGCCTTGGGCGGGGAGACGATCAGGCCGCGCTGGCCCTTGCCGATGGGGGCAACGAGGTCGATGACGCGGGGACCGATCTTCTTGGGGTCGGTCTCCAGGCGCAGGCGCTCGGACGGGTACAGCGGGACCAGTTTGGCGAACTCTACGCGGTCCTTGAGCTCTTCCGGGGTCTTGCCGTTGACAGAGGTCACGCGCACCAGGGCGTTGAACTTCTGGCGGTTGGACTGCTGGCTGCGGTCTTCGCCGTCACGGGGTGCGCGGATGGCACCGACCACGGCGTCGCCCTTGCGGAGGTTGTACTTCTTGACCTGGGCCAGGGAGACGTAGACGTCGTTGGGGCCGGGCAGGTAGCCGGAGGTGCGGATGAACGCGTAGTTCTCCAGGACGTCCAGGATGCCGGCGACGGGCAGCAGCACGTCGTCCTCGGTGATCTCGACGTCGTCGACGTCGGGGCCCTGGTTGCGGCCGCGGCGGCGGTCGTTGCGGTCGCGGAAGCGGTCGTTGCGGGAGTTGTCCCGGTCCTGGCCGCCGGAGCGGTCATTGCGGTCGTTCCGGTCGCGGCGGTTCCGGCGGTTCCGGCGGCTTCCGCCGTCGCTGTCGTCGTTGTCGCGGTTGTCCCGGCTGCCTTCACGCTGGCCGGCATCACGGCTGCCGCTGTTGTCACGGCCGCCGTCCGAGTCGCGGGAGGTGTTGTCGCGGCCGCGGGTGCGGCCGCCGTCGCGGCGTTCGGTGCGCTGGCCGGCGTCGCCCGTTTCAATTGCGGGGGCTTCGGTACGCTGTTCGCCGGAACGCTGTTCCGTGGCGGGCTGCTCTGCCGGGGTTTCCGCCGGGGCTTCCTGGATGGCCACGGCAGCAGCCTCGCTGCGGCGGCGGTTGCGGGTGCGGGGCTGGCGGCGCTCCTGGGCGCCCTCAGTTCCCTCCGTGGTTTCCGCGGGGGCGGCCGACGGCGACTCAACCGTTGCGCCGGAAGGCGCGGCAGCGGTTTCCGCGACGGGAGCTTCGGCAACCGGGGCAACCACACCGTCACTGACGGCGCGGCGGCTGCGGCCGCGTCCGCGGGCACGGGTACCCTCGGCGGCGGGAGCTTCGGCGGCCGGGGCCTCCGGAGCGGAAGCCGGTGCAGCTGAAGCCACGGCGGTTTGCGGAGCCTTTTCCGCTGCCGTTGCGGGGGCCTTGGCGGTGAGTGTCCCTGCACGGTGGGCGGAAATGGCCGAGACCAGATCCCCCTTGCGCATGCGGGATCCGCCCGAGATACCGAGCTGGCTGGCCAGGGCCTGCAGCTGGGCGAGCTTCAGGCCGGCGAGGCCGCTGCTCTTGGCGGTTGCGGCCGGTGATTCGGCAGCAGAAGTTGTGTGTTCCACAGCTGGCGACAGCTCAGTGGTTTCGGTCACGAAGGATCCTTCCCCCTCGACGGCGTCCAGACTGGGAGCTGGGCGCGATGATTTGATCTGGGCTGCAGTTCAGATCTGCAGCCGGGATTTCGGCCTTGCCGGTTGGATTTCGGCCAGCAGGGCCGGATACTGATTCACCTTGCGCTGCGCCCATGGCACAACGCCGGGCTGACGGTTCAGGGGCAGTTGAATGCTGCAGATTCCTGCGACAGACCAAGCAGGCGGCACCGGAATACATTCACAGTGGTAGATCAAATAGCAACTGTATGCAGGAGCAGATCAGATAGGCGGAATTACCGCCGGTGCAGTTCAACCTTAGCACCTTCAACGTCCACTGCCAGCTTCAGCACGCGCCAGCCGATGTCCGGCGTGTTCTCCGCCGTGTAAGCCTCGATGAAGGCGAGGGCGTGGCCTGCCTGCTCTTCGCCGTTTGCCAGCACCAGGACGGTGGGCCCGGCCCCGGAAACCACTGCCGCGTAGCCTGCTTTGCGGAGTGCGCTGATCAAGGCGGCACTCGGCCGCATGGCGTCGGCGCGGTAGCTCTGGTGCAGGTAATCCTCAGTGCCCGGCAACAGGAATTCGGGGTTCTGCGTCAGCGCGTGGATCAGCAGGGCGGCACGGCCGGAGTTCATGGCGGCCGCATGGTGTCCCACGGAAGCCGGCAGCAGGGCGCGGGCCGCTTCAGTGGACAGTTCGAAGTTGGGGACCGCCACGATGGGGATCACGGACCTGGCCACGGTGGCACGGGTGCTGCTGTACTGCTCACTGTCCTGCCATGACAGCGCCAGTCCGCCGAAAAGGGCCGGTGCCACGTTGTCCGGATGGCCCTCCAGTTCACTGGTGAGCTGGAGGATCCAGTCCTTTCCGCGCTGGTCTTCGGCCGGCACCATGGCGTTGGCAGCCGAGACTGCGGCCACCACTGCGGATGCAGACGAGCCCAGGCCGCGGCCATGCGGGTTGACGTTGTCGGCAACCACCTTCAGTCCGCCGTGCCGGTAACCCAGCCGCTCAAAAGCCGCGTCCATGGCGCGGACCACCAGGTGGCTGGCATCCCGCGGCAGGGTGTCAGCCCCCTCGCCGTGGAGCTCGAAAACGAGTTCTTCGGTGTCGAGGCTTTCCACGGTGAGGGTGTCATGCAGGGCCAGCGCAAGCCCAAGGCTGTCGTAGCCGGGGCCCAGGTTCGCACTCGTGGCGGGGACCCGGACGGTGACGCGCTGCCCCGGCTCTATCAGGTGCAGTCCGACCGCGGCCTGTGAGGTGGTGTCCAAGGCTATTTTTCTTCCAGTCCCAGTTCAGCGGCAACGGTGACCACATCGTTTGGAACCTTGACGGGCTGGACGTCGCTGCCGTCCTCCGTGCGCAGGGCCCACTGGGGGTCCTTCAGGCCGTGGCCGGTGACGGTGATGACGATGGTCTTGCCGGAGGGCACGTCGCCGGCGGCGTGCTTCTTGAGCAGGCCGGCCACACCGGCGGCGGAGCCCGGCTCCACGAACACGCCTTCACGGGATGACAGCCAGCGGTGGGCGTTCAGGATTTCCTCGTCGGTGACGGCTTCGATGAGTCCGCCGGATTCGTCACGTGCACCCACGGCCCCGTCCCACGACGCAGGATTTCCGATGCGGATGGCCGTGGCGATGGTGTCCGGCTCGGTGATGGGGTGCCCGGCTACGAACGGTGCTGCCCCGGCAGCCTGGAAGCCCCACATGGCCGGCGTCCTGGTGGAAACGGCGGGAAGCGTGCCGGCTGCTTCGGACTCGAATGGAGCCGAGTACTCCTTGTAGCCCTTCCAGTACGCGGTGATGTTGCCGGCGTTCCCCACGGGCAGGACGTGGATATCCGGTGCGTCGCCCAGGGCGTCCACCACTTCGAAAGCGCCGGTTTTCTGTCCCTGGATCCGGGCAGGATTGACGGAGTTGACCAGGAAGACGGGGTAGGACTCCCCCAGTTTGCGGGCGATGTCCAGGCAGTTGTCGAAGTTGCCGTCGACCTGCAGGAGGGTGGCGCCGTGGGCGATGGCCTGGCTGAGCTTGCCCATCGAGATCTTGCCTTCGGGCACCAGGACGGCGCACTTCAGGCCGGCGGCGGTTGCGTAGGCAGCGGCGGACGCGGAGGTGTTGCCGGTGGAAGCGCACACAACGGCCTTGGCACCGGAGGCCACCGCGGCGGTCATGGCCATGGTCATGCCGCGGTCCTTGAAGGATCCGGTTGGGTTCATCCCTTCGACCTTCAGGTAGACCTGGGAACCGGTGAGTTCGGAGAGCTTCTGCGCGTGCACCAGCGGGGTGCCGCCCTCGCCCAGGGTGATGACCCTGGTGGACTCCGTCACGGGCAGACGGTCAGCGTATTCGCGGATGACACCGCGCCATTGGTGAGCCACTTAGACTCCTTCTACCCGCAAAACGGATGTAACTGAATTGATGACGTCCAGGCCCTTCACGGCCTCGACGGTGGCTGCAAGGGCAGCCTCTGACGCACGGTGGGTGACAATCCGCAGTTCGGCCGACTCCACGTTGGATTCGGCGTCACGGTGGATGGTCTGCCGCATGATTTCGATGGAGACGCCGTGGCCGGCGAACAGCTGGGCGATCTTTGCCAGCACGCCCGGCTGGTCTGCGACGTCCAGGCCGATGTAATAGCTGGTGGTGGCCGCGTCGATGGGAAGCGCCGGAACGTGGCCGGTGGTGGTTTCGGTACGTCCCGGGCCGCCCAGGACCAGGCGGCGGGCTGCTGAGACGAGATCGCCCAGCACGGCGGATGCCGTGGGGGTGCCGCCGGCTCCCTGGCCGTAGAACATCAGCTCACCGGCGTTTTCGGCCTCGATGAACACGGCATTGAACGCCCCGCGCACGGCGGCCAGCGGGTGTTCGCGCGGCAGGAGGGTGGGGTGGACGCGGACGGACACGCCTTCCTTGCCGTCGGCGCCGGTCAGTTTTTCCGCGATGGCCAGCAGCTTGATGACGAAACCAGCATCCTTGGCGGCGGCGATGTCCCCGGCGCTGACGGACGTGATGCCTTCACAGTGGACGTCGTCCAGGGCGAAGCGGGTGTGGAAGGACAGCGAGGCCAGGATGGCGGCCTTCGCTGCAGCGTCGTGGCCTTCGATGTCGGCAGTGGGGTCCGCTTCCGCGTAGCCAAGGCGCTGGGCCTCGGCCAGGGCGTCGGAGAACTGGGCGCCGGTGGTGTCCATCTGGTCGAGGATGAAGTTGGTGGTGCCGTTGACGATGCCCAGCACCCGGGTGATCCGGTCGCCGGAGAGGCTGTCGCGGATGGGGCGGAGGATGGGGATGGCTCCGGCCACGGCGGCTTCGTAGGACAGTTGGACGCCTGCTTTGTCGGCCTCTTCGTAGAGGGTGGGTCCGTCCTGGGCCAGGAGCGCCTTGTTGCCCGTGACCACGCAGGCGCCGTTGCGCAGCGCGGAGAGGATCAGCGTGCGGGCCGGTTCAATGCCGCCCATCAGTTCGATCACCAGGTCGGCGTCCTTGACCAGGGTGTCGGCGTCGGTGGTGAAGAGCTCCTGCGGCAGGTCCACGTCACGCGGGGCGTTGACGTTGCGCACGGCAATGCCGCTGAGCTGCAGGCGGGCACCGGTGCGGGCGGCGAGGGCGTCTGCGTCCTCAATGAGGATCCGCGCAACCTGGGCCCCAACGTTGCCACAGCCCAACAGGGCCACTTTCAGCGTTCGCATTTCCGTCATTCAGGCTCCCATGTCGCGGTTCAGCAGGTCTTCTTCGGTTTCCCCGCGGACAATCAGCCGGGCAGATCCGTCGCGCACCGCGACAACGCCCGGCCGGGCCAGATAGTTGTAGTTGCTCGAGAGGGCCCAGCAGTAGGCGCCGGTTCCCGGTACAGCAAGCAGATCACCGGCTGCCACGTCCTCGGGCAGATATACATCTCTAACAACTATGTCGCCGCTCTCGCAATGTTTGCCCACCACGCGGGACAGTTGCGGAGCCGCGTCGGATGTGCGCGAGGCCAAAACGGCCGAATAATCCGCGTCGTACAGCACCGGCCGGGCGTTATCGCTCATGCCGCCGTCAACCGAAACATACCGGCGCGGATACGTAACGTTGTTGCCCGCGTCACCGCCGGCGGAAGCCGCAGGGGCATCCACGCGGACCGTCTTCAGCGTGCCCACCTCGTAGAGGGTGAAGGTGGTGCTGCCCACGATGGCGCGGCCGGGCTCGATGGAGATGCGGGGCGCGTCGATGCCCAGCTCGGCGCAGGTTGAACGCACGACGGCGGCCATCGCCGTCGCGATTTCCGCTGCGGGGCGCGGGGTATCCACCGGGGTGTAGGCGATCCCGTACCCGCCGCCGAGGTCCAGTTCGGGCATGGTGATGGAGTACTTGCCCTGCATGGCGGCCAGGAAGCGCAGGAGCTTCTGGGCGGCCAGGGCAAAACCGTCCGGCTCGAAGATCTGCGAGCCGATGTGGCAGTGCAGGCCCAGCAGTTCGATGCCGGGGTGCGCTGCTGCCGCCGCCACTGCTTCCTCTGCGGCGGAGATGCCTGCCTCATCGGTGGTGTCGGCCGCCATGGAGAGGCCAAACTTCTGGTCCTCGTGGGCGGTGGCGATGAATTCGTGCGTGTGGGCGTGGACGCCGGGAGTGAGCCGAAGCATGACCTTCGCCTGTTCACCGCGGGCCTGGGCAATGCTCCCTACGCGCTGCAGTTCGGCCAGGCTGTCCACCACGATCCGGCCCAGGCCCATGTCAAGGGCCCGGTGGATCTCGGCGTCGGACTTGTTGTTGCCGTGCAGGGCGACGTCCGCCCCGGGAATCCCGGCCCGGTGGGCAACGGCGAGTTCCCCGCCAGATGCCGTATCCAGGCGCAGCCCTTCCTCCTCCACCCACCGGACAACCGAGGTGCACAGGAACGACTTCCCGGCGTAGTAGACGTCCACTCCCCCGCAGATGTCCGCGAACGCGTCATTGAACGCGTCGCTGAAGGCCCTGGCCCGGGCGCGGAAGTCGTTCTCGCTCATGACGAAAAGCGGCGTGCCGTACTGCCGCTGCAACTCGCTGACGGGGATACCGTCAATGCTGAGTTCGCCATCCCCGTTGCGCGCCACGTCACGGGCCCACATGGGTTGGTGGAGGGCATTGAGGTCCGCCGGAACGGCGAGCCATTCCGGGGCAAGCGGAGAACCCTGTGCTGCTGTCTGCGTCATCGGTCCTACATCCGTTCCGGGGCTGAAACGCCCAGCAGGTCAAGTCCGTTGGCCAGCACCTGGCTGGTGGCGTCGTTGAGCCACAGCCGGGTGCGGTTGAGGTCGGTCACCGCTTCGTCACCCATGGGGGCAATGCGGCAGGCGTCGTACCAGCGGTGGTAGGCCCCGGCGATGGCCTCCAGGTGGCGGGCAACGCGGTGCGGTTCGCGCAGCTCTGCCGCCTTGGCCACGATGGACGGGTAGCTGCCCAGGTAGGACAGCAGCTCATTTTCGGTGGCATGGTCCAGCAGCGAGGCCTCGAATGCTGAGCGGTCCACGCCTGCATCCACCGCATTGCGTGCGGCGCCGCGCGAACGGGCATGGGCGTACTGCACATAGAACACGGGGTTCTCATTGCTGTGCTTCTTCAACAGCTCCGGATCAAGGGTCAACGGCGAATCGGCCGGGAACCGGGCCAGGGAGTAGCGGACGGCGTCCTTGCCCAGCCAGTCGATCAGGTCCTTGAGCTCGATGATGTTGCCGGCGCGCTTGGACAGCTTGGCTCCGTTAACGGACACCAGCTGGCCGATCAGGACCTCAATGTTCGTTTCGGGGTCATCGCCGGCAGCGGCGGCGATGGCCTTCAGCCGGTTGATGTAGCCGTGGTGGTCAGCGCCCAGGAGGTAGATCTTCTCGGTGAAACCGCGGTCCTTCTTGGACAGGTAGTAGGCGGCATCCGCGGCGAAGTAGGTGGGCTCGCCGTTCGCACGGATCATCACGCGGTCCTTGTCATCGCCAAAGTCCGTGGTCCGCAGCCAGACCGCACCGCCGTCGTCGAACACGTGGCCCTGTTCACGAAGGCGCGCCACGGCACTTTCGATAGCGCCGGCGTCGTGCAGTTCCTGCTCGGAGAAGAAGACGTCGAACTCCACGCCGAAGTCCGCCAGGGTGGCCTTGATGTCCTTCATCTGCGCTTCGTAGGCGGCGGCGCGGATGACCGGCAGCGCGGCAACCTCGGTGAGTTCGCGGATGTCCGGGTGCGCGGTGAGCACTTCGTGGCCAAGGTCTGCGATGTACTGGCCCGGGTAGCCGCCGTCGGGCACGGGAAGGCCGTGCAGCCGGTTGTAGACGGAGTGCGCGAAGGTGTTCATCTGCGAGCCGGCGTCGTTAATGTAGTACTCGGCCGTGACGTCAGCGCCGGAAGCGCGCAGCACGCGGGCGATCGAATCCCCCAGGGCAGCCCAACGGGTGTGGCCGATATGGAGGGGCCCGGTGGGGTTGGCGGACACGAATTCCATATTCACGGTGCGCCCGGCGAGCGCCGTGTTGGTGCCGTAGTCCTTGCCGGCCTCCACGATGGCCTTTGCCAGTGCACCGGCGGCTGCGGCGTCCACTGTGATGTTCAGGAAGCCGGGTCCGGCGATGTCCACGGCGGAGACGCCGTTGATCGACTTGAGGCGGGCGCTGAGCACGCTGGCGAATTCGCGCGGGTTGGTGCCCGCCTGCTTGGCCAGCTGCAGGGCGATGTTGGTGGCCCAGTCGCCGTGGTCCCGGTTCTTGGGCCGCTCCACGCGCACGTCCTCGGGAACTGCTGATGCCGCGAGAGCAATCTCGCCGGCGGCGACGGCGTCCTTGAGGCAGGCGGATATGGCGAGGGAAAGTTCTTCGGGAGTCACCCCTCTAGACTACCGGGGGCCAGTGACAGCAAAGAATTTGGCGCTCCTGGCTGCCTTCCCGGACGCATCCGGAAGAGTGCGGTGAACCATTCGCGTGGATCCGGCGTTGACTAAACCGTAGCGAAAGTGAACGGTATAGCCCCAAAAGTGAAACGAGAGCCTTCATGAGACCCTCCAGCCCCCAAAGCCCCGACACCTCCGGCACTGCGTTCCGCAAAAGCATTTTCGCCGGTCTCGCAGGCCTGTCCCTCGCAGGAACGGTGGCGGGCTGCGCACCGTCCGCGGCGGACAGCACCCCTGGCACCACGGGAACCCCGGCCGCTCCTGCTGCCGGTTCTGCCGCCCCTGCCGGCACAGGCGGCAGTTACAAGGACGGCACCTACAGCGCGGACGGGAACTACGTGTCCCCAAACGGCACGGAAACCGTGGGCGTGCAGTTGACGCTGGCGGCAGGAAAAGTCACGGACGTGCAGATCACCCAGCACCCGTCCAATCCAAACACCCGGAAGTTCCAAGGCCAGTTCGCCGGCGGCATCGCCGCGCAGGTGGTGGGCAGGAACATCGACGAGCTTAACGTTTCCAAGGTTGCGGGGTCCTCCCTGACCAGCGGAGGCTTCAACCAGGCCGTCGACAAGATCAAGGCGGAGGCGCAGTAGGCAGTGCCCGTCAGGGACTGGGAGGACTTTTCGTTCCAGGGCATTGGAACCGCCTGGGAAATCACCACTGCGCAGCCATTGCCGCCCTCCCTTCGCGCACGCCTCCTGGACAGGGTTGAAAAATTCGACGGCGACTGGTCCCGTTTCCGTCCCGACTCACGGGTGGCTCAGCTGGCACGGACGCCGGGACGTTATGCCTTTCCGGAGGAGGCCGCCCCGCTGGGCGAGCTGTACCGCCTGCTGTACCGGGTTACCGGCGGCGCCATGACCCCGCTGATCGGCGGCAGCCTGGAACGCCTGGGGTATGACGCAGCGTATTCGCTGCGGCCGGCCGGTCCGCCGCTGCCCGCCCCGGCCTGGGAATCGGTACTCACCTGGTCCGGAACAGTCCTGACCGCGAGCGCCCCCGCGCTGCTGGATATCGGCGCGGCCGGCAAGGGCCTGTTGGTGGACCTGCTGTCCGCGGAGCTCTTGGATGCGGGCGTTGGCGCGTTCGTCATCGATGCCGGCGGCGACCTCCTGGCCCGCGGAGCAGGGCCCGTCAGCGTGGCGCTTGAACACCCCTACAACCCGGCCCAGGCGATCGGGAAGATCGACCTGGACGGCCGCGCCCTGTGTGCCTCCGCCGCCAACCGCCGCGCCTGGGGCGACGGGCTGCACCACGTCCTGGACGGGACCACCGGGCAGCCGGTGCGGACCGCCGTCGCCACCTGGACCCTGGCTGGGACGGCCATGCTGGCCGATGCCCTTGCAACGGCCCTGTTCTTTGTTCCCGGCGCCGCGCTCCAGGAAACCTTTGATTTTTCCTGGCTGACCGTCTTTTCCGACGGCAGCGCCGCCTACTCCGCCGAATTCGAAGGGACGCTGTTCTCATGAACCCCGTGGAAACGCCGCACGCCCGCCCGCCCGCGTCCCTGGCCGGCCGGATGGGGACTGCCGTGGGCAGGTTCACCATGTACCGGATTACCCTGGTGGTCCTGGCGGTGCTGGCCGCCTACAGCGTCCTGCTCAACATCCTGGGCTGGCTCACGTTCGGCATTCCGGACATGCTGGTCCACCTTGCACTGTGCCTGGGCCTGACCTACGCCTCCAACCGGGCGCTGGCGGCTTTTTTCCGGGTGAACCCCCATACGGAGTCGTCCCTCATCACGGGGCTGCTGCTCTATTTCCTGTTCTGGCCGTCGCTCCAGCCGCTGGACCTGGCCGGGGTGGCACTGGCGTGTACCCTGGCATCCGCCTCGAAATACGCACTGGCGTGGCGTGGCCGGCACATCTTCAATCCCGCTGCCGCCGGTGCGTTTGCCACCGGACTGACCGGATTGAACATTGCAACGTGGTGGGCGGCGACTCCTGCCATGCTGTGGCTGCTGCTGCCGGGCGTGCTGCTGGTCCTGTACCGAACCCACAAAGTGCTGATGGCGTCCGTGTTCACGCTGGTGGCCAGCGCCGTCATCACGCTGGAACTGCTTCGCTCCGGCATGACGGCGGGCATGGGCATCTACCAGGCCCTGGCACAGCGGCCGGTCCTGTTCTTCGTCGGATTCATGCTGACCGAGCCCCTGACGCTGCCGCCCCGCCGCCGGCAACAGTTGGCGCTGGCCGCCGTGGTGGCGGTGCTCTTTGCCGCCCCCTGGAACCTGGGCATCTTTGCCAACTCACCTGAGGCCGCCCTGCTGGCCGGCAACCTGCTGGCCTTCCTGGCAGGCCAGCGCGGGGCCGTGAAGCTCCGGCTCACGGGTACCCGGCAGCTGACGCCGGCCACCACCGAGTTCTCCTTCCAACCTGCCCGGCCGGTGCGTTTCCTTCCCGGCCAGTACATGGAAGTGGACCTGCCGCAGGCCAGGCCTGACGGGAGGGGCCGACGACGGATGTTCAGTTTGACCGGCTCCCCCGGCGAGCGCCTGGTGAAGTTTGCCGTGCGGACGGCCGGCCCCTTGTCCGCGGCAAAGGAGTCGCTCCTGGCGCTGCGGCCGGGAGACGAAGTGGCAGCCACGGCAGTGGGCGGCGACTTTGTCCTGCCGCGCGATCCGCACCGCCCGGTGCTGCTCATCGCAGCGGGCATCGGGATCACCCCCTTCGTTTCGCATCTGTCCTCAGGGGGCCTGCGGGAGCGGGACGCAGTACTCCTCCTCCTGGCCAGGAGCGCTGATGAAGTGGCCTATGCGGAAGAACTCCGGGATTCCGGCATCCGGGTGCTTGTCCGCACGGCGGATGGTTCACGGCCGCCGTCCGGACTGGCCTCCGCTGCCGGTGACGCCGGCCCCCGGGACGGCTCGCAGGAAGACCGGCTCCCCGGGGACCGGCTGGACGGGAAAACCCTTGCGGCACTGGTGCCGGACATAGCGGCCCGCGAGGTCTATGTGTCGGGGTCCCCGGCGAGCGTTGCATCGCTGCGCCGCGCGGCGAAGAGCGCGGGCGCCCGGCGGGTCCGGACAGACTCTTTCTCCGGCTACTGAGGACACCTGATTGCCCGCCCCTTCCCCGTCCAGGTGTCGGTTTTCCCTTGCGGGCCACCTTCCTGCTAAGCTCTAGGACGTCCCGCCGGGAACGGCAGGAAATCCGGATTGCCCTCGTAGCTCAGGGGATAGAGCGTCTGCCTCCGGAGCAGAAGGCCGTAGGTTCGAATCCTACCGAGGGCACAGAAAACCCCGCCGCTTCAGTGAAGCGGCGGGGTTCTTTCGTTGCATCCCTTATCCGGTCCCACCCCGCGTGCCGCAGGATCAAAATTTCAGGGCGGCCTCATCAAGCGTGGCCAGGGTCAGCACGGCTTCCTCGACCGTTTCGTGGTCCTCCAGCTCACGCTCGAGCCGGCGGAGGGTTACGGCCACCTCGTGTTCGGGATGGTCCCCCTGCAGGTCAACGGCCGCCACGAGATACAGCTTGCGGGGTCCCACGAATTCCAGGTGCAGGTAGGTGAGCCGGGCGATGTCCGGGTGCTCCAGCACCCGCCGGGCCATGGACCGTTCGATGTCAGGGGTGACGCCCTGGCCCACCAGGAAACGCCTGTTCCGGTCGATCAGGACGACGGCGACGACGGCCAGCAGTACGCCGACGGCGATCGAACCGATCGCATCCGGCAGCGGCGATCCCGTGACCTGATGCAGGAACACGCCCACGAATGCCACCACGAGGCCGATCAGCGCGGCAGCGTCCTCGGCGAAGACGGCGCGCAGGGTGGGATCGGAGCTAATGAGTACCTGCTCCAGCGTGTGCCGGTCCAGCTCGTGGGCCGCCTTCCTGGTCTGCCGGAAGGCCTGGACGAAGGAGATTCCCTCGAAAACGAAAGCCACGGCCAGGACCACGTAGGCCACAGCGAAATCCGCGGCAGGTTCCGGCTCAATGATCTGCTGGATGCCATGCATGATGGACACCACCGCGCCGGCGGTAAACAGGCCGAACGCGGCGAACATGGACCACACATAGGCTTCCCGGCCGTACCCCATGGGATGGCTCTTGTCCCGGGGCCGGGCGGAACGGCGCTCGGCGAAGAACAGGAACACCTGGTTTCCGGTATCTGCCCAGGAGTGCGCTGCCTCCGCCGCCATGGAGGCCGAGCCCGTCAGGACAGCGGCCACTGACTTCGCCGCCGCCACAAGGGTGTTGGCCACGAAGGCGATAATGACCGTCAGCAGGGTTGAGCTGGACGTGGAGCCCTTTTCGGTTTCAGCCATGCGCTTACCGTACCCACCTGCGCCTGCTGCAGTACCAGGATGGCTGACCAATCTGGGGCCGCGGCCTGCCGTTGATTGTCACTGGCTCCTCTTAAGCTGAAACCACCTAGCTGAGGGAGTACGCCATGCACGTTCAGTTCTGTTCCATCGTTCCGCCCTATCTGTTGCGCCGGCTGGCGCAACAGGACGCTCCCGGGTTCTCTTCCGCGGCCAGCGCCGCGCGGAAGGCCCTGGGCCACGTCGAATCATTCCAGGCTGCACGCGCACAGGCTGTCCCGGTCCTTCCGCCCAGCCTGCGGCAGGCCAAGCCGGGTCCGGTGAACCGCACCGTATACGATGCGGGCGGTGAAGAGACCCTGCCGGGCAGGCTGGTCCGTAAGGAAGGCGGGCGTGCCACCGGCGATGCCGCCACCGATGAGGCCTACGACGGACTGGGACACACCCACCGGCTGTATGCCGAGGCCTTTGGACGGGATTCGATTGACGGACGCGGGCTGAAGCTTGATGCCACGGTGCACTTCGGAAATCTGTACGACAACGCTTTCTGGAACGGCACCCAAATGGTGTTTGGCGATGGCGACGGTGACGTCTTTGAACGGTTCACCAAGTCCATCAGCGTCATCGGCCACGAACTGGCGCACGGCGTTACCCAATACTCGGCCGGACTTGTTTACCGGAACCAGGCGGGTGCCCTGAATGAATCGATGTCGGATGTCTTTGGCGCGCTCGTTGAGCAATACGTCCGGAAGCAGACCGCGGCCCAGGCCAGCTGGCTGATCGGGGAAGGCCTCTTTACGTCCAACGTCCAGGGGCTGGCCCTTCGGTCCATGAAAGCCCCCGGAACGGCATACGACGACGACGTGCTGGGCAAGGACCCGCAACCAGATTCCATGGACTCCTACGTCCGGACCAGCGCTGACAATGGCGGCGTGCACATCAACTCCGGCATCCCCAACCGCGCGTTCTACCTGGTTGCGGATGCCCTGGGCGGCCACGCCTGGGAGGCTCCCGGCCGCATCTGGTACGAGGCCCTTACCAATGGGTCGTTGCCGCCGGCCGCAACGTTTACCGTCTTTGCCCGCGCCACGGTACGTGCCGCCACGGACCTTTTTGGTTCGGACTCCAAAGAGCATGACGCCGTACGGGGGGCGTGGGAAACTGTAAAGGTCAAGGTTTAACCACCACCGGCTGCCGGGTCACAGGCCGCCGGGCCAGAGGAAAGCCCAGGGGCCAGGCCATGAAGATCAAGGTGGAGCGGAGCGGCGGGTTGGCTGCGGTCACGCGGGTGTGGACCGTTGATGCCCAGTCGGACAGTGACCTCAGCCAGTGGCAGCCCCTTGTGGAGGCCTGCCCCTGGGACGCCGTTCCCAGCACCCCGCGGGCAGCCGCCGCGGCTTTCGAGGCACCGCAGCCTGACCGCTTCATGTACTCCATCTCGGCAGGGCAGCGCCGGGCTGCCCTGCCGGAACATGCCCTCACCGGTCCCTGGCGCGTCCTGGTTGATACCGCACGGGCGGCCGCAGAAGAATCTCCCGGCGGGTCCCGGCCCGGGGCTGGTGGAGGCGGTCCCGCCTGAAGGTGCGTGCCGCAGCAGGGAGTCGAATGAAGGGCTGTTTCTGTCCGGCAGTAGACTGTCTGCAGCCATGACTTTTCATATCTCCTATCCCGCCGAGCTGCCGGTTTCCGAGCGCCGCGAGGACCTGATGGCCGCGATCGCCGCCAACCAGGTGACCATCATCGCCGGCGAGACCGGCTCCGGAAAGACCACCCAGATCCCCAAGATGTGCCTGGAACTTGGCCTGGGCGAGAAGGGCCTGATCGGGCACACCCAGCCCCGGCGGCTGGCAGCACGGACCGTGGCCGAGCGCATTGCGGAAGAACTTGGCGTGGACATCGGCCAGGAGGTGGGCTTCCAGGTCCGTTTCACGGGCGAGGTCAGCAAGGCAACCAAGGTCAAGCTGATGACGGACGGCATCCTGCTCGCCGAGATCCAGCGGGACAGGCTGCTGCGCAAGTACAGCACCATCATCATTGACGAGGCACACGAACGAAGCCTCAACATCGACTTCATCCTCGGCTACCTGAAACGGATCCTGCCGCAGCGGCCGGACCTGAAGGTCATCATCACCTCGGCCACCATCGATCCCGAACGGTTCGCCAACCATTTCGGCACGCCGGAAGACCCCGCCCCCATCGTTGAGGTGTCGGGCCGGACCTATCCCGTGGAAATCCGCTACCGCCCCCTGTCCCAGCCGAAGGCAGACGACGACGAAGCCTCGGACGATGAACTCGAGGAGGACCGCGACCCCCTGGACGCCGTCTGCGATGCCGTGGACGAACTCGCGGCGGAGGCGCCCGGCGACATCCTGGTCTTCTTCTCCGGGGAGCGGGAAATCCGCGATGCCGCAGACGCACTGCAGGCCCGTATCCAGTCCAACCGCAGGCTGGCCAACACCGAAATCCTCCCCCTGTTCGCCCGCCTGAGCCTGCAGGAGCAGCACAAGGTGTTCCACCCGGGCGGCAAGCGCCGGATCGTGCTGGCCACCAACGTGGCGGAAACGTCGCTGACGGTCCCCGGCATCAAGTACGTCATCGACACCGGCACCGCCCGCATTTCCCGTTATTCACACCGCACCAAGGTCCAGCGCCTGCCCATTGAACGTGTCTCGCAGGCATCGGCCAACCAGCGTTCCGGCCGCTGCGGCCGTGTGTCTGACGGCATCGCCATCCGCCTCTACTCGGAGGAGGACTTCGAATCCCGTCCCCGCTTCACGGATCCGGAAATCCTGCGCACCAACCTCGCTGCCGTCATCCTCCAGATGACCGCCATGGGCGTGGCGAAAGGCCCCAAGGACGTTGAGGAGTTCCCCTTCGTCGAGCCGCCGGAAACCAGGGCCATCAACGACGGCGTCACCCTCCTTCGCGAGCTGGGCGCCCTGGCTCCCCCACGACCCCAGGGAAAGGGCGGCAGACCCGAGGCAGCCGGCGGCCTCACCGCCGTCGGACAGAAACTCGCCCAGCTGCCCGTCGATCCCCGGCTGGGCCGGATGATCGTGGAGGCCGGGAAACGGGGGTGCGTCCGCGAAGTCATGGTCCTGGCGGCAGCCCTGACCATCCAGGACCCGCGTGAACGGCCCACGGACAAGCAACAGCTGGCCGCGGAGAAGCACAACCGTTTCCGGGACGAGAACTCGGACTTCACGGGCTACCTCAATCTCTGGAACTACCTGCAGGAGAAACAGCAGGAGCTGTCGTCGTCGGCCTTCCGCCGGTTGTGCCGCGCCGAATTCATCAACTACCTGCGCGTGCGGGAATGGCAGGACCTCTTCGCCCAGCTGCGCCAGCTCGCCCGGCCGCTGGGGATCTCCCTGGACAACAAGCGCCTGGCCGATCCCGTGGGCAACCACGACGGCATCCACATCAGCCTGCTTTCCGGGCTGCTCAGCCACATCGGAATCCTGGACGAGCGCAAGCGCGAATATGCCGGCGCCCGCGGCAGCCGGTTCGCGATCTTCCCGGGCTCCGCGTTGTTCAAGAAGTCCCCTACGTTCGTCATGGCAGCGGAGCTGGTGGAAACCAGCCGGCTGTGGGCCCGGGTGGCCGCGAAATTCGATCCCCTGTGGGCCGAGCAGGTGGCGCCGGACCTGGTGAAGCGCAGCTACAGTGAACCGCACTGGTCCACCCGGCAGGGCGCCGTGATGGCCTACGAAAAGGTCACCCTCTACGGCGTTCCCATCATCGCCCAGCGGCGGATCAACTACGGCAGGGTGGACCCGGTAGTGGCCCGGGAACTGTTCATCCGCCACGCACTGGTGGAGGGTGACTGGAAGACCCACCACAAGTTCTTCCACCGCAACCGGGCGCTGCTGCACGAAGTGGAGGAACTCGAGGCACGGATGCGCCGCCGCGGCCTGCTGGTGGACGACGAGACGCTGTTCGAGTTCTACGACGCCAGGATCGGCCCCGACGTGGTGTCCGAACGGCACTTCGACAAATGGTGGAAGGATGCCCGCCGGGAGAACCCCGACCTCCTGGACTACGACAAGTCGATGCTGATCAGCGACGATGCCGACGACCTGGATGAATCGGCGTACCCAAAAACCTGGCTGCACAAGGGTTTCGAGCTTCCCCTGACGTACGAGTTCCACCCCGTGGCCCCGGGATCGCCGCCCAATCCGTCCGACGGCGTCACGGCAGAAGTTCCGGTCCTGTTCCTCAACCAGCTGGATGACGCTCCGTTCCGCTGGCTGATCCCGGGCCAGCGCGTGGAGCTGGTGACGGCGCTGATCAAGTCGCTGCCCAAGCAGATCCGGAAGAATTTCGTTCCTGCCCCCGATGTTGCCCGGCAGGCCGTGGCCTTGCTGGAATCGGACTTCGATCCGGCCAAGGATGAACTGGAACCGTCGCTCGAGCTCACGCTGCGGCGTATCCGCGGCGCCATCATCCTGCCCGGTTCCTGGAACTGGGATGCCGTGCCTCCGCACCTGCGCGTGAGTTTCAAGGTGGTGGACAGCAAGGGCAAGGTCCTTGGCGAGGGAAAGGACCTTGCGGAACTCCAGGAGAGGCTGGCCCCCGCCACCCGGCGTGCCATTGCCGAATCGCTTGGCGCCACCCCGGCCTCCGCTGCGCCCGGCGCCGGTGGCAAGGGGCAGCGCGGGAACGGCAAGGCGCCCGACGCCGGGGCACCCGTACGGCAGCAGGCGGCCGGGGTGCCGGGAGCCGCCGCCGCGGCCGGGTTCGTAGAGCAGGAGGGCCTGAAGGAATGGACCTTCGGCACCGTCGAGCGCCAGGTAAGCAGCATGGTCAAAGGCCACACTGTTACCGGCTACCCTGCGCTGGTGGACAAGGGCACCTCAGTGTCGCTGCGGGTCTTCCAGACCCAGGAGGAACAGCTCGACGCGATGCGCGGCGGTGTGATCCGCCTGTTGGCCCTGCGGGTTCCGGCACCGGACCGCTATGTCCTGGAGCATTTGAGCAACACGGAAAAGCTCACCTTCAGCCAGAACCCGCACGGCTCGGTGTCCGCCCTGATTGCCGACTGCGCGCTGGCGGCCATCGACAAGCTGACGCCCGCGGACCTTCCGTGGGACCGGAAGGCCTTTGACCAGCTCTATGAGGTGGTGCGCGCCGAACTGATCGACACCGTCTTCACGGTCACCGCCGTGGTGGAGCGCATCCTGGCCAGCACCCGCCGGATCGAAAAGCAGCTCAAGGGCACCACCAGCCTGGCCCTGATCAGCGCGCTGAACGACATCAAGAGCCAGCTGGAGCAGCTGGTGTATCCGGGTTTTGTGGCACGGACGGGCTACGCGCAGCTCAGCCAGCTGCCCAGGTACCTGGCGGCCATCGAGAAACGGCTGGAACGCCTGCCTGGCAACGTCCAGCGCGACGCCCTCAACATGGCTGTGGTCCAGCGGCTTGAGGACGATTATGACCATGCCGTCTCGGCGCTCCTGCCGGGACGCCGTGCAGGACGGGAGTTAACCCAGGTGCGCTGGATGATCGAGGAGCTCCGGGTAAGCCTGTTCACCGTCGAGCTCGGCACCGCCTATTCGGTATCCGAAAAGCGGATCCGCGCCGTGCTCAACAAAGCACTGGCCCCCGCCTAGCGGCGGCCACCAATGAGAGGAATCGAATGAAGCTCACGCTTGCCCAGGGCCCGGCAGGGACCGAGATTGCCGGCCTCGGCCACGCCCAGCCCTCGCGCATCATGGACAACCATGAGCTCGAAGGCATGATGGAGACGAGCGATGAGTGGATCCGCCAGCGCACCGGCATCGTCACACGGCGCATCGCCGGCGAGGGCGAGACCGTGGTGGACCTTGCCATTCCCGCGGCCCGGATGGCACTGGCAGATTCGGGCGTCCCGGCCGGGGATATCGACCTCGTCGTGGTGGCCACCACCACGGCCGCCGAACGCTCCCCCAACACCGCCGGCCGCGTGGCTGATGCGCTGCGATTGGGTCGGGACGGGCGCGGCCCGGGAATCATGGACGTCAACACGGCCTGCTCGGGTTTTGAATACGCCCTTGGCGTGGCGGACCAGGCCATCCGCAGCGGAAGCGCGTCCCACGCGATCGTGGTCGGGGCAGAAACCCTGTCGGCGGTGACTGACTGGACGGACCGCGCAACCGCCGTACTCACCGCCGACGGCGCCGGCGCCGCCGTCGTACGCCCTTCGGAGACGCCCCGGATCGGTCCGGTGGTGTGGGGTTCGGAGGGCGGCATGGCCGATGCTGTCCGGATCTCTCCGCCCTCGGGAAGGTTTTCGCAGAACGGGCGCGAGGTATTGCGCTGGGCCCTGACCAAGGCGCCGGAACGTGCCCGCGAAACGGTGGCGAAGGCCGGGCTGACACTGGACGACATCCAGGTCCTGGCCGCGCACCAGGCCAACCTCCGCATCATCGAACCCCTCGCGGAGGCACTGGGGCTCTCGGACCGGATTGTCATCACCGATGTCACCGAGTCGGGGAACACCTCCGCCGCCAGCGTGCCGCTCGGCCTGAGCAAATGGTGGCACTCCGGGCGGATCCCCGCGGACGTCCCAGCACTGCTGTTCGGCTTCGGCGGCGGCTTCACCTACGCCGGCATGGTGGCGATGACCCCGCGCCGGGACTGATGTCCCGGCTCGCCTGACTTATCCCTGGCTGCCGGGTACGAACTCCCCGTACCCGGCGGCGCGGAGGCCTTCGCGCAGCTTTTCCGCGTTGGCCTCCAGGACGGCGGGGTCCGGGTTCTGGTCCGCGGAGCCAAAGTCGAAATCGGCCATGCTTTGCGACGGCCATACATGGACATGCAGGTGGTTGACTTCGTAGCCCGCCACGATCAGGCCCGCCCGCCGTGCCCCGAAGATATCCACCTGGACCGCACCGATGCGCCGCGCCACCTCCATGACTTTCGCAAGGGTTTCCGGCGACGCGTCCGTCCAGCGGTCCACTTCCTCCGTGGGGACCACCAGCGTGTGGCCGTCGGCGAGCGGGCCGGTGGTGAGGAACGCCGAAACGTCGTCCTCGCGCCACACAAACCGGCCCGGAATCTCACCGTTAATGATCTTCGTGAACAAGGTGCTCATGCGTCTGCCTCCTCGGCGGCTGTGTGCAGTGTGCCGGTATCCAGCACGAACCGGTACTTTACGTCTCCTGCGACCATCCGGTCGTAAGCTTCATTCAGCCTGCCGGCGGACACCACCTCGATGTCGGCCACCACGCCGTGCTCAGCACAGAAATCCAGCATCTCCTGGGTTTCAGCGATACCGCCGATCAGGGATCCCGCGTAGGCGATCCTGCGGCGGATCAGGGCACCCGGGTTGACCGGGGGCATGGCTTCGGAGGGCAGCCCCAGCTGGAACAATGCCCCGTCCACCCGAAGGGTGCGGAAGAAGGGGTTCAGGTCGTGCGGGGCGGCAACCGTATCGATGATGAGGTCCACCGTGCGGTCCGCGGCCGCCATGGCAGCTTCATCGCGGGACAGGACAACCTGGTCCGCGCCCAACTCCAGCGCAGCTGCCACCTTGGACTCCGACGTGGTGAACACCACCACCTTCGCTCCCATCGCCTTTGCGAGCTTGACGGCCATGTGGCCAAGCCCGCCAAGTCCGACGACGCCCACCACGTCCCCTTCCCCGGCGTCGAAATGCCGCAGCGGCGAGAAGGTGGTGACGCCGGCGCACAGCAGGGGCGCGACGGCGGCCGGGTCCAGTGACGCCGGGACGCGGAGGACGTAGCGGCGGTCCACCACGATGGAAGAGGAATATCCACCCTGGGTGATGACATCGCCGTCCCGCCGGTCCTTCGCGCCGTAGGTGCCGGTCATCCCGTTTTCGCAATACTGCTCCAGGCCGTCAAGGCAGCTGTCGCATTCACGGCAGGAGTCCACCATGCAGCCCACACCCACCCGGTCGCCCACGGCAAAGCGGGTAACGTCAGAACCCACCCTGCTGACGGTTCCCACGATTTCGTGGCCGGGAACCAGCGGGTACGACTGGCCGCCCCATTCTCCGCGGGTGGCGTGCACATCGGAGTGGCAGAGCCCGCAGAACTCGATCGCGATTTCCACATCATTCGGCTTGGGTGCCCGCCGGGCCACGGTCAGCGGCACCAGGCCACTGTCCCGGGAGACTGCACCGTAAGCGGCGGCACGCACCCCGGTGTGTTCCGTGGGTTTGGCAGGGCTTATAGGTTTGGCGAGGGGCGGAGGTACGGGGCGTCCTGGTGTCATAGTGCGACCGTACCCCCGCCGCCGGCGGAGTTTCCAACCGGCCCTCCGCGGTCCCGGGTCCCGGCCGCCATGGCACCTGGTTCCGGTCCGGTGGCCACCGGCAGTTCGGGCCGGTTGGACCACTCCGAAAATGAGCCGGGGTACAGCGCGGCCGGGATCCCCGCGAGTTCCAGCGCAGCCACCTCATGGGCTGCCGTCACGCCGGAACCGCAGTAGACGGCCACGGGCCGGCCGGCCGAGACGCCCAGGGATTCGAACCGCCGCCGAAGCTCCGCGCGCGAAAGGAACCGGCCGCCGTCGTCAACGTTCCCCGTCGTGGGGGCACTCAACGCGCCGGGAATATGGCCGGCCCGGGGATCAACCGGCTCAACGTCGCCCCGGTACCTTTCCCCTGCCCTGGCATCGAGCAGCAGGCCATGGCGCGGCCAGGCGGCGGCAGCCCCGGCGTCGACCACCGGCATGTGCCCGGTGCCCAACTCCACGTCACCCGGGGCGGGATGGACGGGGCCCCCTTCCACGGGCAGGGCTGCGGCACGCCACGCGCCCAGGCCGCCGTCGAGCAGGTAAACCTCGTCAAGGCCGGCATCGCGGAGCATCCACCACACCCTGGCGGCTGCCATGTTTGCACTGTCATCGTAGGCGACCACCACATCGCCCTTCCTGATGCCCCAGCCCCTGGCGGCTTCCTGGAACTGTCCGGCGGACGGCAGGGGATGCCGTCCCCGGTCCGGGACCGCCGGATCCGAAAGCTCGGAAGCCAGGTCCACGAACACCGCGCCCGGCAGATGCCCGGCGAGATAGTGGTCGCGGCCGTGGGGATCACCCAGCACCCAGCGCACATCCAGCAGCACCGTGCGGTGCCCGGCGGCGAGCCTGGCCTCCAGGGCGGGAACGTCCATCAAGGGCTTCATCGGTGCTCCTTCCATTGCATGGGGCGGCCGAGGCGGAAACGCCATGCCGTGACGGCCAACGGTCCCACTCTAGACGGGCTGCTCCCGGTGCCGCGGGTAGGCTGGACTGGTGACGATCGAGGGCAGCACCGGCAGGAACCATGACGGCTCGGACCGGGACTGGGCCGACCATGCCATCCGGACCATCAAGGCCGAAAACAACCGCTCGGCGGACACCCACCTGTACTCCGTGCCGCTGCCGGAACAGTGGGGCATCCAGCTGTACCTGAAGGACGAATCCACCCACCGCTCCGGCAGCCTGAAGCACCGGCTGGCCAGGTCCCTGTTCCTGTTCGGCCTGGTCAACGGCTGGATCCGGGCGCACACTACCATCGTGGAGGCCTCGAGCGGCAGCACGGCGGTCTCGGAGGCCTACTTCGCCCAGCTGCTGGGGCTCCCCTTTGTTGCCGTGATGGCACGCACCACCAGCCCGGAAAAGATCGCGCTGATCGAAAAATTCGGCGGCTCCTGCCTGCTGGTGGAGAACGCCTCGGATGTCTATGCCACGGCGGAGGAAGTGGCTGCCACCTGCAACGGGCATTACATGGACCAGTTCACGTTCGCGGAGCGGGCCACGGACTGGCGCGGGAACAACAACATCGCCGAATCCATCTTCGGCCAGCTCAGCCTGGAGCAGCACCCGGTGCCGGAATGGATCGTGGTGGGCGCCGGCACGGGTGGAACCAGTGCCACGATCGGCCGGTACCTGCGCTACCACAGCCATGCAACCCGGCTGCTGGTGGTTGATCCGGAGAACTCGGCGTTCTATCCAGGCTGGCTGGGGGAAACAGCCGGACGGCCCACCGGCCCCTCGCGCATCGAAGGCATTGGGCGGGCCCGGATGGAGCCGAGCTTCATCCCCTCGGTGATCGACCGCATGGTCCAGGTCCCGGATGCCGCCTCGATCGCCGCCATGCGGCACCTGGACTCCTTCGCCGGGCTGCACGCGGGTCCATCCACTGGCACCAACCTGTGGGGAGTTTGGCAGACAGTGGCGCAGATGCTGTCAGAGGGCCGCCGGGGCAGCATCGTCTCATTGATGTGCGACGGCGGCGAACGGTATGCGGGGACCTACTGGAACCAGGACTGGCTGGCTTCCAAGGGGTTGGATCCCGCGCCGTACGAGGCAGTGATTTCGCGCTTCCTGGACACCGGGGAGTGGACCGGCGCTCCTGCCTAAACCTCAACGGATTCGCGGGCGGCCAGGTGCCTGTATTCGGTACCGTACTTGGCGCCGATCCGCTTGACGTGGCCTTCAACGATGCCCAGGCCGTTCTCGTTAAGCAGCCCGTCATGAATCTGGAACGCGCGCGGCGCCCGCACCCCAATCACGAAATCCACCACCTCGGCGGACTTGCTCCACGGCGCGTGCAGCGGGACCAGGAGCGTCCGGACCGGGGTTCCGTCCGGGATGACGAACGAGTCTCCCGGGTGGTAGACGTTCCCGTCCACCAGGAAACCGATGTTCGCCACCACGGGGATCTGCGGGTGGATCAGGGCATGCTGGCCGCCGAAGCTGCGGATATCGAAGCCCGCTGCCTGGAAGGACTGGCCGGGTTCCACCGTGTGGATGCGGTCTGCCGCAGCCGGAGCTTCCCCACGCAGTTGTTTGGCGACACCGTCGGGGGCGTACAGTGCCAGGCCTTCGTCTTCGATGAGGGCGGCCACCACGGCCTTTGTGTCGATGTGGTCCGGGTGTTCGTGGGTCACCAGGACCGCCTGCGCCCCGGACAGCGCCTCGGCTGATTCGGAGAAGGTGCCGGGATCCAGGACCAGGACGCTGCCTTCCTTCTCGAGCCGGATGCAGGCGTGGGTGTATTTGGTCAGCTTCATAGCGCCAGCCTAGGGTCCGCCCAGGAATCGTGTCCACGGCCCCTGTCCCTAAGCCCTGCCCTTGAAGCTCCGGCTGGTAATCTTGGTGTTTGCCCCCCACGGAAGCGAGTTCGTCCATGCCGATCGGCGTCAAGGCTGATTCCGCCGCCCCATCCCCGGCAGGAGGCGGCAGGGAACAGCGCGTAACCAAGCAGCGCAAGGCCGTCAGTGCGGCGCTGGACCACCTGGACGACTTCGTCAGCACGCAGGAGCTGTACCGGATCCTGCAGAACCAGGGCGTGTCCGTGTCACTGGCCACTGCCTACCGGATCCTGCAGTCGCTCGCCGACGAAGGGCTGGTGGATGTGCTCCGCAACGGCGACGGCGAGGCGGTGTACCGGCGCTGCGCCGTCACTGCCCACCATCACCACCTGCTGTGCAGGAATTGCGGGAAGGCGGTGGAAGTGGAAGCACCCGCTGTTGAAACGTGGGCAGTGCGCACGGCCGCCGAGCATGGGTTCACCGAGGTGGACCACACGGTGGAGATCTTTGGCCTGTGCCCGGACTGCACCGCCCTTAAGGCCGCCGGGAAGCTGTAAGGACCCGCCCGTTGATGCCGCGGGCGTCGCGCACCGAGCTGATGGCGCGGCACACGACGTAGATCAGGAATGACAGCGTGGTGACGTAGGGGCTGATGGGAATCCGTCCGCCCAATGCCAGCAGGATTCCGCCCACGGTTGCACTCACCGCGAAGACGACGCTGAGGACCACTGCCGCTACCGGCGTGGACGTGACCCGCAGCGCCGCGGCGGCAGGCGTAATCAGCAGGGCAAGCACCAGCAGGGCGCCAACCACCTGGATGGACAACGCCACACTGACGCCCAGGACCAGCATGAACACGATTCCCAGCGTGCGGACCGGGACTCCCCGCGCCTCGGCGAGCTCGGGATCCACGCTGGCGAAGTTCAGCGGCCGCCAGATGGCCAGCAGCACGAGCATCACCACGACGGCGGTCCCGGCGAGGGCCTGGAGCTGGACGGTATCCACGGAGACGATCTGCCCCGTGAGGAGCCCGAACTTGTTCGCAGCGCGGCCTTGGTACAGGGACAGGAACAGGATTCCGAGGCCCAGGCCGAACGGCATGATCACGCCGATGGTGGAGTTCCTGTCCCTGGCCCTGACTCCCATCAGGCCCAGCAGCAGTGCTGCGGCCACTGATCCGATGAGCGAGCCGAACACCACGTCCGTGCCGACCAGCAGGGCGAAGGCGGCCCCCGCGAAGGAAAGTTCGGAAATGCCGTGGACCGCGAAGGCAAGGTCCCGCTTCATGACGAATGTGCCCACCAGGCCGCCAAGGAGCCCCAGGATGGCGCCCGCCCAGATGGAGTTCTGGACCAGCACCAGCAGTTCGCCGTAGTTGTCGAAGTTGAAGATGGCCCCGAGGATGCTGTCGGCGTCCACTACGCGGCCTCCCCTGCCAGGGCGTCGGCCTCGGCGTGGTGGTGGGTGGTGGCGTCGGGCAGGCCAACGACGACGATCCGCCCGTTGGCGTGGATCACCTCTACCTGGGTGCCGTACAGGTCGGAGAGCACTTCAGTGGTCATGACCTCTTCCGGTGTCCCCACCCGGAACCGTCCCCCTGCCAGGTACAGGACCCGGTCGACGTAGTCGATGATGGGGTTGATTTCGTGGGTAACGAAGACAACAGCGCTGTTGTGCTCACGGCTTTGTTTGTTGATCAGGGCGCTGACTGCCTGCTGGTGGTGCAGGTCAAGGGACAGCAGCGGTTCGTCGCAGAGCAGGACCTGGGGGTCCGTCGCCAGCGCCTGCGCCACCCGCAGCCGCTGCTGTTCGCCGCCGGAGAGCTGGCCAACCGGAACCTTGGCGTAGTCGGAGGCGCCCACCAGCTCCAGGAGCTGGTCCACCCTCCGGTTTGTCCTGCCCGCCGACAGCCGGACGCCCCAGCGGTGCCCATCGACGCCCAGCGCTACCAGGTCGCGGGCACGCATGGGTGTGTCCTGCGGAAAGGACTTTTGCTGGGGAATGTAGCCAATCAGGCTGCTGCCGCGTTCCACGGGCCGTCCGCCCAGGGACGCCTTTCCGGAGTGCAGCTTCTGCAGGCCCAGGAGGACTTTCAGGAAACTGGTTTTGCCGCTGCCGTTGGGACCCAGCACGGCGAAGAACTCACCGGGCCTGATCTCCAGGTCCAGGTCCTCCCAGAGCGTGCGCTGACCGAACTTGAGGCACGCCCCTTCGAGGCTGACGACGGATTTCACCTGTTTGACTCCAGAATTTTGCTGACGTTGTTCACATTGTCCGTCATCCACTGCAGGTAGGTCTTGCCCTCCGGCAGGGTTTCGGTGAAGTCCACCACCGGAACGCCTGCAGCTTCGGCCGCTTTCTTCAGTGTTTCCGTCTGCGGGCCTTCGGTCTGCGCGTTGTAGGCCAGCAGCCGCACCGTCCTGGACTCCACCACGTCGGTGGCTTCCTTCATGGCGGCGGGAGGCACGTCCGTGCCCTCCTCGATCGCGGCAGTGTACTGCTCCGGCGTGGCGTTCTCCAGGCCCGCATCTTCGAGCAGGTACAGCGGGACGGGCTCGGTGACCGCAACCTGGCCTCCGGCCGCCGCGCCTTTCGCGGCCTCCAGCTTGCTGTGCAGTCCGGAGAGGGAAGACTTGAAGGCGTCGGCATTGGCAGTGAATGTGGCAGCGGAACCAGGATCCAGCATGCCGAGTTTCTCCGCCACACTGTCGGCCACGCGTTCCATGGCCGGCAGGCTGTACCAGACGTGCTCGTTGAAGTCGCCGTGGTCGTGCCCGTCCTGCCCCTCCGCCGCGGGCGGGGTTGCCGCCGGTGCCTCCTCTTCCGGGTGGGCAAGGCCGGAGATTTCGACGGCGGTCAGCACGGAGCCGCTGCCGAGCTTGCTGCTCTCCACGAGGGTATGGAGGAAATCGTCGTAGCCGCCGCCGTTTTCGATGACCAGTTGCGCTTTGGAGACGGTCAGGCGGTCCTGCGCGGTTGCCTCGTAGGAGTGCGGATCCTGGCCGGCGCTGTTGATGATCGCGGTGACGTTGACCTTGTCCCCGCCTATGGTCCTGGCGATGTCGCCGTAGACATTGGTTGAGGCCACGACGTTGATCCCCTGCGCGGAAGCCGGCGTCCCGGACTGTTGCGGGCTGCAGGCAGTCAGCAACAGCCCGAGTCCGGTCAGGGCGGCAAGGAAAGAGCTGGCGGCGGCTGTACGGCGCACGGAAAACCTCAGTTCATGCAGATGGGGAGGACGACAGTGCAAGCCTATACCTAAATGCGAATGATTCCTATTTAGGTCCGCTGCCGTTCGGCTGACCCAGGCGCCGGATCCCGGTGGCCTGCGTCGCATCGCGGATTTCGCCGACGAGCTGTTCAATGACGTCCTCCAGGAAGAGCACCCCCCGGGTCCTGCCGTCCGGGCCAATCACGCGGGCCAAGTGGGATCCCGTTCGCTGCATGACGGACATCGCCTTTTCGATCTCGTCCCCCAGCGCCAGGTTGGCCAGCGACCGGATGCGGCTCTCGGCAATCGGCAATTCGTAGGCAGACTCCGGAATGGACAGCACATCCTTGACGTGGAGGTAGCCGTAGAGCATGTCCTCGTCATCCAGCATGGGAAACCGCGAGAACCCCGTACGGCTGACGGTTTTTTCAAACTCCACCGGAGTGGTGGAGGCCCCCAGCATGACCAGGTTTTCGAGCGGCACCATGATGTCCTCCGCCGTGTGCTCCGAGAACTCGAGCGCACCGGTGATAAGCCCGGCGTCGTCGTCCACCAGCCCGTGGCGTGTGGACTCCTGGACGATCGACTGAACCTCCTCCAGGGTGAAGGAGGACGTCACCTCGTCCTTTGGCTCGATCCGCATCAGTTTGAGGATGTGGTTGGCCGACCAGTTGAGGACGGAAATCACCGGGTGGACCAGCCGCGAGATGAACAGCAGGGGCGGGGCCAGGACCAGTGCCGCCTTGTCCGCCACGGACACCGAAATGTTCTTGGGCACCATCTCGCCGAAGGTGACGTGCAGGAAGGTCACCAGCATCAGGGCAACGGCGAAGGCCGCAACGTCCGCGGCTTCCGCCGGCAGGCCCACCGCCTCCATGGGGGCGGCAAGCAGGTGGTGGATTGCCGGCTCGGCCACCAGCAGGATCAGCAGCGAACACACGGTGATGCCCAGCTGCGCGCAGGCCAGCATCAACGACACGTTCTCCATGGCGCGCAGGGTGGTCTGGGCGCGCTTGGACCCGGCATCGGCCAAAGGCTCGATCTGGCTCCGCCGCGCGGACATGATGGCGAATTCAGCGCCCACGAAAAAGGCGTTGCCCAGAAGGAGGAAGCCCAGCCAGAGTATTCCGGCCCAGTCGCTCATGGCTTGCTCCTGTCATTGGCGTCCTGCGCGGCGGGTTGTTCCGTGGGGTGGAAGCAGATGCGGTCGATCCTGCGGCCGTCCATCCTGGTGACGCTCAGGGTTCCGCCGCCCACGTCGACGGCGTCACCCACCACGGCGATCCTGCCGAGCTTGCTCATGACATAGCCACCCACGGTCTCGTAGGCTGCTTCATCCGGAACACTCAATCCCGGAATCTGTTCTGACAACTCATCCGGGCGGAGGAGTCCGGGGAAGTACCAGTCGCCGGAGGCGCTTTGCAGGAGTCCGGGACGGACCCTGTCGTGTTCGTCCGCCACCTCGCCCACGATTTCCTCCACGAGGTCCTCGAGGGTGGCGATGCCTGCCGTGCCGCCGTATTCATCGAGCACGACTGCCAGCTGGAGGTTTCCCTCCCTCAGCTCGGCCAGCAGGGCATCAAGATGGATGGTCTCGGGCACCCGCAGCACCTCGGTCATAATGGCACCGGCTTCAAGGTTGCGGCGCCGTTCCCACGGCACAGCAACGGCCTTCTTGACATGCACCAGGCCACGGATGTCATCGGCGGAATCACCTATGACGGGGAACCGGGAGTATCCGGTCCTCCGTGCTGCATCGACCACATCGGAGACCGGCTGGTCCGCGTCGATCGTCTCAAGCCGGATGCGCGGCGTCATGACGTCAGCGGCCGTCCGGGTCGAGAAATTAAGGGTGCGGGCGATGAAGTTGGCGGTTCCGGCGTCGAGCGTCCCCATCGCCGCAGACCTGCGGACCAGCGAGGCAAGCTCTGCAGGAGTCCGCGCTCCGGAGATTTCCTCCTTGGCTTCCAGCCCGAAGATGTGCAGGACCTTGTTGGAAAAGCCGTTGAGGACCAGGATGGCGGGCTTGAAGATGGCCGTGAAAACCAGCTGTGGCCCGGCAAGTGCCCGGCCCACGGGAAACGCCAGCGCAATTGCCATGTTCTTGGGCACCAGTTCGCCCAGGAGCATGGACAGCAGTGTCGCCACCACCATCGCCAGGACCAGCGAGATGGACTGCACCGCCACGGCCGGAAGTCCGACGGCGGCCAGCGGCGCCTCGAGCAGGTGGCCTACCGAGGGTTCCATGACATACCCGGTGAGCAGCGTGGTCAAGGTGATGCCCAGCTGGCAGCTTGAGAGCTGCGTTGACAGCGACTTAAGGCAGGCGAGCAAAGGAGCGGCGCCGGCATCGCCGTCGTCAATGGCGCGCTGGACAGTGGATTGATCGAGGGCGATGAGGGAGAACTCGACGGCAACGAAGAATCCGGTGCCGGCGATCAGCAGCAAGCCTGCTGCCAGGAGGAGCCACTCCATTCAGCATCCCGCCTGGAGTGCCGAAAGGGGCCTAAGGGCAGTCAAAGGGAGAGGGGAAAAGCTGTTTCGGCCCGGCGGAGGATGGTCGGCGGATCGCGATGACCGTTCCGTGCAGGCCGCGGCAAGCTGGGCCGTTGGCTGGTGATGGGCGCGTTGTCGGGGTTTGCCGGCTCTGGGGGCGGACTGCGCGGCGCTTCTCGTGGAGCTCCGCTGACAGCGCCCAGGCCGGCACCTAGATTTACTGTCCATAAGACTTATCAGTCTACAGGAGCGGCCCCCTCCCCTGATGCGCGGCAGGGTGTCCGGGACCGGGACGTTTTCCGGTCCCCAAGCGCTCCCCGGGGCTGCCGGTAAGGCATGGACGTCGCCCCGGAACTACCGTCCCCGAGTTCATATTGGGATGCTTTTTTAGCCCTGCATTTAGCCCCGCGAACGTCACTTCATGATTTGGGTCACCCTTATTGGCAGTTAACACAAGATGCTCACTAGACTTGCAAAGGGTCTGGGTTCAGAGGACGCAGAGACTGGTTCGATCGCAGTGCTGAAGCACCGGGGGGCCAAAGAGAAATCAAACTCATGGAAGAGGCGTATTTCAAGTGCCAGAGCAGCCAAGCCACCGTCTACCAGAGGAATTTGGCGGGAACGAGTGGCTCGTTGACGAACTGTACGAGCAGTACCAAAAGGACAAGAACGCTGTGGACGCCAAATGGTGGCCGCTGTTTGAATCCTTCGACTCGGGTAACGGTTCTTCCAACAACGGGAATTCCGCTCATGCTGCCAACCCTCCCACCCGGGAACTTCCCGTGGTGAAGCCGGCACCCGCTGCGTCGGCACCGTCGCCGGCCGCAGCCCCTGCCGCTCCCCCGGCCGCCCCGGCGCCTGCCGCTCCGGCAGCGGCCCCGGCACCTGTAAAGAAGGCCCCCGCCACGGAAGCACGCGACGGCGGCAAGAAGACCGAAGCAGGAACCGGCTCGCAGCCAATTCCTGCGCAGCTGCCCAAGAACGTCAAGGCTCCCACCGCGCCGGAGGAGGACGTCGTCTCCGTCCTCCGCGGACCGGCCAAGGCCATCGCCACCAACATGGTCACCAGCCTTGAGGTGCCCACCGCAACCAGCGTCCGCGCGATTCCCGCCAAGCTGCTGATCGACAACCGCGTGGTCATCAACTCCAACCTCGCCCGCGCCCGCGGCGGCAAGGTTTCCTTCACGCACCTCATTGGCTATGCAGTGATCCGCGCGCTGTCCCAGTTCCCGTCGATGAACGTCTACTACGACGAGGTGGACGGCAAGCCCGTCGCAGTCCAGCCGGCACACGTCAACTTCGGCATCGCCATCGACATGCCCAAGCCCGACGGCACCCGCCTGCTCATGGTCCCGAACATCAAGAAGGCAGAGACCCTCAATTTCGCCGAGTTCTGGCACACGTACGAGGACCTCATCAAGCGCGCCCGCAACGGCAAGCTCACCGCCGAGGACCACCAGGGCACCACCGTGTCCCTGACCAACCCCGGCGGCATCGGCACCGTGCACTCGGTGCCGCGCCTGTCCAAGGGCCAGGCCGCCATCATCGGCGTCGGCGCGCTTGACTACCCCGCCGAGTTCCAGGGCGCCAGCGAAAAGATCATCGCGCAGAACGCCATCAGCAAGGTCCTCACCCTGACCTCGACCTACGACCACCGCGTCATCCAGGGCGCCGGCAGCGGCGAGTTCCTCAAGCTGGTGCACCAGCTGCTGCTCGGTGCGCAGAACTTCTACGACGAGATCTTCGAAGCCCTGCGCATCCCCTACGAGCCCGTGCGCTGGAGCCCGGACCTGCAGGTGGATCCGGCCGATGAGATCAACAAGGTGGCCCGGATCCAGCAGCTGATCCACTCCTTCCGCGTGCGCGGACACCTCATGGCGGATACCGATCCGCTGGAGTACGTCCAGCGCAAGCACCCGGATCTCGACGTCCTCACCTACGGGCTGACCCTCTGGGACCTGGACCGCGAATGGCCCACGGGCGGCTTCGGCGGCAAGCCGATGCTGAAGTTCCGCGACATCCTCGGAGTCCTGCGCGACGCCTACTGCCGCACCACCGGCATCGAATACATGCACATCCAGGAGCCTGCCGAGCGCAAATGGTTCCAGGACCAGCTGGAGCACCCCTACTCCAAGCCAAGCCGTGAAGAGCAGCTGCGCATTGTCTCCAAGCTGAACGCGGCCGAGGCCTTCGAGACCTTCCTGCAGACCAAGTTCGTTGGGCAGAAGCGCTTCTCGCTGGAAGGCGGCGAGTCCCTGATCCCGCTGCTGGACGCCATCATGTCCGATGCCGCCGACGACGGCCTGGACGAAGTTGCCATCGGCATGGCCCACCGCGGCCGGCTCAACGTCCTGACCAACATCGCCGGCAAGACCTACGCCCAGGTCTTCCGGGAATTCGAAGGCACGCAGGATCCGCGCTCCGTCCAGGGCTCCGGTGACGTCAAGTACCACCTGGGCACCGAGGGCACGTTCACGTCGGACAACGGCAAGGAGACCAAGGTCTACCTCGCCGCCAACCCGTCCCACCTGGAAGCCGTGGACTCCGTCCTCGAAGGCATTGTCAGGGCCAAGCAGGACCGGCTGGACCAGGGCCAATCGTTCCCCGTCCTGCCCATCATGGTCCACGGCGACGCTGCCTTCGCCGGCCAGGGCGTGGTGGCGGAAACGCTCAACCTTTCCCAGCTGCGCGGCTACCGCACCGGCGGAACCATCCACATCGTGGTCAACAACCAGGTCGGCTTCACCACCGCCCCTTCGTCATCGCGCTCGTCCACGTACTCCACCGACGTTGCCAAGATGATCCAGGCACCGGTCTTCCACGTGAACGGCGACGACCCCGAGGCCGTTGTCCGCATTGGCCAGCTTGCCTACGAATTCCGCCAGCGCTTCCACAAGGACGTCGTCATCGACATGGTGTGCTACCGCCGCCGTGGCCACAACGAGGGCGACGACCCCTCGATGACCCAGCCGCTGATGTACAACCTGATCGAGGCCAAGCGCTCCGTCCGCAAGCTGTACACCGAGTCGCTGATCGGCCGTGGGGATATCACCGAGGAAGAAGCCGAGCAGCTGCTCCGCGACTACCAGGAACGGCTGGAGCGGGTCTTTGCCGAGACCCACGCCGCCCAGACTTCCCCGATCCCGATCGTCACCGCGGATTCCGCCGCCGTGTCCGATATCGAGCGGCCCATGGCACAGCAGTCCGATTCCAGCGTCAGCGCTCCGGCCTCCACGGCCATCAGCGCCGAGACCCTGGCCCGGATCGGCAAGGCACACGTCGAGATCCCCGAGGGCTTCACGGTCCACCCGAAGCTGAAGCAGCTGCTGGAGAAGCGCGAGCAGATGTCCCGCCAGGGCGGCATCGACTGGGGCTTCGGCGAAATCGCGGCGTTCGGCTCCCTGATCATGGAAGGCGTGCCCGTACGCCTCGCCGGCCAGGACTCGCGCCGCGGCACGTTCGTGCAGCGCCACGCTGTCTTCCACGACCGCGCCAATGGCAAGGAATGGCTGCCGCTGGGCAACCTTTCCGACGACCAGGCCAAGCTGTGGATCTACGACTCGCTGCTGTCCGAATACGCTGCCATGGGCTTCGAGTACGGCTACTCCGTGGAGCGCCCGGACGCCCTGGTCCTCTGGGAAGCCCAGTTCGGCGACTTCGTCAACGGTGCGCAGACCATCATCGACGAATTCATCTCCTCTGCCGAGCAGAAGTGGGGCCAGCGTTCTTCCTTGGTCCTGATGCTTCCGCACGGCTACGAAGGCCAGGGACCTGACCACTCCTCGGCGAGGATCGAGCGTTTCCTGCAGCTGTGTGCAGAAGACAACATGATCGTGGCCAACCCCACCACGGCGGCCTCGCACTTCCACCTGCTGCGCCGCCAGGCGTACAACCGCCCGCGGAAGCCGCTGATCATCTTCACGCCCAAGCAGCTGCTGCGCCTGAAGGCTGCCGCGTCGTCCGTGGAGGATTTCACCAACGGCACCTTCCGCCCCGTCATCGGTGAGCATGAGCAGCTGCCGGCGACCGCCGTCGAACGCGTCCTCCTGGTGTCCGGCCGCCTGTACTACGATCTCCTGTCCACCCGGCAGAAGACCGGCGACAAGACCACCGCCATCATCCGCGTGGAGCAGCTCTACCCGCTGCCGCATGAGGAGATCGCGGCTGAACTCGCCAAGTACCCCAACGCCGAGGTTGTCTGGGCCCAGGATGAGCCTGCCAACCAGGGCCCCTGGCCGTTCATCGGCCTGAACCTGCCGGAAATCCTCGACCGCCGCGTGCGCCTGGTGTCCCGGCCGGCATCCGCCTCCACGGCTGCCGGTTCCATGAAGCGGCACGCCGCGGAACAGGATGTCCTGCTGAAGCAGGCATTTGCACGGAAGTAAGCAGTAAGGCTGCCCGGCCGGAGTCTAAATACCAGACTCCGGCCGGGCAGTTCTGTTTAATGGATGAACAGCGCCGCCCCGTACCTCCGCAGCCGCGGCGGCGACGATGCAGCGGCCGTACCGAAGCAAACCCGTACCGAAGTAAAGAGGAACGCGTGGAAGACAGGAAGCTGCGGATCGCAGCTGTAGGAGACGAACTGCTGGCCGGACTGGGCGATCCCAGGGCGCTTGGCTGGCTGGGCCGCGTCCTGGCCCGCACTCCCCAGGACGGCATGCTCCTGGAAAGCTACTCCCTCCCCTGTCCGCAGGAAGGTACGGAGGGGCTGGCCGCGCGGTGGCTGGATGAAGCCGGCCGGCGCTTCAGCGCCCAGGCGGAGAACAGGCTGGTCATCGGCCTGTCCGGACGGGACATCGAGTTTGGCCTCTCCACAGCACGGAGCAGGCTGAACCTGGCCAACATCCTGGACTCGGCCTCCCAGAACCGGATCGAGGTTTTCGTTGTGGGGCCGCCGCCCACACTTGACCCAGCGCAGAACCGGCGGCTTGACGAACTGAACACCGCCTTCGCTGACGTCACCACCCGCCGCAAGCACCTCTACGTCGACACGTTCTCGCCGTTGCTGAACCATGAACAGTGGCGCCAGGACCTCGCGGCCAACGGCGGTACGCCCGGCCAGGCGGGGTATGGCCTCATGGCATGGCTGGTGCTGCACCGCGGCTGGTTCCAGTGGCTCCGCCTGGATGCGCCCCAGTAACCCCTTTCGGGATACCTTGACCACACCTTCCGGCGGCATTACGTTGGAGACCAACGCGATATATCGTCTTTTGGAGGGGACCATGACCGGGCAGGACTGGACTGTTACAGAGCCGCAAACGATGGACATCGATGGCGTGACGTCCCTGAAGCTGGGCATGGTCCGGGGAAGGTTCCAGATGGTGACGCACACCGGACCCGGGGTCCGGCTGGAGCTTGCCGAGGTGCACGGCGATCCGGTGGCGGTATCGCTCAACAGCGGAAGGCTGGAAGTGCGGCATCAGCTGCACGGTGCCCAGGGCTGGTTCAAGAACCTCATGAAGACGGTCAACCACAACAGCGAGAATTCCGCTGTCATCACCATCGCCGTTCCCCAAGGGGTGGAGGTCGAGGCAGGCACCGTCAGCGGTGAGGGAATCATTTCGGGCATCTCCGCCCATGTCAGGCTGAATACCGTGTCAGGTTCGGTGGTGGCGGACAGCACATCCGGCGAGCTGCAGGTCAGCACCATCAGCGGCAGCGTGGACGTCAGGAACCACCACGGCGTGCTCACCGCCAAGAGTGTCTCCGGAGCGGTTACCGCCTCCGGCCACTTCACCAATGTCCGCACCAACACCGTGAGCGGCCACCTCAACTTCGAATTGCTCGGCTTTACCCGTGACTTCGGCTCCAACTCGGTGTCCGGGGACCTCACCATCGTGCTGCCGCATGACGTCGGCGCCGACATCGTGGCAAAATCCGCCGGTGGAGCGGTGATCCTAGACGGCCGGCAGTGCCTCCTGGCCAATGGCAAAGTGGAGACCATTACCGGACCGGACGGGCAACTGATGCTCGTCCGGACCAATTCGGTGTCGGGCAGGACTTCGATCGTCCATTCTCCCGGACCCGTTGACGGTGACGGGGAAGCACAGGGCTGATGCCGCCCGTCTTCGCACACGGTGCCTTGCGCCTCTACCTCCTGGCCCTGCTGGAAGGCGGGCCCAGGCACGGCTATGAGCTCATCAAAGCGCTCAAGGACCGGTTTGGCGGGACCTACTCCCCCAGCGCCGGAACCATCTACCCCCGCTTGGGCAAGCTCGAGGAAGACGGCCTGGTGGCCACCGAGCGGGCCGGGCGGCGCACCAACTACTACATCACCGCCGCCGGCCTTGCCGAACTGGACCGGCGCCGGGAGGATGTGGCGGGGGTCGAGCATGACATCGCGGTCTCCCTGGAAAGACTGGATGTGGAACTGATGGTGCAGAAGTTCCGCGACGAGTTGTGCGCAGACCTCCGGCAGCCGGGCATGCGCCGTCCCATCAGCCCCGGCACACTGGAAACCGTCAGGGCAGCCCTGGACGAGGCCCGCGCTGCCATCCGGAGCACCCTCCAGTCCTAGGCATGGCGCATCCTGCCGCGCTGCCGCAGGTCATCCGCCCCTTCCCGGTTCGCGGGCCGCCACATCATGTGCGAGACTTGAGGGCAGCTCTTTTTGAGTACCAACAGTAAGGAGGCCAGCTATGAGCAAGCGTGCACGCAAGCGTCGTGACCGTAAGCGTGGCGGCGCGAACCACGGGAAGCGCCCCAACACCTAGGCACATGCCAGGAACTACGGTTCAAGCAAAGGACCCCGCAAGCCAACCGGCTTCCGGGGTCCTTTGCTGTCTGCGGCCCTGATCCGCTCACGCGCTCCGTGCGAGGGATGGCTGTACCTATGCCTCCACGGGACGGATGGCGTGGATCCTGTCCAGGATGGCGTTCTTCAGGTTGTCCGGAGCGGACTCCGTGCAGGAACGCTTGACCATGTTGCGGATGACGCACTCCAGGTCATACTGCTCCGTGCACTCAGGGCAGTCATCAAGGTGGTTCTTGATTTCCGTAATGTCCTCGCGGGTCAGTGCCCCGTCAAGGTATTCGTAGATGCGTTGCATCCGGGTGTCATCGCAATCGCCCAATCCCTGGCAGTCGCTCATTTCCTGTTCTCCTGTGCTTTGCTTCCTGCCGCATCGGTGGCGTCCGCGGCCGTTTTGAATCCCCGCTCGGCGGCGTATTCCGCGAGCATGTCCCGCAACATTCGCCGGCCGCGGTGGAGCCGGGACATCACAGTGCCGATGGGCGTATTCATGATGTCTGAAATTTCCTTGTAGGCGAAGCCCTCCACGTCGGCGAAGTAGACCGCCAGCCGGAACTCCTCCGGAATATCCTGCAGCGCCCGCTTCACGTCCGAATCGGGAAGATGGTCCAGCGCTTCTGCCTCGGCCGAACGCAGTCCGCTCGAGGTGTGTGATTCCGCCCGTGCCAGCTGCCAGTCCTCAATGCTGTCCGAGTTGGACTGCAGGGGCTCGCGCTGCCTCTTCCGGTAGAGGTTGATGTACGTGTTGGTCAGGATCCGGTACAACCAGGCTTTCAGGTTTGTACCCGGCTTGTACTGGTGGAAGGCCGAAAACGCCTTGGTGTAGGCCTCCTGCACCAGGTCTTCGGCGTCGGACGGGTTCCGCGCCATGCGCATGGCAGCGGAATACAGCTGGTCAACGTACTGCATGGCGTCCCGCTCAAAACGAAGGCGGCGTTGTTCGTCGCTCTCTTTGGAGACGTCCAGGGTACTGTCCTCGGTGTCCGCAGCAGCGGTCACCGAATCAGCGCCTGCTTTTCCCGCAGGCACAGGCGCGGAGCCGGCCTTCCCGTTCACTTCGCCGGGGGTAGCCTCATACATGGCCGCAACGGCCGGATCCAGGGTGTTCATTGCCTTCAAGTCTACTGTCAGGCTCCCTGCCCGGGGCATGCCGTACTCCCGGGGCTCCGAGGCCAGCTTGTCCACTGCCACCGGGCCCGCCTGCCTGGTTCCGTCCAACACCTTCCCCAAGGGCCAACTCCGCTCTGTATCGGGTGAATGATCGTCGGGCCCCCTGTCGCGGACCCTTTTGCCATAACCGGCTCCCACGGGCAAATATTCCCCAAAAGTGCAAGACTAGGACCGACTCCGCCGCTCGCCGCGGCTCGTCCATCCAGGAGGAAATCCATGCCCTTTGTCCGCACCCTCGCACGGCCCATGCTTGCCTCCAGTTTCGTTCTTGCCGGACTGGATAAGCTCAGGAACGCCGACGACACGGCACAGCAGCTCTCACCGCTGCTGCGCAAGGCCGCATCAGCGCTCCCGTTCCAGGCGAATGAAAAGACCCTTGCCCGGGTTATCGGCGGGACGCAGGTGGGTGCCGGTGTCCTGTTCGGCCTTGGCAAGTTCTCCCGTCTCTCGGCCGGCCTGTTGACGGTGATTTCGCTCCTGAACACCTTTGTTGAGTGGCGCAGTGCGGACATCAGCAGCAAGGAAGGGCGCGAAGGCCGCCGGAACCAGCTGCTCAAGAACCTCTCGCTGAGCGGCGGCGCCCTGCTCGCTTCCGTGGACACCGCGGGCAAGCCCGGCCTGGCCTGGCGCGCCGAGCACCTGGCGGCCGATGCCCGCAGGAATGCCTCGCACCTGGCCGCCGACGCCCGCAAAACCACCACCAAGAAGCTGAACAAGGCGGACAAGGCCGTGCGCCGCGCTGTCGAACACGCCACGGGAGCATAAGCACGAATGACCGCAGCAGCTGCCACCCGGGACGACTCCGGAACACCTGTCCACAATTGGGCCGCGCCTTTTGCGTCCCGGCCCATTGACGCCACCGTGACGGTGCCCGGATCCAAATCCCTGACCAACAGGTACCTGGTCCTGGCGGCCCTCGCGGACGGCCCGTCCCGGCTGCGCGCGCCCCTGCATTCGAGGGACTCGGCGCTCATGGTCGACGCACTCCGGCAGCTCGGTGCCGTCATCACCGAAGTGCCCGGGGACGGCGCCTTCGGTCCCGACCTGGAGGTGGTACCGCTGCCGGCGACAGCGCCGGCAGCGGTGACCAGGATCGACTGCGGACTCGCCGGCACCGTCATGCGGTTCGTCCCGCCGCTGGCGGCACTCCGCAATGGAACCAGCCTGTTCGACGGCGACCCCCACGCCCGGAAGCGGCCCATGGGAACCATCATCGAGGCCCTCAAGGCCCTGGGCGTGGCCGTATCCGCCGAGGACGGCAGCGCGCCGTCGTCGCTCCCCTTCGTGGTGGAGGGCACCGGCGCGGTGCGCGGCGGGCATCTGGTGATCGACGCCAGTGCCTCCTCGCAGTTCGTCTCCGCCCTCCTCCTGGTGGGGGCGCGGTTCGACGAGGGCCTGCACCTGGAACACGTGGGCAAGCCGGTGCCCAGCCTGGACCACATCAACATGACGGTGGCCGTCCTGCGCGGCGCCGGCGTGTCAGTGGACGATTCCGTCCCCAACCACTGGGTGGTGGCGCCGGGTCCCATCCGCGCCTTCGACCAGCGGATCGAACAGGACCTGTCCAACGCCGGGCCCTTCCTTGCGGCGGCCCTTGCCTCGCGGGGGACGGTCCGGATTCCCAACTGGCCGGCGGAAACCCAGCAGGTGGGAGACCTTTGGCGCGGAATCCTGGCCAGCATGGGCGCCACGGTGACCCTGGCTGACGGCGTCCTGACCGTCACCGGCGGCCCGGAGATCAAGGGCGGTGACTTCGCGGACACCAGTGAACTGGCTCCGACGGTGGCAGCCTTGTGTGCCCTGGCCTCGGGACCTTCCCGGCTCAGCGGGATCGCCCACCTGAGGGGGCACGAGACGGACCGGCTTGCGGCCCTGGTGGCGGAGATCAACCGGCTCGGCGGCGACGCCGAGGAAACCAGCGACGGCCTGGTGATCCGGCCCGCCCCGCTGCACGGCGGCGTCGTGCATAGCTACGCGGACCACCGCATGGCCACGGCCGGTGCCATCCTGGGACTCGCGGTGGAGGGCGTCCAGGTGGAGGACATCGCCACCACTGCCAAGACCATGCCGGACTTCCCACAGCTGTGGGCCGGCATGCTGGCCCAGAACGCGGGGTCCGCAGCCGGACCGGAAGGGCGCGTCAGTGGCGCGTAGCACTGGTTCCTGGGACGAATCGGACGTCCGCATCCGTCCCAGCAAGAAGGGTTCCCGGCCGCGCACCAAGGACCGCCCCAGCCATGACGACGCCGTGACCGGACGGATCATCACGGTGGACCGGGGCCGGTACACCGCAGTGGTGGACGAGGACTCGGAGAACGAGCGCGTTGTCATCGCGGCGCGCGCCCGGGAACTGCGCCGCTCGCCAGTGGTTGCCGGCGATTTCGTGTCACTGGTGGGGGACGTGTCCGGCGCACCGGACACGCTGGCCCGGCTGGTGAAGATCCAGGACCGCCATACCCTCCTGCGACGCAGCGCCGACGACACCGACCCCATTGAGCGCGCGGTGGTGGCCAACGCGGACCAACTGGTGATCGTGGTGGCCGCGGCCAACCCGGAGCCCCGCACGGGATTCATCGACCGCGCACTGGTGGCCGCCTACGACGCAGGGATCGAGCCCATCCTGCTGGTCACCAAGGCCGACGTCAAGGACCCTGCGGAACTCCTTTCCAACTACACCCACCTGGACTTCCCGGTCATCATCAGCCGGACAGCCGATGCGCTGGCATCAGGCATCGACGCCCGGTCCGATGACGGCCTCTCGGCGCGGCTGGAGAGCGCGGCGGTGGCTGCCCTCCGTGACCACCTGGACGGCAAGGTCACCGTGATGCTCGGGCACTCAGGTGTCGGAAAGTCCACCATGGTGAACGCACTGACCGGCGCGGAGCGGGCCACCGGCGGAGTGAACGCCGTGACCGGCCGCGGCCGCCACACATCCTCCTCCGCCCTTGCCTTGCGGCTGGCGGATGCGCCGCCCGGCAGCTGGATCATCGACACCCCCGGCATCCGCTCCTTCGGCCTGGCGCACGTGAACCCGGACCGGATCCTGCGCTCCTTCCCGGACCTCTCCCCCGGCATCGAAAACTGCGAACGCGGCTGCAAGCACACGGCAGCCGCGGTGGACTGCGGCCTTGACGACTGGGTGGCGGGCGGACATGCAGGCCCCACCGGGGCTGCCCGGCTGGCGTCCCTGCGGCGGCTGCTGGGTGCGGATCCACGGATGGAAGCACAGGAAACCAAGGAGCTCGGCAGCGTCAACTGACGCGTTCTCCCGGCAGAACCGTTTGCAGACGGTAGTTTGGAACCATGATCCAACCCGCTTCGAGCTACAACGATGACCTGCGCCTGGCCCATGTCCTGGCCGACTCCGTGGATGACCAGACCATGAGCCGCTTCAAGGCCCTGGACCTCCACGTTGAGACCAAGCCGGACCTGACGCCGGTCACCGACGCGGACAAGGCCGCCGAGGAAGCCATCCGCGGCCAGCTTTCCCGTTCCCGCCCCCGCGACGCCGTCCTGGGCGAGGAATTCGGGAGCACCGGCCACGGTTCGCGGCGCTGGATCATCGATCCCATTGACGGGACCAAGAACTTTGTCCGCGGCGTTCCGGTGTGGGCCACGCTGATCGCCCTCGTGGACGAGGGTGAGCCGGTGGTGGGCGTGGTCAGCGCCCCGGCCCTTGGCAAGCGCTGGTGGGCGGCGAAAGGCATGGGCGCGTACATGGGCAGGTCCCTTGCCGCTGCCACCCGGCTCCGCGTCTCGGACGTGTCGAAGCTTTCCGATGCCTCCCTCTCGTACTCCAGCCTGGGCGGGTGGAAGGAACGCGGAAACCTGGACGAGTTCCTTGGCCTGACCGAGGATGTCTGGCGCACCCGGGCCTACGGCGATTTCTGGTCGTACTGCATGGTGGCCGAAGGCTCGGTGGACATCGCCTGCGAACCGGAACTGAACCTCTATGACATGGCCGCACTGGTGCCGATCGTGGTGGAGGCCGGCGGCCGGTTCACATCCCTGGAAGGCGAGGACGGCCCGTTCGGCGGAAACGCCCTGGCCACGAACTCAATCCTGCACTCGGAGGTCCTGCACCGCCTGAACCCGTACCTGGATGATCTGCTGTAACTGATGCGCTTTTCCGCATAAAAGCGAATAATGCGACGCCGGACACCTTCCTGGGGAAGTGTCCGGCGTCGTTTATTCGGCGGCACGTAATAAACACCTTAACAATTGCCGCGGCTTCAATCCTGGCCGCCCCATGTCCTACGCTTTTATTCAGGTCACGAGTGCCAGCGCAAAACCCCGGTTTGCTGGCCGGCAACCCTCCATTCGCGGTGGGGTGCCCCGGGTGACGACCAGGCCGGTCCGGAGCGGATGCGGCAAGCGCGGATTCCCCCTGGCGGAGTCCTGTCATCAAGTGAGGTCTCTGTGACAACTGCCACCGTCTCCCCCCAGCCCGTCATTGCCGAAGCCAGCGTCCCCGACGGACGCCACGCCGCTGCCGGCCGGCCCCTCGCTGCCGTCACCGGCGCCGAAATCCAGGCACCCCTGATTTCAGGCGGACACGTGCGGTACGCCAACCTCGATTACGGCGCCTCCGCCCCGGCGCTGTCCGTGGTGTCGGCCTACCTGAACGAGATCCTCCCCTACTACGCGAGCGTCCACCGCGGGGCAGGATACGCGTCCCAGATCAGCACCTCGGTGTATGAGAACGCCCGCAGCATCGTCAGGGATTTCGTCGGCGGCCGCTCGGATGATTCGGTCATCTTCACCCGCAACACCACCGATTCGCTGAACCTGCTGGCCGGTTGCCTGCCGGTGACCAATGGCCGGCACGACGGCGAGGTGCTCTACCTGGACATCGAACACCACGCCAACCTCCTGCCGTGGCAGGGCGTCCCGCACCGCAGCATCGTTGCCGCCGACACCATCACCGAAACCATCGACGCCGTCCGCGCGGAGCTGAGCCAGGGCGGCGTCAGCCTGCTCGCGGTTACCGGAGCCTCCAACGTCACCGGCGAAATCCTGCCCATCCGCGCCCTGGCCGCGCTGGCCCATGAGCATGGTGCACGGATCGTGGTAGATGCCGCCCAGCTCGCCCCCCACCGCCGCGTGGATATCAGCGCGGACGACGTCGACTACCTCGCCTTCTCCGGCCACAAGCTGTATGCGCCCTTCGGCGCCGGCGTCCTGGTGGGACGCCCGGACTGGCTGGACACCGGCGTCCCGCACCTCGCGGGCGGCGGCGCGGTCAAGGAAGCCAGGCTCGACGGCGTCAGCTGGGCCACTGGACCGGCGCGCCATGAGGGGGGCTCACCGAACGTCCTGGGAGCCGCCACACTGGCCCGCGCCACCCAGGTCATTGCCGGGCTGGACCAGGAACGCTGGCATGCCCACGAGTCCGCCATCCGTTCCTTCCTGGTGGAGGGCCTGCAGGAGATCGACGGCGTCACCGTCCACCAGATCTTCAAGGACACCAACCCGGAAACGGACACCATCGGCGTGGTCAACTTCTCCGTTGAGGGCTACGACGCAGGACTGGTGGCGGCGTACCTCTCGGCAGAGCACGGCGTGGGACTGCGGGACGGCCGCTTCTGCGCGCACCCGCTGCTGAAGCGACTGGGCCTGCCGTCCGGTTCCCTCCGCGCCAGCTTCGGTGTCGGTTCACGCCTGGAGGACGCCGAACGCCTGCTGGCCGGCATCCGTGCCCTGCGGAGCAACGGGCTGGGCTGGGACTACGTGGTGGACGCGGGCCGCTGGGTGCCCGCCAATGACACCCGCACCTACCCGCACTGGGCACCCAACACCCCGGGCACCGCCGGCGCCGCGCCCTGCATCGACGACTGACACCCTGCCCAACCCCTGCCGTCCAGGCAATCGATCCGGCGGCCAGGAGGATGCGGTAAATTCGAAAGGTACCGCAGGACGTCAGGTGAAGGAGGCCACGCGTGGTTCGGGGTGGCCCCAAGCTTGATCACGGGCGGCGCAGGGAACTCGGGCAGAGCTTCCAGGACGGCGGCAGGCACTACCAGCGCGTCCGCCCCGGCTACCCGGAAGAGGCAGCCCGGTGGCTGGTGCCCACGGATGCCCATGATGCCCTCGACGTGGGCGCCGGCACCGGAAAGTTCACCGCCTTGCTGCTGGACATGGGACTGCATGTCACCGCCGTGGACCCCTCCGCGGACATGCTCGCCCAGCTCATGGAACACTACCCGGCCGCCACGGCCGTGCCGGGGACTGCCGAGGCGACAGGCCTGCCCGACGCCCGCTTCGACGTCGTCACCGTTGCCCAGGCGTGGCACTGGTGCGACGCCCTCGCGGCAAGCACTGAGCTGGCCCGCGTCCTGCGCCTGCACGGAACCCTGGCCCTGGTCTGGAACCAGCTGGACACCTCTGTCCCCTGGGTGCACCGGCTCTCCCGGATCATGCACGCGGGCGACGTGTACCGGCCCGGCCACAAACCCGTCGTCGGACCCGAATTCCGAGGCCTCGAAGGGCACGTCACCCACTGGCAGGACACGGTGACCACCACGGACCTGATGGAACTCACCAAGTCCCGCAGCTACTACCTCCGGGCCGGCGAGGCAACCCGTGCCAAAGTCCTGGCCAACCTGGACTGGTACCTGCACGAACACCTGGCCTATACCCCTGACCAGGAAATTGCCCTCCCCTACCTCACCCTGGCCTGGCGGGCCGCCAAAGCATGACGGCGCATCCCATGCGGCGCCCCCGGAGCCGGTAGGCTTGACCGTGTGAAGACCAGCGCGCCCTCCTCCTCGATCGAGGATTACGTCAAGGTCATCTATTCGTTCACCGAATGGCAGGACAAGCCAATCACGTCCACCCAGCTTGCACAGCGGCTGGGGGTGGCCAATTCCTCAGTGTCCGAGATGGTCCGCAAGCTGAAGGACCAGGGCCTGGTGGACCACAAGCCCTACAGCGCCGTCACGCTGACCGAGGCCGGCCTGCGGCTGGCCCTGTCCATGGTCCGGCGCCACCGGCTGATCGAGACGTACCTTGTCCAGCGGCTCGGCTATAGCTGGGACGAAGTCCATGATGAGGCTGAACAACTCGAACACGCCGTGTCTGACACGTTCATCGAACGGGTGGCCGCCAAGCTCGGCAATCCAAAGCGTGACCCGCACGGCGACCCCATTCCCACTGCCGACGGGAAGGTGCTGATGCCGCGCGCGCACCTTCTCGCCGAACTGGACCAGGGGCATGCCGGCAGGATTACCAGGATCAGCGACGACAACCCGGAGCTGCTGCGCTACCTTGCCGCCCAGGACATCGACCTCGACGCCGATGTGGAGGTGGTGGGACGCCGGCCCTTCGGCGGCGCCCTGGTGGTGCGGATCAGCGGTCCGGCCGGCGCCCGCGAGTTCGACCTCGCCGACGAAATCGCCTCCGCGCTGTGGGTCTCCAGCGACGCCCCGCACGCCGGCTGCACCCTGGACGGACTCTGACGTGGCGATGCCCACCGGCCGCGCCTGGCTGGCTGTCGCCGTCGGCGGGCTGGCCGGCAGTGAGCTGCGCTACGGGCTGGGGCTGGCGTTTCCGGACGTGCCCGGCTCGGTCCCATGGGCCACGCTGGCCATCAACATCAGCGGCAGTTTCGCCCTCGCGGCGCTGACCACCGTCTGGATGTCACGCCCGCATACGACGTTCTGGCTGCGGGCCGGGATAGGGCCGGGCCTGCTGGGCTCCTTCACCACGTTTTCAGCGGTGATTTTCGCCTCGGACCAGTTGGCCCGAGCAGGTGCGCACCCCGAATGGATTCTGTATCTGGGATTGTCACTGGGGCTCGGCCTGGCGGCTGCCGGCCTGGGCTGGCGTTCCGGAAGGCTTATTGCCCGGAACCTCGGACTGCAATGATCACGGCAGCCCTGGTGGGAGTCTTTGGCGTGGCCGGGGCACTCCTGCGGTTCGCAATCGACAGCTGGTTCGCGCACCACAGCAGCATCCGCAGCGTCCGCACCGCTGGCCATGCGGCACTGCACTGGCCCTGGGCCACGCTGGTGGTCAACGTTGCGGGGTGCTTCATCATCGGCCTGGCACATGGGCTGACTGCCAGGCTGGGACTGGGCGCGGAATGGCAGGTTGGCCTGGCTACGGGACTGGCCGGCGGGCTCACCACCTTCAGCTCGTGGACCACCGCCACCATCCGCCTGCTCAGCGAAGCCCGGTTCGGCTCCGCTGCCCTGAACGTGGCGGTCAACCTGGGCTTCGGCTTTGCTGCCGCGGCCGCGGGGATTGCGCTGGCCGCCTAGGGACACTGTTTCCGGCGGCGTTCCGGCCGGCGATTTGGCGGCCTCCCGTATGGTGGAAGGTGATGATCAGCAGACGCGACGCCGCAATAACCCTTGATGTTCCCCTTGAAATGGCGCAGCGCCACGGCCTGCCGAAGTGGATGACGGAGGCCGAACTCCGTGGCATCCTGGACAATCCTCCGCCTTGGCTGGTGCAGTCGCGCGCCAACCGGACGGGCAAGCGGCCGGTGTGGGTGCACCTGGAATGCGCGGTCTGCGGTTATGAGGAGGCGGCCCGGCCCAAGAAGTGGTGGCCGGACTTCACCTACGTGGTGTGCAGTCACCATGCGCCCGCCGATGTTCCCGCCGTCCGTCCCGGCTGCGTCCGCAGCGAGTACGACGGCGTGGGGACGCGTTTCGTGGGCATCGCGGACGTGCAAGCGCCTCCGGTCAGCCCTTAAGCCCGCCCCGGTGGCCGTGCCCGAGGACGCGATCGATGACTGCCCCGGCAATGTGCCCCGGTGACATGCCTGCTAGCGGCCGGGCCGCCGTCGTGCATCATGCCGGGCCGTTGCCCGTCATTTCCTCCGGGACAGCGGTGAGGTGCAGCTCGGTACCGTCACGCAGCACGGCCACATCGAGCGGCTCGCCGATGGCATCGGAAAACAGGAGCCGCTGCAGGCTTTCGGCATTGCTCACGGGCCGCCCTCCGGCGGTGACGATGATGTCGCCTGCGGAAAGACCTGCCTTGTCGGCCGGCGAACCGGGCAGCACTTCCACGATGCGCAGCCCTTCCCGCCGTCCGCTGCGGATCACGGCGCGCGGGTTGAGCTGGATCGGGGTGCTCACAAGCCCCAGGTAGGCGCGGCGCACCCTCCCGTCCGACAACAGTGCGGAGATGATCCTGCGGGTGGTGGCGTTGATCGGGATGGCAAGGCCCAGGCCGGCGCCGGCCACTGCGGTGTTGATGCCGACAATCCTGGCGTGGGTATCCGCCAGCGCTCCACCGGAATTTCCGGGATTCAGGGCAGCATCTGTCTGGATGACGTCCTCGATGACCCGCCGGTTGCCGCCCGACCAGACCGGGATGGCCCGGCCCAGGCCACTGACCACGCCCGCGGTGACTGAACCTGCCAGGCCCAGCGGATTTCCGACGGCGACCACCAACTGGCCCACGCGCAGCGTCTCTGCCGCGCCGAATTCGGCGGGCGGCACCTTGGACCGCGAACCGTGGACCACGGCGAGATCTGACAGGGGGTCGGCTCCCACCAGCTCCAGGTCCATCCGGCTGCCGTCTCCGAACGCGGCAAAACCGTGCCGGGTGCCGGCCACGACGTGTGAATTGGTGAGCAGGTAGCCGTCCTGCGTGAAGAGCACCGCCGAGCCCGCGCCCACCCTGACCCTGCCGTTGCCCCTCTTTGCGGTCATTTCGATCGCAGCCACGTGCGGCGTAACGGCTGCTGCCACCCGCATGACGGTCTGCGAGTACGAGTCCAGGACGTCATCGTCCCCGGTGGGTATGGGTTCCTGCGCCTGGTCCATGACGCACCTCCGCCCTTGGTGCCGCTTCCGGCAATGGCATGCCCTTTACGGGCCTTATGGGACACAACAATGGATGGGCCAGGTCCACTCCCGGAACAGCTACGCCTTGGGTGAACGCCGGCATTGCGGTGGGCAGCACCTGTCGCAGGCTTTAGGATCGGAGCATGACTGACTCCCCCGCAGGGTCTCAAACAGAAATACTGAACGCCGAGGAATGCTGGCGCTACCTTCGGTCCTCCTATATCGGCCGGTTGGCGGTCATCAACGGTGACATTCCCGAGATTTTCCCCGTGAACTTTTCCGTCGCCGGAGAAACTCTGGTGTTCCGCACCGCACCCGGGACCAAGCTTCGCGCCCTGCTTGGTGGCGGAATTGCCGCCCTGGAGGTTGACGGCCTCAATCCGTATTCCACGGAGGTCTGGAGCGTTGTTGCCAAGGGCAGGCCGCGGCCCTTTGATGAGACCACCATGCGGCTTCCGGCCGGCGACGCCGACCGGGAACCTTGGGAGCCGGGGATCAAGGACCACCTGGTGGCCATTACCCCCACCGATGTCACCGGCCGCCGGTTTCCGGTCACGCCGCGTTCCCGCTGGTGGCCGCCCGTCGATTTCTCCGCCGACTGGCTGTAGCGGCCGCCGAACCTGATCAGGCCTTGCCTCGTCAGGACTTGAGGATCACCTTGAGCGCCTTGGTTTCGGCGGCCCGGGAGAACGTGTCGTAGGCATCAAGGAACTGGTCGAACCCAAAATGGTGGGTGGCGAATTTTTCCGCCCGGATCTTCCCCTGGGCCACCAGCTTAAGCAGCATGGGGGTGGTGTTGGTATTCACCAGCCCCATGCTGATATTGATGTTCTGGATCCAGAGGTTTTCCAGGTGCAGCTCCACCGGCTTTCCGTGCACTCCAACGTTGGCTACGGATCCGCCGGGCCGCACGATGTCGGTGCACATGGCAAATGTTCCCGGGACGCCGACAGCTTCGATGGCCACATCCACACCCCGTCCGCCCGTCAGGGCCAGGACCTGTTCCCGCCAGTCGCTGCTGCCGGAAAGGACCGTGTCCGTGGCGCCGAACTCCCTTGCCTTCTCCAGCCGGTTGGCGTCAAGGTCGACGGCCACAATCGTGGCCGCGCCGTACAGTCCCGCGGTGGTGATCGCTGCCAGGCCCACCGGACCGGCGCCCACCACGGCAACGGCATCGCCGGGCTTCACCCGGCCGTACTGGACGCCGATCTCGAATCCAGTGGGAAGGATATCGGAGAGCATGACGGCCTGTTCGTCGCTGACCCCCGCGGGCAGCAGGTGCAGCGAGTTTTCGGCATAGGGCACCCGGACGTATTCGGCCTGTGTCCCGTCGATCAGGTGTCCGAAGATCCACCCGGTGCCTTCCTGCCCTCACTTCCCAGGCAGTGCGAGTAGAGGCCGGCCTTGCAGTTGGCACAGTGGCCGCAGGACTTGATGCACGAGATGATGACGCGGTCGTTTACCTTCAGTCCGGTCACGGAAGGACCCGTTTCCACCACCGTTCCCACTCCTTCGTGGCCCAGGATCCGGCCCTTTTCGACGGCGGGAACGTCGCCTTTGAGGATATGCAGGTCTGTGCCGCAGATCGTGGTGGTGTCGACTTTGACGATGACGTCGCCGGGTTGCTGGATCCGGGGGTCCGGAACATCCGTCCATGACTTGTCACCGGGTCCGCCGTAGACGAGAGCTTTCATGGTGTTTTTTCCTTACTCTGCGGAGGGCTTGGCGGCGGTTGCCGGCCGGCCTGCGGGGTTTGTTGGCGGGCGGATTGCTGACGGACGGGCTGGATACCGCCCGACGGTGGAACACCGGGACCTATTGTGGGTGCCTGTGTTACCTGCAGTTTGGCCAGATGCAGGATTCCGAGCACCAGGAACAGCCCAGAGAGCCCAAGTGCGGGCAGCAGGGCGGCCATGCTGCCCTCAGCGCCGAACAGGGGTTTGACCATTTCACCCACCGCCAGCGAAAAGATGAGGGTGAAGCCGAGGACGTACAGGGCCGGCAGAAGCAGCAGCCCAGCACGGTGCTTCCGGTAGGTCAGGAGGGACAGGACCAGGAATGCGGGCATGATGAAGCAAAGGTCCAGGATGAAGATCGAGTACAGGGAATCGAGTTGCTCGCCGCTCCGCATCAAGGGCAGGAGCATCCCGATCCAGAGGGGGTAGAAGATGAGCGGCTGAAGGACGGCACCGGCAGCCGACACGATCCCGAACCCATGCGGAAGGGAGACGGATGGCGCGTCGCGGCCCATGGTGGCCCCGGCAGTGACCATGGCCCAGAACGACAGTGTGAAGACGGCCATATAGAGCAGGTACAGGCCGTTGTAGGTCCGCTCAATGACATAGATTCCGTAGGCGTAGAACAGATAGCCAAGCAGTCCCAGGGCCACGATCTGGTGTTTGGCCCTGTCCGGCCTGGCGGCCCATGCCAAGTACACCAATCCGATCCCGGCCGCCATGGACAGCAGGTCCTGGGAGTAAGCACCGGGGATCAATTCACTGGCGACCACCCCATCGTAGATTTCGGGCCGCCATATTCCGGTCCCCGCTGCGGCCAGCGCCAGCAGACCGGCAACAGCCCACAGCATGCGGCTGGCGAACAAGTGCGTGAGCATGGCCACCTTTCGCAGGAAGATCCGGGTTTCCTTGCCTCCCCACAGACTCCCATTGAGCCGGGCCGGGTCCCAAGGGCCATAGGTCCTTCCTTTGCGGCCAGGCCTTTGAGGCCGGGCCTTTATGCCCTTACCGGAGGCAGGAGAGTTGCCTACGCTGTGCCCTATGACTGAGAAAACGAACGTGCCTGTACCGGAAATCCTTGACGCGGACGAGTGCTGGAACCTCCTTTCCCAAAGCGGGGTGGGGCGCCTTGCCGTCATCGCCGATGGCCATCCGGATGTCTTTCCCGTCAATTACAAGGTGGACGGCCGGACGCTGGTGTTCCGCACCGGCGGGGGCACCAAGCACCAGGCCCTCCTGTCGGAGGCCACGGTGGCCCTGGAAGCAGATGCGGTCAGCTCCCAGTTTGGCCTTGCCTGGAGCGTCGTGGTTAAGGGGACGGCAGCTGAGGCAACGCCCACCGGCGCTGACCTGGATGACGTCCGGCGGGCGCTGTTTCCGTGGCAGGGCGTGGGGCAGGAGCACTTCATCCGCATCACCCCCGAATCGATAACGGGCAGGCGCTTCAGCGTGGACGCGCCGCTGCTGTGGCAGACCCCGCTGGATGACGCAACCCGCGCCGGTTTCGAGTAAACCATCCCGGACGGGAGGCACTGTGCGTGCCTGGTGGGTAAACGGGCCTGGCCCCATTTCCACCCGCCCGCTGGTTCAGGGGCTTCGTGACACTCCCACGCCTGCGGCCCGCGAACTGCTGGTGGAGGTCACTGTTTGCGGTGTTTGCCGCACGGACCTCCATCTCGCAGAAGGAGACCTGGGCCCGCACCGTCCGCGCACCGTACCCGGGCACGAGGCAGTCGGCGTCGTTGTTGAAACAGGGGCTGACTGCTCCCGTTTCAGGACCGGCGACAGGGTGGGCGTCGCGTGGCTTGGCGGCGTCTGCGGCAGGTGCGACTACTGCCGCCGCGGAGACGAAAATCTATGCCTAACGCCCCTCTTCACGGGCTGGGACCGGGATGGCGGCTTTGCCGAGTATCTGACGGTTTTGGAGGACTTTGCCTACCGGCTGCCTCCTGGCTTCCCGGACGAACAGGCTGCGCCGCTGCTGTGTTCGGGCATCATCGGCTACCGCGCACTGAAGCGCGCCGCCCTCCCGGTAGGGGGCCGCCTGGGTATCTACGGCTTTGGCAGCTCGGCCCATATCACTGCCCAGCTGGCGCTCAAACAGGGTGCCTCGGTGTTTGTCATGACCCGGTCCGAACGTGCGCGGCGGCTCGCGGTGGAGTTGGGGGCGGACTATGTGGGGAAAGCGTATGACCAACCGCCGGTACCGCTTGACTCCGCCATTCTTTTTGCACCGGTGGGGGACCTTGTCCCGGCCGCGCTGCGTGCCCTGGACCGTGGTGGAACCCTGGCCATCGCCGGAATCCACCTGACCGACATCCCAGCCCTCAATTACGGCAGGGAGCTCTTTTTCGAACGGCAGCTGCTGAGCGTCACCGCCAATACCCGGGCCGACGGGCGTGAATTCCTGGCCCTCGCGGCCAGGCTTTCCCTGGCGCTCACAACTACGGTGTACCCGTTCGAGGCTGCGGACCGGGCCCTGGAAGACCTGGCTGCCGACAGGATTACCGGTTCGGCGGTCCTGCGGGTCCGGCCGGAACACTAGTTCCTGCCTCACCCGAACAGGACGGCGGCCTCCTGGTAACGGGCTTCCGGGACCACCTTCAGTTCGCCCAGCGCTTCCCCCAGGCCGACGTTGATGATGTCCGTGCCCCGCAGCGACACCATGGTGCCCCATCTGCCCGCCGCGGCGGATTCGACGGCGGCGAGGCCAAGCCGGGTGGCAAGGACACGGTCGAAGGCTGTAGGTTCGCCGCCGCGCTGGATGTGGCCCAGGACGGTGGCCCGCGTTTCGATGCCGGTCCGTATCTGCAGCTCTCCTTCCAGGAGCAGTCCGATGCCTCCCAAGCGCGGCCGCCCGAAAGTGTCCAGGCCGCGGGGCGCGTAAGGTGCCGCGTGCCCCTCGGGAGCAAAGGCCTCGGCCACCACCACCATGGGTGCCCTGCCACGGTCACGGGCTGACAGCACCCAGGAACAGATTTGGTCCAGGGACACAGGATGTTCAGGTATCAGGATGGCGTGCGCGCCCGACGCCATCCCGGAATGCAGTGCAATCCAGCCCGCGTTGCGGCCCATCACTTCGGCCACCATGCAGCGGTGATGTGATTCACCGGTGGTCCGCAGCCGGTCAATGGCCTCGGTGGCGGTCTGGACCGCTGAATCGAAGCCGAAAGTGTAGTCCGTAGCGCCGAGGTCGTTATCGATGGTCTTGGGCACTCCCACCACATTGATGCCCTGGGCGCACAGTTCCCGGGCCGCCGCCAGTGTGCCCTCTCCCCCAATGGCAATCAGGCCGTCGAGTTCGTTGTTCCGCAAACAGGCACGGACGCCCTCGATGCCGCCATCCACCAGCGGATTGGTCCGGGACGTGCCCAGAATGGTTCCGCCCAGGCGCGAGATCCCACGGACGCTCGTCCGGGGCAGCGGAAAAACATCCTGCTCCAGGACGCCCCGCCAGCCGTCCTTGAACCCCAGGAATTCGTAGCCATGTGCAATGTCCCCGCCCAGTACCGCTCCCCGGATCACGGCGTTCACCCCCGGGCAGTCACCACCACTGGTAAGTATCCCCAGCCGCTTCATGGCGCCACCACCTCCGAGGCAGGCAACGGGAAATGCCGGGTCTGGCCGGGAGGAAGGACCTCATCGAGGCCACGCACCTGCACCTTGATCGGCCCGGCGTCGCCGGGGGCCGAGGCGATGCTCATGTCCCCGCCCTTGAGGTGCACGCGGAGGCGGTGCCCCCGGTAGAGGACCTCAAAAGCGACGGCGCGCAGCCCGGTGGGGAGGTTGGGGGCGAACAGGATGGTGTCGCCGCTGAACCGCAGCCCAGCAAAGCTGCGCTGCACCACGTCGATGGTTCCTGCCATCGCGCCCAAATGGATACCCGCGCGCGTGGTGCCGTGCTGGGTATCGTCAAGATCGGCGTCGAGCGCTTCGCGGAAGCTGTCCCACGCCCGGTCCGCGTCCACGCCTGCAAGGACGGACGCGTGGGCAACCCTGCTCAGCGTGGACCCGTGCGCGGTCCTGGCCAGATAATACTCGATGGTTTTATTGAGTTGTTCAGGCGTAAAGCCATACTGCAGCCGTTGAAGGGTGGCGGCGAGCACTTCGTGGCCCAACAGGTAAGGGAGCATCAGGACATCTGCCTGCTTTGCCAGCTTGTAGCAGTTGGTGGTGTCATCCTCTGCTTCCAGGATGAGGTCCAGCCGCTCGATGTCGCCGTACCTGTCCCGGTAATGCTCCCAGTCAAGTTCCTTCAACCCCCCGTATCCCTCGAACTGGCTGATGACGCCGTCATCATGAAACGGGACGTACATCGCCGTTCCCATGTGAGACCATCCCGCGGTTTCCTCTTCCGTGACGCCCAGGCGTTCCATGAGTCCGGCCCGCTCGCTGCCATGGAGGAAGCCCATGATTCCCCCCGCCTGGGAGCAGACCCATGCCGCCATGACATTGGTGTAGGCGTTGTCGTCCAACCCCGGCGTGTCGCTGCCGGGATAGCCGGTATGGTACTCGTCCGGTCCCACGACGCCGCGCAGGTGGTACCGGCCGCCTTGCTGGTCGTAGTCCGCCAGTGAACGGAAGAAACGGGCAACCTCGATCACGAGTTCAGCCCCTTTTTGGAGGAGCCAGATCTTGTTCCCGGTGGCCTGGAAATACTGCCAGGCATTGAAGGCGACGGCCAGTCCCGAGTGGACCTGCAGGTGCGAGTGGTCCTTGACCCATCTGCCGGACCGGTCGTTGTATAACCATTTTGGCGTTTCCTCGGTTCCGTCGCTGGCGCTTTGCCAAGGAAACTTGGCCCCTGCCAAGCCTTCCAGTGCCGCGGCATGCCGGGCGGCGGGAAGCCGCCGCCACCTGTACTCGATCACGGACCTGGCAACCTCGGGCGTCCTTGAGGTCAGTACCGGCAGGACAAACAGCTCATCCCAGAAGACGTGGCCACGGTACCCCTCGCCGTGGAGTCCGCGCGCAGTCACGCCGGCGTCCAGCTCGGCCGTGTGATGTGTCAACGTCTGAAGCAAATGGAAGATGTGCAGGTTCAGGACCAGGCGAACCTGGACCGGGGCATCTATTTCCACCAGGAACGGACGCAGCTCGCGCCGCCAGGCCTCCTCATGCGCCGCCAGCAGCAAGTCGAAGTCGCCACCCGTACGTTCCAGGACAGCACGGGCACCCGTCTCCGGCGAGGAGATGGCACGGTCACGGGACGTCACTACTGCCACCGTCTTGGTGATCCGTACCGCAGCGCCGGCGTCAAGCGGCAGCAGAAGGGTTTGGAAATGGAAGTCCCCTTTCCTGCCATCCTCAATTGCCGCTGTATTCGCAGAAACGTAAGTTCGATACGCTGCAGCGATCCGGATGAGGCTTTGGGTGGTTTCCACTTCGACGACGGAAGCATCGTCCTGGACTCGCTCCGGGAGGGAGCGCGGGGAGGATGTCCTGTCAGCCAGGTGGAGGTCGGAGCCTTGGGCAGGTTCGGGCAGGTTGGCGTTGCGGACGCCGGCGTTGATCCCGCTGCGGACCTCCACCTCCCCGCTCCAGCCCAGGGCGGTGATCACCGTCTCCAGGACCAGCAGATGGGGTTCGGCCATGGAAACGAAGCGGGTCTGCACCACTTCCAGCCGGCGGTGGTCGGCACTTTCCAGCAGCAGGCGCCGCTCGAGCACTGCCCGTTTGAGGTCAAGGACCCGGTGTTCGCGGATCGGCCCCATCCCGCCTTCGGACCACCATTGCTGGCCGGCCAGGCGCAGATCGAGTGGGAGGCAGTCGGGTGCGTTGACCATGTGCTCTTCCAGCAGCGTCTCGCCGGCCGCAGTTACCTGGACACGGTTGTAGACGCCGGCGAGGTACAGTCCCGCGTAGCTGAAGTTGCCGCCTTCGGGCGCGGCTCCCCGGACGCCCATGTAGCCGTTGCCCAAGGTGGTAAGGGCCTCCCGATGGCCCTCGTGTGCGGCGTCGAAGCCTTGATAGACGAGGTGCCATGCGTTGCCGATGACCTGTCCCAGGTCCAGCTCCCCCACGTCGTTCAGGACGGTGTCGGCGCCGGCAGCCTCCAGCTGCCGGCGGTTTCCGGTGCGGTCGATCCCGACCACGAGGCCGAAGCCTCCGTGCCGGGCCGCCTCAACCCCTGCCGTGGAATCCTCGATCACCACGGCATGCGATGGGGCCACGCCCAGCCGTGATGCGGCCTCAAGAAAGATGTCCGGCGCCGGCTTTCCGCGCAGGCCCAGCCGTGCCGCCGTCGTTCCGTCCATCACTGCCCGGAACAGGTCCTGGATGCCCGCCGCTTCCAGGACCACGCCCGCATTGCGGCTCGAGGTGACCACAGCCGTTGGCACTGCAGCGCCTTGAAGCCTCTGCAGCAGTTCCAGCGTCCCGGGGTAGCTCTGGACACCGTCGGCCCGCAGGTGCTGCAGGAACAGCTCGTTCTTCCATGCGCCCAGGCCGAACCCGGTCCAGGCGCCCGCTTCATCCGTCTCCTGTCCCTTTTCAACCTGCACTCCCCGGGCAGCCAGGAACCGCACCACCCCCTCCTCGCGCGGCATGCCGTCAATGAAGGTGAGGTAGTCCGCCCTGCTGAGCGGGGCACGGTTGGCGTCCGGGGGCACCCTTGGATCATGGAGGATCCGGTCGAACGCGTCATTCCAGGCAGCCTGGTGAACCAGCGCCGTATTGGTGACTACCCCGTCCAGGTCGAAAATGACGGCATCAAAGGGTGGCCTGGCAGCAGCGGCGGTGGGAGACCCAATCATAGGTCAGTGGTACCAGCAAGCGCTCGTTCCGGACAGGGCCGTAGGGCCCGGCGCCGGCTACGCTGTGTCCGAATGGGACGACCGCCCCACGTGGTTCCACCATGTCAAGGGCGAGGTGATGGTGAAGCGCCTGCCGGTTATTGACGTGGGTTCGATCCGGACGTAATGGTCCTTTTCACCGGCTTGCCATGGAAAGAGCGTCAGCGCGGCCCCGGTCAGCAGTTCCTCCGAGGGCTCCAGGACGACGGCCTTGCCTTTGACCAGGACGCTCCAAGCCCTGGCGTCGTCATGGCCGTCGGCTTCCAGGGCGACGGCGAGTGGGCCCCCGGCTGCCCGCAGTTTTGTTCCTTCGCCTGTGCGGAAGACCAGGGACTGCTGGTCAACCTTGTAGTTCACCGGGAAGACTTCCGGGTACCCGTTCACCAGTACTGCCAGGTGGCCGACCGACACGCTGCGCAGGAGGTCCCAGCACGTCCCGGGATCCAGGACTTCAGTGGGCGTTTGGGGCGGGTCATTGTGCATGCTGTCGAAGGTAATGACATGCGCGCTCCCCCGCTAGAGGATTTAGGCCCGCCATGTATGTGGGACGGGCTGCCCTGGGGCAGGACCGCTCGTGCGGCAGGGCTCGTGCGGCAGGGCACCTGGTTTCAGGGCAAAAAAACACCCCGGTCCGAAGACCGGGGTGCTACCGATGACTCGACTCATCCGGGAAGGATGTCTCGACTCACCGCAAGGGTGGAGATGGGGGGAATTGAACCCCCGTCCGATGTCGTGTTGTCAGGGCTTCTCCGGGCGCAGTTTGCGTCGGATTTTCTCGGCCCCAGCCATGCTGCAAACAGCTGGCTGATCCGGGCCCAGTCATCTAAAAGTCCCGTTTACTCCGATGACGGGAGCAAACAGCAGTGGCTATCTAAATGACGCCAGGATCCGGGGCGATAGCAACCCCGGGCTGACGGACTGTCTTACTGCTTAGGCAGCAAGAGCGAAGTCAGTGCGCTTAGATTCGGCACTTATTGGTTTGCAGAAAGCGTTTACGAGATAATTCTGCATCCTCGGCCCGCTTCACCTGTCGCGACTAACACCGTCGAAACCGATCATCCCCGTATTTTGTTACCAAACCGGCTGGCAAGCCTGCCGGACTACCCATACTAACGCATGCCCCGCGGAAATAATTCCTAGCGTCGCCGGTTGCGCTCGCGCATCTCCCGCTGGGCTTCGCGGTTGTCCTGCTGCTCCCGCAGCGTCTGGCGCTTGTCGTACTCGCGCTTACCGCGGGCAACGGCGATTTCCACCTTGGCGCGACCGTCCACAAAGTAAAGCTGGAGCGGCACTATGGTGTACCCGGCTTCCTGAACCTTGCGGGAGATCTTGATCAGCTCTTCCCGGTGCAGGAGCAGCTTCCGGCGGCGGCGGGCAGCGTGGTTGGTCCAGCTGCCCTGGTTGTACTCGGGAATGTGGATGGCTTCCATCCACAACTCGTCGTTGTAGAACGTACAGAATCCGTCCACCATAGAGGCGTGGCCCTCGCGCAGGGACTTCACTTCCGTGCCCATCAGCGCGATGCCGGCCTCGTAAGTGTCCAGCACGTGATAATCGTGCCGGGCCTTGCGGTTGGTGGCCACCACCTTACGGCCACTTTCTTTCGGCACGGGAAAACTCCTCGGGTTTCAGTTCGGGTGCCTCCGGGCCTGCGGCGCGGAGCTATACCAGTCTACGGCAGCAGTGCCTGGCCCCTACAGCAGGCCCATGGGGTCGACCGCGGCCCCGTTGAGCCAGGTTTCGAAGTGGGCGTGGCAACCCGTTGAGTTGCCGGTGCTGCCGGAGTAGGCAATGAGCTGGCCCTGGGAAACTCTTTGCCCATTCGAGACCACGATGCTGGAGTTGTGGTAGTAGATGGTGGTGAGCGTGTTGCCCTGCGACACCCCGTGGTCAATCTTGACGCGCCAGCCGCCGCCGTCGGCGGAGTTCCAGCCTGAGCTGAAGACTTCACCGGCAGCTGCAGCGTACACGGGCGTTCCGCAGGCGGCACCAAAGTCGATTCCGGTGTGCATGTATCCGCCGGTGCCGTAGAAATCGACGGTTCCCGGCGGAGTGGTGCGGTACCCAAAACCGGAGGTGATGGAGATGCTGCCGTCGAAGGGGTGGCGGAGGCCAAAGGCCGACGGCGATCCTGCAGCGGGCGGGACGTACGGCGGGGCGGGCGGTGCCGGGCGGTTCGCGGCGGCTGCAGCAGCGGCCGCCGCAGCAGCCGCAGCCGCAGCCTGTCTGCGCTGTTCGGCTTCCCACGCCTCGCGGGCCCTGCGGTCACGTTCGGCGATTTCGTTCGCCACCTGGTTCTGGTTCGCCTGGACACCGGCCAGTTGCGCCTGGATGCCGGGCTTGGCCGCCTGGAGCTCAGCGTCGAGGCGCGTGGTATCCGCGATCAGCTGGTCGACCTGGGCCTTTTTGGCGGCGGCCTCGTCGCGTGCGGCCTTCTCTCGCTCCAGCGCGGCGTCGGCCTTGGCCTTGAGGTCCTTGATCTCTGCTTCCACGGCCTGAAGCCGTGCCTGCGAGTTGACGTTGGTGGCATTCTGCTGGCTGAGCTTGTCCATCGCAGCGTTCTGGCTGCGCATGGCCTGGTCGGCGAGGTCCATGGTTTCGGTCAGGCTGCTGCCGCTGTTGGATCCGAAGAAGAGCGACAGGTTCGAGGGCACACCGCCGGATTTGTAGGCCTGGGTGGCAATCTGGCCGATCAGCTTCTTGGTGTCGGCGATCTTCTGCTTGTCGGTTTCCAGCTGCTGGGTGATCTTGGCCTTGTTCTGCTGGGCCATATCCACGCGGGCCGACAGTGCTTCGACTTCCTTGACGGCGCCGGCTACGCGCCCCTGTGCCTCCAGGAGTGCCTGCTGGGCGCCTGGCAGTTGGCCCTGATAGATCACCAAGTCGCCGGCGGCCTTTGCGATCCGGGAGTCGACGAACTCAAGGGACGCCTGGACGCGGGCAGCTTCAGCCTCGAGCGCGGCCTGGCGGTCTTCGAGGTCGTCTGCGAACGCGACTGGAGTGGCAAGGGCCATCCCGGCCGAAAGGATGACGGTGAGCACGCCGCTGACGATGCCCAAACGGCGGGCAGCAGACCGCCCTCGGCTGCGCCGGGGGCGGGGCAAGTTGTGATCAGTCAGGTTCATGGGCATTCCTTGGTCGGTGTGCACAGCCTAAACGCGCAAATATCTGCGTAAGGTCAAGAGAGACGAAATTCCTGCCAAGGATCCGCCAAGGATCAGCAGCGCCGGCACGAGGATCAAGGTCTGGCCGGATGAGATGAAGGCTGTATCGGGGTACTGACGGGACATGTAGTCGCCCAGGAAGAAGTGCGCAACTGCCCACAGGGTGCCCGAGGCGAGGGCAGCACCGATGACGGCCGCTATGACGCCTTCCAGGATGAACGGCAGCTGGATCACGGTCTTCGAGGCACCGACCAGACGCATGATCCCGGTCTCGCGGCGCCTGCTGAATGCGGAGAGCCTGATGGTGGTGGCAATCAGCAGGATGGCGCAGACGATCATGACACCGGCAATGCCGACCGCCACCAGGGAAGCCCCGTTCATTACCGAGAAGAGGCGTTCGAGGAGCTGGCGCTGATCAATTACCGTCTCCACACCAGGCTGCGAGGAGAACGTCTCGCTGATGATCTGGTACTTCTCCGGGTCCTTCATGTTGATCCGGAATGATGCCGGCAACTGGTCCGGCGTCACGGAATCAACGATGGGCGAGTTCGAAAACTGGTCCTTGAAGTGCTTGTAGGCCTCATCCTTGGACTCGAACTGGAAGTCGTTGATGTACTGCGCCACTGCCGGAGATTCAAGGAGGGCGTTCAGGCCCTGTTGCTGCTCAGGGGTGACCGGCCCGGAAGCGCAACCGGGCGCCGTCGAACCTTCACTGCACAGGAAGATGGCAACCTGGACCTTGTCGTACCAGTAGCCCTTCATCTGGTTGATCTGCATCTGCAGCATCCCGGCCGCGCCCACGAAGGTGAGGGACACGAACGTCACCAGGATGACCGAGACCACCATGGAAAGGTTGCGGCGCAGGCCGCTGCCGATCTCCGAAAGGATGAATGCGAGCCTCACCGCTGGGCCTCGCCTTCAGCGCCGTTGCCCGGCAGGCCGCCGTCGGGCGCTTCCCTGCCGCTGGCGTCCTTCAGCCGCCTGGACTGGCCGACGACGGGGATCATCGACGTGTACAAGGCCTTGGCTTCGTCGCGGATCACCACGCCGTTCCTGAGCTCAACCACCCGCTTGCGCATCTCGTTGACGATGTCGTCGTCGTGCGTGGCCATCACCACGGTGGTTCCGTTTTGGTTGATCTTGTCCAGCACGCCCATGATGCCCATGGAAGTGGTGGGGTCCAGGTTTCCGGTGGGTTCGTCGGCGAGGAGGATCCCGGGCCGGTTGACCACGGCACGGGCGATCGCCACGCGCTGCTGCTCGCCGCCGGAGAGCTCGTGCGGCATGCGGTGTTCCTTGCCTTCCAGGCCCACGGTCTTGAGGACTTCCGGGACCGTGTCGCGGATGACGCTCCGGCTCTTGCCGATGACCTGCATGGCGAAGGCTACGTTGGCGAACACGTTCTTTTGAGGCAGGAGGCGGAAGTCCTGGAAGACGACGCCGATGCCGCGGCGAAGGCGCGGAACCCGCCAGCTGGAGATCTTGGCGACGTTCTGGCCGGCGACGTAGACAGCGCCGGACGTGGCGCGGTCTTCCTTCAGCACGAGGCGGAGGAAGGTGGATTTTCCGGAGCCGGATGCGCCCACGAGGAAGGCGAATTCGCCGCGGTCAATCTCAAGGTTGATGGAGTCCAGCGCCGGGCGGGCTTTCTGGTCGTAAACCTTGGTGACATTTTCGAATCGGATCATGGCCCTAAGTACCCTGCAGGGCATGGCTGATTCATGTGATGCAGCCCAGTTCTGCAGCCGGTGCACGGGTTTTCGTTTGGGGAAAGTAGGGCCCCGGCCCCTCGACTATACGCAGGATGCCCGGCGGTTGGGCCTGCTTTCGGGGGCGTGTCGCCGGATCAGCTGGCGGCCTGCCGGCCTGGCGGGTTACTTGTCGGCGTTGCGGTTGTCAGTACGCCAGCGGATGCCGGCGTCGATGAAGTCGTCGATTTCGCCGTCGAACACTGCCGACGTATTGCCCACTTCGTGTTCCGTGCGCAGGTCCTTGACCATCTGGTAAGGGTTCAGGACGTAGGAGCGCATCTGGTCACCCCACGATGCTTTGACATCGCCGGCCAGCGCCTTCTTCTCCGCATCCTCCTGCTCCTTCTTCAACAGCAGGAGCCGCGACTGCAGCACGCGCATGGCGGCGGCGCGGTTCTGCAGCTGTGATTTCTCGTTCTGCATCGACACCACGGTGCCGGTGGGAATGTGGGTCAAGCGGACGGCGGAGTCCGTGGTGTTGACCGACTGGCCGCCCGGGCCGGACGAACGGAACACATCCACCCGGATTTCATTATCCGGGATGTCGATGGAGTCCGTCTGCTCGATCAGGGGGATGACCTCAACGGCAGCGAAGGACGTTTGGCGGCGGCCCTGGTTGTCGAACGGGCTGATCCGGACAAGGCGGTGGGTTCCGGCTTCCACGCTCAGGGTGCCGTACGCATAAGGAGCCTTCACCTCGAAGGTGGCCGATTTGAGTCCGGCTTCCTCCGCGTAGGAGGTGTCCATGACCGTTGTGGGGTACCCGTGGCGTTCCGCCCACCGGAGGTACATGCGCATCAGCATCTCGGCAAAGTCAGCAGCGTCCACTCCTCCCGCACCGGCGCGGATTGAGACGACGGCTTCGCGTTCGTCGTATTCGCCGGACAGCAGCGTGACTACTTCCAGGTCCTTGAGGGCCTTCTTGATGGATTCAAGTTCGGCTGCGGCCTCCCCCATCGAGTCGGCGTCGTCCTCGTCCTGCCCAAGCTCCACCAGGACTTCGAGATCGTCAATCCTGGACGCCAGGTTGGTGAGGCGTTCGAGTTCGGACTGGCGGTGGGAAAGCCGGGAGGTGATTTTCTGTGCGGCCGAGGGATCGTCCCAGAGGTCCGGCTCCCCTGCCCGCTCGCTGAGTTCGGCGATGTCTTCCTTGAGTGTCTCCACGTCGCTGACGCGTTCAATGGACTCGTACGTGGCGCGCAGCGCGCGGATTTCAGCGGAAAAATCAATATTGGCCATGGTGGTTTAAGCCTACGCTATTGGCGGATACGGCCCTGCGTGGGAGGCGTGCACGCCCCATGGCCCCGCACCGTGCCTGTCTCAGTGTCATGCTCAACGCAGGTGCTTGACCCGGCGGGTGCGCGACTCAGCGGGTCAGGCGCGAGCGCGCCGTGGATGTCGCCTCGATCCGGATACCGTCCGGAACGAGGAAGTTCACCACAGGCGGGTGCACGGCTGCAGTGAGGACCACGACGGCGGTGGACCCGTCCGGCGTGCCCGTTGCCCCAGTGACGGCAAGACTGGAGAAACGCTCCGAGGCAGGACTTCTTGCGACGAAATCGGCAGCGACATTGCGGACGCGGGCGGGACTAAGGACAGCCGAGGGGCTTCCGCCCTGTGACATGACTTCACCCAGGGTGTAGCTGTCGGCCGCCGCCAGGGAGGCGCCGTCCGCCAGGGACAACAGGCGCTTGTGCTCCAGGTAGACAGCAGATATTCCGATGACGACTGTCGCCACCAAGAGCGCCAGGACGATGTAGCCGAGGATCATTACCATCACCTGGCCGTTCTCATCCGGTTCCCCGCGATTCACCGGTACCTCCCCACCAGTTGCGTGGAGGACGCCTCAACCTCCGTGGCGGACAATCCATCCACGAACGGTATGAACGGCAGCGGAACGTTCAGCCTGACGGTCACCGTTACCGTTGTCCCGGCAGCCTGGCAGTCAGCCGGGTTGCAGCTGGTGGTCATGTGGGCCCTTGCCACAGGGTGCCCGAAGTCGGAGAGGGCAAGGGCCACTGCCCGCTCAGCAGCTGCCTGGGCGGTGGGGGCATCGGGCTGTGCCACAAAGACCTTGGCAGCCTGGTCGGCGGCGCCCACCACGGCGAAGGAACCGCCTTGGATTTGGCCGACGGTGATGACGAAGTACACCAGCGGAACCATCAGCAGGAGTGCAAGGAACGTGAATTCGACGACTGCACTTCCATCCTCATTCATCAGCCCACGGCGCTCATACACGAAGCCCGGCTCCGCGTGCTCCCGGTGGTCATGCCTGGGGCACTGGATAGCGTCACCCACTCGTGTGCCCCCGGGACCCTCCCTGCAGAATGCTTCTGCCAGGCGGGTGCGGAACGGGAAGGCATTGGAACCGGACTGGCCATGGGAGCGTGGCAATGGGCCGGCGCTGAGCGGCTCAGGGCTGAACAGCCGCATGCCCTTTCACCTCCAGCATGTCCCGTGGGCCAATGAACCCGATAACCGGCATTGGAGACCGGACGGTTACCTCCAAAGTGCGCATGCCTTGGACCGTTACTTCCTGCGCACTGATCTGTTCGGCAAACCCCTCGTTCAGTGCCATGCCGATGAGGCTGCGGGTCCGTTCCTGCGCATCCGAGGCATTACGGTCAGCGAGTGTCCCGTACCGTGCACCAGAGGCCGCAGCATCGATGAGTGTGTTCCGGACGTGCAGAACCAGGGTCAGCTGGATGATCGCAAGGAAGAACATGGTCAGCAACCCGCCAACCAGGACAAAGTCCACCACAGCTGAACCCCGCTCCCCCGGCCGGGACAGCTCCGGCTGCACCGGCCCGTGAGCGGAGATCACCACGGCTCAGTTTCCAACCTTGTCCATTGCCTGGTTGAACATCGCTTCCAAAGCGGGGCCAGCGAGCGCCAGGAGGGCTGCAACCAGGACGGCGGACATCAGGGTTATCATCACCCATCCCGGCACGTCACCGCGCTCCGGATTATCGATTGTGCTTGCCTGACGCGGCTGGAGGCCTTCATTGACATGCCAGCCTGTACGTCGACCCGCCCTGGCCGGGCGGGGCACCTTTAGCTGCAGTGTGGCCGTAAGGCCAAGAAGCAGCAGCAGACAGCGGGTTCCCATGTTTTGCATCTTGCGTCCTATTCCTGGATCCTGGAGTGGCTTTTAGTAGTTGCGGTGGATGCGGGCTTCGGGTTGTTTCCTCATCAGAAACCCAGGTTGATGGCAGCGAGGCCGGGGAAGACAGCAAACACAACGGTGAGGGGAAGCACTCCGAAAACCAGAGGCACCATCATCGCGATTTCCTTTTTTCCTGCAGCTTCCATGAGGTCCCGTTTGGCCGAATCGCGGACGTCCTGTGCCTGCGCGCGGAGCACGTCTGCGAGGGGCGTTCCTCTTTCCACTGCAACGATGATGCCGTCAACGAACCGGACCAAGGGGGCAAGGTCGGTGCGGGCAGAGAACTCCTGCAAGGCCAAGACCAGGGGTTTGCCTGCCCTCGTCTCCGCGAGGATCTTTGAAAACTCCTTTGACAGCTCACCGTTGGCACTCCTGCAAACGCGATCCAAAGCGCCCGTTGCGCTCTCCCCTGCCCCGACCGCCAGCGCCATCAGTTCGGCGAGGCTGGGAAACTCCGCCATCATCCGTGCTTCCCGCCTGCGCACCTGGGCACCAAGCCAGTAGTCCCGCAGCACAAAACCTGCTGCAGCACTGCCGGCGATTACCGCAGCTGCCAGGAGCGGATTGAACCTCCCGGCCGCGGCTCCGATGAAGATGAGGGCCAACGATAGGGCAAAACCGGCAGCGGCCCAGAGCAGCTGTTCCGCACGGAAGTCGATTGGCGACTTGTTGATCCCTGCCTGGACCAATCGGCGCCCGGTGGCCCCGGGCGAGGGGTTGAGTTTCCCCAATGCGGAGAGCCAGTCCCGGAAGACAGGGCGGAGAATCCGTTCCAGCGGGCCGAAAGGTGTCAGGTTCTGCTCGCCTGCACGGAGGAGCCGCGACTCCAGGTTCTGCGACTTCAGTTGCGGCTCGATGCGTTCAGAGAGGGTCATGGCCCGCACTGGCGGTGACCGGAAGATCACAAGCCACAATCCCAAGCCAAGGCCGATACCGCAAAGTACTGCTGAAGGCGGAACGATGATCACCGGAGTACCCTTTCGTCCTGTGGCAAGGCCCCGATCTTCAGCATGACGGTGTAGCAAATGAGCGAGACAACCAGACCGCCGAGCAGGACTGCTGCACCCATCGGCGTGTTGTAGGCCTGGATCGCCTCCGGCCTGGTGGCGAGCAGGATCATCACGATCCAGGGTGCTGCGACGGCAAGCCGGGCGGCATTAATGGTCCAGGACTGACGGGCTTCCAGTTCACTGCGCGTCCGGGCGTTTTCCCGCAGGAACTCGGCCAGTGTGCCCAGGAGCTTCCCCAGGTCTGAGCCGCCCACTTCGCGGGTCAGCCGGAGCGCTTCGATAATCCGGTCAGCCACGGGATCGGCCAGCCGCTGCTTCAGTTTGTTGAGGGAGCCATCGAACTGGCCGCCGGCACGGTAGTCAGCGCCGAACTCACGAAAGGTGGGCCGCAGTTCCTCAGGCCCCTTCTCTCCAAGTTGAATGAGGGCCTCAGGCAGCGGCAGGCCGGCACGGATTGCCGATCGGAGGTGATCGACGACGTCAGGCCAAAGCTGGCGCAGCATGGCCGTTCTCTTTTTGGCCCGCCACCGGAGGATGGTGATTGGCAGCCAGGCGCCGAAAAGCCCAAAGCAGACGGCAATCGGCCACGAACGGCTGAGGCCATAGAAGATGAGTGCCACGAAAATTCCCAGCCCCAGGCACGTGCCCGCCAGGCCGCGCGCTGAGACCTTATCGACCCCGGCAGCCGCGAGCAGGTCAGTCAGCCGGCTGGGCTTCCGCTTGCGGACACCGTGGTCCGGCCTTTCCCAGCAGGACCACCAGATCAGGAAGAAACCCACCCCCAACGCCGCCCCCACCAGCGCCGGGATCATCGCGGATCCAGCAGTGCAGCGACGTCGTATCCTGCCCGCGAGAACTTTTCCGCCGCCGGCATGGCATTGGCACGAGGCTGCAGGACTCCATTCTCCAAAGCGAAGATCATTGACGACTCGATGATGCCATTTTCCACGCGTCGGCCCAGCGACAGAATCTGAGTCACTTGTCGCCGCCCGTCGGCGTTCCTGCTGCAGTGCACCACCAGGTCTATGCAGGATGCAACGGTGGGGACAACGAACGCACTTGAGATGTTCTCCCCCGCCAGCAGCGGCAATGTACAGATTTTGGTGACAGCATCATGGGCCGAGTTCGCATGGACGGTGCACATCCCGGGAAGTCCACTGTTAAGTGCGATCAGCATGTCCAGGCTCTCAGCTTCCCGCACTTCGCCCACAACCAGTCGGTCCGGGCGCATCCGCAAGGCTTCCTTCACCAGGCGACGGAGTGGAATTTCGCCCTCACCTTCGAGGTTTGGTTGCCTGCACTGCAACCCCACCACGTCCCGGAGCGGAAACTGCAGCTCAAAGATTTCCTCGACAGTGATGACACGCTCCCGGCTTCCGATGCTGGCCGCCAGGCAGTTCAGCATGGTTGTCTTGCCTGCCTGTGTCGCCCCTGACACGAGGATGTTCAGGCCGCTGGACACCGCTGCGCCGAGAAATCGCGCCGACTGCGGCGTCAGCGTCCCCAGCTCGACCAGGTGTTCCAGGCGGCTGGCTTTCACCACGAACTTTCTTATATTGACGGCCCAGTGGCGGCGGGTCACATCGGGGATGACGACGTGGAGCCTTGACCCATCAGGCAGGGCAGCATCCACAAACGGAGACGACATATCCAACCGCCGGCCGGAGCTTTTCAGCATGCGTTCGACCAAGTCGCGAACCTGCTGCTCGGAGAGGCTCAACGATGTCAGCTCTGACTCGCCGTTGCGTGCCACATAAATTTCATTTGGGGCATTGAACCAAATCTCTTCGATCGACGGATCGTCGAGCAGTGGCTGGAGCACCCCAAAGCCCGCGACGGCATCGAACAGGAACCTGCGGGCTGCGTCCAGCGGGCCAAGGGGCGGAAGAGGCCCCATCAGAGCACGCTCGTCATAGTCAGTGACGGCTGCTTCCACCAGCCTTCGAACCTCTCCGGCTTGCCTGAGCGGATCCAGTCCGCGCCGGCGGATGAGCTCACGGACCTCGTCCTCGACAATTCCCAGCGCGTCCATATGTTCCCCCATACAACTGCCGCCCCCGGCAGAGGCAGTGCGACTGGGTAAAGCCTAAAGAGCAGGTCCAGCCACAACAAGTCATTCAGCGCTCCTGTGGACAACTATCCACCCTCAAGATTCTCCTCAGGAGAGCCTCAAGATTCTGCTTGGAGGAGCGCAGTATTCACATAAGTAACATGAGAATCACTAGTTCCACCAGTAACAGCGGTGCTAAGGTGAGCGCGTTATTTATCGAAATAGCACTATCAGGTGTCTTCCTGGGGAAACCACCTGAGCAGTATCCAAAGAGGCGCTCGGGGGAGCGCCACATTGTCTCCGGAGCACATATGAAGCGGAACCTGTCTCAGTCCCGTCGCCCAATCATGATGTCCCTTGGGACTGGCTTGCTGGCCGTCTCATTGCTGACTGGGCCTGGTCTCACCGGAGCAGCTTCCGCTTTAGAGCCCAGTCCCACGCCCACACCGTCCAAGACGGCCGCCACGTCGCCGCAAACAACGCCGGCGCCTTCTTCGCCGCAGACAACTTCAGAAGCCGCGCCAACAACCGCAACGGCGCCGCAGCCGTCCATTGAAGCCAGTCCGTCTGCGGCGGCCACTCCCGAGTCGATGTCCCAAGCCATTGGCCCGGGTGGAGCGGAAATGGGACAGAGGTCAAAGCGAGTGACCTCGTCATCCCCGTCTGGCGTGAAGAAGCTTAGCGCGGAGTCACTGGGGACCGAAGGCACGTGGATGCCTTCCTTTGGTGTCCAGGGACTCGATGTCAGCGGACACCAGACCAGCGTCGACTGGCAGCAGCAGTGGAACATGGGTGCAAGATTCGCCTACGTGAAGGCTTCCGAAGGAAACTACTTCACCAATGACCTGTTCGGCTCCCAATATCAGGGGGCACGAAACGTTGGCATGGTGCGGGGCGCCTACCACTTCGCGATTCCCAACTGGTCCTCAGGCTCCGACCAGGCGCGCTACTTCGTGAATAACGGCGGTGGCTGGTCTGCGGACGGGTACACCATGCCCCCGGTTCTCGACTTTGAGTTCAACCCGTACGAGGGTCGGACCATTAACGGCTTCTACTTTGGTAACACCTGCTACGGCATGTCCCCAGGGCAGCTGACATCATGGGTTCAGGACTTTGGCAACACCATGAGGTCACTCACTGGCAGGTTGCCGGTGATCTATACAAATACGAATTGGTGGAACCAGTGCTTGGGCAATCCTGCTGGTTTCGGGGACTATCCGCTTTGGGTCGCTGCATACCCCTACTCGGCCACCAATGACGCCGGCGCCATTCCCACGGGAAGCTGGGGCACGTACAGCATTTGGCAGTACAGCAGCACCGGCCCCTTCGCCGGTGACTCGAACGTCTGGAACGGGGATTACGCCGGCCTCAAGGCTTTCGCTTCGGTCGTAGTTCCGTCGGCTGCAAGTCAAGCTATTGCTGACGCCCGTGCCCGTACGCCGGAACTTGGCGCGCAAATAAGCTCAATAGTTTGTGGCTTGCGGGACGGGGGTTGTTACCAAGACTTTGAGAATGGCGCCATAATCTGGTCCACTGCGACGGGAGCCCAAGCTTCTCCAAATGGGCTCATCCGTGAGGCCTGGAGAGCCACCGGCTTCGAGGGGGGCACCCTGGGCTACCCCACCTCCGATCAAACATGCGGCCTCAAAGACGGCGGCTGCTACCAGAACTTCCAAAACGGAGCCATCCTCTGGTCCACCGCCACAGGCGCCCACGTCTCACCCANCAAACATGCGGCCTCAAAGACGGCGGCTGCTACCAGAACTTCCAAAACGGAGCCATCCTCTGGTCCACCGCCACAGGCGCCCACGTCTCACCCAACGGACCCATCCGCGAMGCCTGGAAAACCACCGGCTTCGAGCGCGGCACCCTCGGCTACCCAACCTCCGACCAAACATGCGGCCTCAAAGACGGCGGCTGCTACCAGAACTTCCAAAACGGAGCCATCCTCTGGTCCACCGCCACAGGCGCCCACGTCTCACCCAMCGGRCCCATCCGCGACG
>NZ_LMSI01000020.1:0-391763 GCF_001428075.1 Arthrobacter sp. Soil764 | reverse complement strand
TTCCAAAACGGAGCCATCCTCTGGTCCACCGCCACAGGCGCCCASRTCTCACCCAMCGGRCCCATCCGCGACGCCTGGAAAACCACCGGCTTCGAAGGCGGCACCCTCGCATACCCGACCGGACCGCTCACCTGCGGCCTGAAAAACGGCGGCTGCTACCAGAACTTCCAAAACGGAGCCATCCTCTGGTCCACCGCCACAGGCGCCCAGATCTCACCCAACGGACCCATCCGCGACGCCTGGAAAACCACCGGCTTCGAAGGCGGNTTCCAAAACGGAGCCATCCTCTGGTCCACCGCCACAGGCGCCCAGATCTCACCCAACGGACCCATCCGCGACGCCTGGAAAACCACCGGCTTCGAAGGCGGGATCCTCGGCTACCCGACCGGACCCGTTACCTGCGCTGCGGACCGTCAGAGCTGCTCCCAGCCCTTCCAGGGAGGTCGGATTGACTGGACCGCAGCTGCCGGCGCCAGGATCATTCGTCAGTAAGGCAAGTGGGAAAGAAAACGCCGACGGCGGGTCCCGCAAGTGAAGCGGACCCGCCGTCGGCTTGTGCGCACAGGTGCCTACGCGCCGTGCTCGAGCAAGTCGATCAAATACTGGCCATAGCCGCTCTTGATCAGCGGAGTGGCGCGCTCGCGCAACTCATCATCGGTGAGAAAGCCCAATCTCCATGCAATTTCTTCCGGGGCGCCGATCTTCAGGCCCTGGCGGTTTTCCGTGGTGCGAACGAAATTCGAAGCGTCGTTAAGATCGTTGAACGTTCCAGTGTCAAGCCAAGCAGTGCCGCGGGGCAGGATTTCCACCTGCAGCTTGCCTCGCTCCAGGTAGGTCCGGTTAACGTCGGTGATCTCGAGCTCCCCGCGCGGTGAGGGCTTGAGATTCTTGGCGATGTCGACAACATCGTTGTCGTAGAAGTACAGGCCGGGAACGGCGTAGTGGCTCTTCGGGCTTTCAGGCTTCTCCTCGAGGGAAATTGCCTTGCCCTCGGCGTCGAACTCGACAACGCCGTAGGCCGTGGGGTCGGCGACCCAGTAGCCGAAGACGGCCCCTCCGTCGATGTTTTCGAAGCGGCGCAGCTGGGTACCCATGCCCGGACCATAAAAGATGTTGTCGCCGAGAACCAGCGCAACGGGCTCACTTCCTATGTGCTCCGCACCCAGAATGAATGCCTGCGCCAAGCCATCAGGAGATGGCTGCTGGATGTAACTCAGGCTTACACCGAACTGCGAACCATCTCCCAAGAGGCGCTGGAACTGTTCGGCGTCGTGCGGAGTGGTAATTATCAGAATATCCCGGATACCCGCAAGAATCAGGGTCGAAAGCGGGTAGTAGATCATCGGCTTGTCGTAAACCGGAACAAGTTGTTTGCTGACACCAAGCGTGATCGGGTGGAGCCTCGATCCCGTACCGCCGGCGAGAATAATTCCTCGCACGCTCACCTTCTTTCGTTGTCGTTGGTTCGCAACCGGTTACACGATATCGCTACTCGCCCCAATCCCCAGCCACGAGGTGCCACGAACGCCGGTACTTCAGCGAGCCGCGGGTCGGCCGCGCACGCCGCCCGGCCACCCGTGATCTGTTCTTCCCAGGACGGACCGTCAGCGCGGGCACTGGTGGGTGGGAAGTAGCCGAAAGCAAGAATTGTGATAAGGACAGTTGAGCAGATGATCTCCCAGCGGAGGACGCGTCGCGTGGACGCAATCGTGCCGGGGATACCTTGCGTCTCCTGGCTCCATCGAAAACCGCCCATAGCGATGGCCAGTGCTCCAAGAGCAAACATGGCCGGCGCAGCGGCGTAGCGCAGGAAATCAAACTTCAGCCACTCTTCATCCGTAAAGGACGAATATGCCATGAACGGACGGTTGTTAAAGACTTGAGCGGCAAACCAAAGAGCCGCGGAAACCCCGACGAACGCCACGACGGCCAGCAGGGTCTCGCGGCCTTTCGCGGCGCCAGCGACCACAGGTGTGAGCAAGAGTGCGACGGGAATTATCAGCAGGGCCCCGCCAAAGTAGGTCCAGGCCACCCCTACGCTGGATGCTGAACTTTCGATATTCGACATGCCTCCCTGCGTGAGCCAGCCGATGAGGACCATGCCAAGGTCCCATGGCACCGCATCTTTCGAGACAGACCGCGGGAAGCTTGCGTAGGTAATGAACTGCATGGCCAAACCGAGAAGCAGTCCGACGGAGCCGCCCCATTGACGATGCGTGCGAACCGCCAGAACGACCAGCGGAACGAAAAGAACGGTTTGGATCTCCGTCGACGCGGCCACGAAGGCCAAAGCGGCAAGGCCTCCGTTGAAGGCAAGGGTGCGGGCAGGATGGATCAAAAGCCACGGCACCAGCCACAGCATGTACCAATGCAGGTTCGCTGTGTTACCAAGTACCTCGAGCGGTCCGATGGGCAAGAGTGCCGGAATCACGGCCAGCAGCAGGCGTCCGCCAAGACGTGACACATAAGGCCGGCTGAGGAAAAACACCGCGACACCCACAAGCCCGACGCAAGCGCAGGACAGCCAGGAGATCCGCTCGGCGTACGCTTCAAGGGGTCCGGTTCGCAGTGCCAGATGTGCCAGAAGCCTGGGAAGAAGGTGGAGATATCCGTCATACGGGTCCATGACGCCATTCAGGAAGCGGCTGTCCATCGCCTGACGAAGGAAAATCCCGCCGTCCTCGGCCCAGAGGGTCCCGTTGGTGAGCCCGGGAAGCCTGATCCAGGCGGCCAAGGCCAGAGCTGCAGCTCCGAAAACAGCTGCAGCGCACGCGAAAAGTCTTTTCCGGGATGAAGCGAGTAATTGAACGAGCGTCCGTGGCACGCTGGGGGGCTCCGAGTCATCGACAATCCGCGGTGGACGCAGTTGGCCAGCCGGCAAGTTCACGTCGGAGATCCCTTCATTCAAACAATGTTCAAACCCTATCGGCTACGATCTTGAATCATGCAACGACTCCTCGTTACCGGCGGCGCCGGCTTCATTGGTTCCAATTTTGTCCACTACGTTCTTGAAAACACTGATGACAATGTCACCGTTCTGGACAAGCTGACCTACGCCGGAAACCTTGAATCCCTCAAGGGGCTGCCGGAGGAGCGCTTCAACTTTGTCCAAGGCGATATCGCCGACGCTGACCTGGTGGACCGACTGGTAGCTGACACTGATGTTGTGGTGCACTACGCAGCTGAATCCCACAACGACAACTCCCTGCATGACCCGCGCCCGTTCCTCGATACCAACATCATCGGCACGTATACGCTGATTGAGGCAGCCCGGAAACACAACAAGCGCTTCCACCACATCTCCACCGACGAGGTCTACGGCGATCTGGAGCTGGATGACCCCGAACGGTTCACCGAGCAGACGCCGTACAACCCCTCCAGCCCCTACTCGTCGACGAAAGCCGGCTCTGACCTGTTGGTCCGCGCCTGGGTGCGGTCCTTCGGTCTGCAGGCCACTATCAGCAACTGCTCCAACAATTACGGTCCGTACCAACACGTCGAGAAATTCATCCCGCGCCAGATCACCAACGTGATCGACGGGATCCGCCCCAAGCTTTATGGCAAAGGTGAGAACGTCCGCGACTGGATCCACGCAAACGACCACTCCTCCGCCGTCCTGGCCATTATTGCCAAGGGCAGGATTGGGGAGACGTACCTGATCGGTGCTGACGGGGAGAAGAACAACAAGGACGTCGTCGAACTGATCCTCAAGCACATGGGCCAGTCGCCTGATGCGTACGACCACGTAGTGGACCGGGCTGGCCACGACCTGCGGTATGCCATCGACTCCACCAAGCTCCGCCAGGAACTCGGCTGGGAACCACAGTTCTCCAACTTCGATGCCGGGATAGAGGACACCATTGCCTGGTATCGGGACAACGAAGACTGGTGGAGGCCCCAAAAGGCACTAACGGAAGCAAAGTACAGGGAACAGGGCCAGTAGAACATGTCCATACAGTTCTCAAAGCCGCTGTCCTCCCGACAAACCCCGATCCCGGGCGTGGTGCTTTACGACCTCCCGGTCCACGGCGACAACCGGGGGTGGTTCAAGGAAAACTGGCAGCGCGAAAAGATGGCAGCCCTCGGCCTGCCGGACTTTAGACCCGTCCAGAACAACATCTCGTTCAACGAGAAGGCAGGCACTACGCGCGGCATCCACGCTGAGCCGTGGGACAAGTTCATCTCGGTGGCGACAGGCCGGATCTTCGGCGCCTGGGTTGACCTTCGGGAAGGACCCTCGTTCGGTGCGGTCTTCACGGCGGAACTCGATGCCAGCCAAGCCATATTTATCCCCCGCGGCGTCGGCAACGCCTTTCAGACCCTCGAGGACAACACCGCCTATACGTACCTCGTCAACGATCACTGGTCAGCTGACGCGCAGGGGCAGTACACCTTCCTGAACCTTGCCGACGAGACTGTTTCCATTCCGTGGCCTGTCCCGCTGGATCAGGCGGAGCTGTCCGACAAGGACAAGGCACACCCCCGCCTGGCAGATGTGAGGCCGATGCCGCAAAGGAAGACCCTCGTCCTCGGTGCAAATGGCCAACTCGGCAAGGCGCTGCAGGAAGCCTACGATGGCGACGCGTCAGTGGAGTTCGCTACCCGGGACATGTTTGACCTCGCTTCCGAGGACGCCGGCGCGCAAGTCAACTGGAAGAACTACTCCACCATCATCAATGCTGCGGCGTATACCGCCGTTGACAGCGCGGAAACACCTGAGGGCCGCAAGGCGGCATGGGACGCGAACGTCACAGGAGTGGGGCGCCTGGCGCGTATCGCCGTCGAAAATAATCTGACTCTCGTCCACGTCTCCTCGGACTACGTTTTCGACGGCACAAAATCATCTGCCTACACCGAGGAAGATCCCGTCTGCCCGCTCGGTGTCTATGGCCAGACGAAGGCAGCAGGCGACGCGGCCGTGAGCGTCGTGCCGAGGCACTACATCGTCCGTACCAGCTGGGTGATCGGAGAGGGCAATAACTTTGTGCGCACAATGGCAACACTCGCGGGGCGCGGCGTAGAACCTTCGGTGGTGAACGACCAGATCGGCCGGCTCAGCTTTACTGAGGACATCGCCGCAGGAATCAAGCACCTCCTGGCCACTGGCGCGCCGTACGGCACCTACAACCTGTCCAACGATGGCGAACCCATGTCCTGGGCAGCCATTGCGGCCGCTGTGTACGAAGCCTGCGGTGCTCCGCGGGACGCCATAACCGGTGTGAGCACAGAGGAATACTTCTCAGGTAAGGCTGCAGCGCCGCGTCCCCTCAACAGTGTCCTCGACCTCTCACGAATCAAATCAGCAGGTTTCTCTCCGGCTGACCAGCTACAGCGGCTGCGTTCGCTGCCGCTGTCTTCATCAAGTGTCCGGTGACTGTGGCGCGTCCGTGTGTGTCTGATTGTGAGAGGATAGTGCGGTGAGTAAGACGTGGGTTGTCATTCCGATGTACAACGAGGCAACCGTTGTTGGCAAGGTCATCGAAGGTCTTTTGGGAACATTCCCGAACGTAGTGTGTGTTGACGACGGCAGCCGTGATGGTTCTGTGGTTGTGGCCCGGAACGCGGGCGCTGTAGTGGTGGAGCATCCTGTGAACCTTGGCCAGGGTGCGTCACTTCAAACAGGTATCGAGTACGCCCTGCAGGACCCTCAAACCGACTCCATCGTCACGTTCGACGCCGATGGGCAACACCGCGTTGAAGATGCGGCTGCGATGGTAGAGCGTTTGCGCACGGAATCGCTGGATGTTGTGCTTGGTTCGAGGTTCTTGGACTCCAGGACGAAGCTGACTGCCATGAAGCGGATCGTGTTGAAGGTGGCTGCGTTGCAGATGAAGCTTTCAACCGGGCTGGACCTGACCGACGCCCACAACGGCCTGCGGGTGCTGGGCCGGGATGTGGCCAGCCGTATCAGTCTCAAACAGAACCGCATGGCCCACGCGTCAGAGCTGGTCCACCAGTTGGCGGCGTTCAAGGTCCGATACGTAGAGCATCCCGTACACATCATCTACACGGACTACTCCAAGGCGAAAGGCCAGTCCCTGCTTAATTCGGTGAATATTGTCGCCGACCTGTTCTTTAAATAGGAGGCCAAACCCTTGATCTTCATAGTCCAGCTTGTTCTGGTTATCGCAGTGATTTTTGTGTCGCTCGCCCTGATGCGGGGAGGCTCGAACTCACGGCACCTGGCAATCCGGCGGCTATTGCTTGTGGTGTTCGCGTTCGCGGCCGCGATCTCGATCTTCCTCCCCGACCTGCTCACTCGCGTGGCACAGTTCCTTGGGATTGGTCGCGGCACGGACTTGGTGCTCTATGCCTTGATTTTCTGTTTCTTCGTGTTCATGTCAACGACGTACCAGCGGTTCCGGCAGTCAGAGTTCGCGCTGACGCTGCTGGCGAGGCGCATGGCGCTTGACGAAGCCGCGCGCCCTTGGCTGGAGGACGACCGTCCGCGCCTGCAGGCGCCAGTCACTCATCAGCAGCCGACCGGAGCCACCAGCACTGAGCGCTGAAGGCCAACAAGGACCTTCCCACCCCGAGGGCCTGAGCACGGTATCGCACCGGGCTCAGGCCCTCGGGCTTTAGTTGGGTTATCTGGTGTTGTTGCCCTTGGAAGCAGTCACACAGACTCCAACCCTAAACGGCGTCCCAACTGGGGGAAGGACCCCATGACCGGCTACAAGGACCGGGCGGTGTAGCCGGAGGGATTGGATTCCTGCCACCGCCAATGGTCTGCACACATGGATTCAAAGGACCGTTCAGCCTTCCACCCAAGATCCCGGAGGGCTTTGGAGGGGTCGGCCAGGCTTACCGCAACATCGCCCGGCCGACGGCCGACGATCTCATACGGCACTGGACGGCCTGTGACCTGGGAGAAGGCATCAATGACCTCCAGTACGGATGTCCCCTGGCCTGTACCCAGGTTCCAGGTGAACAACCCTGCGTTGCTGTCCAGATACCGCAGCGCGGCCAGGTGCCCAGCGGCAAGGTCAACCACGTGGATGTAGTCCCGTACCCCTGTCCCATCCGGCGTGTCGTAGTCATCGCCGAACACTCGGACCACCGGCCGCATCCCCACAGCGACCTGCGCTACGAATGGCAGGAGATTGTTCGGTGTCCCCACGGGATCCTCGCCAATCCGTCCTGAACCGTGTGCGCCAGCCGGATTAAAATACCGTAGGACCGCGATGCGCAGCGATGGGTCCGCAGCTGATATGTCCTCCAGGATTTCTTCGATCTGCTGCTTCGTGCGCCCGTAGGGGTTCGTTGCGCAACGGCGCATGTCTTCGAGCAACGGCAATGGGTTCTGAGGGTCGTAGACAGTCGCCGACGAACTGAACACCAGCCGTTCGACACCATGCTTCTTCAGGGCAGCCACCAGATTAAGGGTGCCCACCACATTGTTCATGTAGTACTCGTACGGCATCTGGGCGGACTCCCCCACGGCCTTCAACCCAGCGAAATGGATTACCGCGTCAGGCCGGAACTCCCCCACAGCCGCTTCGAGCGCACGCGCGTCCAGAAGATCTGCTGTGCGCATTTGTACTGGTGCGCCGCCAAGCTCCTGCACCCTTTCGAGGGACACCGGGCTGGCGTTACTCAAGTTGTCATAAACCATGACCTCGTGCCCGTGCTCAAGTAACTGCAAAACAGTATGCGAGCCGATGAAGCCCGCCCCGCCGGTAACCATAATCTTCATACCTTCAGGCTATCGGCACAAAGCCGCGCACGTTCAATCCGGCACGACCGCCGACTGGGCCGTTGCTATGATGGGTGACGCCCCGCATCCAAGCCGTTCGGAGAATATGCATGCCCACACGACCGGTCGTATCCGTTTGCATGGCCGCCTACAATGGCGCCCAGCACATTCACGAACAACTGGATTCCATCCTCGCGCAACTAACCGACCATGACGAAGTGATCATCGTCGACGACGGATCTACCGACGGCACCCGGGAGTGGCTTACCAACCTTCATGACCCCCGCGTCAAAGCGCACTTCAACGAAGAAAACCTCGGATACGTCCGCAACTTCGAAAAAGCCCTCCAACTCAGCACCGGAGAGGTCGTCATGCTCTCTGACCAGGACGACCTCTGGCTCCCCGGACGCGTAGAAGCCCTCATCCGGGCACTTGAGAACGCCGAAGCAGTGGCCTCAAATTTCAGCTATTTCGAAGGTTCGCCCCGCAAACTTGAGCAACTCCGACTCAAAGAGGGCACGGGCGGCCATAGGATCCGGAACCTCATCCGACTCTGGATCGGTGTTATCCCCTACTACGGCTGCGCCATGGCCTTCCGCCGCACCTTCATTCAAAGCAGCCTGCCCTTCCCCCCGTTCCTCTACGAAACCCACGACCAATGGCTTGCTATGCTCGCCAACGTCAGAGGAACAATGGCGCACCTCGAACGCGAAACCCTCAGCCGCCGCCTCCACGCAAACAACACCACGCCTAAGACTTTCCGGGGCATCCCGACCATTCTCAAGTCCCGCTGGATGCTGAGCAAAGCATTTGTTGAGGCAGTCCGCCGGAGCAAAGCGCTGCAGTCCGTTTAGATATCCCCGACTGACGCCCCTGTTCCCACTGCCCGTGGCGGCTTCTAAGGGCGGCACTGGTGTCGGGCGGCGTGCGCCATCTGCTTCAAGAAGGTTTCAGCCGCGGTCCTGTCAACCCTCCGCAGATTGGCCCGTACGCAGAGCTTCATAATCCAGCCGCCACGCGAAGAAAAAGTGGAGGGGCGGTACCTCCCGGCACCACCCCTCCACATACTTGGCTGCTACAAGATCAAGCTACAACGTGCTTGAGAAGCTTTTGTACCGCAGTGCTATTGCCGGACGCAATGCCCTTACCCACAAGGGATGCAGCGTTGAGCCTGCTCATTAGGTGGGTAGTGGCGGCGCGGGCAGCCTTGGACCAGCCGCGGGCCCTGAATCGTTCAGCCTGATCCTGAAAGAAGCGACGCTCTTCTTCAAACCGACGTCCGTCAAGAGCCCTCACCGAGGAGTCGGACGCGGAATGACGACGGTACAGGAACGCGAGCTCCGGATCGACGACAAGCGCACCTCCGCGGGCTGCGACGTCGAGGAGCATGGCCAGGTCCTGGACGACATCCAGGCCCTCAGTGAACCCAATCTCCTGCACAACCTCAGACCGCCATGCCAGAGACGGAAAATAGGTCCAGTTGGCACGCAGCAGGCTTGCAGCCAAGTCCTCATTGGCGAGGACCAGTGGCGATGTCGCCTGCGGTGCGCACACCTTCTTCACGCGGTCAACCAGCGGGTTGACGGCCGCACCGTTCTCATCGATGACCTGAACACCCGGCTGGACGATTGCAGCTTCAGGGTGGGCCTCGAAAGAGCGAACGACGACATCGAGGTAGTTCGGCAGCATGATGTCGTCTGCACCCATAATGACCACAATTGGGGCGTCGGCCTGCGCCAGTGCCTTGCGGTAGTTTCCGTTGGCGCCGAGATTTTCACCGTTTTTTTGGTAGGACACCCGCGGATCATCAATGCCGGCGAAAAACTCTTCTGGCTCCGTGCTCGGATAGCCGTCATCGAAGACCCGTAGCCGCCAGTCCTGGAATTGCTGAGCCATGACGCTGTTGGCAGCTTTCTTCATAAGTCCCACGTCCCCGTAATAGGGCAGCATGACGTCGACTACGGCCATAGAGAGATCCTCCCACCATCGTTGTTGCACCAGACGGCGCCTGACCATGGTACCGGACGGAGCGAGACCGCATCCCTCGATAGACTGAAGCGAACAGCCAGAGATCAAGGCTCCCGGAAGGAAATTCATTGTCGCAGCAGGACTCCGTCGTCGCCGTACTGTCACTTTTCAACCCTCCCCCTGAGGTCATTGAGCGGGTTCGGAGGCTCCGGCGGCAGGTGGACAAGGTTGTGGTTGTCGACGACGGCTCACCCTCTCCAGACGAGGCCACCTTTGAACTACTGGAGGACATGGCCCAGGTCATAAGGTTGGAGGAGAACAAAGGAATTGCGGCCGCCCTCAACGCTGGAATACAGCGTGCCCGGGCATTATGGGATCCCTCCTGGGTGCTAACGCTCGACCAGGATTCGGAGATCGGCGACGCCTTCATCGCCAATGCGCAGAAGACCGAGGAACGCGCCAAGCGGGCTGGCATCAAAGTGGGTGCAGTCACCCCAGAGACGCATAACGGGACGCGCATAGACATGCTTCCCGGCAAAGATGAATTCGGGCAGGGCTTCGACCCAATGCAGTCAGGCACGCTCATCTCCACCAGCGCGCTGGATCACGTGGGCCTCCTCGACGAGTCGCTCTTTATCGACGCGGTCGACTCAGAGTTCACAGCCCGTCTGCGCCAGCACGGCTATAGCCTGATCACGGGCGACGGCTGTGACCTCTCGCACACCCTCGGGCAAGCGCGCCCAATGAAAGTACTTGGTCTTCGCGTCAAGATCGCCGGACGTGAGCTTAATGTCTACTATCACGCCCCGTTCCGCGTTTACTACATGGCCCGCAACAGCGTTCGATTGACGCGAACATACCTGCTAAGCCAGCCGGCGTGGATCCTGAAGCGTGTGGCGCTTGAAAGCATCTTCCATCTGATACGCATCACTTACGGGCCGAACCGGATGCTCCTGCTCAAGGCCATTGTTCTAGGGATCCGGGATGGCCTGTTGGGCCGGCAGGGACGGATCCCGGCCGACATACAGGATCATCTGTCACCCTCCTGAAAACGCTGGGCAGTCCGGCGGACTTCGTCCCGCGCAGACAGGCCCGGTTGTGCGGAGCTATAGCTATTCATCCGTACAATCCGGGCCCACCTGCCCACGGGCACCATTCGCGGCAGCGTTAAGGACCGCGCTTAGTCGAGCGCGTGGATTCCAAGGGCTTCCCGGCTGTCGCGCGAGAGGGTCTTCACCAAGCCACCCGGCGCAATTCGCCTGGGCCTCCGGGCAACTCCGTGGAACCAGCCGCGGGCCGCCGCTGATGCCCATCCGAGCTTGTGCTCGGCCTTGCCGGCCTGTTCCAGAGTTTGGATAGCCAACCCTCCCAGGTTGACGATCTTCGAGTTCCGGTCGGTGTTCTTCTCGCGCAGGTACCACAGGCTGTTGCGGATGTGGTAGTAGAGACGGGGCCCCATATCGGCCGTCGTTCCCTTGGCAACGGGATGGTTGACCATGCTCGCAGGCACGGTCATGGCAAGCCCCATACGGGACAGTCGGTGCGTGTACTCGGAATCGTCGATCCAGATGAAGAAGTCGACGAAGGGAAGATGCGTCTCCCTCGCGAGGTCCAGGTTAACCAGCACTCCAACAAAGGTGGCGGTGTCGATGGCCACGCCGCCGGCGGCGTTCGCATCCATATGCCGCTTGGCATCAGCTGTGATGACCGGGGGGTTGCGGGTGTTGAAGACATCGCGTCCGTGCGTCACCAAGGAAGCGAGAACTGAGGGGCTGGGTTCAATTCCCCGGAACGCCGCTTTCAAGGGAGCGAAGGCATCCAGCTCCGGTTCGGCGTCGTCATCCATCAGCCAGGCCGCCTCGTGGCCTTTGGCCATGGCAATGTCGAGGCCCCAAGCGAAACCGCCTGCGCCGCCCAGATTCTTGCCGGTCTCGAAGAGGGTCACGTTCGGATGGTTTTTTCGGACGTAGTCCGCACTCCCATCAGTTGAACCGTTCTCGATCACTATGATCTCATCCAGCGGTTCAGTCTGGGACTCAAGCGCGACAAGGCACTTTTCTAAAAGGTTGATTCGGTTGTAAGAAACGACAACGGCCGCAAACGTCAATGCATCTCCTAAGTGCGGGGCCAGTCCCAGCAGTCTATCGGACTGAGCCCTTCAGCCCGTCGCCTAGAATCGTAAGGTCCCCCTCGAACAGGAGCCCCGTGTCCATCAGAGCAGGATCTACCCACATTCGACGCCTGATCAGCTTCGCCGCAACGGTTGGGGCGTCAACTGTTGTGAGCCTGGTTACTGTACCCCTGATTATCGGCCGGACCAGCGCCCAAGCATGGGGCAGCCTAGCCGTTATCCAGACAGGTGCCATCCTTTTTGGCGTTCTCGTTGCCTTCGGTTGGGGAACCACTGGCGCGGCGACAGTTGCCAGCATGCCGCGGGATGCAAGGCCTGCCATGTACCTGGAATCGCTGGTATCCAGGGCCTACCTGTTCATCTTCACGCTTCCAATAATGATCGTAGTGATGCTCTTGATTTCACCCGCCGGCGTCGGCGTGGTGGTCGCGGGATCTGTTGCCTATCTGCTGCCCTTCCTCGGGGCAACCTGGTACTTCATCGGCGAAGCTCGTCCCGCCCGGCTCTTTCTGCTGGATGCCCTCCCCCAGATGACCGGGGTCCTGGTTGGTTTCCTGGTGCTCAACATCACCGGGGAGCTCGCCCATTTCCTCATTGCATTGGCTGTCCTCACTGCCGTGGGGGTGCTCCTCTCCAGCGCAGTAATCCTCCGGGGACTTCCCGCCAACACTAAAGTCCCTTTGGGGCTAAGGGCAGCGTTGGCGCGCCTGGCTCCGCAGCGTCATGGCGTGATTACCGCTGGGACAACCAGCCTCTACGTCACCTTGCCTCTCCTCGCTGTCTCTGCGCTGGCGCCCTCCGCCACCCCTCTGTACGCCATGGGAGACAAGCTGTTCAGGTTCGGCCTCGTAGCCTTCTCTCCTGTGCTGCAGGTTATTCAAGGCTGGGTCCCTGAAGGAGGACCGGACACCGTCGCCCATCGTGCCCGGCGGGCAGCATTTGTTGGGCCTTTGATTGGGCTCTTGGGCGGTGCAGTGATTACGGTTGCCACGCCGACCATAGCCGCCATGCTCTCACACGGCGAACTCAAGCTGACTATGACCCAAGCGCTGCCATTCGGCCTCATGTTCACGGTCGTGGCCTGCACGCAGATCATCGGCCTGGCCTGCTTGGTCGCCATGAATCAGTCAAGGGCCCTGGCCAGTTCCACTGTTCTCGGCGCCCTGGCAGGAGTTCCTCTCATTCTCGCAGCCGCATACTTCCTCGACGCCTGGACCGTGGCATGGGCAGTTGTTGTTTCCGAGTCGGTCGTCCTGGCTTACCAGGCTGATGCCCTGCGCCGGCAGCTGGGCCGGCAGAAGATCACGACACCCAGTGCGGCGTGATGGATGCACGAATCGTTCCCTTCGGTGCTCAACTGCACGCAGTGGACGCTTGCGACCATCTGACCTGACGGGCGCCGTCGCTGCCGGTCCCCACTGCTACCCGGGAACTCTGGTCCTGCACCGAAGAGGCCGCGCGTCGGCGGCGGGCTCGCCGCAGGGGTTGTGCTTACAAGCTGGCATCCGCGTGCTTTCTCCACCCCGCACCCGAAGCGTGGGCTTCCCAGGTCCTGTCGCAGGCGGCAGGCCGGTAACGCCCTGGGCAGGAAGCCTACGAATCAGCACAAGCCGTAACACGCAGCAGCCGTGCCCCTCCGGACTGCCGCACTACTTCTGCAACACCCTTCGTATCCAGCCCCAAAAGGCCGTCATATGGATGGCTTCCGCCGCCAATTTCTTCTTTGCCAAAGTCCAGGACATACCGGAGGCCGAGCCTGTTGACGGCGCCGCACACTCTCGGGTCCCACCGCGCATCGTCAAGCTTCCTGTTGACGATATCCACGTCGGCGGGGGTAGCCGACAACATATGAAGTTGCAGAGTCTTCCGTGCACCAAAAGTGTAAGCGAGGGCAGTCCCAGTCCAAGGATTCCCCGCAAGGACCTCGCCGTCGGGAACCAGAGACGGCAACTCGTCCAAAAGCTCTTTTTCATCGCGGCTCAGGAGGGGTGACGCTTCCGTGAGGGAGTACTTGTCCTGGGCCGAGTAAACCTGATGCAGGATGTTTGATGCCTGCCCTATCAGGAAGACGAGTACAAGAAGCACGGCAACCGAAGCACTGCGGAAGCGTCTGCCCTTCCACGCGAGTAACGGCTGCAGCCTGCTGGTAAGCGCGACGATCGCCCAGGAAACTACCGGCACTGCTGCAAGCGGGAGCAGGGCGGCCAGCCTGTACGGGTCCGCGTACCAAGGGCCTGCAACCGTTCTCCGGAATGGAAGCGCATCGATCGATGCCACATTCACAAACAGGTATGCCCCAACTGCAAACAAACCTGCTACCCAGCGCCTTTCCGGGGTCCTAATGAGGTAGAAAAGCCCCATCAGCATGAACACCGCGATGATTGGCGTGGACGCCTGTCCAAGTGGTGCCACCATGATGGCTTCCCCAATGGCCTGCGCGCGCATCTCAACGGGGTTCCAGTATGACGACGGATCGGGACGAACGAACCTCCAGAGCACCAGCGTGAACGCCATGGCAGCCCCGGCACCAACGACCAGATAACCGCGGCCGCGCAGTCCTGCCGCGTCAAACCACTTCCTCCACAGGAATACCAGGAACACCGGCCATGTGAAAGCAACGAGGGAATGCAGCGCGCTTGGATGGGCGAGAGCCAGTCCCGGTAGGCCAAGGCACAGCAACAGGGCTGCCGAGGAGGGAACCAAGTCAGGAACTGCGGAGACCCGGAGCAGTTGAACCATGAGGCCCAGCGCCCCTGGCAGCATGGCTACTGCCAGATGGTTCGGGTACAACACGCCAAAATCCAAAAGGAGCAGCGGAAAGGCAGCGAAGGCACCGGAAGCCACACCAGAGACCACAGGAAGAAGACCGGATGCCCCGAGCAGATGGCGGCAGAGATAAATGCAGCCTGGAACCCAAATTGCCGTGGCGATAACGGCGGACACGGCAAAGATGGCAATCGGCGCAGCCTGGCCGCTGAGTGCCATGGTGAGACTGACGACGCCGTGCCAAGCCGCTGGATAGAAGGCGGATCCGTTCAACTGCCCCAGCGTGAGACTGGAAGCTGAACCTGTTTCCTTTATCCATGTCAGGGCATTCAGGTGAAATACGTCGTCAATTGTCTGGGAAAACGCTCCGGGATGTCCCCAGGCTGCCACCAGCGTGGCAGCAACCAGGAGGGCGCCTAGTCCGATACCGGCTGTTGAATATCGCGGCCAGTTTCCCTGGACCTGGAGTGCGCCGGACGGCACCAGGACACGGGCAACACTCACGATGACGCAAGCAATCAGCGCGGAGCCGAAAAATTGGGGGCCACCCCACGGAATTCCACAGAGACCGAGAGCCACCGCTGAAACTGCGACGACGGATACGCTCAGCAAAGGAGCAGCCACCAGCAGCCCTAGCCCGCGAACCTTCCATGTCCAGCCCATCACGAGCCCCGGAAGAAATATCACGGCAAGAGCCGCTAATGCGGCCGCCGAAGCGGACAACCACTCCACTTTCTCACTGCCCCTGTTCTTTATTCGCCATTGCCGAATCGGCGCCGCCGCAGACGTCAAGCTTCAGTAGACGCGCGCCGCCTTCCTGATCAATGACGTGCGCAACGCCCGCTCTGTCCAGTCCCAGAAGACCGTCATAGTTCTCGTGCCTGAAATTACGGAACTCCCTGGTTCCAAAATCGAGCACGTATCCCACGTTGAGGCGGTCAACTGCTCCGCAGACCTGTGGATCCCGTCGGGCTTCACGCAGCTTTGCGTCTACCGTCCTCATGTCGTCGTTCACCGTGGACAACGTGTGCAGTTCTGGCGTGCGTCGACCCGTGTAGGCGTAGACGAGTGAAGCTCCTGTCCATGGATTAGCCGCAATCACGGCGTCTTTCGGAACGTGCGCAGCAACGCGCATGAGCAGGCGTTCTTCGTCGGTACTTAGGAGCTCGGACTGGTTGGTCTGGTTATATCCGTTCTGTGCATCCCATACGGCCATCCTCATATTTCCCAGCTGGCTCTCGGCAGCGAAGAGGAATACGAAAACGATCAAAACTACGGACTGGAGGGACATCCGCGGGGACTGAAGACGGCCAGCCAGTGCTGCAATGCGCAGGAGTCGGCGTTCGGCTGCTCCCCCGTGCATGGCCTTACCCACCAACCGCATTGCGCGCACCAGGAACCAGTCGAATCCAACGAGAACAATCGGCGCCATGACGACAGGCAAGAGAGCGGCGACGCGGAACGCATCGTTATACCAAACGCCTGTGATGTACTCGCGGAACGGCACGCGATCAAAAGAGGAAACAGCGATAAACAGGAACGCTGTTATGCCAAACAAGGCCAGGAGCCAACGCAGCCGGGCCGTCCTTGTCACGATAACAAGCCCACCAAGAAGGCCCGCCGCGATGAATAATCCGACAGCACCTCCCATGGGTGCCCCAAGAAATATTTGCCCCAGAGCCTGTGCCAGGGATTGAACGGGTGGGCCGATGGAGTCCACGGCCTCTGGCCGAAGCGCGCCCCATAAGGCAACGGTAGCCGCGCCGGCCAAAACCAGGGCCACCACGACGATGGCCCTCGCACGCTGCTCGGGCATCCGGGCCAGAAAGCATTGGGCCGCACGTCGATGTGCCATGATCACCAGCGGCCAACCCATGGCGATCAGTGCCATAACGGCACCGGGATGCGCCAGCGCGATACCGGGTGCACCGATGATGAGGCAGAGGAGAGCAATCCCCTCAAATTGGCCCTTGCGGTCCGACGAGAAACCGAGCATCCGCACGAGCAGGGCAAGGACGAGCGGCAACAAGGCTGTTGAGTAGAGATTGGGGTACAAAACACCCCACATGGCCAGAAGAATCGGCTGGGCGGGGAAGGAGGCAGCGACCAGGCCGGCCAGGACACCGACCCTCGGCGATCTGGGGCACACCTGTCTGGCAAGGAGGAGTACGGCTGCGGGCCAGACTGCTGCCGCCGTGACAATGCATAGGGAGGAGACTGCAACCGGGACGGATACGCCAGCAAATTCAACAATCAAGGCACCCAGTGTGTGCCAGGCTGCGGGGTAGAAAGGAATTCCCGTCATTCCACCCAACTGCAAGGACGAGCCGGAGCCTGTCTCCACGATGTAGCGGATGGCGTTCAAGTGGAAGATGTTGTCCGCAGTCTGCGAGATATGTTGTGGTTGTCCAAACATGCGCATGAATTGGATGGCAGCCACGACTGCTCCCAAACCCAGACCGATAATGTCTGTTCGTATGCGCCTCTGGTAGCCGCCGCGAAAGTCTGACGGCGTGCTCCCGACCAGTCGGCCCACCACTGCCGCCGCAGCGGCGGAGACCAGTGCGGTGATGATGAAGCCGTTCTTGTCCCAACGAAGGCCAAGCAACTGGAAAAGGATAGGACCGACGGCCACTATCGTAGTCGTGAACAGCGGTGCCAACGCATAGAGCGTAATCCCCCGAAGCCGTAGTCCCCATCCGAGGAGAGCACCCGGGACAAAAACAATGGCGAAGGCAACAAGGAGCGACGGGACTGCGGGAAGCCACGTCAACATATGGCTTCCTCACACATGAATGGGGTCATGCTTCCAGGCTCCGGCCGCGGAGTTCCCCAACGACCTCGTGCACTTCGCCGTCCATGACCACCTTGCCGTGCTCGAGCAGGACTCCGCGCTCACAAATCGTGGCCACCAGGTCGAGATCATGGCTCACAACGAAGAGGGTCTTGCCCTTCTCAGCCAGTTCTTTGATCTTGGCGATGCACTTCCGCTGGAACGGCTCATCACCAACGGCGAGAATTTCATCGATCAGGAAGACTTCGGGATCGGTATGGACTGCGATGGAAAAGGCCAGCCGCAAGTACATACCCGATGAGTAGAATTTGACCTCGGTGTCGATGAATTCTCCAATTTCGGAGAATTCCACGATCGAGTCAAACATGTCGTCTATCTGCTTCTCGGACATGCCCAGAATGGCACCATTGAGGTAGACGTTGTCCCGGCCGCTGAGGTCGTGGTGGAAGCCGGCTCCTACTTCGATGAGCCCGGCTACCCTTCCACGGGTTCGAACGCTGCCGCCGTCTGGCTGCAGTACCCCTGAGATCAGTTTAAGCAGTGTGGACTTGCCTGAGCCGTTGAGCCCAAGGAGTGCGACGGTTTCACCTTTTCGCACTTCAAGGGACACGTCATTCAGTGCCAGGAATTTTTTGGACAGGTCGCCTTTCCGGCCCTTCACGAGCCACACCAAAGCCTCTTTGAGGGAGCGGGTATGCCGCAGGACGAATTGCTTACGGACGCCAACACAACTGATGGCGACGGGGCTGAGCGAAGTCATCTCAGAGCTCCTGGGCAAAGTGGACGGAAAGCCGGCGGAACGTCAACTGCCCCAGGAAAAGCACCCCAAGGGTCACGAGCATCGACACCGGCAGCCAGAGGGTAAACAGATCAGGGGGAAGCGTGCCGCTGACAACCTGGTCGGCCTTGAGCGTGGGCTCCCAAAAAGCCCAGTGGAATACCTCTACGGCAGTTGTCATGGGGTTCAGCTGGTATACCCAGTACCAGGGCCCCATCACACGCTCCACCATCGACCAGACATATAACACCGGTGATGCCCAAGTGACCACCATGACGATCATGTCAACGATGTTCTCCGAGTCACGGAAGTAAACGTTGACGGCCCCGAACATCAGCCCCAGCCCAGTGGCGAGCACGGAAACCATGATGAAGATCAGAACAACTGCGGCCAGCTGCAGCACTGACGGAGCCCAGCCCACGATGAGACACGCAGCAATCAGCACGATCAATTGCGGCAGGAAATGGGCCGCAGAGACCCAAACGGTTGCGACGGGGAAAAGCTCCCTCGGCAGATAGATCTTCCTGATGAGGTCCCGGTTGTCGACGATGGACCGCGTCGAGTTGGACAAAGCCTCGGTAAAGAAGTTGACGAGAACTATGCCGGCGAACAGGTAAATCGCATAGTTGGGCGTTCCGTGCTCGAGATTGAGGAAGATGCCAAGCGCGATGAAGTAGATCAAGAACTGCATGAGCGGCTTTACATACGACCACAGCAGCCCAAGTACCGACCCGCGGTAGCGGATCTTGATCTCCTTGCGCACCAGCAGCTTCAACAGGAAGCGGTCACCGTATACATCCAGCAGGCCGCGGCCACTTCCGGGCCTGACGAACCCGTCACCCATCCCGGCCATCTAGTTTCCGTTCCTGAGATCCAGGCCAAAGGTCTTCTTCCAGGCCTCGATTGAGGTGATTTCCGGGACGGCGGTCCGGTACTGCTCAGCCAGCTTGTCCCAATCGCGGAACAGCCGCAAATGCAGTCGACTGGCCTCCGCCAACATGGACTTGAGTTTCTTGGGGTCCCGTTTGTACCAGGACGCACCGGTCCCCTCAGCATTCGAGACGATGACACTGTCGTAGTGGGCAAGCCTGAACCAGCGGTTGTCGCGGTGTGCCAGGAAGCCTTGGGGCCGCTCTGCGTTCTCCGGTGCCGGGCTCTTAACCAATTGCCGGGACACTGTCTTGATCCCCCACGACACCAGCTCCTTCTTGGCGGGCATGCCGATAGGAGCCCCGCTCATGGGGCCCCGGCCCAACTTGGGAGCCGGAAAGTCATCGACATTTTCCTTGAGCTGGGCGTCGGAGTAGCGGGCTTTCAGCGCATTGATTTCCGGCAGCTTCGAAGCAAGCGCCCCGTGCAGTTCCGCGGGTCCCTTGAAAATGTCCCGGAGCGCTTCAATCCTGCCATGCTGCGTAAAGTACTGCATTGACACGAGGTGCTTTACGTCCGCCTGCACTGATTCACGAAGAACGCGGCCGCCCTTTGGGTAAGGACTATGGATCAGGGTTGTGACCAGTCGGTTGCGTTCGTGGAAGTAGGCTTGCCAGCCGACCATGTCATCCTTGTCTGCCCACGAGACGTGCCAAACAGCCGCACCGGGAAGGGAAACCGTAGGGTAGCCGGCTTCCTTGGCGCGAAGGCCATATTCGGCGTCATCCCACTTAATGAAGAGCGGCAGGGACAGACCAATTTCCTTGATCACTTTTGTAGGGATCAAGCACATCCACCAGCCGTTGTAATCGACATCCACTCGCCGGTGCAGCCACGCTGTCTGCCGAAGGTTGGCGACGCCGAAGTCGTGGCGGAGCTCCATGTCCGCATGCGGCTGTGCGGGCACGATACGGAACGGGTCCACGACCTCTCCGAAGGTATGCAGCACGCTGCGGTTGTAGAGGTCGAACATATGCCCGCCGATGATCGCCGGAGTGCGGCACCGGTCGGCGAAGGTCAGCATTCGGCCGATGCTTTCGGGCTCCATGAGAATGTCGTCGTCAAGGAGCAGGACGTAGTCGCTGCCGTTCTCCACAGACTCGTACATGCCACGCGCGAAACCGCCTGAACCGCCGAGATTCGGCTGGTTAATGATGCGCAGCCTGCCTCCCAGGGAGGCTTCAACCTCGGTAAATCCTTCCTGGTCCTCCACCTTGCTGGTGCCCTGGTCGACGATCAGGATTTCCTTGACGTTTGCAAGGGCCTCCGGATTTTCCGCGAGGATTCGAGCATTATTCAGGCAAAAGTCAGGCTTGTTCATTGTGGTGATTTCCAATGTCACCTGGCCACTGCCACGGGGCGCCTCAAAGGTCTCCCACTGACCGCTTTGCAGGACCAGGTCCGTGGAACTGGCCGCAAGATCGAACCAGTACCACCCACCGTCACCGAAGGGCTTGAGTGAGAGTTCGAAGACGGAGGTTGCTTCTCCATCGACGTGCTGACCATCGACCCGCTGCACTGAGCCGCGGGCATTCGACTTGTAGACGGTGACGGCGCCGGTCCCTGACGTCTTGACCACAAGCCGGATATCACGCACTGAGGTCCAGCGCCGCCAATAGCTGGCCGGAAACGCATTGAAGTATGTTCCGAAGGAAATCTGTTCACCGGACCGGACACGCATGGACTGCCTCGAAAGCAGATCCTCAAACCGTGCTTGGCGGCTTCCGGAACTGAACATCTGAAGCTTTTCTTCAGGCAGCTTCGGTGTACGGGCGAGTTCGTCATTCTCACGCAGACGGATGCCGCTTGCGGGACCTGCATCCACGTACAGCGGGATGGTGTCCGTCTGGTCGGGGGACGGGAGGATCACTCTCTGAAGAGCGCTCCATGAGGATGACTCTTCAGGTGCAGTCATGCGTCCACGCCTCCACTTTCCAGCTTTACTCCGCTTTCAAAATGCGGCTTGATCTTGTTATCGAACATGCTCAGCGCGGATCCGATCGCCATGTGCATGTCCAGGTACTTGTAGGTGCCCAACCGGCCACCGAACAGAACGTCTTTTTCGGCCGCGGCGAGGTCGCGGTATTTGAGCAGCCGCTCCCGGTCCGTCGAGGTGTTAACCGGGTAGTAAGGTTCATCGCCCTTTTCCGCGAAGCGTGAGAATTCGCGCATAATGACCGTCTTTTCGGTCTGGTAGTCGCGCTCAGGGTGGAAGTGGCGCGGTTCGATGACACGGGTGTAGGGGACGTCCTCGTCGTTGTAGTTGACGACAGAGGTGCCCTGGAAGTCCTCCATGTCCAGGACTTCTTCCTCAAAGTCGATGGTGCGCCAGGAAAGGTCGCCCTCCGTGTAATCGAAGTACCGGTCCACGGGCCCCGTGTATACCACGGGAATGTTGCCCACAACTTTGTTCTTGCTGTACTCGTGCGATTCGTCAAAGAAGTCTGTATTCAGGCGGACCTCGATATTCGGGTGCTCCGCCATCTTTTCGATCCACGCGGTATAGCCGTCGGTGGGCAGGCCCTCGTACTTGTCATTGAAGTACCGGTTGTCATAGTTGTAACGCACGGGAAGCCTGGAGATGATGCCGGCCGGCAGGTCCTTGGGATCCGTCTGCCACTGCTTGCCGGTGTAATGCTTGATAAAAGCCTCGTACAGTGGCCGGCCAATCAGCTGGATGCCCTTGTCGTTCAGGTTCTGCGGGTCCGTTCCCGCCAGTTCCCCCGCCTGCTCCTGGATGAGCTCCCTGGCCTGGCCAGGTGTGAGGTTCGCCCGGAAGAACTGGTTGATGGTGGCAAGGTTAATCGGCAGCGAATAGACCTCGCCCTTATGGACGCCATAAACCTTGTGCACATAGTTCGTGAAAGTGGTGAACCTGTTAACGTACTCCCACACCCTCTCATTCGAGGTATGGAAAAGGTGGGCACCGTACCGGTGGATCTCGATCCCGGTCTGCTCTTCCCTTTCGCTGTAGGCGTTGCCCCCGATGTGGTGGCGCCGGTCGATGACGACGACCTTCAAGCCGAGCTCAGTGGCGGCCTGTTCTGCGATTGTCAGGCCGAAAAAGCCAGACCCTACGATGACGAGGTCAGCGGTCACAAAATCTCCTGGTTCGAATGCGGGCAGCGCAATGTTACGCATTTGTCTGCTGCTCTACCCTACCCGAGGGAGCGTACGACCCGTCGAATCCGCATGCCCCCTGTGACCCGGCCCACATGCTGGCGTCAGCCGTTATCCACATAGGCGTAGAAGCCAACGCCAAGCGTTGCGTCCGGTGTCTAGCGTGTAGCTACATGCACGAAGGAATCGACAAGTCATGACGCTTAATTGCACGCTGGTTGGCGGCCCCGGGTCACGTCCCCAGCCGCCCGTGGAGCTGTCCATTGATGCACCCGCCGGCGCGGCGGGCCACGTCATTCATGAGCAGTTGGTCCGGAAGTTCGACGTGGGCGCGGTCACGGTGGATGGGAAGGATCTGCGGTCTCTGGTCCTCGGTGTGCCGCCGCTCGTGGAGGCGGCGATCCTCGTCGACGGCGGCACCGCCCCTTCGGGCCGACGGCTGCGGCGCCAGCCCAGTGCTGATGCGTCCCCTCCCCTGGTCCTCGCCATCGACAGCGGGGCAGCAGCGGGAACTGTCGTGCCGTTACGGCGTGGCACTTACACCATCGGCCGAAGCGGCACGCGGATTGTCATCTCCGACCAGGAGCTGTCCCGCGAACATGCGCGTCTCGTTGTTACTGACACGAAAATCATGTTGGTTGACCTGGACAGTGCCAACGGCACGTACGTGGACGGTCAAAAGATACGGAGCGCCATCGTTTCGACGGACTCGACCCTAAGATGCGGTCAGTCAAGCCTGTCTCTGGTATTTGCAGATGTGCCGGGGAAACTCCTGGCGGATGCCGGAAAACCGGTGGCTGAACCGATCGTGGTTCCCGGTCATCCTGACACAGGAAGTCGAACGCTGATCCTTCTGACCGCAGTCCTCCCGCTGGCCCTGGGAGTGCTGCTGGCCGTTCTCACAGGAACGTGGATGTTCCTTGCCTTTTCCGCGGCTTCGGTATTTGCGGCCCTGGTGCCCGCTGTCAGCGGGCGGCGGCAGAGGCGGGCACTGTCAGCCGCTGTGACCTCAGCTGTTGCGGAAGACAGGGAACGCCGACGGCGGTGCGCCCCTCCGCTGTCCATCGTCGCCTTGGCAGCCCAGAAGGCCAACGGGATGCCGAGTGCGGGCTCCCCGGGCCAGCAAGTATGGTTGCGGCTGGGCCAGGGAGAACAGCCAGCCAATATCAAAGTGGAACCGGCTGGCCCGGCCGGGACAGTCCCAACGGCGGGAACCGTCCCTGTCGTGCTCGACCCTGCCCGCGCGCTCACCATAATCGGCGGCCCCAGGTTTGCCATCGATGGCAGCCTCCGTTGCTGTCTCATGCAACTGGCGGGCTACCCGCGCTCGGACAATGTGCAGGTCCTCGTCTATGGCCCGCCGGGAGCCCTCCCCCTCGCAGCCCGGTATTTACCCAAAGTAACGCTGGCTGCCACGCTGAATGCCGTCCTTCATGTCCTGAACAGCTGCCATCAACAGGGCTGCGAGCGCGGCGTCCTGTTGATTCGGGGGGACAGCGTCGCAGCTGCGGCTGAACAGGCGGTGCGTGAAGCAGCGCTGCAGAGGGGGTGGCAGGTTCTTCATTTCCTGCCTGAGGACAGGGAATCACCCGCACCGGATATCTTCCTGTCCGAGCGCAGGTCAACGCTGGTGCAGAACCACCGGGAGATTGTGTTTGTCCCGGACCTGGTGCCGGCCGAGGTGTTCACCGCTTTCTGCCGACGCCTGGCAGACTGCCGGCACCAGGACAAAGAACAGCGAAGCGGCCTTCCCGCTGCATGCAGCCTGGACGAAGTCCTGCCCCTGACGCTCGCCGCCACCGCTGACCGCTGGAACTCCAGCGCCAGGATTGAGGGGCTGCCCGTACCCGTGGGGGTGAGCACCTCCGGAACGAAGGTCCTGGACCTACTCGCCGACGGCCCCCATCTGCTGGTGGCGGGCACAACAGGCTCAGGGAAGTCGGAACTGCTCCGGAGCCTGGCCCTCGCGCTCGCCCTGACCTACCCGCCGGACCGGGTCAACTTCTACTTCATCGACTTCAAGGGCGGTTCAGGTCTTGATCCGCTGAGCAGCCTGGTTCATTGCGTGGGACTGCAAACAGATCTTGCCGCCGACGAACTGGATCGAACACTGAGGTCGCTTCGGGCAGAAGTGCGGCTCCGGGAGCGGTGCCTCGCCGCGGCCCGCGTCCCTGATCTCTCCACATACCGCTCCACTGCGGCGGCCAGAGATTTCGTACTCCCCCACTTGGTCATCGTCATTGATGAGTTCAGGATGCTGGTTGACGATGCGCCGGAAGTTCTCCGCGAGCTGCTGCGGATAGCGTCAATCGGCAGGTCGCTGGGCATCCACTTGATCATGGCCACGCAGAGACCGCAGGGAGCTTTAACAGCTGACATCCGCGCAAACGTCACTTCAAGCATCGCCCTCCGAGTGCAGTCCGACATGGAATCCGTGGACATCGTCAACTCCAAAGACGCCGCGGCCATCAGTGTTGCTACTCCCGGCCGCGCCTTCCTGGCACGCGGAACGGAAGCGGCCGGCGAGTTCCAGACGGCGTCCCTGTCGTCCGCTGCCGGAGGCATACAGCCAATCGCCGTTACCGTCCACCGGACAACGGATTACCTTGCCCTCCAGGGAGGCGGCCCCCGCGGTGGCCGGGCCTCCATACCCACCCCTGCGCAGGCAGTGGAACCGCTGGCTGCACTGGTGAAAAGCCTGTGCACTGCGCAGCAACAGGCCGTGCCGAGAAGGCCCGTGGCTCCTCCCCTGCCGGACGCACTGGAAGAGCCCTCACGGGACGGGCAAACCATGAATTCAGGAAGCCCGCCGCCCCTGTCCCTGGAACCCGAAACGCCGGCGGGGCAGGTGCGTCTTGGCCTGATGGACGTGCCCGAGAAACAAAAGCTTGAGCCCCTTGTTTGGAGCCCTGCCAGCCACGGCCACGCAGCATTCATTGGCAGCCCCGCATCCGGAGCCGGATCGGCCCTGGAAGTGGCCGTCCTTAAACTGATGGCCGGCCCCGACCAGGCCCACTTCTATTTCCTGGACTCCGCCGGGAGTTTTTGCCCGGTTGCAGGTGAGGCCCGGGTGGGCGCGCATGCCGGACTCCACGACCTGCGGCGCGGAGTCCGTATTCTGGAGCGGCTTGTCCGTGATCTGGGGCAGCGGCTGGGCCAGCCCGCCTCCGGGCAGGTACCACTCATTCTCGTGATCGTCGGCTGGGGCTCCTGGGTGTCGGCTTTCCGGTCCGGACCGCTGGCCTGGGCGGAGGATCTGGTTCAGGACCTCGTCAGGGACGGCGCCAGGGCAGGTATTACGGTTGTGGTCCATGGGGAGCGCGAGCTTGTAACGGCCAGGTTCTTTGGCGCCATTCCCAACCGATTCTTCTTTCCCGCCGGTTCCAGTGAGGAAAGCCGGGCGATGTGGCCCCGGGTGCCTGCCATGCCGGCCGTCCGCGGCAGGGCGGCAGCCTTCGGTCCTGTGGCGGGTGGCGGCCCGGTTGCTTGCCAGTTCTACCGCAACCCGATCCGGCGCCCTGCCGCAGCTGGAAGCGGGTCCCAATATCCGCCGGCCGCATCGCCGCCCTTCCGTGTTGAACCGCTCCCCGCGAAAATCACCGTGGGGCAGGTGGCAGCGTTCATGGAGGAGGCAGGGCTGCAGCACCCGGCGGTGCAACGCTTTCCCGGGAAGGATGGAGCGGATGGGGCAGGGCGTTCCGAAATCCCGGAACCGCACCGCTGGCAGAGCGACGCCTTCCTGGGAGTTGCCGGCGATGAGCCCGCTCCAGCGTCCCTGCGGTTGCCCGGCCGCGGCGTCGCCGTAATTCTTGGCAACCCGGGAAGCGGCAAAAGCAATACCCTGCTCGCACTGGCGGCACTCAACCCGGCGCAACAGTGGTGCACCTCTCCCATGCCGGCAGAGGCCACGGGAGATTTTTGGAAGGACCTGCTGGTGCAGGCGGAGGGCGGCAGACTGTCGCCGAAGACCGTGCTGCTGGTGGACGACGTCGACCAGCTTGCCCCGCCTGCGCTGAACGCTCTGGAGCAGTTGAACGCCTTGGGCCATTCCCTGGTGGTCACCGCTGCTTACAGCCCGTTGCTCTTCCAGCGCGTTCCGCTGGTCATGAACGCACGGGCTGCCGGAGCCGGGCTTCTGCTGGGTCCACGTTCAATGGCTGACGGCGACCTGTTTGGGGTCAGGTTTGACGTTGAGGCCCAACCCCCGCCGGGACGTGGCGTCCTCATCTCAGGCGGGCGCTCCTGTCCCCTTCAGGTGGCGTGGTCGGGGGCCTCAGTGTAAGCACGCCTCGACCGCGTCGAACGTACACGGGCTGGCCGGCAAGGCATCGGGCAGGTCAAAGAGCAGGGGGTGCACTTCCTGTCCGCGAGGCATGGTTGATCACCCTGTTGGAGAACAGGAGAACAATGGCAATGACGGCGGGGACCACCATGGCAAGCCCGGCAAGCATCAGTCCGCTGGTGATGGCAGGTACTCCCACGCTCAGAAGGAATAACTGGGCCACCAGCGCAGCCGCCCGGGTCCATCGATAGCCCCGGTAGAGAAAGACTGACACTGCAAACAGCCAGGCGGAAAACGCCAGCAGGAGGCCCAGGGTGAAGACGGCACCCCAGAACGACAGCACAGGGCTCCCGCTGAGCAGCTCATAGGCGTACCAGCCGGCCGCAACCAGGAGGGCAGCCGCCTCCGCAGCAGCGATAAGCGCCACCACCTTGGCCGCCGCCGGAACGGTCTCCGAGCCCCCGTCAGGGGAACGTTCTCCAGGACCGTTCCCCGGCTCGTCAGGAGAGGCTGGGGCACCTGCTGGGTTTACCGGGGGTCTTGACACACTGGCACCCTACCCGACATAGTCGGACACTGGTGAGGGCGGGAGCTGCCACTGTGATGCATCGCTCAGGTTTCGACGGATATCAAGCGTTATTACCCCTTGTTTACACCGCGTTAACATGACAGGCTTGATGAAGATGACCAAGGGGGCCCAGAGGGCCCTTTTCCTTTGTAGCCACTAGTGAATAATTTCACAAAGGGCTTTTCCCAGAAATGGAGCAACTGATCAGCATGGATTGGCGTAACCGCGCAGCGTGCCTCGAGAAGGACCCGGAACTGTTCTTCCCCGTCGGGAATACGGGACCGGCCCTCCTGCAGATCGAGGAAGCCAAGAGTGTCTGCCGCCGGTGCCCCGTAGTGGACACCTGCCTGCAGTGGGCCCTTGAGTCCGGCCAGGATGCCGGCGTCTGGGGCGGCATGAGCGAAGACGAGCGCCGCGCACTCAAGCGGCGCGCCGCCCGGGCACGCCGCGCCTCCTAGATAGGCCCCGCACCGCCCGGCCGCAAGCCCGGGTCCAAGCAACCCCATGACAGAGGCCCCTGGACGATCCACGTTGGATCGTCCAGGGGCCTCTGTTTGTTGTTGTACTCCCCAGGCCGGCCGGCCCTCAGGCCCACCGGTACCGCCTACTTGCCCGCCAGGCTGAGCCGGATCTTAACGTCGGTCCCGCCGCCCTCGCGGCGCTCCCAGGTGATGGTCCCCCCAAGCTCGCTGGTGACGAGTGTCCGCACAATCTGAAGTCCGAGGCCCTCAACGTGCGGAGTATGTGGAAGCCCCACTCCGTCGTCGGCAATGGTCACTGTCAGCTCTTCGCCGTCATCCCCCTCAGACCGGTCGGCAACAAGCCAGACTGTTCCCGCCCGCCCCTCAAGTCCATGCTCCACCGCGTTGGTGACCAGTTCATTTATGACGAGGGCCAGCGGGGTGGCCAGATCACTGGGCAGCTCGCCGAATGTACCGGAGCGTTCCGTCCTGACTTGCTGGGAGGGGGAAGCCACTTCGGCAGAAAGCCGGAACTGGCGCCCGATCAGTTCGTCGAAATCAACGCTCTGCGTTAGGCCCTGAGACAAGGTTTCGTGGACCAGCGCGATCGTGGCCACACGCCGCATCGCCTGCTCCAGGCCCTGCTTCGCTTCGTCGCTGACCATGCGCCTGGACTGCATCCGCAGGAGGGCAGCTACGGTCTGGAGATTGTTCTTGACCCGGTGGTGGATCTCCCGGATAGTGGCGTCCTTGGTCACCAGTTCCATCTCGCGCCGGCGCAGCTCGGAGACGTCGCGGCAAAGAACCAGGGCCCCGAACCGCTGCTGCTCGTCCCGCAGCGGTATGGCCCGCAGGGACAGGCTGACCCCGCGGGACTCGATCTCGCTGCGCCATGGCATGCGTCCGGTGACCACGAGCGGCAGGGTCTCATCGACCATGCGCCGGTCCTTGAGCAGGCCGGCGGTCACCTCGGCCAGGGAGCGGCCTTCCAGGGATTCGCCGTCACCCAGTCGCCGGAAGGCCGAAACCCCATTGGGACTGGCATACTGCACCACGCCATCGGCATCCAGCCTGATCAGGCCGTCGCCCACACGGGGGGCACCGCGGCGGGACCCGGTGGGTGAGGCGAAGTCCGGCCACAACCCCAACGTGCCCATCCGCAGGAGGTCATAGGCGCACTGGCGGTAGGTCAACTCCAGCCGCGACGGCATCCGGGAGCTGGAGAGGTCCATGTGGGTGGTGACCACCGCAAGGGTCCGGCCATTGCGGACCATTGGAACCGCCTCCACCCGCAACGCCATCTCGCTGTTCCAGTTCGTCTCACTGGACCGCTCGATGGACCGCGAGTTCCATGCCTTTTCCACGAGCGGCTGCAGGTCGGAGCGGATTCCCTCTCCCACAAAGTCGCTGTGGAACGCGGTGTGCGTGGTGGAAGGCCGGACGTGGGCCAATGCAATATAGCCAAGCTCCGGGTGGGGGAACCAGAGCGCCAAGTCGGCGAACGCCAAGTCCGCGACCATCTGCCAGTCCCCCACCAGGAGGTGCAGCCATTCGGCATCGCCCGGCCCGAAATCAGCATGTTCCCTGATGGGGTCCGTAAAGATTGCCACTGCACCTCCATTTGCGACGCCGGATTGCTAGCGTCGGACGATTGACCTCAAGAGCCTCAATGCTACCGACAGTGAGGCCATGTCGTCGGCCTCCAGTGCGTTCACCTCGTCGAACATGCTCTTTGCCCTGCCCAACTGCTCGGCATTTTGTGCTTCCCAGTCCTTGAGCCGTGCATCCGGCGAGTCGGCGGCGGCCGTAGCGTCCAGCACCGCCGTCGTCATGTCCGACACGGTCGAGTACAGATCGTCGCGCAAGGCGGCCCGGGCCAGTGCCTGCCACCGGTCCTGGCGCGGCAGGCTGCTGATCCGCTCCAGCAACGAGTCGGCGTGGAAACGGTTGAACACCGTGTAGTAGACCGCGGCAATCTGCTCCACCGGGTCTTTTCGGGTCCGGGCAATCTTGGCAATATCCAGCAGGACAAAGCTTTCGAACAACTCGGCCCAGCGCAGGGCAAGGCCTTCGGGGAGTTGCCACTCGCGGCCCTTCGCCAGCCACTCCGCCACCCGTTCCCGGTCGTCGCCGCGCAGGTAGCCCAGCAGCCGGGCCCGCATCGGATCCATGAGCGGCTTGAACTCGGCCACCACATCGGCGATGGGACGTGAAACGCTCTCCTGGCTCAGCAACCAGCGGACGGCCCGGTCCAAAAGCCGGCGGATGTCCAGGTGGACCGTGCTCCAGTGCTCGGTGGGGAACGAGGCAGGCAGGCTGTTCAACTCGCCCACCATCGCGTCCAGTTCATATACCTCGCGGAGGGCCACGAACGCCTTGGCGACGGCCACTTCGCTGGCCGACGTCTCCTCCATGACGCGGAAGGCGAAGGTGATTCCCCCGAGGTTGATCATGTCGTTCGCCACCACCGTGGCGATGATCTCGCGGCGCAGCGGGTGGGTGTCCAGCTCCGCGTCAAAGCGTTCGCGAAGCTGGTGCGGGAAGTATGAACGGAGCGTCTGCCGGAACCATGGGTCATCGGCAAGGTCGCTGTCGCGCAGCGCCGTTGCCAGCTCGATCTTGGCATAGGCGGCCAGCACCGAAAGCTCCGGTGACGTCAGGCCCTGCCCCTGCTGCAGCCGGTCCCGCAGCATCGCCGTGGTGGGCAACGCCTCCAGGTCCCGGTTCAAATCGGCGCTCTTCTCCAGCCAGTCCATGAGCCGCTCGTAGCTCGGGCTCCACTCCGCCACCCGGGTCCGGTCGTTGAGCAGCAAAATGTTCTGGTCGATGTTGTCTTCGAGGACCAGTCGGCCCACCTCATCGGTCATGGAGGCGAGGAAGTCAGCCCGATCCGCAGCCGGCAGCTTGCCCGCAGCGACCATCCGGTCAACGAAGATCTTGATGTTCACTTCGTGGTCGGAGCAGTCGACGCCGGCGGAGTTGTCGATGGCGTCGGTATTGAGAATGACTCCCTGCAAAGCTGCCTCGATGCGGCCGCGCTGGGTCATGCCCAGGTTTCCGCCCTCGCCCACCACCTTGACGCGCAGGTCCCGGCCGTTGACGCGGATCGCGTCGTTGGCCTTGTCGCCCACGGACGCGTTGGACTCGGAGCTCGCTTTGACGTAGGTCCCGATCCCGCCGTTGTAGAGCAGGTCTGCAGGTGCCAGCAGGATGGCACGCAGCAGATCCGGAGGGCTGAGTTCAGTAGTCTCCGCCGGGAGCCCCAGTGCGGCCTGCACCTGGGGGGACACGGGGATGGATTTTGCCTGCCGCACGAAGACTCCGCCGCCTTCGCTGATCAGGGACTTGTCGTAATCGTCCCAGGAAGACCTGGGCAGCTCGAACAGTCTCTGCCGCTCCGCAAACGAGGATTCCTCGTCGGGGTTGGGGTCCAGGAAGATGTGCCGGTGGTCGAATGCTGCGACCAGCCGGATGTGCCGGGACAGGAGCATCCCGTTGCCGAATACGTCGCCGGACATGTCCCCCACGCCCACCACGGTGAACGGCTCGGTCTGGGTATCCAGGTCCAGTTCACTGAAGTGGCGTTTGACGGATTCCCAGGCTCCGCGTGCCGTGATGCCCATGGCCTTGTGGTCGTAACCCACGGAGCCGCCGGAGGCGAAGGCGTCGCCAAGCCAGAAGCCGTACTCCGCGGAGATGCCGTTGGCAATGTCGGAAAAAGTAGCCGTTCCCTTGTCCGCCGCGACCACAAGGTAGGAGTCGTCGTCGTCATGCCTGACAACGTTCGACGGCGGCACGAGCCGCTCGCCGTCGCCTTCAGTGAGGAGGTTGTCAGTAAGGTCCAGCAGTCCGCGAATGAATGTCTTGTAACTTTCCACGCCTTCAGCCATCCAGGCCGCGCGGTCCATGGTGGGATCGGGAAGCTGCTTGGCGAAGAACCCGCCCTTGGCGCCGGTGGGCACGATGACGGCGTTCTTGACCGTCTGCGCCTTTACCAGGCCCAGGACCTCTGTCCGGAAATCCTCCCGCCGGTCGGACCAGCGCAGCCCGCCACGGGCCACCTTGCCGAACCGGAGGTGCACACCCTCAACGCGCGGGGAGTAGACCCAGATTTCGAACATGGGCCGCGGGAAGGGAAGGCCTTCGATCTGCGCGGGGTTCAGCTTGAAGCTCAGGTGCGACTTGTCCTGGTAGAAGTTGGTGCGAAGGGTGGCCTCAATGAGGTTGACGAAAGTGCGCAGCACGCGGTCGGCATCCAGCGTTGCCACCTTCTCGATGGACACTGCCAGCTCCTGACGCACGGACTCCTGGGCCTCGGACCGGTCTTCATCGCTCAGGGCCGGATCAAAGCGGGCGGCAAAGAGTGCCGTGAGACCTCGTGTCACGTCGGCGTTTGCAAGGAGCGTGTCCGCCATGAAGCCGAACGAGCTGCTGTTGCCCATCTGGCGCATGTAGCGCGCGTAGGCTCGCAGGACAGTGATCTGCCGCCACTGCAGGCCCTCCCTCAGCACCAGCCGGTCAAAGCTGTCCGATTCTGCAGCGCCCGTGACAGCCGCGCCGAAGGATTCGGCAAGGAGCTCTCCCGTGGAGACGGGGTCCACCCCGGCCGGGTACTTCAGTCCAAGATCGTAAAGGAAGAAGTCGCGGCGGTCTGCTGTTTCGATTTCAAAGGGCCGTTCATCCAGGACCTCGAGTCCGAGGTTGTGGAAATACGGCAAAATCTGGCTCAGGCTCTTGGGCTCCAGCATGTAGAGCTTGACCCGGGCATCCTCCTCGAGGGTAGCGCCGGCGCCTTCCGGAAGGTACACGTGCACACCGGGACGGTCCTGCCGCTCCCCGGACTTCCGCTCGGCGGCCGCCCCGTACTTTTCAAAACGCGCTATATCCTCAAGCGCGTCCTCTACTTCGTAGTCCACCCGGTAGCTGGCAGGGAACGCCTCGGCCCAGGTAGCGGCCAGTTCCTTTGTTTCGGCGGGATCCCGCCCTTCCCGGAGGACTTGGGCAATACCCTCACTCCATGACCGTGCGGCCCGGACCAGCCGCTTTTCCAGCTCGTCGGTGTTGACATGGCTGACGTCGGCGTCCTTAGGCAGCCGGATGCGGAAGAACAGCCGGGCGAGCGCCGACTCCGTCATGCGGGCTTCGTAGTCGATTGAGACCGCCTGGAACGTTTCCCTCAGTTCCTGTTCGATCCGCAGCCTGACGTTGGTGGTGTAGCGGTCGCGGGGCAGGTAGACGACGGCGGACATGAACCGGCCGTAGATGTCCGGCCTCAGGAACAGGCGCGTGCGCCGCCGTTCCTGCAGCTTCTGGATTCCCAGCGCGGTGGCGGCGAGGTCGGGAATTTCGATCTGGAAGAGCTCGTCACGGGGGTAGGTTTCCAGGATTCCCAGGAGATCCTTGCCCGAGTGCGAGTCCGGCGGAAACCCTGCGCTCTGCAGCACGGCGTCCACCTTCTCGCGGACGATGGGAATATCCAGGACGGAGCCGGCATAGGCACTGGTGGCAAAGAGTCCAATGAAGCGGCGCTCGCCATTGACATTACCCGCGGCGTCGAAGCTTTTGACGCCGATGTAGTCCAGGTAGGCCGAGCGGTGCACCGTGGACCGTGAGTTGGCCTTGGTGATGACAAGGGCGCGCTTTTCCCGCGCCTTTTTCCGGCCGGTGTCGGTGAGGTGCTGGATGTGGGGGGAGTCGGCGGCGGCGCGCAAAAGCCCGAGGCCGCTGTCTTCACGCAGTTCGAGGACGTCTTCACCGTCAACGTTGAGCAGGTCGTATTCGCGGTAGCCCAGGAACGTGAAGTTCCCGTCGTCGAGCCACCGCAGCAGGTCCTTGGCCTGCCGCAGTTCGGCAATCTGCGCCGGATGGGCCACCTGGTCCAGGCTTTCCGCAATTTCGCGGGCCTTTTGGCGCATCTTGGGCCAGTCCTCGACGGCTGCCCGCACGTCTTTCAGGACGCGGGTAAGTCCCTCAAGCAGCGACGCTTTGACGTCGTCCGGGACGCGTTGGATTTCGACGGCGATCCACGACTCCATGTGCGAGGCGTTTTCGCCCTGGGCAATGAGATGGGAAAGGTTTGGCATTGCCGCTGTGTCGCCGCTTGAGATGCCCAAGTGCGCGGGGACCCTGTTGACCTTGACCAGTTCGCCTGTTTCCCGGTTCCGGGTTGCTACGAAAAGAGGGTGCACCACAAGCTTAATGGCCGCGTGCTGCCGGACAAGTTCTGCATTCACGGAGTCGACGAGGAACGGCATGTCGTCGGTGACGACGAAAATGACGCTGCTGTCCTCTTCATCGACGATCGAGATCTTTGCCTGCCCGGGCTGCCGGACGGACGCTGTCCGCCTGTGCTCACCGGCCCGGGACTCCAATACGTCCCGGGAGTAGCTCCGGGCATCCTCCTCAGCCAGGTGCTGGTAGTAGTCCCCCATGAAACCTTCAAGGCCTTCAATGGAAAGGGGCTGGTCCTCCACACTGGATCCAGACGACATCAACAACGCCTCCATCAGAGATATTCGCCGCACCTTTGCAGCTCTTATGGCGAGCCTAGTCCTTTGCTCTTCGCCTCGGTGTGGAAGAAAATACAGATGATTTCCCTTTTCGCTGGTCGGGTGCACAAACGAGCTCCCGGATGGCATGCCGAAGGGTCGAGCCGGGGGACGCTTCGAGCAGCAATGATCCTGCCAGGAGGGCTGCGTCTGCGGCTGCGGGGTCGTACGGCAGGAACGCCTTAAGTCCGGAGGCGGGGCCATACCTTTCCCAGGCATCCCGCAGTTGACGCTCCGGCTCCCTTCCAACCGAGGAGGAACGCACCTTGTTCATGATGACGGTGGGCGACGCCTGCGGGACCACTCCTTCCAGTTCGGCAAGTGCACGGACCATCCGCGGTACGCCCACAGGATCAGCAGCTCCCACGGCATAGACGGTGTCAGCCAGTTCCAGCGGGCGCAATGTGGCCGCATTCCGCCGCGGCGCCATGGTGTCAAAGCTCAGTTCCTCATCCGCCTCAAGACAAAAGCCGGCATCCACCACCACAACGTCCGCGATCTGCCGCGCCCGCTCAAGCACCAGCGCCAAGGCAGGCGCACGGAGCTCAGTCCACCGATCGGCGCGGGTTATGCCAGTCAGCACCCGGAATGTCCCGGCTGTGGTGGCGACCGTGGCGGCCACCTTACGCAGAGCGTCCGCGTCCAGCAGCCCCTGGTCAGCAAGCCTGCACGCCTGGGCAAGCCCTGCTGACTCGTCCAGGAGACCCAACACTGCCGCCACACTGGCGCCGTACGTGTCGGCGTCGACCAACAGGACCCCCCGGCCGTCAGCTGCCATCTCACCGGCAATGTTCACCGCAACGGTTGTCCGTCCCGGGGATCCGGCGGGACCCCAGACAACGATCAGCTCCCCGGCTCCGGACCCCTCCGTATCCAGTTCAGGCACAACGGGATCTGTTGCCAGCGCAGCCCCGGTATCGGCCGGCGAGCTGAGGCTGGCCGGACGAAGCCTGCCCGTCAACTGGGCGACGGCGTCGGCGATCCTGTCCGAAAGCTCAGCCGACTCAACCCCTGTCAGCGCCGGGACGACACCGATCCTGTGGAGCCGGGCTGCCTCCTCCGCATTATCAGTCAGGGCGACGATTGCCACGCCAACAGCTCCCAAACGGTCGACCAGGGAAGCGCTCAGCCCCTCGGACCCCTCGGCCACGACAGCTGCCCTTGCCAGCCCACTCTGGCAGGCGGCAAGCAGCTCGGGAAGTTCCGCACACCGTCGAACCACGGTGACCGGGCCGTGGAGTCGTTCAAGGCCACCTACCAGGTCCTCACGGCTCTGGCCTACGGTGACAACGGGGATGCTCATCGGGCGCCACCCGGGTTCCACACCACGGATATTTTCGCCTCGTTTGCCTGCGCGCCGAGCAAAGCAGGCATCTGCTTGTCCTCCACCAGCACCATCAACACGATGGTCTTCGACGATCCAAGGGCTGTGGATCCGGTGGTGACCTCCGCAATTTCCGCCCCGGGAAGGATCAACCTGGGCTCGCTGAATCCATTCTTCGCATCCGGCTGTGCCACCCAGACATCAACCCGGGCACCGGCAACTGCCTGTGAGGGCAAAGTCTGCTCGAGGTTGAGGGCTACAGGCTTCCGGTCCAGCCGATCCACCTGCCCAAGGCTTGCCCTGGGGACCAGTTGGTCCTTCCCAATCCTTTGCACGGCGACAACGTCCTGGGGCAAGCCGGCCTCGGCGGTGATGTACTGCTGTTCAGTGTCGCCCAGCCGGACCTTGGCACGGACAACATTCTCTGGCGTCAGGCGCTCGCCCACTCCAATACCGTCGCGCGCGGCGAACACCTCTGTGGTCCGGTCTGCACTGCCCACAAGGAAGATGACTCCGGCAACCGATACCAGGACCAGGAGCACTCCCACCAGCAGCCGGGGGTCCTTCCACGATGGACGCTTTAGCCGTGCTGCAGTGGCACTTGAATCAGGAACCATACCGTTCTCCCCCTGGGTACACCGGACCTGCCCACGCCGGCCGGACTTCCTCATTGTTACTGCAAGCCCCGGGGAACAAAAGTCATTTGTTTAAATGCCGTCAATCTGTGGATAAGAGCAACAAACTGAACCACTTGATGGCAAAATGAATGCATGCCCAGGTTCCTCACACTCGCGGACGTCGCGGAACAGCTCCAGATCAACTCCCCTGCCGCCTATGCCCTGGTTCGCAGTGGTGAACTGAAGGCCATCCAGGTGGGCGGGCGCGGGCAATGGCGGGTCGAAGAGAAGATGTTGGAGCAGTACATCGAGGAGCGCTACGCCGAGGCCAGCCGCATGATCCAGGAGTCGCGCTCCAAAAGCGTCTAACCCATCTGGCCCGCATCGGTTTTCTGGGACCTGATCATTGACAGCGCCGTGAAGGGTATGGCTGAAACCTGGGCCACGCTGCGGTTCCGCCGCGGCTCGCCGGGAACCACCGCGGCCAAGTCGATGTAGTCCCTGCCCACCCGGTCAATGACGCCGGCCAGCCGCACGGATCCGGCAGCGCCACAGATCGTTACCGAGACCTCCGCCCGGTCGCGGGCCAGGCCCCGCAGGGCGTGCGCGAGGCCTATTGAGCGACGCACCTGTGAGTTCTCGGCCCGCGCCTGCCTGCCCAGGCCCACGTAGCGCATTGCGGCCGCATACGGAATGAGCACCTGGTTCTGATCGTCATCCAGTACCAGCGCATCCGCTCCCGCATGCGTCAGTTCACCACGCACCATATCGCCGCAGCTGAGCTGGACGCTGATCCGGCAACCCACCGCCGCGCGCAGCCTGTCCTCAAGGGGCAGGCTCACCATCTCAACCCGCGTCCGCTCGTTGACCTCGGTCTCGAGCGCCAGCCGGTCTGCCTCCGCAAGCTGGCTTTCCATGTCATTGAAGAGTGCATCCCAGCGCATTCCGCCAGAGTAGGGTTCTTGGCCACGCCCGTCAATGCGCATTCTTTTTCATTCCAGCGTATGGACAAATCCCTTGGAAGCGGTTCAGACTGATGCAAGCGTTATCAAACAACATCAAACGACGTCAAAGGGGTAGTAATGGCTCGTTCGGCCAAGATCAGGTGGTGGGATGCAGGTATGGCGCTGGCCCTGCTGATGCTCGGCATCCTGCTCTGCGTCTTCGCGGCGGGCCTGCTGTCCCAGTGGCAGCAATCCAGTGCGCGGCACCAAGGCGGATCGGTGGATGTCCTCCTGGGCGGGGCAACAGCCGTTGCAGGCATTGCCCTTCTGCTCTGGTGGGCTGTCTCAATCCTGAGTGCCTCTGCTTCCGTTTTGTTGGAGCGCCTGGGACGACGCCGGGCCGCGGCGGCCGCGCGAAGCCTTTCACCGGCTTTTATGCAGCGGGCAGTGGTTGCCGCACTCTCACTGCACCTCGTGACAGGTGTCGCCGCCAATGCGGGGGTAATAAGCACGCCTGGGCCCGAGTGGACACCAACACAGGCACAAACGGCGTCCTCCGCCCCGTCAAGCGCGGTTGCCCGCCCCAATGTTCCGCAGCCCACCGCCAGAAACAGCCCCGGTGGCGAACAGGTCCAAAACCAGCGACTTCCGCATGAAGTACCGCCAGCAGGCAGCGTAGGCCTTTCGCCGGGGTGGGAACCGGGCACCCCACCAGCCCTTACCGGGCCCAGCCCCGGATGGCAGCCGGCTCCCCCAGTGGTGGAACCGGGCCTGCTGGCCGCACCGGATGCCAGGACCGCGGCCGGCCCCAGGTTGGGTCGCAGTGACACCGCAGCCATCGACAGGGGCGGCCAGACGATAGAAGTGACCGTACTCGCGGGCGACACCCTGTGGGACATCGTCGGTGCCCATCTGGGACCGGAGGCATCGGACGTCGACGTCGCCCTTGAATGGCCACGGTGGTATGCAGCGAACCGTGCAGTGATCGGCGGGAGCCCGGACGTCCTGCTGCCGGGCCAGATACTCCACGCGCCGGCAGTTCCGTAGCCGCTGCCCCTCCCCGCCGGCCAGCAGCCGCTCCGAAGGCCGGACCAGCAGCCGATGCCACCTGACATCGCCCACCCTGCCCGGCCGGCGAGGCCCCGGCACCCGCCAAAGCAATCGAACCAATCGAACCAATCCAACCAATCCAACAAAAGTCAGTCGAAGCAACGGCCGGCCGAGTTACAAGCGAATCCAACCAGGGGGAACACCATGACAGCAGTGACACCCGTCCGCGCCTTTGAAGGGCTGGCCGCAAAGGCCAGGCAAGCAAAGAGCAGCCCCATCAAGCCCCGGCCAGTACCGGCGGCACCCCCTGCGGCCCAGCCTCACGGGGCAAACCCGCCATCCCTCCGGCCCGTGAGTGAAGCCGCGGAAGTGAGGGCCATTATCCGGGGGACGGTCCAGGCATCCATGGAAGTCCTGGCCGGAATACGTCCCATCCACCAGTTGGCGCGGCGCCTGGATCCGCGCTGCCTTGCATCGCTGCAGCACCGGGCGGCCCTGATCAGGCGCGAACTCACCAGGACCGGCAATCCCTCACTGGCCAGGCTGCATAGGAATTCAACAGTCCGCTCCGTACGTGTCTGCGAGGTAGCCGACGGAATCTATGAGGCCAGCGCCGTGGTGGTGGATGATGTGCGGGCCCGCGCCGTCGCTGTCCGCCTTGAACGCAGCAAGCAGGTGTGGCGGATCGTCGAACTTGTCATCGGCTGACGCTCCCCTTGGAAAAAGACCGGACGGATTAGTAGCCGTGGCAGGCCAGATGCGGAGCGGGCACTATGCAGACAGGCAGCGAAATGCAAACAAGGCAGGGACGCGTGCGCCCCTGCCTTGTTTGCCGCTGCCGGCGGGTTACCTACAGCTGTTCTGCTAGCGCTTCTTCTTTTTCGCGGGGCGTTTGGCCGCATCCTGGGCAGCTGCCTTGGCAGGGTTGCCGGAGCGTCCGCCTCCTGCCCGGGTTTCCACCCGGGTCTGGGTTCCGCCGCTTTCACTGGGAGCCGTGTACTGCAGCTGCGCCGGCTTCTCCGGGGCTTCAAGGCCCGCGGCGTGGACCTGAGGGTCAACGTGCTCGGTGTGTCCGCCCGCAGCATCCTGTACTACGACATCCTGTGCAGGGGTGACTTCCACCTCGAGGTTGTAGAGGAACCCTACGCTTTCCTCACGGATGGCTTCCATCATGCTCTGGAACATGGCGAAACCCTCGCGCTGGTACTCCACCAGCGGATCGCGCTGTGCCATGGCGCGCAGGCCGATGCCTTCCTTCAGGTAGTCCATTTCGTAAAGGTGTTCCTGCCATTTGCGGCCAATGACGGAAAGGACCACCCTGCGCTCGAGCTCCCGCATGCTCTCGGAACCGATGACCTCCTCGCGGGCCTCGTACACCAGGCGCGCGTCAGAGAGAATCTCTTCCTTCAGCAGCTCAACCGTGACCCTGGACTTGCCGCCGGCTTCCTCGATGATGTCTTCCGGCGTGACGCTGACCGGGTAGAGGGTCTTGAGGTTCGTCCACAGCTGGTGGAAGTCCCAGTCATCGCCGTTGCCTTCCACGGTTGCAGCGTCGATCAGTGCCGTTATGGTGTCTTCGATGAAGAACTGCACCTTCTCGTGCAGGTCGTCACCCTCCAGGATGCGACGGCGGTCGCTGTAGATCGCTTCGCGCTGGCGGTTGAGGACGTCGTCGTACTTCAGCACGTTCTTGCGCTGCTCGGCGTTCCGGCCTTCCACCTGTCCCTGTGCGGAGGCAATGGCACGGGAGACAAGTTTGGATTCCAGTGCGACGTCATCGGGAACCGAGCTGTTCATCAGCCGTTCGGCAGCCCCCGAGTTGAAGAGCCGCATGAGGTCATCGGTGAGCGAGAGGTAGAACCGGGACTCGCCGGGGTCGCCCTGTCGGCCGGAACGCCCGCGGAGCTGGTTGTCGATACGGCGTGATTCGTGCCGTTCCGTGCCCAGGACATAGAGGCCTCCGAGGTCCAGAACTTCCTCGTGTTCATCCTTTACGGACTGCTTGGCAGCTTCAAACGCCGCAGGCCAGGCTGCCTCGTATTCTTCCGAGTTCTCCTCAGGGTCCAGCCCACGCCTGGCGAGCTCGGCGACTGCGGTGAACTCGGCGTTGCCACCCAACATGATGTCCGTGCCGCGGCCGGCCATGTTGGTGGCCACGGTGACTGCGCCCTTCCGGCCGGCCTGGGCAACAATCGCAGCTTCCCGGGCGTGGTTCTTGGCGTTCAGGACCTCGTGCCGGATGCCTTCCTTGGCCAGCAGCTTGGACAGGTACTCGCTCTTCTCCACGCTGGTGGTACCCACCAGGACGGGCTGGCCCTTTTCATGCCGTTCGGCGATGTCCCGCACCACGGCGTCGAACTTTACAACCTCGTTCTTGAACACAAGGTCCGGCTGGTCGATCCGCTGCATATCACGGTTGGTGGGGATGGCCACCACGCCCAGCTTGTAGGTGCTCATGAACTCGGCTGCCTCAGTCTCGGCGGTGCCGGTCATGCCGGAAAGCTTGTCGTACATGCGGAAGTAGTTCTGCAGGGTGACGGTGGCCAGGGTCTGGTTTTCCGCCTTGATCTCGACGCCTTCCTTGGCCTCGATCGCCTGGTGCATGCCTTCGTTGTAGCGGCGCCCGGCAAGGATGCGGCCGGTGTGCTCGTCAACGATCAGGACTTCGCCGTCCAGGATGACGTAGTCCTTGTCCCGCTTGAACAGCTCCTTGGCCTTGATGGCGTTGTTCAGGAACCCGATCAGCGGGGTGTTTGCGGATTCGTACAGGTTGGAGATGCCGAGGTAGTCCTCGACCTTTTCGATTCCGCTCTCCAGTACGCCAACGGTGCGCTTCTTTTCGTCGACTTCGTAGTCCTTCTCGGGCTGCAGCCTGAGCACCACTTTGGCGAATTCGCTGTACCAGCGGTTGGTGTCGCCCTGGGCAGGGCCGGAGATGATCAGCGGCGTACGCGCCTCATCGATCAGGATGGAGTCCACTTCGTCGACGATGGCGAAGTTGTGGCCGCGCTGGACCAGTTCGTTCCGGTCCCACGCCATGTTGTCGCGCAGGTAATCGAACCCGAACTCGTTGTTGGTTCCATACGTGATGTCGGCTGCGTACTGCTGGCGGCGCACTGCGGGGTCCTGGTTGGCGAGGATGACGCCGCTGGTCAGGCCGAGGAAGCGGTACACGCGGCCCATGAGTTCGGACTGGTATTCGGCCAGGTAATCGTTGACGGTGACCACGTGGACGCCCTTGCCGGTGAGGGCGTTCAGGTAGGCGGGAGCGGTCGCCACCAGGGTCTTGCCTTCACCGGTCTTCATTTCAGCGATGTTCCCCAGATGCAGGGCAGCGCCACCCATCAGCTGAACATCGAAGTGACGCATCCCCAGTGTCCGGGAAGAGGCTTCCCGTACAGCGGCAAACGCCTCCGGAAGCAGGTCGTCGAGTTTTTCCCCATCCCGGTGGCGTTCGCGGAGACGGTCAGTCTCCTCGCGCAGCTCGGCGTCTGTAAAGGTCTTGAACGAGTCTTCGAGGGCGTTGATGGAATCGGCATAGTTCCTCAGCTGCCGGAGTGTTTTCTTGTCACCCGTGCGGAGAATTTTTTCGATAAGTGATGCCACGTGAAGATGCTCCCAGTCTGATGCCGCCGAATTCTGGCGTGTTCAGTCTACGGGAGAGACGCGCGGCCGGTGCCCCCTTTTCCCTGAGAGCGGATACTCCTTACGGGCGCGCCAGTTCCTGTGCCAGCCGGGCAGCGAGGTCTCCCTCCGGTCCCACTTCCACGTCAGGCAGGCCAAGCCACTGGCCCATCAGCTTCAGTTCGGCAGCGAGTTCGACGGCGGTGTCCGCCGGTGCGTCCGGCTCGGCAAAGGCGGATCTCACGAGCAGCCGGCCGCCCGCGCGGTCCGCTTTCAAGTCAACCCGGGCCACGATCCGGTCGCGCAGCAGGAAAGGCAGGACGTAGTAGCCGAACCGCCGTTTCGGCTCCGGGGTGTAGATCTCGATCCGGTAATGGAAGCCGAACAGTTCCAGGAGGCGCCGGCGTTCAAAGACCAGGGAATCGAACGGGCTCAGCAGCGCGCGGCCGGTGGCCCGCCGGGGCAGGGCTGCCTCCGCATGCCGGTAGACCTCCCGCTTCCAGCCCGCGACGTTGACCGGTTCCAGCGTGCCTTGCTCAACGAGGTGAGCCACGGCCAGCGCCGTTGCCTTGACGGGAGTTCGGAAGTAGTCGGCGAAGCACCGGATGCTTCCGATTCCGTGCGCCCGGGCAGCCGCTTCAGTCAGCCGCTGCAGCGCAGTTGTTGGATCCGCTTCCCCCGCCGACGGGGCTGGATAAGGGAGGACTTTGGAGGTCAGCGTGTACCTGCGCTCGAATTGCCCGGTCCTGGAGGCAGCCGATACCAGCCCCTCTTCGAAGAGGTGTTCCAGGACCCGTTTCACTGCGTTCCAGTTCCACCCCCAGTTGGTGGTCTGTTTTTCCTCGACATGGCCGATATGGGCGGTCAATTCGGAGGCCGTCATGGGTCGGGACCTGGCCAGGACTGCAAGGATCCGGGCTGCGACGTCGTTGCGGAGCCCCGGGTCCAGCCGCGAGGCGCCCACCCAGGACCGCTTCTGCCATAAAAGCAGGTCCGGGTAATGCTCCGGCCGGATGTAGCTCGCCTCGTGTGCCCAGTACTCCAGCATGCGCCGGGGATGTTTGGCGGACATGCGCTGCAATATGTCCCGGTCGTAATTGCCAAGGCGGGAGTAGAAGGGCAGGAAGTGGCTGCGGACCAGGACGTTCACGGAATCGATCTGGACGAGTTGGAGGCGGGCAAAAGTACGGCCCACCGCCCGTGCTGTCACGGGGCCGGTGGGCCGTCCTTTATGGAGTCCCTGCGCTGCCAGTGCGATCCGCCGTGCCTGGTCAAGGCTCAGCGTTGCCGACAATTCAGTCCTCTCTGATGTTGGTTTTATCCATCCTAGGCGTTGGCGGCGGCGTCATCCGAACGGTAGGCGAGGATCTTTTCCTCCACCACGGTGTCTCCCGGCTCGCATTCATGGTCCAGCGTGATGACCCCATAGGTCCAGCCGCGCCGGCGGTATACGACGGAGGGCGTGTTGGTCGCCTTGTCCACGAAGAGGTAGAAGTCGTGGCCGACAAGCTCCATGTTGTCTACTGCATCGTCAAGTGAGAGGGACGCAGCGGGAAAGACCTTGCGCCGGATCAGTACCGGCGAGTTTCCAGCCGGGATGTCGTTGTCGACATCGTACGGGGATTTGTCTTCCGGGGCTGCCACCGCTTCATTCCGGTGGTTGGCCTCAAGATACAGCGGTTCATGGGCGCTGGCGGGCTCAAGTGAGGCGGTGGCCTCGCGGACGGCCTTGGGAGTGTGGCGGCCATGGTGGACCTTCTTGCGGTCCTTGGCCCGCCGGAGCCGCTCAAGCAGTTTGTTGTACGCGAGGTCAAAGGCGGCAAACTTGTCTGCGGCGCTCGCTTCGGCACGGATTACGGGTCCGCGGCCCAGGACTGTCACTTCAACTGTCAGCTGGTCGCCGGTCTGCCGGGCATTGGTCTCCTTGGAGACTTTCGCGTCGACCCGCTGGACCTTGTCACCCAGCGACTCGATTTTCGCGATCTTTTCCCCGGCATATTCGCGGAACCGGTCTGAAACTGTCAGATTTCGTCCGCTGATCATAAACTCCATGGTGCCCTCCAAATGACTTCGGTGACACGACGGCGGCGCTTCCCTGGGCCGGGCTGTCTGACAGTCGAGCCCCTCTCCGAGCCGCCATCGAAAGGTACATTCTGTTCTTGGTACCCACCACCGACGTTAGTTCATAGCCACCTGTTATTCATCCTTTCCCGGTTTATTTTTTTCTAAGTCATGGTGGCTCCCGGGCGGGCCGGCGGCCATGGCGCCCGGGTCCTTGGTGTCCGGTGGGCGTGTCGCGGCCAGCACGACGGCGCCCCTCACCTTGGCGCCGGCAAAGTGCAGTGCCCGGGCTGCTTCACCGACCGTGGCACCGGTTGTCAGGACGTCGTCGACGATGATGCACGCGCGCCCTGCGACCCGTGCGCGCGCCCCGCGCTTGACCCGCATCGACCCCCGGACGCGCTGCGAGCGGGCTCCCCTCCCCAATCCCTTTTGGCCGGAAGCACCATTCCTGCCGCCCGATCCATGACTGCCCGGCAGCAAGGGGCCCGGCGCGGCTGTTTTGGCCAGCACGTCCGCGACGCCGACGCCTGGAAGCTGCCGAACCGCCTCTTTCAGGAGCAGGTGGACCGGGCTGAACCCCCGCTTGACGTAGGCCGCCGTGCTGGTGGGGACGGGGATCAGCAGGAAGCCATTGCCATCCGGGACTGCCGCCCTGACTCCCCCCGCGAGCGCCCGGCCAAGGCTCCTGCCAAGCTGCTTCTGGCCGTGCCGCTTGAACGACAGAAGTCCCTGCGCCAGCTCGTCCCGATACACGCCCGCTGCCACAACGGGAAGCATAATGGTCCCGGCGACATCCATGAGGGCGGGAGCTCCGCTTTCCGCCCGGAACGGCTGCCTGGTCAGCCGGCGGATGCGGCCGGCACAGGGTGGGCACAAGGTGCTGTCCTCGGCCCCGCAACACACACAGTCCACCGGGACAGCCAAAGCGAGCAGGTCCACCAGGGCGACCGCCAGCCAATCGTTGAGGCGCAGGAGGCGGGCCTCGTGTTCACCCCGGTGCAGCGCTGCCCAGGGCGGGGGTGGTTCAAGGTCCGGATCCGTCCCCCGGGTCTCCTGATGCCCGGAAGCGGCTTCGCCGGTCCTGCCGAATAGATTATTCACTGTCCCACTGTCGTCCCGTACCGGTCCCAGGAGGAGGCCAGGGCGCGGCTATGTGGATAAAGCGGGGCCACGCAGACAGCGGAAGCACCGTCCGCCGCAGCCTAGGCAGAGCGTCAGCCAGGGAACGCCGGGTCGGTGGGGCCCTTGATTTGCGGGGACCAGCCATTTCCCAGGCGCTGGAAAATCCCCTCCCCTGACTGGACGTAAATGTCGTCGACGCCATTTCCCGCGCTGATGGCTACCAGCCCTGGCCACGGAGCAAGCTGTTGCGGCTGTCCGGACGTGAGCGACAACAGCTCAGGGGTGACATTGGAGCCGGCAGCCCCCTTCATGACGGCAACGGTAGTGCCATTGACCCAGACCCCTTGGTCGGGGTCGGTGGCGGCTACCAGGGTTATGGGGGCGGTCAGTTCCCGCGGCGTGCCGTCGACGGCGCGGATTACACCCGTTACCTGCACCTTGGACTTCCCGTTTTGTTCGGAGATGACCAGGGCGCGTACGCCGTCGCGCGAGACGCGGAATTCCTTGACTGTCCGGCCGGCAAGCCAGGAAGGTGCCAGCGTCACGGTCGGGACGGCGGCACCCTCTGCGACGCCGGCGGGATGGAAAGCCACGACTTCCGTGGCTCCTGTGGCACCGGGTCCAGCCGTCCACACCCAGTCGTTGATACTGAAGGTCGGCCGGCTGAGAGTACTCCGGGTGGTCAGGGCTCGGGCGGGCTGGCCCGGGCTGATGCTGTACAGCGTGGTGCGGCCGTCATTGAGGAAGGCGGCCGTCTGAGACACCGGGGATTCCGCGGGATAGCGGGGGTTGAGCGCGGACACCGGCTGCATGTCGGGCAGCGGCGAGACGCGGTTGTTTTCGTACCGCACCAGTTCGTTGCCGCTGATGGCGATCTGGCGTGACGGCACGGTCTTGTCCAGCACCGGTGGAAGAACGGACCCGTTGTCCTCGACGCGCACCAGGTCCTGGTTAGCCCGCAGCTCAACGTTGACAACGTCGGGCTGGCTGCGGAATGTCAGGGTCAGCTGCATCTGCATGCGAAGGCGGTCCTCCGCGGAGGTTTCCGTCAGTTCCTTCGCCGTCAGGTCCACCTGGGCCGCCCCGGACACCACCGGCACCGATTCGCGGGCCAGCTTGATCCCTGAGGGGAAGGCACTGGCGACGGCGCCGCGGAGGTATGGAGCGGGCCCGGCCAGCAGTGCGCTGGTCATGGCTTTGACGGTCTTGTTCTTCAGGAACCAGCGGACGTCGGGAATGGCGTAGGTGAAGGTGGGGTCGTAGAAGTAGATGGGGTAGGCGCCGTAGATCACCTTGAACGTTTCTTCGGCAATGGCAGTCCCGTCCGGAATGCCAGAGATCCGCCATTCTCCGTCCACCTGGGTCACCGTCACCGGGATGCGTTCCACGGTTCCCGGCGGAGATTGGGTGGCGATGCCGTCGGCGTCCACCGTGTAGGAGACATCAAGTTCATAGTTGAAGACGTTTTCAGTCCCGGTGGGGACAACGCGCGCCTCCCGGTATACCAGCGCGCGTTTGTCCGGTTTCCAGGACACGGCCGACGCCTGGGTCAGGTACTGGCGGGCCACCGCATAGTCGTCCTCGTAGCCGCTGCCGGCCCGGTAGAAATAGTCGATGATGGTCTCCGGCGACGCGCCCGGCTGGGGCGCTGCCGGAAGGAACACGGGGGCGCTGACGTTGCCGGCGCTGCTTTCGCTGCTTTTTCCCACTGGACCGGAGGTGGGGATCCGTGCACATCCTGACAGGAGGACGATGAGCAGGGCAAGCAGTGCCGCCGGGTACTTCGCCTGGCGTCCGCTGGACCTCATGGTGCCTCCTCAGGTGCCGGCGAGGGAGCGGGCCGGGCCGCTCCCGCCTGCAGCACCAGCATGTTCTTGTGGCCCTGTTCCACGGGAACGCTTCCCGGCGCACCCGGATTGGTGACGTCCTTTGGTTCCAGCTGCAGTGGCGACTCGGTGACGACTTCGTCCTGCCGCAGGGGAAGGGTCAGGCGGAAGTTGGCGCCGTCGCCCTTCCTTCCCCAGGCCTGCAGCCAGCCGTGGTGCAGCTTCGTGTCCTCCATGGCGATGGACAAACCCAACCCGCTTCCTCCTGTGGTGCGTGCCCGGGCAGGATCGGCGCGCCAGAACCTGTCGAAAACCCGCGCAGCCTGTGCCGGGTCCATTCCGATGCCGTGGTCCCTTACCGCGACGCCCACGGCCGTTTCGTTCACCGCGACGGTGACGGTCACCGGTTTGCCCTCACCGTGCTCTACTGCGTTCAGGATCAGGTTGCGCAAAATCCTGTCGATCCGCCGGGCGTCCATTTCCACAATCACGGCGTCCCCCGGAGCGGAGTAGATGATCTCAGACCCGTATTCCGCCGCCACCGGTGCAGCGCCTTCAATGACGTGCGCAATGACCTGGAGGAGGTCTTCAGGTTCAGCATCCAGAACGGCCACGCCGGCGTCGAAGCGGCTGATTTCCAGGAGGTCGGAGAGGAGGGACTGGAAACGCTCCACCTGGTTGTACAGCAGCTCGGCGGACCGCTTGTTGATGGGGTCGAAGTCGTCACGGGCGTCATACAGGACCTCTGCCGCCATGCGGACAGTGGTCAGCGGCGTCCGCAGCTCGTGTGAAACATCAGACACAAAACGCTGCTGCATCTGCGAGAGCGTTGCCAGCTGGGTGATCTGCTCCTGGAGGCTGGCGGCCATGTGGTTGAAGGAGGCGCCAAGACGGGCCACCTCGTCCTCGCCCCTGACCACCATGCGCTCCTGCAGCTGCCCGGCCGCAAGCTTCTCCGACACCATGGCGGCATGGCTGACAGGGCTCACCACATTCCGGGTGACGTACCAGGCGACGGCGCCGATCAGGAGGACCAGTACCGCGCCGCCGGCCCAGAGGACGCTTTGGATTTCGTTGAGCGTCTGCTGCGCTGTGTTCAGGTCGTAAATCAGGTAAAGCTCGTAAACGGTGCCGTTAAAGGTCACCTTGTTTCCCACTGCAATCCCCGGCCGGTCCTCGGTGCCCACGGGGATGACAGTGGAAGCCCAGTACTGGTCCTTCCCCGACTGCTGGACGGCCTTGCGCAGCTCCGGCGGAATCACGCTGACCGTCAATTGGTCCGAAGCCCGCGACTCAACCCAACGGTTCCGGGGCTTGGTCTGCTCCGGCATCGCCTCAAATACATACCGGCGCTGGATTACGGAGCCCCGGCCTTCCACCGCGTTCAGGGTGTCGTAGACCAGGGTGATGACGCTGGACTGGTCGGTGACCTGGGCGCCGTCGAACGTCTCCTGGACCTGCTTGACGTTGTAACGTGTCTCGGACTCCGCCTGCGTCAGCCGCTCCTGGAACAGGTTGTTGGCGATCTGGTTGGACAGATAGGCGCCCACCACGGCGAAGGAAAGCACGGCCAGCATCAGTGTGGTGAGGACCGTGCGGAACTGCAGTGAACGGCGCCAGCGCCGCTGCAGGGCCCGCCCAAGGTACCTCAGCCCGGGGAGGAAGCGACGGACTCCCGTCCGGACGAGCCTCGCCACCCGCAGCGCCACGATGAGGGCGCGCCGCTGCCAGATCCTTGCCCGGAAGGCCACATGCCGGAGTCCGGGGGCAGCAGCCTCAGCGGCTTCCGGCGCGCCCTGGGCGGCACCGTCCTGCTGCACGGCATCCGGGGACTCCGGGGTTGCGCGCTGATCCGGTTGCCCGTCCTGCGCGGCGGGGTCAGACCCCTGCTTTGTAGCCGACACCACGCACCGTCAATACGACTTCCGGGGCTTCCGGGTCCTGCTCGATCTTGGACCGCAGGCGCTGGACATGGACGTTGACCAAGCGGGTGTCGGCGGCGTGGCGGTAGCCCCAGACCTGCTCCAGCAGCAGTTCGCGGGTGAACACCTGCCAGGGCTTGCGGGCCAGCGCCACCAGGAGGTCGAACTCCAGCGGCGTCAGGGAGATCCGCTCATTGCCCCGGCTGACGGTGTGCCCGGCAACGTCGATGGTGATGTCCGCGATGCGAAGCGTTTCGGGGGCCTTCTGGTCCCCCGGGCGAAGGCGTGCCCGCACGCGTGCCACCAACTCGGCGGGCTTGAAGGGTTTTGGCACGTAGTCATCGGCACCGGATTCCAGTCCGCGGACGACGTCGGAGGTATCGGACTTGGCGGTCAGCATGACGATGGGCACGTCCGACTCAGCGCGGATCTGGCGGCAGACCTCGATGCCATCCATACCGGGAAGCATGAGGTCGAGCAGGACCAGGTCCGGCCGCGAGGACCGGAAGACGTCCAGTGCCTGGGCGCCGTCAGCGCAAAAGACCGGCTCGAAGCCGTCATTACGGAGGACAATTCCAATCATCTCGGCCAGCGCTTCGTCATCATCTACCACCAGAATGCGTGCCTTCATAGCTATATATTCCCTTATCGGGATGGGTTTGTCCTGTTGAGCGGCTTCCGGCATGGCGGGACACTAGGCCGTCCGACGCCGGAACTATAGTCTTGGGGTCATGCTCCGAGTGGCCGGTGCGCCCCTTTGGGGCCGCCGGCCAGGCACGGGCAGGCGGACTGGTATTGGGGGAGGAATCAGTGTCACCACAGGAGTCGCAGCCCCAGGAGCCGGGGCAGGAACCGGCAGGAACTGGAAACGACGACGGCGGGCCGGCCGCTGCGGGCGGCCCGCCGCCGGCACCGTCCGCCCGGGAACAGCCGTGGGTGCCGCCCGCAGGGCGGCAGGCAATCCCGGGGCAGGAACCACAGGCCAGGCAGCAACCACCCGGGTGGCAGCAGTCCGGACAGCACCCAAATGTGAGTGGTCCATACCCGGGAAACCCGTACCCCGGCTCATCCCCCTACGGCGGGCAGGCGGCCGGCGGGCAAGCTGATGGCGGCCAGTATTACGGTGGTGCCCCCTCCGGCCTTCAGTACCATGGCAGCCCGGGATACAGCGGCCAGCCCAACGGCGGGTCCCCCTATGACGGGCCGCGCTACAACGGCTCCCCGTATCCCGGCGGTTCCTACGGAGCCTGGCCATCCCAGCGGCCCCGGTATTCAGCTCCGCCCAAGCCCGGGATCATCCCGTTGCGTCCGTTGATGTTCGGGGAGATCCTGGACGGCTCCTTCCAGGCCATTCGGCGCAATGCCAAAGCGATGCTCGGCGCCGGCCTCCTGGCGCAGTCCCTGTCGGCAATCCTCGCGGCGGTGCTCACAGGATTCCTCGCGACGTCATCGGGATCCATCGAGGCCTGGGCGGAGACCGCAAGCAACGCCGACATAGCGTCCCTGGGGATCGGGCTGATGGCTGGCTTTGTCCTGCTGTCCATCCTGTCCGTATTCATCACCGTTGTCCTCCAGGGCGCCATGGTGGTTCCCGTGGCCCGGTCAGTCCTCAACCGGCCCACCGGCTTCCGGCGCATGTTGTCGCTGGTGCGGTCACGGGTCGGGGCGCTGGTCAGGCTGGCGGCGGTGCTGGTTGCAGCGGCCATAGCCACGATGGCGCTTTTCTTCGCCGTCGTCGTGCTCCTGTTCTCCAATGTCCGTGGCGCGGGCGCACTGCTGGTCATCCCGCTGATGATGGGCTTCGTCGCCGTGTTCCTCTGGGTGGCGGTCAAGCTCATGGTGGCGCCCGCCGCCGTCGTCATCGAAGAGCTGGGCGCTCTTGCCGGGCTTCGCCGTTCGTGGGGGCTGACCAGGGCCAACTGGTGGCGCATCCTCGGTATCACCCTGACTGTTGGAATCCTGGTCGCCGTCATCACGCAGGTGGTCCTGATCCCCGCAAGCATCCTGCCCTCGGTCCTGTCGGGGGTCGTCTCGCCACACGGCGGCAGCGGGCAGCAGGCCTCGCTGGCCGTGGCCGTCGGCATCATCACTGCGATCGTCGGCGCCTTGGTGGGTGCGGTGGGCTACGCATTCCAAACTTCGGTCATGGCATTGCTTTACATGGACCTGCGGATGCGCCGGGACGGGCTGGACATCGCCCTGCTGCGCGAACTGGAAACCGGGGCGGATCCTGGCGGCATCCCGGGCCGGAATGCCCAGGGCGGGAGCACACCGTACCCCGGATACGGAGCGGCGCCGGGAGCATGGCCCCATGGCCGCTGAACCACCCGTGATCCCCGGCGCCGGGGAGGCCCGGCGCTGGGCGGCGGAGGAACTGTCCAAGCAGGAGTACCGGGACGCCGCCCCGTCATGGCTGGACAGCCTGTGGCGGAACTTCCTGGACTGGCTGCAGTCCCTGGACGGCTCCCCGGGGGACGCTGCGCCGGTGCCCAGCCCCGTCATCGCCCTCGTCGTTGCCGCCATCATCGCGGCTGCCATCATCCTGGCCCGCCCCCGGCGGAACGCGCGGGTCCGGCAGGCCAAGGACGTCTTCGAAAGGGAAACCGCCCTGGCCGCAGCGGACTACCGGAAGCGCGCGGAAGCCGCGGCCGCGGGCGGAAAATGGGGGGACGCCGTCGTCGACCGTTTCCGCGCGGTGGTCCGGCGGGCGGAGGACCGGGGCGTGCTGGACCCGCAGCCAGGCAGGACCGCTGATGAAGCCGCCCGGGCCTTGTCCGTTCCCTTCAACAGCGAATCCGTTCGCCTGTCCCGGGCAGCGGCCACTTTCGACGGGATCCGCTATGGAAACGGTGTGGCGGGCAGCCGGGACTACCAGGAGATGGTGGAGCTTGACACCGTCCTGGACGCCATGAAGCCTGCCACCGCCGGCACCGGGGTGGTGCTGCCATGACCGGGCTTCCCACCGTCGGCAAAAAGCGCCGAAACGCCGGTGAAGCCACCGAGTCCACGCCTGGTGGCCGGACAATCCCGGGTTGGCTCCGGCGGCACCGTGGCATGGCGGCAGCGGGGATGGTGGCGGCCGCGGCCCTGGCGCTGGTCGTGGGCACGCAACTCGCGCCGAAGGGTGACGCCGCTCCCCTCTCGGTCCACAATGCCGGACCAAACGGAGCCAGGGCCTTGGGGCAGATCCTGGGCCGGCACGGGGTTTCCGTCCACAGCCCGGACCGGTTCGACGCAGCGCTGGATGACCTGCGCGCCGGCTCCTCCCCCACGCTCCTGCTCTACGACAGGAACGGCATCCTGGATGCGCAGCAGTTGAGCCTCCTGAAAGCGGAGGCGGAGCGCGTGGTGGTGGTTTCCCCCCGCCTGGAGACCCTGACGGCGCTGGACACAGGCATCCGCCAGGCAGGCGTTGTCCCCGACGCCTTCCAGGTCCTTGACCCCGGATGTTCCCACCCTGATGCAGAGGCTGCAGGGCAGGTCACCGGGCAAGTCACCCGACAGGGAGCATTTGTGTACGACGGCGGGATGTCCTGCTTCCGGGCAGCAGGAACCGCCGGGATGCTTGCCATCAGCAGCGACGGCCGCCTGGCCGTGCTGGGCAGCACGGCAGTCCTGGGCAATGAAAGGCTGGACGAACTGGGAAACGCGGCGCTTGCAATCAGGATGCTCGGCTCCTCGCCGGACCTGGTCTGGTACCTGCCCTCGATTGCGGATGCAGCAGTCAGCGGAACCGGTGAAACCCTCGATGACCTTGCCCCGGACTGGGCCCGCTTCCTGGGCCCCTGGCTGCTCCTGGTCGCCGCAACAGCCGTCGCATGGCGGGGCCGCCGCCATGGCCCCCTGGTATTCGAGCCGTTGCCGGTAGTGGTCAAGGCCGTTGAGACGGCGGAGGGACGCGCCCGGCTGTACCAGGACTCCCGCGCAATTGATCGGGCCCGCGACAACCTTCGGGCCGGGCTGCTGGTGCGGCTTTCCGGGAAGCTGCGGATGGGCCCGGCCGCCACAGCTGAGGAAACGATCTCCGCGGCGGCCCGGCTACTGGACCGGGATGCCGCCGAAATCCGGGCCCTGATCAACGAACGCCCCGCAAGCGAGGCCCGGCTGGTTGCCTGGTCACAGGCACTGGACAAACTCGAGAAAGAGGTCAAGACCCGATGAGCGAACAGAGCAGTGGCCAGCAGGTCCTTAACCCGATGGACGACGACGGCGCACGGCAGGCGCTGCTTGCTGTCCGGCGGGAGGTGGCCAAGGCGGTGGTGGGACAGGACGCCACCGTCACCGGCCTCCTCATTGCCCTCCTTTCCCAGGGGCATGTGCTGCTGGAAGGCGTCCCCGGGGTTGCGAAGACCCTGCTGGTCCGGGCACTGTCCTCAGCGCTGACCCTGGACACCAAGCGCGTGCAGTTCACCCCCGACCTCATGCCGGGCGACGTCACCGGCTCGCTGGTCTACGACTCGCACACCTCACAGTTCAGCTTCCGGGAGGGACCGGTCTTCACCAACCTCCTGCTGGCGGACGAGATCAACCGGACCCCTCCGAAGACCCAGGCCTCGCTCCTGGAAGCCATGGAGGAGCGGCAGGTGTCCGTGGACGGCGTGTCCCGGCGGCTGCCGGCGCCGTTCCTGGTGGCGGCCACGCAGAATCCGGTGGAGTACGAGGGGACCTATCCCCTGCCGGAGGCCCAGCTGGACCGGTTCCTGCTCAAGCTCACCATGCCGCTGCCCGGGCGCGGGGAGGAGATCGAGGTCATCCGCCGCCACGCAGCGGGGTTCGACCCACGGGATCTGGCAGCAGCCGGCGTCCGGGCGGTGGCCGGCGCGGAGGACCTGGAACGGGCACGGGAGGCAGTGGCCCGGGTAGCGGTGGAACCGGAAATCATCGGCTACATCGTTGATCTGGTGCGCGCCACCCGTTCAGCTCCGTCATTCCAGCTTGGCGTCTCACCCCGTGGGGCCACTGCCCTGCTCAACACTTCAAGGGCGTGGGCCTGGCTCTCCGGCCGGCCTTTCGTCACCCCGGACGATGTCAAGGCGCTGGCCCTTCCCTGCCTGCGGCACCGGGTGGCGCTGCAGCCCGAAGCCCAGATGGACGGGGTCAGTGTGGACGACGTCCTGGGCAGCATCCTCGCTTCCGTCCCCGTTCCGCGCTAATGGCCATTTCCGGTCGCTTCGTGGCGGTAGTGCTGCTGGGCCTTGTCCCGGTACTGCTGTTCCCCGGATGGCTGACATTAGTAGCTACGATCGCCCTGCTCGTGGCGTTGTTGAGTGCCGAACTGCTTTTCGCGGGGTCCCTCCGGCACGTCACTGTGACGCGTGCCGAACCGGAGAACGTCACGCTCAACAATGCGGTGGAGGCGGTACTTACGTTCCATAACGGCGGCACCAGGCGGCTTCGGGGAACGTTCAGGGACGGGTGGCAACCCTCCGCCGGTGCCCTGAACCCCGTCCAGGACATGGACGTCCCGGCGGGCGAAGGCAGGCGGTTTGCCGTCCGGCTCCGGCCGGTCCGGCGGGGCGACCTCGCCGCACCGCATGTGACGTTACGGTCCTTTGGCCCGTTGCGACTGGCAGCCCGCCAGCGGACCATCGAGTGTCCGGGCTCGGTGCGGGTGCTGCCGCCTTTCCACTCCCGGCGCCACCTCCCGTCAAAGCTGCGGAAGCTGCGCGAACTCGACGGGAAGGCGGCCGTCCAGATCCGCGGCGCCGGCACCGAGTTCGATTCGCTGCGGGATTACGTCCGCGGCGACGACGTGCGCTCCATCGACTGGCGCGCCACCGCCCGGCGCTCCACCGTCGTGGTCCGGACCTGGCGCCCGGAACGGGACCGCCGCCTGGTGATGGTCCTGGATACATCCCGTACCGCCGCAGCGAGGATCCTGGACGAAACCCGCCTAGACACCGGGATCGAGGCTGCGCTCCTTCTGGGAGTCCTGGCCGAACGGGGTGGCGACCGCGTGGACTTTGTGGCATTCGACCGCAGGACCAGGGCGCGGGCCGCCTCTGCCGGGCAGGGCACTATCCTAGGCCGGCTGGTCCAGGCCATGGCGCCCCTTGAGGCCGAGCTGATTGAGATGGATTGGGCTGCGGGCCCCGGGGAGGTGCGCGCGGTTTCGGCACACCGGTCCCTCGTGGTGCTGCTGACGTCGCTGGACAGCGGGGCGCCGGAAGAAGGCCTGCTGCCCGCGGCGGAACGGCTGGCAAGCCAGCACGTGGTGGTGGTGGCGGCCGTCCGTGATCCCCAGCTCGGCGCCATGCTGCGCGACCGCAACGATGCCACTGCGGTGTACCGCGCGGCTGCGGCGGAGCGGGCCCTCCTCCAGCGGGCAGCGGTGACGGCCGAGCTGCGCCGCTACGGGGTGGAAGTGGTGGATGCCGAGCCACACGACTTGCCGCCAAGGCTTGCTGACATGTACATCAGGCTCAAGGCTGCCGGTAGATTGTGAAACCCAAAGGCAGTCATTCCACAGCCAACAGGAGGTCCACCCATGAACGTCCCGATCTACCAGCAGGCCCTGGGCGGGGAATTCTCCCGGCTGCAGCCGGAACTGCAGGAGTACTTCTCGCTGGTCCCGGGATCCGGGCAGTACGGCGTAGGGGAAGGAACGTTCGACGTCGTGGGCTGCCGCCAGCGCTGGCTGCGCCCTTTGCTGCGGCTCACCGGGGGTGAAGAGGCCTTTTTCCCCGAGTATGGGGAAAACGTCCCGTTCCGGATCGAGAACCACGCGCACCAGGATCCGTTCGGCCGATCCAGCCTCACGGCCCGCCGGGAGATCCGTTTCCCGGAACGCACGCGACTTTTCCAGGACACCACCAGCGCCACCAACCGGGGTGGCAGCACCCAGCTGGTGGACTACGTTGGACGCTACCGGCGGCTGGTGACCGACCTTAACTTGAGCGTGACTGCGGAAGGTAAGCTGCGCGGCGTGTCAGAGGCATCGCGGCTTTTCCTTGGCCCGCTCCGGGTCCCGCTTCCGGCAGCCCTGGACGCCAAAGCCTACGCCGAACAGTGGTGGGATCCTGCTGAGGGCAGCAACGGCCGGCACCGCATCCAGGTGAAGGTCATCCAGCCCCAAATCGGACTGGTCCTGGTGTACGCCGGAGCCTTTGATTACCGGCTCCGCCCCTATACCGGCAGAAGCTCCGCCCAAAGCTACCTGCCCCGCTACGCCCAGCCGGACCGCTGGGAGAACAGGGTGTAGCCCTATCCCAGCGCCTGTTGGTTCAGGCCGTCGGCCACCTGGTTAAGCCTGCCCAGGACGGCAGTGGCCTGTGCCGGTGAGTGCTCTGCCAGTCCGGCTGCCGGGGTCACCCGGATGGCGCCAAGCAGCGACGGCGGAAGACCCAGCTGGCGCCATGGACGCCATACCGATTGAACGCAGTCGGCAACCCGGGGCAGCGAACCGGCGGCAGGCACGTCCAGCGCACCCGCCCAAAACTGTTTGCCTCCCTCCACCGCGGCGGCAACATGCTCCCACTGCCGGTTTGTCAATGCCTTAAGAGGCAGCGCGATGCCGTCCGCACCGGCTGCCAGCACCAACTCGATCGGCGCTTCGATTTCAGGGCATGACACGACTACCTCGGCTGCACCGGCAGAGCGCAGGGCATCCAGGACCAGGCGCCAGGACTCGCGTGCTTCCGATCCCGGCACGGCGCGGAGGGTACGGTATCCGCTGGACGTGGGTATGGTTCCGGCCAGCACGGCGGCGACATCGGGCTCGTCCACCTGGACCACCAGGCGGGCACCCGGGACCGCGGCAGCCACCCGGCGAAGATAACTGCCCACTCCGGCGGCGAGGGACGCCGCAACATCCCGGCGGGCACCGTGATCCAGCAACGCGCGCTCCCCATTATGCAGATGCAGGCCGGCGGCCAGGCTGAGCGGCCCCACCAGCTGCACCTTCAGTTCACCGGCGGATACGTCCTCGGCTCCGGCCACATCGGCGAGGACGTTCAGGTCGGTGGACAGTGCAGACGCTGCCCGTTGCATGTCCTTGCCGGGGCGGTCAACCAGCCGCCATCCGTATGGCTGGACATCCACCGCCAGCTCTTCCAGCAGCGCGGCGGTGCGGCCCACGGCGTCCGAACCCACGCCACGGTCAGGCAGTTCGGCAAGGAATGGCAGATGCGGACTGCCCAGTTCGCCACGGATGATCCGGGCGGCTTCGAGCGGGTCATCGCCGGGCCATGGACCCAGGCCGGTGGCCGTCACTTCCTTGGCTGCGGCTTCCTTGACAGGGGCAACGGCCGGACGCCGGCCAGGATCCGGTTGGTGCTGTTCCCGGCTCACGCCAGTGCGGAGGTCTGCGGCTGCTGGCCGGACGAGGCCTGGTGGTCTTCGGCGATGGCCTCGTGATGGCGGATGACCTCGCCGATGATGAAGTTGAGGAACTTCTCCGCGAATGCCGGGTCAAGGTGGGCGTCCTCGGCGAGGCGGCGCAGCCGTGCAATCTGGGCCGCTTCACGTCCCGGATCACCGGCCGGGAGGCGGTGCGTTGCCTTCAGGAAGCCCACTTTTTGCGTTGCCTTGAAGCGCTCGGCGAGGAGGTACACCAGGGTGGCATCGATGTTGTCGATGCTGGAACGGATGGACAGCAGTTCAGCCATCACCGAATCGTCCACGTGGCCTGCCAGTGAGCTGGCGGATGGATCAAAATCGTCGGAGCCGGGAGAGGTGGGGTTGTGCTGCGTCATGGTTCCAGTCTATGGGAGCCGATGGAATCGACGCGGGTGTGAAGCGCCGGTGCCGGCCGTTCGCCGGCTCCGGCGCTTCACAGCGGGAAGTTGTCCTCCGGGGTCAGATTCCCAGGAGCGCCCGGTGCTCCTCCCGCCGTTTGGCCTGTTCGGCCGGGTCAGGCACGGGCAGGGAGGCGATCAGCCGGCGCGTGTAGTCATGCTGCGGGTTTCCCATGATCTGGCTGCCGATCCCCTGCTCCACCATCTTGCCTTTGTACAGGACGCCCACCCAGGAGGACAGGATGTCCACCACGGCCAGATCGTGGCTGATGAACAGGCAGCCGAATCCAAACTCCTCCTGGATGTCCCGGAACAGCTCGAGGACCTTTGCCTGGACCGAAACGTCCAGGGCCGACGTCGGCTCGTCCGCTATCAGCAGCCGGGGGTTCAGGCTCAACGCCCGCGCCAGTGACGCCCGCTGCCGTTGGCCGCCGGACAGTTCGTGCGGATACCGGCCCGCGTACGAGGCCGGCAACTGGACGGATTCCAGCAGCTCACCGACGCGTTTGCGCGCCTGGGCATCGCTTGGCCTGGTATGGATGAGCATCGGCTCGGCGATGCACTCGCCAATGGTCAGCTGCGGGTTGAACGACGCGGCCGGGTCCTGGAACACGAAGCCGATGTCCTTCCGGAGCGGCTTGAAGGTGCGTTCCCGAAGGTTGAGCATCTCATAGCCCAGCACTTTGAGGCTCCCCCCGGTAGTCCGGTTAAGCCCGGCGATGGCCCTCCCGATGGTGGTCTTGCCGGATCCCGATTCACCGACCAGACCGAACACTTCACCCCTGGACAAGGTGAAGCTGACCCCATCCACGGCTTTGAACGCGGGCGTGCCGAGCCGTCCCGGATACTCGATCACCAGGTTGTCGGCAGCTACCAGGATTTCCTCGTCCTGGTGGGGCCGTTCGGTAAGGCCCTCCGACGCCGAGTTGCGGCCCAGGTGCGGCACGGCAGCAAGGAGGTTGCGGGTGTACTCCTGCCGAGGTTCAGCGAACAAGGTCTTCGCCGCGGCCTCCTCCACAATGTCGCCCTGGTACATCACCACCACGCGGTCCGCCAGGTCAGCCACCACGCCCATGTTGTGAGTGATCAGGACGATCGATGTTCCGTACTTGTCGCGCAGGTCCCGCAGCAGCTCCAGGATCTCGGCCTGGACTGTGACGTCCAGGGCGGTGGTGGGCTCGTCGGCCACAATGAGTCCAGGGTTCAGGGCCAGCGCCGCGGCGATCACCACACGCTGCTTTTGCCCGCCTGAAAACTGGTGCGGGTAGTAGTTGACGCGGTGTTCGGGATCAGGGATCCCCACTTTTCGGAGCGCGTCGATGGCCCGCGCTTTGGCTTCCTTCTTCGAAACGCGCTTAGCGCCCTCGCTGGCCGCATGGGCGCGGATGCCCTCCGCGATTTGCCAGCCCACCGTGAACACCGGGTTCAGCGCGGTGGACGGTTCCTGGAACACCATGGCGACGTCCCGGCCGCGGATCTGGCGCAGCCTGGCGGCGCTCACGCTGATGACGTCGGCGCCGTTGATCAGGACCGTGCCGGAGCTGCTGGCGGTTTCGGGCAGCAAACCCAGGATGGTTTTGGCGGTCACCGTCTTACCCGAGCCTGACTCGCCCACGATGGCCAGGACCTCGCCTTTCCTGACGTCGAGGCTGACGTCCTTCACTGCCGGGACATCACCGACGTCGGTGGCGAACGTGACCTTGAGGTGGTTGATGTCAAGAACCCGCCGGCCGCTGTCAGTGCCTTGGTTGGGCGAAGGATCAATGTTGATGGTCATGACGTCCTCACTTCTGCGCCGAGGGCCTCGGTGGTCACTGGTGCTGGTGAACTGCCGCCACCGGTCCGCCTGCGGCCGCGGAGGCGCGGATCGTTCAAGTCGTTGATGCTTTCCCCCACCAGCGTCAGCCCGAGGACTGTCCAGACGATGGCGATGCCCGGGAACAGGCCGGTCCACCAGATACCTGACGTGGTGTCCGCGAGCGCCTTGTTCAGGTCAAAGCCCCATTCGGCAGCCGAACTTGGCTCGATGCCGAAACCGAGGAAACCGAGGCCTGCCAGCGTCAGGATGGATTCGGACGCGTTCAGCGTGAAGATCAGCGGCAGTGTCCGGGTGGCGTTGCGGTAGATGTGCCGGGTCATGATGCGGATGTTGGACGCACCAACCACCTTGGCCGATTCGACGAAGGGTTCGGCTTTGAGGCGGATGGTCTCGGCACGGATCACCCGGAAGTACTGCGGGATGAACACCACCGTGATGGAGATGGCGGCGGCCAGGATCCCGCCCAGCAGGCTGGACTGACCGCCGCTGATGACGATTGCCATGACGATTGCGACGAGCAGCGAGGGGAAGGCGTAGATCGCGTCCGCCACCACGACCAGGATCCGGTCCAGCCATCCGCCGATGTAGCCGCTCACCAGGCCGAGGATGACGCCGGCGAAGATGGAGAGGACCACGGCCACGATGATGACCAGCAGCGCTGTCTGCGTGCCCCAGATCACGCGCGACAGTACGTCATACCCGCCCACGGTGGTGCCGAGGAGGTGCTTGCCGCCGGGTGCCTGCTGGGTGGGGAAGCTCCCGTCGGCATCCGACAGTTGCGCGAAGCCATAGGGTGCCAGCAGCGGTGCCGTCAGTGCGGTGAGCAGGAAGATGCCGGTGAGGACGAGCCCCACCACCAGCATGAAGCGCTGCAGGCCGACGCTCTTGTTGAAGTGGGAAACCACTGGCAGCCGCCGGAAGAAGGGGGCCCGCGGGTTGGCGACCGGTTCCAGGGGTGTCTCTGCAGTCATGTCAGTACCTCACGCGGGGGTCGATCAGCGCGGCAATGATATCAACGATGAAGTTGGTGACGGCGACGATGACGGCCAGCAGCACCACAATGCCCTGGACCGCCACGAAGTCGCGCGCCGTGAGGTAATTGGCCAGCTGGAACCCAAGACCCTTCCACTCAAATGTCTTCTCTGTGAGCACCGCGCCGCCAAGCATCACAGCGATCTGCAGGCCCATCACGGTGATGATGGGGATCAGCGCCGGCTTGTAGGCGTGCTTGGTCACCAGCCGGAACTCGCTGACGCCGCGCGAACGGCCTGCCTCGACGTAATCCTTGCCGAGGGTGCCGATGACGTTGGTCCGGACCAGGCGCAGGAAGACGCCTGCCGTCAGGAAGCCCAGGGCCACCGCCGGGAGGACCGCGTGGGACATCACATCGCTGAAGGCAGCCATGTTCCCGCTGCGCAGGGCATCCAGCCAATAGATGCCGGTGGGCGCCTCCAGCGCGGTGAGGGACAGTTCCGTCCTTGTCCCCGCGCGGCCGGCCACCGGAAGCCAGCCCAGCCACACAGAGAACACCAGCTTGAGCAGCATGCCCGCGAAGAAGACCGGGGTGGCATAGAACAGGATGGCCAGGACCCGGAGCACTGCGTCCGGCAGGTGGTCACGGCGCTGGGCCGCGATCATGCCCAGCGGGATGCCTACCAGCAGCGCGATGATGAGGGCGTTGATGGACAGCTCCAGCGTGGCGGAACCGTAGGTGGTGAGCATCTCGGTGACCTTGCGGTTGTCCGAGAGGGTGGTGCCGAAGTTGCCCGTGGCCAGCTGGCCCAGGTATTCGAAGTACTGCACGATCAGCGGCCGGTCGTAGCCGGCCGCGTGGATGCGTTGCTGCAGCTGGTCAGGGGGCAGCCGGCCGCCCATGGCAGCCGTAATGGGGTCGCCGGTGATCCGCATGAGGAAGAACACCATGGTGACCAGGATGAGGATGGTTGGGAAGATCAGCAGGAAGCGGACCAGGATGTACTGGCCCAGTCCTCCGCCTCCCTGCTTTTTCCTGGGTGGAAGGAGTGCGTCCGCGTCACTGGGCGGCGCGTCAATCAAAGTTGTCATCGGTACCTGGATTCGTGGTGACCGGGAGCCAGCAGTCCCCTCGGTGCTGGCTGATGACCGGCAAAAGGCGGGACGCCGTTGCGGCGTCCCGCCTCCGGCCCGTCAGAGCCCGATGGGGGTGGAGTGCTTACCTGGACAAGACGCCAAGGCGTGTCTTGAAGGAGGGATCAAGGGTCTTCTCGACGCCCTTGATGTCCTTCCCGGCCACCAGCAGCTGGGAGCCCTGGAGGAGCGGCAGGGTGGAAAGGTCCTTCGCCACCGCAGTCTGGACGTCGCCAAGCAGTTTCTGGCGTTCGGTCTTGTCAGGCGTGGTGAGCTGCTTCTGTACCAGGTCCGTGACGGTCGGGTTCTCGTAGTGGTTCTTCAGGAAGTTGCCGGGGATGAAGAACGGCGTGAGGTAGTTGTCCGCGTCGGAGTAGTCCGGGAACCAGCCCAGCTGGTAGACCGGGTAGGCGTCTGCGGTCCGGGCCTTGGAGTACGTCACCCATTCGGTGGACTGCAGGTCCACGGTGAACAGGCCTGACTTCTCCAGCTGTTCCTTGACCATGGCGTATTCGTCACCGGAGGACTTGCCGTAGTGGTCCGGGTTGTACTGCAGCTTCAGGTTGACCGGACCGGTGACTCCGGCGTCTGCCAGGACCTTCTTAGCCTTGTCCAGGCTCGGTTTGCCGCTGCCGTCCCCGTACATTTCCTTCATCGGCTGGGTTGCGCCGGGAAGGCCGTCCGGGACCACCGAGTATGCGGGCACGTAGGTCCCCTTGTACACCTGGTCGGAGATGGCCTGGCGGTCGACGATGTCAGCCATGGCCTGCCGCACTGCAAGGGCCTTGGCGGGGTTGGCTTCGGGCGTCTTGGCGCCGAAGGGCATCGTGTCGAAGTTGAAGACGATGTACCGGAGCTCGCCACCCGGGCCCTTGTAGACCTTGACCTTGGAGTCCTTCTCGAGGTCGGCGGCGTCGGTTGCTGTCAGGCTGCGGCCGGCAACATCGATATTGCCGCCCTGGACGTCCAGCTTCAGGTTGTTGGAGTCGGCGTAGTACTTGATGACGGCGCTGTCATTGGAGGGTTTGCCCAGCAGCCCGCTGTAGTCCGGGTTGCTCTTGAGGCTGACGAGTTCGTTCTTTTTGTAGGAATCGATGGTGTAGGGGCCGGCGAAGGGCTTGCCGGAAACGATGTCCTCATCGCTCATCACCTTGTCGGCCGGGAAGACCTCCTCATCGATGATCGGGCCCGTGTTGGTGCCCAGGACGCTGGGGAACACCTGGTCGTTGCCGGCCTTCAGGGTGAACACCACCGTGGTGTCATCCTTGGCCTCGACGGATTTGAGGTTGGACAGCAGGGACGAGGGTCCGTTGGGGTCGTTGATCTTCACCACACGGTCGTAGGAATACTTCACGTCCGAGGCAGTCAGTGCGTGGCCGTTGGCAAACTTCAGGTTGGGTTTCAGCTTGACGGTGAACTCTGTGGGCGTCGTGAAGGAGGCCGATTCCGCGATGTCCGGGCTGACCTCGGCCGCACCGGGCTTGGAGTTCATCAGGAAGGGGTACACCTGGTTCATCACCAGGAAGGAACCTGCGTCATAGGAGCCGGCGGGGTCGAGGGTTACGACCTTGTCCGTTGTTCCGAATGTGATGGCACCGCCGCCGGCGCTGCCGCCGGTGGACGTTCCGCCGCCTCCGCCGCCCGATGGCCCGGTGCAGGCTGTCAGGGCCAGGGCGGAGATGCCTGCCAGCGCGATGGCGCGGTGCAGGGCCGTTGTGCTCTTGATCATCTGTGAACTTTCTGTCCGATGAGTACATGCGTGCCGGACGCATGGGCATATGTGGCCCCTGCTCCGGCGCGCAGTGCTGATCCCTAGATTCAATCAGAGAGTCAGCCCTCAGGACGCTCAATTCTGTGAGTTGAAACACAAAATTTATTTCTTTGGTACCCCCGCCCACTGAGCGGACGCCGGGTGCAGGCAGCCCGCCTCAAAAGAACCCGCTGCACGCCAAAGCAGCGCCACGGCGTTAACCGGGACGGTGCTTTGGTGCTACGGGTTAAAGCGCGGCGCGCTGGAGCGAGCGGGCGGCGTCGATGGTGGCCTGGCCCAGTACCCGGCTGCCCTGGTACAGCACCACTGTCTGGCCGGGGGCCACGCCCCGCAGGGGCGTCTCCAGCCGGACCACCAACTGGTTTCCTGCTGCGCCCTCGGTGGCGGACTCCACCCAGGCAGTGGCCGGGACCGGATCCCCATGGGCGCGCACCTGCGCGTGGCAGTCGAATTCAGTTCCGGTTTCCACTTCGGCGATGGGAAGTCCCGCCCAGGAAACCTTGATGCCGCGGATCTCGTCAATCGCCAGCAGCGCCTCGGGACCCACCACCACCTTGTTTTCCTTGGGCCGGATTTCCAGGACGAACCGGGGCTTGCCGTCGGCAGCAGGAGTCCCAAGCTTGAGGCCGCGCCGCTGCCCGACGGTGAATGCGTTGGCGCCGGGGTGCTCCCCCACCTTCGCGCCGGTCTCATCCACGATGTCGCCGCTGGTCATATCGATTTTTTCGGCAAGCCAACCTGCTGTATCGCCGTCGGGAATGAAGCAGATGTCATGGCTGTCAGGCTTGTTGGCCACGGACAGGCCCCGCCGCTCCGCTTCTGCACGCACCTCGGCCTTGGACGGGGTATCGGCCAGCGGGAACATGGAGTGCTTGAGCTGTTCGTGCGTTAGGACGCCAAGTACATAGCTCTGGTCCTTGGCCCAGTCCGCGGCGCGGTGCAGCTCCCGGTTGCCGTCGGAGTCTTCGATCACCTTGGCGTAGTGGCCGGTGCATACGGCGTCAAAGCCCAGGGCAATGGCCTTCTCCAGCAGGGCGGCGAACTTGATGCGTTCGTTGCAGCGCATGCAGGGGTTGGGCGTCCTGCCGGCTGCGTACTCATCGATGAAGTCCTGAACGACGTCTTCCTTGAAGCGCTCGGAAAAATCCCACACGTAGTAAGGGATGCCCAGCACGTCGCAGGCACGCCAGGCGTCCCGGGAATCCTCGATGGTGCAGCAGCCGCGGCTGCCCGTGCGCAGGGTGCCGGGCATGCGCGAAAGGGCAAGGTGGACGCCGACGACGTCGTGCCCGGCCTCCACCGCGCGGGCGGCGGCAACAGCGGAGTCCACTCCGCCGCTCATGGCTGCTAGTACTCGCATGCTGGCTTTCTGTTGAGGGACAGTGTCTTCCGGGGCCGGGCTGGATATGCCGGCGGCGGAAACGATCTTCGCCTATCTATTCTACGGTGGCAGGCAAATCGGCGAACCGGATACAAATGCTCCAGGCGTAAAGGAAACGGGCCGGCGCCTTCACACCCCGCGCAGCGCCTGCCGCGCCACGGTTCCCGCTGTCTGGATCGAGGACTCGTGTCCGGCCATGCCGGCCTGGCGTGCCCGCGCATAAGCCTCCGGCAGCGCTCCGAGCAGGGCATCGACGTCGGCCTCGGTGGACGCGTGCCCCAGGCTGAACCGCTGGGCTCCGCGCGCTGTCTCCTCGTCCAGGCCCATGGCCAGCAGCACATGGGATGGCCGCGGCACGCCGGCCGTGCAGGCCGAACCGGTGGAAGATTCGACGCCGGCCAGGTCAAGGAGGAACAGCAGCGAGTCCCCCTCACAGCCCGGGAAGGTGAAATGCGCATTGCCCGGCAACCGGCCGCCGGCCGGTGCACCGCGAAGGACCGCTTCAGGGACGCGTTCACTGACGCCCGCGATCAGGCGGTCACGAAGTGCGGCGATCCGCGGGGCTTCAGTCTGCAATCCGGCGGTGACAGCCTCTGCGGCGGCAGCGAAGGCAGCGATGGAGGCCGTGTCCAGGGTGCCGGAGCGGACGTCACGTTCCTGCCCGCCGCCGTGCTGCACCGGTGTCAGCTTGACCGCACGCCCCAGCAGGAGTGCGCCCACTCCCACCGGGCCGCCGATCTTGTGTCCGGAGATGGACATGGCATCCAGGCCCGAATCCCTGAAGTGCACGGGCACCGATCCGAAAGCCTGGACTGCGTCCGAGTGCACCGGGACGCCGGCGGCATGGGCCAGTTCAACCACGCGGCGGATGGGCTGGATGGTGCCCACCTCGTTGTTGGCCCACATCACGGTCACCAGGGCTACGGCGCCGGGGTCCCGGGAAAGCTCGGCCTCGAGGGCGTCGAGGTCCAGGATGCCATCGCTGTCCACGGGCAGCCAGGTCACTTCAGCGCCTTCGTGGCGTTCAAGCCATCCCACGGTGTCCAGCACCGCGTGATGTTCGACGGCGGAGCAGAGGATGCGGCGCCGCTTTGGGTCTTCCGCCACACGGGACCAGTACATGCCCTTTACCGCAAGGTTGTCCGATTCTGTGCCTCCGGAGGTGAAAATGACCTCCGAGGGATGGGCTCCTGCGGCCGCGGCGATGACCTCGCGCGCATCCTCGACGGCGCGGCGGGCCCGGCGTCCGGAGCCATGCAGCGAGGACGGGTTGCCAGTGCGCGCCAGTTCACGCGTCAGGGCGGCGAGCGCCGCAGCCGAAAGCGGAGTAGTGGCGGCATGGTCAAGGTACGCGGGCATCCCCCAATTCTATCGCGGCCTGCCGCTGCGTCCTCGGCGGGAGCCCTCAGTCCCCGGCGGTGATCCTCGCGCAGCAATGACCGGGCCCGGCAGCCGGGGCAACGCGCTCTTCCGCACTGCCACAGCCCACCGCGGCCCCACGCAGGAAGGCGCCGTTCATGTCGCATACCACTGCCGCATGCGACCGTGAGAGCCGGTGGAACGGGCAGTTGGGAAGCAGGTAACCGCCTTCACCGTCCTGCTCCGGCTGGTAGCCGGCTTCGGCCAGGAATTCCTCCAGGCCGCCGGCTGCTTCTGCCAGCTCCCGGCCTTTCCGGAAGGCGGCCGCACGGAGCGATTCACCGACGGGGGCGCCGCCGGCCTGGGAGGTTTCGATCGCCGCCGCCATGAGTTCCCCGGCGAGGTCATAGTTCCGGTCCGGTACTGACGCGTTGACCTCGCTTCCCACCGGCCGATACATCTTGGCGGGGCGGCCGGACCCCGGCCCTGCTCTCCCGGCCGGCTTGTGGAACTCCACGGCCAGCAAGCCGTCCTGCACCAGTCTGTCCAGATGAAAGGAGACGGTACTGCGGGGCATGCCTGTAGCCTCGGCCACTTCGTCCCGCCCCAGCGGTCCTGGCGCTGCGGCCACCAGTTCGAAAAGCTGCAGCCTCTTGCCATCCGTCAGCGAGGCTACGGCAGCAATCCTGTCAGCCCATGGAAGTCGGTACATGATGTCCACCAATCCAAATCCAAAGTCAGGATCTATTGATTATAGAACCTTGCCTTTCTAAAATTGGCATACCTACTTTTAGAAGGAGAACACCATGAAATCAACGTCGGCAGTGCAGGCCCGGAACGCAGCAACAGCCATGCCGGCGGCCAGGCAGGCGTTCCTGCTGCTGCGCACTGTCTTTACCGTCGCACCGATCCTTTTCGGTTTGGACAAGTTCACCAACATCCTCACTGACTGGACCGTGTACCTGGCGCCCCAGGCCACCGCCGTCGTACCACTGGCGCCCCAGACCTTCATGTACATCGTGGGCGTTGTGGAGATCATCGCCGGCATCGTCGTGGCGGTCCGGCCGAAATACGGCTCGCTGCTGGTGGCGGCCTGGCTAGCAGGGATCATCATCAACCTGCTGCTGCTCGGGAGTTTCTACGACGTGGCCCTGCGGGACTTCGGTCTGCTGGTGGGCGCGCTGGCCCTTAACCGCCTGTCGATGGAAAACAGCCGAGCCGCTGCGTGATCTCGCGGGAATTCGCCCGGCGCTGCCCTCGATGCGGCGCCTGGCGTTAACTGCACAAAGACCCGCCGGCAGCTGAGCCCTCCAGCCGCCGGCGGTTTTGCGCGCGCGGACCTAGAAAACCGGGGATTCTGCAAAGGGATCCCGGCGCCGAGGAAGCCGCCCGCAACATGCGCAGCCTCAAGCAGACGGCGGCAGCAATGGCAGGTAGCGGACCACGTCACCGCGGGCGGAAGCAAGCGTTGCCGGATCCGGGCAGGACACCGATATATAGGCCGAGGATTGCGCGGCCCCGAAAACCCTTGCCAACACCGCAGTGGACCGTCCGCCGGGAGCTGACTGCTCAAGGGCCAGCACTTCCACGTTCTTCCCGGGAGCATCAGGGGTACCGCCCCACTGCAATGTTTCGGTCTTCAGATACGAGGGCTGGATGGTGGCATCAAGGTACTGGAACAGTGCGACGGACGATTCCCGGTCCCCACCGCGTACCAGCGGACCCTGCCCTGTACTGACCCTCGCGGCGACAAGGCACCCATCCGCTTTGGCGAACTGGCTGGCGCCCGACACGTTCTCCATGACCAGCTTCCAGCCAGGTGCGTCTTTCAGCCCATCCGAAATGCCTACCGGCACCCCGGGCGCCAGGGTGCCGCCGGCGGCAAAGGGCAGGTCCCGTCCCGCCACTGCCGCGGCGTCGTATCCCGGTGTGATGGTGGGCGTGGATACAACGGGCGTGTCGGCAGGAGCCGCAGTCACGGAAGGATCCCGCACGTCCACGCTGCAGGCGACCAGCAGCACCGAACCCAGGCCGGCAGCGGCGAGCAGCACCGCCCGGTTCCCTGCCCTTCCGGCCCGCCCCGCCGTCGTCGGCATATCCATCTCCACTCCGTTGCACCCCCGCCGCCGCTGTCCGGCCGCGCAGCACGAGTCTAGACGGCATCCCCCGGGAACCCGGAAGCCCAGGGCATTCGTTGTTACGGCAGGCCGCCATCCGTGCCAGCTGGACTGTGCTGGCTAAACTGGGCGGGCACTTTCCTTCCCCTGCGGAGAATTTGAAGAAGCCGCGCATTAAGAAAAGGAACATCTTGACCGAGAGCAGCAGCTCCCACTACCAGGTCCTTCGCGTGGCCGTCACCGCCACCGACAAGGAAATCAAGGTGGCTTACCGGCGCGCTGCCAGGACGGCCCACCCGGACCACGGAGGCGATGCTGCAACCTTCCGCCGCGTGACCGCTGCTTACGAGACCCTCATCGATCCACAGCGCCGGAAAGCCTACGACCGCACCTACGGCGCCGCTCCGGCCCGCAGCATGCCGGCCGACAACGGCGCCCACTTTGATGCGCCCGCCGCCGGAAGCCGGGCTTCTGCCACCGTCCGCAGGCCGGACAACGGCAGGAACACTGCGGGAGACCCGCCGGTCTACGTTCCGCCGTACGGGACAGAGAACTCCGACGTCCCGCTTATTCCCCTTGCCCAAGCGCGCCAACAGGTGCATGGCATGCCGCGGAAACGGGGGATCTTTGGCGCCGAAGCCCGCATCCAGCGCGAAATGCGCACCGTGCAGCTGCTGACCCGGCAGGTGCTGCCGACCATTCCGGCCGCCCGGCTCATCAACGGCCTGCAGTCGCCCGCCGACAACAATCACATCGACCACGCGGTCCTGTCCGGCTACCGGCTGGCCCTGGTGAACTCCATGCTCCTGCCCAAGGGCGCCTATGCCTGGGACGGCCGGACGCTCAACCACGGCGGCCGCGCGGTGGCGCCGCCGCAGCTCGCCCGGGTGGTATGGGCCATGCAGGACATCTTCCCTGAACTGAATGTCACCGGCTGGACTGTGGTGCACAGCCCGGACGGCAACCTCCATGAGCCCGTGATCGACCACCACCGGCGTCCAGCGGGCGCGCTGGAAACTGTGCAAATCGTCAACGCGGCGGGCATGGTTCGCGGCTTGAAGGAATTCCTGGCATCAGGCCCGGCCCCCAACACGGTGAACGTCCCGGTCCTCGCCAGGCTGCTGCGCGGCATGCACTGAGCATGGATGGCTAGGATGGGGAGGTGTTCCGCATCCTATTCCATGCCCCAGAAATCCCCGGCAATACCGGCAATGCCATCCGCCTTGCGGCCATCACCGGCGCAGAACTGCACCTCGTGGAACCCCTGGGCTTCGACTTCTCCGACGCAAAACTCCGCCGGGCAGGCCTCGATTACCATGACCTCGCCGTCGTCACCGTGCACAAGTCGATCGACGACGCCTGGCAGCACCTTCAGCCCGAACGCGTCTACGCCTTCACCTCGGACGGCACCACCAGCTACACCGACATCACCTACCGCCCCGGCGACGTCCTGATGTTCGGCCGTGAATCGGTGGGACTCCCGGAAGAGCTGAAAACCGATCCCCACGTGACCGCTACCGTGCGCCTGCCCATGCTGCCGGCCCTTCGTTCGCTGAACCTCGCCAACGCCGCCTCGATTGCCGTCTACGAGGCCTGGCGCCAGCAGGGCTTTGCCGGGGCCAGGCTTTAGGAAACCCCTCACCGGGACCGGTTCCACCCGGCCGCGCAAATTCTTCACCCGCTGGCCCATCCGCCCCCGCTCCGGCATCGAATGACTCTTGAGGACATTCGAGCGGAGCAAGGAGCGGCAGGTGACACTACTGGAGGCAGGATCCAGGCAGGCAGGCCGCAGCCGGAACGGCACTGCTGAGGATTCACCGCCCGGAGACTTATGCTTGGAATTAATGGAAACTCCCAACGCGCCAAATTCCGAGGGCTCCGCCGCGGTGACTGACCCACCTGCAGACCTCAGCCAACGCCTCTCGGTCCTGCTGGCGGGCATTGCCCGCGGGGACCAGGCGGCCTTTGCCGAGTTTTACCAGCTGACCTCCCGCAGGGTCTTCGGCATGGCACGGCGCGTCCTGATCGATCCCGAACTCAGCGAAGACACCACGCAGGAAGTCTTCCTGCAGGTCTGGCAGAACGCGGCGAAGTTCGATCCGCAGGCAGGGAGCCCGCTGTCCTGGCTGATGACCATCTCGCACCGGCGGGCTGTGGACAAGGTCCGGTCCTCACAGTCTTCCACCGACAGGGAAGCCAGGTACGGGGCCAGTACGCAGGACATCGACCACGACAGCGTGTCCGACGAAGTGGGCAGCCGGCTGGAAGCTGAGGCTGTGGTCCGCTGCCTGGGGACGCTGACCGAAACACAGCAGGAATCCGTGCGCCTGGCCTACTACGGCGGCCTCACCTACCGGGAGGTCGCGGAACGGCTGAATGCAGCGGTGCCCACCATCAAGTCCCGCATCCGCGATGGACTGATCCGATTGAAGACCTGTTTGGGGGTGAGTTGAGATGAGCGGAATGGATGAAGCCCGCAACGGCGGTTCGAGTTCCTTCGGCGACACCGTCGCAATGGACCTGGCTTCAGGCCGCGCCGTGGACCTGGCCGAGTTGTACGCCCTGGATGCGGTCACGGACCAGGAACGCGATGCCATTGACCTCTATATCTCCGCGGCCCCGGAAGCGGAACGCCAGGCCTTCTTCGAGCGCGTCCGGCAGTCCCGGGAGGCGCTGGCCCGCACCTTCCGGGTGGAGGAGGCACCGCCGTCGGACCTGTTTGACCGGATCATCGCACAGCTTCCTGCCCAGTTCCCCGGGCAGGACAGACTGCCCGGTGGAGGCGCGCCGGCACCAGCCGGAAGCAGCGCTCCAACACCGCTTCACATTACCCCTGGCGGGCCGGACGCCCGTGACGAACTGGCGCAGGCCCGCAAGCGCCGGGAGGAACGGCGCGGCCCGTCCGGCGCCCGGCGCTGGCTCATCGGCGTGGCGGCGGCCGCAGCCATCGCCCTGGGCGGTGTTGGTGTGGGCGCCTACATGGCGGACCAGAACGATCCCGTCAACCAGGTGGCCAGGGCCGGGGACCTGCGTGAGGCCTCCGTGAATGTTGTGGGCGGCGGCAAGGCCACCCTCCTGATTTCAGCGTCGGAGGACGCAGCCGTGGTGAAGATGAGCGACGTGCCCGCTCCCCCGGCCGGCAAGGTCTACCAGATGTGGCTGATCCCCAAGGACGGCTCCGCACCGGTGTCGCAGGGGCTTATGGACGAACAGGCCCTGTCCAAGCCCGCGGTGGTTCAGGGAATCCATTCGGCCGCCTCACTGGGGATCACCGTTGAGCCGGCCGGCGGGTCCAAGGCGCCCACGCTGCCCACTGTGGCGGCAGCCCCGCTGGGAGCCTGACGCGGCGATCAAGTGAAAAAAAGCGCCCCCGGCCCCTTCCCATGGAAGGAACCGGGGGCGCTTTGCTGCCCTAGAAACCCGCGATCGTCCCGGGCCCGTTGACCGCCACCACATGGAAGGCTTCCGCGCTGCGCCCGTCCGGCAGCCCGGCCCGGGCGGCGTTGAGCCGCATACCTTGCCGGACGGTGGCTTCCATGGCGTCCACGTCAGGGTGCTGGCTGACGTGGACGTGGATGGCGGACAGCTTCGCGTCCACATGGGCGGTGACGTCCACGAAGTGGTTTTCCCGTTCCTCCGGTCCGGCGTACAGCCAGAGCCATGGCAGCTTGTAGGCTGCCAGGCCGGCTTCGGCCAGCTCCGGGTAGGCGAACGGGTTCTCGAGCGCCGGATACACGGCGCGGGTTACGGCTTCCCCCACGGCCAGGTGGTCGGGGTGGCTCTTTTGGAGCCGCTGCCAGTTCCGTTCCGGATGCATGGCCAGCACGACGTCGGGACGGAGTTCGCGGATCAGCCGCACCACCGCTTTCACCACCTCGTGCGAGGGTTCGAGGTACCCGTCCCTCTGGTGGAGGTAGTGGATATCGGTGACGCCCACGAGTTCTGCGGCGCGGCGCTGCTCGGCGTCGCGCATGGCGATGATGTCCGCGCGGTGGGCGGGGTCGAAGCCGCCCGCGTCGCCGTCGGTCATGATGCAGTAGCTGACCTCCACGCCGGCCGCCGTCCAGGCGGCAATGGTGCCGGCGGCGCCGAAGTCGATGTCGTCAGGGTGGGCCGCAAAACAGAGCACCCGCCCAACCCGGTGTATTTCCGGGTTGAACGGGCTCCCTGCCTGCCCGAGGGAGGCAGTCAACGGTTCAGCCTTTTCGCTTCTTGATCTCGGCCGCAGCCTGGGGAAGGACATCGAAGACGTCACCGATGATCCCGAAGTCCGCAATTTCGAAGACCGGGGACTCGGCGTCCTTGTTGACGGCGACGATGACCTGGGATGTCTGCATCCCGGCTTTCTGCTGGATGGCGCCGGAGATCCCCGCGGAGATGTACAGCTGCGGCGAAACGGTCTTGCCCGTCTGTCCCACCTGGGCATCGTGGCTGATCCAGCCCGCGTCCGTGGCGGCACGGGAGGCACCCACGGCGGCCCCGAGGGCATCGGCCAACTCCTCCACTGGGCCGAAGTCGCCATCCATGCCGCGTCCGCCGGCAACCACGATCCGTGCGTCCGTCAGGTCGGGCCGGCCGCTGGCCACCTTCTGCTCGCGGGCCGTGATCCGGGCGGCTGCAGCCACGGCGGGGACCTCCACGGTGGCCGATTCCGGGGTGGTGGGGGCAGAAGCAGGTTCCGGGATGACGTTGTTGGCCTTCAGGGTCAGCACGGAAACTGCAGTGCTGGCCTTGCAGGCGGTGTTGTAGGAGCCGGCCAGGACGGACTTGTGAGCAGTGCCGTCGGGGTCTACGGCGACGACGTCGGTGATCACACCTGCGTTCAACCGGATACCTACGCGTGCGGCGATCTCCTTGCCTTCCGGCGAGTTGTCCAGCAGCACGATGCCGGCACCGCTGGCCTCGGCCGCGGCGGCCACGTAGGCAGCCTTGGGTGCAACCAGGAAGTCATCCAGGTCCTGGGCCGACGGGCGCAGGATGCTTTCCACGCCATACTCGGCGAAGGTGGCGGCGACGCCGTCGGAAAGATCCCCATTGAGCGCCACGGTGCTTCCGCCCAGGGAGCGCGCCAGGGTCAGCAGCTCAAGGCTGCTCTTCTTGAGCGATGCGCCCGGGTTGTCGATGAATACCAGTACTTTTGCCATGTCGATGTCCCTCTTAGAGCAGCTTCTGGGCGGCCAGGAAGTCAACCAGCTTGATGCCGGCATCGCCCTCGTCGGTGATGATGGTGCCTGCGGTCCGGGGCGGCCGCTGTTCGGCGCTGCCCACGCTGGTCCAGGACCCGGCGAAGCCCACCTGGGCGGGGTCGACGCCGATGTCGGCCAGGGACAGAGTGGTGATGCTCTTGCGCTTGGCCGCGATGATTCCCTTGAAGTTGGGGTACCGGGGCTCGTTGATCTGGTCCGTCACGGATACGACGGCGGGCAGCGGCGCCTCGACGGTCTCCGAGGAGGTGTCGGCGTCGCGCCGTGCGGTCAGCCGGCCGCCGTCGACCTCCAGGGTGGAGGCAAAGGTCACCTGGGGCAGCCCGAGCCGTTCGGCCAGCTGTGCGGGGACCAGCGACGTTTCGCCGTCGGTGGAGGCCATGCCGGTGAGGACCAGGTCCACGCCGCCAAGGTGCCGGACCGCTGCCGCCAGTGCCAGCGAGGTGGCTGCGGCGTCGGAGCCTTCCAGGGCGTCGTCGGTCAGGTGGACGCCCTCGGTGGCGCCCATCTGCAGCGCCTTTTTGACGGCGTTGACGGCTCCGGAGGGGCCCATGCTGAGGGCGATGACCTGGTTGCCCGCCTTGCTTCCGCCCCTGGCCTCGGCCAGCTGCAGCGCTGCCTCGAGGGCGTACTCGTCAAGCTCGGACAGAATGCTTTCGTCGCGGTCCACGGTGTTGCCCGCACCGTTGAGGTGGCGGTCGAACTGGGCGTCCGGTACATGTTTGACCAGGACTACGATCTTCAATGTCTCTTCCACTGTGTTTACAGCAGCCTTCCATGCTTGTGGACAGCCAGCCGGGTGGGTCATGGCCGTGGAATGCCCGGCAGGCGGGTAGCTCCTAGCTAACCATATCGGCGCGCCCCCGCGCCCTCTTCCGTTAACGCCTGTGTCAGGGCGTGGCCGGGGCGCAGCATGACGACGGCGGCGCCCCCTTTGGGTGGGAACGCCGCCGTCGTCATTGCTGCAGGGTGTTGCTGACGGACGTCAGCTGGCCGCCGCACCGAGCGTAACGTCGAACGTCTGCTCCTTGCCGCTGCGCTGGACGGTGATCTTCACGGTGGACCCTGCGGGCTGTTCGCGGACGGCTGCGGTCAGCTGGTTGGGTTCGCCGATGGTGAGGTCGTTGAACTTGGTGATGACGTCACCGACCTTGATGCCGGCCTTTCCGGCTGCCGAGTTGGGGTCAACGGTGGCGACGTCGGCCCCCACGGAGAATTCCGAGGATGCGCCCGACGTGGACTTGGGCTTGACGCTGACACCCAACTGGCCATGCGAGGCCTTGCCGGTGTCGATGATTTCCTGGGCCACGCGTTTGGCGTGGTTGATGGGGATGCTGAAGCCGACGCCGATGTTGCCGCTCTGCGAGGAGGACGTCCCGGATCCCGCGGAGGCGATGGCGACATTGACTCCGATGATCTCGCCCTTGCTGTTCACCAGGGCGCCGCCGGAGTTGCCGGGGTTGATGGCCGCATCAGTCTGGATGACGTTGATGGCAATGGAGCCCTCCCCCGCGCTTTGCTGGCTCTGGCCGCCGCCCGGAGGCGCGAACTGGAACCCCTGGTCGCCGCCCTGGCTGTTGTCACCGCCCTCCGGAGCCGCAGACGATGCGACGCTGATGGTCCGGTTCAGGGTTGAGACAATCCCGTCCGTGACCGTTCCGGTCAGGCCGAGCGGGGATCCGATGGCGATGGCGGTATCCCCTACGTTGAGCTTGCCGGAATCGCCAAGAGTGGCAGGGGTGAGGCTTGAGGTGTCGTCCACCTTAATAACGGCGAGGTCGGACAGGGGGTCGGTGCCCACCAGCTTTGCCGGCAGGACCTTTCCGTCGCTGGTCCGGATTTCAAGGGTGGCGTTGGCGGTCTGGCCGTCGAGGGTCACCACGTGCGTGTTGGTCAGGATGTGCCCCTGGTCGTCAAGGACGATACCCGAACCGGTGCCCCCTGAACTGCCGCTCGTGGCACTGATGGTGACGACGCTGGGCGAGGCCTTCACGGCGGCGGCGGTGATGGCGTTGACGTCGTCCTTGTTGTTGACGATGACGGTCCCGGGCTGGCTGTTGCCGGCGACGGTTGAGGTGCTGGACCCGGTGTTGCCAAACAGTTCGCCGGAGCCCACCGTGGCCACGCCGCCCCCGACGAGGCCTGCTGCGAGGATGCTGGCCACGAGGGTCCCGACGCCGAAGCTCGCCTTCCGGCGGGGGGCGTCCTTGGGGTTGGGCGCCAGGCCGACGCTCCCGTTGGGTGTGCCGTGGCCGTCACCGTGCAGGGGCTGGCCGTTGTGCTGCTGGCCGTAGTATCCGGACTGGCCGTAGAACGGCTGGCGCTGCGGGTACACGGGACGTGGGGCCCCCGGCAACTCCTGGGTGTGGTTATCACGCGACTGCGGCTGGTCCAGCCGCTCCGTGTGGTTCTGGTATGCCGCGCCGCTCTGCTGTTCCGCGCCGCTGTTCCCATACTGAGTGGCCGCCTGGCGGTCTCCGGGCTGCTGCTGGTCCTGCTGCTGCCACGGGTTCCTGCTGCCCGCGGAGCTGTCCTCCGGGACCGGGCCTGGGGTTTGATTCTCAGTCATGGGACTTCCTTTCATCCTCGTCTGCCATTAACTATGTACCGTCCCGCTGGGACAAGCTCGGATGTTTGCTGAGAGCTTGCTGAACGCCTCGATGGTCGCCGCCCTCCCGGCATAGCGTTTCGCTGGCGGCATATTCGGGCGCATGGACTGGCTGTGGGGTGCACCATAGAATCAAGATGAATTGCCACAGCGACCTGCGGCTTCACACCAAGCGTGGGGGCGCTGCTGGATTCGACGACTGATTCGTCCCGAATCGGTGTCAGGCGTGCTGAAGGGTTGCACATGCGGTCAAAGTTCAAACGTATCCTCGCCGTGATCGGCCTTGCCGGGCTGCTGGCGGTACCCGCCGGCGCCGCATGGGCCGAGAACCCGGTTACTATCCCCTCGGGCACCAACATTGTGGATGACGCCAATGTCCTGGGCAGCCGGAAGGGCGAGGTCCAGGACGCCATCCAGAAGCTGTTGAAGGACCACAAGTACAACCTGTACGTGGTCACGGTGAAAACCTTCACCAACCCGACCGACCCAGCTCAATGGACGCAGAAAGTAGCTGAGCTGAAGAGCATGGGCAGGGCCGATGCCGTCCTGGCAATTGCTGTTGATGACGGCAAGTTCAACTTCGCCACTAATTCAAACAGCCCTATCCGGTCCAAGCAGGCCAACATCAGCCAGAACGCAGTCACCGCCAACCTCGCTGGCGGCAAGCGCGATTTCGCCCAGGCAGCTATCGATACTGCCTCCGCCATTGGTGACGCCGCCGGCGGCGGCAGCGGCAACGTGTCATCCGGTGACGGCGCCGGTGCAGGCGTCCTGGTAGGTGCGGGCGTGGTGGTGGCCGGAGGCGGCGCGTACCTCTACTACCGGAACCGCCGGAAGAAGGCTGCCGGCCAGGACGCATCCAGCGGAAGCTACGGGCCCCAGGGCGCCGAGCTGGACCCGCTGGCGTCACTCAGCGTGGAGGAACTCCGCCGGAAGAGCGGTTCCCTGCTGATCGAGGCGGACGACGCCATTAAGACCAGCGAGCAGGAACTTGGCTTTGCCCAGGCGCAGTACGGCGATTCCGCCGTCGGAAACTTCACCAAGGCCCTGGCTGAGGCGAAAGCCCACATGACGGAGTCGTTCAAGCTGCAGCAGCAGCTCGACGACCACATTCCGGACACGGAGGAGCAGCAACGGACCTGGCTGGGCGAGATCATCCGCCGCTCCGAGGCTGCCCTGGCATCCCTCCAGGAGCAGAAGGCTGACTTCGACTCGCTGCGTGAGCTGGAGAAGAACGCGCCGCAGGCCCTTGCCGCAGTCAACGCCGGAGCCCGCGAAGCGGACGCCAAGATCGCCAGCGCGGAGCAGTCGCTGGCCACCATGCGGTCCAAGTACGCGGACAGTGCACTGACGCAGGTATCGGACAACATCGTCCAGGCCAAGGAGCGCCTGGCCTTCGTGCAGAACGCGTCCGAAACCGCGCAGCAGAAGCTCGGTGAGGGCGAGAGCAGCCTTGCAGCAGTGGCCGTGCGCGCAGCCGAAGAAAGCCTGCACCAGACCAACGTTCTCCTCGATGCCATCGCCAAGGTGGCCACCAACCTCGACGAGGCCCGTAATGGCCTCGAAGCCTCGGTGGTGGACACCTCCCAGGACCTGGCCCAGGCAAAGGCCATGATCCAGTCCGGCGCCCACGCCGAGCTGGCCGGGCCGGTGGCCGCGGTGGAGGCTGCATTGGCCCAGGTCAAGAGCGAGATCCAGGGCGGAAAGATCGACCCCATCGCCACCCTGCAGCGGGTCGAAACCGCCCACCAGTCCCTGGACCAGGCCCTGACCGGGATCCGTGACCAGCAGGAGCAGGCCCGGCGCGCGCAGGCGTCGCTGCAGCAGACCATCATGTCTGCGCAGGCGCAGATTAGTGCCACGTCCGACTACATCACGGCCCGCCGCGGCGGGGTGGGCACCGAGGCACGCACCAGGCTTGCTGAGTCTCAGCGCAACCTCGACTATGCGCTGTCCATTGCCCGCACGGACCCTGTCACCGCGCTCACCTACGCACAGCAGGCGCACGCCCTGGCAGCGCAGGCGGCCCAACTGGCCCAGGCCGACGTGGAACACTTCGACGGCTACGCCAACCAGGGCTATGGCCGCGGCGGCATGTTCGGCGGCGGAGGCGGCGGTGGACTGGGCGGTGCCATCCTGGGCGGCATCCTGATCAACTCCATCCTCAACGGTGGCCACGGCGGCTGGGGTGGCGGCGGTGGCTGGGGTGACGGCGGCGGAGGCGGCGGCTTCGGCGGCGGCGACGGCGGCTTCGGCGGCGGCGATTTCGGCGGCGGAGACTCCGGCAGTTTCTAGGAACTTCCGCCGGAACACGCCGGAAAACCCCGGCGGGCGGACAGAAGCAGTACACCACTGTGCACCGGTCCCAGTGGTTCACCCAGAGCAGGACGAAAGGCAAACACCATGGTTAAGCAGTCCATTTTCGGCCGGATCGCGCAGCTGGCAAAGGCGAACATCAACACTTTGCTGGACAACGCCGAGGATCCGCAGAAGATGCTGGACCAGATGGTCCGCGACTATACCAACAACATCGCCGAAGCAGAGTCCGCCGTTGCGCAGACCATTGGCAACCTCCGCATGCTGGAAGACGATTACAACGAGGACGTCAAGAACGCGCGCGACTGGGGAAACAAGGCACTGGCCGCCTCCCGCAAGGCTGACGAGTTCCGCGCGGCCGGTGACGTTGCCGACGCCGAGAAGTTCGACAACCTGGCAAAGGTGGCCTTGCAGCGGCAGATGTCAGCCGAGAACGAAGCCAAGGGCGCGGAGCCGAGCATCGCCTCGCAGCGCGAGGTGGTGGACAAGCTGAAGACCGGCCTGGACCAGATGAAGAACAAGCTCAACCAGCTGACCAGCAAGCGCAACGAACTGGTGGCCCGGTCAAAGACGGCAGCGGCGCAGTCCCAGGTGCACGACGCGATCAAGAGCATCGACATCATGGATCCCACCAGCGAAGTGGGCCGCTTCGAAGAAAAGATCCGCCGCGAAGAGGCCAAGGTCCGCGGCCAGGAGGAACTTGCAGCATCCAGCCTGGACGCGCAGTTCAACCAGCTGGAGGACCTGGGCGAGCAGACCGAGATCGAGGCCCGGCTCGCCGCGTTGAAGTCCGGCGGAGCCAAGCCTGCCCTCGGTGCCGCCGGTGCCGCACAGTCCGAATCGACCGTTGAGGAAGCCGACTTCGACAAGCTCTAAAGTCAGCTGGCTTCCACAGGCAAACATGGCGATGGCCGGGACCGCGGTTCCGGCCATCGCCATGTCCACAGTGTGTAGCGTGGTGCCATGACCTCCCTTGAAGAGACCGCCCTGGTCTGGCTCCGCGACGACCTTCGCCTGGACGACAACCCGGCCCTGAACGCCGCCGCCGCGCTGGGCCTGCCGCTGACGGTGGTCTACGTCCTGGATGAAGAATCTGCCGGCATCAGGCCGCTGGGAGGCGCAACCAGATGGTGGCTGCACCACTCGCTGCAGACCTTGTCCTCCGCCCTTGAGGCCCGCGGCTCACGTCTGCTCCTTCGCCGTGGGCCGGCCGGGCAGGTGATCAAGGAAGTGGCGGCACAGGCCGGAGCTGCGCACCTCTTCTGGAACCGGCGCTATGGCCAGCCGGAGCGAACCATCGACGCCGCCCTCAAGGCGTGGGCCGCGGAAAGCGGCCTGGAGGCTTCAAGCTTCCAGGCAAACCTCCTGTTCGAGCCCTGGACGGTCAAGACCGGCTCCGGCGGGCCCTACAAGGTGTTCACGCCCTTCTGGCGGGCGTGCCTTGCCGGCCAGGAGGTCCGCGACCCGCTGGAGCGTCCCGCTGTGATCCCGGGACCTCCGCAACCAGGCCGCCTCCAGGCAGGTGACGATCTCGACAGCTGGGGGCTGCTCCCCTCCTCCCCCGACTGGAGCGGCGGCCTCGCCGCCACCTGGACCCCCGGGGTGGAAGGCGCACAGCACCGGCTGGACGACTTCCTGGACGGACCCGCCGGGGAATACGGAACTGGGCGGAACCTGCCCGGGGTCGAGGGGACCAGCCGCCTGTCACCGCACCTGCGCTTCGGCGAAGTCAGCCCGTTCCGGGTGTGGCACGCGATCCGCCGCCGCTATCCGCAAAACGTGCCTGCCGACGTCGGGATCTTCCGGTCTGAGCTTGGCTGGCGCGAATTCTGCTGGCAGCTGCTGTACAACAACCCGGAACTGGCCACCCGCAACTACCGGCCCGAATTTGACCGGTTCGCCTGGGAGCAGCCGGGCAGGAGCGAGCTCGAAGCGTGGCAGCAGGGCCGTACTGGCTACCCCTTGGTGGATGCCGGGATGCGGCAGCTCTGGCAGACCGGCTGGATGCACAACCGCGTGCGGATGGCCGCGGCCTCATTCCTTGTCAAGAATCTGCTGACGGACTGGCGGGTCGGAGAGGAATGGTTCTGGGACACGCTGGTGGACGCCGACGCCGCCAGCAACCCGGCCAACTGGCAGTGGGTGGCTGGCTCCGGCGCGGACGCTTCGCCGTACTACCGGATCTTCAATCCGGTCACCCAAAGCAAAAAATTCGACGCCGCCGGCCGCTACCTGCGCGAGTTCGTCCCTGAGCTCGCTGACCTGGACAACACATCCATCCACGAGCCCTGGAAGACGGGGGTTCAGGACTATCCCGAACCCCTTGTTGAGCTGCCGGAGTCCAGGGAACGCGCGCTGGCTGCCTACCAGCAGCTCAAGGACAGCTGAGCCGGGCTTAGCGGCTGACCTTGCCCATGAGGGAGGCGATGGGCCGCAGGAAGATGGGGCGGGCCGCGAACCAGGCGGCGACCATGACGGCCACGGATGCCAGGAACACCCAGAAACCGAACCAGCCGTCGTCGTCCCTGACCCCGTACATGTGGTTCAGGTTCCGCAGTGCACCGGTGGTGAGCACCAGGAAGACGTGGACCACGATGAAGGCCACGAAGTAGATCATCACCGGGAAGTGGACGGCGCGCGCCCACTCGATCGGGTAGGCCTTGTTCAGGCCCGCAGCCTTCTTTGGCCAGGCGGAGGACATCCTCAGGCCCGTGATGAACGCCAGCGGCGCAGCGATGAAGACGGTCACGAAGTAGGCCAGCTGCTGCAGTGCGTTGTAGTTGATCCAACCGTCTTCCGTGGGCCAGTCCAGCGAGGCGTATTGCAGCGCGGCCGACAGGGCATTGGGGAAGATGTCCCAGCTGGTGGGGACGATGCGCATCCATTGCCCGGTGGCGAACAGCAGCACGGCGAAGACGAGCCCGTTCAGGATCCAGAGGGCATCCAGTGTCAGGTGGAACCACAGCTCGAGGGTGATCTTGGTGGGCGCGTTCCGGGTGCGGATCAGGCCCTTATTGTTCCTGGTCCAGTGCCCGCTGGGCCGTGTGGTGGTGCGTACCTGCCATCCTGTGCGGATGATCAGGAGCAGGAAGAAGGCGTTGAGGAAGTGCTGCCAGGCCAGCCAGGCGGGAAAGCCCACCGGGGCTTTCTCCGGCAATGCGGACTGGCCGGGGTAGTCCGCGAGAAAGGATTCGACGGCGGGCAGTCCCACGAGCAGGCGGGCCACCAGGACCACCAGGACCAGCGCCGCGAGGACTGCGGGAACCACCCAGTAAAGCCGGGACCGCTTGCCCGTCGCGGCGCCGGGTTTCTTCGTGGGTGTGGCCATGGAACTACATACCTCTCAGGAATGACTGGGGCGGCCCGCAGATCGCGGGGCTCTCCGAAAGAGAATACTAGGAACTGTGCGCATCCAAGGAAAAGAAAGGCCCCGACCGGCGTAACTGCCGGTCAGGGCCTTCATAAGTTGCGGGGACAGGATTTGAACCTGTGACCTCTGGGTTATGAGCCCAGCGAGCTACCGAACTGCTCCACCCCGCGTCGCTTGATCAACACTACCCTACTTTCGCGGCCGCCCTGACCACGCTCCACCAGGTCCGTTTGGGATTCGACGGAGGCCGCGGCAGTGACGTCAGGGAAAGCAAAAGGCCCGGACACTGTTTCCAGTGTCCGGGCCTTTCTTCAGTTGCGGGGACAGGATTTGAACCTGTGACCTCTGGGTTATGAGCCCAGCGAGCTACCGAACTGCTCCACCCCGCGTCGCAAGAACTACTTTACCGGGAGGTGAACCGGAGGCCAAATCGAAGCGGCGTGACGTCCGTTACGCCGGCCCGGCACCCTGGCCCCGTTGGGGCTTCCGGTGCCGGACCGCCGTCGTACTACTGGCCCGCTGATGCGGACGGCGTGGCCGAAGGTGAGCTGGATGCTGCGGGGGCCGGGCTGGCCTCCGGAGCGGTCACCGGAATCTTGGCCTCGGCGTCCATCGCCTTCTTCAACGCTGCGGCGATCTTCTTCTGCGCTTCGCCGTAGGCAGCGAAGTCACCGGCCGCGAGTGCCGTCTGTCCGGACTGGATGGCCGCGTTCGCCTCATCCAGGGCCGCCTTCAGCTGGGCCTTTGCGTCCGCCTCTGCCGGTGTGGCAGGCGCCGCCGGACCGGCCGGCGTCTGCCCATTGTTGGCCGAGTCACCCGCGGCCGCGCCGGAATCACCGCCGAAGAGCTGCTTGAGGGCTGCGTCCAGTGTCGGGGCGAAGCCCACCTTGTCACCAAACGCCACCAGCACGCGCTGCAGGGTGGGGTAAGACGTCTCACCCGTGGACTTGAGGTAGACCGGCTGGACATAGAGGATGCCGCCGCCCACGGGCAGGGTGAGCAGGTTGCCGTTCAACACGTCCGACGCACCCTGGCGCAGCAGGTTCAGCGCCTGCGAGACCGTGGGGTCGGAGTTGAACTTGTTCTGCGCCTGTCCGGGACCGGGAACCTGTGTTTCCGGCGGGATCTGCAGCAGCCGCAGCTTGCCGTAGCCTTCCGCCTTCACGCCGGCCTGGTTTCCGGCGTCCGAATCAGCAGCGAGGAAGCCGTACAGGACGTTGCGGGCGTTTCCGTTCACGATCTGCGGAATGAAGGAGGACGTCAGCTGGAATGCCGGCTTTTCCTGGTCCGGCATCTGCAGCGACATGTAGAACGGCGGCTGCTTGACGTCGGTATCCACCGTCGGATCGGCGGGGACGCTCCACGCGTCGTTGTTCTTGTAGAAGCTGGTGGGATCCGTCACGTGGTACTGCCCCAGGAGCTCACGCTGGACCTTGAACAGGTCCTCCGGGTAGCGGACGTGGCTCATGACTGCCCCGGACATCTCCGAGTACGGCTTCAGGGATGACGGGAAGACCTTCTGCCAGGCCTTGAGGACCGGGTCCGTGTCGTCCCAGGCATAGAGGGTGACCGAGCCGTCGTACGCGTCCACCGTGGCCTTGACCGAGTTGCGGATGTAGTTCACGGTGCTGTTGGGCAGGGCCACAGCGCGGCCGGAGCTGGTCTGCGAATCAGTAGTGGCATCCGAGAGCTGCTTCTGCTGTGAGTACGGGTAGTACTGGCTGGTGGTGTAACCGTCCACGATCCACTTGACCCGGCCGTCCACCACTGCCGGGTAGGCGCCGCCGTCAACCGTCAGGTAGGGCGCCACCTTCTGGACCCGCTCGCGGGGGTTGCGGTCGTACAGGATCTGCGACTCCGGGTTCACGCCGTCCGAAAGCAGCAGGTCCGAAGACTGGAACTTGATGGCGTAAAGGACCTTGTTGAAGAAGGAGCCCACATTGGGACCGGCGTTGCCCTTGAACGTGTACTGGGTTTCGCCCTCGCCTTCCTTTCCGGAGGGACGGTCCTGCTCGCGCGGCGCGGCGCCGTCGGGGGCACCCACAATGGAGTATTCGGGGGAAGTCTCACCGAAGTAGATGCGCGGTTCGTAGGTGGTGTCGTTCCCCAGCACGCCGGTGGACGGAATGCCGGACTGCAGGAATTCGGGCTTGCCGTCAACGGTGAACTTGTTGCCCTTGGCAGCCACAACCCCGTAACCGTGGGTGTACACCACGTGCTGGTTCAGCCAGCCCTGCTGGTTGGTTGCAACGTTCGTGGGGTTCAGTTCCCGCACGGCGATCACGGTGTCCTGGATCTTGCCGTCCACCTCGTAGCGGTCGACGTTCAGGGCCTTGGGGAACTGGTAGTACGGGCGGTACTGTTCCAGCTGCGCAAAGGCGTCCGAGATCAAGTTCGGGTCCAGGAGCCGGATGTTGGCAGTGGTCTGGGCGTCCGGCGCGAGTGCGCCGGTGTTGGCAGTGTTGGTGGCGTCGTACCGGGTCTCCTGGATGCCGTTCAGGCCGTAGGCCTTGCGCGTATTCTCGATGTTGCGCTGGATGTACTTGCTTTCCAGCGTCTGCTCGGACGGGCGGACCTGGAACTGCTGGATTACCCAGGGGTAGACGCCGCCGGCCAGGATGGAGGTGATGATCAGCATCGCCGTGCCGATCACCGGGAGGCGCCACCGGCCGATCACGGCGGCCACGATGAACAGGATGGCCACCAGGACGGCGGCCACCGCGAGGATTGCCTTGGTGGGGATGACGGCGTTGACGTCCGTGTAGAGCGCGCCGGCCCAGCGGCCCCCGTTGCTCTGGACGGAAGAGTAACGGTCCAGCCAGAAGTTGACGCCCAGGAGCACCAGGAATGCGGCGCCGGTCACGGCGATATGGATTTGCGCTGCGCGGCTGGTGAAGACGCCGCGTTCCATCAGCCGGATGCTGCCGTACAGGTAGTGCGTGAGGATGCCGGCGATGCCCGCGATCACCACCACGCTGATCAGGAACCCGGTCACAAACCCGAGGAACGGCAGGGTCATCAGGTAGAAACTGATGTCCATGTTGAACTGGGGATCGGCCTCGCCGAAGCCAACCTGGTTGAAGAACAGCAGGACCTTCTGCCACTGGCTTGCCGCAGCGCTGCCCGCAAACAGGCCGAAGAGGACAGGCAGGCCCACCATGACGATCCGCCGGACCGGCTCCAGCTGGGCCTGGTACCGGTTGAGGTTGTCCCGGATCTCGGAGTCCGGCGCGTAGACCGGCCTGGCGTTGTAGGCAATACGGATCGAGAAGAAGACTGCCGCGAACATGATGGCGAAGCCGGCCACGAAGGTGGCGATCTTGGCGAGGTTCTCGGTGACGAAGACCTCGATGAAGCCCAGCTGCCGGTACCAGAGGACGTCGGTCCAGACGTTGGCGAAGAAGATGAAGCCCACTACCACCAGGGCAACAATGATCAGGGTGGGCGTCAGCACGCCTCGCCGTGAAGGGGGCCTGCCGGTGGACATGGTGCTGGCGGGACGGGACAAACTGGGTACCTCATAGCTGGTCGTCAGATATTCGAAGCGAGCGGGCGACGTACGGTACCGGTCAAACGGCTGGTTTCGTCCGTCAACTGTGCCACGAGTGGCGGTAAAGCTTAGTTCCTGTGAGTCTAGTTGCGCCCAGTCTATTTGCTGGTGCACGCCGGGAGCGCGGATGTGTCCTGTCCGCTTCCGGCCACTTCCACAGCATGCCGGGCTTCCGAAAGGTTTTCCACGCGGACCACTTGGAGGCCGTCCGGGACATGCCCCGCAACTTCGTCGCAGTTCCCGGCGGGCGCGAGGAAAAGGGTGGCGCCCGAGGAGCGTGCACCCCGCATTTTCTGCCCGATGCCGCCGATGGGTCCCACCGCGCCGTCCGGTGAGATGGTGCCGGTACCCGCGACGTGCTTGCCGCCGGTGAGGTCGCCAGGGGTGACAGTATCGATAATGCCCAGCGAGAACATCAGCCCCGCGCTGGGGCCGCCCACCTTGTCCAGGGAGATCTGCACCTGGAACGGGAAACTGAACAGGTACTTCAGCATGACGCCAAGGATGAACCGGCCCTGGCCGTTGTCCTTGGGAGTGACCTCAACGGTGACGGGCCGGCCGTCGCGTTCCACCGTCACCGATACCGGGGCGCCCTTGCCGGCGGCCAGCTCATCCTGGATCACGCTGAGTGCGGTGATGTCCTTGCCGTTGATGGACTTGAGGATGTCCCCTTGCTGGATCTTGCCGGCGGAAGCGGAATCCTTTGACAGGTCTGCGGCCTGAAGCTGCTGGCCGAAGGGAATCCTGAGTTCGTTCAGTGCGGAGGCCACGGCGTTCTCCTGGGACGTGGCCATGGCCACCGCACTTTGTTCCTGCGCGGCTTCCCTGGTGGTGCCGGTGGGATAGATCAGTTCAACCGGGTAGACGGCCTTGGAAGGGTCCAGCCATGCGGAGAACGCGTTAAGGATACTGACGGAGCCGGTGGGGCCGCCGTCGACATAGACGGTGGTCAGATCCAGGCTTCCGGCTGCCGGATACGTTTCACGGCCGCTGACATTGATGACGGGATGCCCCTGGGTCTCCCCCAGCGTGTTGTAGGTGGGACCGGGCGATTCGATGACATACGGCACCGGAAGCGTGCCCACGGCAATTCCCAGCCCCAGCGCCGCCAGCCCGGCAACCATCATGGTGGAAAGCCGCTTCCCCCGGCCTCCGCCGTCGGACGCGTTGGCGCTGCTGCCCGCAGCCGCTGTGCCGCCACTGTCCCCCGGGCCTTCCGGCGGGCCGCCGGCACCCAACGGACCCGGATTGGAGAAGGGGGGAAGATCGGGAACGTGGTCCTCGGAGGGATGGCCGCCACGGGTTGTAGTCACCCCACCAACAGTACGCGGTGGCAGTGGGCGGGGGTGCTTTGCCTAGAGCGAACGACGGCGGCGGGCGGCAGACAGCCGACCCCCGCCGGGGTACCGTGAAGGTTGATCAACAGTCACACCATCGATCGGCGGGACCATGACCTCCAACCCACTCAATCCGTCCAACGGCGACGACGACACCCCCAAGGATCCGTTGACCGAAATGCTGCAGAACCTGATGGGCGGCAAGGGGATGGAGAACTTCGATCCCGCCGAGCTCGCCAAGGCTGCCGGCCTGCCGGATGACCCCAACCTGCTGGCCCAGATGTTCTCCCAGGTGCAGGCGATGATGAGCGCCCCGTCCGAGGGTCCCGTCAACTGGACGCTGGCCCACGACAACGCCCGTCGGGTTGCTGCCGGCACTTCTGATCCGTCGGTCACCGCCCAGCAGTCCCGGGAGGTGGATGAAGCCCTCCGCCTCGCTGAACTGTGGCTGGACCCGGTCACCGACCTGCCCGGCACCGGCCTGATCGGCAAGGCGTGGTCGCGCGCGGAATGGGTGGAAGCCACCCTGGGCACCTGGAAGCGGCTGACCGAACCCGTGGCCAACAGCATCGCCAATGCTCTCTCCTCCGCCATGACGGAGCAGATGCCCGAGGAAATGAAGTCCATGATGGGCGGCGCCTCCTCGATGCTTCAGAACATGGGCGGAGCCATCTTCGGCATGCAGCTGGGGCAGGCCATCGGCGCACTGTCCCAGGACGTGGTGAGCTCCACCGACATCGGCGTTCCCCTCGTCGACCTTGAGATGGCGCTCCTGCCAACAAATGTTGCCGCCTTCGGTGAGGGCCTGTCCCTGCCCGCGAACGACATCCGGCTGTTCCTTGCCGTGCGGGAGGCCGCGCACGCGCGCCTCTTCGTTCAGGTTCCCTGGCTGCGTGGACACCTGCTGGGAGCCATCGAGGCCTACGCCCGCGGCATCCACATCGACACCTCCCGGATCGAAGAGCTTGCCCGCGACCTCGATCCGAGCAATCCCGAAGGCATCCAGGAAGCATTGTCCCAGGGCGTCTTCATGCCGCAGCGGACGCCGGCCCAGGAACAGGCACTGGAAAAGCTGGAGACCGCGCTGGCTCTCGTGGAGGGCTGGGTGGATGAGCTGACCGCAGCCGCCACGGAGAAGGTCCTGCCGTCCGCCGGCGCACTGCGCGAAACAGTGCGGCGCCGCCGGGCAACGGGCGGTCCCGCCGAGCACGCTTTCGCTTCCCTGGTGGGACTCGAGCTGCGTCCGCGCAGGCTGCGTGACGCGGCCACCCTGTGGGCCACCCTGAAGGAAGAACGCGGGATTGAGGGCCGTGACGCCATCTGGCACCACCCCGACCTCTTGCCCACGGCCGAAGACCTGGATGATCCGAAAGGCTTCAGCTCCCGCCGCAAGCTCGCCGAAGCCAGCGACAGCGAGGTGGACGACGCACTGCAGAAACTGCTGAACGGCGGTTTCGACGACACCTCCGGCGATGAGGATGCCGCCGGGGGCACCGACAGCAAGGACGACGACGGCGGAACGGACCAGCCCCGGGGCTGACACTTTCCTGGCGGGCCAGAGGTTCCTGGCCCGCCAGAGTGCTTTCTGCCGGCATGCTTTTCACCGGAGCTATCTTCGTCGGCGTAGTGTCCTGCGCTGGACCTAATCGGCGTCTTTGTCCATTCCCCGCGACGTGGCAAACGAAACGCCCTCAAGGAACGCCTTGGCCCGCTGGGTTTCGGGGTAGGCCTCCAGCAGCTTCCAGAACGCCGTGTTGTGCGAGGACACCAGGAGGTGGGCCAGCTCGTGGAGCAGGACGTAGTCGATGACCCATTGCGGCATGGGCCGCAGCTTGTCAGACAGGCGAATGGTGCCCTCGGCCGGTGTGGCGGACCCCCAGCGGGAATTCTGGTTGCTGACCCAACGGACGGAGATGGGCACTGACCGGCCACCCAGATATTGGGCGGACAACTGGGCCGCATGGGCTGCCAGGGCTTCGTCGGTGGCAGGACGCCGCCGACCGGCAGCAGCTTGCCGCTCCCCCTGCCTGTGCAGTTTGGCCAGCATCTTGTGAACCCACTCCCGCTCCTGCGCGGCCGTGAAGCGGGCCGGAATGGCAACAACCGCTGTTCCGTCTTCCCAGAATGCTGCCACAGTGCGGGTCCGCCGGGCAGAACGCCGTACCTCCACCGGAGAACCGTTGGGGGTGGTCAGCGTGGAAGCCCCCCGGGAACCGCTGAGTCCGGGCCTCACAGGACGGAGCTTTCGACAAGGACCCGGAGGACGTCCTCCCCGTACTTTTCCAGCTTGGACGGGCCAACTCCGGCGAGGGCGGCAAGCTCCTCCATCGACGCCGGCCTGGCCTCCGCGATGGCGGTAAGGGTGGCGTCGGTGAAGACAACGAATGCCGGGACGTCCGCGGACTGTGCCACCTCGCGGCGCCAGTTGCGAAGGGCGTCAAAGGTCTGTTCCTCGTAGCTGGGGGGACACGCGTTGCAGCGGCCCACCTTCCGTTCGGCCCCGCTGGCCAGCATGCTGCCGCAGACGCGGCACACAGCCGGCGCGGCAGCTTTGCGGCGTGGCGCCGGCCCCTTGCCCCGGGTACTCGAGCTTGCCACCGAGTCCGGCCGCAGGCCCTCCAGGAACCGGGACGGCTTCCGGTTGGCCCGGCCCCCGGGAGTCCTCGCGGTGCTCCACGAAAGGGAAAGGTGTTCGCGGGCGCGGGTAATGCCCACATACAGGAGGCGGCGCTCCTCATCCACGGATTCGGGTGAATCGGCGAAAGAAATCGGCATCAGGCCCTCGCTGAGTCCCACCAGGAAGACAGCATCCCACTCCAGGCCCTTGGCCGCGTGCAGCGAGGCGAGCGTCACGCCCTGCACGGTGGGCGCATGCTGGGCGAGGGAACGCTCCTGGAGTTCGTTCACGAAATCCGCCAGGCCGAACTGGGGGCCGCGGGCCTGAACGAGTTCATCGGCCAGTGCCACCAATGCCGCGAGGGACTCCCAGCGTTCCCGCAGTGCACCTCCGCTGTGCGGTGCAGCATCGGTGTAACCGAGGGAGGAGACGATGTCCCGCACCAGTTGCCCCAGCGGTTCCGGCGCATCTGATTCGGAAACCGCCCGGGTGGCTGCACGCAGCTGCAGGATTGCGTCCCGGACCTCCTTGCGCGCGAAGAACCGCTCCCCGCCGCGCAGTTGGTAGCCGATCCCTGCCGCTGCCAGCGCCTGCTCGTAGGCCTCGGACTGGCCGTTGGTACGGAAAAGGATGGCCACCTCGCTGGCCGGAGTCCCGGCGTCGAGCAGGGCCTTGATCTTCTGCGCCACCGTGGCGGCTTCGGCCTCATCGTCCGTGCACTCGGTGAACTGCGGTGCCGGTCCCGCCGGCCGCTGCGCCACGAGCTGCAGCGGCGAAGCCCATGCGGCGTCGGCGGTGGGGCCGCCGCTGCGGCGGGCCGCCAGCAGGTCATTGGCGAGTTTCACCACCTGCGGGGTGGAGCGGTAGTCCCTGATGAGCTTGACCACGTTGGCCTGCGGGTAGCGGGTCTTGAAGTCCAGGAGGTGCCTGGGCGAGGCGCCGGTAAAGGAATAGATGGTCTGGCTGGCGTCACCCACCACGCAGAGTTCGTCACGGCCGCCGAGCCAAAGCTCCAGGAGCCGCTGCTGAAGCGGGGAGACGTCCTGGTATTCATCCACCACGAAGTGCCGGTACTGTTCCCGGACCGTGGCAGCCACCTTCTCATCCTCCTGGAGGATGCCCACCGTGATCAACAGGACGTCCTCGAAGTCGATCACGTTGCGGTCGGTCTTGACGTCCTCATAGGACTGGAAGACGCGGGCCACCGTGGTGAGGTCGAACCCGCCGGGCGCACCCCTCCCCTGGGCGTTCTCCAGGTAGTTTGCCGGTGTCAGCATGGACACCTTGGCCCATTCGATCTCCGAGGCAAGGTCACGGATGGTGGCCCGGTCAGTGCTGAGCCGGAGCCGCCGGGCGGCTTCTGACAACATTTGCGCCTTGTGGTCCAGCAGGTTGGGCAGTGCTCCGCCCACCGCCTGGGGCCAGAAGAACTGCAGCTGGCGCAGGGCAGCAGCATGGAAGGTCCGGGCCTGGACGTTGCCGGCGCCGAGGTCCCGCAGGCGGCTGCGCATCTCTGCCGCGGCCCTGGCAGTGAATGTTACGGCGAGCAGGCGCTGTGGAGTGTAGACCCCGGAGTGAACGCCGTAAGCGATGCGGTGGGTGATGGCGCGGGTCTTCCCGGTGCCCGCGCCGGCCAGCACGCACAGCGGCCCATTCAGGGTGCTGGCCACCTCACGCTGTTCGGCGTCGAGTCCCCCAAGGATCCGGTCCTCCAGTGAGGCTGCTCCGTCAAAATTCTCTGTAGTCACTTCTGCTGCTTTGTTTCTCGACTACCGCGTGCTGGAGTCTGGTGGATGGAATAACTTAGGCGCCAGTCAGGTCCTGGATCCGGCCGCCGTACCAGTGCTCAATGAGCGAGCGGGCAATGGAGAGCCTGCTGGAGATGGTGATCTCACCGCTGAGCACCGCTTCCTGCAGTTCCTCGCGGCTGAACCAACGGGCCCTGGTGACCTCCACGCCGTCGGGCGTTGCCTGGGCATCCTCCGTGACGGCGGTAAATCCAAGCATAAGCGAGGCGGGGAACGGCCACGACTGGGAGCCGAGGTACTGGCAGGCGGTGACCCGCACCCCAACCTCCTCCTGGATCTCGCGCACCACTGCCTCTTCAAGTGATTCGCCGGGCTCCACAAAGCCGGCGAGGGTAGAGTAGTTCCGGGCGTCCACGGGCCCTCCCCCGCCCAGCAGCAGCCGGCCGTCCGGACCGACCACCGTGACAATGATGGCGGGATCCGTTCGGGGGTAGTGCTCCGAATTGTCCGCCGGGCACCGCCGCACCCAACCGCCCGCTTCCACGTTTGTTGGCGTGCCGCACCGGGGGCAGTGCGTGTGGGCAGCGTGCCAGTTGGCAATGGCGCTGGCTTCAACGAACAAGGCTGTGGAGGTGGCGGTCAAACCTGCGGCGACCTCCCGGAATCCGGCCCAGTGCGCGTTCGCCGGGATACCGGCGGCCCCGGGCTCGGGAGGCTCAGGAAGGACGAAGAGCAGCAGTTCGGTCCCGGCGGGCAGGTCGGCGGCCGGCAAGGCCGATCCCAGGTACACCACGAGGTCCGGTGTTGATCCTGCATCTGCCAGCGCCGCCAGAAGCTCCTTGGCCCCCGTCAGCACCATGTTGCCGCCGTGCACCAGCCCCTGCCGTCCAGACAGGACTGCAGCCAGGGCATCCGGGCCGGACAGAAGGTCATCGACCATGCCGGGCCTGATACGCGCGGCCGAACCGCGGTCCACCAGCGCCGGCCGTACCGGGAGGAGGGTGTCCGCCAGATGGTTGGCCGGCAGCCGTGCCGGCGCACCCTGGTGGACAGGTATTACAGACTCCGCATGGCTCATGGTTCCACCGTACTGACTGCTACCGACATTTCGCATTTCCGCAGCTTCCACCGCCTGCGCCGCCCCCCTCGTTTTGCACCTATCTCAAGACTCGCCGCGGCCGGACCGCGGTGTGGGAGGGCAGGCAATCTACCGTGGAACGGTGAGAAGAAAACCGATTGAACTGGCGGCAATTGCAACCGCGGCAGTCCCCGGACTGACCCCGACGGCCGTTAGCTCCGCCCCGGACGACCCCGCGGACTTCGACTCGGCCCTGCTCCTCGATTCCGAAGGCAAGCGCTGGCGGGTCCGGTCACCGCGGCATGCCGAAGCCAGCGCGCGCCTTGAAACGGAGTTCCTTGTGCTCCGGGCTTTCGCTCCTGCCGTTCGGGCGGAACTGCCGTTCCTGATGCCCACGGTGGCCGGCAGCGTCCGGCTGGGGACGTTGACCACGTTCGTTTACTCACACCTCTCCGGCACCACCCGCAGCGTCGAGGAACTCACGTCGGGGCCGGCCGGACTGGCGCGGGAGATCGGCTCCGCCCTGGCCGCGGTCCACGACCTGCCCAGGTCCCTGGTCAGCAACGCCGATCTTCCCAGCTACACCCCCAATGAGTTCCGCCAGCGGCGGCTGAACGAACTGGACCAGGCTGCCACTACGGGCAAGATTCCGGCGGCCCTGCTGCGCCGCTGGGAACACGCAATGGAGGACGTGTCACTGTGGCGGTTCAACCCGTGCGTGGTCCACGGCGACCTGCACGAGGACAACCTGCTGGTGGAAGCGGGAAGAGTAACAGCAGTTACGGGTTGGACGGACCTGCGCATCGGGGACCCGGCCGATGACTTTGCCTGGCTGGTGGCTTCGAATGAACAGGACTTTATCGACGCCGTGCTAAAGGCCTACACGTCCAGCCGCCGGGACGTCCCGGACCAGCACCTGCTGCGGCGGTCTGCCTTGTCCGCTGAGTTCGCCCTGGCCCAGTACCTGGTGAAGGGCCTTGCGGCCGGGGACCAGGACATGGTCAGGGAGGCGGAGGACATGCTGGAGAGCTTGGCCGGCGACATTGCCGAGTATGGTGGCCGGCCGATCAGCGTCGAGCCCCTTCCGGCCACGGGCAGCCCGGATGAGGCCGGAACGTCCGTTCCTGCTTCCACCACGGGTTCGGGGGCAGCTCCCGTCTCCGGGGGCGGCAGTTCCGCTGTTACTCCCGCTGTTACGGTCGTCCCGGTCCCTGCCCAACCCGCTGCTCCGGCACAACCGTCAGCGTCGCCGGTCCAAGCGGCGGTGCCTGTGCATCCGGCAGTTTCAATCCAGCCGGCCGTGCACGTCACCCCCATCCCGGTGGAGCAAACGGAGCCTACGGCTGACCCAGCGGTCCCTGGTAACGCCGAAACCAAGGGTCCTGACGACACATCCACCGCCGCCATTTCAATCGTCAACGCCAAGCAGGGCTGAGCCGGGCCTGGCATTGCTCCCTGGCTGCGCCATCCGAGGACGACCAGCTCAAGGACGTCCCTGCTCAGGACCTGCTCAGCGCAGCGGCCACGATTCCTTCCAGCTCGTCGGCAGTCCCCAGGTCGTGCGGCCGGACCACAGCGTTGTCAGCAACATAGAAGAACGCAGCCCGCACGTCCTCCAGGGGAACATCCTTAAGGCGGGCCCATGCCAGCCGGTACACGGCCAGCTGGATCGAACGGGTCTTCAGTTGCTCCGCGGACGGCCGGCGGCCGGTCTTCCAGTCCACCAGGTCCCAGCGGCCATCGGCATCGCGGAATATCGCGTCAACCCGGCCGCGCACCACAACCTCTCCCACCCTGGTTTCCACCGCAACCTCGACGAATGCCGGGGACCTGTCTGCCCAGGGGGAAGCCTTGAAGGTGGCCACCATCTCGTCCAGGTCGTAGGCGGCGTCAATGTGGTCGTCCGACCCCGGCGCTTCGCCGAGGTCCAGCATCCCGGCCTTTCCAAAGTATTCCTCCACCCAGGCGTGGAAGGCGGTGCCCTTCCGGGCTGACATGCCCGGTTCCCGTGGCACCGGCCGGCGCAGGCGGGCCAGCACGGCCTCGGGATCGTCCCCGAGGTCAACCAGGGTGGAGGCAGAGATATGGGTGGGCAGATGCACATCCTGTCCACTGGACCTTCTTGCCCTGCGCTCCAGCAGCAGGGCGGCTTCGCGCGCCCAGCCTGCCGCTGCTCCCGTTAGGCTCGGCGCATGCGCAGGCCCTTCCGGCGGCACTGACTGTCCCCCGCCAGCGGCCAGGATTTCGCGCACACGCTGCGCCGCCGCTTCCATGGCTGTCCTGCGCCCGCGGGCCAGGCGGAGCCGCTCACCGGTCCGTGGATCCACTGGTCCTTCAAGGGGGTCGTAGGGCCACGTGGCTTCTTCTGCTTCCAAGGTCAATGGGCTCTGCTGCGGCAGTGCGGCTTCCTCCAGGGACAGCGGGTGGATCACGGCATCCGAATGCCGGATGGAGCCGGCCGGCCGGGTCAACACTTCCAGCTCCGCAAGGAACGGCGACATTTCCGCCCTGCCGGCCCGTGAACCCACCCAGGCCGTGCTGGACACCCACAAGACGTGCTTGGCCCTGGTGTAGGCCACATAGGCCAACCGTCTCTCCTCCGACTCCCCGTGGGCCTGTACGGCGCCTTTATAGTCCTTCTCGGCATCCAGCCAGCCTTTCTGGTCCGGCTGGTCAAGATCCCACTGCGGAAGATCGGCCCGGTCACCACGAAGGGGCCAGGGCAGTGCGGCAGAACCACTGCTCCAGCGGGAGTCCCTGTCGCTGGGGAAAGCTCCTGCGTTCATTCCAGGAACAAACACAACATCCCATTCCAGGCCTTTGGAAGCATGGACGGTCAACAACTGCACGGCTTCCCGGTTCACATCGCTGGCGGGCGCCTCCAACCCGTTTTCTTCCGCCGATGCTGCCTCCAGCCAGGCCAGGAATGCGAGGATGTCCACTCTCTGGGAGGTGCGGAGGAATCCGGCGGCGGCATCCTGGAAGGCATCGAGGTTGCGGCGGGCCTGGTGGATGCTGATTCCCGGGCGCGCTGCCACTTCGATGTCCAGCAGCATGGCCCTCTCCACCTCGCCCAGGAGGGTGGTGAGGTCATCGCCGAGATAGCCGCGCAGTTGCCGCAGCTCGGTGGACAACCTGGCCAGCCTGCTGCGCGCCCCCGGGCTGAGGGTGCGCCCGTTCGCCGAGGTCCATTCATCACGCGGCAGGAAGTCCAAGGCCTCCACCAGGCTGGCGCCGTCAGTCAGGTCACCTTCCAGGACGGGGGCATCTGCTTCATCACTGTCGCTGTCCTGGCTGTCGCTGTCGAACCCCAGCGGCGCCCTCCCCCGGCTCCGTGCCAGCTGGCTCGACCAGTCGCGCAGGGCCATGAGGTCGGCGGGGCCTATGCGCCACCGGGCACCTGCGAGCAGCCGCATGAGGGCATCGGAGCGGCCGGGGTCGGCAAGGACGCGAAGGGTGGCCACCAGGTCAACGATCTCCGGGGTGTCAAGGAGGCCCCCGAGACCCACGATTTCGTACGGGATCCCCCGGGCCTCGAACTGCCGCCGGACAGCTTCCATTTGGGCGCGCCTGCGGCACAGCACGGCGAGAGCCGGTGGCTCGGCAGTCCCGTCGGCTTTCAGCTCAAAGTCGGTCACCCGGTATCTCAGGACGTCCTCAGCCAGGGCTGCAGCTTCCTCGGCATCGCTGGCGAAACGGCCCAGCACCACCGTCCCGTCCACGGCATGGGGGCTTGGCTGCAAGGGAGGAACTTCAGGAGCGGCGGCCCTGTCGCCGGCAGGGCCGTTGTGGGCGGCTGCCCGGCCGAGGGATTGGGACATGACGTTGGCTGCGGCCAGGATTGAGCGGCCATTCCGCCATGCTGTTGTTAGGTAGGAGGTTGGGGCGGGCGCCCACTCCGCTCCTTCGTCCGACTCACCCTTGCGGACGGGAAATTCGCGGACGAAGTGGAACAACTGGCCTGCCGAAGCGCCGCGGAAACCGTATATTGACTGGTTGGGATCTCCCACCGCTGTCACGGCATGGCCGCCACCGAAGAGACGGGAGAAAAGCACCAGCTGCGCGTGCGAGGTGTCCTGGAACTCGTCAAGCAAAACCACTTTGTACCGCTGGCGTTCCATTTGCGCTGCCAGGGGAACCTCTTGGGCCACCTTGGCGGCGAGCGCCACGAGGTCGCCGAAATCGAGTGCGCCGCGGGCGCGTTTGGCTGCGGCATAGCGGCCCACCATGTCAGCGACGCTTGCCCTGGTCCGCAGCATTCCACCGAGGTCCAGGGCAGCCTTGGACGGGTTCCTCTTCTTGCCGGCCACGTAGGGCAGCGACTCATACTCCGAAAGGCGCGCCATCAACCAGGCTTCGACGTCCTCGGGTTCCTGCAGGTGCTCCGCGCATTCCCCGGCCAGTTGGATGACTGCCTTCACCAGCGTGGACTTGGCGGCCCGGAAGTGCGCGTATTCGCCGTCGTAGGCCTCAACCACCTCGCTGGCCAGCTGCCACGCCTGCGCGCCGCCGAGCAGCACCACATCCCGCTCCACACCGAGCCGCAGTCCGTAATCGGAGACGATGCCGCTGGCGAACGAATGATAGGTGGAAACTTTCGGCTCCAGGGTTTCGCTGTTGCGCAGGCCCTCCGGGAAGATCCCCTTGCCGGTGTCCTGGGCGGCAAGACGCTGCAGTGCCAGGAGCTTTGACCGGATCCGGCTGGCAAGTTCGCCGGCAGCCTTCCGGGTGAAGGTCACGCCCAGGATCTCCTCCGGGGTGACCCACCCATTGGCCACGAGCCAGACCACCCGGTCCGCCATGGTGGCGGTCTTTCCCGATCCGGCTCCAGCGATGACCAGCCGCGGTGCCAGCGGGGAGGAGATGATGGCTGCCTGCTCAGGAGTGGGGGTATTTTTTTCACCGAGCAGCCGGGACAGTTCTTCGGGGCTGAAGCGCACCGCCGGGGCGGCTTCCGCGGCAACCAGTGCCCCGCTCATTCTGTTACCTGCCTTCCGCGCGCACACAAGGGGCACACCTCAGGGAGCCGACAACCGTGGCCGCCATGGCTGCCTTTGGCAGGGTCATGCCGTGCAATGAATTCCTTGCCTGCCATCACGGAGGCTGCCTCCTTCACCATGTCCAGTCCCCAGTTCTCCTGTGGGTCGAGCGGCTCCTGCTGCTGAACGGCTGGATTAACGGCCCCGGTCCCGAGCTGCGCCAGCACGGCTCCACCGGACCGGCCACCGTCCCCATCCGCGCCGGCGTCAAAACCACCGGCGAGCACTGCTGCCTGGTATGCGCCAAGCTGCGGGTGGCGGGAGAGCTCATCCTTCCCTGGCTGCCGCTTGCCGGTCTTGAGGTCCACTACCACCAGCCGGCCGTCGCCGTCGATCTCCAACCGGTCCACCTGGCCCCGGAGGACTGCTTCCCGCGGCGGAGCTTCGTCCACCGCTACCTGGCCAAGGGCCACTTCAAAGTCCTGCTCCACGCCCAGCAGGCTGCGGCCTTCACTTCTCATCAGGAGCACGTACTGTGCCAGCTTCCGCACCATGGCCTCAGCACGCTGGAAGTCCAGCCTTCCCTCCCAGTTGTCCTTCATGCCCAGGGCCGGCCAGCGCTGCACCAGTTCAGCAACATACTCCGATCCGGACGCGTCCGGCATGTCCTGGGCAATCGCGTGCACCAGCGTGCCGAGGCTTCGGGCGAAGTCGGTGGCTGGTTCCCCGCCGGCCGCCTGGACGAACCAGTCCAACGGCGACTTTTGGACGGTCTCCACCTTTGAGGGGGATACGTACACCGTTCCGCCCGGTGGGACCACGGTCTCGGCGGAGGACAGCGGGGCAAGTCCCCACCAGCTGTCCGGGTTTGCACCGGACACGGCAGGCTCCTGGACGGCGAGATGCGCCAGGACCCTGGCAGCTTCCTCTGCCTGCGCTGTCCCTTCCAGCTGCGCATGTTGCCTGAGCTCTGCAACCAGCGCGCGCAGGGTCATGGGCCGTTCCACCTGCGTAAACGCCCGCCCCTCCTCCCCGGGACCCAGGGGTGCAACGAAATCCAGGAAAGATGACGGCTGGTGGTCCTCCGACGAGACCGCGGTGCAAACCAGCAGTTCCCGTGCCCTGGATACCGCTGTAGAGAAACTTCGGAGTTCGTCGTAGCGGATGTCCCGAAGCCGGCTCAAGGGGTCACGCTGAAGGGCGTATCCGGGGCCATGCTCGACGGCGTCCGCGTACAGTGTGCTGCCGAGCAACTCACCGCGGAGCCTGGTGTTGGGCCACACTCCCTCCTGCAGCCCCGCAACGATGACCACCGGCCATTCGCGCCCGGCCGCACTGGCGGGCGTCATCAGCTCCACCGCGTCGTCAACCTGGGCCCGGGCGGCCAGGGTGTCCATGGGAAGCTCCTGGTTCAGAAGGTATTCCAGGAACTGTTCCGGGCCGGCGCCGGGCATCTGGTCCACATAGCGTTCCGCCGTATGGAAAAGCGCCATCATCGCGTCAAGGTCGCGGTCAGCCCGGGCACCATGGGGGCCGCCCGACAATGCCGCGGCTGTCCACGCCGACGAGAGCCCCGTGGAGTTCCACAGCGCCCACAGCACCGATTCCGCATTGGCGCCGGGCAGACGGACGGCGTCCCGCCCAGCCTGGATCATGCGGGCCGTGCGCCGGGCGGCGCGGCCCTCAATGCCCAGCGCACCGAGCGCACCGGGCTCAAGCAGCGCCTCCACCAACAGGGCATCGCTGGCGCGGCCTCCACCGCCCAGGAGTTCTTCGCGCCGCAGCGATTGCCGGAGCCGGCGCAGTTCAATCGAGGTGGCACCGCCGATGCGCGACGTAAGAAGCGACACGGCGGCTTCGGGTGTCAGCAGCTGCGGATCCAGGGCGATGGCGAAGGCATCCAGCAGGGGCCTGACGGCAACCTCGTCCCGGACGGCGGATTCGGCCACCGGCACCCGCACAGGAATGCCCTGCCCGGACAGGTAGCGCTGCAGCTCGCTGACCTGGCCGCCGTTCCGAACGATGACTGCAATGTCCGCAAGCTCGCGGCCGTGGTTGATGTGCTGGTCCAGGATCCGCTGGGCAACATACCGCAGCTCATGCACGGGAGTGGGAACCAGATGGGCCTCGACGTTACCGTGACCGGCGGGTCCGGCGTGCCCAGGGCTTTCAGGCTGTCCGTGCTGCCCCAGCGGTTCAAGCCGCCGTGCCAGCTGCCCGCCTGCACGCTGGGAGATGCGGCCCGCGACGTTCAACCACGCCTCTGCCACGGCGGGGGCCAGGCCGTGGGCATGCCACAGTGGGCGCTCCAGGACAGGCGCCTGGGTTGACAGCAGCCGGGGCAGCTCAGCCACCAGGTCCGGGCGTGCCCCGCGGAATCCCTGCACCACGGTGTCCGGGGAGGACGTCACGTAGCAGTCTTGTCCGGCGGCAACGTCTGCCAGCAACTCGAAGATGGCGGGGTTTGCTTCCTGGATATCGTCCACCAGGACAACCTGCAGCCGGGCGCGCTCCGCTTCGAGGAAATCGGGTGCATCCTGGAAGATCTGCCGGGCGGCCGTGATAATCCCGGCGGGATCGAAGGCTTCGGGCATCCGCAGGTCAAGGACGTCCCGGTATTCGGCATACAGGGCTGCAGCGGCTTTCCAGTCCGGCCGATTGCAGTCATGCGCCAGCTGAACCAGGTCTTCGGCCGTGCGGCCCGACTCGATGATGCGGTCAAAGAGCTGCCGCACCTCCTGACGGAAGCCTCGGGTTTCCAGGGCCCCGTCAAGATCCGCGGGCCAGGGCAGTTCCAAGCCGGGAAGCCGGTGGCCTTCGAGGAGTTCCCTGATGATGAGGTCCTGCTCCGGGCCGGACAACAGGCGCGGCGGCCTGGACAGCGGGATGACACCCTCGGCCTTGGCACGGCGGATCAGGTCGAAGGCGTAAGAGGCCCACGTCCTGGCGGGGGTGGTGCTGAGGCTCCTGTCCAGCCGTGCGGTGAAGCGGTCACGCAGGAAATCGGCGGCAAGGCGGGTGGGCGCGAGGATCAGCATGCGCTCGGGGTCGACGCCGTCACGGAAGACCCGCTGGACGGCTGCCTCAACCAGTACGGTCGTCTTTCCCGTGCCCGGCGCGCCCGGGACCAGCACGGGCCCCGAACCCTGGCCGACGTCAACGGCCGCCTGTTGGTCGGGTGTGAGCCGAAGCGCTTCAGCGTGCGCCCGCCGTGGCGGCAGCAACCGAAGGGCAGGCGTAGCCTGCCGATCACTGCGGTTATCCGGGTTTCCCTGGGCAGGGTTATGCACCCGGCCCGTTTCCCCTGCCCCCGGTTCTTGCCAGTGCGGGTCCCAGGGGCCGGTCAAAGGAATTGTTACGGTCACAAAATCATTCCATCATCAGCCACCGACAATCTATGGAGGCTGCGCTCCAGCTGCTCGGCAATTATGTCGATACGGTCAAAATCATTGTCCGTCGGCGCCCAGCGGGCGGTGTTCAGGTCCACCCGCCACCGTCCCTCCCCGGTCCGGAGATACGAGCTGAAAGCGCCGAGGAGCGGCGTGCCCTCTTCAAGGTAAAAGAGCAGGGCCTCGGCTTCGTGGCCCTCGGGCGCATGGCCGCTGGCCTTCAGGATCCGCCACCAGGGAACACTTCCACCATGGTGGCTCATGACATAACCGATCTGGCGCGGGCCGCCTGACCCCAGGAGCTCGGCAACGTCGCCGTAGGAAACTGCGGACCCTGCCGGCACCAGCCTGACGACGGCCAGGACTGCTTGGACATACTCATTCCGCATTGATCCAATCTAGCCGCAGTGGCGTTCCACGGAATTGTCGGTGGGTCCCTTTAGCGTTGAAGCATGAGTTCCTGGAACACCCTCCCCCGCGCAGCCTTCGATCTGGAGACCACCGGCCGCAATTCGCGGGCGGCAAGGATCGTCACAGCGTCAATCACCGTGGTGGACCACCATGGCGAAGTCATCAAAGAGCACGAATGGCTGGCTGATCCTGGCGTGGAAATCCCCACCGAGGCAAGTGATGTCCACGGCGTCACCACGGAACAAGCCAGGCGGGACGGACGGCCGGCCCACGAGGTGACCCGTGAAGTGGCTGCGGTACTCCAGCAGCTCTTCGATTCCGCCACCCCCGTGATCGCCTTCAACGCGAGCTACGATTTTACGGTCCTCGCAGCGGAATCCGCCCGTTACGGTATTCCGCAACTCACCCGGTTCCCCGTTCTTGACCCCTACATCATGAACAAGCAGGTTGACCGGTACCGCAAGGGCAAGCGCACCCTCACCGCGTTGTGTGAGGAGTACGGCGTGGTCCTGGACAACGCCCACACTTCGGCGGCGGATGCGCTGGCCACCCTGCGCGTCCTGGATGCGATGGCGGGCAAGTTCCCAAAGCTGCTGATGCCTGCCAGCCAGTTGCACCAACTGCAGGTGGATTGGGCCGTCAGCCAGGCGGCCGACTTCCAGGGGTACCTCAGAAAGACGAAACCGGCCGCCGTGATCGAGGGAGACTGGCCGGTTCTGCCGCCCCAGGATGCCACGGCAGGCGGCTTTTAGGGCCACACTGCGTTACTCCTTCCACGGCCGCACTGCTGCCGATTGGGAGGCATGTCACAGTCATCCTGCTTCACATTTGCGGGCATGAACGCACTCTGATCATTCATCAGAAGATGGAAATCATGCGCAAGGTGATCCAAGGCATGGCCCCGCGGCAGAATTTTGCTTGTCAGAACCCAGACCTGGCTGGCAATTCTTCGAGGAAGGCCTGCTGTTCACGCTAATGAGACAATAAAGTTTTGCGGTCACCCCTGCCCCAACGGCTCGACCAGCAACGGGCAGGTGCCAGGCGCCACAGCGCTGCCTTGCGGCCCGGTCGACTTATGACTCATATGAAAGTGACAACCTGATGAAAATCAAAGCGATGAAGTGGCTCACTACCGCTCCCGTTGCACTTGCCCTCGCGGTTTCCCTCGCTGCCTGCGGCGGCGGGTCTTCCCAGCCCAGCGGCACCCCCACCGATGCCCTCGCCGGCAGCGACCAGCAGACGCTGGACAAATACACCACGGCTGACGTCACCCCCGTGGACAAGATCGACAAGACCAAGCTTGGCCTCATCACCGAGGGCACCCTGCGCGTGGGAACCCTCTCGGACGCCCCGCCCAACATCTTCATCGACCCTTCGGGCAAGTTCACCGGCTACGACAACGAACTGCTGCGCGCCATCGGCGACAAGCTCGGCCTCAAGGTTGAGTTTGCCTCCACCGACTTCTCGGCCCTGCTTTCCCAGGTTGCCAACAAGCAGTTCGACGTCGGATCCTCCTCGATCTCCACTACCGACGCACGCCGCAAGACCGTGGGCTTCACCAACGGCTACGACTTCGGCTACATGGCAGTGGTGACCAAGAACGGCTCCAAGGTCAACGGCTTCGCCGACCTCAAGGAAGGCGTCCGGATCGGCGTCGTCCAGGGCACCGTGCAGGATGACTACGTCACCAACACCCTCAAGCTGGAGCCCGTCCGCTTCCCGGACTACAACACCGTTTACGGCAACGTGAAGAACGGCCAGATTGACGCTTGGGTGGCACCGTCCCAGCAGGCTACCGGCCAGGTCAAGGAAGGCGACAACACCAAGATCGCCGAGAAGGTTGTGAACACCCAAAACTTCACCGCCTACGCAGTGAACAAGGACAACCAGCCCCTGATCGACGCGCTGAACTCCGGCCTGGACGCGGTCATCGCGGACGGTACCTGGGCCAAGCTGACGTCCGAGTGGTACAAGGACCGCCCCACCGCCGCTGAACAGACCCCCCAGGGCTGGAAGCCGGGCAGCAAGGCAGTCCAGATCCCGGCCGCCAAGTAACCAGGGCGTTCCATGGATATCCTCAAGCAACTCGCTGACACCTTCCTTGACTGGAAGGCAATGGGCGAAGTCATCCCCAAGATGTTCGCCGTCGGTTTGCCGAACACCCTCGTGCTGGCCATCATTTCCGGCATCATCGGGACAGCCCTCGGGATGCTGCTCGCCCTGATGGGGATCTCCCGGAACGCAGCAGCGCGCTGGATCGCACGGGTTTACACCGACATCCTTCGCGGTCTTCCCCCGGTCCTGACCATCCTGGTCATCGGATTCGGGTTCGGGCCAATCGTTCGTGAATTCACCGGGTCCACGAGCCCCTACCCGATGGCGGTGGCGGCGCTCTCGCTGATGTCCGGCGCCTACATCGGGGAGATCTTCCGCTCCGGCATCCAGAGCGTGGACAAGGGACAACTCGAGGCTTCCCGTGCCCTGGGGTTCGGCTACGGCGCCTCCATGCGCCTCGTAGTGGTGCCCCAGGGTATCCGCCGGGTGCTTCCGGCCCTGGTCAACCAGTTCATTGCGCTGATCAAGGAGTCGTCCCTGGTGTTCCTTCTGGGCCTGCTGGCAAGTGAGCGTGAGATCTTCCAGATCGGCAAGGATGCGGCGGCCACTACCGGCAACCTGTCGCCCTACGTGGCGGCAGCCGTCTTCTACCTTGCGCTCACCATCCCGCTGACCCACTTCGTGAACTGGATCGATGCCCGGCTGCGCACTGGCCGGCCGGAAAAGAAGGAACCGGACGAGGCCGCAGCAGTCGTTGGAAAGGGAGCCCAGGCATGAGTGAATTCGCATCGGGAACACTGAGCGCAAAGAACATCCACCTTTCCTTCGGCAGCAACCACGTGCTGCGGGGCATCGATCTGCACGTCCCCCAGGGAACCACGGCGTCCGTGATCGGACCCTCGGGTTCGGGCAAGTCCACCCTGCTGCGCGTCATGAACCGGCTCATCGAGCCGGACCAGGGCGATATCCTCCTGGACGGGCGTTCGGTGCTGAAGGATAACCCGGACGAACTCCGCCGCCGGATCGGCATGGTGTTCCAGCAGTTCAACCTCTTCCCGCACAAGACGGTGGAGGAGAACATCTCGCTCGCCCTGCGGAAGCTGCGCAAGCTCTCCAAGGAGGAGGCGCGCAGCCAGGCCCTGGAACAGCTGGACCTGGTAGGGCTGAAGCACAAGGCGGAGTCCCGTCCGGCAAACCTGTCCGGCGGCCAGCAGCAGCGCGTGGCCATTGCCCGCGCGCTGGCCATGAAGCCTGAGGTCATGTTCTTCGATGAGGCCACGTCCGCGCTGGATCCCGAACTCGTAAAGGGCGTCCTGTCCCTGATGGCGGATCTGGCGAAGGGCGGCATGACCATGGTGGTGGTGACCCACGAGATGGGATTCTCGCGCAACGTGTCGGACACGGTGACCTTCATGGACGCCGGCGTGGTGGTCGAATCCGGCCCCCCGGAACAGATCTTCACGGCGCCCCGCACGGACCGCCTCCAGGGCTTCCTCTCGGACGTCCTCTAGGCCCAATAGGCAGGCTTAGACAGGAAATCCCCGCTTCCCGGATTTTTCCCCCTTGCATGCAGGGGGGATTGGTCCGGAAGGCGGGGATTTCTCGTCCCGGCGGGCAGGGGCGGCGGCGCTAGCCCTGGGCGGCGGCAGCGGCCTTGGCTGCCGCGGGAAGGGCGTCGTAGATCCGGTTCATGGCGTCGTCATCGTGCGCGGCAGAGAGGAACCAGGCCTCAAAGACCGACGGCGGCAGGTACACGCCGGACTCCAGCATGGAGTGGAAGAACGGCGCGTAGCGGAACGCCTCCTGTGCCTGGGCGTCGGCGTAGTTGTGGACGCCGTGGACCGAGGTGCCGAAAGCCACCGAGAACAGGTTGCCGGCGAATTGGATGGAGTGGTCCACCCCTGCGGCATCCAGGGCGGTGGACAGCGCCGAGGAGAGTTCCAGGGACCGGACGTCGATGAAGGAGTAGACGTCGCGGGTGGCGTTGGTCAGGGTGGCAACGCCTGCAGCCATGGCCACCGGGTTCCCGGACAGCGTTCCGGCCTGGTAGACCGGGCCGGTGGGGGCGAGGTAGTCCATGACGTCGGCACGTCCGCCCAGTGCCGCCGTCGGCATTCCGCCGCCAATGACCTTGCCGAAGGTGAGCAGGTCCGGGGTCCACGGGTCCTGGGCGTCCGGCGCGCCGCCGGTGAGGCCCCAGTAGCCGGAGTAGCCGGTGCGGAAACCGGTGAGGACCTCATCGACGATGAGCAGCGCGCCGTGCTCACGGGTGATCCGCGAGAGCCCGGCGTTGAACCCTTCGGCGGGGGTGACCACGCCCATGTTGGCTGGCGCGGCCTCGGTGATGACGGCCGCAATGTTGGGCCCGTGCGTGGCAAATGCTTCCTTGACGGCCTGAAGGTCGTTGTAGGGCAGCACCAGGGTTTCGGCGGCGGTCGCTTCGGTGACACCGGCGGAACCGGGCAGGGCGAGGGTTGCCACGCCGGAGCCTGCCGCGGCAAGGAGTCCATCAAGGTGGCCGTGGTAGCAGCCGGCGAACTTAATGATGAGGTTGCGGCCGGTGAAGCCGCGGGCCAGCCGGACCGCCGTCATGGTGGCTTCAGTGCCGGTGGACACCATCCGGAGCCGTTCGACGGCGGGGACGCGCTCCTTCACGATTTCGGCCAGGTTCGCTTCGTCGGGAGTGGAAGCACCGAAGGAGAGGCCGCGGTCGACGGCGGCGTGGACGGCATCGAGCACGGCCGGGTGGGCGTGCCCCAGCAGGGCCGGGCCCCAGGAGCAGACCAGGTCAACGTATTCCTTGCCGTCGGCATCGGTCAGGTACGGTCCCTTGGCGGAGACCATGAAGCGCGGCGTTCCGCCCACGGACCCGAAGGCCCGGACCGGCGAATTGACTCCGCCCGGCATGAGCTGGCGGGCGCGGTCGAAGAGTGCCTCATTGCGAGGATTGCTGGAAGTCATGGTTTCTATTCTCTCAGTTAGCCGGAAGCACAGTTGGCCAGGAGCACAGTCAGCCGGCAAGCAGCTCTGCCACCCGGGGTGCCACCTGCCTGCCCATCAGTTCGATCGAGCGCATCATGGCCGCGTGCGGCAGCGGCCCGTTGCTGTATTTCAGGTCGAAACGGTCAACCCCCAGGTTCCGCTTCAGCCGGACAATCTTTTGGGCCACTGTTTCCGGCGATCCGACGTACAGGGCACCTTCCGCAGAACACAGGGCATCGAACTCCCCGCGCCCGGCCGGCCCCCACCCGCGCTCGGCGCCGAGCTTGTTGCGCAGCTTCAGCCAGTGCGGGAAAAGCTCTTCGCGGGCCTGCTCGTCGGTGTCGGCCACGTGGCCCGGCGAGTGCGTGGCCATCTGCTGCATTGGGTGGCCGTACTTGCCCATCGCTTCCCGGTAGAGGTCGGCGAGGGGCCGGAAGCCCCGCGGCTGGCCGCCGATGATGGCGAAGATGATGGGATAGCCGTACTGGGCGCAGCGGAGCACCGATTCGGGTGTTCCCCCCACCCCGATCCAGGTGGGCAGCAGGTGGTGCTCCAGGGGCGGATAGACGCTCAGGCCATGCAGGGCAGGCCTGGTGCGGCCCTCCCAGTGCACGGGCTTTTGTGCCCGGACCTTGTCGAACAGCTCGAGCTTCTCTTCGAACAGGACCTCATAGTCCGCCAGGTCCAGCCCGAACAGCGGGAAGGACTCCACGAACGACCCCCGCCCCAGCATCACCTCGGCGCGGCCGTTGGAGATGGCGTCCACGGTGGAAAAGCGCTGGAAGACACGGATGGGATCATCCGAGCTCAGCACCGTTACGGCGGAGCCCAGCCTGATACGGGTGGTGCGGGCGGCCGCGGCGGCCAGGAAGACCTCCGGCGCGGACACCGCGTAGTCCTTGCGGTGGTGCTCCCCCACGCCAAAGGCATGGAGTCCGACGGCGTCGGCAAGTTCCGCCTGTTCCAGCAGCTGGCGCAGGACCTGGGCATGCGGCTGCTGGCTGCCGTCCGCATTCTCACCGACGTCGCCGAAGGTGTTCAGGCCGAGGAGGATGCGGTCCTCCCCCACGGGCGCGGTGGGTTCCGCTGCCTGCCCGGCGGTCACCGGGCTTCCTTCAGCCACCCGGCCAGTTCGGCGGCCCAGTACGTGAGGACCATGTGGGCGCCGGCCCGCCGGATGCCCAGGACGGATTCGGTGATGGCGGCACGCCGGTCAATCCAGCCGTTGGCGGCGGCAGCCTCGATCATCGCGTACTCGCCGGAGATCTGGTAGGCAGAGACCGGGACGGGGCTCATCGCGGCGACGTCGGCCACGATGTCCAGGTAGCTCATGGCCGGCTTGACCATGATGATGTCCGCGCCCTCCGCCAGGTCCAGTTCGACCTCGCGAAGTGCTTCCGTGCGGTTGCCGGCATCCATCTGGTAGGTCCGGCGGTCGCCCTTGAGCTGTGAGTCCACTGCTTCCCGGAACGGGCCGTAGAACGCCGACGCGTACTTCGCGGCGTAGGCAATGACGGAGGTGCTGGTGTGGCCGGCCTCATCCAATGCTGAGCGGATGGCGGCGATTTGGCCGTCCATCATGCCGGAGGGGCCCAGCATGTGCGCGCCGGCCTCTGCCTGCGCCACGGCCATCCTGGCGTAGATCTCCACGGTGCGGTCGTTGTCCACGTAACCGTCGGCGTCGAGCACTCCGCAGTGGCCGTGGTCGGTGAATTCGTCCAAGCACACATCGCTCATGACCACCAGGTCATCGCCCACTTCGGTACGGACGTCCCGGATGGCCTTGTTCAGCACGCCCTTGGGGTCCAGCGATGCCGAGCCTTCGGCGTCCCGGGTTTCGGGGATGCCGAAGAGCATGATGCCGCCCAGGCCGAGCTCCACGGCCTCCCCCGCGGCCCGCTTGAGCGTATCGGTGGTGTGCTGGACCACGCCCGGCATTGAGGTGATGGGGTTGGGCTCGGCCAGGCCTTCCCGGATGAAGGCCGGGAGGATGAGTTCCGACGGCGCCAGGCGGGTTTCGGCGGTGAGCCGGCGCATGGCGGGGGTGGTGCGCAGGCGGCGGGGGCGTTGGTTGGGGAATGTCATGGGTCCTGTCCTTCGCGTTGTTCTTGAAGCTTCATGGAGCGGGAGGCGTGGTGTCCGGTCAGGGCGGGTTGAGGGCCTTCGCAACCGCTGCCACCAGGCCGTCCGGCGTGGGCTCGGCCGCCACTGCGGCCACGTCCAGTCCCAGGGCAGTTGCCTGTTCCGCCGTCGATCGGCCAATGACCACCAGCTTGCAGCCGGCCAGCGGACCAAGGGCGGAAATCCTGCGCACGGCGCTTGGCGAGGCAGCGATCACGGCCGCCATGCGCCCTTCGGCGATGTCCGCGGCGGCCGTTTGTGGCGTCAGGAGGGTGTACGACGGCGGTTGCGGCCCGCCGTCGCCGTCTTCCGGCTGCACGGCCAGCCTGTGCTCGGCTGCCGCCGGATAGTCAACGGTGCGGTAGGCAGTAACGGCGGTGACGTCGCTCCCTGCGGCCACGAGGCCCTCCGCCAGCGTTCCGGCGGCAATGTCTGCCTGCGGCAAAAGGACCCTGCCGCCGCCGGGCCACACCGCGAGGAGACCGGCGGCCGACTGTTCACCGGCCGGGACCAAAGCCACGGTCAGGCCGCCGGATTCCAGGAGTCTTTGCGTTGCGGGACCGATGGCGGCGATCCATGTTTTGGCGGGAACCAACTGGGCCAGGGCGAGGCCGCGCTCGGCGGCCTCTTCCATCAGGACGTGCACCGTGGTCGCGCTGCTGACCACCAGCCAGTCGAAGGCACCCGCAGCCAGGGCGTCGCAGGCGACGTCGAGCGCGTGCTGGTCAGGGGCCCGTTCGAAGTCGATGAGCGGCAGCAGCACCGGCGACGCGCCGGCTTCTGCCAGGGCCTCCACCAGGGCACCGGACCGTTCCGGGCTGCGCGTCACCAGGACCCGGGCGCCTCCCAGGAGGGGTTTGCTGGGAGGCGTGTGCGGGCCGGAGCTGCGGGAAGGCTGCGTCATCGCCAGGTCAGGACGCCTGCAGGTCTGCGATGTCCGCGGCTCCGGCAGCAAGCAGTGCTTCAGCCAGTTCGATGCCCAGCAGGGTGGCTCCGACTTCCGTCAGCCCGTCCGTGGCCCGCTTGTCCCGCACGGTGGCGGTGCCATCAACGGCGCACACCACGGCTTCCAGGTGCAGCATGCTGCCTTTGCGGTAGGCGTAGGCGCCCACCGGGGCTGCGCACCCTGCCTCGAGCCGTGCCAGCAGGGCACGTTCCGCCGTGACGGCGAGGCGGGTGTCGGGATCGTCGAGGGCCGCAAGGGCCTGGGCCAGGACCTCGCGGGAGCCTTCGGCCGATCCCGGCTTTGGTGGCGCGTCGGCGGTGCGGCACTCGATGGCCAGCGATCCCTGGCCGGCCGCGGGCAGCATGACGTCGGTTTCGAGGTACTCGCTGACGGTGTCCAGCCGGCCAATGCGCTCCAGGCCAGCGGCGGCAAGCACTACGGCATCGAGGTCGCATGACTTTCCGGGCACCACCTGGTCGGTCGAGTTGCCGGGCAGGCCGGGAACGCGGCCCAGGCGCGTGTCCACGTTGCCGCGGATGTCCACGATGTCCAGGTCGGTGCGGGCGGCGCGCAACTGTGCTGCGCGCCGCGGCGATCCGGTGCCAACGCGGGCTCCGGCCGGCAGGTCGGCCAGTTTCAGTCCGTCCCGGGCGCACAGCACGTCGCGGACGTCCACCCGCCGCGGCGTGGCGGCAAGGCTAAGTCCTACCGCCGCGCCGGTGGGCAGGTCCTTCAGCGAATGGACGGCGACATCGCACTCATTGCGCAGCAGCGCATCGCGCAACGCGGCGACGAAGACCCCGGTTCCGCCCATCTGGGAGAGCGACCCGGTGAGGACGTCGCCATCCGTGCGGATGTGCACCAGCTCCACCGGGAAACCTCCCACGGCGGCGAGCTGGTCAGCGGTCTGCTGGGTCTGGGTGAGCGCCAGTTTGCTGGCGCGGGTGCCGATCCGGACGGTCACGGCTGGGCCGTTTCGGCTGCATCCCCCGACGGATAGGGATCGTGCCCGGTCCCAATCGTGGTGTCGGCGCCGGAAATAGTGGGCTTTTCACCGCGGAAGTTGGCGCAGCAGCCTGGACGGCACACGTCGTACCAGGGGCCAAGACCGGTCAGGGCGGGCCGGTCAGTGATGTTGTTGGCCACCGTCCGCTCGCAAATGAGGTCCACCAGGCCGCTGACGAACTTCCGGTGCGTACCGGGAGTGGGGACGCGGGTTGCGGCCAGGCCGAGGTTTCCGCAGGTTTCCATGGCTTCGGTGTCCAGGTCCCAGACAACTTCCATGTGGTCGCTGACGAAGCCGAGGGGGACGATGACGATGCCCTTGACACCCTGCCCGGCCAGTTCCTCGATGGCGTCGTTGATGTCCGGCTCCAGCCACGGCACATGCGGAGCGCCGGAGCGGGACTGGTACACCAGGGACCACGGCGCGGTGTCGCCCGATTCTTCCTTGACCCGCTCCATGACGGCTGCGGCGTTGGCAAGGTGCTGGGCCACGTAGGCGGACCCTTCCTCGAATTCACGCGGCTCACCCTCGGACCGGCCTGCAGCCTCCGCGTCCCGGGTAGGAATGGAGTGGGTGGCGAACAGGATGTGGATGGGAGCGTCCGGGCTTCCGGCATCGGCCAGCTTGGCGCGGACATCGGCCAGTCCGGCGGACGTTCCTTCGACGAACGGCTCAACGAAACCGGGGTGGTCGAAGTACTGGCGGACCTTGTCCACCTCGAGCCGGCCGTCCAGGCCGGTCTCCGTCAATGCCATGCCGATGTCCTCGCGGTACTGGCGGCAGCTGGAGTAGCAGGAGTAGGCACTCGTGGTGAGCATCAGCACGCGGCGGTGGCCGGCGTCGTACGCTTCCTGCAGGGTCTGGGGGATGTATGGCGCCCAGTTCCGGTTGCCCCACAGCACGGGCAGCTCGATGCCGCGGGCAGCCAGTTCGGCTTCCAGCGCTGCCTTCAGCTCGCGGTTCTGCTGGTTGATGGGGCTGATGCCGCCGTTGGCGCGGTAGTGGTGCGACACTTCCTCAAGCCGCTCATCCGGAATCCCCCGGCCGCGGGTGACGTTGCGGAGGAACGGGATGACGTCCTCCTGGCCTTCGGGGCCGCCGAAAGAGGCGAGCAGGACGGCGTCGTAGTTCTTGGGGGCCATGCGTCCGGCTTCGGTGACCGGGTTGACGGCCGTGACAAGCGTGGGGTCGAGCGGGTTCATGCGAGCACCTCTGCTACTTCTTCGGCGGTGATCCGGCGTCCGGTATAGAACGGGACTTCCTCACGGACGTGGTTGCGCGCCTCCGTGGCGCGCAGGTGGCGCATGAGGTCCACAAGGTCAACCAGTTCGGGTGCCTCCAGGCCGAGGATCCACTCCCAGTCCCCCAGGGCGAAGGACGAGACGGTGTTGGAAATGACCTGGGGGAAATCCCTGCCCAGCAGGCCGTGGTCGCGCAGCATCTTGCCGCGCTCGGCCTCCGGCAGGATGTACCACTCGTAGGAGCGCACAAACGGGTAGACACAGAGCCATTCGGCCGGAGCGACGCCCCGCGAGTAGGCGGGGGTGTGGTTCTTGGCGAACTCTGCCTCGCGGTGGACGCCCATGGCGGACCATACGATCTCGGTGCCGGCGAAGAGTGTGCTGCGGCGGATGTCGCGGATGGCCTGCTGCAGCGCCTCCGGCTTGGCGCCGTGGAGCCACACCATGACGTCAGCATCGGCGCGCATGGCCGAGACATCGTAGCTGCCGCGGTGGGTGACGCCGGCCGCGGCGAGCCGCTCCAGCAGGGCTTCGAAGTCGGCGGCGGCATTCGCACTGCGGACCACGGGCTCTGACCGCTTGAATACCGTCCAGAGGGTAAAGAACTGCTCGGCTGATTCTTCGGTTTTAGTGACAGATTCGGCAGAAGTGTGGCTCATGGTTACAAGTTTGCCCCTTCGCTGCCCCCAAGGCGAAACCGAAGAGTTCTACAACTCGTAGAAGTGAGCAAAGTCACGTTCGCAGGCGCGGGAGCCATCCCCCGCCGCATCAGAAGGGGCGGCGCATACGCAGGAACACGAGCCCTGCGGCGGTCCCCAGGCCAACCAGTCCTGCGCCCAGCCACACTAGGGCATCAGGCATCTCCGGTAACGGTCCGGTGGAGGAAACAGCCCGGCCCGGGCCTTCGGGTGCAGCGGCGGCCTGCGGCATGCGGGTGGGCTGGGACTGCCGTGCATTGATGGACAACGCCGTGGGCAGGGCGGAAGAAGGCGCAGCCCCTGCCCCGCCGGCAGTGGCGGCCCTGTCGCCGGAGTCCGCAGCGCCTGCACCGTCAGGAGCCAGCGTTCCTGCCGTCCCTCCGGATCCCGGCACGGCAGCCTGTGCGTCAGCCTGGTCAGCGGCTTCGCCGGCTCCCGTTCCAAGGGGAGGAGGGACTGCGGGGTCACCTGCGGCGGGCGTGCCGGCGGCGGGGGCAGCCCCGGCCGCGGCGGCTGCCGTGGATCCCGGCTGCGTGGAGCCCGGTTTTTGGGTGGCGCCGGATTGGGGCGCAGAGGAGGAGGTGCCCGGCGCTCCCGTGGGAGCGGTGGCCGGCGCTGTGGGAGCGGGGGTCTGTCCGCCGGGCGCCAGGGGCGTCCCAGAGTCGGTGGGGAGGACTGGAACGGGCAGGCCGGAAATCGCAGCGTCCCCGGTGGCCGTGGCCGTCGCCGACGTCGAACCCGTGGAGAGCGTGGCCTTCACGGCCGGAAGGAATGCACCCGGCACCGCAGGGATGGCGGGAGCCTTTCCGCGCGAGGTCCGGGCGTCGCCGGAACCACCGGACGCTGCGGCATTTGCTGCGGCAGTCGCCTGCACCAAGGGATCCTGGGGCGGGTCCGCGTCATCGGCCAAGGACGCCTGGACGCCGGTGGAAAGAACCAGTACCACTCCGACGGCTGCGGCTGCAGTGCCGCGGCGGAGTCCCCCATGGATACCGGTCCGGGACATGGAAAGCTCGGACCTGTTTGAAACCATAGTCATCGACCCTAACCAGAACGCTTGCCTGATTGAAAACCGGGAAGCGCCCCGCGGCCCCTGCTCAGCGCCGGCGCCAACCAGACGCGCCGCGCTGACCAGCGGCGATGTTCAGTCGTGCGTCAATTGGCCGATTTGCTCACGTGTGTCGGCAACGACGGCGGCGAGGCCGTTTCCTGCCACCCAGCCGCCCACCACCGCCAGCCCACCGGCGGCAGTGCACGCCCGGCGGATCGCCGCTGCCCGCGCCCGGTGTCCCACAGCCGCGAACGGGAGGGATCCGCGCCACCGCACCACGTCCCAGCCCCGTACCTCGTCCCCGGCTATCTGCACGTCCAGGAGGGCGGAAGCGTCGCGCAGGGCAGCAGCGAAAAGCTCGTCATCGGTTTCCGGGCCGGCCGGCTGCTGCGCGGAAACGCCATCCACCCGGCCATAGGACAGCCGCACCACGTGGCGTCCGGGTCCGGCAGCGGCCGCCAGCCAATCCCACTTGCCCGTGGCGTGGGTCAGCGCCTTTGCTTCGATGCCCGGCGTTTGCGGGGCCACCAGGATTCCTGTTCCCCTGGGCCGCCGGTCCAGCTCCGGCTTGTCCAGGACCAGCGTGACCAGCTTGACGTCGGGTCCGGACGCAGGCTTCTTCCCCGCGATCAGGGGGACAGCATTTTCAAGCAGTCCGACGGCGGCCGGGCCGTCCACGGCCATGACCAGCAGGGCGGTGCGGAAGATTGTCCCGGCGGCGTCGACCAGCCAGCCGTCCGGGGTGCGTGACACCGATGTCGCGGCGGTACCCGCCAGAAGTGTGACGCCCCGGCCGCGGAGATCCGCCACCAGCGCCTCCACGAGAGTGTGCATCCCGCCCTCGAGGCCGGCGACGGCCGAGCCGGCCTTGGCAGGTTTGTCCGCAGGTGCGTCGGCCTTGTTTGTTCCGCCGCGCCGCTGGGCTGAAACGGCGGCAGCGAGGGAACCGTGCCGGCGCATTCCGGCCCGCAGGCCCGGAGCCACCATGTCGACGTCGAGCAAGCCGGGATCTGCAGAGTGGACGCCGCCCACCACAGGCGAGACCAGGCGTTCCAGCACCCGCGAACCCATCCGGGCCCGGACCAGGGCGGAGACGCTGGTGACGTCCTTGCCGGCTCCCACGGAAGTGGGCAGCAGCCGGTCCAGGGAAGCCCGCAGCGAACCCAGGGTGCCCAGGGTGCGGCGGACCTCAGGGTCCCAGGGGTTGGCGGGGATGCCCAGCACGCCGGTCCTCGGCAGTTCGCGGGGACCGTCCGGAAGCTGCACCCACGCACCGCCGGGGCGCGGAGGAACAATCTTGCTGCTCAGGCCGAGTTCGGCACAGAGCCGGGCGACGGCGTCGGACCGTGTGGCGAACGACTCCGCACCGCTGTCCAGGGTGAGCCCCGCAACGGTATGGCTGCCTACGCAGCCGCCCCACGCCGTGCCCGCCTCCAGGACGGTCACCTGGTGCCCGGCGGCCGCCAGTTCCCGGGCAGAGAGCAGTCCGGAAATCCCGCCGCCCACCACCAGTGCCGTACGGGGCTTCGCCGCTGAGGTGCCCACTGGTTATTCCGGCGAGATGGAGTGGATTAGCTCCACCACCCGGGTCAGGACGTCCGGGTCAGTTTCGGGCGGCACGCCGTGCCCCAGGTTCAAGACGTGGCCGGGAGCTGCGGAGCCGGCCGCGATGACCTCGCGGACGTGGGCCTCAAGGATTTCCCACGGGGCGGACAGCAGTGCGGGGTCGATGTTTCCCTGCAGCGGCACGGTTCCGCCCAGCCGCCGGTTGGCCTCATCGAGCGGCAGCCGGTAATCCACGCCCACCACGTCCACGCCCACGTCGCGCATGGCCACGAGAAGTTCGGAGGTACCCGTGCCGAAGTGGATCAGCGGAGCCCCGAGGTGGCGCACATGGTCCAGGGCACGGGCCGACGCCGGCGCAACGTATTTGGTGTAATCGGCCAGTCCCAGCGAACCGGCCCAGGAGTCGAAGAGCTGGGCGGCGGAGGCGCCGGCCTCCAGCTGCGCCTGGAGGAACATGCCGGAGGCGTCGGCGGCCCAGTTGGCCAGCGCGGTCCAGGTTTCCGGATCGGCATGCATCATGGTCCGCGGGCCGAGGTGGTCGCGCGAGGGCTTCCCTTCCACCATGTAGGCGGCCAGGGTGAACGGCGCACCGGCGAAACCGATCAGAGGCGTCTTCCCCAGTTCAGCCACGGTAAGGCGGACGGCTTCGCGGATGGGTTCGAGGGCTTCCCAGGTGAGCTGGGGCAGCGCGGCAACGTCGGCCGCGGTGCGCACGGGCTTGTCCAGGACAGGACCCACGCCGGGGACGATGTCCACACCTACCCCGGCGAGCTTCAGCGGGATCACGATGTCCGAGAAGAAGATGCCGGCGTCCACGTCGTGGCGGCGGACTGGCTGGAGCGTGATCTCGGATGCCAGCTCAGGCCGGAGGCAGGAGTCCAGCATGGCGATGCCCTCGCGCACCTTGAGGTATTCCGGCAGCGACCGGCCTGCCTGCCGCATGAACCAGACGGGGCGGCGGGACGGCTTGCCCCCGCGGTAGGCCGTGATCAGCGGTGAGTCCGCTGTACGGCCGTCCATCAGCGGATGGTCTGCGGAAAGGACGCCGGCAGCGGAGACGGCAGGGCTAGGAGTCATGCTTTTGATTGTGCCGAAAAAGAGCTGCAAAAGATAACGACAACCTGTCGCTGACAGTGTGGGCGCAGGAAGGGTGGCGCAGATCACCGTGGATTGTGGCGACTATCCTTTCCGGTGGTTGTTCTACCAGGCAACGAAAAAGCTATGATTGGTCTGCTGTGGTTCTTTTCTCATTGGTGGCTACACACGCCGACATCGATCTTGAAACCGTTGCTCAGTTGAGCAACGGTTCCTCCGGGATTGCCGCATCCGCCCTCACCGAATCCCCCGCCGTCGCAGGGGCCGTGGTCCTGGCCACCTGCAACCGATACGAGATTTACGGTGAAGCCGCCAACCCGAACGACGTCGAGGCGGCCCGGGCGGCGCTTGTGGCCCGGATCAGCGAGGCCAGCGGGCTGGCCGAGCCCCTCGTGTCGCGTTCCTTCAGCACGCGCACCGGACCCGAGGTGACCCAGCACCTGTTCGCCGTCAGCGCGGGACTTGACTCCGCCGTCGTCGGTGAACGCGAAATTGCCGGGCAGGTGCGGCGGGCGTTGATTACCGCCCAGCACGACGGCACTGCCAGCGCCGGCCTGGTCCGGCTTTTCCAGGCCGCCTCCAAGACCGCCAAGGACGTGGGCGCGCAGACGGCCCTGGGTTCCCGCGGCCTGTCCATCGTCTCCGTTGCACTGGACCTGGCCACCGATCTTTCCGAGAACCCCGACTGGTCAACCAAGAAGGTTGTGCTGTTCGGAACCGGTGCCTACGCCGGGGCCACCATGGCACTGCTGCGTGAACGCGGCTGCACGGACATTTCCGTGTACTCCTCATCCGGCCGGGCCGAAGGTTTCGTTGCCTCCCGCGGCGGCACCGCCCTGGACGTGGATTCACTGCGGTCCGCCGTGGCGGCTGCCGATGTGATGATCGGCTGCAGCGGATCGGACACCCGGGTTGAAGCCGATGAGCTGGCCGAAGTGCGGGCCGGTTCACCGCAGCCCCTGATCGCCATCGACCTCGCCCTCACCCACGACTTCGACCCCGCCGTCGGCGAGCTGGACGGCGTGGAGCTGCTCACCCTGGAGTCAGTGCGCCTTGCCGCGCCGCAGGAACAGGCGGAATCCCTGGCCCAGGCCAGCGGCATCGTGAAGGGTGCTGCCAAGGCGTTCGAGCAGGAGCGCGAAGCCCGGTCCGTCGATTCGGCCATCGTTGCCCTGCGGCGCCACACCATGAACGTCCTGGACGCGGAGATGGAAAAGGTCCGCGCCCGCCACGGCTGCACCGCCGCCGCTGAGGAAGTCGAGTTCGCGCTCCGCCGCATGGTCAAGCAGTTGCTGCACGTTCCCACTGTCCGCGCCCGCGAACTGGCCGCCAATGGCCAGCAGGACGACTACGTCGCCGCGCTGGAGGCCCTCTACGGCATCACCGTTGAACAGCCCGGCACCGCCGCCCCTGCCGCCGTCGAAGCCGAATGCCCGGTGGACCACCAGGGCCGCGAAACCGCCTGACCCCCGCAACGCGCCATCAGCACCTGCACCACATCCGGCAACGCCCGCTCACGTTTGGTCCATTTCCAGGCAACGCCCGCTCACTTTCTTCAAGCAAGTGAGCGGGCGTTACCAAAAAAGCTGCCAGACGTGAGCGGGCGTTCCTGTCAGTAGACCGGCTTGTCGGGTTCCACGTCGCGCACCCAGGCCAGGATCCCGCCGTCGAGGTGGCTGACCCGCTGGTAGCCCGCCTTCCGCGCTGCCGCCAGTACGTTTGCGGACCGGGTCCCGGCCTTGCAGTGGAACACAATGTCCCGGTCTTGCGGCAGTTCGTCCCACGCCTCGCCGGCGAGGATCCGTCCCTGCGGGATCAGTTTGGCCCCGTCGATCCGGACGATGTCGTACTCCCCGGCCTCGCGGACGTCCACCAGTTCGAAGTCCTTAAGCCCCGCTTTCCGCGACGCCAGCATGGTGGCCAGCTGCGTGGCGGTAACAGTATGTTCCGTATCCGCCTCGGCTGTGGGCGGGATGCCGCAGAAGGCCTCATAGTCGGTGAGTTCCGTGATGGGTTCCGCCGCGGGGTCCTTCGACACGCGGATCTCGCGCCAACTGCCGCCCAGGGCGTCGAACAGGGCCACGCGGCCCAGCAGGGAACGCCCGACGCCGGTGATCAGCTTCACCGCCTCGGTCACCATGAGCGATCCCACGGCAGCGCAGAGCATGCCGAACACCCCGCCCTCGCCGCAGGAAGGCACGGAACCGGCGGGCGGAGCCTCCGGATACAGATCGCGGTAGGTGGGACCGTGCTTCTCCCAGAACACGCTGACCTGGCCGTCGAACCGGAAGATGGAACCCCATACGTACGGCTTGCCCAGGATGGCGGCGGCATCGTTCACCAGGTATCTGGTGGCGAAGTTGTCGGCGCCGTCCAGGATGAGGTCATAGCCGGCGAACAGTTCCAGGGCGTTGGACGCGTCCAGGCGCAGGTTGTGCAGCCGGACATCCACCAGCGGATTCAGCTCCACGATGGCATCGCGCGCAGACTCGATTTTGGGCCGGCCCACGTCGCTGACACCGTGGATCACCTGGCGCTGCAGGTTGCTCAGGTCCACCACGTCGTCGTCAACGATTCCAATGGTGCCAACGCCGGCCGCAGCCAGGTAGAGCAAGGCCGGTGCGCCCAGGCCGCCGGCACCGATCACCAGCACCTTGGCGTTCTTGAGCCGCCGCTGGCCCAGGGCACCGATCTCGGGAATGATCAAGTGCCGGGAGTAACGCTCCACCTCATCAGGGGTCAGGCCGGCAGCCGGTTCCACCAGCGGATCCAGCGAAAGGGTTGAAACATTTGCGGTGAAAGACGAAGCCATACTTCAATGTATGCCCCGGAATACCAGCGGGTCATATTACCCCGCAGTAAAGTGAAGGGTAACTGCAATGGAAAGAAGGACAACTGTGGTCCCTGAAGCACGGGCTGACCGCCCGCCCGCCGCCGAACCGCAAACTGCCTCCCGCCCCGCAGGCCATCGGTCCGCCCGGCTGCCCCGTGATGAGCGCCGCGCACAGCTGCTGGCGGCAGCCCAGGAGGTGTTCGTAGCCAATGGCTACCACGGTGCGGCCATGGATGAAATTGCAGAGACCGCGCACGTGAGTAAACCCGTGCTGTACCAGCACTTTCCCTCCAAGCGCGACCTGTACCTGGCACTGCTGGAAAGCCATCTGGCATCCCTGACCGAGCTGATGCTGGGTGCCCTGAATTCCACCACGGACAATGATGAACGCGTCCAGGCTGTCATGCGGGCCTACTTCCACTTCATCGCCAATGACGACCAGGCCCACCGCCTGGTGTTCGAGTCCGACCTGATCAACGACCCCGATGTCAGCTCCCGGCTGGAGACCTTCAACCGGACCTTCGCCGACGCCATTGCCCGGGTCATTGCAGAGGACACCAAGCTCCCCCACCTCGAAGCCGAACTCCTGGGCCGCGGACTGGCGGGAATGGCGCAGGTCAGCGCCCGGTACTGGCTGGAAACGGACGGCAACCTGGACCTCAACGTGGCCAGTGACCTGATCTACCGTTTAGCTTGGCGCGGAATCTCTCGCTTCCCCAAAGAGTCCTAGACTACAAATAAGACAACACCTCGTAGACACGAGTACTTTTACAGGCTGGGAGGCCCCCTTGGAAATTAAGATCGGCGTTCAAAACGTTGGCCGCGAGATCGTGCTGGAATCGACCCAGGACGCGGAGACTGTGGCCAAGGTTGTTGGTGAAGCCATCAATGGCGGCAGCGAACTGCGGCTCAAGGATGACAAAGGACGCGTGATCATCGTTCCGGGCAACGCACTGGCGTATGTGGAAATCGGCGCCGAAGAGGTCCGGCGCGTCGGGTTCGGCCAGTTCTAGTCCCCGGTTCCAAGGAGATCCATGCTTTCGCTGACCATTGTGGTGCTGGCCACTGTCGCCGCGGGATTCGTCGTCTGGGCCAATGACAGGCGGCATGCCAAGTACGGGGCGGCGCTGCCGGCGGGCGTGGCCGCAGGTGTTGCGGCGCTGGTGTGGATCATCCTGATGGCAGCCGGTTTCGGCTACCTGCCAGGGCTGACCTGGCTTCCCTGGGTCCTGCCCATCGTTCTCGGCATTGCAGCCGCCATCGCCGCCGTCGTCTACCTGGGCCGCACGCGTGCGCGCCACGACGCACAGCAGCTTACGGCGATCCTGCGGCGCTGAGCTTCCAGTCGCGTGCACGTGGCGGCAAAGACTAAACGGCTGTGGCCACCACCCACGCGGGTGGTGGCCACAGCCGTTTAACAGGATAGCGGGAGCCTAGAGGAACTCTGCCCTGCCCTCCATTGCCGACGATGCCAGGGCGTGCTCCCTGCGCGGGATGCGCCCGGCCGCCCGGGCCATCCGGCCGGAAATCACTGCATGCTTGAAGGCCTCGCCCATGAGCGTCGGGTTCTGCGCCCGGGTGACAGCCGTGGCCAGCAGCACGGCATCGCAGCCCAACTCCATGGCAAGGGCGGCGTCGGACGCCGTGCCGATGCCGGCGTCCAGGACCACAGGCACGGTGGCCCGGGAAACAATGAGCTCGATGTTGTGCGGGTTCAGGATCCCCAGGCCGGTGCCGATCGGGGCGCCCAGCGGCATGACGGCGGTGGCGCCAAGGTTCTCCAGCCGCAGCGCCAGCACGGGATCGTCATTGGTGTAGGCAAAGACCTTGAAGCCGCGGTTGACCAGCTGCTCGGTGGCCTCGACGAGTTCCACGGCGTCCGGGAGGAGGGTTTGTTCGTCCGCGATGACCTCGAGTTTGACCCAGTCGGTCTCCAGTGCCTCGCGGGCAAGTTCTGCGGTGAGGACCGCGTCCCGGGCGGTGAAGCAGCCGGCCGTGTTGGGCAGGACCCGGATCCCGTGCTCCACGAGCAGCTGGAACAGCGAACCGGTTTCCGCCGTGGAGTAGCGCCGCATGGCCACGGTGGTCAGCGCGGTGCCGGAGGCCAGGAGCGCTGCGCCCAGGCCGTCGAGGCTGGGTGCTCCCCCGGTGCCCATGATGAGCCTGGATCCGAGGGCGACGCCGTCGATCACCAGGACGTCGCCGGTTCCGGGGCTTCCTGCGGGGTTGATGGTGCTGGTTTCGGTCATGGTGTCAGCCTCCCTGTACTGCTGTGACAAGTTCGATGTCGTCGCCGTCGGCGAGCGCGGTGGCGAACCATTGGCTGCGCGGCACCACCTGGGCGTTGTGCGCGACGGCGACCCCCAGCTTCCCGCCGTCGGTCGCCTGCCCGTTGTCAGCCAGCGGGCGTCCGGTGACCTGGCTGACCAGCGTGGTGATGGAGGCGCCGTCGGCAACCGTGTGCGGGTTTCCGTTAAGGGTGATGTTCACGCTGTCTCCTTGATGAAGGGGCTTGTTGCTGCTGTGGCCGGCCTGGAGAACCGGTCCGGGCTGAAGGGTGCCCAGCGGGGATCGGACTTTCCGTCCAGCAGCTCCCTGCAGATGGCCGCTGCGGCGGGAGTGAGCAGGACGCCGTGCCGGAAGAATCCGGTGGCAATGATGAGCCCCGGGACATGCCCGGCTTGTCCGCCCACGGAGGCCCCAGGCACCGGCACCCGGCCCAGGAGCGGTGCGTTGTCAGGGGTTCCGGGCCGGGCACGGGCGGTGGATTCCAGGAGTTCCAGTTCGGCGACGGCGGGCACCAGCGCCTGCGCGTCCCGCAGCAATTGGTACACCCCTCCGGCGCTGACGGCGCCGGACAGTGCATCCTCCCGCTGGGTGGCTCCAATCACCACCGTGCCGTCCTGCCGCGGGACGATGTACACCGCGACGCCGTGGACCAGGCCGCGGACCGTTGACGTGACCAGGGGCTGCAGGTGGCGGGGAACGGCAAGGCGGAGGATATCCCCGTGCACGGGCCGCAACGGCAGCTCGAGGCCGTCCGGCAGGCCGTCAAGCGCCCCCGCCTGCAGCCCGTTGGCCACCACCGTCTCCGTTGCCAGCACCGTGCCGCCGCCCGCCAGGCGGACGCCGCCAACAGCTCCGCCGTCCCACAACAGCCGGGCTGCCCGGTCCGGAACGGCGTAACTATCGACCGCCCCGGCAACGGCCAGTTCCGGCAACTCCTGCGCCGCGCCGGCCAGGGCCAGGCGCAGGGCTGCCACCAGGCGCCGCGGGTCCACCTGGTGGTCCGCCGGGGTGTCCAGGGCGTAGGCAATGGCCGGGCTGAGCAGCGGCTCGCGCTTCCGGGCTTCCCGCACGGTGAGGGGCTCCACCTCCAGCCCGTTGGCCTGCTGGACCGAACGCAAATCCATGAGTGCCCGGCGGTCGGCTGCGTCGGCACCCACCGCGAGTGTCGCCGTCGTGAGGTATCCGGAATCCGCGCCCGTGGCACTGTCCAGGCCGGCGGCGAACCCCGGCCAGCGCGATGATGCGTCCAGCATCAGTTCCAGGAGGTCTTCCTCCTGGTAGTGCAGTTCGCTGACGGGGGCCAGCATGCCGGCGGCCGCCCAGCTGGCGCCGGTACCCGGTGCGTCGTCGATGAGGACCACCGAGCGTCCGGAACGCTGCGCCTCCCAGGCGATTCCGTGCCCCACCACTCCCCCGCCGATGACCGCAACATCGGCCCGGACGGTGGAGGAGCTGGAGGCGCCGGGATGGTTGAAAGGGGTACGCATATGGATTCCTTCCCTACGCCGGCATTACCCGGATCAGGTCAAGCGGTCGGCTCTGACGCCCTCTCAGCCCGGCGCTTTGTGACAGCTGCCGCGGGCTCCCGCAGTACCAGCCCAGTTTAGAGGAACTAGGCTTGCACGCATGAATGTGTCCACCCCATCCTTCCCCGCCGGCCACCGCGCTCCCGCCACCGAAGTTGTCAATTCACGGGACAGCGACGCCCTCAAGGCGGCCCGCCTGTACCTCTGCACCGATGCGCGCCGGGACCGCGGCGACTTTGCGGAGTTCGTTGACGCCGCGTTCGCCGGCGGCGTGGACATCATCCAGCTGCGCGACAAGGCCATCGAGGCTGCCGAGGAACTGGACCTCCTGGCGGTGCTGAAGGAGACGGCGGTCCGGCACGGCAGGCTGTGGGCAGTCAATGACCGTGCGGACATCGCCGTCCTCTCCGGGGCACCGGTGTTCCACATCGGCCAAAAGGACCTTCCATTGCCGGCAGCACGTACGTTGGTCAACGGAAATGCCGCAATCGGGCTCTCCAGCCACACAACGGAGCAGGTGGACGCCGCGCTGGCAGCAGCTGCCGGTCCGGCCGGCCTGGACTATTTCTGCGTGGGTCCCGTCTGGGCCACCCCCACCAAACCCGGCAGGGCCGCCGTCGGACCAGACCTGGTGAAGTACGCCGCGGACGCCTCAGGAAAGGCGGCGGATCCGGTGCCCTGGTTTGCCATTGGCGGCATCGACCACGGAAACGTTCGCCAGGTGGCGGAAGCCGGTGCCCGCAGGATCGTGGTGGTCCGCGCCATCACTGAGGCTCCCGACCCCGCGGCCGCGGCTGCTTCACTCCTCGACGCGCTGGACGCCGCCGGCGCCTGATGCCATATCCGTGGACTTGGAGCTACGCTGATTTTTGTGTCACATCATCGGCTGGCCCCCAACGTCCATGACCACAGGAACGCCTTGGAAGAGGCGTTGGGCCTGCTGCGGACCGAACTCGAACTGCCGGGGCCCTACCCCGCTGACGCAGTAGCCGATGCCCGGGCCGCCGTGGCTGCCCTGAAGCTGCCGTCCTATGACCTGACCGCCGTGGAGTTCGTGACCATCGATCCGGCATCGTCCACGGACCTTGACCAGGCGGTGTTCATCGAACCGGACGGGAACGGCTACCGGGTGCTGTACGCGATCGCCGACGTCCCGGCGTTTGTTGCCCCGGGAGGGCCCCTGGACGCCGAGACCCGTCGCCGGGGCCAGACGTTCTACGCTCCGGACGGCAGGATTCCGCTGCATCCGGAAGTCATCAGCGAGGGGGCAGGGAGCCTGCTGCCGGGGCAGGACTGTTCAGCGTTCGTATGGGACTTCACGCTCGACGGCGATGCGTCCGTTTTGTCGGTGGGTGTCAGGAGGGCGCGGGTCCGCAGCCGCGACAAGCTCAGCTACAAGGGCGCGCAGGCAGACCTCGACGCCGGGACTGCATCACCGGTGCTGCGGCTGCTCCGCGAGGTGGGCCTGAAGCGGGTGGCCCTGGAACGGGAACGTGGAGGGGCAAGCCTCAACATGCCCGAGCAGGAAATTGTCCAGCTGCCCGACGGCGGCTACCGCATCGACGCTGTCCCGCAGCTTCCCGTGGAGGACTGGAACGCGCAGATATCGCTGATGACCGGGATGGCGGCCGCGCAGCTCATGCTGGAGGGCAAGGTGGGAATCCTGCGCACCATGCCCGCCCCGGACGAACGGTCCCTGCGGCACTTCCGCCTGCAGACCGAGGTGCTGGGCAGGCCCTGGGACGGCGAGGTCAGCTACGGCGAGTACCTGCGTTCACTGGATCCCACCGATCCGCGCCAACTGGCCATCATGCATTCCGCCGGCATGCTGTTCCGGGGAGCCTCGTATACCGCTTTCGACGGCACGGTCCCCGAGGACGGGGTGCAGTCCGCCATCGGCGCGGCCTATGCCCACACCACCGCACCGCTGCGCCGCCTGGTGGACCGCTTCGTCCTGGTCATCTGCGAGGCCCTGAGCAACGGCGGCGATGTTCCTGGCTGGGCGCGGGAGGCCCTTCCGCTGCTGCCGGGCATCATGGCCGGCTCAGACCAGCTGGCGTCCCGGATGGAACGCCTGGCCCTGGACACCGTGGAGGCGGCGCTGCTGCTGAACCACATTGGGCAGGAGTTCGACGCGATCGTGATTTCCGGGTCCAAACCGCAGAACGGCAACGGCAACGGCAACGGCACGGGGAAAAACGGCAACGGAAAGAACGGCAACGGCGGCGGAAGTTCGGGCATTATCCAGGTTGCCGAACCGGCTGTCACCGCGCGGTGTGCCGGCGAGCTGGAGTCCGGAACCAAGGTCCGGGTCCGCCTGCTTTCGTCGGACATCACCACCCGCGAGATCCATTTCGAGCTCGTCCCGTAAGGGCCGGCAGGCGCGGCAGGAGGGCCGGAACAGTGTTTCTGCGCCCGTACGGCTAGACTGAAAGGGTAGAAATGGATGCCCGGTCGTTGATTTCCTTGATTTGAAACCAACAAGCCCGCCCCTACGCGATCTTGAGATTTACCCGCTGGTCACCAGTGCCAGCATTAGATAGCCCGCGATCGGCTTCCACTGGAATCGCTTGCGCGCCTGAGCGTGCTCCGGAGCGGCCAGCCCTGGCCGTCCCGTTGAGCAGGCAGCGCCATTGCCCAAATGAATAAGGAAACTCCCCCGTGAGTGAATTGCATACCCACCAGCTTCTGAGCGATGAGTCCGGCACGGAAACCATCGAGCCGGAAGAAACCATCATCTCGGACGAGACCCCGCATGAGATCGCGGAAAAGTCCTTTGCCGACTACAACGTCCGCGAGGACATCGTGGAATCCCTGGCTGACGCCGGGATCACCCACCCCTTCCCCATCCAGGCCATGACCCTGCCGGTGGCCCTGGGCGGCCATGACATCATCGGCCAGGCCAAGACCGGCACCGGCAAGACCCTGGGCTTCGGCATTCCCGCACTCCAGCGGGTCATCGGGCAGGACGACCCCGGCTACGCCAAGCTGGCCGTGCCGGGAGCCCCGCAGGCCCTGGTCATCGTCCCCACCCGCGAACTGGCCGTGCAGGTGGCCGGGGACCTGGTGACGGCATCGCGGAAGCGCAATGCGAGGATCGCCACCATCTACGGCGGCCGTGCCTACGAGCCCCAGGTGGAGGCGCTGAAGCAGGGCGTGGAGGTTGTGGTGGGTACCCCGGGCCGCCTCATCGACCTTTACAAGCAGAAGCACCTGAGCCTTAAGAACGTCAAGATCGTGGTCCTGGACGAGGCCGACGAGATGCTGGACCTTGGCTTCCTCCCGGATGTGGAGACCCTCATCGCGGCGACGCCGGCCGTCCGGCAGACACTCCTGTTCTCCGCCACCATGCCCGGCCCGGTCATCGCCATGGCCCGCCGCTACATGACCCAGCCCACCCACATCCGGGCCGCGGACCCCGAGGATGAGGGCCTAACCAAGCGCGACATCCGCCAACTGATCTACCGCGCCCACAGCATGGACAAGATCGAGGTGGTGGCGCGCATCCTCCAGGCCAGGGGCCGTGGACGCACCATCATCTTCACCAAGACCAAGCGCACCGCCGCCAAGGTGGCCGAGGAACTGGTGGACCGCGGGTTCGCTGCTGCCGCCATCCACGGCGACCTGGGCCAGGGCGCCCGTGAGCAGGCGCTGCGGGCGTTCCGCAACAACAAGGTGGACGTCCTGGTGGCCACCGACGTAGCGGCCCGCGGCATCGACGTCGAGGATGTTACCCACGTCATCAACTACCAGTGCGTGGAAGACGAAAAGATCTACCTGCACCGGGTGGGCCGCACCGGCCGCGCGGGCAACAAGGGCACCGCAGTCACGTTCGTGGACTGGGACGATGTTCCCCGTTGGGCCCTGATCAACAAGGCACTGGGCCTCAATGTGCCCGAACCCGTGGAAACCTACTCCTCCTCGCCGCACCTCTACGCGGACCTCGACATCCCCGTGGGCACCAAGGGACGGCTGCCGCGAGACAAGCGCACCCTGGCCGGCGTGGACGCCGAGGTGCTTGAGGACCTGGGCGAAACCGGCAAGAAGAACAGCCGCAGCGGCGGCCGCGACGGCGGCCGGTCCCGGGACAGGACAAGCGACAGGGACGGCCGCGGCCGCGAAAGCCGCAGCGGCAACCGTGAAGGTGGCCGCAGCGAAGGTGGCCGCAGCGGCGGCGACACGAAGCGCAGCGGTGAGCGCCGTCGTCGCACTTCCGACTCTTCCGCCGCTCCCGCAGGTGAGGCTGCTGCTCCCGCAACCGAGGGCGAACAGCCCTCACGCGCCCGCCGGACCAGGACCCGCACCCGCCGCCGCAACGGCGAAGTGGTGGCCGGCGCCGACACGGGCACGCAGCCTGGCAACTCCGAGGGCTAACTGCCCCGATGACTGACACTGTTTGGGCGCCGGACGGCGGCAGCCTGGTGGTGCACGCGGACAACGCGGAGTACCTCCCCACGCTGCCGGACGGCGCCTTCACACTGATCTACGTGGACCCGCCCTTCAATACAGGCAGGCCGCAGCAGCGCCAGGAAACCCGGATGGTGGTCAACGCCGGCGGCAGCGGCGACCGCGTGGGCTTCAAGGGCCGCTCCTACGACACCATCAAGGGCGCCCTGCACCGCTACGATGACGCGTTCAGCGACTACTGGTCCTTCCTGGAACCCCGGCTGGTCGAGGCATGGCGGCTGCTGGCCGACGACGGAACCCTGTACCTGCACCTGGACTACCGCGAGGTGCACTACGCCAAGGTGATGCTGGACGCCATCTTCGGCCGTGAATGCTTCCTGAACGAGATCATCTGGGCCTACGACTACGGCGCCCGGGCGAAAAACCGGTGGCCCACCAAGCACGACAACATCCTGGTGTACGTGAAGAACCCGGCCAAGTACCACTTCGACAGTGCCGAGGTGGACCGCGAGCCGTACATGGCCCCCGGGCTGGTGACGCCTGCCAAACGTGAACTGGGAAAGCTGCCCACCGACGTCTGGTGGCACACCATCGTCTCGCCCACGGGCAAGGAGAAGACCGGCTACCCCACGCAGAAGCCGGAGGGCCTGGTCCGCCGGGTGGTTGCCGCGTCGAGCAGGCCCGGTGACTGGTGCCTGGACTTCTTCGCCGGTTCCGGCACGCTGGGGGCAGTTGCCGCCAAGCTTGGCCGGAAGTTCGTGTGCGTGGACCAAAACCAGCCCGCCATCGACATCATGGCCAAACGGCTGGGTGCCCACGCCACCCTGACCTCGTTCCAGCCCAACTAGGGACGGACGACGGCGGCTCCCGTGCCCAGTGCCTCGATCCGGGCGAGCATGTCGGGTAAGGTCAGGTTTTCGCCGAGCAGGTTGGGCTTGCCGGTGCCGTGATAGTCCGAGGAACCGGTGATCAGCAGGTCGTGTTCGGCGGCCAGCTTCCGCAGGAAATCCCGGCCCTCTTCCGGGTTGTCCCGGTGGTCGATCTCCAGGCCCGCCAGCCCGGCGTCGATCATGTCACGGTACGTCCGCTCCCCCACGATCCGTCCCCGGGCCGACGCCACGGGATGGGCAAACACGGGCACGCCGCCGGCGGCACGGACAAGTTCGACGGCGGTGGCCGGGTCGGGTGCGTAATGCGGGATGAAGTACCGGGACCGGGATGTGAGGATGGAGGCAAACGCCTCCGAACGGTCCTCCACCACGCCCGCGGCGACGAGGGCGTCGGCGATGTGCGGCCGGCCAAGGGTGGCGCCGGGTGCCACGTGGTGGATCACGTCGTCCCAGGTCAGCGGGTAGTCCTCCGCGAGGATGGTGACCATCCGCTCGGCCCTGCTGAGGCGGGAGTCCTTGGCCTTGGTGATTTCCTCCAGGAGTCCCGGATGGTTGGGGTCGTGCAGGTAGCTCAGCAGGTGGACGCTGATGCCCTCTTCCGTCCGGCACGAGACCTCCATGCCGGGCATCAGTGCCACTCCGCAGGTTGCGGCGGCCACGGCTGCCTCCGCCCAGCCTGCCGTTGAATCGTGATCGGTCAGGGCAACCACGTCAAGGCCGGCGCGCGCAGCGGATGCCATGACATCGGCGGGCGTTTCGGTGCCGTCGGAAACATTGGAGTGGGCATGCAGGTCAATCCTCACTGGTCCAGCGTAGTGGACGGCACGGCAGGGAACCCGGCCGGCACGTTCGCATAGCCGCGAAGCTGGTGAGACGATGGTGCCGTGAACGATGCCGAAAACACCCAAAACTCCGCTTCCCAGCCGCTGGAGGAACGCGTCAACAACCGCTCCCAGCGGCCCAGTTCCAACGCCTTCAAGGCCTTCATGGCCAGCAACTGGGCACCGTCCAGCCACGAACTTCCGCAGCGGGATGCCGTCGCCGGCTACGCCGCAGCGCGCCGCAAGGCGATCTCTGCCCTGTTCAACGGCGAACGCCTGGTCATCCCCGCGGGGCCGCTGAAAGTCCGCTCCAACGACTGCGACTACCGCTTCCGCCCGCATTCCGGCTTCGCCCACCTGACGGGACTGGGCCTGGACCACGAACCGGACGCCGTCCTGATCCTGGAACCGGTTGCAGAAGGAACCGGCGACGACGGCGCGAACCACCGGGCCACGCTGTACTTCCGGCCGCTGGCCGGCAGGGACACGGAACAGTTCTATGCGGACTCCCGCTCCGGCGAATTCTGGATCGGCGCCCGTCCCACGCTCGAAGAGTTCGAGGCCCGCCTGGGACTGGCCACCGCGCACATCGACCAACTGGAAACCGCCATCACCAAGGACGTGGGCGCCCCGGAAATCGGCGGCATCTCCATCCGGCTGGTCCGCAAGGTGGACGACAACATTGACGCCCTGGTGGACACCGCCCGGTACAACACGGCCAGGGACCCCGAGAACCTGGACCTTGCCGTCCTGGACGCCCTGGACGAAAAGCTCTCTGAGGCCCTCTCCGAACTGCGCCTGCTCAAGGATGAGTGGGAAATCGAGCAGATGAAGACCGCGGTCTCCGCCACCGTTGAAGGGTTTGAAGAAGTGGTCAAGGCGTTGCCGCGCGCGCTCACGCATGCCCGCGGCGAGCGGGTGGTGGAAGGAGCATTCTTCGCCCGCGCCCGCGAGGTGGGCAACGAGCTGGGTTACGACACCATCGCAGCGTCCGGCAACAATGCCACCGTGCTGCACTGGACCCGCAACACCGGCCGCATCCACGCCGGCGAGCTCCTGCTCCTGGACGCCGGCGTCGAGGCTGACTCGCTGTACACGGCAGACATCACCCGGACACTTCCGGCCAGCGGCGCCTTCAGCGACATCCAGCGCAAGATCTACCAGGCGGTCCTCGATGCTGCCAATGCCGGGTTCGCCGCGGCCCAGCCGGGCACCAAGTTCCGGGACATCCACACCGCCGCCACCACGGTCCTGGCCGAGCGCCTGGCCGAATGGGGCATCCTGCCCGTCAGCGTGGAGGAGGCGATCAGTCCCGAGGGCCAGCAGCACCGCCGCTGGATGCCGCACGGCACCAGCCACCACCTGGGCCTGGACGTCCACGACTGCGCCCAGGCCAAGCGCGAACTGTATCTGGACGGCATCCTCACCGAAGGCATGGTCTTCACCATCGAACCCGGCCTCTACTTCAAGAAGGAAGACCTGGCGATCCCCGAGGAATACCGGGGCATCGGCGTCAGGATCGAGGATGACATCCTCATGACGGCTGACGGCCCCGTCAACCTCAGTGCCGCCCTGCCGCGTAATCCGGAGGACGTGGAGGACTGGATGGCCGGCATCTACCGGACCGAAGAAGCCTGACCCGGCCAGAAACACTGGTCACCAGGGCCAAACAGCAAAGAGCGGGGCCGCCGGATTCAATCCGGCGGCCCCGCTCTTTGTTTCCGGCGCTGGCCGGGCAGTTTCAGGCCAGGCGCTCCCAGGCTGCTTGAACCCGGGCCGCTCCTGCCGTCTTACTGCCGGTGGCCGCCCTGGTGCTGATCCCCGTCCGGACCGTACTGGCCCTCGGCAGGGTGTTCGGCACCAGGTTCTGCGTCCTGTCCCCGCCCCGGCTGTCCTGTCCCCTGCTGGCCCGGGGCTGCTGCAGGACTCTGCGGCAGCCGGACACCGTACTGCGGGCGTCCGTCCGGCAGGTCCGGGTAGCGGACCGACCGGGCCGGGCCGGCCGGCTGTGCCGGCTGCTGGTGCTGGCCGCCGTCGTACTGCTGGCCACTGTATTCCTGCCCGCTGTTCTGCGGGGCACCGTGCTGCGGGGCATTGTGCTGCTGGCCGCCGTCGTCCGGGTAGCCGTGCCCGTCCTGGCCCGGGCCGCCCTGCCCCGATCCGTCCTGGACCGATGAGCCGGAGGACCGCTGGCCGTAGGGGTCGTTCCAGCCCGCGGGCCGGGCCGGACCCTGCTGCTGCCCCGGCTGCTGCTGGTGCTGGTACGGCTGGTTGTAGTAGTCGTGCTGGGTGTACGGTCCCTGGCCTGACGCCGCATCCGAACGGGTCATGGGCAGCTGCTGCAGCAGGCGCCGCGCCTCGTGGGCGGCCTCGGGCGCCACGATGACGTCGTAGCTGGTGGCCACCACCTGGCTGGTGGACGTGAAGTCGCGCTTGCCGCGCTGCATGGCGTAGGTGACGATACCGAACAGCATGAAGAAGGCCGCACCCATCAGCACGGACGTCATGATCGAGAAGTACCCGGGTGACGGTGCGAAGAAGGACAGCATGACGCCCACGAACAGGCCGAACCACATGCCGCTCAGCGCCCCCGAAAGGGCCACCCTGGGGTAGCTCAGGCGCCCCGTAACCCGCTCCACCATCTTCAGTTCGTTACCCACGATGGACACCATCTGGACCGGAAACTGCTGGTCGGCGAGGTAGTCCACCGCCTTCTGGGCATCGAGGTAGGAGTTGTAGGAGCCTACGGTGTCACCGGTGGGTACGGCACGGGCGTCATCCGTACCGTTGGGGCCACCGGCCCTGGGAGCACCAAAAATGTTAGACATAACCCCATTCTTGCCCATCAAGGTGGGTGCTGCCTGTAAATTCAGCTAAAAGAGAGCAGACTCGGTAGCCTGTAGAGGTGAGTACAACACCTACCCGCGTCTTCGTGGCGCGCCTCCTGGGCCTCGATGTTTTCGACCCCTTGGGCGACCGGCTGGGCCGGTTGCGCGATGTTGTTGTGCTGTCCCGCGGAACCCAGGGAGCCCCGCACGTGGTGGGCATCGTGGTGGAAGTACCGGGAAAGAAGCGTGTCTTCGTGCCCATGACGCGCATTACGTCGATCGACCAAACCCAGATCATCTGCACGGGCCTGGTCAACCTGCGCCGGTTTGAACAGCGCGGAGCCGAAACGCTGGTGGTGGCCGAAATGTTCGACCGGCGGGTGACGCTCCGAGACGGCAGCGGCGACGCCACCATCGAGGACATCGCCATTGACCAGCACCGATCCCGCGACTGGTTCGTCAGCAAGCTCTTCGTCCGCCGCGGCCATTCACTGTCCCCCCTGAGCCGGCTGCGCCGCAACGAGACCCTGATCATCGACTGGGCGGACGCCCAGCAGGGGCCGCGCACCGAGCCGCAGGCCGCCACCCAGTTCGTGGCCAACCACGAGGACCTCAAACCCGCCGACTTCGCCGAGGCACTGCAGGAAATGAGCGACAAGCGCCGTTTCGAAGTGGCCAGCGAACTGCAGGACGAGCGGCTGGCAGATGTCCTCCAGGAACTGCCGGAAGACGACCAGGTGGAAATCCTCTCCGCGCTGGATGTCCAGCGCGCCGCGGATGTCCTGGAGGAGATGGATCCCGATGACGCCGCCGACCTCCTCGGTGAACTCCCCTCTGCCCAGGCGGAGGAACTGCTCCAGCTGATGGAGCCCGAAGGCGCAGAGGATGTCCGCCGCCTCCTGGAATACGATGAGGACACCGCCGGCGGCCTGATGACCCCGGTGCCGGTCATCCTGCCGCCGGAAGCCACGGTCGCCGAAGCCCTGGCCCACGTCCGGCGGGAGGAGCTCTCCCCTGCCCTGGCGTCGTCGATCTTCATTGCCCGGCCGCCGCTGGAAACGCCCACGGGCCGGTTCCTGGGCGTGGTGCACATCCAGCAGCTCCTCCGTTTCCCGCCGTTCGAGGCACTGGGAAACCTGGTGGACAAGAACCTCGAGCCCCTGTCCGACCAGGCGCACATCAGCGAAGTGGCCCGGACCCTGGCCACGTACAACCTGAACTCCCTCCCGGTGGTCAATGACGCCGGCCGGCTTGTGGGGGCGGTGACAGTTGATGACGTATTGGATCACTTGTTGCCGGACGACTGGCGCGCCCATGATGGTGAGGCCCCGATAAGAAGGCTGGGTGGCCGCATTGGCTGATAACAGCGCTCCGAAGAACCCCAACCAGCGGAACCTCGCCAACGCGGATTCAAAAGGCAGCCTCGACACACCCCTGAGCGCCCGCCAGCGGATCCTGCCCAAGTTCTCCCCGGATCCGGACGCGTTCGGGCACGCCACAGAAGGCTTTGCCCGGTTCATGGGCACCCCGCAGTTCCTGGTCTATATGACGGTCTTCTGCATCTTCTGGCTGGGCTGGAACACGTGGGCGCCCGCCGAATGGCAGTTCGACTCGAGGGACCTTGGCTTCACCCTGCTGACCCTGATGCTGTCGCTGCAGGCCTCCTACGCGGCGCCCCTGCTGCTGCTGGCGCAGAACCGGCAGGATGACCGGGACCGTGTCTCGGTTCAGCAGGACCGGCAGCGCGCCGAACGCAACCTCTCGGACACCGAGTACCTGACCCGGGAGCTCGCCTCCCTGCGGATCGCACTGCGCGAGGTGGCCACCCGCGACTACGTCCGGGCCGAGCTGCGCTCACTCCTTGAAGACCTGCTGGAAGCCCAGGAGGAGCTGCGGACCCACGACGACACCGGACCCGGTTCGCACGAATCCCCCCGTGACAAAGTGAAAGACAAGTTGCGCGAACAGCGGGACCGGCAACGGAGCCCGCGCACCCAGCAAATCCCCCGGGTGAAACCCGGCCATTCCACACAGGACCGCTAATGACCGAACCCATTGCCAGCACCCCGTTGGCTGAGGCAGTCAATGCTGCCCTGGCCACTGTGATCGACCCCGAGCTCCGGCGTCCCATCACCGAGCTGGGCATGGTGGACTCGGTCCACGTTTCCGACGACGGAAAAGTCACCGTGGCGGTCCTGCTCACGATCGCCGGCTGCCCGCTGCGGGACACCATCACCGCCGATTCGCAGAAGGCCCTTTTCGCCGTCCCCGGCGTCACCGCCGTCGACGTCGAGCTCAAAGTAATGGACCAGGCCCAGCGCGATGCCCTCAAGGAGAAGCTGCGCGGCGCCGGCGGCCAGCGCAGGATCCCGTTCAACGAACCGGATTCCCTCACCAGGGTCTATGCCGTGGCCAGCGGCAAGGGCGGGGTGGGCAAGTCCTCGGTCACGGTCAACCTGGCCACCGCGCTGGCTGCCCAGGGCCTGCGGGTGGGCATCGTGGATGCGGACGTTTACGGCTTCTCCGTGCCGGCGCTGATGGGCATCGACCAGGCCCCAACCCAAGTCGATGACATGATCCTCCCTCCGGTTGCCTACGGGGTGAAGGTCATCTCCATTGGCATGTTCGTGACCGGCAACCAGCCCGTTGCCTGGCGCGGACCCATGCTGCACCGGGCCCTGGAACAGTTCCTCACCGACGTCTATTTCGGCGACCTGGATGCCTTGTTCCTGGACCTTCCGCCCGGGACAGGTGACATCGCCATCTCAGTGGCCCAGCTGCTGCCCAAGGCAGAAATCCTGGTGGTCACCACCCCCCAGGCGGCGGCCGCCGATGTTGCAGAACGCGCAGGCGCCATCGCCACCCAGACGGGGCAGAAGATCGCGGGCGTCATCGAGAACATGTCCTACCTGGAGATGCCCGACGGCGGCAGGATGGAACTCTTCGGAAGCGGCGGCGGGGCGGTGCTCACCGAGCGCCTCAGCGCCACGGTGGGGAGGGACGTGCCGCTGCTGGGCCAGATTCCCCTGGACATCCAGCTGCGCGAAGGCGGGGACTCGGGGGTTCCAATCGTCCTGGGCCAGCCCGGTTCGGCGGGGGCTGTCGCCCTGGCAGGCATCGCAGGCCAATTGGCTGCCAAACCCCGCGGGCTCGCCGGGATGAAGCTGGGGCTGCAACCGCGCTGATCGGACCCGGCACTGCCGGCGCTTACCCTAGGTGGCTTCGGTGTCGAACGGGGCGGTATCGCCCGGGGCCAGTCTCTGCACCACCCGTTCGGGACGCTGGGGTGCCGAATCTGCGGCGGCTGCGGCGCCGGAAACTGCGGCCACGGCAGCAGGGGCTCCTGAACTGACGGGCTTGGTGTCGTCGTCGAGCAGTGCTTCCTTGATAATGCGGCGGGGATCGTACTGGCGCGGGTCGTACTTCTTCCAGTCGACATCGTCGATGTCGATGCCCACTTCTTCCTTGATCTGTTCGCGCGCGCCGGAAGCCATGCGGCGGAGTTCCTTGACCAGGTTTGCCAGCTTCTGGGTGTATTCAGGCAGCCGCTGGGGGCCGATCACGAGGACGCCAATGATCAGCAGAAGGATGAACTCCGGGCCGTTGATTCCAAACACTTTAGGAAGATTACCCTCTCCGGGCTGCGAGTGACGATTCCCGTCCGGCGGACGGGGAAACAGTCCGTGTCACTGGGTGAACATGGCTGCGATCTTGCTGATTCCCCGCTCCAGCCGTGCCTCCAGGGGCTCCGCGGCAGGGCTTCCCTGCGTTTCCGGAACGGCCGCGTCAACCCCTTCCGTGGCGGTGTGGGCAAGTTGCTCGAGGATGGGCAGCGCATCATCGGCCTGCTCCGGGGGCAGGTCGGAGCGGTAGGTGATGGTGAGCCCGGCGGCCCGGTAGGTGGCAGACCAGGGAGAGGTGCCCGAAACCTGCAGCGGGCCACCCTCCTGGCCTGCTGCTGGATGACCCACCGGGTGTTGCTCTGTGATGGTGGCGTGATGCGTCCCGTCAGTGAGGCGCAGCTCCACCGCAGGTTGCCCGTCAACCACCAATGCCCGGGCAGCTTCAAGGTGGAATCCCATGGCCTGGAGTTCCGGGCAGGCCCATCCCTCGGACCGCAACGTGGCCAGCTGCGGGGCGGTCAAAGTCCGGCCGTCCGCCGGGGTCTGGGAGGAAACATGCGAAAAGGCCGCTTCGGTTCCCGCCGGCCCGTCCGCGGCGGGATCACCCGCTGCCGTGAAGGCACCTACGGCCAACACACTCGCCGCCGCCATGGTCCCGCCGGCGGCGAGCCCCAGCGCACGCGCAGCCATGCGGGAGGTACCGCCCTGCTGCGCAGGCGCGGGAGGCTGGGCAGCCAGTTCGTGGGTGCGTGCCAGCAGCCGTGCCGTCAGGTCCTGGCTGGCAGGCGGGATGGGGGCTTCGCGCAGCCGTTCAAGGTACTGCCGTTCCCGGCGCACGGCTGCAGCACACTCCTGGCAGGCCTCTAGGTGGCTGCCGGTGCGCTGATGCCTGCCGCCGAAAGGAAACTGGGACCTCATGTGCCGTTCAGAGGATGCCGGCGATGCGCGGCAGCGCAAGCTTGCGGCGGGACTGCTGCGGGCGGGGGTCACGGTGGGCCAGCTTTTCGCGCAGCATGGTCCGGCCGCGGTGGATGCGCGAGCGGACAGTTCCCAGCTTCACGCCCAGGGCCTCGGCAACTTCGTCATAGGACAGACCCTCAAGGTCGCACAGGACTACGGCGGCACGGAAGTCCGGCGGAAGTTCCTCCAGGGCGGCCTGTACGTCCAGATCCAGGTTGTTCAGCTCGAAGCTCTGTTCGGGCCCCGGCTCGCGACCGGGCAGCCGGGACTCGGCATCCTCGGCAAGGGCGTCGAAGCGGATGCGCGTCTTCCGCCGGGCCTGGTCAAGGAACAGGTTGGTAGTGATGCGGTGGAGCCAGCCATCCAGCGTTCCGGGCTTGAAGTTCTCCAGCGACCGGAAGACGCGGACGAAGACCTCCTGGGTGAGGTCCTCGGCGTCGTACTTGTTGCCCGTCAGCCGGTACGCCAGCCGGTAAACCTTTGCGGAGTGGTTGGTGACCACTTCTTCCCAGGTGGGACGGACCCACTCATCGTCGGGATTGTTTACTGCAGGGACAGGTGCCACAACTGAAGATGACATCGTCCACTCCCCTCGTGGAATGCTAACGCCCGGATACTGTTGACATCTCTGATTCGGCGCCGGTCACCTTTTGGATGAGCGGATATTAATCATGTCAAACTTGGCTGGGAATTTCCTGACCGCCGGCAAACTTCAGCCTTGGGCGCAACACTGTCTTTCCCGGCCAGCCCGGCGGGACACAGTAGGCTTGAGGAGACATTCCCCCTTTACGCCCAGAAAGCGATAATCCATGAGCGCCGACAAGTCCAGCAGCTGGTCCTATGCAGAAGATCTGCCCGCTGAGGACGAGGTCATGCTTCGGGCCCGGGAACGTTCCTATGAATTGGGAGTCAGCGCCATCAGCCCCGGTGTGGGCGCCGTCCTCACGGTGCTGGCTGCTGCCTCCAAGGCCCAGACCGCCGTCGAGATCGGCACCGGCGCCGGCGTCTCCGGCGTCTGCCTACTGCGGGGCCTGGGCCCGCACGCCGTCCTGACCACCATCGATGTGGACGTCGAACACCTCAGGGCCGCGCGCGAAGCGTTCGCCGAGACCGGCAGCCCCGCCAACCGGACCCGCACCATTTCCGGCCGCGCCGGCGATGTCCTGCCCCGGCTCACGGACGGCGCCTACGACCTCGTCTTCATCGATGCGGACAAGCCGGGGCTCCCCGGCTACGTGGAGCAGGCCATCCGGCTGCTGAAGCCCGCGGGCCTGCTGGTCATCAATGACGCGCTGGACAAGGACAAGGTAGCCAACCCCGCGGGCCGGGAGGCAACCACTGTAGTCCTGCGCCAGGTGGGCAGGGCAATCCGCGACGACGACCGGCTGGCGTCGGCGATGCTGCCCACCGGGGACGGCCTGCTGGTGGCAGTCAAGAAGTAGGCGTAGCGAAAAGGGACAGGGTGCGCAGCCCGCGGGCTGCGCACCCTGTCCGGCACGACTATTCGGTAACGCCTACCAGGCATTCCTTGAGGTTGGCTGCTTCTGCCGCGTTGAGTTCGACCACCAGACGCCCGCCGCCTTCGAGCGGGACGCGCATGATCAGGCTGCGGCCCTCCTTGGTGACTTCCATTGGGCCGTCGCCGGTGCGTGGTTTCATAGCCGCCATGAGGAATTCCCCTCCATTTGTCCCAGGACTAATCAGCCCGGGCGGGCTGTGTCCGCATGTCGATCAGGCCGCTATGGCAGGGTGGTGTTTCCACCGCCAAGGCTGCGCGCTTTCTGAATGCTTTTGTCCTTGCTTACCTATCATTATCGCGTAATTACACGTGCGTAGCTAATCGATGGACATTTCCCGGCAACCGTTATTCCCGGGCTGACCTGCGCAGAAGCAGGATTTGTCAGGGCGGGTAATCCCCGCCGCCGGGCAACTGCGCCCAGGCCCAAAGCCAGACGATCCACACGATCTGGAGCAGCAGGAACATGGCCACCACAGTCCCCCGGTAAGCCCTGGAGCGGGACAGGAGCGCCGCCCCCAGGGCCAGCGGAAACAGCGGCAGCAGCATCCGGAAGGTGCTGGTTTGCGGGTGCAGGAACATCAGCAGGTATCCCATGTAGCAGGCGCACCAGAGCCGGAGCTCCGTGCCGAGCCGCACCACGGGTGGAAGGAACAGCATCGCGGCGAACAATCCCACGAAAACCAGGGGGGCAAGGAGGCCCAGGACAGGACCGAAGAGTTCGACGCCGGTGTCGAACCACGGCTTGAAGGGAACAAGGTCCCGGCCCCGCCACACAGTTTCGGTTTTGGTGTACGCCTCCGGGTCACCCGTCGCTGCCCACGCGGCGGCGGGCCACGCGAGCGCAGAGATGCCCGCGACGACGGTGAGACCGGCCAGTGCCGCCAGGTCCCCCAGGGAATGGGCTGCTCCACCCCCGCCGCGCTCCCGCCCCTTCCTGATGTGCGCGATGCCGCGGGATACCAGCAGCAGCCCCGCCATGGCGGCGAAGGGCACGCCGACGGGCCGGGACAGGGACAGCAGGAACACCACGGGCATGGCCCACAGGTATTGCCGGCGGACCACCAGCAGCAGGGCCGCGGCGAGCAGCAGGAGGGACAGCGGCTCGGCGTAGGGGACCTGAAGCACGGCGGAGACGGGGAACGTCGAAAAGAACGCCACCCCCCACATGGCGGTGGCGTGCGGCGCCTTCTGCCGGAAGAGCGCGTACACCGCCAGGGCGGCAGCCCAGCCGGCCAGCATGGCGATCAGGGTGAGCGAGGCGGCAGGGTTCAGCCCGGTGAGGCGGCTGAGTCCGCCGGCCAGTGCGGGAAAGAGCGGGTAGAAAGCCCAGGTGTTTTCCTGCACGTTGCCCGTGGCGTCGGTGGGAAGGACGGACGGGTAGCCGTTGGCGATGACCTGGGCGTACCAGCGGGCATCCCAGATGTTGATGAAGTTCCAGTAATCCGGTTTGGGCGGGAACCAGGGGTTGGCACCCTGATGGAGCGCCGCAGCCATGAAGATGCAGGCGGAGACCAGGCGTGCGCCGCCGTACAGGGCCGTGACCTGGAGCCACCACGGCCAGCTCCGGGCGGCGGAAGCCATCCGGAGGGCCAGACTCCCGGCCGAGGCCAGCGGGCTGCGGCGGGCCACCGTGCTCACTGGCCGCCCTTCCCCTGGGCGGCAACCTCATCGGCCGCCAGGTTCCCGCCGTCTCCCGCTGCGGTTCCTGTGCCAGTTTCTGCGCCCGTTTCCGGGCCCTGCTGTCCGGGCGACGCGGCGCCTGCCGCGGATCCGCCGTCGGAATTGTGCTCCCCGTACTGCACTCCGGCCTGCTCCACTGCAGCCAGCCGGCTGCGAAGCCCAGCCAGTTCCGCATCCCGTGCGCTCAACTGGTCGCGCAGTTCGTCCAGGACCTGGTCCACCTGGTCCATCCGGTAGCCGCGAAGGCCAAGCGAAAAACGCACCTGCTCAATGTCTCCGGGCGCGGCGCGCTCCGGCAGCAGCACGGGTGGAAGGTTTGCGGGCGGTTCTTCGAATCCCCCGTCCAGCAATGCGGGCAGCACGGCACCGCCGGTCTTGCGGGACCGCCGGCCCAGGCCGGCCCAAAGGACGGCCGCCACCAGTACGACGGCCAGGAAAACGAGGAAGAAGCTCACGGTTCCATCGTGCCAGACCGGCGGCCCGGACTTTGGCCTGCGGCTACTCCGGCCGCTGCTCCCCGTTAAGGGACGGCGTCACTCCGGCCTGCAGGACCCGGTCCACAGCCTCGGCGGGATCGTCCACCAGTTGGATGAGGTCCAGGTCCTTCTCCGAGACCATGCCCTCTGCCACCAGGGTCCCCCTGATCCAGTCGATCATCGGCCCCCAGAATTCGACGCCGAGGAGCACGATGGGAAAAGACGTCACCTTGCGCGTCTGGACCAGGACCATGGCTTCGAAAAGCTCATCCAGCGTGCCCAGTCCGCCGGGCAGCACAATAAAGCCCTGCGCGTATTTGACGAACATGGTCTTGCGGGCGAAGAAGTACCGGAAGTTGATCCCCAGGTCCACCCACTGGTTCAGGCCCTGCTCGAACGGCAGTTCGATCCCCAGGCCAACGGAGACACCATTGCCTTCCACTGTCCCCCGGTTGGCCGCCTCCATGGAGCCCGGACCGCCGCCGGTGATCACTGCCACTCCGGCTTCGGCGAGCTTTCGGCCCACCTCCACGCCCATCTCGTAATACTGGCTGCCGGGCTTGGTCCGTGCCGAACCGAAGACGCTGACCGCTTTTCCGATGTCCGCGAGGGCACCGAAGCCTTCGACGAATTCGCTCTGGATCCGCAGGACGCGCCACGGGTCGGTGTGGACGAACTGGCCCGGCCCCTTGGTATCAAGCAGGTGCTGGTCCGACATTTCCACGGCCGCCTGTTTGCGGCGCAGCTCAAGGGGCCCCTTACGGCGCGGCTGGGAATTCTTGGCCGGATCTGCGTTGATGCTCATTCCCCTAGGCTAACCTCCCGATCCAGGTATCTCTTGAATCACGATCAGCAGGAACTTGGGGTGATTGGCGTCATAACGCAGTGTTGTTCGCTAGATTCGTTCCTATGACTACTCATGTGCCCGGCGATGCCCTCGTCTCCCTGAACGCCGTTAATAAGCATTACGGCCAGCTGCACGTTTTGAAGGACATCAACCTGCAGGTCCGCAAGGGCGAGGTTGTTGTGGTCATCGGACCCTCGGGTTCCGGTAAGTCCACCCTCTGCCGGGCGATCAACCGCCTGGAAACCATTGAGGGTGGAACCATCAGTATCGACGGGAAAGTCCTCCCCGAGGAAGGCAAGGAACTCGCCCAGCTCCGCGCCGACGTCGGAATGGTTTTCCAGTCCTTCAACCTCTTCGCCCACAAAACGATCCTCGAGAACGTGACCCTGGGACCCATCAAGGTCAAGGGCGCCTCCAAGGCAGCCGCCGAAAAGGACGCCATGGCCCTCCTCGAACGCGTGGGCGTGGGCCACCAGGCTCCCAAGCTGCCGGCCCAGCTCTCCGGCGGCCAGCAGCAGCGCGTTGCGATTGCCCGCGCCTTGGCAATGAAGCCGAAGGTCATGCTGTTCGACGAGCCCACGTCCGCACTGGACCCCGAAATGATCAACGAGGTCCTGGATGTCATGGTCCAGCTGGCCAAGGAAGGCATGACCATGATCGTGGTCACGCACGAGATGGGCTTCGCCCGCAAGGCCGCGGACCGCGTGGTCTTCATGGCGGACGGCCAGATCGTGGAGGACGCCACCCCGGAGGAGTTCTTCACCAACCCGAAGAGCGACCGCGCCAAGGACTTCCTGTCCAAGCTCCTCACCCACTGAATTACCGAACCAGCCACACGTCAGTTCGCATCCAGGCCGCAAAACCCACGGCCACCAATGAAAGGAATGTCATGAAGGCATTTATGTCCAGGCGGAAATCCTTCGTCGTGGCGGCTACCGCTGCCCTCGCCCTGTCCCTGAGCGCCTGCGGCGGAGGGGACTCCGGCGGCTCCAGCAACCCCAGCCCCGTCGAGAAGCCGTCGTTCGCTGCCGGAACCACCATGGCGAAGCTTTCCTCCGCCGGCACCATCAAGATCGGCACCAAATTCGACCAGCCGCTGTTCGGCCAGGTTGGCCTGGACGGCAAGCCCGTCGGTTTCGACGTTGAAATCGGCAAGCTGATCGCCGCCAAGCTGGGCATCGCCGCTGACAAGATCGAATGGTCCGAGACCGTTTCGGCCAACCGCGAGCCCTTCATCGAGCAGGGCAAGGTTGACCTGGTCATCGCCACATACACCATCAGCGACAAGCGCAAGCAGGTTGTCGACTTCGCCGGCCCGTACTACGAAGCCGGCCAGGCCCTCATGGTGAACAAGGACAACGACTCCATCAAGAAGCCCGAGGACGTCAAGGGCAAGAAGGTCTGCTCCGTGACGGGCTCCACCCCCGCCGCCACCATCGTGGACAAGTACGGCGCGGAACTGGTTCCGGCCGCCACCTACTCCGCCTGCCTGGAGCCGCTGCGCAACAAGCAGGTTGAGGCCGTGACCACCGACAACGTGATCCTCGCCGGCTTCGTCGACAAGGAACCCGAAGCCTTCAAGCTCGCGTCGGAGGAAACCTTCACCAAGGAGCCCTACGGCATCGGCCTGAAGAAGGGCGACACCGAGTTCCGCAACTGGATCAACGACCAGCTGGAATCCTTCGAGAAGGACGGCTCCTACAAGAAGGCCTGGGAAGCCACCGCCGGTTCGGTCATCAAGACCGCGCCCAAGCTCCCGGCCATCAACCGTTACTAAGCAGCGTCCGCCAGCTGCCGGGGCCACACACCGGCCCCGGCAGCACAGCCTTCAATCCGTCCACGCTTACAGCCGAAGGATCTTATGGACGTCATCTTTGAAAACCTGCCCCTGTACTGGGAGGGTTTTCTCCGCACTCTTTTCCTGTCCGTCGTCTCCGGTATCTTCGCGTTGATCCTTGGCACCTTGCTTGCCGCGGCACGCGTCTCCCCGGTCGCGGCGCTCCGCGGTTTCAGCACCGTGTACGTGGAAGTCCTCCGCAACACCCCGCTGACCATCGCCTTCTTCTTCGCAGCAGTCGTGCTCCCCCGCATCGGGGTCAAGTTCGAGCAGTTCGAGATCGCCGCCATCATCGCCCTCAGCACCTACACCGCCGCGTTCATCGCCGAAGCTGTCCGCTCAGGTGTCAACAGTGTGCCCGTCGGCCAGGCGGAGGCAGCACGCAGCATCGGCATGAAGTTCGGCCAGGTGCTCTCGCTCATCATCCTCCCCCAGGCGCTGCGGACGGTGATCCCGCCGCTGATCAACATCCTGATCGCGCTCGTCAAGAACTCTTCGGTGGCCGGCGCCTTCTTCGTCCTGGAGCTGTTCGGCTACGGCCGGCAGCTGGCCAACGCCAATGGCGACGCCGTCATCACCGTCCTGCTGGGCACGGCGTTCTTCTATCTGCTCCTCACCGTTCCGCTGGGAATCCTCGCCAACACGGTGGAACGAAAGGTGGCGATTGCCCGATGAGCTCCGTTCTCTACGACGTCCCCGGCCCCAAAGCACGCCGGGTCTCCCTCATTGCCTCCATCATCGGCGGCCTGCTGATTATCGGCCTGCTGGCCTGGGTGGTTTTGATTCTTGCCCAACAGGGCATCTTCGAGGCCCGCCGCTGGCAGATCTTCACCCGCGCCGACGTTTGGCGTTTGCTTGGCAACGGCCTGGGGTCCACGCTTTCGGCGGCGGCACTCGCGGCCGTCATCGCGTTCCCCCTGGGCCTGATGCTCTGCCTGCTGCGCATTTCGGACGCCGCCTTCATCAGGGTGCCCATACGGGTCATCCTGGAATTCCTGCGCGGCATGCCAGTGGTCCTGATGATGCTGTTCATCCTGCTGGGATTCGGCACGTCCGCGTTCATCGCCGTCGTCGCCGGCCTGGTGCTGTACAACGCCGCAGTCTTTGCCGAGATCATCCGCGCCGGCATCCAGTCCCTGCCCAAGGGCCAGCGTGAAGCCGGTTTGGCCATCGGCCTGACCAGCTACAAGTCCCGCATGCTGATCGAGCTGCCGCAGGCGATCCGGCGCATGATGCCCTCGCTCGTGGCGCAGATGGTGGTGCTGCTGAAGGACACTTCGCTTGGCTACATCGTGGCGTACGGAGAACTGCTGCGTGCCGTCCAGGTCATGGCGGACTTCCTGGGCACGCAATACCTGTTCCCGATCTTCTTCGTGGCGGCGGCCATCTACATCGCCATCAACATCTCGGTATCACGGCTTGCCGTGTGGATCGAGCGCCGCGGCTCCAAGAAGGCTGCGGGCGGTGTGGCGAAGGCCGAACCTGAAAAGGCCAACGCCCCGGTTCCCTAACCCCCTGCAGGCTGTTTCATGAAGCGGATGGCCCGGACCTTCTGGTCCGGGCCATCCTGCTTTAAGAAATGGGGCGCCCTTAAGTTCAGGCAGCGAGCCAGCTCTCCAGCGCGGCAAGGCACTTGCGGATGGCGTCGGCGTGCACGTGCTCGTTGTCCTTGTGCGCCAGCAGCGCGTCCCCCGGGCCGAAGTTCACCGCCGGGATGCCCAGCTCACTGAAGCGGGCGACGTCGGTCCAGCCGTATTTGGGCTTCGGCTCGGCTCCCACGGCGGCAACGAAGGAGGCGGCAGCAGGGTGCTGCAGTCCCGGCCGTGCGCCGGCGGCGGCATCGGTGCGGACCACGTCGAAGCCCGCCAGCAGCTCCCGGACGTGGGCCTCGGCCTGGTCCGGCGTCTTGTCCGGGGCGAACCGGTAATTGATTTCCACCACGCAGCGGTCAGGGATGACGTTGCCGGCCGTGCCGCCGTTGATCTTCACCGCGTTGAGGCTTTCCCGGTAGTCGAGTCCATCAACATTAATGGTCCGGGGTTCGTAAGCCGCCAGGCGGGCCAGGATGGGTGCTGCGGCGTGGATGGCATTGCTGCCCATCCAGGCGCGGGCCGAGTGCGCGGCCTCCCCCACCGTGCTTGCCTCGAACCGGCTGGTGCCATTGCAGCCGCCCTCCACCGTGCCGTCCGTCGGTTCGAGCAGGATGGCGAAGTCTCCCTGCAGCAGGCCGCCATGGTTGCGGACCAGTCGTCCCAGGCCGCTCTTCACGGCTTCCACTTCCTCGTGGTCGTAGAAGACAAAGGTGACGTCCCGCTTGGGCTGCGCGCCGCCGTCGAACAATCCTGCCGCCAGCGCCAGTTGGACGGCCACCCCGCCCTTCATGTCCGTGGCGCCGCGGCCATACAGGACGCCCTCCCCCGGAATGCCGGATTCCCAGCTCGAGGGAACGGTGCCCCGGGAACCTTCGGTGAGCGGAAGGGGCACCGTGTCCAGATGGCCGGCGAGGATCACACGCTCACTTAGGCCAAGTTCGGTCCGGGCGATGATGGCGTCGCCGTCACGGACCACCGTCAGCTTCGGGATCTCCAGCAAAGCGGCTTCCACGGCGTCGGCGAGCTGCTTCTCATTGCCGGACACGCTGTTAATGTCCATCAGCGCCGCGGTCAGCAGCGCCACGTCCTGGCGCAGGTCGAGGGTGGACAGGGAAGAGTCAGGGGTGGTTTCGGCAGTCACGAAGCCAGTCTAGTTCGAACCCCATGCCCCGCCGTCGATAGACTGGGGCACATGACTGAGACCGCTTCCTCTGCCGTGCCCGAAACCCTGACCTCCACCGCTGATGGCCGTTCCGCCTATGGCTTTGGCGTTGCCACCATCGCTACTGGCGACGCCACCGTCCTGGACGTCTGGTTCCCGGCGCCGGCCCTGGGTGTCGCAGCGGAGAACCTCCGCTCGGTGGACAACGCTGACGAGGTCCTGACCCGGATCGCCGAGAACGGCGCCGATGAGGACCGCGGCACTGAGCAGAAGGTGGTCTTTGTCCAGATCAACCTCGACGAAGCGCCGGCCGACACCGCGGACGCCTACCTCCGTCTGCACCTGCTCTCGCACCGCCTGGTCCAGCCCAACACCATCAACCTGGACGGGATCTTCGGCAAGCTCCCCAACGTGGTCTGGACCAACTTCGGCCCCGCCGCCGTCGAGGGCTTCGAACTGACGCGCGCCCGCCTGCGCCGCCGTGGTGCCGTCACGGTCTACGGCATCGACAAGTTCCCGCGCATGGTGGACTATGTCGTTCCCACCGGCGTGAGGATTGCCGACGCCGACCGCGTCCGCCTGGGTGCCCACCTCGCGCCGGGCACCACCGTCATGCACGAAGGCTTCGTGAACTTCAACGCGGGCACCCTGGGCACCTCCATGGTTGAGGGCCGCATTTCCGCCGGCGTTGTCACCGGCGACGGCAGCGACGTGGGCGGCGGCGCCTCCATCATGGGCACCCTGTCGGGCGGCGGCAAGGAGAAGATCACCATCGGTGAGCGCGTCCTCCTCGGCGCCAACTCCGGCGTGGGCATCAGCATCGGTGACGATTCGGTGGTGGAAGCCGGGCTGTACGTCACGGCGGGCACGCGCGTCCGCGTTCCGGGCCCCAAGGATGAGGTTGGTGAGGACACCACCAGGATCGTCAAGGCCGCCGAGCTCTCCGGCGTGCCCAACCTGCTGTTCCGGCGCAACTCCACCACCGGCGCGGTGGAGGCCCTTCCCCGCAAGGGCCAGACCGTTGAACTGAACGACGCCCTGCACGCCAACTGATTCCTTCGTGGCACGCAGACGCGGCCTGCGCCGCCTGGCGGTGCTGCTGCTCACCCTCGCGCTGGCAGCGGGCGGCATCTACACCGCCGTGTTCTTTGTGCAGCGTTCCGAAACCCTCGTTTCGGAACGCTGCACTGCCACGGCCGGCAACCGGAGCGGTGAGCTGGCGCCGGACCAGGCAGCCAACGCAGCGCTGATCACCGCGGCGGCTGTCCGGCGGGGACTGCCGCCGCGGGCCGCCACCATCGCCCTGGCCACTGCCATGCAGGAATCGAAACTGCGCAACATCGGGCACGGCGACCAGGCCGGCCCCGACTCGCGCGGGCTCTTCCAGCAGCGACCCTCCCAGGGCTGGGGCACCGAGGCCCAAATCATGGATCCCTACTACGCTGTCAACGCCTTCTACGACGCATTGGTGAAAATCCCGGAATACGAGTCGCTGGACATTACGGAGGCAGCACAGCTGGTCCAGAAGTCTGCCTACCCCAAGGCCTATGCCCAGCACGAGGACATGGGACGGGCTTTTGCCTCTGCCCTTACCGGGCAGACGCCGGCGGGAGTCCAGTGCACGCTGCGCTCCGCGGTGGCTGGTGGGGATTCCGCATCGGTAGCCGCTGAACTGGAGCAGGCCTACGGTGGTGTGGATTCACAGGTGGACGGGGCCACCCTGGTGGTGGACGCCACCGGGCCCGTGGCCTGGTCCGTTGCGCAATGGGCGGTTGCCAGCGCCAAGGACCTGGCCATTACCCAGGTGGACGTCGCCGGCCGCACCTGGAACCGTCCCAACGGGGACGGTTGGCAGGTGTCAGGGGTCCCTGACGGGCAGGTGCGCATCACCGTACGGGCGGACGACGGCGGCAGCTGAGCGCCGCCGTCGTCCTGCCTTGCTAAGGGCTGGCTGCGGAGGGCTAGACCAGGATTTCCAGCACGGGCTGGACGTAGCTGCGGAAAAGATCGGGCTGCCCCATCAGATGCCGGCTCATGATGATCTTGTCCGGCTCCAGGTACCAGGCCCGCTGCTCGTCCAGCGGCAGCTCGATGATGGTGAGCTTAAAGTCCCGCGAGTCCCGCCCCACTTCCATCAGCCTGTCGTCCACCATGTCCTCGAGCAACTGGTCCGTTCCCGAGGCCACGCGTTCGGCCTCGAGCTCGGCATATTCGCTCCTGCGCTCCCTGGCCCAGGTGAGGGCGGAGCCAAAGTGTGCCTGCAGGACCCGCTGGAGGGCCGGAGAGTTGCCGAACGCTTCAAAGCTGGGCGGTGAGAGCTCCGGAGCGGTGTGCGGGTGGGCCTTCAGCAGCTGCTCCCACCAGGCTTCCCACTCGGTCTTGAGCGCGCCGAGCCCGCCCACGTCCGCCGTCAGGTGGGTGTGGTCGGCGGGGCGCACTTTGGGCGTCGTATGGGACAGCATGGGATGCCCCACTCCGTTCAGGCCGGCCGCGTCCCGGACGTAAAGCGCGATCATCATCGGCCCGGACGTGTCGGTGGTGATCTGCCACCCTGAACCGCTTGCGTGATGCATCCCAAGTCCTTCCCTGGCCTGCCCTTGCCGGACGGCGTGAGCCGGTGCGCTGTACCCGGCTATCAGTCTATTCCCGCAGCCACTTCACGGTAGTGCAGGACAGGCTGCGGATGGCGGGACGCTTACCGTGCGAGCCCGTCCAGGTGCCGCTCAAGCACGTCGCGGCACATCTGTGCGGTCATCCAGCCGGGCTGCAGCAGGGCATGCATGCACAGCCCATCCAGCATCGCCAGCAGCCGTTCCGCCTCCACCACCAGGTTCTCCTGCGATTCATCCTCCGGGAGCAGGGAGGCCACCACCCCGCCAACGATGGCCGCGACGTCCCGATGGCTGCGGTCGGCTTCGGCAGCGAGGAACGGCCTGATCCGCGCCGCGTTCTTGAAGGCCAGCCAGGCGCAGGCCTCCACAGCTGTTTCCTCATCCAGGGGAAGCATGCCGCCCAGCAGGGTCAAGACGGCCTGCCGCTGTTCCGGGCTGGCCTGTGCAGCGTCCCGCACCGCCGGCAGCAGGGCCTGGAGCCGGCCAACCACGCGGTCCACCACAGTGCCGAACGAGAACGCCAGGAGTTCCTCGCTGCCTTCGAAGTAGTGCCGGACCGAACCAACCGCAAGCCCGGCCTCGTCCGCCACCTCCCGCAGCGAGGCCCGCTCCAGCCCGTCCACGGCGATGATACGGAGAACAGCTTGGACTACATCCTGGCGCCGGGCATCAGCGTCTACTATTTTGGGCACCATTCTTATTAGCACACTTGTGCTTCCACTGCTTCTTCCGCCGCCCTTGCTGCGTGCCCGCCATCCGGAACCCTGGGGCGGGCGCCGCTCCCCGTGGGATAGCGTTGGGGCATGAAAATCTTGGTTACAGGGGGCACCGGCTACATCGGTTCCCACACTGTTCTTTCCCTGCAGGAAGCCGGCCACGACGTGGTCGTCATGGACAACCTGGTCAACTCCAGCGAGGAATCGCTGCGGCGCGTGGCCGAACTCAGCGGCAAGGCCGCAGAGTTCCACCACGTTGACCTGGTGGATGAGGCCGCCGTGGAGAAGGTCTTTGCCGGCAGCGGCATCGAGGCCGTCATCCACTTCGCCGGGCTCAAGGCCGTGGGGGAATCGGTGCAGGAGCCGTTGAAGTACTACTACAACAACCTGGTAGGCACCCTGAACCTGATCCGGGTCATGGACCGGCACGACGTCCGCTCCATCGTGTTCAGCTCCTCAGCCACCGTCTACGGCGAACACAACCCCATCCCCTNGCACCCTGAACCTGATCCGGGTCATGGACCGGCACGACGTCCGCTCCATCGTGTTCAGCTCCTCAGCCACCGTCTACGGCGAACACAACCCCATCCCCTACGTGGAAAAGATGGAAATCGGCGCCAACAACCCCTACGGCCGCACCAAGGAACAGATCGAAGACATCCTCTCGGACCTCGGGGCCGCCGACCCCCGCTGGCACATAGCACTGCTGCGCTACTTCAACCCCGTGGGCGCACACCCCTCGGGCCGGATCGGCGAAGACCCCCAGGGCATCCCCAACAACCTGGTTCCGTTCATCGCACAGGTCGCCGTGGGCCGGCGCGACAAACTTCTGGTCTTCGGACCCCGGACGGCACCTGCCTGCGCGACTACATCCATGTGGTGGACCTGGCCGAAGGGCACGTTGCGGCGCTGGACCACATCGCCGGGCGCACAGGCGTSTKCCGCTGGAACCTGGGCTCCGGCAAGGGCTCCTCGGTCCTGGAGGTCCTGCGCTCCTTTGAGAAAGCAGTGGGCAAGCCCATCCCTTACAAAATCACCGGCCGCCGCGCAGGGGACCTTCCCGCGTTCTGGGCCGACGCCACCTCTGCGCTGGCGGACTTGGGCTGGTCCACCACCAAAACGGTGGACCAGATGTGCGAGGACCACTGGCGCTGGCAGAAGAACAACCCCCAGGGCTACGCCTCCTGAACCCATCGATTGCTCCGAACTTGTCGTTATCACGTCCCAAAACGACAAGTACGCAGCAGTCGATGGTGATTAACGCAAAAGCGGCCGCCCACCTCTGGAAGGTGGGCGGCCGCCGTCGTAATTCAGGCCTTTGCAGGATTAGCGGGCCGGGTAGTCCCGCTCCGGCTCGCCGATGTAGAGCTGGCGCGGGCGGCCGATCTTGGTGTTGGGGTCGCTGATCATTTCGCGCCACTGGGCGATCCAGCCCGGGAGGCGGCCGATGGCGAACAGGACGGTGAACATCTTCTCGGGGAAGCCCATCGCCTTGTAGATCAGGCCGGTGTAGAAGTCCACGTTGGGGTAGAGCTTGCGCTGGATGAAGTAGTCATCGCTGAGTGCCTTCTCTTCCAGCCGCATGGCGATGTCCAGCAGTTCGTCGTTGCCGCCGAGCTTGCTGAGGATCTCGTGTGCCGTGGCCTTGACGATCTTGGCGCGCGGATCGTAGTTCTTGTACACGCGGTGCCCGAAGCCCATGAGCCGGACGCCGTCTTCCTTGTTCTTGACCTTTTCCATGTAGTCCTCGGGCTTGAGGCCCTCGGCCTGGATCTGGCGGAGCATCTTCAGCACGGCCTCGTTGGCACCGCCGTGGGCCGGGCCGAAGAGCGCGTTGATGCCCGCGGATACCGAGGCGAAGAGGTTGGCGTTGGAGGAGCCCACCAGGCGCACCGTGGAGGTGGAGCAGTTCTGCTCGTGGTCCGCGTGCAGGATGAGGAGCAGGTCCAGGGCCTTGACGATGACCGGGTCCAGCTCGTACTGCTCCGCCGGCAGGCCGAAGCTGAGGCGCAGGAAGTTCTCCACCAGGTTCATGGAGTTGTCCGGGTACAGCATGGGCTGGCCGATCGACTTCTTGTGCGCGTAGGCGGCGATGACCGGCAGCTTGGCCATGAGGCGGATGGTGGAGACCTCCACCTGTTCGGCGTTGAACGGGTCCAGCGAGTCCTGGTAGAACGTGGACAGCGCGGACACGGCCGAGGACAGCACGGGCATGGGGTGCGCGTCGCGGGGGAAGCCGCCGAAGAAGCCCTTGAGCTCCTCGTGCAGCAGGGTGTGGCGCCGGATCTTCTGGTCAAACTCGTCCAGCTCGGTGGGCGTGGGCAGGTTGCCGTAGATCAGCAGGTAGGACACCTCAAGGAAGCTGGAGTGCTGCGCCAGCTGCTCGATGGGGTATCCGCGGTAGCGCAGGATGCCCGCATCGCCATCGATGTAGGTGATTGCCGACGTGGTTGCTGCGGTGTTCATGAAGCCGGGGTCAAAGGTCACGGCACCGGTCTGCTTCAGCAGCTTGGAGACGTCGTAACCTTCGTTCCCTTCAACAACCTGGATGCGCGGGAGCTTCAGCTCGCCACCTGCGTGGAGCAGGGTCGCAGCATTGTTGGTCTCAGTCATGGAGTCCCCTTCATGAGGCTTCTGGGCCTCTGTCGAAAGCTTGATCCAACATCAGGTGAGCCGCGCACGAAGCCTGAGAGGACAGGTTCCAACACCCGGGCTGCCTTCTTGTAGAAAGCCACCATTGATAGTCACTTAAAAAGTACCGCTCCTTGGCGGGTGTCACTAATCCGCAGCCTTCAAATCCAGCCCAAAAGGCACTGGATGTGGGGCGAGTCACATGATTATTACGTACCCCTAGGAAGCTGATGCGGCCATGCGTGCAACGGCAGTATCGATCCGCTCGTCCGTTCCGGTGAGGGCAACCCGGACATACCCGTTGCCTGCGTCTCCGTAGAAGACGCCCGGTCCCACCACAATGCCGAGGCCGGCCAGGCGGGCCACCGTGTCCCACGTGCCCTCTCCCGCCGTCGACCAAAGGTACAGGCCGGCGTCGGAATCCTTGATCTGCAGGCCGAAGTCAAGCAGGGCCGGCACCAGCCGGTCCCGGCGGCCCCGGTACAGGTCCTTCTGGGCCTCGACGTGCGAGTCGTCGCCCAGGGCCACGCGCATGGCCTCCTGGACTGGATAGGGGACGATGATCCCTGCGTGCTTGCGGCTGTTGACCAGGTTGGGCATCAGGTCCGGATCACCGGCAACGAAGGCTGCCCGGTAGCCGGCCAGGTTGGACTGCTTGCTCAGTGAGTACACGGCCAGCAAGCCTTGGTGTGAGCCGCCCGCCACCTGCGGGTCCAGGATGCTCGGCACGCGCCGGCCGCCGCGCTGGACGTCCCAGTCCCCCCATCCGAGTTCTGCGTAGCATTCGTCCGAGGCCACCACGGCGCCCAGCTGACGGGCCTGCTCCACCAGCGCTTTCAGGGATTCAACGTTCCGGACGCTGCCGGTGGGATTGCCAGGCGAGTTGACCCAAATGAGACGGACACGGGAGCGGGTGGCGTCATCGAGTTCGTCCAGGTTGTCCGTCGCCACCGAGGTGACGCCGGCAAGGGTGGCGCCGATATCGTACGTGGGGTAGGCCACCTTGGGGCGTACGACGACGTCCCCCGGCTTGAGCCCCAGCAGCAGCGGGAGCCACGCGACGAGTTCCTTGGACCCCACCGTGGGCATGATGTTGACGGGGTCCAGCCCGGCGACGCCGCGCCGGCGCTCAAACCAGCCCGCGATGGCCTCCCGGAGGGCCGGGGTGCCGTGAACTGTGGGATAGCCAGGGGCGTTCGCGGCAGTCTTGAGTGCGTCCTGCACCAGCTGCGGCGTGGGATCCACAGGTGTGCCGATCGACAGGTTCACGGCTCCGCCGGGATACTCCGAAGCCTTGGCCAGGTACGGGGCCATGGCCTCCCACGGGTAGTCGGGCAGGTCCAGGCCAAACGAATTCACTGCTGCGGTCACGGCGTGCGTCCGCGTCAGTGGTCTTGGTTCTGCGGCGGCAGGGCGGCGATCATGGGGTGGTCCTTGCCGGTGTTGCCGATCTTGGCCGCGCCGCCGGGAGACCCGAGGTCGTCGAAGAACTCCACGTTGGCCTTGTAGTAGTCGGCCCATTCCTCCGGGGTGTCATCCTCGTAGTAAATGGCTTCCACCGGGCACACCGGTTCGCAGGCGCCGCAGTCCACGCATTCGTCCGGATGGATGTACAGCGAACGCTCGCCCTCATAGATGCAGTCGACCGGGCATTCCTCAATACATGCCTTGTCCTTGACATCCACACACGGCTGCGCGATTACGTACGTCACGTCCCTGGCCTCTCCACGTTGGGTTCCGGCTTCCCGCCGGCTCTTGCATCCGGCAGCATGGCCGGACTATTGACATCTGAGCCTATTATCTCCCAGCCCGTTCCCGCGAACCTAGCCGGCGCCCCTAGTATGAACTGGTGAGTCAGCCATTACCTTCACCCGCCCGCTTTCTTGCCTCGGCTGTGCCCGGGATCCGAGTGGTGGTGCGTTACCGGATCGAAGGTGGCCTCACGGACGCATTGGGCCATCTGCTGGCCTGCGACGCCGGTTCCTGCACGGTCCGGACGCGGCAGGCCGACGTCGTCATTCCCTTTGCGCAGGTGGTGGCCGCCAAGGAGGTCCCGCCCGCTCCCCCGCGCCGTCCAGCCCGACAAGCTCCGCCCTCACGGCAGGAATAAGACTTAACGCAGAATGCCACCGGCCTGGGGCCGGTGGCATTCTGTTAGGTCAGGGCGGTGTTATGCCTTGGCGCGGGCGCGGTTGGCCTTGGCGCGCTCGTTGGTGTCCAGAATGACCTTGCGGATGCGGATGGCTTCCGGGGTCACCTCGACGCACTCGTCCTCGCGGGCGAATTCCAGCGATTCTTCGAGGGTGAGATCGCGGGGCGGGGTCAGGTTCTCGAAGGTGTCGGAGGAAGCGGCACGCATGTTGGTGAGCTTCTTTTCCTTGGTGATGTTGACGTCCATGTCGTCGGCGCGGGAGTTCTCGCCCACGATCATGCCCTCGTACACCTCGGAGGTGGGCTTCACGAAGAAGGAGCCGCGTTCCTGCAGGTTGATCATGGCGAACGGGGTGACAACACCGGCGCGGTCGGCCACCATGGAGCCGTTGGTGCGGTACTCAATGGGGCCGGCCCAGGGCTCGTAGCCCTCGGAGATGGAGGCTGCGATGCCGGCGCCGCGGGTGTCGGTGAGGAACCGGGTGCGGAAGCCGATCAGGCCGCGGGCGGGAACGATGAATTCCATACGGCACCAGCCAGTGCCGTGGTTGGCCATGTTGGTCATGCGGCCCTTGCGGGCAGCCATGAGCTGCGTGACGGCGCCCAGGTATTCCTCGGGCACGTCGATGGTCATGTGCTCCATCGGTTCGTGGATCTTGCCGTCGACGGTCTTGGTGACAACCTGCGGCTTGCCGACGGTCAGCTCAAAGCCCTCGCGGCGCATCTGCTCAACCAGGATGGCCAGCGCCAGCTCGCCACGGCCCTGGACTTCCCAGGCATCCGGACGCTCGGTGGGGAGCACCTTGATGGAGACGTTACCGATCAGTTCCTTGTCCAGGCGGTCCTTCACCTGGCGGGCGGTGACCTTTGCACCCTTGACCTTGCCGGCCAACGGGGAGGTGTTGATACCGATGGTCATGGAGATCGCGGGATCGTCCACGGTGATCAGTGGCAGCGGCTGCGGGTTCTCGACGTCGGTGAGGGTTTCACCGATGGTGATGTCCTCGATACCGGCGACAGCCACGATCTCGCCGGGGCCGGCGGACTCGGCCGGAACGCGCTCCAGTGCCTTGGTGGCGAGGAGTTCGGTGATCTTGACGGTCTTGAGCTCACCATTGTGGCGGGCCCAGGCAACCTGCTGGCCCTTGCGGAGCGTGCCGTTGTAGATGCGGAGCAGGGCGAGGCGTCCCAGGAACGGGGAGGCGTCCAGGTTGGTGACGTGCGCCTGCAGGACACCCTCGGGGTTGTACGTGGGGGCCGGGATGTGCTCGATGATGGTCTTGAACAGCGGCTCAAGGTCCTCGTTGTCCGGGGCGGAGCCGTTGGCCGGCTGCTCCAGGGAGGCGCGGCCAACCTTGGCGGCGGCGTAGACAACGGGAACCTCAAGGACCTTGTCCAGGTCCAGGTCCGGCACTTCGTCGGCGAGGTCGGACGCCAGGCCCAGGAGCAGGTCCATGGACTCGTGAACCACTTCGTCGATCCGGGCGTCCGGACGGTCGGTCTTGTTGACCAGCAGGATCACCGGGAGGTGCGCGGCAAGGGCCTTGCGGAGCACGAAGCGGGTCTGGGGCAGCGGGCCCTCGGAGGAGTCGACGAGGAGGACAACGCCGTCCACCATGGACAGGCCGCGCTCCACTTCGCCACCGAAATCGGCGTGGCCGGGGGTGTCGATGACGTTGATGGTGATGGTCTCGCCGTTGGAGGACGGACCGTTGTAGGCCACCGTGGTGTTCTTGGCCAGGATGGTGATGCCCTTTTCGCGCTCCAGGTCACCGGAGTCCATCACGCGGTCTTCGAGGTGGTTGTGCTCGGCAAAGGAGTTGGTCTGCTTGAGCATGGCGTCGACCAGGGTGGTCTTGCCGTGGTCAACGTGGGCCACGATCGCGACGTTGCGCAGGTCACTGCGCGATGCAGTGGCTACCGCGGTGTTGGTGGTGGTTTCAGACATGCGTAATGGCTCGATTCAGTGGAGTCAGCTGTTGTATCGCGACATTTCCAACTGGAACGCACGACGGACAAGGCCCTTGGCACAGGGCGCCTTCCTCCATTCTAGCCGCTGAGCCATTTGTTGGCCTAAATTCCGGCAGGGTTTGCCGCCGCCGGGGACGCTGCCCTCAGGCATCCCCCTGCGCAGTGTGACTAAGTTCACTACCACTTCCGCCTGCGTGGCATGATTGCTGTGACACAGCCCACTCTTGAGCGCGCCGGAGACAACGATGCCCCCTGCTAAGGCCAGCACACCCCGCGGTGCCGCCCGGGCCACCACTGCCGCTGTGTCCGGCCTCCTGGCGGTATCGGCGGTCCTGGGACTCGCCGCCTGTGGACTTTCCGGCGACTCTGCCGCGGGCGGACTGGCGCGGGCGGCAACCGGGCAAGCCGTCAGCGCAGGAGGGAATCCCGCGGTGACGGCCACGTCGCGGATCCTGAATCCCGGCAACGGAAGGCTGGAAGCCGTGGTTCCGGACATCAGCAGGACTGTCCTGCTGATCGGTGACTCACAGTCGGAGCCGGCGGACGGCTGGCCGCGCCTGGGCCTCGCCGCTGCCGGTTACAACGTGTACTTCTGCGGCCGCGGCGGTACCGGTTATGTTGCGGCGAACGGCGCCACAGGCAACTACATCGATGCCCTGCAGCGCGGGGACTGGCTGCTTCCCTCCGGCACTCCGGCCCTGATCGTTATCGAGGGCGGCGGGAACGACGCCGCCAAGGGCGCAAGCGACGCGCAGATCACCGGAAACGCCCAGCGGCTGATTGCCGAGCTGCGGACCCGCTATCCGGGTACAAGGATTGCCATCATCGGCACCCTGGCACGGGGAGCAAACGACGGCGGCGGCCGCCGGAGCGAGGTGGACGCCCTGCTGGGTGCCGTGGCAGCCGGCAACGGACTTCCCTTTGTTTCCGTGGGCGACTGGCTCACCAGGTACGGACTGGCCAAGGACCTTGCAGACGCGGTCCACATGAACACCGAAGGCCGCGCAGCGCTCGGCGGGATCCTTGACCACAGACTGCGTGTACTGGGGCTGGACCGAAAGGCAGCTGTGGAGCAGTAGTGCAGTTAAACAGCTGGAGCCGGGACCCAAAGGTCCCGGCTCCAGCTGTTCAGATCAGGCGTCCCGCTATGCCACCTCAGGCGGAAGCATCAGCTTCGCGCCGGGGATGGCGTTCAGCAGCGCCTTCGTGTAGTCCTGCTTCGGCGATTCGAAGACTTCATCCGTGGACCCGGTCTCCACCAGCCGGCCCTTTTCCATCACGCACACGTGGTCCGCGATCTGCCGCACCACAGCGAGGTCGTGCGTGATGAACAGGTATGTCAGCCCAAGGTTGGCCTGCAGGTCGGCGAGCAGGTTGAGCACCTGCGCCTGCACCAGTACGTCCAGTGCAGAGACCGCCTCATCACAGATGATGACTTCGGGGTCCAGCGCCAGCGCCCGGGCAATGGCAACACGCTGCCGCTGCCCGCCTGAAAGCTCGTTCGGATACCGCTGCATGGCGGACTGGGGCAGCGCCACCTGGTCCAGCAGTGTCCGGACTTTCTTCTCCCGGCTGGCCTGGTCCCCGATCTTGTGGACCCTCAGCGGTTCCTCGATGGTGCGGTAGATGTTGTACATCGGATCGAGGGAACCGTACGGGTCCTGGAAGATCGGCTGGACCCGCCTGCGGAACTTGAACAGTTCGGCCGGCTTCAGGGCGGAGGTATCCACCCCGTCGAACAGGATCCTGCCGTCCGTCGGCTTTTCCAGCTGGAGCACCATCTTGGCCACTGTGGACTTGCCGGACCCCGACTCCCCCACGATCGCCGTCGTGGTTCCACGCCGCACGTCGAAGCTCACGCCGTCGACCGCCGCGAAGTCCGTTGCCTTGCCAAGCCCCTGGCGCAGCTTGTACACCTTCCGCAGGTCCTGGATCTGCAGGAACGTATCGGACTTCAGCGTTTCTGCGGCGGGTGCCAGGAGGTCCGTCGTCTCCACACCCTGCTCCTTGGCCACCTGGATTCGGCGGCTGGCCAGCGAGGGCGCGGACTCAACGAGCCGCTTGGTGTAGGGGTGCTGCGGGTTCCGGAGCAATTCCAGCGAGGGTCCAGCTTCAACCACGCGGCCCTGGTACATGACCACCACTTTGTCTGCACGCTCGGCGGCCAGGCCCAGGTCGTGGGTGATCAGCAGGACCGAGGTGCCAAGCTCGTTGGTCATGGTCTCCAGGTGGTCCAGGATCTGGCGCTGCACGGTGACGTCGAGGGCCGAGGTCGGCTCGTCCGCGATCAGCAGGCGCGGCTGGCAGGAGAGGCCAATGGCGATCAGCGCGCGCTGGCGCATGCCGCCCGAGAACTCGTGCGGGTACTGGTTGGCCCGTCGTTTGGCATCCGGCAGCCCTGCCTGGGACAGCACCTTGGCGATGTCGTCGGGCCCGCTGGGACGGCCATTCGCCTTCAGTGTTTCCCTGACCTGGTAGCCGATCTTCCACACCGGGTTCAGGTTGGACATGGGGTCCTGCGGGACCATGCCGATGGTGTTGCCGCGCAGTTCGATCATGCGCTGCTCGGAGGCATGGGCGATGTCCTCGCCGTCCAGCAGGATCTGGCCGCCGGAGACCCTGCCGTTGTTGGGCAGGAGCCCGATGGCGGCCAGGGCCGTGGTGGACTTTCCGGAGCCGGACTCCCCCACGATTGCGACAGTCTCACCCGGCATGATGGTCAGGTGGGCGTCCCGGACAGCCTGGACTTCACCGCCGCCGGTCTTGAAGGTGATGGCCAGGTCACGGATTTCCAGCAGCGGCCTGACGCCGGTGGTGCCGGCCTCATCGATGCGGACTTCTGGAGTTGTCATCTCTTGTTCTCTCATCGCTGACGGCTCTTCGGGTCAAGGGCGTCACGCACGGCGTCGCCCAGCATGATGAAGCTCAACACCGTAAGGGAGAGCGCGGCGGCCGGGTAGAGCATGATTTCCGGCCGGGTCCTGATCGATGCCTGCGCACCTGCGATGTCATTGCCCCAGGACATGATGCTCTGCGGGAGGCCAATGCCCAGGAAGGACAGGGTGGCTTCGGCCACGATGAACACGCCAAGTTCCAGCGTTGCCAGGACAATGATCGGAGCCAGGGCGTTCGGCAGGACGTGGCGGATCAGTGCGCCGAACTTGGAAACGCCCAGCGCGCGTGCAGCGGTGACGAAGTCCGCGTTGCGCACTTCGATCACCGCGCCCCGGGTGATGCGGGCCATTTGCGGCCACGCCAGGAGCGAGATGACGAACACCACGGTCCATACGCTCTTGTTCTCGCGGAACAGCGGAAGCTGGGTGATCACCAGCGCGCCGAGCACCAGCGGCAGGGCAAAGAAGATATCGCCCAGCCGTGCCAGGACGGCATCGATCCAGCCGCCGTAGTATCCGGCCAGTGCGCCGAGGGTCACGCCGATGACCAGGACGCAGAGTACGGAGAGCAGGCCCACGGAAAGGGAAGCCTGCGTGCCGTGGATGACCCTGGAGTAGACGTCGCAGCCCTGGAAGGTGAAGCCGAACGGGTGCCCTGCGGTGGGGCCGGCCTCGGAGTTGGCGAGTTCACAGCCTTCGTTGGGCGGGGTGGAAGTGAAGAGGCCTGGGAACAGCGCAATCACGATCAGGGCAAGGATCAGCAGTGTGGAGATGATGAACAGCGGACGACGGCGGAGCTTGCGCCAGGCGTCTGCCCACAGGCTGAGGGGGGCCTGGTCCGTCTTGACGGCGTCCGTTGCCTGCAGCGGTGTCTCGTCGATGGGGGCCACGTAGTGGCTGTTGTTACTGGTCATAGCGGATCCTCGGGTCAAGCCAGGCGTACAGGAGATCGACAAGCAGGTTGGCCACCACGAACACCAGCACCAGCACGCTGACGATGGAGACGATGGTGGGGCCCTCACTGCGAAGGACAGCCTGGTAGAGCTTGTTGCCTACACCGGGAACGTTGAAGATGCCCTCCGTGACGATGGCACCGCCCATCAGGCCGCCAAGGTTGGCGCCCAGGTACGTCACCACTGGAATCAGCGAGTTGCGCAGGATGTGCGCCAGGACCACGCGGGGCCGGGAGAGGCCTTTGGCGGTTGCTGTCCGAACGTAGTCGGCGTTCATGTTTTCGCTGACCGATGCACGCGTCAGGCGGAGGACATAGGCGAAGGACACCAGACCCAGGACCACTGCCGGCAGAAGCAGGGTTACCCAGTTGGCATTGGCGCCCACGGTGGGTTTGGCCCAGCCGAGCTGAACTCCAAAGACGAGCTGGAAAACGAAGCCCAGGACAAAGGTGGGGACGGCGATAACCACCAGCGAGGCCACCAACACGGTGGAATCGAACCAGCCGCCGCGGCGCAGGCCCGCGAAGACGCCGAACGCCACGCCGAAGACGGCCTGGATGGCCAGTGCCTCGATGGCGAGCATGGCCGTCACGGGGAACACACGGGCAAGGCTTGCCGCGATGGGCTGGCCGGTGAAGTCATTGCCCAGATTGAAGGTGAAAAGGTTTTTGAGGAACAGGCCGTACTGGACCCAGAACGGCTGGTCCAGGTTGTACTGGCTGCGCAGGGTGTCGATCACTGACTGCGGGGGCTGGCGGTCGCCGAACAGCGCGGCGATGGGATCGCCCGGCAGGGCGAACACCATGTAGTACACCAGAAGGGTAGTGCCGAGGAAGACAGGGATCACCTGAAGGAGTCGGCGCAAAATGAACCGGGTCACAGGATTACCTGCCTTCCGGTAAGGGGGAGAACGCGTTCATGAGTGCCTTCCTGCCGCTTGCAAGCCAATGGGGGCCCGGACGTGACCGGAACCCCCATCAGCTTGTCGGCAAGTTAGATCTGGGACTACTTGGCGGTGATGCCGTAGTACAGGATGCCGCCGTTCCAGCCGGTTTCGGCCTTCACGATGTTGTTGCTCCAAACGATCGGGCGTGCCTGATCCCAGAGCGGCAGGCCGGGCAGGTCCTGGAACAGGATTTCCTGTGCCTGGTTGAACTTGCCGTTGGCTTCATCCGTGCTCTTGGCGGCCAGGCCCTCCTTGAGGAGCTTGTCGAACTCGGGGTTCGAGTACTTCTCGTAGTTGGAGGAGGCGTTGGTGGCCCAGACCGGTCCCAGGAAGTTGTACAGCGACGGGTAGTCGCCCTGCCAGCCCGCGCGGGTCAGGCCGGGCAGCTGCTGGGACTTGCGGAGGTTCAGGACTTCAGCGAACTTGGCGAAGGGCTGGATTTCAGCCTGGATGCCCAGGTTGTTCTTGAAGCCGTTGGCTACGGCATCGATCCATTCCTTGTTGCCGCCATCGGTGTTGGAGGCGATCTGAAGCGGCTTGGAGTTGTCGTACGGCTGGATCTTCTCAGCCTGTGCCCACAGGTCCTTGGCCTTTGCGGCGTCGAACTTCAGGACTTCGCTGCCCTTGAGGCCTTCCTTGAACCCGTCGATGACCGGCGGGACGAATGCCTTGGCCGGGGTGCGGGTGCCGTTGAAGACCACCTTGGCGATTTCCTCGCGGTTGATGGCGTAGGACAGTGCCTGGCGGCGCAGCTTGCCGGCTTCACCCTGGAAATTGGGGTTGTACGGCGGGATGTTCAGCGTGGAGTTGGTGGCAACCGGCTTGGTGGCATTCCGGTCCGGGAAGTCAGCAACGTAGGTCTTCAGGGCGTTGGACGGAAGGACATCGGTGATGTCCAGGTTGTCAGACTGGAGGTCCGTGTATGCGGGGCCCGGGTCAGTGTAGAACTTGAAGGTCACGCCGCCGTTCTTGGCCTCACGCGGTCCCTTGTAATCGGCGTTCTTGACCAGGGAGATGGACTGGTCGTGGACCCAGGAACCCTGCTTCTCGAACTTGTAGGGACCGTTGCCCACGGGGTTTTCACCGAAGGTCTTGGGGTCAGTCAGCGCAGCGGACGGAAGCGGGAAAAAGGCGGAGTAGCCAAGGCGCAGGGACCAGTCGGCTTCAGGCTGGGCGAGCTTGACGGTGATCGTGGAATCATCGGTTGCTGCCAGGCCGGACATGGTGTCGGCCTTGGGTGCCGGCGTGGTCTTGGTCTTGCCGTCAGCACCCTTCTCCGAGTTCACGGCCGAGACATCTTCGTAACCGGCGATGGACTCAAAGAAGAATCCGTTGTTCTGCAGGTTCTTGGAGTTGGCTGCAAAGTTCCAGGAGTCAACGAAGGTCTTCGCCGTGATGGCTTCACCATTGGTGAACTTCTGGCCCTGCTTGACCTTGATGGTCCAGTTCTGGGCGTCCGAGGACTCGATGGAGTCGGCCAGGGCATTGACGGGTTTGCCGCTGGCGTCGTACGTGCGCAGGCCCTCGAAGAGGAGCTCGACCACGCGGCCGCCGTAGACCTCATTGGTGTTCGCCGGCAGCAACGGGTTTTGTGGCTCGTTGCTGTAGGCGGTGATGACCTTGTTCGGATCCCCGGCAGCAGTGCTGGACCCGTCAGTGCTGCCGCCGCCGGCGCCGCACCCGGTCAGGGCAAGCGCGGCGATTGCCACGATGCCCAGTGCTTTGGAAGTGCGCGTAAAACGCATTCCGCCTCCTATGAGTTGTGGGAGAGATATATAGGGGAATCTTGTGCTTCCCCGCAGGCCGGACGCAGCTCACCGCTGTGACGAAACCTACATAATACGAGTTAGCCTAACCGCACGAAGTCCAGATACTGGTACTCCGTTGCCAAAACGTGACCGGGGCAGTGAAATGCCCCAAGTCACAGCAATCAGTTAGGCACGTCACATGCTACTCGCCGGTAGGCCGGACGGCGAATCGGCAGGGTGAAGGGTCCGCAAGGGGCGGAAGGCCCAAAGGTGACGCGGCTGAATCAGGACAGCCGCCAGTCCCATACGTTCCACCACACGCCGAGGGGGCCAGGACTGGTCTTGATGCCGGCCACGCGCGAATTGAAGGCGGTAGTGCCAAGGGTTTGGTAGAGCGGCAGGCCGTACGCGTCCTCCCACACATGCTTGTCGATGTCGGCCAGGAGTTCATCCTGCCTGCCCAGGTCCGTGGTCGCGGCCAGTTGCTCCATGACCTTGTCCGCGTCGCCGTCGGAATATCCCGTGAAGTTGCTTCCTGCCCCGGTCCGGAAGATCTGCGGCACCCGGCTGACGCCGGCTTCCGTGCCAATCCATCCGGACAACGCAGCGTCGTAGCCGCCGCGGCTGAGCGCCGCTGCCCAGTCGGCACTCCCCTGCCCGCCGTCGGACACGCGGAAGCCGGCCAGCGCAGCGGAGTCGCGGATCAGGGCAAACGCCTTGGCACGGTTGGGATTGTCCCGGTTATAGAGGATGCGGACGGTGGGGGTGGCACCCTTCAGGAGCCGCTTTGCGGCGTCGACGTCCACCTTGGCGTAGTTCGAGGAGCCGTTGTTCTTTACGGTTTCGTCGTATTTTGGCTGTCCTGGCAGGAAGACGTGGGAGTCCAGCGGCTTGCTGTCCGGGACCTGGGTCCCCACCACTGCGTCCACGATTGCCTGCCGTGGAACCGTCATGAGGAATGCTTCCCGGACGTCCTTGGTGGCGAAGGGTCCGGCGAAATTGAGGTCCAGGTGGTCGTAGCCGGACTGTTTGTACCGTTCCACGGTGATGCCCTGGCGCGACAGTCCCGTGAGCAAGTTGTCCGTGGCGGCTGACGGCTGGGGCGAAATGATGTCCGCCTGGCCGTTGCGCAGGGCATCGACGGCGGCGGGCACCGCCCCGGTGAACCTGACATTGATCTCGTCCAGCCAGGGTTCGGCACCCCATACGTAGTCCCGGTTACGGACAAGTTTCATGGAAACTTCCGGCACGATGTCGCGGACAATGTAAGGTCCGCTGGACAGATAGATCGCCGGATCGTCGGGAACGGACTTTGCATCGAACCCGGTGTTCCAGAAGTCGCTGACTTTCTTGAGCTCAGGGTGTGATGCAGGCTTTTCCGGATTGCCGCGCGGGGTGTCCTTGAGGAGCTGGACCAGGTCCTCCTCGTCGTTCAGGCCGCTCTTGGCAGCGACGACGTGCGCGGGCAGTCCGACGTCGAACGCCACCTCCCAGTCAGCGTACGGCGCGGCGTACTCGATGGTGATGGACCGGCCATCGGACCCGACCTCGGGAAACAGGGTGCCCGCCAGTCCGGTGGTGTCAGAGGCTACCGAGAAGTACTTGGTTCCCTTCCCTGCGGCTGGATCCAGGTCGTCGAAATAGCCCGACCCGGCGGCCCAGCTCAACAGGAGGTCCGCTGCGCCGATCTGTGCACCGTCTGACCACTTGACGCCCTCGTTGACCGTGTACTTCACCTTGAGCGGCTCGTCGGAAACCTTCTCGAAGTGCCCGAACTTGTCGTTGCGGACAACCTTGGAGCTGTCGTCGAGGTAGAAGAAGCCCGAGTGGGTGATGGCACCGATTTTCGAATTGATGTCGGTATTGCCGTTGGCGCTGTACGGGTTGAACGAGGAGAAGGCATTGACCTCTGCCACGGTCACGCTGCCGCCGCGCTTTGCCTCCCCCACCACAACGGACGGGGCACTGGTTCCCGAGCACCCCGAAAGAACCAGGGCAGCCACCACCGCGGCGATGAGCAATTGCATCAGACGCCGGACCGGCATGCCGCCTCCTTGTGTTTTCCCTCCCAGGAGGGGACTGGGTCGCCACGATCACGCCCTGCAGATTCAGGATAAGCCGTCCGGGCGGTCAGACGTTGAAGCGGAACTCCACCACGTCGCCGTCGGCCATGACGTATTCCTTACCTTCGATGCGGACTTTGCCGCGGGACTTTGCCTCAGCCATGGAGCCAGCCTCCACAAGATCCGCGAAGGACACCACCTCGGCCTTGATGAACCCGCGCTGGAAGTCGGAGTGGATGACGCCGGCGGCCTGCGGCGCCGTGTCCCCCTGCCGGATGGTCCAGGCGCGTGCTTCCTTGGGCCCGGCGGTGAGGTAGGTCTGAAGCCCCAGAGTGTGGAAGCCGACGCGCGCCAGCTGGTCCAGGCCGGATTCGTCCTGGCCGTTCATTTCAAGCATCTCGCGGGCTTCTTCCTCGTCCAGTTCCACGAGGTCTGCTTCGAGCTTTGCGTCCAGGAAGATGCAGTCCGCCGGGGCAACCATGGCGCGCAGTTCCTCCTGCTTTTCCGGGCTGCCCAGAATGGCTTCATCCGCGTTGAACACGTAGATGAAGGGCTTGGCCGTCAGAAGCCCCAGCTCCTTGAGGTGCTCCATCTCCAGCTTGTCGCTCTTGATCGAGGAATAGATGGTGTCGCCCCGCTCCAGCACAGCCTGGGCGGCTTTGATGGCGGCAAGCTCGGCGGCCTCCCGCTTCTTGATCTTGACTTCTTTTTCGATCCGCGGGATCGCCTTTTCGATGGTCTGCAGGTCGGCGAGGATCAGCTCGGTGTTGATGGTTTCCATGTCCGAGCGGGGATCCACTTTGCCGTCAACGTGCACCACATCGGGGTCGTCGAAGACCCGGACAACTTCAGCGATGGCTTCAGCCTCCCGGATGTTGGCCAGGAACTGGTTGCCCAGCCCCTCCCCCTCGGACGCACCCTTGACGATGCCTGCGATGTCGACGAAGGACACGGCGGCAGGCAGGACACGCTGGGAGCCGAAGATCCCGGCGAGCTTCTGGAGCCTGGGGTCCGGGAGGTTCACGACACCGACATTGGGTTCAATGGTGGCGAACGGGTAGTTCGCGGCCAGGACCTGGTTGCGGGTAAGCGCGTTGAAGAGGGTTGATTTGCCGACGTTGGGCAGTCCGACGATGCCAATAGTAAGAGCCACGAGCATTGATTCTACCCGCCGGGCCCCTGGAGGCAGTACCGGCGGATGTCACTGCCTGTGATTGTCAGAGGCCCGTGCAACAGTGAAGCCATGGATGCTTTCGCCTTGATTCTGGCCCTTCTCATGCTGCTGCTGGGCGCGCTTGCCGGCGCCGCTGCCACTTACTTCTCACTGCGCAGGAACTCCCATGCCCTGGAGGCAGACTTTGACCAGGTGTCGTCCCGCCTTTCAGAGGTCACGGCGCAGCTGGCAGCGGCCGACGCCGAGCGGCGGCTTTTGGCGGTACAGAACCGTGAGCTGGGTGAGGCCAGGACGCAGGACGGCAGCGTCCTGCGCGCCCTGGCTCCGGTGGCCGAAAAGCTGTCCGCGGTCCAGCAGCAGGTGGCACTGCTGGAGCGGGACCGGGTGGAACAGTACGGCCAGCTGGCACAGCAGCTGCAGGAGGCAAGGCTTTCCGATGAGCAGCTCATCCGGTCCACGCATGCCCTGGAGTCTGCCCTGCGTTCCAACAGCGCCAGGGGCCAGTGGGGCGAGGTGCAGCTGCGGCGTGTAGTGGAGGCCGCGGGGATGCTTCGCCACGTGGACTTCGTGGAGCAGGTGCACAGCGCAGGCCACGATTCGGCTGTCCGCCCCGACCTGGTGGTCCAGTTGCCGGGCGACAAGCAGCTGGTGGTGGACGCAAAAGTCCCGCTCTCGTCCTACCTTGAGGCGCAGGAACTGGGGGCGGTGGACCCGCGCGCTGGCCAGCCGTCCGGGCTGCAGTCTGCCAACGACGGGCGGAACCGGCAGGCCCTGCTGGCAGCGCACGCCAAGGCGCTGAGGGCGCACGTCGACGCGCTGGGCACAAAGAAGTACTGGGACATCCCGGGGAACTCTCCGGAACTTGTGGTCTGCTTCATCCCGGCCGAATCCATCCTCGCTGCAGCCCTCACGGCCGACGCCGGGCTCCTGGACCACGCGTTGTCGCGCAACGTGGTCCTGGCCTCCCCCAGCACCCTGCTGGCCGTACTGAAGTCCGTGGCGTTCACCTGGCGCCAGGACGTCCTGACGGACAGTGCACGCGAGCTGTTCGAGCTCGCGCGGCAGCTGTACGACCGGATGGGAACCCTGGGCGAAAACGTGAGCAAACTGGGCTCATCCCTGAAGTCATCGGTGGACCGCTACAACGCGATGGTGGGCACCCTGGAAGCCCGGGTCCTGCCCACGGCACGGAAACTCAACTCCCTCGAGGAGTCCGGGTTGGTGACACCTCCGGTGGTGGAGGTGGCCCCCCGCGCGCTGGTGGCGCCCGAACTCCAGGGCGACGAGGAAGCAGCCTGACAAGGGACCGCGAGTGCAGGATGGGCCGGGCAGTTGGTTAACTGCCCGGCCCATCCTTTTACTTCTGCCGGATGCCGGCTCCTGGATACAGCCGCCGCTCTGTCAGCTGCGGGGCCTGCGCCCGCCCAGCGCGCGGCTGACGTCGCCGGCCTGCTTCAGGGTGGCGCGGAGTTCCTTGGGCAGCGAGAACAGGAGGTCCTCCTCTGCGGTGACCACTTCCTCCACCGCGCCGTAGCCGTAGTCGGCCAGCAGCCTCAGGACGTCCTGCACCAGTACCTCCGGAACGGAAGCCCCGGACGTGACGCCCACAGTGGCGACGCCCTCGAACCAGGCTTCGTCAACCTCGTTGGCGAAGTCCACCCGGTAGGAGGCCTTGGCGCCATACTCGAGTGCCACCTCCACCAGCCGGACGGAGTTCGATGAGTTGGCCGAGCCGACCACGATCACCAGGTCCGCCTTGGGCGCAATCTTCTTGATAGCCACTTGGCGGTTGGTGGTGGCGTAGCAGATGTCGTCGCTGGGCGGGTCCTGCAGGGTGGGGAACCGCTCCTTGAGCAGCCGGACGGTTTCCATGGTCTCGTCTACGCTCAGGGTGGTCTGGGAGAGCCAGATGACCTTCTCGGGGTCGCGGACGGTGACCTTATCCACTTCGTGGGGTCCGTTGATGATCTGGATGTGCTCCGGTGCTTCACCGGAGGTGCCTTCCACTTCCTCGTGCCCGTCGTGGCCGATCAGGAGGATGTCGAAATCGTCTTTGGCGAAGCGGACGGCTTCCTTGTGCACCTTGGTAACCAGCGGGCAAGTCGCATCAATGGTGCGCAGTCCGCGGTTTTCGGCAGATTCCACCACTGCCGGGGACACTCCGTGGGCAGAGAAGATCACCAGTGCGCCTTCGGGCACTTCGTCCGTCTCGTCGACGAAGATGGCACCCTTTTCCTCCAGGGAGCTGACCACGTGCACGTTGTGGACGATCTGCTTGCGCACATAGACGGGCGGTCCGTAGTGTTCCAGCGCCTTTTCGACGGCGATCACGGCCCGGTCAACGCCTGCGCAGTAGCCGCGGGGGGCAGCCAACAGCACCTTCTTGGCGCCGTTGACGGGGGCGGCAGCTGCTACGTCCTCAGGCGAGCGGCGCCTGCGCGGAATGGTTGGCATCGAGAGGGATACAGCCGAGGTGGTCATTCCTCCATGCTACCGGCTGGTCCGGGCCCGTTTCCGGGATGCGAACAAGGTCACAACGGCTGCCGCCACCAGGACGCCGCCCGTCACCGCGGCCGTGGTGATCCATATCTGGAAATCGGCGCCTGCCGCGGCAAGGAACTCGTCACGGAACATGTTGGCCACAGCATTGCCGGTGTCCGTTGCCTGTGCCCGCTCGGAGCCCAGCTGCAAGCCCAACCCCCACAGCCCGGCGAGGGCCAGGCCCCCAAGTCCGGCGGCCAGCAGCACTGTCCAGCGGCGGCGGGCCGCCACCAGGGCCAGCAGGAACGCCACGGCCGAACCGATGGCCAGGATGTAGCCCATGGGCGCATACGTTGCCAGCCGCTCGGTCCACTCCTTTTGCGCGGGCTGGCCCACGTTGATCAGCGTTTGCTCCGGCGGGTCCAGCGGGAGCCGGGTGGTGCGCGAAATCTCCTCCGAACCAAGGGAAACTAACGGGGCGACGTCGAGGGTCAGCGAGGATGTCGAGGCACCGTCCTGGGAACCTGCAGGGTCCGCGAAGCTTAGGCGGTGGCTCTTGCGGAGTGTCTCCTCCCAGGCCGCCGGATACCCTGGAAGCCCGGTCAGCGACTCCGCTGCCTTCTCAAGCATCGGCTGGACCAGCCCGGAGAGAAAACCTGGAACTGATCCGGTATCGATCGTTCCCACCGCCGCCGCGGCCAGCTTCCGTTGGAACTCCGAGTCCTTTCCCAGCGGTGCCGCAAGACGGACAAAACCATCTTCCTGGACCACGTTCCGGTCCACCCAGATGGCGGGAACGGCAACGGCGGCCAGGAGGATGCCCAGCACGGTGGCGACGGCGGAAACAAAAGTACGCACAGCAGGTCCTTCGGGGTTGGGGGGCCTTACCCCATCCTAGGCAGGGTCGAAGGGCCTTCCGTGTCAGTCCCCGGTGCTAGACCTTATGGATAAGGTTGATTGACCGCCAACAACAGATGAAGGACCGCATGCCCGCAGCACCAGCCTCCCACCGGCGTCCGCATGTCTGACCAGGCCTCCCTTCCGGGTACGGCACCCACTACCCTGCCGGCCACTGCAGCGGAGACAAGCCCGGATAATCCCTGGCCGCTGCAGCTGCTGTCGCAGAAGCTCAAGGCCCATATCGACCGCACCCCGTCTGCATGGGTGGAAGGCCAGGTCATTGAGCTGAACCGTCGCGGCACCAACGCCTACCTCACACTTCGCGACGTGGATGCGGAGGTTTCCCTTCCGGCATCCGTCTGGACCAAGGTGCTGGAACGGCAGAACCTTCCGCTGGAGCGTGGTTCGCGGGTGGTGGCCCTGCTGAAACCGGAATTCTGGCTGAAGACGGGCCGGCTCAACATGATGGTGCGGGATATCCGGCCTGTGGGCCTGGGCGACCTGCTGGCCAGGATTGAGCGGTTGCGCCAGGCCCTGGCGGCTGAGGGCCTGTTTGCCGAGTCCAGGAAGAAGCCCCTGCCCCTGCTGCCGCACCGGATCGGCCTCATCACGGGCCGCGACTCGGACGCAAAGAAGGACATCCTGCGGAACGCAGCCCTGCGCTGGCCGGCGGTGGAATTTGAGATCCGCGAGGTTGCCGTCCAGGGGAATACCGCGGTGGCCCAGGTGGTCCGCGCCCTGCGTGAACTGGATGCCCGGCCGGAGGTGGACGTCATCGTTATCGCCCGCGGCGGCGGCGCGCTGGAGGACCTTCTGCCCTTCAACAGCGAGGACCTGATCCGGGCCGTGGCTGCTGCCGCCACCCCCGTGGTGAGTGCCATCGGGCATGAGGCAGACCGCCCGCTGCTGGATGATGTTGCCGACCTTCGGGCCTCCACCCCCACTGATGCCGCCAAGCGGATCGTTCCCGAGGTCTCCGAAGAACTTGCCGGCGTGCGCCAGGCGCGGGAGCAGCTGCGGCGGTGCATGGAGCGACTGGTGGACCGGGAGTCGGACCGGCTGATGGCACTGCACTCCCGCCCGGTCATGGCCGCGCCGGAGGGCATGGTCTCAGTCCGGGCAGAGGAAATCGAGCGGCTGCTGCGGCGCTCCTCCGCTGCAGTGAGTTCCACGGTGGTGCGTGCGGCCGACCAGCTTGAGCACCTGAAGGCCCAGGTCCGCGCCCTCTCACCGCAGAAGACCCTGGACCGGGGATACGCCGTCGTCGAATTGGCGGGAGACCAGGCCGCCCGGATTGCCCAAGCGGGCCACGCTGTTGTCCGCCGTCCCGCCGAAGCGCCGGCGGGGGCGGCCCTGTCCATCCGTGTGGCGGAGGGCCGTTTCGGCGCCACATCCACCGGCGCCACATCCACCGTGGCGCACGCAGGAAACGCAGACCACCAGCAGGAATTGGAAGAGAAGGCATGACAGAACAGAAACCAGAGTCCGACGTCGCAGCCCTGAGCTATGAGGAGGCGCGGGAGCAGCTCATCGCAGTGGTGGGCAGGCTGGAAGCAGGAGGGGCAAGCCTGGAGGAATCCCTGGCACTGTGGGAACGCGGCGAGGCACTGGCCGCACGCTGCGAGGAGTGGCTGGAAGGCGCGCGGAAGCGGCTGGCAGCGGCCCGGGATCAGCCGCTCTAACCACCGGAAAGAACTGGAACCGGCAGCACCCGGGCCAGGGGGTGTCAGGAACGCGCCACGAGCTCCCGCTCGGCAGCGACGTCGAATTCTGCCTTGGGCCACTCGAGCGACATGTCTGACAAGGCGCCGAGCAGCAGCTGCTGGACGGCAATCCGGGCAAACCACTTCTTGTTCGCCGGAACAACGTGCCACGGCGCATTCGGCGTGCTCGTTTCGTCGATGGCCGCCTGGTACGCGGCCATGTAGTCCTCCCAGTGGGCCCGCTCGTCCAGGTCGCCCCGGCTGTACTTCCAGTGTTTGGAGGGATCATCCAGCCGGGCCATCAGCCTTTCCTTTTGCTCCGCACCGCTGATGTGGAGCATCACCTTAACGACCTTCGTTCCCGAGTCCCCCAACCGCGCCTCGAACTCATTGATGGCCACGTAGCGCCGCTTGATCTCGTCCGGGCTGGCCCAGCCGTGGACACGGTGGATCAGGACGTCCTCGTAGTGGGAGCGGTCGAACACACCCACCATCCCGGCGGCCGGTACTTCCTTTTCGATCCGCCACAGGAAGTCGTACGACTTTTCTTCGTCCGTGGGGGCCTTGAACGCCTTGAACTGGACGCCCTGCGGGTTCATGGCGGCCATGACGTGGCTGACGATGCCGCCCTTGCCGGCGGTGTCCATAGCCTGCAGGATCAGCAGGACCCTTTTGGTCCCGCCGAAGCGTGATTCGGCAAAGAGCTTTTCCTGCAGTTCGGAAAGTTCATCGTCCATCTCCGTCAACAGCAGCCTCCCGTCGACCTTGTTGCCGCTGTACCCCGGTGTTGACCCGGGATCCACCGCGGCAAGGGAAAACCCCTTCCCTACCCGAAGGGTCTCTGCAGGGTGCTGGTCAAAGCCGACGACGCGGGCCATGGGAGTCCTTTCCGCAGGATGCAACGGACCGGCGGGCCCGTGAGCACAGGCTAGTTCCCCTGGTACCTGCTTAGGAAGTCCCCCATGCGGCCAATGGCCTCTTCAATGTCCTTGACGTTGGGCAGCGTCACCATGCGGAAGTGGTCCGGGCGCACCCAGTTGAAGGCCCGGCCGTGCGAGACCAGGATCTTCTGCTCACGAAGGAGGTCGAGGACAAATTTCTCGTCGTCCCGGATGTGGTAGACCTCCGGGTCAAGCCGCGGGAAGAGGTACAGGGCTCCCCGGGCCTGCTGGGTGCTGACGCCGGGAATGGCGTTCAGCATGTCGTACGCCTTGTTGCGCTGCTCCAGGAGCCGGCCGCCGGGGAGGATCAGGTCGTTGATGCTCTGGTAACCGCCCAGCGCCGTCTGGATGGCGTGCTGGGCCGGGACGTTGGCGCACAGGCGCATGTTGGCGAGAAGGTTAATGCCCTCCAGGTAGTCCGCAGCGTCCTTCTTGGGCCCTGAAATCGCCATCCATCCTGCGCGGTAGCCGCAGACCCGGTAGGCCTTGGAAAGCCCGCTGAAAGTCAGGCACAGGACATGGTCGTCGGTGAGCTTGGCAAGGTTCACATGGACGGCATCCTCGTACAGGATCTTCTCGTAAATCTCGTCCGCGAAAATTACCAGGCCGTGCTTATGCGCCAGGTTAACGATCCGTTTCAGCGTCTCTTCCGGATACACCGCACCCGTGGGGTTGTTCGGGTTGATGACCACGATGCCCTTGGTGCGTGGCGTGATCTTGGCTTCCAGGTCATCGAGGTCGGGCTGCCACCCGGATTCCTCGTCGCAGAGGTAATGCACCGGCTTGCCGCTGGCCAGTGCCACGGACGCCGTCCACAACGGGTAATCGGGGGTTGGGATCAGGACTTCGTCACCGTCGTCCAAAAGGGCCATGAGGGACATGGTGATGAGCTCGCTGACGCCGTTGCCCAGGTAGATGTCATCGACATGGATGTTCTGGATGCCACGGGTCTGGTAGTACTGCGAGACGGCGGTGCGCGCGGAGAAAATGCCGCGGGAATCGCTGTAGCCCTGGGCGTGGGGCAGGTGCCGGATCATGTCCACCAGAATGGCGTCCGGCGCCTCGAAGCCAAACGGGGCCGGGTTCCCGATGTTCAGCTTGAGGATGCGGTGGCCCTCCGCCTCCATCTGCTGGGCGGCCTGCAGGATGGGTCCACGGATGTCATAGAGGACGTTGTTGAGCTTCGTGGACTGCCTGAATTCTGCCATCCCTCAAATATGCCACAGGAAGGATGGACGGCCGTTGAGACGTCTGCCACATGGACGACGGCGGCTGCCGGGCCCTTGCAGGTCCGGCAGCCGCCGTCGTCATCACCAATTTGTTGCCTGCCCACGCAGGCAGGGAACGTGTTACTTAACGATGCCCTTGTCCTTCAGCCAGGCGGTTGCCGCCGCCTTGGCGTCCTGCTTCTGGCTGCCACTGACAGCCCGGTTGAGGTTGATCAGGTCATCGGTGGTCAGCGTGCTGGACACGGAGTTCAGCGCCTGCTTGGCCTTGTCCGTCATCTTCGCCTTGTTGTACAGCGGGAGGACCTGCTGGGCGATGAAGTTGTTCTTCGGGTCCTCCAGCACCACAAGGTCGTTGTCTGCGATGGAAGGTGTGGTGGTGTAGATATCGGCCACCTGCACCTTGTCCTCCAGCAGCGCCTTGAGCGTCACCGGACCGCCGCCGTCGCTGAATGGCTCCAGCTTCTTGGGGACGCAGTTGTAGTTCTTCTTCAATCCGGGCAGGCCGTAGGCGCGCTCGGCGAACGTGGCCGGGGCCCCCACCACGATTTCGCTGCAGACCTTGGCGAGGTCCTCGATGGACTTCAACTGGTATTTCTCGGCGGTTGCCTTGGTGACAACCATGGCGTCCTTGTCCTCGGCTTTGGACACGTCCAGTACGCCCAGGGCGTCCGGCAGTTTGCCGGGCAGCGCCTTGGCGATGTCAGCGGCGGAGACTTCCTTGGCTTCCTTGTCTACGTACAGCAGCAGGTTGCCGCTGTAATCCGGCACCACGTCAACGGACCCGTCCTGGACCGCCTTGAAGTAGACCTCGCGGGAGCCGATGTTCGGTTTGGTAGTGGCGGTGATGCCATTGGCGTTCAAGGCACCGGCGTACAGCTCGGCGATGATCTGGCTCTCCGGGAAGTCGGCGGAACCCACCACCAGCGATGTTGCCCCACCCGATGCGCCGCTGCTGGATGCAGGTGGGTTCTTCAGCGGGTCGGACGAGCCTCCACATGCGGACAATGCCACTGCCAGGCCAAGCCCGGCGGCCAGGCCGCTGAACGCCCGCCTGCCAAGGCGCTGGGGACGGCTATCTTTCATGACTTACCTCCTTGTACAACAGTCTCCGCAACAACGGGGTCTGTGAGATCAACCGCAGCCTCCTGGCTGCGGTAGGACAGCTTCAAGGCGCCCCGGGTCAGGAACAGCCTCTGGAAAAGGGACAGGACGAGGTCGACGGCGATCGCCAGCACCGCGATGAGGAGGGAACCTCCCAGCATTTGGGGGAAATCGCTCAGGACGAGGCCGTCGAAGAGGTATCGGCCCAGGCCGCCAAGATTGATGTAAGCGACGACGGAGACGGTGGCGATCACCTGCAGCACGCCGGTCCGGAATCCGCCGAACATGACGGTGAGCGCGTTGGGCAGCTCGGCGCGGAACAGGACCTGCAGTTCAGTCATCCCCATGGCCCGGGCGGCGTCCACCACGTTCCGGTCCACGCTGGAGATGCCGGCGTACGTTCCGGCCAGCAGCGGGGGCACGGTGAGGATCACCAGCGCCCAGATAGGCGGCATCAGCCCAATTCCGGCCAGCAGCACGAACAGGGTGAGCAGGCCAAGGGTGGGAAGGGCACGCAGGGCTCCCGCCAGCGCGACGACGGCCACCCGGCCCCTGCCGGTATGGCCGACAAAGAGCCCCACCGGGACGGCGATGGCAGTGGCGATCAGCATCACGAGCCCCGTGTACTGCAGGTGCTCACCCAGCCGGGCGGGGATGCCCATGCTTCCGGACCAGTGCAGCGGGTCGGCGAGCCAGGCGAAGGTATCGGAAAAGACGTTGCTCACGCTGTTTCTCCCGCCATGGCCGTCCCCGGCTTCGCTGCGGCCGGCCCAACGTTGTCCCCGTGGGAGCGGCCCCGCCGCGTTCCTGCCCGCTCCCATGGGGTGAGGATGCGTTCCAGCAGGACGAGGAGAGCATCCATCACCAGCGCGAGGACCAGGATGGCCACGATCCCCACCACCACCTCGGTGACGAAGTCGCGCTGGAGTCCATCCGTGAAGAGCATGCCCAGGTTGCCGACACCCAGCAGGGCCGCAACGCTGACCAGCGAGATATTGCTGACGGATACCACGCGCAGCCCGGCGAACATGACCGGCAGGGACAGCGGCAGGTCAACCTGCAGGAACCGGGCCAGGGGCTTGAACCCCATGGCCTGGGCGGCCTGGCTGACGTCCGCGTCGACGGAATCGAAGGCATCCAGGGCGGCGCGGACCAGAAGTGCCACCGCGTAGATGGTCAGTGCCACCACCACGTTGAGGGGATCCAGGATCCGGGTGCCCAGGATGGTGGGCAGGATGATGAACAGGGCCAGCGAGGGAATGGTGTAGAGGAGTGAGGAGGCCGTCAGCACCAGGGAGCGGAGGGGCCTGTTCTTCCGTGCCAACTGCGCCAGCGGGATGGAAATCAGCAGGCCCAGGACCATGGGAATGAGTGCCAGCACCAGGTGCTGGCCGCCGCGCTCCAGGATCATGCCGGTGTTGGCCAGGAACCATTCCATCAGAGGGCAGCCTGCCGCACCTGGCGCGCTTCTTCGATCAGTGCCAGGACCTCACCGCCGCGGACCACGCCCAGGACCCGGCCGTCGGGATCCACGGCAACACCGAGGCCCGACGGCGAGGACAGGGCGGCGTCCAATGTTCGCCGCAGGCTCTCCCCGGGGCGGAACAGCGACCCGCCCGGAACAAGCTCGGTCTCGGTGCCCGGCGCGGACCATCCCAGGGGGTGCATGTCCGCGTCCACCACCAGCTGCCAGTCACCTGCAGCGCTGGAATCCGACTCAAATCCTGACGGGGAGCGGACAATCGTGGGCACGGGATGGATGGCCACGCCGTCGGACGGGGTGAAGCCCAGGTGGCGGAAGCCACGGTCCCGGCCCACGAAGGATGCGACGAAATTGTTGGCCGGCGCCCGCAGGATTTCCTCCGGGGTGGCATATTGGGCCAGCTTGCCGCCAGTTGCGAAGACGGCAACCTTGTCGCCGAGGATGGTGGCCTCGTCGATGTCATGGGTCACGAACACAATGGTCTTGGCCAGGTCCTTCTGCAGGCGCAGCAGTTCCTGCTGGAGTTCGTCCCGGACAACGGGGTCCACCGCGCTGAACGGCTCATCCATGAGCAGTACGGGCGGGTCGGCGGCGAGCGCGCGTGCTACGCCAACGCGCTGCTGCTGGCCCCCGGAGAGCTGGGACGGGTACCGCCTGCCCAGGGAGTGCGCCAGGCCCACCACATCCAGGAGCTCCTCCGCCCGCCTCCGGGCGTCGGCCTTGGAGACGCCGTTCAGCCGGGGAACGGTGGCGATGTTGTCCAGGACGGAGCGGTGCGGCAGCAATCCCGCCGACTGCATCACGTAGCCCATGGAGCGGCGCAGTTCCGCCGCCGGTACCGAGGTGACATCCCGGCCGTCCACGGTGATGGTCCCCGAGGTGGGTTCCACCATGCGGTTGATCATCCGCAGGGAGGTTGTTTTGCCGCAGCCGGAGGGGCCCACGAAGACCGTGACGGCCCCTTTTGCGATGGACATGGTGAGCCCGTCCACCGCGGGCTGGCCGCCCGGGTACTGCTTGGTGACGCTCTGGAACTCGATCATCGCCTGGTCCATGGTGCGGACTTACCTGTTCTCTTGGACGGGCTGTTGACAGCACCGTGACCTTGCCATCAGCACGCTGATAGTTACGCTAGCCCAAACGGGGGCAGGCTTCAGCAGGTGGAGCCCTAATCCCCGCAAAGGAATCCCTACTGTGACCATTCGGTACCCATATGCGTACGGATGGGTAGCCCAAGCCGGGCAGGCCTAAAGTGGAGGCGTGACCAACTTGGAAGTTTCACCCCAGCAGGAAGTTTGTCCGCCCGCCCCTTCGGGAGGGACGTCGGGCCCCTGCCTCCAGCTGTGGCCGGAACGCGAGGTGCCCCTTGGCGGGGTCCGCGCCATGAACGTCAAGCGCACCCTGCCCCAACGGGGACTTCCCACGATCGGGGCCTGGTGCTTCCTGGACAGCTTCGGACCGGACCGGACCGCCATGTCCGTCCTCCCCCATCCGCATATCGGGCTGCAGACGGTGACCTGGCCGCTTGCCGGGCACATCCGGCACCGGGACAGCGTAGGCAGCGACGTGGTGGTGCGTCCCGGGGAGCTGAACATCATGACCGCAGGGCAGGGCGTGTCGCACTCAGAGTTCGCCGTGCTTCCCGCCGGCGGGGAGTTGCCGCTGCAGCGCGGCCTGCAGCTGTGGGTTGCCCTTCCGGACGGGGACCGGCACCGGGAGCCGGCATTTGAACAGCACCGGGAGCTGCCGCGCGCCGCCGGCCACGGCTTCACGGCCACCGTCATGGTGGGGGAACTTGCAGGCGTGGTGTCCCCCGCCACAGTGTTTTCGCCGATTGTTGGCGCGGACGTTTCCTGTGAGGGGGATGCAGTGCTGCCGCTGAACCCCGGCTTTGAGCATGGCATCCTGGTGCTCGACGGCGGCCTTGCGGTGGACGGGCAGGACCTGCCGGCGGGTCCGCTGGGCTACCTGGGCACCGGCCGCAGCGAACTCCGGCTGGAGGCCCGCCCGGGCACGCGGTTCCTGCTGATCGGCGGTGAGCCGTTCGGCGAGGAACTGCTCATGTGGTGGAACTTCGTGGGCCGTACCCATGACGAAGTGGAACGGGCCCGGGAGGATTGGGAAGCGCAGGCAGTGCTGCCGGACGCCGAAACGGCGGCCGCCCGCTACGGCCTGGTGCCCGGCCACGGTCCTGATGCCGGAGCGGAGGCCGGCCGTATTCCCGCTCCCCCGCTCCCCGGCGTCCGGCTGACGCCGCGAAAGCGCGCCGTCGACTAGTTAATCTGTCGACTGACCCGCGTGTCTGCCAACCCGCTGCCGGAAGCCATGGTTTATCGCCCGATCGCCGTCAGGCCGGCTCTGCCAGGAGCTGCAGGACACCGAACACAGGTTCCTGGTCCAGGACCCTGACGTCCGTGATGCCGTCTGCTTCAAGGTATCGGCGGAAGGATTCCTGCAGCGGTGCCACGTTCATGCCCAGCCCGCCACCCAGGATCACGGGGCCCTGGATCTTCAGCTGGCCCAGCACCTGTCCGGCCAGCGCAGCAAGGTCCCGGCCGGCCTGGTCCAGCAGCTCTGCACTGTCCTGGTGCCCGGCGGAGGCCGCTTCCACAACGTTCCTGGCCTGTTGCGCCCAGAAGCGCCGCCCCGTGTCCGGGGAGTGGAACAGGGCAATCAGCTTGTTGGGGTGGTCCAGTCCGCAGGATGCCAGGAGGGCTGCCGTGAGCTGGTCAATCGGCAGGCCCTGGTTCATCCTCCGCAGGCTGTGCCGTACCGCTTCCCTGCCCAGCCAATAACCGCTCCCTTCATCCCCCAGCAGGTATCCCCAGCCGCCTGCCCTGGCCTCGCCGCCGTCGGCGTTGCGTCCCCAGGCGGCTGAGCCGGTGCCGGCAATTACCGCCACTCCTGTGTTGGCACGTCCCGCCGCCAGCAGCAGGCGGGAGTCGTGGACCACGGTGATGCTGGCCTCGGGGGCGAGTGGCTGGATCAGGGCAGCCAGGGCGGCGGCGTCGTCGTCCGTATCGATGCCGCCGGAGCCCGCGTAGACCCGGTCCACGCGCCCGCCGCCGATCCTGCCGAAAAGCTCCGCCAGGTTGCGGGCTGCCTGGTCGCGGCTGACGTTCTGGACATTGGAGCTTCCCGCAGAATCGTCAGCGACGGGGATTCCGTCCTCAAAGCGGACGCCGTGCGTCTTGGTGCCGCCGATGTCCAGCCCGATCGTAATGCCGTCCAGTGGAGTGTCCGGCGAGCCCGCGGCGTGCTGAACAGGAGGGGTGGAGGGGTTCTGGGTGTTCGTCACGTCACAAGGGTACTTGCGGCGTGGCTTTGGGGCGCGGCGCATACCCTTCGTGACAGCCGCGCCCTTGGCGGCCGCCGTGAATGATGGCCCGTTCAGCGGCCGGCCCTGGTGACCAGCCCGGCCAGCAATCCGGGCCCCTGCGCAACCACCAGCTCACGGAAGAGCCTGGCCGGAACGGGTTCGGTTTCGGGTTTGCGCCGCCGCCAGCTCACTCCGACTTCCCGGAAGGCGAGCGCGGAGTCCAGCGGCACTTCCACCCAGCCCAGGTCTCCTGTCTCCGGGCGCAGGGTCCTGCCGGGGGCATCCCCGCCAGGCGGCAGGATGCTGACGCCGAGGCCGGCCGAGACCAGCCCACGGACGGTGTGCGAATCCTGGCTTTCGAACGCGATCCGTGGCCGGTAGCCTGCTTCCCGGAACAGCGCGTCGGTCAGCGAACGCAGTCCGTATCCGGGGCCCAGCGCAACGAACGGCTCCGTCCGGATATCGGCCATCCGCGCAGTGCGCTGCCGGGCCAGGGGGTGGGCGTGGTGCACCACCAGCCGGAGCGGCTCGCGGTACAGGGGTGCCGAATCGAGGTTTTTGCCCGGGGGCGCCACGGGAGCGGTGAGGGCCAGGTCGGCTTCTCCCGACGACAGCTCGTCAAGGCACGCGCTCCGGGCACCCTGGCTGAGCCGAAACCCGGTCCCGGGGTGCCGGGCACGGAAGGCGCTGATCAGCAGCGGCAGGGTGGCCTCGCCGAACGTGTGCTGGAAAGACACGGACACAGTGCCCCTGACCACTTGGGACTCATTCCGGACCAGGTCCAGGCCGGCCTGGAACTCCGCGAGCGCCTGCTCGATGTAGGGCAACAGGGTGCGGGCTGCCGGAGTCAGGCGGACACCGCGGCCGTCCCGGGCCAGGAGTTCGGTGCCGATGGCGGCGCTGGCCCTGGTCACTGCCCTGCTCACCGTTGATTGGGGTACTCCGAGGAGTTCCGCCGTCTCCGTCACATGTTCAGTCCGGCCCAGTTCGGCGAGTATGGGCATGAGCGGCAGCAGCTGCGCCAACTGCCTGCGATCCGGTTCCATCGCCGCTCCCCTGTCTCTCCGCCGGACGCCTCCGCTACCGGAATATCGTTCCGTTATTGATATGAGTGTGGCACGAAGTATGCATTGGAGGCATCCATTGCCGGACGGCTACGCTGGCTTGATGCCACAGAACGCGAGCCCCGGCACCCAGGCTTCCCCCGCCTGGAACGGCCATCCCAAGGGGTCGCGGTCCTACGGGCGGATCCTGGCCGGCCTGTCCTGCGCAGGCGTTGCCACCTTTGCGCAGCTTTACTCCACGCAGGCGGTCCTGCCCCTCCTGGCGGCCGATCTTCAGGTCACCGCCGCCGAGGCTGCCCTCACCATCTCCCTGGCCACCGTCGGGCTGGCTGCCACCGTCATTCCCTGGTCCTTCCTGGCGGACAGGATCGGGCGCGTAAAGGCAATGATGTGGGGCATCTCGGCAGCCACCGTCCTGGGACTGCTGGTGCCGCTGTCCGCCAGCTTCGGCATGCTCCTGGTCCTGCGGCTGCTGGAGGGCATGGCACTGGGCGGCATCCCCGCCATCGCCATTGCCTACCTCAACGAAGAAGTCAGCAAAGCCCACGCCGCGCTTGCAGCGGGAAGCTATGTTGCCGGCACCACGTTGGGAGGACTGTCCGGCCGGCTTGTGGCCGGTCCCGCCGGCGAACTCTGGGGCTGGCGGTCGGCAGCCCTGGCCGTTTCCCTGCTGGCGACCCTTGCCGCCGTCGCCTTCCTGGTCCTCGTGCCGAGGGCCCGGGGATTCGTCCCGGCCCGCGCCGGCTTCCGCAGCGCCACCCGGACACTCGGAGGACATCTCCGGAACATCCGGCTGCTGGCCCTGTACGCCCAGGCCTTCCTGATGATGGGCGGATTCGTGGCCGTCTACAACTACCTGGGCTTCCGGCTCTCCGGCGCCCCGTTCGGGCTGCCCGCTACCGTGATCAGCCTGATCTTCCTGGCCTATCTGTCCGGCACCTTCTCCTCCCGCTGGGCAGCGGGAATGACTTCCAAGTACGGGCGCCGGAACGTACTGCTGGGTGGACTGGCCCTCGCCGCCGGCGGACTCGCCCTGACCCTCACCTCCTCCCTGGTGCTGATCCTCACCGGCCTGGTGGTGTTCACCGGCGGATTCTTCGCCGCCCACAGCATCGGGTCCGGCTGGACTGGAGCCATCGCCAGCACCGGCCGTGCGCAGGCGGCATCGCTGTACAACCTGGCTTACTACATGGGATCCAGTCTCCTGGGCTGGGCCGGCGGCCTGGTCTTCCAGGCCTGGGGCTGGAGCACACTCGCCGGAGCCGTGATTGTCCTGGCGTGCCTCACCGCCGCAACTGTCGCCGTCGTGCATTCGGGTCCGGAAACTGCCGCTCGCTGACCCTGGCCCGAATTAAGCGGCTTCAGCGGCGGCGGGCATGGTGTGGATCTTCGGCAGGACGCGGGCCGGTGGTGCCGTTGGCGGAGATACCGCGTCTAGGATGAACCAAGGACCGTGTGGAAGGAACCCCAGTGAGTACGAATGCCAGGAACACCAGGCCCGGGGCGCACCTGGAGCCGCTGGATGCCATTGACGAGCGCCTCCTGGCGGCCCTCGTGGCAGATGCCCGGATCTCCAACAAGCAGCTCGCCGAAATGGTGGGGATTGCGCCCTCCACCGCTTTGATGCGCACCCGGGCCCTGTCCGAGCGCGGCATTGTCCAGGGCTATGAGGCAAAACTGAGCCTGTCTGCCATCGGCAGGTCAGTGCAGGCCCTGGTGGCCGTACGGCTCCGCGCCCATGACCGGGACCAGATTGACCGCTTCACTGCCCGCGTGCCGCACCTGCCCGCCGTGCTGTCCACCTTCCACACCTCAGGTTCCGTGGACTATCTGCTGCACATCGCCGTCGGAAGCACCGAAGACCTGCGGGACTGGGTCCTGGACAATCTGGCGACCGACCCCGTGGTGGGGCACACCGAAACCACACTGGTTTTCGAACACATCCAGGGCAACCACGGCCCGCTTCCGGACTAGTTCATCCCCGGACAGGGCGCCAGCATCAGGCGCCTTACCTCTGGCTTCCCTCCCGGGTTAACGAGGCGGTGAGCGTGGCGGCGGACAGGGCGAGTGCCGCCACCCCGCACAGGAGGACGAAACTCTGGACAGCCGCTGCCATGCCGAACACGGCACTGGCCCAGCCCAGGCCCAGCACCGGCGCCGCGCTCCCCAGGTACGTAATGACGTAGACGGTGCTGATGATCTGCGCGTGACGGGCCGGCTCCACCCTGGCTGCCACGTCATTGAAGACGGTCCGGAACGCAATGCCCTGCCCCAGGCCAGCGGTCACTGCAGCGGCAACCAGCAGCATTGGGCTGTGCCAGGCGCCGGCGGCACCGAGCAGCATGACGGAGACGCCGAGGACAGCCAGCCCGGCGGGAACGGCCAGGCGGCCCCGCAGGGTCACCAGCTGGCTCAGGGCCGACGCCCCCAGGGGCAGGCCCGCCAGCACGCCAATCAGCGGCCGGGAGTCCGTGCCCAGGACCTGCGCGAAGTAGCCCGGAGCCAGTGAGAGCGAGAAGCCAAACACGGCAAAGCTCAGGAAGCCGACGCCGGACGCCAGCCAGAAAGCACCCCTCGCCTGGCGGGAAACGGAAGGGCGCCGCGGAGCCAGGGCGTGCAGCGGCCGGGACACTGCCGGCACCATAATGGCCGGGCGTGCGCGGATCAGGTACAGCGGCACCAGGAGTGCGGCAAGCAGCAGCGAGTGGACGACGTAGGGAGCGGTGGTGGCGCCGGGAAGCAGCGAGAGCAGCCCGCCGATGACCGGGCCCGTCGCCACTCCCCCGGAGGATGCCAGGAGGGTAAAGCGTGATGCCCATTCCGGCCGGGACGGGAGCAGTTCGCGCAGGGCCGCCGCGCTGGCGCCCGTGGCAAGCGCAACCGCGGTTCCCTGCAGCGCACGTCCGGCACACAGGGCAACCAGCGTGCCGGCTTCGGCGAAGATCCAGCCACCCGCCAGGCCGGCGAGGACAGCAACCAGGAGTGCGGCGCGGCGGCCGATATGGTCCGACCAATGCCCGGCCAGCAGCAGCGTCCCCACCAACGCCAGGACATAGCTGGCGAACGCCGCCGTTACCTCGAGGCTGGACAACCCCAGGTTGGCCTGCAGCAGGGGGTACAGCGGCGTGGCAAGGTTGGCGCCCACAAGGAGCATGAAGATGACCGCCCCCGAAATCACCAGCCTGGCCGTAGTGGTGGCATTCCACCCGGCAGGGGCCGCTGCCGGGCGCATGCGCAGTTCGCTGAAGACCGTCATGGTGCCGCCTTAGGGTCGCCGCGGCAGGTTGTCCTTGTGGGAGCCCGGCACGGATACAACTGTGATGGTTCAACAGTGCGGCACCGCTGCTACTTATCGCCGGGTCTGAAGGGATAATTGATCAAAATCATCAAGTTTTGGACCCCTGAGTGATGGAGAGTGACGATCTTGAACAAGTTGGACCCCACGGACCTGAAGATCCTCCTGGCCCTGATCCGGGATCCGCGGATCCAGATCGGCGAGCTCAGCGAGTCCCTTGGCATCGCCCGCAATACGGCCCAGTCGCGGGTGCGCCGCCTGCTGCGTACCGGGGTGCTGCGTCCGGGCGGACGCGAGGTTGACCTGGAGGCCGTGGGCTACGACGTGGTGGCTTTCGTTACCATCGAGGTCTCGCACCGGGAACTCGACGGCGTGGTGGCAGCGCTGCGGCTCATCCCTCAGGTCCTGGAAGTCCATGAGATCTCAGGCCGCGGCGATGTCTGGTGCCGGGTGGTGGCCACGGACACCCACAATCTCCAGTCGTCCCTCCGGCAGGTCCTGAGAATCAAGGGCGTCATCAGGACCGAGACCGTTCTCGCCCTGCACACCCACATCCCATACCGGACCGAGCCCCTCATCAGCGGCCTCAGCAATGCGTCAGTTCCGGCGGCTAGGATTTCCTGAATGACCATCATCGATAACGCCGTCTATGTCAACGGCGTCCGCCACGCAGAGCCCGACAGTCTTGAGCAGACCTTCGAGACCCTGTCCCGGCACGGCGGGATGGCCTGGATTGGTCTCTACCGGCCCACCGCGGAGGAAATGGCTGCGGTGGCCAGCGAGTTCGGGCTCCACGCCCTTGCCGTGGAGGATGCTGTTTCGGCCCACCAGAGGCCCAAACTGGAGCGTTACGACGACAACCTGTTCACCGTCCTGCGGCCGGCGCGCTACGTGGATGCCAATGAAACCGTAGAGTTCGGCGAACTGCACGTCTTCACCGGAAAAAACTTTGTGGTGACGGTACGGCATGCCGAAACCGCCGGCGTTGCCCGGGTGCGGCAGCGGCTGGAAGGACGGCCGGACCTCCTCAAGCATGGGCCCGAAGCTGTGCTCTATGCCCTGCTGGACCGGGTGGTGGACGACTACGCGCCGGTGGTGGCGGGGCTGGAAAACGACATTGACGAGATTGAGGACCAGCTGTTCAGCGGTGATTCCTCGGTGTCCCGACGCATTTACGAACTGGCGCGGGAAGTCATCCAGTTCCAGCGGGCCATCCATCCCCTGCCGGAAATGCTGGACCAGTTGAAGCGCGGGTTCGAAAAGTACCAGGTGGAAAGCGAACTGCGGCACAGCCTGCGCGACGTGGAAGACCACGTTGAGCGGGTGATCTCCCGGGCGGACTCCTTCCGGGATTTGCTGCAGAACGCATTGACCCTGGACGGGACACTCACCGCAAACAGGCAGAACGAAGCCAGCGCCGAGCAAAACGAACAGGTCAAGAAAATCTCATCCTGGGCGGCCATCCTCTTTGCGCCCTCGTTTGTGGCGGGCATCTACGGGATGAACTTCGACAACATGCCCGAACTCCATTGGTCCTTCGGCTATCCCTTGGCGCTGGTCCTCATGGTGGCAGCAGGGGCCCTGATGTACGGCATCTTCAAGAAGAAGGGCTGGCTCTAGGGATTGCGGCCAGGGCAGTCTTTCCGGTTGCCAGCGCCACCCGCGCATTGCCCGCGGCGTGCACCAGGAAGGAAACCACCAGGAAGGCGATGAGCACCTGGCCGGTGGCACCCAGCACCCTCAGCCAGCCGCCGTCGAGCGTTGGGTCGAGGAAATCGTAGACGTACCACCCATCGAGCCCACCGCGGATCCATGAGAAGGCAAGGAAAGCCACGGGGTAGCCCAGCCAGGCAAGCGGCCGCCACCAGGGACCGCGGACCGTCCGGGTGACAAGGATCCAGTCAAGGGCTGCCAGCAGCGGGGCCAGGCGGTGGTGGGCAACCTGCGGCCAGTACAAATCCCAGGTCCACCATGGCTCTTCCGGTGGAGCCACAAGCACGATGTAGATGATGCCCGTCATGACCAGGTACAGGACCAGCGCGCCGAACATCTGGTCCCACCACAGTGGCAGCCGGGTGCGCCGCCGCGCCCCTGAAATGATCAGGACAACCCCGAACACCAGATTCCCCTGCACGGTGAATTCCGAATACAGCTGCGGGATGTCCACGTCATTGCCGGGCAGGGTGGCGTCGAAGGTCTTCTGGACGATTGCGGCGAGCACGATGAACCCCACGAGGATCCGGATTGCACGGATCCATGGGCGGTCGGGGTGCAGGGCACGGTTGAAAGCGAAATTCTGCCGCACCGGCGGAACCAGTACTGGGAGGCGGCCATCCTTCTCGGTGAGGCTCATGGAGCAAGCGTCATGCCGGACGTGGGAAAAAGACAGGGTCCTTCGGCAGTAACGCGGTGACGGTCAGGCGTTGGTTCTGCGCTTCAGCCAGCCCCAGACGCCGGTGGCGACGAAGAGGACCAGGCCGATAATAGCGAGCCAGATAAGGCCCTTCACCACGAACCCGACGATGGACAGGATGAGCCAGATGACAAGAAGTCCGATGATGATTCCCATGGGCCCACTCTAAGCGGGCCGGGCTGGAATGGATGGGCATCAACCAGCGTTTCGCCGACCCGTCTGCAGTTCGGGAGACACAAACCCCTGTGGCTTTTAGTGGCTGGCCGACAGTACAGTGCCGGCCCGCTCACCGACCTTGCCCTCGGCGGTGATACCGAAGATTTCCAGCCGGACGTCCTTATCCCGTTGGATGTCTGTAAGCGTGAGGGAGCGCGCCGCCTTTTCAACCCTCCCAACCGGGAGTCCGTTGACCGCCACGGCCCACGAATCCACGGCTGAGTCACTCGACTCCCAGCTGACTTTCACTTCTGAGCCGTCGGCAGAGATCACCTCGGCCCTGACGTTGGATGGCGGCGCGAGGGGATGCCGTTGGGACCGGCGCCCCCGATATGGACTGGAGTCTTCAAGGTGTGGGCACTCCTCCCGCCGTCTGCTCTTGCTCGACGCCGGCAGCGGTGGAGACCGGCGCCGGCCTGCCGGGGGCCTGCGTCCGGTCGGCGTGGGGAGCGGATGGGGCGGGTTGGGCCGGTCCTGCATTCTGTGCGCACCCTGCAACCAACATCAGTGATGCCGCTGCCATGGTCCATCCCGTTGTCCTGCCCGATACCATGAACTCCCCCAATGATCGGTGCCGTTGCACCCGAACCTACGCGGATCTGAGCGAATAATCCCGCGAAGGGCGCCTTCGTACACAGGATAAGCGCGGGAAAAGTATCCTTCCACGCATTGGATGGCGGGTATGTCCCCGGGGCCGGGGTGAGGGGCCTTTGCGTAGGCAACCGCGGCTGTCAGGGGTGTGCGTTGACCATCTTCGAACGGATAAAATCCTGGTCCTCGCGGGAAACCAACGCCTGGCCGTGCTGCCCGGTCGCAAGGTCCTCTCCACACTCCTTGGAGATTAACGAGGTGATAGTCCGGGGGAGCATTTGGCATCCAGGATTATCGAGCAGCCACTTCTGCGTGGCGTGGTCAAGGTTGTCCCAGCGATCTTTGAGGTTCATAAGCTGATGAAGTCTCCGTGATTGAGGCCGAATGGCGCGCGCCCCGATGCCCGCACCAATGACCCAGTCAATTGGAACCCTGGCCCGGCCGACAGGGACTAAAGTCCCGGCTCCTGATGTGGTGCCGCTGCGATTCCTTGTGTTCCTGCCTAGGCTGTCCATCGTGAGGGTTTCGAAGACCGATATGCTCGCCGGGCTGCCGGCCGAGCTGGCCCGCGCCATTGTGCGGAAGTTCCGCAGCCGGCAGATGGAGCCTTGAGGTCCCCCACCATTTCCTCGAAGTTGTCCATTGTCAGGAGCCTATGTCCCACTGTTGTCAGGAAATGTAGGAGCCGCCCGGGCTCCAGTGGATGATGCCGCCCTGGTAGTTCTGTGCAACCCTCCCGTCATTTCCCGTGGCATACTCGTCGCTTGTCGGGTAGCCCAGGCGTCCCGATTCGAATCCTGTGGAGGCCCAGATGGAGCGGATGCCGCCGACGGACATGTGAGCTCCGGAGGCGGGCGACCAGATGATGGCGCCGCCCTGGTAGTTCTGGTAGACGCCGCCGTCGCGAAGCCCTCCGACTTCGTCGGTGACCGGGTATCCCAGTCGGCCGCCCTCAAACCCGGAGGCCGCCCATTCGCCGCGGATAGCTCCTGTTGAGATGTGCGCTCCCGTGGTTGGCGACCAGATGATGGCTCCAGCCTGATAATTCTGGTAGACGCCGCCATCGCGGAGGCCACCTACTTCGTTCGTTACGGGGTAGCCCAGGCGGCCGTTCTCGAAACCCGTGGCTGCCCAGAGGGCGCGGATGGACCCGACCGAGACATGCGCTCCGGTGGCTGGTGACCAGATGATGGCTCCGCCCTGGTAGTTCTGATACACGCCCCCATCCCGCAGCCCAGCGACTTCGTCGGTCACCGGGTACCCGAGGCCACCGCTCTCAAATCCGGTCCCTGCCCAGACGCCGCGGATCACGCCGGTTGAGGTGTGCGCCCCCGACGCCGGCGAGTAGAGGATGCATCCGTGCTCGAAGCACTGGTAGCCGCCGTTGTCCCTGAGCCCGTAGACCTCTCCGGTGGTAGCCGCCCCAAGGGCGCCATCCAGGGACGCTGCCTTGACGGCAATCGGCGTCTGCGGGGCCTGAAAGACGACGGCCGCAGAGGCATCGATCAGGCCGGCGCCGCAGCCTCCTGAGCAGGGTCCTGGAAGGGGCCTGGCCGTTGCCTTGAGCTTCGCTTCGATCCTGGCTGGTGTCAGGGAGGCGTCAGCGGCCTTCATCAGGGCGCCCACTGAAGCCGCCATCGGCGAGGCCATCGAGGTACCCATCAGGTAGCCGTAGGCCTCTGCGCCGGGGAAGGTTGTTCCGGCGTTGAAGGTGGAGAGGATCCCGGCCCCGGTGTCGCCTCCGGGGGCCACGACGTCTACCGCGGTGCCGAAATTTGAGTACGAAGCCTTGGCCCCGGTCTGGCTGGTGGCGCCGACCGTGATGACGTTGTTGCAGTTGGCCGGTGCGTTGTTTGCGGCGGGCTGGTTCTCGTTTCCGGCAGCCACGAAAACAGAGGAGCCGCGGCCCACGGCGCCGTCAATGGCAGCCTGCAGCGTGGACGGGCAGGCCGACGTTCCGCCGACGCTCAGGTTGATGGTTTTCGCGGGGTTGGCGTTGGCGGGAACGCCGCTGACGGTTCCTCCGGAAGCCCATGTGATGCCGTCAGACACGTCCGAGAGGTAGCCGCCGCAGTCACCAAGCGCGCGTATCGGCTCGATCTTCACGCCGGGAGCCGCGCCGCTGACTCCCTCAGCGTTATTGGCCACGGCGGCAATGATCCCTGCGACGTGGGTTCCGTGCCAGGAAGAGTTGGTGGATGAGGTTGAACCGCAGGCACCTGGGGCACGGTAGTCGCCCGGGTCGGAGGCGTCTGCGTCCCTGCCGTCGCCATCACCTGAAGACGTCACGTCGGCGATCATGTCGTAGCCCGCAATGACGTTCGCGTTGAGATCGCTGTGCGCCGTGATGCCGGTGTCGATCACCGCGACGATTTGCCCGGCCCCCGTGGTTTTATCCCAGACCGACGGGACCCGGATCCCGACGCTGGGATCGGACAGAGCCCACTGCTTGGAGTAGTAGGTGTCGTTGGGTGTGAACGACGGATGCATGAGGACGTCGGGCTCCACAGATGCAACCGTGTCATCTGCTGCGATGCTTTCCAGCACGCGCCGGGACTCCTCCATGGAGAGCTTACGGCCTGCTTTGACCACCTTGGCATCATTGGCCGTGGCTTTGATCTCCCTGACGCGGATGGCGGCAGCGTTGGAAACCTTCGCGTAGGTCTTCTCCCGTTCTGCGGTGCTGCCGGCGACGGAGGGCTTGAAGTTCACGATGAACTGGTCGGTGGGCAGCTGGGCGTCCGGCGATTTCGCTGCTGTCGAGGGGCCGGGCAGGACCGGCTTGTCTGCTGCCCCGGCGGCCGGCGCAATGGCAGTGCCGGCAACCATGGCGGCCAGGACCAACCCTATGGCCCTGTTGTACGTGTGTCCTTTGGTCATGCCAGTCCTCATGCGCAGATTCACTTCCGTTGGCCTCCCAGATCCACCAGCGGGCTTACTAAGGCTTGTACCCGATTTCAGGACTACATAAGCAACAGCTGCCCTGCGCGAAGGTTTGGTTCTAGTGCGGCCCCGCGTTCTGCGTCAACTCGGCCAGCTATTCCCAAGTAGCACCTTCCAATTCGATCTGGACACTAACGCTCAGTGATGTAGGATCTGGACGTTGGAGCCCTGCCGATCTGCGGTGAGGACAACCGGCTCAAGGGCATGGTTACTGACCGCGACATCGTCATCAAGTGCTTCGCCGAGGGTGGTGACCCGCGCACGGCAAAGGCCGGCGACTTTGGTCAAGGCAAGCCGGTGACTGCAACCAAGAAGACCAGCGGAGTTGGCCCCAGGCCTCTTCACGGCGCAAGAACCCCTACAAATTGTGGAGCTAAGGAGATTCGAACTCCTGACCTCTTCGATGCGAACGAAGCGCTCTACCAACTGAGCTATAGCCCCCGAAGCGGCCGCAACCTGGATTGTGCTCCAGGAAGGTGCTGAACCGGTGTCCCTAGGCTACAAATTTTCCCGGCCCAATGCCAATTGGCGCACTGGCCGCCTGCCCGGAAGATGCGGGCCGCCGTCGGGCCCTATGCGCGGCGGCGCTGAAGAACGTCGTCGAGGTTGCTCAGGGCGCTCTGTGCCTTGGCCAACTGCTGGTCGCTCAACTGCTGCGCTTCCGCGGCCTCTGCTGCCTGGACGCCGGCAGCCCCCTTCTTCAGTGACGGCTTGCCAACCGCCTTGGGCGCGTCAGGAAGTTCCAGCGGCTGGGGCTCAGGGCGCTTCGCCTTGGCGGCCTCCACGTAAACGGGCTTGGGGACTTCCACAGGCTCCCAGGGGGTTCCCGCGGGAGCGGCCGAAGCCGCCTGTGCAGCACTGGCGTCGCCGGCAGCCACAGCGACGGCGAGGGCTGCTTCGCGGAGCTCAACAGCCGTCAGCCGCTTGATCTTGGCCTCCCCTGCCTCGGCGTCGAAAAGCGGGCTCTCCGGCCGGGCCGGCGCAGCCTCGGGCTTCGGCGGAATAGCTTCATCCATTTCCGGACGGCGTGCAGGGGCACTCATGGCGGCGCGGAACGCCGCATCGACTTTTGCTTTACGGTCCCGGACGGCGAGGAAACGCAGCAACGCCACCGAGCCAACGGTCAGCACCGTGCAAAGGAGCGGAAGGGCAGCCGTACCAATGCCGAACGCTGCCAGGACACCTGAGATGAAAGCAGTGACCAGGGAGAGCAGCCCCACAAGGGCCAGCGCGGTCCGCCCATAGCGGATGCGGAACTGGGCCGGAGGTGGTGTGCTGGCAGTGCCGGCACCGGATGCCGGGCTCTTCCTGGATTCCATGGCTTTCTCCTGCTGGGCGGCGACGTTCAAGACCAGGCCGGTGGGCGGTTCCGGCCCCTCCTCGGCGGGGGCGTCTGCCCGGAACTCGCCGGCGGGCTGGAACTGGTGCCTGCGGTTCCGGAGGACGTAAGGGGCAACCCAAACAATCCAGAGCGCGACGGCAACCACAAGGATCACTGAGCTGCTAAGGGGGAAGTCCACACTCAAAACCGTATGAGCATCATGGCTGCTCAGGCCGCATTACCGGCGGTGTGTCGTCCCGCCGGCGGCAAACCGTTGGATTTATGACCGGCGCGAGGCCAACCAGGGCCTCAGCAGGCCCTCCGGGACTTCTTCGGCGGTAAGTGCGAACGAACGGTGGTCCGCCCACTGGCCATTAATGTGCAGGAAACGGGGCCGGTACCCTTCGTCCCGGAACCCCAACTTCTCCACCACCCGCAGGCTGGGTCCGTTTTCAGGCCGGATGTTGATTTCCATCCGGTGCAGGCCAAGGGCGCGGAAGCAGTGGTCGGTCACCAGCGCCACCGACGTTGGTGCTATCCCGCGTCCCGCCCGCGCCTGGTCGACCCAATACCCAAGAGTTGCCATCATGGCCGAACCCCAGACAATCGAGGACACCGTCAGCTGGCCCACAATGGCAGGGCTCCTGAGGCCCGGACTCCACTCGGTTATAACGAAGGGAAGCGCCGTGGCCTGGGCGGCCTGCACTTTGAGCGACCGGACCATATGCCGGTAATCGGGCAGCCCGCCGGACGGGTCCGGGTTGGAGGCCTCCCATGGCTGCAGCCACTCGCTGTTCCGCGAGCGCACCTCCATCCATTCCTGTTTGTCGCGGTACCTGATTGGCCGCAGAACCAGATCACCGCACTCCAGCGTGACCGGCCAGATGGGACCACTGCGCATGGCGCTACCGGGAAAGGTCCGCGGTGAAACCTGGCAGCCACTCCCGCAGGCCCGGGCCCAGGTCGTCGCTGTCGATGGCGAGCTGTATGCAGGCCTTGAGGTAGCTGAGTTTGTCGCCGGTGTCGTAGCGCCGTCCCCGGAACACGACGCCGTACACGCCATGCCCCGCCCCGTCACCGGAGGCGAGTTCCTGGAGGGCATCCGTCAACTGGATCTCCCCACCCCGCCCCGGCTCTGTGTGCTCAAGGACCTCGAACACGGCTGGGTGCAGGACGTAGCGCCCAATCAGGGCCAGGTTGGACGGCGCTTCCTCTGGGGAAGGCTTCTCCACCAGGCGGTTGACGCGGACGTAATCTTCGCCGTCGATCTCCTGGATGTCAGCGCATCCGTAGGCGCTGATCTGTGAGGGTTCCACTTCAATGAGGGCGACGACGGACCCTCCCGTTTTCGCCTGTACGTCGATCATGGTGCTGAGCAGTTCGTCGCGGGCGTCAATCAGGTCATCGCCCAGCAGGACGGCGAAGGCTTCGTCACCCACGTGCTGTTTTGCGCGGAGCACCGCATGGCCCAGACCGTGGGGGTCGCCTTGCCGGACGTAGTGGATGTCGCCAAGCTGGCTGGCGGCCTGGATGGCAGCAAGCTTCTCCGTGTCCCCTTTGTCCTGGAGGGTGGACTCAAGGGACGGAACGCGGTCAAAGTGGTCTTCCAAGGCCCGCTTGTTCCGGCCCGTAATCATCAGAACGTCATGGAGGCCCACGTGGACGGCTTCCTCCACCACATACTGGATGGCAGGCTTGTCAACGACGGGAAGCATTTCCTTGGGCATGGCTTTGGTGGCAGGCAGGAACCTGGTGCCCAGGCCCGCGGCGGGAATGACGGCTTTGCGGACTCTGGGGTTACTGGTGTTCACCGGACTAATCTAACGTCAGTCAAGCATTTCAGTAACCACCGGCGCGGCAGGCACGCATGAGGGGCCTGAAAATCCGCCGGAACACGGCATCGCAGGAAGGACACCATGCTGCAGGAGACCGACGCGGTCAAGGACCATATCAGGGCGACGCACCGGCGACGGCGGGCAGCCCTGACGCCGGAGCAGTTGGAAGCGGCCGGGGCGGCGCTGGCTGCCCATGGGGAAGCATGGGCAAGGACGGTCACCGGGGACCGCCCCGGGATTGCCTGCGTGTACCTGGGCGTGGGACATGAACCGCCCACCCTGCCCCTGATCAACGCCCTGCATCACAGCGGGCACCAGGTGCTGCTTCCCGTGTGCGAGCCCGGCCGGGAGTTGAGCTGGGTGTTTTGGACGCCGGATACCGGCTTCGAACGGAGCAAATACGCGCCAATCCTGGAACCCGCAGGGCAGCGGCACGGGCCGGATACAGCGGGCGGTGCAACGATGCTTTTCATCCCTGCTACCGCGGTGGACCTCGCCGGCAACAGGATCGGCCAGGGCGGCGGGTACTACGACAAGTTCCTGGGGCACCTTGCCACGGCGGGGAAGGAAATTCCACTGGCCGCTGTTATCTACGACGATGAACTGCTGCCCGCGGGCCGGATTCCGGCCGAGGAGTTCGACCGGCCGGTCCCGGCCGTCCTGGCTCCGTCCGGTTACCGGCCTTTGGCGGGCAGCGCCTAAGCCCGGGCCATCCGGACTCAGTGATAGAATTAGCACTCAGGCCCTGCGACTGCTAACGGTTTACCCACGGCAGCACGGGACCTCTCGTTTGCCCAAGAGGAGGAGCACCAGTGCCAACATATGCTTACGCCTGCAAGGATTGCGGCCACGCCTTCGACATTGTCCAGTCGTTCTCGGACAGCAGCCTGACGTCCTGCCCTGAATGCCAGGGCACGCTGCGCAAGAAGTTCAACAGCGTCGGTGTCGTCTTCAAGGGCTCGGGCTTCTACCGCACCGACTCGCGCGATTCCAAGGGCAGCTCGGTTTCTCCCGCACCGGCCGCGGCTCCGGCAGCGCCTGCTGCCGCCCCGGCCGCTTCGGCGCCGGCAGCTGCTGCCGCCAGCTAAGCAACAAGGTCTTTACGACGGCGGCCGGCCGCTTCCCACGGCGGGTTCAAGCAGCGTCCGGCCGCCGTTGTCCACATAGCAGCCGTTCCGGCTCCCGTGACGCCGTGGCTGCAATTAGCGTGGGCGCATGCCCATACTCCCCCGCCGTCGCCGTGACGGCCTCTGGTTTCCCGGGAACGTCCGCAATGCCGGCCGCGCACATCACACTGGTCGCGGGCCCGGAAACCGCAACCGCCCCCTGCATTCCCGGTTTGCCGGCTGGCTAAGCCGCAACCGGCGGCTCGCGGCGGCCCTGCTTTTTTGTGCAGCTGCAGCAATCGCCGTCCAGCAGCTCACTCCTGCCCCGCTAGCCACCGTAACTGCGCTGGCCGCTGCCCGGGACCTGCCCGCCGGAACCGCTGTCACGGCAGCGGATCTGGACCGCGTCCTGGTGCCTCCCGGGATGGTGGCCGATGGCTTCCTCCAGGACGGCGCCGCAGCCACGGGCAAACAGCTCGCGGCTCCTCTGCGGAAGGGCCAGCTCCTCACAGATGCCCAGTTGCTGGGCCCCGGGCTCCTGGCAGGGACGCCGCCCGGTTCGGCGGCGGTTCCCCTGCGCATGGCGGATGCCTCGTCCATCCAGCTGGTTTCCCCCGGCCAGTTGGTCAACGTGGTGCTGACCTCGGCCAACGGGTTCGACCAGCAGGGCCCCTCTGAGGTGCTCGCGTCGGCCGTCCCCGTGCTGTGGACTTCGAACAAGGGCGGCCAGACCGGACAATGGCTGGGCACCACGGAGACGGATGGACTGATCGTGGTGGCAGCCACAGCGGAACAGTCATCACGCCTGGCTGGGGCCTCCACCCAAGGCAGGCTTTTCTTTGTCCTGGTGGGGCAGCCCTGATCCAGGCCGTGGCTGGAATGCGGTGGTCAGCCCCAATGCGGCGGCTTCTGTTCCTTCAGCCAGGTGTCGTGGTCGTCCTCCCGGTCGCCCCAGCTGCGGGCGTCGTCCTCCGCCGCCTTGCTGGGGAGAATCTCGTCGGTACCACCCGATGCTGCCTTGGTGGCGGCGGGATCAGCGGGCACGGCAGCTCCTGCTCCGGTCCCCGTCTTGTCCTGGTTGTCGTTCCCGGCCTGTTCTTCGTTGCCGCTCCGGCTGTCGTGCCGGGCCTGGTTGTCGTCCCCGGTCTGGTCGTTGTTTCCGGCCTGGTGGTTTTCGTTCTGGCGCATATCTTCCTCGGGCCTCTCGTCCTTAGGCCTGTCGTCTGTCATCGCTCGCATTTCCCGCGGATCCTGGGCCCGCCTGCCTTGGCTGCCCTCTTCCTGCCGGCGGTTTCCACCATCGCTGTTTCGGCTTTCACCGGCCTCGGATGGCAGGTAGGAGACGCCGGGAGAGGGCGTCCCGTCGATTCCATGGAGCGCGTGGTTGAAGTCGTCGTCCAGGAACCCGGTGGAGGTAGAACTCCGGCCCGGGAGCACCATCTTCTCCAGGCCAAGGTACCCGGCAATGCGGTCGGCGCAGGAGGAGGGGTCGGTGAAGACCTCGATGGTCCACAGCGGCATGTACCGCCATCCCAGGCGTTCGAGCAGTTGCGGCCGCAGCCTGCTGCGCTCACGCACGCTCATGGTGCGGTACTGGGCGGTGCCGTCGGACTCGATGGCCACGGGCCGCGGGATGTCGTGGTCGTCCTGGCCCATGGTGTTCAGGGGGTCCGCCGCGGCAACCACGTCAATGGCGCCGTCGTACTGGTGCCAAACCCTGGCGCCACGGGCCCGCAGCCTGTCCCCCAGATCGGCCACCAGCGGATCCGCGCCCAGCGCCTGTTCACTGGCGGCGGCACGGGAGGCGGGAGTGCCCAGATCGGTGTTGCCGGAAATTTCCCGATCCAGCAGCGTGTAGAGGTCCACCGCCCCGTGCGTGAGCCGGGTCTGGTCCAGGTCCTCGGGCCGGAAGCAGGTGAGGACGTGCATGGAACGCCGCGCCCGGGTCATCGCCAGGGCAAATTTCTCGCGGCCGCCCTCGGCGGACAGCGGTCCGAAGTTGTGCAGTGCCCGGCCGTGCGGGGTCCGCCCGAATCCCGGCGAGAAAATGACGTGGTCCCGGACCAGTCCCTGGGCGCGTTCCAGGTCCACCACTCGGAAGGACTCCGGGCCGGCGCCAAAGAAACCGGCCAGGCCCGGCTGGTTGGAGAGCTGGAGCCTGATGGATTCACCAATCCTGGCAGCGTGCCGCAGGCTGGCGGTGACCACAGCCAATGACGTTCGCGGACGGAGGCGGGCGTGTTCGAAGACCAGTTCCACTACCCGGTTGACTTCTGCCACGACGGACTCAACACCCTCGTGGTCGGCGCTGGGAAGGCCGGTGCCGTCGGGCAGGTATTCCACCAGCAGCGACCGGTCCAGCCCCGTGGCCGACTGGCCCTCAGGCAGCCGGCGCAGGCCGCCGTCGTAGAAGTTCTTGCTGAGCTGGAGGACCAGGTCCTCATCCACTGCCCGGTACACCACGTTGAGCCGCCAGACCGGAAGCACGGCGGAGAGTGCGGTGAAGGCACTTTCCACCCGCTGGTGGGCGGACTCTCCCGGTGCCAGCCGCTCCACTCCAACGGTGAAGGTCCGTGGCGTGGCAATGCGCGAATCCCCGAAGGCAATAACCTGCCGTGCGCGGGCGATCGAGGGCAGGACGGCCTGCAGGGACGTGGCTTCCGCATCGAGGATTACGACGGCATCAAAGTGCTGTTCGGCCGGAAGCAGGCCCGTCATCAGGTACGGACTGACTGACCATACCGGAACCAGCGTGCCAATCAGGTCCGGAGCCTGCGCGGTCAGGGACGGCAGGGACACCCGTCCGTCCTTGAGCAGGCTGCGCAGGAGATCGGCCTGGCGCGGCTGGGCGGCGATGGCAGTCCGCCACCGGTCGGCCAGGTCCCACCGAAGGCGCGCGGCACCGCTGGCGATGTGCGCGTTGTCCGCCAGCCGGTACTCCGCTTCAAGCTGGCGCAGCGCGTCGCCGTCGGACATGGCCAGGTAGTCGTCACCGCTGATCATTGCCTCAAGGGCGGACTGCCACCAGGCCAGCTCCAGCTCGGCGGCGACGGACCCCTCAGGGACTTCGCGTTCGGCGAGATCGGCGAGGAGTTCGCCCAGGCCGTGTTCGCGCATGTTCTCGATGAGGAGTGTTCGTTCGGGCAGGGTCTTGAGTGTATCGGTGTCTGCCACCAGGCGCTCCAGGCGTTCCATCAGCTGCACGTAGGGAACGGTGGACAGCGCCCCGCCGTCTTCCGTGTGCTGCAGCGCCTCGCCCAGCTGTGCCAGCTCCTGGTCCAGGGACCGGTACATGGCGTTCATTTCGGCCAGGCCGGAGGGAACGGCGGGATGCCGCTGGGTGGTGGCGTAGCCCGCCCACAGGGCACGCTGTTCCTGCACCAGCACCAGGGATGAGTGCAGGTCTGCGATGTGGACACCCGGGCGGACGTATTCTTTGGCTACCCGGCGCAGCCTGGAGCGCTGCATGGCCGTCAGCTCGATGCCGCGCTCACGCCGCCAGGCAGACGGCGCCGTGGCGGAGATCAGGTCCGTCACGGGCCGGTCGAAAATGTCAGGGGTGAACTTGTCCAGGCTTCCGCGGACGGCCACCAGCAGTTCCAGCTGCTCGCCCCACTCCGCGAACGATTCGCCCAGGCGGATTTCGGCGTGCTCCGCAACGGCATCCATGCGGTCCCTTAGGAGGGGAAGGCTCTTGGCGACGGAGCGGACCAGGTCCTGGGCTTCCTCCGTTTCCTTGCGGGTCAACAGCCTCGCTCCGTGCCAGGGGCTGGTGGTGGCCGCTTTGCTGAAGCTGCCCAGTTCCGCGGCGCGCTTGAGCCGGCCGGCCAGTTCCTCGCGGTCCCGGATGCTGTCCAGCACGCTGCGCTTGAGCCTGACGGTGGTGGCCGGCGCAGGATGGATGGAGGTGAGCTCGGCCAGTGACTGCATGGCCTGGTAGGGCGAGCAGCCCCAACGCTCGCGGACGTTGTGGAGCGACGCCACATGGTCCATGAGCGCGTGCCGGTGCTCGACCAGGGTGTTGTGGAGGTTCCCGAGCTGCGGTTCCAGTGACTTTTCGTTGCGCACGATGGCCCGGACCAGCTGGCCCTTCAGCTGCTGCGCGGTGACGTTTCCGGTGAGCTGGAACAGGATGGACTCCAGCCCCAGCGACTCAAGGTGTCCGGAGACCTCATTGAGGCTGGCGCGGCGGTCGCCCACCACCAGCACTGTCTTGCCGGCGTCCACCAAGGCACCGATGGTGTTGATGGCCGTCTGGGTCTGGCCGCTGCCGGGCGGGCTGCTGACGACCAGTGAGTCCCCGGCCCGGGCCGCGTCGATGACGTACTGCTGGTCAGTGTCCGCATCCAGCAGCAGCAGCTCGTCCTTGGGATCCCTGTTGTCCAGGTGGGGGAAGCGGGACGGGTCGGGCCCGTCGACGTCCACCACTTCGCCGCCCGCGGCAGTGGCCAGCGCGGACACGACGGGATGGGAGTCGTTGATCCAGGGGTCGTCGAGGTTGCCGGAGAGGTCGGCGAAGGTGGAAACGAGCAGGTTGTGCTGGGTTTCCGCGCCGTGAATGGGCCGGATCAGGGTGGCCAGCCGGTCCAGGACAGGCTGGGGGTCGAACCGGGCGGTGCTGTAAGCGAGGCGCGTGACGGCGTTGACGTCAAAGACGATCCCGTGGATGTTCTTCAGGTGCCGCACCAGGGCAGGGTTGATGTGCGCCTGCTCGGTGAGCTGGAGTTCGAAGTCGTCCTCCCCCGGCCGCACCGTGAGGGAAATGGCGGTCAGCATGACCGGGGCGGAGACCCGCTGGGGTTTGCCGCCGACGGCGGAGGTCCACACCACAGTGCCCGCGGACAGGTACCCGGCATCGATGCCGCGGTCGTTGGCAAGCTCGAAGATCTTGGACCGGATGTTGCGCGACGCCCGGGCGGCCACCACATATTGCTGCCTGTCGCGGATCAGCGTGGACAGGCGTGTGCGGCGCCCGGCCATGAGCTGGGCAAGCCCGGAGGGGTGCGCCGATGTCAGGTCGATGGAGCCTTCGGGCGTCTTGGTGAAGCGCAGCATCGTGTCCGCGCCGGTGACGGGTTTAAGCCCGGACAGCCATTTACGAAGCTCTTCCGAGCCTTCCGGGTGGCCTTGACCAACTGACACTTCTGCCTTCTTTTCTGCGTTTGCACGTGACGTCCTGGACCATACCGGCATAGATTCGAGAGTAGCCGGTCCGGCGCCGGACTTGAGAGACCGCAACACTGGAGCACGGGAAATTGCCGAAGGATTCATCCGGGAAAAGCAGTGGCCGGCCCCCGCTGGCGGAGGCCGGCCACTTAGGATGCTATTCCCATTCGATGGTTCCCGGCGGCTTGCTGGTGACGTCCAGCACCACGCGGTTGACGCCGTCCACCTCGTTGGTGATCCGGCCGGAGATCCGGGCCAGGAGGTCGTAGGGCAGCCGTGACCAGTCCGCCGTCATGGCGTCCTCGGAGGAGACGGGGCGAAGCACGATGGGGTGTCCGTAGGTGCGGCCATCACCCATGACGCCCACGCTGCGGACGTCCGCGAGCAGGACCACGGGCATCTGCCAGACTTCGTTGTCCAGGCCGGCTGCCGTGAGTTCGGCACGTGCGATGGCGTCTGCCTTGCGCAGCAGGTCCAGCCGCTCCTTGGTCACCTCGCCGACAATTCGAATGCCCAGGCCCGGGCCGGGGAACGGCTGGCGGCCAACGATCTCCTGCGGCAGGCCAAGCTGGGCGCCCACCGCGCGGACCTCGTCCTTGAATAGGGCGCGCAGCGGCTCAACCAGTTCAAACTGCAGGTCCTCGGGGAGGCCACCCACATTGTGGTGGCTCTTGATGTTCGCCGCACCTTCGCCGCCGCCGGACTCGACGACGTCGGGGTACAGGGTGCCCTGGACCAGGAACTTGATCTTTTCGCCGTGGGCAGCTGCCTCGGCGATGATGGCGAGTTCGGCTTCTTCGAAGGCGCGGATGAACTCGCGGCCGATGATCTTGCGCTTGGTTTCCGGATCGCTGACGCCGGCCAGGGCCGAGAGGAAGCGTTCCTGTTCGTTGGCGACGTACAGCTTCACGCCGGTGGCGGCCACGAAGTCGCGCTCCACCTGTTCGGCTTCGCCTTCACGCAGCAGGCCGTGGTCAACGAACACACAGGTGAGCTGGTCACCCACGGCGCGCTGGACCAGGGCTGCGGCCACTGCGGAGTCAACGCCGCCGGAGAGGCCGCAGATGACCCGCGCGTCCCCCACCTGCTGGCGGATGCGCTCCACTTGCTCTTCCAGGATGTTGCCGGTGGTCCAGTTGGGCTCGAGCTTGGCGCCCTTGAAGAGGAAGTTCTCCAGCACCTGCTGGCCGTAGGCCGAGTGCTTGACCTCGGGGTGCCACTGAACGCCGTACAGGCATTTTTCTTCATTGGCGAACGCCGCCACCTCGGCGCCGGCCGTGGTGGCCAGGACGTCGAACCCGGCAGGTGCCTCGTGGACGGAGTCGCCGTGGCTCATCCAGGTCTTCTGGTGCTGGGGCATGCCTTCCAGCACCGAGCGGCCGTCACCCAGGATGGTGGTCTCGGTGGAGCCGTACTCCCGCAGTCCGGTCTTGTCAACCTTGCCGCCGAGGGCATTGGCCATGGCCTGGAACCCGTAGCAGATGCCAAAGACGGGAACGCCGGCTTCAAAGAGGTCGGCACCCACGCTCGGGGCGCCGTCGGCATAAACGCTCGAAGGTCCCCCGGAAAGGATGATGGCGGCGGGGTTCTTGGCCAGGAGCTGCTCGGTGGTGTACGTATGCGGAACCACTTCCGAATACACATTTGCTTCCCGGACGCGGCGGGCAATCAGCTGCGCGTACTGGGCACCGTAATCAACAACCAGCACCGGCTTCTGGGAAGTCTGGGATGCAGTGGGAGTAGTCACCGTAATAGCCTACTTGGCGCCCTTGCACCGGCGCACCTTGAGAGGGCGCGCTGTGACGCAGCAGACGTACGACGGCGGACGGCCGCCGCACACAGGGCCCGGCACCTGGGCAGCTGGAAACCGGAGCGGCTAGTACCGCTGCGGCGCCTGGGGGTTGGCGGCCAGTTCGGCCTCCACCTCGGCGTGGAACTTCTTTTCGACAATGAAGGACAGGAACGGCACTACACCGCCAAGGGCCAGCAGGACCAGCTTCAGGAACGGCCAGCGCATCAGGGACCACAACCGGAAGTTGGAGATAAGGTACACGACGTACATCCAGCCGTGCACGATCAGGACCGTGACGGAGATGTTCACGCCGTTGAGCACTCCCGGGGGCTCCGCGTCGGCGAACCCGAAGCCGAACGGCTGGCCGGTCACCGCGTTGGTGCCGCCGGCGAACAGGTACTGCCCGAAGCCGTACCGGGCCACAAGTTCAGCGCACAGCAGGAGCAGCATGGTGCCGGTGAGGTAGGCCATGACCTTGTAGAACTTCAGGGCCGACCGGATCTGGGCCTCGGTACCGCCGAAGCGGCGCTTCTTGCCGGTCTTGCCGCCGGGGGCCTGTGCTGACGGGGTGGCCGGTTTCGGATCAATCATGGCTGTACCTTCTGCTGGTGCTGGTCAGGCTGTTGTGGAAGTTGGTGCGGTTTGTGCCGCTCGTCGCCGTCGGTATCGTCGGCGTCATCGAGGGCTTCTTCGAGGTCCCGGTGGTAGTCATCCTTGACCAGCCGCCACCAGATGAAGAGGGCAAAGCCGGCGAAGACCACCCACTCGATGGAGTAGAAGAGGTTGAGCCAGTTGATGTGCTCTGCCGGCGGCTGGGGGCCGATGTCCAGCGGCAGGAGACTCCCCGGTACTGCGGCGGCACTGACGTCCTGGCCGGCCACCACCTCTGCGGTGGCTGACACGAAGCCCGGATAGCTGCTCACGTCCCAGTAGTTGATGAGCTCGGCCACGGACACGGCCGAGGCCTCCCCCGGCTTTGGTGCTTTCCCGGCCACTGGCGCCTCGGAGGGCAGCAGTCGTCCGGTCAGTTCGACAAGGCCCGACGGCGGTGCTGCCGCGTCCTGGGGTTCCGCAACCCATCCGCGTGCCACGGGGATCCAGGTCTGCGGTGTTGCGGCGGCTCCGGTCAGGGTGGGGGCACCGTTCACGGCGAAGGCCGATACCACCCAGTAGCCGCTCTTTCCCTCATGGAGCCGGCCGGGAACCAGGACCTGCTTGTCCGCACTGTACGTTCCCTGCGCAGTGACCATCTGGTCGGCGACGCTGCCGTGGAAGAACTCACCTGGCTGCAGCGTGCTTGTCAACGGCTGGACCTGTTCGGTGGCCGGGTTGACTGGCACTTCGGGTTGGGTGGAGCGGCCGAACTGCCACTGGCTGAGCAGCACGAAGACCCCGGAGAGCGCGATCGCGAAGATAAAGCCTGCGATCCATCGGGGCTTGAGGGCTGTTTTCCACACGTCTTAACCGTACTTCGTACTCTTGTAGAACAACTAAACGCCGGGGATGCCCGGACCCGGAAAGAGGCGGCCGGGCGGGCCCGGTGGTCGGGGCGGGCCTAGTGGTCGAAGAACACCAGGCTGGAGTTGATCAGTTCGGCGATGACTTCGGCGTCATACGCCCGCCGGAGCGATTCCCGGAACGACTCCTTGGACAGCGACCGTGCCAGGGTGGCCAGCACTTCCAGGTGGTCCGAGAAAGAACTGGCGGGGGTGGCTATCAGCAGGATGACCGTGGCGGGCCCGTCCGCGGCGCCGAAGTCCAGGGCATGGCCGTACTTGGCGATGCCCACCGCGATGGAGGTTTGGGAGACGAACTCGCTGCGCGCGTGCGGGAGCCCAATGCCGCCCGGGAGTCCCGTGGCGAGTTGGTGCTCCCGGGCATTGACGTTCTTCAGGAACCCGTCAAGATCCGAAATCCGCCCGGCAGCGTGCAACCGTTCCGCCAGCTGGTTGGTGGCGTCGGTCTTGTCCTTCGCCTCCATTTCCAGGATCACCATGTCGGCAGTGGTGAGGTGGGCGTCATACGGGTCCAGTGGTTCCGCCAAGGCGTATCCCTTCAGTCAGCAGTGCGGGGCGAACGAGCCCCTCAGCGCAAGGGCACGATGTCTTCCGCGCCCAGGCGGGCGGCGTCTGCGGATTCGTCGTCCGGCTGTTGCTGGCTGAGGCGTTCGGCTTCCACCCGGGCAATGTAGTGGCGGATCTCGTTTTCACGCTGCGCGTCACTCCAGCCAAGGACGTCACCCATCAGTTTAGCGACAACGGGGGCAGCGGACACGCCGCGGTCCCAGGCCTCGATGGAGATCCGGGTGCGCCGGGTCAGGACGTCCTGGACGTGGCGGGCACCTTCATGGCTTGCGGCGTAGACGGCCTCGGCCTGCAGGTAGTCGTCGGCTCCCGGGAGGGGCTCGGCCAGTTCCGGGTTCTGCTCGATGATGGCCAGCACCTCGGGCGTCATCGATCCGTACCTGTTGAGCAGGTGTTCGATTCTTGCCACGTGGACCCCGGATTCCTCAGCGGTACGGTTCCGGCGGTTCCAGGCCGCCCGGAAGCCGCTGGCGCCCAGCAGCGGGATTGTCTCGGTGCAGCTCGGCGGGACCCGCTCGTCCATGGTGCGTGTCGCCTCGTCCACCGCGTCCTTGGCCATGACCCGGTACGTGGTCCACTTGCCGCCTGCCACCACCACCAGGCCGGGGACCGGGTGCGCCACCACGTGCTCGCGGGACAGCTTGGCCGTGGAGTCGTTTTCGCCGGCCAGCAGCGGCCGGAGCCCGGCATACACGCCTTCCACATCCTCCCTGGTCAAGGGACGTTTCAGCACCTGGTTGACGTGCTCCAGGACGTAGTCGATGTCCTTGCTCGAGGCAGCCGGGTGCGCCTTGTCCAGGTGCCAGTCGGTGTCGGTGGTGCCAATGATCCAGTGGCGTCCCCATGGGATGACGAAAAGCACCGACTTTTCCGTGCGCAGGATCAGGCCCACGGTGGACTGGAAGCGGTCGCGCGGAACCACCAGGTGGATGCCCTTGGAGGCCCGGACCTTCAGCTGGCCCCGGTCCGTCACCATGGCTTGGGTTTCGTCCGTCCAGACTCCGGTGGCGTTGATGACCTGCTTGGCGCGGATGCCGAACTGCGTCCCGTCCTCGCGGTTTTCCACCTTGGCTCCGACCACCCGTTCGCCCTCCCGCAGGAAGTCCACCACGGCCATTTGGTTCACGGCATGGGCCCCGTAGTAGGCGGCGGTCCGGACCAGGTTTGCGACGTATTTCGCGTCATCCACCTGGCCGTCGTAGTACCGGATGGAGCCGACGAAGGCGTCGTTTTTGAGGCTGGGGGCGGCCCGCAGGGTGCCGCGCTTGCTCAGGTGTTTGTGGAACGGGACCCCGCGGCTGTGTCCGCTGGAGATGGACATGGCGTCATACAGTGCGATGCCCGCCCCGACGTAGGGCCGCTCGATGAACGGTTTGGTCAGTGGATACAGGAAGGGCACCGGCCGGGCCAGGTGCGGGGCGAGTTCGGAGAGCAGCAGCCCGCGTTCCTGCAGGGCCTCCTTGACCAGGGCGAAGTCGAGCATCTCCAGGTAGCGCAGGCCGCCGTGGATGAGTTTCGAAGACCGCGACGACGTGCCGGCAGCCCAGTCGCTTGCCTCGACGATACCGACGCTCAGGCCCCGGGTTACCGCGTCCAATGCGGCTCCCGCGCCCACGATGCCGCCGCCCACAATCAGGATGTCCAGTTCCTGGCCGGGTTCGGTGGTGGCGCGCAACCGCTGGATGGATGCTTCCCTGGCTTCGGGGCCAAGGACCCCGCCGTTTGCAGGAACACTCTTCATTGAACGCCTCCAGTGCCTCTAGTGCCGGTAGTAAACCCACACTACTTGCTAGAAGCGTGCTTTGGGCAGGGCGGCAGGTGCCCGCCCTGCCCTGCGTCTCAGTTGCCTGCGTAAGGCGATACGACGACGTCGACCCGCTGGAATTCCTTCAGGTCCGAATAGCCGGTGGTCGCCATCGAGCGCCGCAGCGCACCAATAAGGTTGGACGTTCCGTTCGTGTGGTGGCCGGGTCCGAAGAGGACCTCCTCCAACGGCCCCACGGTGCCGACGTTGGCGCGGTCACCGCGCGGCAGTTCCGTGTGGTGCGCCTCCTGGCCCCAGTGCCAGCCCTTGCCGGGCGCCTCTTCGGCGCGGGCCAGCGCGCTGCCCAGCATGACGGCGTCGGCGCCCATGGCAATTGCCTTGACGATGTCACCCGAGGTGCCCATGCCGCCGTCGGCAATGACGTGCACGTAGCGCCCGCCAGACTCGTCCATGTAATCCCGGCGGGCGGCAGCGACATCGGAAATGGCGGACGCCATGGGCGAGTGGATGCCCAGCGCGCGGCGCGTAGTGGTGGTTGCGCCGCCGCCGAAGCCCACCAGCACGCCTGCCGCGCCGGTGCGCATGAGATGCAGCGCCGGGGTGTAGCCCGCCGCGCCGCCGACGATGACGGGGACGTCGAGTTCGTAGATGAACTGCTTCAGGTTCAGCGGCTCGTGGTCCTTGGAGACGTGCTCGGCGGACACCGTGGTGCCGCGGATGACGAAGATGTCGACGCCGGCAGCCACCACGGTCTTGTAGTGCTCCTGGGTGCGCTGCGGGGTCAGGGAACCGGCGACGGTGACACCGGCCTCCCGGATCTCGGCCAGGCGGGACGTGATGAGTTCGGGCTGGATGGGGGCCTGGTAGAGCTCCTGCATCCGGCCGGTGACGGCAGGGCTGTTGGTCTCGTCCTGGAGCGCGCCGATCTCATCGAGGATGGGCTGCGGGTCCTCGTAGCGGGTCCAGAGGCCCTCCAGGTCAAGGACGCCCAGGCCGCCGAGCTTGCCCAGCGCGATGGCCGTCGCCGGCGACATGGCGGAGTCCATCGGGGCGGCGATCACCGGCATGTCGAACTGGTACGCATCGATCTGCCAGGAGACGGAGACGTCCTTGGGGTCGCGGGTGCGACGGTTGGGGACGATTGCAATGTCATCCAGGGAGTAGGCACGACGCCCACGCTTGCCACGGCCGATCTCGATCTCATAAGTCACTGCTCTAGGTTATCCCAGCAGTTCCGCTGGCCGGGCCGGGACTGGGACGCGTCATCCGGGACGCCGGACCGTCACCCGCTGGCAGACCTCTGCATCGCACCAGGGCACGGGATGCCGTAGCTTGGGCTCTGGGCGGAACGGCAGAGGCTGTGTGCCCGCAAGATCGAAGGATATTGAGCCGAATGACCCATCTGCAGCCCGCTCACCCCCTTGAGCACTGGCTCTCCCCCGAACTGGCCCGGGTCAGCCCACCGGACGCCCCGTCCCGGCTGCGCCAACTGGCGGATGCCCAAGGCACGCTGGCCGCCGGCTGGAGCGGGGCGATCGCCGGCGGACCGGTCCTGGCCCTGGCAGGCGCCTTCTTCTCCGTCATGTCGGGGAACCCCGCGACAGCGCTCGTCCTGGCCCCGATGGGGGCCGTCCTGATGCTGTTGGGCATCTTCGGGTGGAAACGGGTCCGGTCCGCCCTGCCCCGGACCGACAAGGTCCTGGTCACCCGTGGCCCCGGATCCGCCCGCGGCGGCATTGCCATGGTGTTGTTTCTGGCGGCCATTATCGGCGCGTTCATTTTTCCGACCCTGCCCTCTGCCGCGGCGAAGGGCGGCTCCACGGCCGTAACGCTGGTGGGCATCTACGTACTCACGCTGGCCCTCCTGGTCGCGTGCATCATAGTCCCGTCCACGGTCATGGGCCGGGCCCGGCAGTCATTCCGTCTGCGGATGAAAACCAACCCGAGGCTTCGGAGGGCAGTCGAGGAGGACCTGGCCGTCTGGCGCGATCCGTACGGCAACGCCGCCTACGGTCCACTCTGATGGCACGCTGGATCTTCGACGGGCACATCGCCGGCATTGGCACGGCCTCCGGACTGCGCGCGGTGGTTGGCATGTGGCAGGAGTCCCCTTTCGGAGCCTTCTCGGACGTCATGGTGCAGCAGCCATCCGGACACCGGCTGCTGCTGGCCCCGTCCCCCGAGGTTGCGGACTTCATTGCTGCCACCTACATCTTTGACGAGGTGAGCGTTGTGGAGGTCAGTGCGGAGCTGGCAGATGGCACCTTGGCGGTCGACGCCGGCCCGCTGGCCATCCGGGCAGTCACCGGAGCGAGGACGTACCTTGGTTCGGCGCTGCGGGCGGTGCCCCGGCGCCTTGCAGTCCATCCGCGGTGGCTGTCAGCGGTCAGTCCGCTGGCTGCCCTGGCAGCTCCGGGCGCCCGCACCTACGGCACGGCGGGCAGCGGCAGGGCTGAGTATTACGGGGTGACGGACCTGCACCACGTGACCGCCGCCGTCGTCACCTGGGAAGGCGCGGACGCCGGGCCCCTGGCCCCGATAAGCCCCGCCGTGACCTTCGGCTTCAGCAGCGTCCCGCCGCGGCCCAGTGTGGCGCGGGTGCGCACCACCGTGGTGGAGGTTTAGAGTCCGGTCGGCTCTTCTACAGTCAGTTGGGATTCGAACATCCTGAAGTACCTGCCGCGGAGCGCCACCAGCTCTTTGTGCGTGCCCTGCTCCACGATCTCTCCGTCCTCCAGCATGTACACGATGTCAGCCTTCTCGATGGTGGCCAGACGGTGGCTGATGGCGATGATGGTGCTGCTGCGGTCTGCGAAGAGCCGGGTGAAGATCCGGTGCTCTGCGAGTGCATCGATGGCCGACGTGGGCTCGTCCATCACCATGAAGGACGCATCCCGGTAAAAGTTCCGAGCCATGGCCAACCGCTGCCACTGGCCCCCGGAAAGGCCGCTGCCCTTGCGGCCGCGCGGGTCCTCCATCCAGTTGCTGACGTGGTTGTCCAGGCCGTTGGGCAGTTTGTTGATGAAGTCCAGGGCCTCGGCGTCGGCGGCGGCGCGCCGGATCCGCCCGTCGTCACGCGGGCTGTCCACATCGCCGAAGTAGATGTTTTCCGCTGCGGTGGCGAACTCGTACTTGAGGAACTCCTGGCTCAGCACCGCCAGATGGCGGTGCCAGGAGGTGACGTCGACGGCGGCCAGGTCAACGCCGTCGAGCAGCACCTGGCCGGAGTCTGGACGGTAAAGGCCGGCGAGGATGCGGATCAGCGTGGACTTGCCGGCACCGTTCTCCCCCACGATGGCGATGTGCTGGCCCTGGCGGATGGTCAGGCTGATTCCCCGGATCACTTCGATGTCGCTTCCCGTGTACGTGAAGTGAATGTCCTTCAGCTCGACTTCCCTCGGCGCTTCCGGGAGCGGCGGGGCGTGTTCGGAGTGCACGGGCATCGCCATGAACAGCTCGTAGTCCTTCAGGTTGGCCAGGTCCTCGTCAATGGAGCTCAGGGAGGACACCAGGTTGTTCGCGGTGGACAAAGCGCGGCTGACGATCTGCTGCACATATAGGAACTGGCCGACGGGCTGGGCACGGGCGATGATCTGGCCCACCACCCAGATCAGGGAGACCACCTCCGCCCCGTACTGGAGCGCGTCCGCGGCGAGTTGCCTGGGAATGTAGCGCCGCTGGTAGTCGAGCCGGCGGCGCTCGTCCGCGTCCCGGAGCCGGGCGCGGAGATCCATGAGGAAGGCGACAATGCCGTAAAGCCGCATCTCGGCAATATGCTGCGGGCGGAGCAGGTTCTGTTCGATCATCCGGCGCTGCCGCCGGGAGTCCACCTGCGTGTTCCAGTGCGCAATTTGCTCCCTGGAGAGCTTGAACTGAAGGTACACGCTGGGGACGATGGCCACCAGGACGATGACGGCGATCCACCAGCTGACCAACAACAGGGCGCCGATGGCAAGGATGACCGACACGAGCTGGGTGAAGATTGCGGCGATGCGGTCCAGAACGCGGGCGTACGAATCGGAGAACCGCTTGGCGCGGTCGTAGAGGTCAACGGTTTCCTTGTCGTCGTAGCGCCAGAATTCCAGGGCAAGGAAGCGTTCGTACATTTGGTCGCCCACGATGGCGCCCACCTTGAAGCTCATCAGCTGCTGGATATAGCGGTCCACGCTGTTGAAGGCACCCCAGAAAAGGCCCAGCGCGGCGGTGATGATGACGTAGACAATTGCGAGCTGCCCTGCGCCGGCGTCACCGGCGTATGCCGCTGCCAGGGCCGTAGTGGTGAGCGACGCGAAGAATGTGGTGACCAATGGCAGCACGGCCGAGATCAGCGAGCCAAGCACCTTCATGACCACAGCGCCGGGTGAGGCGCGGAAACTGACCCGCAGTACCTGGGCTACGGCGCGGGCATAGGGACGAAGGGCCAGCCGCTTTTGCGGGTCGCGTTTGGGGGTGAGTTCCGCCGGATGGCGCGGTTGGGACATGGAATCAGCCTAGTGCTGGCCCAGGGCTGAAAGGGCAGCGCCGAAAGATCCGGTGACTGACGGGAGGCACGGGTCAGACCGACAACACGAACGGCTTCGCGAAGAATTCCGCCCACACCGGATCCTCTGGTGACAGGTCGTTGAGGTCTATGAGTTGGTCGTCGTCCGGTTCCCACTGCGGGAGGTCTTCCGGGCAGGCATCTACGCAGTAAGTCGCGGTGGACACCGGCAGGGTTCCCGGTGGCCAGTGGGTTGGTTCGGCGTTGGGGTGTTCGGGTTTGTAGTGGCGTCCGGTGGGTGAGGTCCATCCGGGTGGTCCGTTCTCCGTGGCGGGGTCGGGGATCCATGGCCGTGCGTGTTTGAGGCGGTGATGTTTTGGGCAGAGTTGTGCCAGGTTGTTGGTGCCGGTGGTGCCGCCGTGTTCCCAGGCGGTGAGGTGGTCGGTGTCGTTGTCCGGGGTTTGGTTGCTGCAGCCGGGGAAGGTGCATTTTCCGTCGCGCATCCGGATCCATTGTTTGATGGTCTCGGGGAGGCGGTAGCGGGTGCGGCCGATCTCCAGTGGTGTCCCGTCGCGGGGGTCGACCAGGACCCGGTAGAACGACGCCGCCCCGTCCGCGACGAGTTTGCGGGCCATGGACGCCGGGATSGGGCCGAAACCGTCCAGTACCGCGGGTTCGTCCGTCTGGCCGAGGAGGGAGAACACCGGGACCATGACCAGGACGTCGGCCCGAGGATTGGGGACCTTCCCGATTTCCGTAGTGGCTTCCAAACCGGCCGTGCCGGAGACGCTGCCTGCACCCGGCGCGCTCCCGGGACTCGGGGTGGTATCAGTAGCGGCTGCCTCAGCCGGGACGCTCCCGGAACGTGCGGCGGCGTCAGCGGCATTGGTGGTGTCTCTGTTAGCAGGCAGGCCGGCGCCGAGGAGTAGTGCTGCTGCGATGTCGGGGCGGAGTTGGGTGATGGTGCGGGGTTCGTTGGGGCCTTGGAGGCCGCGGGCGGTGGCGGTGGTGCGGTTCCAGATGGCGCAGGCGGTGTCGCCGGGGAGGTGGAGGGAGATCCAGGCCATGCCGTCGCGGTCCGGGGTGTATTCCATCCGCCGGTCCGCGACACCCTTGGCGTGGCGTTTCTCCAGGGTTTCGGGGTGGTGGCGCTCCCGCCAGGAACGGACCTTCGTCCGGAACCGGGAGGGCACGAGCTCACCGGGGGCGGCGCCACGGGCCGGGTTCGGGACATCGGGGTCGAAGAAGTGCGCCACCAACGCGGCGGCGCCGTCCAGGGTGAGGCCCTCGGTTTCATCGGCAACAATTTTCGCGTGCTGCCAGGACAGGTCCCCGGCGGACAACGCTGCAAGGACCGGCGGCAGGGCGCACACCCGCCGGGACTGTTCCACGAACGCCCCGGCAGCGCCGGAGCTGATGGTCAGGACCCCGGCGATCTCCTCCACCGCTGACATTTCCGCGAACGTGCGCTCCTGTACCGGGGCGTCAGGGGCGAGCATCACGTGCTGGAACCCAACGGCCTCGGCAACATCACCGGCTTTCACTGCTGCGAGTTGCGCCTCCAGCCGCTTCACCACCTCCAGCCGTTCCAGCCGGAGCTCATACCGCCGCTGCAACACATCCACACCGGCACCAACACCAACCCCGGCAGCCAGGAAAGCATCCTCACGCTCCAGCGCATCAAGGGCAGCAACAGAGGCATGAACACCCTCAAAAACCACCCCGCCACCGCTGCTGATTTCCATACGAACATCATCCATCGAGGCACTGACATTCCGAGTCAACGACCTCATGGAGGAAAAACAAAGGAGGCAAGGCCGAAACCTTGCCTCCTCGTGTTCACGCTCTAGTCAGCGAAACGCGACGTCCCGCCTAGCGCGAACCGTAGTTCGGCGCCTCCACGGTCATCTGGATGTCGTGCGGGTGCGATTCCTTCAGCCCGGCAGAGGTGATGCGGACAAACTTGCCGCGCGCCTTCAGCTCGGGAATGGTGGGCGCGCCGGTGTAGAACATGGTCTGGCGCAGGCCGCCCACCAGCTGGTAGGCCACGGAGGACAGCGGGCCACGGTAGGCCACGCGGCCTTCGATGCCTTCGGGGATGAGCTTGTCGTCACCGGACACATCGGCCTGGAAGTAGCGGTCCTTCGAGTAGGACGTGTTCTTGCCGCGGGACTGCATGGCGCCCAGGGAGCCCATCCCGCGGTAGGACTTGAACTGCTTGCCGTTGACGAAGATCAGCTCGCCCGGGGACTCGTCGCAGCCGGCCAGGAGCGAGCCCAGCATGACGGTGTCGGCTCCGGCCACCAGCGCCTTGCCGATGTCGCCCGAGTACTGCAGGCCGCCGTCGGCGATCAGCGGCACGCCGGCCGGAATGGCAGCCTTGGCGGATTCATAGATGGCGGTGATCTGCGGGACACCCACGCCGGCCACCACGCGGGTGGTGCAGATGGATCCAGGACCAACGCCCACCTTGATGCCGTCGGCGCCGGCGTCGATCAGTGCCTGGGCGCCTTCACGGGTGGCAGCCTGGCCGCCGATGATGTCTACGTGCGCGGCGACGGGGTCCGACTTCAGCCGGCGGATCATGTCCAGCACGCCCTGGGAGTGGCCGTTGGCGGTGTCTACGAACAGGGCGTCGACGCCGGCGTCCACCAGTGCCATGGCCCGCTCCCAGCCGTCCCCGAAGAAGCCGATGGCGGCGCCCACGCGGAGGCGGCCTTCCTCGTCCTTGGTGGCCAGCGGGTACTGCTCGGCCTTGGTGAAGTCCTTGGTGGTGATCAGGCCCTTGAGCCGGCCCTGGTCGTCCACCAGCGGGAGCTTCTCGATCTTGTTGGTTGCCAGCTTGTGCGAGGCTTCCTCACGGCTGATGCCCACGTGCCCCGTGACCAGGGGCATCTTGGTCATGACGTCGCTGACCAGCCGCAGCGGGAAGTCCGATTCGGGGACGAAGCGGGTGTCGCGGTTGGTGACGATGCCCAGGAGGCGGTTGTCCTCATCCACCACGGGCAGGCCGGAAACCCGGTAGTGGGCGCAGAGATCGTCAAGTTCACGCAGCGTCGCTTCGGGGCGAATGGTCAGCGGGTTGGTGATCATCCCGGATTCGCTCCGCTTGACCCGGTCCACTTGGTCAGCCTGGTCGGCGATGGACAGGTTGCGGTGCACCACGCCCAGGCCGCCCTGTCGTGCCATGGCGATGGCCATGCGGGATTCGGTGACGGTATCCATGGCCGCGGAAAGCAGCGGGGTCTGCACGGTGATCCGCTTGGAGATCCGCGAGGAGGTGTCTGCCTCGGACGGGATGACGTTGGTGTGGCCCGGCAGGAGCAGGACGTCGTCGTAGGTCAGGCCGATAAAGCCAAAGGGGTCGTGTTGGGGCTCGGTCATGAGTGCGCCTCTTACCTTGGTTGCGGGGTCACGGGTAGGGGTTGCAGCCGATGACCAGCCCGTTATTACGGAACTGGCCTGTGCAGACGATCCTGCGGGAGCACCGTGCAGCACGGCGTTCCGGGGGCAGAAAGTGTTGAGTAAATATTAGAACCTTGGCGCCGATCCCCCTATTCCACGCCGCCAATGTGAGCAACCGCACCCGAAGGACCCGCTCAGCTCCAGCCGGTCGCCGCCAGCAGCCGCTGCTCGAACATGGGGATCATGGTCTCCACGTAGGTCCTGGTGAGGTGGTTGTCGTCCTTGTAGACGTACACATTGCCCACCACGGCAGGGCACACGCCGCGGGCACAGATGAAGTCGCTCATGTCCATCAGGTGCAGCCCGGGCAGCTTGCCGCGGTAATTCTCCAACGGCGACGGCTCCACCAGGGATTCGGCCAGCGGCGGGTTGCAGGCGGGCGCGTCGGCACCGTTCCGCTGGGCGCACTGGGGCATGTTGAAGGTGAACCGCGGGTTGTCGCGGATGCCCACGATCTCGATTCCCGCGTCGGCGAACGGCTTCACGCCGTCCAGGTATCCCGGCACTTCGGTTTCGAATGGGGCCTCCTCGTGGGTCAGCGACGCCACGGTGAACACCGCATCCGGGCGGTGTTCCAGGACATACGCGGAGCTGGCCTTGTTGTAGGCGTTGCATTCAGCATTCCTGGTGTCCGTTTCGGCGCCGAACCGGCAGGCGGGCATCAGCAGGGTCACCAGTTCCCAGCCGCGTGCGGCCGCCACGGGAGCCAGCGCGGCCAGGTACTGCTGGGCGTGGGAGTCGCCCAGCACCACGATGCGCCTGGAGGACGGTTCCTCGGGAAGCTCCTGCCGGCACCCCTCCAAGACGGGGTCGCTGGTGGCGTTGGCGCCCGTGCAGGGCGAGTCGATGCCGGCCCAGTCATTGTCCAGGGCGGTGGGCCCGGGAATGGTTCGAGCCCTTGGCGCCGGCGTGTTTTCGTTCTCCGGGGTGAGCGCCCGGGCCCCGGGCGTGAGCTCGCGGGGCTGTGCCGCCGTCGCGCTTTCCTCCGCGGTGAGCGACGTCTGCCAGACGGCGACGGGCCCGGCCAGCAGGGCACCGCAGGCAACAATGACGACGGCGGTCCGCCAGGCGCGGAGCTTGGGCCAATGCCAGTCGCGCAGCGGCTTTTCAACAAAGCGGGTGGTGAGGACAGCGAGCACGATGGAGGCACCGACGATGCCCAGTCCCTGCGTGAGGTTGGGCGCCTCCACGCCGGTGGCCGCGAGCGCCAGCACCAGGACGGGCCAGTGCCAGAGGTACAGGGCGTAGGAGTTGTCCCCCAGGGCGACGGCGGGGCGGCTGCTGAGGAGCCGGTCCACGCCGAAGCGGCTGCCCGTTTGCCCGGCAACGATGATGGCCGCCGCGGCCAGCGTGGGCCACAGCGCCACATACCCCGGGAAGGACCGGTCGACGGTCAGGACCAGCCCGCAGGACACCATGGCTGCCAGTCCGGCCCAGCCCAGGACCACCCTCAGCTTTCGGCCGGGCTTCAGGTAGGGCAGCACCAGTGCCAGCAATGATCCCAGCGCAAACTCCCAGAGCCGGGCACGGGTATCGAAGTATGCGTAGGCCTGGTTGGTGGCGGTCTGGTCAACGGAGTAGGCCAGCGACACCACCAGCACAGCGCCAAAGACTACGGCCAGCAACCCGCGGTAGGTCAGCCCGTTCAGGCGTGGAACCCGGCGCAGCACGTTCAGCACGACAGCGGCGGCGGCAAAGATCAGTGGCCACAGGATGAACACCTGGCCCTGGATGGACAGGGACCAGAAGTGCTGCAGCGGGCTGGCTCCGGCGTGGTCCTGCGCGTAGTAGTCCACTGCGGTGTCTGCCAGGAGCCAGTTCTGCCGGTACAGGAGCGATGCCCATGCCTGGTCCAGCACCTGCGGCCAGCGGCCCTGCGGCAGGATCAGCCAGGTGCCCGCCAGGACTCCGAGGATCACCACGACGGCGGCCGGCAGCAGACGCTTGAACAGGTGCAGCCAGTGCGCCAGCAGGCGGAAGGGGTGGCCCGATTCTGCCTTGCGGACGAAGGACAGGGTGAGCAGGAAAGCCGAAATCAACAGGAAAATATCCACGCCGCCGGATACGCGGCCCAGCCAAACGTGATAGGCCACCACCATCAGGACAGCCAAGGCCCGGAGCCCTTGGACCTCGGGCCGGAAGGTGGTTTTTCGTTTCCTGTTTGCGGCACCGGACTGGGGCTCAGGTGCCTTCGGGGTTTCCGTTATCGACACTAGAACCTCTCACAATTCCCGCCAGCCAAAACATCAACCCTAGCCAAGGCGGTCTGCAACGGCCAATCACGGCCCGGGTTCGGACTATGCTGACCCCAACCATCGAAGGGAGCCGGTGTGGTTGTCCAGCTGCGGATCTGCGTGCCCTCGGACCTGTCCGACGTGACCGTAAAGACGTGCCGCGAGCAGCGGGGTGCGGCAGAAGTCGCGCTGGTTCCGGGCGCGTCCGTGGTGCCGCAGGGCGACGTCATCGAGGTCCTGATTGCCCGGGAGTCGGTGGAGGAACTGCTCGAGAAGCTGCAGATCCTGAAGGTCCAGGACGTGGGCTCCGTGGCCATGAGCGCACCGGAATTCGTCCTCTCCAAAAATGCCGACCGGGCGGAGCAGGCAGCACCCGGGGACGGCGCGGACGCAGTGATCTGGGATGACGTGACGCGGCAAACGGGCGAGGATTCCCGCCTGACATGGAACTTCATTGCCTTCCTGGTTCTTGCAACGCAGCTCGCCGGGATCGGCATCGTGACGGACTCCCCCATTGCCATTGTGGGGGCCATGGCGGTGGGGCCTGAGTTCGGGCCGCTGGCCGCCTTGGCCGTCTCGCTTGCCACCCGCCAGTGGAAGCTTGGCCGGCGGGCGGCTGTTGCGCTGTGTGTGGGCTTCCCGGTTGCCATGCTGCTGGCGGCACTGACGGCATGGCTGTCGGTGCCGCTCGGTCTTTTCCCGCGCGATGCGTTGGACAAGGGCTCCGCGGTGGAGTTCATCTACCATCCGGGCCCGTATTCAATGATTGTGGCCGTCCTGGCAGGGATCGCCGGAATGCTCTCCATCATCGGCCGGCGCTCCGCGGCCCTGATCGGCGTCTTCATCTCGGTAACCACCGTGCCCGCGGCAGGATACGTTGCGGTGGCCTTGGTCCTTGGCGAATATCAGAAGGCGGCCGGCTCGGCCCTCCAACTGCTGCTCAACCTCGTGGGCATAGTGGTGGCCGCCCTGGCGGTTTTGCTCTTTTACCGGATGGTTTACAGGCGCGTGCCCCACGGGGTGGCGAGGAGCCTCAGGCGGCAGCGGACAAGGAGCCGCGGTTAGCCGGGGCCGGGATCTTCCCGGCCAGGTAACGCGCATCCCGGCACACGCCCGGAAGCGTCGCAGAGGCCACCGCGTACATGAAGTCCTGCCCCAGGAAGAACAGTCCGGGCCAATCCACCGCTACCCCGCGTTGCTGCCGGGGCATCGCCCCGTTATCGAGCAGGTCCGGATCCAGCCAGGCGAAGTCTGCACGGAAACCGGTGCACCAGATCACATTGGTGATTTGCGGCCGGCTGCCATCCTCAAGGACGGGCACGCCGCCCTCCACGCCCCTGACCCGGGGAACCAACCGCACCCCCGCGGCAGCAAGGTCTTTGGACTTCGTCCGGATCAGGGGTGCCCCATGGGCTTTGAGTGCGGGTATTGCCTTGCGCCCGATGGGTGTGCCGACATTTAGCACGTACAGGCCGGCAAACCGGACCAGCGGCAGGACGTAGCGTGCCGCCGTACGCCCATGCTTCACGGGGAGCTCTCCGCCGGGTTTGCCCGCCACGAGCGTGGGATGGGTCCGGCTGACTTCCAGGGCTATTTCAGCACCGGAGTTGCCCAGTCCAACCACCAGAGCCGCCCCCTCCTGCAACTGGCCGGGGTTCCGGTAGTCACTCGAGTGGAGCTGGACAAGAGAGGGGGAAAGCCGGGAAGCGAAGTCCGGAATTTTGGCCACCCGTTCGGCACCCGTGGCCACCACCACGTTCCGCGCCTCCCACCGGTGCCCGTTGGACGCGGCAACGTACCGGTCCCCTTCCCGCCAGAGCCGCTCGACACGGATGCCTTGACGGACCGGCAGGTGGAATTCCGCCGCGTACCGTTCGAGGTAGTCCGCCAGTTCGTCCTTGGAAGGGAAGGACAGCGGATCGGCAGGAAAAACCAGTCCGGGAAGACCGTCGTATTTGGCGGGTGTAAAGACCCGCAGCGAATCCCAGCGCCGCCGCCAGGAGTCCCCGGTCCTGGGGCAGTCGTCCAGAATCAGGAATGTGCGTTTTTGCCGTTGCAGGTAATACCCCATGGCAAGACCGGCCTGGCCTCCACCGATGATCATCGTGTCCAGCGTGCCTGCGACGGGGTCGTTGTTGTTCATGACTGTGGTCCCTTTCCCTCAATTGGATTGCTGAAGTTCCACCGTGGCTTTGTTCCGTGCCGCGGCCCCGGCGCTTCCCGTTCCCCTGTAGCGCAGCCACCAGGCGAGCATCAGGCCCGAAGCCAGGACGTAGGCCAGGTGCAGGACCCAAATGGGACCGGCCGGAAGGCTGAAGACGTAGATCGAATGCATTGCGTTCGCCACGTTGGTCAGCACCAGGCTGCCCAGGCTGTAGGACGCAAGGTCCCTGGTGCGGGCGGCCTTCAGAAGCATCGGAAACAAACCCGCAGCGAAGAGCGCCGCTGAGATGGTGCCGGCCAGCATCGGAAGATTCATGCTTTGAGGCTACGGTTGCCGCAGGCAAATCCTCATCGGCCAAAACATGTATCTCCGCCGGAGGTTTATGGGTAATTGTGTGCAGGCGCGTTAACCGCGCGCCGGCAGCACGCGGACCACCTCAACTGACTATTCCGTGCTCATAGGCGTAACTGGTTGCAGCACTCCTGGAGGGCAGGCCCAATTTGAGGAAGATGTTGCTCAGATGGCGCGCCACGGTCTTTTCGCTGAGGTACAGCTCCGCCGCAATGGCGCGGTTTCCCATCCCCGAGGCAACCAGCCGCAGCACTTCTGCTTCCCGCGGTGTCAACGGCCCGTCAGCACCGCCGGAATTGCCCTGGGCCTCCCGCAGGAGGCTCCCAGTCCACGCTGCGGCTGGAGCCGCACCCAGTTCCAGGAACTCCCGATGCGCTGCCTCGAAATCCATCAACGCTGATGGCTCATCACCGAGGTTCCGGCACGCACACCCGATGAGAACCCGGCATCGGGCTGCCTCGTACGGCACACCGAGTTCCAGCCACAGTTTCCAGGCCTGCCGCAGGGCTTGCGAGGCACCCACCGGATCGTCCTCGGCGAGGAGGACCCCGCCGTCGGCCTGGCCGGCAAGGGCACGCACCATCGGCATGGGGCATTCGCGCGCAAAAGCTCCCAACTCGTCGGCACCGCGCCGCGCCGCTTCAGGGGCGGTTGCGGCAAGTTCGATCTCCACCAGGGCCGGCAACAGGTGCCGGCGGGTGGCCACGTCCGCCACACCGATGGCCCTGCGGATCATCGATTGGGCATGTTGCACTTCGCCACGGGCCAGGCACAGGAGGGCCAGCCCGGGTTGGGGCTCGTAGCCGCTTTCGGCCGCCTGGCGGTACGAAGCCTCGGCGCCTGCCAGGTTTCCCGTCAGCCGCTGGATTTCGCCCTGCTGGTAATAGCCCCCGTACAGGGCCTGCGGATCGCCGCGGGTTGAGTACCCTTGGGCCACGGCTGCGGCTTCCAGCGCTTCCGCCCACGCGCCGTGCAGCCGGTAGAGCTCGGCACGGTGCGCCTGGCACTGCCCACTGAACGGCACCATGTCAGGCCGTTCACTGCACCAGCGGTCAAGGGCAGTTGTCCAGGCCAGCGCCCTTGCCAGGTCGAATGCAAGGTGGCAATTGCCGATGACCGCGCAGTAGATGATTCCCGACGGGACCGGGGAGACTTCACCTGCCGTGACGGCAACCATGGCCTCATCGAACATGGCGAGTCCCTTGTCCGGGTGGCCCAGCATCAAGGTGGCCTGGCCTGTGCCGAGCAGGCCCAGCGCGGAGAGGTCTTTGTCGTGGAACAGCTGGCCGTACCCGGCAACGCGGGAGAATACCTCCAGGGCACCCGCCGGATCACCGCCGTAAAGTTTGCCCAAACCGTCGGGGAGGAGCAGGAGGCCCTGCACTGCGCCGGGCTCCGCGAGTTCGTCCGCGAGCCGTCGGCCGCGGGCGAACCACCCTCCGGCGCGCACCCTTTCCCCCATGAACATCAGGTGCATGCCCATCCAGCCCGCGCACCGTGCGGCACTCTCGACGTCGCCTATCACAAGATATTCCTCGTGGGCGCGGGTCAGGGTTTCCAGCCCGGCGACGATGTCACCGGTCAGGATTCCGGACGTGCCCAGCCGCTCCAGGTCGGCAGCGGGAAGACCGCCGTGCCTGTCTGCCTCCGCGTAGCTCCTGGAAGCATCGCCCCAGCGGTGCTCGCGGAAGGCGGACCTGCCTTTGTCTATACCCGTTTCAGCTGACACCTGTCCTCCTCGGACACCAACGGTCCGGCCTGGCTTGTTGCCGGCATGCGGTGGGCGCCAGGATACCTATGTGCGTCACCGTACGCCCGCGGCACACCCTGCACAAGCGGGTCCCGTACGCCTCCCGGACCAATCCTGGGTCCGGACATAGGCCTGGTCCGAAAGGGTGGGCCGCGTTGCCTGCTACGAACGCAGCAGTCCGCGCAGGGTCTGGATGGTGTCCGCTTCAGCCGGAGCCTTGTCGTCGCGGTAGCGCTTGACCCGGGCAAACCTCAGGGCGATGCCGCCCGGGTAGCGCGGCGACTGCTGCACGCCGTCGATGGCGATTTCGACGACGGTGACCGGTTGCACCCACACCGCACCGGCAGTGCGCCGCACCTCAAGCTCCTGGAACCGCTCCGTCTGCCACCGCAGCAATTCATCGGTGAGGCCCTTGAAGGTCTTGCCCACCATCACGTAGCCGCCGGGTTCACCGAACTCGCCGTCAGGGTCAAGGGCACCCAGGTGCAGGTTGGACAGCATCCCGGTGCGGCGCCCTGATCCCCATTCGCAGGCCAGCACCACCAGGTCGTATGTCAGCACGGGCTTGACCTTCACCCAGTTGGACCCGCGCCGGCCGGCCGCATAGGTGGAATCTATCGCCTTCACCACAACGCCCTCATGCCCGGCGGCAAGCGCGTCCTGCGACACCCGCTCCGCGACCGTCGGATCAGCCGTGACCTCCCCCGGTATCCGGTGCTCCGGTGCAATCCGCTCGAGCTCAGTGATCCGCGCCGACAGCGGCTCATCAAGCAGGTCCCGCCCGTCGAGGTGCAGCACGTCGAAGAACCAGGGGTGCAGCACTGTTTCGCGCGCTGCATCCGCACCAAAGCGCGCCATGGTTTCCTGGAATGGCCGTGGGCCGCCTTCCTCGTCCAGTGCCAGGGTTTCGCCGTCGAGGATCACGTCCCGCAGCGGCAGTCCGCGCACCACCTCCACCACCTCGGGGAGCCGGTGCGTGACGTCGGCGAGGTTGCGGGTGAAGATGCTGACATTGTCGCCGGCCCGGTGCACCTGGATCCGGGCGCCGTCGAGCTTGTATTCCACCGACGCCTCCCCGGTCGCTTCCAGGGCTGCGCTTGGACTGCCCGCGGTGGCGGCGAGCATGGGCTGCACGGGACGGCCCACCACCAGGCCGACGGCGTCGAGCTCGGCTTCGGTGCCGGTGATGGCCAGCAGGGCGGTTCCGCCCAAGTCCCCGGAAAGCATGGCAGCGCGGCGTACGGCGGCAACGGGCTTTCCGGCGGCACGGGCAACGGCATCCGTCAGCACGCCCTCCAGGGCTCCGGTGCGGAGCTCGCCAAGGAGGACACCGGCGATGAATGACTGTTCCGGCGCGGTTGCCGCCGCCATCAGCTTCCGCAGTGTGGCTGCGCGCCCGGCGCCCGATCCGGTACCCGCGGTGGCAAGCAGGAGGTCGAGGGCGGCGTCAAGGTCGGCCACGGTGAGGGTTGGCTCGACGGCGGGGTCCTCCCTGGCAGCCGCAACGGCGCTCCAGCCAACGCCCACGCGTCCCTGGCGGGGTTTGGCAACCAGCCAGCCCACCGCCGTCGGGATTTCCTCCGGCTCAAGCCGGCCCAGCAGCTGGGCCAGCGCATCCACTTTGGCCAGCCGGGAGCGGGTGGAGGTGACGGCCTCCGCGGTTTTGACGAGCTCAAGGAGCAGCATGGCACCATCCTGCCACGGCACTGGACAGGCCCATGGCCGGGTTCCAGAATGGGCGCATGGGACTCATTGCTGCGAACCTGTTCATCACCCTTGACGGCGTCTACCAGGCGCCCGGCGGCCGCGAAGAAGACCCTGAGGGCAGTTTCGCCTTTGGCGGCTGGCAGGCACCGGTATCCGACGACGAATCCGGCGCCGCCATAGCAGCCGGTATCGAGCAGATGGATGCCCTGCTCCTAGGCAGGAAGACCTACGACATCTTCGCCTCCTATTGGCCCCACCAGTCCGGGGACATAGCAGACACCCTCAACCGCATCCCCAAGTTTGTGGTGTCCGGCTCCCTGACCGATCCGGCATGGGCAGGCACCACGGTGCTGCGGGATGCCGCGGCCGTGGGTAGGCTGCGGGACGAGTACCAGCAGGTGCACATGTTCGGCAGCGGGGTCCTCATCCGGTCTTTGCTGGAGGCAGAGGTACTGGACCGGCTTCATCTTTGGCTCTATCCGGTCACCCTGGGGCAGGGCAAGCGGCTTTTCGACGCCGGGACCATACCCGCCACGTTCCGTCTCGCCGAGCCGGCACGCAGCTACCCCAAGGGAGCCGTGTCGCTGGTCTATGAGCGGGTGGGCGGAGTCGAAACCGCGGAGATGGGGGCCGGCTGATCCCGGTCAAACCCTTACAGGAACACAAAAAACCGGCCCAGCTGATGCTGGACCGGTTTTTGTATGGCGCCTGCAGCGGCCCCTGTGGTGGGCCCACGCCGTCAGGGTTCCCTGACCGAGCGAAGCGAGGTTAGGGAGACGGTGGGGATCAGTGGCTGTGGCCTGCGTGCTCATCCTCTTCGGCCGGCTTCTCCACGACAAGGGTCTCGGTGGTGAGAACCAGCGCGGCGATGGACGCCGCGTTGCGGAGGGCAGCACGGGTGACCTTGACGGGGTCGATGACGCCCGCGCCGATCAGGTCCTCGTACTCGCCGGACTTCGCGTTGAAGCCGTTGTTGACTTCGAGGTCGGCAACCTTGGAGGTGACCACGTAACCGTCGAAGCCGGCGTTCTGGGCGATCCAGCGCAGCGGCTGCACCAGTGCGCGGCGGACAATGCCGACAGCTGCGGCAGCGTCACCTTCGAGGGCGTTCACGGCGGCGTCCTCATCCAGTGCCTTGAGGGCGTGGATCAGGGCCGAGCCACCGCCGGCCACGATGCCTTCTTCGAGGGCAGCGCGGGTGGAGGACACGGCGTCCTCGATGCGGTGCTTCTTTTCCTTCAGCTCAACCTCGGTTGCGGCACCCACCTTGATGACGCCGATGCCGCCGGCCAGCTTGGCCAGCCGCTCCTGGAGCTTTTCGCGGTCCCAGTCGGAGTCGGTGCGGGTAACCTCGGCGCGCAGCTGGGCAACGCGTGCGGCCACGTCCTCGGCCGAACCGGCGCCGTCCACGATGGTGGTGTTGTCCTTGGTGACGGTGATGCGGCGGGCGGTACCCAGCACCTCCAGGCCAACGGTGTCCAGGCTCAGGCCCAGCTCCGGGGAGACAACCTGCGCACCGGTGAGGGTGGCGATGTCCTGCAGCATGGCCTTGCGGCGGTCACCGAAGCCGGGAGCCTTGACGGCAACGACATTCAGGGTGCCGCGGATGCGGTTGACGATCAGCGTGGACAGGGCCTCGCCCTCGACGTCCTCGGCGATGATGAACAGCGGCTTGGAGGCCTGAAGCGCCTTTTCCAGCAGCGGCAGGAATTCCTGGATGGAGGAGATCTTGCCCTGGTTGATCAGGATGAGGGCGTCCTCGAGGACTGCTTCCTGGCGTTCCGCGTCGGTGACGAAGTACGGGGACAGGTAGCCCTTGTCGAACTGCATGCCCTCGGTGAGGACCAGTTCGGTCTGGGTGGTGGAGGACTCTTCGATGGTGATGACGCCATCCTTGCCCACCTTGCCGAAGGCCTCGGCCAGGAGCTCGCCGATTTCGTCGCTCTGGGCGGAGATGGCGGCAACGTTTGCCACCTGGGTGCCTTCGACGGGGCGGGCGTTCTCCAGCAGGCGGGCAGCCACGGCTTCAACCGCAACTTCGATGCCGCGCTTGATCTGGCCGGGGGCAGCGCCCGCTGCAACGTTGCGCAGGCCTTCCTTGACCAGGGCCTGGGCCAGGACCGTCGCGGTGGTGGTGCCGTCGCCGGCAACGTCGTTGGTCTTGGTGGCTACTTCCTTGGCCAGCTGGGCGCCAAGGTTCTCGTAGGGGTCGTCCAGTTCCACTTCGCGGGCGATGGTGACGCCGTCGTTCGTGATGGTGGGGGCGCCCCACTTCTTGTCCAGGACGACGTTGCGGCCGCGGGGGCCGAGCGTCACCTTGACGGTGTTCGCGAGCTTATCGATGCCGGCCTCAAGGGACCGGCGGGCAGCGTCATTAAACGCAAGCTGCTTTGCCATGGTTTTGTCCTTTCAAAGACAGAACCCCGCGCTGCCGGCCAGCATGAGCATGGCCGGCGGCACGGGGACCCGAAGAGTTACTTAACGACGATGGCCAGGACGTCGCGGGCGGACAGCACGAGGTACTCGGTGCCGCCGGTCTTGACTTCGGTTCCGCCGTACTTGGAGTAGATGACGACGTCGCCAACGGCTACGTCAACGGGAACGCGGTTGCCGTCTTCGAAGCGGCCGGGGCCTACTGCAACAACTTCGCCTTCCTGCGGCTTCTCCTGCGCGGAGTCCGGGATGACCAGGCCGGAAGCCGTGGTCTGCTCGGCTTCGAGCGGGCGGACAACGATACGATCCTCAAGAGGCTTAATAGAGACCGACACTCGGACCTCTCCTTTTCGTCAGCAAATTCGTGGACTGGAAAGCTTTCCGCCATAGCTGGCAAACCGTCGTCGCGGTGCCGGCAGCAGCCTGGCTGGCAGCTCTTCATGTATTAGCACCCTCCTAGGGAGAGTGCTAATAAAGACTCTATGTAAGGGTTAGCACTCGGTCAAGGCGAGTGCCAACGTTTCGTCATGGGGCGTACGCCTTTTCCAGGGTCCGGCGACGGCGGCCCAGGACCCGGGCACGCTCCCCTACCGGCCCAGGTCGTCGAAGTCCACGTCTTCGCCGCCGTCGGCGTCGCCGTCGCCGCCCGCCTTCCGTGCCCGGAAGAGCACCCACCCGGCCCCCGCTGCGGCGAGCGCCGCAATGACTAGGATGAAGATGCTCCCCATGCGCGCGCCGTCGTACAGCCCGCGGATGTCCCGGGACTCCTGGGTGTTGTCCTGAATGTCGTTGCCGCCCACCGAATAGACGGTGGCGTTGAAGGTGTCCAGCAGGAAAATGATCACCAGCAGGGCGATGCAGACCACGGCCACCACGGCGGCAGCGATCAGGACGGGACGGGCAAACCTTGCCGGGCCGCGGTCCATGGTTTCGTGTCCGCCGGGCTCCACGGGGGCTGTGCTCTCATCCATGGTTTCAACAGTATCCGCATCCCGGCCCCGCGCTCCTCCACTAGGCTGGAACCCATGGCTCACGCTCCCCAGGACCAGATTGCACCGCTGTTGACCCCCGAAGGCTGGGAGTTGCTGGCATCGCTGGGCCCCTACCGGGACGAGGACTCCTTTGAGCTCAATTCCGCGCTCCGGAAGGCCGGGCACCCTGCCGGGCTGGTGTCAGCTGTCCTGACACAGTCGCGGCTGCGGACCCGGGCGGAGGCGAAATTCGGCGAGTTCGCACGGCAAATGCTCTTCACCCAGGCGGGCCTGGAGCAGGCCACGCGCCTCAACGTCGCCGCGCACCACGCCCAGCGGTTCGCTGCTGCAGGGATCAGCCGCGTGGCGGACCTGGGCTGCGGGCTTGGCGCCGACGCCATGGCCCTGGCATCCCTGGACATTAACGTCACTGCCGTGGAAATGGACGAAACCACGGCGGCCTGCGCCACCATGAACCTCATCCCGTTCCCCAATGCCACAGTGGTCCACGCGGACGCGGCATCGGTCCCGCTGGAGGGGATCGACGGCGTCTGGCTGGATCCCGCGCGCCGCGTCACCTCCACGTCCGGAACCAAGCGCATCTGGGACCCCGAGGCGTTCTCCCCGCCGCTGTCCTTCGTGGAGTCACTCGCTGCTGACGGGAAGGCCGTGGGCGTGAAGATGGGCCCGGGCATGCCGCACGAGTCCGTTCCTGCGGGCTGCGAAGCCCAGTGGGTGTCCGTTGGCGGGGACGTCACCGAAGTGACCCTCTGGTTCAACGCCGTACGCAGGCCCGGGGTCCGCCGGGCGGCCCTGGTCCTGGGTTCGCAGGGGCCCGCGGAGCTGGCCAGCGCGGACGACTTCGGCGCCGGCCCGGCCGCGCCGGTGGGACCGGTGGAGGGCTACCTCTACGAACCCGACGGCGCCGTGATCCGTGCCGGCCTGGTGGCCGACGTGGCACTGCAGCTCGGCGGGCACCTGGTGGACGAACACATCGCCTACATCTGTGCCCCGGAACTCCTGGACACCCCGTTCGCCCGGGCCTACAAGATCCTGGAGGTCATGCCCTACAACGTCAAGGCGCTCAAGGCCTGGGTGAAGCAGGAGGGCATCACCGTGCTGGACATCAAGAAGCGCGGCACCGCAGTAACCCCGGAGGAGCTGCGGAAGCAGCTGCTGCCCGGCGGAAAGAACTCCAAAAAGGGTGCTGCCAGGACCGCCACCCTGGTGCTGACGCGGATCGGCGAGGACCGGGTGGCCATCGTGGTGGAACCGGTATAGGCGCCTACTGGGCGCGCATGAACTCCTCGGCTGCCCGCACCTGCTCCGCGGTGGGGCGCACGCCTGTGTAGAGCACGAACTGTTCCAGCGCCTGGATGGTGGCCACTTCCGCTCCGGTGATAACCGGCTTGCCTGCCTCACGGGCGGCACGGATCAGCGGTGTCTCAGCCGGCAGTGCAACCACATCGAAGACCACCCGGGCAGCCTCGATGGCCTCCGCGGGGAACGACAGGCTGTCCGCTTCCGCGCCACCGGCCATGCCGATGGGCGTGACGTTGATGATCATGTCCGCCATGCCGCCGTCGAGCGCTGCACGCCACCGGAAGCCGTACTGGTCCGCGAGCGCACGTCCGGCGGCCTCATTCCGGGCGATGATGGTGACGTCCCTGAAGCCTGCATCGCGGAGGGCGGCAACCGTGGCCTTCGCCATGCCGCCCGCGCCCTGGACCAGGACGGAATAGTCCGTGGGGACCGCGTTGGACGCCAGCAGCTGCTCAATGGCCGTGTAGTCCGTGTTGTAGGCCTTGAGGTGGCCGTCCGTGTTCACGATGGTGTTCACCGAGTCGATGGCCTTGGCGGAGGGGTCCATCTCGTCGACCAGCGCGATGACGTCCTCCTTGTAGGGCATGGAGATGGCACAGCCGCGGATGCCCAGCCCCCGGACCCCGGCGATGGCCTGTTCAAGGTTAGTGGGCGCGAATGCCTTGTAGATCCAGTTCAGGTCAAGCTGCCCGTACAGGTGGTTGTGGAAGCGGGTCCCGTTGTTGCTGGGCCGGGCCGACAGCGAGATGCAAAGGGTCATGTCTTTATTCAGAATGGGCACCTGACCATTAAACCGTCCCCTCCCAACTGGGTAGCGTTAAGTGACCCTTCTATAGTTCGTCAAACCGTGCAGGGGTCCAGTTTTGCCGCGTTGAGGGTTCGGTAGATGCGCCGGGCGAGATAGCGTTTCACGCACCGGCGAATCTCCCTTTTGGTCCGTCCTTCGGCTTGTCGTTTCTCGACGTAGGCAGTGGTTGCGGCGTCGAATGTCATCCTGCTGACGGCGGCCATGTGAAGAGCCCTGTTCAAGGTTCTGTCGCCGCCGCGGTTGAGTCTGTGCCGGACAGTGTTTCCGGAGGATGCCGGGATTGGGCTGACTCCAGCCAGGGAGGCGAAGGCGGCCTCCGAGCGGACCCGCCCCTGGTGGGACCAGGCAGTGAGGCAGATGGCGGCCGTGACGGGGCCGAAGCCGTTTTCCTGCAGCAGTGGCGCGGCTTCGCTGATTTGGACCAGTTCGGTGATCTGGCCGTTGTTGGTTTTGATCTCCGCGTCGAGCTTGCTGATGTGGTTGGCGAGCCGGACCACTTCGGAGCGGGCAATCGAGATGGCTAGTGGTTCGTCCCGTGCCCGCCACCGGGATACCTCGGTGATCTGGGAGCCGGTGAGGGGTTTGCGGGCGTCAAGGCCAAGATCGTTCACTCTGAGGAGCGCGGTGAGCGCATTCACGGCCCGGGTGCGGTCCGTGGTCATGGACTCACGGGCGCTGATAAGAATGCGCAGGCCTGCGCGTACGCCTTCATTGAGTCGGGGCCGGCGCAGCTGCTGCTCATCCAGTGGCAGGACGGCGGCGGCGATCCGGTGCGCGTCCAATGAATCGGACTTGCCGACCCCGTGGTGGGTCCGGGCATCCATGCGTGCGGCTTCGACGACGGGATAGCCGGCGGCGCCGACGGCTCCGGCCAGCAGCGCGCCGTAGGACGCGGCGCCCTCGATCACCCACAGAGCAGCCAGGTCAGCGCAGGTGAGGCGGGCCACCCAGGCGATGGCCCGATTGATACCGGTGCTGGTAGTGGGGAAATCCCGGCTCTGAAGCAGCGAGCCGGTGGCGGTATTGATGATGGCGAAGACATGTTTTTTCGCGTGGGTATCGACTCCCACGACAAATGGGTAGGAATGAGCAACGATAGACATAGCGGTTCTGGCACTTCCTCTACTTCGTGGATATGGTCAGGGCCGCGCGCGGCCGGTACCAGCCCGGGTAGAGGTCACTTCGGAACAGCACTGTGACGAGCCACGCCCTCTAGGGGCGGACAACCTTCTGATCAAGTCACCAAAGTGGGCCGGGAAGGTACCGGCCGGCCCACGCCATAGACGGACAAGTCACTTACAGGACACCCCAACCGGGGGCCAATCGTTTTGTGAGTCACGACCACAGCGCGGAACGGCCAGTACCAACTCTGCCAGCCAGTCCCAGACCAGCCACCCCAATCCTCACAGTCGTTTTGAGCGGTGAAAACGACACTTAGCGCTACTTACTTGGGAGTCAGGGGCAGCCGGTTCCCGCAGGAAAGGGCCCGACGGCGGCGGGCAGCTTCCCGGGAGCCGGCGCCTTTCCTGCCAGCACGGCGGCCAAGGCGTCGAAGGCAGCGTCAGTGCGGCCGTACAGCGCCAGCTTTACCGGGGCCGTGGAGTTCTGGAGCGGCCAGGGGGCATCGAGGGCCACGGCGATGTCCCCGCCCGCCGCCTTCCCGCCGAGGCCGATCAAATTCACCAGCGGACCTGATCCAACCGCCAGGCCGGCGCGGGCCGCGGCTGCTTCGAAGCGCTCCCGGTCCCCCGGTCCCCCGCCGGTAACACGTACAGCACCGGGAACAAGCGGGCCGCTGCACGGGCCGGAGACAACCGTAAGGGCCGACGCTGACACCCGGGCCGACAACGCAGCACCGCTTCCGGCGGGGGCACCTGCCTCCGCCGTTCCGGCGGCCGCCGTGGTCCGGGCATGCCAGATCATCATGGTGGCCACCCGCTGCGCAGCCTCATCGAGCCGGGCGCCGGGAAGGGTCCCGGCGGCCAGGGCCTGGAGGATGGCTGCGTGCGCCTGTTCCACGTCCGCGGGCATCAGCAGCAGGTCGGCGCCGGCTCCCAGGGCCTTCACTGCGGCAGCGCCGGCGGGGTACTGGTTGTCCACGGCCCCCATGTTGAGGGCATCCGTCACGGCCACGCCTTTGAAGCCCAGGTCCCGCATCGCGGCGTAGCTCGGTGCAGAGAGCGACGACGGCACTCCGGGTTCCAGCGCAGGCACGGCGATGTGGCCGGTCATGACGATGGGCAGACCCGCGGACACGGCTGCCTGGAAGGGTTTCCAGTCCCGGGCGCGGAGTTCGTCAATGCCGGCCGGCTGTACCGGGAGGCTGAGGTGGGAGTCGGTTGTCACCGAGCCATGTCCGGGAAAGTGCTTGACGGTGGGGAGCACACCGGCGTCCAGCATGCCCTGGGAGAAGGCAACTCCGTGGGCGGCAGCGGCAGCCGGATCGGCGGACATGGAGCGCGCGCCGATGGTGGGGTCGGTGGGCCCGACCGTCACGTCCGTGTCCGGCGCGAAGTCGAGGTCGAAGCCCAGCGGCACCAGCTCGCCGGCCAAACCCTTTCCCGCTTCCCGGGTCAGGGCCAGACTGCCGGCCGCACCGTAGCTCATGGGCGTGGGCCATTCGGTCAGCGGCTGGCCCAGGCGTGCCACGGCGCCGCCTTCCTGGTCCACGCCGATGATTCCCGGCCAGCGTCGGCCGTCAGCGGCCACGGCCTGCTGCAGCCGCTGGTTCACGGCACCCATGGCAGCTACATCCACCTTCCCCTGCGGGTCGCGCGGCACGTTGTCGCCCATGATGATGGACCCGGCCAGGTGCAGGCGCTGGATCAGCGCGGCGTGCGCCTCCACCTGGCTGCCCTTGAAGAACGGGAGCAGCACCTGCCCGGCCTTCTGCTCCGGCGACATGGCTTTGACAGCGGCTGCCGCGGCGTCCTGGTCGCGCTGCTCCGGGCCCCACCCAAGCGGGCGGGAGCCTGGGTCAGGTGAGGCAGAAGCGGTGGGAGGCGCCGTCGTCGTACTTGCTGATGCGGAAGGGGACGCAGTAGTGGGCGACGCCGGGGACGACGGCGGAGCCGGGTTTGGCGAGGCGGTGCAGGAGGCCAGTGCCAGGGCCGACAGGGCCAGGAAGAGGGGGAAGGTTTTGGCGGGACTGGTTTTGGCGGCGCTGTGACGCGTGGGGAACGGGGCCATCAATACGATGCTACCCCTGCACTAGACTTGAACCACCCGTTCGCCAGCCGGCGCAGCCTGTGAGCGGCATCAGCCAGCGGCAAACCGGACAGTAAGGAAACGTGTGAAGATCGACTTCGCGTCATCGAGGCAGTCAACCCTCGGTGTTGAGTGGGAGCTTGCCCTGGTGGACGGAAAGACGGGCGAGCTCGCGTCCGTGGCCAACCAGGTGCTCCGCGGCGTGGCGTCGCGCCACCCGGAACTCAACGAAGACGACGAACATCCGCACATCAAGCAGGAACTGCTGCTGAATACGGTGGAACTGGTTACCGGCATCTGCGAGACAGCGGCCGAGGCCAAGGAGGACCTTAGCCGGTCCGTCGCTGCCGTCCGTGAAATCACCGATCCCATGGGCGTGGAGCTGTTCTGCGCCGGCAGCCACCCGTTCAGCCCGCCGCAGCTGCAGCCGGTGACGGACAAGGCGCGGTACGCCAAACTGATCGACCGCACCCAGTGGTGGGGCCGGCAGATGGTCATTTACGGCGTCCACGTGCACGTGGGCCTGGACCGCCGGGACAAGGCACTGCCCGTCCTGGACGGCCTGGTCAACTACTTCCCGCACTTCCAGGCGCTCTCCGCGTCCAGCCCGTTCTGGGGCGGCGAGGACACCGGCTACGCCTCCCAGCGCGCGCTGATGTTCCAGCAGCTTCCCACGGCGGGCCTGCCCTTCCAGTTCAAGTCCTGGGAGGAATACGAGTCCTACGTGCAGGACATGACCACCACCGGCGTCATCGACACCATCTCGGAGATCCGCTGGGACATCCGGCCGGTGCCTGCGCTCGGGACCATCGAGATGCGCATCTGCGACGGCCTGGCCACGCTGGAGGAAGTGGGCGCCATCGCGGCCCTCACCCAGTGCCTGGTGGACGAGTTCTCCACCACCCTGGACAACGGCGGCACCATTCCCACCATGCCGCCGTGGCACGTGCAGGAGAACAAGTGGCGCGCCGCCCGCTACGGCATGGACGCCATCATCATCCTTGACGCCGCGGGCCGGGAGCAGCTGGTCACCGAGCACCTGCTGGAGACGCTGAACCGGCTGGAGCCCGTCGCGGCCAAGCTTCACTGCCTGGACGAGCTCGCCGACGTCGAGAAAATCATCCGCCGCGGCGCCGGGTACCAGCGGCAGCGCCGCGTTGCCGCGGAGAACGGCGGGAATCTCCAGGCCGTGGTCCTGGACCTGGTCAAGCAGATGCGGAACGGCCCCACCGCTTGAGACGGCCCCGCCTCACGTGCCCCCTTGGCTGACGTGCCCCCTTGGCTGACGTGCCCCCTCCGAAACGGGGCACTTCGACACGGACACGCCGGCCGCCGTCGTGATGTACGACGGCGACGCTCCCAAAGTGCCCCGCGACGGGTTGGGCGGGCCTACTGCCGCCGGGCCTACTGGCGTCACGCCGGGAGAGATACCGAGGTGACCGGCATGGACGAGTCCGGGGCGAAGCCGATTCCGCTGGGTTCCACGCCGGCCATCACCAGCTGCGCGCCAAGGGCCGCCACCATGGCGCCGTTGTCCGTGCAGAGGTCCAGGGGCGGCACGTGCAGCCGGATGCCGGCGGAGGCGCAGCGCTGCCCGGTCAGTTCGCGCAGGCGTGAGTTCGCGGCCACCCCGCCGCCCAGCAGGACATCCCGGATGCCGTGCTCACGGCAGGCCAGCACCGCCTTGGATGAAATCACGTCCACCACGGCTTCCTGGAAGGCGGCCGCGATGTCAGCCACCGGGATCTCCTCCCCACGGGCCTCGAACTGCTCCACGCACCGGGCCACCGCCGTCTTGAGGCCGCTGAAGGACCAGTCATACCGGTGCGGCCCAGGCTCCTCCGCCGTGCCCATGTACTTGGGCTGGGTGAGGCCGCGGGGAAAGCGGATGGCCTTGGGGTTGCCCCCGCGGGCCACCTTGTCGATGGCGGGGCCGCCCGGGTAACCGAGGCCCAGGATGCGTGCCACTTTGTCGTAGGCCTCGCCGGCGGCGTCATCGATGGTGGAGCCCAGGAGCTCCACGTCGCGGGTGATGCTGCTGATCCGCAGGATTTCGGTGTGTCCGCCGGACACCAGCAGGGCGCCCAGGTTCTCCGGCAGCTCCTGCTTCCGGCCGCTGGCACGGTCATCCAGCAGTCCCACGCCCACGTGCGCCACCAGGTGGTTGATGGCGTACAGCGGCTTGCCGGTGGCGACGGCGAGCGCCTTGGCGGCGCATACGCCCACCATCAGTGCGCCGGCCAGCCCGGGCCCGGACGTCACGGCGATGGCGTCCACCTCGTCAAGGCCCACACCGGCGTCTGCCAGTGCCTGCTCCAGGGTGGGGACGAACGCGTCCAGGTGGGCACGCGAAGCGATCTCGGGAATGACGCCGCCGAACCGGACGTGCTCGTCCATGGAGGAAGAGACGGTGTTGGTGAGGAGGGTGGTGCCGCGGACGATGCCGACGCCGGTTTCGTCGCAGGATGATTCGATGCCCAGCACCAGGGGCTGTGAGCGGTTCATGGCTGGCCTTCCTCCGTTGCGTGTTGGCCATCAGTGTCGGGTTCGGCGAGCTGGAGCCGCATGATCAGGGCGTCCACCCCGTCGCGGTAGTAGCGGGGCCGGATGTGGATCTGCTCGAAACCGAACCGCACGTACAGCTGCTGCGCCCGCGGGTTGTCGGCACGGACTTCGAGCAGGACGTCGGCCGCACCGCGGTGCCTGGCCTCCCCGATCAGTTGCCTGAGCAGGGTGCTGCCAATGCCGCGCCCCTCATAGTCAGGGACGACGGCGATGGTCTGGATGTCCGCGATGGGCTCGATGCACATCAGCCCGGCATAGCCCACAATGCCGTCGCTGGTCTCCGCCACGAGGTAGCGGCGGGTCTCCGGCTGGGAGAGTTCGTCGATGAACATGTGCACGGGCCAGGCGTCAATCGGGAACAGCTGCTGCTCCAGCGCGCCGACGCCGGGCACATCATCCAGGGTCATGTCGCGGACGGTGACACCTGCCATGCGGGGTGCCGGGTGGGTACTCACAGTGCCCGCTTCCGTGGTCCGGGAACCTGGGCATCGGATTCGCGCAGGTACAGGGGTGTGGTGTCCGGCAGGGTATCCCCCGCAGCCAGCCTGGCCAGGGCGAACTGGCCAAGGTACAGCGCGTCAGGCTGCTCCGCGGCGAACTCCGGATGGGCCTGCAGGACGTCTTCGTAGAGCCCGGCACCGGCGCCGAATGCGGGCAGGTCCGGCAGGTCAGCGGCGAATCCGACATGCGGGCCGTCCTCCAGCTTCGGCAACTGGCCGTCGTCCAGGCTGTAGCGGGCCCAGTAGACCTCTTTCCGGCGGGCATCGGTCACCACCAGGAACTCCGGGACCGCGGCCGTGGATTCGGCCACCTCCAGCGCCACCGCGTCCAGGCTCATCAGTCCGTGCAGGGGCTTGCCCCAGACAAAGGCGAGTGTCCGTGCCGTGGCAATGCCTGAACGCAGCCCGGTGAAGGGGCCGGGACCTACCCCCACCACCAGCGCATCGATGTCCTGCCCGGTGACGCCGGCGTCCGCCAGCATGGCGTGGATGCCCGGCGCGAGGACCTCCGCATGGCTGCGGGTGTCCTCAGTGGCGAAGCTGGCCAGCACGCCTTCAGGGGCTTCATTGGACAGCAGCGCCGCGCTGGCCACCGCGGAAGTGTCAATCGCGAGGATCAGCATGGGACGTTTCCTCCCGGCGCACCCAGGTCGGGCCCGCCCAATTCCGGGCCGCCCAGTTCCGGGGCAGCTGCCCACCGCGGCCCGTACCCGCGCATCACGATGGTGCGGGGCTCATCGGTGTCTTCGCCGTCGAAGTCAAGGGTTCCGGTTGCGGCTCCTGGGGCCCCGGTACTAAGCCCGATGGCGCGCAGCAGGTCGATCTCCAGCCGGCTGTCGCTCAGGTGCTCCACCCGCTCATGCCCCCACTCCACCACCGTCACGGACGAATCCATCGTATTTTCGAGGTCGATATCGTCGATCTCCGCCGCCGAACCCAGCCGGTACGCGTCCACGTGCACCAGGTCGGGGCCGCCGGGACGCGGGCCGTCGGGCAGGTTGGGATGGATCCGGACCAGGACGAACGTGGGCGAGATGATGCCGGCGCGGACACCCAGGCCCTCGCCCAGGCCCTGGGTGAACGTCGTTTTTCCGGCACCCAGCTCGCCGGACAGCACCAGCAGGTCCCCGGCCTGCAGCACCTCCGCCAAACGTGCGCCGAACGCGTGCGTCTGGTCCGCCGTCGTCGCCGTAAACGTCTTTTCCCAGTTGGCGGCCTGGTTGGCGGCCAACTGTTCAGGCGCGCTCATGCGGCCCCCGCTGCGCCGGGCACGCCCACCAGGCCCTGGCCGTTGCGCGCCGGCTCGTCCTCATTGATGAAGCGGCGCGGAACACGGGGGCTGATGCGGGTCACGATCTCATAGTTGATGGTTCCGGCGGCGCGGGCCCAGTCCTCCGCGGTGGGTCCGCCGTCGGCACCGTCACCAAAGAGCACGGCTTCCGTCCCCTGCAGTGCGGCCCCGGATGCCTCCGGCCCAAGGTCGATGACCATCTGGTCCATGGCGATTCGGCCCACTACCGGGTAGGTCTTCCCGCCCACGCGGACGGGCCCGCCGGAGGCAATCCGGGGGACGCCGTCGGCGTAGCCCATGGGAATCAGGGCCAGGGTGCTCGCTGTCCGGGTGCGGTAATGCAGGCCGTAGGAGACGCCCTGGCCCTCGGGGACTTCCTTGCATTGCGACACCAGGGTGCGCAGCGTCATGGCGGGGCGGAGCCCGAGCTCTGCGGAGGTTTGCCCGTCAAACGGCGAAAGCCCGTAGATGCCCAAGCCCACCCTGACCAGGTCGAAGTGGGTGTCCGGCCGGGACAGTGTGGCGGGGGTGTTGGCCAGGTGCCGGACCTCGGGGTCCACGCCCGCGTCCTCGGCAATGGCCAGCGCCTCCCTGAATGCGGCCAGCTGTTCGTCCGTCTCGGGCCGCTCCGGCTCGTCTGCCACGGCCAGGTGCGAGAAGATGCCCACCACGCGCAGCAGGCCCTGGTCCTGGTATTCCACGGCCTCCCCCACCAGGCGGTCCCAGGCCTCGGGAGTGGCTCCGTTGCGTCCCAGCCCGGTGTCCACCTTGAGGTGCACCCGTGCCGGGCGCTCCTGTTCACGGGCCGCAGCCACGATGCGTTCCAGCTCCCACCCGGAGCAGCCAATGTCCACGCCGGCGGCCACGGCAGCGCCGAAATTGCTGTCGGTGGTGTGCAGCCAGGCGAGGAGCGGCGCGTCGATGCCGGCGGCCCGCAGTGCGAGGGCCTCGGAAATGTGGGCCACGCCGAGCCATGCCGCGCCGGCCTGCAGGGCTGCGCGGGCGACGGGAACGGCGCCATGCCCGTACGCATCCGCCTTGACGACGGCCATGACTTTCGCGGGGGAAGCGGCGGCGGCGAGCCGGCGGACGTTGTGCCGGATGGCGTCCAGGTCGATCACGGCGGACCGCTCGTGGCGGGGGTCCGGCCCGGAGGCAGCGCTGAATTCACCGGTTGTTGCGGGGTAGGTCACCTAAGTGATTCTAGTGCGGGCACTTCGCGCCGAATAATCAGGGCCTCCAGCACTTCCTAGGCATCCGACAGGTGAGCGATGGTGGCGGACGCCCGGCGCTGGGCTGCCAGCGGCACGTCTTCGATGATGTCCGCGAGGAACCCGAAGCGCCGCAGCCATTGGCTCGTCTGCCGTTCCGGACGGGCATTGGCGCGTCTCCACCAGTCGGCGATGTCGCCCCAGCCCGGGGCGGCCAGCGAGCCGCCCACCTCCTGCACCGCCAGGGCTGCACAGAGGTTGGCGAACCGGAGCCTGTCCCCCAGGGGCCAGCCGGCCAGCGTTCCCACAATGAACGCCGCGTCGAAGCAGTCACCGGCTCCGGTGGGGTCGTGTGCCTTGACCGGAAGCGACGGGACCCACTCCTCTTCACCGGTTTCCGAGTCCACGGCCATGGCGCCCTGAGGACCCAGGGTCACCACGGCCACCGGAACACGGTCCGCCAGCGCGTAGAGGGCACTCCACGGATTGTCCTTGCCCGTGAACGCCATGGCCTCGCGCTGGTTGGGCAGGAAGGCGTAAAAGTACTGAAGGTTCTCGAGCCGCACGGGGGCCCATTCCCCACTGGGGTCCCACCCCACGTCCCCGAACAGTTTCAGCCCGGCGGCATGGGCTGCCCGGGCCCACGGTTCCACTTCCAGCCCCACCTCGGCGATGCCGGCGAGCGCCTTGGGCGGGTCCCCGATCAGCTCGGAGTTCGTCACCGGCGCAGAGTGGCCGTGGGTCACCAGGGAGCGGTCCTGGTCCACGCAGAGCGACACCGTCACCGGGGAGTGCCAGCCCGGGACGCGGCGGGAGAGGCTGAGGTCAACGTGTTCCTGGCCGGAGAGGATCTTCCAGTTGAAGTCCCCGTAGCCGTCGTCCCCGAACGCGGCAGCCAACCCGGTGCGCAGCCCCAGCCTGGCAGCGGCGATGGCCTGGTTCGCCACCCCGCCGGGGCAGCTGCCCATGCCGTCGCTCCAGATTTCCGTGCCGGGTTCGGGCCCGTGGGGCAGGCCGGTAAAGATGATGTCCTGGAACACGGTTCCGGCCAGCAGGAGGTCGAATCCAGGTTCAACGGGCGAACGGACGGCAGCCAAGGGGTCGAAGGGGCGTGCGGGGATGGCGTCCATAGTGCGCAGGATACGCCGTGCCACACAGCTGCGGTAGGGACTTTTGACAGGTCTGGACGGGCTGTCGGAGGCTGGTCCTAGACTGCAGGTATGCGGCTTCTGATTGCCGGCGGCGGGGGTTTCCGGGTTCCGTTGATATTCCGGGCCCTGGTGTCCGGCCGCTTCTCCGGGCTGGTCACCGAACTGGTGCTGTACGACGTCGATCCCGGCCGCCTTGATGCCGTCACCGCGGTGCTGGACAGCATGCCCCCGGGCGACAGTTCCCGTCTTCCGGTCCAGGCCACCACCAACCTTGCCGAAGCCCTGTCCGGCACCACCATGGTGTTCGCCGCGATCCGGCCGGGCGGCACGGCGGGGCGCGTTGCGGACGAGACGGTGGCGCAGGACCTGGGGCTGCTGGGGCAGGAAACCACGGGGGCCGGGGGGATTTCCTATGCCTTGCGGACCATTCCGCACATGCTGCACCTTGTCCGGCTCATGCGGAAACACTGTCCGGAGGCGTGGCTGATCAATTTCACCAACCCCGCCGGAATGGTCACCGAGGCGCTGGTTCCGGTCCTGGGGCCCCGGGTCATCGGGATCTGTGATTCTGCGGGCGGGCTGGTCCAGCGGGCGGCGGCCGCTGCCCGCGTGCAGTTGCCGGAGGGGCGGCTCGACGGCGTGGGCTACTACGGGCTGAACCACCTGGGCTGGCTGTACCGGCTGGAGTCCGGCGGCCGGGACGTGCTGCCTGCCCTGTTGGCCGACGCCGGGGCGCTGCAGTCGTTCGAGGAAGGCCGGCTCTTCCCGCAGCCGTTCCTGGCGGAACTGGGCATGCTTCCCAACGAGTACCTGTACTACTACTACCGACTCGACGCAGCCCGGCTGGCCATGCAGGCAATGGCGCAGACCCGCGGCGAAAGCATCCACCGGCAGCAGCAGGAGCTGTATCCCCGGCTGGCCTCTGCCGGGCCTGACGCCTACCGGTTGTGGGAGGTGGCGCGGCGCTCCCGCGAGGAGGGCTACCTGGCCGAGGCGCGGCACGACGGCGAGCGCCGGGCCGAGGAGGACCTGGCCGGCGGGGGCTATGAGCGGGTGGCGCTGTCGGCTATGCGGGCACTCGCCGGCGGCGGGGACACCCAACTGGTCCTGAACACCCGGAACACGCTCACCCCCGCCGGGCAACCCGAAGCCCACCCACCAGCGTCCCCCACGGCTGCAGCAGCCGCTCCCCAACCCGCCATTCCCGGCCTTCCCGCGGACGCCGTCGTCGAGATTCCCTGCACCGTGACAGCCACCGGGGCGGTCCCGCTACCGCAGCAGGCACCGGCCGGCGCGCAACTGGAGCTGCTCCAGCGGGTCAAGGAGGTGGAACGGCTCGTGGTCCGCGCGGCCACCACCGGCAACCGAAACGCGGCACTGGAAGCCTTCGCCCAGCACCCGCTCGTGGATTCGCCGGACCTGGCGGCGAAGCTCCTGGCGGGTTACGAGCAGGCTTTCCCGGCGTTGGGGAAGATGTGGGAGGGCGGCAGGCGTTAGGGGAAGGAGTAATGTTTTATCGAATGCGCACTGAGCCGGCTCCCCTCACACCTGCCGGCTGCCGGAAGGAGGTCCCGTGGCACTGATCCGCAGGGTCGCGTTACTCTCCCTCCACACCTCCCCCATGGAACAGCCGGGCTCCGGTGACGCCGGCGGAATGAACGTCTACATCCGCGAGCTGGCGTCCGCGCTTGCCGAAGCGGGTGTGGAGGTGGAGATCTTCACGCGCGCCACTTCAGCCGACCAGCCCGCCGTCGAACACCCCGATCCGGGTGTGTGCGTGCACAACGTCCTGGCCGGCCCGCCCCGGAAGATCCCCAAAGAAGAGCTTCCCGGGCTGCTGCATGCCATGGTGGCCCAGATCGAGCAGATCCGGCGCCGCCAGCCGCACGGCCGCTACGACGTCATCCATTCGCATTACTGGGTGTCCGGAATCGCGGGGCTGGAACTGTCCGAGCTGTGGGGCGTGCCGCTGGTGCACACCATGCACACCATGGCCAAGGTCAAGAACCTGCTGCTGGAGTCCGGCGAGCAGCCGGAACCGCGCCGGCGCGAGGTGGGCGAGCACCGCATCGTGGACGGCGCGGCCAGGCTTATTGCCAACACCAGCTCGGAAGCAGCCGAACTCGTCTCCCACTACGGCGCCACCTACGACCGCATCGACATCGCCCCTCCCGGCGTGGACCTGGCCACCTTCACCCCCGCATTCCGTGCACGGTCCCGGGCGCGGCACGGCATCAGCCCGGAGACCTTCCACCTCGTGTTCGCCGGCCGCATCCAGCGGCTGAAAGGCCCGCACGTCCTGGTCAAGGCGGCAGCGCTGCTGCGGAAACGCCGCCCGGACATCGATCTGCGCGTCACCATCCTCGGCGCCCTGAGCGGCAACAAGGAATTCAACCTGCGCTGCCTTATTGCGGAGGCAGGAATGGACGACGTCGTCACGCAGCTTCCGCCCGTGAAGGCACCTGAGCTGGCGTCCTGGTTCCGCGCGGCGGACGTTGTGGTGATGCCGTCCTTCAGCGAGTCCTTCGGGCTCGTGGCGCTCGAGGCGCAGGCCTGCGGCACGCCCGTGGTGGCCACTCGGGTGGGCGGGCTTTCCCGCGCCATTTTCCACGGCCGGACCGGCCTGCTGGTGGACGGCCACCACGCAGCCGACTGGGCCGATGCCCTCGAAGCTTTGTACGACGATCCCGCCACCCGCGAGGACCTGGGCCGGGCTGCAGCCATTCGTGCCCAGAACTCCGGCTGGCAGCGCACCGCTGCCATCACGCTGGAAAGCTACCACGCCGCCGTCGAGAACTTTGTGGGCCTTCGCCTGGCCCCGGTGATTCCCGCTTCCTGATTTTCCTTCGCCGACGCCCTGGGTGCTGTTAGCTTAGGGGCATGCCTCCGGCGCCTGCCGGTGCAGGAATGGACTGCGCAGGACGAACTGCGTGGGAAAGGACAAGGATGTCTGCTCTCCCTTCTGATCTTGAGATAGCCCGGGCCGCCCGGATCCGGCCGATCGCGGACATCGCCGCTGCCGCAGGGGTGAACCCGGAAGCCCTGGAGCAGTACGGGCGGTACAAGGCCAAGATTGATCCGGCCAGGCTGGCAGCGCCGGCGCCCTACGGCAAAGTGGTACTGGTATCTGCCATGTCCCCCACCCCGGCGGGCGAGGGAAAATCGACCACCACCGTGGGTCTGGCGGATTCCCTGGCCCGGGCCGGCCGGAAGGTGATGATTGCGCTGCGGGAGCCCTCGCTGGGTCCGGTCCTGGGGATGAAGGGCGGTGCCACCGGCGGCGGCTTTTCACAGGTGCTGCCCATGGATGAGATCAACCTGCACTTCACCGGCGACTTCCACGCCATCACATCGGCCAACAACGCCCTCATGGCTCTGGTGGACAACCACATCTACCAGGGCAACGCACTGAATATCGATCCCCGCCGGATGACGTTCAAGCGCGTGCTGGACATGAACGACCGGGCCCTGCGGGAGGTGGTCATTGGTCTGGGCGGGCCTTCGCAGGGCGTGCCGCGGCAGGACGGGTTCGACATCACGGTGGCCTCCGAGGTCATGGCCGTTTTCTGCCTGGCCAAGGACCTGGCCGACCTGCGGTCGCGGCTGGGCCGCATTACTTTCGGCTACACGTATGACCGGGTGCCCGTGACGGTAGCGGACCTCGGGGTGGAAGGCGCCTTGACGCTGCTCCTGAAGGAGGCCATCAAACCCAACCTGGTCCAGACCATCGCCGGCACGCCCGCCCTGGTCCACGGCGGTCCCTTTGCGAACATCGCCCATGGCTGCAATTCACTGATTGCCACGCAGACCGCCCGTCGGCTCGCGGACATTGTGGTCACAGAGGCCGGTTTCGGCGCGGACCTCGGGGCGGAGAAGTTCATGGACATCAAGGCACGGTACGGGAGCCTGGCGCCGTCCGCCGTCGTGGTAGTGGCCACCGTTCGGGCCCTGAAGATGCAGGGCGGGATGGCAAAGAACCAGCTGGCCCAGCCGGATGTAGCTGCGCTCGAAGCGGGGGTGGCAAACCTGCGCCGGCATGTGCGGAACGTGGAGAAGTTCGGGGTAACGCCCGTGGTGGCGATCAACAGGTTCTCCTCCGATTCCCAGGAGGAACTCGACTGGCTGCTGGCATGGTGTGCTGCCGAAGGCGTAGCCGCCGCCGTGGCCGACGTGTGGGGGCGGGGCGGCGGCGGCGACGGCGGTGACGAGCTGGCGGCCCTGGTGCTGCAGGCGGCGGAGGGACCCAACAGCTTCCGGCACCTCTACGCCCTGGGGCTGCCGGTGGAGGACAAGATCCGGACCATTGCCCAGGAGATCTACGGCGCGGACGGCGTTGACTTCTCGGTGCCGGCTCTGAAGCGGCTGGCCGACATCGAACGCAACGGCTGGAGCGGTCTGCCGGTCTGCATGGCCAAGACGCAGTACTCGTTCACGGATGATGCCTCCCGGCTCGGGGCCCCGAAGGGCTTCACCATCCACGTCCGCGACCTGCTGCCCAAGACCGGTGCGGGCTTCATCGTGGCCCTGACCGGGGCCGTGATGACCATGCCCGGCCTCCCCGCCGTCCCGGCCGCCCTGCGCATGGACGTGGACGCGGACGGCAATCCCGTGGGCCTCACCTAGAACCCCGCTCACCTTTGACACTAAATCCCCCAACGCCCGCTCACCTCTGGCAGGCCTCCCTCAAACGCCCGCTCACCTTTCGCAGCCCTTCCCCCATCGCCCGCTCACCTTTCGCAGCCCTTCCCCCAACGCCCGCTCACCTCTGGCAGGCCTCCCAAAACCGCCGCTCAGTCCACACCCCAGGGAGCGACGGCAGAGATGGGATGACGTTTCAGCCTGTGGATAACTCCACACGTGCCAGCACCGTTTGCATAAGAATGCAGTATGCGATCCCGTCTGCCCTTACCTCCGCATCTGGCGAACAGACCTTTCACGGTTGAGAGCTCCAAGAGCGCCGGACTGGACCACAACCGCCTGCGCGGCGCCGACATCGAACACGTCAGCCGGGGCCTCTACCGCCCTGCTGCATGGGACTTCTGCCTCGGGGAGGCCGCCCGTGCTTTATCAGAAGCGACACCCGGAGCATGGATTTCCCATGTCACAGCGGCTCGCCTCCACAGTTCTCTCCTGCCCGCCTGGCTGTCAGACTCGAGCGAGCTGCATCTCAGCAAGCCAACGGCGCTTCCCGGAGCCCGCAGGAAAGGTATCCACGGCCATCGGGTCATTGTGAAGCCTGGCGAGGTGGAGTTCGTCGAGGGGATGTGGATCAGCACACGGGCACGCACGTGGCTGGACATGGCGAGGCTTCTGCCTCTGGAAGACATGGTGGCCATGGCGGACCACTTGGTTCGACTGCCCCGTCCCGAACTGGAGGGCCGGGAGGACGCTTACTCAACGGTAGAGGAACTACGGGGCATGATTGCCCGTCATCCAAATCTTCAAGGGGTTGTGCGTGCGAGGCAGGCACTGGAATTAGTGCGGGTTGGATCGGACTCTGCGCCCGAGACCTTCCTCCGGTTGGCCATGTTGGACGCAGGTCTTCCGACGCCGGAGTTGCAGCTGCCACTTCGCCCAGGAGACCCAAGATCACCCTCTGCCGACCTCGGCTTTCGACAGCGAAGAACTGCGATCCAGTACGACGGCGGCCACCACCTTCTGGAAGCACAGCGCCTGAGCGATCGGCGAAGGGACAAGGCCTTCGAAGCGGCCGGGTGGACGGTCATCGTCGTCGACAAGACCGATCAGAAGGACGGATTCGCTGCCGCTATCAAGAAGATCAAGCGAGCGATGAGGAATCCCGTGGCGGATGCGAGCGTCACGTCGGGATTTGCGAAGGAAGGCTGAACGACGCGGGAGGTACCCTGAGCGTCTTTGGTACTCAATTCGCTGCCTTCGGAGCCCGACCATGCTCTTCGCCGGTTTGACGAAACCACTGGCCAACGAGAAGGTGACCGGGCGTTTCCAAAAAACCCGACAAAGGTGAGCGGACGTTGCTTGAGAACTGACCAAAGTTGAGCAGGCGTTGCTAGACAGCAGACCAGACGTGGAGCGGGCGTCGCCAGAAAAGCCGCCAAAAGTGAGCGGGCGTCGCCAGAAAAGCCGCCAAAAGTGAGCGGGCGTCGCCGGGAAACGTGTCAAAGGTGAGCGGGCGTGTTAACCGGCGGCGCTCCCCCACCCCGGAGGGTGAGGGAGCGCCTAAAACGACAGAAGAGCGGCGTTTAGCGCTCCAGGTCGCCGCGGATGAAGGCTTCGACCTTCTCGCGGGCGAGGTCGTCGTTGAACTGCTCCGGCGGGGACTTCATGAAGTAGCTTGAAGCCGAGAGCAGCGGGCCGCCGATGCCGCGGTCCAGGCCGATCTTGGCAGCGCGGATCGCGTCGATGATCACACCGGCGGAGTTCGGGGAATCCCAGACCTCCAGCTTGTACTCCAGCGACACGGGGGCGTCACCGAAGTTGCGGCCCTCCAGGCGCACGAACGCCCACTTGCGGTCATCGAGCCACTGCACGTAGTCGGACGGGCCGATGTGCACATCCTTGGCAGCCAGTTCGGCTTCCACGTTGGAGGTCACGGCCTGGGTCTTGGAGATCTTCTTGGACTCCAGCCGGTCACGCTCCAGCATGTTCTTGAAGTCCATGTTGCCGCCGACGTTCAGCTGGTACGTCCGGTCCAGGGTCACTCCGCGGTCCTCGAACAGCTTGGCCATGACGCGGTGGGTGATGGTGGCGCCGATCTGGCTCTTGATGTCGTCACCGACGATCGGAACACCGGCGGCGGTGAACTTGTCAGCCCACTCCTTGGTCCCGGCGATGAAGACCGGCAGGGCGTTGACGAAGGCAACGCCGGCGTCGATCGCGGCCTGGGCGTAGAACTCCGCCGCCTGCTGGGAACCGACGGGCAGGTAGCAGACCAGGACGTCAACCTTGGCGTCCTTGAGTGCCTGGACCACGTCCACGGGCTCATCGGTGGATTCCTCGATGGTCTCGAGGTAGTACTTGCCCAGCCCGTCAAGGGTGTGGCCGCGCTGGACGGTGACACCGGTGGGCGGGACGTCGGCGATCTTGATGGTGTTGTTCTCGCTGGCCAGGATGGCGTCGGAAAGGTCGACGCCGACCTTCTTGCCGTCAACATCAAACGCGGCGACGAACTGAACATCGCCCACGTGGTACTGGCCAAACTCAACGTGCATCAGGCCGGGAACGGTCTCAGCGGGATCGGCATCCTTGTAGTACTGGACGCCCTGCACCAGCGAGGCGGCGCAGTTGCCCACGCCAACGATTGCAACACGGATCGGATGTGAAGACACAGAACTCCTTTGGGGACAAACGTCAGCCGGCCGGGTTTGCCTCGCAGAAAGTACGACGGCGGCCGGCTGGCACGGCGCCGCGCGGCGCCTTTTCATACTACCCAACGCAGCGGGACCGGGCGCGGTTGCGCCAGGTCCCGTCACGTAAGAATCATCCGTCAGGCGTTTTGCTTCCAGAGGTTGATGTCCGACTCCACCGCGAATTCGTCGATGGCGGTCAGTTCGTCATCGGAGAAGCTGAGGTTGTTGATGGCGGACAGGCTGTCCTCCAGCTGCCGGACACTTGAGGCGCCGATCAGGGCGGAGGTGACGGGCGATCCCTTGGGTTGGTCCCGCAAGATCCATGCGATGGCCATCTGGGCCAGGGACTGTCCGCGGCCCTCGGCGATCTTCCGCAGCCCGCGGACGCGGTCCAGTTTCTCCTCGGTGATGGAGTCCTCCGAGAGGAAACGGGCCTTGGCTGCCCGGGAGTCTTCGGGGATGCCGTGGAGGTAACGGTCCGTGAGCATGCCCTGCGCCAGGGGCGAGAAGGCGATGGATCCGGCGCCCACCTGGTCCAGCACCTCGTACAGGTTTGGCGAGCCATCCTCGGTCCAGCGGTTGAGCATGGAGTAACTCGGCTGGTGGATCAGCAGCGGCGTACCCAATTCCTTGAGGATGCGGGCGGCCTCGAGGGTCTGCTCCGGAGTGTAGGACGAGATGCCGGCGTACAGTGCCTTGCCGGAGCGGACGGCGTAGTCCAGGGCACCCATGGTCTCTTCCATGGGCGTTTCCGGATCGGGCCGGTGGCTGTAGAAGATGTCCACGTACTCCAGGCCCATGCGCTGCAGGGACTGGTCCAGGCTGGAGATCAGGTACTTGCGGGAACCCCATTCACCGTAGGGTCCGGGCCACATGTAGTAGCCGGCCTTGGTGGAGATGACCAGTTCGTCGCGATACGGCTTGAAGTCGTCCCGCAGGTGCCGGCCAAAGTTGGTTTCGGCGGACCCGTCCGGCGGGCCGTAGTTGTTGGCAAGGTCGAAGTGGTTAACGCCGAGGTCGAAGGCACGGCGGAGGATGTCCCGCTGTTCCTCGAAGCGCTTGTCGTCGCCAAAGTTGTGCCACAGTCCCAGGGAGATCGCCGGGAGTTTGAGTCCGCTGCGGCCCACGCGGCGGTAGGGCATTGATTCGTAGCGGTTGTCCGCTGCTGAATAAGTCATACATTCCATCCTGCCAGTCGTGACGTGGGCAACACGCCGAATGTTAGCGCTCAGCAGAAAAAGTTGCGCCGCGGACCCAGTCCGCGGCGCAACCCTTCGTTTCAGGACTTGAGGATCGCGGCGCTCCAGGGCGCCAGGTCAAGGGATCCGCTGTCCAGGGCGGTTCCTTCGTCCGTGGCCAGCAGGACGCTGCCGGAGGCTTCGTCCAACCGGACCTTCGCGTCCGAGAAATTCACCAACACCTCAACGCTGCCCCGCCGGAACCGCAGCCAGCCGGCGTCGTCCTCGAACGACACTTCCGTCTCACCAAAGCCGAGCCCCGCCAGCTCCGAATGCTCACGGCGCAGCGCGGTCAGCGCCCGGTACAGCTCAAGGAGCCGTGCGTGGTCGCCGTTGGAGGCCTCGGCCCAGTCCAGCTTGGACCGGCGGAAGGTTTCCGGGTCCTGCGGGTCAGGCACGACGGCGGGATCCCACCCCATGCGCTCAAACTCCTTGATGCGGCCTTCCGCGGTGGCCTTCCCGAGCTCCGGTTCCGGGTGGGACGTGAAGAACTGCCACGGCGTGGTGGCGCCGTATTCCTCGCCCATGAACAGCATGGGCGTGAACGGCGATGTCAGTGTGAGGACCGCGGCCACGGCGAGCTGTCCGTAGGACAGGGACTGCGAGAGCCTGTCCCCGGTGGCGCGGTTGCCGATTTGGTCGTGGTTCTGGTTGCAGACCACCAGCGCCGCCGGGTGCGCCAGGGCGGCGTTGATGGGCCGGCCGTGATGGCGTCCACGGAAGCTGGAGTAGCTGCCGTCGTGCAGGAACCCGTCTTTCAGCACCTTGGCCATTACGGCCAGGGACTCGAAGTCCGAGTAGTAGCCGGTGGTCTCGCCGCTGACGCTGACGTGCACCGCGTGGTGGAAGTCATCGCTCCACTGCCCGGCCAGGCCGTACCCGTTGGTGTCCCGGGGATAGATCAGGCGCGGGTTGTTGAGGTCCGATTCCGCGATGAGCGTCTTGGGCAGCCCGGTCTCGGCCGAGATGGCGTCGCCCAAAGCCCCCAGCTCCTCCAGGATGTGCACCGCGCGTTCATCCTTCAGAGCATGCACGGCGTCGAGGCGGAGCCCGTCCACGTGGTAGTCGCGCAGCCAGAGTGCGGCGTTGTCCAGGATGTATTCGCGGACCACGTCCGAGCCGGGCCCGTCCAGGTTCACGGAGTCGCCCCAGGTGTTGGCGTCCCCCTGCTTCATGTACGGGCCGAACTTGGGCAGGTAGTTCCCGCTGGGGCCAAGGTGGTTGTAGACCACGTCCTGGATGACGCCCAGCCCGGCGGCGTGGGCGGCGTCGACGAAACGCTGGTACGCAGCCGGCCCGCCGTAGCCTTCGTGGACGGTGTACCACTGGACGCCGTCGTAGCCCCAGTTGTGGGTGCCGTTGAAGCCGTTAACGGGCAGCAGCTCCACGAAGTCGATGCCCAGGTCCGCCAGGTAGCCCAGTTTCTCCACGGCCGCGTCCAGGGTTCCTTCGGGGGTGAAGGTGCCCACGTGGAGTTCGTAAATCACCGAACCCTGCAGGTCCTTGCCGCGCCAGCCGGAATCCCGCCATGCATAGGCTGCGGGATCGTAGGTCCGGGACTGCTCATGCACGCCGGCGGGGAGGCGTCGGGACCTGGGATCGGGAATGGGGGTGGTGTCGCCGTCCAGCAGGTAGCCGTAGTCCACGTCACCGTCCACAGGAGCGTCGGGGGCGGTCCACCACCCTTCGGATCCCGGCGCCGTTTCCTTCTCCAGCATGGGGTATTGCCGGCCGTTGGCCAGCAGGATGACGGACTTGGCGTCCGGCGCCCAGACGTCGAAGCGTTCGGGTCCAACGTTGACCAGGGTCATGCCTTTTCTCCATCCGCAGGTACCAGCAGGGCCACCGGGTAGGTACCCAGGACCTCTGCCACCAAAACCGGGCCCGGACCGTGGCTGGTTCCCGTGAATTCGTCCCGCATGGTGATTGAAAGGTCGACGGCGGTGTCCCGCCACCCGCCGCCGGCTTCCAGTCCGGCAGGGAGCCGGGTGGCAAACGTGAGGGCACCGGAGGATGGATCGGTTCCCCGGCTGAAGGCGAGCAGGTGCGCGGCGGCCGCGCCGGTGGCTTCCACCGGCGTGTATCCCTGGAACAGCTCAGGCTTGTCCCGGCGCAGCCGGAGGGCCCGCGAGGTGACCAAAAGCTTGCTGGCCTCCGTGCCCGCGTCCGGCAAGGTGCCGGCGTCGAGCTTTGCCAGCTCCGCCTGCCGGGCGCCAAAGTCCACGGGACGGCGGTTGTCCGGGTCCGTCAGCGAGCGTTCCCAGAACTCGCTGCCCTGGTACACGTCCGGCACGCCGGGCATGGTCAGCTGGACCAGCTTGGCGGACACCGAGTTTGCCGCGGAGTGGGCGTCGATGCGGGCCACGAAATCCGCCACCACTTTGGCGACCTTGGCGTCGTCAAAGACTGCGTCCACAGCGGCCTTCACCGTGGACTCGAAATCCTCGTTGGGATCTGTCCACTTGGTGGAGTTGCCCGCCTCCCGGGCAGCCTTCTCGGCGTAGCCCTGCAGCCGTTCCCGGCTGGCAGGCCAGGCTCCGATGATTGCCTGCCACAGCAGGTTCTCGTACGGGCCGTCCGGGATCGGCGCCAGGCCGCGGAGGGTCTCCAGCGTTTCCGCCCACTCCTGCGGCAGTTCGGCGATGACCGAGATCCGTGCCCGGGCATCCTCACTGCGTTTGGTGTCGTGGGTGGACAGGGTGGTCATGGACAGCGGCAGGTCCTGCTGGCGCCGCTGCATCCTCTGGTGGAATTCCTCCGGCGCCACCGAGAACTCAGTGGGTTCGGCGCCCACCTCGGTCAGGGTGCCCAGCCGGGTGTAGCGGTAGAAAGCGGTGTCCTCCACGCCTTTGGCCATGACCATGCCGGAGGTCTGCTGGAACCGGATGGCAATGGGATTGGCAGGATCCAGCAGCAGCGGAAGGAGGGTTCCCACCGCCACGTCCAGGTCCGGCCGGTGCGCGGCGGCTGACTCGCAGGCCTCCTTGAGGACGTCGGCGCCCACCGGCAGGTAGGACCGGTACACGGGGAAGGACGCGATGATCTCGGCGATGGCGTCGGCTGCCTGGTCCAGCTCCAGCCCGTAGGACTCCGGAACCAGCCGGGCCAGCCGCAGCACCTCAGAGCGCAGGATGCCGTCGGCGATCATGCGCTTGGTGCCGCGGATCATTTCGGCATAGTCCGCGGGCTGAGCGGTACCGCGCAGCCGGGCATCCAGTGCGTCCAGCGCCTGCTGCCCTGCCGGGTCAACGAAGACTCGGTCCACGTCCGCCAGGGCGTCATATCCGGTGGTGCCTTCGCACGCGAACTCCTGCGGCAGCACTTCCCCGGGTTCAAGGATCTTCTCCACCAGGACGTACGCGCCGCCGCTGAGGTCCTTGAGCCAGCGAAGGTAGCCTGCGGGATCGGCCAGGCCGTCCGGGTGGTCCACGCGGAGCCCGTCCACCAGGCCCTCGGTGAACCAGCGGCCCACCTCGGCATGGGCCTCTTCGAACACGGACGGCACCTCCACCCGGATGCCGGCGAGCGTGGTGACCGCAAAGAAGCGCCGGTAGTTCAGCTCGGCGTCGGCACGGCGCCAGTCCATCAGCTGGTAATGCTGGCGGCTGTGCACCTCCTGCGGAGAGTCACCTTCCGTGTACGAGCCCTCGGCCAAGGGGAACCGGTGGTCGTAGTAGCGGAGTTCGCCATCCTTGACCTCCAGCTTGTCCAGGTCAGCGTCGGAGCCCAGCATGGGGAGCCGGACCTTTCCGCCGCCCAGGTCCCAGTCGACGTCGAATGCTTCGGCGTAGGGCGATTCGCGGCCTTCCTTGAGGAGGGACCACCACCAGGGGTTCTGCGGCGGGGATGCCACGCCCACATGGTTGGGCACAATGTCCACCAGGACGCCCATGCCGTGTTCGCGGGCCGCCCTGGACAGGGCCAGCAGCCCTTCCGGGCCACCACGGTCAGGGTCCACGGCGGAGGGGTCGGTCACGTCATAGCCGTGGTCCGAGCCCTTCTCCGCGGTGAGGATGGGCGACAGGTATACCCAGTCCACGCCGAGGTCTTTCAGGTACGGGACCTGCGCGGCGGCGTCGAACAGGGTGAAGCTGCTGCGGATCTGGAAACGGTAGGTGGAGACCGGGGTCCTCATGCCTTCGTTGCCTTTGCCTCGCTTGCTTCCGCGGCCTTGGTCTGGGCCTCCACCATCTCCTCCTGGGCTTCCTCATGCTCGGCCATTGAGGCCAGGGAAGCCGCAGCGGAAAGGTCCACTTCTTCCTCGGGGCCAGAGTAGGCGCGCAGCACCACCATCGACTTCGCTTCCAGCGTCAGCGTCGCCTTCGCCTTGAGGGGCTCGTAGGCATCGGCCTGCTTGGCCGTATCGATCAGGACCTCCCAGTACTGGGAGTACTCGTCCGAGGGCAGGCAGAAGTCCACAACGTCGTCGTGGGCGTTGAAGGCCATGATGAAGCTGTCGTCGGTGATGCGCCGGCCGCGGGAATCCTGTTCCTGGATGCCGTCACCGTTGTAGAACACACCGATGGTCCGGCCGAACCCGCTTCCCCAGTCCTCCGGCAGCATTTCGGTGCCGTCAGTCTTCAGCCAAACGATGTCCGGCAGCTTCTCGCCTTCGCCGCGGCGTACCGGGCGGCCGTCAAAGAAGCGGCTGCGGCGGAACGTCGGGTGGTCGTGGCGGAGCTTGTTGACGAAGGCGGTGAACTCCACCAGCGGCTGGTCCATGGCTTCCCAGTGGATCCAGCTGAGCTCGGAGTCCTGGCAGTAGGTGTTGTTGTTGCCCTGCTGGGTGCGGCCGAGTTCGTCGCCGTGCAGCAGCATGGGCACGCCCTGGGAAAGCAGGAGGGTGGCGATGAAGTTGCGCTGCTGGCGGGCGCGCAGGGTCAGGACCTTGTCGTCGTCCGTGTCGCCTTCAACGCCGCAGTTCCAGGACCGGTTGTGCGATTCGCCGTCGTTGTTGCCCTCGCCGTTGGCCTCGTTGTGCTTCTCGTTGTAGGAGACCAGGTCGCGCATGGTGAAACCGTCGTGGGCGGTGACGAAGTTGATCGAGGCCACCGGCCGGCGGGCGGAGCTTTCGTACAGGTCGGCGGAGCCGGTCAGCCGGGACGCGAATTCACCCAGGGTGGAGGGCTCGCCGCGCCAGAAGTCGCGGACCGTGTCGCGGTACTTGCCGTTCCATTCCGTCCACTGCGGCGGGAAGTTGCCCACCTGGTAGCCGCCGGGGCCAACGTCCCACGGCTCGGCGATCAGCTTGACCTGGGAGACTACGGGGTCCTGCTGGATAAGTTCGAAGAAGGTGGAGAGCTTGTCCACGTCGTAGAACTCGCGGGCCAGGGTGGAGGCGAGGTCGAAGCGGAAGCCGTCCACGTGCATCTCGGTGACCCAGTAGCGCAGGGAGTCCATGAGCAGCTGCAGGGAGTGCGGGTGGCGCACGTTCAGCGAGTTGCCAGTGCCGGTGTAGTCCATGTAGTGCTTGAGGTCGTTGTCCACCAGTCGGTAGTAGGCCTGGTTGTCGATGCCCTTGAAGGACAGCGTGGGGCCCAGGTGGTTGCCTTCGGCGGTGTGGTTGTAGACGACGTCGAGGATCACTTCGATGCCGGCGCGGTGCAGGTCGCGGACCATGGCCTTGAATTCCTGGACCTGGTGCCCGACGTCGCCGGTGGAGCTGTAGGTGTTCTGCGGGGCGAAGAAGCCGATGGTGTTGTAGCCCCAGTAGTTGTTGAGGCCCTTTTCCACCAGGGTGCCGTCGTTGACGAACTGGTGGACCGGCATGAGCTCGATGGCGGTGACGCCGAGCTTTTTCATGTGGTCGATGACCGCGGGGTGGGCCACGCCGGCATAGGTGCCGCGCTGCTCTTCGGGGATCTCCGGGTGCAGTTCGGTGAGGCCCTTGACGTGGGCTTCATAGATGACCGACTGGTGGTACGGGATCTTCAGCTGGCGGTCGCCGTCCCATTCGAAGAAGGGGTTGATGACCACGCCGTGCATGGTGTGCGGGGCGGAGTCGGCGTCGTTGCGGGAATCGGGGTCACCGAATTCGTAGGAGAAGAGCGCCGGGTCCCAGTCGATCTGGCCCTGGACGGCCTTGGCGTAAGGGTCCATCAGCAGCTTGTTCGGGTTGAAGCGGTTGCCGCTGGCGGGATCGTAGGGCCCGTGCACGCGGTAGCCGTACTTCTGGCCGGGCTGGATGTGCGGCAGGTAGCAGTGCCACACGTAGCCGTCCACCTCGGTCAGTTCGATCCGCGTTTCGGTCAGGTCATCGGACAGGAGGCAGAGTTCCACCCGCTCGGCCCGTTCGCTGAACAGGGCGAAATTGGTGCCGGTGCCGTCAAAGGTAGCTCCCAGCGGGTAGGCATTTCCAGGCCAGACTTCCATCGTGCTCCTCATTTTGTGGTCAGCAGCAGAGGGCATCGGAACGCCCCTGCTGCTGGTGCGAACTAATGCCTACCGTAGTGGCTGGCTGTGACTATTACGTTTCCAGGCTCCATGTTTACTAAGCATGCTGACTTTACCCCAAATTTCGGGTATGGCATTCGCCACCCCACCGGCGGTAATGGGACCGCCAGACACCGCCTCCGACGCTGCACGCCCGGCACTGCCGTGCAGGGCGGCGCCAAGGGCGGCGATGGCAGCCCACCGGCTCTCCGCCGCGATGCCCGCCTCACTGAAGCGCCCGACGTCGGGCCCTGCCTGGGCAAGCAGCGCACCGATGACGCCGGCCAGGACGTCCCCGCTGCCGGCAGTGGCGAGCCAGGGCGTACCGTCCGCCTGGCTGAAGGTATCGCCCGAGGGCGCGGCCACGAGTGTGCTGGCACCCTTGAGCAGGACGGTGGCTCCGGTGCGGCCGGCCGCCTGGCGGACAGCGGCGAGCGTCCCCGCCTCCACCGCCTCGCGGTCCTCGCCGCCGCCCAGACGCCGGAACAGCGATGCCAACTCCCCCGCGTGCGGCGTCAGCACCACGTGCGGGGCCAGGGTTTCGGGAAGCGCGGGCAGTGCGCCGGCGTCCGCAACGACGGGAAGGCCGGACGTGATGGCGTCACGCGCGCGGGCCAACTGGTCGTGGTCCTGCGGGCCCATGCCGGAGCCCACCAGCCAGGCCTGGACACGGTTGTCAGCCACGCTCCCGGTGCTGCACACCACCTCCGGACAGGATTGCCGGACCAAGTCTGCCACCGACGGCGGACCCAGGTAGCGCACCATGCCCACTCCTGCGGCGAGGGCGCCCCGGCATGCCAGAACTGCGGCTCCCGGATAGTCCTCGGAGCCGGCCACCACGCCCAGCACGCCGCGGGAATACTTCTGCGCGCGCCGTGCGGGCAGCGGCAGGAGGTGTGCCAGATCGGCGTCCTCGAGCCGGCGCAGGGACGGCTGCGGCAGGTGCTCCGCAATCCCGATCGGCACCACCAGGACGCGCCCGGCGTAGTCAGCGCCGGGGTCCGCCAGCAGGCCGGCCTTCGCTCCCCCGAAGGTGACGGTCACGTCTGCCGGCAGGACAGGAAGGGCAGCCTCGCCGGTATCGGCGTCCACGCCGCTGGGAAGATCGCAGGCCACCACGAGGCCGCGCCTGTTTCCGTCACTGACTGCCTGGACCAGGTCAGCGGCACTTCCACGCAGCCCGCCCTTGGCACCGGTCCCCAGCACGGCGTCGATGACGACGTCGGCCGCGGCAGCTTCCGCCGCCAGTTCCGGAAGTGCCGCATCAGTGAGCCGGTGCACCCGGCCGCCCGCGCGCTCAAAAGCGGCCAGACCAGCAGGATGGGCCGCATCCCCGGTGAGTACCGCCGTCGTACGCATTCCGCGGGCCGCAAGGAAGGCGCCGGCGTAGAGGCCGTCGCCGCCGTTATTGCCCTTGCCGGCCAGCACCACCACGCGGGCGCCGTTCAGGCGGCGGCCCCGGGACGTGAGTTCATGGACGACGGCGCTTGCCAGTCCGTGCGCGGCGCGCTGCATGAGCGTGTCTCCCAGTCCGGCAGCCAGGAGGGGTTCCTCGGCTGCCCGGACCTGCGTTCCGGTGTAGGCGCTGATCATGCGGCGGCCGGGTCAGCCTTCGGCCAGGACCGTGGCCGTGGCGATGCCGCCGTCGTGGCTGATGGAAAGGTGCCAGCGCTTGACGCCCTTGGCCTCGGCAACCGCCAGGACGGTCCCCTTGACCTGGACGGTGGGTCCGTTGTGGTCAAGGCCGATCCAGCAGTCCTGCCAGTTCATGCCGGCAGGGGCGCCCAGGACCTTGGCCACGGCTTCCTTCGCGGCGAACCGGGCTGCCAGCGAGCGGGTGTTCAGTTCGCGCTCCGCCGGCACGAACAGGCGGTCCCTCAGGCCCGGTGTTCGTTCCAGCTGGCGGCCGAACCGCTCGATGTCTACTACGTCTACCCCAATGCCAACGATCATGCGGTTCATTCTACGGGGGCGGTCCTGGCGGCAAGCCGGCGCACGCCGCGGTTTGGACGGGATATTGCGTTTGTCCGCCATCAGCGCAACAGGTGGTTTTGGCATGGGCGTGTTAAAGCAGAAAGCCCCAGGCCGTAAGGTCTGGGGCTTTCTGCTGGCGGCCGTTATTCGACGGTGACGCTCTTGGCGAGGTTGCGGGGCTGGTCCACGTCGTAGCCCTTGGCAGCTGCCAGTTCCGCGGCGAAGATCTGCAGCGGCACGGTGGTCAGCAGGGGCATGAGCAGGGTGGGGGTTTCCGGGACGTAGAAGACGTACTCGGCGTAGGCCTTGACGGCTTCGTCGCCTTCCTCGGCGATGACCAGGGTGCGGGCGCCGCGGGCGCGGACTTCCTGGATGTTGGAGACCACCTTGGAGTGCAGGGAGTCGCGGCCGCGCGGTGACGGGACCACCACGAAGACCGGCTGGCCTTCGTCGATCAGGGCGATGGGGCCGTGCTTGAGCTCACCGGCGGCGAAGCCTTCGGCGTGGATGTACGCGATTTCCTTGAGCTTCAGCGCGCCCTCGAGGGCCACGGGGTAGCCCACGTGCCGGCCCAGGAACAGCACGGACTTCTCGTTGGCCATGGACCGGGCCAGTTCGCGCAGCGGCCCGGCGTTGTCCAGGATGGTCTGGATCTTCGCGGGGATCTTGTTCAGGTCAGCGAGGACGTCCTTGATCTGGCCGGAGAAGATGTTTCCGCGCAGCTGGGCCAGGTACAGGCCCAGCAGGTACGCGGCGGTGATCTGCGCCAGGAACGCCTTGGTGGACGCCACGGCGATTTCCGGGCCTGCGTGCGTGTAGAGCACGGCGTCGGATTCACGCGGGATGGTGGAGCCGTTGGTGTTGCAAATGGAGATGGTCTTGGCGCCCTGTTCCCGGGCGTAGCGGACGGCCATCAGCGTGTCCATGGTCTCCCCGGACTGGCTGATGGAGACCACCAGGGTCTTCTCGTTCAGGATCGGGTCGCGGTAGCGGAACTCGTGCGCGAGCTCCACCTCGGTGGGGATCCGGCACCAGTTTTCGATGGCGTACTTGGCCACCATGCCCGCGTAGGCCGCAGTGCCGCAGGCCAGCACGATGATCTTGTCCACCTGCTTGAGCAGTTCCGGGTCGATGCGGAGCTCGTCCAGGGTCAGTTTGCCCTTGATGTCCGATCGTCCCAGCAGGGTCTGCGCCACGGCGTCGGGCTGGTCATGGATTTCCTTCTCCATGAAGGAGGAGAAGCCGCCCTTTTCCGCTGAGGCCGGGTCCCAGTCCACGTGGTATTCCTTGCCCTGGGCGGGGTTGCCGTAGAAATCGGTGATCTCCACCGTGTCCGCGGTGATGGTCACGATCTGGTCCTGGCCCAGCTCCACGGCGCGGCGGGTGTAGTCGATGAACCCGGACACGTCCGAGCCCAGGAAGTTCTCGCCCTCGCCCAGGCCCACCACCAGCGGTGAGTTGCGGCGGGCGGCCACGACGACGTCGGGCTGGTCAGCGTGCACGGCGAGCAGCGTGAAGGCGCCCTCCAGGCGCTGGCAGGCCAGCTCCATGGCGTGGGTCAGGCCGCCGTTGGCGGTGTCCCCGCCCAGCTTGTTGCGGAGGATGTCCGCGAGCAGGGCCGCAGCGACTTCGGTGTCCGTCTCGGACAGGAACGTGACGCCCTTTTCCAGCAGCTCAAGCTTGAGCTCGGCGAAGTTTTCGATGATGCCGTTGTGGATCACGGCCAGCTTGCCGCCGTCAGCCAGGTGCGGGTGCGCGTTGCGGTCCGTAGGGCCGCCGTGCGTGGCCCAGCGGGTGTGGCCGATACCGGTCACCGACTCCGGCAACGGGCGGGCCTCCAGCTCGGCGATCAGGTTGCTCAGCTTCCCTGACTTCTTCCGGGACTCGATGGCGCCCTGGGACACCACCGCCACCCCGGCCGAGTCATAACCGCGGTACTCCAGGCGGCGCAGTCCTTCAAGGACAACATCCAGGGCACTGTGACCGTTAATTGCACCGTCAACCGGACGGCCTACGTATCCCACGATTCCACACATAGGCACAAGACTATCGGCAGCGTGGCTGTTGCTCTAAACCGGCAGCCCGTTCGGCACGCCGTCCTGAACAGCCCACGTGACGTGCGCCGCCGCGCTGAGCAGGAGCGTCATTTCGTGATGGGCCGGGCGCGGGGCAGAATCTTTACCGTGACTTCGCAACGCAATGAAGCGAACGGGGAGGGTGCCTCGCCGTTCGTGGAGCTGGACCGGCAAACCTGGTCCCGGCTCGCAGCCCAGATGGAACAGCCCCTTAATGAAGAGGACGTGCTGCGACTTCGCGGGCTCGGTGATCCCCTGGACATCAGCGAAGTCAGGGATGTCTACCTGCCGCTGTCACGGCTCCTGCACCTGTACGTCGAAGCGGCGGGGCAGCTGCACGCGGCCACCACCACGTTCCTGGGTGAGCAGACCCAGCGCACGCCCTTCGTGATCGGCGTGGCCGGCTCCGTTGCCGTGGGTAAGTCCACCATTGCCCGCGTGCTGCGTGAGATGCTCCGCCGCTGGCCGGGCACCCCCAATGTGGAGCTCATCACCACGGACGGCTTCCTCTATCCCCTGGCCGAGCTCAAGCGCCGGCAGCTGCTGGACCGGAAGGGCTTTCCGGAGTCCTACGACCGCCGTGCGCTGCTGCGCTTCGTGAGCGAGATCAAGGGCGGCGCCGAGGAAGTGCGCGCGCCCTGGTACTCCCACGTCACGTACGACATCGTTCCCGACAAGGAAGTGGTGGTCCGCCGCCCCGACGTGCTGATCGTGGAAGGCCTGAACGTGCTGGCTCCGGCCCGGCCGCGGCATGACGGCCGCCAGGGCCTGGCGCTGAGCGATTTCTTTGACTTCTCCATCTACGTCGACGCCAAGACCTCCTACATCGAGGAGTGGTACGTGGACCGGTTCCGGAAGCTGCGGAGCACCGCGTTCGCACAGCCGGAGTCCTACTTCCACCGCTACGCCACGCTGTCCGACGACGAAGCCGAAAGCACCGCCCGCGACATCTGGAAGCGGATCAACGAGCCCAACCTGGAGGAGAACGTCCTTCCCACGCGGGGCCGGGCACAGCTGGTGCTGACTAAAGAGGCGGACCACTCCATCCGCCGCATGCTCCTCCGGAAGGTTTAGCACAGGTGTGCTACCAATGCGGGTCCCCCAGCCGGCGCAGCTTCACCCGTTTCCTGGCAGCGGGGGCCGGGCTGACTGTCCTGGCAGCCTGCACGCCTGAGGCACCCAAGGCTGCGCCGCCGTCGTCCGCTGCTTCCTCCGCGTCCCCCTCCCCTGCTGCCGTCACCGCGTCAGCGGGCCCGACGGCGGAAGCCGCCACCGTGGGCCAGTCACCCGAGGTGCCGTCCCCCACGCCGTCACCGTCGGCCACCTTGGCGCGGCAGTTTTCGCTTGATGATCCGGCCAGCCAGTGGGTCATCGTGAACAAGCACCGGCCCCTCGCGCCCGTGGACTTTGTTCCGGCCGACCTGGTCCAACCCGCCGTCGCCATCTCTGCCGCTGGCGAGGCGGCGCTGCTGAACAGTACGACGGCGGCCGCGGCCGAGGCGATGTTCGCGGCGGCCGCGCAGGACGGCGTGGCGATGGTCCTGGTCAGCGGCTACCGCTCGTACAGCACCCAGGTGACCACCTACAACGGGTACGTTGCCGCACGGGGACAGGCCGACGCCGACACGGCCAGTGCCCGGCCCGGCCATTCGGAGCACCAGACGGGGTGGGCGTTCGACATCGGGGACGGCGGGGGTGCCTGCAGCTTCCAGCCATGCTTTGCCGACCAGCCCGCGGCGTCCTGGGCGAAGGCGAACGGGCACCGCTTCGGCTTCGTGGTGCGGTACCCGTGGATGCTGCACCCCATCACGGGGTACTACTACGAGCCGTGGCACCTGCGGTACGTGGGCGTGGAGGCGGCCACGGACATGGCGAACCGTGGCGTCGGCACCCTGGAAGAATATTTCGGCCTGGAGGCGGCGCCCGCGTACCTGTAATGCCGGTGCGCTAGGTTGGTTTCCATGCTTAGTGGATTCAAAAACTTCATTATGAAGGGCAACGTGGTTGACCTTGCCGTCGCCGTCGTCATGGGTACCGCGTTCGGCGCGGTGGTGACTGCACTGGTGAACAAGGTGCTGATGCCCTTCGTCTCCGGCCTGGTGGGTGCGCCCAACTTCGACAGCTTCGCAAGGGTGGAGCTGAACGGCAACGCCATCGAGTTCGGGGTCCTGCTGACCGCCGTGGTGAACTTCCTGCTGATCGCGGCAGCCATCTACTTTGTGGTGGTGATGCCGATGAACATCATGATTGAGCGCCGCAACCGGCGGCTGGGGATCAACAAGGACGTGAAGAAGGACGCTGCCGAGGATCCGCAGGTTGCGCTGCTGACCGAGATCCGGGATGCGCTGAGGGAACGCGCACTCTAGACCCGAACGTTAACCGCAAAGTGGCCCGCCTCCCTTTGGAGGCGCGCCACTTCTTCTTGCTTGCAAGATAAAGGTGGCCGCTTTTCATTGACACCTCGGCCCGAGCACTCAATGATTGCGCAATGGGGCAATTACCGTGGGGACTGTTGGCTTCATCAACTACATCACGTCGCAGACGCATCGTTGCTATGTCTCTTCTAATTGCCGCCTTCGCGCGAGTCCTTATGCTTCCATACGTAAGCGAAGACGCTGCGATCTATCTCCTGCCGTGGATGCAGGAGTACCGAAATCACAGCGCCGAAGCTTTAGGCGGAGAGTTCTCGAATTACAACTTTCCCTACCTATTCCTGATGTATACGGCCAGCCTTCTACCCATTGAGCCGTTATATGCAATCAAAACCGTTTCATTGATTGGTGATATTCTCCTGGCGCTCTCAATGGCACACCTCGTACGCCGTTACCGGCCGTCGGGTCTAGAACCTGCAACCGCAGCGGTAGTCACACTCTTCATCCCCACGGTGCTCCTGAATGCCGCGATGTGGGGGCAGTGCGACTCGTTTTATGCGGCTTTCCTCCTGCTCTCGCTCAGCTATCTCCTCCGGAACGACGCACGGAGAGCGTGGCTTTTTTGGGCGGTCGCTCTGGCGTTCAAGTTACAGTCTGTCTTCTTCCTGCCAGCACTCGTTCTGGTCTCGCTGCGCAATAGAGTCAGTATCATAAGTCCGGTTTTCGCCATGGGCATTTGGGCAGCACTCAGCCTTCCACCAATACTGTTCGGTCGCTCGCTACTTAGCACATTGGGCATTTACCTGAAGCAGACTGGTGAAGACCGACTGGTCGCTGGCGCAGCCAACATATACGAATGGTTTCCTGGTGTAACAGCGGAGGCAGGAAGAATCCCGGCACTAATCGCATGTTCGGTGGCCCTCTCCGGGATTGCTCTCGCCTACTGGCATGCTCCGGATTCTCCTGAAAGTAGGATCCTATTGGCTTTATGCGTCCTTGCCGTTTGCCCATTCCTGTTGCCGCAAATGCACGACCGCTACTTCTTCGCCGCCGAAGTACTTTCACTCGTTTTGATTCGTAACAGCAGTCTGCGCTGGGTTCCGGTCATATTTGCCAGCACAGGACTTGCAGTCTATGTCCTTTACTTCAGCGGCAACCGCTACCTCTGGCCACTACTCATCGCTTCAGCAATACAGGCTCTGGCCGTCCTCCTGCTCATACGCGAGCTGATGAAAAAGCGCAGCGCCATGAAGCAGGGCTTGTTTCCCGTTATTCGCTGACGAGTTCCAATGCGAGCTCGGTGCGGACCACCTGGGCCAGGTGCTCGGCGATGGACTGGGCCGTCTCTTCGTCGGCGGCCTCCACCATGACGCGGACCACGGGCTCGGTGCCGGAGGGACGGAGCAGGACACGTCCGGTTTCGCCCAGCGCGGCCTCCGCGGCCGCGACGGCCTGGGCCAGGACGTCGCTGCTGCCCACCCGGCTGCGGTCCACACCCTTGACGTTGATGAGGACCTGCGGGAGCTTGGTCATGACGGTGGAGAGCTCCTTGAGGGCCTTTCCCGTCAGGGCCACCTGCGCGGCGAGCTGCAGGCCGGTGAGGAGGCCGTCGCCGGTGGTGGCGTGGTCGGCGAAGATGACGTGGCCGGACTGTTCGCCGCCCAGGTTGTAGCCGCCGTCGCGCATGCCCTCCAGCACGTAGCGGTCCCCCACGCCGGTTTCCACAATGGTGATACCGGCGTTGCGGAGGGCGATTTTGAGGCCGAGGTTGCTCATGACGGTGGCCACCAGGACATCGTTCTTGAGCTTGCCGGACTTCTTGAGCGCGACGGCGAGGATGGCCATGATCTGGTCGCCGTCCACCTCGTTGCCCTCGTGGTCCACGGCCAGGCAGCGGTCGGCGTCGCCGTCGTGGGCAATACCCAGGTTGGCGCCGTACTTGACCACGGCTTCCTTGAGCGGGCCGAGGTGCGTGGAGCCGACGCCGTCGTTGATGTTCAGGCCGTCCGGATCGGCGCCGATGACGATGACGTCCGCGCCCGCGTCCTTGAAGAGCTGGGGTGAGCATCCGCTGGCGGCACCGTTGGCGCAGTCGAGCACCACGGTGAGGCCGTCCAGGCGGTGCGGGAGGGTGCGGAGCAGGTGGACGATGTACCGGTCCTCGGCGTCGGAGAAGCGCTGGATGCGGCCCACGTCGGCGCCGGTGGGGCGGACGGCTTCCTTGCCCATCTGGGCTTCGATGGCGTCCTCCACCTCGTCGGGCAGCTTCTGGCCGCCGCGTGCGAAGAACTTGATGCCGTTGTCCGGCGCCGGGTTGTGGGAGGCGGAGATCATGACGCCGAAGTCGGCGTCCAGGTCTGCCACCAGGTAGGCGGCTGCGGGGGTGGGCAGGACGCCTGCGTCGTAGACGTCGATGCCTGAGCTGGAGAGGCCGGCTTCGACGGCGGCGGCGATGAACTCACCGCTGGCGCGCGGGTCACGGGCCAGCACGGCGCGCGGCCGGGAGCCGTTGGAGTTGCGGTCGTGACCGAGCACGACGGCGGCCGCCTGGGCCAGCTGCAGGGCCAGTTCTGCTGTCAGCAGGCCGTTGGCCAGCCCCCGGACACCATCAGTTCCAAATAATCTAGACACCGGTCAAGTGTAGAGGATCGGTGCATGGGAACCTGCGTAGGCGACTCCTTCTGGCCCGGATCTACTTGGTGAGTACCTGCCTGTTGCCTCGGCCAATTACTGGGACTACCTGCTTTTTTTCGTTGCTACCTGTCTTTGCTCTAAACCCTCGCCACGCCTATTTAGCGGCCCCTACGATCCATGCATGACACCTAGCTATGGGGGCTTGGCGCTCGAAATTGTAGTACCGGTCTACAACGAAGAAGCGGTACTCGAACGCAGCATCACAAGGCTCGCCGAATATCTGACGAATGAAATGCCGTCGACGTGGAAAATTACCATCGCCGATAATGCAAGCACCGACATGACTCCGGTGATTGCCGCTCGACTCAGCGAGCACTTGGACAACGTCGATTACCGCCGCCTTGAAACGAAGGGACGCGGCCTGGCACTGAGAGATGCCTGGAGCGCATCCGAAGCCAAGGTTTTGGCATACCTGGACGTGGATCTGTCTACCGATCTTGCCGCGCTTCCGCCACTGGTCGCCCCACTTTTATCGGGCCACTCCGACATCTCAATCGGCACCAGGTTGGGGCAAAATTCGAGAGTAAGCCGGGGGCCTAAGCGGGAGTTCATTTCACGGTCCTATAACTTCCTGCTCCGCCGCACTATGCAGGTGCGGTTTTCAGATGCTCAGTGCGGGTTTAAAGCGATACGCGCCGACGTAGCGCACCGCCTTCTTCCGCATGTGGAAGATAACGGCTGGTTCTTCGATACCGAACTCCTGATCATCGCTGAACGATCCGGTTTAAGAATTCACGAGATTCCAGTTGATTGGGTTGACGACCCTGATAGCCGTGTCGATATCAAACAGACCGCTCTTGACGACCTCCGTGGGATGGTTCGTGTAGGTACCTCCCTAGTGAAGGGACTCATCCCCGTCCAGGCAATTTACGCTGAACTAGGGCGCCGGCCACTGGCTCAGGTGGGGCGCCCGAGCTTCTTTGGCCAGGTGCTGCGATTCGGCCTCGTGGGGATCGCTTCGACCCTGGCTTTCGCGCTTCTCTACCTCGCGATGCAGGGGCCTTTTGGATCCCAAGAAGCGAACTTCCTGGCACTTCTGCTAACAGCGGTGGGAAATACAGCGGCGAACCGTAGATTCACCTTCGGTATCAGCGGGCCAGCAAGGATCTTTACGCAGCAGCTTCAGGGGCTGATCGTCTTCTTGCTGGCATGGACAATCACTTCGTCATCCCTGCTGATACTCCACGCCGTGAACTCAGATCCTTTCCCAAGTCTTGAACTCTTGGTACTCACCGGAGCAAATGTTGTCGCCACCCTGTTGCGGTTCGTATTACTGCGACTCTGGGTATTCCGCGCACGACGAGACGAGGAGAGCCTAGCAATAGGTGCTGTGCGTGTTCTCACAGTCAACGGAGGCATCCGGTGAGCCGTCTGCTCCATCGTGACGAAGTTCCCGCGCGGAGCGTTGATGAGAAATCCGGGATGGCACCGTTAGCGCCTGCTATAGGTCGCTTCAAATACTCATCCACTATGCGACGGCTATGGCGCGGCCCTGATCGAACCGAATCTTGGGAGCGGGTGGCTCTCTTTGGTCTGCTGACAGCCGTTGCCGCACTCTACCTTTGGGGGCTAGACGCGAACGGGTGGGCCAATCCTTATTATGCAGCGGCCGCACAGGCGGGGGCCCAAGACTGGAAAGCATTCTTCTTCGGTTCTTTTGAGTGGGGCAACCTCATTACGGTTGATAAAACGCCCCTGAGCATCTGGATTATGGCCCTCTCTGTTAGAATATTCGGCCTCAGCAGCTGGAGCATCTTGGCTCCCCAAGCCCTGATGGGCCTGGCTACCTGCTACCTAATGTACCGCTTGGTGCGACGTGGCTTCGGACCCCGCACTGCTCTTTTCTGTACGGCTGCTTACGCAACCACGCCCGTGGTCATGCTCATGTCGCGCTTCAACAATCCTGAACCCCTGATGGGCTTTTTGACTGTATCGGCCGTATTCATAACTCTGAAGGCGATGGAGTCCCCAAAGCTGCGGACTTTTGCCTTAGCAGGCTTCCTTTTGGGGCTCGGTTTCATGGCGAAGCAAGTTCAGGCCCTTCTGGTTGTGCCGGCGCTCGGAATATCCATACTTGCCTTGGGTCAAGGTCAGTTCCGGCAACGGCTGCAGCAAGGGCTGATTGCATTGGGAGCGCTTCTTGCGACGTCGGTCGCGTGGCTCCTTACCGTGGACCTCATGCCCGCTGCTGATCGTCCCTACATCGGAGGCTCCGCAAGTAACAGCGCCTTGGAACTCACGATGGATTACAACGGATTGGCGCGCTTTCTTCAGATTCCCTTGAACTCTGCAGGTAACAAAGCGTCCGCCAATGGAAACGATGCGGTTGAGTTCATTGGGGGCCTCCCTCGGCTTCTGAATGGTAACTTCGCGCAGGAAATCGCATGGTTGCTCGTCACGGGGATTTTCTGCAGCGTCGTCCTGGTCGTCCTGCATCGCACGCTTGATTTGAGCAGCAGGCAGCGGAATCTAGTTGTAGTTTCGGTTACTTGGTTCGGCACGGCACTTTTCGTGCTTTGCTACATGGGGACGATGATCCACACCTACTACACGTACTCCCTGGGTGCACCTCTTGCTATGACAGTAGCCTTGGGGCTTTCTTCCCTCTGGAGACTTCGTGATAGAGCGATTCTTCGCGTGCTAGGGGCTGTTCTCTTGGGTTCCTCGGTGTACATGGAGCTGAGGGTCATGGAATACAGCGGCGAATGGCCCTTGTGGGTGTGGATAAGCATTTCTGCGCTCGGTTTGATCGCAGCCGTTCTTTGGATTCTACCGAGCGTGAGGAGTCGCCCTGATCTTCTCGTCTCGGGCATCCTCGCATGCAGCCTGTTGGCCGCTCCCGTCGGCACTAATCTTTTCACCATGGCAACTCCTCAGTGGGGCACCAACCCAATGTCGGGGCCGGCAGGGAGTGATACAGGCTCCTTGTCCAGACTGATGGCGGCTTTGAGAAAGGGTGAGATCCGGTGGGCACAGCAAACGGCACTAGGTGTTGCAGTCCCAGAAGTGACAGAACTAGTCAAAACCCACACAGCTAATCAAAAATGGGGGGCAGCAACCTTCACGGCCCAGAATGCCGCCCTCTATCAGCTTGAATCCGGTCGGCCAGTCATTCCACTGGGAGGATGGCTGGGAAGCGATCCCTCCCCAACGCTGAAAGAATTTAAAAGCCTAGTGTCGGAGAACCAGGTTGGCTACTTTATATTGCCTCAGGAGCTGCTTGACCGCGGTGGTCTGAGCGCGGAAGTCCAAGACATTACCGATTGGGTCCGCAACAATTTCCGGGCGGAGGTGGTGGACGGTGTCAGTCTCTACGATCTCCGCGGCCAAGGATAGAAGCAAGCTAGCCGCACTCAAACCTCTAATACTCTTCGCCAGGATAGTTGCATCCCTCCAGCATTTCTGGCGCGGACGCTCTCAAGATCCGCTCTGGGAACGTCCCACACTTTTAGCAGTTCTTGCAGCGAACGCCACCCTTTATTGCTGGGACCTCGGCATCAATGGATGGGCTAACTACTTCTATAGCGCAGCCGTTCAGTCGGGGCTTATGGATGCAACCTCCTTCTTTTTTGGATCCTCGGATTGGGGAAACTCCATAACAGTGGACAAGCCACCTCTGAGTCTCTGGATTATGGGTATTTCCGTCCGAATATTTGGGTTCAATCCAGTGGCCATGCTGCTTCCCCAGGTGCTCATGGGCCTCGGGAGCACGCTACTGATCTACGCAATCCTCAAGCGATGTGTCGGGGGCGCCGCCGCACTTTTTGGTGCCACAGTCTTCTTCACTACTCCAATCGTCACTCTCATGTCCCGTTACAATAACCCTGATCCGCTGATGCTGCTGTTGATGGTGGGGGCGTTATGGTTTGTGCTCCGCTCAATTGAATCGCGGCGCGCACTGCCTTTTGTGGCGGCTGGCGTATTGCTGGGCCTGGCCTTCATGACCAAGCAACTACAGGGAATGCTAAGCCTTCCCGGCTTGGGTATGGCCTACATGATCTACAGCCCGCAGCCATGGCTTCAACGCATTCGGACAGTCGTCGTGGGAGCGGGTGCACTCGTATTAACTGGCGGCCTGTGGATGACAATCGTTGATTTGATTCCCGCCAGCGGCCGCCCATACATCGGGGGCTCCCCAAACAACAGCGTTCTCGAGCTGACCTTGGGCTACAACGGAATTGACCGTATAACTGGCGGCGGTGTGGTACCCAACGCAATGCAAGTTCCGGCCACCTACCGCTCAGTTCAAAGCGACGCAGGGCTTTTCCGGCTCCTCAATGCAAACTACAATCAAGAAGCATCGTGGTTGCTCTTTGCGGCACTCTCCTCCATCGTCATCACGCTCCTCATGTGGAAGAGAATTGTCCAATGGCGACCCGCCCATAAGGCGCTGTTCCTAATGTCAGCGATTTGGCTACTGACCGCATATGTTCTGCTCAGTTTCATGGGTAACCAGATACATACCTACTACACAGCCGCCTTAGCCCCACCCTTGGCACTAACACTCGGCTTGGCACTCGATTATGTGGTGACAGGCCGTTGCTCACCGCTACCGCGCCTACTCGGAGCCTTCGTCGCATTGATCGGGCTCATATCGTCTTGGCTTATTCTCCAAGGCACTCTAGGGTGGCCGGCCTGGATGCCAATTGCCGTGCTAGGCATCGGGCTTAGTGCGATTGCGGCTTTGATTTTGCGGCCACCCGCACAGACCGTTGAAGCAGTTGCTGCCGGGTTGCTCGCGATAGCACTACTCTGCGGTCCAGTGTTGACTTCGATTCATAATGTCACACTGGGCTTCACTGGTTCCAATCCCCTGTCGGGTCTCCCTTCGAAAAACCCCGCTGGGATAAGCCACCTTCTCGCATCACTCAAAAATAACGAACTCCAGTGGGGCCACGACATCGCCTTCGGCCGGCAGCCCGATAGCGCCGTCGTAAGCGCCCTAAGTATGACCCGGGGATGCACTTGGGCCGCAGCGAGCTCCGCGAGCCAATCGGCGGCGCGGCTGCAATTGGAGTCCGGGCGCCCCGTGATGCCGGTGGGCGGATTCGCGGGGACCGACCCCTCCCCAACACTTGATCAGTTCAAGGAACACGTGGCCAGCGGAGACATTTGTTTTTTCGTGCAGCAGGAAGCATTGCTGCAGGTGCAGTCACCTGATTTGGTGTCCACTGCCATCTCATCCTGGATTAGGGACAACTTCCGCCCCGAGAAGCTCGGCAATACTACCGTTTACCGTCTCGCAAGATAACTAACAAAGACAACGGAAGCCCGCCCCGTTGCATAGCGGGACGGGCTTCTGTGCAAGCGGATTTAGCGCTTGGAGTACTGCTGAGCCTTGCGGGCCTTCTTGAGACCGGCCTTCTTACGCTCGATGACACGGGCGTCGCGGGACAGGTAACCGGCCTTCTTCAGGGTGGCGCGGTTGTTCTCGACGTCGATCTCGTTCAGCGAACGGGCGATGCCGAGGCGCAGGGCACCGGCCTGGCCGGAGATGCCGCCGCCGTGAATGCGGGCAATGACGTCGTAGGCGCCTTCGAGATCGAGGATCTTGAAGGGCTCGTTGACGTCCTGCTGGTGCAGCTTATTCGGGAAGTAGTTCGCCAGCTCGCGGCCATTGATGGTCCACTTGCCGGAGCCGGGCACAACGCGGACGCGTGCAACGGCTTCCTTGCGGCGGCCAACAGCTGCGCCGGCAACGGTCAGTGCCGGGCGCTCCTTCTTGGGAGCAGCTTCAGCAGCTGAGCTCTCAGAGGTGTAGCTGGTCAGGTTTTCCTCGGCCTCGACGACCTCGGTGGTCTCTTCGTTCTGAGCCACGATTCTCCTTGTATAGATAAGTTGTTTGGTGGCCAGGACTACTGGGCGACCTGGGTGATTTCGAAAGTCTTGGGCTGCTGGGCGGCGTGCGGGTGCTCAGCACCGCGGTACACCTTCAGCTTGCCGAGCTGCTGGGCAGCCAAGGAGTTCTTGGGGAGCATGCCCTTGATGGCCTTCTCAACGGCGCGGACCGGGTTGGATTCCAGCAGTTCCGCGTAGTTGACGGAAGTCAGGCCGCCCGGGTAGCCGGAGTGGCGGTATGCGCGCTTCTGCTCCAGCTTGGCACCGGTCAGGGCTACCTTTTCAGCGTTGATGATGATGACAAAGTCGCCCATGTCCATGTGGGATGCGAAAGTGGCCTTGTGCTTGCCGCGCAGCAGGATTGCGGTCTGGCTTGCAAGACGACCAAGGACAACGTCGGTGGCGTCAATGACGTGCCACTGGCGGTTGATATCGCCGGGCTTCGGGGTGTACGTACGCACGGTGTTTGCCTCGTTCTTGTTCTGGCGTTCTTGTTTAGGTGTCGCTAGCTCGCGCACCTACTGTCTGCGCGCTACCGGAACAGAGGTGAGGGCTCCATGTAACCAGTCATCCTGAAGTTCCGAATGTGCACGTTGAGTAGTTATCCTGCAACCGGATTCTCAAGCGGGCACGCACCATCGGAATAGGACACGCACAACGACTACCAAGATTAGCGCGTTAAGGTGTTCAGGGTCAAAATGAGAGAGCCGAAGGCCGCTGGGGCCCTATGCCGGCTCAATCAACATGGGGGATGCAGTGTTGTCAGTGGCGAACGTGGACTCCAACAGTTGGCTGCTTGTCATAGGGGTCGGACTACTGGGATGCGCCCTCTCCCCCATCGCCGAACTCCTGATCGCAAAGCTGGTCCCGAGGCTCGGGGGAGCGCCTCGCCTGCAGACGCGAATTACGACGGCGGCGCTCACCGGCCTCGCATTCGTCGCCTTTGCTTTACATTTTAGAAGCACATTTAGCCTTCCAGCCTTCCTTTTACTTGCCCTATTGGGCGTCCAGTTGGCACGGATCGATATAGCACTTCATTTACTGCCTAATCCACTCGTGATTATGCTGCTCGGGGGCGGACTCTCATTGCTCTTATTGCCGGGGTTAATTAGTAAGCAATCTGACGATCTGGTCCGTGCAGCCTTGGGAGCTATCATTTTGTTTGCCGCCTACCTGATTTTGGGACTTATTTCTCCCGCCGGCATCGGAATGGGCGACGTGAAGCTTGCAGCGCCTGTCGGCCTTTACCTGGGGTACCTAGGTTGGAGCCAGCTCCTCTACGGAGCACTCCTTGGGTTCATCCTGAATGGCGCGGTCACCGTGCTGCTCATCAGAAGAAAAGGCCGGAATAAAGCCACGGAGGTGCCACACGGCCCCTCGATGCTCGGCGCCCTAGCGGCCGTCACCTTCTTCATCGCTTAGCCGGAGGGCGGCGCTCCCGCCGGAACCACCGAGCGGCCTGCACAAGTAGCCTGTCAGGTACCTGCAAACCATGACTGAGTACCGACTCCGGCTTTCGAGTACGTGCTTTTCCCACGCCTTCAAAAAGTCGAGTACCACTACGCATTGTTGCCTATGCCCGCTAGTGACAGTCTCTTCTTAGCGAAGTCCAGCCGCTAAAGGTTTATGGGGGCAGCTGGAAATTCGTTGAAATCAAATAAATCCAATTTCACCGAATTAAGGAAAATACAATGACTTCTCTCATGGTCTCGATGATGGCTTTTGTCGCCGGCATCAAGGATCGCTTCGAAACCGAAAAGGGTGCGACGGCTACCGAATACTCCCTCCTCGTTGGGCTGATTGCCTTGGTCCTCGTTGTGGGCGTTGGTGCCTTCGGCGGCGCACTCAACACCTGGTTCAGCAACCTGGGCACAACCGTGTCCGGCTGGTAGAGAAACGGACAAGAGGTTCTAGCGATGAAAACCCTGCACATCTTCCTGCTGACAGTCCGAACTTGGTTCGAGACCGATTTCAAGTCCCAAAAGGGCGCCACTGCCACTGAATACTCACTACTTGTGGGCCTGATCGCACTGGTTCTGGTTGTCGGCGTCGGAGCGTTCGGTGGAGCGCTCAACACTTGGTTCAGCACCCTGGGCACAACCGTAAGCGGCTGGTAGACACCCACCCCCGGTGTGCCGCGCTGCACAGCGCGGCACACCGCTTCCTTTCAAGCTGCAATTGTCCAGGGGGACCCATTGAAACGCAGCCACAAGCCTATTAGTGCAGAACGCGGCGCCGTGGCCGTCGAGTTCGCTCTGGTTGCACCGATTCTCATATCTCTGGTGCTCGGCATCGTTGAATTTTCAAACTTCTACAATATGCAAATTTCCGTGACACAAGCCGCCCGAGAGGGCGCCCGCACCATGGCCGTAAAGAACGATCAGGCGCTGGCCAAAGCAGCCGCAAAGGCTGGGGCACCAGGGATAGCACCTGCCGGGTTCAACGTGTCAAGCGCCAACCCGACCCCGTTCGCTTTTTCAACACCGGCGTGCACGGCTGGCGCAACCATGAAGGTAATCGTCACCTACCAGGGCCAAGCATTGACCGGGCTCTTCGGCAGCAGCTTCAAAGTGAAAGGTGAGGGGGCAATGCAATGCGGGGGTTAAGGGTTCGTAGACAACATCTCGCAAAGAACTCAGAAAGAGGAGCTGCCGGCGTTACTGTCGCTGTCATGATGCTGGTCCTCATCGGGGCAGGTGCAATGGCTGTGGACGTTGGGCAAATATACGCCGAGCGGGCACAACTCCAGAATGGCGCAGATTCAGGCGCGCTTGCTGTGGCCAAGAGCTGCGATCCTGGCCCATGTGTGACCTCACTGGCTGGTCCTCTAGCCAACGCGAACTCCAATGATGGTGCCAGCGACGCTAATGTGGACCTGAGTGTCGCCGGCCAGGTTACGGTGACGACATCGACAAGGAATGGCTCCAGCAGCTTTTTGGCGAAAATGTTTGCGAGCGCGCTGAACGCCGGGCCGGTCACGGTAGGCGCCACCTCAACGGCCGCCTGGGGGTCACCAGGGTCGGGTCCAGCTACCCTGCCCATTACTTTTGCGCCGTGCCAGTTCGATGTCGACGGAACGGTGCACACAATTCTGACTCACGGGAGTGAAACCTGCGTAAGTGACAGTCCCTCGGGCGCTGCCATACCCGGCGGGTTCGAGTGGCTGATGCCTGATCCCGGCAAGTGCCAGGCCACCGTATATCCCGACGATCCGTCAACAACCGGCGTCACCGATCCTTACGCTAAGACAAACACGGGCCTGAGCATCCCCTCGGAATGTAAGGCACTCATACCCACGTACCTGAACAAGGTAATTCTGTTTCCCGTCTTTACGCCCGCCACCGGTACCGGCGCGGGCGGTAAGTACTACATCAAGGGCTACGCGGCCTTTCTTCTCCTCGGATACAGCTTTCCGGGAGCCGAAGGCGGCGACCTAACCGGTCTTGGCGGCAGCAATCGCGGCGTTCGAGGCAAATTCGTCGAATGGGTAGCCGATCCTTCGCTCTACGGCGGCGGTGGCTATTCCGGCGGCGGCGCCGACCTGCCGCCACATCTGGTCAAGTAAGAAACTAAGGGGAAAGTAATGAAAGCACGCCTACTGGGAGGCATCGCCGCACTGGTTGTAGCAGTCATTGGCACCGTCCTTCTCTTCAACTACGTCCAAGGCGCAGACCGACGCGCAATGGCGAACACGGAAACAGAGGACATTCTGATTATTAAACAGAATGTCCCGGCCGGAACGCCGGCCAGCCAACTCGCTCAATACGTCACTACTAAAGCAGTGCCTCGCACCGCGGTCGCAGCCGATGGAGTACATGATTTGGGCTCGTTGGGGTCAACGGTTACGTCGGTGGCTCTGGTGCCGGGCGAACAGCTGCTCAGCAGCCGCCTGGTTGATGCGAACGCGTACCTCGGCCCCTCCCGTGTGGCTGTCCCTGCCGGGCTTCAGGAAATAACCCTTCGACTGGGTATCGAACGGGTAGTCGGCGGCAAGATCCAGGCTGGCGACACAGTAGGCGTCTTCATCTCCATGGCCGATTCCGCCGGCGGCGGCAACGGAACCCAGCTGACATTCCACAAGGTTCTCGTCACTGCAGTTCAGTTCAGCTCGGGGGCCGCCGCGCAGACGCAGGCGCAATCAACTCAAGGGAGCTCATCGGGTGCCCTCAACGCCGCCAGCGAGAACAAGCCGGCAACCAGTGACTCGTACCTGATCACATTTGCCAGGGACGCTGTTGACACCGAAAAGCTGGTCTATGCCGCTGAGTTTGGAAAGGTCTACCTCTCGAAAGAGCCGGCCGAAGCCACCGAAGGCACCCAAGGTGTCGTCAACCAGACAAAGGTATTCAAATGAGCCGCTTCATTCTGATCTCGCCCTCTACCGACTACGAACGGAAAGTTCGGGCGTCTGTAGCGCCCCTCAGCGGCTCATTGCAGTTCTTCCAGGCCGCCTACCTCCCCGAGTCCCCTGACGATATCCTTCGGCAGCAAGCGGGCGAACCTCCTGAGGTGCTGATTCTTGGTCCCGGCCTTCCGCAGGACGAAGCTCTCAAGTTCGCCGCGGTAATGGACCTCCAATACCCGGAAATCAGCATCGTCCTGGCAGCGGATGACGACGGCGAGCTCGCCTTGAACGCCATGCGCTCCGGCATCCGCGACCTGATCCCACCGTCAGCCGATATGGACCAAGTCCGGGCGCTCGTGGAACGGGCAAGCCTTGCCGCCGCTGGACGCCGGCGTGGTTTGGCTCCTAACACGGCCGAGCGTCCTGCCGCTGAGGGAGGGCGGGTGATCGCCGTCATGTCTCCAAAAGGCGGCGTAGGCAAGACAACGGTCGCAAGCAACTTGGCGATTGGTTTGGGACAGGTTTCACCCATGAGCGTGGTGGTCGTCGACCTGGATCTCCAGTTTGGCGACATCGCAAGCGGGCTGATGCTCGAGCCTGAATTCACGATCACAGAGGCTGTGGTTGGTGCGGCGAGCCAGGATGCAATGGTGCTCAAGACATACTTGTCTCTTCACCCCAGCAACATTTATGTCCTGTGCGCACCGCGCAACCCCATCGATATGGATCGGATCTCCGGCGAAAATATCAGTCACCTGTTGCGCCAATTGCGGGCAGAGTTCCAATATGTCGTCGTCGACACCGCACCCGGCCTGGGCGAGCACGTACTGGCAACACTGGAGCAGGCCACGGACGCTGTTTGGGTTTGCGGCATGGATGTGCCCAGCATTCGTGGCTTGCGAACTGGATTCCAAATCCTTTCGGAACTCGATCTGCTTCCTGATAACCGGCACGTTGTCCTCAACATGGCGGATCGGAGGACAGGCCTGACTGTCCAGGATGTTGAGGCCACTATCGGCGCTCCGGTGGATGTGGTTCTTCCCAAGTCCCGCGCGGTGCCCTTTTCAACGAACAAGGGCGTCCCCCTGCTCCAGGATGGCAGCCGGGATGGAGCAGCCAAGGGTCTGCGCAAGTTGGTCGAGCGTTTCAAACCTAATTGGGAAGCGCCGCGGAAGAAGGTCCACAGAAGGGCGGTAGTACAGTGAGCCTCACAAACCGTTTTGCAAAGATGCGTGGCGAGTCCGATCCCGCTGCTCCCGGAATTTCCCCACACGCCGCCTCCAGTCTGGGCGCCATTCAGCAGGCCCAGGCAGCAGAGCAAGCCCAAGTCCCGGTGGCTGTTGAGGTAACTGGTGGGATTGCGAGTGAGGCACTTACAGGCCTTAAAGAACGTGCCAGCCAGGCACTGTACGAGAGGCTTGGCTCCCGCATCACGGACTCATCCCTTGAGGAGGCCGAACTCCATCAGTTTGTGAAGGATGAACTGAAGGCAGTCGTTGACGAGGAACAGGTCCCTCTGTCACAAGGCGAACGACAGCGACTCACGCGGGAGATCATTGACGATGTCCTGGGACACGGACCGCTGCAGCGGTACCTGGATGACCCATCTGTCACAGAAATCATGGTCAACAGGGCGGACCAGATCTACGTGGAGCGAAACGGCCACCTGTTCCTAACTGACACCAAATTCAGTAACGAGGAAGCGCTGCGGAGGGTCATCGAACGGATCGTTACCCGTATTGGTCGGAGGATCGATGAATCCTCCCCCCTTGTGGATGCACGCCTGGCGGATGGATCACGCGTCAACGCCATCATTCCCCCGTTGGCCGTCAACGGTGCGTCTTTGACAATCCGAAAATTTGGGCGGGAGGCGCTAACGGTACAAAAACTGATCAGCTTTGGAAGCCTGTCGCCCGAAATGGCCGAATTGCTCCAGGCTTGCGTCCTGGCCCGGATGAATATCATCGTTTCCGGCGGTACGGGCACGGGAAAAACGACGATGCTGAATGTCCTTTCGTCGTTCATTCCCGCGACAGACCGCATTGTGACGATTGAGGATGCCGTGGAACTGCAGCTCCAACAGGACCACGTGGTCAGGCTGGAAAGCCGGCCGGCGAATATTGAGGGTAAAGGTGAGGTCTCCATCCGTGACCTGGTCCGCAACTCCCTCCGTATGAGGCCTGACCGCATCGTTGTCGGTGAGGTCCGTGGAGGCGAGTCGCTGGACATGCTTCAAGCGATGAACACCGGTCATGACGGTTCGATCTCGACTGTCCACGCCAACTCACCACGTGACGCCGTGGCCCGATTGGAAACCCTCGTCTTGATGGCCGGGATGGACCTGCCGCTCAGGGCAATCCGGGAGCAAATCGCATCAGCGGTCAATCTGATCGTGCATATTTCCCGGCTTCGCGACGGAACTCGCCGGGTGACGCACATAACTGAAGTGCAGGGCATGGAGGGCGACATCGTCACGCTTCAGGATGCTTTCGTCTTCGATTACTCTGCCGGCATCGATGCGAACGGCAGGTTCCTTGGGAAGCCTGTTCCGACCGGGGTCCGTCCGCGGTTCACGGACAGGTTCGAAGAACTGGGAATCAGGATTTCTCCCTCCGTTTTCGGAGCCCAAGGGCCAAGGAGTCGATAGATGGAAACTCCAGAAGCCCCGGTCATGATCCTGGTCGCGGGGGTGCTGATGATCTTCACGTCGATCATTGTCACTTTCGTTGTCGTACTGAAACCCGGACATGCAATCCCGCTCTCACGGCGCCGGCCGGATGTGCCCGCAAGCGCTTCCAGGCTGACCGTCCTGACTGATACTGCCGTTGGCGCCATTAACAAGCGCCTCAAGGGGAAAAACGACTTCCTGATCACTCGCGAGAAACTGGAACGGGCGGGGCTGAAGGCCCAGCCGGCCGACTTCCTGCTCATGATGGGTGCAGGCGCGCTGGCAGGGAGCGTGTTCGGATTCCTCCTTGGAGGGCTCTTCTTCGCGATCGTTCTGCTCGCAGTTGTTCCCGCCGGAATGCTCGCCTATCTTTCGGTCCTTACCTCCAGGCGCAAGAGCAAGTTCGACGAGCAACTGCCGGACACCTTGCAGATGCTCACGGGGAGCATGCGGGCCGGTCATTCCCTCCTGCGGGCTATCGACGCGTCAGCACGTGAAAGTGACGCACCTATGTCGGAAGAACTGAGCAGGATTGTCAACGAAACCAGGATCGGCCGCGACTTGGGGGAATCAATGACGGAAGTGTCGTCCCGCACCGGCAGCGAAGACTTCAGCTGGATCTCCCAAGCCATCGAGATCCACCGGGAGGTGGGCGGAGATTTGGCGGAAGTGCTTGATCACGTCGGCGAAACGATACGTGACCGCAACCAGATACGCCGTCAGGTGAAGGCCCTAAGCGCCGAAGGAAAGATGTCCGCTGCCGTTCTTATGGGACTGCCGGTGGTTTTGTTTTTCGCCCTGATCCTGATCAACGGTCAATACGCGAAAACGTTCACGAGTACAGTTCCCGGTTTCCTGATGTTAGGCGCTGCCGCTGTAATGCTCACTGCCGGCGGCTTCTGGCTCAGCCGACTGATCAAGCCAAAGTACTAGGAGCCCGACATGTCACCCATAGCACTCGGGGCGATTCTGGCCATCGTCTTGCCCGTCTCGTACCTGGTTTGGTCGGTAGCCGCTACGGACAGGGTTGCCATCCGAAACATACAAGCGAACCTTGGCCAGCGCGCCAGGAACGCTGCCCCGCAAAGCCTGTCGCTGGAATTCAGCGCCTTCACCCGCAAGGTCACGCCCGTCCGGTACGTTGCCTGGTTGGACAAACAACTCGCTGCACTAGGACGCCCCAAGGAATGGCCCCTTGAGCGCCTCTTGGCGATAAAACCGCTGCTGGCTCTTGGAGCCGGGCTCCTGGGTTTGTTCTACTTCTTTGCCTCACCGGAGCCGTCACGCTTCGCGATCCTCATTGCCGCTATTGCTTTTGGCTACTTTGCTCCGGACCTATTGATACGGAGTAACGCGGAGAAGCGCAGGGACAAGATCCGGCAGGAGCTGCCTAACACCCTTGACCAGATGCTGATCTCCGTTCAGGCGGGCCTTGGATTCGAGGCTGCGATGGCCCGTACGGCCCAAAACGGCACGGGCCCGTTGGCGGACGAAATGACTCGGACGTTACAGGACATGCAAGTGGGGCGTTCCCGCAAGGAGGCGTACTTGGCGATGTCCGACCGTGTTGACGTTCCCGACCTGCGTTCGTTCATCCGTGCCATCGTCCAAGCGGATGCTTACGGAATTGCGATCGCAAAGGTGCTGAGAGTGCAGGCCCACGAAATGCGGCTGAAGCGCCGCCAGCGGGCGGAAGAACACGCCATGAAGATACCGGTGAAGATTCTCTTCCCCCTGATCTTCTTCATCTTCCCGACCCTCTTCATCATCTTGCTGGGGCCGGCAGTCATGAACATCGTCGCCGCGTTCTCCTAGGAGGAGTCATGAAGCAACTAGTACAGGCGATGTCGCTGACTCGGAAGATCACGCAGCGACTAAGGGATGAGGAAGACGGCGCAACTGCCACGGAATATGGAATCACGGTCGGTTTCATTGCCATTGTGATTGTGGCTGGAGTGGGCCTATTCGGCCTGTCGCTCAACGGTTTCTTCGACCATCTCACCACCGGCGTTAAGACCGCCCTCGGTATCCCATAGGCGGCTATCACCCGGCGCAGCCCACTGTTCGCCCTAAAAACCGGACCCCCTCGGCACCCAGAACCGAGGGGGTCCTTTTGTGCGCCCGGAGAGTGAAGCCAAGCTTTGACCCAGCAAAACCGCAGCAAAAACGCAGGAAGGATGTATTCCGGAAAGGCTTCGCGCAGGATGCTGCAAGATCCGGTCAATTCAACAAATCCAGTTGCTAACTTCGATTCAGAGCTGGTGCAGGACCAGCCATCCGTCTCGCTCAGGAGTCAATATGCTTTCTCTTTACACCAACCTCATGATCCGCCTTCGCCGCGAAGAGAAGGGCGCAACCGCCGTCGAATACGGCATCATGGTTGGTCTTATCGCCGTCGTCATCATTGTTGCAGTCAGCACTTTGGGCGGCACCCTGGACGGCTTCTTTGACACCGTCAACAACACGCTCAAGCCGGCCGCTGGCACCACCACCACCGGCGGCTAATCCCCTCCTCCATCCGGTTCCCGCCCCCAAATCGGCCCCCAGCAAGGACACCGCAGAAAAAGCAAACCAAGAGGAGGTGCGGCAGGTGAAACGCGACTCGGAACGCGGCGCAGCCGCCGTCGAATTCGCGATCCTGCTGCCCCTCCTCTTAATGCTTGTCCTGGGCACCATTGAATTTGGCCGGGCCTACAATGCCCAGATCACTTTAACGAACGCGGCCCGCGACGGCGTCCGGGTCATGGCCATAGGCAACGACCCAACAGGCGCAAAAACAGCGGCAAAGAACGCGGCCGCTTCCGTGAGCACCACGATCCCCACATCAGACATCATCCTCAGCACCAACGCATGCAGCACCGGCGCCCAGGTTACGTTGACCATCAAGTACAACCTGTCCACCATCACCGGCATCGCGGGACCGTTCCCCATGACAGGCAAAGGAGTCATGCTGTGCGGCGGCTGAGCTGGAACTCGCGGACCTCACCCAAGCAACCGGGCGAGCGCGGCGCCATCAGCGTCATCGTGGCCATCCTCCTGGTGACCCTTCTCGGCTTCGTCGCAATCGCCGTCGACGTTGGGGTCATCTACTCGGAACGTGCCCAGCTGCAGAACGGCGCTGACGCGTCAGCAATCGCCTTGGCCCAAAAATGCGCCAAAGACGCAGCAGACGCCAACTGCACCAACACCTCAACTCTGGCTGGCAGCCTTGCCAACCAGAACGCCTTGGACGGAATGAGCAAGGTCTACAGCATCGAGCTGGACATGACGACCCGGAAGGTCAGCGTCACCACATCCGCCAAAGAAACCGGAGGCAAGGAAAACTCCGTCTCCCTCTTCTTCGCAGACGTCCTGGGCATCCCTACTAAAGAAGTAGGAGCCCGTTCCTCGGCCATCTGGGGAAGCCCCAAGGCCGGCCGCACCGCCTTCCCATTGGCCTTCTCCATCTGCCAGGTCAAAGACAACATCGACGGCCCCCTTCAGCTCCTCCAGGAACACGGCAAGAACCAAAACGCCGACTGCAATTACGGTCCTTCCGGGGCTGCCGTCCAGGGTGGTTTCGGCTGGCTGGTCCAAGATGCCGGGCAATGCGGCGGCACCATCGATCTCGCGGTAAGCGAGGGAGGTAGCGATCCCGGCAATAATGCCCCGGGCAACTGCTCTACCGAGCTCAACCGTTGGGCCAGCGAAATCACCGCCGGCCGAAAGATCGTTGTCCTCCTGCCGGTCTTCAACAAGGTCACCGGAACCGGCTCAGGCGCCATTTACAGCTTGGTGTCCTTCGCGGCTTTCGAGGTCACCGGCTGGAAGTTCAGTGGCGGCACCGGCCTTCCCTACGAATTCCGCAGTGAAAAGTCGACGACGACTGGCGTCACCACCGCGACCGAATGCAAAGGTGAGTGCCGTGGTGTCATCGGCAAATTCATCAAGTACGTCTCCCTCGCCGACGGCTACACCCTCGGCCCCGTGGACCCCTACGGCGCCACCATAGCCCGTCCAGTCCTTTAGTCACCAGATCCAAAAGTACCCACACCCAGGAGTTAGAAGTGAAGTCTCGCATGCTGGCCGGAACGGCCGCCGTCGCCCTGGCGCTTGTGGGAGCCCTCCTCATCATCTTCTACGCGCAGGGAGCCGACCAGCGGGCGGTGGCCAACATGGAGCCAAAAGACGTGCTCGTAGTGACAAAGGCCGTTCCCGCCGGCACCGCCGTAAATGACGCAGCTGCATCGCTTACCGTCAAGAAAGTCCCCGCATCGGCGGTTTCCACCAGCGCCCTCAGCAGCCTGGACAACAAGGCAGGCACTGTGACCGCAGTAGATCTCGTTCCCGGGGAGCAACTCCTGGCCGAACGCCTCGTGGCACCACAGGACGCGAAGGATGACAGCAGGGTCAAGGTCCCGACCGGGTTCCAGGAGGTTTCCTTCCAGTTGGATCCGCAACGCGTGGTGGGCGGTCGCCTCGCCGCAGGCGATCACATAGGCATTGCCATGAGCTTCAAGAGCGGCGCCGACAAATCGAAGCCTGACGCTGAAACGACCCAAATAACACTCCGTAAGGTCCTTGTCACTGCTATCCAGCGAGCACCGCAGGCAGCGGCAAAAAGTACAGATGCAACCACTCAAGACGCAGCTATCCCCGAAGGTGCACTCATCATCACTGTCGCCGTCACTGACCTCGACGCCAACAAGATCATCTTCACCTCGATCAACGGTGAACTCTGGCTCACCAAGGAACCCCTGGACGCCCAAGACAACGGCCCCCGCATCGAACGCAAGGACAACGTGTACAAGTGAGCCGCTTCGTCCTCCTCTCCCCCAACGGCGACTTCGACCAGAAGCTGCGCGCCGCCGTCGCCCACGGCCTCCGCGGATCCGTCCAGACCATCGCGAGTGACATCCTCCCCGCCGGCCCGGCCGAACTGTTCGCCCTCCTCAACCAGGAACAGCCGGAAGTCCTCATCATCGGCCCCGACGTTCCGTACGAAGAGGCCTTGCGGTTCGCCAAAGTCTTCGACGTCCAGCTCCCCGGCCTCAGCCTGGTCCTGGTCAGCGACGTGCAGCCCGAATTCCTGCTGCAGGCCATGCGCGCCGGCATCCGGGACATCCTCAGCCCGCAGGCGGACGCCGCGGAAATCCGGGTGCTCCTCGAACGCGCCTGCCAGTCCTTCGCCACCCGCCACCGCAGCCCCGAAACGCAACAAACAGAGAACGGCAAGGGCCTGGTCATCGGCGTCTTCTCCCCCAAGGGCGGCGTAGGCAAAACCACGCTCGCCACCAACATTGCCATCGGCCTGGGCCAGATCGCCCCCATGAGCGTGGTCATCGTGGACTTGGACCTGCAGTTCGGCGACGTCGCGTCCGGCCTCTACCTCAACCCCGAACACACTGTCACCGACGCCGTCACGCCGGCCGCCGCCCAGGATTCGCTGGTCCTGAAGGCCTTCCTCACCGTGCACCCGGCCGGCATCTACGCCCTCTGCGCCCCGCCCAACCCGGTGGACGCGGACCACATCACCCCGGACCAGACCACCCGCCTGCTGGAACAGCTCGCCCAGGAATTCCAGTACGTGGTGCTGGACACCGCCCCCGGCATGCCCGAAATCGGCCTCGCCGCCATGGAGCAGTGCACGGACGTGGTCTGGGTCAGCGCCATGGACATTCCCAGTCTCCGCGGCCTCCGCTCCGGCCTGGAAGTCCTCCGCCAGCTGGACATCATGCCCGAATCCCGGCACGTGGTCCTGAACATGGCCGACGCCAAGGCCGGCCTCAACGTCCAGGACGTCGAATCCACCATCGGCGCACCCGTGGACGTCAGCGTCCCCCGCTCCCGCGCCGTGGCGCTGTCCACCAACCGCGGCATCCCCGTCCTCCAGGAATCCAGGAAAGATCCCGCCGTCAAAAGCCTCCGCCAGCTCGTGGAGCGCTTCGACCCGGCCTGGCGCGCCCAGGCACAGCGGAAGCTTCACCGAAGGGTGGTCATCTGATGAAACTCTCCGAACGCATCAACGCGGTCCAGGGCCGTGCCCAGGCGTCCGCGTCCGGCTCGGGCACGGGCACCGCTCTGCTTGAGCCCCCGCGCCCGGCGCCTTCGCCCTCCCCTGCGGAAGGTGCGGAGGGGCACCTTCCGGCACCGGCCGCCGTCGTGCATTCAACGTACGACGACGGCGCGCAGCAGGTGCCCACGGCACCTAAGGTGGACGTCTTCGCAGCCATGAAGGACAGGGCGGCCACCGCCCTCTTCGAACGCATGGGCACCCGCTTCAACGACGCATCCGTCACCGAGCAGGAACTGCGCAGCACCGCCAAGAAGGAACTCACCCGCATCATCGACGCCGAACAGGTGCCGCTGACGCCGGAGGAACGCACCCGCCTGGTCCAGGACGTGGCCGACGACGTGCTGGGCTACGGCCCCCTCCAGCGCCTGCTGGACGATCCCGCCGTCACCGAAATCATGGTCAACCGCATGGACCAGATCTACGTGGAACGCAAAGGCAAGCTGACCCTCTCCGAATCCCGCTTCAGCTCGGAGGAGCACCTGCGCAAGGTCATCGAACGGATCGTGTCCAAGGTGGGCCGCCGCATTGACGAGTCCTCTCCACTGGTGGACGCCCGACTGGAGGACGGCTCCCGCGTCAACGCCGTCATCCCTCCCCTGGCCGTGGGCGGCTCCTCCCTCACCATCCGAAAGTTCAGCAAGACCCCGCTGACGGTCCGCAACCTCATCGACTTCGGGACGCTGACCCCGGAGATGGCCGAACTGCTGAACGCCTGCGTCAAGGCCAAACTGAACATCATCGTCTCCGGCGGCACGGGCACGGGCAAGACCACCCTCCTCAACGTCCTGTCCTCCTTCCTTCCGCACGACGAACGCATTGTCACCATCGAGGACGCCGTGGAACTGCAGATCCAGCAGGACCACGTAGTCCGGCTGGAGAGCCGCCCGCCGAACACTGAAGGCAAGGGCGAAGTCACCATCCGTGAACTCCTCCGCAACTCCCTCCGTATGCGCCCGGACCGGATCGTGGTGGGTGAGGTCCGCGGCGGCGAATCGCTGGACATGCTGCAGGCCATGAACACCGGCCACGACGGCTCCCTTTCCACGGTGCACTCCAACTCGCCCCGCGACGCCGTGGCGCGCCTGGAAACCCTGGTGCTCATGGCCGGCATGGACCTTCCGCTGCGCGCCATCCGCGAGCAGATCGCCTCCGCGGTAAACCTGATCGTCCAGATCTCCAGGCTCCGCGACGGGTCCCGCCGCATCACCCACGTCACCGAAGTGCAGGGCATGGAGGGCGACATCGTCACCCTCCAGGATGCCTTCGTCTTCGACTACTCCGCCGGCGTTGACGCCCAGGGCCGGTTCCTGGGCAGGCCCGTGGCCACCGGCATCCGGCCCCGGTTCATCGACCGGTTCGAGGACCTGGGCATTCATGTGTCCCCGGCAGTGTTCGCCGGTCCGCTCTCACCGGGCGCAAAGTCGTGATCATCGCCGTCGGAAGCATCATCCTGCTGGCAGCCATCTGCCTGCTCGGCGTGGCCGTGCTTCTGCCCAGCGCCCCCGCAGTGCCGCTGGACCGCCGTCGTCCGTTTGAACCCGAGCCGCCGTCCTCCCTGTCCCGCCTGGCCCTGTCCGGCGTCAGGTCCTTCGAACGGCTCCTCGGCGGCCGGAACGTCAAGCTGTTCTCCCGCGCGGAGCTGGAAAACGCCGGCCTGCGCCTCAGCCAGGCCGAGTTCTTCCTGCTGGTGGGCATCGGAGCGTGCGTCGGGATGCTGGTGGGGATCGTGACGGTCGGCCCGCTGGTGGGAGTGCTGCTGGCACTGCTGGCACCCTTCCTGGGCAAACTTGTGCTCGGATTCCTGGCCGGCAAGCGGCGCGCCGCCTTCGACAGCCAGCTCGGCGACACACTGCAGCTGCTCTCCGGCGGCCTGCGGGCGGGCCACAGCATCCTGCGCGCCATCGACGCCGCCGCCACGGAGTCCCAGAAGCCGACGTCGGAGGAGATGCGGCGGGTGATTACCGAAACCAGCCTGGGCCGCGACCTGCTGGCCGCGCTCAATGACACCGCCGACCGGATGAAGAACGAGGACTTCGTGTGGATCTCGCAGGCCATCCAGATCAACCGCGAGGTGGGCGGCAACCTGGCGGAAGTCCTGGACCAGGTGAATGAGACCATCCGCGAGCGCGCGGAAATCAAGGGCCACATCAAGGCCCTGGCCGCGGAAGGCAAGTTCTCCGCCTACATCCTCATCGCTATGCCCTTCGGCATCGTGGCCATGCTGCTTGCCGTGAGCCCCAGCTACATGAACTCGATGTTCACCCATCCCCTGGGCTGGGTGATGATCGGTGCCTCCTTTGTCCTGATGACCATCGGTGCGCTCTGGATGCGCAAGATCATCGACCTGAAGTTCTGAGGACCCCATGAACCTGATCGTCCTCCTCGCTGTACTCCTGGTCTGCATTCCCGTGGCCGGCCTGGCTTGGTCCATGTTGACGGTGGACAAGCAGGGGCGCATCGCCGCCGCCGAGCTGTTGGGCCGCGGCGCCCCGGCGGCCCTCGTTGCCCCTGCCGGAAAACCGGGCATCCTCGAAAGCGTGGGCCGCCGCCTGACACCGCCTGCCTACGTTGCCTTCCTGGACCGCATGCTTGCCCTTGCCGGCCGTCCTGCGTCCATGCCGATGGGCAAAGTGCTGGGATCAAAACTGGGTCTGGGCATGGCTGGTCTGGCAGCGGGACTCTGGCTCGTCAGCATCGGCGCGAGCCCCCTCATGAAACTCGCCGGCCTGTTCCTCATTGTCCTGGGCTACTTCATCCCGGACCTCCTCCTGTACAGCAAGGGCCAGGAGCGGCAGAAGACGATGCAGCTGGAACTGGCCAACACCCTGGACCAGATGCTCATCTCGGTGGAAGCCGGACTCGGCTTTGAAGGCGCCATGGCCCGGGCCGGCGAGAACGGCAAGGGACCCCTGGCCGAGGAACTGGTCCGCACCCTGCAGGACATGCAGGTGGGACGCAGCCGCCGCGAGTCCTACATCGCCCTCGCCGAGCGGACCAACATCCCGGAACTGCGCAGCTTCGTGCAGGCCGTGGTGCAGGCCGATACCTACGGAATCGCCATCAGCCGGGTCCTCCGGGTCCAGGCGAAGGTCATGCGCGTCAAACGGCGGCAGCGGGCCGAGGAAAAGGCCATGAAGCTGCCCGTCATGATCCTTTTCCCGCTGTTGTTCTTTATCTTCCCGGTCCTCTTTATCGCCATCCTGGGGCCGGCCGTGATCAACACTATTGCGACCTTCAGCGGCCAGTAAAGATACTCAGTGCGGCGGCAAGGTTGCCTCAAGGTTTACACAGAATGATAAGAAAACGGACGCCGAAGGATATCCAGGAAGTAGCCTTGAACAATGAACAGTCCCGACCCCGGTTCCAGCGGAAAGAGCCCCGCTGCGGACTACCCGCTGTCCGGGGTCGGTTTGCCCGCCGCTCCCGTTCCGGCCGCCGGCGCGGCCCCGCTGCTGGAAGAGGCCGCTCTCTTGCCGTTGGTTGATGCCGCCGTCCTGGCGGAACTCGAAGATGAGCTGGCCGGATCCGGACTGGCGCAGCGGTTCGCCCGTGATTACGCCGCCATGTGGGACCTGCGGCTGGCCCGGCTGGGAACAGCAGTGGAGAGCCGGGACGAGGACCTCGCCCTTGACGCCGTCATCAGCCTCAAGATCAGCTCCGCCATGGTCGGCGGGCTCCGGCTGGCCAGGCTCGCGGAACTTCTTGAAGGCCTGATCCGGCAGGGTGACTTTGTCCAGGGCCAGGCGTTGATGGCCGGTGTGGCCATGGACGGGGCCCGTACTGTGTCCGAGCTGCAGGCAACCTACATCCTGGAAAACGGCTAGCAGTTACGCATCGTCCGGCCGGCGCGGCGCCAGCCGGTACCCGACCCCGCGGACCGTCTGCAGCCACCGCGGGGACAACTGGTCCTCTTTGAGCTTGCGCCGCAGGTTACCTACGTGGACCTCCACGGCACGCTCGTCCGCCTCACTGATGTACGTGTCCCGCTCGTAAAAGTCGCCCCGCACCGCCCGCACCAAATCGGCCCTGGTGCAGACGGCACCGCCGCCCTTGAGCAGGACATGGAGCAGATCGAATTCGCTGCGGGTCAGGCCCAGCGGCTCCCCCTTGATCTCCACGGTGCGCGTCCGATAGTTCAACAGAAGACCGTTGTGCTGCAGGACCCCTGGCTCGGGCTGTGCGGCGGCAGGAGCCGCGGCTTGCCCCCAGTGTGACGTGTTCCGCCCGCTGACCTCATGGCGCGGCCTGCGCATCATGGCCGCCACCCGGGCCCGGAGTTCCCTGGGCCTGAAGGGTTTGGCGATGTAGTCATCCGCCCCTGCATTCAGGGCGGACAGCAGGTCCGGTTCGTCGGTCCGGCCTGTCAGCATCACCACGTAGGCGTTGCTGAAGTTGCGGATCCGCCGCAGGACCTCGAACCCGTCAATGTCCGGCAGGCCGATATCCAGCGTCACAACGTTGGCCTGCTTACTGCGGACCACCTCAACCCCGGCCCGCCCATCAACAGCCGTATGCACTTCGAAGCCCGCCTGGGTCAAAACACCCTCAAGGAGGTTGCGTACGTCGTCGTCATCCTCGATGACCACAGCTACACCAAGATCGTCCATTGCTATCCCTGCGCCAGGCGGAAATGGCCCCCCATTGGCCCAGCGCCAATGCCAATCCCGCTCCAACCATTTATACGCTACTAGTAAGCCGGGCTGATGACACCCGAGTCGGCGCTGAAAATTGAAAAGTCAATTATTATGACAAGACATGTGCAATATCCAAAGGAAAGGGTGGATACCAAGGTAACCGGGGGGAATTGCTGCACCTTGGCGCACCCGCTTTCCGGACGTAAAGGGGTACGAGTCAAAAACATGGCTGAGCCGTTGTTCCACCGGGGCCCCGGCCGCATCTTCCGGCGCCTGGGCACCCGCGCCCAGGTGGCGTTGTGCCAACTCCCCCTGACGCTCATTGTTGCGGCGATTGCCGTGGCAACTCCCTTCGCCTGGCCCGCGCTGATGAACAGCCCCTTGTACATGGCCGGCATTGTCCTTCACGCAGTCCTGTTCCTGGGCTGCTTCCTGGTGCCCTGGGAACGGCTGGCACACCGCCCGTACCTCCTGATCCCCGTGCTGGACTTCGCGGCCATCGGGTTCCTGCGCAACGGCGCCGCACCGCTCCTGCCGGGACTGGCGGTGCTGGTGGTCTTCCCGGTCATCTGGCTCTCCGCCTCCGGCATGCTGGCGCGCAGCAGCCTGGTGCTCAGTTTCGTGGGACCTTTCCTGATCATGGTCCCCTCCGTGGTGGCCCACTTCCCCGACGTCACGGCGTCCGACATCACCAGCGTGGTTCTTTTCCCCGTCATGATGCTGGCGGTGTCCCTGGCCATCCGGTTCGCGAGCGTGAGTCTCCGGCAGCAGCAGGCCGAGCTGGCGGACAAGGACCGTGAACTCCGGGACCTGCTGGCCGCAAGCCGGGAACGGGAGAAGCTGCTGGAGACGGTACTGGACGCCACCGACGTCGGTATTGCCGCCGTCGACCGCTCCGGCCACTTCCTGGTCTCCAACAGCCGCCAGCGCAACTTCCGCCGTGTCACGAGGGCGGATGACGCCGTTCCCGGCCAGGGGGACCAGCTCATCTTCGGGCAGGACCGCCGTACCCTGCTCCCCCATGACCGGCGCCCCATTAACAGGGCCATGGCCGGCGAGTCCTTCGCGGACTATCTGGTATGGGCCGGCGAAGGCCCGGAGCAGCGCGCCGTGTCCACCGCCGCCCGCCCGCTGGTCAATGAACAAGGCCAGCTGACCGGGGCTGTGGTGGTCTACAGCGACGTCACCGGCTGGGTGGAGTCCCTGGCCGCGAACCAGGAACTGGTCTCCAATGTCTCGCACGAATTCAAGAACCCGCTGAACTCAATCCTGGGCAACGTGGAGCTGGTGCTGGACGACGCCGGCAATCTTCCCAAGCCCGTGGCACAGCGCCTGCTCGTGGTGCAGCGCAACGCGGAAAGGCTGCTGGACCTGGTGGCCGACCTGACCGCCTCTGCCTCCACCACCCTGAACGTCCACCCCAAGCGGACGGACCTGGCCAGCCTGGTGGAGACCAGCGTGGGTTCGGCCCAGGCCCTGGCGCAACGGTCCCATGTGGAGATCGCCGCCGAGGTCCCCTCACCCCTGTGGGCCTACGCTGATCCGCTCCGCATTGGGCAGGTGCTGGACAACCTGGTCTCCAACGCCATCAAGTACTCCCCCGACGGCGGCAGGGTCAGCATCAGTGCAGACGCGGACCGGCAGTGGGTCCGGCTGAGCGTCACGGACACCGGGATGGGCATGACCGGCGAGGACGCGGCGAGGGCCTTCAACCGTTTCTTCCGCGCGGAGTCCGCCCAAAAGGCTGCCATCCCCGGCGCCGGCCTGGGCCTTTCGATTACCAGGATGATCGTGGAGCGGCACGGCGGCACCATCGCCTGCCAGAGCGGCGAGGGCCAGGGCAGCACCTTCACGGTCACGCTGCCGGCCGAGGGCCCGCCGCCCGCCTTCTAATCATCGATTGCTCCGTACCTGCCGTTTTGAGCCTTGAAAACGGCAGGTACGGAGCAATCGATGAATGGGCCACGCCCGGAGGGTTCCCTGGCCGAGCTGTGAGGTTAGGGGATGGGTGGGGGTCAGTGCTCGCGGAGGGCGCGGGTTTGTTCGGCGCGGGCCAGGAGTTCACTGTCCGAGGGGTAAGCCACTTCCTCCAGCACCAACGGATGCGGGGCGGCCAGTACCGACTTGGCGTCGCGCTTTTGCAGCAGCAGCCGCTCATACAGCCAGCCCGGCTCCTCAACGCCTTCACCCACGTACAGCGCGGAACCAATGAGCGCCCGCACCATGTTGTGGCAGAACGCATCAGCCTGGACCGTGGCCACAATGACGCCGTCCTCGCCGCGCCGGAACTCGAAGCGCTGCAGTTCCCGGATGGTGGTTGCACCTTCCCGCGGCTTGCAGAAGGACAGGAAATTCTGCAGGCCCAGCAGCTTGGATGCCCCCTCGTTCAGGAGCGCCACGTCCAGCGGGTTCTTGTGCCACAACGTGAAGTACCGCTCCAGCGGGTCCCACAGGGCCGGCCCGTCCGCAATGCGGTAGCTGTAGCGGCGCCAGAGGGCGGAGAAGCGGGCGTCAAAGCCCACGGGCGCCGGCGAGATCCGGTGCACCTCCACCGCGCCGGTCAGGTCGCCCAGGACGCGGCTGAGCGCACCGCGGAGCCTGCGCATCATGGCGACGGCGGGATCCAGTTCGTGCCCGCGCGGCAGTCCCTGCCACTCGTCTTCGGTGAGGTCCAGGTGGACCACCTGGCCGCGGGCGTGCACCCCGGCATCGGTTCGCCCGGCGACAGTCACGCGGATGGGCCGCCGGACCAGGAGGTGCAGGGCTTCCTCCAGGACGCCCTGGACGGTGCGCAGTCCCGGCTGCAGCGCCCACCCGCTGAACGGGCCGCCGTCGTAGGAAAGATCAATCCGGATACGCAAAAACCCGCCGCCCCCTGGAACGGGGGCCGCGGGTTTTTGGTGGTTCACAGACCTAAGTCTATGCGAAGAGAATCAGCGAATTACTTCGCGTCCTTCTCCTCGGCAGCCGGAGCTTCGGCAGCTTCCTCAGCGGCCGGAGCCTCTTCGGTTGCAGCTTCTTCAGCGGCGGGAGCCTCTTCGGCCGGAGCCTCAGCAGCTTCAGTCTCGGGAGCTTCTTCAGCAACGGGAGCAGCAGCGGCTTCCTTCTTGTCCGCATCGCGCTTGGCAGCAGAGGTAGCCTCGGCTACGACGGCCTGCTTGGCGGAAACGGGCTCGAGGACCAGCTCGATGACAGCCATGGGAGCGTTGTCGCCCTTGCGGTTGCCGATCTTGGTGATGCGGGTGTAGCCGCCATCGCGGTTCTCCACAGCCTGGGCGATGTCGGTGAACAGCTCGTGGACGATGCCCTTGTTGCTGATCAGGCCGAGAACGCGGCGGCGGGAAGCGAGGTCGCCACGCTTGGCGAAGGTGACCAGGCGCTCTGCGTACGGCTTCAGGCGCTTGGCCTTGGTAACCGTGGTGGTGATCCGCTTGTGCTCGAACAGGGATGCTGCCAGGTTCGCGAGCATGAGGCGCTCGTGAGCCGGGCCGCCGCCGAGGCGCGGACCCTTAGTGGGGGTAGGCATAATTGTTTCTCCTCATGTGGAAGCCGTGGGCGGCACACCATGGTGCTGCCCGCCGGCCAAGGTCTGGTTTAGAGTTCGTCGTCGCCGAAGGCGGCGTCGTCCTCTTCGATTGCTGCGGCGCGTGCTGCGAGGTCAAAACCGGGAGGCGAGTCCTTGAGGGACAGGCCCAGTTCAACCAGCTTTGCCTTGACCTCGTCAATGGACTTTGCACCGAAGTTGCGGATGTCCATCAGGTCAGCCTCGGAGCGGGCAACGAGTTCACCCACGGTGTGGATGCCCTCACGCTTGAGGCAGTTGTAGGAACGGACGGTGAGGTCCAGATCCTCGATCGGCAGTGCCATGTCGGCTGCCAGGGCAGCGTCGGTGGGCGACGGGCCGATCTCAATACCTTCAGCTGCGGTGTTCAGCTCACGGGCCAGACCGAACAGTTCCACCAGGGTGGTGCCTGCGGAAGCAACAGCATCGCGCGGGGCGATGGCCTGCTTGGTCTCGACGTCGACAATCAGCTTGTCGAAGTCGGTGCGCTGCTCAACACGGGTTGCTTCCACGCGGAAAGTAACCTTCAGCACCGGCGAGTAGATGGAGTCGACCGGGATACGGCCGATCTCTGCATCGCCGGACTTGTTCTGAGCTGCCGAAACGTAGCCGCGGCCGCGCTCGATAGTCAGTTCGAGTTCGAACTTCCCCTTCGAGTTCAGCGTGGCGATGTGCAGATCCGGGTTGTGGAATTCGACGCCGGCCGGCGGAGCGATGTCCGCGGCGGTGACGACTCCGGGGCCCTGCTTGCGCAGGTAAGCCACGACAGGCTCGTCGTGCTCGGAGGAAACCGACAGGCTCTTGATGTTAAGGATGATCTCGGTGACATCTTCCTTGACACCCGGAACCGTGGTGAACTCGTGCAGCACACCATCGATCCGGATGCTGGTTACGGCAGCACCGGGGATGGAGGAGAGCAGGGTACGGCGGAGGGAGTTTCCGAGGGTGTAGCCGAAGCCCGGTTCCAGCGGTTCGATGATGAAACGCGAACGGTTTTCGGAGACTACCTCTTCGGAGAGGGTGGGGCGCTGTGCAATGAGCACTTAGGTTTCCTTTCGGCGAGCATCCGCTATATGACGCAACACAGGTGGTGGAAATTCGGTCTGAAGACTTAACGCGCTGGGCTTGCCCGGACCATCACTGGTCCGGGCAAGCTCCTGCTGCGGAAAAGAATTAGACGCGGCGGCGCTTCGGCGGGCGGCAGCCGTTGTGCGCTGCGGGGGTGACGTCCTGGATGGAGCCAACCTCGAGGCCTGCGGCCTGCAGCGAACGGATTGCGGTTTCGCGTCCGGAACCCGGTCCCTTGACGAAAACGTCTACCTTGCGCATGCCGTGCTCCTGCGCACGCTTGGCAGCGGCTTCGGCAGCCATCTGCGCAGCGAACGGGGTGGACTTGCGCGAGCCCTTGAAGCCAACCTCACCGGAGGAAGCCCAGGAAATAACAGCGCCGGACGGATCCGTGATGGAAACGATGGTGTTGTTAAAGGTGCTCTTGATGTGCGCCTGGCCAAGCGCGATATTCTTCTTGTCCTTCTTACGCGGCTTGCGAACCGCGCCACGAGTCTTCGGGGGCATTTTTTCTCCTACAGAAAGTTATTGGGGAAAGTCCGTAAATCCCGGGCGGGGATTTTAACGGGCCTTCTTCTTGCCGGCGACGGTACGCTTCGGGCCCTTGCGGGTACGTGCGTTGGTCTTCGTACGCTGACCGCGTACGGGCAGGCCCTTGCGGTGGCGCAGGCCTTCGTAGCTGCCGATTTCAACCTTGCGGCGGATATCTGCTGCTACTTCGCGGCGAAGGTCACCCTCAACCTTGTAGTTGCCTTCAATGTAGTCACGCAGCTCAACCAACTGGGCGTCAGTCAGGTCCTTGACGCGAACGTCAGCGCTGATGCCCGTGGCAGCCAGGGTTTCGTGTGCACGGGTCTTGCCCACGCCGTAGATGTAAGTAAGCGCAATTTCCAGCCGCTTTTCGCGGGGAATGTCTACGCCAGCGAGACGAGCCATAGTGGCAGTACTCCTTGATAAACCGGAGGTCGTAGGCAGTACACCCGCACGTTCCGTGCGGCCCCAGCCTCCGACCGGGGGTTAGCTGCCCGGGCTCCATACGTCCCAGGTCAGCTTGTGCTGCCTTTATTTACTTGCGTGGGTTAGCAACCCAGGATTTCCTTCAGGGAAGGAAATTAGCCCTGGCGCTGCTTGTGGCGCGGGTTCTCGCAGATCACCATGACCCGGCCATTACGGCGGATCACTTTGCACTTTTCGCAGATCTGCTTGACGCTCGGCTTGACCTTCATGGCGTTCCTTTGCGTAGCAGTTTGGTCAACTGGAGCAGCGGTCAGCGTGCGCTGAAGCCGCCCAGCAATTTACTTGTAGCGGTAGACGATACGACCACGGGTGAGGTCGTACGGGCTCAGCTCCACCACTACGCGGTCCTCGGGGAGGATCCGGATGTAGTGCTGACGCATCTTTCCAGAGATGTGTGCCAGAACGATGTGCTTGTTGGTGAGCTCAACGCGAAACATCGCGTTAGGCAGCGCCTCGGTCACAACGCCTTCGATCTCAATGACCCCGTCCTTCTTGGCCATACCCTCCGCTAACTGTTGTTGCCGCAGCCCCGCCGGATTGCACCGGGCATGGCCACGAACGTTTTTGTTGGATCGATTGCCGGCTCCAGGCCCAAAAGGGCGTGGCAGTCCAGACAACCAACAAACAACACTACCCTCTTGGCCGGTAAAAGTTAAATCGGCCATAGTAGCCTACGCGGTGCGGTACGCACCATATTCACCCGCTGGCGTGCTGATGCCCTCAGCACTGGCCACCCCGTCCAGGATGGCTGAACGGACGACGTCGGCTGCCGCACTCTGCAGCGTAATCAGGCTGAGCTGCCGGGCAGCTTCGTCCGAGCGATCAAGTGCCACAGCACCGGTTGCCAGGCAAAAAACAGTGTCGCCATCGGCAAGGGTGTGGGAGGGGTTCAGCGCGCGGGCGATCCCGGCGTGGGAAGCCGAGGCAGTCCGCTTGCACTCGGCAACATCAAGAACAGCATTGGTGGCGACGACGACAAGGGTGGTGTTGAGCGGCGGTCCAGCTGCTGACTCCCTGAGCAGAGAGTGCTCTACTGTCGGCAGCCCCAGGGCGTTGACGATGGCCAGGGCTCCGACGACCACCCCGTTCTCGAGCCTAATCGAAGCCGTGCCGACGCCGCCTTTATAGGTCCTGCCAAGGAGTGCCCCAGTGCCGGCGCCGACGTTGCCGCGCCCGACGTCGTGCCCTTCCTTTTGTGCCGCCGCGGCGGCCGTTGCCGCGTAGCCCATCTCCGGCGTCGGACGTGCTGTGAAGTCCCCTCCCCTGCCCAGGTCGAAGATGGCCGCGGCGGGAACGATGGGCACGACGCCGCCGGGAACGGCGAAACCCCTGCCGTTTTCCTCGCACCAGCGCTGGGCGCCGGAAGCAGACGCCAGCCCGTAGGCGCTGCCGCCGGTGAGCACCACGGCGTCCACGGTGCTGACCAGGGTGGTGGGGTCAAGGGCGTCCGTTTCGTGGGTGGCAGGCCCGCCGCCCTGGACATCCACCGAACCCACCGTGCCCGGGGGCGGCAGGACCACGGTGACCCCGGTCAGCCAGCCTCCGCTGTCCCTTTGGACGTGGCCTACCCGGATGCCCGGAACGTCGGTGATGCTTCCCATCCCCCTATTCTCCCCTCCGCGGGCGTGCCCCTGCCGCATTGGGAAACTTTGTGCGAGACTGCATTCAACACAGCGTTAACGGGCGACGAAGCCTTGGATAACAGTCCCCTGACAAGGGCATATGCGGGTTTCAGCCCTCTGACGGTCTGGTGTAGTAGTGCCTAGATCAAGCCAGGGCCGGCCACAAGCAGGCTCCCAACCCGGGAGAGACACGCATGACCCGTCAACTCGCCCCGCACCCAGCCGCCAAACCCAAGAGGCCTCCGGGCCGCTCGGCGAAAGTCCCAAAGCGGCGGTGGACCGCGCGGACCCGCCGGGATTTCTTCGTTTTCCTCGCCATGGCGTTGCCCAATCTGGTGCTGATCGCCGTTTTCACCTACCGTCCGCTGTTCAGCAATATGTATTACTCCACGCTGGACTGGACCCTGGGCTCCCCCACCGCAACGGTGGTTGGCTTCGCCAACTACGTCACCTTCTTCAGCAGCAATGACGCGCCGAAAGTCCTGGGAACCACCGCCGTGTTCACGCTGGTTACGGTGGGTGGTTCCATGGTGCTGGGCCTGCTGGTGGCGCTGGCCCTGAACGCGAAGATCCGTGGCACCACGTTCGCCCGGTCGGCCGTCTTTGCCCCGTATGTCCTCTCCGGCGTCGGTGTGGGCCTGGTGTGGCTGTTCATCTTCGACCCCGGCTACGGCGTCCTGGCCTGGCTGCTGCGCGGCATCGGGCAGCAGAGCCCGCAGTGGATCAACGACCCCCAGCTCTCGCTGGTCATGGTGATCCTGGTGTACGTCTGGAAGAACCTGGGCTACTGCGCCGTGGTGTATCTCGCCGGACTCCAGTCCCTTCCGCAGGATGTCATGGAGGCGGCCTCCCTTGACGGCGCCAACGGCTTCCGCCGTTTCACCAGCATCTCGCTGCCGCTGCTGTCCCCCACCACGTTCTTCCTCCTGATCACCACCATGCTCAGTTCACTGCAGGCCTTCGACCTCATCCGGATCATGACACCCCTGGGCACCGGCACCAGCACCCTGATCTACGAGGCCTACCTGCAGGCCTTCGGCGCCTACAACAGGGCAGGCTACTCGGCAGCCATTTCCGTGGTCCTGTTCGCCATCCTCCTGGTGATCACCGTGCTTCAGTTGCGGTTCGTGGAACGAAAGGTGCATTACTCGTGACCTCCCTGTCCCCGGTCAGTCCCGACCCCACAGCTCCCGCCGTCGCACCGGAACCCGGTCTTCACCGCGACCGCCCCTTCTCGCGCCGCAACCTGATCCGGACGGTGGTGGGCGGCTACCTGCCGCTGCTCGTGGCCACCCTGGTGGTGTTCCTGCCCCTGCTGTGGATGGTCCTGAGTTCCTTCAAGCAGTCCGGCGAGATCGTCACCACGGACCTGAAGATCCTTCCCGAAAGCCTGAACCTGGAGAACTACCGGACCGCCATGACCACGGTGCCGTTTGGGCAGTTCTTCCTGAACAGCACCATCGTCACGCTGGCCGGGGCCACCATCAAGGTGCTGCTGGCCATCCTGACGGCCTACGCTTTGGTGTTTGTCCGTTTCCCGTTCCGGAACTTCATTTTCCTGCTGATCCTCGTGGCCCTCATGGTGCCGCCGCAGGTGTCCATCCTGCCCAACTTCATCCTGATCGCGGGCATCGGTGGAAAGAACACGCTGTGGGGCATCATCCTTCCCGGCCTTGGCACCGCGTTCGGCACGTTCCTGCTGCGCCAGCACTTCCGCACCCTCCCGGCTTCCATCCTGGAATCGGCGGAAATGGACGGGGCCGGCCACTGGCGCCGTTTGTGGCAGATCGTGGTTCCCGTTTCGGTCCCGTCCATCGCCACGGTGGCGCTGGTGACCATCGTGACCGAATGGAACGACTACATCTGGCCGCTCATCATCACCGACCGCCCGGAAACCATGACCCTGCCCGTCGGGCTCACCCTGCTGCAGAACAACGAAAGCAACGCTGCCGGCTGGGGTGTCCTGATGGCGGGGGCAGTCCTGGTCATCGTCCCCATCCTGATCATCTTCGCGGCCCTGCAGCGCTACATCGTTGCGGGCCTCACCCAGGGCAGCGTGACCGGCTAAGCTGCCGGCCGCCGTCGTACTTTCCAACCCTTACAAAGGCACCAACCGAAAGGAACTGTCATGACACTGCACCTGGACCGGAGGCATTTCCTGGGCCTGGCAGGGGTATCCGCCTCTGCCGCTGCCCTTGCCGCATGCGGCGGACCTTCCACAACCGGCGGCGGCCAGGCTACCTCCCAGGCGGCCGAGATCGACTTCAAGGACGTGAAGCCGGCGGCCAAGATCGACTTCTGGTCCAGCCACCCTGGCCAGTCGCAGGACGTGGAAAAGAGCCTGATCGAGAAATTCCACGCCAAGAACCCGGACATCACGGTCAACCTGGTGACCGCCGGGGCCAACTACGAGGAAATCGCGCAGAAGTTCCAGACCGCCCAGGCGGCAAAGTCGGGCCTGCCGGGTGTGGTGGTCCTGTCCGACGTCTGGTGGTTCCGCTACTACACCAACGGCAGCATCATTCCCGTTGACGGCCTGATCAAGCAGCTGGACATGAGGATGGACGACTTCCAGCAGTCGCTGGTGAATGACTACAAGTACGACAACAAGCAGTGGGCGCTGCCGTACGGCCGGTCAACGCCGCTGTTCTACTACAACAAGGACCATTTCGCGGCGGCGGGCCTTCCGGACCGGGCACCGAAGACCTGGGACGAATTCAGCCAGTGGGCTCCCAAACTGAAGGCCAGTTCGGGCGCGCAGTACGCCTACATCTATCCCGCCCTCGCCGGGTACGCGGGCTGGACACTGCAGAACATGCTGTGGGGCTGGGGCGGCGGCTGGTCCAAGGAATGGGACATCACGTGCAACTCCACCGAGTCCGTGGCCGCGCTGCAGTGGGCGCAGGATTCGATCTACAAGGACAAGTGGGCCGGCGTCTCGTCCAAGGAAGCCGCTGATGACTTCTCTGCCGGCCTGACGTCCACCACCATCTCCTCCACCGGTTCGCTGCTGGGCATCCTGAAGTCCGCCAAGTTCAATGTGGGCGTTGGTTTCCTGCCGGGTGGGCCCAAGGCGCAGTCAAACGTGTGCCCCACAGGCGGCGCGGGCCTGGGGATTCCCAGCGGCATCACCAAAGAGGAGCAGCTCGCGGCCGGAAAGTTCCTGGACTTCGTCACTCAGCCGGCCAGCACGGCTGAGTTCTCTGCAGCCACCGGCTACATGCCCACCCGCAAGTCGGCGGACATGGCGGCCGTCCTGGCCAAGACGCCGCAGATCAAGACCGCCATGGACCAGCTCTCAGTAACAAAGGTCCAGGACAACGCCCGGGTGTTCCTGCCCGGCGCCGATCAGGAAATGGCAAAGGCTGCCGCGAAGATCCTCACCCAGCAGGGCGACGTTAAGTCCACCATGACGGACCTGAAGAACACGCTGCAGAGCATCTACGACCGCGACGTGAAGCCGAAGCTGAAGTCCTGACACCTGCCCCAACTGAGTAGCGCCAGGTGTCGTTTTGACGGATCAAAACGACACCTGGCGCTACCTGGTTGGGCTGCCGGGCCCCAAACTACGGGATCGGCACCGGGGTGACGCCGAGGGGCACCAGGTGCTCCGCGCCGCCGTCGGGCGCTGACAGCACCCAGATGCCCTTTTCATGCACGGCCACGGAGTGCTCCCACTGGCAGGACCGCTTGCCGTCAGTGGTGACCACGGTCCAGTCGTCGTCCAGGACTGCGGTGTCAATGCTGCCCCGCACCAGCATGGGCTCAATGGCCAGGCACAGGCCCGGCTTGATCTTTGGACCGCGGTGGTTGGTGCGGTAGTTCAGGACATCCGGGGCCATGTGCATCTCGGAACCGATGCCGTGGCCCACGTAGTCCTCCAGGATGCCCAACGGCTTGCCCGGAACGGATGAGACGTAGTCGTCGATGGCGGCGCCAATGTCCCCCACATGGGTGCCGGTGGCCAGCGCCGCGATCCCCCGCCACATGGCTGCCCGGGTGACGTCGGAGAGCCGCTGGTCCTCGGGGTCCGCGGTTCCCACGATCACCGTGCGCGCGGAGTCCGAGTGCCAGCCGTTGACGATCGCGCCGCCGTCGATGGAGATGATGTCGCCGTCCTGCAGGACGCGGCTGCCGGGGATGCCGTGCACCACTTCCTCGTTGACGGACGTGCAGATGGTGGCCGGGAAGCCGTGGTAGCCCAGGAAGTTGGACTTGGCGCCCGCCTCGTTGAGGACGGCGGCAAAGACGTCGTCCAGGTGCTTGGTGGTAACCCCCGGCACCGCGGCGGCAACGGCTGCATCCAGTGCACGGCTGAGGACCAGGCCGGCCTCGTGCATGGTGCGCATCTGGGCGTTGTTCTTGAATTCGATCCGGGGCTGGCCGAAGGCCATGGTGTTTCCTTTCAAATGGCTGAGGCTCCTCCCGGATGCCGGGAGGAGCCTCAATAAACCGGGCGCCTTGGTCAGGCTGCCTGTGCGGCCTTGATGGCCTGCATCACGCGGTTGGTAACTTCGTCGATGGGACCGATTCCGTCAACCTGGGTGAGGATGCCGCGCTCGGCGTACTTCGCCACCACGGCTTCGGTCTGCTCGTGGTAGAGGTCCAGGCGGTGGCGGATGACGGCTTCGTTGTCGTCGCTCCGGCCCGTTTCCTTGGCCCGGCCGAGCAGCCGGTGCACCAGTTCCTCGTCATCGGCGGTCAGCTGCAGGACCACGTCGAGCTTCTCGTCGCCATCGGCGAGGATCTCGTCAAGGTAATCCACCTGCGCGGTGGTGCGCGGGTAGCCGTCCAGCAGGAAGCCGTTTTCGACGTCGGACTCGCCCAGGCGGTCGCGGACCATCTTGTTGGTCACGCTGTCCGGAACAAAGTCCCCGTTGTCCATGTACTTCTTGGCCTCGAGGCCCAGCGGAGTTTCACCCTTCACGTTGGCACGGAAGATGTCGCCGGTAGAGATGGCCACAACGCCGAGGCGTTCTGAAATCCGCTCTGCCTGCGTTCCTTTTCCGGAACCGGGAGGTCCAATAATCAGCATTCTCGTCATCGCAAAAGCCCTTCGTAGTGACGTTGTTGTAGCTGCGCATCAATCTGCTTTACGGTCTCCAAACCAACGCCCACCATGATCAGGATCGAGGTGCCACCGAACGGGAAGTTCTGGTTCGCGTTGATCAGTACCAGTGCCACCAGCGGGATCAGTGCCACGAAGCCCAGGTAGAGGGCGCCGGGCAGGGTGATCCGCGAGAGCACGTACTGCAGGTAATCAGCGGTCGGCCTGCCGGCGCGGATACCTGGAATGAAGCCGCCGTACTTCTTCATGTTGTCTGAGACTTCTTCAGGGTTGAAGGTAATCGCGACGTAGAAGTAGGTAAAGAACACGATCAGGACGAAGTAAACCGCCATGTAGATCGGGTGGTCACCGCGGGTGAGGTTGTTGTTGATCCACTCAACCCACGGTTGCATTGGCTCGCCGTTCCGGGGCTGGTTGAACTGAGCGATCAGCCCGGGAAGGTAGAGCATGGAGGAAGCGAAGATCACCGGAATGACACCGGCCATGTTCACCTTGATGGGAATGTAGGTGCTGGTGCCGCCCACGGTGCGCCGGCCGATCATCCGCTTGGCGTACTGGACGGGAACGCGCCGCTGCGACTGCTCCACGAAGACAACCAGCGCCACGGTGAGCAGGCCTACGGCCAGGACAATGAAGAACGTCCCGGGGCCCTGCGAGGTCCAGATGGCACCCAGCGAGGTGGGGAACTGCGCGGCGATGGAGGTGAAGATGAGCAGCGACATGCCGTTGCCCACGCCCTTCTCCGTGACGAGCTCGCCCATCCACATGATCAGGCCGGTGCCGGCCGTCAGCGTGATGATGATCAGGATGGTGGTGATGATGCTGGTATCCGGGATGATCGGGAGCTGGCAGCCGGGAAGCAACTGCCCGGAGCGGGCCAGCGATACCAGGGTGGTGGCGTTGAGCAGGCCCAGCGCGATGGTGAGGTAGCGGGTGTACTGGGTCAGCTTGGACTGGCCCGACGCGCCCTCTTCGTAGAGCTGCTGGAACCGGGGAATGACCACCCGGAGCAGCTGGACGATGATGCTCGCCGTGATGTAGGGCATGATGCCCAGGGCGAAGATGGACACCTGGAGCAGCGCACCGCCGCTGAAGAGGTTAACGAGCTGGTACAGCCCGCCGGCGGTCTGACCGTTCTGCAAGCATTGCTGGACATTCTGGTAGTTCACACCGGGCGAGGGAATGAAAGCACCCAAGCGGAATATGGTGATGATTCCCAGCGTGAACAACAACTTGCGTCGCAGATCAGGCGTGCGAAAGGCCCGGCCAAATGCGCTAAGCAAGCGTCCTCCTGTGGTGTCAATAAGAGTGGGGTGGCGGAACTTGATAAATCCCGACAACCGAGTCTAACGGTTCAATGTGCCGTGCGAACAATCCGAGCCGGCGCCGATGCGCCGGAAGGCGGGAAAAATACGCCCGGTGGATATGGAAAACTCCCGGTATCCGGGGCCGAAGCCCATGGATACCGGGAGTTTCAACAGCTGGCGCCGTCCCTTAGAGGGCGGTGGTGCTTCCGCCTGCTGCAGCAATCTTTTCAGCGGCACTGGCCGAGAATGCGTGGGCGGTGACGTCAACCTTGACGGTGATGTCGCCGGTGCCCAGCACCTTGACGGGCTGGTTCTTGCGAACGGCACCCTTTTCGACCAGGTTCTCCACGGTGACTGCGCCACCTTCCGGGAACAGCTCGCTGAGCTTGTCCAGGTTTACAACCTGGAACTCAACCCGGAACGGGTTCTTGAAGCCACGCAGCTTCGGCAGGCGCATGTGCAGCGGCAGCTGGCCGCCGGCAAAGCCAGCCTTCACCTGGTAGCGGGCAGCAGTACCCTTGGTACCGCGACCGGCGGTCTTACCCTTGGATGCCTCACCACGACCAACACGGGTCTTGGCGGTCTTGGCACCCGGAGCGGGACGCAGGTGGTGAACCTTCAGGGCGTTCTGCTTCTCAGCAGCCTGTGCCTTATCAGCAGTGTTCTCTGCCATTTACTTCGCCTCCTCTACCTTTACCAGGTGCGGAACCGTGTTGAGCATGCCAACGGTCACGGCATCGGCGGTGCGGACAACGGTGTGTCCGATCCGCTTCAGGCCGAGGGACCGCAGGGTGTCGCGCTGGTTCTGCTTGCCGCCAATGGCGGACTTGATCTGAGTGATCTCCAACTGAGCGTCGGAGGGGACCAGGTTCTTAGCCATGACTAAACACCTGCCTTCGGAGCCAGGAGAGCCTTCACCAGTGCAGCCGGAGCGATCTCGTCCAGCGGCAGGCCGCGGCGTGCTGCCACTGCTGCCGGCTCTTCGAGGCGCTTCAGTGCATCAACGGTCGCGTGAACGATGTTGATGGCGTTGGAGGAACCGAGCGACTTGGAGAGGATGTCGTGGATGCCCACGCACTCCAGTACTGCACGGACCGGACCACCGGCGATAACACCGGTACCGGCGGAAGCCGGACGCAGCATTACGACGCCGGCAGCGGCTTCACCCTGAACGCGGTGCGGGATGGTGTTGCCAACGCGGGGAACGCGGAAGAAGGACTTCTTGGCCTCTTCAACGCCCTTGGCGATAGCAGCGGGAACTTCCTTGGCCTTGCCGTAGCCCACGCCGACCATGCCGTTACCGTCACCAACGACGACCAGTGCGGTGAAGCTGAAGCGACGACCACCCTTGACGACCTTGGAAACGCGGTTGATGGTGACAACGCGCTCTACGAACTGGTTCTTTTCGGCTTCACGGCCACCGTCGCGGCCGCCACGGCCACCGCGGTCGCCACGGCCCTGGCCGCGGTCGCCACGCTCGCCGCGACGGGCGCCACCACGGCGGTCGTCGGCAGCGGGGGCAGTGGTCTCAGCAGCGGCGGCCTCGGGGGCCTTCTGATCTGCAGACACAGTGTCCTTTTCGTTGTTTGCTTCGGTCACAGTGACAGCCCACCTTCGCGTGCACCGTCGGCGACGGCGGCAATGCGGCCGTGGTACTTGTTGCCACCACGGTCGAACACGACAGCCTCGACGCCGGCAGCCTTGGCACGTTCGGCAACGAGCTCGCCAACGCGCTTGGCCTTGGCGGTCTTGTCACCGTCGAATGCACGAAGGTCGGCTTCCAGGGTGGATGCGCTTGCTACGGTCTGGCCAATGCTGTCATCGACAACCTGGACAAATACGTGGCGTGCGGAGCGGTTGACCACCAGGCGGGGGCGGACAGCCGTACCGGAAATGCGCTTGCGGATACGAAGCTGGCGGCGGCTGCGGGCAGCAGCCTTGCTCTTGTTCGTACGCTTCTTGTTAATGGAGATGGCCATGGTTACTTACCAGCCTTTCCGACCTTGCGGCGGATGACTTCGCCGGCGTAACGGATACCCTTGCCCTTGTACGGGTCAGGCTTCCGCAGCTTACGAATGTTGGCAGCAACTTCGCCGACCTGCTGCTTATTGATACCTGAGACAGAGAGCTTGGTCGGTCCCTCTACTGCAAAGGTGATGCCGGCCGGAGCTGCAACGCTGACCGGGTGGCTGAAGCCGAGAGCGAACTCAAGGTCAGATCCCTTGGCCTGAACGCGGTAACCGGTACCAACGATTTCAAGCTTCTTCTCGTAGCCTGCGGTGACGCCCTGGATCATGTTGGCGATCAGGGTGCGGGTCAGGCCGTGGAGTGAACGGGAGGCGCGCTCGTCGTTCGGGCGGCTGACGGTCAGGGTGTTCTCGTCCAGGGCAACCTCGATCGGGCTGGCCACAGTGTGGCTCAGCTCGCCCTTGGAACCCTTGACGCTGACGACAGAGCCGTCAACCTTGACCTCAACGCCGGCAGGAACGGTGATGGGGAGACGTCCAATACGTGACATTATTCTCTTCCTTTCCCGTTACCAGACGTACGCGAGGACTTCGCCGCCCACGCCCTTCTTGCCGGCCTGCTTGTCAGTCAGGAGGCCGGAAGAGGTGGACAGGATTGCGATACCCAGGCCACCGAGCACGTGAGGCAGGTTGGTGGACTTCGCGTAAACGCGGAGACCCGGCTTGGAGATACGGCGTACACCGGCGATGGAACGCTCGCGGTTCGGACCGAACTTGAGTTCGAGGGTCAGCTTCTTGCCAACCTCAGCGTCCACTTCCTTCCAGCCGGCGATGAAACCTTCGGCCTTGAGGATGTCGGCAACGCGTGCCTTGAGCTTGCTGTAAGGCATAGACACGGAGTCGTGGTATGCCGAGTTTGCGTTACGCAGGCGCGTAAGCATATCTGCGACAGGATCTGTCATTGTCATGTGGGCTCATGCCCTTCCTCGTAACGGTTTCCGCCGTTCCGTCCTTGACGGAGCGGAGCGGCCGGACCTTTTACGTAGTTAATTAAGCTTCGGTTTTGAACGGGAAACCAAGCGCCTTGAGCAGCGCGCGGCCTTCGTCGTCGGTCTTGGCGGTGGTGACGACCGTGATGTCCATACCGCGGACGCGGTCGATCTTGTCCTGGTCGATTTCGTGGAACATAACCTGCTCGGTCAGACCGAAGGTGTAGTTGCCGTTGCCATCGAACTGCTTGCCGCTGAGGCCGCGGAAGTCGCGGATACGGGGCAGTGCAAGGGTGACCAGGCGGTCCACGAATTCCCACATACGGTCGCCACGCAGGGTTGCGTGTGCACCGATGGGCATGCCTTCGCGCAGCTTGAACTGTGCGATCGACTTGCGGGCCTTGGTAACCTGCGGCTTCTGACCGGTGATCTGGGTGAGGTCGCGGACGGCGCCGTCGATCAGCTTGGAGTCCTTGGCGGCATCTCCAACACCCATGTTCACAACAACCTTGACCAGACGGGGAACCTGGTTCACGTTGGCGTACTTGAACTCATCCTGGAGCTGGCCCTTGATGGTGTCGGCGTACTTGGTCTTCAGACGAGGAACGATCTTCGTTGCCGGAGTCTCGAGAGTCTCAGTCATTAGATGTCCTTCCCGGAGCTCTTGGACACGCGGATGCGAACGGTCTTCTTGACGCCGTTCTTCTCCACGGTGTCGAGGCGGAAGCCCACGCGGGTCGGCTTCTTGGTCGACGGGTCAACCAGGGCCACGTTGGAAATGTGGATCGGGGCCTCTACGACCTCGATGCCGCCGGTCTTGGTGCCGCGCTGCGACTGTCCAACACGGGTGTGCTTGGTGACGCGGTTGATACCCTCAACCAGCACGCGGTTGGTGTCGGTGAATACGCGCAGAACCTTGCCCTGCTTGCCGCGGTCGCCGCCGCGCTCCGCCTTGGCGCCAGTGATGACCTGAACCAGGTCACCCTTCTTGATCTTTGCAGCCATGGACTAGAGCACCTCCGGAGCCAGAGAAACGATCTTCATGAACTTCTTGTCACGCAGTTCACGACCAACCGGTCCGAAGATACGGGTACCGCGGGGGTCACCGTCGTTCTTCAGGATCACAGCTGCGTTCTCGTCAAACTTGATGTAGGAACCATCCGCACGGCGGCGTTCCTTCTTGGTACGGACGATGACGGCCTTAACCACATCGCCCTTCTTTACGTTGCCGCCCGGGATTGCATCCTTGACGGTGGCGACAATGACGTCACCAATGCCTGCGTAGCGACGGCCGGATCCACCGAGAACGCGAATGGTAAGGATTTCCTTAGCACCCGTGTTGTCGGCGACCTTCAGTCGCGACTCCTGCTGAATCACTATTTACTCCTTGCGTCGCGCCGGTTCTCAGGCCGTGGTCTTGCTACGGAATGAGCCTTGCGGAACGGTTGATCGGGGTGTCTCTTGACCTGCCTGGATTTTGCCAGACCAGGCCTAAACGCCCGTGCCAGAAGCAGTTGCTCCCATCCGGTCCGGGACGGATCCCGGGCGCACAGGGGCACTATGCTGTGGCACGCTTGTTTACGAGGTTGATGATGGCGCGCGAAAGGCGCCATACAAACTCAATATCCTAGCACGTTTTCCGCCAGTCCCCATATCACCACCGTCCCCTGCCCTGCAAAACGGAAGCACCAGTCCGGCAAGACGGACGACGGCGCAACGCACGGCAGTCTTTCAGCGCGCCCTGGGTGCCACTCCCCCGCCAGCCCGGGCCCCGCCGTCGTCCGCCCGCTCACATTTGGCATCCCACAACCCAACGCCCGCTCACATTTGGCAGCCCCCAACCCAACGCCCGCTCACATCAATTCCGCTTTTTAAGAGTTATGGCAGGAAAGTGAGCGGGCGTCGGGGGAACCCTCGCCAGACATGAGCGGGCGTCCAAGGAAAAGGCGTCAGAAATGAGCGGGCGTTTGTGTGGGGTGCACGACGGCGTCACGGACGGCAGTCTTTCGGCGCACCGGGGTGCCACTCCCCCGCCAACCCGCGCCCCGCGGTCGGCCGCTGGCTCCAAAGCCGGCCTGGCGTGACGTGGGGGGGCAACCACACTGCCGGTTAAACGAGGAAGCCCCCGCTCCCGGAAGGGAGCAGGGGCAACAGCTAAGCAGCAGGTGCTACTTGGCCTTCTCGAGGATTTCCACGAGCCGCCAGTTCTTGGTGGCGGACAGCGGACGGGTCTCGGCGATGACTACGAGGTCGCCAATGCCGGCGGTGTTCTCTTCGTCGTGCGCCTTGACCTTGGAGGTGCGGCGGATGACCTTGCCGTACAGTGCGTGCTTCACGCGGTCTTCAACCTCGACAACAATGGTCTTTTCCATCTTGTCGGAGACCACGTAGCCGCGACGGGTCTTGCGGTAACCGCGCTGCCCAGCCTTGGCTGCGGTAGCAGTTTCGGTCACGTTCTGGTCCTTTTCACTCACTTGGCGTCCTCCTCGGTCTCAGCCTTTTCAGCCTTGTCGGCCTTCTTGGTTGAAGCCTTCTTGGACTTCTTTTCTTCCTTGGCTTCCACAACCGGTGCGGCAACCTCGGCACGAATGCCCAGCTCGCGTTCGCGGAGAACGGTGTAGATGCGGGCGATGTCCTTCTTTACCGCGCGCAGGCGACCGTGGTTCTCCAGCTGTCCGGTGGCGGACTGGAAACGCAGGTTGAACAGCTCTTCCTTGGCCTTGCGGAGTTCTTCAACGAGACGCTCGTTGTCGAAACCGTCCAGCTGTGCGGGAGCCAGATCCTTGGATCCTACTGCCATTTCTACTCACCACCTTCGCGACGCACAATGCGTGCCTTCAACGGCAGCTTGTGGATTGCCAGGCGCAGGGCCTCGCGAGCTACCTCTTCATTGACACCGGAGAGTTCGAAGAGAACCCGGCCCGGCTTTACGTTGGCGACCCACCATTCCGGTGAACCCTTACCGGAACCCATGCGGGTTTCGGCCGGCTTCTTGGTCAGGGGACGGTCCGGGTAGATGTTGATCCAGACCTTACCGCCACGCTTGATGTGGCGGGTCATCGCGATACGAGCGGACTCGATCTGACGGTTGGTGACGTATGCCGGGCTCAGTGCCTGGATACCCCACTCACCGAACGAGACCTCGGTGCCGCCCGTGGCAGCGCCGGAACGACCCGGGTGGTGCTGCTTACGGTGCTTGACTCGACGTGGGATAAGCATTTAAGCCTGTCCTCCTTCTACAGCAGCAGGTGCTGCTTCAGCTGCCGGTGCCTCGGCAGCAGGAGCTGCGTCAGCGGCCGGGCGGTCGTTGCGACGACGCCGGTCACCACGGTCAGCGCCACCCGGGCGGCCGGGACGGTCGCCACGGTTACCGCGGGACGGTGCGGCAGCAGCCTGTGCGGCCAGTTCCTTGGCGGTGACGTCACCCTTGTAGATCCAAACCTTCACACCGATGCGGCCGAAGGTGGTCTTGGCTTCGTAGAAGCCGTAGTCGATGTTCGCGCGGAGGGTGTGCAGGGGCACACGGCCTTCGCGGTAGAACTCCGAGCGGGACATTTCAGCGCCACCCAGGCGGCCCGAGCAGGCGATACGGATGCCCTTGGCACCTGCACGCTGTGCGGACTGCATGGCCTTCTTCATCGCACGGCGGAACGCCACGCGGGAAGTCAGCTGCTCTGCAACGCCCTGGGCCACAAGCTGGGCTTCCATCTCGGGGTTCTTGACCTCGAGGATGTTCAGCTGGACCTGCTTGCCGGTGAGCTTTTCGAGCTCGCCGCGGATGCGGTCTGCTTCTGCTCCACGGCGGCCGATGACGATGCCGGGACGGGCCGTGTGGATGTCCACGCGGACACGGTCACGGGTGCGCTCGATTTCGACCTTGGCGATACCGGCACGCTCCATGCCCGTGGACATGAGCTGGCGGATGCGGATGTCTTCGCGAACGAAGTCCTTATACCGCTGGCCGGCCTTGGTGCTGTCAGCGAACCAGTGCGATACGTGATCGGTGGTGATGCCGAGTCGGAACCCGTGCGGGTTTACTTTCTGTCCCACTTAGCGAGCCTCCTCTTTCTCCGGGGTAGCGACTACCACGGTGATGTGGCTGGTGCGCTTCTTGATCTGAAATGCACGACCCTGGGCACGCGGCTGGAACCGCTTCATGGTCGGGCCTTCATCAACAAACGCTTCGCTGATGATGAGGTCGCCTTCGTCAAACGCCACGCCGTCGCGGTCCGCGAGGACCCGGGCGTTGGAGATTGCCGACTGAACTACCTTGAATACCGGCTCCGAAGCTGCCTGGGGGGCAAACTTCAGAATTGCCAGAGCCTCATTCGCTTGCAATCCACGAACAAGGTTGACGACGCGCCGGGCCTTCATAGGCGTTACGCGGATGTGGCGCGCAATTGCCTTGGCTTCCATTGCTTTCCTTCTCTCGTCTTTGACGTAAACGCAGGCGCCTAGCGGCGCTTGCCCTTACGGTCGTCCTTGACATGGCCGCGGAATGTCCGCGTGGGAGCGAATTCGCCGAGCTTGTGCCCGACCATCGACTCAGTGACAAACACCGGGATGTGCTTGCGTCCGTCGTGCACGGCGATCGTGTGCCCGAGCATGTCGGGGATGATCATCGAACGGCGGGACCAGGTCTTGATGACGTTCTTGGTGCCCTTTTCGTTTTCCCTGGCTACCTTCACAAAGAGGTGCTGGTCAACGAAAGGACCTTTTTTCAGGCTGCGTGGCATGTGTCCAGGCTCCTATCGCTTGTTCTTGCCAGTACGACGGCGACGCACAATAAGCTTGTCGCTCTCTTTGTTGGGGCGGCGGGTGCGGCCTTCCCGCTTACCGTTCGGGTTGACGGGGTTACGTCCACCGGACGTCTTACCCTCGCCACCACCGTGCGGGTGGTCAACCGGGTTCATGGCAACACCACGGACGGTCGGGCGAACGCCCTTCCACCGCATACGGCCGGCCTTGCCCCAGTTGATGTTCGACTGCTCGGCGTTGCCCACCTCGCCGACGGTTGCGCGGCAGCGCACGTCAACGTTGCGGATTTCGCCGGAAGGCAGGCGCAGCTGGGCGAAGCGGCCTTCCTTGGCAACAAGCTGGATCGATGCGCCGGCGGAGCGGCCCATCTTGGCGCCGCCGCCGGGACGCAGCTCCACTGCGTGGATGACGGTACCCACCGGGATGTTGAGCAGCGGGAGGTTGTTACCGGGCTTGATGTCAGCACCGGCACCTGCCTCTACAACGTCACCCTGGGAGAGCTTGTTGGGAGCGATGATGTAACGCTTGGTGCCATCAACGTAGTGCAGGAGGGCGATGCGAGCCGTGCGGTTCGGATCGTACTCGATTTCGGCAACGCGGGCGTTGACGCCGTCCTTGTCGTGGCGACGGAAGTCGATCAGACGGTACTGGCGCTTGTGTCCACCACCCTTGTGACGGGTGGTGATCTTACCGGTGTTGTTACGGCCGCCCTTTTTGGGCAGCGGACGTACCAACGACTTTTCCGGCGTCGACCGCGTAATTTCGATGAAGTCCGCTACGCTCGAGCCACGACGGCCCGGGGTAGTCGGCTTGTACTTACGGATTCCCATAATTTATTTCCTCGTTAAAGTGGTCTCCGCTACGCGAGCGGACCGCCGAAGATGTCGATGGTGCCTTCTTTGAGGGTGACAATCGCACGCTTGGTGTTCTTGCGGGTACCCCATCCGAATTTGGTGCGCTTGCGCTTACCGGCACGGTTGATGGTGTTGATCGATTCGACCTTGACGGAGAAGATCTTCTCCACGGCCAGCTTGATCTCGGTCTTATTCGAACGGGGGTCCACCAGGAAGGTGTACTTGCCCTCGTCGATCAGGCCGTAGCTCTTTTCCGACACGACGGGTGCAAGCACGACGTCGCGGGGATCCTTGATGGTGGCTGCACTCACTTGGCATCCTCCTCGTTCTTAGCTGCCTTAGCGGCAACGAATGCGTCGTAGGCAGCCTTGGTGAAGACAACGTCATCAGAGACGAGAACGTCGTAGGTGTTCAGCTGGTCTACGTACAGAACGTGAACGCCGGCGAGGTTGCGCACGGACAGTGCGGCAACATCGTTATCGCGCTCGATGACGACCAGCAGGTTCTTGCGGTCGGAAACACCGCGGAGCGTTGCCAGTGCGGTCTTGGCGGAGGGCTTGGTGCCTTCAACCAGTTCTGCGACAACGTGGATACGACCGTTGCGTGCCCGGTCAGACAGTGCGCCGCGCAGTGCAGCAGCAATCATCTTCTTGGGGGTGCGCTGGCTGTAGTCACGCGGGGTGGGACCGTGGACAATGCCACCGCCGGTCATGTGCGGAGCACGGATTGAACCCTGACGGGCGCGGCCGGTGCCCTTCTGCTTGAACGGCTTGCGTCCTGCACCGGAAACTTCAGCGCGGGTCTTGGTCTTGTGGGTTCCCTGGCGGGCAGCAGCGAGCTGGGCAACGACAACCTGGTGCAGCAGCGGCACGTTGGTCTGAACGTCGAAGATCTCTGCAGGCAGGTCAACCTGGACAGTGTTAGCCATTGGATTAGGCTCCCTTCACGGCGGTGCGTACGAGGACGACCTGGCCGCGGGCGCCGGGAACGGCACCCTTGATAAGGAGCAGCGACTTCTCGACGTCAACCGCGTGGACCGTGAGGTTCAGCGTGGTGTGACGAACGGCGCCCATGCGGCCGGCCATTTTCATGCCCTTGAAGACGCGGCTCGGGGTGGATGCGCCACCGATTGAACCGGGCTTACGGTGGTTCTTGTGGGCACCGTGGGAAGCTCCAACACCGTGGAAGCCGTGACGCTTCATAACACCGGCGAAGCCCTTACCCTTGGTGGTGCCGATGACGTCGATCTTCTGGCCGGCTTCGAAGACCTCTACGGAGAGCTCCTGGCCCAGCTCGTACTCGGCAGCATCTGCGGTACGGAGTTCGACGACGTGGCGGCGAGGCGTGACGCCTGCCTTTTCAAAGTGACCAGCCAGCGGCTTGGTGACCTTGCGGGGATCGATCTGGCCGTAGCCGATCTGAACGGCGACGTAGCCATCAGCTTCTGCATTGCGCAGCTGGGTGATGACGTTCGAGTCTGCCTGGACCACAGTGACGGGGATGAGCTTGTTGTTCTCGTCCCAGACCTGGGTCATGCCGAGCTTCGTGCCCAGCAGGCCCTTTACGTTACGGGTTGCGGTCATAGTTTCTCAGCACCTCCCTACAGCTTGATTTCGATGTTCACGTCAGCCGGCAGGTCGAGACGCATGAGCGAGTCAACAGCCTTCGGCGTGGGATCGATGATGTCGATAAGACGCTTGTGCGTGCGCATTTCAAAGTGCTCGCGGCTGTCCTTGTACTTGTGCGGAGAGCGGATCACGCAGTACACGTTCTTCTCCGTCGGCAGCGGCACGGGGCCGACTACCGTTGCGCCTGCGCGCGTGACCGTCTCAACGATCTTCCGTGCTGAAACGTCAATGACCTCGTGGTCGTATGACTTCAGCCGGATGCGGATTTTTTGTCCCGCCATGTCGCCTGACTCTCTTTCAGTCTGTGCTTCCCCGGTTTAGGGCTGCCCTGTTCACTTACTCGTTGTATGGCTGCCGAAGCATTTGAGGTCGTAACCACCATCCGCCGCACAAGCTGAATCCGGATGACTCCGGGTTCCTCAACCTGCCGGCGCAACCGACCCCCGCGGTCGGGCGTGTCGCGCTGAACACGCATACAAATCCGCAATTCCATTGGGGTGGGTTATGTTTGGTCTTCAGCTTGGACCCTGCACCCGGCATTATCCGGATCGGGACGCGAAGAAGCGCTTGAACAACTCATCTAGTATGCCGGAAATCCGTGGCAGATGCGAATCGGCTCCCGGTCCGGCCTGGTCAAGGGCCATTGCAGCCCATTGCCGGGGACAGGAACGCGCTGGATGATAGGGGCATGACCCTCGAAGGCACTGAATCGGTGACGGAACTGGCCGGACGCGTGCCGCCGTCGTTCACTCTTGGCGTCGCGGCGGCGGCGTTCCAGATCGAAGGCGCGCTCAAGGCCGGTGGCCGTGGACCATCTGGCTGGGACGCCTTTGCGGAGAAACCTGGCGCCATCCAGGACGGTCACTCCCCCGCTGTGGCTTGCGATCACTACAACAGGTTCCCGGAGGACGTGGCATTGCTCAAGGAGCTGGGCGTCGACTCCTACCGGTTCTCGCTCTCCTGGCCGCGTATCCAGCCCGACGGTCGGGGCGGCTTCAATGCGGAGGGCCTGGACTTCTACGACCGGCTGATCGACCAGCTCCTCGAAGCCGGCATCTCCCCCATGGCAACGCTTTACCACTGGGACACCCCGTTGCCCCTGGAACACCGTGGCGGCTGGCTGAACCGGGAGACGGCAGAGCGGTTTGGCGAGTATGCCAGGGCCGCCGGCGAACGGTTCGGTGACCGGGTGGCGCAGTGGGTCACCCTTAACGAACCCGTTTCGGTCACCTTGAACGGATATGCCCTGGGCGTCCATGCGCCCGGGCGCCGGCTGATGTTCAACGCCCTTCCGTCCATCCACCACCAACTCCTGGCTCACGGGCTCGGTGTGCAGGCGCTGCGGGCGGCCGGAGTTTTGGGGGGCATCGGCCTGACCAACCTGCACTCGCCCGTCCGGCCCGCCAGCCGGAAGATCGGCGACCGACTGGTGGCCCATCTGTACGACCTGCTGGCCAACAGGATCTACGCCGACCCCGTCCTGCTGGGCCGGTACCCCACCTTGCCCTTGTACGCGAAGCCCTGGCTGCGTTCCCTCGGAAAAATCTCCGATGCCGACCTCCGCACCATCCACCAGCCGTTGGACTTCTACGGGCTCAACTACTATTTCCCGGTCAAGGTGGCCCTGGGCCCGGGCATCACGCCGATGCCTGCGGATATGCACAAGGAAGTGGCCAAGCTGCCCTTCCATGAGGTGGGCTACGCGGAGTTTGGCAGCACCGGATTTGGCTGGCCGGTGGCGCCGGACCATTTGGGAATCCTGCTGCAGGAAATGCGGGACCGGTACGGGGAGGCCCTCCCGCCGGTTTACATTACCGAGGGCGGTGCCAGCTTCCCTGAACCCGACCGTGTTGCCGGAACACTTGAGGACACCGACCGGGTGGAGTACCTGGCCGCGCATCTGGGAGCGGCACTGGATGCCACCGCTCCCGGCGGCAAGGCCGAGGGCGTTGACCTCCGGGGCTACTACGTCTGGACGCTGATGGACAACTTCGAGTGGGCAGCAGGCTACTCGCAGCGCTTTGGACTGGTGCACGTGGACTTCGAGACGCAGGAGCGGAGTCCCAAGCGGTCCTTCTACTGGTACCAGGCGTTGTCCAGGGCGCGGAGCCACCGCCGGGCGTAGTGCACGGCGGGGCGCGCCGGCCCCGGGTCCCCGCTGCTAACCCTGTCCCACCACCGTGAGGAAAATCAGGACGCAGTTCAGGCCGACGATCAGGGTGGCACTGGTCCATCCGGCGATCCGAAGCGGCTTCGAGTCGGCGTGGACCCCCATCACCTTGCGGCTGCCGGTGAGCCGGATCAATGGAATCAGGGCGAACGGAATGCCGAAACTCAGGAGAACCTGGCTGAGCACCAAAGCCAGTGTGGGTTCGATGCCGGCGCCGAGAACCGCCAGCGCGGGAATCAAGGTGACAGTCCGGCGGGCCAGCAACGGAATCCGCACCTTCAGCAGGCCGCCCATGATGGTGGCACCCGCGTAGCATCCCACCGATGTGGATGCCAGGCCGGATGCCAGGAGGCCCACCGCGAAGACGACGCCGATCACCGGCCCGAGCGCGGACGTCACCGCAGCGTGGGCACCGGCGATGGTGTCGGTTCCCTCCACGCCCCGAAGGCTGGAGGCAGCCAGCAGCAGCATGGCGATATTGACGACGCCGGCCAGCAGCAAAGCGCCGGCGACGTCCACGCGGGTGGTTCGGATCAGGCGGGTCCTGACGGCCGGATCTTCCGAGAAGCCATGGCGGTCTCGGGCCAGGGCCGAATGCAGGTAGATGGCGTGCGGCATGACGGTGGCACCGAGCATGCTCGCCGCGAGCAGAACCGTATCGGTTCCCTCGAACCGGGGCACCAGCCCGGCCAGGGCTCCCCCGGCGTCCGGCGGTGCGACGAAGAGGCCCGAAACGAACCCGACCGCAATCACGCCCAACAGGGTGAGGATGGCAAATTCGAAGGACTTTTGGCTGCGGTGCGACTGCAGCGTCAGCAGGAGCATGGACGCCAGCCCGATGATGACTCCGCCGGTCAGCAGCGGCAGGCCGAACAGCAGGTTGAGGGCCACTGCCCCGCCGATGACTTCGGCCATGTCCGTGGCTCCGGCAACGATCTCAGCCTGAACCCAGTAGGCGCGGCGGCGGCGCGTGCCAAGGCGCTGGCCGAGTATTTCCGGCAGGCTCATGCCGGTGGCGAGCCCGAGCTTGGCGGACTGGTACTGGATCAGCACGGCCATCCCGTTGGCAGCCACAAGGACCCACACCAGGAGGTACCCGAAGCTGGCGCCCGCGGTCAGGTTCGCGGCCACGTTGCCCGGGTCCACATACGCAATGGCGGCCACGAACGCGGGTCCGAGCAGCAGCAGGCGCGACCAGAGCCTGGTGGTGGCGGGTTCCGCCGTCATTGTTGAAACAGCCATCACGTAGTCCTCGTCGTTGCGGGCGTCGATACAACGAGGATACCGCGAATTTAGGTATACCGAAAAGTAGGAATAAGGCCTACCGGCATGTGGCGGCTGTCCCTGCTACTGGTTCTTGTTTGACCTGTTGATCCGCTTGGCCCGGTCAATCTCATGCCGGAAATATTTGCGGGTCCAGAGCACGCTGGCTACAACGGCAACTGCGATGATCAGGAAAATAAGCCATCCCATGATGATCTCCTTTCAGTGCTGCAACAGTATCAGTGGCCTGTTAACTAAAAAGAACAGCCCCGCTGCTACTGCAGCGGGGCTGTTCTTTCAGTTCAACAAGTATTACTTGATGATCTTGGTAACACGTCCCGAACCAACGGTGCGGCCGCCTTCGCGGATAGCGAAGCCGAGGCCCTCTTCCATAGCGATCGGCTGGATGAGCGCAACGGTCATCTCAGTGTTGTCGCCAGGCATAACCATTTCCGTGCCCTCGGGCAGGGTGATAACGCCGGTTACGTCCGTGGTACGGAAGTAGAACTGCGGGCGGTAGTTGGAGTAGAACGGGTTGTGACGTCCGCCTTCGTCCTTGGAGAGGATGTAGACGTTGGCCTCGAAGTCGGTGTGCGGGGTGATGGAACCCGGCTTGACGACAACCTGGCCACGCTCGACATCGTCGCGCTTCAGACCGCGGAGCAGGAGGCCACAGTTCTCGCCGGCCCATGCTTCGTCGAGCTGCTTGTGGAACATCTCGATACCGGTAACCGTGGTCTTCTGGACCGGGCGGATGCCAACGATCTCGACCTCGGAGTTGATGGCGAGGGTTCCACGCTCGGCGCGGCCCGTAACAACGGTGCCACGGCCGGTGATGGTGAAGACGTCTTCGATCGGCATCAGGAACGGCTTGTCGCGGTCACGTACGGGGTCCGGAACGGACTCGTCGACAGCAGCCATCAGGTCCTCAACGGACTTGACCCACTCGGGGTCGCCTTCCAGGGCCTTCAGGCCGGAAACGCGGACCACGGGAGCTTCGTCACCATCGAAGCCCTGCGAGCTCAGGAGCTCACGAACTTCCATTTCAACGAGGTCCAGCAGTTCCTCATCGTCAACCATGTCGGCCTTGTTCAGGGCGACCAGCAGGTAGGGAACACCAACCTGGCGGGCGAGCAGAACGTGCTCGCGGGTCTGTGCCATGGGGCCGTCGGTAGCAGCAACCACGAGGATTGCGCCGTCCATCTGGGCAGCACCGGTGATCATGTTCTTGATGTAGTCAGCGTGACCCGGGGCGTCTACGTGTGCGTAGTGGCGCTTTTCGGTCTGGTACTCCACGTGGGAGATGTTGATGGTAATGCCACGCTGACGCTCTTCGGGAGCAGAGTCGATCGACGCGAAGTCGCGCTTCTCGTTGAGATCCGGGTACTTGTCGTACAGCACCTTGGAAATGGCGGCCGTCAGCGTCGTCTTACCGTGGTCAACGTGACCAATGGTGCCGATGTTGACGTGCGGCTTAGTCCGCTCGAACTTTGCCTTTGCCACAGGTTCCTCCTAGAACGTTTTCAAATGACATACCCTCCTGCCGCTCTTGTCGCGGCAGAAACTCAGGTAAGTCTACTTGGGGGGCTTTGGTTTGGTGAAATTGCAGATTCAGGAACTAATACTAGTCCCAGGATCCTGTTCGTGCAGGGGCCGGACCGGCTGCCGGATGAATCCGATGGGCCCGGCCTCCTGCACAGGCTGTGCTTTCCGTTGCCGGCAAGCGCACCCGAGTTTGTTGCTTTGAACAGTCCGGGGACTACTCGCCGCGGGACTTCTGGATGATCTCGTCGGCAACAGCCTTCGGGACCTCGGCGTAGCTGTTGAACGTCATGGAGTACACAGCGCGGCCCTGGGTCTTGGAGCGCAGGTCACCGATGTAGCCGAACATGCCGGACAGCGGAACGTGCGCACGGATGACCTTGACGCCCTGTGCATCTTCCATGGACTGCATCTGGCCACGGCGGGAGTTGAGGTCACCGATAACTTCACCCATGTATTCCTCAGGGGTGCGGACCTCGACATCCATCAGCGGTTCGAGCAGGACCGGGTTCGCCTTGCGTGCAGCTTCCTTGAAAGCCATACGGCCGGCGATCTTGAAGGCCATTTCCGAGGAGTCAACATCGTGGTACGCGCCGTCGATCAGCGTGGCCTTGATGCCGACAACCGGGTAACCCGCCAGGACGCCGTCGTTCAGTGCGTCCTGGATGCCCGCGTCAACAGACGGGATGTACTCGCGCGGAACGCGGCCACCGGTGACCTTGTTCTCGAACTCGTACAGCTCGCCCTCGGCGGTGTCCAGCGGCTCGATGGCAATCTGGATCTTTGCGAACTGACCCGAACCACCGGTCTGCTTCTTGTGCGTGTAGTCGTGGCGTTCGACAGCGCGCTTGATGGTTTCGCGGTAGGCGACCTGGGGCTTGCCCACGTTGGCCTCGACCTTGAATTCGCGGCGCATGCGGTCCACCAGGATGTCCAGGTGGAGCTCGCCCATGCCGGCGATGATGGTCTGGCCGGTGTCTTCGTTGAGGGACACCTGGAAGGTGGGGTCCTCAGCGGAGAGCTTCTGGATGGCCGTGGAGAGCTTCTCCTGGTCACCCTTGGTGTTCGGCTCGATGGCAACCGAGATCACGGGCTCCGGGAAGCTCATGGACTCGAGGACGATCTGGTTGGCGGAGTCGCACAGGGTGTCACCCGTGGTGGTGTCCTTCAGACCGATCGCTGCGTAGATGTGGCCGGCGGTAGCGCCCTCAACAGGCATTTCCTTGTTGGCGTGCATCTGGAACAGCTTGCCGATGCGCTCCTTCTTGCCCCTGGTGGAGTTGACCACCTGGGCGCCTGCCTCAACGTGACCGGAGTACACGCGGATGAAGGTGAGCTGGCCGAAGAAGGGGTGAGCAGCAATCTTGAACGCCAAGGCCGAGAACGGCTCTTCGGAAGAAGGCTTGCGGGTCAGTTCCTTCTCTTCGTCGCGGGGGTCGTGGCCGACCATCGGGGGGACGTCGAGCGGGTTGGGCAGGTAGTCCACAACTGCATCGAGCATGGGCTGAACGCCGCGGTTCTTGAAGGCGGAACCACAGAAGATCGGGTACAGCTCGGAGTTGATGGTCATCTTGCGGATGCCGGCCTTGAGCTCGTCGATCGAGATCTCTTCACCCTCGAGGTACTTCTCCATGAGTTCTTCGGAGGACTCTGCGACGGTCTCGACGAGGTTCGCGCGGTACTCCTCGGCCTTTTCCTGGAGGTCAGCCGGGATCTCACGGATCTCGTACTTGGCACCCATGGTGACGTCACCCTTGGCATCGCCGGGCCACACCAGGGCGCGCATGTAGAGCAGGTCCACGACGCCGATGAAGTCGTTCTCGGCACCGATGGGCAGCTGCATGACCAGCGGCTTGGCACCGAGGCGGCTGATGATGGTGTCGACGGTGAAGTAGAAGTCAGCGCCCAGCTTGTCCATCTTGTTGACGAAGCAGATACGCGGAACGTTGTACTTGTCAGCCTGGCGCCAAACGGTCTCAGACTGCGGCTCAACACCTTCCTTGCCGTCGAACACGGCAACTGCACCGTCGAGGACGCGCAGGGAGCGCTCTACCTCAACCGTGAAGTCCACGTGGCCCGGGGTGTCGATGATGTTGATCTGGTTGTTTTCCCAGAAGCAGGTCACGGCGGCAGACGTGATGGTGATGCCGCGTTCCTTTTCCTGTTCCATCCAGTCGGTGGTCGAAGCGCCGTCGTGCGTTTCGCCGATCTTGTGGTTCACACCCGTGTAGAACAGGATGCGCTCGGTTGTGGTGGTCTTGCCGGCATCAATGTGGGCCATGATGCCGATATTGCGGACCTTACTAAGGTCGGTAAGCACGTCCTGTGCCACGGGGTCTCCTTTTGGGATGGACTACGCGTTCGCCGCCGGCTCGATCGAGCCGGCGGCGTCCGGGGAGTATTACCAGCGGTAGTGTGCGAAGGCCTTGTTGGACTCGGCCATCTTGTGGGTGTCTTCGCGACGCTTCACAGCGGCACCGAGACCGTTGGAGGCATCCAGGATTTCGTTCTGGAGGCGCTCGGTCATCGTCTTTTCACGGCGGGCCTTGGAGTAGCCAACCAGCCAGCGCAGGGCGAGTGCGGTGGAGCGGCCCGGCTTGACCTCAACCGGAACCTGGTAGGTGGCGCCACCGACACGGCGGGAGCGGACCTCAAGCGAAGGCTTGACGTTGTCCATGGCCTTCTTCAGGGCTGCAACGGGGTCGCCGCCGGACTTGGCGCGTGCGCCTTCGAGTGCACCGTAGACAATGCGCTCTGCCGTGGACTTCTTGCCGTCAACGAGCACCTTGTTGATGAGCTGGGTTACCAGCGGGGACCCGTATACCGGATCCGAAACGAGCGGCCGCTTGGGGGCCGGACCCTTGCGAGGCATATTACTTCTTCTCCATCTTTGCGCCGTAGCGGCTGCGGGCCTGCTTACGGTTCTTCACACCCTGGGTATCGAGGGCGCCACGGACGATCTTGTAGCGGACACCCGGGAGGTCCTTAACACGACCACCGCGAACGAGCACAATGGAGTGCTCCTGCAGGTTGTGGCCAACACCGGGGATGTAGGCGGTAACTTCCACGCCGCCGTTGAGGCGCACACGGGCCACCTTACGCAGAGCCGAGTTCGGCTTCTTCGGGGTGGTGGTGTAGACGCGGGTGCAGACACCGCGGCGCATGGGGCTGCCCTTAAGCGCGGGAGCCTTGGTCTTTGAGACCTTAGGCGTGCGGCCCTTGCGGACCAGCTGGTTAATCGTAGGCACTCTCGTGTTCTCCGTTTTTCCGGAGTGGCTGTTTCCGGCCACTCTCCTGTTGCGTTGCCCCGCCGCCCGGGCCTTGAAGAAGATCTCCAGGGCGGCGAAGGCGAAGCCTTAATAGTCGGATCGCATTCCGGGGGGCGACTGGTGTCGAACAAGTCCCTAGGCATGCAAAAATGTGGCATACGTTGCACAAGAACCCTGCAAACCGGAAACGTCGCTCTGGCCCAGCCTTTCAGCTGAAACCGGCGCTCTCATCCACTGCCACAATAACAATTGGTAACAAGTCTAGCATGGACGGGCTCCATGCCTTAATCGGGGCCCCTCCCCCTGGGTCAAAGCGGGATGGTCCCCCACCTTGCGGTGCGGGACCATCCCTTGGTAAGGCTCTACCGGAGTTGGTTACCGGAAGTCGTTGCCCAGGTCGTAGTCATCCAGCGGGATGGCGTGGAACTCGGGAGCTCCATCACCGCCCAGGGTGTCGTACGAGAAGTCACTGAATGCGCTGGGGCCGGTGAACAGGTTGGCCTTTGCTTCCTCAGTGGGCTCCACGGTGACCTCGGTGTAGCGCGGGAGGCCCGTGCCGGCCGGGATCAGCTTACCGATGATGACGTTTTCCTTCAGGCCCAGCAGCGGATCGCTCTTGCCTTCCATGGCCGCCTGCGTCAGGACGCGGGTGGTCTCCTGGAAGGAAGCTGCGGACAGCCAGGACTCGGTGGCCAGCGACGCCTTGGTGATGCCCATGAGCTCAGGACGTCCGGAAGCCGGAGTCTTGCCCTCGGACACAACGCGGCGGTTGGCGTCCTCGAACCGGCTGCGCTCGGCGAGCTCGCCGGGCAGCAGGTCCGATTCGCCGGACTCGATGACCGTGACGCGGCGCAGCATCTGGCGGACGATAACCTCGACGTGCTTGTCGTGGATACCGATGCCCTGGCTGCGGTACACGCCCTGGACTTCGTCCACCAGGAACTTCTGTGCCGCACGCGGACCCATGATGCGCAGGACCTGCTTGGGGTCCACCGGGCCGTTGATCAGCTTCTGTCCAACGGAGACGTGGTCGCCGTCTTCGATCAGCAGGCGTGAACGGCGCAGGACCGGGTAAGCGATCTCTTCCGTTCCGTCATCCGGGGTGATGACCAGGCGCATCTGGCGCTCGGACTCTTCAATGGTGATGCGGCCGGCTGCTTCAGCAATCGGGGCAACACCCTTGGGAGTACGGGCTTCGAAGAGCTCCTGGATACGGGGCAGACCCTGGGTGATGTCGTCGCCACCGCCGGCGGAGACAGCACCACCGGTGTGGAACGTACGCATGGTCAGCTGGGTACCGGGTTCACCGATGGACTGTGCGGCGATGATGCCCACGGCCTCGCCGATGTCGACGGTCTTTCCGGTGGCCAGCGAACGGCCGTAGCACAGGGCGCAGGTGCCGACGCTGGACTCACAGGTGAGTACGGAGCGGACCTTGACCTCGGTGATGCCTGCCTTGAAGAGCTCGTCGATAACGACGTCGCCGCAGTCGGTGCCGGCGGCTGCTAGGACGTTGCCCTCGGAGTCCACGACGTCGACGGCCAGCGTACGTGCGTACGCGCTGTTCTCGACGTTCTCGTCCAGGACGAGCTCACCGTTGGAGTCGGCGACGGCGATCGGCGTGACCAGGCCACGTTCGGTGCCGCAGTCCTCTTCACGGACGATAACGTCCTGCGAGACGTCCACCAGACGACGGGTCAGGTAACCCGAGTTGGCGGTACGCAGGGCGGTATCGGCCAGACCCTTACGGGCACCGTGCGTGGCGATGAAGTATTCCAGCACCGACAGGCCCTCACGGTAGGAGGACTTGATGGGGCGCGGGATGATCTCACCCTTCGGGTTGGCCACCAGGCCACGGATACCCGCAATCTGTCGGACCTGCATCCAGTTACCACGTGCACCGGAGGACACCATGCGGTTGATGGTGTTCATCGGGGACAGGCTTTCGCGCATCACCGAGGCGATGTCGTTGGTGGCCTTGTTCCAGATCTCGATCAGTTCCTGGCGGCGCTCGTCGTCGTCGATCAGGCCCTTGTCGTACTGGCCCTGGATCTTGGCGGCCCGCTCCTCGTACCCGGCAAGGATTTCCGGCTTGGCAGCCGGGACCTCGATGTCGGAGATGGCGACGGTGACGCCCGAACGCGTGGCCCAGTAGAAACCGGCATCCTTCAGGTTGTCCAGCGTTGCGGCGGTGACAACCTTCGGGTAACGCTCGGCGAGGTCGTTGACGATGCGGGACAGTTCGCCCTTGTCGGCAACAGCCTCAACCCAGGGGTAGTCCTCGGGCAGGGTCTCGTTGAAGAGGACCTGGCCCAGGGAGGTCTGGACGAGCGCGGGCTGACCCGGCTCCCAGCCTTCCGGAGCTTCCCAGCCGGCGTAGGGCACGAAGCCCTCGAGGCGGATCTTGACCTGCGAGTTCAGGTGCAGCTCGCGGGCGTCGAACGCCATGATGGCTTCCGAAACCGAACCGAAGATGCGGCCTTCGCCGGCTGACCCCTTGCGCTTGGTGGTCAGGTGGTACAGGCCGATGATCATATCCTGCGAGGGCAGGGTGACCGGACGTCCATCAGAGGGCTTCAGGATGTTGTTCGAGGACAGCATCAGGATGCGGGCCTCAGCCTGGGCCTCGGGGCTCAGCGGCAGGTGGACTGCCATCTGGTCGCCGTCGAAGTCGGCGTTGAAAGCGCCACAAACCAGCGGGTGAAGCTGGATTGCCTTGCCTTCAACAAGCTGCGGCTCGAACGCCTGGATACCCAGGCGGTGCAGGGTGGGTGCACGGTTGAGCAGCACCGGGTGTTCGGTGATGATCTCTTCCAGCACGTCCCAGACCTGCGGACGGTAGCGCTCAACCATGCGCTTGGCCGACTTGATGTTCTGGGCGTGGTTGAGGTCAACCAGGCGCTTCATCACGAACGGCTTGAAGAGCTCCAGGGCCATCTGCTTGGGCAGGCCGCACTGGTGCAGCTTCAGCTGCGGGCCGACGACGATGACCGAACGGCCGGAGTAGTCGACGCGCTTGCCGAGGAGGTTCTGGCGGAAACGGCCCTGCTTGCCCTTGAGCATGTCGCTCAGGGACTTCAGCGGACGGTTGCCCGGTCCGGTGACCGGACGGCCGCGGCGGCCGTTGTCGAAGAGGCTGTCAACAGCTTCCTGAAGCATGCGCTTCTCGTTGTTGACGATGATCTCCGGAGCACCCAGGTCAAGCAGGCGCTTGAGGCGGTTGTTGCGGTTGATCACGCGGCGGTACAGGTCGTTGAGGTCGGAGGTCGCGAAGCGGCCACCGTCCAGCTGGACCATGGGGCGCAGTTCCGGCGGGATCACCGGGACGGCGTCCAGGACCATGCCAAGCGGGCTGTTGTTGGTGGTCAGGAACGCGTTGACCACCTTCAGGCGCTTGAGGGCACGGGTCTTGCGCTGGCCCTTGCCGTTGGCGATGACGTCGCGCAGCAGGTCGGACTCGGCCTGCATGTCGAAGTTCTCAAGGCGCTTCTTGATGGCTTCGGCACCCATGGAGCCTTCGAAGTACATGCCGTAGCGGTCGCGCAGTTCGCGGTACAGGCCCTCGTCACCTTCGAGGTCGGCGACCTTGAGGTTCTTGAACCGGTCCCAGACCTGCTCGAGGCGCTCGATGTCGGCGTCGGCACGCTTGCGCACGTTGGCCATCTGGCGGTCTGCGGAGTCGCGGGCCTTCTTCTTGTCGGCAGCCTTGGCGCCTTCGCCCTCGAGGCGTGCGATTTCGCCTTCGAGGTCGCGGGCGATCGCGGCGATGTCGGCGTCGCGGTTGTCGATCAGCTGCTTCTTCTCGATGTCGTGCTCAACCTGCAGGTTGGGCAGTTCCTCGTGGCGGGCAGCCTCGTCGACGCTGGTGATCATGTAGGCAGCGAAGTAAATGACCTTTTCGAGGTCCTTCGGAGCCAAGTCAAGGAGGTAGCCCAGGCGGGACGGAACACCCTTGAAGTACCAGATGTGGGTTACAGGTGCGGCCAGTTCGATGTGGCCCATGCGCTCACGGCGGACCTTGGCGCGGGTGACTTCAACGCCACAGCGCTCACAGATGATGCCCTTGAAGCGCACGCGCTTGTACTTGCCGCAGTAGCATTCCCAGTCCCGGGACGGGCCGAAGATCTTCTCGCAGAAGAGGCCGTCCTTCTCGGGCTTGAGCGTGCGGTAGTTGATGGTTTCCGGCTTCTTAACCTCGCCGTACGACCAGCCGCGGATGTCTTCCGCGGTGGCGAGGCCGATCTGCATGAGGCCGAAGGAGGATTCGCTGGACATATGGTCCCTGTTCTCTCTTGTTCTCTAAATTCTGAAGTCTTAGGTGCGGGATGAGGGAGGGGGCGTACGACGGCGGGTGGTCACCCGCCGTCGTCAACCGCCTGCTAGACCTCTTCTACGGAGCTGGGCTCTGCGCGAGACAGATCGATGCCCAGTTCCTCCGCAGCCGTGAAGACTGCGTCATCAGAGTCACGCATTTCAATTGTGGTTCCGTCCGTGGAAAGAACTTCCACGTTCAGGCACAGCGACTGCATTTCCTTGATCAAGACCTTGAAGGATTCGGGAACGCCCGGCTCGGGGATGTTCTCGCCCTTGACGATCGCTTCGTAGACCTTCACGCGGCCGTGGATGTCATCCGACTTGATCGTGAGGAGTTCCTGGAGCGTGTAGGCGGCGCCGTAAGCTTCGAGCGCCCACACTTCCATTTCACCGAAGCGCTGGCCACCGAACTGTGCCTTACCACCCAGCGGCTGCTGCGTGATCATGGAGTACGGGCCGGTGGAGCGTGCGTGGATCTTGTCGTCCACCAGGTGGTGGAGCTTCAGGATGTACATGTAGCCGACCGAGATCGGATCCGGGAACGGCTCGCCGGAGCGGCCGTCAAACAGGCGGGTCTTGCCGGAGGAGTTGATCAGGCGGTCACCATCGCGGGTCACGTTGGTGGAATCCAGCAGGCCCGTGATTTCCTCTTCGCGGGCACCGTCGAACACCGGCGTTGCAACAGTGGTGGGACCACTTTCGCGCGGCAGGTTCGGCAGCTGCTTGACCCACTCGGGCTCGCCCTCGATCTTCCAACCGGTCTTGGCAACCCAGCCAAGGTGGGTTTCGAGCACCTGGCCCACGTTCATACGGCCCGGAACACCCAGCGGGTTCAGGACGATGTCAACGGGGGTGCCGTCGGCAAGGAAGGGCATGTCCTCAACGGGGAGGATCTTGGAGATAACACCCTTGTTGCCGTGGCGGCCGGCGAGCTTGTCGCCGTCGGTGATCTTGCGCTTGGCGGCCACGTAGACGCGGACCAGCTGGTTCACGCCCGGGGGCAGCTCGTCGTCGTTGTCGCGGTCGAAGACGCGCACGCCGATGACGGTGCCGGACTCGCCGTGGGGCACCTTCAGGGACGTGTCGCGGACTTCGCGGGACTTCTCGCCGAAGATGGCGCGCAGCAGGCGCTCTTCCGGGGTCAGTTCGGTTTCACCCTTCGGGGTGACCTTTCCAACCAGGATGTCCCCTGCTTCAACCTCGGCACCGATGTGGATGATGCCGCGCTCGTCCAGGCCGGCCAGGACTTCCTCGGACACGTTGGGGATGTCACGGGTGATTTCCTCGGCACCAAGCTTGGTGTCGCGGGCATCGATCTCGTGCTCCTCGATGTGGATGGAGGAAAGGACGTCCTCGGCAACGATGCGCTGCGAGAGGATGATGGCGTCCTCGAAGTTGTGGCCTTCCCATGACATGAATGCCACGAGCAGGTTCTTGCCCAGTGCAAGTTCACCCTGGTCCGTTGCCGGGCCGTCGGCAATGATGCCGCCAACTTCCAGGCGCTGGCCTTCGTTCACCAGGACACGGTGGTTGTAGCAGTTGCCCTGGTTGGAGCGGGCGAACTTGTTGATGCGGTAGTTGGTCTCGGTGCCGTCGTCGTTGAGCATGATGACGAGCTCGGCGGAAACCTCGGTGACCACACCGGCCTTCTTGGCGATGACAACGTCACCGGCGTCGACGGCGGCGGCGCGCTCCATGCCGGTGCCCACGAACGGAGCCTCGGAACGGACCAGCGGCACAGCCTGGCGCTGCATGTTGGCACCCATGAGTGCGCGGTTTGCGTCGTCGTGCTCCAGGAACGGGATCAGGGCGGTAGCCACGGACACCATCTGGCGCGGGGAGACGTCCATGAACTCGACATCCGCAGCGGGAACGAGGACGGGCTCGCCGCCACCACCACGGGCACGGACCAGGACGGTGTCTTCAGCGAACTTGTTGTTCTCGTCCAGCGGCGCGTTGGCCTGGGCGATCAGCACTTCGGCCTCGTCGTCGGCGGTCAGGTACTGGACGTCGTCGGACACGACGCCGTCCTTGACCAGGCGGTACGGGGTCTCAATGAAGCCGAACGGGTTGATGCGTCCGTACGATGCCAGCGAACCGATCAGGCCAATGTTGGGGCCTTCAGGAGTTTCGATGGGGCACATACGTCCGTAGTGGGACGGGTGCACGTCACGGACTTCCATGCCGGCGCGGTCACGGGACAGACCACCGGGGCCAAGGGCCGACAGGCGGCGCTTGTGGGTCAGGCCCGAGAGGGGGTTGTTCTGGTCCATGAACTGCGACAGCTGGGAAGTTCCGAAGAACTCCTTGATGGCAGCAACCACGGGGCGGATGTTGATCAGGGTCTGCGGCGTGATGGCCTCGACGTCCTGGGTGGTCATACGCTCGCGGACAACGCGCTCCATGCGGGACAGGCCGGTGCGGACCTGGTTCTCGATGAGCTCGCCGACGGCGCGGATGCGGCGGTTGCCGAAGTGGTCAATATCGTCGATCTCGACGCGCAGATCCACTTCCTGGCCATCGCGGGTGCCCTTGATGGTCTTCTCGCCGGCGTGCAGCGCGACGAGGAACTTGATCATGGCCACGATGTCTTCAACGTGCAGGACAGAGGCTTCCTTGTCACCAAGGGAGCGGTCGATGCCAAGCTTGCGGTTGATCTTGTAGCGGCCAACCTTGGCCAGATCGTAGCGCTTGGAGTTGAAGTACAGGTTGTCCAGCAGGGACTGGGCAGCCTCGACGGTGGGCGGCTCGCCCGGACGCAGCTTGCGGTAGATGTCCAGCAGGGCGTCTTCGCGGGTCTCGGTGGCGTCCTTCTCCAGGGTTGCCCGCATGGAGTCGTACTGGCCGAACTCTTCGAGGATCTGGCCTTCGGTCCAGCCAAGGGCCTTCAGCAGCACCGTGACGGACTGCTTGCGCTTGCGGTCGAGGCGGACACCGACCTGGTCACGCTTGTCGATCTCGAGCTCGAACCACGCACCGCGGGACGGGATGATCTTCGCGGTGAAGATGTCCTTGTCACTGGTCTTGTCGGCGGCGCGCTCGAAGTAGGCGCCCGGCGAACGGACCAGCTGGGAGACGACGACACGCTCGGTGCCGTTGACGACGAAGGTGCCCTTCTCGGTCATCAGCGGGAAGTCACCCATGAACACGGTCTGCTGCTTGATTTCGCCCGTGTTGTTGTTCATGAACTCGGCCTTGACGTACAGCGGAGCCGAGTACGTTGCGTCCCGGTCCTTGCACTCGGCCATGGTGTACTTGGGGTCAGCGAACTCCGGATCGGAGAAGCTCAGGGACATGGTGCCCTGGAAATCCTCGATCGGGGAGATCTCTTCAAAGATGTCCGACAGGCCGGACGTGGTGGCGACGCTGAGATCGTTTTCTTCGACAGCCTTTGCCACGCGTGCCTGCCAGCGCTCATTGCCGACCAGCCAGTCAAAGCTGTCCGTCTGCAGGGCAAGCAGATTCGGAACGTCAAGAGGTTCGTGAATCTTTGCGAATGAGAGCCGGCGAGTGGCACCATCAGTGCTGTCGGCAGTGTTAGCGGTTTCGTTATTAGAGGTGCTCGAGGCGACCAAGAGGGATCCTTCCACAGACCTTCAGGCGTTTTCAGATCTCCCCCGCTGTGCACCCTGCGAAGTGACTCCGCAGCGCTACCATCCGGTTCCGCTATATGACCCGGGGCCTGAACTGACTATGCTGTGACCGTTGTTACGGCACGTTGATTGCCAGCTGCCAGGCAAAGCCCACCGCTATATGAAGGCTGAAGGTAAACAGGGAAGACGCAAATATCTACGATACGGCAAAACAACCTACGTGTCTACCCCACTTCCGGCCGGATTGCAAGCACTTGATTTCGGGGCTTCCGCCGCAGCCTCCAGGATCCTGCGCTTGCGCCTGCTAGAGCCGCAGCGTAACGCCCTCCGCCGTGCAGGCCGCGGAGTTTGCGAAGACTGCATCCCGCACGGCGTCCTGCGACTCCGGGGACGGCTTGCCGCCGGACTCCGCTGCCGATGAGTGGTCGATGGCCAGCAGGCCCAGGGAGGCGAACAGGCCCTGCAGGTCCCCGGTGACGCTGTCCTTGGCGTCCTGGGCCTTCAGGTAAACGTCCTCGTAGCCCTTGGAGTCGGCGGGCGAAACCGCGGCGTAATCCACCACCAGTTTGTTGAAGAGTTCGCAGGCTTCCCGGGTTCCGGCTGCCTTGGCGCCCTGGCTTGCGGTGCCGCCGGCTGCAGGGCTGGCGGCACCGTCCCGCGTTGACGCCGGGGACGACGCCGGCTTGACCGGTTCTGCCGGCGCCGGCGTGGACACCGAGCAACCTGCCAGCACCCCGCCGGTCAGTGCGGCCGTGGCGGCGATGACCCCTGCGGTAAAGGCCTTCTTCACGTTCTCTCTCCGTCCGTCCCGGCCCCGGACCTTGTGTCCCGCTGCAAAGCACTCCCCCTGCAAAGCCTCGCCGTCCACCCTACGCAAGCGGCCGCCGTCGCGCATAACCCCGGCGATGGGGACCTCTCCCCCTGCCCCTGAGGAATGCACATAACGCTTCCAGCGTTTGAATAGATGGGTGACCAGGCTCACGATAGCCTTGGTGGCTTACACCGGAACCGGATTGAAAGTGGTAACCATGGCCAACTCTCCTGACAGCAATGACGTTGTCATCCTTGGGGCAGCGCGGACTCCGCAGGGCCGGATCAACGGCCAACTGTCCAGCCTTACTGCAGTGGACCTCGGCGCGCACGCCATCAGGGCCGCCCTGGAATCGAGCGGCGTCGACGCCGGTGACGTGGAGGCCGTGATCATGGGCCAGGTCCTGCAGGCAGGAGCGGGGCAGAATCCCGCGCGGCAGAGCGCCGTCGGCGCCGGCATCGGATGGAACGTTCCCTCGGTGACGGTCAACAAGGTGTGCCTGTCCGGCCTGACTGCCGTGATCGATGCTGCGCGGATGATCCGCGCCGGCGAGGCCGCCGTGGTGGTGGCAGGCGGCCAGGAATCCATGAGCCGCGCGCCGCACCTGCTCCCGGGTTCCCGCCAGGGGTGGACGTACGGCTCCATCCAGGCGCTGGACGCTGCCGCCCATGACGGACTGACCGACGCTTTTGACGGACAGTCCATGGGCCTGTCCACCGAGACCCGCAACCTTACGCTCGGCATCGACCGCGCCTCCCAGGACAACGTTGCGGCCCAGTCCCACCAGCGCGCGGCGCTGGCGGCAAAGAACGGAACGTTCGACGGCGAGATCGCACCCATCAGCGTCAAGCAGCGTAAGGGTGATCCCTTTGTGGTGGACACCGACGAAGGCGTGCGCCCGAACACCTCGGTTGAGTCGCTGGCCGGCCTGCGGGCAGCGTTCGTGACTGACGGGACCATTACCGCCGGCAACTCCTCTCCCCTGTCCGACGGCGCGGCCGCCCTTGTGCTCGCATCCCGCGGCTACGCCGAGGAGCACGGACTGGAGTACCTGGCCGTGGTGGGAAAGCCGGGGCAGGTGGCTGGCCCTGACAACTCCCTGCATTCCCAGCCGTCAAACGCCATCATGAACGCCCTGGGCAAGGCCGGGTGGAGCACCGCGGACCTTGACTTCATCGAGATCAACGAGGCCTTCGGCTCCGTGGCCGTGCAGTCCATCAAGGACCTGGACTACCCCCTGGAGAAGTGCAACATCCACGGCGGGGCCATCGCCCTGGGACACCCGATCGGGGCATCGGGGGCACGGCTTGCGGCCCATGCCGCCCATGAGCTGAAACGGCGCGGAACCGGCAAGGCCGCGGTGTCCCTCTGCGGCGGGGGCGGGCAGGGCGAAGCCCTCCTGCTGTACCGCGACTGATGGCGGGCCCAACCCGAAACGGGACGGACGGCGTCGGACGGGAACGCTTCCTGGCCGACGCCGCGGCCCGGGGCCTGCAGGTTGACGTGGTGGAGCGCCCCGCCGCCAGAAGCCTTGAAGAGGCCGCCGGCATCCTGGGCATCAGCCCAGGTGACATCGTCAAGTCCCTGGTGGTCAAGCACAAGGACGGGACCTTCCTGTTTGCCCTGATCCCGGGCGACCGGCAGATCTCCTGGCCCAAGCTCCGGGCCCTGGTGGGAGTCAACAAGCTGTCCCTCCCGCCCGCCGATACCGCACTGGAGGCGACCGGTTACGAACGGGGCACCATCACCCCGTTGGGGAGCACCACCGCCTGGCCGGTTTATGCCGACGCGACGATAACCGGGCGCCGGATCTCCATGGGAGCAGGCGCCCACGGCTACAGCGCCTTCGTCGACGCCGACGCCCTCACCGCAGCCCTGGAAGCAGTGGTGGCGGACATCAGCGATCCCGCCTAAGCAGAGGAGCGCCGCGGAACGCAGGACTGCCGTTTTAAAGCAGGAAACCCCGCCCACCGGAGTGGACGGGGTTTCCGAAGGAAAAGGCGTTGTTACTTGAGGGTAACGGTAGCGCCTGCAGCCTCGAGCTGCTCCTTGGCCTTCTCGGCAGCTTCCTTGTTGGCGCCTTCGAGGACAGCCTTGGGGGCACCGTCAACCAGGTCCTTGGCTTCCTTGAGGCCGAGGGAGGTGATGGCGCGAACTTCCTTGATCACTGCGATCTTCTTGTCGCCAGCAGCTTCGAGGATGACGTCGAAGTCGGTCTTCTCTTCAACCTCTTCAGCAGCTCCGCCACCGGCGGGGCCGGCAACTGCAACAGCAGCGGCGGTAACTTCGAAGGTCTCTTCGAAGAGCTTGACGAACTCGGAGAGCTCGATGATGGTCAGTTCCTTGAAAGCTTCAATGAGCTCTTCGTTGCTGAGCTTCGCCATGGTAGGCGTCCTTCCTGTTGTGGTGTCCGAACGGCGCGTGGCCGGACGGGCACCGGAGTCTGGTGGGGGTAAGAGAATTAGTTCTCTTCGGCAGCGGGAGCTTCAGCGGCAGCTTCAGCTTCAGCGGCAGGGGCTTCTTCAGCGGCGGGCGCTTCGGCAGCTGCCGGTGCACCGTTCTCTTCTTCAAGCTTGAGGCGCAGTGCGTCGATGATGCGTGCGGCTGCGGCGGCGGGTGCCTTGAGGACACCTGCAACCTTGGCGAGCTGCAGCTCACGGGACTCGAGGGCAGCAAGTGCGGCAACCTCGGTGGCGTCCAGCGCCTTGCCCTCGAAGTAACCGGTCTTGATGACCAGCTGCTTGTTGGCCTTGGCAAAATCCGTCAGGCTCTTGGCAGCGGCAACTGCGTCACCCTTGATGAACGCGATTGCAGTGGGGCCGGCAAGCTGGCCGTCGAATGCTTCGACGCCGGCTTCCTTGGCTGCAATGGCGGTCAGGGTGTTCTTGACGACCGCGAACTTGGTGTCCTGGCCGAGAGAAACACGCAGCTGCTTGAGCTGTGCAACGGTGAGCCCGCGGTATTCGGTCAGGACAGCGGCGTTCGATTCCTTGAAATCGTTAGTGATCTCAGCTACTGCTGAAACCTTGGTAGGCGTTGCCATAACCCTCCTTCCGGGGATAGTGCCGGTATTCGACGGTCCCCGCTCAAGAGAGCTAAAACTAAAAACGCCCCGCGCAGATGCACGGGGCTTGGCTCAACACGGCTGTACCGTGGAACGTTGCTTCGTTCACCTGCGCCGGCCGCCCTGCGTTGAGGGTCCTTCGTCCGGAAAGCCACTGTGGCCTCCAGCGCACAACTGCAGAGTTGAGCCATGTTCAGGAGAGTGGATTTCCAACAACCGACGGTCTTTGGTACTCCCAGCTTACGCGAGGCGTTGCCCCTCCACCAAATCGGGCACTCAACTGGTGCTGGTATGCAGCGTGGGAAGCTCCTTTTGCCAGATCCCGGTCACGCCGGCCGTCTGGAATCCGAGCTGCCGGTTAACGGTCAGGAGGTACCGGTTCTCCGGCGCGTTCCAGGTGTAAATGATGCGGGCGTCCGGGAACTGTTCGCTGAGCCGCTCCATGTTGGCCACCTTGATCAGCAGGCCCAGTTTGTTGCCGCGGTGTTCCTGCAGCACCAGGGTATCGTCCTGGAAGACGACGTCGGCGCGGTGCGCCAGCACCGTGATGGTGGTCAGGCCCACCAGGGCTCCGGTGGCAATGTGCTCGACGGCGGTGACCACCGTTCTGCGGCCCTGCGCGATGGCGACGTCCTCCGCTTCCCGCAGCAGACCGCCGTCGAACACCATCTCCTGCTCAACGGGCGCGTCAAGCGACGGGTCAAGTTCGGCCCCCGCCTGGTTTTCCAGGACGGCCACGGCCTCCAGCCAGCGCTCCGGGCAACGGTCGGTCCAGTGGTGCAGGCGGTATCTGCCATTGTTCGCTTCGTCGGCCTCAGCCTGGAGGTCGGCCACCAGCTTGGTATCCAGGGGCAGCAGGCAGGAACTGAACTGTTCAATGTGCTGCAGCGTGTAGCCGGTCTTCTGGGCGAACTCCACTTCCCGGCTCTCCAGCGGCACGAACCCCTGGCCGGAGCCGGGGACCAGCTGTGCCTGTTCAAACTCGTGCAGGGATGCGCCGGGATGGTTGGTGTCCACCAGGATCATGGAGCGGCCTTCGCCCTTGGCCAGCTGTTCGGCAGCCTCGAGGAGCCGCCGGCCCACGCCCTGCCGCTGGAATTCAGGCAGGATGTCGAGGGTCAGCTCGGCGAGGTCCAGGTGGTCCGTCAGCGGCAGCGCAATGTCAACCGTTCCAACGATGACGCCGTCCACTTTGGCCACGAGGATCAGCTGGCGCTCATAGGGGTCCGCGAACTCAAGCAGCTTCTCCAGCGGACCGTAGGCCAGGTCGTCGCTGCCCCACGTTGCCATCCGTACCTTGCGGCCCACTTCGACGGCGGCGAGGAATTCCGCTGCGTCGGGCGTGTCCAGTGAGTCGGGGATCCATAGCTGTTCGATCTTTACGTCTATTGCCATTCGGGCATCATCCCAGCCGTTTCTGCCACTCACCTTCATAGCCAGCGGGCCTGAATCCAAGTGCGGTATTTATCGCCAGCATATGCTGGTTTTCGCTGGCATTCCATGTGAGGACCGAGCGCGCCCGGGGCCACTTTTCCTGCGCGCGGCGGAGGTTGGCCGCCTTGACCAGCATGCCCAGCCGGTGACCGCGGTGCTCCTCCGCCACCAAAGTGTCCTGCTGCATCAGCGACTCCGGCACCAGCGGGCGCCAGGTCAGGACGGTGTAGGCCACCAGCTCGCCGCTGCTGCGGTGCAGGGCTGCCGTCACAGTTGACTGGACACCGCCCCGGACCAGCACTAGCTCGTCGTCACGCACGCGGTCTTCGTCCCAGTCCTCGCGCTCCCAATCCATGCCTGCGGTGGGGGCATCTGCGCTCATTCGCGCCCGCAGCCCGGCATAAGCGGCGACGAGCGATTCCGGGCAGCGTCCGTCCCAGCCCGTGAGCACATAGTCCCCTGCACGGGCAAGCACATCAGACTCGAGCCGGTCGAGCAGTCCTTCCGGAAGTGGAAGCTCCAGCCGGCTGGAACGCTCCACCTGTTCCAGCCGGTAGCCGACGGCCAGTGCGAATGCGGTGGCCGGGTCATCCAGCGGCAGTCCACCCGCCCCGGACGCGGCGGTGACCAATTGCGATCCAGCCCGCACTGCGTCGAGCGGCAGTTCATGGAAGGAATCGAGGGAGGACCTGCCGTGAGTCCGCGCCATCGCTTCGGCGTGGTCCAGCAGGGCGCGCCCCACTCCCCTGCGCCGCCATTGGGGAACCACCAGGACATCAATTCCTGCGGTGGCCAGGTTCTCCCGCAGGGGCAACGTGACGGAACACAGTCCCACGGGTTCCGGGCCGATCCGTGCCAGGAACAGATGCCGCTCCTCATACCGGCTCCCACGCCAGAACTCCAGCGCCTCGGCCACGGTGGCGCAACGCTCCAGGTTTCCCCAGACAGCCAGGGCGTGGGCCTCCTTCATGGCCTGGCAGGCCAGGAAGTCCGGGGACAGTCCGGCGGCGTCACCACGGCTGCCCGGATCCCCTCCCGGCGGAAGGCCGACGGCGGCAATCGCCAAAGCATGGGGGCCAGGAATTGGCGCTGGTTCGGTTGGCTCGGTCCGGTCCATTCAGTCAGCTTAGGCAGAGGGTACGGACAAAAAAGAAGACCGTCCCGGCGTTTGGGCCAGGACGGTCTTCGGTTGCGCCGGAATCAATCCGGTGCAGGAACTTCTTTCAACGACTATGCGTCGGTGAGCACCTTGGTGACGTTGGGGTCAACAGAGATGCCGGGACCGAAGGTGGTGGCAACGGTTGCCTTCTGGATGTAGCGGCCCTTGGAAGCGGACGGCTTCAGGCGAAGCACCTCTTCCAGTGCTGCTGCGTAGTTCTCAGCCAGCTTGACGGCGTCGAAGGAAACCTTGCCGATGATGAAGTGCAGGTTGGAGTGCTTGTCGACGCGGAAGTCGATCTTTCCACCCTTGATGTCGTTGACGGCCTTGGTGACATCGGGGGTCACGGTGCCCGTCTTCGGGTTCGGCATCAGGTTACGCGGGCCCAGGACCTTACCGAGGCGGCCAACCTTGCCCATGAGGTCAGGGGTGGCAACTGCGGCGTCGAAGTCGGTCCAGCCGGCTGCGATCTTTTCGATCAGGTCGTCGGAACCAACGAAGTCGGCGCCGGCTGCGATTGCGGCTTCAGCCTTGTCGCCCGTGGCGAAGACCAGGACGCGGGCGGTCTTACCGGTGCCGTGGGGCAGGTTGACCGTGCCGCGGACCATCTGGTCAGCCTTGCGGGGGTCAACGCCGAGGCGGAAGGCAACCTCAACCGTGGCGTCGAACTTGGACGGGTTGGTGTCCTTGGCCAGCGTTACTGCCTCGAACGGTGCGTAGTGCTTCTCCGCGTCGATCTTGGCGGCTGCTGCCTCATATGCTTTGCTGCGCTTTGCCATGCTGCTTATTTCTCCTTGTGCAGTTGTGGTCTGCGGACCGCGCTGGGCCCTGCCACAGTCGGTGATCCGGTTCGTTATCCGGCCCGGATGACCAACATTTCAATTGTTTGGTGCCGGTGTCCCGGCGGTGCCGCCCGTCGTCGTCAATTAGCCTGACGCTGGACAGCGGAAAGGGGTATTAGCCCTCGACGGTGATGCCCATGGAGCGGGCGGTGCCGGCGATGATCTTCGCTGCGCCTTCGAGGCTGGTGGCGTTGAGGTCTTCCATCTTGGTGGAGGCGATCTCGTTGACCTGGGCCTGGGTCAGCTTGGCAACCTTGACGGTGTGCGGGGTTGCTGAACCCTTGGCGACGCCTGCAGCCTTCTTGATGAGTTCTGCAGCCGGCGGGGTCTTGGTGATGAACGTGAAGGAACGGTCCTCGTAGACCGTGATTTCCACGGGGATGACGTTTCCGCGCTGGGCTTCCGTCGCAGCGTTGTACGCCTTGCAGAATTCCATGATGTTGACACCGTGCTGGCCAAGCGCAGGACCGATCGGCGGGGCCGGGTTGGCGGCACCTGCCTGGATCTGCAGCTTGATGAGGCCGGTGACCTTCTTCTTGGGAGCCAATGTAGGGTCCTTCTCTCAATAACGTCCTGGGGCACAGGAGCGTGCCTCAGGTTTGTGGCCGCCATGGCAAGGCGGCCGGCCGTTCCGGTGCCGCTAAGCAGGCGGCGCCGGGACGAATTCTAGGATTTTCAGATCTTGGTGACCTGGTTGAACGCCAGGGTGACGGGCGTTTCGCGCTCGAAGATGGAAACCAGGACCACGAGGGTCTGGGACTCGGGCTTGATCTCGGAGATCGTGGCGGGAAGGGTCTCGAAGGGGCCTTCCTTGACGATGACGGACTCGCCGACCTCGAAATCGACGGCCACGGGAGCCTGGTTCTGCTTGTTGACCGGCTTGCCCTTCTCGGCCTGCTCCTCCTCGAAGACAGGGGCGAGCATGGAGAAGACCTCGTCCAGCCGCAGCGGGACCGGGTTGTGGGCGTTGCCCACGAAGCCGGTGACGCCGGGGGTGTGGCGGACGGCGCCCCAGGAGGCGTCGGTCAGGTCCATGCGGACCAGGACGTAGCCGGGGATGCGGACGCGGTTGATCACCTTGCGCTGGGCGTTCTTGATCTCCACGACTTCCTCCATGGGCACCTGGATTTCGAAGATGTAATCTTCCATGTCCAGGGTCTGGATGCGGGTTTCAAGGTTGGCCTTCACGCGGTTTTCGTAACCGGCGTAGGAGTGGATGACGTACCAGTCACCTTCCTGGCGGCGCAGCTTGGCCTTGAACTCCTCTGCGGGGTCCACGGCTGCGGTTGCTGCCGCGGCGGCAAGGGCGTCGGCGGGCTCGTCTTCCCCGTCAGCGTCTGAAGCGTCGCCTTCGGCGGCTTCTGCATCGTCGGAGGCGGCGTCGTCGAATTCGGGCGTGGAGGACTCAACCTCGGACTCTTCACCGGCTTCTGCCGTGACGTCCGGGGATTCTTCCAGCCCCGTCTCGGTTACCTCGAGCTCCTGCTCAGACACTTGGTCTCCTGCTTCCTCATTGCCTAACATGCCTATTTAAATGGCTCAATCCCGCACGCCGTCGCGTCCCTTCCGGCTTCCCGGGCGGAACACGCGGCCTGCGGACCGTGCAGCCTTAGCTGTCCTTGGGGCCGGTGCCGCCGAAGATCCAGCCGACAGCGGTTCCGAAACCGATGTCCAGCAGGCTGACGATGACCATCATGATGGCCACGAACACCAGCACCACGAGCGTGTAGTTGATCAGTTCCTTGCGGGTGGGGGCAACAACCTTCTTCAGCTCGCCAATAATCTGGCGGACAAAGAGTGCAATGCGGGCGAAGAAGTTTGCCTTGGCTTCCTTCTTAGCTGGGCGGCCCTTGGAGCTGCTGGCAGCTGTTTCGGTCACCTGGTCCTCGCTCATCTTTGCAATGGTGGATTACCCGGCCCTGATCAGAACCATGGTTGCTGCGCCTGCTCCGGGCTTTCGCCCGGAGCAGCTTGCGCAGGGCAGACAGGACTCGAACCTGCAACCTGCGGTTTTGGAGACCGCTGCGCTACCAATTGCGCCACTACCCTATGGAGTGAAATCCACTCTTTGACAACCCGGCACCAGCTTGAACTGGGGCGCACGTCATCATCCGTGTTTCAACACCGGTGAACCAGTCTACGCAAGAACTTCGCGTAGGTAAAACCAGCCTTGCCCGGTCCGTCCGAAGTCCGGCCTGAAAGGTGCTGCGCGGGGCAGTCATAAATCAAAACCGGCTCCCCGGAGGGTCCGGTGAACAGCATAGAGTAGAACTCGTCGAATCCCACATTCCAGCCTCCCGGCTGCCTGCGAAGAACGGACCTGCCATGTCTGCCGCCCGCGTTTCCCAACGCATTTCCGCAATTGCCGAATCCGCAACCCTGGCCGTCGATGCCAAGGCCAAGGCGCTGAAGGCAGCCGGCCGGCCCGTTATTGGTTTCGGCGCGGGCGAACCAGACTTCCCCACCCCGGACTACATTGTGCAGGCGGCCATCGAAGCTGCCGGTCAGCCCAAGTACCACCGCTACTCCCCTGCCGGCGGCCTGCCCGAGCTGAAGAAGGCCATTGCGGAGAAGACGCTGCGCGATTCCGGCTACCAGGTGGACCCCTCCCAGGTCCTGGTGACCAACGGCGGCAAGCAGGCCGTGTACAACACCTTCGCCACCCTGGTGGACCCGGGCGACGAAGTCATTGTTCCCACCCCCTTCTGGACCACGTACCCGGAGGCCATCCGGCTCGCCGGCGGCGTCCCCGTGGAGGTTTTCGCCGGGCCCGAACAGGACTACCTCGTAACGGTGGAACAGCTCGAAGCAGCCGTGACGGACCGCACCAAGATCCTGCTGTTCGTCTCGCCGTCGAACCCCACCGGCGCCGTCTACTCCCCTGAGCAGGTGGCGGAGATCGGCAAGTGGGCCGCCGCCAAGGGCCTGTGGGTGGTCACGGACGAAATCTACGAGCACCTGACCTACGACGGCGTGCCGTTCACGTCGATCGCCACCGCCGCCCCCGAACTGGGCGACAAGGTGGTAATCCTCAACGGCGTGGCCAAGACGTACGCCATGACCGGGTGGCGCGTGGGCTGGATGATCGGCCCGGCAGACGTCATCAAGGCAGCCACCAACCTGCAGTCGCACGCCACCTCCAATGTCTCCAACATCATGCAGATCGCCGCCCTCGCCGCGGTGTCGGGCCCGCTGACCGCGGTGGACGAGATGAAGGTTGCCTTTGACCGCCGCCGCAAGGCCATCGTTGCCGGCCTGAACGCGATCGACGGGGTGGAATGCCCGACGCCGAAGGGCGCCTTCTACGTGTACGCGGACGTGCGTGGGCTGCTGGGCAAGGAGTTCCCGACGGCGTCCGGCACCGCAACGCCGCAGACCTCCGCCGAGCTGGCCTCGCTCATCCTTGACGAGGTTGAGGTGGCAGTGGTTCCGGGCGAAGCCTTTGGCCCCTCCGGCTACCTGCGCCTCTCCTACGCGCTGGGTGATGAGGATCTGGCCACCGGCGTCCAGCGCCTGCAGGACTTCCTGGGCAAGGCCCAGTAGACGCCCGCTCACTTCCGGCAGCCCAAACAACAACGCCCGCTCACTTCCGGCAGCCCAAACAACAACGCCCGCTCACTTCCTTGAGGAAAGTGAGCGGGCGTTGGTGTTTAAAACGTCATAGGTGAGCGGGCGTTGGGAAACAGCTGCCAAAGGTGAGCGGGCGTTGGGCTAGAGGAGGCGGCGCTCCGCGGCCCACTTGGTCAGTTCGTGGCGGCTTGAGAGCTGCAGCTTTCGCAGTACCGCTGATACGTGGGTCTCCACGGTCTTGATGCTGATGAAGAGCTCCTTGGCCACCTCCTTGTAGCTGTAGCCCCGGGCGATGAGGCGCATGACCTCGAGTTCACGGGCGGAGAGCCTGTCCAGCTCGTCGTCGGCAATATCCGCCGGAGCGGTGCCAAAGGCATCCAGGACGAACCCGGCAAGGCGCGGGGAGAAGACGGCGTCGCCGCCGGCCACCCGGAACACGGCGTCGGTGATCTCGGCCCCGGAGATGGTCTTGGTGACGTAGCCGCGGGCGCCGGCGCGGATCACGGCCACCACGTCCTCTGCCGCGTCGGAGACGCTCAAGGCAAGGAAGCGGGTGGTGGACAGAAGCGGCGCGGAGCCGGCAATGACTTCGCGGCCGCCGCCGCCCAGGCCGCCGGGCAGGTGGACATCCAGGAGCACGACGTCGGGCCGCTGCTGGGCGATCACGGCGATGGCCTGTTCAACAGTGGCAGCCTCACCCACCACCTGGATGCTGGAATCCAGGTCCGCTTTGAGTCCCGACCGGAAGATGGCGTGGTCGTCCACAATGACAACCCGCACGGAGTTGGCCGGGCGGGTGCTTCCGGCAGCTGTCCCCTGGATGGTGTTCATGATTTTCCTTCCACATGTTCTGCTGCGGCGGGCAGCCCCAGGCGGACCTCGGTGCCGTCGCCCGTGCTGAGGATGGCCGCCGAGCCGCCGTGCCGTTTCATCCTGCCGATGATTGATTCCCTGATGCCAAGCCGGTCCGCCGGGACATCCCCCAGCTGGAAACCGGGTCCCCTGTCCTTTATGAAGATCTCGGCCTGGCCTTCCGATGCTTCAAGGTAGACCGACACGGTTCCGCCGCCGTGCCGTGAGGCGTTGAGCATGGCTTCCCGGCTTGCCTGGACCAGGGCCTCGTGCGCCTCGGTCATGGCGGCATCACCAACGGTGACTACTTCCACGGGATTGCCAAGCAGGTCCTCCACCTCGGCGGCAACAGCCTTGATCCTGTCTGAAAGCTGTCCGCTTTCGCGGCCGGGATCCTGGAACAGCCAGCCGCGCAGCTCGCGTTCCTGGGCACGCGCAAGCCGGACGACGTCATGCTCATTGCCCGCGCGCCGCTGGATCAACGCGAGGGTCTGCAGCACGGAATCGTGCAGGTGGGCAGCAATTTCCGCCCGTTCCGTCTCCCGGATCCTGCCGGCCCGTTCGGTTTCCAGGTCCCGCCAAAACTTCAGCGCCCACGGCAGCAGGACCAGCACCACGCCGCCCAGGACGGCCACGGAAGCCAGCAGGGCCAGCCATGTCTGTTCCCAGGAGCCCGAGCCGGACACCATCACCAGGACCCCGGCCACCACCAGCGCCAGACCTGCAGCGAGCCTGCCCCACCCGCCTGCCTGGTCCGCTTTGGTTTTGTCCACCAGCCCTGCGCGCCGGGTTTCATCCAGCTGCATCCACGCGATTGACGCGCCGCCCAGCACCGCCGCCGCGGGGATCAGCGTCCCCAGGGACACATCCACGCCCAGCATCTGCGCGATCATGATGCCGGCCACCAGCAGGAGCCCGCAGCCGAGCAGGATTTCCTTGCCGTACCGCATCCCGCGTACCCGGAACCAGGGGGACTCCGCGGCCCCGTCAGCGGGTCCGGCGGCACCTGCGGATGTTCCGCCGTCGGACGGTGCTTCCCGCATGGGCTGGCCTTGCAACGTCTGACCCTGTGCGGGCTGGCTTACGGCGGGAGCAATGGGCGACGCCGGCCGGCGGGCGTTGCGCCGCGCGGCCTCATCCGCGGTGGGCACCATGATCCAGAGCCAGGCGTAGAAGACCAGGCCGGCCCCTCCGGCGAACGCGGCAAGAACCATACCTACCCGGACGTTACGGACCGGCCAGCCCAGGTGCGCGGCGAGGCCAGAGCACACTCCCGCGATGACGCGGTCGCTGCTCCGCGCCAGGGGCGGGCGCACCGGGAGGGTTGTCATGGATCAATCCAAACATGGATCAGGGTTGCCCGGACCGCATCCGGCCGCATCCCGGGGACGGGTCAGGGGCCGTTCAGGGTTTCCCCCAGTAGAGCGGCAAAGGGGCCGGACGGGAGGATCGAGGTATGAACTCGCAGATCCCCTCCCCTGACGACGAACACCCTTCCGGGACCTTCCCCGGCTCCGACAGCGAGCGGCCCACCCAGCCGCTCCCGTCCACCTCCGCAGCGCCTTCGGACCCCGCAGCCGGTCCAGGTACCGGCAGCAGCACCGGGCCAAGCACCAACCCGGATGCAGGCTCCAGCACGGGCCCTGCGGCCGGCCCCGCCTCCGGACCGGGTGCAGGCCCTTCAGCCGGTCCGGGTGCCGGCCCTTCAGCCGGTCCGGGCGCTGGTCCGGGCGGCGGTCCGGGCATTGATCCCGCTGATCCGCCGCAGGGCTATGCCTTCCCCGGCAGCTCCGCCGCTCCGACTCCTTCCACCGACTTCTTCGGCTGGATCCGCAGCAACGGCATCTACCGGGGCACCGACCGGTGGATCGGCGGTGTCTGCAGCGGCATTGCCCACCGGCTCAACGTGGATCCGATCATCATCCGCGGCGTCTTCATTGTCCTGACCCTCCTGGCCGGCATCGGTGTGTTCCTGTACGGCCTGGCCTGGGCCTTCCTCCCGGAACCGGACAGCCGGATCCACGTCCAGGAAGCCGGCGCGGGGCGCTGGTCCAGCGGCATGACGGGCTCCCTGATTGCCACCGTGCTGGGGCTCACCGGTCTGGGCGGAGGCTTTTGGGGCTGGAGCCATAACGGCCTGAGCGGACTGCTCTGGACGATTTTCTGGGTTGGCGGCGCGATCTACCTGGTCTACTACCTCTCCCAGCGCAATAAAGCCCACCCGACCATGGCCGGCCACACAGCCACGGCTCCGGGTGCGGCCCACCCGGCGGGACGCCCAGGCGTGGATTACTCCTCCGCGGAATACACCTCATCATTCTCTGCAGGCACCTCGGCAGGCACGGGCACAGGCACCGCAGCAGGGTCCGGACCGGGATTTCCTGCGACACCCCGCTACAGCGGCCCCATCAGTGGTACCGGCACCGGCACCTACGGCCACGGCACTTCCGGCGGAGGTAGCCCTGTTGGCATGGGCCCCGGCAGCACAGTCCCGGGCGGACCTGGTGCAGGCGGCCCCGGCAGCGGAGTCCCCGGCGGCAGCAGCTACCCAGCACCGTGGGTTCCACCGCGGCCGCAAAAGCCCCGGCCCGCAGGCCCCGGCGCCCCCGCCGTCGCCATCGCAACCGGGTCTGCCCTGCTGGTGGGCGGCGGTCTCAAGGCGCTCGACGCGGCAAACATCATCGACCTGGGCGGCTCCGCCAACGCCATTGTGTGGGCCAGTGCGGCAGCAGTCCTGGGCCTGGGCATCCTGCTTGCGGGCTTCCGCGGCCGGACCTCCGGCGTCCTGAGCCTCTTTGCCGTGATCGCACTGGTGACCGGCGGCATCTACAACACGCTGGACGATGGCCGGATGCGTTTCCAGCAGGTGGACTGGAACCCGGCCAGCATCGAGGAGGCGCGCGGCGGCATCGACATCACCGCAGGGCGGGGAACCGTGGACCTCACGGACCTCTCCCCCACCGCCCCGCTGACATCCGACGTCGTGGTTCCCCTGGACATCACTGCCAGCAACGTAACCGTCGTGATCCCGCAAAACGTGCCCGTCGACATCAAGGCGGACATGACCATGGGAAACCTGAACGAGGCATCCGGCCAGCGCGGCGGCACCACCACCCGCGAAAGCAGCTACAACGCGGACAAGCCCGGCAACCACCTGGTGGTACGGATCGACGGCACGTTCAGCAACGTCACAATCCAGGAAGGCAACTGACATGGACAACAGCAACATTCCGACGACGGCGGACCGGGACACCACCGAAACGGCACCTCCCAGGGTGGGGACGGTGGTGTGGGGACTGATCGTCCTGGCGCTGGCCGCACTGATCATCGTGGCGCAGCTGGGCATCGTGACCCTCAACGGCACGTACGTCCTGATCGGGCTTATGATCGGCGCCGGAGTAGCCCTGGTGGTTGGCGGCCTGCTCTCAGCCCGGAAACGTGACAACGAACCAACGACAAGGAAGTCTTGAGCCATGGATAAGTTCTTCAGCATCGTCAGGGGCCTAGGCCTGCAGCGCGGCCCGGAGCGGTGGCTCGGCGGAGTCTGCGGCGGCATAGCTGCCAAGCTCAACGTGGACGTTGCCTTTGTCCGCATCGCCTTCCTGCTCTTCGCCCTGCTGCCAGGCCCGGCATTCGTCTTCTACCTCCTTGCCTGGGTGATCCTCCCGGACCAGCGGAACGAGATCGTGCTCCAGACGTTCCTGGACCGGCGGTCGCTCAACTGACCACCACTGGCCCGGCCCACTGACCAGGCCCCAAGGCTCCTGATTTCGCGGACAATCCACGAAATCGGGAGCCTTTCCCATTCCCGGGCTGTCCCTGCACCAACGCCACCCCATGTAACCGGTTTGTGTCGTACCCCACACACCCCACTACACTTCTAGGTGAGCTCAGCGTGGCGCTCTGCCCGTAAACCTTCTCTCCAGGATTTGAGCGAACATGAAAATTGGAATCCTCACCAGCGGTGGCGACTGCCCCGGTTTGAACGCCGTGATCCGCGGCGCCGTGCTGAAAGGCATTGCCGTCCATGGCCAGGAATTCGTCGGATTCCGCGACGGCTGGCGGGGTGTGGTGGAGGGGGACATCATCGACATCCCCCGCACCATGGTCCGCGGCATCGCCAAGCAGGGCGGCACCATCCTGGGCACCTCCCGCACCAACCCCTTCGAAAACGGTGGTGGCCCGGAGGCCATCAAGGCCCACATGGACCGGCTGGGCATCGACGCCATCATCGCGATCGGCGGTGAGGGAACCCTCGCAGCCGCCAAGCGCCTGACGGACGCCGGACTCAAGATCGTGGGCGTCCCCAAGACGGTTGACAACGACCTTGACGCCACCGACTACACCTTCGGGTTCGACACCGCCGTGCAGATCGCCACCGAGGCCATCGACCGGCTCCGCACCACGGGCGAGTCCCACCACCGCTGCATGATTGCCGAAGTGATGGGCCGGCACGTGGGCTGGATCGCCCTGCACGCCGGCATGGCGGCGGGCGCGCACGCAATCCTCATCCCGGAGCAGAAGGTCAGCATCGAGCAGATCACCGAATGGGTGAACGAGGCCCACGCCCGTGGCCGCGCGCCGCTGGTGGTGGTGGCCGAAGGCTTCGTCCCCGAGCACATGGAAAGCCCCCACTCCGAGCGTGGCCTGGACACCTTCGGCCGCCCCCGCCTTGGCGGCATCGCCGACCAGCTCGCCCCCGAACTGGAGGCCCGGACCGGCATCGAAACCCGCGCCACCATCCTGGGCCACATCCAGCGCGGCGGCGTTCCCTCTGCCTTCGACCGGGTCCTTGCCACCCGGCTTGGCATGGCCGCCATCGATTCCGTGGTGGAAGGCTACTGGGGCACCATGGTGGCACTGAAGGGCACGGACATCCGGCACGTCGCCTTCGAGGAGGCCCTGGGCCAGCTGAAGACCGTCCCGCAGAACCGCTACGACGAAGCCGCGGTCCTGTTCGGCTAAGCCACCGCGCCCCCATAGGCTGGGACCATGACACTCGATCCCGGCTCAGCGGCCATCATCCAGCTTGCATGGGCGCGCCGGCTGGGCCTTGACGACGACGCCTTCGGTGACGCCCTGGCTTCGGGCCAACGGATTGTCCGCGCTGACGAATCGGCCCGGACCGTTGAATTCGTGCGGTTGTTCGGAAGCTCCGCGCTGGTGGCGCCTCAGAACGTCATTGACGCCGCAAGGGACATCCCTGACGAGGAGATGGCCCAGCACGTCACGCTGCTGAAACTCACCAGGGACCAGGGCGGGCACGGACTCGGCGCTGCGGCCCTGTTCTTCGCCGACGACCTGCCGCTTCAGCAGCCTTCCGAGGAACTGACGGTTTCGCACGGCAACCCTGAGGCCATCGAGTTGGAAGGCCGCTGCCCGCCGGACGACGTCAACGAAGTGGGGCTCTCCGACCTCGAAAACCGGTACACCATCGTGCACGAAGTGGACGGCAGGCGGGTACCCCTGGCCTGCGGGGCTTACGGGGAATGGGAAGGCTTGCTGGCGAACATGGGGGTGCTGGTGGATCCTGAATGGCGCCGCCGCGGGCTGGGCTCGCTGGCGGGCTCCATCGCGGCCCACGAGGCCTTGGCTGCCGGGCTGACGCTGCAATGGCGTGCCGACGTCAGCAACACCGGCTGCCTGGCCCTGGCCAGGCAGCTTGGCCTCTCAGCCGGCGGAATCCAAACCAGCGTCCACCTTCGCTGACGCCCGGTCCTGCCCCTGCATTCCCCAGCCCTGCACCGGCTGCGGCTTGGCAAAGAACAGCGCCACCGCAGCTCCCACCAGGATCACTCCGGCAGGCAGCAGGATGGACTGGCCCATCGCCGTCGAGAATCCTGCATGGAGGAACTCCGGCAGCGAGCCGCCCATAGCCAGTCCTTCCCCGGCAGGTCCGCCAGGTCCGCCTGAGGGAAGCTCGGCGGCGAGCCTGGACTGAATCAGCACGGCGATGGCGGCACTTCCCAAGACCGCCCCGATCTGTCGGGTGGTGTTGTAGACACCCGACCCGGCCCCCGCCTGGCGCGGCGGCAGGTTCCTGGTGGCAGTGGTGCTGAGCGGGGCCCAGATGCCGGCGTTGGCGAAGCCAAGGACGGCGCTGGGCAGCAGGAACAGCAGGATGGGCGTATCCGGCTGCATCAGGGCCGAGTTCCACAGCAGCGCCACCGCCATGAGCACCAGCCCGGTGGCGGTGATGTATTTCGGGTTGACCCGGTCCACCAGCTTGCCCACCACGGGGGCCAGCCCACCGGAGATCAGGGCCATGGGCACCATCATCAGGGCGGACTGCGTGGGGGTGAGGCCCCGGACCAGCTGGTAGTAGAAGATCAGCGGCAGGCTGAAGGCGGTCACGGTAAAGCCCACGGTGGTGATCCCGATATTGGCCAGGGAGAAGTTGCGGTCCCGGAACAGTCCCAGCGGCAGGAGCGGTTCACCCTTGTTGAACCGCTGCCACAGGACGAAACCGGTCAGCACCACGATGCCGGCGATGATCAGGCCCCAGACGCTGATGGGCCCCGTGATGGTGCCCCAGTTGTAGGTCTCGCCCTCCTGGATCCCGAACACCAGCAGGAAGAGCCCCACGGCGCTCAGCACCACGCCGGGAATGTCGAACTTGTGCGGGTGGGTGCTCAGTGCCGGAACGTTGCGCAGCGCAAGGATGAAGCCAACGACGCCGATGGGCACGTTGATGAAGAAGATCCACTCCCAGCCCAGGCCGTCCACCAGGACGCCGCCCAGGATGGGCCCCACAAGCGTTGCCATCCCGGCGGTGGCGCCCCAGACAGCCATGGCTGATCCGCGGCGGTCCGGCGGGAAGATCCGGGTGATCACGGCCATGGTCTGGGGAGTCATCATCGCGGCGCCGAGGCCCTGTAGAACGCGGGCGGCGATCAGGATCCGGACGTCGCCGGACAGACCGCACCAGAGGGAGGCGAGGGTGAAGACCACCAGGCCGGAGAGGTAGAGCTTCTTGGGCCCAAACCTGTCCCCCAGCCTGCCGGTGATGAGCAGCGGGACGGCGTAGGCCAGCAGGTAGGCGCTGGTCACCCAGATCACCGAGTTGATGTCGGCGTCCAGGCCCTCCATGATGCGGGGGTTGGCCACGGACACGATGGTGGTGTCGATCAGGATCATGAAGAACCCGATCACCAGGGACCACAGTGCCGGCCAGGGCTTTGCTACGTTTTCCACTCGGTCTTCCTTCAGGAGTTTTTGGTGCCGGGCGGAACCCGGGTGAAGCTAGCCCAGCAGGTCCAGGATCTCCGTGCGGGCGAACATTTGCGCTGCCGCCCGTGCCGACGGCGCACCGGCATCCGGATCCGCGCCGGCGCCCAGCAGGACGCGGGCCACGTCCGTGTAGCCCTTGAACGCGGCGCCGGCCAGTGGGGTCTGGCCGCGGTCGTTGGCGGTGTTGGCGTCGGCGCCGTGCTGCAGGAGCAGCCCAACGGTGCCGGTGTGGCCGTGGTAGGCGGCCAGCATGAGCAGGGAATCACCGGCGGAGTTGGTCAGGGTGGCGGGAACCCCGGCGTCCAGGTAGGCACCCAGCAGCTCATCGCTTCCTTCCCGCGCCGCCTGGAAGAGAGTCTGCGCCAAAGCCAGCGCGTCGTCGTCGTGCCCTTCCGCGGGCTGCGTTCCAGCGCCCGCAGGCGTGGTCCCGGTGTGTTCGGTCATCAGCGTGGCCCTTTCAGGAATCCTGTCTGGCGCCCCACCACCTGGCCGGCATCCGGGGCGACAATGAGTTCCTGGACGGCCGGATATGGCTCATCGCCGTCCAGGACCGTCAGTATTTCATCCGGTGCCACGGAACGCTTTATGACTGCCAGTGCCACCGGGCCCATCTCATAGTGCTGGGCCACCGAGGTCACCGTCCCCACTTTCCGTTCCCCTGCCATGACCGGGCTTCCGGCGGCGGGGAGGGTGTGCTGTGAGCCGTCCAGCTGCAGGAACACCAGCCGGCGGGGCGGATGGCCCAGGTTGTGGACCCGGGCGATGGTTTCCTGGCCTTTGTAGCAGCCCTTGGCCAGGTGGACGGCGGTGCGCAGCAGGTCCAGTTCGTGCGGGATGGTCTTGTCATCCGTCTCGGCACCGATCCGTGGCCGCCACGCGGCGACGCGCAGGGCTTCGGCGGCGAGCACACCGGCCAGCGCGCGCCCGGAAACGGCTTCCTCCAGCTCCGCTGCGGGGATGAGGTACTCGAACCAGGGGCGCTCCAGGCCCGGGTGGTTCTCCTCGGAGACGGTGGCGTAGGAGTATCCGCCGGCTGACACGTGCGGCCACGGGTCCTGCCAGGCAAGGCGGCCGGACCACTCGGGGACGGCACTGGTGCTGCCGACGACGGCCCAGTCTGCCGAGACGTCGGCGATGTCCACCCGCAGCATGAACTTCATCCGGTTAAGGTACTCAGCCAGCGGCGCTGCTTCGGCGGCCTCGACGATCAGCCAGGTGGTTTCGCCGTCGTCAACCACCCGGGCGTCAAAGTCGATGCGGCCCTGGACGCTGAGGAGCAGCAGTTCGCTGGACTCCCCCGGCTTCAGCGCTGCCACCTGCTGCGAGGACAGGGTATTGAGCCAGCTCAGCCGGTCCGGCCCGGTGACGGTGACCACGCCGCGGTGGGAAAGATCGACGACGGCGGTTCCGGCAGCGAGTGCGCGCTGCTCGCGCAGGGGCTCGCCGTAGTGGGCGGCGACTCCTGCGTCAGGGCCGCCCGCCTCGACGGCGCCGGGGCGCGACAACAAAGGGCTGGGAGTAGTCATATGAAGTAGAAGTCCTTGAAGGCTAACGGTATTCCGGGTTTTCGAAATCGAAATGGGTTCCGGCGTTCCATTCGTTGGGCAGGTTGCCGTAGGCGGGGTAGCCGCCTGCATTCTTCAGGATCTTTGCCAGGTGCAGGAGGTTCCAGGTCATGAAGGTGGTGTTGCGGTTGGTGAAGTCACTTTCGGGGCCGCCGGAGCCCTCATCCAGGTAGCTCGGGCCGGGACCAACCGGGCCGATCCAGCCGGCGTCGGCCTGGGGCGGGATGCTGAAGCCGATGTGCTGCAGGCTGTAGAGGATGTTCATGGAACAGTGCTTGACGCCGTCCTCGTTGCCGGTGATCAGGCAGCCGCCCACCTTGGGATAGAACGCCCACTGCCCATTGCCGTTCAGCTCACCGGAATGGGCGTAGAGGCGCTCGATGAGTTTCTTGGTCTGTGACGAGTTGTCGCCCAGCCAGATGGGGCCCGCCACCACCAGGATGTCGGCTTCCTTGACGGCGGGATAGAGCGCCGGCCATTCGTCGGTGGCCCATCCGTGCTGGGTCATGTCAGGGTAGACACCGCTGGCGATGTCGTGGTCCACGGTGCGGATCACCGTGGTGCTGACACCCTGTTTTTCCATGATGCCGCGGCTGATGGCGATCAGGCCGTCCGTGTTGGACGTCTGCGGCGACTTCTTCAGGGTGCCGTTGAAGAAGACGGCTTTGAGGCCGCCGTAGCCGCCGGGCTTCCCCGCTTGTTCCGTGCCGTCTTCCACGAGGAGCCCTTTCCAGGTCAGGAGACTCTTGTTGTATCAGGAGACTCTGTGCAGGAACGCGGAGGCGTGGGCTTCGAGGCCGCTGCCGCCCTCTCCCCCTGTTGCCACGTCCCACCGCCACAGCAGGTTGCCGTCCACCAGGCCGAAGATCCGGGTGGCCGCGCTGTACTCCTTGGAGTGGCTGCCACGCATCACCATGTCGGTGGTCAACTGGATCTGGGGGCCCTTGATCTGGCCGTAGTACAGCTCCGTGATTCCGCCGGGGTGGGCGATGGACACCGAGATGTCGAAACCGCCGTCCTTGTTGCGCAGCGCTTCCACTTCGTCGGCGCTCTTCAGCACCGGGACGATGTCGGCCGGCACCAGGCCGGGGCCGCCGTCGGCATCCAGCTGCTTGCGCTCCAGCGCCCAGAAGCCGGTCTCGACGGTGAGCGGCCGCAGGCGCGTGCCCTCGTCGTCGGTCAACCAGCTTTCGGCCCGGTACTGGAGGTACGGCAGGCCGTTGTGGGTGAAGGAGACGTGCTGCAGGAAGTGCTCCGAGTCCTCGTCGCCGCTGCCCAGCCGGCCGCGGCCCTCCCACTCACCAATGAGCCATGAAAGGGGGACGAGTTCAGGGGTCAGATCTGTAGGAATCTCAATGGGCATTGGTATTACCTCGAGATACGGCTGGCTCCGGAAAAGGGGTGGCTACTTCTGGCCCTTGAAGAGGCGGTAGACCACGAAACCGGCGAACCAGGCCATGGACAGGCTCGCGATGCCGAGCAGGACAAGAAAGAAGATTTCAAAAGCAAGTACGGACATGGTGCCATCCTAACCCGTTAGTAGATGAGTAGCTTGTCTATGAAGTACGCAAGGGATCCCACCGCAGAAACCGGGGCGAGGCCCATGCTCAGGGCGGCTGGAAAATTCAGCGGGGCGCCACGCAGCGTGGCCAGCCTGCGGAAGCTTGCCAGGACCGCGCCCACCACCACCCCGAAGACGGCGGCGGGCAGGACCGCGATGTCCGACAGGACCAGTCCGGCCAGCGGCCCCGCCAGGCCTGCGAGCACAATGCCCAGTGGCGCAATGATGCTGTCCGGCCAGCGGATCAGGCCGGCGAGCAGGGCCACGGCCGCGCTGACGGCCGCCACCAGCAGCATCTCGCGGACCCCGTTGAACCGGGCACCGGCAACCCAGCCTGCTCCCAGGCAGGACAGCAGGACACCGGCGCAGCATCCGAGCGTGGACTCCAGCCGTTGGGCCTGGCCCGTGCCGCGGACCAGCTGCACCACGAAGACCGCCATCATTCCCAGCGCCACGAATGCCGGTGTCCAGTCCAGGTAGCCCGGCGCCGGTGTCACGCCGGCGGCCACCGCAGCGGCCGCCCCCGGAAGGGCAATGACGGCGGCGAGGGTCTTCTTGGCGGGGATGCGGAGGAAGTGCGGCCACCCAATGCCCACCGCGGCGGCAATGAGGATGCCGACGGCGACGAGCGCTTCAGGAGACGCGTAGACCCCGGCGATGATGGCGATGAGGCCCGCGATCCCAATGACACCTATGGTCCAGGAACCAAGCGAACGCACGGGTGCCTGCAGTTCCGCCGTCATGCGGGGCCCGGCCTGTGGTTCGTCGGTGCACTCACTGCGCTGTTTTCCCATCCTGGCATCGGCCGGAAGGCTGGTCCGCCCCCTCGTGGCAGGGCTGGTCCGCCCTGCTTCAATCCTGCCTTATGTGAACCGCTTATGTCGCAAAACGTGCCTGTCCGCGGCTTGAATCTGTGGCTTGGAGGAGGCCGCCGGGTATACTCAAGGTTCAGCTACGCTCCCTGCTGAGGTGGCTGGCCGGCGGCGTGCTGACGGCTGGGAACCTCGTGCAGGAAGCCCGTACCGGCCGGTGAGAATCCGGTTCAGTCGCCCAATGATGCGCGGACGGCCCTTGGAGGAACAATGTCGCACATCCTGTTACTGACCAACAGCACCGGTTCTTCGGTGGACATCCTGCCTGCCCTCGAATTGCTGAACCACCGGGTCCATATCCTCCCTGCCGAGCCCACCGCCCTCCTTGAGACGGACCCCTGCGACATCGTCCTGCTGGATGCCCGCAAGGACCTGGTGGGTGCCCGTTCGCTCACCCAGCTCCTGAAGGCCACCGGACTCAGCGCTCCCCTGGTCCTGATCCTGACCGAAGGCGGCATGGCCGCCGTCTCCTCGGCGTGGGCTGTGGACGACATCGTCCTCGACTCCGCCGGACCCGCCGAAGTGGAGGCGCGTATCCGCCTCTCCGTTGCCCGGGCCGTGCCCGAGCAGGAAGATGCCCCGAGCGAGATCCGTGCGGCCGGCGTCATCATCGACGAGGCAAGCTACACGGCGCGGGTCAACGGTGCCCCGCTGAACCTCACCTTCAAGGAGTTCGAACTCCTGAAATACCTGGCCCAGCATCCCGGCCGCGTTTTCACCCGCCAGCAACTGCTCACCGAGGTCTGGGGCTACGACTACTACGGCGGCACCCGCACCGTGGACGTCCACGTCCGGCGCCTCCGCGCCAAACTCGGCGCGGACCACGAGAACCTGATCAGCACGGTCAGGAACGTTGGCTACCGCCTCACCCTGGTCCGGCAGCAGGAAGACGAACTCACCGAGGCCTGAGCCCCGGCCCGCCATTGACGTATAGCCTTGGCTCATGACTCCAGCGCATCCGCAGAAGTGGCCCGTCCATGTCGTCCGGGGCGGAGTTGACCAGCAACTCCTCAAGGACTGCCGCGACCTCCTGGCGGCAGCTGAGGAATCGGATGGAAACCCTTCCATTTCCGAGCAGAGCATGGTGACCATGCGGGCCGGGGACTCCGCCGGGCATACGCTGCTGACGCTGGCCCTCTATGCACCCGACAAGGACTCAGATCCGGCCACTGGACAGGACCTGGCCGGGTTCGCCGTCGTGGTTGAGGAACCGGACGGCCACGGCATCCTGGAAATCGCCGTCCACCCCTCCTACCGGAACCAGGGAGTCGCGGACCGGCTGGTCGGCGCACTCAAGGAGGTCCGGGGGTTTGAGGGGCTGAATGCCTGGTCCCATGGCAACCATGAGGCCGCCGCGGACCTTGCGGCGCGTTACGGGTACGCGCCGGTGCGTGAGTTGTGGAAGATGCGGATGACGACGGCGGGCGCGGAGCTTCCCGACGCCGGCCTCCCGGACGGGGTGGCCATCCGCCCCTTCGTGCCGGGCAAGGACGAGGACGCCTGGCTGGCCGCCAACAGGGCAGCCTTCGCCCACCATCCGGAGCAGGGGAACCTGACCCGGGCCGACCTCGAGGCGCGCATGGCGGAGGACTGGTTTGATCCCGCGGGGTTCTTCCTGGCGGAGGACCGGGACGGCCGCCTGCTGGGTTACCACTGGACCAAGGTCCACCCGCGGCACGGCACGCACCCTGCGATCGGCGAGGTGTATGTGGTGGGCGTGACGCCGGAAGCCCAGGGCATGGGCCTGGGCAAGGCCCTGACCATCGCCGGCATCAAGCACCTCCGGGACTGCGGGCTGAAGGGCGTCATGCTCTATGTGGATGCAGACAATACCGCCGCTGTCGCCCTGTACCGGCGGCTCGGTTTCACGCGCTGGGACATGGACGTCATGTATGGGCCGGCGGCAGGGTAGGCAGGGCAGCCACACTGATCCCCTGCAGGGCGTAAAACAAGGGCCGTGGGCCAGGTGAATGCTTGTAAGGTTGAAAGGGAACCGCGCGGGGCGGAAGCGCCGGCACCAACGCGCAAGCTAAAGGAGAAGCCATGAACCCGGAACCCTCCGGAACAGCTACGTCCCAGGAAGTTGCGGTGCCCGTCCGGGCGCGCTTCGGCTCCTCCGAGGTCCCGGCGTCCAGGGCCACCCAGGACCGCATCGACATTCCGGAATTCGCCCCGAACCTGCAGCCGGAAGGCGACATCCGGCCGGACCGGTTCCTGGACCGTGAGCTGAGCTGGCTCGCCTTCAATTCCCGCGTGCTGGAGCTGGCCGAGGACCCCACCCTGCACCTGCTGGAACGCGTCAGCTTCCTCTCCATCTTCGCCTCCAACCTGGACGAGTTCTTCATGGTCCGCGTCGCCGGCCTCAAGCGCCGCATCGCCACGGGCCTCGCCGTCCCCTCACCCGCCGGCCTGAGCCCTGTCGAGGTGCTGGAACGGATCAGCGAGGAAGCCCACCGGCTCCAGGAGCGGCACGCCCAGGTCTACGCCGACCAGATCCGTCCCGCCCTGGCCTACGAGCACATCCACCTCATGCACTGGGACGAACTGGACGACGCCGCCAAGCAGCAGCTGAGCGTGATGTTCGCGGAAAAAGTCTTCCCCATCCTCACCCCCTTGGCCGTTGACCCCGCCCATCCCTTCCCCTACATCTCGGGCCTGTCGCTGAACCTTGCCGTGGTGGTCCGTAACCCGATCAGCGACAAGGAACTCTTCGCCCGCGTCAAGGTCCCGGACCAGTTGCCGCGCCTGATCTCCATTGACGGTCCGCGCGCCGGCGCAATCCCCGGCCGGGTGGCCCGGTTCATCGCGCTCGAGGAAGTCATCGCCGTCCACCTGGACAAGCTGTTTCCGGGCATGGAGGTCCTGGAGCACCACACCTTCCGCGTCACGCGCAACGAGGACGTGGAAGTGGAGGAGGACGACGCCGAGAACCTCCTGCAGGCGCTGGAGAAGGAACTGCTGCGCCGGCGCTTCGGCCCGCCTGTGAGGCTTGAGGTCACCAACGACATCAACCCCAACATCCGCGCGCTGCTGATCCGCGAGCTTGGCGTGGAGGAGTCCGAGGTGTACTCGGTGCCTGCGCCGCTGGACCTCAGGGGCCTGTCAGTCATCGCCGCCATTGACCGGGCGGACCTGCACTACCCCAAGCATGTCCCGCACACCTCGCGGTACCTGAATGAGTCGGAAACCTCCAAGGCGGCGAACGTGTTTGCCGCCATGCGCCGCCGCGACATCCTGCTGCACCACCCGTACGATTCGTTCTCCACATCCGTTCAGGCGTTCCTGGAACAGGCTGCGGCGGACCCCAAGGTGCAGGCCATCAAGCAGACCCTGTACCGCACCTCGGGCGACTCCCCCATCGTCGATGCCCTGATCGACGCCGCCGAGGCCGGCAAGCAGGTCCTGGCCCTCGTGGAGATCAAGGCACGGTTCGATGAGCAGGCCAATATCTCCTGGGCCCGCAAACTGGAGCAGGCCGGCGTGCATGTGGTCTACGGCATCGTCGGGCTGAAGACGCACTGCAAGCTTTCCCTGGTGGTCCGGCAGGAAGTGGACGGGCTCCGCCGCTACTGCCACATCGGCACCGGCAACTACCACCCCCGGACCGCCCGGTACTACGAGGACCTGGGCCTGCTGACTGCGAACGAACAGGTGGGCGAGGACCTGTCCAAGCTGTTCAACCAGCTTTCCGGCTACGCCCCTAAGTCCACCTTCAAGCGGCTCCTGGTGGCGCCCCGTTCCGTCCGGTCCGGGCTGATCGACCGGATCGAGACCGAGATCCGCAACGCCCGGGCGGGTGTGCCCGGGCAGGTGCAGATCAAGGTGAACTCCATGGTGGATGAGGCCATCATTGACTCGCTCTACCGCGCCTCGCAGGCAGGGGTCAAGGTGGATGTGGTGGTGCGTGGAATCTGTTCGCTGCGCCCCGGCGTTCCCGGTTTGAGCGAAAACATCACGGTCCGCTCCATCCTGGGCCGGTTCCTGGAGCACTCGCGGGTGTTCGCCTTCGCCAACGCCGGGGATCCCGTGGTGTACATCGGCTCGGCCGACATGATGCACCGCAACCTGGACCGCAGGGTGGAGGCACTGGTTCAGCTGACCAGCGCGGACGACATCACCTACGTCCTTGACCTCCTGAAGCGGTACATGGCACCGGAAACGTCCAGCTGGCACCTTGACAACGAGGGCCGCTGGACCCGGCACCACCTGTCCGAGGACGGGAAGCCGCTGGAAGACGTCCAATCCTGGCTGTTGGCGTCCCGGCCGCGTCAACGCAGCCTGAGCCGGCGATAGGCAGCCGCGTTGTCGAGCGATGCACTCGTAGCTGACCAGACTGACCACCCGGGGGAACCCGTCGCCGTAACCGCTGCGGGCGCCATCCCCTGGCGGGTCAACAAGGACGGCCTTGAAGTGGCGTTGATCCACCGGCCGCGCTACGACGACTGGTCCTGGCCTAAAGGGAAAATTGACGACGGCGAGACCGTTCCCGAATGTGCCGTCCGTGAGGTGTGGGAGGAGATCGGCCTCCGGGCGCCGCTTGGGATCCCCCTGCCGCCCATCCACTACCACGTTTCGTCCGGCCTCAAGGTGGTCTACTACTGGGCGGTCAAGGTCAACGGCAACACCCTGGTCCCGGACGGCAAGGAAGTGGACAGCGTCATGTGGTGCGCCCCCGAAAAGGCGGCCCGCCTTCTGTCCAACCCGTCCGACGTCGTGCCTCTTGAATACCTGCGTGACGCGCACGAACGGGGCACGCTGGACACCTGGCCGCTGCTGGTGCTCCGCCACGCCAAAGCCAAGCCACGCTCGTCCTGGAGCAAGGCAGAGGGTGAGCGTCCGCTCGCGGCCACCGGCACCCGGCAGGCGCAGGCAGTGGGCCGGCTCCTGCAGGCATGGAAGCCCATGCGGGTGGTGACCAGCCCGTGGCTGCGGTGCGTTGCGACCGTGGCCCCCTATGCGCGGGCCACGGGAGCAAAGGTGAAGCTGGCGGAAGGCCTGACCGAGCACAAGCACCAGCGCAGTCCCAAGAAGACGGCCGCCGTCATCGAATCGCTTTTCGACAAGCAGCGGCCCGTGGTTGTCTGCACGCACCGGCCCGCGCTGCCCACCGTCCTCAAGCAGCTGGCGGAGCACATGCCCTCGCACCTGACGCGACTGCTGCCAGCCAAGGAACCCTACCTGTCCCCCGGCGAAGTGGTGGTGTGCCACGTGGCCAGCGGCGGGAGGAAACGGGTTGTGGCGGTGGAGCAGTTCAAGCCCTTCGACGACTAGGCGCGGTCCTCCCAGCTTGACCCAAGGCTCTTCCCGGCATTGACTTAGGGGCACGACGCACCGTTCTGGGGGGATAACGTGCAGGCTGCCGCAATCGCTGTTGTCAACGATGTACCACCGATGGTTCTCCTGTGGCCGTTCCTGTTTGCGGGCGGTGTTTATTTCCTGCTCCGGTCCCTTATGCGGGGAGGCAGTGGGAGTGACCGCGTGGCAAAGGCGTCCCGGCATGCCTTCTGGACCGGCCTGGTTGGCTGGCTGGCAAGTTCGCTGTTGCCGGCAGCCAATGCCGGGATCCTCCCGGTGTCCCCCGGCGGCACTGCGCCTGTGGACATCCCGGCTACCCTGGCGTGGCCGGTTCTTGGCTGCCTGGCCGTTCATGCGCTGGGGCAACTCAGCTACCCCAGGGGCGCCGTAACGCCTCAACAATCCGAAAACCCGCGGCGGGTCCGGGATCTTCTTCCATGCAGGCTCGGTTGGACCGTCCTGGCCATCTTCGGAGGGTCCGCCGCGCAGATTCTGTGGACATCCACCTTGCCGGGCTTCGCCCCTCTCCCCTATGAGTCAAAGCCGGACGGCAACGGCGGCTATTCGACCATGGGCGGGGAAGGCCGAATTCCCGGAGCGGAGCTGGCAGGTTATCTCGGCGGCGCCCTGGTGGTGCTGGCGGCTGGAACTCTGGTTGTCCTGGTCCTGATTACCCGCCGCCGGGCGTTGGCCGGACTCACTCCGCTGCAGGATGGCCTCCTCCGGGCCATCACCATGAACCGGCTGCTCCGGACTGTTGCCACCGTTGCCTCCGGCCTGGCGGCAATTGCCGGCAACCACGCGGCTCGACCGGATCCCGCCCTCGGACACACAAGTTGGATGAATCCGGCAGGCCTGCTGAACCTGGCGGTCCTGCTGTTGATGCTGTGCTGGCCCCCTCCCAGGCTGGAAGGCCCAAGCGGGAAACGTTTTGACGCACCCACCGCGGCCCAGCCCGCATCGCCGTGATCCCTGTAGGGACGTCCGGCCGCGGGGCACCCGGCGTTTCCCAACGGCCAGCCAGTAGACTTGGGGCGTGAGCATCCCAACGCCTTATGAAGACCTCCTGCGCGATGTCCTGGCCTCCGGCACCCATAAATCGGACCGCACGGGAACCGGAACCACCAGCGTTTTCGGCCGCCAGATGCGGTTTGACCTGGCCAAGAGCTTCCCGCTGATCACCACCAAGCGGGTCCATTTCAAGTCCGTGGCGGTTGAACTCCTGTGGTTCCTGCGCGGCGAAACCAACATCAAGTGGATGCAGGACCAGGGCGTCACCATCTGGAATGAATGGGCTGACGAGGACGGCGACCTTGGCCCCGTCTATGGCGTCCAGTGGCGCAGCTGGCCCACCCCTGACGGCGGCCACATCGACCAGATCGCCGAACTCATCGAGAACCTGAAGTCCAACCCGGACTCCCGGCGGCACATGGTCTCCGCCTGGAACGTGGCCGAGCTCAACGACATGGCGCTGCCGCCGTGCCACGCGTTCTTCCAGTTCTACGTGGCCAACGGCAAGCTCTCCTGCCAGCTGTACCAGCGGTCCGCCGACATGTTCCTGGGCGTGCCGTTCAACATCGCCTCCTATGCGCTGCTCACCTGCATGGTGGCCCAGCAGGTGGGGCTGGAGCCCGGCGAGTTCGTGTGGACCGGCGGCGATGTCCACATCTACGAGAACCACATGGACCAGGTCCTCAAGCAGCTGGAACGTGAGCCGTACGAGTACCCGCAGCTGAAGATCACGCGCAAGCCGGCATCGATCTTCGACTACACGCTGGAGGACTTTGAAGTGGTGGGCTACCAGCACCACCCGACGATCAAGGCGCCGATTGCCGTATGAGCACCGAAAACTTCACCGATCCCCAGTCCTTCACCGAGGAACTGGCTGCCTCCATCACCGGCGTCGGCCTGGTCTGGGCGCAGACCTCCGACGGCGTCATCGGCAAGGACGGGGACATGCCCTGGCACCTGCCCGAGGACCTGAAGCACTTCACCAGGCTCACCACCGGGCACCCGGTCATCATGGGCCGAAAGACCTGGCTGTCCTTCCCGGAGAAGTACCGCCCCCTGCCCGGCCGGACGAACATCGTCATCACCCGGCAGAAAAGCTGGGCCCGCACGCCTGAGGCGGAGGGCGCCGTCGTGGTTCCTTCCCTGGATGATGCGCTCCTTGAGTCGCAGTTTGTCGACGGCGGCGAAACGGTGTGGATCCTGGGCGGCGGTGACGTCTTCCGCCAGTCCACGGACCTCGCCAACGTGGCCGTGGTCACCACCATCGACGTGAAGGCCGACGGCGACACGTTCGCTCCCGAGCTTGGCCCCAGTTGGGAGGCCTCCGCCTCCGTCCCGCCGGACGGCTGGCTGACCGCCGCCAACGGCACGCGCTACCGATTCACCAAATGGTCACGGACCGAGGGCTAGGAACATGCTCAAGAAACCCGAAACCCTGTTCGTGCTGGGCTACATGCTGCTGCCGCTGCTGGCGCTGCTCTCCGCGATCGTGGGGCTGACCATGATCCTGGGCGGCAACAAGATCGCAGGCGCCATCGTGCTGGTCATCGTTACCCAGGTCTTCGCCTTCGGCGCATTCTTCGCGCTGCGAGCAAGGAAGGCTGCCGTGCTGGAGGAGTCAGACCGGGGCTAGCGCATATTGCCGTGCATGGGCAGGACAACCCATCGCGGCAGTGGTGATCCTGCCTTAGGCTGGGGCCCGCAGCACTCTGCACTGCTGCGGGATAAATATTGGGGGGGGGAATCCTGGTGGCAGGAACTTTATGGGGTGCCGACGTCGAACAACTGCGCACCCTGGCGCAGCAGTTCAGCAAGACGGCGGACCTCCTGCAACAGCAGTCGACGCAGCTGAGCAGCCAGATCAACAACAATCCGGCGTGGAAGGGCGCGGACGCCCAGCGCTTCCGCTCTGACTGGAACAGCAACCACCGCACCCTTCTTCAGCAGACCGTCTCGCGGCTGCAACAGGAATCAAAGGTGCTGCTCAGGAACGCCGACGAGCAGGAGAAGGCCAGCACCCACGCGCTTGGATTCGACGGAGAGCGTGTAGCCCACGGCGGCCCCGCGGACGGCCCGGCCACGTCATTCGTTCCTTGGGGCCCGGAGTGGATCGCTGAAGGAGATTCCCCATTCCGGAAGGGTTGGGATGCCTACAACGGTGTACTGGGCATAAAGGGTGCTCCCCTCGGGCTCCGGGATATCCAACAGTTCGCCAGCACGCACGACGAGATTCTCTCAAGTGACTGGCGTGCAATCTGGAGCAAAGAACTCTGGAAAAGCTCGGCTGCCGCAGATGAACTCCGCGGCGCCTTTTCAGGCACCCTGAACCTCGTCAGCGGAAGATTTGGCGACCTCGCAGAAGTAGCCCGGGGAGTTGGCGCAGAATCCCTGGGGAGGTCTCAGTTGCGGGCCTTGAACGCCCCCGGAAACCTTCTTGGTGGGATAGGCGTGGCCCTGGACGGGCTCGACAGCGTCAACGCAATCCGTGAAGGCGAGACCGGGGACGCCGTCAGATCCGGACTGAAGACTCTCATCGGTGCTGGCTCCTTCGTTCCGGGGCCAATCGGCGTGAGCTGTATGGTGATCGGTGGCGCCTGGGCTGCCGTTGAATTGGTTCCGGGCGCGAAAGACGCAATTGATCAAGGCTTCGACGCCTTTGGAGACTTTGCCGAAGACGTTACCTCTGACATCGGCGACGGTGTCAAAGACTTTTTCGGTTTCTAGCAGAAACCAAGAGATGAAGGAAGACTTACTGTGACCGTACCGGAAGACAATTCCATAGGTTTCGGCATTGCTGAGATGGCATACATCCTCCAGCTCCAGAACACTGCAGCTGCTACCGAGAGCGCTAATTGGCTGCGCCTCAGGGATGAGAGCACCGATCTGGAAATGATCAGAGCCGGACTGTCATCTCTCGTGGCACGCGGCATGGCCTCCGCCACAGCTGGGTCTGAGCTGTCATTCACGCCCCAGGTGGATGTTGTTGCTTATACCTTGGCCAAGGCCGCACGGTGGACGCAGATCGATCTCCTGCAATCCGCAGTCTTGGGCGACACTGTGTTACAGATCGAATCGGACCGCACAAAGCTGTTGTTCCAGCCACGAACAATGCAGGCCTGGTTTGTTCTGCCCCAAGATCCTGCCACCTCCGCTGAGGCCGCACAGTCGTACCTGGTTCGGGATCATCTGGCAACGCATCCAGAAGGTGGTGTGCGTCTGAGGACCAGCGGCCCTGAAGGGGAGTATGGGTTCCTCGTGCGTCAGGAAACGGAAGGGTGGGTTTGCGCGGCTGTTGACGGTGACAACGTCGGTCCCGCCACCGCGCCTCTCAGCGAAGCTGGCCTCCGCCATTCCTTACTTTCATTTCGAACCGGATCGCCCCTGACCGATGACTGAGAATGTTCAGAAGAGCGTCAAGCGCCTGCGCACCTACTACTACGGGTACGGCAAAGACGACATCATCAACGCCTACACTCCCGAGGAGTGGGGTTTGGGCGGTTCGTCGGCCTACAGTTCCAACAACCCGGCCCACAGCCTGGTGGTACTGACCCTGATTGAGGTGCTCTTAACAGTCCCTGCCATACTTGCCCCAATCTGGATGATCATTGGGGTTATCTACCTGAATATCGGAGTCTTTCTGCTGTGCCTTGTCTGCACGGTCCTCTTCACGGGCGGCTGGTTCTACACGCTAGGCTCAATCCGCGACGAACTTCGGGCACGAAAGCTACGGCGGACGCGTGGACTTCCCAAGCCTTTGTACCAAGTCACGGATGATCAGGCGCGGGCATGGTTTGAAGAACGGCCAGGAACGCTGGAGATCACCCGGGAAAATTTCCCTAACAGCCGTCGTCCCTTTCCAAGTGAACTGCCATGAGCTGCCATGCATTTCCTTCCTCAGTAATCATTCAGCTGGTCAATTAGCAACGCCCCTGATTCCCTTATTCGTACAACCGATCTCTTGTCGGTTACGCCCCCGCGCTAGGTGCCGACAGGCCAGAAGGGAAATTCCGATGAACCACAACGCACCCGAACCTCGGCGCGCCCGGCGAAAGGGTTACTACGAGCAGCAGGTGGAACTGGAAGCCGCGAAGCAGGGACTCACGGTCGAGGAATACGGGGTCTACAAGGGCGACGTCGGCAGTGCCGTCAAACCCATCAATTCCGCGGGCGGTCTGCTCTTCCTTGCTATTTTGATCTCGGTGTTCTCGGCAGTTGTGGTTGGGGCCGCCATCATTCTCCTCACGGGTGAGGGCGTCACCGACTGGGTGCAATTTATTATCAGCTGCGCCGTTGTACTTTTCCTTGTGCCGACATCATGGGGTTACTACTTCAAGGAACGCAAAGCCACACGTTTACGGAAGGCAGCGGGGAAGACACTGGACCCTCCTACGCGCCGTTCGAGCCTGAAGGACTGGTGAATACTTTGGCCCAAGAGCAGCGGGATCGGAGTTGATCGTGATGCACAACGACTACCGGGAGCGGCGGAACGACGTGGTGTACGCCGAGCATAAGGCCGCGCTTGCCCGGGGTGAGAAGCGCGTTCTGCGCAGGACCAATACAGGGGAACTGCACAGCTATCCCGGGGACGAGATCGGTTTTTCGCCGGGGCGAGGCCAGGCGCAGATCCGGACATGGTGGGGCATGGGAATTGTGTCCGCCTTTCTGGGTCTCATGTTCCTTGGCTCTACGGTGCTGTTCCTCGCCTCCTTCAGGCAGGGCACGGGCCCCGAATGGGGCGCATTGTTTGCAATTGGCCTGGGTGGTTTCGGGGCTTGGTACACCTTTGGCTTGGCAAGGGACGAGTACCGGGCCAAGAAGCTGCGCAAGGAACGCGATACACGGGAACCTGGAGCAGGACATGTCAATCAGTGATTCTCCGCACAGGCTCCGGCCGCCTGTGGCTTCCCGATGAAGCGCGAGTCACCTAGGGTGATCGATCCTGCCGTACAGAAGCTACTTGTGGATCGGCCGTACTTCTACGCAACCGGCATGGAGCGCACGGTCCACGCGTATACGAAAGACGAATGGGGCATCGGCGGCTCCCAGCCATCCGGAAACTACTCGGTGCACACGACAACAGGGCTCGTTGTCGTGACAGCCCTCATGACCATTCCGGCCCTCGGCGCACCCCTGATGCTGATCATTGCACTTGCCAGCCTCAATCTAATCCTTGTCATTTTCGGACTGCTGGGGACGGTCCTCTTCACAGGAGGCTGGCTCTTGGGAATCGGCAACCTACGCCGCGAGTTGCGGGCGACCAAGAAGCGCAAGCTGAAAGGATTGCCGAAACCGCGTTTTGCCCTTACCGATGACCAGGCACGGGCCTGGTTCGAATCAAATCCGCCACACATCGCCATCACCCGCGAAAACTTCCCAGACAGTACGCGTCCGTTCCCGGGCGACGCTCCACCCACTCCACCGCCAACAGAGGAGCCGAGGACTTGATCTATAGCTCCGAGCGCGCCGCCGCTCACCGCTCAGGTGTGTGCCGCCGTCGTACCTTCTCGGTGCCCTGCCCGGGCGTGACGTAACCGACTGCGCCCTTCCGGTCGCGCCGTCTAAAATAGTCCAATGACTACAGCAGCTACCCCTTCCGTCGGCCTGGTCGGATGGCGCGGCATGGTCGGTTCCGTCCTCATGCAGCGCATGCAGGACGAGGGCGACTTCGCCAACATCAACCCGGTGTTCTTCTCCACCTCCAACGCGGGAGGTGCCGCGCCTTCCTTCGCTGAAGGCGGCGGCAAGCTCGAGAACGCGTTCGACGTCGACACGCTGGCCAAGCTGCCCATTATCGTCACCGCCCAGGGCGGCGACTACACCAAGCAGGTCCACGGCGAACTGCGCAGCCGCGGCTGGGACGGCCTCTGGATCGACGCCGCCTCCACCCTGCGCATGAACGACGACTCCATCATCGTGCTGGACCCCATCAACCGCGACGTCATCGACAAGGGCCTGGTCAACGGCACCAAGGACTTCATCGGCGGCAACTGCACCGTCTCCTGCATGCTCATGGGCCTCGGCGGCCTGTTCAAGAACGGCCTGGTGGAGTGGGGCACCTCCATGACCTACCAGGCAGCTTCCGGCGGCGGCGCCCGGCACATGCGCGAGCTGCTCAGCCAGTTCGGCACGCTCAACGCCGAGGTCAGCACCGAACTGGACGATCCCGCATCGGCCATCCTGGACATCGACCGCAAGGTCCTGGCCCACCAGCGCACGGACATCGACGCCACCCAGTTCGGCGTCCCCCTTGCCGGCTCCCTGATCCCCTGGATCGATGCTGACCTGGGCAACGGGCAGTCCAAGGAAGAGTGGAAGGCCGGGGTCGAGACCAACAAGATCCTGGGCACCTCCGAGGAAAACCGGATCATTATGGACGGCCTCTGCGTCCGGATCGGCGCCATGCGCTCCCACTCGCAGGCGCTGACCCTGAAGCTCCGCGAGGACCTGTCTGTCGCCGAGATCGAGAAGCTGCTGGACGAGGACAACCAGTGGGCCAAGGTGGTTCCGAACACCAAGGAAGCCTCCATGGCCGAGCTGACCCCGGTGGCCGCATCGGGCACCCTGGACATTCCGGTGGGCCGCGTCCGCAAGATGGAGATGGGCCCGCAGTACATCAGCGCCTTCACCGTGGGCGACCAGCTCCTCTGGGGCGCCGCCGAGCCGCTGCGCCGCATGCTCAACATCGCCACCGGCAACCTGTAACCCGTACAGCTGCCCCACGAGCGGCCCTTGCCCGCGTAACCGCTGCCGCCCAGCGCCGGTTATGCGGGCCGGGGCCGCTTTTGCGTTTCGGGATATCCAAGGAACGCTGCCAGCCGCGCGCGGAGCTCCCCCGGCCGGTCCAGGTGGTTCCATTGCAGCCTGAAGACACGCCATCCTGCCTCCACCAGGGCATTTTCCCGCCAGCGCTCCGCGAGCAGCGCTTCCTGTGTGGGTTTATAGTCCATGTATTTGACGGCGCCGTCGAATTCGATCGCCACCCGGGCTTCCGCGTCGGCGAAGTCTGCCCGGAACAGGCCCGCAGTAGTCATGATCTCGACCTGAGGCTTAAATGTGCCCAAACCGAATGAGTGGAGCAGCAGCCTGGTCCGTGTCTCCCCCGCTGATTCCGACCGCCCATCCAGAACATCCAGCAGGTCTAAGGCACGCCTGCCCCCGCGGGTGACCGGGCTCTCTTCAAGCAAACGCCGCATCGAGGCCATTGAAGCGCCTTTGTGGAGTGCGTGATCGCCGATGACAGCAGCCTTGTCGAGGGGCAGGATCCGGGCGCAGTCCAGGACGGTTCTCTCGACGGCAGTGGTCATGATCTTTTGTCCATCGGGCGTCCATAACGAAGTGCACTCAATTTCTGGGAGCGGGAGGCGGTGGGTCTGGACGTCCTTGCCCGCGCTGGCACTCGAATTGGAATACTGCGTTGTCACGTGCACCAGGGATCCGGCGTTCCATACATGGAAGCCATGCAGCCTTGCTGCGCTCACGTGGCTATACCGGGCCAGCCCCGAGGTGGACTCGAAATGCGCCATGATTCTCAGCTGGTCCCGATCCCACGGTTTGATCCTGTTCCAGTACGCAGCCCGGACGTACGCTCCCCGCCGCAAGCGGAGCAGGGCACCACTCTTGACGGCCGCCGTCAGCAAGCGGTCGTCCAGCCCCGCGGCGGCCAACTGTGATGTTGAGGCCACAGCTCGCTCAGGCCAGCGATCGTCAACGAGGGCACGCACTGCATCGGCTTTCATCGTTCAAGGGTGGCTGGTCTCTTGGACTGCCGACAGCCGCTCTCGTCCCTATGTGGACTGCCAGGAAGACGAGCGGCCCTGGCACGCATAAGCGTTGCGGGCCCACACCGGTTATGCGGTGCAGGGCCGGTTATGCGGGGAGGTATGGGAAGAGGGTCAGGTGGCCAGGAACGTCATGTACCGGTGAGCGGCCTTGGTGAGGGCTGCCTGGGCTGCCGGGCCCAGGGGCTTGGTCCCATCGAAGAGTTCGGGGACGACGGCGGCACCACGGCCCGTACCCTGGAGCGCCCAGGTGCCCACCACCTTCCCCGCCGCAACTACCGTCTTCTTGAAGACGCCGTTGCCGCCCGGCACAATCAGGTCGAAATGCTCCGGTGCCAGGACGGGGGTCCGGTCCGTGTAGCCGAGGACGAACTCATCGAATCCGGGCAGGATGTGAACGGACCGGCCGCCGGGGACACCGGAATCCAGGAGGGACGCCACGTCCGGCGAAAGCCAGTAGCTGGTGCCATCGATCTCGAGCTCCACCAGCTGGCTCCGGACGTGCTGGAACGCGGCGCGCACCTCGGTCAGCGGCAGCTGCGTCCACCAGGAAAAGTCGCGCAGGGTGGCGGGACCGTGGCTCCGGAAGTACCGCAGCGCAAACTCGGCAATGGCTTCCTGGCGCTCCATCCGGCGGGACTCCGGGATCCACTCGTCGAAAGCCGCGATCAGCTGCTGGTTGCCGGACAGCGGCCCCGGCACCAGCCAGCCGTGCCGGCACAGCGTGCCCAGGAGATGGACGCCGCGCTGGCCCTGCGTGGGCTGGCCGCCGGCGTCGAACACCTTGAACAGCCCGGGACGGCTGAGGGGGCCATCAGTAAGGATGCGGTCCAGGGCCAGGTCGCGCGCCTTCTCAACATCAGTCCAGGTGATTTCCAGTTGTCGGTGCCTGGCCGCGATGCTTTTGGTGAGCCGCTCGGCGGTGAGGTCCAGCATCCATCCCAGGTCCTCGGGGGCAACCAGATGCAGTGTTCCACGCATGGGCCAGGACCGGACCACAGCCCCGGAATCGATGGCAGCACGCACGTCCGAAATCCCCGCACCGGGCACTCGAACCCCAACGGCCCACAGCGCTGCCGGCAGGTCCTGCGCCTGCATCGCGGTCATCCACCGGACCAGCTCCGGCGCTGACGCGGCACCCTCCCCGGCAAGCCGTTGGGATGCGAGCCGGAGCCTGCCGATCGTCCTGCGGTGGCGCAGGGAACCAGTTGCAGCCATGCGCCCATCCTAGGCCTGGTACGGCCCTGGCGGGACGGCTAGAGGTCCAGTCCGATGAGCAGCGGCTCCGGGTGCAGCTGGATGCCGAAGCGGCGTTCGACGCCGGCGCGTACCTCGCGTGCCACGGCCACCATGTCGGCGGCGCTGGCGGAGCCACGGTTGGTGATGGCCAGCGTGTGCTTGGTGGACAGGGATGCGCGGCCGCCGGCCACTCCTTCCGGTTCCAGGCCAAAGCCCTTGCCGAACCCTGCCTGGTCGATCAGCCACGCCGCGGAAAGTTTCACCCGTCCGTCCTGGCCCGCCGGATAGCGCGGCGCCGATTCCGGCAGCGTGTCTGCCACGTCCGCCGAGACGATGGGGTTGGTGAAGAAGGAACCGGTGGAATAGGTATCGCGGTCGGCGCCATCCCACACCATGCCCTTGGAGGCGCGCAGCCGGAGCACTTCCCGGCGGACGTCATTGGCGTAGGCACGCTTGCCCACCTCCACGCCCAGGGAGCGGGCCAGTTCGGCGTATCGGATGGGCGCGCTCATCCGCCCCAACGGCAACTGGAACTCCACGGTGAGGACCACATACCGGGGTGAGCCGTTGACCGTGGTGCGCTTGAGGATGGAGTCGCGGTAGCCGAACTTCAGCTCCGAGTTGGTGAACGTTTGGACGGCGTTGCGTTCGCGGTCCCAGGTGCGGACGGCCGCGATGGTCTGGGACACTTCGGCGCCGTACGCACCCACGTTCTGGACCGGGGTGGCACCGGTGGAACCGGGGATGCCGGACAAGGCCTCGATTCCGGACCAGGCGTGCCGGACGGCGTGCTCCACGAGCTTGTCCCAGTTGTGGCCGGCCTGCACCACTACTGCCACTCCCCCGCACGAGTCCTCCGCGTTGACCGTGAACCCGTCCGAGGCGATCTTCACGACGGTTCCGGGAAACCCGTCGTCGGACACCAGGAGGTTGGAGCCGCCGCTGATGATAAGGACCTGCTCGCCGGCCGCATCCGCGGTCCGGACGGCATCGATGATCTCTGCCTCGGTCCGGGCCTCAATGAACTTGCCGGCGGGGCCGCCGACGGCGGAGGTGGTCAGGGAGGAAAGCAGCGTGGGAGTCACCCGTCAACAATACTAGGGAAAACTAGCCGGCCTTCCGGGCCACCGGGGACAGCACGAAGCTCACAGCGAGCATCACCATCACGGCAAGGAGCGAGTGCAGGATCCCCACGTGTTCGGCCAGCAGGCCGAGCAGCGGGGGCCCGCACAGGAACGCGCCATAGCCGATCGTGGACACCACCGACACCCGGGCCGCGGCCTTGGCGGGATCGTCGGCCGCGGCGGACATGCCCACCGGGAAGCCCAGGGATGCGCCCAGGCCCCAGGCCGCCAGTCCCACATAGGCGAGCCACGGCGCAGGGGCGAAGACGAACACCGCCAGGCCCAGGACCGCCAGGGCGGCGCACCAGCGCATGACGGGCACACGGCCGAAGCGGTCCAGCACCACCGTCCCGGCGAACCGGCCGATGGTCATGAACGTGACGAAAAGGCCATAGCCGGCAGCACCGGCGGCATCGCTTTGCCCGTGGCCGTCCGCCAGGGCAAGGGCCACCCAGTCCCCCGCGGCGCCTTCGGCCAGGGCGAGGCCGAGCACCAGGACGCCCAGCAGCAGCGTTCGGCGGTCCCGCCACGCCTGGGCGATCTTCCGCTTGTTGTCCAGGGGCGGGTCAGCCGGGCTTCCGGCAGGGATCACGGGAATGGGGCCCGTGGTGGGGTCTTCAAAGTTGTCCGGGGTGTAGGTCCGCTCCCCTGCCGTGGTGATGTCGGCGCGGAACCAGGACGCCGCCGTCGCCACCGATACGGCCACCACCGTTCCTGCCGCAGCAAGGTGCCAGAACACGGGTACAGACGCAGCAGCCGCGGCGGCGCCCAGTCCCGCGCCGGCCACGGTTCCCAGACTGAAGGCGCCGTGGAGCCGCGGCATGATGTGCCGCCCCACCGCGCGCTCCACTGCCGCACCCTCCACATTGGAGGCAGTGTTCCAGCTCCCCGTTCCCAGGCCGATGATGCCCAGGCCGACAGCGGTTGCCACTGGGTTTGACAGCACGGTTGTGCCAAAACCAGCCGTCAGCAGGCCGACGCCGGCCATGATGCTGCCGGTGCGGATGGTCCGCTTGGACCCCAGCCGCAGGACGATAAGGCCGGAGGCGGAAACGGAGGCGAAGGAACCCAGCGTCATGCAGAGCAGGATGACCCCGACGGTGCCCGGGCTGAGGTCCAGCGCGTCCCGGATGGCGGGCAGCCGGGACACCCAGGAGGCGAAGGCCAGGCCGCTTGCTGTGTAGGCCACCACCACGGCGTTCCGCCAGTGCCTGACCTGGAGGGACGTGGCCTCGATTCCGGGTGCCTGCGCTCAAGGGTGCGGGCTCAGGACAGCTTGACGACGGCCTGGGCCTTCATCAGGACTTTTTGCCCGGCCGAGACAACGGCGAGGTCGACGCGGGCGGTGCCTGCGTCGGCGTCGAGCTTTCCGATGGTGCCGCTGACCTCGATGGTGGCGCCGGGCTCCGGGGTTCCGGTGGTGTCGGTGACCAGGACGGGCTTGGTGAAGCGGGTCTGGAAGTCCACGACGGCGCCCGGGTCCCCTGCCCAGTCAGTGACGAGCTGCACGGCTGAGCCCATGGTGAACATGCCGTGCGCGATGACACCCGGCAATTCCACGCCTGTGGCGAAGGCCTCATTCCAGTGGATGGGGTTGAAGTCGCCGGATGCTCCGGCGTACTTGACCAGGTCGGTGCGGGTGACCTCGATGGTGCGGCTGCCGATGTCCTGGCCGGCGCTCAGTTCATTGAAGGTGGGGCTCATGGTTACTGTCCCTCTCCGCGGACCAGGATGGATGACGTGGTGGTGGTGACCGGTTCGCGGGCGTCGCCGGAACCGAGGGCGAAGATCTCCGAGCGTGTGGTGATCATGGCGCCGCCGCCCATGGCCCGGACGCCGTCCACATGGAGTTCCGCGACGAGGCGGTCCCCGGCAACGATGGGCCGGTGGTGGGTGAAGCGCTGGTCCGCGTGCACCACGCGGGAGAAGTCGATGCCGGCGTCCGGATCCTCGATGAGCTGGGCGTCGGCCCGCTGGGCAATGATGATGGCGAAGGTGGGGGGTGCCACCAGGTCCGTGTGGCCCAGGGCCGTGGCTGCATCGACGTCGAAGTGTGCAGGGTTGGTGGCTTTGACCGCGCGGGCGAACTCGCGGATTTTCTCGCGGCCAACGTCGTACACCTCTGCGGCAGGGTAGCTTCGGCCCTGCAGATCCGGATTGATAGTCATGGATTCCAGCCTATCCCCGGCGCAGCCGGGACACGTTGTGCAACCCACTGATATGATGGTTTCATCATTTCATCAATCAGCCCAGGAGCCACTCCCTTGCTGTCTTCCGCCCAAGCGCCGTTGTACGAGATCAAGGCCAATCTGTTCAAGGGCCTGGCGCACCCGGCACGTATCCGGATCCTTGAACTGCTGGCCGCCGCCCCGCAGGAAACTGCGGCCGTCAGCTACCTTTTGGCGCAGACCGGGCTTGAAGCCTCGCACCTCTCCCAGCACCTGGCCACCCTGCGCAGGCACAAGGTGGTGACCTCGGTGCGCACCGCCAACGCAGTGACATACCAACTGGCACACCCGGGGGTTTCGGAGCTGCTCGCCATCGCCCGGACCTTCCTCCTGGACAGCCTGTCCGAATCGAACGAACAGCTCCGGCTTGCACAGCAGCTGCCGGCGGAGCACCTCTCCCGCGAATCAGCCTCGTGACGGCCACCTCCGCCGCTGACACCGGACGCGCCACTGTCAGGGCCGCCCAGAGGCTTACCCGGCTCCTCCCGTCCCGGCAGGATTATGCCGGCCTTCGCTCCTCGTGGCGCAGTGACCTGCTGGCCGGCATCACCGTGGGCATTGTCGCCCTGCCTTTGGCCCTCGCGTTCGGGGTGAGCTCCGGAGTGGGCGCCGAGGCCGGGCTTATCACCGCCATCGTGGCCGGGATGGTGGCAGCCCTCATGGGTGGGTCCTCCGTGCAGGTTTCGGGCCCCACCGGCGCCATGGTGGTGGTCCTGGCACCCGTCGTGGCCGTCCACGGCCCGGGCAGCGTGGCTCCGCTGTCACTGATGGCGGGGGTGCTGGTCTGCGTCATGGGATTCAGCGGCCTGGGCCGGGCCGTCGCCTTCATCCCCTGGCCGGTGGTGGAGGGCTTCACGCTGGGGATCGCGGCCATTATCTTCCTCCAGCAGGTTCCGCTCGCTACGGGCACGTCCGGCGTCCCGGGACACAACACTGTGGTCGCCGCCGTTGAAGCTGCCTCAGCCGCGCAGGCGCCCACTGTCCTGTTGACGCTGGTGCTCGTGGTGATGGTCGCCGTCGTGATGGTCCTGCTGCAAAAGCTGTTCCGGGCCCTTCCGGCGAGCCTGGTGGCGGTCCTCCTGGCCACGGCGTCGGCCGAACTCCTGCAGCTGGATGTTCCGCGGATCGGTGCGCTGCCCCATTCCCTTCCCGCGCCGGCAATGCCCGCCGTGGACGTGGCTACCTTGGGCAGCCTTGCCATGCCCGCGGTGGCAATCGCCGTCCTTGCCGCCATCGAATCACTGCTCTCAGCCCGGGTGGCCGCGGGGATGGCCGGACCCGACGGCAGGCCCACCGGACCCTACAGCCCGGACCGTGAGCTGACCGGCCAGGGCCTGGCTTCCATCGCCGCCGGACTGTTTGGCGGCATGCCCGCCACCGGAGCCATCGCCAGGACCGCGGTCAATGTACGTTCCGGGGCCCGGACGCGCCTTGCCGCAGCCGTTCACGCCGTCGTGTTGCTGGCCATCACGTACCTGGCGTCCGGAATGGTCAGCCGCATCCCGCTGGCAGCACTGGGAGGGATCCTGATGGTCACCGCAACACGGATGGTTTCCCGGCGCACCGTTGCCGCCATCCTGCGTTCCACCCGGGCAGACGCCGCAGTCTTCGTTCTCACGGCCATCATCACCGTGGCCTTCGACCTGATCGTGGCCATCCAGATCGGGCTGGCCGCGGCGGCGCTCTTCGCGCTGCGGAAATTCGCCTCGCTGAGCGGCGTCCAGCGCGAGCCGATCCCCGGGCCTTCCGCCGACGGCGATGAGCACATTGCGGTCCTTCGGCTGGACGGGGCGATGTTCTTTGGGGCCGCCGAACGCATCCTCCAGGAAATCAGCCAGGTCAAGGACGTCCAGGTGGCGATCATCAGGCTCTCGCAGCTGCGGATGCTTGACGCCACCGGCGCCCACGCGCTGGTGGAGGTCATCGCTGCCTTGGAACTGCGGGGCATCACGGTCCTGCTCAAGGGTGTGCGGCCGGACCACCTGGACCTGGTGACCAACGTGGGCGTGATCCGTTCGCTGCGGCACCACAAACACCTGTTCCAGCATCTTCCCGATGCCGTGGAGCACGCCCGCAGCCATGTCCTGCGGAACGCGGCAGCTAGCGCCTGAGGTTTTTGCGGATCGACTGGCCGCGGACCACGATGCCCACGACGTGCAGGACAAGGCCCAGCCCGATCAGCGGCAGGGAGGCCATGGCCAGGGTTTGGTTGCCGCCGGTGTTGCCGATGATGTTCAGGATGATGCCGGCGGCGATCAGTCCCATCGCGCTGAAGACCAGGACTTTGTAACGGGTTGGCGCGGTGGCCCAGAATTCGTTCAGCACCGTGCAAGTCTACCGTCCAGGCCTGCGGCACCGGCTAGAACAAGGACTCCTGCACTGCCGGGACCTCCGAAGCGTACTCACCAAGGGTGATGGTCCGGGCGGCCAGTTGGGACATGTTCACCACGAACGCGGCGTCCGTGCCATCGAGCCGGGCCAGCACGTTCGCCCCGCTCAGCGCCGTGATCCGGAAGCCGTGCTGCCCCTGGTCCAGGGCATGCGGGTAGGGATGGCGTTGGCCTGGCCGGTGCAGCGCGTCAGCCTGTGCCGGCCGCAGCCAGTGCTCCGCCACAGTTTCAAAGCCGTCGACGGCGGTGCACGCCAGCAGCGCGCGCACGTCGGCAGCGGCGCGGGCATTGGCGGCCAGCAGGTCCGCCGCCGGGAGCGGCTGCAGCAGGGCGTCCGCTTTGGCTGCGGACCGCACTTGCTGCGTGAGGCCGACCTGGGCCGTCACCAGGTCCTCCAGGATCCGCACCACGCGGCCGTCCTGCGCCCTGGCAACATACGCGGCCGCTGCGGCCCCCTGCTCCGCGAGCCTGTTCCACTTCCGCGGACCGGAGGCGGTACCCACCTTGGTGGCACCGCCGGCGAACGTGGCAATGTACAGCCAGTGTTCCTGCATCAGGTAGTGGCGCAGGCCGGGAGTGACCCGGCCGCCCCGGTGGAAGTCGTGCATCAGCCGGGACTCATCCAGCACGAAGCACTGCTCGCACTGCTTTCCCCGTGCGGCCGGAGCAGCGGAGGCGCAGAGGATCTGGCTTCGCGAACTTGCCGACTGGACCTGGACATGGCCCAGGCAGGACCTGCCCGGCTGCACCACCCGGAAGCCGAGGCGTGCGCCGGCATGGAGGCCCAGCTCCCGGAAGTCCCCCTCCGGTGACTGGAGGCGCAGAACCGGGCTGCCGGCGTCGAACGCTTCCTTGGGAGGTTCCATCGCGTTGGAATGCGCCGCTGCGGTGAAGCCCGGCGGCTGCCCGTCCCAAAAGACCCCGTGGACCAGATAGCGGGTATCGGTCACGGGGTCTCCTGGAAGGTGATTGGTGGGGCTACAGCGCGGGCTGCACCCCGAAGGCGACGGCGAGCTTCATGATCTTCTCGGCGCGGCCCAGGCGGGGCAGGTCGGAGCCGTCGCGGATGACGCGGCCGTTGGCTTCGAAGTCGTTCATGAAGTCGGTGGCCCAGGCGACGTCCGACGGCGTGGGGCTGATGACCTCGTTGATGACCGGCGTCTGGTCAATGGCCAGGCACAGCTTGCCGGTCATGCCCATCATGACGGTGATGCCGGTCTGCTCGCGCAGGATGGGGTGGTTGGTGCCGACGGTGGGGCCGTCGATGGGGCCGGGCAGGTTGCCCACGCGGCTGGCGACGACGAGCTTTGCCCGCGGGTAGGCCATGGCCTCCGGGGTGGCGGCCATGCCCGTGTCGCGGCGGAAGTCGCCGGAACCGAAGGCCAGGCGGAACGCTCCCTGGGCCTTGGCGATGTGGTTGGCTTCCTCGATGCCGAGGGCGGATTCCACCAGTGGGATCACGGGGGTCTTGCCGTCCATGCGGTGGAAGCTCTCGGTGACCTGGTCCGCGGATTCGGTCTTGGCCAGCATGACGCCCAGCAGGCCCGGAGTGCCGCGCAGCCCGGCGAGGTCATCGGCCCAGAACGGGCTGGTGGCATCGTTGATCCGGACCCAGGCCTTGCCGCCGGCGGTCAGCCAGTCGATCACGTTGCCGCGGGCCTGGTCCTTCTGGGAGGGGTCCACCGCATCTTCAATATCCAGGATGATCGAGTCGGCACGGGAGACGGCCGACTGGTCGAAAAGCTCCGGCTTCATGGCATTGACCAGCAGCCAGGAACGGGCGATCTCTGCGGGGATATTGCGTTCCGGCCTAACGGTTTCGGCGGCGATGGTAGACGTCATGCTTTCTACAGTATCCGCCCCGCAAGCGGCACGGCGAAGAAAAGGGCCAGCTTGTGAGGATCAATACGAACTAAACGGGATATGACCGAGCCCAGCGGCGAAAGTAGGTAGCGGCAGGTGTCGTTATGGAGCTCCAAAACGACACCTACCGCTACCCAGTTGGGAGGGGCGGGCTTAGGGGATGTTGCTCCCGCGCGCCGTGACCCAGAGTTTGTACCAGTCGGCGCGGCTGAGGGCCTGCGCCACCCGGGCCGCGTCACCGCAGGCCCGGATCCGGTCCGGGTTAACCGTTCCGATCACCGGTGCTATCCGGGCTGGATGCTTCATCAGCCAGCCGAGCAGGACAGCCTCACCGGAGGTGCCGTACTGTCCCGCAAGCTCCGCCACGAGTCCGGCCGTTGCCGCATCGGCTGAGGTGGGGCTGTCCGGTTCCGCGCCGGTATACACTCCGCGGGCCAGGGAGCCGTACGCCTGCAGGGTGATGGTGTTGCGGACGCAGTACTCCACTGTCCCGTGCGGGAAGCTGTAGTCCAGGTGTTCCGGGTGGTTGACCAGGACCTGGCTTTCCAGCCATGCGCGCTTGAGCAGGCTCATCTCCAGCTGGTTGGCCACCACCGGGGTTTCCAGCCGGTCCTGCAGCACCTCGATCTGCGCTGCCGACATGTTGGACACCCCCAGTTGCCGGACCTTGCCTTCGTCCATTAGCTGCCCGACGGCGGATGCCACCTCCGCTGGGTCCACCAGGGGGTCCGGGCGGTGCAGCAAGAGGATATCCACGTAGCCGGTCCGGAGCCGTTCCAGGCTGCCGTTGACCCGTTCCAGGATGGCCTCCCGGCTCAGGTCATAGTGGGTCTGCAGGCCGCGTTCGTTCAGCCGGATGCCGCACTTGGTCTGCAGCCGGATCCGCTCCCGCAGGCCCGGCGTGCCGGCCAGGACCTCGCCGAACACTGCTTCGGACTTGCCGCTGCGGTAGATGTCAGCATGGTCGAACAGGGTGATCCCCGCGTCCAGGGCTGCCTGGACGGCGGCAGCGGCCTGGTCCACGTGGTGGCTTCCATGTGGCTCATCAGACCAGCTGCCGCCCAGTCCCATGCATCCATAGATGACTTCCTGCATCAGGCCCGCTCCCCCATCAGGACAGCCGGCCTTCCCAGGGCTTCAGCCAGGCCCACCTCAACGCAGCCAGGCAGTGGTGTTGGCCGGCAGCTTGCCGTCCTCAAGTGGGCTGCTGCTGACCAGCACGTCGCCGGCCGGAAGCTCGACGGCGGTGTTCCCGAAGTTGGTCACGGACTGCCAGCCGTTGGGCCGCTTGAAGTGGAGGACGTCCGGATTGCCGTTTTCGGCCCACTCAAGTTCCTCGTCCGTCATCAGTTCGTGGCGGAGCTTCAGGGCCTTGCGGTAGAGCTCCAGGGTGGAGCCTTCGGTGCCGTCCTGGGCCTCAACGGCATACTTGCTGAACCAATCCGGCTGCGGCAGGTGGGAGCCGCCGTCGCCGAATCCGAAGGAGGTGCCCTCCACCTTCCAGGGCAGCGGCACCCGGCAGCCGTCGCGGCCGATTTCCACGCCCTTGTTGCGGAAGAAGGAAGGATCCTGCCGCTCCGATTCGGGAATCTCGGCCACTTCTTGAAGGCCCAGTTCCTCGCCCTGGTACAGGTAGGCGGATCCCGGAACGGCGAGCATCAGCAGGGTGGCGGCCCGCGCGCGGCGCTCGCCCAGTTCAACGTCCAGCTGGTCCTTGGGGCCGCCGGCCAGCAGCCAGTCCTTGCCGTCCTGGCCCTTGGCACCGGCCTTTTCCTTGGCCACCTGGGGCAGGCCGTAGCGGGTGGCGTGCCGCACGACGTCGTGGTTGGAGAACACCCAGGTGGAGGAGGCACCGGTGGCGGCGGCCTCGGCCAGGTTGCGGGTGATGATCTCCTTGTACTCGGCGGCATCGAAGTCGGCCTGCAGCAGGTCGAAGTTGAACGCCTGGCCCAGGCCCTGGGGGCTGGCGTAGCGGGCGCGCCGGGTGGCGTGCACCCAGGCTTCGGCGACGGCGGTGCGCGGCGGGTTGTATTCGTTGAACACTTCGCGCCATTCGGCGTAGATCTCGTGGACCTCGTCGCGGTCCCAGAACGGGTGCGTTCCGTCGTCGAATCCGTCCACGCCGGTGTTGGCGGCGCTCAGTTCCAGCTTGGAGAGCAGCGGCTCCGTGAGGTCCTTGGTGAGGGCGTGTGCCACGTCCACACGGAAGCCGTCAACGCCACGGTCGGACCAGAAGCGCAGCGTCTTCAGGAAGTCATCCCGGATCTCGCGGTTGGACCAGTTCAGGTCCGGCTGTTCCTTGGCGAAGATGTGCATGTACCACTGGCCGGGGGTGCCGTCCGGTTCTGTGATGCGCTCCCAGGCAGGTCCGCCGAACACTGAGTCCCAGTCCGACGGCGGGATCTCACCGTTGGGGCCTTTGCCGTCACGGAAGATGTAGCGGTCACGTGCCGGGGATCCCTTGGGTGCGGCCAGTGCCTCCTGGAACCACTTGTGCCGGTTGGAGGAGTGGTTGGGGACGATGTCGGCAATCAGCTTGATGCCGGCCCCGTGCAGCGCGGCGGCCATCTCGTCGAAGTCGGCCAGCGTGCCCAGCTTCGGGTCCACGTCGCGGTAGTCGTCCACGTCGTAGCCGCCGTCCGCGAGGGCGGAGGGGTAGAACGGGCTCAGCCAGACGGCGTCGATGCCCAGCGACTTCAGGTACGGGACCTTGGCGGTGATGCCCTTCAGGTCACCGATGCCATCGCCATTGGAGTCCGCGAAGCTGCGCGGATAGATCTGGTACACGGAAGCCTGGCGCCACCAGTTGGGGTCGGCCGAACGGTCGGAGTCGGACAGGGTTGCCAGCGTGGCAGTGGTGGACAAGGGATGATCCTTTTCTGTGCAGCAGGTACATTTATATTGAATCTAAATTTACTTTCCCAAGTATTATCTGGTGCTTTGTACAGGAAGGTCAACAGCATGCCTGAATTGGTCCCGGCAACTCCCCAGCTGCTGCGGCGGGTCAGTGCCGGCGCAGTCCTGGAGTTCCTGCGCGCCTCGGCCGCTGTGACCGTCACGGACGTCATGGCGGCAACGGGCCTGACCCGCGCCACCACCATCGCCGTGTGCGAGGACCTGGTCCGCCGGGGCTGGGTCCTGGAGCGGGAGAACCAGCGCGAATTCGGCGGGTACCAGAAGGGCCGCCCTGCCCGCCGGTTCGAACTCAACGAGCGCGCAGGCGTGGTCCTGGGCATGGACATCGGCTACTCCAAGGTCACCGTGGTGGTTTCGGACCTCCGGGGCCGGACGCTGGGACGGTCCAGCCGCCCTTTCCAGGCCGGGGAGGTGGGCTCCCGGGAGCGCATAGCCTTCATCGACGGGGTGGCTGGGGCGGCGCTGAGCTCGGCGGGCATGGAGCCCGGGCAGGTGCTGGCCGTTTGCGCCGGAGTTGCCGCACCGGTTGACAGGCACGGCGACGTGGTGGCCACGCAGGAGTTCTGGGGACTGTTCGACCTGGGACTGCGGCCAGCCCTCAAGGAAACCCGGGGCTGGACGGTGCTGCTGGAAAACGACGCCAACCTTGCAGCCCTCGGTGACCGCTGGCAGGGGGCCGCCGCGGGGATAGACGACGTGGTGGTGATCCTGGCCAGCGAACGGCTGGGTTCGGGCATCGTTGAGGGCGGCCGGCTGGTCCACGGAACGCGCGGCAGCGCCGGGGAACTCGCGTACCTGGACCTGGTGGAAGGGGTGGGCGACACCTACGGCATAGCGCACCTTGCCCGTACCTGGGCCGCCGACGCCCTGGCCACCACGGCCCCCACCACCCTCCGCTCCGTCCAGGGCCGGGTGGAAGCTGAACAGGTCTTCACCGCTGCGGAACAGGGTGACGCTGTGGCACTGGGCATCCTGGACCGGCTGGCGGACAGGATGGCCCGGGTGGTGGGCACCGTGGCCACCCTGCTCAACCCCGAGCTGGTGGTGATCGGCGGCGGGGTGGCCGATTCCGCGGGCGTGCTCCTCAGGCCCATCAGCGAGCGCCTGAAGGAGTTCACCGCCACCCCCGCACGGGTGGCAGTCTCCCCGCTGGGAGACTCAATCGTCACGGTGGGTGCCGTGCGCTGCGCCCTGGACTACGTGGAGAGGAACTCCCTGGACCTGGAGCTGGCAGCGCCGGCCACCCCGGCATAACCGGGACGCTGCCCCTCCTCCCCGAAAGCGCCTAGGCGCGCGGTTCCAGCGCGGCCGCCACCGGCAGGGTGCCGTCGCGGAACTCGATGGTCCGGCCCGCTGTCTGGGGCAGGTCCAGCACCGCCGCCGCCACAATCGCCGTGTTGGCGCGCGAGGTGTCCCGGTCACCCTCCGGTGACGGGTCGACGTCGATCAGCCCGGTTCCCGGCTTGTCCGTCAGCGCCCCCGGGCCAAGGATGGTCCAGGCCAGCCCGGTGCCGCGCAGGTACTCGTCCGCGGCAGCCTTGGCTTCGGCGTACGCAAAGAAGCTGTTGCTTTCCGGCACCCCGTGGTCCTTGCCGGCACCGAAGTAGGACACCATGACATACCGCTCCACTCCTGCCTGGGCGGCGGCATCCATGGAGCGGATGGCGGCGTCCCGGTCCACGGCATAGGTGCGTTCCGGGTTGCCGCCGCCGGCGCCGGCAGACCAGACCACGGCGTCGTGGCCGGCCAGCGCCTCCGTGATTTCCGCCGTCGTGGCATTCTCCACGTCCAGGACCGACGGCGAGGCGCCAGTGTCGGCGACGTCCCCTGCATGGTCAGGATTCCGGATGAACGAGGTGACGGAGTGGCCTTCGCCGGTGAGGAGCTGGGACAGGAGGAGGGCCACTTTGCCGTGGCCGCCAATAATGGCGATGCGTGTCATGGACCCATTCTGCCTGCACGTCACCCGGATGCAGAAGCTGCGTGGCCCTGAACAGGGCCGTTATGCCCTATCCGGCCTGAAAGCATCTGCCTAGTTTGGGGGCATGGCTGCCGGACCCAATGCTGGATTGGATGGACCCGCCTCAGAGGCGATGTTAAAGCTTGGCCGTTTCTTCACCCGGTGGGAGCAGACCGACGACGGCAGGGCAGTCTTCCGGGAGGGCGGCCGCAAGGGGGACATCTTCTACCGTGACCGGTGGAGCCACGACAAGGTGGTCCGCTCCACCCACGGCGTGAACTGCACCGGCTCCTGCTCCTGGAAGGTGTACGTCAAGGACGGCATCATCACCTGGGAATCCCAGCAGACCGATTACCCCTCGGTGGGCCCTGACAGCCCGGAATACGAACCCAGGGGCTGCCCGCGCGGGGCAGCCTTTTCCTGGTACACCTACTCCCCCACCCGCGTCCGTTTCCCCTACGCCCGCGGAGTGCTGGTGGAGATGTACCGGGAAGCGAAGGCCCGGCTGGGCGACCCGGTGCTCGCCTTCGCCGAGATTGCCGCGGATCCTGAGCGGCGCCGGCGGTACCAGCAGGCCCGCGGGAAGGGCGGCCTGGTGCGGGTGTCGTGGCAGGAAGCGATCGAGCTTGCGGCCGCCGCCCACGTGAACACCGTCAAGACCTACGGCCCGGACCGCTGCGCCGGCTTCTCCCCCATCCCGGCAATGTCCATGGTCTCGCACGCGGTGGGGACCCGGTTCATCCAGCTCATCGGCGGGGTGATGACCAGCTTCTACGACTGGTACGCCGACCTCCCCGTGGCCAGCCCCCAGGTGTTCGGGGACCAGACCGATGTTCCTGAGTCCGGCGACTGGTGGGATGCGAGGTACCTCATGATGTGGGGTTCGAACGTCCCCGTCACCCGGACCCCGGACGCGCACTGGATGGCCGAGGTCCGGTACCGGGGCACAAAAGTGGTCACCGTCAGCCCCGACTATGCGGACAACACCAAGTTCGCGGACGAGTGGCTTCCGGCGCAGGCCGGAACCGATGCCGCGCTGGCCATGGCCATGGGCCACGTGATGCTCAGGGAGTTCTTCGTGGACCGGCAGGTCCCGTTCTTCACGGACTACGTGAAGCAGTACACGGACCTGCCGTTCCTGGTCAGGCTGGAAAGGCGCGACGACGGCGCCCTCACGCCGTTGAAATTCCTCACCGCACGTGACATCCCGGCGGAGTCCGGGGCTGAGGACGCGGCATTCCGCACCGTCCTGTTCGACAAAAAGACAGGCCTGCCGGCCGTCCCGAACGGGTCCATGGGCTTCCGCTACTCCGGCAGCGGGGAGGGCAAATGGAACCTGGACCTTGAAGGGATCGAACCGGCGCTGTCCCTGCGGGAGGTCTCGGGTGAGAGCGCCGAAATCCTGCTTCCATGCTTCGAGCAGGCGGACGGCACCGGCAGCGTGCTCCGCCGCGGGGTGCCCGTGATCGAGGTGGAAGGCCAGCTGGTCACCACGGTGTTCGACCTGATGCTCGCCCAGTACGGCGTGGGCCGCGAAGGGTTGCCCGGGAACTGGGCTGCAGGCTACGAAGACGCCGCCACCCCCTACACACCCGCCTGGCAGGAGGAGATCACCTCCGTTCCCGCCCAGGCCTGCATCCGGGTGGCCCGCGAATTTGCGCGGAACGCTGAAGAGTCCAAGGGCCGTTCCATGATCATCATGGGCGCGGGCATTTGTCAGTGGTTCCATGGTGACACCACGTACCGGGCCATCCTGGCGCTGGTGATGCTCACCGGCTGCATGGGCCGGAACGGAGGCGGCTGGGCGCACTACGTGGGCCAGGAAAAGACGCGGCCGGTCACCGGCTGGGTGTCCCTGGCCAACGCGCTGGACTGGTCCCGGCCGCCGCGCACCATGATCGGCACCGGGTACTGGTACATGCACACGGACCAGTGGCGGCAGGACGGCTACTCCGCCGATGCGCTGAAGTCCCCGCTGTCCACGGGAGCCATGGACGGCCTGCACACCGCGGATGCCATCGCGCAGTCAGCGCGGCTTGGCTGGATGCCGTTCTACCCTCAGTTCGACCGCAACCCGCTGGACCTCGCGGACGAGGCGGAGGCCGCCGTCGCCGCCGGAACAGTCAAGGACACCCCAAGCTACATCGCGGACGCCCTCAAGAACCGGACCCTGAACCCGGCCATCGAGGACGTGGACGCCCCGGAAAACTGGCCGCGCACCCTGGTCCTTTGGCGTTCCAACCTCTTCGGCTCCTCAGCCAAGGGCAACGAGTACTTCCTGCGGAACCTGCTGGGCACCCACAACAATGTGCTGGGTGAGGACCACGCCGACGGCCTCAAACCAACTCACGTGAAGTGGCACGAAAAAGCGCCGGAAGGAAAGCTAGACCTCCTGGTGTCCGCCGACTTCCGGATGACGTCCACCACGCTGCTCTCCGACGTCGTCTTCCCCGCCGCCACCTGGTACGAGAAGCACGATCTCTCCTCCACGGACATGCACCCGTTCGTGCACGCTTTCACCCCGGCGATCGACCCGCCGTGGGAAACCAAGACGGACTTTGACACCTTCCACCTGCTGGCCCGCGAGTTCTCCCGGCTGGCCAAAACCCATCTGGGCGTCCGGAAGGACCTGGTGAGCGTGCCGCTGCAGCACGACACTCCTGGCCAGTTGGCCCAGCCCGGCGGAATCGTCAGGGACTGGCGGGAGACGGACATCCCCGGCGTTCCCGGACAGAACATGCCCGTCTTCTCGGTGGTGGAGCGGGACTATGCGGCCATCGCGGACAAGCTCGCCGCCGTCGGGCCCCTTGCGGACAGGCTCGGCTTCACCGTCAAGAACGTCACCTACAAACTCGACGGCGCGCTCAACCGGCTCAGCCACGCCAACGGGGTGATGTTTGGCGGCGCCGCGGACGGACGCCCGGCGATGGACACCGACGCGAAAATGGCGGAGGCCATCTTGGCCTTCTCGGGCACCACCAACGGCCAGCTGTCCGTGCAGGGTTTCAAGGACCTGGAAGTCCGGACAGGGCGGAAACTGGCGGACCTGTCCGAGGGCTCGGAGGAAAAGTTCATCACCTTCAGCCAAACGCAGGCAGCGCCGGTCCCGGTGATCACCTCGCCGGAATGGTCCGGTTCGGAGACCGGCGGACGCCGTTATGCCCCGTTCACCATCAACATCGAGCGGCTCAAACCGTTCCATACCCTGACCGGCCGGATGCACTTCTTCCTGGACCACGACTGGATCACGGACATCGGCGAAGGCCTTCCCATCTACCGGCCGCCGCTGGACATGCACCGGCTGTTCGGCGAACCCAAACTCGGCCGGAACGGGGAACTGGAGGTGGTGGTCCGGTATCTGACGCCGCACTCCAAGTGGTCCATCCATTCCGAATACCAGGACAACCTGCTGATGCTCTCGCTCTCCCGCGGCGGCCCCACGGTGTGGATGAGTCCGGCGGATGCCGATTCCATCGAGGTCAAGGACAACGACTGGGTGGAGTGCCTGAACATCAACGGCGTCCTGGTGGCCCGGGCCATCGTCAGCCACCGTATGCCGGCCGGCGTGGTGTACGTCCACCACGCCCAGGAGCGCACCATCGACGTGCCGAAGTCCGAAGCAACCGGCCGGCGCGGCGGCATCCACAACTCGGTGACCAGGCTCCTGGTGAAACCATCACACCTGATCGGCGGCTACGCCCAGCTGGCCTACGCGTTCAACTACCTCGGCCCCACCGGAAACCAGCGCGACATGGTGGCCACGGTCCGCCGCCGCTCACAGGAGGTGCAGTACTGATGCGAGTCATGGCTCAAATGGGCATGGTGATGAACCTGGACAAGTGCATCGGCTGCCACACGTGTTCGGTCACCTGCAAGCAGGCCTGGACCAACCGGGCGGGCACCGAGTACGTCTGGTTCAACAACGTGGAGACCCGGCCCGGGCAGGGCTATCCGCGCCGGTACGAGGACCAGGACCGGTGGCGGGGTGGCTGGGACCTGAACAAGCGCGGCAAGCTTGTCCTCAAGGCCGGCGGCCGGGTGCGGAAGATGTTCGGGCTTTTCGCCAGCCCGGTCCAGCCGGAGCTCAAGGACTATTACGAGCCCTGGACGTACGACTACAAGACCCTGGTGGACGCTCCCCTGGGCGACGATTTCCCGGTGGCCCGGCCCAAATCGCTGATCACCGGGGAGGACACCAAGATCACGTGGTCCGCCAACTGGGACGACAACCTGGGCGGCTCGGCCGACAACGGCCACCTGGACCCCCTGGTGGAGAAGGTCCGCCGGGAGTCCGAGGACAAGATCAAGTTCGCCTACGAGCAGACGTTCATGTTCTACCTGCCGCGGATCTGCGAGCACTGCCTGAATCCGTCCTGCATGGCGTCCTGCCCCTCCGGCGCGATCTACAAGCGGGTGGAGGACGGCATCGTTCTGGTGGACCAGGACAAGTGCCGCGGCTGGCGGCAATGCGTCACCGGCTGCCCCTACAAGAAGATCTACTTCAACCACAAGACCGGCAAGGCCGAAAAATGCACCTTCTGCTACCCGCGGGTTGAGGTGGGGATCCCCACGGTGTGCTCCGAGACCTGCGTGGGCCGGCTGCGGTACCTCGGGTTGTTCCTGTACGACGCCGATGCCGTCACCGCCGCGGCGTCCGTCACCGATCCGCAGGAACTCTACGATGCCCAGATGGACGTACTGCTGGACCCCAACGATCCCGCCGTCCAGGCCGCCGCCCGGGCGCAGGACATCCCGGAGGACTGGATCGACGCCGCCCGGCGCTCGCCGGTGTATGCGCTCGCGAAGGTCTACAAGGTGGCGCTGCCGCTGCACCCGGAGTACCGGACCATGCCGATGGTCTGGTACGTGCCGCCGCTGTCCCCGGTGGTGGACCTGCTGCGGGACCAGGGGCACGACGGCGAGGACCACGCCAACCTGTTCGGCGCCATCGACGCGCTGCGCATCCCGGTGGAATACCTCGCCGAGCTGTTCACGGCTGGGGACACGGACCGGGTCACCATGGTGCTGCGGAAGCTCGCGGCCATGCGCTCCTTCATGCGCGGGATCAGCCTGGGCAACGATCCGGACGAATCCATCCCCGAGGCCGTGGGCATGGACGGGCAGACGATGTACGAGATGTACCGGCTGATGGCCATCGCCAAGTACGACGAACGGTACGTCATCCCCAAGGCACACGTGGAGCAGGCCCACGACCTGGAGGAGATGGGCTGCTCGCTGGATTTCGACGGCGGCCCGGGCATGCAGGATTCCTCCCCCTTCGGTGAGGCGAGCGGCAGGCCCGTCCCGGTTGCCGTGGACACGTTCAACGCCCTCAAGGACCGGCAGACCACGGACGAAATCGCGGCGGGCACCAGCCTGAGGGGCCGGGTGAACCTGCTGAACTGGGACGGCCGCGGGGCGCCGCCCGGGCTCTTCCCTGAGAAGGGACCCGAACCGGATACCCTCGCGGCTGCCGAGGACCAGCCATGAGCCGCCGCGATGACGTGGTCTACCTTGCCGCGGCATGGTGCCTGTCCTACCCCGATGAGGACCTGGTGCAGCGGGTCCCCCTGGTCCGGGCCGCGCTGGCCGAATTCCCCGGTGCGCTGCCCGCATTCGCACCGGTGCTGGACCTCCTGGAAACCAGCCCGCCCATGGAGCTGCAGGCCCAGTACGTGCGCGAGTTCGACCTGGGCCGGCGGCACGCCCTGCACCTGAGCTACTGGACGGACGGGGACACCCGGCGCCGCGGCGAAGTCTTGGGACTGTTCAAGGAGGCCTACCGGAACAGCGGCGTCCTGGTGGACCTGGACGGAGAGCTTCCCGACTACCTGCCCATGGTGCTGGAATTCGCCGCCCGGGTGGATTCCGGGGCCGGACGGACATTGCTGCAGCGCTACCGGGCCAGCCTTGAAATGCTCCGGCTCGGGCTGCTGCGGGACAACCTGCCGCACGCTGCCATCCTGGCTGCCATCTGCGCCACCCTGCCCGGTAAGTCACCCCAGGACGAGCAGGAAGTGATGCGAATGGCCGGATACGGCCCACCCTCCGAACGCGTGGGACTGGATCCCTACGACCCGCGGCTGCTGCCGGTCAGGGGGTCGTAACCATGCCGGCACTCAACGCAGCGCTCGCAACCGAGCCGGGAGCCGCCGTCGTCCTTAACTCCTGGGACACCGTCCTGTGGGGCGTCCTGCCCTATGTCATGGCGGTGGTGCTGGTGGGCGGGCTCATCTGGCGGTACAAATACGACCAGTTCGGCTGGACCACCAGGTCCTCCCAGCTCTACGAGTCCAGACTCCTGCGGATCGCCTCCCCGCTGTTCCACTTCGGGCTGCTGGCCGTCATCGCCGGGCACTTCTTCGGCCTGGTGATTCCGATGGCGTGGACCCAGGCGGTGGGGATGAGCCAGGAGTTCTACCACTTCAACGCCCTGCTGGTGGGCGGCATTGCCGGGGTGGCAACGCTGGGCGGCATTGCCCTGCTGATATACCGGCGCCGCACCACCGGGCCGGTTTTCATGGCCACCACCAAGAACGACAAGACGATGTACGTGGTGCTGACCGCTGCCATCGTCTTCGGTTTGTGGACCACGCTGGCCAGCATCTTCGAGGGCGAACACGGGCACAACTACCGCGAAACCGTGGCGCCGTGGTTCCGGTCGCTGTTCATCTTCCAGCCGGACATCGCGGCGATGGCCGCTGCGCCGTTCTCCTTCCACCTGCACACCCTGGTGGGAATGGCGCTGTTCGTCATCTGGCCGTTCACCCGGCTGGTGCACGCCTTCACCGCGCCCCTGCACTACCTCTTCCGCCCGTACATCGTGTACCGCTCGCGGGACAGGGAAACGAAGGGCCGGGGCTGGTCCGCCGTGGGCACCCCGGACAGGGACACCCGCAACCGCTGACCGGCGGCTTGCTTTTGATGATGCAGTGAGGAGCGGGCAGTGGCCGGAACAACATCAACGCGAGGCACCGGCAGGGCGCTGAACCTGGCGCTTGCGACGGCGGCATCCGTGGCAGGTTTCTGGGCATGGAACTCCGTAGCCACGCTGGGCGCGTTCTACACCAAAAACCTCGAACTGACGCCGGCCACTACCGGGATCCTGGTGGCCATGCCTGTGTTTGTCGGTTCACTGGGCAGGATCGTGGTGGGCACCCTGACCGACAAGTACGGCGGCCGGGCAATGTTCACCCTGGTGCTGCTGGCCGCCATCCCTCCCCTGCTCCTGGTGTCGGTCGGCGGGCTCCTGAGCTCCTTCGCGCTGGTGCTGGGGGCCGGGCTGCTGCTTGGTGTGGCGGGCACCGTGTTCGCCGTCGGGATCCCTTTCGTCAGCGCCTGGTATGAACCGGCCCGCCGCGGCTTCGCCACCGGCGTCTTCGGTGCGGGAATGGGCGGAACGGCCCTTGCGGCCTTCCTGAATCCCCGGCTCGTCGCCGGGATCGGATACTTTCCCACGCACCTTCTGATCGCCGCTGTCCTGGCCGTGATGGCGGTGCTGGTCTGGTTCCTCATGAAGGAATCCCCCGACTGGGCACCCAACCACGCCCCGGTGCTGCCCAAACTCCTTGACGCCGCCAGGATGGCCGTCACCTGGAAGATGTGCTTCCTCTACGCCGTGGTCTTCGGCGGTTTCGTGTCCTTTGCCACCTACCTTCCCACCTATCTGCGGGACGTCTACAGTTTCGATCCCGCCGGCGCGGGCGCCCGGACCGCCGGTTTTGCCCTGGCCGCTGTCCTTGCCCGTCCGGTGGGCGGGGTCCTTGCCGACAAGCTCGGCCCCAAGCCGGTGGTGATCGCAGCCCTTGCCGCCGTCGCGGTCCTGAGCTGGGTGGTGAACATGCGGCCCGACGGCGAAGTGCCCGCCGGTGCCACGTTCGTTGCCATGGCGGCCGCACTGGGCCTTGGGACCGGCGGCGTCTTCGCCTGGGTCGGCGTCCTGTCGCCGGCAGGGAAGGTGGGCAGCGTCAGCGGCATCGTGAGCGCCGCCGGCGGCCTGGGCGGCTACTTTCCACCGCTGGTCATGGGCGCGACGTATGACGCTGCAACGCGCAGCTATTCAATCGGGCTCCTCCTGCTGGTGGGCACGGCCCTGGCGGCACTGCTGTTCACCCTCTTCGCGGTGCAGCCCAGGGCGGGCGCGCCTGTGGTTCAGCGGGCTCCGTAGCGGAGGTAAACCACCCCGTTTCCGAACCGGCGCTCGTCCAGCAGTTGGAACTTTGCCTCCAGCCCCTCCGGGAGGAAGCGCAGGCCGCCGCCCACGGCCACAGGGTTGATGAAGAACTGGCACTCGTCCACGAGGCCTGCCTTGAGGGCGTGGGCCGCGAGGGTGGGGCCGCCGATGCTGATGTTCCTGTCCGCGGCGGCCTTCAGGTCCTGCACCGCCGCCGGGACGAACTGCCGCTCCAGCCTGGTCCGGGGTGCAGCGGCGCTGTCCAGCGACGTCGAGTACACCACCTTGTCCGCCCCCTGCCAGATGCGCGCGTAGTCCTGGATGACCGGCGGGTCCTCGGCGGTGCCCATGGTTTCCCACACCTCCATCACTTGGTACATCCGCCTGCCCAGCAGGTAGGTGCCCACATCCCGCTCCAGGTCGTTGATGAAGGCGTGGACTTCCTCGTCCGGCGCTGACCAGGTGAAGTTACCGTCCCTGTCTGCCGTGTAGCCGTCGAGGGACATGATTGCGGAGTAGATCAGCTGGGCCATGGGCCCATTCTGCCGTCTGATGTCAAGGCCTCATAGGCTCCCGTGAGACCAAAAACTGCTGTCCCAGTGTCCAGAGGTTGGAGACCGTCCAGTAGACCAGGACTCCGATGGGAAAGAAGATCCCGCCCACGCCGAAGACCACGGGCAGGACGTACAGAAGGATTTGCTGCTGGCGGATCAGCGGGCTCCCGCTGTCCTGGCCGGCCATGGTCCGCGAGGCAACAAGTTTCTGCGTCAGGAACTGGCTGGCAATCATCACCAGGATCATGACGACGGCGAGCACGGCCACAGCGGTGGGCTCGCCGCCGCCATGGAGCAGCGAAGCTGACAGCGGCGCCCCGAAGATGCTGGACGACTCGAACTGGACCACCTGGTCGTGGCCCATCACCCCGATGCCTTCACCCTGGCGCGATGCATTGGAAATTCCTGACAGCACCTGGAAGAGCGCCAGGAAGAACGGTGCCTGGATCAACAGCGGCAGGCAGGCCGAGAACGGATTGGTGCCGTGTTTTTTGTAGAGGGCCATCTGCTCCTGGGCCATGGCCTGCCGCGACGCCTGGTCCGTCCTGCCCTTGTACCTGTCCTGGAGGTCCTTCAGGTCCGGCTGCAGGAGCCGCATCCTGCGCTGGGCCCGCACCTGTGCCAGGAACACCGGAATCAGCGCCGCGCGGATGACCAGCACCAGCCCGATGATGGACAGCGTCCAGGTCCATCCGCCCGCAGTCGGCATACCCAAGGCACTGAGCCCGTCGTGGAAAGACACCATGATGGCGGACACCAGCCACCGGAACGGCTCCAATACCGCCGTGAAAAAGTCCACCGATCCCCCATCCGCACGTTGCTGCCAAGCTACTGCGGATCGGGGAAACAGGAAAGCCTTCCGGTGGGGAAGCGCCCATGTTCAAGAAGAATTCCCGGGGCTATCCTCAAACCTATGAATGAGCGTGCGGTTCCAGGGGCGGCCGGCGGTTATCTGTTGGAATATCGAGACGGCGATCATCGCCTTGGTCGGACTGCGGTGCAGCTGGCGGGACTGTGCCTGGTTGCCAGCGGCGTTGTCATCACAGTTGTGGGAACCACGTTCGGGCAACTGTCGTTCATACTGGGCATCGTTATTGCCCTTCCCGGCGCAACACTTCTGGTCACCCTCACGTTGGACCATTCGAGGCTGCTCCGAAGGTTCAAGCTGCCGCATGGTCCTGCAAACGTCAGCCCGAACGTCTCCGTGGCGTCTGATCTTGCTGTCCTGGCCGACCTCTATTCCAGCGGGGCACTCTCCGCCGAGGAGTTCTCCGCTGCCAAGCGCCGCATCCTGGACCTTTAGCGCGGGCACCTGCCCAGCTACTGCGGATCCAGGAAACAGAAAAGCCCCCGGGTCCTTGCGGAACCCGGGGGCTTAGCCTGTAGCGGTGGGGAGGCTCGATCTCCCGACCTCACGATTATGAGTCGTGCGCTCTAACCAACTGAGCTACACCGCCACGAATGAGAAAAACCTGCGTCAAGCCGGTCAAACCGCCTTGACGCAGGCCCTCATTCAGAGCCCCCCACCGGAATCGATCCGGTGACCTCGTTCTTACCAAGAACGCGCTCTACCACTGAGCTAGGGGGGCAACGAGTAAATACTCTACCGGAAGATTTACGCACCAACAAATCGGCGCCAAGAGCCCTTTCGGGACCACGGTCAACGCGCTTTTGGGGACCGCGGGAGCGGCTTTTTCCGCGGGATTCCGGGGCTGGAGGGGCCGGCGCCAGCAGAGTGGACGACGCCGGCAAGCACCTTCCAAGGTCCCTTCACCGCCGCGTGGGGGCAGGAATGTGGCCAGTCCCACACTCATGCCGTTAAACGCCGATGGGCCGGCTCGAAAGCCGGCCCATCGCCGTCGTCAATTCCTCAACGCGAGGGGTGGTTTACCACTTGCCCTTGCGGTTGAAGTCGCGGTGTCCGCTGTCGCCGCCGCTGCGGGGCTTGCGGGAGCCATCGCCGTGCCCGCCGAAGCGGGAGTCGCTGGCCTGGCCACGGTCGCTGAAGGAGCGCTCGCTGTACGAACGGCCGCCGCGGTCGGCGGAGGACCGCTCGCCGTCGTTCTTGCGGAACTCCTTCTTGAACCCGCCGTTGCCCTTGAAGTTGCCGCCACGGTCGCCGCCACGGTTGCCCTGGTAGGCGCCACGGTCACCGGAGGGCTTGCGGCCGTTGTCCAGCTCGAGGTGGATCAGCTCGCCGCCGATCCGGGTGCGGGACAGGGCACGCAGCTGCTCGGCGCTCAGGTCCGCGGGCAGCTCCACCAGGGAGTGGTCCGAGCGGATGTCGATGCCGCCGATCTGTGCGGAGGAGATGCCGCCCTCGTTGGCAATGGCGCCAACGATGGAGCCGGGCATGACGCGCTGGCGGCGGCCCACCGCGATGCGGTAGGTGGCGTTGCCCTCGGTCAGCGCACGGGTGGGCCCACGGGAGCCGAAGCCGTCCTTGGAGCGTTCGCGCTTCTGGAACTCGGGAGCAGCCGGCAGTTCCTTGACCAGCAGCGGCTGCCCGCCCTGGGCCATGACGGCCAGTGCCGCAGCGATTTCTGCTGCCGGCACCTTGTGCTCTTCCTCGTAGGAAGCGATCAGGTCGCGGAACATCGAGACGTCCTCGGACTCAAGGGTCTCGGTGATGCGCTCGGCGAACTTGCCCAGGCGCAGCGAGTTCACGGTCTCTGCGGTGGGCAGGTGCATCTGCTCCACCGGCTGGCGGGTGGCCTTTTCGATGGCGCGCAGCAGGTACTTCTCACGCGGCGTCATGAACAGGATGGCCTCACCGCTGCGGCCCGCGCGGCCCGTGCGGCCGATGCGGTGCACGTAGGACTCGGTGTCGTGCGGGATGTCGTAGTTGACCACGTGGCTGATGCGCTCCACGTCCAGGCCACGGGCGGCGACGTCGGTGGCCACCAGGATGTCGATCCGGCCTTCCTTCAGCGCGTCGACGGTGCGCTCACGCTGCTGCTGCGGGATGTCGCCGTTGATGGCGGCAGCCTGGAAACCGCGTGACTTCAGCTTGTCAGCCAGGTCCTCGGTGGCCATCTTGGTGCGCACGAAGGCGATGACGCCGTCGAACTCTTCCACCTCGAGGATGCGGGTCATGGCATCGAGCTTGTGCGGGCCCATGACCTGCAGGTACCGCTGGCGGGTGTTGGCGCCGGTGGTGGTCTTGGACTTGACGGAGATCTCGGCCGGGTTGTTCAGGTACTGCTTGGACATGCGGCGGATCTGGCTCGGCATCGTGGCCGAGAACAGTGCAACCTGGCGGTCCGACGGGGTCTGCTGGAAGATCTGCTCCACGTCTTCGGCGAAGCCCATGCGCAGCATCTCGTCGGCCTCGTCCAGCACCAGGTACTGGAGCTCGGACAGGTCCAGGGAACCCTTGGAGATGTGGTCGATCACGCGGCCGGGGGTACCGACAACCACTTGGGCGCCGCGGCGCAGGCCGGCGAGCTGCGGGCCGTAGGCGGAGCCACCGTAGACGGGGAGCACGGTGAAGTCGTCAATGTGCTTGGCGTAGGAGGTGAACGCCTCAGCCACCTGGAGGGCAAGCTCACGGGTGGGGGCCAGGACCAGGGCCTGCGTCTTGCGGGACGGGCCGTTGAGGTCGTGGAGCTCGGCCAGGCGGGACAGGGCCGGTACTGCGAATGCTGCAGTCTTACCGGTACCGGTCTGGGCCAGGCCCACTACGTCGCGGCCTTCGAGCAGCAGCGGGATGGTGGCTGCCTGGATGGGGGACGGCTTTTCGTAGCCGACGTCCTGCAGGGCGGCCAGGACACGGCCGTCGATGCCGAGATCGGCGAAGCGCACGCCGTCTTCCTCGTCCTCGCCAGCCTTAGCTGCGGGGGTTTCTTCGGCTTTGGCTGCAGGGGCGGCCGGGGCGGCTTCGGGAGCCTCAGCGGTTACGCCGGCGGCCTCTGCTGCGGGGGCAGCGGGCTCGGTGAATTCGATGCCGGCGGTTGCTTCGGTGGTGGTTTCGTTCTGATTTTCGGGCATAGGGAGATATTCCTCATCCATAGGGGGCCAGGCGGCACTACCCGAGGTGAGCGGAGCCGCAGTACGCGTGCCGATGATGCCGGGCAAACGTTGACCGGCCGGTCACAGAAGTCCGGCGCTTTCGCAATCCCGTGGCAGGACTTCGCGCTGCATCTCTTGGCTGCTATCCCAGCAGTCTGTACAGCGTTTTCTTTAGCCGGCTCTCCCTATGAAAATGCCCGCATCGCTTGCGCGGGCCCCAACACTTGCCAGTCCTGCCTCAAAAATTGGGCAGGAATAAGGGATTTCCGGAGTGGGGGATGTTTCAAGTGTAAGGGATGGACGCCACCGACCGCCAATTCAGGGTTCGACGGCGGCGGTGACCTTCCGCACACAGCCCGCCAAGGGCGGGGGTGCTACTGCCCCAGCCGCCGCAAAAGCACCCCGAACTTGGTGTGGTATTCGTCCTGGAGCCTGATCTCGCCGTCGGCCTCTGCACTGCGGAGGGCCTTGATGACTTCCGCGTCCGGCGCGCTGAACCATCTGCCGATGGTGATGCCGTGCCGCGGCACGAAGGTCCGCTCGATGGGATCGCCGGCCCGGATGCTGCCGGTGCGGATGACGCGCAGGTACGTCCCCACCCGCCCCTCGTCGGTGAACCGCTTCACCCACTGCGGCTCCTTCATCCGGCGCTGGAACGTGGCGCAGGGGGTGCGCGGGGAGGTGACTTCGAGTTCGACGTCGGGCCCCACCTTCCAGCGCTCCCCGATCACCGCGTGGGTGGCTTCGATGCCGGACACCCGCAGGTTCTCGCCGAAGGCGCCCGGCGGCAGTTCCTGTCCCAGGGTCCCGGCCCAGAAGTCGGCGTCGGCCTGGGAGTAGGCGTAGACAGCTTGGTCCTCCCCGCCGTGGTGGGCCCTGTTGGCCTGGATGTCGCCGCGCAGGCCCAGTTTGTGGACCTTCACGGGCCCGTTTGCCGGGCGCTTGTCGATGGCCGTGACACCAACGTTCCCCTGGTCCCCGATGAGCTGGTGGACGCGGCAGACGGCGAGGACAGAACCTGATTCCATGGCATCAGTCTAGGGTTCTCCCCCGCCGCCTCCCGGCAATGCTGCGATGGGCAGTTCTCCCCCGCCTTCGAGCGTGGTTCTACTCGCAGCGGCCCGGCAGAGGGATTACGCTGATCCGAGGATTGCAATGGGGGTGCAGCGCTGTGCCCAATTCACGTGGACAACTGAAGGGGACGCTGTGGATTCAAACACCATGGACCCGAACGAGGACCCCAACAAAACGCAGGACAAAGGACGGGGCGGAGCCTCCGGGCAGGTGCCTTCGGAAACCCCCGGGGGCAGCACCGCCAAGCCTCCGCCCTGGCAGGTCCCCAAGCCGGACCTGCGCCCCGACCTCCTCAATGAACCGGTCACTCCTGTTGACCCGTTCGCCCGGGAGCGGGAAAAACAGCTCAACGATGCAGCGGCACGGAAGAAGCGCTCCCAGCGGCGCACGGTGGTCGTGGGCCTGGGCGTGACGGCACTCCTGGCCGGAACCATTACGGCAGTGGTGGCCAGCAACGAGGACGACCCCGAATACGCACAGGTGTGCTTCAACGACGAAACCGGCGAGCGCGTGGCGGACACCAGCTGCGACAGCTCGGCGGGCCGCAGCGGCGGCATTTACGCCTGGTACTTCTACTCCCGTGGGGCAAGCGTTCCGCCGATCGGCCAGAACCGGTCAACCGCGCCCAATTACACCAGGACCATCCCCAGCGGGGCCAAGGCCTCCACCGGCTACAGCAGCAAGGGCGGTACGGTCAGCCGCGGCGGTTTCGGTTCGAGCGCCAAAAGCGGCTCAAGCGGTGGCGGCGGCAAGGTTTCGGGGGGCTGACGGATGAAGAGGATGTTGTCCCAGCCGCGTCCGGGCTGGAAGCAGAAGATCGAAGAGCAGGGCCTGGTGTTCTCCACCACCACCATGGATGACGGGCGCCGGATCGAGTACTGGAACGAGTCCGCATACTACGAATTCACCATGGACGAGGTGGAGACCCTCGAGGCGGCGGCTGAGGACATGCACCGCATGTGCCTGGAGGCCGCGAAATTCCTGGCCACCGGCGCCATGGGCAGCATCGGCATCGGCCCGCAGGCCCTGGAACTGGCGGCCGAATCACTGCAGGCCGGCGACGTGGATGTGTACGGCCGGTTCGACTTCATTTACGACGGCCGGGGCGGTCCGGCCAAGATGCTCGAATACAACGCCGACACCCCCACCGGACTCATCGAGGCCGCCGTCGCCCAATGGTTCTGGCTGCAGGACGTCCACCCGGAGAAGGATCAATGGAACGGCATCCATGAAGCCCTGATCCGGCAGTGGAAGAAGTTCCAGTACCGCACCGGCATGAGCACCCTCCACGTTGCCCATTCGGAGGTGGAGGAATCAGGCGAGGACTGGATGACCGCGGCCTACATGCGCGACGTCGCCGGCCAGGCCGGGTGGACCACTATCGGGATCAATATGTCCGATATCGGCTGGGACCCCAACCTGAACCGCTTCGTGGACCTGGACAACTTCATGATCAGCACCATCTTCAAGCTCTACCCCTGGGAGCTGATGATGAAGGAGGAATTCGGGCCCCGCCTCCTGGAGCGGGCCCACAACCCGCGCTGGGTGGAGCCCGCCTGGAAAATGCTGCTCTCCAACAAGGCCCTGCTCGCCGCCCTGTGGCACCTCTACCCCAACCATCCCAACCTGCTGCCTGCCTACCTCACAGATCCTGGGCCGCTGAAGGAATGGGTGGCCAAGCCCCTCCACGGCCGCGAAGGCGACAACATCCGGATCCACGCGGACGGAATCAGCCTGGAACAGCCCGGCGGCTACGGCCGCGAGGGCTGGTGCTACCAGCAGTACCACCCGCTGCCGGACTTCGACGGCAACCACCCCGTCCTGGGCCTGTGGGTGGTGGACGGCGAGTCCGTGGGCTGCGGCATCCGCGAATCGGACGGGCCGGTCACCGACTACTTCTGCCGCTTCGTCCCCAACACCATTGACGCGCCGGCGCCGCTTTCCGCGGTGGCCGATACCACCAAGGCAGGAATCGTTCTATGAAACCGGTGACAGCATGAGCACGGACATGACGACGACGGGCGGCCCCGGCCGCGGGACCGGCATCCCTGTGCCCGCCAAGGGGTTGCGGGCCGGCATCCTTGACCTTGGCGACTCGGTAATGCTGGGCCTGGCCTCCACCGCTCCGGTGTATTCGCTGGCCGCCACCCTGGGTCTCATCGTTGCGGTTAACGGCAACTACACTCCCCTGATCCTGCTGCTGGGCTTCATTCCGGTCCTGTTCATCGCCTACGCCTTCCGTGAGCTCAACAGCGCCATCCCGGACTGCGGCACCACCTTCACCTGGTCCCGCCGGGCCTTCGGCCCCTGGGCGGGCTGGCTGGGCGGCTGGGGCGTGGCACTTGCCGGCATCGTGGTCCTGGCCAACCTGGCACAGGTGGCCGGGCAGTATCTGTGGCTGTTGGTGGGCGACGGGTCCCTGGCGGGGAACAAAGTACTGGTCACCGGCACAGGGCTGGCGTTCATCGTCCTCATGACGCTGGTGAACTACCGCGGGATCCGCCTCGGCGAGCACGTCCAGCGGGTGCTGACCTATGTCCAGTACATTGCGCTGGGCCTCTTTGCGCTGGCCATCGTGGTGCGGATCGTGGGCGGTGCGCCGGAAGGGCAGGCCTTCGATCTCGAGTGGTTCAACCCCGCCGGCGCCTTCGCCGATCCCGGTGCTGTAGTACACGGGGCACTCCTGGCACTGTTCATCTACTGGGGCTGGGACACCTGCCTTGCCGTGAACGAGGAAACCGAAAACCCGTCCACCACCCCCGGCCGCGGCGCCGTGATCTCGGCGTTCGTCCTGGTGGCAATCTATGTCTCCGTGGGGCTGCTGGTGATGATGTACGCCACCGTGGGCTCGGAGGGCATCGGCCTGGGCAACGAGGCCAACCAGGACGATGTCTTCCTGGCCATGAAGGACGTGGTGCTGGGCCCATGGGGCTGGCTGATCGTCGTCGCGGTTCTGGCGTCCGTCCTGTCCTCCACCCAGACCACCATCCTGCCCACCGCCCGCGGAACCCTCTCCATGGGTGTCCATGGTGCACTGCCGGCAAAGTTCGCGGAGGTGCACCCACGCAACCAGACGCCAGGTTTTTCAACCCAGGTGATGGGCGGGGCAGCCGCGGCCTACTACGTGGCCATGAGCTTCCTGAGCGAAAACCTGCTGGCGGACTCCATCAGTGCCATCAGCCTGTTCATCGCGTTCTACTACGCCCTGACCGGCTTTGCCTGCTTCTGGTACTTCCGTGGAACGCTGCGGGAATCGGTGCGCAACCTCTGGTTCCGCGGCATCCTGCCCCTGGCCGGGGCGCTGCTGCTGACCGCGGCGTTCTTCATCTCGGCGGTGCAGATGTGGGACCCGGCCTACGGCGACACCCAGATCTTCGGCGTCGGCGGCGCCTTCGTGAGCGGCGTGCTGCTGCTGGCGCTCGGCGTGGTCCTCGCCGTCGTCTGCCGTTTCCTGCCCTCCACCCGCGGCTACTTCGAGGTGAAGAAATGACAGGTGAAGCCATGACGGCCGGCACCTCCGACGTGCTGGACCTCGATTCCCTGCTCTCGGCGGAGGAACTGGAGCTCCGCCAGAAGGTCCGTGACTTCACCCATCAACGGATCAAACCGGAGATCGCCCGGTGGTATGACGACGCCGTCTTTCCCCTGGACCTGGCCCCGGAGCTGGGTGAACTGGGGGTCCTGGGCATGCATCTGGAGGGCTACGGCTGCCCCGGCCGGTCCGCCGTCGAATACGGCCTCGCGGCGATGGAACTGGAGGCCGGCGATTCCGGCATCCGCACCTTCGTGTCCGTCCAGGGCTCGCTGGCCATGACGGCCATCCACACCTGGGGGTCCGAGGAGCAGAAGCAGGAGTGGCTGCCCCGGATGGCCGCCGGGGAGGTGATCGGGTGCTTTGCCCTGACCGAGCCCACCGCCGGTTCGGATCCCGCCTCCATGGCCACCTTTGCTGAGCGGGACGGCAACGGGGAGGACGCCGGCTGGGTGCTCAACGGCGCCAAGCGATGGATCGGGTTGGCCTCCGTGGCCGGCGTGATGGTGGTGTGGGCCATGACGGACGACGGCGTGCACGGCTTCCTGGTGCCGGCAGGCACCCCCGGGGTGACCGCCACGCCCATCCGGCAAAAGCTGTCCATGCGCGCCTCGATCCAGTGTGATGTGGTGTTCGACGGCGTCCGGCTGGGTCCCGAGGCCCTGCTGCCGGCAGCGCGGGGGCTGCGCGGCCCGTTCACCTGCCTGAACGAGGCCCGGTATGGCATCGCGTGGGGTGCCATGGGCGCGGCCCGCGATTCCTATGAGGCCGCGCTGGCGTACTCGCAGGAGCGGCTGCAGTTCGGCAAGCCGCTGGCCGGCTACCAGCTCACGCAGGAAAAGCTGGTGAACATGCTGGTGGAGATCCAGAAAGGCACCCTGCTGGCCCTGCACCTGGGCCGGCTGAAGGATGCGGGGAGCATCCGCCCGGAGCAGATTTCCATGGGCAAGCTAAACAATGTCCGGGAGGCGATTGCCGTGGCGCGGGAGGCCCGGTCCATCCTGGGCGGCAACGGCATCACCACGGATTACTCACCGCTGCGGCATGCCGCAAACCTGGAATCGGTCCGCACGTATGAGGGCACGGACGAGGTGCACACCCTGATCCTCGGCCGGCACATCACCGGACTGGACGCCTTCCACTGACTTCCCTCCCCAACCAGGTAGCAGTTGATGTCGTTTTGGGGGCTCAAAACGACATCAACTGCTACCTAGTTGTATTACCCAGGGACGTTGGTGACGGTCGGCGTGGCGTGGTGACATGAAGAAAACCTCCGAGTGGAGTGGGGCTTGTCTAGAGTCCAGTTCCACAA
>NZ_LMSI01000019.1 GCF_001428075.1 Arthrobacter sp. Soil764 | reverse complement strand
TACTGGCATCCCTGCGGATTCAGAGTGGACGTATTCCTAGACTGCAGCGACGAGTGGGCGCATGAGTTAGATCCAGGCGGGGACGGCCCGATAGAACAACGTTCCCGCGTCGTAGGTTTGGCAGGTTCTGAAAATTGCGGTTCATTCATGTGTCCGATGAACACACCACCAACTACTTCTGACGTCGCCTCATGATCACAAACGCGGTAATTCCCAGAATTAGTAGCAGAACCGCGGAGAAGACCACAACGAGTGCAGGGTCGAGTCCCACTCCTCCGTAGCTGGGAGCGAAAGGTGCCATTTGCAGCCCCGTTCTGCGGTAAGTGTCCGCGATGGAATCTAGCAGGTTGCAATGACCATACGCTGGGCCGGCAGTGTCAGGAACCCCGGCAGTGACCGTTGATCAAAGGGGTCAGGGCTTGGCCCTTAGATCCACGTAGCGGGACCAGGCGTCGCCTGCTGCGTCGGCGTGGAGGAAGGCTACTTGGTGGCTATAGCCAAGGGCGTCGGCGACCAGTGGCGGTGGTGAGGCCAGGAGGTGTTCGTCGAGGGCCGTGTTTCGTGCGCCCTGAAGATCGATGCCCAAGCTTCGGAGCCTATCCATGATGCCGTTTGGGTGAAGTGGTTGTCCGGCCCGGGTCCCCGGGAAGAGCCAAGGGCTTTGTGCGTCTGATCCTGTTCTGAGATTCGGACGGCCTTTAAGGTGCTCTCTAAGCAAGTCGGCGAAGGGTTCGGGAATGGGCACTGGGTGCGGGCCGAAGCTGATCCGCATGTTCCCGGTGCTTTCATTGGTTTCGATAGCGTCGGTCCGGAGTTTGGCGACCCGAACGAGCGGCTGGGCGTAGAGAAGCAGCAGGATGCCGGCGACTCGGTAGGTCAGGGACTCGCTGGTGCCTGTAAGCAGTTCCCGGAGCCAGGCCACGCGCTGGTCCTGGGTGATCGCGGGGCGGGTCTTGGCTGTGTAGTGGCCCATGTCCACGCGGTGGTTTGTGCCGGTGTTCTTGATGAAGACGATGAAGGTGCGGATGGCTTTTCTGGTCGTGGGACCGGTTGCGAGCCAGGTTTCGATGTCTTGTTGGGTGCAGTTCGCCGCTGTCCGCTGGTGGGTTTCCCAGAGCCAGTCCAGAAACTTGATGGTTTCGGTGATCTCTTGCTTGGCGGAGTGGACCGGGGCTTGGGCGCTCTTCTCCGGTGTTGTGATGGACCGGATGCGCCGGAGGTGATGCCAGGTGGCGAACTGTGCGACGGGTTTGGCGACCTCCTCGGGCAAGTGGCGGAGCTTGTCGTCAATCCAGGTTTCGAACCGGGCCAGATACGGGTCTTGGTAGGGGAGGAGTCCGTGATGAATGAACAGGGCGCGCAGGTGATTGGCTTCGCGGTTCGCTGACTTAGCCGCGGCATCGAGTCCTTCATGCGTCAGGGGAGTTTCCCCGCATGACAGAGAGGCCAGGAGTGCTTGGACTTTGGGGGAGCGTTTCCACGTGATGATGCTTTCGGGCCGGTCTGCTTTGCAGAGGACATCGACGATTTTGCCGGCAGTGTCCGGCTCGGCAAGGTGCGTGAGCAGTAGTCCGTTGAGGTCCTCCCGGAGGGCGCATCGGGCGCAGATACCGCGTCGGTAGAACTCACCTTCAACATTGCAGCGGGTGCAGTGGAAGTCGTGGAGGATGCCGGCGCAGGGCGCGCAGCGGGGCCCTCCGCTAGTGTCCGGTGGTCCGGGTAGAAGTCTGTGCTGGCCGCACTCCGGACAGGTCCCGTGGGTGCGGGTGGCGGTGGTGAAGCAGGGGCCGCAGATTCGGCCTTCGGGCCAGGTGGCGCGTGTTCGGCCGGCGGCCCGGCCGCAGCGGGCGCAGGTTGCCGTTCCGGTGGTCCGTGGCCGGCCGCGGCTGGTGCTGCGGGGGCTGAGGCCTTGGGGTTTGTCAGTGATCATTGTCGATGATGCGTGCCCGTCGGGGTCTGACGGTGCGGTTCAGGTCGACGACGTTGGGGGCGCTGGTTCCGGTTTTACGGGCGCGGACGTCGGCGGCTGTAACGGTGATGAGGTCCTCGGGTCCGCAGGAGAAGATGTCGCAGATCGCCGCGATGACCTGCAGTGCGACGCGTTCGGGTTTCTGATTGACGAGCCGGTAAACCTGTGGCCGGGACAAGGTGATCCCGCGCTCGGCCAGCAGGGGGATGAGGTCGGTGGTGTTGTGCAGTCCCCGTGCTGCCATGAGCTCAGAGAGGCGCCATTTGTATTCGACGTCGCGTTTCACCATTGACCTCGCATCTGCACGCCCAGGACCTCATCCATGGTGCGGTCCAGGGCCGCCCTGAGAGTCGTGTTGCGGAAGTCGTCGCTGACGAACTGGTAGATCCCGGTGGTGGAGGCGTGTTCGTGGCCCATCTGATGTTGCACGAATCTAGGATCCCATCCGTCCTCCAGCAGGTGCGTTGCATAGGAGCGCCGGAGCGAATGCAGGTCCAGGCCATCCATTGGCAGGCTCAGCTCGTTGAGGTAGCGCCGGAGCCGGCGCAGCAGGGTGGATTCACAGATTAGGCCGCCGCGTTCGCTGGGGAACAGGTCCAGGGTGTCGAGCGTGCCTCGTCCGTTGGCGAGCCAGTCTTCGAGAACGCCGGCGGTCCAGTCGAAGACCGTCAGGACGCTGCGGGGTTTGTGGGGGGAGCCCTTGCGTGATTTGCCGAACCGGACCTTGCAGACGCCTGCCTTGCCGAACCTTCGAGCTTGGGGGTTGGCCGCAAAGTCGATGGTTTGCAGGTGCCGGAGCTCGTTGAATCTGAGCCCGTATGAGTAGGCGACTTTCAGCATGACGGCGTCCCGGTAGGCTGCCTGCCAGCCTTTCTTGCCTGAGGCGGCGACGAGTTCGACCTGGTCGTCGGCGTGATCGAACAGCATCTGCAGTTCCGTCTTTGTGAACGGCCGCTTGGAGGCGCGTCCTTCGTACTCCTGTGTGTGGGAGGCGGTGTTCCAGTCAAAGAAGACCTGGGACGGGTGTGTGCCGAAGCGCTGTTCGCAGACCTGGTCCCAGCCGTAGTCGGGGTTCGACACGTATGACGTGAACCGGCGGAGCGTGGACTGGTAACCGCGGACAGTGGAGTGCTTCAGCTGGTGGATCGAGCGGAGGTCGCCGAAATACTCCTCGACATGCTCCGGTGCCCAGTTCCACGGGAACTCGTTCACGTGGTTAACGAACCTGCGGACACTCGCGATTCCCTTGTCGATCGTGTCGAATTGGAGGTTCCTGGAGAGCTGCTGGTTGCGCCACCCGGTCAGCATGTCCTCAAGCATCTGTTCCTCGGGATGCAGCAGCTGAACAGCACTCAGCTGCAGCACACGCCCGGACGCGTCGACCGCCATTCTCACCCCACAGATCCGTCAAAGTTTGTGCTCAAATCCTGAATCAATGATTCATTAAATGCATCATCAGCACAAAACCGCAGGTCAGATGCTTGTCTCGGCCGCTTTAAGGTTGGGCGTTGCAACCGTCAGGAGCGCCTGGCTAGCTGTACATCAAGTCCGACTGGCTGCAAATTCCGCGCAATCTCAACGGAGTTAGAGAACTCCTTGCCGATCCGGGGGATCGGGACGATTGATTCATCTGATGCAATACGCAGACTGCTAGTTGGCTGCAAATTCCGCGCAATCTCAACGGAGTTAGAGAACTCCTTGCCGATCCGGGGGATCGGGACGATTGATTCATCTGATGCAATACGCAGACTGCTACTTGACATAATGTAGATTATCGGCTCTTTGGAGCGGCCTAGGGTTGGGGTCGCATCCAGCCGCCCCGGTGACCAGGAAACGCCTCTGCAAAAGCGCTGGTCAAAGCCGCAAACCCATTGTCTTTGTTCTGGCGCCCGTCAAGAATGAACCAATGACGGTCTATGTGCGCTCACTTGAAACTGCAGTTCCGGGGACAAAGCTCGTCCAGTCCGAAGCCCGTGATGTGTTTGCGGCCCAGCCGGGACTGACCCGTTTGGGTTCACGGCTGGTCAATACCTGTTTTGACGGTGCAGCAATCGAGACAAGGTTCACCGCCGTGCAGGAACTCACCAACACGTCCCGCTCGGAAAACCCGCAGTTCTACGACCAGGAAACCGGGCTGCTACTGAACCCCAGCACCAAAGTGCGCAACGATATCTTTGCCAGCGAGGCCACCAAGCTGTTCGTGGAGGCCGCCCGCGCTGCCCTGCGGGCAGCCCCGGAACTCGATTTACTTGACATAACTCACCTCGTGACGGTCTCCTGCACCGGTTTCTTCAATCCTGGCCCCGACTACAAGCTGGTCCGCGAACTCGGCCTCAACCCCGCAGTCCAGCGCTACCACCTGGGCTTCATGGGCTGCTACGCGGCCTTTCCAGCGCTGCGTGCGGCGAAACTCTTTTGCGAGGCTGACCCCAACGCCGTCGTCCTGGTTGTCTGCGCCGAGCTGTGCTCCCTCCATGTACGCACCTCCAACGACCCGGACACCATCATGGGCTCGGCGCTGTTCGCCGACGGTGCCGCCGCCGCCGTCGTGACTGCGCGCCAAGGTGCGGAAGAAAACGCGCTGATGAAACTGGACCACTTCGAGACGGTCCTGACGCCTGTCGGTGAGGATTCCATGGCATGGAACATCGGCGACAACGGCTTCGAGATGATTCTCGGAAACTACGTTCCCCACATTATCGATGACCACATTGTCGGCGCCCTGGAGCCCCTTCTCGAAACGGAACCGGAACTGGCGGCGCTCCCCTACACGGCAATCCCCCACTGGGCCATCCATCCCGGCGGCCGCAGCATCCTGGACAAGGTGCAGTCGAGGCTTGGCCTCAGCGACGTCCAGCTGGTCCCCGCACGGGAGATCCTCCGCAACTACGGCAACATGAGCAGCGCCACGGTCCTTTTCGTCCTCAAGCACATCCTGGAGCAACCCTTGCAGGAGGGACCTGCCGGGGACGAACGCATCTGTTCCATGGCCTTTGGCCCGGGCCTGACGGTGGAAACCGGCCTGTTCACCAAGCTCCGGCAGGCAACAGGCGGCCAGGAGGACAAGGCGGCCGAGGGTGACCTGACGGTGTTCCAAAGCCGGACTGCCGCCGAAGCGCCCGTAGCCTGAGGCAGGCTCCGCCGAATGGGATTCCTGCTGCGCCAACGCGCCACGACGGACATCGAGCAGATGGACCGCCCTGACTGCGATGCCCGCCTCCTGGACAACACGTACCGGCAGTTTGGTGTCATCAACCGTGTGCTGTCCGGCTGGCGGAAACTGTACGCTAAGGAGCTTCGACCCATGATCACGCCCGTCCAACGCCCGTTGACGGTGCTGGACGTCGGATGCGGCGGTGGTGACCTGGCCGTAATGCTGGCCCGCTGGGCGGCGCGGGACGGGAAGGCGCTGCACATCACGGGCATTGATCCCGATCCCCGCGCAGACCTTTTCGCCGGGCAGCGCCCCTCCACGGCCGGCGTCGAGTTCCGCAAGGCGCACAGTGGTGACCTGGTCAGCGAAGGTGCCCGGTTCGACGTCGTCATCTCCAACCATGTGCTGCACCATCTGAGAGCGGAGGAGCTCCGGAAACTCCTGGCGGACTCGGAAAACCTGGCAACCAGGAAGGTACTGCACAACGACCTGGTCCGCAGCCCGGCCGCATTTGCCCTCTTCAGCGTGGCCGCCCTGCCGTTCCGGCAGTCCTTCATCCGGGAGGACGGCCTCACCTCCATCCGGCGCAGCTACAGGCCCGCCGAGTTGGCGGCCGCCGCTCCCCCGGGCTGGTCCGTAGAGCGTTCGTCGGCCTTCCATCAGGTCCTCACCTACCGTCGGGGCTGACGTGGACGCCGATGTCCTGATCGCCGGGGGCGGGCCCGTGGGCCTGTACCTGGCTGCCGCGCTCCTGCAGGAAGGCGTAAAAGTAAAGGTTCTTGAACAGCGGAGGTCACGGAACCGGCATACCCGCGCCATCGGCATCCATCCTCCGGCGCTGGAGGCACTGGCCGGGATCCAGGTTGCGTCCGGCCTGGTCCAGGAAGGCGTCCGCATCAGGACGGGCATGGCGGTCAGCAGCGGGAGAACAGTGGGAACCATGGCGTTCGACGCCGTATCGGACCACTATCCCTTCGTCCTGGCGCTGCCACAGTTCAGGACCGAGGAACTCCTGGAGGACCGTGTCCGCGCCCTGGATCCCGGGGCGCTGATCAGGGGTGCCAGCGTCACCGGAGCCATGGACGACGGCGACAAGGTCACCATCACGGTCCGGTCCAGCCCGGGTGCCACGATCCCAAGCAGCCACGGCAGCAGCGCCACCGCCGCCTTGCTGGTGGCGGCAGACGGAGCCCGGTCACTGCTTCGCGGCGCGCTGGGCGTCCCAGTGGACCGCAAGGCGTACCCCGACCACTACCTCATGGGGGATTTCGACGACGGCAGCGGCTACGGTGACAAGGCCGTCCTGTTCCTCGAACCGGAAGGGATCGTCGAGTCCTTTCCACTGCCCGGCCGGGTGCGCCGGTGGGTGGTGCGGCTGGAGCGGCCGGCCCAACCTGAAGCAGGACCCCGGGAGCTGGCGGAACTGGTGCACGGCCGGACCGGCTTCCTGCCTGATTCGGCTACCAACTCCATGCTGAGCGCATTCAGCGTCCGGGCGGTGACGGCCCGGCGGATGGTGACCGGGCGGACTGTGCTGCTGGGGGATGCGGCCCATGAGATCAGCCCCATTGGGGGGCAGGGCATGAACCTGGGCTGGCTGGACGCTGCGGAGCTGGTCCCTGTGATGTGTGCCGCGCTGGCGGGCGAATCCACGGGAACGAGGGTCCGGGAGTTCGAGAAGAGCCGGCGCCGGGCTGCGGCCGCATCCCGCCGGCAGGCCGAAATCAACATGATGCTGGGCAGGCCGCTGCCCCGGCCGCTCCTTCGGGTCCGCACTGCCGCGATCGGCGCGGCCGCTGCCGTCCCCAGGGTGAACCAGTGGGCGGCCAGGCGCTTCACCATGCAACAGATGGCTCACTAACCTGACGTCCGGCCCCACAGTTGCAGGGCTACCGGTAATAGCAGTCGTAACTGTCCTGGCTCACGATGGCACCGTCACGCACCTCGAACACCGAGGACGTCCTGGCCTGGAGGGTGTCGCCACGGTCCCAGTACCGCAGATCCATCAGCACCGTCGCCGACCAGTCTGCTTCCACCACCACCCGGCCTCCCTCACAGGTGGTCCGCCGGATGATGAACTGCTGGTCCTTCACCACCTCGCGGCTTTGGTCTGCACCGGCAAGCACTCCCGCCAGCGTCCGGGTGGAACCTTCGGGAGCCAGGAGGTGCGGAGCCTCCGTCAACACGAACGATTCCGACAGGAACGGCCGGATATCCTCCGCTCCGCCGCCCGCCTCAAGGACCCGGATGAATTCCAGGACGTGGTCCAGCGGGGAAACCGGCGGGAAAGAGTCATCAGCCATGCAGTCGACCCTAGCTCAAGGGTCCTGAACCTGTCCGCCAGTAGGCTGTCCCCATGACCCAGACTGTTCCCCCAACAACCGCCGGCACCGGCGAAATCCGTCAGATTGTTGAGCGCATCCTGTCCGCCGGGTCCCTCCCGCCCATTGTCCAGGCCGGGCACCCCGCGCTCCGCCGGCGTGCCGCCGCGTTCGACGGCCAGCTCTCCGCCAACGAATTGGAACGACTGATCGGGGTCATGCGGCAGGTCATGCATGAGGCCCCTGGGGTGGGCCTGGCCGCCCCGCAACTGGGCATCCCCCTGCAGCTCGCCGTGCTGGAAGACCAGTTCGACGTCGATCCGGACGCCGCGGTGCTGCGGAACCGGAGCCCGCTGGAGTTCCTCGCCATCCTCAACCCCAGGTACACGCCGCTGGGTTCCGGACTTGCCTCGTTTTATGAGGGCTGCCTGTCCGTCAACGGGCTCCAGGCGGTGGTGGCGCGGCCGGACGCCGTGCTGCTGGAGTACCTGACGCCCGACGGCGCGGCGGAGCGGCGGGAGTTCTCGGGGTGGCAGGCACGGATCGTCCAGCACGAGACGGACCACCTCAACGGGATCCTGTACCTGGACCGCGCCCAGCTCCGGTCCCTGAGCAGCAATGCCGAATATGCAGCGCACTGGGCTGAAGCCGGCATCAGCAAGGCGCAGGAAGGGCTGGGTTTCGACGACGGACCGGCCGGCGTATCGCTCGGCTGACCTTCGCTGTTCCCCGGAGGCAGTGACAGCGGACAGGGAAGGGAAGCCCGGCCGCCCTAAAATGGTTCCCATGCCTTCCGCGGAACTCCCCCTCCTTTGCCCTGTCTGCTCACATCCGCTGGAACACCTCGCGGCAACGGCTGCCCGCCAGTCCCGCCTGCTTTGCCCAAACGGCCACAGTTTCGACGCCGCCCGGCAGGGCTATTTCAATCTCCTGGTGGGCAGGGGCAGCCCCTTCGAGCCGGACAGTGCCGCGATGGTGGCGTCACGCTTCAACTTCCTGGGGAACGGCACCTACCTTCCGCTGGCGCAGGCGGTGGCCGACGCCGTCGTGCCCAACCTGCCGCAGGAAGGTGCAGTGGTGCTGGACTCGGGGACCGGGACCGGACACTATCTGCGGCGGATCCTCGACGCCGCAGCGGCCAGTGGGCGGGAGGTGTCCCCAATCGGCCTGGACATCTCCAAGTTCGCCCTTCGCCGGGCTGCACGGCTCAATCCTGAAGCCCTGAACCTGGTCTGGGACATCTGGCAGCCGTTCCCGTTGGCGGAGAACTCGGTGGACGCCGTCACGGTGGTCTTCGCACCGCGGAATCCTGCCGAGTTTGCCCGGGTCCTTCGTCCCCAGGGCGTGCTGGTGGTGGTGACACCACGGCCTGGACACCTTGGGGACATTGCCCGCCTTACGGGGATGCTGGGTATCGAGGAGGGCAAGGACGAGCGCCTGGCCGGCGCGATGGTGGAACATTTCGAACTGGACGCCACCTTCGACGTCGACATCCCGCTGGAGCTGACCCGTACCGCCGCCGCAGACCTGGCCTTCATGGGACCGGCCGGACACCACCTGGACCTGGGACAGATTGCCGCCCGGCTCGAAGATTCCCGGGAGCCGGTAACAGCCGAGGCAAGGTTCCGGCTCTTCGTGTTCAGGCCCAGGCGCAATGCGGCCCCGTAACGACTTGGCCACTATCCCCCGGAGCCGGCGTGAACAGGCCCGCGGGGCAGGTCCGCGGACTACGATGAAAGGACAGTTGCTGGCGGGCCCGCGGATGCGGCTCCCCCGTGGCGAAGGGGGAAACAAGGATGTTCGAGTGGCTTGGCGAAAACTGGTGGGCATTGTGGCTCACGGCTTTCCTGGCGTTTGCAGTGGTCGAGATGATCACCCTTGACTTGTTTTTCATCATGCTCGGCGGCGGATCGCTCGCCGCACTGGTCGCTGACTTCGCCGGCGCAGAACCCTGGCTGCAGGTGGTGATCTTCTGCGTCGTGTCCCTGCTCATGGTGGCCTTTGTCCGGCCCGTGGCTCTTGCCCACCTGAAGAAGGGACCGGCCGAGCAACGAACCAACGTGGACCGGCTCATCGGTGAGCCGGCCGTGGTGATGGAGGCCGTGACCTCCGACGGGGGCCTGGTGAAAATCGGTGGCGATATTTGGAGCGCCCGCTCCGCGGCCGGGATCCTTCCCGCGGGCCAGAAGGTGGTGGTGGCAGCCATCGATGGCGCAACAGCAGTGGTTTCGGTACCGCCGCCGGCGGTCACCGGTCCAGATACAGCCTGACAATTGGGGAACAAGGAGTTGTATGGAAAACGCAGGCGGAACCGCACTGGCCATCGTGCTGGTGGTTCTGATCGTCTTTGTCATCATAGTTTTGGTCCGGTCCGTCCGGATTATTCCGCAGGCCCGCGCCGGCGTCGTTGAACGGCTCGGCAAGTACCAGCGGACGCTCAACCCCGGACTGACGATCCTCATCCCGTTCGTGGACCGGCTGCTGCCGCTCCTGGACCTGCGTGAACAGGTGGTGTCCTTTCCGCCGCAGCCGGTCATCACCGAGGACAACCTGGTGGTCTCCATCGACACGGTGGTCTACTTCCAGGTCACGGACCCGCGGGCAGCCACCTACGAAATCGCCAACTACATCCAGGCCGTGGAGCAGCTCACCACCACTACCCTCCGCAACGTGGTGGGTGGACTGAACCTGGAGGAAGCCCTCACCTCCCGCGACCAGATCAACGGACAGCTCCGCGGGGTCCTCGATGAGGCGACGGGCCGTTGGGGCATCCGCGTCTCCCGGGTGGAACTGAAGGCCATCGATCCCCCGCACTCCATCCAGGATTCCATGGAGAAGCAGATGCGCGCCGAACGTGACCGCCGCGCAGCCATCCTCACCGCCGAAGGAACCAAGCAGTCAGCCATCCTCACCGCCGAGGGCCAGCGGCAGGCCGCCATCCTGAAGGCAGAGGGCGAGGCCAAGGCAGCCATCCTACGTGCGGATGGTGAGTCGCAGGCAATCCAGAAGGTCTTCGACGCGATCCACAAGGGCAACCCGGACCAGAAACTCCTGGCCTACCAGTACCTGCAGACCCTGCCCAAGTTGGCCGAGGGTTCGGCCAACAAACTGTGGATCATCCCAAGTGAAGTTGGCGAAGCCCTGAAGGGTATCGGAAACGCCCTCGGCGGCGCGGGAGCGGAATCCCCCGCTGCAGGTGGGCTTTTCGATGATGTGCAAGGTGAGCGCAGCCAGCCCTAGGTAAGCAAAGAATGCCGGGAGGGTTCCGTGGGTCGCCATGGAACCCTCCCTGTTTTGGTGCAGGCGGGATATCGCGCGTATAATTGGGTATTTGTCCGGCAGGAGACTACCAGCTGGAACAACCAAGCTTCGCAATGCGTTGAATCTTATGAAGCAGCACAGGGCATACAGAAGTCCGGCGGTGCAACGTTGCCACCGGCCAACGTGGAGATTTCATCCGCGAACCGACCAGAGGGAGAAAACATGAGCGATCGCAGCCTGCGGGGCATGCGCCTTGGTGCGCAGAGCATGGAGACCGAGTCCGGCGTTGAGCCGGCTCCGCGCCAGCGGGTCGAGTACCGTTGCGCAGATGGCGAGCAGGTCTTCGTCACGTTCTCCTCCGAGGCGGAAATTCCTCCGGTGTGGGTCTCCAAGACCGGCAAGGAAGCGCTCCTGGTTGACGGTGAAAAGCCGGACACCAGCAATGACAAGGCAGTCCGCACCCACTGGGACATGCTGCTGGAACGCCGGTCGCTTCCTGAACTCGAACAGATCCTTGAGGACCGCCTGACCATCCTGCGCGAACGCCGTGGAGAGCGCCGCTCCGCATAAGGCCAGCCCAAAGAAGGGGGCGGCCCCGCACTGTTGTGCGGGGCCGCCCCCTTTTCTGTGTCCGCTTAAGACCGTTTGACCCGGCAGGGGCGGATTACGCCTGCTTGTTCTTCAGCTTCCCGGTCAGGGTGTTCCAGCGGGCTGCCAGTCCCCACCGGGTGACGTTGACCATTGCCTCGATCACGATGTTGCCGCTCATCTTTGAGGCGCCGAGTTCGCGCTCCACGAACGTGATGGGGCGTTCTTCGATGCGGAGCCCGAGTTTGGCCACGCGCCACGCCAGGTCCACCTGGAAGCCGTAGCCCACCGAGTCGACCTGGTCCAGGTTGAGCTTTTCCAGGGTGGTCCTGCGGAATGCCCGGTAGCCGCCGGTGACGTCTTTGATCCGCAGCCCGAGCATCAGCCGGGCGTAGGTGCTGCCGACCCTTGAAATGGCCTGGCGGTACAGCGGCCAGTTAACCACGCTGCCGCCGGGAACCCAGCGCGAGCCCATGGCCAGGTCTGCGCCCTGATCCACGGCTTCGAGCAGTTGGGGAAGCTGTTCGGGCTGGTGTGAGCCGTCGGCGTCCATCTCCACCAGGACGTCGTAGCCGGCGTCCAGGCCCCACTTGAACCCGGCGATGTAGGCGGCGCCCAGGCCTTCCTTGCCCTTGCGGTGCAGGACGTGGACCTGGGAGTCCTCGGCGGCGAATCCGTCGGCAAGTTGGCCGGTGCCGTCGGGGCTGTTGTCATCAACCACCAGCACGTCCGACGCCGGAACGGCCTTCCGAAGGCGCTGGAGCGTCTTGGGCAGTGATTCCAGTTCGTTGTAGGTGGGAATGATCGTAAGGACGCGCACAAAGGGCCTTTCCTGGTGGAGGTGGTCGGAGCACCTGATGCCGGGCCGTGCCGGCGGCGGGCGCAACTACCCATTATAGGGCGGAGGGTTGCTGCGTCAGGAACGCAGGGCCGGGCTGGCGAAGAGTTCGGCGCCGTCTTTCACGGTTTGCAGGCATACCGGATCGGAACCCGTGTCCAGGGCCGGCAGCAGCGGGGTCCTGGCCCGCGGATCGGTGCTCCATGACTGCACCCTGCCATCAGCCACCTGGACCATCAATTCCTCCACCTCCCACACGGCGAAACTGGCCGGCGCCCCGGGAACAAGCTGTCCGGCCATGGGGTTGGTGTGGCGTGCGGCCCTCCAACCGGCACGGGTGTGGCCCAGGAAGGCTGCCCGAGCGGAAATGCGTTGCTCCGGGTTGTGGTGTTCCACGCAGGCGCGCACGCTGGACCAGGGACGGAGCGGCGTGACAGGGCTGTCGCTGCCGAAACAGACAGGAACACCCGCCGAGTAGAAAGCGGCGAAGGGGTTCATTGACCGGCTCCGCTCCCCCAACCTCCGCTCGTACAGGGCGCCGGCTCCGCCCCACGCTGAATCGAAGGACGGTTGGGCGCTGACGGTCACGGAGTAGTGCGCCAGCTTGGCCACAGCCGCGGCGTCAGCCATCTCCACATGCTCGAAGCGGTGGCCCGCGGCCCGCACCCGCTGCTCTCCCACTTCCTTGGCTGCCAGGTCCAGTGCCTCCAGCGCAGCGTCCAGCCCGGCATCCCCAATCACATGGAATCCGCCCTGGATCCCTGCCAAGGAACAGGCGGCAAGATGGGCTGCGGCCTGGTCGGCGCTGAGGTACAGGCTGCCGCATTCCTGGCCGGCATCGCTGTAGCCGGCGCGCAGCGCGGCTGTCCTGGAGCCGATCGATCCGTCGATGTTCAAGTCCCCTGCGAGCCCCCGAATGCCGGCGCCGAGCTGCTCAACGAGGGAACGGGCCTCCACCTCGGACGAGACCAGTTCGCCCCAGTACGGCAGCACCTCGGGAAAGCGCTGCACGCCCGGGCCCACCTCATTCCAGCGTGCGGCAAGCCGCACATCATCGGCGCCACCGATGTGCGGGGCCCCCATCTCGGCAACGGCGACATAGCCGTTGGCCGCAGCCTCCGCCAGGGCACGGGTCTGGTGCCGCTTCAACGCGTCCTGCGGCATCTGCCGGGTTGCCAGCCGGGCGGCGTCGTGGGCTGCCCGCATGACCCGGGCGCCGCCGTCGTACCCGTCCCTGCCGCGAAGCTCCGCGGACTGTACCAGCGACGTCGACACCAGCGCCGAGTGAACGTCCACCCTGGAAAGGTAGACCGGACGGCCTCCGGACGCCCGCTCCAGTTCCTCCGCGCTGGGCAGGGCAGGATCCGCCCACGTGGACTCGTCCCAGCCGTGGCCGAGCACGGGCCCTTCCCCGCCAGCGGACGCCACGGCATCCAGCAGCGCGCGGGCCGAGGTGGCCGTCCCCAGTTGCAGCGAGTCCAGCGCAATTCCGGTTTCGGTCAGGTGGATGTGGGAGTCCACGAAGCCCGGTGCAACCAGGGCGCCGCGGAGGTCGATGATCTCCATGGAACTGTCCGCGATGGAGGATGCGGCCTGCTCTGAGCCAACCCACGCAACGGTGTCACCGTCCACCAGCATGGCGGTTGCGAAGGGATTCGCCGCCGTGTAAACCGAACCATTTCGGTACAGCACCGGCGCGGGACGGGGGGCGGCATTAGGGACGGGCGTGGCATCGGGGCGGGGCATGGCGGGGCAGTCTCCTGGGTGGGGGGGCACGCCGGCAGGAGCCGGCAGGGACAACGGGGCTAGAGGACGGAGGAATACGCCACGACGCCGCGGCGGATGAGGTTGATCGCCTCGGCGCACAGCCGTGCCAGCCGGGGGTCGAGGCCGGGGATTTTGGCAAGCTGGTCCAGAAGGTCCACCACCTGCTTCACCCAGCGGACAAAGTCGCCGGCCGCAAGATCAGTGCCGCTGAGGACATCCTGCAGGTGGCGCCCGCGGGCCCATTTATACAACGGCCACACAAGTCCCAGTTCAGGTTCGCCGGTCAACGGAAGCTTGTTCTCCTCCTCCACGTCCTCAAGGAAGGACCACTCCTTGACCACAATGTCCACGGAGGTCTCCAGCGAGACGCTGGGCATGCGCGGCCGCAGGCCCCGGTCTTCGCGTTTGGCCTGGTAGACCAGCACGCTGGCCAGCGCAGCAACCTCGGCGGCGTCGAGATCATTGAACGCGCCAAGCCGCAGCGACTGAGAGATCAAGAGGTCCTTCTCGCCATAGATCCTGCGGAGCCGCTGGCCGTCCGCACTGATGTTAAGCCTGCCGTCTCCCGCATCTTCCAGGTAGCCGTAAGCGGACAGTACATCGCAGACCCGGTCGAAGGTCTTGGCGATCGTGTTGGTCCTGCCCTGGATCTGGCGGACCAGGCCGTCCGTTTCGCGCCGGAGTTTCCACCAGCGCTCCGACCAGCGCGCGTGGTCTTCCCGTTCGCTGCACCCATGGCAGGGGTGGGCCTTCAGGGCCCGGCGCAGTTCCGCGATGCGCTTTTCCTGGTTGGGCAGGGCGGCGCCGCGGCCGAAGTCGTGGTTTCGGTTCTGGCCCGGGGCGGGCGGGCGGTTTTCCCGCAGTGCGTTCCGGACGGAGGAGGCGAGGTCCCTGCGGGATTTGGGCACCTTGGCGTTGAAGGATTTGGGGATCCGGATCCTGGTAACGGGCGCGATGGGACCTTCGAGATCGTCGGCGCCGATCCTTCGCAATTGGTTGTCCAGCGTCAGCACGGCCGGCCGCGGCTCGCGGCTGGTGTGGTCCGAGCTAAGGACGACGGCGGGCCCCGGGGCGCGGCCGCCGGGGACGTCGACCACATCGCCGGGCAGGAGGCGGGCCAGGGAGTCGTCGCAAAGGGATTTGCGGACGCGGGACTTGGTGCGGGAAGTGGCGTTCTCGGCGTCGGACAGTTCCCTGCGCAGCCGGGCATACTCCGTGAAGTCACCAAGGTGGCAGGTCATGGATTTTGCGTAGCCGGCAAGGGACTCCTCGCGGCTCCGCACCTGACGGGCCAGGCCCACCACTGACCGGTCCGCCCGGAACTGGGCAAAGGATGACTCCAGGATCTCCCGCGCCCTGGCCCGGCCGAACTGCGCCAGCAGGTTGATGCTCATGTTGTAGGTGGGGCGGAAACTGGAGTTCAACGGGTAGGTGCGCCGGGATGCCAGCCCGGCAACGGCCGTCGGGTCGGTCCCAGGCTGCCACAGCACCACGGCATGGCCTTCAATGTCGATGCCACGCCGTCCGGCACGGCCGGTCAGCTGGGTATATTCACCGGCGGTGATGTCAACATGGGCTTCGCCATTGAACTTGTCCAGCTTTTCCAGCACCACCGAGCGGGCTGGCATGTTGACGCCGAGAGCGAGGGTTTCCGTGGCGAAGACAGCCTTGACGAGGCCATCGGCGAACAGTTTCTCAACCACCTCCTTGAAGGTGGGCAGCATTCCGGCATGGTGGGCGGCGAAACCGCGAAGCAGCCCGTCCCGCCAGGTCCAGAAGCCCAGGACGTCAAGGTCATCCGGCGGGATGTCCTGCCCCGCCTCGTCAACGCGCTGGGCAATGATCCGCTGCTCTTTCTCGGTGGTGAGCCAGAGTCCGGATGCAACGCACTGGGCTACCGCTGCCTCACAGCCGGCGCGGGAAAAGATGAAGGTGATGGCAGGGAGCAGATCCATCCGGTCCAGGCTGGCGATCACCTGGGGCCGGCTGGCGGGGCGCACCCCCGTCGGCTCTCCACCACGGGCCGGACGGTCGTTTCCGCGCCGGCCGCGCTGGCCCCTTCCCGCGGGTCCGGGCCTGCTGCGGAAGCTCTGCCGGCTCTCGCTCTGGGCCACCGTCAGCAGGTCGGGGTTCACCTCGAAACCGCGCCCATTGCCGGGGGCGCGGGACTTGCCGGACGAGGACGGCTGCTGCTCGTCTTCCTCAACGGGCGGGGCGATCTCGTCGAAAGTGGTTTCCCCGGCGAACAGGTCCATGATCCGCCGGCCCACCATGACGTGCTGCCACAACGGAACCGGGCGGTGCTCGGAAACGATGATGTCGGTGTCACCGCGGACGGTGTCCAGCCAGGCGCCGAATTCCTCGGCATTGGAAACGGTGGCACTCAATGAGGCAACCTGGACCTCGCTGGGCAGGTGGATGATGACTTCCTCCCACACGGCCCCGCGGAACCGGTCGGCGAGGTAGTGGACCTCGTCCATGACCACGTAGCCAAGGTCGCCGAGCGTGGCCGAATCCGCGTAGAGCATGTTCCGGAGGACCTCGGTGGTCATGACCACCACCTGGGCATCTCCGTTGATGCTGGTGTCCCCGGTCAGGAGCCCCACATTGTCAACGCCGTATTTTTCGGCGAGTTCACTGAACTTCTGGTTGCTGAGCGCCTTGATGGGCGTGGTGTAGAAGGCCTTCAGGCCCCGCTGCAGCGCGAGGTAGATGGCGAACTCCCCCACGATGGTCTTCCCGGCGCCGGTGGGGGCAGCCACCAGGACACCCCTGCCCTCCTGCAGGGAACGGCATGCCTGCCGTTGAAAGTCATCAAGCTCGAAGTCCAGGGTTCGGATGAACGCCCCAAGGTAGGTGGCGGCCTCGGCCCGGCGTTCAGCGCTGGCACGGTATCTCTCGGCCGGCGACATTTCTTCAGGATCGATGGGGCCGGCGGAGAAGGGTCCGGTGGTGGAGGACATACCCCAAGCCTAACGGCAGGTTAGAGCTTCTTAAGTTCGCTGCTTGGGGTTGCGACATCAGCGGTGGCCTCGGTTTCCTCAACCTGCCGCGCTTGGCGGCGTTCGCGGCGTTTGTCGTTCATGATGCAGATGCCGATGGCGGCGAAGAACAGTGCCAGCAGCGGTCCGGCCAGCATGAACATCGAAATCGCGTCCGCGCCCGGCGCGGCGATGGCGGCAAGGACGAAGACCAGGAAGACGGTGATGCGCCAGGCCTTAAGGATGGTGTGGCCGGAGACGATGCCGGCCATGTTGACGCCCACCAGCACCACGGGAACCAGGAAGGCCAGGCCCAGCATGAGCACCATCCGGGTGACGAACTCAATGTAGGTCCGGGCGTCGATGACGCTGGAGGAGCCCTCCGGGGTGAACTGGGTCAGCGCGTGGACCACCTGCGGCACCACAAGCCAGCCCACCCAGATTCCCGCCAGGAACAGCGGAATGGCGGCTGCCATGTAGCCCAGGGTGTAGCGCCGTTCCTTGGACGTCAGCCCAGGGGTTACGAAGGCCCAGAGCTGGTAGATCCAGATGGGGCTGGAAATGACCGCCCCAATCAGGAGCGACATCTGGAGCTTGAAGTCGAAGGGTGAAGCGATGGTCCCGAAGTTGATGGCCGCGAGGCCGCCGGTCTCGTTGGAGATGCGGTTGACCGGTTCAGCCAGGGCCTTCAGCAGCGGATCGTAAAGTATCCAGCCCCCAATGCCCCCAATGACGACGCCGATGGCCGACTTGATCAGCCGGTTCTTCAGCTCGTTGAGGTGCTCCCAAAGAGACATCCGCCCTTCGGGGTTGGCTTTACGGGCCCGCGACAGTGCCACGGGAGGTCAGGCGCGGGTCGACGGCGGAACGTCAGTGCCGTCTGTCGGCTCACCGGGCTTCGCCTTGGGGTGGTTCACGATGGTGCCTTCCACCGGACCATTTGCCTCGGTGGAGTCGGCTTTGCCGTCGTTCTTCATTTCCTTGACCTCGGACTTGATGATCCGCATTGACTGTCCCAGGCTGCGGGCCATGGCCGGAAGCTTGGGGGCGGCGAAGAGAAGCAAAGCAACAACGATGATGATTACGATAGGCCAGGGGCCATCAAAGAGTCTTCCCACGGGAAATCCTTTCCTCTAAGTACATCCTACTTCTATGTGAAGTCGAGATCTCCGAGCGCCTGCGGCTGGCCCCGGTCCTTTTTACGCTGCACTCGCCGGCGGCGGCGTTCCTCGCGCCGGGCCCATTTGGATGCCTCGTAATCATGTCGCATGACAGCGGGTGAGGCAAAAACGGCAGAGCCCGGCAGGGCCCGGGACGGATCCACGGGTTCGTCCGGCAGCTCAATGGGGGTCAGGTGTCCCAGCTTTTCGCCGGCGGCCCCCAGATCCTTTACCGTGGCCATGAACTGCCGGAAAAGTCGGATGCCCAGCAGGACATAGAACAGCAGGGCTACTGCGACCAGCGCCACCCATATGAGAATCCAGGACCACCAAGGCATGCTGAGAAGTCTATCGGTCGTAGCTGGCCAGCGAGGCCGCGAGCCAGTCGCGCGCGGCGGAAGCGAGATCGGCCGGGGCCAAAATCCGGGCTGAACCGCCATGCTGGGCCACGAACATCGGCAGCCACGCCGTGTTGCCGAACCGGATCTCGGCCACCAGGCCGCCGTCGGGCAACTCCGCGGTGCGCTCCGCGTAGTAGTCCTCCGCCAGCCCCCTCCCCTGCCGGGTGAGCTGGACCGTGACGGTGGTGTCGTCGTCGTTCGCGGTGAACAGCTTGGCCGGGACCCCGCCCTCCGGAGGGCCGTGCGGCGCGGCGGGTGCACCGTTCGGCTGCACGTCCTGTGTCCGGTCCAGGCGGAAGTTCCGCAACCCGTCCACCAGGTGGCACCATGCTTCGAAGTACCAGGTGTTGTCCAGGGAATACAGCCGCAGCGGGTCAACGTCGCGCTCGGTCACGGCGTCGCGCTGGGGTGACAGGTAGGTCAGGTGGAGCTGGGAGCCGGATTCGATGGCGCGGCGTACCGTGGCGTGGGTTCGGGAGTCCGCCGGCGCAACCTGCGGCCCCGCGATGGAGGCCGCCTGGAGTCCTTCCTCGCCTGCGGCAGCCAGGAGCTTCAACGTGACAGACTCCAGGGCACCGCCACCGGGAAGGTCCGGCAGGCCGTTGAGGGTTTCAAGACCCGTCAGAAGCGCGCATGCCTCGGCCACGGTAAACCGGACCGGCTTCTTCAGGTCAAGGTCCTGGGTAATGAAGACGTGGTCGTTTTCCCACTGGATATCGAGCAGGTCGTCAGGATAACCCTCCGGCAGCCCCGAGCAGATGAGGATCCGCAGGTCCGCCTCGAGCTCCTCCCGGGAGATATCGAAGTGCTCTGCGACGTCCTGGATGTGCAGGCCCTGGTTATGGACCAGGAACGGCACCAGCTGCAGCATGCGCTTGAGCTGGTCCTCAGAGGTCCCCTTGCGGGCTGTCCGGGAGCGGGTATCGGCAAAGGCGTAGGCGGGAACCGGTGCGTCGCTGAACGAGGACGCGGCCTGCAGTCTGCGCCGCACGGCTGCGGCCAGGCCGGCTGGTTCCTGTACCAGTGCATCGGGTCCGTAGGAAGCCAGTTCTTCAGCAAGCACCTCCGGGTCGCGGTACTCCACGAAGAGCCGGTCGTAGCCCTCGGCGGGGTGTCCCGGTACCTGTTCCGGGGCGCCCTGGACGGCACGGCGGCGCAAGGCCAGCAGGTGCCCCTCCCTGACATCCACGACGGCGGTGCGCAGCGGCAGTTCAGGCAGGCGGTCAAGCTCAGCGCGGATATTGAAGTCCACGGGGGGCGAGTACTGCTCCCTTGCCAGGGTGGTCACGGCGCTGGTGAAGCGCGACAGCCGGAAGTGCCGGGGCGCCTTCCGTGCCCGGTCATAGCCCATGAGGTACCACTGGCCGAAACGGCTGCCCAGGCCCCACGGCTCCACCGCGCGTTCTTCCTCTTTGCCCGTGGTGCCGGCAAGATACGTGAACGTGACGGGATGCCGGGCGTGCATGGCGGCCAAGATGTCATCGAAGGCCTGCCCGGCGGGTTTGATCCGTGGCTGGACCCCGGCCGGCAGTTCAACCTCGGCCATCCTGCCTGAAGCCTGGAGCTTGCGGAGGGCGCTTTGTGCGGCGGTTCCCAACGCCGCACGCTCCCACAGCTGGGAGGCCAGCAGGAGGACGGTCCATTCCTCCGGCCCCAGTTGGACGTCCGGGAGCCGGTTGGACTCTTTGCCGATCCGGTACCTGGTGGTGGCGGGATCGTCCTCACTCCAGCCCAGGTCCGTCAGTGTCTCGACCTCGAAACCCATTGCCCGCAGGTCATTTTTGTCCCGCTCGAACATCCGTCCGAATGCGACGTCGTTCGCGGAGGTGTCGTGGTAAACCTTTTCGCGCAGTTCGCTGCGGTGCAGCCCGTAGCGGGTGTTAAGCAAGGCAATCAGCAGGTTGAGGAGTCGTTCAGTACGGGATAGGGACACGTCCGTTACGTTACTAAACTCCGCCGGGGAAAGCAGAAAGCGCGGCAGTACGGGAGGAATATCCTCCCGTACTGCCGCGCTCCCCGGTTCAATCAGCGGACGGCCACGAGGTCCACGACGAAGATCAGTGCTTCGTTGGGGGCAATCGCGCCACCTGCACCGCGCGAGCCGTAAGCCAGCTCGGAGGGGATCTCAAGGCGGCGGCGGCCGCCGACCTTCATGCCCAGCAGGCCCTGGTCCCAGCCCTGGATGACCTGCCCGACGCCGACGCGGAAGTCCAGTGGTGCGCCGCGGCCCCAGGAGGCGTCGAATTCCTCGCCGGTGGACCAGGCAACCCCGACGTAGTGGGTGGAGACGGTGTCCCCTGCCTGGGCCTCCCGGCCGTCACCCTCGATGAGGTCGGTGATGACGAGTTCCGTGGGGACCTCGCCTTCCGGGAAATCAATCTCGGGCTTCTGGCGGTCAAATTCCCGCTGTCCAAAAGACATGCTTGCTCCTATGCGTGGGTGTGATGGGTGCCGCGAGGGACGCGGCGTCCTTGTAAGTCTTGCTACTTGACCCCGAGGATGTCCACTACGAAGACCAGGTCGCCCTTGGCCTGGCCCTGGCCGGCGTCGCCGTAGGCCAGGTCCTTGGGGATGACCAGCAGGACACGGGAGCCGACAGTCTTGCCGGCGAGGCCCTGCGTCCAGCCCTTGATGACGCCGGTCAGCGGGAAGGTGGCGGGCTGGCCGCGGTCGAAGCTGGAATCGAACTTGGTACCGTCGGCGAGGGTGACGCCCACGTAGTTCACGGTCAGGGTGTCGGACTCCTTGACGGTGGCGCCCGTGCCCTTGATCAGGTCCTGCGACACGAGTGCTGTGGGGGCCGGGGCGCCCGCAACGTTGATTTCCGGTTTGCCGTCTTTTTCCGTGACCGTCGGCAGGCCCGCGGGCGGCGTTACCGTTTCACCCTGGGGCTTGTCCAGCACCGGGGCGGGGTCGGCAGCGGAAAGAACCTTGATGATCAGCAGCTGGCTGGGCGCTGCTGCGGCGCTCGGGCTGGGGCTGGCGCCGTCAGACGGGCTGGGGTTCGTTGATGCTGCACTCTGCTGGCCGGGAACGGCCAGCGCCAGGTTGGAACCGACCTTTGCGCCCACGAAAGCGTTGTAGATGACTGCGCTGCTGGTCTTGAGCTCATCATTCAGCTCAAGGCTCTCAGGCTCGTTGGCGAACGTATCCTCAAGCTGGGAACCGTCCGTGCCGTTCAGCGCCAGGATGGAGATCTTGGCGATCTGGTTCGCCTTTACGGCGTCACCGCTGCCTTCGGATACCACTTTGATGGTTGGCTCGGTCACGGTCAGGGGCTTGTCGAAGTCCACGCCAGGGGCCTTCTTGTCCCCGTTGTCGGTCAGTTTGAGGGAGTCGAACTTTGCAGTCTCCCCGGCGGACTGGCTGCTGGGCTCCGGCTGGGAGGCGTTGCCTCCGCAGGCAGTGAGGAGCAGCAGGCCGGGAAGGAGGATTGCTAGTAGTCGGCGCACGTAGGAAAACTTTCGTCGGGGCAGGGTGGATACGACATTCCGCATGCCAGCGGAGCATGTCATGGTGAGGTCCCATTAAAAGGACCTTATCCAGAATAGACCCTGAAGCTGGACGTCAGCCCATAGAGTCCAGGAGCGCATCAACACGCTCATCGACGCTGCGGAAGGGATCCTTGCACAGAATCGTCTGGTGGGCGCGGTCATTCAGTTTCAGGTGCACCCAGTCCACCGTGTAATCCCGGCCCAGTTCCTGCGCGCGGCGGACAAAGTCGCCGCGCAGCTTGGCGCGTGTGGTCTGCGGCGGTGCGTCCACGGCTCCCTTGATGACGGTATCGTCGACAATCCGGCGCACGGCCCCACGCGACTGCAGCAGGTAGAACAGCCCGCGGCTGCGGGAAATGTCGTGGTACGTCAGATCCAGCTGGGCAATGCGCGGCGCGTCCAGGCCCAGGCCGTGGCGTTCGCGGTAGTTGTCCATCAGCTTCTTCTTGATGGCCCAGTCGATCTCGGTGTCAATTCCCTTGGTGTCACCGGATTCAATCGCGTGCAGAGTCCGCTCCCACAGATCGAGGATCAGCGGTACGTGCGGGTTGTGCGCGCCGTGCTCCTGGACGAAGGCCGTGACCTTGCTCAGGTACTCCTGCTGGATTTCAAGGGCGGTGAGCTGGCGTCCGTTGGCAAGGCGGACCAGTGCCCGCCCACTGAGGTCGTGGGAGATTTCGCGGATACTGCGGATGGGGTTCTCCATCCTCATGTCGCGCATGATCACGCCCGCTTCGATCATCCGCAGGACCAGGTCCACGGTGCCGACCTTCATCAGGGCAGTGGCCTCTGACATGTTCGAGTCGCCCACAATGACGTGCAGGCGGCGGTAGAATTCCGCGTCCGCGTGCGGCTCGTCCCTGGTGTTGATGATGGGCCGTGACCGTGTTGTCGCGGAGGACACTCCCTCCCAGATGTGGTCGGCGCGCTGGGAGAAGGCATAAGTGGCACCATGCGGGGTCTTCAGGATCTTTCCGGCGCCGGCGATGAGCTGGCGGGTGACCAGGAACGGAATGAGGATTTCGGCCAGGCGGGAAAATTCCCCACGGCGGGGAATGAGGTAGTTCTCGTGGCTGCCGTAGGAGTTGCCGGCGGAGTCCGTGTTGTTCTTGAAAAGGTACACCGTGCCGTTGAAGCCCTCGGCGGCCAACCGGGCCTGGGCCTCATCCACCAGGTCATCCAGGATCAGCTCACCCGCGCGGTCGTGGGCGATCAGCTGTGCGAGGTCGTCGCATTCGGCGGTGGCGTATTCGGGGTGGGACCCGACATCGAGGTACAGCCGCGAGCCGTTGGTGAGGAACACGTTGGACGAGCGCCCCCAGCTGACCACTTTGCGGAAGAGGTACCGGGCCACCTCTTCCGGGGCAAGTGGCCTCGAATCGGGGCTTGAGTAAGAGATCCCGAACTCGGTCTCGATGCCGAAGATTCTCTTGTCCATGTCGTCCTCCTAGGCCAGCAGTGCTGTGATGTCCGCGTCGTTCAGCCTGCGGAAGGCGCGCCGGGATCCGCGGGAGCTTTCGGAAAGCCGGTCCAGGACTGCCACTTCGAGCGCGCCCGGCGGCAGCGGTGCTGCCGGCTGCTCTCCCTCCTGGGCAGGCGTGAGTCCCTTTAAAGCCAGCCGGACAGCGTCAGCGAAGCCCAGGGAGGCCTGCCAACCCGCATCGATGGCTGAAGACACCTTTTCCGCCTGGCCGCCCATGACCACGAAACTGTGTTCATCGGCGATCGAGCCGTCAAAGGTCAGCCGGTACAGGTGGTCGTCCGCCTGGCTGGGTCCCACTTCGGCTACCGCCAGTTCCACCTCGAACGGTTTTTGCTCGGCGGTGAAGACCGCCCCCAGGCTTTGCGCATAGACGCTTGCCAGGCCGCGGGCGGTGACGTCTTCACGGTCATAGGAGTAGCCGCGGACGTCTGCATAGCGGACCCCGGCCTGGCGGAGGCTTTCGAATTCGTTATATTTGCCAACGGCAGCGAAGGCGATCTTGTCGTAGATTTCGCCGATTTTGTGCAGGGACGGCGAAGGATTCTCTGCGACGAGTGCGATTCCGTCGGCGCAGCTGATGACCACAACCGACCGGCCCCGGGCGATGCCTTTCCGCGCGAAATCCGCACGGTCCTTCATCAGCTGTTCAGGCGAGACATAGAACTGCTGGGTCATGTCAGGCCTCCCGTCCGGCGATGGTGCGTGCTTCAATCACGGCGCGCGAAGCAGCCGCGAGGTCGGCCTCGGACACCCGATGCGCTCCTGTCCTGTCCACCGTATAGACCACGGGCCACAACTGCCGGACGGTGTCAGGGCCGCCGGTGGCGGAGTCGTCGTCGGCGGCGTCATACAGGGACTCCACGGCCACAGACAGCGCCTCGGCAGCGGTGAGGTTGGGCCGCCAGAGCTTTTTCAGGGCACCGCGCGCGAAGACGGACCCGGAGCCCACGGTGTGGTGTTCGTGCTCCTCATACCTGCCTCCCGTGACGTCGTAGGAGAACAGGCGGCCCACACCGGCGCTGGTGTCGAAGCCTGCAAACAGGGGCACCACGGCCAGGCCCTGAAGGGCCATCGGGAGGTTGCCCCTGATCATGGCCCCCAGCCGGTTGGCCTTGCCTTCGAGGCTGAGCTGGGTTCCTTCAATTTTTTCGTAGTGCTCAAGTTCAACCTGGAAGAGACGCGTCAGGTCAATTGCTATGCCTGCTGTTCCGGCAATGCCAAGCACAGAGAAGTGGTCTGCCGGAAAGACCTTCTCGATGTGCCTGCTGGCAATGATGTTGCCCATGGTGGCGCGCCTGTCGCCCGCCATGAGGACACCACCGCCATAACTCATGGCAACGATGGTGGTGGCGTGTGGAACCTGCACCGGGACAGCCGTGGACGTGCCACCCTGGAGGGACCGGCTAAAGGGCAATAGCTCGGGCCGGTCCCGTTGCAGGTGCTCCGTAAAGGACGAGGTGGCGTTGGCGGCTACCTGGTTGGCGGTTGATTCCTGCACTCATCACTCCTTGAACGTGGTACTTCAACGTCGGTACAGATTCCGGCCGTCCGCGGCTTCCGCCACCTTCGGGGGTCCGGGTTACTGGCCGCCCTTTTGCACGAATGCCCGGACGAACTCCTCGGCGTTGGATTCCAGGACGCCGTCGATTTCGTCGAGCAGGTCGTCCACGCCTTCGGTCGATGCCGAAGCCTGGGCCTCGGGCGGTGCCGGTGGTGCCTCGGGGATGTCGTCCTCGACCTGGCTGTCACGTGACTGAGGCTGCTGCTGCTCCTGGCCTGCCATTGGTTTCCCTCCTTCTTCCTCCGGTGGATCCGGCGGATCCTCCGATATGCCCATCCTGCCACGGGACGGGCGTTCCGGCGCGGTTTATGCCGCAGGCGGAGTGCTGTTGTGTCCGAGCAGTTCCCCAAGGAACGGTCCCGCTTCCCGGTAGCGCTCGAACAACGCTCCGGTGAGGGCTTTGGTTCCCCTGAGGGGTTCCCTGGTGGGCACCCGTTGAAGCCGTCCGTAGCCCGGCACGTCGAAGATGACCGAATCCCAGCTTGCGCCAACTACATCCTTGCCAAAGCTGCTGATGCATTTGCCTCGGAAGAAGGCGCGGGTGTCGGCGGGGGGCTCTGTCACCGCAGCGGCAATGGCGGCATCCTCCACCACGCGCTGCATGCGGTTCCTGGACAACAGGCGGTAGTAGAGGCCCTTCTCCGGCCTGATGTCGGCCCACTGGAGATCCACCAGGCCAAGCCGGGCGTCGTTCCATTCCAGTCCATCGCGCTGCCGGTAGCCGTCAAGCAGCGTAAGTTTAGCCAGCCATTCCACGGAAGTGGCAGCGGAAGCCCTGTCAGTGTCCAGTTGGGTGAGAACGGAAGCCCACCGTTCCAGAACGTCATGGGTGTGCCCGTCACCGTCCAGGGCGTCGCCCACGCCGGTGTCCTGGGCCAGCTTGGCCGCGGCCTCGTGGTACATCCACTGAATGTCCAGGGCTGTGACCCGCCGTCCGTCCAGCAGGCGCAGCTTTGCGGTCAGCGAGGTATCGTGGCTGACCGTTTTGAGTGCCGCGACGGGCTCGTAGACCTCGATTTTGGGAGCCAGCCCTGCCTCGATGAGGCTAAGGACCATGGCCGTGGTACCGAACTTGAGATAGTTGGACACCTGGCTGAGATTGGCGTCACCGATGATGACGTGGAGGCGCCGGTACTTGTCGGCGGTGGAATGGGGTTCATCCCTGGTGTTGATGATGGGCCTGCGGATGGTGGTCTCCAGGCCCACCTCGGCCTCGAAGAAGTCCGCCCGCTGGCTGACCTGGAAGCCGGGCGTTGAGCTGTCCTGTCCTATCCCCAGCCGGCCGGCGCCGCACACCACCTGCCGGCTCACAAAGAAGGGCGTGAGCCCGCGGACAATGTCGCCGAAAGGGACAGACCGGGGCATGAGGTAGTTCTCGTGGGAACCGTAGGACACGGACTTGTTATCCGTGTTGTTCTTGTAGAGGTTGACCGGCGGGAGGGCGGGATCCGCGGCCAGCCGGCGGACGGCAGCGAGCCCCACCAGGTCGCCGGCAGCATCCCACGCCACCGCGTCCCGCGGGTTGGTGACCTCGGGGCTTGAATACTCGGGATGGGCGTGGTCGACGTACAAGCGGGCACCGTTGCCAAGGACCATGTTCATCAGCAGGGTCCCGGACTCGTCCTGGCCGTCCAGCTCGAGTTCCTCACGGCCGTAGGCCAGGGCCACCGCCTCAGCATCAAGCACGGGCGGCTGGTCGGTCAGCTGGCTGGGGTGTGCAGCGCCACGGTCCACGGTCCAGCCCCGGGCATCGTGCAGGGGCTCTTCATCGGTGTAGTCCCAGCGGGTTTCGGCACCGCCGGCCGCCCGCTGCCTGGTGACCTGGGCATAGGCCTGCACCACCCGGGCACTCATCATGGTGGCATTTGCCGAGGGAGCGGAGGGAGCGTGGATGCCGTACTCCGTTTCCGCCCCCATAACCCGCATGGCCCCGCCGACGGGGAGTGATTCCCCGGCGGCAGGTCCCTTTGCATCCGTCATAGATACTGCCCCGTGGTTGGCATCGTCTCGATGGACTTGCCTGGCTCCTGCCCGGCCTTGCCCTGGACGATGGTACGGATATAGGTGATCCGTTCGCCCTTCTTGCCGGAGATGCGTGCCCAGTCGTCGGGGTTGGTGGTGTTCGGCATGTCCTCGTGTTCGCGGAATTCATCCACCACCGCACGCAGCAGGTGCTCGATGCGGAGCCCCTTCTGGTGCGTGGTCAGCAGGTCCTTGATGGCGTACTTCTTGGCCCGGTCCACCACGTTCTGCACCACGGCGCCCGAGTTGAAATCCTTGAAGTACAGCATCTCGGTGTCGCCGTTGGCATAGGTGACCTCGAGGAACTCGTTGGACTTGTCCGTGGAGTACATGGCTTCAACGGTGCGCTGGACCATGGCGTCAACCGTGGCCTGGATGTCTCCGTTGTGTTCAGCGAGGTCCGACTCGTGGAACGGCAGGTCCGTGGTGATGTATTTGTTGAAGATGTCTGCAGCGGCTTCCGCGTCGGGACGCTGGATTTTGACTTTCACATCCAGCCGGCCGGGCCGGAGGATGGCGGGGTCGATCATGTCCTCGCGGTTGGATGCACCGATGACGATGACGTTGTCGAGGCGTTCCACGCCGTCGATCTCACTGAGGAGCTGGGGCACGATGGTGGTTTCGACGTCGGAGGAGATTCCGGTGCCTCGGGTGCGGAACAGGGAGTCCATTTCGTCGAAGAACACCACGACGGGGCTGCCGTCCGAGGCCTTTTCCCGGGCGCGGGAGAAGATCAGGCGGATGTGCCGTTCTGTTTCACCCACGTACTTGTCAAGGAGTTCAGGCCCCTTGATGTTCAGGAAGTAACTCTTCAGGTCCACGTTCCCGGACCGTTCGGCGGCGCGGGCAGCGAGGGAGTTGGCGACGGCCTTGGCGATAAGGGTCTTGCCGCAGCCCGGAGGACCGTACAGCAGGATTCCCTTGGGGGCCTTCAGCCCGTGTTCACGGTAGAGGTCGGGGTGCAGGAACGGCAGTTCGACTGCGTCCCTGATTTGCTCGATCTGGGGACCAAGGCCGCCGATGTCCTCGTAGGTGATGTCCGGAACTTCTTCGAGCACCAGGTTCTCCACCTCGGAGCGCGGCACCTTCTCAAGGGCATAGCCGGTCCGGGAATCGACGGAGAGGGCATCACCGACCCTGAGCTTCTCGGCTTGGAGCGCACCGGAAAGCCGGACCACGCGTTCCTCGTCGGCCCGGCCAACCACCAGGGCCCGGTCACGCCCCAGCATCTCCTTCAGGGTGGCAAGCTCGCCGGCGCGTTCATAGCCGAGTCCTGCGACGATCAGGAGTGCTTCGTTGAGCAGTACCTCCTGGCCAACCGCCAGTTGGTTGACGTTTACCAAGGGGCTGATGCCCACCCGCATCTTCCGCCCGGCGTTGAAGATATCCACCGATTCCTCGGTGGAAGCCTGGCCGCTGTTGCCCGGGGAAGGCTGCCGCTTCGGATTGATCTGGAGGATGGTGCCGAAGCTGTACGGCGGCTGCCCTTCCTGGTCCAGGGCATTTTTCAGCCGGAGAATCTCCGCCTTGGCCGTCTCAAGCATGCTGACCAGCTTGGTGTTGTTCTGCGTCGCCGCTGCCAGCTGGCGGTCGATGTGCCTGAGCTTGTCCCGAAGTATGTTGACCTGGCGGTCAGCAACCGAGAGGTCGTTGGCGGCAGACTGCTCTGCCGGTGTACGTCCGGAGTCCTGGTTTGGTGTCTCCATGATGTATCAGCCCCTTCCTGCGCTTCTCTTAAAGACATTAGTCCCAAGATGCCGGGTAGGGATGGAGACTCCCGAAATGTGGACTAGTTCGTAACCTCGGGCGTGTCCACCACGTTCGTTCCCGCGATGGCGTCCCGGGCCGCGCGCCGCAGCTTCTTGTCAGATACTGCCCGCTCCCCTACTGCGCCGGGAGTCCAGGCATTGACGTCCTCTTCGTTGAATTCGGTCTTGGACGGCCGGCGCTTGACCGAGATGCCGGTGACGCCGTCGGCGAGACGCCGGGTGACCAGCAGGAATCCGGTGTGGGCCACCATGCGGTGGTCCGGCCGGACCGCCAGCCCTTCCAGGTGCCATCCGCGGACCAGCGATTCCCAGGCGTCGGGTTCAGTGAAGCGGCCGTCCGCACGGATGGCTTCGGCCGTTCGGGAGAGCTGTGTGACGGTTGCTACGTAATTGATCCAGACGCCGCCGGGGGCAAGGACGGTGGCGACGGCGTCGAGGCATTCCCAGGGTGCCAGCATGTCCAGGACCACGCGGTCCACGGAGCCGGGCTCTTCAGCCTTGACCACTTCCTCCTGGAAGTCGCCGAGGGAAATCTGCCAGGCAGGGTGCGGGCCGCCGAAAATGGTCTCCACATTTCCACGGGCGATGTCGGCGAACTCTTCGCGCCGCTCGAAGGAGTGCAGGTAGCCGTGGTCGCCCACGGCGCGGAGCAGGGAGATGGACAGGGCGCCGGAGCCGACGCCTGCCTCCACCACGCGTGCGCCGGGGAAGATATCCGCCATGGTGACGATCTGCCCTGCATCCTTGGGATACACGACGGCGGCACCGCGAGGCATGGACAGCACGAAGTCGGAGAGCAACGGGCGGAGGGTCTGGTACTGCTGGCCAACATTGTTCACCACAACGGAGCCGTCCACCTTGCCGATGATCTCGTCGTGGTTGAGGAAGCCCCGGTGGGTGTGGAAGGCGCCCCCGCGCTCAAGCGTGATGGTATTCATGCGGCCGCGTTCGTCGGTGAGCTGGACACGCTCGCCTTCGCGGAAGGGGCCGCGGCGACGTGCAGCTCCCACCGGCTGCGAGCCGCCGGCTGGAGCACCGGCCTGCGCTGCTCCCGTGGCGTCGTTGACCGCAGTTTCGCTGCTCATGATGTTCCTCGCTCCTGTAAACCCTTTGTGCCGCAGCCAAAGTCCCAGGGAAACCGGGGCTTTGCGGCGGCAATGCACGACCGGCAGGTAACTCTACCGGTTCTGCCCCTGCGGGTGCTTATCGTTGCGCTGCCTCTTTCCGGTGATGGCCGCCAGGACAACGTCCTGGGTCAGCAGCCCGGTGACCCCGCCGTTGTGGTCCACCACTGCATAGTGGCGTCCCTCAACCTGCGATAGGAACTGGATCAGCTCCTGCCCTTTGGACCATTCGGGGACATAGGCGCCGGCAGCCAGGGGAAAAGAAATAGCGGTGACGGGGGTTGAATCAGCGGCTGCCCCGGGCACCGATGCCAGCGCACCGGGGTCCACAACGCCCTGCGGCCGGCCGTCGGGCGCGCACACCACCACGGACTTTGTTCCGGCAGCCGCCAGGCGGAGGGCCTCGCGGACGGTGCCACTGGCAGGTATGCCCACGGCCGGCGTCGACAATCCCGCTGCGCTGACCAGTGGGAGCCGTGCCCGCAGCGTGCCCTGCTGGATGGAAGCAGAGGCACCCATCCAGAGGAATCCGCCCACCAGCACCGTGATCATGAGGAGGCTGAAGTCCGGCTCCTCGCCGGCGAGGTACGGGCGAAGGAGGAACCAGTAGGCAATCGCCAGGACGATGATGCGCCCGCCCCAGCCGGCGGCCACGGTTCCTTTCGCCTGGCTGCCGGTGGCCTTCCATACGATGGACTCGACCAGGCGGCCACCGTCCAGCGGCAGGCCTGGCAGGACGTTGAAGACGGCGATCAGGAAATTGGCCCACATGAAGATGTTGGTCAGGATCTCCGCGACACTTCCCAGGCTGTTGGTGCCCAGCAGCAGCCAGGCCCCGCCGGCGAGGAAGAAATTGGCTGCCGGGCCGGCCAGCGCCACCAGTACGGACCGGCCGGGCGAAGCTGTGAAGCTTTCGAATTGCGTGTGCCCGCCCCAGAGGTTGAGGACGATTTTTTGCGTGGGCCATCCGTAGATTTTGGCGGTGAGGGCGTGGGCGAGTTCGTGCACCAGCACGGAAATCAGGAGCAGGACGGCGTACGCGAACGCCACGATATAGGCGCTCATGCCGAGCATGGGATTGTTCCGCGCCAGAACTGGCCCGTAGGCGATGACTGTGAAGGCTGCGATCACGAACCACGAGTAGGCAAGAACGACCGGAACGCCGGCAATGCGTCCCAGCGGGATCCCTTCACGTCGCCCTGTCGTGGCCGGGGTTCCGGGTTCCGTACCCTGTTGAGTGCCCGGTTCAGCCACGGGAGTCACCGACGGCCGCGGCGGCGGGCCGGGTTGCCCCCGCCTCCAACAGCAGGGCTTCGAGCTCTACCAGGCCGCGGCCGGACAGCGAGTCCCAAAGCGCATACCTGCCGTCGTCCGGCAATGGAACGATGTGCGGAACAGCCACGGTGGTGACGCCGGAGGCGACGGCCGCGGCAACGCCGGGGACGGAATCCTCAAGGGCTACGCAGTGGTGGATTCCGAGATCAGGGTCGCGTTCCTGCAGCATTTCGACGGCGGTCAGGTACGCCTCCGGGTGTGGCTTGCCTTGGGTAACAGTGTCGCCGGTGACCAGGACTTCAAAGTAGGGGCGGGGCAGGCTGGCCACCACTTCCCGGGCCAGCGGCCCCTCGGACATGGTGACCAGGGCGCAGCGCACGCCGGCCAGGTGCAGTTCCTCGAGGAGTTCACGGGCGCCCGGTCGCCATGGCACCTGCTGCTGGACGCTGCTGATGACCTGGGCCGTCAGGGAATCGATGATCTCGCGGATTCCGAGCTCGACGCCGGCCTGCTGGAGCAGGCCCGCGGAGAACGTCAGTGACTGGCCCACCAGTTGCATTGCCTGGTCATGGCTCCAGGTCCCGCCATGGGCTTCCACCAAGGCATGCTCGGCGGCGATCCAGTATGGCTCGGTGTCCACGATGGTCCCGTCCATGTCCCAGAGGACGGCTTTGAGCGGGGAACCGGCGGCAGGATTTCGCATGCAGCCAGTCTACGGGGCGGGGCTGGGCGGAGGCTGTGGGCTACGCCCTTGGCGAATATGAAGCAGGCCTGGTGCACTTTGCGCCGTTTACCGGCGTTTTGCGGCGCTTCATTCCATGCGCGAGTGTCCACCTTGGACGTAGGGTGAAGAAATGAATAGCTTCGAGGGAGACACCGCCGAACAAGGTGCCGGACCCGAGCGGGAACGGTTCCTGCAGCCGGTGGCTGACGGACAGCGCGTAACCGTAATGCTTGCCGCCTTCGAGGGGTGGAACGACGCCGGAGAAGCGGCCAGCGATTCGCTGCGGTACCTGAACAAGTTGTGGGGTGGCAAGAAGGTGGCATCGATCGATGCCGATGAGTATTACGACTTCCAGTTTACGCGCCCCACCGTCCGCAGGAACGCTGCCGGTGAACGCAAGATCAAATGGCCCTCCACGAGAATCTATAAGGCCAGCGCGCCCAACTCCAATGTGGATGTGATCTTCGTTCAGGGGACCGAGCCGTCCTATAAGTGGCGCGCCTACACCGCTGAGCTGCTGGTCCATGCGGAGGCTCTGAACGTGGACTACGTGGTGCTGGTGGGGGCGCTGCTGGCCGATGTCCCGCACAGCCGCCCCATCCCGGTCAGCACGTCATCCGATGATGCCCAGCTTCGGGAACGCATGAACCTGGAAGCGTCACAGTACGAAGGCCCCGTGGGCATCGTGGGGGTCCTGTCCGAGGTGGCGCTGCTGGCCGGAATACCGACCGTATCGCTGTGGGCCGCGGTGCCGCACTATGTGGCACAGGCGCCCTCGCCCAAGGCACAGCTCGCCCTCCTGCACCGCATCGAGGAGCTCCTGCAGGTGCCGCTGGATACCCAGGAGCTGGCGGAGGAAGCGGACGCCTGGGAGCGTGGCGTGGACGAATTGGCCACCGAGGACCCGGAAATTGCCGCCTACGTACGCCAACTGGAGGAAGCCAAGGACACCGCCGACCTGCCCGAGGCCAGCGGGGAGTCCATTGCCCGCGAGTTTGAGCGCTACTTGAAGCGGCGGGGCCAGGACCGGCCCTGACGCGGGAGAGACGTTAACAGGAAGGAGGCGGGGCCGAGAGAAATCCTGGCCCCGCCCCCGACGCTTCTATGTTTGTCAAGCGGGTGGAAAGTGGGCGCGGGTGCTGACCACCGGCTCGCCCTCTCCCCCGGGCGTTTTTTGCGTGCTGCCGGAGCATTGCGGAGCTGTGCCCGGCGAAGCGGGCACGTGCGATCCGCAGGACAGCAGCAGAAAACAGAAAAGCGCTTTTACAGCCCGAGCGAAGCGAGGACGGTGCAGTAGACCTGGGCGCTGGCCAAATGAGGCCGGAAAGCGGAGTCTTCGAGCAGCGCGTGGTTTTTCGGTCTAGGTTGTGGTGCTCTGGCGTGCGGCGCGGGCTTACTGGTGGCGGTAGAGCGTTGCGCTGCTCCAGACAACGAGACGGGCAGCGTCCTCGGCGGTGCGGCCTTTGGCGCGGGCGTCCCGGGCGATCGCGAGTTTGTCCGCGATGACGGCCGGGTCGGCCGAAGCGTGTGCCGTTCTGGCGTGCTGCGGCGATGCCGACATTGACGCGCTCGACGATGAGCTCGCGTTCATACTCGGCAAGAGTTGCGAGCATGTTCAGCATTAGCCGGCCGGTCGAGGTTGCCGGGTCGATGCCATCGGAGATGGAAAGGACCTGAACACCGCGGCCGGGCAGCAGGGCCACCGTGTTCAGCACGTCGATGAGCGACCGGCCCAGCCGGTCGACCCGCCACACAACAACGGTGTCACCCTCCTCGGCATACTCGAGGAGCCTCTTCATTCCGGGCCGCTCAATCGCCGTCTTGCTTCCGGACGTCACGTCAGCGAAGACATCGCGTTTTTGCACACCGGCAGCGACCAACGCATCCAGCTGGAGCTGGGCGTCTTGGCTGGAAGTACTGACGCGGGTGTAACCCAGTAGCCTCACACGGCAATTCTGACTCGAAAAAGCCCCGATGCACCTGCGGCGAGACGATTTACCGCGAGACGCCTTTACGAGACGACGGGTACGCGGCTATTCCGACTGCTGGCGCGGCCGTCGCTGGCCCTCTCGAGACCCGGGGCCAGTGTCTTGAAATGCTGTAGTTTTCCGGACAAGAGTTGGAAACTTCAGACCGACCTGGAGAGCCGTGCCACAAACCCGGTCACTTCCGACCGGGCGATCATCCAGGCGTCAGCAAGGGGTAGGAAACCAAGTTTCTCAATTCCTAGATATGATCGACACGCCAACTGATGCTAGGACACATACTCCGAAAGCCGCACAGTCCTGGTACTTCGCCCAACCAACTTTCCAATCCTCACGCAATCAGCAGGAATCATCGTGGACGAACACCTTCTACTTATGCGCCGGTAGACTCTTTTGAACTAATTCAATAAACAAGGCAAGATCCTTGCCGTTCTGACCGTAGTCAAACAGTGTCGTTTTCAGCCTAGGCCGACAACTCGCCTGCGCCACAGTGCCCTCGGCGTCCTCCATAAGCCTCACTTCTATGACTTCCCCCCACGTCCAAAAGTTGCCCCGCACATAGACTCGCAGTCCTATGGGCCCCTCCTCCATCCGACTGAATCTGCCGTTGCTGTGAACTACCGAGCGAATTCGATCGGTGACAGCATCAGGTTCGATATTGACGCGGAATGACTTATGCGCTTCAACACCCCTGTATTCAATACCAGCTTTCGCAGCTATCGCCTTCGACTTCCTCGTTCGTGTAGCCATAACCGGGCCTAGAATAATTACTACGAGGAGGCAGATTGCGAGGACCATCAGGAAAGGAAATCCCCAAACAGGTATGGATGGAGCCTCGGCGCGAACAGTAACAGCATCGAAAAAGTTTGGCATTTCAGCGCGCCCACTCGAACCCTGGCGTGCGGCAAATAAAATTCCCATAAACAATTGATGTCATTGCCATCCGACTACCCCCGATAACAGCGCCTGCCACAGCTCCACCTGCCAGCCCGAATAGGACGCCGACTGGATTTGCGCTTGAAGCGCCCGCAGCTGCACCCATGACGGCTCCTACCAGTGCACCAATGGCCATGCCTCGGAAGAAGCCATTGGTGATTTTTTGTTGCACGCAATCGTCGGCAGCATCCAGGCCAGTCGGATCCGTCATATTGCAGGGATTTGCTTGAGCATAGGCGTATCGGTTTTGTTCTTGTCCGGAGGGGTCGGGTTGGGTGAAGCGGCCGCGGGCGGGGTGGTAGTAGCGGGCTCCGAATTTGATGCGGTTGCTGGTGGTGTCGTTGTAGCCGCCGGCGTAGGTCCAGGGGTTGGTGGCGGCACTGGTTCCGGTGGTGCCGGTGTCTTCTCCCCAGGAGTCGTAGCTGTAGGTGGCGGCTTTGGCTTGGGCGCTGTCGGTGAGCAGGATGGTCGAGCCGAGAGCGTCGGTGGTGTAGTAGTAGCTTGCCCCGCCGCTGGTGCGCATGCTGATCAGCGTACCTCCGGGGTCCGGGATGAACGAAGTGGTCCCGCTTGTCCTGGTCTGCTGGGTGACGCCCAGAGAGCCGTTCAGGAACGAGGTGCTGCCGGCGGTGAGGCGTTCGTCGTTTCGGGTTCCGGCGTAGGTGTAGTTCGTTACCGTGGAGCCGTTCGTGCCGGCTGTGAATTGGTTGAAGACGTTGTAGGTCAGGTTTGAGGCGGAGCCGCCATCGATGAAGTTGCCGTTCGCGTCATAGGAGTACTTGGTGGCTCCCGTGGTCGGGGTGGAGCAGTTCCCGTTGGTGGGTCCGTACCAGCAGAGCTGGTCCGCGGCGTTGTGGGTGGAATAGCTGGTGGCGGTCCCGGTCTTGGCGGCGGTGAGTCGGTTGCTGTTGGCGTCGTAGGTCCAGAATTCGGTAACCGTGCCGGTGACAGCGGAGGTGAGCCGGTTGAGTTTGTCGTATCCGTAGGTGGTGACCGCTCCGGTGTCGGTGGTCATGGTCTTGCGCTGCGCACCGTCTTTCGTACCGTTGAGGGTGTAGGTGTAGGCCCGCTTGGCCAAGACCGTGTTGCCGGTGTTGGTCGCGGTGATGGCCGTGATCTTGCCTGCACCGTCGTAGGTGGTGGTGTTCCTGACCCCGTTAGGGTATTTGGTGCCGGTACGGCGGTTGGCTTTGTCGTAGTCGAAGCCCGTGCATTTGGTGCCGTTCGGGAACACCAGAGTGGCTGGGCAGGAGCCGCCAGGTTCGGCCAGGGCAGTCAGCCGATTCGCCCCGTCATACCGGTACGTCACGGTCCCGAGCGGGTCGACGTAAGTCAGGACGTTCGATGCCCCGTCGTAGGTGACGGTGGTGGTGACCCCGCCGATGGTCTTGCCGGTGGGCCGGTTCTGGGCGTCCCACGTGTACGTGGTGGTGCCGGCTGCATCGACCCTGGTGGTGAGGTTCCCGGCGTTGTCATAGGTGTAGGTGACGCAGGTCGCCGGAACGCAAGTCGCGGCGTAGCGGATCTGGGTGATCCGGTCGTTGTTGTCGTAGGTGAAGGTCGCGGTCTGGTTCTTGCCATCCTTGGCTGTGGTGACCCTGCCTGCCGCGTCATAGGTGTACGTCGTGGCCCCGAGCGGGGCGGGCGGGGCGACCGTGGCCGGGTTTCCAGCCGCGTCGTAGTTGTAGGTTGTTTGGTTGCCGTTCCCGTCCGTGGAGCGGCATAGTGACCCGGGCTTGGCGCCACAGATCGTCCCTGCAGCGTCCCCCTGGTAGTACTTCCGGGGTGTGCCTCCGAGGTTGTCAGGGGTCAGGATCGCCGACGGGTTTTTGGTGTTCGGGTCGTACTGGATGGTGCTGGTGTTGCCCTCACTGGTCGTGGAAGTGTCAGGGCGGTAGTTCAGCAGCGGGTCCCCGACCGCCGTGGGGTAGGTGAAGGACACATCCCCGCCGGTGCCCGTGGAACCGGCCAGCGGGGAGGTGATCTTCGTCAGGGAATTAGTGGCGTTGTACGCCGCGGAGGTGGTCTGGCCCAGACCATTGGTGATGGTCAGCCGGTTGTCGTGGCCGTCAAAGGTGGCCGAGGAATTGTTCCCGTTCGGGTCGGTGCTCGTCAGGACGCGGGTTTTGCTCGCGTCCAGGGTGTAGGTGGTTTGTTTGCTGTTCGGGTCGGCCAGGTAGGACAGGCTTCCGTCTGTGTTGTGCGTCAAGGTCCAGGTCGCGGCCGCGGCTGATCCTTGCCCGTAGGTGATGGTGTTGACCCACCCGTCCGTGGCGTAGGCGAGGGCGGTGATGTTCGTGCGGCCGTCGGTGAAGGAGCTCAGTTTCCCGTTGGTGTAGGCGAACGTGGTTATGGCGCCGGTGGCGTCGGTGATCTTGGACATCCGTCCCTCACCTCCGCCGTATTCGATGCTCACGGTGCGGTTCAGTGAGTTGTCCGTGATCGCGGAGGGCTGGTTAAGGTTCCTCGTGTCGTTGTAGACGTAAGAGGCTGTCCGGCCCTGGGTGTCGGTCGTCTGCGTCAGCCGGCCGTTGCCGTATGTATAGGTCACGGTGTTCGGGTTCGTGCTGTTCGCATCGACGGACCGGACCAGGGCGAAGTTGGTCCCGTCGTCCTGGTAGACGTTGGTGATCCCGCTGTCGTTTAACCGCAGCCAATACTCAGTGGTGGAGATTTTCGTCAGGGACGCGTTCAGCTCCGGCGCCATCGCGTACACGCCTCCAGTGTTCGCGAAGGTGTACCAGCCACCGTCCGGGGCCGTGTAGATCATGTTCCCCGTTGCGGGATCGGTTCGTAGGGCTGTTTCCAGCCGGCCCATGGACAAGGTTGGGCGGTGGTCGTACTTCGAGTTGTATCGCCATGCGACGTTCATGTCCTGCCCGACACCCCTGATACTGAAGAGCCGTCCGGTCAGCACCGTGTTGCCGCTGGTCGGGTTGATAGCGAGTTTGGCCGAGTCGGTCAGGGTGTGCGAAACCATCGAGGCCTTGCCGCGCGACCCTGACTCCGTCCCGTTCACCGTGACCGGGGGCAGGAGGTTCGCGTTGCTGAACCAGCCCTGCGAATCAATCACGACGTGCACCGGGCTGGCGCCCTCGTTGTAGATCTTCACCGTCCCCGTGATCGCACTGGGCCGGACCACCACATTGTTCGAGACCGGATCCGCGGAGTAGTTCACAGTGCTCAGGTTCGGCTCGGGCTCATCCGCAGGCCAGACCCGCAGGAACCCGACCCCTACCGAGTTCTGCGGGGTCACATTCAAGACGACACCTGCAAGATTCGTCGACGCAGCGGGCAGGCCGCCGACCCCCGGCGATCTGAACCTCGATCCTGCCATAGGCCGGGATCGGGCTGCTCGTCAGTCTTGAATCGTAGAGCCTGGATTCCACGGTAGTGAAGGCGCTGTTCGATACCTGCCCATCGAAGTAGCCCTGGATATCGACAATCACGTGCACACCAACGGCGTACGCGTAGTGCTTGATATCCACCACACCGGCAGAGTTGAGGTTCAACACCGCTGCCACTGCTGTGGTCTCATTTCTCCGGAAGTTCACCGATGTCCCAGCTCCACCGCCGGCGTCGAAGCCACCCCCGGGAAGCGTCTCAAGAATAGGGTCGGCAGTAGTGTCAGTGCTCACGACAGTGATGTTCGCGAAAACAGCCGTCGCCGTGTCCGGGACCCCGCCTTTGCCCTTTAAAGTCAGGCTCTTCACTCCCGTGCCCGTCCAGAGACCTGCAGGATAGCCGGTACCGTCACGGGTATCGATCACCCTGGAGGTCGGGACCGAGACGAAACCGCCCGGCGCGGGGGTGTCCCCCGCCGTGAAATAACCCTGCACGTCCACCATGAACTGCTGCGACGTGGAGGCAATCAGGGCAAGCTTCCCGTCCGTTCCCACTGCGACAATGGCGGAATTGGAAACAGTGTCTCCCGTCCCTGAAAACAGCACGGTCGTCTCGCGCTGCCTCCCCGTATTGGGGACCACCTGCGCGGCACTGGCACCGGTACTGTTCACCACCGTCAATGACACCAGCACAGCGTCCACACCCGTGGTGGGGACACCACCGGCCCCCAGGATCTGGAACGGGTACCAGGTATCGGGCGTCAACGGCCCCGTGATCCCGCCCAACCCTGTCCTCGTATCCACAACCCGGCCCTGCACCGGCACGAACACGCCCGCCTGCACCGAAGGAGTCGACTGCATGGGAGCCAACGATGGAGCCTGCACAGAGGCTGGAGCAACAGGGGCAGAACCCGCAATCTCAGGAACGGCGAAAGCGGGCGCACTCAGCCCAGCGATCGTAATGCCGAAAGCAACAACAGCGGTGATGGCAGCCCTGATGGCGAGAAAACCAACCGAGACAGGCCTAAAAACGGCAGAACGAATCGAGCCCTGAACAGTAGACATCCCCCACGAACTTTCTACGAACAGATCCGCGGCAATCCCCAGTTCCCGAAAGCCCGACCCCCCCCAACGAGTGATGCCCCGACGCTAAACCCACCCAACTCCAAGCGGCAACGATCCTGATCAAAACCTTGGACAAACCTGCGGAAGGGCCCCTCATCGTTCCAGAGAACCGTGCCTAGCTTTCGTATACTGGCGCGTTGCACTGGCTTAGCAATGCCTGGAAGTTCGGAGGACTCCCTCGCACGGGGCCGAGAATCCTAGGTGATGCGCTAGGTGTGCTCCTGTTCCAGGCAAGGGGCTGCCCCGGCAGTGTGGGATGGGGCCGGTTCCGCGGTGGCGTACAGGGTGTTGAGTTGGCGGTAGAGGGTTCGGGCGATGTAACGCTAGAGGGACCTCCGGACCTCGCGGGTAGCTGCGGCCTTCTTGAGTGCGTTTGGTGACGTAGTCCCTGTTCCGGGATCGTGGACCATCCGTGTCATCGTGATGGTGTGCAAGGCCCGATTGAGGCGCCTATCACCGCCCCGGTTGAGCCTGTGCCGGACAGTGTTACCGCTCGAAGCTGGCAAGGGACTCACCCCGGCCAGGGAGGCGAAGGCAGCTTCACTGCGAACCCTTCCCGGACGCGACCAGACTGTCACGCAGTAGCGACCGTGACAGCCCCGGCGCCCACCATCTCCAACAACGGTGCAGCGGGGCTTTGCTGGATCAAATCTGTCATGCGCTTCTGGTTCACAGCCAGCTGAGTGGTCACTTCCAGAACGCGGCGCGCCAACCGAACTGCTTCCTCCCGGGGGCGTCGAAGCCCTGGAGCCCGATGCCTTAGAGCCGGATGCCCAGGAGGGCGTCCACCGCATCCTTAACCAGGGCGCGGTCTGCGGGGCTGGCAGCAGCACCGCCGTCGTTCGCGGACCGTGCCCAGCGCGAGACAGCGCCAACCGCTGCCGGCGCGTTGAGGTCCGCCGCCAGTGCCTCACGCATTTCGGCCAGCAGGGCCTGGCCCGAACCTTCCGGAGCGTGGTCGAGCGCCTTCCGCCAGGCTGCCAGGTCCGCCTTGGCAGCAGTGAAGCCTTCGTCCGTCCACGACCAGTCGGACCGGTAGTGGTGGGCAAGGATTGCGAGGCGGATGGCTGCCGGGTCTTCACCGGCGGCGCGAAGCTTGGAGACCAGCACCAGGTTGCCCTTGGATTTGCTCATCTTCTCCCCGTCGAGCCCTACCATCCCCGCATGCGCGTAGTGCCGGGCAAGCGGCACCTCCGCCAGGGAGTAGGCATGGCCGGCCCCCATCTCGTGGTGCGGGAAGATCAGGTCCGAACCGCCACCCTGCACCGTGAAGGGCGACGGCAGGTACTTCTGGGCAATGACGGTGCACTCGATATGCCAGCCGGGCCTGCCTGCGCCCAGGCTGCCACCGGGCCAGCTCGGCTCGCCCTGCCGTTCCACTCGCCACAGCAGCGGATCAAGGGCCTGCCGCTTCCCGGCACGGCCGGGGTCCCCGCCACGCTCGGCGAAAAGCTCCAGCATTTCGCTTTCACCAAGGTGGGAAATGCATCCCAGGGCCCAGGCGTCCGGTGCCGTTGACTGCTTGCCGGCCGCTTCGACGTCGTAATAGACATCTCCGTCGGGTTCCCCGTTGGTGCCGGCGACCCGATACGCGAGGCCCAGGCTGACCAGCCTTTCCACCTCGGGCACAATCAGGCCGATGGATTCGACCGCGCCCACATAGTGGTCCGGCGCCAGCACATTCAGGGCCTCCATGTCTGTCTGGAAGAGCTGCACCTGTTCGGCGGCGAGGTCCCGCCAGTCGACGCCGGTGGCGGTGGCGCGTTCCAGCAGGGGGTCATCCACATCCGTCACGTTCTGGACGTAGGAGACGTCGCCGCCGGCGTCGCGCCACGCGCGGTTCAACAGGTCAAAGGCCACATAACTGGCGGCGTGGCCCATGTGGGTTGCATCGTATGGCGTGATGCCGCAGACGTACATGGATGGCCTGGCTTCCCGTTCCAGCGCCACTTCGCGGCCTGCCGCAGTATCGAACAGCTGCAGGGCGGGCATGTTTCCGGGCAGGGCAGGAACGGGGCGGGAAGTCCAGGATTTCACAAGCCAAGCCTAGTCCTAGGCGCTGATGACCCCGAAACCGAGCAGGAGGTACAGGGCCAGTCCCAGGAAGATCCGGTACCAGACAAAAAGCCGGTAGCTGCGGGTGGACACGAACTTCAGGAACCAGCCAATGATGACGTAGCCCACTACCAGTGCGATGACGGTGGCGAGGGCGGTTTCCGGCAGGCCAAACGGACCGGAGATGCCCTCCTTGGTCACCACCTTGTACAGCTGGTAGAGCCCGCTGCCGAAGACCGCGGGGATGGCGAGCAGGAATGAGTACCGCGCCGCAGCTTCACGGGTGTACCCCATCAGCAGGCCGGCGGTGATGGTGCCCCCGGAACGGGAGACGCCGGGAATCAGGGCCAGGGCCTGCGCCAGCCCGTAGAGGATGCCGTGCTTGTAGGTCAGGTGGGTAAGGTCCCGTTTCTGGGTGCCCACGGCGTCGGCCACAGCGAGGAAGAGTCCGAAGACGATCAGCATGGTGGCCACGATCCACATGCTGCGGAGCACGGATTCGATTTGGTCCTGGAAAAGCAGGCCCAGCACGATGATGGGAAGGCTGCCCAGGATCACCAGCCAGCCCATGCGGGCATCGGGATCGTGCCGCGGCACCCTGCCCCTGAGGGAACCTGCCCAGGCTTTGACGATGCGCACGATGTCGCGCCAGAAAAAGATCAGGACGGCGGTCTCAGTGCCGAGCTGGGTGATGGCCGTAAACGCCGCGCCCGGGTCCTCCGCGTTGGGGAGGAACTCCCCCACGATCCGCAGGTGTGCGCTCGATGAAATAGGTAGAAATTCGGTCAGTCCCTGCACTAGGCCCAGCAGGGCCGCTTCAAACCAGTTCACGCTAAGACCCTACGGCATGGCAGGAGGGCATCTGCCCGTAAGCTTGCTGCTATGCAGCAGCGTTACGTGGGGAACAGTGGATTGCGAGTCTCTGCCCTCTCCCTGGGCACCCGGTCCTGGGGCGGGGAAACTGATGAACAGGACGCGTCCGAGCTGCTGCGTACTTTCCTTGACGCCGGCGGCCGGCACGTGGACACCTCGGCGTCCTACGCGGGCGGGGGCTCGGAGGCGATCCTTGGCTCGCTCCTGGGTGATGTTGTGTCCCGGACTGAGATTTCCATCTCCACCAAAGCGGGGATGACGACGCCGGACGGGCGCCGTGCGGTGGACACGTCACGCAACGCAATGCTCACCGGACTTGACGCGAGCCTGGCCAGGTTGGGCACCGACTATGTAGACCTCTGGTTTGCCGAGGCGTGGGATGGCAATGTTCCCCTCGATGAAACGCTGGCTGCGCTGGAATTCGCGGTACGGACCGGGCGGGCGCGGTACGCCGGAATTTCGAACTTCAAGGGCTGGCAGGCGGCGAAGGCCGCGGCCACCAGCAGTGTGCCGTTGGTGGCTGTCCAGGCCGAATATTCCTTCCTTGAGCGGACTGCAGAGGCGGAACTGATCCCGGCAGCCGAGGACGCCGGGATGGGCCTGATGGCCTGGGCTCCGCTGGGCAGGGGTGTCCTTACCGGGAAATACCGGGGCGGCATTCCCGGAGGATCACGCGCGGCGTCGGCCAGCGAAGCGGCCTATGTGGAGCCTTACCTGGAGGAGAAGCCATCGCGCATCGTTGATGCCGTGTGCATGGCGGCCAACGGCCTGGGCCGGAGCCCGCAGGATGTCTCGCTGTCATGGCTGCTGTCACAGCAGGGAGTTGCCACCGCCATTGTGGGCGCCCGCACACCTGTGCAGTTGAAGGAGATCCTCGACGTCCAGCCCGCGCCGCTGCCGCCGCAGATTGCGCGCGCCCTGGAGGATGTTTCCGCCTTTTAGAGCCGGCCGCATTCGACCGGGGCTGCTATTCCTCGACGATTTCCAGGTCCTCGTCCTCATCCACGTCGGCTTCTTCGTCCTCTTCGTCCTCGTCGTCAAAGACCTGCAACGGAGTGACCTCGTTGTAGGCCTCGTAGAGCGCGTCCTCGTAAACTTCGAAGGCATCGGCAACGGCGAAGAAAGCTGACTCCACTGAGGGGTCACCGTCCCCGCGGCGGTTCGATGCTGCTATAAGGTGTTCTTCCAAAGCGGTGGTCAGGGACGAAAGCGCGACACGCGGATCGATGCTCATGACTTCACGTTAGCCGGAAAAGGACGAAAATGGAGAGCAAATGAAGGAACAATTTCTCACCAGCTCGGTCCAGCGGGAGCGGGATTATTTGCGGCAGTACGAGTACCTCGTACTGACCGTCAGCCCTGATGACTCCCTGCCGGAGGCACGCCGGCGCCTGGTGGAACACTCCGAATACGGCAAGTGGGAATTGGAACGCAGCAAGCTCTACGTGGGCGGCGGCAGGCGCTTTTGGCTCCGGCGCCGCGTGATGCAGGTCCAGCGGACCGTCTAGGGAATGACAGTCCAGCGGACCCTCTAATTTTCCAGCGGGCCCAGCCAGGCGTTGGCCACGGTGTTGTGTGCGGATTCGTCGTCGGAGGGGTGGAACATTCCCGCGAGCACGTCCCGGTAGAGCCGCTCCAGCTCGGAGCCCCTGAAGTAGCTCGATCCCCCGCTGACGCGGATGGCGAGGTCCACCACGCGCCGCGCCGTTTCGGTGGCATTCACTTTCAGCCCCACCAGTTTGGGGAACCATTGGGCCCCGTGGTCGGCCAGGGCGTCGACGTCGGCCGTGACTGACCGGAGCTGCGGGTACAGGGTGTCCATGGCCATGGCAGCGTCCGCCACTTTCCAGCGGATGTCCGGGGCCTGTGCGTAGCTGCGTCCACCGTTCTTGAACGAGGTGCGGCGCTTGACCGCCTCCACGCCCACGGCCAGTGCGCGTTCACCCAGCCCGGTGTAGACGGCGGCCAGGAGGCTTTCGAAGCACGCGAAGATCGCGAAGATCAGCGGGTCGGCGTTGGGGCCGACAGGCAGCTTCCGGAAGATCCGGTCCGGCGGGACTGTCACGCCGTCAAGGACCGTAGTGGCGGACTGGCTGGCCCGCATGCCCAGGGTGTCCCAGTCGTCCAGGATCCGGTAGCCGGGCGTTTCACGGCTGATGAACCCGTGGACGAGCTCCCCGGCCCCGTCACGCGCAGCAGCATCCTTCCCGAAAATTCCCAACCGGGTCCAGGCCGGCGAGAGGCTGGTGAAGATCTTGGTCCCGGTGAACGAGTAGCTGCCATCCGGATCCGGCGTGGCCACCGTCCGTGAGTCAAAGAGGACTGAGTCGTTGCCCGCCTCCGAGTTGCCAAACGCGAAGAGTTCGCCCTGGGCGGCTTCCTTGAGGACGAAGGCCAGGGAGTGGTCGCCGCGGGCTGCGAGGACGTGCGCGACGCCGGTCCACACCAGGTGCATGTTGACGGCCAGCGCGGTGGCCGGGGCGGCCGTTGCCAGCCTGCGCTGGCACTGCGCCGCCGCTTCGAGCCCAAGGCCCGGGCCGCCGTCGGACGCTGGCACGAAAAGCTTCAGGTACCCTGCCGCCGCAAGCTCCCGCAGGTCCTCGTGGAAAAAGGCGTTGACCTGGTCGTACCCTGCGGCGCGGCCCCGGATGCGCTCCAGGAGCTCATCCGGCAGCAGGTCCTCTGGAGTCACGGTAGATCCCTCTTAGTAGTTGGTGAGCAGCGTGTTCAGCACCCGGGCGCCGAACTTGAGGGAGTCCGCGGGCACACGCTCGTCCACGCCGTGGAACATGCCGGTGAAGTCCAGCTCGTCCGGGAGCATGAGGGGTGCGAAGCCGTAGCCGGTGATGCCCAGCCGGCTGAGCGACTTGTTGTCCGTACCGCCGGACAGCGTGTAGGGCAGCACTTTTGCGCCGGGGTCCTCTTTGTGCAGGGCATCGATCATAGAGTCCACCAGGTTGCCTGCGAACGGGACCTCGAGGGAGACGTCGTTGTGGACATAGCTGACGTCCACTCCGTTGCCGGCGAGTTCGCGCACGATTTCGAGGACCTGCTGTTCCTGGCCGGGCAGGGTGCGGCAATCAACCAGGGCCTCGGCAGACTCGGGGATGACATTGTGCTTGTAGCCGCCCTTGAGGAGCGTCGGGTTCGTGGTGTTCTGCAAGGTGGCCCCGACGAACCGGGCCACGGTGCCAAGCTGGTCGAGCAGGAGGTCAGGATTGTCGGCGTCGAACTCGACGCCCGTGAGTTCTGTCACTCCGTCAAGGAACTGCCGGGTGGTGGGCGTGAGCTCGATGGGCCACTTGTATTCACCGATGCGCGTTACGGCGGCTGCCAGGCGGGTCACGGCGTTGTCCGTGTTGATCTGCGAGCCGTGGCCTGCCCGCCCGTGGGCAACGAGCCGGAGCCAGGAAATGCCCTTCTCCGCCGTCTGCAGCAGGTAGGTCCGCTGCCCGCCAATAGTTGCGGAGAATCCGCCCACCTCGGAGATGGCCTCGGTGGCACCTTCGAAAAGTTCCGGGCGGTTGTCCACGGCATAGCGCGCGCCGTAGACGCCGCCGGCTTCCTCGTCAGCGAAGAACGCAAAGATGATGTCCCGCTTGGGCTTCCTGCCTTCCCGGGCGAAGTTCCGCAGGACTGAAAGGATCATGGCGTCCATGTCCTTCATGTCGACGGCGCCGCGGCCCCAGATGAGGCCATCCTTCAGTTCCGCACCGAACGGGTCCACAGACCACTGGTCGCGCAGGGCGGGAACGACGTCAAGGTGGCCGTGGACCACCAGGGCACTGGCGGAGGGGTCTTCCCCTGCCATCCTGGTGACAACGTTGGCCCTGCCGGGGGCGGATTCGAAGATCTCCGCTTCCAGGCCCACTTCCTCAATGAGTCCTGCGGCATACTCTGCCGCGGCACGCTCCCCCGGCCCTGACCCGTCGCCGTAGTTGGAGGTGTCGATCCGGATGAGTTCCTGGCAGATCCGGACAACTTCATCCTCGGGCAGGACGTCAGGCATTGGAGGCTCCTTGATGGGAATGACTGCTTGGCACGAGCTGAATCGCTGTCCTCAGCCTACCTACTCGCCTCGATTCGTTGTTCCCGGAAAGTCATGTTAGAGTTTTTCTCGCTGCTTCGGAGAGGCGCGAAACGCTGAAAGGCGGGACGCCTTCCCGAATTACCACCTGCGCGGGTGGCGGAATGGCAGACGCGCTAGCTTGAGGTGCTAGTCCTCGAAAGGGGGTGGGGGTTCAAGTCCCCCTCCGCGCACAAACGGAAGCCCCGGAAAATCACTGATTTTCCGGGGCTTTCTTGTATCACGAGCCATGTGTGGCCTGGTTCCAAGCATGCATGTATGGGACGGTGCGGAGTTGCGTCCCGGATTCCCGCCTTTTAAGTCCTAGGCTTTCGGCATGAACCCCTTAGTGGCGATCGGACTGGTGCTCCTGGCCGCGATTGCCTGGATGGGCACCATCCTGACCTTACTGATTGCCTTGGTCAAAGCCCGGAGCCGGCCGCCGGCCGACCCCAGGAGCGCTCTCCGGACCATGGAGAACCTCAACTCCAATGAGAGGGTTACCCAAATTTAGGTGGGTGCCGGATGCCGCGGAGCTGAGGCGGACCGTCCGGGAGAGCGCCCGCAATCACCAAACCACGCAGCGAGCAGGACCCGGAGTCAAGGTTCCAGGTGCTGGCCCGGGCGGTGGGAGAAGCCATCACATGGCCGGCTTGGGCGACCGCCACGGCTGTTGCTTTGAATCGCGGGCGTGGCGACCATGGAAAGCATGGACAAGAAAGGCCTCGGCGCCCGCCTGGCCGTTACGCTGTGCCTTCTGGTGCCGATAGCCGCCACGACGGGGTGCGCCTATGACTATCCGGATCCGGCGAGCACGCCGACAGCCGAACGCGGCCGCCCTGCGACAACTGACCCGTCACTGATCACGGAATCAGCCACAGGACCCGCTGATCCTCTGGTTCTTCAGCGCGAGGCAAGAAATTACCAGGACCTGGACGCACTCCTGAAAGCCGTGCCCGGGCCGGTCCTCCTCTTCCAGGAGGGTCCAATGGATGGCCCGGCCAGGGGCTTTGGGGGCAGGGAACAGGTGCCAGTTGCGGGCCAGTACACGGTTACTGCTGCCTGCGTCGGTGCCGCCAGCGCCACCATCTTTATCCGGCAGGAGCATCCCACGGTCACCCTCTGGCCGGTCGAGCTCACAGCTGACTGTCCGGGAACCACGTCCCAGGTCATCATGCTTCAGCAAGGCTACGTTTCCGCGCACCTCTCCCTGCCAAGCCCGGGTGATAGGCCCCGGACCGGGGCAGTCGCCGGAGTCCGTGTGACCGGTTTAGGCCCTCACCCGTGGTCGGCTCCGCTTCTCCACCAAGTTGAAAGGGCGGTGTCCCCGTTGTCTCCCATAAAGTTAAGCTGTCCGGCGAGGGATCCAGGATCGTTATATGAGCCGCCCCTTAGTAGTCGATGGCTTTCCGATCGATGGACTTGAGGGCGGCGAGGCGGGCTTCCACTTCGGTCTGCTCCCCGAGGTCTTCCAGGGACGCGAACTGGGCCTCCAGGGACGAAGCGGCGAGTTCCTGCTGGCCGCGGACAGTGGCTTCCTGCCGGCGGATGTTCTCCTCGTACCGGCCGATCGCCGACGTCGGGTCTCCGGCGTCAAGGGCCTTGAGCGCATCGTGGACCTGGGACTGGGCTGCGGCGACCCGGGAACGGTTGACCAGTTCGTTCCGCTTGGCGGTCAGCTCCCCGAGCTTGCCCCGCATCTCGCCCAGACCGTTCTTGAGCTTGTCGACGACCTGGTTCTGCGCGGCAAGATCTGGTTCCTGCGCTTTGGCAGTGGATTCAGCGGTCATCTGCCGGCCGATGGCGACCTTGGCCAGGGCATCGAACTTGTCAGCGTCCACGGCGTTCCCGGCGGCCCGGAACTCGTCGGCCTTGCGGGAGGCAGCGATCGCCTTACTACCCCAGGTGTTGGCCTCGTTGACGGCGCGGGCGTGGTCTTCCTCGGCCATCCGGAGGTTGCCGATGGTCTGCGCCACCGCGGACTCGGCTTCACGGATGTTCTCCGAGTAGTCCCGGACCATCTGGTCCAGCATCTTCTGCGGGTCTTCCGCGGAGTCCAGAAGGGCGTTCAGGTTGGCCTTGGCCAGCTGGGCGACGCGGGCGAAAATACTTTGCTTCACGGGGATCTTTCTATTGGTGATGGATTTCGCATTTTATGTGTACGGCATCGACGGATGCCAGCACCTCGGAGCGGGCTGAAGGGATCGCCGCTGATTTCCGGGGACGCTCGGCTGATGGTTTCAGTGATGACGATGATGTCGTAGGTCCTCGTCCCCCGCCGTGCACATGGTGGCGTGAGCAGGTCAGCAGGAGGGGTAGCCTAGGTGCAGCCGCGCCAGAACGCGTGTTTGCCCACGTCAATCGGGGTTTACGGCCTTCTGCGCTTCACCGCTCATGAGGATGGCGCCCGGCTGCGCCGACAGGAAGAAGGAACTGTGCACAAAACCAAACCGCTATCTCTGGCGATGGCGGTGATCGCCGTCGCTGGCAGTGCCTTCCTTGGAGCCGGCAGCGCCCAGGCAGCATCCCAGGTGAACAACCCCTGCCAGCGGCTGTCCGCGGGTCAGGTCAAATACAACAGCTTCGGCGCCAACCGCGTCACGTTCGCCACCGCCACAAGCCGTGACTCCAACGTTGTCACCATCACCGGCTGCGTCCGGTCCGGCAACAGCTACATGCAGGAATGGCAGGACTGGGGCTACTCCGGCCTCAAGGGCTTCGCCCCGCCGGGATTGACTTGGGAGGACACCTTCAAGTCCCCCACCGGCTCATACAGTGTCACGGAGGCCCTTGGCCGGGCCAACCCCGGGACAGCTTTGGCGTACCACACGGTCAATGCGGACTCCCGATGGGGCGGGGAATATGGCCCCACCTACAACCAGTACTTCGAGGGCCGCGGCGGGCCCTCTGACGAGAACCTCTACACCTACATGAACCAGGGCTACTACGAGCAGGCGGCGGTGATCAACTACAACCGCCCGCCCGACATGAACACTGTGCAGGGCGCCTCCTATGCGATCTTCCTGCACGCCGGGAGGACCACCTCCGCCGGCTGCCTCTCCACGAGCCTGGATGTGGTCAACCGGTTCCTGCGAAGCAACCGGCCCGGAGACCGGATCATCATGGGAGCTATCGATGACGTCTTCACCCCGTACTCATCCAACCCCTTCGGATCCATCACCGGGAAGTACTCCCAGACCGACGGGCCCGCCGGCGGCCTGGGCAGCCCGGCTTCCAATGAGACCGGCGGCTTGAGGAACGGCGGCGCCTTCCAGAACTTCCAGGGCGGAGCCATTGTCTGGTCCCCCGCCACGGGCCCGAAGCTCTCCGTAGGTGCCACCCGCAGCAAGTGGGCTGAGTACGGATTTGAGAACGGCCGCCTCGGCTACCCCGTCACCGATGAGGTGGCTGGCCTCAAAGGTGGCGGCGTGTATCAACTGTACGAAGGCGGAGCGATCCTCTGGTCGCCCGCAGGCGGGGTACACATTTCCGTTGGCGCCATCCGTGACCGCTGGTCGGCTACGGGATTCGAGAACGGTTTCCTGGGCTACCCCGTGAGCGACGAAATCAGCGGACTGAAGGACGGCGGGCTCTACCAGGCCTACCAAGGGGGAGCGATCTTCTACTCGCCGAAGACCGGCGCGTTCGCCGTCGCCGGCGTGATCAACAGCAAGTGGCGGGAACAAGGGGCCGAGAATGGTGTGCTGGGCTTCCCCGTCACCGGCCAAAACGGGGGGATCAAGGGCGGCGGATCCTGGCAGGGCTTCGAAGGCGGCGCCATTATGTGGTCCCCGGCCACCGGTGCCTTCATCAGCAGCAACGGTCCCATCCGCGACAAGTGGGCCTCCACCGGTTTCGAGTCGGGCGGCCTTGGCTACCCGGTCAGTGACGTCGTGACCGGACTGAAGGACGGCGGCGCGTTCCAGAGCTACCAGGGCGGCGCCATCCTGCTGACACCTGGCGCCGGCCCAATCCTGTCCATCGGTTCCATCCGTAACGTCTGGGCCGGGCAGGGCTTTGAGCACGGCTCACTCGGCTACCCGACCACGGATGAGTACGCCATCTCCGGCGGCGTCGCCCAGAACTACCAGGGCGGCGTCATCTACCACGTGCCGAACGTTGGGACCTACGCCGTCACCGGGGACATCTTGGCCAAACACGAAGAGATGGGCCGCTCCCTCGGCGCGGCCGTCAGCCCGCAAGTGGCCATCAAGGACGGCGGCCTGTACCAGAACTTTCAGCGCGGCTCCATACTGTGGTCCCCTGCCAGCGGAGCCCATGTCTCCATCGGCGGCACCCGGGGTGCATGGGCACAGGCAGGATTCGAAAACGGCTACCTCGGCTACCCCACCAGCGATGAGATTCCTGTCGGCGGCGGCGTCAGGCAGAACTACCAGGGCGGGACCATCTTTTGGTCCCCACAGCTGGGCGCGTACTCGATGTCCTCGGACTACAGCTCCAAATTCGACGCCATCGGCGGCCTGGTGGCCCTGGGGTTCCCCGGGACCAACAAGGTGACCGGGCTGAAGGACGGCGGCTCGTACGTGAACTTCGAGAGGGGGGCGCTGATTTCCAGTCCGGCCACCGGTGTTCGGCTCTCAACCGGCAAGACCCGCGACGCCTGGGCGGCCACCGGCTTCGAGTTCGGCAGGCTCGGCTATCCGACGACCGACAACTATGTCACGGCCGACGGCGGGACCGGCCAGGATTTCCAGGGCGGACGGATCACCGTTCCCACCGGCGGCCAGGCCAGGATCGAGTACGGCAGCTTCTAGCCCTCCGGAGCGGCTGTACCAAGGAACCCTCCCCGGCCTCCACGGGGAGGGTTTTTTGCTGTCACTTTGGGATGCAGGGCTTGGAGTAGCCGTTGAGCCGTCTACCGCAGGAATACTGCGACAAAAAACTCGTCCTAATACCGCTGAGGCCAACCCCACTCCGGCCGGGAATCGAGTACTACAGTGGATGCATGGCTCCCAGCCGCCGTCCGCTCGATGACCTGCGCGAAACCATCGGCCATCTGGCCGATCAACTCAAGCTGCCTGGTTCAGAACGCGTCGACGACCTGGTCGGTGATCTCATCGGGGCAAGGCCGGGGCCGGCCAGGCCGCTGTCGGAAGTGCAGGCCGAGCTCGACGCGCTGGTGGGCCTGGAGACCGTGAAGGAACAGGTGCGGGCCCTCGTAGCACTGCTCCAGGTCCAGGCCCGCCGAAAGGCGCATGGCCTGCCGGAGGTGGCCACCTCACAGCACCTGGTGTTCCTCGGAAACCCGGGCACGGGCAAGACCACCGTGGCGCGGCTCCTGGCCGAGATGTACCGCGCGGTGGGACTGTTGCAGAAAGGCCACCTCGTTGAGGTCGACCGTTCGGGTCTGGTGGGACAGTACGTAGGCGCGACAGCCATCAAGACGGACCGGGTGATCCGGCGAGCGCTGGACGGCGTCCTGTTCATTGACGAGGCCTACGCGCTGGCCCCCGAGGACGGCCGGATGGACTTCGGTCCCGAGGCGATCGAGGTCCTGCTCAAACGGATGGAGGACCATCGCCACCGCCTGGTCGTGATCGTAGCCGGGTACCCCCGGTTGATGGAGTCCTTCCTGCTCTCGAACCCCGGTCTGCGCTCCCGGTTCGCCCGAGAGATCACGTTCCCCGACTACTCGGTCGACGCACTCCAAACGATCTTTCACCAGATGCTGGCGCAGCACGAGTACACGCTGGAGCCGGGGGCTGACCAGATGCTACGCCGTATCCTCACCGGGCTTCACGCGGGCGAGGACTCGGGCAATGCACGGTTCGCCCGCACCCTGTTCGAGCAGGCGCTCAACCGCCAGGCGCTGCGACTGTCGCTCGACGAGGAACAAAGCCTCGATGCGCTCGACCGCGAGGCTGTCATGACGCTCACCGCGGACGACATTGTCCAAGCCGCGCTGGCTCTGGGTGAGGAACCTGAACCGGAACCGACGCCGGAACCGGAGCAGCCGCGCTGGTGGCGCTGGCTGGTCTGACCACAGTCCGCCACGCTCCTTTTCGTGCCCCCGGGAAGAGGGCAAAGCTGCCGCCGCATGCTATTGCCAGGCCGTCCGCACGAGCGGAAACTTGACTCATTGGGCTATGAAGTCAGCCGAACCATTGCGGAAAGCCACGCGCCATGTCCACCCCTGCTGGCCATCATCCAGCGCCTGACCTTCCGTTCGCGGGATTCCTGTCGAAACAGGCTCCCTGGATCTTCCGTCCATCACCTCACCTGTCGGCTGCCGTTGCGCCATGCATCGGCGACGAGGGTGATCGCTCGAGAAGCCTTCGCAGGAACGGTTCCACGTCTACGCAGACAGTCGAGTCATGAGTACGGTTCAGGCGGTAGCTTTGATATTCGTTGCCGCCTTCGTATGGATCGGCCTGACCATTCTCGTTCTCCTGGAGATGCGGCGCCGCAGGAAGGGCTCGTCGAGAGTTGCTTCAGCGCCTGCGTCTCCCGACCCCATCAGCTACCGGCCTCACAGGCCCTGGGGGCGCCCCCGACCCCTAACCAGTCCCACCCCGGCTCAAAGGCGGCACAGGGTGAGGATCAGGAGAGTCCGCGGCTGACGACCCTCCCCTGGCCAGGGCGCAAAGGCAGCCCGCCAACCAGCCGGGCAGTCATCGATTCAATGGTCGACACGATCATATTGGAGCCAGCGATACTCGGGCGGCCGGGCTACCCGCCCGCCGGGCCTGAAGCATGGCCCCTGGGTCTCGGCTACCGGGGCAAAAATGTTCGAACTGAAATCAATACAGCGGCTGGCCGTAGCCTGCCGCCGGCGAGCCCCGGCATCACTTTGCCAGGGGCACTGCCGTCCGCACCGAACCCACGACGTCCAGGATTGCTTGGGCGGTGATTGCTGCGGCGTCAGGTTCGGCGACGAGCGCTTCATGGGACGCAAAATCGATGGTTTTGTGAAGGCTGTTGGCAGACAGCGTGGCCAGCCCGTTCTGCGAAGCCTCGTGCTTGGCGTCATTTCCGACGCCCGCTGTCAGGACGACAAGGGGTTTGCCCGCAAAGTCCTGCAACGATGCGGCTTCTTCCATCGAGGTGTTTGCTTGAACGTACTCGTCAAGAGTGCTGCGCATGTTGCCTGCGTCAGCAATATTGGCGCGGACTTCGCCCCGTTGATGTGGCGGGAGGCTGTTGACGTCCTCGAAAGGGGCATACAAACGCAGCGCACCAACCCGGCCCAGTATTGAGATGAAGGCCGTGACCCGGCCAAGGAGGTCATATCCGCCGCGGACTGCAACCGGCCGGGGCACCGGTGCTGGTGCGCGGTCCGTAGAGTCGATAAGCACCATGCCGGCGACCTCGTCCGGGTAGTTGGCGGCGAAGGTCTGCACGTAGAGACCGCCAAAGGAATGACCAGCCAGCACGTAGGGTCCCGGAACGTTTCCGCTGTGCAGCAGGGTGTGGAGGTCCGCAGCTATCTGTGTGGCGTCCTGGACTGTGTCGGCAGGCCCGCTCCAGCCCCTGCCGGCCCGATCGTAGACACACACCCGTGTCCGGCCGGAGACTGCAGTCGAAAGCAAGGCGTGGTTGGATGACATCTCACCGGCTCCGGGCTGGAGCAACACGGTGGGGCTTCCCGTGCCTGTGCAGTTGAGGTGCAGGCTGTAGCCGCCGACGTCCACCAGCTGGCCGGGCATTGGGAAGGCTCCCGCATCAGCCGCGGCGCCCAGGGTCTGGTAAGCGCCACCTAGCGAGGCAAGCGCCAGCACCGCGATGACCGGGTACAGCACCCATCGCCTGCTCCGGCTATGCAGTTGCTGGCGTGAACGGAAAAACATCCAGATCACCAAAGCCAGCAGGACGGGCGGCCACACCCAGCTGACCACGATATCCACCGGGGCGCCGAACCACGCCAACAGCAAACCGGAAACGCCCATGAAGAGTGCAGGTGCCACGGCCCCCCGCTGCGGCTGGTCAGTGAAACGGACTGACAGAAGGGCCAACAGGCCCCACCCCACCGCAAAGCCGCACAAAACGGCACCCATGACCTCACTCTCACGCGCCCGGATGAAAGGGGCAGCTGCCAGGAGCATTCCAGCGAAGAGGCCTACTGCCATTGTTCCGGCCACAACCCAGCCAATGCGCCATCTTGCTGCGGAACTCTGGCCGGATGGGTGTGTTCGACCACTGCGCAGGGGACGGGGGCCGGGAAGGGGCGTTCTGGGGGTAGCGGCCACGGTGGGCTCGATTCGTTGTAATGCGGCTCCGCGCGAGGACAGTCAATCCCCCACACAAATGGCACGTGCCGTCTCTTTGACTATAGGCCCGGATCGCAGGGTTTGACCCTGCTTTCGTTGGGATTCCGATGCGTGCCCGGGAACGTCGAATCCAAGAGGCTGCCGGGCCCAGTCTTGAGCGAAACTTGCGGCGAACGTGGGCTGCCGTTTCGGAACCGGCCTTACCGTTGAAATCAAGGTCCTGCTGCTGGGGCAGGGCCTTACACATAGGGACAGGGCCGGCGGCCAAGGTATCTCTGAGACCGGATGCCGCCCCCCAATCGCCGCCGGCCCATATCCCATGTCCCCGTGTGAGCCCGGCCTTCAGGATCAGGCCAAACGGGCCTTCACAATCTCGCTGACGGCCTTGCCGTCGAAGCGGCCGCCAATTTTGGGGGTAACGGATTTCATGACCGCGCCCATGGAGCGCATGGTCAGTTCCGTGCCATCCGCTGTCAGGGCGGCGATGACCTCATCGACGATCTGTTCAGCTTCCGCCCGGGTCAGGGCTTTAGGGAGGTAGGCTTCGATGATCTCAGCTTCGGTGATCTCCGCCTGGGCCCGGTCGTCGTGGCCGGCAGAAGAATAGGTGGCGGCGGTGTCACGGCGTTTGGCCGCTTCCTTCTGCAGGAGGGCGGTGATCTGTAGGTCGTCGAGCTCCACCGGGGTTTTGCCGGATTTTTCCCGCGTCTCGATTTCGCCCAGGACGTTGCGCACAGTTGTCAGGCCAACCTTGTTGCCCGCCTTCATGTGGACGATGACATCGGCCTTCAGCTTTTCCTTCAGTGACATGGGTCTGACTCATTCTCTCGTTGCAGATGGGAGTTATAGGGATCGCGGCCGGGGGTCCAATACCACCGGACGCACTTTTGCGGGAGCCGGACCACGGCCACGGCGAGCGCGCCCTCGTTTGGGACGATCCTGCATAAGCCTATTCCCGCCGCCCCGTTTGGGCGTTTCTGCTTTGAACTTTTTCGGTTCCGTCTACCAGCAGCGGCAGGTTCATGCCCGGCCGTAGGCTAGTTTGAAAACCGCAGCGGCCTGTTCCCCGGGCCCGGAAGGAGCGCCGAGTGGACAGCACGGTTGGCAGGTGGTTTCTGAATTGGGCTGAGTGGGGCAGCGCTGCATCGGATGTACATGCTGCCGGTACGGAATCCGGACCCTGGTCAGAAGGCAATCTGGTGCGTCCCCTGATTCATGGGGCAACCTACTTTTCCAGGCTGCATGAGGAGCTGTCGGTGCTGCAGGCGGGAGACCGCGTGTGGTTCACGGACTGGCGCGGCGATGCCGACGAGCAGCTGGAGGCAGGCGGCACGACCATTGGCGGGTTGCTCGCAGGGTTGGCGCGCTCCGGCGTGGAAGTACGGGGCCTTGTCTGGAGATCCCATGGCGAAAAGGTGTCCGCCCCTATCAGCGGCCGCTCGAATGAACTTCTCAGCCGGAAGATCAACGACTCCGGCGGAGAGTCGCTGTTGGATCAGCGAGTGCGTCTCTTCGGCTCCCATCACCAGAAGCTGGTGGTCATCCGCCGTCGTACCGATCCCTCCCGCGATGTGGCGTTTGTGGGCGGACTGGATCTTTCACACAGCCGTCGCGACAACGCAGGCCACGCGGGAGACCCCCAGGCGGTAAAAATGGATTCCCGTTACGGGCAAAGGCCCCCGTGGCACGATGCCGCCCTTGAACTGCGAGGCCCGGTGGTTGCAGATGTGCTGGCGGTGTTCGCCGAGCGGTGGAACGATCCCCACCCGCTGGACCGGCGTACCCCGTACCGGATGCTGCTGCAGCGCCTTGCCCGTATGCCCAGGCATCCCAAGCCGCTCCCTGAGTCCGCTCCTCCCCCTCGGCCGGCAGGTCCGCATGCCGTGCAGCTCCTGCGGACCTACGGCGTGAAGCACCCGCCATTCCCCTTCGCACCACATGGCGAGCGGAGCATAGCGCGCGCTTACACGAAGGCGTTCGCCCAGGCCCGTTCGCTCATCTACGTCGAAGATCAATATCTGTGGTCCACAGAGGTGGCGGCGGGAATCGCAAGCGCCCTGGAACGCAACCCCGGGCTGAACGTGATCATCGTTGTGCCCAGGTACCCGGACACCGATGGCCCGCTGAGTGGACCGCCCAAGCGCCTGGGGCAACTGCGCGCCATCAGCATGCTCCGCCGGGCCGCGCCTGACAGGGTAGGGATATTCGACCTCGAAAACAGTCAGGGGACTCCGATCTACGTCCACGCCAAGATCTGCATCATTGACGACACCTGGTTCACCTGCGGATCAGACAATTTCAACCTGCGGTCCTGGACCACCGACAGTGAGCTCACCTGTGCAGTAATGGACACCTCCGCCGACAGCACGCCGCATGCTGACTCCGGAACCTTCCCGCACCAGCCGCTCGCCAAGGAACTGCGGCTCGAGCTCTGGGCGGAACACCTGGGCCTTGAGAAAGACGATCCACGGCTCCACGGAAACGGGGCAGCACTGCAGCTGTGGAACAGCACGGCCGATGCCCTGGACCAGTGGCACAGTGAGGGCCGCCATGCGCCCCGCCCGGCAGGTCAGGTGCGCCACCATGTCACGGAACCCGTCCCGCCCCTCCACCGCCTGTGGGCCGATCCCATCTACCGGTTCCTCGTGGACCCTGACGGCCGGCCCCGCCGGCTCCGCGGCACGCCCCGGTTCTAGGGAACACCCGCCGGCCGCGTGCCCGCTTCCAGCCCCGGGGCATGTCCCCTGCCCCTTCCTGCCTCCTGGGCGGCAGGGGTTCGGTAGGTTTGAGGCGTAAAGCAAATGCATCCGGACGTGGGAGAAGACGTGAAGGCAATTGTGTACGGGGAAACCGGTCCCTCATCAGTGCTGCAGCTCCGGGACAAGCCTGTGACGGACCCAGGTCCGGGCGAGGTCCGGGTCCGTCTGGTGGTGTCGGGAGTGAACCCCACTGACTGGAAGTCACGGGCCGGAAGCGGCAGCAGCAAACTGGACACCGCCAAGGTTCCCAACCAGGACGGAGCCGGCCTTATCGACCAGCTCGGTCCGGGAGTGGCAGGATTCGGCGTGGGCGACCGTGTCTGGCTGTGGGATGTGGCCTGGGGCAGCAACGAAGGAACCGCGCAGGAATATGTCGTGGTGCCCGCCCACAAAGCAGTGGCGCTTCCCGACGCCGAATCCTTTGACACCGGCGCCTCGCTCGGGATCCCCGCACTGACAGCGCACCGGGCGCTGACGTCAAGGGAGGATGGACCGGCGAAGCTCTCCCCCGGCGCCCTGGCAGGCCGGACCGTGCTGGTCACCGGCGGTGCAGGCGCGGTGGGCCATGCAGCCATCCAGCTGGCACGGTGGGCCGGTGCTGACGTCATCACGACCGTCAGCGGAGACCGGAAAGCGGAACTCGCCCTCCGCGCCGGCGCAGCCGAGGTCATTAACTATCGGAAGGCCGACGTCGTCCAGGCCGTCCATGAGGCAGCCCCCGGCGGGGTGGACATCATCGTGGACGTCAACGCACCAGCGAACATCGGCTCCGACCTGCACGTGCTCAAGCCTGGCGGCACCATCGCAATTTACGCCGCCAACCCCGGCGAATCACTCACGGTCCCCATCCGCGAAAGCATGACCAGGAATGTCCGCTATCAATTCATCCTCACTTACACGGTCACGGACGAGCAGAAACAGAATGCGGTAGCCGGCGTTGCCGAGGCCCTCGCCGCGGGCGCGCTCAGGGTAGGCGAAGAACATGGCCTGCCCCTGACGCGGTTAACCCTCGCGGAGACGGCCGCAGCCCACGATGCAGTGGAGCAGGGAACAGTCGGAAAGGTGCTTATAGACGTGGCACCGGCGCCCTGAAAAGGCAGTGGCACTATCGCGCCAACCGGTCCCTGGCAGCATGTTCAACCAGGACCGGTATGAACGCACGGACCCTGCCGGCGTCGAGCAGGCTGTGCTCCTGGTGCACCACGTCCTCAATGCGTTCCCGGGGCAGCGCGGGAAACCGTGCCGCAAGCCGGTCCACCACGCCAGTCAGTGCCCGCAACTCCTCGCTTACTCCCATCGGGAAAGTGTCAGGGTTCCGACGAACGCCGTCAAGACTTGACAGCCCGGCCAACTGACCGGCTGCGGGGCCTTCAGCGCAAGGCGTACGACGGCGGGCGCCTGGCTGGGCGTGCTTACCCGCCCCAGGTGCTCCACGCCGATGCACCCGGGGCGGGTCCGCCGTCGTCAATGCAGGTGCAGCCTGCGGCCGCGCGGATGCCGGGTCCGTGCCTGGGGATGGGAACCCGCGGCAACCGGACGGTACCCAATCCGCCGATTCTCCATGCGGAGTTCGCGCCGTTCCTGCCGGCGCGCTTTCCTTTCGGGCCGGTCAATGGCAGACAGGATGGTCAGCGTTATGGTGACCCATAAGAACGCCGACCCCAACACCAAAGCAATCACCAGCTCAGTGCTCATGCACCCAATTTTAGGCCCTCGGGCCCAAAGCCACCCCCTGCAGACCCGCATTAATGCGGCTCAAACCCGCAGGCCTAGAGCAATCCCAGCCCCCTGACGGCAGCCATGACGTCGGGAACCTGGACGGCAAGCAGGGCAGGGTCCGGCTGGGCCGCGAACGTGTCCCCGCGCCGCAATTCAGCGCGGGTCAGGACAACGTGGGGTCCCGGGGGCGGCCCCCAGATTTCCGGCGGTGCCGGTCCAAAAAGCACGACGGAAGGAGTGCCGTAGGCGGACGCCAGGTGTGCGGCGCCGGTGTCGGCAGAGACCACCAGGCGTGCGGCCGCGATGGTGGCCGCGAACTCCCCGAGGCCCAGCACACCGGCCAGCATGGTGGTGCCCGGGAGCCCCGCCAGCCGGCATACTTCCTCGGCGCGTTCCCTTTCCGAGGTCCCGCCGGTGAACACCACCTGGTGCCCGGCCTCTGCGAGCGCCGCTGCCACCGCCGCAAAGCGTTCCGCCGGCCACAGCCTGCTGCCGTAGGCAGCCCCGACGTGGAGGACCGTTGCGCCGGGGACGGGACTGGGGACGTGGGGCGTGTTCAGGCCTACATCCAGCGGGTCCGCATCGATGCCATGCCACTCCAGGAGCCTCACCCAGCGTTCGCGCTCGTGCAGTTCAGGCCGCCACGGCGGGCCCTCCCGGAAGGCGCTGCGGTGGCCAACGGTCTGCCTGGCCTTCAGCGCCTCAATCCGCCCCTGGCTCTCCGGGCCGCTGCCGTGCAGGTTCACGGCCACATCCACCAGTCCTGGTTCCATCGCCAATGGCTCGTCCAAGCCGTGCGTGGGGAACAGTTCGTATCCGCCCACCAGCCCCAGTGCTTCCGACAGCCACCCCTGCGCCGCATAGCGCAGCCGGTGTTCGGGAAACGCACGCCGGATGCCTTTCAGGGCAGGTACGGCCACCAGCAGGTCGCCCAGCTTCAAGGCCCGCAGGACCAGGAGCTCCGGTTTACCGTCAGCGGGAAGCCGCTGGCTGGCTTGCTCCGCTGCCGCCGGGCCGCTCATGCGTCCTGCTTTGCATATACCGTGGCAGCGAGGCTGCGGACATCCTCGTAGACCTCCTGCACGCCGATAGCCGCCACCATGGAGTCGTCATGGATGCACCGGGGTGCGGTCCAGCCCACCTGCGTCACGTCAATGCCGCAGGTGGGGCAGGCCGTAACCCAGGAAGCGTGCACGCGGTGCAGGCTCCGGCCCAGCGCACCCGCGTTGATGACGTTGCCGGCCCAAAAGATACCCACCGTAGGCACGCCCAGCGCCTGGGCGAGGTGCCGGGGGCCACTGTCATTGGCAACCACCACGTCTGCTTCCGCCAGCAGCGCCACAAGCCCTTCCATATCCAGGGCGCCGGCAGCGGAATGGACAGCCGCCGCCCCCGCCCGGGACGCGATCCCCTCCGCGAGATCCTGCTCGCTGCTGTCGCCTATGATGACCACCTGCGAGCCGTCGGCTGCGCAGGCTGCGGCAAGTTCAGCGAACTTTTCAGCGGGCCAACGACGGCGGGGGTCAGTGGCGCCGGGATGGATTACCACCAGCGGACCGTCGCCACCGCCGTTGCCGGCTTTGTGGGTTGCCAGCCCGGCAGCGGGTGCCAGCCGGGCTTCGAGATCGACAGGGAAGGCGCCGGCGAAACCGGCCACTTCCAAGGCCCTGAGTGGTTCGTGCTGGTAATAGAGGTAGGGAATGGTGCGCTCCAGGCTGGCCGCATCGGCGGTCCGTGTCCCTACGGTGTGGCGGGCGCCGAGCCGCAGCAGGAAGGGATTCGAATAGCGGCCGCCGCCATGCAACTGGACAGCGAGGTCGAAGCTGCGGCCGCGCATGTCAGCAAAAAAACGGTCCAGTTCAGCTGAATCTTCTTCCCCGGGCCGGACTCCTTCGGCGAAAGGCAGGACTACCACCTCATCCACCGGGCTTTCCAGGGCTCCCAACAGCGCCTTGTGGATGGGGGTCCCCAGCAGTGTGATGGTTGATCCCGGATACGCCGCCTTCAACGCGGCCATCGCCGGGATGGCGAAAATCAGGTCGCCCAGGCCCCCACCACGCAGGACCACAATCCTCGACACGTCGATGAACTTCTCCAGCACAGGACCGACGCCCACGCCGATTTGTCCTGCACCTCCGAACTCTGCCGTGAGTTGTTCCACACACTGCCCCTTCCGTCATGCAGGGGGACCGGCACACTGTCCCCGCACTGCCCATGCAGCCACACTGCGCTAACAAAGCCTGCGGCTTCTCCTTTGAACCTTTACCCAATAGGCAGCGGATCTACCCTCCCTGTTGGGGAATACCCGCCCTATGCTGTACGTTTCATACCCGACAGCCAATCAAAGAAAAGAGAAGCACCCAAAGTGGCAACCGATTACGATGAACTGCGTTCCGACGTCAAGGAATCGCAGGACAACTCACTCGAGCAGCTCCAGTCAGCAAATGCTCCCGACGCCCGCAGTGTTGTGCAGGAGTTGGACGAGGCTGACGGACTGGACGGCGCCGGCGTCCCTGGCGGCGAATTTGTCGCTGAGGAGCTCGTAGTCCAGGTCATCCCGCAGGCCGAGGATGAGTTCACCTGCTATTCCTGCTTCCTGGTCCGCCACCGGTCGCAGATTGCCCGTCAAAAAGACGGCCACAGCTACTGCACCGAGTGCGAAGGATAATCAAGAACCTTCCCGGGGCGGTAATCCCAACGATACGTCCCAAGCCGAAAGGCACGCCGCACACGGCGTGCCTTTCGGCTTTAAGCCGGCGCCCAGCTGGAGTGCGTAGCGTTGGAGAAGACAATTACGACGCCGACCGGCAGCCAAGGAGGCAACGGTGGACAGCGCAGCCAGCTTATGGAACGCCTTCACCTCAGCGTTCACTCAGTCAGAGGTGCCAAACATCACGTGGGTGGAGATGCTGCTGTCCCTGGCTGCCGCCGTCGCGCTGTCCATACCGCGCCGCACCTGGCGCTACTTTGGGCTCCTGGCCACTGCCATTCATGAACTGGGCCACGCGTTCGCGGCGGTGACGTCCGGGCAGCGGCTGTCCGGAATCCGCCTCAGACTGGACCATTCCGGCACCACCACCTCCTACAGCAGGAGCAGGGTTGCGACGGCCTGGTCCTGCTTCTGGGGGTATCCGGTACCCGCAATGGCCGGCGCCGCTTTTGTATGGTGCGGGCTCCGCGGGTGGGGCCCCGCCGCCATGGCCGTCAGCGCGCTGGTCCTGGCTGTATCGCTCATCTTCCTGCGCAACCTGGCCGGTTTCCTCATCACTGCCGCCGCCATTGCCGCCGCGGCCGCCCTGACAATCCTTGCGCCGGCATCAGTCGTGGGCCATGTGGCCGTCATCTTCGGCCTTGCACTCCTGGTGGCTGCTGTCCGCGACCTGCTCAAACTCACCCAGGTCCACGTCCGGCGTCGGGGAAGCCTTGGGACCTCCGACGCCTACCTGCTGTATCGGGCCACGTCTGTTCCCTCCGTGGTGTGGATTGCCCTGTTCACCCTCCTGGTGGCGGGGTCCTGGCTGGTCGCCTGGCAGCCCGTCTCGGTAATCCTGTTGGAAGGCGCCTGGAACCGGTAGGTGGCGCATAGGCTTGGGGCATGAGCCAGGAAACGCACAGTACCCGAGGAGCCTATGTGACCGGCGGTGCCGAATTCACCCGGGACACCAATTACATTGAGGACCGGATCACCAGGGATGCCGCTCCGGGGAGCAACGGAGAACCGGGGTGGCCGGTGGAAGCAGGCCGGTACCGCCTCATCGCCGCCCGCGCCTGCCCGTGGGCAAACCGGACGGTCATTGTCCGCAGGCTCCTGGGGCTGGAAGAAGCGATCTCACTGGGCCAGCCCGGCCCCACACACGACGCGCGGTCCTGGACGTTCGACCTGGACCCCGGCGGAGTTGATCCGGTCCTTGGCATAGAGCGCCTTCAAGAGGCCTATTTCAAACGTTTTCCGGGTTATCCGCGGGGAATCACCGTGCCTGCCATCGTGGATGTGCGCACCGGCGAAGTCGTGACCAATAACTTCCCCCAGATCACCCTGGACTTCTCCACCGAGTGGACCGAGTTCCACCGGCCAGGTGCGCCGCAGCTCTACCCGGAACACCTTCGGGACGAAATCGACCAGGTCAACAAGCGCGTCTTCACCGAGATCAACAACGGGGTCTACCGATGCGGTTTCGCCGGTTCCCAGGAAGCGTATGACACGGCGTACGACCGCTTGTGGACTGCAATGGACTGGCTCGAAGACCGCCTGTCGCGGCAACGCTACCTGGTGGGCGACACCATCACCGAAGCAGATGTGCGCCTGTTCACCACACTCGCCAGGTTCGACCCCGTGTACCACGGCCACTTCAAGTGCAACCGGCAGAAACTGAGTGAGCTGCCCAACCTGTGGGGCTACGCACGGGACCTGTTCCAGACGCCGGGTTTTGGGGACACCATCGACTTCGTGCAGATCAAGCAGCACTACTACATCGTCCACGAGGACATTAATCCCACCGGCATTGTTCCTGCCGGCCCGGACCTGGGTGGATGGCTGGAGGACCATGGCAGGGAGTCCTTGGGCGGCCGTCCATTCGGCGACGGCACGCCGCCGGGGCCGGTGCGCCAGGGCGAAGAAGTCGCGCGGGGACACGGAGCTTCCCGCTAAGCTGATCACTTAGCAGGAAACCGCTTTCCTCCTACACTGGAGGACATGCAGACATCTCTTGGTTTCGTGGCCGACGGGTACGAAAATGTCCTGGCCTTGTTTGAGTCGTTCCTTGCTGAGGACCCCCGCTACAGCGCGCAGCTTGCCGCCTACCGGCACGGGGTACCGGTAGTGCGCCTGACAGGTGGCCCCGACATGGGTGTCGAAACCCTGACCGGAGCCTATTCCTGCTCAAAGGGGGTTGCGGCCATGGTCATCGCCCTGCTTGTTCAGGATGGTGTCCTTGACCTGGACAAGACAGTCGCCCATTACTGGCCGGAATTCGGCGCCCAGGGAAAGGACAGGCTGCTGGTCAGGGAAGCGTTGTCGCATCAGGCGGGGCTGATGGGTGTCGAGGGCGGATTCAGCCTGGACGAGTTCACCACGCCCGCTGCCGCGGCACGCCTTGCCGCTGCCGCTCCGTCCTGGGAACCCGGGCGGCAGTTCGGCTACCACGCCCTGACCATTGGAATCCTGATGGAGGAGCTGTGCCGCCGTGTCACAGGCGAGGCGCTGCAGGATATGTACCACCGCAGGATCCGGAAGCCGCAGGAAGTGGATTTCTTCCTGGGGCTCCCGGAGGATCTTGAGCCGCGATACCGGGACGTGCTCTACGAGGAAGGCCCCGGCCAGGTTTGGATTGACCCGCTCAGCCTCGAAGGCCTCAACAGCAATGCGCCCGTCAGCACCATCATGGAGCTGCCGAACAACCCCGGCGTCCGGGCCGCCGGAATGTCCGCCGCCGGCGGGGTGGGCTCAGCGGAGGGCCTGGCGCGGCTCTACGCCGCCGCGACCACAGGTGTCGACGGCGGGCAGCCGTTCCTGACGAGCCGGACGGTGGAGGCCATGAGCCGGGAACAGGTGTGGGGCCTGGACCGCTCTTCCGGCCTGGACAACGCCTTTGCCGTCATCTTCATGAAGCCCCACCCGTCGCGGAATTTTGGCAGCCACCGGGCTTTCGGCCACGAGGGCGCCAACGCGGCGATCGGTTTTGCGGACCCCGCCTACGGGCTGGGCTTCGGCTACATCCCGCGCCGCCAGGAGGAAGGCCGCACGCCGGGAAGGGCGCATCGCCTGGCAGCGGAAGTGCGGCGTTCCGCAGCCGGTTTGTCCTGACGGGCCTCCGGCCCTACTGTGGTCCGGATGGGCAATACTCAAGCACGACCGGATGCACGGTGGGCTCGGGGGACCCAACTTCTCAAACAATCGGTGGCGGGGCTTTCCGCTGCCTTTGCGGCGCAGCGGCTGCAGTTGGCTGCCAAGGCCGCGCTTGCCGCGGGCCTTGCGTTCGCCATTGCGCCCCTCATGCCGGGCGCGGCCTCGCATTACGCGTACTACGCGCCCCTGGGCGCCCTGGTGGCCATGTACCACAATGTTGCCGGCTCGGTGCGGCAGGGGGCGCAGGCGCTCGCGGGGCTGGCGATGGGAATCGGCCTCGCCTTCATCCTGGTCAGTATTGCCGAGCCCTCCCCGTTGACGGTGGCACTCTTCATGGGAGTAGGCGTGCTCCTTGGCGGTTTGCCCGGCATCGGTTCGGGAAGCGACTGGATTCCGACGGCGGCCCTGCTGGTCCTGTTGGTGGGCGGCAGCAACGCGGACGATTTCTCGTTCGGATACCTGGTCCAGATGGGTGCCGGCGTGGCCGTGGGCATCGCCGTGAACTTCCTCGTTTTCCCGCCACTTCACTTTGACGCGGCGGCTTCAAGCCTGAATGAACTGCGCATTGCCCTTGGCCGGCAGCTGACCGACATGGGGGCGGCGATCACCGAGGAGTGGCCGCCGAAACATGAGGACTGGTCGCGGCGGTCGGATGAACTGGCCTCCGCCGCAAGCTCGGTGCGTCACCTGGTCAAGGAGGCAGACGCCAGCCGCCGTGCCAACCCCCGGCGGAAACTGCACCCCAGGGACGTGGACAAGGACTACCGCGACCTGCGGGAACTTGAGCGGGTGACGTTCCATATCCAGGACATGACGGACGTGCTCTCCGACGTCATCTGGGAGAGCGAGGTCCCGTACGAAATCCCGTTGCAGGACAGCGAGCCGCTTGCCGCTGCCATCACGGCAACCGGAGAGCTGCTGTCCTCCTACAGCGAGGCTGACGAAGAGACCCAGAATCAGCGGTTCGATGCCGCGAAGGAAGCACTGGAATCCTGCATGGCAGCTGCCGCGGGCAGGGAATCGACCGAAGGTGCCCTGCCCGCCTCCGAGTCGGTCCTCCTCAGCCTCCACCGCATCCTGCGGGCTGTTCGCCCGCAGGACTAGGCCCCGCTGCGGAACACGGGCCGGCTAAAGCGCGGCAACTGTCCCGCTGAAATGCCGGCGCCCGGAGCGGGGGCTCCAGGCGACGAACCGGGAGTGCTTCCACGACCCGGAACCGCTGTGCTCGGTGGCAATTTCCAAGGCAACCCGGGAGGGCAGGAACACCGGAGCCTCGAACTCCACGTCCCATGTGAAAGAGTCGCCACGGGCAGGCCCGACATCTGCGAGCGCACGCGAGGCCAGGTACATCCCGTGTGCTATCGAACGCCGCATGCCCAGGGCCTTGGCCGAGAGCACGCTCAGGTGGATCGGGTTGAAGTCCCCTGACACTGCGGCGTAGGCACGCCCCGTATCGACGCCGAGGTGCCACAGGGCCGTGGGGTCCGGCGGCTGGAAGTCGGCCCTGGGCGGAACGGCAGTGGGTTTGTCGATCCCGGGCAGGAACACCCCCTTGGAGAGGTAGGTGGAGACGCCCCGCCAATACACTTCCCCCGAGCCCCCAGGGCGCACTTCCGCCACGACGTCCACCTGCGTTCCGGACCGGTGGCCGCGGAGGTTTTCCACCCTGGCGGTCATGTCCAGGACGTCCGTGAAGACCAGTGGCGACCTTTGCTGCACGCTGTTGCGCAGGTGGATCATTCCCAGCAGGGGCAGCGGGAAGTCATCGCGGTTCAGGACGCTCATGGCCAGCGGGAACGCGATGGCGTGGATAAAACCTGCGGGCAGGACGTCACTTGCCGTCTCACCGATGAGGTGCTGGTAGGCGGTGAGGTTTTCGACCCCTACCCTCACTCCCCTGACCTCATGGCTCTCGGCCGGGAGGACGGCGGAGTCGTGGGTTCCCAGGAGCCTGCGCCTTGCTGCCTGGGCGGCGGCATTGACGTAGAGCTTGGACAAGGACGGCATCTCGGCCAGGATGACCGGCTGTGCGAGGGTCATGCCCCCACCAGGTTTTGCCCGCACACCCGCAGCACCTCCCCGTTGATTCCGCCTGCAGCATCGCTTGCCAGGAATGCTATGGCCTCGGCAACGTCGGAGGGCAGGCCGCCCTGCTGCAGGGAGTTCAACCGGCGTGCCACCTCCCGGACGCCAAAGGGAATGCGTGCGGTCATGTCGGTTTCGATGAATCCGGGGGCCACGGCATTGATGGTTCCGCCATTGGACGTAAGCAGCGGGGCGCTGGCACGGACCATTCCCATGACTCCCCCCTTGGACGCAGCGTAATTCGTCTGCCCCCGGTTACCGGCGATACCGCTGGTGGAGGCAACAGAAACGATACGCGGCGAAGAGCGGAAGTGTTCGGAGGCCAGCAGTGCCTGGTTGATCCGGAGCTGGGCGGCGATGTTGATGTTGATGACCTGGTTCCATCGTGCCTGGTCCATGTTGGCCAACAGCTTGTCCCGTGTGACTCCGGCATTGTGCACCACGATGTCCAGCCGTCCGTGCCGCTGCACCGCGTGGTCGATGATCCGCCGTCCCGCGTCGGCGCCGGTAATATCCAGCTGCAGTGCAGTGCCGTGTACCTCGTTGGCTACGGCTGCCAGCTGGTCTCCCGCTCCGGGGATGTCCACCAGGACCAGCGTGGCGCCATCGCGGTGCAGCGTCCGGGCAATCTGGGCACCGATGCCGCGGGCCGCACCGGTTACTACGGCCACTTTTCCTGCAAGTGGCCGCTCCACGTCCTCGGGCAGCGCGCCGTCCTCCGTTGAGACCATCAGGAACTGCCCGTCCACGAACGCTGAACGTGCTGAAAGGAAGAACCTGACAGCACCCAGGGCGCTGGGGCTGGTGGAGGTGGTGCCATCAGCAAGGAGCACGCCATTACCCGTTGCTCCCGCCCGGAGTTCCTTGGCCAGGGAGCGCAGGAAACCATCCACCCCCTGCCGTGCCGCGGCAGCTTCGGGAGTAGAGGCTTCCCCCGCGGGGCGGGACAACGTTATGACCCGGCCGCCGGCTCTCAGGTCCCGGAGGGAACCTGCTGCGGCCAGAACGGGCATTTCCAGGTCTGCCGGGTGCCCGAGCTCATCGAGGACCAGGATGATGGCGCCCAGCTTTTCGGCCGGAACGGCATGCCTCCTGACGTCCAGGCCCCAGGACAGCAGCTCAGCGGCAAGTTTGTCTGCGCCGGCTGTGTCGCCCAGGACAACGACGGGGCCCGCAACCAGGGGCTGGCCGGGCTCGTAGCGCCGCAGGACAGCGGGCTGCGGAAGGCCGAGTTTCCTGGCGAGGTTGCGGCCCGGGCCGCTGTTGACCAGTTGGGCGTAAGTATCAGCCATGCCGTCCCCCTACAGAGATTCCAGGATCGCGACGACGCCCTGGCCGCCGGCTGCGCAGACCGAAACCAGGCCGCGGGCAGGACGACCGGTGGAAGCCGCCTTGGCGTGGAGCATCTTGGCGAGCGTGCCAACGATGCGGCCACCGGTCGCCGCAAACGGGTGGCCTGCTGCGAGCGAAGACCCGTTGACGTTGAGGCGCGAACGGTCAATGCTGCCAAAGGCGCCGTCCAGGCCCATGCGGGTGCGGCCGAAGTCTTCGTCCTCCCATGCGGCCAGGGTACTGAGGACGGTGGCGGCGAATGCTTCGTGGATTTCGAAGTAGTCGAAGTCCGCCAGCGTAAGGTTTTGGCGGGCCAGGAGCCTGGGTACGGCGAACACGGGGGCCATCAGCAGCCCGTCCTTGCCGTGGACGAAGTCCACCGCTGCAGCTTCGGCGTCCACTACCGTTGCCAGCTTGGGCAGGTCACGGGCATCTGCCCATTCATCGGATGCCAACAGCACGGTGGAGGCACCATCTGTGAGTGGTGTTGAGTTGCCTGCCGTCATGGTTGCATCTGCCCCGAGGTTCCGGCCAAACACCGGCTTCAGGGAGGCGAGCTTCTCAAGGGACGTGTCGGCCCGCAGGTTGCCGTCCCGCGTCAGTCCGCGGTAGGGGGTCATCAGGTCATCGAAGAAGCCGGACTCGTAGGCGGCCGCCAGGTTGCGGTGGCTGTTCAGCGCCAGTTCGTCCTGTGCTTCCCGCGGGATCTTCCATTGCGCTGTGGTGAGGGCCTGGTGCTCGCCCATGCTCAGGCCGGTGCGGGGCTCGGCCGTGCCGGGCGCCAGGGGTGCCAGGTCCTTGGGCCGCAGCCGGGCCAGGATCTGCAGCCGCTGGGGCAGCGTCTTGGCCCGGTGAAGGTCCAGGACCACCTCGCGCAGTCCCTCGCTGACCACTACCGGCGCGTCGGAGGCTGAGTCCACTCCACCGGCAATGGCCGAATCGATCTGCCCGAGTTTGATCTTGTTGGCCAGGCCAACCACGGTTTCAAGACCTGTGGCGCACGCCTGCTGGAGGTCGTACACGGGGGTCTCGGCGGAAAGTGCCGAGCCCAGGACGGCCTCACGGGTGAGATTGAAGTCCCTGGAGTGCTTGAGTACGGCTCCCGCGGCCACCTGGCCGATTCTTTCGTCCTGGAGGCCGAAGCGTGCGATCAGGCCGTCGAGGGCGGCTGTCAGCATGTCCTGGTTGGAGGATTTTGCGTAAGCGCCGCCGGAGCGGGCGAACGGAATCCGGTTGGCCCCGACGATCACCGCCCTGCGGGTGGCCGGGACGGAGGCGCGGGGCGATCCCTCTGCTGCGGGGGTGGACTGTCCGTCTGTGGACATGATGGCTCCTCTGGTCACAAGTGGTTACCGATACCCAGCGTACCTGATACGCTAGGTATCGTGAACTTCCCGGACACAACTCTCCCCCCGGCCATGGAGGCTCCGTCTTCCGCAGCCCCTGACGGACGTTCCGCACGCTGGCAGACCCACCGGGAGGAACGGCGCCGCGAACTGATTAAGCAGGCCCGCCGTGCGGTGCACGCGCTGGGCAGTGACGCCTCCATGGAGGACATCGCCACGGCCGCAGGCACCTCGAAATCGGTTTTCTACCGGTATTTCGGGGACAAAGCCGGGCTGCAGCAGGCCGTGGGCGAAGTTGTGCTCAGCCAAATGCAGCAACGCATCCAGGAAGCTGCCCAAAGTGCCGTCACTCCCCGGGAAGGCCTGCTGGCCATGGTGGCTGCCTATCTTCAAATGGCGGACACCAGCCCTAATGTCTATACGTTCGTCACCAGCTATGCCCCAGCGGAACCTTCCAACCCGCCACATCCGGCCGCCCTGGGCGGCCCTCTGGGCCACTTCTTTGACGCCATCGCCGACATGATCGCCACCCCCATGCGTTCGCATCTGGGCGACGTCGGCGAAACCGTCATCGGCTACTGGCCCAAAGCGGCCATCGGCCTGGTGCGGAACGCCGGCGAGCAATGGCTCAGCACCCCGGACTCCCCCGCCAAGCCAACCCAGGAAAACATGGCCCGCCAGATCACGGCGTGGCTGTGTGTAGGCATAGCTCCCGAACTCACTCCCGCCCCATCGACCACCAAGTTATCCGCCAAAGAAGGACTGTGACATGACTGACGTAGTGGACCGCCCTGCCCGCAAGGGGCTTCGGCCCGCGGCAACCCCTGCAGCCACACCCATGGGCGACAGCCCTGCCCCCGCCGTCGACGTCGAGGCACTGGGGCGGCAACTCCTCGGCAAGTGGGCCGACGTACGGCTCCAGGCAAGGGAGCTGGCCGCAAGGCCGGAATTGCACAAGATCGAGGGCCTGACGCATACGGAGCACCGTGCCCGGGTGTTCGGCCAGCTGAAATACCTCGTAGAGCATGAAGCCGTGCACCGCGCCTTCCCCGCAGAGCTGGGCGGCGCCGATGACCACGGCGGAAACATCGCAGGGTTCGAGGAACTGGTGGTGGCTGACCCTTCGCTGCAGATCAAGGCCGGCGTCCAGTGGGGACTCTTTGGATCCGCGGTGATGCACCTGGGCACCGCAGAGCACCACACCAAGTGGCTGCCCGGAATCATGAACCTGGAAATACCCGGCTGCTTCGCCATGACCGAAACCGGCCATGGCTCGGACGTGGCCAGCATCGCCACCACCGCAACCTATGACCCCGCCACCGAAGAGTTCATCATCCACACCCCGTTCCGCGCGGCATGGAAGGACTATATCGGCAACGCTGCCATCGACGGCCTGGGCGCTGTTGTCTTTGCCCAGCTGGTCACCCGCGGGGTGAACCACGGGGTACACGCCTTCTACGTCGACCTGAGGGACCCGGCCAGCAGGGAATTCCTGCCCGGAATCGGCGGGGAGGACGACGGCATCAAGGGCGGCCTGAACGGCATCGACAACGGCCGGCTGCACTTCACCAATGTCCGCATTCCACGGACAAACCTCCTGAACCGGTACGGCAACGTCGATGCCGACGGAACCTACACCTCGCCCATCGCCAGCCCCGGCCGGCGTTTCTTCACCATGCTGGGCACGCTGGTCCAGGGCCGGGTTTCGCTTGACGGCGCCGCCGTCGCGGCCTCTAAGGTGGCCCTGAAGGCGGCCATCCAGTACGCCACCGAACGCCGCCAGTTCAACGCCTCCTCGCACACGGAGGAAGAGGTCCTGCTGGACTACCAGCGGCACCAGCGGCGCCTCTTCACCCGGCTTGCCACCACCTACGCGGCCGGCTTTGCCCACGAGCAGCTGCTGCAGAAGTTCGATGATGTCTTCTCCGGCGCCCATGACACGGACGCGGACCGCCAGGACCTGGAAACCCTTGCAGCTGCACTGAAGCCCCTGAGCACCTGGCATGCCCTGGACACCCTTCAGGAATGCCGGGAAGCGTGCGGCGGGGCCGGCTTCCTGATCGAGAACCGGTTCGCCTCACTGCGCGCGGACCTGGATGTGTATGCCACCTTCGAGGGCGACAACACGGTGCTGCTGCAGCTGGTGGCCAAGCGCCTGCTGGCTGATTACGCCAAGGAATTCCGCAGCGTGGACTTCGGCGTGCTGGCCCGCTACGTGGTGAACCAGGCTGCGGGTGCAGCTGTCCACCGCACCGGTCTGCGCCAGGTGGCCCAGTTCGTGGCCGACACCGGCTCGGTCCAAAAGGCTGCGATCGCGCTGCGGGACGAGGAAGGCCAGCGCGCCCTGCTGACCGACAGGGTGCAGACCATGGTGGCCGAGGCCGGGACCGCCCTGAAGGGCAGCAAGCGGCTGCCGCAGGACAAGGGCGCCGCGCTGTTCAACCGGCACCAGAACGAACTCATCGACGCCGCCCAGGCACATGCCGAACTCCTGCAGTGGGAAGCGTTCACGGACGCGCTGCGGCAGGTGGACGATCCCGGGACCAGGAAGGTCCTGACCTGGCTGCGGGACCTCTTCGGCCTGTCGCTGATCGAGAAGAACCTGTCCTGGTATCTCATGAACGGCCGGCTTTCCATGCAGCGGGCCCGCACTGTGGGCGGATACATCAACAGGCTGCTGGAGAGGATCCGGCCGCATGCCCTGGACCTGGTGGACGCCTTCGGCTACGGCGATGACCATGTGCGGGCTGCCATCGCCACTGGCGCCGAGAAGACGCGGCAGGACGAAGCGCGTGCCCACTTCCGGAGCGAGCGGGCCAGCGGGCAGTCGCCCGTGGACGAGAAGGTCCTGCTGGCGCGCACGGCCGGGAACCGGAAGTAGCCGTCCCCCAACAGCAGCAAGGACGACGGCGCCGCCCACCTTGCAAGGCGGGCGGCGCCGCCGTCGTTAATGCTTCACGTGGGTCAGCTCTGTGCCGGCAGCACCGAGCGGTACACCTCGAGGGTGGTTTCCGTAATCGACTCCCAGGAGAAGTGCTTCTCGGCCCGTTCCCGGCCGGCCTGCCCCATGGCGCGGGCCCGTTCGGGATCGGACACGACCTCGGTGAGAGCCGCAGCGAACTCCTTGACGAACTTTTCAGGGTCCAGGGGCGTGCCGGTGCCGTCGGTGACCTGTTCCAGGTCCACCAGCAGTCCGGTCCGGCCGTGCTCAACCACCTCGGGAATGCCGCCCGTGGCGCTGGCTACGACAGCAGCGCCGCAGGCCATGGCTTCGAGGTTGACGATCCCCAGCGGTTCGTAGATGGAGGGGCAGGCGAAGGCGGTGGCGTGGCTGAGCACCTGGATCAGTTCGTGGCGCGGCAGCATCCGTTCGATCAGGACAACGCCCGTCCGCTGCTTCTGCAGGTCCTCGATGAGGGCGGCGGTTTCGGCTGCCAGTTCCGGGGTGTCCGCCGCGCCCAGGCACAGGACCAGCTGGACGTCGGCCGGAAGCTTCGCGGCCGCCCGCAGGAGGTACGGGACGCCCTTCTGCCTTGTGTTTCTTCCCACAAAGACGACGCTTGGCTTGGCGGGGTCGATGCCCAGGGCACGGACGGCGTCGTCGTTTTCATCACGCTGCCACAGCTCCACGTCGATGCCGTTGTGGACCACCCGGACCTTTGCCGGATCAACGTTGGGGTAGCTGCGCAGGATGTCCTGGCGCATGCCCTCGGACACGGCGATGATGGCCGCTGCCGCTTCATAGGCAGTCTTTTCCACCCAGGAAGAAAGGGCGTAGCCGCCGCCGAGCTGCTCAGCCTTCCACGGCCGCAGTGGCTCGAGGCTGTGGGCGCTCAGAACGTGCGGAATTCCGTGCAGCAGGGAGGCCAGATGCCCCGCCATGTTGGCGTACCAGGTATGCGAATGGACCAGGTCCGCGCCTTGGACGTCCGGCACAATGCGCAGGTCCACGCCCAGGGTCTGCACCGCCGCGTTCGCCCCGCCGAGGTCCTCCGGGACCTGGTATGACGTCACCGCGGCGCCATGGTAGTCGGCGTCGCGGGGAGCACCAAACGCACGAACCTGCAGGTCAACGTGCTTGCTAAGCACCCTGCTCAATTCGGCGACATGCACCCCGGCGCCACCGTAGATCTCGGGCGGGAACTCTTTAGTCACAATGTCTATTCGCACAAGACCCAAGGTAGTCCTTCACGCATAACTGTTCTAGTGTGAAGGAGTCCGGGCCTACCGGACTGTCTTGGGGAGTTACGAAGGCGTACAGGAGCGACCATCATGCCGTTAACGAAAAAAGTCCTGGCCATTGTCCTCGCAGGTGGCGAGGGAAACAGGCTGATGCCACTGACGGCAGACCGGGCCAAGCCCGCCGTGCCCTTCGCCGGCAGCTACCGCCTGATCGACTTCGCGCTGTCCAACCTGGTCAATTCTCGCTACCTCCAGATCGTGGTGCTCACCCAGTACAAGTCGCACAGCCTCGACCGGCACATCTCCGAGACCTGGCGGATGTCCACCCAGTTGGGCAACTACATCGCTTCGGTTCCCGCCCAGCAGCGCGTGGGCAAGAGCTGGTTCCTGGGCAGCGCCAACGCCATCTACCAGTCCCTGAACCTCATCCACGACGCCAACCCCGACATCGTGGTGGTGGTCGGCGCGGACCACGTGTACCGGATGGACTTCGCCCAGATGGTGGCCCAGCACGTGAACAGCGGAGCCAAAGCCACCGTGGCGGCCGTACGTCAGCCGCTGCACATGGCCGACCAGTTCGGCGTCATCGAAGTGGACCAGAACGATCCCCAGAAGATCGCCGCCTTCGTGGAAAAGCCCGCCAGCACCCCCGGGCTTGCCGCAGATCCTTCCCAGTTCCTGGCCTCCATGGGCAACTACGTGTTCGACGCCGACGCCCTGGTGGCCGCGCTGCACGTCGATGCCGAGCGCCTGGACACCAAACACGACATGGGCGGGGACATCATCCCGTACTTCGTGAACCAGGGCGAGGCGGGCGTCTACGACTTCACCCTCAACGACATCCCCGGCTCCACCGAACGCGACCGCACCTACTGGCGCGACGTTGGCACCATCGACTCCTTCTACGACGCCCACATGGACCTCATCTCCCCGCTGCCCGTGTTCAACCTGTACAACTCCGAATGGCCCATCTACACCCGGCAGAGCATTTCCCCGCCGGCCAAGTTCGTCCGGGGCCAGAACAACACCGTGGGTACGGCCCTGGACTCCATCGTTGCCAACGGTGTGGTGATCTCCGGCGGCATCGTGGAAGGCTCAGTGCTCTCCAACGACGTCTACGTGGCCAGCAGCAGCCGGGTCATCGACTCGGTCCTGATGGACAAGGTGCAGGTGGGGGCAGGGGCAGTGATCAACCGCGCCATCCTGGACAAGAACGTCAAGGTCCCTGCCGGTGCCGCCATCGGGCTGGACCCGGACCTTGACCGCGCACGCGGCTTCAAGGTCACCGAGTCCGGCATCACGGTCCTGTCCAAAGGCCAGGAAGTACCGGAACCGGACGATGAAGAACGCCAGCTCGCCGCCAGGCACCTGAGCCAGCTCCCCAGCGCCGTGAAGGCGGCCGCGGACCAATACCCCGACATGCGCGAGGCTGCGGACAAGGTGGCCAGCACCCATGCGGCTGCGGCTGCGGAAGCCGCACCCGGCGCCCGGGTTTCCTGACCCGGACACTGCTTCCCCAAGGCATCTGCGGGCCGGGGCACCACTGATGGTGCCCCGGCCTGCGGCGTACGCTGTAAAATTTTCCCAATGAGCTCCCCCGATCTGACCCCTGAGGACATCCAGGCCTGCCTCAAGGTCCTGAACACCATCCACGCGTACGACGAGGAGCACCCGGACTACATCTCGGTGCGCCGCGCAACCGGCAAGATGTTCAAGGCGGTCAAGCGCCACCGCAGGGTCACCAAGCGGGATTCCATTGCCGACGCCGACCGCGCCGTCATTGCCCAAACGGCCACCGCTGCGCCGGACCGGATCGACGACGAGACCCGCGGCAACAAGCTGGCACCGTCGGCCACGGGCAACATCGCGGGGCACCTCATCCGGTCCCGCCCCTGCTATATCTGCAAGCAGCACTACACCCAGGTGGACGCCTTCTACCACCAGCTCTGCCCCGAATGCGCTGCCTTCAGCCACAGCAAGCGCGACGCCCGGACCGACCTGACCGGACGGCGGGCCCTGCTGACCGGCGGCCGCGCGAAGATCGGGATGTACATCGCCCTCCGGCTGCTGCGCGACGGAGCGCACACCACCATCACCACCCGTTTCCCCAAGGACGCGGCCCGCCGCTTCGCCGCCATGGAAGACAGCGGGGAATGGCTGCACCGGCTCCGGATCGTGGGCATCGACCTGCGCGATCCTGCCCAGGTCATGGCCCTGACTGACTCCCTCAACGAGGCCGGTCCGCTGGACATCATCATCAACAACGCCGCCCAGACCGTGCGCCGTTCCGGCAACGCGTACAAGCCGCTGGTGGACGCCGAGGACGAGCCGCTGCCCGCAGCACTGGAAGAGGCCAACGGCGGCCCCGAACTGCTGACCTTCGGCCATGCCCACGACAAGCATCCGCTGGCGCTCGCCGGCAGCGTCACCGAACATCCGGTCCTGGCCGGCGACGCCATCACGTCACTGGCACTGTCCACCGGGTCCGCCTCGCTGGAGCGGATCGCCTCCGGCACCGCCATCGACGCCGGCGGCCTGGTCCCTGACCTTGCCACCATCAACAGCTGGACCCAGGTGGTGGACGAAGTGGATCCGCTCGAAATGCTCGAGGTTCAGCTCTGCAACGTCACCGCGCCGTTCCTGCTGGTCAGCCGGCTGCGCGGGGCCATGAGGCGCTCCAGCGCACGGCGGAAGTACATCGTGAACGTCTCCGCGATGGAAGGCCAGTTCTCCCGGGCCTACAAGGGGCCGGGACATCCGCACACCAACATGGCCAAGGCCGCGCTGAACATGATGACCCGCACCAGCGCCCAGGAAATGCTGGACACTGACGGCATCCTGATGACGGCCGTCGATACCGGCTGGATTACCGATGAACGCCCCCACTTCACCAAGGTCCGGCTGATGGAGGAAGGGTTCCACGCTCCGCTGGACCTGGTGGACGGTGCGGCACGGGTTTACGACCCCATCGTCATGGGCGAGAACGGCGAGGACCAGTACGGCGTCTTCCTGAAGGATTACAAGCCCAGCCCCTGGTGAAGGGCGTATGCTCACCGCATGAGCAACGAGTCATCTACCCCAGTCCAAAACCTCGAACACCATGAATGCTGGGCCTTGCTGCGGACGGTCTCCGTGGGCAGGCTGGCTGTGCTCGTGGATGGGCGCCCGGACATCTTCCCGGTCAACTACACCGTGGACAGCGGCACGCTGGTCTTCCGGACCAGCCAGGGGACAAAGCTGTCGGCAGCGTCCGGCGATGCCCCTGTGGCCGTGGAGGCGGACGGCGTGGATCCGGAAACGGGGCTGGCCTGGAGTGTGGTGATCAAGGGCACCGCGGCCCTGGTCAAGAGCACTGAGGACGTGCTGGAAACCTCCCGCCTGTACCTCTTCCCGTGGCAGTCGGGGCGGAAGGACGCTTTCGTCCGCATCACCCCGGATTCGGTCACCGGCCGCCGCTTCCAGGTCACCGATCCGATGACGTGGTGGACCCAGATCAGCAGCGCCGCCAGAACGGCGCCGGAATAAGGCAGGCGGCATCAGGTTTCCCGGCCGTGGCGGCCGGGAAACCTGGCGCCTCAGGCGAGCTGGGTGATCTCCACGCTGACGTTCAGGGCGGACCCGCCGCCGCCGGACAGGATGCCCTTGAGCGGGGGCACGTCCCGGTAGTCGCGGCCCCGGGCCACCGTGACGTGGAAGTCACCGGCAGGTTTGTGGTTGGTGGGGTCCCAGCTGCGCCAGTCACCGTCCCACCATTCCAGCCAGGCATGCGACTGTCCGGCCACGGTCTCGCCGATTCCCGCGCTTGACCGCGGGTGCAGGTAGCCGGAGACGTAGCGTGCCGGAATGCCGCAGCTGCGCAGGGCACCGATGGCCAGGTGAGCCAGGTCCTGGCACACGCCCTGGCGCTGGCCCCAGGCCTCCTCCGCATTGGTGGTCACAGCGGTGGAGCCGGACATGTAGGTCATCTCGCCCCGCATCCAGGCAAAGACGGCCATGGCAGCTTCGTGCGGGTTCTTCCCCGCCACAACGTCCGGGATGATGCCCAGTACTTCCTCGCCCGGCCCACTTAGACGGGATTGCGGCAGCCAGTCACTGAAGGTGTCCAGTGTTTCCGGTGCGGCCAGGACGTCCCAGCCCACGATGTCCGCTTCCGCAGGGATTTTCCCCGCCCGGTGCACCTCCACCGTGATGTTGGAGACCACCTCGAGGTTCTCGTGGGGCATCTGCATGTCAAAGGCCGTGACCCTGGTCCCCCAGTAGTCGCGGTAGGTGCTCACCGCCGCCTGGGACGGGGACACCTTCACCACGGACTCCAGCACCACCTGCTGCGAATCCGTCAGCGGCGTCATCCGGGCCTCGTTGTAGGACAGGGTGACGCGCTTGTTGTACTTGTAGGCCGTCCTGTGGACGATGCTCAACCGGGTCATGACACTTCTCCCACCCAGGCCAGTTCGTCCGCCTGATTGAAGTACTTACGGGAAATGGCGTCCGAGGCCTGGGACACTGCCTTCTGGACCCGTTCCATGTGCTCGGGAAGCTCGGACATGAGGTCATCCGTCCGGTGGAACTCAAGGAAGGTCCTGGCCTGCCCCACGATGCGGCGGGCATCGTTGATGAAACCCACCCGCTGCGCGGACGGGTCCAGCTTGGCCAGGCACTCGTCGGCGTCCCGCAGCGCGTAGACGATGGAGCGGGGGAAGAGCCGGTCCAGCAGCAGGAATTCGGCGGCGTGCTGGTCGCCGAACGCGGCGCGGCGGGTGCGCAGGAAGGACTCGTAGGCGCCGGCGCAGCGCAGCATGTTCACCCAGGACATGCCGGCGGAGAGCACGTCGCGGGTGGACAGCATCCGGGCCGTCATGTCCGCACGTTCCAGGGAACGGCCCAGGACCAGGAAGAGCCAGCTTTCGTCGTGGCTCACCGTGGTGTCGGCAAGTCCGCTGACCATGGCGGTGCGTTCCAGGGTCCAGTTGCAGAAGCGGTAGGTACCCACCACGTCCTTGCGGTGCTGGCTCAGGCCGTAGTACGTGGTGTTCAGGCTCTCCCAGAGCCCCGAGGACACGGTTTCACGCGCCCGGCGGGCATTCTCACGGGCAGCGCCCAGGGAACCGGCGATGGACGTGGCGCTGGTCTTGTCATAGGCCAGGGCATGGAGCAGTTCGGGCAGGCCGAAATCCTCGCTCTGGGGGCGGGCGCCCATGACCGCGAGCAGTTCCTGGGCGACGCTCCTGCGCTCCTCCATGGGGAGGTGGTTGAGGCGTTCCAGGTGCACGTCAAGGATGCGGGCGGTACCGTCCGCCCGTTCGACATAGCGGCCGATCCAAAACAGGGACTCGGCAATTCGGCTAAGCATTCGCGGCTACCTCCTGCGCGCCCGGAACGGTGTAAAGGAAATGCCCGACGGCGGCGCGGCTCACTGCTGCTGCTCCGACTGGCGGTCGCGCCAGTTGCTTTCCACCGGCCACACGGAGACCCGTTCACGGACCGTGACGGATTGGCGGGGAACGGTTTCCACCGGCATCTGGGGTGAATCGGCAAGGACCCAGGTGTCCTTGGATCCGCCGCCCTGGCTGGAGTTGACGATCAGGGACCCTTCCTTGAGTGCCACGCGGGTCAGGCCGCCGGGGAGGACCCAGACGTTGTCGCCGTCGTTGACTGCAAAGGGCCTGAGGTCCACGTGCCGGGGGCCGAACTTGTCTCCGCTCAATGTGGGGACGGTGGAGAGCTGCAGCACCGGCTGGGCGATCCAGCCGCGGGGGTCAGCGATGATCCGCTGGCGGAGGGCGTCCAGTTCATCCCTGGAGGCATCCGGGCCGATGACCAGGCCCTTGCCGCCGGAACCGTCCACGGGCTTGACCACGAGTTCCGCGAGGTTGTCCAGGGTGTACTCCCTGGCTTCCTTTTCCTCGAGGCGGAAGGTGTCCACGTTGGCGATGATGGGCTCCTCGCTGAGGTAGTAGCGGATCAGGTCAGGGACGTAACTGTAAACCAGTTTGTCGTCGGCAACGCCATTGCCCACCGCGTTGGCAATCGTGACGCCGCCGGCGCGGGCGGCGTTGACCAGGCCGGGGCAGCCGAGCATGGAGTCGGAGCGGAACTGGAGGGGGTCCAGGAAGTCGTCGTCAATCCGTTTGTAGATGACATCCACACGCTGTTCACCGGCGGTGGTGCGCATGTAGACGCGGTTGCCGCGGCAGATCAGGTCGCGGCCCTCCACCAGTTCCACGCCCATCAGGCCGGCCAGGAGGGTGTGCTCGAAGTAGGCGCTGTTGAACACGCCCGGGGTCAGGACGACGACGGTGGGATCGTCGACGCCTGCCGGTGCGGTTTTGCGCAGGGCCGAGAGCAGCCGGCGCGGGTATTCCTCGACGGGCCGGATGAGCTGCTGACCGAAGGCCTCCGGCAGGCCCTTGGCCATGGCGCGCCGGTTCTCCAGCACGTAGCTGACACCGGAGGGTACGCGGACGTTGTCCTCCAGGACACGGAACGTGCCGGCGGCGTCGCGGACGACGTCGATGCCGGAGATGTGGACGCGGACCCCGCCGGCCGGTTCGAAGCCGTGGACCTGCCGGTGGAAGTGTGCGCTGGTGGTCACCAGCTGGCGCGGGATCACGCCGTCGGACACTACGGTCATTTTGTCGTAGACGTCGTTCAGGAAGGCTTCCAGGGCACGGACCCGCTGGGCGACCCCCTTTTCCAGGACGTCCCACTCGGCCGCCGGGATGACGCGGGGCACGATGTCGAGCGGAAAGGGCCGTTCCTCACCCGCGTAGTCGAAGGTCACCCCACGGTCCAGGAAGGTGCGCGCCATGGAGTCGGCGCGTGCGGTGACGTCCGCCAGGGAGAGCTTCCGGAGTGCGTCCGCCACCTGCCCGTACGAGTCCCTGGCCTGTTGCCCCGGGGCGAACATCTCGTCGTAGGCTCCGGATCGGCCCGCGGCCTCGGAGTAATCCTGGAATAGGTCTGACATGTCCAATAGCCAACCATCTTTTTGTTTCGAATTCATTACTGCCATCCATTGTGGCGTGTTGGCGCCAATGGCCCGGTTCGTACTTTACGGGCCTCGTCGGGCACAGTAGGTGAGTGCCAGTCAGCAGAAGCCTCCCAGCGCCGGGCCGCGGCCGTTCCGGGCCGCGGATTGCCCGCCTGGTTCCGGGGCTGATGACCGCCGCTGCCGCCGTCGCAGCGGCCTTCCTGGTGCATGGACTGCTGCCGGCCCTGCCGGCAATGACCCTCGCTGTGGTCCTGGGCGTTCTGGCCGCCAACCTGCCCGGTGCCGGCACGTGGACGGGAGGCCGGGCACGGCCGGGGCTGGACTTCGCCGGCAAGCACCTGATGCGCGGGGGAATCGTACTCCTGGGCCTGAAGGTCAGCGTCATGGATGTCCTGGGCCTGGGTTGGCTGGCCCTGGTCCTGATTGTGGGCGTGGTGGCAGCCAGTTTCGGCGGGACGTATGCGATTTCGCGCTTGTTCCGCCTGCCGCCTGTAACCTCACTGCTGGTGGCCACGGGATTCTCCATTTGCGGTGCCTCCGCCATTGGCGCCATGGCCGCCGTCCGCCGCATCCGGCACGCGGAAACCGTCCTGCCCGTGGCCCTGGTCACCCTTTGCGGCACGCTCGCCATCGGCGTCCTCCCCCTCCTCGCGCAACCCTTGGGGCTCACGGCCACAGTGTTCGGAGCCTGGACCGGCGCGTCGGTACACGACGTGGGCCAGGTGGTGGCCACGGCGCAAACCGCCGGGACCGCTGCCCTGGCGGTCGCCGTCGTCGTCAAGCTCACCCGGGTGCTGCTGCTGGCCCCCGTGGCCGCGCTGGCAGGTGCGCATCACCGAAACGGGGTGCGTGCCGTGGGCACCGGGGATGGTGTGGCTGAGAAAATGCCGCCGCTGGTGCCGCTGTTCGTCGTGGGCTTCGTTGCCATGGTGGCGCTGCGCTCAACCGGCTGGCTGTCCGCAGGCTTGCTCGACCTGGGGGCCACCCTGCAGGACATCCTGCTGGGTGCGGCCCTGTTTGGCCTTGGCTCTGCGGTCCGTATCCGCACCCTGCTCCACACCGGCGGACCGGCGCTCCTGGCGGCACTCGCTTCGTGGCTCCTGATTGCCGTGCTGGGCCTGGCTGCAGCCTTCCTGATCGCCGGCTGAACCAATGAATCGGCACCGTGATTAGATAGCCGGGTGTCACATGAGAATCTGCAGCGCCGCGAAGCCGCCGAACGTTCAGCCCGGATCAGCACCACCAGTTACGACATCTCCCTGGATGTGCGGCAGGCAGCGGATCCAGCGGTCACCGGCTACACGAGCCGCAGCGTCATCACCTTCACCGCCGAACCTGGCGCCAGTACGTTCCTCGACTTCATCGGAGGTGACGTGCACAGCGTGTTCCTCAACGGCAGGGGCCTGCGGGTTGAGGATGTGGTGGACGGCGCGCGGATCCGGCTGGACGACCTGCGGGCCGAGAACCAGGTCACGGTCACGGGAACGGCGCTGTACAGCCGTTCCGGCGAAGGCATGCACCGGTTCGTGGACCCGGCGGACGGGCGGTGCTACCTGTACACGCAGTACGAGCCTGCTGATGCGCGTCGCGTCTTCGCCAACTTCGAGCAGCCCGACCTGAAGGCGACCTACACCTTCCACGTAATGGCCCCCGCCGACTGGCATGTGGCGTCAAACGGCGCGGAGGTCAACCGGACCGTGCTGACCAGCGACCCCGCCACGGCGTGCTGGGACTTCGCCACCACCCTGCCGATGTCCACCTACATCACCGCCATCCTGGCCGGGCCGTACTTCAAGGCCACGGACCGCTGGCAGGCAACGCTCGACGACGGCAGCCAGCTGGACGTCCCGCTCGCCCTCTACTGCCGTGCATCCATGGCGGGCTCCTTCGACACCGGGGAGCTCTTCAGCCTCACGAAAAAGGGCCTGGACTTCTTCAACCGCCTTTTCGATTTCCCCTACCCTTGGGGCAAGTACGACCAGGCGTTCGTTCCCGAATACAACCTCGGCGCCATGGAGAACCCGGGGCTGGTGACGTTCACGGAAAGCTACGTGTTCACCTCGCGGGCCACGGACGCCCAGTACCAGGCGCGTGCCACCACCCTGATGCACGAGATGGCGCACATGTGGTTCGGCGACCTGGTGACTATGCAGTGGTGGGACGACCTGTGGCTGAAGGAGTCCTTCGCCGACTACATGGGAACCCTCGGTGTTGACCGGGCCACGGACTGGGACACCGCCTGGGTCAACTTCGCCAACAAACGCAAAGCCTGGGCCTACGTGCAGGACCAGCTCCCCACCACCCATCCCATCGTGGCCGACATCCCGGACCTTGAAGCGGCAAAACAGAACTTCGACGGCATCACCTACGCCAAGGGCGCGTCGGTACTGAAGCAGCTGGTGGCCTACGTGGGCTTTGACGCGTTCATTGCCGGGTCGCGGGAGTACTTCAGGAAGCATGCCTACGGCAACACGTCGCTGGCCGACCTCCTGGCGTCCCTGGCGGCGGCCTCGGGGCGGGACCTGTCCGGGTGGGCCCGGCAGTGGCTGCAGACCTCCGGCATTTCCAGCCTGTCCATGGAGTTTTCAGCTTCCAGTGCAACGGACGACGACGGCGTGCCGGGCCGGGTGGCCATCGTCCAGGAAGCGGTGGATCCGGTGACGGGACGTGAGGAGCTGCGTCCGCACCGGCTCCGGGTGGGTTCCTATGACTTTGATGCCGGCGGCGCCCTGGTGCGGACCGGGAGCATCGAAACGGACGTTGCCGGCGAGCGGACGGAGCTCCCCCAGCTCGCCGGGCAGCAACGGCCGGCGCTCCTGCTGGTCAACGATGAGGACCTGACCTACGCCAAGGTGCGGCTGGACCCGGTCTCCGAGGCAACGGTCCGCGCATCCCTGGACCGGATCCTTGACCCCATGGCGCGTGCCCTCTGCTGGACTGCGCTGTGGAACTCCGCACGCGACGGCGAAACTCCGGCATCGTTGTACGCTGACGCCGTCGCTGCGTTCGCCCCGGCTGAAAGCGGCATCGGGGTCCTGCTAAACATCCTGGACAACGCCACCACCGCCGTCGAACGTTACACACCGGCGGGCACCCGCGGGAGTGTCCGTGCTTCCTTCCTTGCGGCCGCCGCCGGCGAACTGGACCGGGCCGTGCCCGGTTCTGACGCACAGCTTGCCTGGGCCCGCACCCTTGCCGCCCTCAGCCGGCATGATGCGGCAGCGCTCCCCCGGCTCCGTGGCCTGCTGGACGGCACGGCAACCGTGCCGGGGCTGTCCGTGGATGCAGAGCTGCGCTGGCAGCTGTGGCATGCGCTCGCCGCCAACGGACAGGCCGGCGCGGCCGAGCTCGACGCAGAGCTGGCGCGCGACACCACGGCATCCGGCCGCGCCGGCCACGCAACGGCCATGGCGTCCCGACCCGACCCGGCGGTCAAGGCTGCGGCCTGGGAAGCCGCCGTTCACGGGAACGAGCTCTCCAACCAACTCCTCACTGCCACCATCAGCGGATTCAGCACCGCGCCGCCGGCGTTGCTGGAGCCGTACGTCGAGCCCTACTTCGACTGCCTGCTGACTGTTTGGGCCGAACGCAGCATCGAAATCGCCAGCCGGATTGTCCGCGGCCTCTATCCCGCCGCCCAGGATCTGGCGGGCACAAGCCCTCGGGAGCACCCGGTGGTCCAACGGACGGATGACTGGCTGGCCGCCAACCCCGACGCGCCGCACGCCCTGCGCCGTATCATCATCGAGCAGCGCAGCCACCTGCTGCGCGCGCTCACCGCGCAGGCCGCCGTCGTTCCTTCATCGACTGCTCCGTAACTGCCGTTTTCAGGCCGCAAAACGGCAGTTACGCAGCAGTGGATAGGCTGCGGGACGAGTCGGCAGCAGTCGATGGGGCTAGGGGACCCGGTGGAGCCATTCCCTGGTGCCGAACTTGGTGGCCACGCGTTCCTCGGCTGCCGCCAGTTCGTGTCCCGCCAACGATGACGGGGTTGCACCGTAACGCTCGCTGAAAACGTCCATCATCGCCTCAATGATCGCCGTGCGCGCCAGGCCGGTTTGGCGACGCAGCGGATCCACCCGCTTCTTGGCGCTGCGGGTGCCCTTGTCCGAAAGCTTCTCCTTGCCGATCCGGAGCACCTCCACCATCTTGTCGGCGTCGATGTCGTAGCTCATGGTGACGTGGTGCAGCATGCCGCCGTTGGCCAGGCGTTTCTGCGCGGCACCGCCGATCTTGCCCTGGTCCGTGGCGATGTCGTTCAACGGAATGTAGAAGGCGTTAATGCCCAGCCGTTCCAGTGCCGCCATGACCCATGCGTCCAGGAAGGGGTAGGAGTCGGCGAAGCTGAGCCCGTCCACCAGGGTCTGCGGCAGGTAGAGCGAGTAGGTGATGCAGTTGCCGGCCTCCATGAACATCGCTCCCCCGCCGCTGATCCGGCGGACCACGTTGATGCCGTGCCTGGCCACGCCCTCGGGGTCCACCTCGTTCTGCACCGACTGGAAGCTGCCGATGACCACCGACGGCTCCTGCCAGTCCCAGAACCGTAGGGTGGGCGTGCGGGCACCGGCGCCCACGGCCTCGGTGAGGACCTCGTCAAGGGCAACGTTGATTTCGGTGGGCAGCACGGTGGGCGCGATGACGTTCCACTCGTGGTCGCCCCAGGACGTTGCCTTGGCCAGGGCACGGCGGACGGTCACGGCCACGGCGTCAGCGGAGAAGCCGAACAGCACGGCACCGGCCGGCAGGGCGGCGGTGACGGCCGCTGCCAGGTCCTTGGCAGGCGTGGTGTCAGGAAGGCCGGTCAGGGCGCGGTTGATGTCCTCCAGTGCCTCGTCCGGCTCCAGGAAGAAGTCGCCGCTGACAGAGACGTTAGCCAGGGCGCCGTCCGCCACGGCCAGGTCCACCACCACCAGCTTGCCGCCCGGGACCTTGTACTCACCGTGCAGGCGCTGGTTGCTGGCGGCATCATGGGCAGGAATACGTGGCTGGGTCATGCTTTCCATCCTGCCCCAGAAAACAGGTGCACGGTTAAAAGCAGAAAGCCCGCGCCGTTGCCGGTGCGGGCTTTCCATCAGACCTTGGGGAAGACGATTACTTCTTGCCGCCGAAGCCCTTGAAGCGAGCGTTGAAGCGCTCGACGCGGCCTGCAGAGTCCATGATGCGCTGCTTGCCCGTGTAGAACGGGTGGGACTCGGAAGAGATTTCGACGTCGATGACCGGGTAGGTGTTGCCGTCTTCCCACTCGATGGTCTTGTTGGAAGACACGGTGGAGCGGGTCAGGAACTTGGTGCCGGAGGCCAGGTCGTTGAAGACAACAGCTTCGTACTTCGGGTGGGTATCAGACTTCATAATGGGACCTTTGTTCGCGCAACTGGATTTTGCCAGCTGCCAGGTATGAATGGGATGGCTGGGATCTGTTGCATCAGCCGAAGCTGAAAAAGCAGGACAACCAGCTATCCATCATAGCCGATGCGGGAGGGGGTGACGAACCGGTTATCCGCGTCCTTACCGCGCCCGCAGCTCCCAGAACGCCACGGCCGACGCAGCGGCCACATTGAGCGAATCCACGCCATTGCGCATGGGGATTTTGACGGCGAGGTCGACGGCGGCGAGCGTCTCCGGGCTCATGCCGGCGCCTTCGGTGCCCAGCACCAGGGCGAGCTTGTCCAGGTTGCGGGACGCGACGGCGTCGACGTCCTCCGCGTCCGGCGTCAGTTCGAGTGCCGCGACGGTGAAGCCGTGATCCTTCAGCACCTGCAGGTCGCCCGGCCAGTCCCCCATGCGTGCCCAGGGAACCTGGAACACCGTGCCCATGCTGACCCTGACGCTGCGCCGGTAGAGCGGATCACCGCAGCGCGGGGTGACCAGCACGGCGTCGATGTCCAGCGCTGCGGCGGAGCGGAAGATGGCACCCACATTCGTGTGGTCCACGATGTCCTCCAGCACGGCCACGCGCCTGGCACCGGCCAGGAGTTCCGGCAGCGGCACCGGCGCGGGGCGCTGCATGGCCGCCATGGCGCCACGGTGCAGGTGGAAACCCGTGATCTCCTCAAGCAGGGCCGCGGAGCCGATGAAAGCCGGAACGTCGGGATACGCCCGGAAGACGTCGTCGAGGTCCGCCATCCACTTCTCCGCCAGGAAGAACGAACGCGGCCGGTGGCCCGCTGCCAGCGCCCGGCGCAGGACCCGCGACGACTCGGCGATGTACATCCCCTCGGCCGGTTCACGGAGCTTGCGAAGGTGCACGTCGGTCAGGGTGGTGTAGTCGCTGACGCGCGGGTCGTCGGCGGATTCGAGGTAGTGGAAGGTCACCGGGTGATTATTTCAGCAGGTTGGCGATCATGACGGCAAGGGCCACGATGCCCAGGCTGAAGATCACGGCCCGGAGGACGCGCGGCGAGAGCTTTCGGCCCACCTTGGAACCCAGGATGCCGCCGATCGTGGAGCTGACCGCGATGAGCAGCACCACGAGCCAGTTGATCCGGTCGAAGGCGAAGAGCAGGTAGGAGATGGCGGCCACCATGTTGACGCCGAGCACCAGGATGTTCTTCATGGCATTGGCGTTCTGGATGGTCCCGGTGAGGAAGACGCCCAGGATTCCCACCAGCAGGATCCCCTGGGCTGCCACGAAGTAGCCGCCGTATACGCCGGCGAGGTAGACGAGGACCAACAGGAGGATGCCGTGGCGTTTGTCCCGGACGGCGTGCTCCGGATTGGCCTCGCGGTTGCGCACCCAGTCCTGGAGCCTTGGCTGGAACACCACCATCAGCAGCGCCAGGACCAGCAGGACCGGCGCAACGTAGTGGAACACCTTCTCCGGCAGGTGCAGCAGCAGCCAGGCGCCGGACACGCCGCCCAGGACCGACGCCGGCAGCAGGCGCAGCACCTGCCGTCCCCGCCCGGCAAGTTCACGCCGGTAGCCGAAAGCCCCGGCCGCGGTGCCGGCCACCAGGCCCATGGCGTTGCTCATCGATGCCACCACCGGGGCCACGCCCAGGGCGATGAGTACGGGGAACGTGACCAGGGTGCCGGAGCCCACTACGGCGTTGATGGTGCCGGCCCACAGACCGGCGATGAACACAATGATGCTGCTGAAGAGTTCCAAGGCAGTAGCGCAGGCCGCTTCTAGCGGCGTGCGGTGGCGGTGTAGCGTCCCGCCTTCTCGGTGACCGCAAGCGGCAGGCCGAAGGTGGTGCTCAGGTGCTCTTCAGTCAGGACCTCGGTGATGGGGCCGGCCGCCACGACGCTGCCGTCGCGCAGGAGCATGGCGTGGGTGAAGCCGGGCGGGACTTCCTCAAGGTGGTGCGTGACCAGGACCATGGCCGGCGCAGACTCGTCGCCGGCGAGTTCGCCCAGCTTGTGGACCAGCTCTTCGCGGCCGCCCAGGTCCAGCCCGGCGCCCGGCTCATCCAGGAGCAGCAGTTCCGGGTCCGTCATGAGGGCACGGGCAATCTGGACGCGCTTGCGCTCGCCTTCGGACAGCGTGGCGAAAGTCCTGTTGAGCAGTGGCCCCATGCCCCAGTCGTTCAGCAGCCGGAACGCGCGCCGTTCGTCGTCGCGCTCGTAGCCTTCGCGCCAGCGGCCGGTGACACCGTAGGCGGCCGTGACCACGACGTTGAGGACGTTCTCGTGTTCCGGAATCTGGGTGGCAAGGGCAGCAGAGGAAAGGCCGATGCGCGGCCGGAGTTCGAAGACGTCAACGCGGCCCAGCACTTCGTCGAGGATGCCCGCGGTGCCGCTGCTCGGGTGGAGCCGGGCCGCAGCGATCTGGAGAAGGGTGGTTTTGCCGGCGCCGTTGGGGCCAAGGATGACCCACCGCTCGCCTTCATTGACCTGCCAGTCGACATTGTCCAGCAGGGTCTTTTTGCCTCGGACAACGCTGACGGAGTCCAGTTCCAGAACATCACTCATAGGAGTAGACACTAGGACAAAATAGAAGATGACTGATAACCGGTGTGAAGGCCCGTGGATGCTTCGCAGCGGTGGGTCCGCAACGGATTCCAGCGGTCCCGTCGGCGCTGGCTAAGATTGCAGGCATGACTTCGAACGTGACTGCGGTCAGCTATGGCCTCAATGTGACCCCCACCGGGCTGGAGCAGCTGCGTTCCGTCCTCGCATCGCACGGCGCCCAGGTACTGTCCGAATCCTCCCCGGAAGGCGACCGGTACCAGGTCCACATCCTTGACCTGGCCCTTTCGGATGCGACCGAGGCCGGGCTCGCCGCCCTGCGCAGGTCCGTGGCCGGGGCCGCCACCAGCGATTTCGATACTGCCGTTGTTCCGGCCGGCCTCCGCTCCGCTGCCCGGAAGCTGCTGATCATGGATGTGGATTCCACCCTGATCCAGCAGGAGGTCATCGAGCTCCTGGCCGCCTATGCCGGCAAGCGGGACGAAGTGGCCGCCGTCACGGAAGCTGCCATGCGCGGGGAACTGGATTTCGCCCAAAGCCTGCACGCCCGGGTGGCCGTGCTCGCCGGGCTGCCGGCCGACGTCGTCCATTCCGTCCGCAACGAAGTGAAGCTCAGTGAAGGCGCTGGCGATCTGGTGGCCGCTTTCAAGGCAGCCGGCCACACGGTGGCAGTGGTGTCCGGCGGCTTCAACCAGATCCTGGAGCCGATCGCGGCCGACCTGGGCCTGGACTACTGGCAGGCCAATGAACTGGAAATCGTCGACGGCGCGCTAACCGGCAAGGTGCTGGGCGCCGTGGTGGACAGGGCGGCCAAGGAGAAGTACCTGCGGGAGTGGGCCGCTGCGGAGGGCATCGCGCTGGAGCACACCATCGCGGTGGGCGACGGCGCCAACGACCTGGACATGCTCGGTGCCGCCGGGATCGGGGTGGCGTTCAATGCCAAGCCCGCCGTCCGCGCCGTGGCCGACGCCGCCCTCAACATGCCGTACCTGGACGCGGTCCGCCACGTCGCCGGAGTCTAGCCGCTCTTAACAGGGAAGGGCCCACGTCCGCAGGAATTCCCTGCGGCGTGGGCCCTTCTCACGAAGTGGGGAGCCTAGCTGGCGGGCTGGGCACCCTTGCCGAAGTAATCTGCTCCCCCGGCGTACTCCGTATGGCCGGATTCGACGTCGGCCGTTGCCATGCTTGCCACCACCTCGGCGAACTCCTCCACGGAGTACAGCTTGCCGGCTTCAGCCCGCCGGGCCTCGATGGCGCCCGGGGTCGAGCGGTCCAGGAGCGTGGCGGTGACGGTTCCCTCGATCATGTCCCCGGACACCACCACCAGGGAGATGCCCTTTTCGGCAAGGTTGGGGATCAGTTCGCGCAGCGCGTCCTCACCGGCGCGCTTGCTGCGGGCCACCGGCTCGTAGGCCTCCATGGTGGGCACGGTGTTGATGAAGTGCGCCTGATGGCTGGTAACGAAAACCACGCGGGAGCCTTCCTTCATCAGGGGCACAGCAGCGTTGAGCATGTTGACCTGTGCGTCGCGGTTGAGCTTGAGGGCGTAGTCCTCCCCCATACCGGTTTCCATGCCGCCCGAGGCGTTCAGCACCAGGATGTCCAGCGAACCGAAGTTCTCCATCGCGGCGCTCGCCAGGGCCTGCACGCCTTCCTGCGTGGTGAGGTCGGCTCCCACGGCGACAGCGCGTCCGCCGGCGGCTTCAATTCCCTGTACCACCTTGTTGGCGCGCGGCGCCTTCTGGCGGTAGTTGACCACGACGGCGGCACCCTCCGAGGCGAGGATCTTTGCTACGTCGGCGCCGATGCCCCGCGATGATCCCGTGACGATGGCCGTCTTGTTGTCCAGCAGTCCCATTCGAGCTTCCTTTGTTCGAAACATCTAAATCGTTGTGGTCTGCAGTCCATCATGCCAGCGGCTGCTGCGGATATCCGTTGTGCGGCTCCGACAAATAAGGGCCGCCCGGCTAGTTTCCTGCAGGGGCAATGACCGGAAGGGTCAGTGGCCCATGCCCAGGCCGCCGTCCACCGGGATGACCGCACCGGAGATGTAGGCGGCTTCATCGCTGGCGATCCACCGGACCACATTCGCAACCTCGGCGGCTTCGGCAAAGCGGCCGGCGGGGATGCTGGTGAGGTAGTCCTTCTGGGTGGCTTCGGGGAGTTCGGCGGTCATGTCGGTGTTGATGAAGCCGGGTGCCACCACGTTGGCGGTGATGCCGCGGGAGCCGAGTTCGCGGGTGAGGGACCGGGCGATGCCCACGAGGCCGGCCTTGGATGCGGAGTAGTTGATCTGGCCCGGTGCGCCGTAGAGGCCGGAGACCGAGGAAATGAGGACAACGCGGCCCTTGCGGAGGCGGATCATGCCCTTGGACGCGCGCTTGATGACACGGAAGGCGCCGGTGAGGTTGGTGTCGATGACGGAAGTGAAGTCGTCCTCGCTCATGCGCAGGAGCAGGGTGTCCTTGGTGATGCCGGCGTTGGCCACCAGTACTTCGACGGGACCGTGGGCAGCTTCCACTTCCTTGAAGGCCGCGTCCACGGATGCCTCATCGGTGACGTCCGCCTTAACGCCGAGGATTCCTTCCGGAAGCTGGGTTTCGCTGCGGTAGGTCACCGCCACCTTGTCACCGTTGGCCAGGAACGCCTGGGCGATGGCCAGGCCGATACCGCGGTTGCCGCCAGTGATGAGGACACTGCGGGGTGCGGAAGCTGTTTCAGTCATAAAGGGGCTCCGGGATTCTGCGGCAGGCTGCGCCGCGGTAGTGGGGGTGTGGTTTGGGCTGCCTCCGATCTTAGCGGCAGGCCCGCTGCGGGTTTGGGCAGCACTGCCGATGGTGCGAGAATTGAGGGAAGCCTTTGGAGCGTGATCATCCACCGTGACCCTTGAAAACCATGCGGGACATTCCGCGCCCGAAGAACCGGGCCGGTTCTCCGGCGATACCGAGGTCCACAGCATTACCGACGCCGCCGGAGCGCACTCTGAGGACATGCGCCAGCGGATGATCAAGTACGCGCTGGCCATGGGAATCCGCATGGTGTGCCTGATCATGATCTTCGTGGTGGACGGCTGGTTCAAGATCATCGCGGTGGCCGGCGCGGTGTTCCTGCCCTGGATTGCGGTGGTCATCGCCAACGGCAGCGACAAGGCCGAGGCCCACAGTGATTTGCTGCTGGATTCCGCCCCCCTGGCGGAGATTGAGAGCCCGGTTCTTCCGGATCCGGAGGATGAACCTGGAAGCGCTGTGCTTCAAGGCGAACTGGTGAAGGATGAGGACCCCGGGGAGGAGCGGCAGGCATCATGAGTCTTTTCGATTTCGCGGCAGGATCGGACGTGGCGTCCGGGACCGCCATGTGTTCACGGAAGGCGTGCAGGGCCCAGGCGTCCTGGCAGCTCCTCTGGAACAACCCCAAAATCCACGCCCCCGAGCGCCGCAAAACGTGGCTGGCCTGCGCCGACCACCGGGAATGGCTGGAGGACTACCTGCAGACCCGGGGGCTCTGGAAGGAAACGCTTCCCCTTAGCCCCGGCGATGACGGTTCACCGGCACAGGACATCTGAATGTACCGGTTCCTTTTTTCCAGCAAATGGCTGGGCTATCTCCTGCTGGCCGCGATCTTTGCCGCCGCCTGCGTATTTTTAGGCCGCTGGCAGATGGACCGGCGTGCGGAGACGCTGGCCGAGATCAACCGGGTGGTCAGCAATTACTCCGCTACCCCCATCCCCTTTGCGCAGGCACGGGACCAGTTCAACCAGCTTGACCCGGCCAAGGAGTGGACCCAGGTTGAATTGAAGGGCTCGTACGATGCGGCCGGCCAGCGGATTGTCCGCAACCGGCCGCTGAACGGCCAGCCGGGCTACGAGGTGGTGGTCCCGTTCCGCCTCACCAGCGGCGAAACGGTGGTCATCGACCGCGGCTGGCTGCCCATCGGCAACAGGAATCCGGGCAGCCCGGATTCGGTGCCAGCACCCCCCTCGGGTGAGGTCACCGCCGTCGTTCGCCTGAAGCATGGCGAGCCGGAACTTCAGCGCGGGGCCCCCGAAGGCCAGCTCGCGTCCATTGACCTGCCAACCTACGCCACGCAGCTGGGCTACCCGCTGCTCACGGGCGCCTACGGCCAGCTTGCGTCGGAAACGCCTCCGTCCGCCGACATGCCCGTGGCGTTCCCCAAGCCGTCCACGGACGAGGGGACGCACCTGTCCTATTCGCTGCAGTGGTTCGCGTTCGGTGTGCTCATGTTCGTCGGCTTCGGCTACGCGGCCCGCCAGCAGGCCCGGAATGCAGCGATCGACGCAGAGGACGAGGAAGAAACGCTGCCGGACGGCGCCGTCCATTCCGCCGTCCCTGCCGCCCGCCGCCCGGCCCCGCCGCGCAAGCGCAAGCGCAAGAAGGCCACAGCGGAGGAAGAAGAAGACGCCCTCCTCGACGCGCAGGGGTACTAGGGCATGGAGTACGACGACGGCACTTTGCTGGTTGCGCTTGTTCCGTCCGCTTCGCGACGCGCGTGATTTCCCCTTTGGCTGCGCCGAAAGGAACGGCTCGCTGCCGCGGGCGGAGCGGTCGATAATCGGACAGGACCACGGGCTCTCTGGGCAAAGGCCACAAAGGCACAAGCGGAGCGGCGCAGGTGATTTATGTAGCGTGCGTCAAAGACGAGGAACGAGCCAGCACGCGGGAAATCACCTGCGTCCCGCAGCGAAGCAGCCACGGGCGCGCACCTGCGTCGCGCAGCGAACGTAAGGTACGGAGCGGCTTAGGCCAGCGTGATCAGGTCCAGGTAGTCCTCGTTCCAGAGGTCTTCGACGCCGTCTGGAAGCATGACCACGCGTTCGGGGTTCAGGGCTTCGACAGCGCCTTCGTCGTGGCTGACCAGGACGACGGCGCCGGTGTAGTTGCGCAGGGCGCCGAGGATTTCGGCGCGGCTGGCAGGGTCGAGGTTGTTGGTGGGTTCGTCGAGGAGGAGGACGTTGGCGCTGGATGCCACGATGGTGGCCAGGGCCAGGCGCGTCTTTTCGCCGCCGGAGAGCACGCCGGCGGGCTTGTCGACGTCGTCGCCTGAGAACAGGAATGAGCCCAGGATGCCGCGCACCTCGGCGTCCTTCATGTCCGGTGCGGCGGAGCGCATGTTCTCAAGAACGGTACGGTCGTGGTCCAGGGTTTCGTGTTCCTGGGCGTAGTAGCCCACCTTCAGGCCGTGGCCGGGGATGACCTCGCCGGTGTCCGGGGCGTCCACGCCGGCGAGCATGCGCAACAGCGTGGTCTTGCCGGCACCGTTGAGTCCCAGGATGACCACCTTGGAACCGCGGTCGATGGCCAGGTCCACGTCGGTGAAGATTTCCAGCGAGCCGTAGGACTTGCTGAGCCCGTCTGCGGTGAGCGGGGTCTTGCCGCAGGGTGACGGATCGGGGAACCGCAGCGCCGCCACGCGGTCCTGCTCGCGGACGGCTTCCAGGCCGCTGAGCAGACGCTCGGCACGCTTGGCCATGTTCTGTGCGGCCACAGCCTTGGTGGCCTTCGCCCTCATCTTGTTGGCCTGGTCCATGAGGACCTGGGCCTTCTTCTCGGCGTTGGCGCGTTCACGCTTCCGTGCGCGCTCGTCCGTCTCCCGCTGCAGGAGGTACCGTTTCCAGTCCATGTTGTAAAAGTCGATCTGGGCGCGGTTGGCGTCCAGCAGGAACACCTTATTGACGGTGGCTTCCAGCAGGTCGGTGTCGTGGCTGATGACGATGAGGCCGCCCTGGTGGTTCTTCAGGAAGTCACGCAGCCAGGCGATGGAATCGGCGTCAAGGTGGTTGGTGGGTTCGTCCAGGAGCATCGTTTCGGCATCGGAATAGAGGATGCGGGCGAGCTCCACGCGGCGCCGCTGGCCGCCTGACAGCGTTTTGAGCGGCTGGTTCAGCAGGCGGTCAGGGAGGGCCAGGTTGGAACAAATTGACGCAGCCTCGGCCTCGGCAGCATACCCGCCGGCTGCGAGGAATTCGGACTCCAGCCGGTCGTACCGGTTCATGGCCTTGCGCTGGACGTCGGCATCTTCGCTGGCCATTTCATCGTGCGCTTTCCGGAGCTTCCCGACGACGATGTCCAGGCCGCGGGCGGAGAGGATCCGGTCACGTGCCAGCTGCTCCATGTCCGGGGTGCGGGGGTCCTGCGGGAGGTAGCCGATTTCGCCGCTGCGGGTGACCTTGCCGGCGGCGGGAAGGCCTTCGCCTGCAAGGACACGCGTCAGGGTGGTCTTGCCCGCGCCGTTGCGGCCCACCAGGCCGATCTTGTCCCCTTTATCGATGCGGAAGCTCACCTGGTCCATCAGGAGCCGGGCACCGGCACGCAGTTCAAGATCCTGGACAGTAATCACAGCAGGTAAGGCCTTTCACAACAGGGAACGCCGCGGTCCGCGTACACGGTACGAAGGGACGCCAGGGCAGAGTAGCCGGAGAACGGCACAATCCAGTCTACCGTCCGGCAGGGCAGCCAATTTTCAACAACAGCGTGCGGCGGGAGGTTTCCTGCTGCTGCCGTGGGCTTAACGCGGCCTGCTGCCCGGAAGGGTCGTGGAGAATGTGGTCATGGAATTCGATCGGCTGCTCCAAATCCGGCGCATCTACGCCCAGCCGGCCGCTTTGGAGCTGCCCCGGGGCCAGGAGATCGTGGCACGCTGGCCGGATGCCGACGTCGTACTGGTGGACAACCATTGGAACATCCCGGACGTTCATGGTGATGAAGCCAACGTCCCGCGCTGGTCACGGATCAAAACGGAGGCGCTGGTTCTGGGCGTCAAGAAGTCCCTGTCCGTCAAGCCGAACGGCCGGTCAGCGGACTTCATCGCGCCCTCCACGGCGAACGGGTGCGCCATGGCGTGCGCCTACTGCTACGTGCCGCGGCACAAGGGGTACAGCAACCCCGTTACCGTGTTCGCCAATATCGACCAGATCGCCGCCACGCTCGAACGGCACGCCACCCGCCAGGGGCTGAAGCTGGAGCCCAATCAGTGCGACCCGGAGCTGTGGGTCTATGACATCGGCGAGAACAGCGACTGTTCGGTTGATGCGCTGATCAGCGACAACGTGGAGGATCTCGTCACGCTCTTCCGCGAACTGCCCAACGCCAAGCTGTCCTTTGCCACCAAGTTCGTCAACCCGGCAATGCTGCACTGGAATCATGGCGGGCATACCCGGATCCGGTTTTCGCTGATGCCCGCAGACCTGGCGAAGTCCGTCGACGTCCGGACATCACCGGTGGCGGAACGCATGGCAGCCATCAACGACTTCGTTGCCGCCGGGTACCAGGTGCATGTGAACTTCTCCCCCGTTATTGTCACGGACACCTGGCTCGCGGACTGGGAGCAACTGCTGCGCCAGCTCGACGCCACCCTGACGCCGGCAGCCAAGGCACAGCTGGCCGCGGAGGTCATTTTCCTGACGCACAACGAGCAACTGCACCAGGTCAACCTGGGCTGGCATCCGCAGGCCGAAAACGTCCTGTGGCGTCCCGATCTTCAGGAGTCGAAGACCTCGTCCAATGGCTTCAACAACGTCCGCTACCGGTCACGTGCCAAGGCGGGCTACGTGCGCCAGCTCACCGCGCTCATTTCAGACATAGCCCCTTATTGTCGCATCCGGTACGCGTTTTAGAGGGCATCCTCCCGGAAGACAGACAGTTATCGTTCTTCGTGTTTCTCCGGCTGATGGCCGTTTGTCCGGGCCTCCGCGGCACCTTCTTCGTGGCTGCCCTTCGCCTTGCCGAATGGCAGGACTTTCAGCAGCGGACCCACGACGGCCAGGACGACGAGGCCCCAGGCGAGTCCGAGGACCGCCGAGCAAAGGGTGTTGACCAGCCAACCCAGGAGGCCGCCGGCAACCGGAACCTCTGCTGCCGGGGATTCGAGGGCGTGGACCAGGTCGTAGGGCGCATGCCAGCCGAGGTCATGGGCTCCCTGCAGCATGATGTGCCCACCAACCCAGAGCATCGCGATCGTGCCGACGAAGGTAATCGCGGCCAGCACGGCCGGCATGCCTCTCACCAGGAGCCTGCCGAGGCGCTGGGAACGGGCAGAGTCCTTGGCAGCCAGGTGGATTCCGATGTCGTCCATTTTGACGATCAGTGCCACCGCGCCGTATACGAGCACTGTGATGGCGAACGCCACCATGACCAGGATGAAGGCGCGGACCCAGATGGACTCCGCTGCCACCTCGTTCATCGAGATCACCATGATCTCGCAGGACAGGATGAAGTCCGTGGTGATGGCACCCTTGACAACCTTGGCCTCGGCGTCGGGCCCGCGTTCCACTGACGGGGATTCCTCGTCCTCATGGTGGCTGCCGCGGAGTTTGTGCCAGACCTTCTCCGCGCCCTCGTAGCAGAGGTAGGTGCCGCCCAGCATGAGGATGTAGGGAATCACGCCCGGGACGAAGGCGCTGATGAGCAGCAGTGCCGGGAGGATGATGAGCAGTTTGTTCCGGATGGAGCCCCAAAAGATCCGCTTGATCATGGGCAGTTCGCGGGACGGGTCCGCTCCTGAAACGTACTGCGGGGTGACGGCGGCGTCGTCAATCACCACTCCGGCGGCCTTGGCCCCCGCCTTTGCGGCACCGGCGGCCACATCGTCCACGGAAGCTGCAGCAATCCGGGCAAGGGCCGCAACGTCGTCGAGCAGGGCAACGAGACCGCCGCTCACAGTTGGCCTCCGCTCAGAACGGTAACGGACCGATGGGCATTAAGGGCTGGGTGCTTTTTGGGCATGTTGGGAGTATATTGCAGCAGGCGGTCAGCCCTTCTTCAGTTCCTCGGCGAGCATGACGATAATTCCGCTCGGTCCCCGGACGTAGGTGAGCTTGTAGACGTCTTCGTAGGTGGCAACCCCGCGCAGGGGGTGGCAGCCGTGCCTGGCCGCAATTTCCAGTGCGGCGTCGATGTCGTCCACCGAGAACGCCACGCGGTGCATGCCGACCTCGTTGGGCAGTGTGGGAAGAGTCTCGATCGCGTCGGGGTGGATGTACTCGAACAGTTCGAGCCGGCCGTGGCCGTCCGGTGTCTGAAGCATGGCGATTTTGGCATGGTTGCCGTCGAGGCCTACGGCGGTGTCGGCCCACTCTCCACTGACCGTCTGACGGCCCAGGACGGTGAGGCCGAGGTCGGTGAAGAATGCGATGGCCTCCTCCAGGTCCCGGACTGCAATGCCGACGTTCTCCAGTTTGATGGGCATGCGGCACACATTACCAAGTCATCACGTCCGGTTCTTTACGACCAAGAGATGTAGAAGCCGCTTGGGCTCCAGTGAATGACGCCACCCTGGTAGTTCTGGGCCACGCTTCCATTCCCCGTAGCGTATTCATCACTGGTGGGATAACCGAGGCGACCTGATTCATACCCTGTGGAGGCCCAGATGGAGCGTATGGCGCCGACGGAGATATGGGGTCCTGTGGCCGGTGACCAGATAATGGCCCCGCCCTGGTAATTCTGGTAGACCCCGCCGTCCCTGAGGCCGCCCACCTCGTCGGTGGTYGGGTAGCCGAGCCTGCCACCTTCAAACCCTGTAGCCGCCCACARRCCTCGGATCGCGCCAGTTGAGACGTGGGCCCCTGATGCCGGCGAGTAGAGGATGCACCCGCGTTCAAAACACTGGTATCCGCCGTTGTCCTTGAGGCCATACACCTCTGGTGTGGTGGCTGCTCCAAGGGCACCACCCAGCGAAGCAGCCTTAACGGCGATCGGAGTCTGCGCCGGCGGAGCCCCGGCCGTCGTGAAAGTCCAGGTCCTGTCCACGGCCAGGGCGTTACCGGAAACATCCTTCACGCCGCCGGTGCCGCCCTTGATCGTCGCTGTATATTTTGTGCCGCTTGCAAGGTCCGCACCGGGGTCCAGCGTTGCAACTTTGCCGGACGTGGCGTAGGAAACAGCGGCGGCCACAGGCGCCGTCCCGTCCGTCAATGTGAATGTGCTGGATGTGACGCTGGAGGGGTCCAATCCCTCCGAGAACGTCCCTGTCACATTGGCTGTCACCGCCACGCCGGTGGCACCGGTAGCGGGGGACGTGGCGGTGACGGTCGGAGCGGTGGTGTCATTGCTTCCCCCGCCGGTGGGATCGTAGTAGTGCCAGTACTGGCTTGTGGCATTGACGTCTGCAAGCAGCAACAGGCCGCTGTCGACCGTACCCCACGCCGCACTGTTGACGTTCTGCTTCGTCGACGTCACGTTGTGCACGAACTGGTCGGCATCGACGATGCGGGCCGTCTTGGTGGTGGTGAACTTGATGTTGTCCAGCGGCGTCGACTTTTCGTAGATCGCACCGCCGGACGTGCTGCAGACACCGGCGTCCGTCGTGCCGCTCGGCTTTGGATAGGTAGCGAAAGTGCGCAGCTTCTGGCTGCTCTCGTCAATCATGACGATCACCCGGTTGGGGCATTCCGCAACAGTGGCGATCGTGTGTGCGGACCACGTGGTGCCACTGAGGGCCAGCAGTTGGATCAGCGGCTGTGACGCCGAAGTGTATGACGTCTTGATGGCGGCGAACACCCGGCCTCCCGTGGAGTCCAGCCACTTCAGGTTCATGTGGTCATCGCTGCTGCGCTGCCCGGACACCGCCGCCACAGGCGTGCTCCAGTCCGTGGTTGACGCCCCATCGATGTGGTAGCTCCAGTACATGCCGTCGGTGGAGTCCCCCACCTGGCGGCTCCACATCACACCGATCTTCCCGTCAAAGGCAATCACGGCCGACGTATCGTCCACGGAGACGTTGCTCATTGCTCCGGGAACCTGGAAGGGCGTGCCCCACGTCTTGCCGTCAGTGGCGGTCACGTTCAGGTAGATCCTGTTGTCCTCCTGCCAGCTGGACCAGACCCTGCCCGTGGAGTCCTTGTCGATGGTCAGGACTTCAACCTTGGAGTTGTTGATCTGGGAGGAACCCAGCAGCGCATACTTTCCGGTATCAGAGTCGTAGCTGTAACGGCGCATCGTTGTGGGGAAATTCGGTTCAGCCGGCGACTCATCGTTCACGAACTTGTAGCTTGCGACATACAGCGTCTTCCCGTCCCACAGCACGTCATGATGGGTGTCCGCCCGTCCATCCGTGGCCACGCCGGTATCCACCCAGGAACTGGTCACGGCGTTGAACCGGAAGATGTGGAAATCGGAGCTGGCAGAGTCCCACAGGTTTCCCCACCAGGATCCGTCGTTGAACCACAACACGCTCGTGGCGCGCTTGGTGCCTGTGGGTGTGGCGGTGCCGGAATGCGAGGGACCCGCAACGCCAACATCGCCCGTGTCGGCCGACGCCGGGATCGGTACCACCAGGGCACAGAACACAACGAACATCGCTGTCAAAAGTCCGTGGACCCGCAGATTCGGCCAATGACGGCGGCGGGGACCAGCCGAACGATCAACCCCCCGGCTTACGAAAAGAAAGAAAGTCCAGGCACCAGTACCAGGCTCACTCCTGCGGAATAATGGTTGGTTGATCAATTTAGCCCCCCGATTTAAATGCCAATGCAAATCCAGTTCGTTCAGTGTTGTTGCTTCAGGCACCCAAAACAATCCCGGGCTCCCCCTAATTAATGCCCCTACACCTCCTCGCGCAGGCCAGCCTCAGCAGCTTCGACCGAAAGGCACATGCAGGAGCAGGCTCCGAGGCTTCATAGTGCGAGACCAGCCCCTCTCCCACCAAGGGTCCGCCAAAGGTATCCAGGTGGAAGCTCCTTGTGCCCAGCCCAAAGCCGACGGTCCCCTGTTTAGTAGGTCCCCTACAAAATGGGCCCCGTTCCACCCCGGTAGCGTCGGCTGTACATTAGATTCCGCTTGTACAACCTCGACAGGACCCCCAATGAGCAACACCGACACCAGCCCGAAGAGCAGCCCGCGGACGGAGCGCCGCCGCTGGAACGGCACGGACCTGGGCCTCATCGCCGTTTTTGCCGCCCTCGTGGCCGGCGCCGCCCTGGTGCCGGGACTGGCCCTGAACGGCTTCGGCGTCCCCATCACCTTCCAGACCCTGGCCGTCATGCTGACCGGCCTGGTGTTGGGCCCGGCGCGCGGGTTTGCCGCCGTCGGCCTGTACACCCTCCTGGGCCTCGCCGGCCTCCCCATCTTCAGCCAGGGCCGCAGCGGCCTGGGCATCCTTGCCGGCCCCTCGGCCGGCTACATCATCGCCTTCCCCATCGCAGCGGGTATTGTCGGATGGCTGGCCACTGTGGTGATCAAACGCACCACCAGGGCCCGCGCCCTCTGGTTCTTCCTGTCCGCCACGGTCACCAGCATCGTGGTGGTGCACTCGCTGGGCATCATGGGCATCGCAATGAACTCCAAGGCCACCCTGGAGCAGGCGTTCCTGGGCGACCTCATCTTCTACCCGGGAGACATCATCAAAAATGTGCTCGCGGCCGTCATCGCCGTCGCCCTTCACCGGGCCTTCCCCGATGTCCTGGTGCGCCGCGTGCGCCGCCTTGCCGTGACAACCGAAAACGCCTAGGACCCGTCGCCATGCCCGCAGTGACCTTTGACCAGGTGTCCGTCGCCGTCGAAACAGAGAACTCCCCGCAACCCAAAGTCCTCCTCGACGCGGTGACCCTCCGGCTCGAGGAGGCACGCGTGGGCATCATCGGCGCCAACGGCTCCGGCAAGTCCACGCTGCTGCGCCTGGTCAACGGGCTCATCCAGCCAACCAACGGCAGGGTGGCGGTCGACGGCGACGATACAGTGCGTGCCGTACGCAAAGTCAGGCGGAACGTCGGCTTCGTCTTCACCGACCCCCTCTCCCAGCTGGTGATGCCCACCGGCAGGGAGGACGTTGAGCTGTCCCTGCGCCGCTCCGTGAAGAACGGCCCGGAACGGCGCCGCCAGGCTGAGGCAGCGCTTGGCCGGCTGGGACTCCTTCACCTGGCAGACCAGAGCATCTACGAGCTGTCCGGCGGCGAACGGCAACTGATGGCGCTCGCCGCCGTGCTCGCCGTGGACCCTGCGGTGCTGGTCCTGGACGAACCCTCCACACTGCTTGACCTGCGCAACCGCGAGCTGCTCCGCAGGACACTGGCCACCCTGGACCAGCAAATCATCATGTCCACCCATGACCTTGGGCTTGCCCTGGAGATGGACCGCGTCCTGGTCATCGAAGCGGGCCGCGTGGCATTCGACGGCGCCCCCGCCGAAGCCGTGGCAGCCTACCGTTCGTGGTGCCTCCAAGGGCTTGATCACGCAGCCCGGGACACCCGATGAGGGGCCACGGGTTCCTCCTGGCCAACTATGTGCCGGGCAATTCCCTCCTGCACCGGGCGCCGCTGGCACTGAAGTTCGCGCTGGTCTTCGCCTGCGGGCTGGCGTCCTTCATCATCGTGGACTGGGGTATTTCGGCAGCCGTGCTGGCCGTTCTCTCCGGCTTGTTCCTGCTGGCCGGCGCCGGCATGAAACGGCTGTGGGGTGCCGTCCGGCCGCTCGCTCCCGTGCTGCTGGCCATCGGCCTCTTCCAGTGGTGGCAGCTGGGCGGTCCCACCGCGGCGCGGATTGTGCTGAACATCCTGGTCTGCGTGGTGGCAGCGTCCCTGCTTACCGGCACCACTCCCATTCAGCAGCTCCTGGACGGCGTTGTCCGGGTGGCGCGTCCCTTCAAGAGATTGGGTGCCGATCCGGAACGCTTCGCACTGACCATTGGCATCATGCTCCGCAGCATCCCATTCATCGCCGGCACATTCGCCGACGTCCGGGACTCCGCCAGGGCCAGGGGCCTGGAACGCAACCCGCGGGCCCTGGTGCTGCCGGTCTTTATTACCTCCGTGGCCTACGCCCGGCAGACCGGCGAAGCACTCGCCGCGCGCGGTCTGGGCGAGGCCGAGGACCAGCCGGCCTGAAGATCAGGCTTGTGAGGGCACGCAGTACTCAAGCAGCGCCGCGGTCCCCATGCCACCGGCCATGCTGATCATCGCCAGCCCCAACGTTCCCGGAACACCCGCCCTCCGCGCCTGGGCCAGCAGCCGCGTCACCAGGACCGCGCCGGAGGCACCATAGGCATGCCCCAGCGCCAGCGCGCCGCCGTCCAGGTTCACCCGCCCGGCATCAATGCCCAGCTGGTCCAGGCAGGCAAGTGTCTGGGATGCGAAGGCCTCATTGAATTCCACCAGGTCCACCTCCCCGGCTGATACACCGGCTCCGGCCAGCACCTCCCGGGCCGCGGGGGCAGCGCCGATCCCCAGCACCTGCGGGGCCACGCCCGCGGTGCTTGTGCCGCGCACCAGCAGGCCATCGTGCACCCCCAGCTGCCGCGCGAGCTCAAGGGAAGTGATGACGACGGCGGATGCGGCGTCCGCGTCAAAGCAGGAGTTTCCGGCGGTGACGGTCCCCCCGGGCACGAAGGCGGCAGGGAACCTCGCCATGATGGCGGGGTTTAGGCCGGCGCGCGGCCCGCCATCGGTGGAAACAGCCCCGGCAGCAGTGGCCAGCGGCACGATTTCGTCTGAAAACCGCCCCCCGCTGACCGCCGCGAGGGCTTTCCGGTGGCTGGCCAGCGCAAAGGCATCCTGGCGGTCCCTGCCCACGCCGTATTCCTCCGCCACCGTTTCCGCGGCGACGCCCATGTCCGGATCCCCAAAGCCCGCCGGCACAAACTGGGCGCGGTGGTAGAACTCCGGGCCGCCGTCGTCCTTCCGGTGCGCGCGCAGGGGCGCGGTACTGGTGCTCTCCACTCCCCCTGCCAGGTAGAGCGGGCTGCCACCGGCCGCAACCAGCCGGGCGGCGAGGACGATGGCGTCCAGGCCTGAGCCGCATTGCCGGTCCACGGTGATCCCCGGCACGGTGACGGGAAATCCCGCCTCCAGCAGGGCGAGCCTGGCCACGTTTCCGCCGCCGCCCACGGCATTGCCGACCACGACGTCGGCAACACACCCCGGATCCAATGACAGCTCGGCAACAAGGCTGCGAAGGACCGGCGCCAGCAGTTCATGTGCCCGGAGGGTCCGCAGGGCTCCGTTGACGGGGCACACCGGGGTGCGGCGCGCGGCGATGATCACGGGCTGGCGGTCCGCCGGCAGGAGCCCGGCCGGCAGGACGTCAGCCGCCAAGGGCCCGTACCCTGGGGTCCCGGGCATTGATCCACTCCATCAGCAGGTTCCGGCTGACCTTTCCGCGGTCTGTGGTGGGAAGTTCCGGCAGGAGGTAGTACTGCAGGGGCCGCTTGTGCCGGGACAGGATGTCCTCCAGGCCGGCCCGCAGCTGCGTTGCCGTAAGCCCGCCATGGGACGCCACCACCCCCGCCACTATCCGCTGGCCGCGCAGATCGTCCGGCATGCCGGCGGCCACCGCTGCCGCAACGCCGGGGACTGCGGCCAGGGCCAGCTCCACCTCGTGTGGGTAGACGTTCCGTCCGGCGGTAAGGATCATATCGGCGCGGCGGCCAAGGATGTGCAGCTCCCCGTCCAGGAGGTAGCCCTGGTCCCCCACCGTGTACCAGTCACCAAAGGACCGCAGCGCCTCGCCGTCATCGCCCCACAGGTAACCGTTGCTCACCATGCCGCTGCGGACGCAGATGTTGCCGTAGCCACCCGCCGGAACCACGATGCCGTCGTCGTCCAGGATCCGGACGTCGACGCCGGGAAAGGGCCGCCCGATTCCGGTGCCGCCCGCGGCCGCGTCCTGCCCTGGGGCCAGGCCAAGGCCGGAGACGAAGCTCAGCTCGGAGGCGCCGTAGTACTCGTAAATGGTGGCATTAGGAGCCCAGCGCCGGGCCGCTTCCAGGGTCCGGGCGTCGAGCTTGGAGCCGGCACAGATGATGGTGCGGATACCGGAAGCGTCGACGCACCCCGTCATCCCCCGTTCGCTGAGCATCCGCAGCATGGTGGGCACCAGTACCAGGCGGGTCACCCTGTCATGCGTGATGGCAGCGTGGACGTCGCCGACGTCGAACGTCTCCAGCGTCTGGAACTCGGACCCGGCGTAGAGGCATTCGGCCAGGGCGTAGAGGTTCAGGCTGGCGGCCAGCGGGCCGGGCGCAAGGGTGACGTCATCCTGCCGAAGCCCGAAAAACTCGATCGAGGCGTCGAAGGACTGCTGCCATGACCGCCGCGAACGCGTAAATGCCTTGGGCACGGACGTGGTGCCGGAGGTCAGGCCGATGAGGAAGCCGGCGTCAGGCGGGCCATCAGCCAGGTCGTCATCCGGGGAGACCGGGGCCGGAACGGCGCAGGCCTCCACCCGCCGGACAATGTCCTCCTGAAGGGGTGCGGGCCAGGAAGGATCCAGGACAGCGCACTGGCGGTTTCCGGCCACGGCGGCAGAGAACTTCACGGCGAAGTCCACGGAGTTGGACTCGCACAAGGTGGTGACTGACTTCGTTTCCGGCACCAGTCCGGCAGCGGAATCCAGCAGCTCCGCCCAGGCAAGGCGCCTTCCGGCGATCACCACGGCGGTGTCGTGCGGCCGTTGCCCAGCCCAGAGCTGGATCTTGTCGAGGAAAGGCACGAACCAACTTTACCGGCCGCCATGGGTTGAGTCCCCGGCCCGCGGGTATTGTGACGATATGAGTTTCAATGACAACGTGCAGCTTGATCCGTCCCAGGTCCAGGACCGGCGGGGCATGGGCACCGGCGTGAAAATCGGTGGCGGAATCGGTGGCGGCCTGGTGCTGCTCGTTGCGCTCCTGCTTGGCATCAATCCCAACATGCTCGGAGGACTGACTGACGGCGGAACCGCCGGACAGTCCCAGGGCACGGCTCCGGCCTGCAGCACCGGGGCGGACGCCGACGCGCGGCTTGACTGCCGGATCACCGGCACCGTCAACAGCCTCAACGCGTTCTGGCCCGGCTACCTGAAGCAGTACAACGTGCAGTACCCCCGCCCGGAGGCAGTGATCTTCAGCGGCGGCACCAACACCGGGTGCGGGTCCGCAACGTCCGATGTGGGCCCCTTCTACTGCCCCACGGATACCACCGCGTACTTCGATCCCGGCTTCTTCCAGGAACTGGTGGACCGCTTTGGTTCCTCCGGCGGCCCCCTGGCTCAGGAGTACGTGGTGGCCCACGAATTCGGCCACCACATCCAGAACGTCCTCGGCGACCTGGGGCGTGCGCAGCAGGATCCGCAGGGACCGGAGTCCGGGTCCGTCCGCACCGAGCTGCAGGCCGACTGCTACGCCGGTCTGTGGGCCAAGTACGCTTCCACCACGGCGGATCCCGCAACGGGGCAGCCGTACCTGGAACCCCTCACCGAGCAGGATGTGAACGATGCGTTGTCCGCCGCCGCATCGGTGGGCGATGACCGGATCCAGAAAGCCGCCACCGGCCGGGTCTCCCCTGAGGGCTGGACGCACGGTTCCAGTGAGGAACGCCAGCGCTGGTTCACGCGGGGCTACCAGTCCGGCGATATCAAGCAGTGCGACACCTTCAGCGCCGCCACTCTTTAAACCCCATCGATTGCTGCGTACCTGCCGTTTTCACGCGTGATAACGGCAGGTACGGAGCAGTCGATGCGTGGGGCCGGTGGGTGGGCCCACGCTCCCGAGGGGCCCCATTCGAGCTTGCGAGATTGGCGAGGGAGGTCACCTTCCCTGGGGAAGGTGACCCGCCGTCGTCGTACTTTTTTTAGATGTTGAAGCCGAGGGCCCTCATCTGGTCCTTGCCGTCGTCGGTGATCCGCTCCGGACCCCAAGGCGGCATCCACACCCAGTTCAGGCGCCAGTCGTCCACAACGCCGTCCAGTGCCTGGCCTACCTGCTCCTCGAGCACATCGGTGAGCGGGCAGGCGGCGGTGGTGAGCGTCATGTCGATCAGCAGCGCACCGTCATCGTCGGAGTACTTCAGGCCGTACAACAGGCCCAAGTCCACAACATTGACGCCAAGCTCAGGGTCGATGACGTCCTTGAGCGCCTCTTCGACGTCCTCCAGGGCCGTGCGGCCCGGCTTGATTTCGGTCATGACAAGTCCTTACTAGGCCTGTGCTGCGGCGGGGGCCGCGATGGTGGCTGCGCCGGCGCCCTTGGCGTACCGGTCGTAGCCTTCTTCTTCGAGGCGGTCGGCCAGTTCGGGGCCGCCTTCTTCCACAACCTGGCCGTCCACGAACACATGGACGAAGTCAGGCTTGATGTAGCGCAGGATGCGGGTGTAGTGCGTAATGAGCAGCGTGCCCATGTTGCCCTCGGCGTGGGCGCGGTTGACGCCCTCGGAAACAACCTTCAGCGCGTCAACGTCCAGGCCTGAGTCGGTCTCGTCCAGGATGGCGAACTTGGGCTTGAAGAGTTCCAGCTGGAGGATCTCCACCCGCTTCTTCTCGCCGCCGGAGAAACCTTCGTTGACGTTGCGCTGGGCAAAATCAGCGTCGATCCGCAGCTGTTCCATGGCAGCCTTGACGTCCTTGGTCCAGGTACGCAGCTTGGGGGCTTCACCGTCGATGGCGGTCTTCGCGGTACGCAGGAAGTTGGTCATGCTGACACCGGGGACCTCCACCGGGTACTGCATGGCCAGGAAGACACCGGCGCGGGCACGCTCGTCCACGCTCATCTCCAGCACGTCCTCGCCGTCCAGGGTGATGGAGCCGCTGGTCACGTTGTAGCGGGGGTGCCCGGCGATGGTTGAGGCCAGGGTGGACTTGCCGGAGCCGTTCGGGCCCATGATGGCGTGGGTTTCGCCGGTGCGGATGGTCAGGCTGACGCCCTTCAGGATTTCCTTGGTGCCCTGTTCCGTCTCAATGCTGACGTGCAGGTCCTTGATCTCAAGAGTAGACATATGTCTTGTTCTCCTCTGCGCCGCGCCTGCCGGCTGCGGTGCGCTCTGTGTCTGGAAGTGTGGTTCGTAATTCTGTGGTGCTAGCTGAAGTTCGGAGCTTCGGCGCCGTTGAGGACGTTGGTGACATCCACGTAGACCTCATCCCCTGCGATCTCGACGGCGAATACCGGGACGGGATCGTAGGCTGGCAGCTGCAGCGGCTGGCCGCTGCGGAGGTCGAACTGCGAGCCATGGCCCCAGCACTCGATGGTGCAGCCATCCACGTCGCCTTCGGACAATGAAATGTCCGCGTGCGAGCAGGTGTCGCCGATAGCGTGGATCTCCCCCATGGAATCCTTGACGATCGCCACAGGGTAGTCGTCGATCAGGATCCGCAGCGCCTGCTTCACCTGGATTTCGTCCACCTTGCAGACAAGCTCGCCCTTTGGCTGGTCAGTCATCTGAAAACCGTGCTCCGTAGCTTCTAGTTGTCCGTCAGTGCGAGTTCGTGCTCAACAGCTTCGGTCAGCCGCTCCTCGATGGAGGGGACCTTGATCTGCTGGATGATTTCGTTCAGGAAGCCCCGGACCACCAGTCGGCGGGCAACATCCTCGGGGATGCCACGGGCCATCAGGTAGAACAGGTGCTCGTCATCCATCCGGCCGGTGGCGCTGGCGTGGCCTGCACCCTCGATCAGCCCTGTCTCGATTTCGAGGTTGGGCACCGAGTCAGCGCGGGCACCGTCGGTGAGCAGCAGGTTGCGGTTGGCCTCGTAAGTGTCGGTGCCTTCTGCTTCCTTGCGGATCAGGACGTCACCAACCCAGACAGCGTGGGCGTTGCGGCCCTGCAGGGCACCCTTGTAGAGGACGTTGGACTTGCAGTTGGGCACCGCGTGGTCAACGAAGAGACGCTGCTCAAGGTGCTGGCCGGCGTCGGCGAAGTACAGGCCGAACAGTTCGGCCTCGCCACCGGGGGCGGTGAAGCGGGCCGACGGCGTGACGCGCACCAGGTCCCCACCAAGGCTCACCATGACATGCTTGAGTTTGGCGTCACGACCGATCTTTGCCTGCTGGGAGGAGGCGTGGACGGCGTCGTCATTCCATTCCTGCAGCGTGATAACCGTCAGGTTGGCGCCGTCTTCCACAATGATCTCGACGTTCTCCGAGACGACTGCTGAGCCCTTGTGGTTCAGGATTACAACAGCCTTGGAGAACTTTTCCGCAACAATGACGAGGTGCTGGGCAGCGGCGTCCAGGGACGTGCCTTCGATGTCGACGGTGATCTCCGTCAAGGCTTCGAACTCCGCGGGGATGGTCACCACGGTGGCCTGGGCGAAGTTCTCCCAGGCGTTGGCGGAGACGCGGTCCTCGGGGATGCCGGCGGTACCGATCCGCTGGTCGTCGCGGCCGACGCCCTCGACAATGACGCCCTCCGGGCCCTTGACGATCACGGTGGGAGCCGCGCCGGACAGGACCTCCGAGTGAAGGCCGCGGAGCCGCTTCAGCGGGGTGAAGCGCCAGTCCTCCTCCATGCCGGTGAGCGGCTTGAAGTCAGCGAGCTTGTAGGACGTCAGCCGTCCGGCGCGTGAGCTGTCCGGTACGCCCACGCCGCCGCCGTGGGAGTGGCTCTTGGCTGAAGCGCCCGCAAGCGGGGCTTTGCCGTTGGCGTTGATCGGCGAGAGGCTCTCGCCCTCTTCGGTGAAGCCGTCGATGAACGGCTGGGCTGAGGGCGCGCCGATGCGTGCCTTTTCAGTAGTGATTTCAGTCATCGTTATCCGACGGACCCTTCCATCTGCAGTTCAATGAGGCGGTTCAGCTCGAGTGCGTACTCCATGGGGAGCTCGCGGGCAATCGGCTCGATGAAGCCGCGCACGATCATCGCCATGGCTTCGTCTTCGCGCATGCCGCGGGACATCAGGTAGAAGAGCTGCTCTTCGCTGACGCGGGAAACAGTTGCCTCATGGCCCATCACAACGTCGTCCTCACGGATGTCGATGTACGGGTAGGTGTCCGAGCGGCTGATGGTGTCAACGAGCAGGGCGTCACAGCGGACGGTGTTGGCGGAGTGCTTGGCGCCTTCACGGACCTGGACCAGGCCGCGGTATGCTGCGCGTCCGCCGCCGCGGGCCACGGACTTGGAGATAATGGAGCTCTTGGTGTTCGGCGCAATGTGCACCATCTTGGAGCCGGTGTCCTGGTGCTGGCCTTCGCCGGCGAACGCGATGGACAGGGTCTCGCCCTTGGCGTGCTCGCCCACCAGGTATACGGCCGGGTACTTCATGGTGACCTTGGAGCCGATGTTGCCGTCGACCCATTCCATGGTGGCGCCTTCTTCGCAGATGGCACGCTTGGTCACCAGGTTGTACACGTTGTTGGACCAGTTCTGGATGGTGGTGTACCGGACCCGGGCGCCCTTCTTCACGATGATTTCCACCACTGCGGAGTGCAGGGAATCCGACGTGTAAATGGGAGCCGTGCAGCCCTCGATGTAGTGGACGTAGGAATCCTCGTCCGCGATGATCAGGGTCCGCTCAAACTGGCCCATGTTTTCGGTGTTGATGCGGAAGTATGCCTGCAGGGGGATGTCCACGTGGACGCCCTTGGGAACATAGACAAAGGAGCCGCCGGACCAGACTGCCGTGTTCAGGGAGGCGAACTTGTTGTCGCCCACCGGGATGACGGTGCCGAAGTACTCCTGGAAGATCTCCGGGTGTTCCTTCAAGGCGGTGTCGGTGTCCAGGAAGATGACGCCCTGCCGCTCAAGATCCTCGCGCAGCTGGTGGTAAACAACCTCGGACTCGTACTGGGCGGCGACGCCGGAAACCAGGCGCTGCTTCTCGGCCTCGGGGATGCCCAGCTTGTCGTAGGTGTTCTTGATGTCCTCGGGGAGGTCGTCCCAGGAGGCAGCCTGCTTCTCGGTGGAACGGACGAAGTACTTGATGTTGTCGAAATCGATGCCCGACAGATCCGCACCCCAGGTGGGCATTGGCTTGCGGTCGAAGTACTTGAGGCCCTTCAGGCGCAGGTCAAGCATCCACTCCGGCTCGCTCTTTTTGGCCGAAATGTCCCGGACGACTTCTTCGCTGAGCCCACGGCGTGCGTTGGCGCCGACGTCATTCTTGTCAGCCCACCCGTACTCGTAGTTGCCGATGCCGTGGAGCTCGGGATTCTTTTCCAGAATCTCCGAGATCACAGTGTTTTCGGCTACTGCTTTCTCTGATAGTTGGTCCGTCATCACGGCCTTTCTTACTGATGGTTGGTTACTTCGTCCAGGCTGGCGGGGGCTGCACCCGGCGCGGTGGCCGGTTTGGCAGACAGCCTGCCTGTAGGAATGTGGGTGGTGCAGACGTGGCCGCCGCGCGCCAGGGTGGAGAGGCGGCGGACATCAACGCCCACCAGTCTTGAGAAAACTTCGGTTTCGACGTCGCAGAACACCGGGAAGCGGGCCGCCAGCTGCTGTATAGGGCAGTGGCCCTGGCAGAGCTGCACGCTCGAGAGTGCAGCCGGCAGCGGCGCCTTTGCCTCGATGGACGCGGCGGAGGCCACGAAGTTGTCGCGGGTCAGGGCAGCTGCGAGGGCGGTGGCCCGGTCCCGGATGTCCGGCCCGGCCTGCTCGATTTCGGGTGCGTAGCGGCGCTCCATGTCCGCAAAACGCTCCTCGGCGAAGGCGCGCACCGCATCCGGGCCGGCCGCCTTTTGCAGCTGCTGGAGCGCAAGGGCGGCGATGTCCAGGTAGTCGTTGCCCAGGCTGGACTGGCCCTGGGAGCTGAGGACGTAACGGCGGGCGGGACGGCCGGCACCTGCTCCGGGCTTGGCCACCTTCTTGACCTCAATGACGCCGGCGCGGGAGAGGTGGTCCAGGTGGCGCCGGACAGCGGCCGGGGTGAACCCCAGCATGTCTCCGAGCTCGGCCGCGCTGACAGGTCCGTGTTCCAGGACGGCAGCGAGGACCCGGTCCCGGGTGCGCTCGTCGGCATCAGCCACAGGACTGGATGCCGTGGCACCGGCCACGGGCACAGCAGTAGCGTTGGTCATGGAATACACAACACAATCATGTCGTAATTTAGTCCCGCACTCCAGTAAGGGCAGGCTGACCTTGGCTGCCCCAGCCGCTAAGCCCGTGCGGAGATCGGGAAATACTACATCCCGTAGAATACTGTGGTGCGATTCCCCCAGTCCCCCGTCCTGTCCATCCATGGGCTCATTAAGGACGTTGGCCCCCTTTCCAGTCTCGACGGAAAGATGCTCAGGGTTGTCAGCGGCGTTTCACTGATCGCGGAGCGCGGACAGGTAACCGCGCTCCTGGGCGCGAACGGCGCCGGAAAGACCACTACACTCGAATGCGCCCAAGGCCTGCAGAAACGCAACGACGGCAGCATCTCACTGCTGGGGCAGGACCCTGCGGCGGCAGGCGCTGACCTGCGTTCCCGCGTCGGTGTGATGCTGCAGGACGGTGGCCTCCCGCCGTCGGCACGGCCCCTGCCACTGCTGCGGCACATCGCAGGGCTCTATGCCCACCCGTGGCCCATGGAGGACCTGGTGGGCAGGCTGGGCATCGACACCTTCAGCCGTACCAGCGTCCGCAGGCTGTCCGGCGGCCAGAAACAGCGCCTGGCTCTTGCGGCCGCCCTCATCGGCAGGCCGGAAGTCCTCTTCCTGGATGAGCCGAGCGCCGGACTGGACCCGCAGTCCCGGCAGCTGGTCTTCGACCTGATCGCCGAGCTGCGGGACAGCGGGATGGGGATCATCCTCACCACCCACCTCATGGACGACGCCCAGCGCCTGGCGGACTACGTGTATATCATCGACGGCGGCCGCAACGTTGCGGAAGGGACGGTGCAGGAGCTGCTGCAGCGCAGCCCGGCCGCCGCCCAGGGCGAGCACGTCCGGACGCTGGTGTTCGAGGCCCCGGCGGGCCTGGACCTGGCCGCGGTGCTGCCGGACGATGTGGACGTTTCCGAATCCCGCGCCGGGAGCTACACCGTCACCGGGGCCCTGACCCCGCGCCACCTCTCCGCCCTGGCCCAGTGGTGGGAAGCGAAGGGCGTCATGCCCGCATCACTGAGCCTCCAGGCGCGTAGCCTTGAAGACGTCTTTCTGGACATTTCGGGAAAGGACATCCGATGAGCACGGCAGCAACGCGGGAGACGCAGCAGCCGGCCTCCCTGCTGCGCCGCGTCCTGCTGCAGGGCAAATACGAGGCACTGACGATGCTGCGGAACGGCGAACAGCTGATCCTTGCAGTGGTCCTGCCGCTGCTGGCGCTGGTCGGCCTGACAGTGACCCCTTTCCTGGACGGAATGGGCTCCAGCCGCATCAACGTGGCGGTTCCGGGGATCCTGGCCCTGTGCGCGATGTCCACGGCGTTCACCGGCCAGGGCATCGCCACCGGCTTCGACCGCCGCTACGGCGTGCTCCGGTTCCTGTCCACCACACCGCTGGGCCGCGGCGGCCTTATTGCCGGCAAGGTTCTTTCGGTCCTGGCCGTCCTGTGCCTGCAGGTGGTGGTGGTGGGACTGGTTGCGCTGGCGCTGGGATGGCAGCCGACGGCGGCGGGCTGGCTCCCGGGTCTGGCACTTCTCGCGCTGGGCGCGGCGGCTTTCACTGCACTGGGGCTGCTGGTGGCCGGAACAGTCCGGCCGGAGGCCACGCTGGCCATCACCAACCTGCTGTGGATCCTCCTCGGCGCCCTGGGCGGCATCGTGATCCCCGCCGAAAGACTGCCTGCCGCGGCGCAGGCCATTGTGCACTTCCTGCCGTCCGGCGCCCTGGGCGAATCAATGCGGGCCGCCTTCCTGGATGGCGCCGTAAACGGCGGCGCTACCCTCATCCTGCTGCTCTGGACGGTTATCGCCGGGGCCGCAGCCATCCGTTGGTTCAAGTGGAATTGAGATAATCGTGACCACGGCTTCACGCCTCCCCCAGCTCGCCGGCCGCCTGGCATCGCGGCTCCCACGCACTGTGGACGCCAGGATCCGCCGCCTCGCCGTCGCGTCCCTGATCGGCCAGACGCTCCTGGTGGTCACCGGCGGGGCGGTTCGCCTGACCGCGTCGGGCCTTGGCTGTCCCACCTGGCCCCGGTGCACCACGGATTCATTGGTGAACACGCCCGAGATGGGCATCCACGGCTTCATCGAATTCGGGAACCGGCTCCTGACGTTCGCCCTGGCCGCCGTTGCCGCCCTGATGCTGGTGTACCTGTGGAACCTGAGGAAGGAACGCAAGGACCTCTTCCTCCTGGCCCTGGGCCTGCTGGCCAGCATCCCCGCCCAGGCAGTGATTGGCGGCGTCACGGTCCTCACCAACCTCAACCCATGGGTGGTTGGGCTGCACTTCCTGGTTTCCATGGCGCTGGTGGTGTTCGCCACGCTGCTGGTCAACCGGGCCTTCGGACGGACCGGCCACTTCCTTGCCTCCCGGCCCGCCGCCTTGCCCGCCGTCCTGCGCCCGGTGACGGCCGCCGTCGCCCTTTTCTCCGCCGTTGCCGTAATGCTTGGTGTGGTGGTCACTGGGGCGGGCCCGCATGCCGGTGACGCTGATGCTCCCCGGAACGACCTGGACTGGGACCTGTTCTCCCACATCCATGCCGTGCCTGCCTACCTGGTCACGGCCGGGACCGCGGTGGCCCTGGTGCTGGTCCTCAGGCGTGGCATCAAGGGGCGCTTCAGGACGGCCGTCCTGGCACTCCTGGGCGTCACCGTGCTCCAGGCCGTCATCGGCTTCACGCAGTACTACAACGGCATTCCCGCGCTGCTGGTGGCGGCCCACATGCTTGGCGCCGCCCTGCTGATGGCGGCGTCAACGAACGCCTGGGACATCGCCCACTCCAGTCCCCTGGACTCCTCCGGGGCAGCGAAGTAGGCGAACAGGCGCCCCGGCCCCTGATGGGACCGGGGCGCCTGCCGGTTTCGGACTCCCTTGGGAAACCCGGGACGTTACCGTTCCGCGAAAGCCTTGACCTGAGACGTGGCGTCGCAGGCAGGGTCGAGATTTTCGATGCCGTTGGCCGTGATCTGCAGGACCCGGGCGGTGGAAATGTCGTAGAAGAGGCCGGTGGCCTGGACCTTCCCCGCAGCCAGCGGCGCGCCCGCCACCGGGTGGTTCTGCAGCTTGGCCAGCTGCACGGCCACATTGACCATCGCCAGCTGGTCCACGCGGCCGTATCCCGCTGCGGCCGCCTGACGGCCCACCGGATGACCTGCCAGCAACTCCGTGTGACTTGGCCGGGCATGGTCCAGCCACCGCCCGAAGGCCGGCCCCAGGCTACTGTTGTCTCCGCCGTCGGCTTCTGCGAGCAGCGCCTTCATGGCACCGCAGTTGGAGTGCCCGCAGATCACCAGCGACTTCACCCCCAGGCCGTTGACGGCGAACGACAGGGCTGAAGCGGTCGAGTCGTCCTGGCCGTTGCCGCACACCACATTGCCGATGTTCCGCAGCGTGAGGAGGTCGCCGGGACCGCTGCTGGTAATCAGGTTGGGATTGACGCGGGAATCCACGCAGGCCACGAACAGGCTGTCCGGATTCTGCGCTTCCGTCAGGTCATGCACCAGCGGGCGGACCTGGTGGGCGAACCGGCGGTGGTATTTATTGACGCCCTGCAGCAGCGGCTCCTTACGGGGCGGAAGGGGCAGTTCGGCGGCCTCCTCCCGCCGGGGAGCCTGGTGGGCAGCGTCCCGGAAGACCGTGTTGCCGTGCTCCTCAAGATTTACCGTGCCGCCCGCGGCCCGGTGCTGGAGCTGCCAGGCCAACAGGGCTTCCCGGAAGGAATGGTCAACGTAGTCCGCGTTCAGCTCCACCACCACGTCCGTGGCGTCGGGGACAGACTGGAGGATGTGGTTGAGCCTTGGCAGTGCGAAGAAACTGCACGATCCTGCGACGGTGACGCGCCAGGGCGCTGACGGCGCGGCGGGACGGTGGGCCTTGATGGGGGCCCGCAGGACACGCCACAGCACACTGGCAGCGGCGAGGGCCAGGCCAATCATGACACCCTCAAGCAGGTTCAGGAACACCACGCAGACAAGGGTCACAGCGTAAATGGGGAGGTCACCGGTCCGCAGGCTGGTCCTGATATCGGCCACCTTGATCAGGCGCGCGCCGATTACCACCAGCAGGCCGGCCAGGACGGCCAGCGGGATCAGCTGGATCAGGCCGGCAAAGAGGGCAGAGAAGGCCAGGACCCACACACCGTGCAGAACTGCAGATGCGCGAGTGGCCGCACCCGCCTCAACATTTGTGGCGCTGCGGACAATGACGCCCGTTACGGGCAGCCCGCCGAGGGACCCGGAAACGATGTTGGCCGTGCCCTGGCCGATGAGCTCCCTGTTGAGGTTGGTCCGGGGACCGGTTTGCATCTTGTCCACGGCAACGGCGGAGAGAAGCGACTCGATGCTGGCGATCAGGGCCATGGTCAGGATGGCGAAGGCGAAGGCGCGCCAGTTGCTGTCCGGAAGCTGCGGGAGGGCGACCGCATCGACGATCGAGCCGTCCAGGGAGATGCGCTCGACGCCGGGGGCAAAGGCCACGGCCAGTGCCGTGCCTGCGGCGACGGCGGCCAGTGGGCCGGGAATCCGCCGGACCGCGGCGGGCAGGAACTTCCAGCACAAAAGGATTGCCACGACGGCGAGTCCCAGCAGGGCTGCGTGCAGTTCCAGGTTGGTGATGGCTGCCGGCAGTGCGGCGAGGTTCTCGAGGGCCGAGCCTGCCGGCTTTGATCCGAGGAGTACGTGGAGCTGCTGCAGGATGATCGTGACGCCGATGCCGGCGAGCATCGCCTTGACCACTACCGGCGAAACGGCCAGGGCGGCCCTGCCCACGCGGCTGATGCCCAGCAGGAGCTGCACGACGCCGGCGGCCGCGGTGATCGCGCAGGTCACCTGCCAGCCAAACTCCTGGACCAGGCCGGCCACGACGACGGTAAGGCCCGCTGCGGGTCCGCTTACCTGCAGCGGTGAGCCGCCAAGGCTTCCCGCCACGATTCCGCCAACGGCTGCGGCAATGAGCCCGGCCATGATGGGCGCTCCCGACGCGGCTGCGATGCCGAGCGAGAGCGGGAGGGCCACCAGGAACACCACCAGGGATGCCGGTACGTCGGCACCGAGATGGGCAGCAAAGGACGGGCGGGGAAATCTGAAGCGGTTTTTACCCGGCGGGCTGTGGCTGGGGGCCGGGACCGTGGAGGGACGGGCTTCCATGGATTTTCCTTTGGTCGAGGGAAGGGTCCGCTCCACCGTAAGCAGCTTGTCATTCTTGATGACAGTTAACGTGACGGATATGACAGAAAAGTCATACCCGTCCAGCCTCCCTCGGTTATGACACAGGTTGTTAAAGCAGATGGCGGCCCCCACCATCAGGTGGGAGCCGCCATGGCTGTTGCCTGGGCCTACCCGGCGATGACTGCATTCCCGACGAAGGGGTCCACCGCCAGTGCGATGAACAGCAGGGTCAGGTAGCTGATGGATCCGTGGAAGACCTTCATGGCGCGCTTGTCCTGGACGTCCTCGCGCTGGGCGCGGGCGTAGAGAGCGTGTGATTCGTAGAGGAACCATGCGCCTGCAATGACTGCCGTGACGGTGTAGACCCAACCGGCCCCTCCCGCCGGGATCATCAGCAGCGAGCAGGCCACCATTGCCCAGGCGTACAGGACCACCTGGACGGACACCACTTTGGCGCCAGCGATGGCACCAAGCATGGGGACGTTGGCGTTCCGGTAGTCCTCGCCGTAGCGCATGGACAGGGGCCAGTAGTGCGGCGGCGTCCACAGGAAGATCACCATGAACAGGATCACCGCCGGCCACTCGACGGAGTTGGTGACGGCAGCCCAGGCAATCAGTACCGGGAAGCAGCCGGCGGCACCGCCCCAGACGATGTTCTGGGCCGTGCGCCGCTTGAGGATCATGGTGTAGATGACAACGTAGAAGAAGATGGCGGCCAGCCCGAGCCAGGCCGAGAGGGGGTTGGCACCGAACCACAGGATCACGATCGCGGCCGCGCCCAGCAGCCAGGAGAAGACGAGGGCCTCGCGCGGGGTGACTTCGCCCGTGACCAGGGGCCGGTTTTCCGTACGGTGCATCAGCTTGTCGATGTCGCGGTCGATGTAGCAGTTGAACGCGCCGGCGCTGCCGGCGGCGAAGGCGCCCCCAACCAGCGTGGCCAGGATCAGCCCGATGGACGGGAAGCCCCGTTCGGCATAGATCATGGTGGGCAGGGTGCTGACCAGGAGCAGTTCGATCACGCGCGGCTTGGTGAGGGCGAGATACGCCTTGGCCTTACGGGCAAACCCGGCGCCGGAGGCCCGGGATGCGTTCAGCGGCGTATCTGTAGTGCTCACGGTGGCAGTCACCCGTTCTGTGTGGCAGTTGAGGCTGGCAATGCAGCTCCGGTCGTGCGGCCCGGACCCGGGCACGGCACAAAGGGAGGAAATGCTCCAAGAGCGTGCAACAGTCGGGAAACCCCGGGCGGCGATAGCGATGCCCATCCGGCGTTGGCCTTCGAATATCATACCGCGCCGCAGGCCCTGTCCCGGCCCTTCCATATGCGCAATTGATTGCTCACGGGCCCATTCGAGCAGATTAACTCAACCGGTCGGAATGCTGATTCACAAAAGGGGAAATTGCGTCCAAAACGTGAGATTTGGCCCGCCCGGAGAATGGATACGGGCTAAGCTGTCACCAGATCAGCACGCAGCAAGAAAGCGGTGGAAAACGCATTCCCGCTGCTGTCCGTGACTGAATGCAAGGATCAACGTTTCGATGGTGAACGGCTGGTACACACCGCAGCGGGCGCCACGCAGTGCGCCCTTAAACGGAGCCGGTGTACCGCCGCCATCAGCACAGAGAGGGGCCCGGTTTTCGTGCCACATTTGGAAGAGCAAGAACTGTCATGGACCAGCTTGGACCAGCGTGCCGTGGATACCATCCGCGTCCTGGCCGCCGACGCCGTGGAGAAGGTGGGCAACGGCCACCCCGGAACCGCCATGAGCCTTGCGCCGGCCGCGTACCTGCTTTTCCAGAAGCTGATGCGCCATGACCCGCGCGATCCGCAGTGGCTGGGCCGCGACCGTTTCGTGCTGTCCCCCGGCCACACCTCGCTCACCCTTTACATCCAGCTGTTCCTCTCCGGCTACGGCCTGGAGCTGAAGGACCTGGAAGCGCTCCGCACCTGGGGTTCGCTGACCCCGGGGCACCCCGAGTACAAGCACACCGCCGGCGTTGAGATCACCACCGGCCCGCTGGGCCAGGGCCTTGCATCCTCCGTGGGCTTCGCTTACTCCCAGCGCCGCCAGCGCGGCCTGTTCGACGCCGACGCCCCCGCCGGCGAATCACCGTTCGACCACACCATCTGGGTCATTGCTTCCGACGGCGACCTCCAGGAAGGCGTGACGGCCGAGGCTTCCTCGCTGGCCGGCCACCAGGAACTCGGCAACCTCGTGGTCATCTACGACGAGAACCACATCTCCATTGAGGACGACACCGACATCGCCTTCACCGAGGACGTCCTGAAGCGTTACGAAGCGTACGGCTGGCACACGCAGCGGGTGGACTGGACCCGGACCGGCGAATACAAGGAAGACGTCCAGGAGCTCTACAGCGCCCTGCTCGCCGCCAAGGCCGAAACCTCCAAGCCGTCCATCATTTCACTGCGCACCATCATCGGTTACCCCGCACCCAAGAAGCAGAACACCGGCAAGATCCACGGATCCGCCCTCGGTGCCGACGAGGTGGCCGCATTGAAGGAGGTCCTGGGCTTCGACCCCGCCAAGTCCTTCCAGGTGGACCAGGAAGTCCTTGACCACGCCCGCCAGGTGGTGGAGCGCGGCGCGTCCGAGCGCAAGGAATGGGAAGAGACCTTCAACGCCTGGCAGGCAGCCAACCCGGAAGGCGCAGCACTCCTGCAGCGCATCGAAGCGCAGGAACTTCCGGAGGGGATCGACGCAGCCCTCCCGGTCTTCCCGGCCGGCAAGGACGTTTCCACCCGCGCAGCATCGGGCAAGGTCCTCAACGCCCTGGGCCCGGTCATGCCCGAACTCTGGGGCGGCTCCGCCGACCTTGCTGAGTCCAACAACACCACCATTGAAGGCTCCCCGTCCTTCGTGCCGGCCTCCAAGCAGACCGGCGCCTGGTCCGGCAACCCCTACGGCCGCGTGCTGCACTTCGGCATCCGCGAGCACGCCGCGGCGTCGATCGTGAACGGCATCAGCCTTGCGGGCAACACCCGTGCGTTCTCCGGAACCTTCCTGATCTTCAGCGACTACCAGCGTCCGGCCATCCGCCTGGGTGCCCTCATGGGTGTGCCGTCGCTGTACGTATGGACCCACGACTCCATCGGTCTGGGCGAGGACGGCCCCACCCACCAGCCGGTGGAGCAGCTCGCCTCGCTGCGCGCCATCGTGGGCCTGGACGTGGTCCGTCCCGGCGACGCCAACGAAGTGGCGGCGGCCTGGAAGACCATGCTGGAAAACCACGCCAACCCGGCAGGCATCGTCCTGACCCGCCAGAACATCCCCACCTGGGAACGGGGCGCGGGCGACGCCGACGGTGACACCTTCGCTTCCACGGCAGGTGTGGCAAAGGGCGGTTACGTCCTGGCTGAGGCATCAAAGGACGGCGCCACGGTGCCGGCCGACGTGATCCTCATTGCCACCGGTTCCGAGGTCCAGCTGGCCGTCCAGGCCCGCGAAGCCCTCCAGGGCGAAGGCATCGCAGCCCGCGTCGTCTCCATGCCGTGTGTCGAATGGTTCAAGAAACAGGACGCCGCCTACCGCGAGTCCGTTCTGCCCGCCGCCGTCAAGGCACGCGTCTCGGTGGAAGCAGGACTGGCCCTGGGCTGGCGCGAATTCGTCGGCGACGCCGGCCGTTCCGTCAGCCTTGAGCACTACGGCGCTTCCGCGGACTACAAGCGCCTCTTCCAGGAGTTCGGCATCACGGCAGAAGCAGTGGCTGCCGCAGCCAAGGACTCCCTCTCCAGCCTCCAGGCCTGAAACCTCATCTTTTAGGAGATACGAAAAATGACTACTCCCACCCAGCAGCTCTCCGACGCCGGAGTCTCCATCTGGCTCGACGACCTTTCCCGCGGACGCCTGCAGACCGGCACCCTGCGCAAGCTCATCGAAGAGAAGAACGTGGTTGGTGTGACCACCAACCCGTCCATCTTCCATGCTGCCATCACCTCCGGCACTGACTACGACAACATCATCGCCGCCAAGGCAGCCGAAGGCGCCAGCGTGGAGGACACGATCTTCGAGATCACCACCACGGACGTCGCCGACGCCTGCGACCTCTTCGCACCCGTGGCTGCCGCCACCAGGGGCGTTGACGGCCGCGTCTCCATTGAGGTCGACCCACGCCTTGCCTGGGACACCGCAGGAACCATCGCGGAGGCCAAGCACCTCTCGCAGCGCGTGAACAAGGACAATGTCCACATCAAGATCCCGGCAACCATCGAGGGCCTTGAGGCCATCACGGCAACCCTCGCCGAGGGCATCAGCGTCAACGTGACCCTCATCTTCTCCCTGGAGCGCTACCGCGCCGTCATCAACGCCTTCCAGTCCGGCCTGGAGCAGGCCAGGGAAAACGGCCACGACCTCTCGAAGATCCACTCCGTGGCATCGTTCTTCGTCTCCCGCGTGGACACGGAAATCGACAAGCGCCTGGACAAGATCGGCACCGACGAGGCCAAGGCCCTCAAGGGCAAGGCCGGCCTGGCCAACGCCCGCCTGGCCTACCAGGTCTACGAAGAGCTCTTCGCCACCGAGCGCTGGGCCCTGCTCGCTGACGCAGGCGCACTCCCCCAGCGTCCCCTGTGGGCTTCCACCGGCGTGAAGGACCCGGCCTACCCGGACACCCTCTACGTCACCGAGCTCGTTGCCCCCGGCGTGGTGAACACCATGCCCGAAAAGACCCTGGACGCCACCTTCGACCACGGTGTGGTTACCGGGGACACCGTCACCGGCACCTATGACGAAGCAAACGCCACCCTCGACGCCCTGGAAAAGCTGGGGATCTCCTACAACGACGTCGTAGCACTCCTTGAAACGGAAGGCCTGGACAAGTTCGTGGCCAGCTGGAAGGAACTGCTGGCGGACGTCGAAGGCGCCCTCGCCTCTGCACGGAAGGCTTCCTAACACCTATGAGCACTCTCAGCTTCGACGCCACCGGCGCTGCCCAGCAGGCGCTTGACCAGCACCTTCCCGCCCTCGTGGAGGACCGGGTCGCCACCCGGATCTTCGCCAAGGACCACACCCTGTGGGGTCCCGACGCCGAGTCCGAGTCAGCAATCCGCCTCGGCTGGGTGGAGGCGGCAACAGTCTCGCAGCCTTTGGTCAAGGACATCCTGGAACTCCGCGACGCCCTGCGCGCCGAGGGCGTCAGCAGGATTGTGCTCTGCGGCATGGGCGGATCTTCGCTGGCCCCAGAGGTTATCGCAGGTACCGCCGGCGTCGAGCTGACAGTGCTGGACAGCACGGACCCGGACCAGGTCCGGGCTGCCCTGGCTGACCGGCTGGAGCAGACCGCGATCGTTGTCTCGTCCAAGTCCGGCTCCACGCTGGAAACCGACTCGCAGCGACGGATTTTCGAGCAGGCCTTCACCGAGGCCGGCCTGGACGCCAAGAGCCGGATCATCATCGTGACGGATCCGGGTTCCCCGCTGGACATGGCCTCCCGGGAAGCGGGCTACCGCGCTGTCTTCAACGCCGACCCCAACGTCGGTGGCCGGTACTCCGCGCTCACCGCGTTCGGCCTGGTTCCTTCGGGCCTGGCCGGCGTGGATATCCAGGCGTTCCTGGACGAGGCTGAGGAAGCTGCCGAAATCCTGAACGATGACGCCCCCGAAAACATCGGACTGGCCCTGGGTGCCGCGCTGGGCGGAACCAGCCCCTTGCGGAATAAGATCGTCATTGCCGAGGACGGCTCCGGCATTGTTGGGTTCGCCGACTGGGCTGAACAGCTCATCGCTGAATCCACCGGCAAACTGGAAACCGGCATCCTGCCGGTTGTCGCGGGTCCGGATGCCCCGGAGGTAACCTCCGGCGCCCCTGACGTCCTGGTGGTGCGGCTCGTGGCCGCGGATGCCGACGTCGAACCCGTCGACAACCAGGTGGCCATTGCCGGCGGCCTTGCCACCCAGATGATGGTCTGGGAATTCGCCACGGCCGTTGCCGGCAGGCTCCTGGGCATCAACCCCTTCGACCAGCCTGACGTCGAGGCCGCAAAAGTGGCCGCGCGCGGACTCCTGGACGCCCAGCCGGAGCCTACGCCTGCAGCGTTCGTCGATGGCGCCATTGAGGTGCGTGGCGGGGACTGGCTCGGAAACGCTGCCACCGCAGAGGGCGCCGTCAAGGCCCTGCTGGGGACCCTGGCCGCGGACAGCTACCTGAGCGTCCAGGCGTACTTTGACCGGTTGGCCTTCGCCAACCTGGAGGGTATCCGGGACGAACTGGCCGCCGCCACCGGCCGCCCGGTGACGTTCGGCTGGGGCCCGCGCTTCCTGCACTCCACCGGCCAGTTCCACAAGGGCGGACCTGCCATTGGCGTCTTCCTCCAGGTTACGGCGACGCCCGCCGAGGACCTGGGGATCCCGGACCGGCCCTTCAGCTTCGGCGAACTCATCGCCGCGCAGGCTGCAGGAGACGCCCAGGTCCTGGCCGGGCACGGCCGTCCCGTGCTGCGCCTCCACCTCACCGACCGTGCCGCCGGCGTGGCGCAGCTGCAGGACATTGCCGCTGCCTTGTCCACCCGCGCGTCCACCACCGAAAGCTAAGGCACAAAAGCAACCATGCCAGAAACTGAATACGGCAGGAAGGGCGCGGTCCGCGGGCGCAATCCGCTGCGTGACCCGCGTGACCGCCGTTTGAACCGGATTGCCGGTCCGTCGTCGTTGGTCCTCTTTGGGGTGACGGGTGATTTGGCCCGGAAGAAGTTGATGCCGGCTGTGTACGATCTCGCCAACCGGGGGCTGTTGCCGCCGAGTTTCGCGCTGGTGGGGTTCGCCCGCCGGGAGTGGGACAAGGAGGATTTCGCCGCCGAGGTGAAGGCTTCGGTGCAGGCTCACGCCCGTACACCGTTTGATGAGGCGGTCTGGAACCAGTTGTCCGAGGGCATCCGGTTTGTCCAGGGCGAGTTCGACGACGATGCAGCCTTTGAGCGGCTGGGTGAGACGATCAAGGAACTCGACGATGTCCGCGGCACCCGCGGGAACCACGCGTTCTATCTGTCGATTCCGCCCAAGGCGTTCGAACAGGTCTGCCGCCAGTTGTCCAAGCACGGCCTGGCGCAGGCCGAGGGGGACAAATGGCGGCGCGTGGTGATCGAAAAGCCGTTCGGGCACGACCTTGAGTCGGCCCGAAAGCTGAACGACATCGTCGAGTCGGTGTTCCCGCCGGACGCGGTGTTCCGGATCGACCACTACCTGGGCAAGGAAACGGTGCAGAACATCCTGGCACTGCGTTTCGCCAACCAGTTGTTCGAACCGTTGTGGAACGCCAACTACGTTGACCACGTCCAGATCACCATGGCAGAGGACATCGGCACCGGCGGCCGGGCGGGGTATTACGACGGCGTGGGCGCGGCCCGCGACGTGATCCAGAACCACCTGCTGCAGCTGCTCGCGCTCACGGCCATGGAGGAGCCCATCTCCTTCAACGCCGATGACCTGCGGGCCGAGAAGGAAAAGGTCCTCGCCGCGGTCAAGCTCCCGGAGGACCTGTCCACGCACTCAGCGCGGGGACAGTTCACCGGCGGCTGGCAGGGCGGCGAGCAGGTCCAGGGCTACCTGGAAGAGGAAGGCATCCCGGCCGATTCCACCACCGAGACCTACGCCGCGGTCCGCGTGGACATCCACACCCGCCGCTGGTCCGGGGTCCCGTTCTACCTCCGTGCGGGCAAGCGGCTGGGGCGGCGGGTGACGGAAATCGCCGTCGTCTTCAAACGCGCCCCCAACCTGCTGTTCCGGGACCACGGCGAGGACGATTTCGGGCAGAACGCGGTAGTAATCCGGGTCCAGCCTGACGAGGGCGTGACCATCCGGTTCGGTTCCAAGGTCCCCGGCACCCAGATGGAAGTGCGGGATGTGACCATGGACTTCGGCTACGGCCACTCCTTCACCGAGTCCTCCCCGGAGGCCTACGAGCGGCTGATCCTGGACGTGCTCCTGGGCGAGCCGCCGCTGTTCCCGCGGCATGAGGAAGTGGAGCTGTCCTGGAAGATCCTCGACCCGTTCGAGGAATATTGGGCCTCGCTGGCAGAACAGCCCGAGCCCTACGCCCCGGGCTCCTGGGGCCCCGCCTCCGCCGACGAGCTGCTGGCCCGTGACGGACGAACCTGGAGAAGGCCATGATCGTTAACCTGCCCGACACCACCACCTCGAAGGTGTCCAAGAAACTCATGGCCCTGCGCGAGCAGGGAGGCGTGATCGCCCTGGGCCGGGTCCTGACCCTGGTGGTCGTGACCAAATCCGGGCTCGAGGAAGAAGCGATCGAGGCGGCGAACGACGCCAGCCGGGAACACCCCTGCCGGATCATCGTCCTGGCCGACGCCGGGAAGGATAACGAGGACCGCCTCGACGCCCAGATCCGGGTGGGCGGGGACGCCGGCGCCTCGGAAGTCATTGTCCTGCGCGGCTACGGTCAGCTGGCCCACGAGTCCGAATCCCTGGTGGCCGCGCTGCTGCTCCCGGACGCCCCGATCGTAGCCTGGTGGCCGCACGGCGCCCCGGAAAATGCCTGCGAGACATCCATCGGTGCGATCGCGCACCGCAGGATCACCGACTCCGCCAACGAACCGGACCCGCAAGCGGCACTGGAACGGATCCACCGCACCTACAAGGCCGGGGACACAGACCTCGCCTGGACCCGGCTGACTAACTGGCGGATCCAGCTCGCGGCGGCCCTGGATGAGGTGGACTCCTCCCCGGTCACGGCCGTCGCCGTCGAAGGCGCCTCGGACTCACCGTCCACCATCCTGCTCGCAGCGTGGCTCACCCTGACCCTGGACGCCCCCGTCACCATCGTCGCGGACCCCGCCGGAACCGGCATCCGCCGCGTCCGGCTCACCCGCCCCGGCGGCGACGTCCAGCTCTTCCGACCCGGACTCTCCGTGGCGGAACTGACCCAACCAGGCCAGCCCGCCCAGCGCATTTCACTGCCGAGGCGCAGCCTCCGCGACTGCCTCGCCGAAGAACTCCGCCGCCTTGACCCGGACGAAGTGTTTGGGGAAGTGATTACTATTGGACTGCCACGTACCAATCTAAGGAGCGTCCGACCCAGTGAGCGTTGACCCACGAGTAAGCATCCATCCGGATTCGTCCGTCCTCATGGCCGCCATCGCGGCACGCCTGATCACCAAGCTCGTTGATGTCCAGGACAAGTACGGCGAAGCCACCGTGGTGCTCACCGGGGGAACCGTGGGGATTGGCACGCTGAAGGCTGTTGCGGATTCACCGGCAGCGCCCGCCGTCGACTGGTCCAAGGTCAACTTCTGGTGGGGTGACGAACGTTTCGTGGGGTCCACTGATCCTGAGCGGAATACCAGGCAGGCGTTCGACGCATTGCTGTCCCACATCCCCGTGGACCCGGAGCGGGTGCATTCCCCTGGTTCCGCAGATGAGTTCGACACTCCGGAAGAGGCCGCCGAGGACTACGCACGCCGGCTGCGGGACGCTGCTGCAGCCGAGCATGCCGCTGACATGTCCGACGACCGGCCGGAGGAACCCTCCGCACTCCCCCGGCTGGATGTGGTGCTGCTCGGCGTGGGACCCGACGCACACATTGCATCACTGTTCCCGGAACAGGCCGGCATCCGCGAAAAGGACCGCACGGTGGTGGGCGTCAGGAACTCGCCCAAGCCGCCGCCGCTGCGGATTTCCCTTACCCTGCCTGCCATTAATACTGCGGCGGAGGTATGGATGGTTGTCGCCGGGGAGGACAAGGCAGGAGCGGTGGGATTGGCCCTGGCCGGAGCCAACCCGGTCCAGGTACCAGCCTCCGGTCCCCGCGGAACGTCGCGTACCCTGTGGCTGATCGACGAGAATGCAGCCTCACGGGTCCCGCAGCAGTTGGTCCGGAAGGACGCCGCGGGCGCGTAGCTTTTCCAACGCTCCGGCCAGGACAGCTTCGGCGTCCTGGCCGGAGCGTCGTTCTTTAACGTATTCCAGGTGGCTTTTGTAGCCGTCGTCAAAGGGGTCGTCAGCTGCCGCGGCACGGCCGTCCCGGGAAGCCGCAGCGCCGCAGCGCCTGCAGTCCCACATCCTGGGAATCTGGTCCTCCGGCATCTTCAGGAACACGGGCTGCGTCTCGTGCCCCTTGGCGCACCAATAGGACACGCGGATGCGCGGCAGCGGACGCGACGACGACGAGTCGGTGGACTGAAGGCTCGAACCGGACCCTGCCGTCACGCCGGCGCGGGTGCCCCTGAACCCGGATGATGGGTGGACCATAACGACTCCTGCCTCGAAGGGAGCGCCGGCGGACCTGCAGCTTAAACAAGACTGTGGCTGCCGGTTTTCCGACAGCCACAGTCTAATTTGCAGGCTTTATGACCGGCAGGGCCTAAAGGACCTTGTCCCGCAGGGGTCAGGAATCCCCGGCCCCGCTGAACCGCATGATCAGGCCGAGGGCAATGATCACCACGCCCCAGGTGACGCCCAGGATGATGGTGAAGCGGTTGAGGTTCCGTTCTGCCACGCCTGAAGAGCTGAGGCCCGAGCTCATGCCGCCGCCGAACATATCGGACAACCCGCCGCCGCGTCCCTTGTGCAGGAGGATCAACAGCGTCAGCAGGAGGCTGGTGATCCCCAGGAGGATCTGCAGAATGACATGAAGAACGTCCACGACGGCCTTTCAGAAGTTGGGATTGCGGGAGTATTGGCTGGCTACGGACTAGTCCGTGACCAGGTGGCTCTCGAACCTGACAATATTAGCAAACTCGGCCGGGTCCAGGCTTGCGCCGCCCACCAGCAGGCCGTCCACGTCGCGTTCCTGAAGGATCGCGGCCGCGTTGTTGGCCTTCACCGAGCCGCCGTAGAGCAGGCGGGTTTTGCCGGCCGTTTCCGCTCCAAACAGCGACTCCAGCTCGGCGCGGATGGCGGCGCACATTTCCTGGGCGTCCTCCGGTCCTGCCACTTCGCCGGTGCCGATGGCCCAAACGGGTTCATAGGCCACCACCAGTTCAGCGGCCTGCTCGTTGGTGAGCCCGGCCACGCCGGCGCGGAGCTGCTGCAGCGTGTGGTCCACGTGCGTTCCGGCCTGGCGGATCTCCAGGCCTTCGCCCACGCAGAGCACGGGAACCAGGTTGTGCTTGAAGGCAGCTTTGACCTTGGCGTTGAGGACCTCGTCGGATTCGTTGTGGATGGTCCGGCGTTCGCTGTGGCCCACCAGGACGTACTTGCAGCCGAGCTTGTTCAGGAACTGCCCCGAGATGTCACCGGTGTAGGCTCCCGAATCGAACTGGGACAGGTCCTGGCCACCGTAGGCGACCTGGAGGTCGTCGCCCTGGACCAGGGTCTGGACACCGCGGAGGTCCGTGAACGGCGGGAAGACGGCTACCTCAACGCGGCTGTAGTCGTGCTTGGCGTCGGAGAGGGTCCAGGCCAGCTTCTGCAGGAGCGTGATGCCCTGCACGTGGTCCATGTTCATTTTCCAGTTGCCCGCGATGAAGGGCTTGCGGTCGAAAGCGCCGTTCGTTGACGTAGTCACGTAATCTCCAAAAAGTTCTTGATATGGGTGCGGCCGGCAGGCTGCCGCGGGCAACCTGCCGGCCGGAGGACTGTGAAGTCCGGTTGCTGCTGGTCAGCAGCGGGTGGTTCTACCGGCCGGGTTCTATCGGTCCAGGACGCTCAGGCCGGGGAGTTCCTTGCCTTCAAGGTATTCAAGGCTGGCGCCGCCGCCGGTGGAAATGTGCCCGAACTGGTCATCACTGAATCCCAGGGTGCGGACTGCGGCAGCAGAATCGCCGCCGCCCACCACGGTGAATCCCTCAGTCTCGGTCAGGGCCTGCGCGATGGCACGGGTGCCTGCCGAGAACGCCTCGAATTCGAAGACACCCATGGGGCCATTCCAGAAAACCGTCCGCGCACCCTTGATCCGCTGGGAAAAGGCAGCCGCGGTATCGGGCCCGATGTCCAGGCCGATGCCCTGGGCGCCGAAGCTGCTGCCTTCAATCGCGTCGGCCGCCACGGTTTCGTGCTGGGCGTCGGCAGCAAACTTCTCCGCCACCACGACGTCCGTGGGAACCACGAATTCGGTTCCGGCGTCAGCTGCGCGCTTCAGGTAGTCCTTGACAACAGGTATTTGGTCTTCCTCAAGGAGGCTCGAACCAACCTTGTGGCCAGCCGCCGCCAGGAATGTGAAGAGCATGCCGCCGCCCACCAGGATGGTGTCAGCCTTGCCGATCAGGTTGTCAATCACCGCAAGCTTGTCCGAGACCTTGGAACCGCCCAACACCACCACGTAGGGGCGCTGGGTGTCAGCGGTCAGCTTCCGGAGGACTTCCACCTCCGTGTGCACCAGGTCGCCCTGGTATGACGGGAGCCGGGTGGCGACGTCGTAGACACTGGCGTGCTTGCGGTGGACGGCACCGAAGGCGTCGTCCACGTACGCGCCGTTGCCGCCGGTCAATGCTACAAGCTCGTCCGCGAAGGTTCCGCGTTCAGCGTCGTCCTTGCTGGTCTCGCGGGCGTCGAAGCGGACGTTCTCGAGGACAAGGGCTTCGCCGTCCTGCAGCGATGCGGCGGCCGCCTTGGCGGCATCGCCGACGGTGTCGGCGGCCAGGGTGACCTTGAAGCCCGCCAGTTCGGCGAGGCGGTCCACTGCGGGACGGAGGGAGTACTTGTCTTCCGGGGCGCCCTTGGGGCGTCCGAGGTGGGCTGTAACCAGCACGCGGGCACCGGCGTCCGTGAGCTTTTGCAGCACTGGCAGGGAGGCCTTGATACGGCCATCATCAGTGACTGTAGAGCCGTCGAGCGGCACATTCAGGTCACTTCGAACCAGAATGTACCGCCCGCGGACACCTTCAGCGATCAGTTCGTTGAGGGTGTGAGATGTCATGTGTCTAACCCTAGCCCAGCTTGGATGCCACAAGCTCCGTGAGGTCAACGAGGCGGTTGGAGTAGCCCCATTCGTTGTCATACCAGGAAACAACCTTGACCTGGTTGCCGATGACCTTGGTCAGGCCGGAGTCGAAGATGGAGGACGCGGGGTCACCGACAATGTCGGAAGACACGATGGGCTCGTCCGTGTAGGTCAGGAAGCCCTGCAGTTCTTCGGACTCAGCCGCACGCTTGAGGGCAGCGTTGACTTCCTCCACGGTGGTCTCGCGGGAGACCGTGACAGTGAGGTCGGTGGCCGAGCCGGTGGGCACGGGGACGCGGATGGCGTAGCCGTCCAGCTTGCCCTTGAGCTCCGGCAGGACCAGGCCAATGGCCTTGGCGGCGCCGGTGGAGGTGGGGACCATGTTGATGGCGGCAGCGCGGGCGCGGCGCAGGTCCTTGTGCGGGCCGTCCTGCAGGTTCTGGTCTGCGGTGTAGGCGTGAACGGTGGTCATCAGGCCGCGTTCGATGCCGAATTCGTCGTTGACCACCTTGGCCAGCGGGCCGAGGCAGTTGGTGGTGCAGGATGCGTTGGAAATGACGTTGTGCTTGGCGTTGTCGTAGAGGTTGTGGTTCACACCCATCACGATGGTGATGTCCTCGTCCGAGGCAGGAGCGGAGATCAGGACCTTCTTGGCACCGGCCTGGATGTGCTTCTGGGCGTCGGCTGCCTTGGTGAAGAAACCGGTGGATTCGATGACGATGTCCACGCCCAGCTCGCCCCACGGGAGGTTGGCGGGATCGCGCTCGGCGAGGACCTTCACAACGTTGCCGTTGACGACGATGTTGCCGTCCTTGACCTCGATGGTTTCCTTCAGGCGGCCGCCGACGGAGTCGTACTTGAAGAGGTGGGCCAGAGCTTCGGGGCTGGTGAGGTCGTTGACTGCAACGATCTCGAGGTCCGCGCCCTGAGCGAGTGCTGCGCGGAAGTAGTTGCGGCCAATACGGCCAAAGCCGTTGATACCAATACGGGTCGTCACTTTTTCAGTCTCCTTGGTGCTTTCAGAAGCACAACTAGTTGAGCGGGCTATCAAGCCAACTAACAGATCCCGCACGCCATTGGGCAGAGATGATTAACACGGAGGGCGACCAGCCTCATTGCTGAAGGCTAACCGCCTTCCGTGACCTATCTTACGTTTAACTGGGTCCGCCCCCGCAAGTGCGGGGGCGGACCGTCCACATCCCGGCCAGTTTAAGTCCGAATGTGAAGTTTGTTACAGCGGGGTATAACCCCGGTCACTACGGGAGGGTGATGAGGCCCGTTGCGTTGGTGCGTGCTGCCTCGAAGCGCTGGGCGACATCTGCCCAGTTGACGATGTTCCAGAACGCCTTGACGTAGTCGGCCTTCACGTTGACGTAGTCCAGGTAGAAGGCGTGCTCCCACATGTCCAGCATCAGCAGCGGGGTGGTGCCCAGGGCGGTGTTGCCCTGCTGGTCGTACAGCTGCTCGATGACGAGATTTCCACCGATGGGCTCGTAGGCGAGGAAGCCCCAGCCCGATCCCTGGAGGCCCAGGGCAGCGGCGGAGAACTGTGCGCGGAAGGCATCGAAGGAGCCGAAGGCGTCATCGATGGCGGCAGCCAGCTCACCCTCGGGCTTGTCGCCGCCGTCCGGGGAAAGGTTCTTCCAGAAGACGGAGTGGTTGATGTGGCCGCCGGTGTGGAACGCGAGGTCCTTGGAAAGCCGGTTGATGTTGGCGAAGTCGCCCTTTTCGCGCGCCTCGGCCAGCTGGGCCAGGGCGTTGTTGGCGCCCGCCACGTAGGTGGCGTGGTGCTTGCTGTGGTGCAGTTCCATGATCCGCGCAGAGATGTGCGGTTCGAGGGCGGCGTAATCGTAGCTGAGTTCCGGCAATACGTACTCGGTCACAAAATCCTCCAATATCGTGGACCCGCAGGCCCGGTTGGTAACTCTCGGATCGTGCATCCGGGCAGGTGGTGCCCGGAATTATTTTTGATTCTATGGGGCGGTTACTCGTCCAGCATTTCAGGCGTCACATTGGCGTCCGTTCCGGGGATGCCCAGGTCAAGCGCGCGCTTGTCCGCCATGGCCAGCAGGCGCCGGATCCTGCCGGCAATTGCATCCTTGGTCATGACGGGATCGGCAAGACGGCCCAGCTCGTCCAGGCTTGCCTGCTTGTGCGCCACCCGCAGTTCACCCGCGTACTTGAGGTGGTCCGGAACGTCGTCGCCCAGGATCTCCAGCGCCCGGTCCACCCTTGCCCCTGCGGCCACGGCTGCCTGCGCGGAACGGCGCAGGTTGGCGTCGTCGAAGTTGGCGAGCCTGTTGGCGGTGGCCCGGACCTCCTTGCGCATGCGGCGTTCCTCCCACACCATCAGCGCGTCGTGCGCTCCCATGCGGGTGAGGAGTGCGGCAATGGTGTCGCCGTCGCGGATGACCACACGGTCCACTCCCCTGACTTCCCGGGCCTTGGCCTGGATGTCCAGGCGGCGGGCCGCGCCCACCAGGGCCAGCGCTGATTCCGGCCCGGGGCAGGTGACCTCAAGGGAGGATGACCGGCCGGGCTCCGTGAGTGAGCCGTGGGCCAAGAAGGCTCCGCGCCATACGGCTTCGGCATCTGCCGCGGACCCGTTGACGACGGCGGACGGCAGGCCGCGCACGGGGCGTCCCCTGCCGTCCAGGAGACCGGTCTGGCGGGCCAGCGCCTCGCCGTCCCGGACCACGCGGACCACGTAGCGGCTGGCGCGCCGGAGTCCGCCGGCCGACACTACGATGATCTCGCTCTGGTGTCCGTAGACCTCGGCGATCGCGGCACGGAGCCTGCGGGCCGTCGAGGCGAGGTCTACTTCCGCCTCGATGACGATCCGGCCGGAAATGATGTGCAGTCCCCCGGCGAACCGGAGCATGGCGGAGACTTCGGCCTTGCGCACTGATGACTTCTTGATGTCCAGACGGGACAGTTCTTCCTTGACTGATGCTGTCAGTGCCATGGCACCTTCCTAACTGTTCCCAAAAATGTCCTGGTACGCCGTCGCCAGCCGCAGCGGCTCGTGGACAGGGCGGCGTCCCGACGCCCCTACTTTACCCAAGACCACCTCTGCCCCGATCATGCCGGCTGCCTTCTCGAACTCCTGCCGGTCCGGTACGGACGTGGGGTCGGCCAGGACCACGTCCACGCTGAACTCCGGGGCGTACCGCCGAAGGACGTGCAGGTGGTCCGCCGCCGTCATGCCGGTGGTTTCCTTGGTGTCCATGGCGAGGTTCATGGTCAGGCAGCGCTTGGCGGGCGTGCTGCAGAGCGCCTGGCGCATTTCGGGCAGGAGCAGGTGCGGCAGGACTGACGTGTACCAGGAGCCCGGGCCCAGGACCACCCAGTCCGCCAGCTCAATGGCGGTCAGGGCGTCCGTGCAGGCGGGCGCCGCTTTTGGCAGGAGCCGGACTTCCTCGAGCGAACCGGCTACGGCGCACCGCGCCTGGCCATGGATAGTCTCCAGTGCCGTTCCGCCGTCCGGTGAGGGCACGCGCACATCACCCTCAATGGTGAGCGGGACGGTGGACATCGGCAGGACCTGGCCGCGGGCGCCGAGCAGCGCGCCGGCCCACTTGAGCCCGGCAACGGTATCGCCCAGCAGCTCCCACAGCGTGACGATCAGCAGGTTCCCCATGGCGTGCTCGTCCAGCGACCCGCCGGGCCCCTTCCCGGCACGGAACCGGTGCTGCATGACATCGCGCCAAGTGCGGCCCCAGTCGGTGTCGTCGCAGAGCGCGGACAGGGCCATGCGGAGGTCTCCCGGCGGAAGGACGCCGTACTCCTCGCGCAGACGCCCGGAGGAGCCGCCGTCGTCCGCCACCGTGACCACCGCGGTAAGTTCGGAGGTGAGCAGGCGCAGCGCGGACAGTGAGGCCGCCAGGCCGTGCCCGCCCCCCAAAGCCACCACGTTGGGGCCCTTGTCCTGCTGGCCCGAGCCCTTGCCTGTGGCGGGCGGCACCAGGGGCAGGGCTCCGGTGAACAGGGCCATTATTCGCGGCCCAGATCCCGGTGCGCGGTGGTCACCGTGACCCGCGGGTACTGCGCAAGTTTCTTGGAAAGCTCCTCTGCAACCGCCACGGAGCGGTGTTTGCCGCCCGTGCACCCGACGGCGATGGTGGCGTAGTGCTTGTTCTCCCGGCGGTACCCCTCCAGGACGGGTTCCAGGGCCAGGACGTAGCGGTCCACGAAGTTCTTGACGCCCTCGGCCTCCAGCACGTAATCACTGACGTCCTTGTCCAGGCCGGTCAGCGGACGCAGCTGCGGCACCCAGTGCGGATTGGGAATGAACCTGACGTCGGCCACATAGTTCGCGTCCACCGGCAGGCCGTACTTGAAGCCAAAGCTCATGACGTTCAGCCGCAGGGCCACCGGCCCGGTTTCGCTGAATAGTTCAGTGATTGCGGTGGCCAGGCCATGAACGTTGTAGTTGGAGGTGTCCAGAACGACGTCGGAGCTGTCGCGCAGTTCCTGCAGCAGCTCGCGTTCAGCAGCGATGCCGTCCAGGATCCGTCCACCGCCCTGCAGCGGGTGGGGCCGGCGCCCCTGTTCGAACCTCCGGACCAGGACGTTGTCGCTGGCGTCAAGGAACAGGACACGGAAGGTGACCCCGCTGGCGGCGAGAGCCCCCAGGGCCGCGCGGATGTCCGCGAAGAGGCCCTTGCTGCGGACATCGATCACTACTGCGAGCCGGGGAATTGATTGCGGGGCGTGTGAGACGAGCTCTGCCAGTGTGCCGAGCATCTGGGGCGGGAGGTTCTCCACGACATACCAGCCGTGGTCTTCCAGGGCGTCCGCCGCGGTGCTCCGCCCGGCGCCGGACATTCCGGTGACCACCAGCAGCTCCGCTTCGAGCGGTTTGACAGGCTCCAGCCCGTCCTGATCCGCTCCGGATCCCGCCGTCGTGTCTGCCATGAAGCCTGCCCCGTTTCCTCGTTGTCCGCCGGCAGCCGCAATGGCGCTGCCCGTCCTTTACCCTAGCTAAGTTTCCGGGGCCGGCGCTAAGTCTCGATGATTTCACCGGTGGTCATGTTGATCGCGGGCACGGCAACGGCCTCGGGTCCGTCGGACGCGAAGTGGTTCACGATGGCAGTGGCCAGTGCCGGACCAATGCCCTTTGCCTGCGCCAGCTCTTCCACAGTGGCGGCCTTGACGCCCTTGACCGATCCAAAGTGGGCCAACAGGGCTTTGCGCTTGGAGGCACCGAGGCCCGGAACGGCGTCGAGCGCCGACACCGTCATGGCCTTGCCCCGCTTTTGCCGGTGGAACGTGATGGCGAAGCGGTGCGCCTCGTCACGGATGCGCTGCAGCAGATACAGCCCCTGCGACGTGCGGGGCAGGATGACAGGGAAGTCGCTGTCCGGAAGCCACACTTCCTCCAGTCGTTTGGCCAGGCCAACGACGTAGACGTCGTCGATGCCCAGGTCCCTCAGGGCACGGGCCGCCGCGTTCACCTGGGGCTGCCCGCCGTCCACCACCACCAGGTTGGGTGGGTAGGCGAATTTTGCCTTGGGGGCAGGTGTGGTGGTGTCCAGTACGGAACTCTTGTCCACCGCCACTTCCTGGGCCGCATCCTGCCCGTCGGAGGCCAGGACGGATTCATCCACCTGGGCAGACTTGTCCTGCAGGTAATGGCGGAACCGCCGGGTCAGGACGTCATGCATGGCCGCCGTGTCATCGTTTGCAGCGGGGCCGGTGATGGAGAACTTGCGGTAATCGGACTTCTTGGGCAACCCGTCCTCCACCACCACCATTGACGCCACCACGTTGGTGCCCTGGACATGGGAGACGTCGAAGCATTCGATCCGGAGCAGGGGCACGGGCAGGTCCAGCGCTTCCTGGAGTTCCTGAAGGGCCTGGGACCTGACGGTGATGTCCCCGGCGCGCCGCGTCTTGTGGAGTTTCAGCGCGTGCTCGGCATTTTCGCGGACGGTGGACATCAGCGCCGCCTTGTCTCCGCGCTGCGGCACCCGGATGTCCACCTTGGCACCGCGGATGCCGCCCAGCCATTTGGCGAGGTCCTCCCCGTTGCTGGGTGCCACGGGCACCAGGACTTCGCGGGGCAGCCGGCCGTGGGTGTCGCCGTCCTCGCCGTAGACCTGCTGCAGCAGGTGCTCCACGAGGTCCGGAGTGGTGAAGTCCTCCACCTTTTCCACCACCCAGCCGCGCTGGCCGCGGATCCTGCCGCCGCGGACATGGAACACCTGGACTGCGGCCTCCAGTTCGTCTTCATGCAGGGCGAAAACGTCGGCGTCGGTGTCCTCGGCCAGCACCACTGCGTTCCGCTCGAAGACCTTGCGCAGGGCGGTGATGTCGTCCCGCAAACGTGCGGCGTGCTCGTAGTCGAGTTTCGCCACGGCGTCGGCCATCTGTTTTTCCAGCTTGGTGATGAACCGCTTGGCCTCGCCGCCCATAAAGGCGCAGAAATCCTCCGCCAGTGCCCGGTGGTCCTCCGGCTCGATCCGCCCCACACATGGGGCGGAGCACTTGTCGATGTATCCCAGCAGGCAGGGGCGTCCGCTGGCCTGCGCGCGCTTGAAGACGCCGGCGCTGCAGCTGCGGACCGGGAAGACCCGGAGCAGGGTGTCCATGGTTTCGCGGATGGCACCGGCAGTGTAGGGGCCGAAGTAGCGGGTGCCTTTGCGCTTGTCCCCCCGCATGACCTGTACCCGGGGGTACTTCTCGCTCATGGTCACGGCAAGGTAGGGATAGGTTTTGTCATCCCGGAACACCACATTGAAGCGCGGCTTGAATTCTTTGATCCAGGTGTATTCGAGCTGCAGCGACTCCAGTTCGCTGCCAACCACGGTCCACTCGACGCTGCTGGCCGCGTGGACCATGGCGTAGGTCTTGGGCAGCAGCCCGGCCGGGTTGGCGAAATAGGAGTTCAGCCGGGACCGGAGGCTTTTCGCTTTGCCGACATAGATGACCCGGCCGTGCGGATCACGGAACCGGTAGACGCCCGGGTTGGTGGGGATTTCACCGGTTTTGGGCCGGTAACTTGCTGGATTTGCCACCTATCAAGTCTACTGAGTCGCGCCGGGTCTCCCTGCCAGGCGGCTATTCTGCGGCCTTGCTCTGGTTGTAGCTGGTGGAGCGCTGCTGGCCGCTGAGTTCGGCAATGGCATCCATGATCCGGTCCGTGACTTCCCGGCGGGCAGGAAGGGAGTGGTCCGGCCCGGTCTTGTCGAAGTACAGCGGCTCCCCCACTTTCATGGTGAAGTGCTGCGGCCTGACCCCCTTTTCGCCGGCACGCTGGAGCTCCTCGGTGCCGATCAGGCCCACGGGAATCACGGGCGCCCCGGTGGTGAGCGCCAGCCAGCCGACCCCGGTGCGTCCCCGGTAGAGGATGCCGTCACGGGAACGGGTTCCCTCCGGGTAGATTCCGATGCCGCGGCCTGCTTCAAGGATGTCCAGGAGCGTCTTGAGCGCCTGGACACTGGCGGCCTGTTCGCCGCGCTCCACCGGGATGGAGCCCACGGATTCGAAGAACGCCTTCATGACCTTGCCCTTGACGCCGCCGGTGGTGAAGTATTCGGCTTTGGCAAAGAAAGCGACCGGTCTGGGCATCAGTGCCTGCACGATCACGCTGTCGAAGAAGGACAGGTGGTTGGGAGCCACGATGAAGGGGCCGTCGGAGGGGACGTTTTCCAGTCCGACGACGGTGGGCCGGCAGGTGCCGGCAATCAGGTTGCGCGTGGTCCAGCGGACGGCATCAAACATTTCCATCGTTGCTCACCCCGCTCATTGCCGCAGCGTGGACAGCCTGCAGCCGCTCGATGACGTCGACCAATTCCCCGTGGGTACTGACGACGGCCACAGAGCCGGCTTCCTCCAGTTCGCCGTCCGGCGCGAATCCCCATGCGACGCCGATGCAGTCCAGTCCGTTGGCGATTGCGCCGGACACGTCCTGGGCGCGGTCCCCCACCATGATGGCGTGCTGCGTGTCCAGGTCCCGCAGGGCGGCGGCGATGATTTGGGTCTTGCCCAGCGGGACGCCGTCCACTGCCGCTTCGTCATCGGCGGATCCGTGGATGCCGTGGAAGAATCCGTCGATGCCATGGTGTGCCAGTACTTTGTGCGCCAGGCGCTGGGGCTTTTGCGTGGCTACTGCCACAGGCTGTCCCGCGGCGGCGAAGGATTCAAGGATCGCGCGGATGCCCGGATACAGCCGGCTCTGGGCTATTCCCGTGGACACATAGTGCTCGCGGTACCGGCGGACCACCTCTTCCAGGCGGTCCGCCGGGACCTTTGCCACGTTGAGCAGGGAATCGCTCAGCTTGGGGCCGATCATCGCATCGAGCAGGTCCTGGCCGGGAACCGGGAGTCCCAGTCCACGGAGGGCTGAGGCAATTCCCTCGGTTATTCCACCTGCAGGGTCGACAAGAGTGCCGTCCAGGTCAAAGATCACGGGCACTGTTGTTGAAGTCACCGGGTTAGTTTCTCACGACAGCAGGAGTGCCTGAAACTCGCATTCCCCGGGAGGAATACTTCACCGGAATTTCCCCCGCTTAGCCGAGTATTTCGGCCAGGAATTTCCCCGTATGGCTGGTGCTGGACTTTGCCACCTGCTCCGGGGTGCCGGCGGCGACAATCTGGCCGCCGCCCGAACCGCCGTCGGGTCCCAGGTCAACCAGCCAGTCGGCACTCTTGATGACGTCGAGGTTGTGCTCGATGGTGATCACGGTATTGCCCTTGTCCACCAGCCCCTGCAGGACCATGAGCAGCTTGCGGATGTCCTCGAAGTGCAGGCCCGTGGTGGGCTCGTCCAGGACATAGATGCTGCGCCCGTTGGACCGCTTCTGGAGTTCCGCCGCGAGCTTGACGCGCTGGGCTTCACCGCCGGAGAGGGTGGTTGCAGGCTGTCCCAGGCGGACATATCCCAGTCCCACGTCAACCAGGGTATTCAGGTGCCGTGCGATGGGCGAGAATGCCGCGAAGAACTCGGCGCCCTCTTCGATGGGCATGTTGAGGACGTCGGCGATGGTCTTGCCCTTGTAGTGCACCTCGAGCGTCTCCCGGTTGTAGCGTGCGCCGTGGCACACTTCGCAGGGGACGTAGACGTCAGGGAGGAAGTTCATTTCGATCTTCAGCGTGCCGTCGCCGGAGCATGCTTCGCAGCGGCCGCCCTTGACGTTGAACGAGAAGCGGCCGGGCAGGTAGCCGCGGACCTTGGCCTCGGTGGTCTCGGCGAAGAGCTTGCGGATGTTGTCGAAGACGCCCGTATAGGTGGCTGGGTTGGAGCGGGGGGTGCGGCCGATGGGGCTTTGGTCCACGTGGACCACCTTGTCCAGGTGCTCCAGTCCCTGGACCGTCTTGTGCCGCCCGGCCACCTGCTTGGCGCCGTTGAGCTTGTTCGCCAGCACCTTGTAGAGAATTTCGTTGACGAGCGTTGACTTGCCCGAACCGCTTACGCCGGTCACCGCGGTGAAGAGCCCCAGCGGGAAGGCGGCGTCGACGTTGACGAGGTTGTTCTCCCGTGCGCCAACCACCTTGATCTCGCGCTTCTTGTCGTACTTGCGGCGCTTTTTGGGCACCGCGATGGCCTTGCGGCCGGACAGGTAGTCGCCGGTCAGTGATTCCCTGTTGTCCAGCAGTTCCTTGTACGTTCCCGAGTGGACCACCTGTCCACCGTGCTCGCCGGCGCCGGGCCCGATGTCGACGACCCAGTCCGCTACATGGATGGTGTCCTCGTCATGTTCGACCACGATGAGGGTGTTGCCCATGTCGCGGAGCCGGGTGAGGGTTTCGATGAGCCGGCGGTTGTCGCGCTGGTGCAGGCCAATGGAGGGTTCGTCGAGGACATAGAGGACGCCAACCAGGCCGGAACCGATCTGGGTGGCCAGCCGGATGCGCTGGGCTTCGCCGCCGGAGAGGGTGGCGGACGGGCGCTCGAGGTTGAGGTATTCGAGGCCCACGTCCAGCAGGAAGGTCAGGCGGGCCTGGATCTCCTTGAGGACCTGGTGGGCGATCTGCGCTTCGCGCCCGGTCAGGACCAGGTTGTTGAGGAACTCCGCGCAGTCCCGCATGGGCAGGGCCGCAACCTCGGCAATGGACTTGCCGTTGATCAGCACCGACAGGGATGCCGGGTTGAGCCGCGCGCCGTTGCAGGCGGGGCACGGAACCTGCCGCATGTATTCCTCGTACCGGTCGCGGGCCCAGTCGGAATCGGTCTCGCCATGCTTGCGGTGGACGTACTGGATGGCACCTTCAAAACCGGTGCTGTATTTGCGTTCGCGGCCGAAGCGGTTGCGGTACTGCACCACCACCTTGTGGTCCTTGCCGTGCAGGATGGTCTGGCGCACGTCCTTGCCCAGCTTCTCCCACGGCGTGGCCATGGAGAAGCCCACTTCCTTTGCCAGGCCTTCCAGGAGCCGGTTCCAGTACTCGGTGGTGGCGGTGCCCATTGACCAGGGCGCGATGGCGCCCTCCGACAGGGACAGCTCCGGGTTGGGAACGATGAGTTCCTCGTCCACCTCGAGGCGGGTGCCGATGCCGCTGCAGGCGGCGCAGGCGCCGAAGGGGTTGTTGAACGAGAAGGAGCGGGGCTCGATTTCGTCGATGGCGAGCGGGTGCTCGTTGGGGCATGCGAGGTTCTCGGAGAACGCCCGGATCCTTCCGGGGTCGTCGGCCTCAAGGTCGACGAACTCCGCCAGCACCCGGCCTTCAGCCAGTCCCAGGGCGGTCTCGATGGAATCGGTGAGCCGCTGGCTGATGCCTTCCTTGACTACAAGGCGGTCCACCACCACTTCGATGGTGTGCTTGAACTGCTTGCCCAGCTTGGGGGGATCGCTCAACTGGACCAGGTTGCCGTCCACCCGCGCGCGGGAGTATCCCTTTGCACTGAGTTCCTTGAAGAGGTCAACGAACTCGCCCTTGCGTCCGCGCACCACCGGCGCCAGGACCTGGAAGCGGGTTCCCTCGTCGAGTTCAAGAAGCTGGTCCACGATCTGCTGCGGTGTCTGCTTGGACACGGGTTCGCCACAGACGGGGCAGTGCGGCCTGCCGACACGGGCCCACAGCAGGCGCATGTAGTCGTAGATCTCGGTGATGGTGCCTACGGTGGACCGCGGGTTCTTGCTGGTGGATTTCTGGTCGATGGAGACCGCCGGGGAGAGGCCTTCGATGAAGTCGACGTCGGGCTTGTCCACCTGGCCAAGGAACTGCCGTGCATAGGCGGACAGCGATTCGACATAGCGTCTCTGGCCCTCGGCGAAGATCGTGTCGAACGCGAGCGAGGACTTGCCGGATCCGGACAGGCCGGTGAAGACGATCATGGCATCACGCGGCAGGTCGAGGTCCACGTTGCGCAGGTTGTGCTCCCGCGCGCCCTTCACCACGAGGCGGGAGAGGTCCGGGCGCTGCGGTGCGGCAGCGGAGGGGACAACGGGGGAAGCGGAGGGGGCAGGGGTTTCTTCAGCTACGGCTTTAGGCACCCCATTATGCTAATCGAAAACTTTTTCGAACACTTACGGTTCCGCCATCAGGGAACATCGTAGGCGGCCGCCAGGATCTTCACTGCCTCGGCGAAACTGGCCCCTTGGGATTTGGCGGCGGCGGCGTAGGCGGAAGCCGCGGCCGACAGGCCTCCCAGCCGCTCATCCCGTGCGGCGACCACCGTCCCGTTGCGGCCGCGGGTGGTAACGATGCCGGCAGCCTCCAGTTCCTTGTACGCCCTGGCCACGGTGTGCGGGGCGACGTCCAGCTTCTCCGCGAGGGCCCGCACGGCAGGCAGCCTGGTGCCCGGTGCCAGCGCGCCGCTGTCTGCCAGGTGGATGACCTGGAGCCGCAGCTGCTCAAACAACGCAACAGTGCTGGCCGGGTTGGGCCGCCAGGAACCGGGGAAGCCGGCGCCGTTACTCACAGGCCACCCTCCAGAACGCCGGCCCGGCCGTCACGTTCGGCGAACTGCGCGTTGTACAGCCTTGCGTAGTAGCTGTTGGCAGCAAGGAGGCTTCCATGCGTGCCTTGCTCGACGATGCGTCCATGGTCCATGACGAGAATTAGATCAGCGTTCCGGATGGTGGACAAACGGTGCGCAATCACGAAACTGGTCCGTCCTTGGCGGAGCCGCTGCATCGCCTGCCTGATGAGCAGCTCGGTCCTGGAATCCACGGAGCTGGTGGCTTCATCCAGGACCAGCACGCTGCGCCCGGCAAGCTGTGCCCTGGCGATGGTGATGAGCTGGCGCTGCCCCTGGCTGAGCGGCTCCCCGCTGTTCTCCAGCATCGTTGCGTAGCCGTGTGGCAGGGATCTGATGAAACGGTCCGCGTAGGTGGCTTCGGCGGCGGCAACGATGGCAGCATCCGTGGCACCGGTCAGGCCATAAGCGATGTTTTCCCGGATTGTCCCCGCAAAGAGCCAGGAATCCTGAAGCACTACGCCGAACCGGGCCCGCAGCTGGTCACGGGGAATGTCGGCGATGTCCCTCCCGCCCATGGTGATCCGTCCGGAGGAAGGTTCCAGGAACCGCATGAGCAGGTTCACCACAGTGCTCTTGCCCGCGCCGGTGTGTCCTACGATGGCCACTGCCTGGCCGGGCTCCACCGTGAAGGTGAGGTTGCGGACCGCCGGGACGGAGCCCGGGTAGCCGAACGTGACGTCGTGGAAGGCCATGCGCCCTGCTGCAGCCACGCCGGTTGCCTTGCCCGGGGGCTCCTGCGGGTCTTCGCCGGCGTCCAGGAGCACGAAAACCCGTGCTGCGGATGCGGCGCAGGACTGCATCACGTTCAGCAGCCCGCCGATCTGCCCCACCGGCTGGGTGAACAACCGGCTGAACTGAATGAATGCCTGGACTCCGCCAATGGTCATGGTTCCGGCGATGACCTGCAGCGCCCCCACCACGGCAACAGCAATGTAGTTAAGGTTGGACATCAGCACCATCAGCGGCTGGACCACCCCGGCTGAGTATTGGGCTTTGGCCGCTGCCCGGGCAAGGCGGCCGTTGCTGGCCCTGAACACCTCCGCCGCCTGTGCCTGCCGGCCAAAAGCCTTGATGACTTCATGCCCGCTGACGAATTCCTCCACGTGTGCGTTGAGCTCGCCCGTTTCCTTCCACTGCCTGGCGAAGTGCTCCTGGGACCGCCTGGCCACCAGGACGGTGATCCAGGTGGAGACCGGAACGCTGGCAATGGCAATGGCCGCCAGCAACGGCGAGATCCACAGCATCATGGCCAGGGAACCGCACAGCATCAGAACGGACACGATGAGCTGGGTCAGGACCTGGTTCAGGGCCTGTGCAATGTTGTCGATGTCATTCGTGGCCCTGCTCAGGACGTCACCACGGGAGCGTTGCCGGAAATAGGTCGAAGGGAGGCGGTGCAGCTTGTCCTCAACTGCTGCACGCAGGCCGTACATGAGTCCCTGGACTGCGCGTGCGGTCAGCGCGCCCTGGATCCAGTTAAACAGGGAGGCAAAGACGTACATGACGGCCACGGCGGCCAGCAGGATTCCGAGGCGCTGGTCAAGGCTTCCCTGGAAGATGCCATCCACCACCACGTCAGTGGCGTCGCCCAGGTACTTTGGGGCGGCAACGTTGAGAGTCGCGAAGGCGCAGGTTGCCGCCACCGCACCGAGCATCTGCAGTCGGAAGGGGCGCAGCAGTCCAAGGAGCCTGCCGGCCGTCGGCCAGAACCTGTGCTCCGTCTCCCCTGCTTCTTCCACCGCCGTCACGGCGTGCCGTCCAGCGCGAGCTGGGACTCGGCGATTTCCCGGTACGTGGCGGACGTTTCCAGCAGCTCCTGGTGCGTTCCCTGCGCCACCAGCCGGCCGTCGTCGAGCACCAGGATGCGGTCCGCGTCCTCCACGGCGGAAAGGCGCTCGGCAACAATGATGACCGTTGCGTCGGCGAGCCCCTGCTCCAGGGCCTGCCGCAGCCTCGTATCGGTGTCGTAGTCCAGTGCGGAGAAGCTGTCGTCAAAGAGGTACAGGGGTGCCTTTCGCAACAGGGCCCTTGCGATGCAGAGCCGCTGCCGCTGCCCGCCTGAGAGGCTGGCACCGCCCTGGCCCACCGGGGTTGCAAGTCCAAGCGGGAGGTCGCGCATGAACCGCATGGTCTGGGCCGCCTCCAGGACGGCCCAGAGTTCCCCATCCGTGGCGTCAGGGGCCGCCATCCTCAGGTTGTCTGCGATGGTTCCGGTAAACAGGTGGGAGTGCTGGGGCACGATGGCCATGGCAGCGCGGAGCTGGTCCAGGGGCAGGTCCCGGATGTCGTGGCCGGCCAGGGTGATGCTGCCTTTGGTCGCCTCAAGGAAACGTGGAATCAGGTTCAGCAGCGTGGTCTTGCCGCTTCCGGTGGAGCCAACGATTGCGGTGGTAGTGCCGGGAGCCGCGGTGAAGGTGATATCCGCCAGCACGGGCGCTTCTGCTCCCGGATAGGAGAAGGCAACACCCTGGAACGCCAGCGTTGCCGGCTGCTTTGGCAGGCCGGCCACGGGCTTCGCCGGCGCGGCGGCGCTGTGGCCGGCCGGACTGGGGACGGACGGCTCGGTCTCCAGGACCGCCTGGATGCGTTCGGCGCAGACTGCGGCACGCGGCGCCGTCATCAGGACGTACATGGACATCATGATCGCCAGCAGGATTTGCATAATATAGGCAATGAATGCCGTCAGCGCGCCAAGGTTCATCAGTCCAGCCTGGATGCGGTGCCCACCGAACCATACGATGGCAACCGAGCTGGTGTTGACCACCAGCATGATCATGGGCAACATCCCCGCCACCAGGAGCGCGGACTGCAGGTTGTTGGCGGTTAATCCCGCGTTGGTCTCCGCGAACCGCCGGATCTCATGGTCCTGGCGGACAAAGGCGCGGATGACGTCCGCACCGATGATCTGCTCGCGCAGGATCCCCCCCGACCGGTCGAGCAGGTCCTGGCCCTCACGATAGAGCGGAATCAGGCGCCGGACGATCAGGTACATGATCAGCAGGAGCAGGGGCACGATGACGATCACCACCAGGGACAACGCCATATCCTGCTGTACGGCCAGGGCGATGCCGCCGATGCCCATGGCGGGCCCTGCGAAGAGCATGGTGAAGACAAGTACAGCGAAAGCCTGGATCTGCTGCACATCGTTCGTTGCCCGGGTGGTCAGGCTTTGCGTTCCGAACAGGGCCACGTCCTGGGAGGACAGTGACTGGATCCGGGTGAAAACCTCGGCCCGCAGACGGTGCCCCGTCCTCATGGCCACCACCGCACCAAGGTAGCCCGCCGCAATGGCGGATGCCGCCTGCACCACGGCAATAACGGCCATGAGCACGCCAAGTCGCGCGATCACCTCCGGTTTGCCCGCAACGATCCCATCGTCGATGATGGCCGCGTTCACCGTGGGCAGCAGCAGGTTTGCCGCTGCCTGGACCAGCTGGAGGAAAACGATCGCCCCAACGTACGCGTATTGACCGGCAAGCTGCCGCCTCATGAGTCCGACCAGCAAAATACCCCCTGTAAATGCCTGGGCCGCAGAGGGGGCCAGCGGCTTGACCCCTAAACCACAGTCGTCATTGTAAGCCAGATCACTTTCCGCTGCTGTCACAGCCTGTGACCGGCTGGAAAACCATGCGGCGGGCTCGCGCTCAGCCCGCTTTGCGCCCCACGGCGAATATCCGGCGGAACGGAAAAACGGTGCCATGGACACCGCGGGGATAGGCATCCCGCAGGGCGGCCGCGTATTCGGCTTCGAAACGCGTGGCGTCGTTATCTTCGAGGACGGCCATGACGGGCCGCAGTGCCGTGCCCCGGACCCATTCCAGCACCGGGTCCGGCCCGGGCAGGACCTGATGGTAGGTGGTTTCCCACGCGTCCGCCGCACAGCCGGCGTCGAGCAGGATGCCCAGGTAGTCCCCCGGCTCCCCCACTGACTCGCCGCCCCGCAGCACCCCGTCCAGCTTCGCTGCCCACCGGTGCGACCCCGCGAGCTCCCGCATGAGCGAGTGCGAGGGGGCATTGAAGTTTCCGGGCACCTGCATGGCAAACCAGGCCCCCGGCCGTAGAACTTCCAGCCATTTCCGCATCATGTCCTGGTGGCCCGGAACCCACTGCAGGGCTGCATTGGTGACCACAACGTCCGTCTCCGGAGCCGGCATCCAGTCGGCAATGTCCGCCTGCTCGAACTGAAGGGAGGAACCTTCCTCCACCAGGGCTGCCGCCTTTGCCAGCATCTCCGCGGAGGAATCCACACCCAGGACCTGGGCGCCGGGCCAGCGTTCAGCCAGGGTGGCCGTGAGGTTCCCCGGTCCGCAGCCCAGGTCGACCACCCGTGCGGGAGCGTCGGCATGGATCCGGGCTGTGAGATCGAAGAACGGCCGGTTCCGGTAGTCGCCGAACTGGACGTACTTCGCGGGGTCCCATTTCATAAAATTCTCCAGCTTCTGACGCACACACGGGCAAGGCGTAGCCTAACCCGCAACGGACTCCTGATCCGCCCGCAACGTGGCACTAAGGTTGAAGTCAATGAAACTCGTTGACCAGCTGAGCGATCTGTCCGCCCCCGTCCAATCCGCCGCCGTCGACCCCGACGCCCTTTACACCCGGTTTGTGGAGTGGACGGAAAGCCGGGGCCTGTCGCTGTACCCGGCACAGGACGAGGCCATCATGGAGCTGGCGACGGGGGCGAACGTCATTCTGGCCACGCCCACCGGGTCAGGGAAATCCCTGGTGGCCATCGCGGCGCACTTCCAGGCGATGGCGCAGGGCCGGCGAAGCTACTACACGGCGCCGATCAAAGCCCTGGTGTCCGAAAAATTCTTCGCGCTCTGTGAGATCTTCGGAGCAGAGAACGTAGGCATGATCACCGGTGACTCCGGGGTGAACCAGGATGCTCCCATCATCTGCTGCACCGCAGAGATCCTTGCCAACATCGCGCTGCGCGAAGGTTCCGCAGCCGAACTGGGCGCCGTGATCATGGACGAGTTCCACTTCTACTCCGACCCGCAGCGGGGCTGGGCCTGGCAGGTCCCCCTGCTGGAGCTTCCACAGGCGCAGTTCCTGCTGATGTCCGCCACCCTGGGCGATGTCACCCGGTTCGAAACGGGGCTCACGGAGCTGACCGGCCGCGCCACCACTACCGTCAGCTCCGCCGAACGGCCCATTCCGCTGCATTACTACTACCACCAGACTCCCGTCCACGAGACGCTGGAGGAGTTGTTGTCCACCCGGCAGGTGCCCGTCTACGTGGTGCACTTCAGCCAGCTCGAAGCGATCGACCGCGCCCAGAACCTGATGAGCATCAACGTCTGCACCCGGGAGGAGAAGGACAGGATCGCGGAGCTGATTGCCAACTTCCGCTTCGCCGCCGGGTTCGGCAAGACGCTTAACCGCCTGGTGCGCCACGGGATCGGCGTGCACCACGCCGGAATGCTGCCCAAGTACCGCCGGCTGGTGGAGCAGCTGGCGCAGGCGGGGCTGCTGAAGGTTATTTGCGGCACGGACACGCTGGGGGTGGGGATCAACGTTCCCATCCGCACGGTGCTGCTCACGGCTTTGAGCAAGTACGACGGCGTCCGCACCCGCCTGCTCAACTCACGCGAGTTCCACCAGATTGCGGGCCGGGCCGGGCGGGCGGGCTACGACACCGCCGGGACGGTGGTGGTTCAGGCACCCGAGCATGTAATCGAGAACGTCAAGGCGATGGCCAAGGCCACCGCCAAGTTCGGGGACGATCAAAAGAAGCTGCGCCAGGTGGTGAAGAAGAAGCCGCCCGAGGGTTTTGTTTCCTGGGGTGAGCCGACGTTCAAGCGGCTGGTGGAATCGGTGCCGGATCCGCTGACGTCCAGCTTCACGGTGACACACGCCATGCTGATGAACCTGATGGAACGGCCGGGCGACCCGTTCGCGGCGGCACGGCGGCTGCTCACGGAGAACCACGAGCCGCGGTCCTCCCAGCTGCGGCTGATGAAGAAGGCCCTGGGCATTTACCGGGAACTGCTGGCCGCCGAGGTCATCGAACGGATCCCGCCGGAGGAACAGGGCACCGACGGCCGCACGGTCCGGCTGACCGTCCACCTGCAGCCGAACTTCGCCCTGAACCAGCCGCTCTCCCCCTTCGCACTTGCCGCACTGGAGCTCCTTGACCCGGAGTCGCCGTCGTACGCCCTGGACGTGGTGTCCGTGATCGAGGCGACCCTGGAGAAACCGCGGCAGATCCTGTCGGCCCAGCAGAAGAAGGCGCGCGGCGAGGCGGTGGCGGCCATGAAAGCCGACGGCATCGACTACGACCAGCGGATGGCCATGCTGGACGAGGTCACCTACCCCCAGCCGCTCGCCGGGATCCTGGGCGAAGCGTTCGAGGTGTACCGGAAGGCCGCGCCGTGGGTGGGAGACTTCGAACTCGCGCCCAAGTCGGTGGTCCGCGACATGTACGAGCGGGCCATGAACTTTGGCGAATTCGTCCAGTTCTACGGCCTGGCCCGGTCCGAAGGAATCGTGCTGCGGTACCTGGCCGATGCCTTCAAGGCGCTGCGCCAGACAGTCCCGCAGGACATGCTTCGTGAGGACCTGGCGGACCTGACGGCCTGGCTGGGTGAGCTGGTGCGGCAGGTGGACTCCAGCCTCCTGGACGAATGGGAGGAACTGGCTTCCGGGGCGGCGCCGACACCCCACGACGCACCGCCGCCTCCACCGCCGTCGCTCACCTCAAATATCCGTGCGTTCCGGGTGATGGTGCGCAACGAGATGTTCCGGCGCGTGGAACTTTTCGCGGACGAGGACGCCGCCGCCCTGGGAGAGCTCGACGGCGGTTCCGGCTGGGGTTCAGAACGCTGGGAAGACGCTTTGGACGACTACTTCGACGAACACGACGATATTGGGACAGGGCCGGATGCCCGCGGGCCGGGCCTGCTCATCATCACCGAGGAACCCGGATCCTGGAAGGTCCGCCAGATTTTCGATGACCCGGCGGCCAACCACGACTGGGGCATCTCGGCTGAGGTGGATCTTGCCGCATCCGATGCCACCGGAACAGCGGTGGTCAGGGTGACGGACGTCAACCGGCTCTGACGCCGGCGGTAAGCTCGAACAATGAGTGTAATCCGCCCCGCAACCCCGAATGACGTGCCCGCCATCCTCCGGATGATCCATGAACTGGCCCATTACGAGAAGGAACCCGACGCTGTCCGGAACACCCCGGAACGGCTGGAGCAGGTGCTCTTCGGCGAAAACCCCGCCGTCTTCGCGGCCATGGCCGAAAACGCGGGGGGCGAGGTGCAGGGCTTCGCACTGTGGTTCCTGAACTACTCCACCTGGGAGGGCGTGCACGGGATCTACCTCGAAGACCTGTACGTCAGTCCGGAAGCCCGCGGCGAAGGACACGGCAAGGCCCTGCTGCAGCACCTTGCGGCCATCGCCGTTGAGAACGGCTACGCACGGGTGGAATGGAGCGTGCTGGACTGGAACGAGCCTTCCATCAATTTCTATCGCCGCCTCGGCGCCCTCCCCATGGATGGCTGGTCCACCTTCAGGCTGACTGGAGAAGCGCTGGACCAGTTCGGCCGGGCACCGTCCCGCATGTCCCTTCCCGCTTCCTCCCGTGGCTGACGCGCGGCAGGGCCAGGCGATCGTGGCCGGGCATGAGATCAGGGCCCGGCATGAGTTCCGTGGCATGCGCACCGTGGAGCACTGCTTCACAGTCCCCCTGGACCATTTCGCTTCAGTGGACGGCTCCGCGGAAACCATCACCGTTTTTGCCCGGGAGTATGTCTCAGCTGCACACAGCGAGGAGGCCGCCTCACAGTTGCCGTGGCTCCTCTTCCTGCAGGGCGGCCCCGGCGGCCGCGGCAACAGATGGGGTTCCCTGGGCGGATGGGGCAAGGCGGCAGCACAGGACTTCCGCATCCTGATGCTTGACCAGCGCGGCACCGGGCTTTCCACGCCCCTCGACCGGACCACCCTGCCCGTCCGCGGAACCGCAGCGGAGCAGGCCGCCTACCTGCAGCACTTCCGGGCCGACTCGATCGTGGCGGACGCGGAACTGATCCGCCAGGCGCTGGAATCACCGCCCTGGACCATCTACGGCCAGAGCTACGGGGGCTTCTGCGCGCTCACCTACCTGTCCTTTGCGCCGGAGGGCCTGCGGGAAGTGCTGATCACGGGCGGGCTCGCCCCACTCACCGGCAGCGCGGATGACGTGTACCGCGCAACCTACCAGCGGGTGGCTGCCCGCAACGATGAGTACTTCCGCTGGTATCCCGAGGACAGGGAGGCTGTGGAGCGGATCGCCCGCCACCTCCGCTCCACGCCCGAATTCCTGCCCGACGGCGGGCCCCTCACCGTGGAACGGTTCCAGATGGCCGGCGCGTTCCTGGGCGGCAACACGCGCGTGGACAGCCTCCACTACCTGCTCGAGGACGCCTTTGTGGAAACGCCCGCAGGACCCCGGCTCTCCGACGCGTTCCTCGAGCAGCTCCACAGCGTGGTTTCCCGCCGCTCCAATCCGCTGTACGCGCTGATGCACGAATCCATCTACGGCCAGGGCGGGGCAACCAATTGGTCCGCCTGGCGGATGCTCGGCGAGAACCCGTGGTTCCGGCCGGACGCCGATCCCCTGCTGCTGACCGGCGAGATGGTGTACCCGTGGTTCTTCGAGCAGGACCCCGCCCTCCGGCCGCTGCGGGACGTGGCGGAACTGCTGGCCGCCAAGCAGGACTGGGCGCCGCTGTACAGCCCTGAGGCATTGACGGCGAACACTGTTCCCGTGGCAGCAGCGGTTTACTCAGACGACATCTACGTGGACCGGGACCTTTCCCTGCGGACTGCAGCGGCCGTGCGCGGGCTGCAGGTCTGGGAGACGGCCGACTTCCATCACGACGGAATCGCCGACGACGGTGAACGGATCTTTGCGCGCCTGCTGGGCATGGTGCGGTCAGGCGGCCGCTGACTGCCGGCGTGACAGGCGGGTGACGACCGCCGCGGCCAGGACCGCCGCCCCGATGGCTCCGCCCAACAGGTTCAGGCCAAGGTAGCCGGCGAAGCCCAGGACCAGCCCGGACAGGGCACCGCCAACCGCACCCGCGGCGCCCATCAGCATGTCGGAGACACCCTGGACCGCCACCCGGGCGTCCTGCCCCACGCTTTCGGCCAGCAGGGTGGAGCCTGAGATCGTTGCCGCGGACCAGCCCACGCCCAGCAGCACCAGCCCCACGGCAACTGCCGCAGTGGAGGACTGGCCGAACCCGGCAACAACCACGGCCGCGATCAGCACGGTGAAACCGATCATGATGGTCTCCACCCTGCCGGCCCTGTCGGTCAGCCAGCCCATGAGCGGGGAGAGCGCAAACATCCCGGCGATGTGCAGTGAAATGGTGAAGCCGATGATGACCAGCACGTCCCCTTCGGCAACGTGCCCTGCATGTGGTCCCGGTCCTTCCACCAGGTGCTGGAGGTGCAGCGGCGTCATGGACATCACGCCGACCATCACCGCATGCGCGGCCACGACGCCGGTCACCGCCAGCAGGGCTGTCCGCGAGCTCCGGATGGCGCGCAGGCCGCGGCTGAGCGAGCCCCGGGCAGCCGCCGCTGCGGGCACGGCGGCAGGGGCAGGGACGGCAGTGGCAGGGGCGGCAGGAACCCCGGCCGGCGCTCCTCCTGCGGGTGCTTGCCCTGCAAGCGGGACAACACCGGCAGCGTTGGTCCCGGCACGTTGGCGGGCCAGCAGCAGCGGGTCCGGGCGAAGGCCGGTGAACAGGATCACCGTTGCAATAAGGAGCCCGGCGCCGGAAATCACGAACGGGCCCGCGACCGGCGGCAGCCCCAGCGCTGCTCCCACGGCTGCACCTGGCTGGATCAGGTTGGGCCCGGCCACCGCGCCCACGGTCACCGCCCAGACCACGGTGGACAAGGCCCGCCCGCGGTGCTCGGCCGCGGCGAGGTCGACGGCGGCAAACCTTGCCTGAAGGCTGGCCGCCGTGCCCACGCCGATGCCCGCGGACCCCAGGAGCAACAGGACGAAGAGGCCGAACACAACAGCCAGCACCATCAGCACGGCGCCTGCCAAAGCCGCCGAGAGACCGGCCACCTGGCCGGCCCGGCGTCCACGCCGCTCGGCAAGCGACGCCAGGGGCAGCGCCGCCGCGGAGGCCCCAAGGGTCATGACCGTCGCCACGGCACCGGCCCACGCGCTGGAACCGGAAAGCTCCACGGCCAGGATCGAGCCGATGGACACCGTTGATCCAGTCCCAAGTCCACTGAAGACCTGGGCCACGCTCAAAAGCACGACAGTGCGCCGCTGCACGTGGCGCACGTCCTGCTCCAACACAAGGGTGCGGGCCATGTTCAGAGCATAGTCCCGCGGCGGCGGGCGCCACAGGGGGTTTGGTCCGCTGCCTCCTAAAGGGGTTTAAAAGGCGGGATCCCGGCCGCGCAGGCGGCCGGGATCTTCCGGATTGAATGAGCGGGGCGGGCGCCTACTCGGCGTCGCTGTGGCTCTTGCGCGCGTCTTCCTCGAGCCGGGGATCGATCTTGGCAGCCTGGGCCTTGGAGCTGAGCAGGCTGGCGACCACGGCGATGATGATGGTGCCCACGATCACGGCCAGGGAGACAAAGGTGGGGATCTCCGGAGCCCATTCGATGTGCTGTCCGCCGTTGATGAAGGGCAATTCGTTGACGTGCATGGCGTGCAGGACAAGCTTGACGCCGATGAACGCAAGGATGAAGGACAGTGCGTGCTTCAGGTAAATCAGCCGGTTCATCAGGCCGCCGAGCAGGAAGTACAGCTGCCGCAGGCCCATCAGGGCGAACAGGTTGGCCGTGAAGACAATGAAGGGGCTCTGGGTCAGGCCGAAGATGGCGGGAATGGAGTCCACCGCGAACAGCAGGTCCGTAAGGCCGATGGTGATGAAGACGATCACCATGGGAGTGAAGACCTTCTTGCCGTTGACCGTGGTGCGCAGTTTGCCGCCGTCGAACTTTTCGGACATGGGGATGACCTTGCGGATCCTGGCGATCAGCGGGTTCTCCCGGTCCTCTTCCTCTTCGCCTTCATCCTGGGCCTGCTTCCAGGCCGTCCACAGCAGGAACGCACCGAAGATGTAGAACACCCAGCTGAACTGCTCGATGACGATGGCGCCGAGCATGATGAAGATGCCGCGCAGGATCAGGGCGATGATGATTCCCACCATCAGCACTTCCTGCTGGTATTTCCGGGGGACCGAGAACCTGGCCATGATGATGATGAACACGAACAGGTTGTCGATGCTGAGGCTGTATTCCGTGACCCAGCCAGCCACGAACTGGCTGCCGAACTCCGGACCCGTGAAAGCAAACATGGCACCGGCGAAGGCCAGGGCCAAGGTGACGTAGAAGGCCACCCACAGACCGGCTTCCTTCATGGACGGTTCGTGCGGGCGCCGGACCACCAGGAGGAGATCGATCAGGAGAATCAGGCCGAGGACGACAAACGAGCCAACCTCGAACCAAACGGGCAAATCAAGCACAGGGCAGCCTTTCGCAGGGTACACAAGAATGGTGTAAGTCTCTCCGGCCAGCCTGTGCACTTGGTGCTGATGTGGCGGCCCGCTACGCCCGGCGGGGCAACTGTGCCCTGCGTGTTGACGATCGTAGCGCTTGGGATACTCCCCTACGTGGCTTTAACTGTACCCCAGCCAGGTGGCGGCACGCGCCCGGAGGTCCGGCAGGCACCGTGGCGCAACAGCTTGGATAACGTTTTCCCCCAAACCGTTGACGACCCGCAATTCCGGTTGGAATAATTTCGCTGGAGCCAGAAAACGCTTTCTCACTCTGTCAGATGTCCGTCCCAAAAATCAAGGTTGGTCAATGAAGACTCCTCATCGCACTGGCGTGGCGGTCAAAGCCCTCGCCACCGCCGCCGCGCTGGCCATGCTGGCCAGCGGCTGCTCATCCTCCCCGTCGGCCTCGGGCGACAGTGGAGGAAACGTCACCGTCCGCTTCACGTGGTGGGGGAACGACCTGCGGAACAAACAGACACAACAGGTGATTGATGCATTCCAGGCGTCGCACCCCAACATCAAGATCCAGGCTGAGCCCGGAGTCTGGAGCAGTTACTGGGACAAACTGGCCACCACCACCGCGGCCAACGATTCGCCCGACGTCATCCAGATGGACCAGGCCTACATCGCCGAGTACGGCGGCCGCGGCGCACTGCTGGACCTGTCGAAGCAGGGGAACATCGACACGTCCAAAATTGACCAGGACGCGCTCAAATCCGGTCAGGTCAGCGGCAAACAGTACGGCCTGAGTACCGGCCAGAATGCCAAGGCCGTGATGATCAACACCAAGATGTTCCAGGACTACGGAGTTCCAATCCCGGACGACAAGACCTGGACCTGGGACGACTACACGAGGACCGCCGCCCAGATCGCAGCGGCCGCGGGCAAGGCCGGCCAGACCAATTACGGCAGTTCCTACTCCTTGACCGACTCCGACCTGAACACCTGGGCCATGCAGCACGGCGAGTCACTGTACTCGGAGGACGGAGGCCTGGGCTTCAAGGAAGACACCGCCACGTCCTTCTTCCAGAACGTGCTGAACCTGCGCAACCAAAGTGCGGCCCCTCCGGCCAACATTGCCACCGAGGATATCAGCGCCCCCGTGGAACAGACCCTGTTCGCCACCGGCAAGACGGCCATGTCCTGGTGGTGGACCAACCAGGTGAACGCGCTCCAGTCAGCGTTGAAGACGGACGTAAAGATCCTCCGCGCGCCCAGCTCCACCGGCAGCGCCAAGGAGAACGGCATGTCCTACAAGCCGTCCATGTTCTGGTCGGTTTCCTCGCGCAGCAAGCACCCGAAGGAAGCCGCCGAAGTGGTCAATTACATGCTCAATAACCTGGACGCGGCCAAGACCATCCTGACCGAGCGCGGTTTCCCCACCAACTCTGAGGTCCAGACCGCGATCGACCCGCTGCTTACACCCGCGGACAAGGCGGCCGCGGCGTTCCTGAAGGACATCAAGCCGGATCTGAAGAGTGGTCCGCCGGTGCCTCCCACCGGTTCCTCCGGGGTGCAGGCGCTGATCCAGCGGTACAGCACCGATGTGCTGTTTGACCGTAAATCCCCCGCTGATGCAGCCAAGGGCCTGATGCAGGAAGCAAAGGGAATGATCGACTCGGCCAGGAAGTAAAGGCCGCAGCATCGCTGGGAAAAGCATGACGGCGGGCACCCGGGTGGGTGCCCGTCGTTATGCGACGCCGAGCCTGCGTGGAGATGCCGGGCCTGCGTGGAAGCGCACCGTCCCTAGGCGTGGCCGGCGGCCTGCATCTGGCGCAGTTCTTTCTTCAGTTCGCTGACTTCGTCGCGGATCCGGGCTGCCACTTCGAACTGCAGTTCGGCCGCGGCGCCATGCATCTGTTCCGTCAGCTGCTCGATCAGGCCCACCAGGTCCTCGGCCGGTGCGGCGGCGAGGCCATCGGCACGTACCTGTGCGCCGCCCTTCGCACCGGACTTGGCGCGTTTGGCACCCTTGGCCAGGCGGTTGTTCTTCAGCAGTTCCTGGGTGTCGGCGTCTTCCTTGGCCAGCTGGTCAGTGATGTCCGCGATCTTCTTCCGCAGCGGCTGCGGGTCCACGCCGTGTTCCTTGTTGTATGCCACCTGGATGGCGCGCCGCCGGTTGGTCTCGTCGATGGCGTTGGCCATGGAGTCGGTGATGCGGTCCGCGTACATGTGCACCTGGCCGGATACGTTGCGGGCGGCACGTCCGATGGTCTGGATGAGGGACGTGGACGAGCGCAGGAAGCCTTCCTTGTCCGCGTCCAGGATGCTGACCAGGGACACTTCGGGAAGATCGAGGCCCTCGCGGAGAAGGTTGATGCCTACCAGGACGTCGAAGGAACCCATGCGCAGTTCGCGCAGGAGCTCCACCCGCCGCAGGGTGTCCACGTCGGAGTGCAGGTATTCAACCTTGACGCCGTGGCCCAGCAGGTAGTCCGTGAGGTCCTCGGCCATGCGTTTGGTCAGCGTGGTCACCAGGACCCGTTCGTCCTTCTCCACCCGGGTCTTGATTTCACCGAGCAAATCGTCGATCTGGCCCTTGGTGGGCTTCACCACCACCTCCGGGTCAACCAGGCCGGTGGGGCGGATGATCTGCTGGACGAACCCGTCCGCCTTGCCCAACTCGTACTTGCCGGGCGTGGCGGAAAGGTAGACGGTCTGTCCCACCCGTTCCAGGAACTCGTCCCACTTCAGGGGCCGGTTGTCCATGGCGGACGGCAGGCGGAAGCCAAAGTCCACCAGGTTCCGTTTGCGGGACATGTCGCCTTCGTACATGGCGCCGATCTGGGGAATGGTCACGTGGGACTCATCCACCACCAGCAGGAAGTCGTCCGGGAAGTAGTCCAGGAGGCAATGGGGCGCGGTGCCAGGCCCGCGGCCATCGATGTGGGATGAATAATTCTCGATGCCGTTGCAGAAACCCATCTGCTGCATCATCTCGAGGTCATAGGTGGTGCGCATGCGCAGCCGCTGGGCCTCCACCAGCTTGTTCTGGCTTTCCAGCACCTTCAACCGGTCGGCCAGTTCATCCTCGATCCGCTTGATGGCCCGTGCCATCCGTTCCGGCCCGGCGACGTAGTGCGAGGCCGGGAACACGTACATCTCTTGTTCGTCCCGGATGACTTCGCCGGTCAGTGGATGGAGAGTCTGGATGTTCTCGATTTCGTCCCCGAAGAATTCAATCCGGATGGCCAGTTCCTCATACATGGGAATGATTTCCACGGTGTCGCCGCGTACCCGGAAGGTCCCGCGGTGGAAGTCCATGTCGTTGCGGGCGTACTGCATGGCGACGAACTTGCGGAGGAGGTGGTCCCGGTTCATCTCCGCGCCTTTTCGCAGGGTCACCATGCCCGCGATGTATTCTTCGGGGGTTCCCAGGCCGTAGATGCAGGAAACGGTGGCCACGACGATCACGTCGCGGCGCGTCAGCAGCGCGTTCGTGGCAGAGTGGCGGAGCCGTTCGACTTCCTCGTTGATGGAGGAGTCCTTCTCGATGAAGGTGTCCGTCTGGGCCACATACGCTTCGGGCTGGTAGTAGTCGTAGTAGGAGACGAAGTATTCCACCGCGTTATTGGGCAGCAGCTCGCGGAACTCGTTGGCCAGCTGGGCGGCGAGGGTCTTGTTCTGGACCATCACCAGGGTGGGGCGCTGCACCTGTTCGATGAGCCAGGCGGTGGTGGCACTCTTGCCGGTACCCGTGGCACCGAGCAGGACAACGTCCTTCTCACCGTTGTTGATGCGCTCCGTCAGCTCGGCGATGGCGGCCGGCTGGTCGCCCGCGGGCTTGAATTCGCTGATGACTTCGAAGGGCGCTACAACACGGTTGATCTCCTGCGCAAGGCTCATGGATCTAATCTACAGCCGGGCACCGACAGTGAACGGTCCCGTCCGTTACAGGCGAACAGCCGTCCGTCCAAGTTCCTGCTTCAGGAGGCGTACGACGGCGGCACCCACCCGGTTGCCTCCGCCCAGGCGGACATCCGCGGCCACGCCACGTCCGTGAACCAGGGTTCCTTGGCTTCGGCATATCCGTTCGTGGTGCCCGAACCGGCAAAGCGTGCTGCCAGCCCGGCCTTGTGTGCCGCGTAAAGCTTGAGCGCCGAGGGATCGCTCCGCAGCCAGTCCCGGAACATCAGGGCGTAACGCCAACCGGCCGAGCCGGCCGCCCGGACATGCACGTTCACGGCACGGCACGGGTCTGCGTTGGCGTGGAACCGCTTCAGCCATTCGGACTGATCGGCAGCGCTGGGTTTCGGGGTGTCGGATTCGATCCCCCGCACCGCGGGGAAACCGGCAGCTGCCAGGAGCGGTGCGATCCTGGCCGCTGCCTCCAGGTCCGGCACCGCCACCTGCAGGTCAATGACATCCTTGGCGGCCAGGCCCGGAACGGAGGTGGAGCCGATGTGGTCCACGGCCAGGATGAGTCCGGGTGCGGTCGCCGCCAGCCGGGCCGCGATCCTCGTGGCCTGCTGCGCCCATTCCGGCCGGTACGGCTCCAGCACCGGTCCCCCGTCCCGCGGGGCGCGGGACCCTGCCGCCAGGTTGCGGGCAAAAGGCACCAGCCGCCCGTCCCAAAGCCTGTCCACCTGGTCAAGCAGCTGCTGCACTGTCCCTAAGTTGTCTAGGACGATGTCGGCAGCGGCCAGCCGTGCCTCGCGCGTGGCCTGTGCGGCCATCCGTGAACGCGCCGCTTCCGCGGTCATGCCGCGCAGCTCCTGCATGCGCTTCAGCCGCACGTCTTCGGGGGCGTCCACTACCAGCACCAGGTGGAAGGCACTCCCCTGCCCCGTCTCCACCAACAGGGGGATGTCCTGGACCACAATCGCGTCGTCCGGCGCCGCTGCCGTGATGGCCGCGGCGCGGGCGCGGACCAGGGGGTGGACGATGGCGTTCAGCGCAGCCAGCCGATCCTGGTTGCCGAACACCGCCGCGCCGAGCCGTGCCCGGTCGAGCCGCCCGTCGCCGTCGAGCATCTCGGCGCCAAACTCCTCCACAATCCGGTGCAATCCCTCGGTTCCGGGCTCCACCACTTCCCGCGCCAGGGCATCAGCGTCCACCAGCACGGCGCCCCGTTCCTGCAACCGCGCGGCCACTACGGATTTCCCTGATGCGATCCCGCCCGTCAGTCCAATTTTCAGCACGCCGCCAGCCTACTAGCCCGGGCAGCCGTGTTCAGTGAAGGTGGGACAGGGTCCGGGTGGGCCTAGACTGGGGCGGATGCAAGAGCAAGACAGCCGGGCCACCTCGTACACCACGCTCGCGGCCGGCCAGGACTTCCGGCACGAACTCGAAATCAAACGCTCCCGGTTCATCACCGTCCTGCGCAGGGCCGGGACCGAGGAGGAGGCCCGTGACCTGGTGGCGGTGCTCCGCCGCGGATTCCACGACGCCCGCCATCACTGCTCGGCGTTCGTCATCGGGCCGGACCGCAGCATCCAGCGCTCCAGCGATGACGGTGAGCCCGCCGGGACCGCCGGCATCCCTATGCTCGAAGCCCTGCTGAAGCGTGAAACAGCGCCCGGGGTGACCGACCTTAGCGACATCAGTGCCGTCGTCGTGCGCTATTTCGGCGGCGTCCTGCTCGGCGCCGGCGGCCTGGTCCGGGCCTATTCCGAGTCGGTCTCCGCAGCCCTGGAGCTGGCACCCCTGGTGCGCCGCAGCCGGCTCCGGATCTGTTCGGCCGCCGTACCGCACGCGGCTGCGGGCCGGCTGGAGAACGATCTGCGTGCCGCGGGCCAAGTCATGGCAGAAACCAGTTACCAGGACCGGCACACGGTGCTGCGCATTGCCGTGCCGGACCATGCTGCCGCGATTGCCGCCGCAAGCGACCGCATCCTGCAGCTCACTGCGGGGTCCGCTACGCTCACTCCCAATGAAACGGAATGGGTGGATGAACGCCTCACCTGATGTGAGCCTGGTGGACGTTGACGAAACTGTAGCGGACCAACTGCTCCAGCTGGCCAAACGCGATGCCTCCCCGGATGAGGTGGCGCCCCCGCTGGGCGGCCCCGGCTGGAACCTGGAGCGCACCGCCTGGTTCTACAGCTACCACCACGCTGCCGCCGGCGGGCTGGACGGACCCGCTGCGGAAAAGTCCTGGGCCGTCTTCAGCGGCGGGCGGGTTGCCGGCTCGGTGCGACTCAAGCGCGTCACCAGTGCGGGCACCCCGTCCGCCGAGACTGGTATCTGGCTGGGCCGGAGCTTCCGGGCGCGCGGGATCGGAGGTGCAGCCCTGCATCTGGTGCTGGAAGAGGCCCGCAGGGCTGGCCTGTCCCGGGTAACCGCCCGCACTTTGGCGGGCAACGCCGGCGCCCAGCGCCTTCTCGCCTCAGCCGGCGCCCAGCTTATCTTCGACGACGACGGGACTGTTCGCGCCGTCGTCGAACTTTAAGGACAGACCGGCTGCAGCACGAAGCCGGCGCACCACATTAAACGCAACAGACCCCCTGCCAATGGCAGGGGGTCTGTTGCGTTGGCCCGGAATCCGGACCGGCGGCAATTAGTTGCCGGTCAGCTTCTCGCGCAGGGCAGCAAGTGCCTCGTCCGAAGCCAGGGTGCCGGCACCGGTGTCGGTGGCAGCAGGCTCGGAGGAGTAGCTGGTGGTGCCGGAATCGTTGTCGCCGGACGTTGCAGCTGCAGCGTCGTCGGCAGCATGCTGGGCAACCTGCTTCTTGTGGGCTTCCCAGCGGGCCTGGGCGTCAGCGTACTGCTGCTCCCAGGCTGCGCGCTGGTTCTCGTAGCCTTCAAGCCACTCGTTGGACTCGGGATCGAAGCCCTCGGGGTACTTGTAGTTGCCCTCTTCGTCGTACTCTGCGGCCATGCCGTACAGAGCCGGATCGAATTCGGTGCTGTCGGCGTCGACGCCCTCGTTGGCCTGCTTGAGGGACAGCGAGATGCGGCGGCGCTCCAGGTCGATGTCGATGACCTTGACGAACAGTTCGTCGCCAACGGAGACAACCTGCTCGGCCAGCTCCACGTGGCGGACAGCCAGCTCGGAGATGTGGACCAGGCCTTCGATGCCGTCTTCGACGCGGACGAACGCACCGAACGGAACCAGCTTGGTGACCTTACCCGGAACAACCTGGCCCAGGGCGTGGGTGCGGGCGAAGGTCTGCCACGGATCTTCCTGCGTAGCCTTGAGCGACAGGGAGACGCGCTCGCGGTCCAGGTCCACCTCGAGAACCTCGACGGTGACTTCCTGGCCAACTTCGACAACCTCGGACGGGTGGTCGATGTGCTTCCAGGACAGCTCGGAAACGTGAACCAGGCCGTCTACGCCGCCCAGGTCCACGAATGCACCGAAGTTGACGATGGAGGAAACAACGCCGGGACGGACCTGGCCCTTTTCCAGCTTGTTGAGGAAGGTGGAGCGGACCTCGGACTGGGTCTGCTCGAGCCATGCACGGCGGGACAGGACCACGTTGTTGCGGTTCTTGTCCAGCTCGATGATCTTGGCTTCGATCTGCTGGCCGATGTACGGAGCCAGGTCGCGCACACGGCGCATCTCGACGAGGGATGCGGGCAGGAAGCCGCGCAGGCCGATGTCGAGGATAAGACCACCCTTGACAACCTCGATGACGGTACCGGTGACGACACCGTCTTCTTCCTTGACCTTCTCGATGTCGCCCCAGGCGCGCTCGTACTGCGCGCGCTTCTTGGAGAGGATCAGACGGCCTTCTTTGTCTTCCTTGGTGAGCACCAGGGCTTCGACCTGATCGCCAACGGAGACAACGTCTCCGGGGTCAACGTCGTGCTTGATGGAAAGCTCGCGGGAGGGGATGACACCTTCGGTCTTGTAACCGATGTCGAGCAGGACTTCGTCGCGGTCGACCTTGACGACGGTACCTTCGACGAGGTCTCCGTCGTTGAAGTACTTGATGGTGGCGTCGACAGCTGCGAGGAAGTCCTCAGCGGTACCGATGTCGTTAATCGCGACTACGGGGGTACCGGGCTTCTCGGTGGAGGTGATGGTCATGTAGTAGGGGCTCCGTTGTGGATAGTTAGTCGGTCAGGCAAACCGGCGCGCCCGCGTTATGGAACGCAGGCGCGATTCGCGGTGAATCCGACGGATCCTCCGGGTCATCCTGATTTTGTGGATTGCTTTCAATGCAGCCCCTAAGGGGCCGCAAGTGCATGCACGTGGTACACGCCCGTTTATTCTAGTCGCTGCCCGCAATTCGGGTCAAAGCGGGCGTGCAGGACACGGGAGGAGATCAGAAGTGGGTCAGGCAGTGTGTTGCCCGTTCCACCGCGAACATCTGCTGCGCCTTGAATGCTGCGCCGGGAGTTGCCTCGCAGACCTTGCCTGCCGCCTTGAGCGTCACGGGGCTGATTCCGCCGAGGTAGATCGAGGACAGCGCCGAGACATCCAGCGCCAGGTCGGCCTTCTCTCCCGCGGCCACAGGTTCGACGGCGGCCTGGCCGCCTTTGACCTCCAGGGCGAAAGTTCCTGCCGTGAGGCCCAGCGGGTCCTCCACGTCGAGGACCAGCCGGCCGTCAACCGGGTAGTGCCGCGCCGAGAGGGCCTGCGGGACGTCCAGGATCCGGAGCCAGAGCATGTCGCGGCTGTCGGAGGCGTCGATGCAGCGTGGATCCACCAGCGCCCACGCCAGCGGATCATCCACCGGCGCTTCATTCCACGAAATGCGTTCAACGAGGTCGATGGCAGCCAAATACTGCCAGAGCTCCAAGTAGGCGTGATCCGTGGCAGCCAGGAGGTCCACCACTTCCACCGTGGCGGGCGTGGTGTCCCAGCCGGCGAACTTGTAGGAGACGTACCCGTCCACCCTGCCGTCCGGCCCGTAGTGGAGCGCTGCCTTGATGGCAGGGTCTTCCTTCCCGTCACGGCCCAGCGACCCCGATGCCAACTGCCGGTACCATTCCTGGCGGCCGAGGGATCCGGGAGTGTGGCGGTGCACCCGGGCGAAGACTGTGGGGGCAACGTCGAGCAGGACTTTGGGATCGGCCACCTCTACGGTCCCCGTGGCCTGGTGGCGCAGGTTGAACCGGGCCGTTGTGTCCACCTTGACAGTGCGTTCCATGCTGGCGACGCCATAGCCGAACCGTCCGTAGATGCTTCCCTCGGATGCAGTGAGCGCGGCCACTGCAATGCCGTCATCCTTGGCTGCCTGCAGGTCCCCGGTCATCATGCGGCGCAGCAGGCCTCGCCGGCGGTGGGAGGTCCGAACGGTAACGGCGGTGACCATTTGGGCTTCAAGCATCCGGCCAAACCCGATGTTAAGGGTCTTTCGGAACGTTCCGAAGGTGGCCACAGGAACCTCGGCCGGGAGCGAGTGCTGCGCTGGCGTTCCCGTCTGGTAGGCGCCCGTGAAGATCCTGCCGTCTGCCTCGTAGGTGGCCATTGAACGCGCCACATGCTCGGGAGTGCGGGTCGAGTCGTGGAAGCCGAAGGCAACTGCTCGCGCCCATGCCTCCGCCTCTGCGTACCCGTCCCTGCCTTTGGACACAGCGGGAAAGCGCCGGATTTCATAGTTTCCGCTCAGATCACCCATTTACCCGAGCCTAGTCAATGCATCCGGCCGCTGACCAGCATAAACGTCCTCTCTTCCCAAGAGCGCGCCGCCGAGCCTAGTGGCCGGCGTCGTACCAGCTGGGCCCGACGCCGATCTGGACTTCCAGGGGCACGCTGAGGTTGGCAGCCGCCGCCATCTGGTCGGTGACGAGTTTCTCCACCGCGGCCCGCTCCCCGGCGGCAACTTCCAGGACCAGTTCGTCGTGAACTTGGAGCAGCATCCGGGATTTCAGGCCCTGGGCCTGCAGTTCGGCGTGGACACCCAGCATGGCGCGCTTGATGATGTCCGCCGCGGAGCCCTGGATGGGGCTGTTGAGGGCAATGCGCTCTGCGTTCTCGCGCAGCTGGCGGTCCGTGCTGGTGAGGTCCGGAAGGTAGCGGCGGCGTCCCTCGATGGTGGCGGTATAGCCGTCCACCCTGGCCTGGTCCACCACGCCCCGGAGGTAGTCGCGGACGGCGCCGAAGCGGTCGAAGTAGTCCTTCATGAGGGTCCGGGCCTCGTCAACGGAGATCTCCAGCTGCTTGGACAGGCCGAAGGAGGTCAAACCGTAGGCAAGGCCGTAGGACATGGCCTTCACCTTTGAGCGCATGGCGCTGGTGACCTGGTCCGTGGGGACGTGGAAAATGTTGGAGCCGACGAAGCGGTGCAGGTCCTCGCCGTCCTTGTACGCCTGGATCAGGCCGGCGTCCCCGGAAAGGTGCGCCATGATGCGCATCTCGATCTGGGAGTAGTCGGCGGACAACAGGCATTCGTAGCCGTCGCTGACCACGAAGATGCCGCGAACGCGGCGGCCTTCCTCGCTGCGGATGGGGATGTTCTGCAGGTTGGGGTTGTTGGAGGAGATCCGGCCGGTGGCTGCCACGTTCTGTGCATAGGTGGTGTGGATCCGGCCGTCTTCCGCCACGGACTTCTTCAACGACTCGATCATCTGCCGCAGCTTGGCGGCCTCCCGGTGGGCCATGAGCTGCACCAGGAACTCGTGCCCGGTCTTTTCCAGGAGGTTCTTCAGGGACGCAGCGTCCGTGGTGTAGCCGGACTTGATCTTCTTGGTCTTGGGGAGCTGGAGTTCCTCGAACAGGACGGTCTGCAGCTGCTTGGGCGAGCCCAGGTTGACTTCGTGGCCGATGGCCGCGAACGCCTGTTCCTGCGCCTGGTCGATGACCCGGGCAAGGTCGGCAAGTTGCTCGTCCATTTTGTCCATGTCGATGGCGATGCCGGCGAGCTCCATGTCCGCAAGGACGCGGCTGACCGGCAGCTCGAGGGTGGACAGCAGTTCCTCCGCCCGGCGTTCCTTGAGCTCGTCCTCGAAGTAGCGGCTCAGGGCCAGCACCACCGCGCCTGCCTGGACCAGGGAGTCGGCGGCAGCGTTGTCGTCGCCGTCGAACGACAGTTCCAGCTGCCCGGCTTTCGCCGTGGCGGCCGGGATTCCCACACTGAGATGGTGCTGGGCAAGTTCTGCCAGTTCGTAGGTGCGGCGGTCCGGCTGGATGAGGTAGCCGGAGATGGAGGTGTCATCCACTACGCCTTCCAGCTCAAGGCCGCGGGCCGTAAGTGCCTTGAGCGCAGCCTTGAAGCCGTGCATCACTTTGGGTGCCTCGGGGTCGCGCAGCCAGGCGGCCAGCGCATTCTCGGTCTCCGCGTCCTGGCCGGCGAGGTCGACGTAGACAGCGGCATCACCGCGCACGATGGCCAGAGCGGCCGCGTCTTCACCGATCCGGCCGGGCACGAGGTCCACGGCGAGGGCGGTCCGCTGACCCGCACCGGCTGCCAGGAAAGCGGCAAGTTCCGCGGCAGTGGCCGGCGTGGTGTAGTCCGGGGTTTCGATGCTTTCGCGTTCGGCAGCGGGAGCGTCAGTGTCGCCGTAGAGGGCAAACAACCGGCCGCGGATGGCCTTGAATTCCAGCTGGTCGAAGAGATCTTCAATCGCGGCCTGGTCGGGGCGCGGCTGGTAGAGGTCCTCCAGCGTGACGGGCAGGTCCAGATCCGTGTGGAGCTGGTTCAGCCGACGGTTGCGTTTCACAGCGTCGACATTCTCCCGCAGGGCGTCGCCCACCTTGCCGCCGATGGAGTCAAGGTGTTCCAGGACGCCTTCCAGCCCGCCGTACTGGTTGATCCATTTGGCCGCGGTCTTGGGCCCGACACCGGGCACGCCGGGGAGGTTGTCCGCGGTCTCCCCCACCAGGGCCGCAAGGTCGGAGTAGCGGGACGGGCTGACGAAGTACTTCGCTTCAATGGCGGCAGCGTCCATCCGGGGGATGTCGCTGACGCCCTTCCGGGGGTAGAGCACGAACACGTTGTCCGTGATGAGCTGGAAGGCGTCCCGGTCGCCGGAGACCAGCAGGACCTCGAATCCGGCCTTCTCACCCATCGCGGCAAGGGTGGCCAGGATGTCGTCGGCCTCGTAGCCGGGCATCTTGATGGTCTTGATGCCCCAGGCCTCCATGACCTGCGCGATGAGGTCGATCTGGCCGCTCATCTCGCGGGGCGTTTCGTTCCGGCCGCCCTTGTACTCGCTGTACTCGGTCTTCCGGTGGGTGGATTCGTCCGAGACATCGAACGCAACAGCGACGTGGGTGGGCTGCTGCTCCTTGATGAGGTTGATCAACATGGAGGTGAAGCCATGGATGGCGTTGGTGTGCTGGCCGTTGGAGGTGGAGAACTTGTCCGCGGGCAGGGCGAAGAAGGCGCGGAACGCCATGGAGTGGCCGTCGAGGACCAGCAGCCGCGGCTGGCCGGTGATGGGAATGACGGGTGCTTCCGTGGCTGAAACAGACCCACCGGCAGCGGGGGCGGCGACCTTTGCAGCGGGCCGGGGCGTGGAGGACGAAAGCTGCGCGGCAGCCTCCTCTTCGATGGCCGAAGACGGGAAAGGGGCCGGTTTGGTTGTTTCACTCACAGGTGCCAGCCTAGTTGCCATGACAGACAATTTCACGCCGGGTGCTTTCGCCGAAGAGCTTGCAGCCGCCGGAATTCCCGACCACATGCACGGCTGGCTGGGGAGGTTTGGCGTCGGCGCCTTGGTGGTCAAGATGGGCATCCATTTCCTGGAGATGGGCCCGGAACGCACCGTTGCCACCATGCCCGTGGAGGGGAACACGCAGGTGGCAGGAATCCTGCATGGCGGGGCGCATGTGGTGCTGGCGGAGACGTTGGGCTCGTTCGCTGCGGGAATGCATGCGGGGCCAGGCCGGCACGCCGTAGGCATTGAGGTCAACGCGACCCACCACCGGTCCATCGCGAAGGGCCTGGTCACGGGTACCTGCACGGCGATCCATCTGGGGCGCACGCTGGCCACCCATGAGATCGTCATGACCGACGGCCAGGGACGGCGCCTGTCAACGGCACGGATCACCAACATGCTCAGGGACAACGCCGGCTGACGCGGCGGGCGTCAGGGCTGCGGACTTGTCCTTCCGGGCATCAGGTAGCGCAGCTCGACGATCCCCCTGCCCAGGGTGCTGGAGGCAGCCAACTCAAGCGGCGGCGTCGGGCCTTTCATCGGCAACAGCCGCTTCCCGCCGCCCAGCACCACCGGTATGACGGAGAGGATGATCTCATCCAGCAGCCCGGCGTCCGCGAACTGGGCGGCCAGGTTGCCGCCGCCCACCACCCAGATATTGCGGTCCGCGGCAGCGCTGCGGAAGTCCGTGACGAATTCCTGGATGTCGCCGCGGACGAACGTGATGTCCGCCCCGTCCGGGGCACGGTATTCGTGATGCGTGAAGACGTAGCTGGGCGTACCGGTGTAGGGCCACTTGCCGGGCTCATGTTCCATTAGCCAGGCGTAGGTTTCCCCGCCCATGACGATGCAGCCCACACCGGCCATAAACCCGTTGTAACTCTCTGCACCGCCCTCGAAGCCGTCGAACTGCAGGAGCCAGCCGAGGTCGTCGGTGGAGGTGGCGATGAAGCCATCTATGGACGCGGCCACAAAGTATTGGATGCGCGGCATGGCCCCAGCCTAGACAAGCGCCCCGGCCCAGCCAAGGGGCCAATCCCATCCAACAGCCCCGCACCTGCCCAGGCTGGACGGCCCGGAGCTGCTACTTGGAGAAGTACGGAATGATCAGGTACAGGCCCACCAGGACGGCCAGGCCGCACAGGCCGAAGCAGGCGTAGGCGAAGGAGCGCTTCAGGCCCGGAGAGGTCTGTTCCGCGTCACCGGCGATGGCCGTCAGCCGGACGCCGAGGGAGTAAAGGGTGACCACTGTTGCGGAAGCTATCAGGGTGGCGCCGGCAACGGCCAGGAGTTCCAACCACTTCATCGCCGATTCTCCTTGGGGTCGTTGGCTTTTGCATCGGCCTTGGCTTTTGCCTTGGCTTCGGCCCGGGCGCGGGCCATGGCCTTCTTCTTGGCGAACCGGACGGCCTGGCCGGCTTCCTCCACCTCGACGGCATTCTGGTGGCTCACCGAGGACTTGCGTGAGTAGAAGAACATGAAGAGCACTGCGCCGGTGCCGGCGATGGCGGCAATGAGGACGCCCACGACGCCTGTCATGACCAGCAGGGCGGTCAGGGCACCGACGATCCCGGCGGCCGGCAGGGTGAAGAGCCAGCCCAGGGCGATCTTGCCCACCATGTTCCAGCGGACTGTGGTTCCGCGGCGTCCCATTCCGGAGCCGATGACGGAACCGGAAGCCACCTGGGTGGTGGAAAGGGCGAAGCCCAGGTGGGATGAGGCGAGAATGGCTGAGGCTGTGCTGGACTCGGCTGCGAAACCCTGGGCGGGCTTGACCTCGGTCAGACCCGAACCCATGGTGCGGATGATCCGCCAGCCGCCGGCGTAGGTGCCGATGGCGATGGCCAGGGCGCAGGCGGTGATGACCCAGAGCTGCGGACCGGATCCGGGCGTCTGGGTTCCGGCGGCGATCAGGACCAGCGTGATGATGCCCATGGTCTTCTGGGCGTCATTGGTGCCGTGCGCCAGTGCCACAAGGCTGGACGTGAAGATCTGTCCGGTGCGGAAACCACCGCGCTTCTGGGTGAGCTTGCTGCCCGTCTCGGGGTCATGGCGTGAGGTGAGGGCGTAGGCAAGGCGTGTGCACACGTATGCGGCAAGGCCTGCAATAACCGGGGCGAAGATGGCCGGCAGAATGACCTTCTGCAGCAGCGTCTCAAGATTGACGGAGCTGAACCCGGCACCGACGATTGCGGCGCCGATCAATCCGCCGAACAGGGCGTGGGAAGAGCTGGACGGCAACCCCTTCAGCCACGTGATCATGTTCCACAGCACGGCTCCCATGAGACCGGCGAAGATGATCTCGGGAGTGATCTGGACACCGCCGGATCCCTCACGGATGATGCCGCCGGATACCGTCTTGGCCACCTCGGTGGAAAGGAAGGCGCCCACCAGGTTCAGGACGGCTGCCAGGGCCACCGCGGTTTTCGGTTTGATGGCGCCGGTCGCGATGGGCGTTGCCATGGCGTTCGCGGTGTCGTGGAAGCCGTTCGTGAAGTCGAAAAATAGTGCCAGTGCGATGACCAGCGCCACCATGAAGGTGATATCCACCTGTTGCCCAATCTGCAGAGTCGACGTTCAGCAGTTTCTCTTACCCGGCTGCCTTGCACAGCATAGTTCACCAGCTGTTTGCTTGGAATGACTTGCGGCGACGGCACAACCGGCGGGAAACCTTATCGATCGTACGCGTCCCGGGCATGAGGTCAAAACACGGACCGGGACAGGAAAGAGCGGAGCAGGCCCAGTTCTGCGGGCGTGATTCCCTGGCGCGGATGCGGTGACACCGTGAGGATGCGCCTGCCCAGGAAACGCGCCCATGATTGTGCTTCAGCCTCGAAGCCCAGCTGGTCGTCCACCCATGCGACGGCGTCGGGCCCGGTATTTTCGACGTCCTCCTGGATGGCCCGGAGCTTCCACCAGCCGGTCCCGCCGGCCGCCCCGTCCGCGGCAAGGTATGGCCAGCTGCTGCCTTTAATTCCGACGGCGGGGCAAAGGTATTGGGGCGCCAGCTCCTCCCAGCTGGTAAGCCAGACACAACGCAGCCCGGGCGTCAGGGCAAGGGAGTTGAGCCCGGCCACGAGTTCGGCGGCGAAAGTCACGGGCAGCAGTCCAGCGTCGGCGTGCTGCCAGGCGGACCCCCAGCCGGTGGTTCCGCCCGGGCCGAATGGACAGACCACGCCGTCGACATCCAGATAAAGCGTCCGCCCCACGCTGCACCTAAAAGGCTTCAGCCCTGGTGGAACTGCGGCGGCCTGGAGCCGGCACCCAGTTGCGGGGCTATTTTTTCCTCAAGGGCCGCAACGGTGGCGTCCGGCAGGACGATGAGCCCGTCCAGTTCGCGGCGTGCCCGCTTGTAGGCTGCCTGCCGTTCGGCCGGGGTAGCCGCGTGGTTCTCCGCAATCATCAGGAGTTTCCGCGCAGTGGCCAGCCGTTCGCGTTCGGGTCCGCTGAACGTGCTGTCCCTGATTCGCCTGGCTTCACGCTCGGCCACGTCCAGGGCCACCGCGAAGTTGTTGACCGCCTGCCGGTATGCGTCCAGGCCGGACAGCGATGTCAGGTGTTCGGCGGAAGGGGGGCGTTGCCCGTCGGCTTCCCGTTTGGCGCGCAGGAAGGCCACCGTGAGCGGTTCCCGCACGTCCGTCATCATGGGAAAATCGATGAGCTTGCCCACGTCGAGCTCATAATCAAGCCATCGCCGGTTGCTGGCGTCGTGGGTGTCCATCAGTGACTGCACCTCGGCCACCGATGCCCTTTCGGCTTCTCGTGCCTGGTTCCGGAGGTTGTCCAGTTCAGCCCTGCGCCGGTACCTGCGTTCGGCGCCGCGCCGCCAGCCGCCCGCCCAGCGGCCGGCCAGCGCCATCAGTGGGAACACCATCCACCATTTGTCGGACAGGAACTCCATAAGGGGCCTCACGCATTAATCCTCCCAGCCCGGAGGCCCGGCCTCAAGGCAAAGCGCAGATCCAGGCGGGCGGCCGGGAGGCAGGGCCCTGCCAAGCCGCAGGCCCCTCGCCGCTCAAGGTGCCGGCGCGGGCTGGGCCGCGTTGACGTTGACCAGCCACGCGACGCCGTACCGGTCGGTGCACATGCCAAAGACGTCACCCCACGGTGACTGTTCCATGGGGACAGTCACCGCTCCCCCATCAGCGGTCAACTTTTCGTAGTAGCCGCGCAGCTCCACCTCGTCATCACCGCTAACGGAGATGGAAATTGCGGAACCCGGGTGGTACTCCATGCTGTCGGGGGTGTCAGCGCCCATGATCACCAGGCCCTGGGTGGTGGTCAGCATGCCGTGCATGATCTTTTCCGCTTCCGCCGGATCCTCGCTGGCCTGGAAGTCGCCAAAAGTACTGAGTGTCAGCTCGCCGCCGAACACCGACTGGTAGAAGTTCATTGCCTCACGGGCATTGTCCCTGAAACTGATGTAGGGGTTGAGGATCGTTGGCATGGGGAGCTCTCCTTCACAGGGGCCGGAACTGCGCCGGCCGGAACGTGGGCAGACAACATCCTGCCCCATCCCGCGGCAACCCGGTAGGGGAAGTCTCCCCTGTTCACCCCGTATTTCAGGACGCCTGCCGTGGGCATATGGTGCGGCGGGGCGCGCGGGAACGTAGGCTCGGGGACATGGCCAGATTCTTTGACGTTCATCCCCAGGACCCCCAGCCGCGCGCCATCTCGCAGGCGGTGAACATCATCCGGGACGGCGGCCTGATCGCCTACCCCACGGATTCCTGCTACGCGTTAGGAGCGCAGATGGGCAACCGGGAGGCCCTGGACCGGATCAGGAGCATCCGGCACCTGGACGACAAGCACCACTTCACCCTGGTCTGCCGGGATTTCGCGCAGCTGGGCCAGTTCGTGAACATCGGCAATGATGTCTTCCGCAGCATCAAGGCCGTTACTCCGGGCAGCTATACCTTCATCCTGCCTGCCACCAGGGAGGTTCCCAAGCGCCTTCTCCACCCGAAGAAAAAGACTGTCGGAGTGCGGATTCCTGACAACCGCGTTGTCCAGGCGCTCCTGGCCGAACTGGGCGAGCCGCTGCTGTCCAGCACGCTGCTGCTGCCGGATGAGGAAGAGCCGCTGACTGTTGGCTGGGAGATCAAGGAGCGGCTGGACCACCAGGTGGACGCCGTGATCGATGCCGGAGACTGCGGCGCCGAGCCCACCACCGTGGTCGACTTCTCCAGCGGGGTGGCCGAGGTTGTCCGGCGCGGCATGGGCGATCCGTCCCGCTTCGAATAGCCCGCCCGCCTGCCCTGTCCGGGTCCGGGCCCCGGCTGGCCGTCACGGGGCACTTTGCGGCCGGCCGCCGTCGGGAATCACGACGACGGCCGGCGTGTCCGCGCCAAAGTGCCCCTTGTTGGGGCGCAATGGTGAGTCCTGCTTGGCTCAGTCCTGTTAGGTTCAGTCCTGTTTGCGGGCCCGGCTGGGCTGGACCCGGGGCGGCTCGCCCGGCATCTTCGGGTAGTCCGGTGGAAAAGGCATTTCCCCCAGGCCGGCTTTGCAGTCGCGGTCCCACCACTCCAGCAGGGTGTCGATGGTGCCCGGATGGGCGCTGAAATCCGCCCAGGGGTCCCCCACGGTCTTCAAGCGTTCGGGAACCGTCAGGATGGTGAAGTTCTTTGGATCGGCGTTCTCCAGCTCCTCCCACGTGATGGGGCAGGACACGGGAGCGTGAGGCAGCGCGCGGGGGCTGTAGGCGCCGGCGATGGTGCGGTCGCGGTTGGCCTGGTTGAAGTCCAGGAACACCCGCCGGCCGCGTTCTTCCTTCCACCATGCTGTGGTCACCTTGTCCGGGATGCGGCGCTCCACTTCCCTTGCCGCCGCGATCACTGCATGCCGGACGTCGAGGAACTCGCGCGTTGCTTCGATGGGTGCATAGACATGGAGTCCGCGGTTTCCGGAGGTCTTGATGAAGCAGGCCAGACCCGCCTCGGCCAGGACATCCTTAAGCACCAGCGCGGCGGGGACGGCGTCGTCGAAGTCGGTTCCCGGCTGCGGGTCAAGATCGATGCGCAGCTGGTCCGGGTTGTCCGTGTTTTCCGCCCGGGACGGCCAGGGGTGGAACACCACGGTGTTCATCTGCGCGGCCCAGACGGCTGCAGCAGGCTCGTCGAACACCAATTGCGGGTGTGACCGTGCGCTGGGGTAGACGACCTTAACGGAGCGGATGAAATCCGGCGTGCCCTTGGGCGGATTCTTGGAGAAGAACTGCTCACCCTCGATGGTGCCGGAGAACCTCTGCAGCGACACGGGCCGGTCCCCGTTGGCGGCGATGAACGCGTCCCCCACGTCGCAGATGTAGTTGACCAGGTCCAGCTTGGTAAGGCCCAGGTCCGGCCAGAGGACGCGGCTGGGACTGGAAATGCGCATGTCACGCGGCCCGTTGGGACCCTGCACTGTGATGGTGGTCTGTTCGCTCGCCATGGGGACAACGTACACCCAGCCACGGGCAGGAACCGGAACATCATGCCTGACTCCCGCGGACCAGGCAGGACTCCGGCATGATGGTTCCATGCCCGCAGCCGATCAGCAGTTCACCGTCACCGTTGGTGACACCACCTTTTCCGCCGCGTATGCCCGCCCCGCAGATCCCACCGCCACTGTGGTGGTGGCACACGGTGCGGGTGCAGGGATGGATCATCCGTTCCTCCGCGGATTCACTGATGCCCTGAACGGCCTGGGACTGGCCACGCTCCGCTTCAACTTTCCGTACCGTGAGGCAGGGCGGAAATTCCCTGACCGCCCTCCGGCCGCCATCGCCGCCTGGCGGGCTGCCATGGATACGGCCCGCGCCCGGGGCCGATGCGAACGGTGACAGCGGCCCGGTCTGGGCGGCGGGCAAGTCGTTCGGCGGCAGGATGGCGTCCATGGCTGTCGCCGACGGAATGGAGGCCTCCGGCCTGGTGTATCTGGGCTACCCCCTGCATGCCCCCGGAAAGCCGGAAAAGCTGCGTGATGAGCACCTGTACGGAATCACTACACCGATGCTGTTCCTGCAGGGAACCCGCGACACCTTTGCAACGCCCGGCATCCTGGCGGACGTCGTGGCCCGGATCGGGCCCAACGCCGTGCTGCAGTGGGTGGAGGGTGGTGACCACTCGTTCGCGGTGGCGGGGAAGAAGCGGGACGCCGATGAGGTGGGTGCGTCCCTGGCAGCCCCCGTGGCAGTGTTCATCGCAGCGCAGGCATCGAGTCGCTAGGCAGCGTCCTCGTGCCACCAGCCTTCCCAGGCAGCCGAGGTGAGCCGGCCTTCCGGAAATGAGCCCGTATCGCTGGTGCGGAAAGCAGCGGCGTCGCTGCGGTGCCCGTCCAGCAGGAGGTTGAGGCTGTTCAAGAGAAACATGGCGTACGTCCTTCCGTAGGTGGATGCGGACTGCGTCGTCCGCGTGGGAATGAGCCTAGGCCAGCGATGTTTCAGCACGTCGACAGGACGTTTCGGCCGTGTATCGGACTTTTCACTCCCGGGTCCAGCCACTGGGAAGAACGCCTATTTGCGCTGCTTGGTGCGTGCCGTGGCGGGGGCCGACAAAGGGTCCTCCGGCCACGGATGCCTGGGGTAGCGGCCCCGCATTTCCGCACGCACCTGCGTGTACGGGCCGGACCAGAACGAGGTCAGGTCATCCGTCACGGCGAGGGGCCGGCGCGCCGGGGACAGCAGGTGGAACAGGACCGGAACACGGCCGCCCACCAGTTTTGGGGACTCAGCCAGCCCGAAGCACTCCTGCAGTTTCACCGCAACCACGGGCGCTGCGGCGTCGTCCCCTGGTTCCGGATAGTCGATCCTGACCCGGGAACCGCTGGGGACCTTAAGGTTCTCCGGCGCAAGCTCGTCCAGCCGCCCAGCCTCGGGCCAGGGCAGCAGCCGGTGCAAAGGGTGCGCCAGGTCAACCGAGGTGACCGGTTTCCCGGCGGCAAGGTCCCCCAGCTCGGGTCCCAGCCACTCTTCCAGCCGGTCCAGCAGCACCACGTCCGACACATCAGGCCAAGGCGCTCCCAACTCCCGGTGCAGGAAGGCGAGGCGGCGCCGGAAGGACGCCGCCGCCGTCGACCATGACAAGACTGCAAGTCCGCCGGACTGCAGCGCAGCCGCCACCGCCCTCCTGCCCTGTCCAGCGCTGGGCCGCACTGGTGTGGTGGAAAGCACGATCGATCCCAGCCGCCTGGTCCTGCGCGCGCTGAGCCGGCCTCCAGTGAATCCCGCGTCCACGGTATCAGTCAGCAGATGCGATGCCGCCGTTTCGGCAATGCCAAGGGAAATGGGGGCGGCGGCACGGATGACGGCGCCGGTGCCGGCCGCGTCCCTGCCTTCCGCCCGGGTTACGTCGGCCACGGCGATCCACTCATGGCCTGACAGGGTGCTGCCCACCGGCAGGCCTGCCCTGGTCCCGGAGGACAGCAGGTACTGTTCCGCGCCGTCGCTGCCGGGGGCACGGCGGGCCACGCGGTCAGGAAAGGCGAGGGCGACGACGGCCCCAACAGCATCGCCTCCAGTGGCGGGAAGGGCGGGAACTGCCGCCGCGCCGTCCTGTTGCCGCCGTGCCAGTGCGGCCAGCCGTCTCGACTCCTCCGCCCACCGCTTTCCCGCCGCGCCTGTGTCGCCACGGAGCTGGGCCAGAAGGCGGGGCAGGTCCGCTCCGGGCGCCCGGTGGTCCCCGGACAGTGCGGCCACCACGTCGGCAGCAAACTGGTGGCCGGTGGCGGTGCCGCCGTCGAGCAAAGCTCTTGCAAGCCGCGGATCGGCGGGGATGCGGGCGAGGGCCCGGCCAGCTGCCGTCACCAAGCCTGCATCGGTGACGGCGCCCAGCTCCCGGAGCACCTCCACTGCGTCGTCCATGGCCTGGCGCGGCGGCGGGTCTGGCAAGGCGATCCCGTTCCCACCGGGTGCGCCCCAGCAGGCGAGGACCAGGGCGGCGCCGGTCAGGTCCGCCACGTTGATTTCCGGCGTTACGTGAGCGGGAGCCGCTCCATAGGCCTGCGGGGAATAGCAGCGCACCACGGTTCCCGGACCCTGCCGCGCGGCGCGCCCTGCGCGCTGGTCTGCGGAGGCCCGTGAGCAGGAGACGGTAACCAATCCGCTCATGCCCCGGCCGGCGTCCCGCCGCGGTTCCCGGGCCAGACCGGAGTCGATGACCAGCCGGACGCCGGGCACTGTGAGGGAAGACTCGGCAAGATCCGTGGAGACGATGATCCGCGGAAGAGCCCCGGGACCGCGCCCCGACACTGCCCTGTCCTGCTCCGCCGGGCCCACCTGGCCGTGAAGTTCCAGCACGTCCACCTGGCTGCCCACCCGACTGCGCAGCGTGGCTGCAACCTGGGAAACCTCCCTGGCACCCGGCAGGAACACGAGTGCGTCCACGGACCTGTCGGCAGCAAGAGCATGGACATGGGCGTCCGCGGCGGTGGCGGCGACGTGGTCCAGGAAGGCGCGCGCCACACCCCTTGCATCCAGCCGCGGGGTGGGCGCCGGCAAGCATTGCACTTCCAGCGGATGGTTTACGGAAGGGCAGTCGACGACGGGTGCGGGGCCGCCGCCGTCGGCTTCCCCCAGCAGGGCGGCGAACCGGGGTGCGTCCAAGGTTGCGGACATGGCGACGACGGCGAGGTCACCCCGCAGCGCACGAACCTCCGCAATCATGCCGAGCAGAAGGTCCGTTTCCAGGCCGCGCTCGTGCACCTCATCCAGGACGACGGCGGAAGTGCCTTCCAGCCCGGGGTCTGCCAGCAGGCGGCGCAACAGGATCCCCGGGGTGACAAATTCGATCAGGGTGTCCGGGCCGGCCTGGCGTTCCCCGCGAACCGTGTACCCCACGCGCCCTGGCGGCCGGCTGCCATCGAGTGTTGAGAGGCGCCGGGCGGCGGCACGGGCGGCAACCCGCCGCGGCTGGGTGACCACCACCCGGCCCCGCCGGCCGTAAAGATTGGCCAGCAACGGCGGAACGAGCGTGGTTTTGCCCGTCCCCGGCGGTGCCTGCACCACGGCCGCGCCCGGCGAACCAGCGCTTTCCAGCGCGTTCCGCAGTACGGAAAGGGATCCTTCGAAGGCAAGTCCGGCTCCGATGGCGCCAAGGTCAAAGGCGCCGGCACCGGGGCGGACGTCAGGAGAAATCATCCGTCCATTCTGCCCTGACCGGGACGTTGTCCATTGCTGTGGTCAGGACTTGCCCGGACCCTTGCCCTTGCCTTTGGCTTCCTTCGCAGCCTCCGCCCGCTCCTGGCCCGGAGCTTCCGGGGCGGACTCTCCGGGCGCGGGGGCGGCCGGCGCCGGCGCGACGGCAGGGACGGCCGGTTCCACGGGAGCAACCTGGTCCTGCCCGGTGCCGGCGAGGGCAGGGACGGGCGTGACGGCGTCGGGCGCTGCGACAGGGGGCGCCGCCGCGGAGGCTGCCGCGACCTGTGTAGCCAGATCAGTCCGGACGGCCGACAGTGCGTTCTCGATGCTGCGGTACCGCGACGCGGAGAGCCGGCCATTGGCTGCCGCATCCCCCAGGTCCTTCTCGAGGGCATGCAGGGCGGCCAGCGCCCCGTCCATCCTGTTCTCGGCCGCGGCCTGGCTGATGCTCAGCACCCGGATCTGGAAACCCCGCAGGACGTTTTCGTCAGCATCGCCCGAACGGATGCCGGCTGCACCCCCAACCAGCGCAGCCGCAACAAGGGCGCAGCACAGGACGATCAGCGCGCGGGCTCCCGGACGGCCCTGCGGCACGGACTGCGCCGCGCCGGCCGCCACGGGCTGCACTTGTTCCATTGGTGGCTGCACCTTAAGCGGCATGCCGGCCCCGCAGCGGGGCGGTGCGGGCAGTCCGGACAGGGAGAACAGTCACAGGAGCGTACTCAGCTTCCGGGGGTGCCACGGGAGCGGTCCGCGCAGGCGAGGCGGGCCGGGCCAGGAGAAGCCGAAGGCCGGTTCGCAGGGCGGTGGCGATTAGCAGGCCGATGCCCACACCCAGGAGGACGTGGCCGGCGAGATGGTGCTGTGCCGCTCCCACGCCCCGGTCCGCCGCCACCGCAGCGCCCCCAACGGTCAGCATCAGTGACAGGGCCGTCCCGAAAATTGCGCCCATAGCTCCTGCTCCAATCCCATTTAATCAGCAAGCTTACTAGTAATGCTCAGCAAGCTTACTACTTGACGGGCCCAAGGCAAGCGTTCGACGAATTCCGGGCTGCTGACGGACCGCCACATCGTGGTGAAGTGCGTGGCCGAAGGCGGCGACCCGCGCAGTGCCAAGGCCGGCAACCTGGCCGAAGGCAAGCCGGTCACCATTGGAACCGACGACTCCGTTGAGGAAGCGATCCGCAATGACCGGCTTCTCCTGTTCCGGCTCAGCCTGCCGCTTCGAGCAGGCGTTCCGCCGGGCGGAGGCCGGCGTACCCGCCTTTGAAGAACACCAGCGGCTCCGCGTCGTTCCGGGCATCGAGGTGGCGTACCGCTGCCACCACGATGGTGTGGTCGCCGCCGTCGTACTCTTCATGGAGCTCGCAGTCGATCCAGGCGAGCGCGTCATCCAGCACGGGATTCCCCAGCGGTGAGCGGGCATGGCTGACGCCCGCGAACTTATCCGTGCCAGAACGGGCGAACTGCCCCGCCAGGTGCTGGTGTTCCGCCGGGAGGATGTTCACGGTAAACGAGCCTGCCCTTCGCAGCGCGGGCCAGGTGGTTGATGTGCGGGCCGGGCTGAACGTGACCAGCGCCGGCTCCAGCGACAGGGACGCGAAGGACTGGCAGGTGAAGCCGGCGGGCCCGTCCGCAGTGGTCGCCGTAATGACCGTCAAGCCGCTGGCAAATGTTCCAAAAATATCCCGAAGCCGGCGCGGAGCAAGATCTGAAGTGACTGACATGGAAAGTGGCCTCTCATCTGGATCGTTACCTCACCAAACCATCAGCGATTCAACTCCTTCAAGCCGCCTGAAATGTGCCGACCCGGGACGCAACGAATTGTCACGCCCGTACTTTCGGCGTCATGGGCGCCCCGCTGTGCGGGGCGGGATTGTCGTTGTTTGACGCAACAGAATGAGGTGTCCGGTGATCAGGACGGCCCCGCAGGCTGCTGCTGCAGGTCCAGGGCGGCGAGCAGGCGGCGGACCGAGCCGCCCAGGTTCCAGTCGGCGGCCAGCTGCTCCAGTTCCGCCCGCCGGTCCCCCGTCACGGGCTGCAGGCGGGCGCCCGCTTCTTCAAGGGTGGGCAGCTCCAGGTTACGCACCAGCCGGACGACGGCGGGGGCTGCTTCCAGGTAGGCGGCGGCTGCTGAGAGTTTGGCCCGGACAGGCGCGGATACGCCCGTGCCCGGCTCCTCCGCGGCGGCCAGCAGGCGTTCGAGGGTTCCATATTTCAGCAGCAGGGACGCGGCCGTCTTCTCTCCGATCCCGGCCACGCCGGGCAAGCCGTCGGAGGCGTCTCCCCGGAGGGTGGCATAGTCTGCGTACTGCTGGGGCAGGACCTTGTACTTGGCCACCACCGTTTCTTCCGTGATGACTTCGAGGTTCTTCATGCCGCGGGCGGTGTAGATCACCCGGACGGCCCGCTCGTCGTCGCATACCTGGAACAGGTCGCGGTCGCCTGTAACCACGTCCACCGGGAAGCCGGCATGGCTCGCGTAGGTGCCTACGACGTCGTCGGCCTCGTGGTGCGCCGCGCCCACAATGGCGATCCCGGCCAACTCCAGTACGCGGCGGATCATGGGCAGCTGGGCCTGGAGGCCCTCGGGCACCACTTCGACGTCGGTCCCGCCCGGAACTGCTTCGTCCACACGGTGGGCTTTGTAGGTGGGGAGCAAGTCCACCCGCCATTGCGGACGCCAGTCATCGTCCCAGCAGGCCACCAGGTGGGTGGCATGGTAGTCGGTGCTGAGCCGGGCGATCATGTCCAGCAACCCGCGGACGGCGTTGACCGGGGTGCCGTCGGGACGGCGGATGGTGTCCGGCAGGCCGTAGAAGGCGCGGAAGTACAGGGAGGCAGTGTCGAGCAGCATGAGGCGCTGGGGCATACCTTGATCCTGACATGGAAATGGCCGGCGGGGCAGCAGCCGGACCCGGCGCCGTGGCGGCTGGAAGGACCGCATGGTGACTTCCAGCCCCGGCAGGCCGCGGCCGGCCTCTATTAAGGTCCTGCAGACTGCCCCTGGCACATCCCCATGATCGGGTTGCTGACCGACCGCGATCGACCGCCGTGTTGTCGTTGACCCTCCGAAGCCCGTACGTAACGATAACGGGATGACATCCAGTATCGAAGGCAGGGAATTCGGGCATGGCTCGCCGGAAACCATCAACGACAACGGCGCGTGGTGCTGGTTCCAGGACGAGCGGGCCCTGGTGGACCCCGTCAACAAGACGCTGTTGGTGGGTTCCGTAGCCGCTCCGGAGGGCCCGGACGGCGAGCGCCGCGGCGGCAACATTGAAGTCGCCGTCCTGGACCTGGCCTCCGGGAGCAGCACAGTCCACGTCCTGCACCACAGGCTGGAGCCTGACGACCATGATGCCCCGGCGCTGCTGGTCAGGCCGGACGGCCGCTACCTTGCTATGTACGCCAGGCACAAGACTGACAACTACTCCCGCTGGCGGATCTCCGTCCGGCCCCACGACGCCTCCGAATGGGGCCCCGAGGAGCGCTTCGACTGGACGGAGCTGGCCGCAGGGCGCGGCGCAACGTATTCCAACCTGCACCGGCTGAACGCGGAGTCGCGCGTGTACAACTTTGTCCGGGCCATCAACGACGATCCCACCCTGATGGTCTCCGGGGACGGCGGCAGTACCTGGAGTTTCGGCGGCAAGCTCTTCAGCCGGCCCAAAGTGGGCTATGTCAACGGCTACACCCGCTACTACGGCAACGGCACCGACCGCATTGACCTCATCACCACCGACCACCACCCGCGTGACTACAACAACAGCATTTATCACGGCTACATCCGGGACAATGCGCTGCACGACGCCGAAGGGCGGGTGGTGGGCAAGCCGCTGATTGGCTCACCCGGCGTCGACCAGGCCTCCCTGACCACCATCTTCGAAGCCGGCACCGAACTGGACGGGGACGTCCTCACCCACGGCTGGACGGTTGACCTGCGGGGGCGGGATGGACACCTGGCCGCGATCATCAGTTGCCGGGCCAACGACGTCAACGGCGCCCTTGAACGCGAGCAGATGCTCGACGTCGATGATCACCGCCTGCTGTACGCGCGCTTCGACGGAACGCGCTGGCGGCTGAACCATCTCGCCGTCGCGGGGCCCGGCCTGCTCCCCCACGAGCAGGACTACACCGGGCTGGGGGCGGTGGACCCCTACGATTTGGACCGGGTGTACATTTCCACTCCGGTGGATCCCCGGACCGGCAGCACCACGGCACATTACGAAATCTACCGCGGCTGCACCCGGGATGAAGGCGCGTCGTGGGAGTGGGAGGCAATAACGGCGAACTCAGCGGTGGACAACCTCCGCCCCATCGTTCCGCCGGGGGACTCTTCCGTCCACGCCGTCTGCTGGTTCCGGGGCATCATGCGTTCGTCCCAGGCGTATGAAACGGAAGTGGTGGTGCTGCGCTGAGCAGTCACCACCCGGTGTCAGGGCTGCTCGCCGAGCGGCGGGCGGTCTATCACGCGGGGAATGTACTCGAGCAGCTGGAGGCGTCCGTCGAAGATCCTGCTGTCCACCAGATCCAGGGCGACGTCCGGGTAGCCGTCGTAGATCCGTTCGCGTCCCGTGCGCCCGGTGATCAGGGGGAAGACCACCAGGCGGAACCGGTCCACGAGGTTTGCTGCGACCAGGGAACGGCAGAGGCTGAGGCTGCCGAGTGTACTCAAGGGCCCGGGATGGGTCTGTTTCATCTGCCTGACGGCCTGGACCGCGTCCCCGGCAACCAGTTCGGAGTTCGGCCACCGGAGGGGTGCTTTCAGGGTGGAGGAGAACACCACCTTGGGAACGGCGGCAAGGCCTGTCAAGGTGGAGCTTTCGTCCTGCGAGTATCCTGTGCCTCCGGCGGCAGCGTCCTCTGACATCCCTGACATGAGGCGGTAGGTGTTCGCCCCCAGCAGGAACGTATAGTCCTTCCCGGCCTCCTGCTGGAGCCAGGCCAGGTATTCCGGACCCTCAAGGCCCCACCAGCCCGGCCACCCCTCACCGGACGCGAAGCCGTCCAGGGTGATGATCAGGTCCACCATCAGCTGGCTCATGGCGCCCATGCTATTCCCGGCCCTGGCGCCCGGCAAGGGACCGGTCAGAACCAGTCGCCGTCGGCGTAGGCGCTGCGGACGTGCGCACGCAGGTACTCCCCCACCACGGCTGCCCCAAGGTCGCCCACCTCCGGCGCCACCACCCGGCCGTCCACCCGCCGCGCCATCCGCTGGATGAACCGCTCCAGGCCGGGGTCGTTGCCCAGCCGGAAGAATGTGGTCTGGACACCGGACCGGCCCAGGCGGTCCAGTTCGGCAATGGTGGCACGGATGGTCTCCGCATCCGGCGGCCAGTTGAACCAGGAGTCCCCATCCGGCAACAGGTGCGCGGTGGGCTCGCCATCGGTGACTACCAGCAGGACGGGCTGCATGGATGGATGGCTTCGGAAGAAACGGCCCGCCAGCAGCAAACCATGGTGCAGGTTGGTGCCCTGCTCGCGGAGCGCCGGCAGGGCAGTGAGTTCGGCGATGTCCATGGACTGCGCGTAGCGGCCGAAGGTGATCAGCTGCAGCCGGTCGCCGCGGAAGCGTGTGGAGACCAGGTGGTGCAGTGCGAGCGCGGTCCGCTTCATCGGAACCCACCGCCCCTCGGCAGCCATGGAGAAGGACACGTCCACCAGCAGGGCAACCGCCGCCTGCGTGCGTGCCTCCGTCTCCGCCACTTCGATGTCGCCGACGGCGAGGCGCAGTCCGCGGCCCGGGTCACCGCCGTCGGCCATGATGCGCCGGATGGCGTTGGTCATGGTGCGGGTGACGTCCCAGGGCTCGCGGTCACCGAACTCCCACTGCCGGCTTGAGCCCGTCTGTTCCCCGGCGGCCCCCGCCATTCTGGTGTCCCGGTTTCCCTGCCGCCCGGAGAGCTGCCTTGCGGTATCCCGGAGCAGTGATTTCCCCAGCCGCCGCATGGCCTGCGGAGACAGCCGCAGGTCGCCATCGGTGCCGCGGCGCAGGTAGCCGCCGTCCTGCATGGCGCGCTCGATTTCGGCGAGGGTACGGGCGCTCACGGCGGCGTTTTCACCGAGCTGGCGTGCCAGGGCATCGAGGTCCAGGTCATCAAGCCGGGAGCCGTTGTAGGACTGGGAGAGTTGCTCGGACAGTTCGTCGAGCTCGGCGATGTCCTGCAGCACACCGGTCCCGTCACCCAGCCCCAGGCCCTCCTTCCCTTCGAAGCGTTCCGATCCCGTCCAGTCCTCGCCGGGACGCAGTGCCTGCAGGGTGGCGTCCAGCTCACTGAGCTGCGCCATCAGTTCCGGCGAGCCGAATGCCTGGGCGGACAACCGCATCAGCTCGTCACGCTGCTCAGGGGACATGGACTGCAGGAGCCGCTGGGCCGCCGCGGCGCGCTGGGCCAGGGCATCCACCAATTCCTCCACGGATTGCGGATTCTCCGGAAAGTACTGGCCATGCCTGGCCATGAACTCCTGGAAGTCGGCGTCCGTGTCTTCGCCCCGCCGGTGTTTGCCCAGCAGCTCATTGAGGTCCCGAAGCATCGCGTTCACTGCTTCGCGGTCCTCATCGGTGGCGCTCTCCAGCGCCTGCTTCATGCCGGCGAAACGCTGTTCAAGGACCTCCCGGCCCAGCAGGTCCTTGATCCGGTCGTACGCTTCCCTCGCGGTTTGCGACTGCCAGTCGTAGGACGCAAGCTCGTTGACGGCCGCCGCCGTGGAGGGCGGGAGGTTCTGCAGCTGCATCTCCCGGAAGGCGCGGTCCGTGTCATCCATCATGGCGTCCCGGGCCAGCTGCTTGCGTTCCTCCAGCACGGCGGTGTCCAGGAGTTTCTTCACTTCATCCAGGGTGCCGTCCAGCCGGTGGCGGCTGAGCAGGTCACGCCGCCGCTCCTGGACGCGCCGGGCGAGGTCGTCCAGCCCGTCGCGGTCCCGCCCGCCGCGCCGCAGGAACTCCTGGAGGGCATGGCGCGGCGAGTAGCCTGCCATCACGTCTTCGGCGACGGCGTCAAGCGCCTCGGCCAGGTCAACCGGCGGGGCCAGCGGGTCCGGGCCGCCGGTGTACCGGCCGTACCTGGCGGACCGCTTGTGGATGGCCATGGTGCCTCCTGAGGCTAGCCGTAAATGGTTTCCTCGTCGTCGGATTCCTTGGAGATCCGACGGCCGAGGTACAGGCCTTCGAGCGCCAGTTCGACGGCGGCTGCGAGCTGTCCGTCATTTGTGGCGCCCAGGCGCCGCCCAATTTCGTCGTAGAGGCCCGAGCCGTTCAGGGACGGGAGGTTGCCCAGGAACTCCTGCGCGGTCACCTGTTCCCCGGTGGTGACGGTCCGGTGCCCGTCGAGGGCGGCCACGAGCGGGCCCATGTCCAGGCCCTGGAAGTGCGCCCTGACAGCTTCGGCGGTGGCGGTGCGCAGGAGGTGGTCGAGGACGCCCTGTTCGCGTCCTTCCTCGCCCGATTCGAACTCGATTTTGCCCGTCAGGACTTCCACGGCCGGCTCGAGGTCGATAATCCGGGCCACCGCCTGCTCCTCGCCCCGCAGGCTTGCCCGGCGCAGCGCAGCGGCGGCCACCGTCTCAGCCCCGGCGATGGCGAATCGGGCGGAAACGCCGGAAGTCTGGTTGATGGCCGGGGACTGCCGCAGCGCGCGGGTGTAGCGGGCCAGGATCTCCAGGATGAAGGGCGGGACGTCCGCCACCAGCCGGCCCTCCTGCAGGATGACGGAGACCTCGTCCTCCAGTTCGATCGGGTAGTGGGTCCGGATCTCCGCACCAAAGCGGTCCTTCAGCGGCGTGATGATGCGGCCGCGGTTGGTGTAGTCCTCCGGGTTCGCGGACGCGACAACCAGCACGTCCAACGGCAGCCGCAGCACGTAGCCGCGGATCTGGATGTCCCGTTCCTCCATGACGTTGAGCATCGCCACCTGGATGCGCTCGGCAAGGTCCGGGAGCTCGTTGATGGCGATGATGCCGCGGTTGGAGCGGGGAATGAGCCCGTAGTGGATGGTCTCGGGATCTCCCAGGCGGCGGCCCTCGGCCACCCGCATCGGATCGACGTCGCCCACCAGGTCGGCCACCGACGTGTCCGGCGTGGCCAGCTTTTCCACGTATCGCTCGGACCGGTGCCGCCAGGCGATGCGCAGCCGGTCGCCCTCGGTCAGGACCCGGGCACGTGACTGTTCGGTCATCGGTTCGAAGGGGTGCTCGTTCAGCTCAGAGCCCTCGATGACGGGAGACCACTCATCCAGCAGCCCGGCCAGGGTCCGCAGCAGGCGGGTCTTGCCCTGTCCCCGCTCACCAAGCAGGACGATGTCGTGTCCGGCGATGAGGGCCCGCTCGAGCTGCGGGATCACAGTCCGGCTGAAGCCGAACAAACCGGGCCAGGGGTCCCGCCCCGCGGCCAGGGCGGCGAGCAGATTGTGGCGGATTTCGTGGCGCAGGTCCTTGTGGACATACCCTGCGGCACGCAGTTCACCAACGGTAAAAATATCGGGGCGGTCAGTCACCCCTCTACGGTAAGCCCCGCCCTGCGGCTAATCGAGAGATTCCTCCAGATTCCTCTGTTCGGCGATTATTCCGGTCCGGATGGGTTGGGTCCAACCAGCGGGCACCGGCACCCTCACTGGGCGTCGGGATGTCCCTGCGCGGCGGCCGCCGCAGGGGCCGCCTGTTCAAGGTGGGCGCCGATGTGCTCCAGCAGGTAGTGCTGTCCCAGCACGGTGGGGTGGTCGCCGTCCGGGCCGATGAGATCGTCAAAATCATCGCTGATCCAGCCCTCGGCGATGGGGTCCACGAACTCACCGCCCGCCTGCCGGGCAGCGGCCCTGAGCTGGTCGCTGATGTCCACCAGGGCGGGATCGGGGGTTTCAGAGTACGACGGCGGGCCCACCACAATGAGCTTCGCTGCCGGCGCCAAGGCTTCCGCACGGTCCATCGCCGCCAAGGCGGCGTCACCAATATCTGCGGGCGCATGGCCCAGGTCATTCTCCGACCCGAAAAAGACGACGATGCCGGTATCCGGGGTCACGAAGCTTTCAACCTCGGTGCCGAAAGTACCGTCAAGGTCACCGGTGCTGAGGTAACCGCTGCCGTTCTCGGCGGCATTAACCACCTCCAGGCCGGCGCCCAGCGGGTCTTTGCGCAGTAACGCCGGCCACGCCTGCTGGGGCGACGTGCCGTGGCCGGTGCTCAGCGAGTCCCCCACAACCACAACGCGGACCGGAGGTGCGGCTGTGACCGGTGGCTGTGTCTGGGCGGTACTCCCTGACGTTACGGCCAGGACCAGGCCAACCGCACCCGCAGCTATTACCCGGCGGGGAAGCCGGTGCACGGGATGGCCCTGCGGCAGCACGCCGTGATGCATCGGTCCACCTCCTGCCTGCACGTCGTCACGGGACGGATGGCGGCGGCTGCGCGCCGCCATCCGTCCTCTGTCCGTGTCCCATCGTAGGCAATGGTGGGAATACTGTAGGGCCAAGGTGACCAGGATCAAAGGATGCACAGCCACTGCACAGGAACTTTAGGGGCGTTAGGTACCCCCGGTGCGCGCGCCAACTGGGCATCCGCTTTACGCGGTTGCCTGCGGGCTACGCTTTACCTGTGTATCGGCAAACCATCGGGTGGGACCCCGCAACCAGCCTTTCCGAGCAGGCACCCGGCGTCTATTTGGCGGAAGGGTCGGCCTCCAACTGGATTGTGGTCCGGGACGGGAAGGGGTTCATCCTCGTTGACAGCGGTTATCCCGGTGACCGCCGCCACGTCCTTGCCTCGCTCCGCTACCTGGGCCTGGAACCCGCGGACGCCTTGGCCCTGCTGGTCACGCACGGCCACGTGGACCATACGGGCTCCGCGGCCTTCTTCTCCGAGTCCTATGGAACCCCGGTCCTGTGCGCCCCCGGTGAGCTGGCGCACGTGCAGGGGAAGGAAAAGCACCAGGTCACCCTGGGGCAGGTCCTCATCCGGGCGTGGCGGCCGCGGGTGTTCCGCTGGATGGTGCACGCCATCAGGGCGGGCGCATTGGCGGCAAGGCCCGCCACGCGGGCGGAGGCGTGGGACGCCGCCACGCTCCGGGCCCTGCCTGGCAGGCCTGTGGCCATCTCCGTACCCGGACATACGCCCGGCAATGCGGCAATCCTGCTTCCGGAAGCCGGCGCCATCGCCGTCGGTGATTCGTTTGTCAGCGGCCACCCGATCAGCCGGACGTCCGGTCCGCAGATGCTGCATCCGATGTATCACGCAGATCCGGGCGCGGCGCTCGCCGCAGTGCGGAACCTGGCCGGCGTCGACGCCTCGGTTGTCCTGCCGGGCCATGGGCCTGCCCTGCGCATCGCGCTGGCCGAGGCGGCAGGCAGAGTGACCGGCCGGCCGCGGACACGTTCCCGCGCATCCCGGCGAACCCGCCGCACCGGGCTCAAGGGCGCAAGCTAGAACTTTCCGTAGCGGGCCCGGGCCATGGAATACACGCCGTAACAAATGAGCCCGGCGGCGATGGCGGCCAGGAGGAACACTCCGTACGGCTGCGCTCCGAGGGTCTTCAGCCCGCCATCCAGCCCGGAGGACTTGGACGGATCGGCGGTTGCGGCGGCCACGATGATCAGCACACCGACGACGGCGAGCACTACGCCCTTCGCGGCGTAGCCGATGGTTCCGATCCATTCCACGGCTGTCCGGGCCTCGCCGGGGTCCTGCAGGTCTTTCATGAATTTCCGCGTGATGCCGCGATAGGCGTAATAGCCTCCGGCGCCGATGATTGCCAGCCCCACCGCGATCAACAGCACCACCCCTGCAGGCGCTCCCATCAGCTTTGCAGTGAAATCGCTGGCGGACTGGCTGGAGTTCTTGCTGCCGCCGGAGGCAAAGACGGCAAAGGTGAAGGCCAGGAACCCGAAGACAACAGCTTTGCCCACGGCGTTGGCGGCCTTTTTCAGCTTCTTCTTGGAGTCAGGCTCTGAGCGGGCCCCAAAAACGGCTTCGCTCAGCATCCACAGGGCAAGCGCAGCGCAGGCAACAGCTCCCACCCAAAGCAGGATCCCGCCGCCAGGTTTGGACGCCAGGGCTCCGATTGCTCCCGACTGGTCGGCTTCACCGCCCTGGCCCCTGTCCAGCTGCAATGCGATGACGCCGACCAGGATGTGGACCAGGCCGATGAAGACAAATCCGGTGCGGGCCAGAATACGGACCGCGGGGCTGCGGCTCGCCGATGCGGCCTCGGATACTGCCCTGTTCGCTCCCTGCGACGCGTTGCCCATGGCCGGCCCTTCCACTTTATGCAGTTGATCTCTCGGTCCCCCGGGCGGGGTCTCGTGCATGCCGGCCCCGCGGGATGATTCAGTGTAAATCCGTCCGCGCCCTCCCGACAGATCCCCCAAGTTCGGGCCACGGACGGATGACCACTAGAGTCGAAGCGGTGCATGCCGAACAGAACGTTGACCAGCTGACCGCCCTGAACCCAGACATGTTGGGCCTGCCCACAGAGTCGGCCGGCCACGGCGAAGACGGCTTCGTCCGCGTGCGCGGTGCCCGTGAGAACAACCTGCGCAACGTCAGCGTAGACGTGCCGCGGGACGCGATTGTGGCGTTCACGGGAGTGTCGGGCTCGGGCAAGTCGTCGCTGGCCTTTGGCACCATCTACGCGGAGGCGCAGCGCCGCTTTTTCGAGTCGGTGGCGCCCTATGCCCGCCGGCTGATCCAGCAGGGCCACAACCCCAAGGTGGAGCAGATCACCGGGCTGCCGCCCGCCGTCGCACTCCAACAACGGCGCGGCACCGCCACTTCCCGGTCCACCGTGGGGACCGTGACCACCCTCTCCAATTCGCTGCGCATGCTGTTCTCCCGCGCCGGCAGCTATCCCGGCGGCGCTGCCCCGCTGGATTCGGATGCCTTCTCCCCCAACACCGCGCCAGGCGCCTGCCCCGAATGCCACGGCCTGGGAACCGCCCACACGGTCACCGAAGCATCACTGGTTCCGGACACGTCCCTCAGCATCCGAGACGGCGCGATCGCCGCCTGGCCCGGTGCCTGGCAGGGCAAGAACCTGCGCGACATCCTGACCCACCTGGGCTACGACGTGGACGTTCCCTGGCGGACGTTGCCCCGCGAACAGCGGGACTGGATCCTCTTTACCGGGGACCAGCCCGTGGTGGAAGTGACGCCGCAGCGGGACCGCGTGGCCAAACCGTACAAGGGCCGGTTCTGGAGTGCCAAAAGCTACGTGATGCACACACTGACTGACTCGAAAAGCCCCGCGATGCGGGAGAAGGTGCTGCGCTTCATGGAAACGGGACCGTGTCCGCAGTGCGATGGCACCGGGCTTCGGCCCGAGGCCCTTGCGGTGACCTTCGCCGGGCACACCATTGCCGGACTCAATGCCGTGCCCATGACCGAACTGGCGGAGATCATCCGCCCCACCACCCTGCTGGCCACGGCAGGCACGGCGTCGCGGAAGCAGTCCTCTGAGTCCAATGAAGTGGCCGTGGCCATCACCCGCGACCTGCTGCAGCGCATCAACGTCCTGCTTGACCTTGGCCTGGGCTACCTGGCGCTGGGCCGGGCCACGCCAACGCTCTCGCCGGGCGAGATGCAGCGTCTCCGGATTGCCACCCAGCTTCGGTCCGGGCTGTTCGGGGTGATCTATGTGCTGGACGAACCGTCAGCCGGGCTTCACCCCGCTGATGCCGAACCCCTCCTTGCGGTGCTGGACCAGTTGAAGGCCTCGGGAAATTCGGTGTTCGTGGTGGAACACAACATGGACGTGGTCCGCCGCGCCGACTGGCTGGTGGACGTGGGTCCCCGCGCCGGCGAGGACGGCGGGCAAGTGCTGTACAGCGGGCCCGTCCAGGGCCTGGACGCCGTGCCAGGGTCAGTGACACGGCCGTTCCTGTTCCCCGGGAACCCAGCAGGGTCAAGGGCCGACGGCGGCAGCGGCACGGGTGCGGTGCGGGAGGCTGCTGGATGGCTGGAACTGCGCGGCATCAGCCGCCACAACCTGCGGAACCTGGATGCGGCCTTTCCGCTCGGTGTCCTGACGGCTGTCACGGGCGTATCAGGGTCCGGTAAGTCCACCCTGGTGAGCAAGGTTCTCGCGGATATTGCCGGCACCTCCCGGCAGGCCAGTGATGACAGCCGGGTGGCACGTGACGAGCCGGACATTGACATGGACGAAGACGGCGGCCCGGGCAGCGTGGGGCACGTTGCCGGCCTGGAGCGGATCGACCGTACGGTCAAGGTGGACCAGAAACCCATTGGGCGCACACCCCGTTCCAATCTGGCCACCTACACCGGGCTCTTTGATGCGGTTCGCAAGGAGTTCGCTGCCACCGATGCCGCCAGGAGCCGCGGGTTCGGACCCGGGCGCTTTTCCTTCAACGTGGCCGGCGGACGGTGTGAGACGTGCCAGGGCGAGGGCTTTGTGGCCGTGGAGCTGCTCTTCCTTCCCGGAAGCTACGGACCCTGCCCGGAATGCAACGGATCGCGCTACAACCCGGAAACCCTGGAGGTCACCTACCGGGGCAGAGATATAGCGGAGGTGCTGGGAATGACGGTCAATGCCGCGGCCGGTTTCCTGGCAGGGGTTCCCGCCGCGGCGCGTTCCCTGCAGACACTCCAGGAGGTAGGCCTGGGCTACCTCCGGCTGGGCCAGCCGGCCACCGAGCTTTCCGGCGGTGAGGCGCAGCGGATCAAGCTGGCCACTGAACTGCAGCGGGCCCGGCGCGGCCACACGCTCTACCTGCTGGACGAGCCCACCACGGGACTTCATCCGGCCGACGTCGAACTCCTGATGGCCCAGCTCAACCGCCTGGTGGACGCCGGCAACACGGTGATCGTCGTGGAACATGCCATGGACGTGGTGGCCGCCGCGGACTGGGTGATGGACCTGGGGCCTGCCGGTGGCGACGCCGGCGGTAAGCTCGTCGCCACCGGCAGCCCGGCCGCCGTCGCGCGTTCCGGCAGCAGCCGCACCGCGCCCTACCTGGCCGCCGCCCTCCGGGACCGTTACGCCGGGGCGGAACGGTAGCGGCTTTGGGCTCTTGCCCCGGCTCGTGGGCGGGCGTAGGACAGAGGAATGCGTTCCCACCAGGCGGTGCTTCCACACGACGTGCTTCGCGGCCGGGTGGCGGTGGTGACCGGCTCGAGCCGCGGTCTTGGATTCGCCATGGCCCGGGAACTGGGCCTGCACGGTGCGGCCGTAGTGCTGGCAGCAAGGTCGGACGACGCCGTTGCTGCCGCCGTCGAACGTCTGCGTGCTGACGGCATCGCGGCGTCCGGGAGGTGCTGCGACACCGCCGACCTCGCCGACGTGGAAGCACTCCGGGACGAGGCCATCAGCCGCGGGACGCTGGACATCTGGATCAACAACGCCGGCACGTCGGGCGTCTACGGGCCCACTGCGTCGACGCCCGTGGATGACTTCACCCGTGTGGTGCGGACCAACATCCTGGGCACATTCCACGGGGCCAGGGTGGCCCTGCCGGTGTTCCTGGCACAAGGCCACGGCGACCTGGTGAACCTCTATGGCCAGGGTGACCAGGGACCCGTGGCGCTGCAGAACGCGTATGCATCAAGCAAGCGGTGGGTCCGCCAGTTCACGGAGACGCTGCGGCTGGAAACCAAAGGTACGGGCGTGCGGGTGCACGGCATGAATCCCGGCCTGGTGGAAACGGACCTCCTGGGGCGGGTGGCGTCCCAGCCGGGGTTCGAGCACCGCCTCGGGGCCCTGCAGGTGGTGGTGGCACTGTGGGGGCAGAGCGCCGGGCAGGCGGCACGGCCCATCGTTGGTCTTGTGACATCCGACGCCGCGGAGTTCCGCTTCCTGACTAAAAGACGTCTGGTGACCCGCGGGTTACGGAACATACTGGGCGGACGCCTGCGCAGGACAAACAGGATGCCGCTGCAGGTCACCGTGGTGCATCCGGACCCGCAGCCCTGAGAGGGCGACCCTCCAGCGGCCTCCGTTAGGTAACCGAGACCTTGCCAATGCATGGTTGTGATGAGGAACACACTATGCTCGACAGCACCATCCGGACCGCGGGAAGAGGCACCATGAGCATCGATATTGAGGTTGGGTCCATCTGCAGCACCGGGGATTCGGCGCGTTTCGGCGCCGCAGCTGACGTTATCGCAACCGCCATGGCCGTCACCATGCAAAGCGTCCTGGAACGCCACGTGGCCTACAACTGGGTCTGGACCGATGAGATCCGCTGCAGGGGGTGCAACGCCAGCCTGCCAATACCATTCCTTGCGAGCACACGTGCCAATGCGGACCGCGTTTTTGCGGCCCACCGCTCAGCGGAAGTGGAAGCGCTCCTTGCTATGGGTTCGGGTCTTCTGAACCGGCGCTGACAGGGACGCAGAAGCGGAATCCTCTGCGCTTGACCACCCCTCCGGCCAAGCGTATACCGAAGGTATCATCACGCCGGCGCCGCTGGGCCCCGCATGGAGCCGGCTGCCCCTTGGTCTCGAATGCAGGAAAGTTGGAGTTCCAATGGGTACTGACCGTTTCGACGTGCTCCGCGAACAGGTCCGTGGGCGGGTCCTTGAAGAAGATGACCCGGAGTACGACATCGCCCGCAGCGTGTACAACGGCATGATCGACCGCCGCCCCGCTGCGGTGCTGCGGGCAAGCCAGGTGGCAGACGTCATCGCGGCCGTCCGCTTTGCACGAGGCCTCGGAATCGAGGTCGCCGTACGAGGAGGCGGACACAGCGCACCCGGATTTGGAACCGTTGACGGCGGCCTGGTCCTTGACTTCTCAGCGCTCCGCGGCGTCAGGGTGGACCCCGTTGCGAGGACCGCCCGGGTGGAACCGGGTGCCACCTGGGCCGACTACAACCATGCAACACATGCCTTTGGGCTGGCGAGCACGGGCGGCATCATTGGTTCCACTGGTGTTTCCGGCCTGACCCTGGGCGGCGGCATCGGCTACCTCACCCGCAAGTACGGCCTCGCATGCGACAACCTGCTGTCAGCCGACGTCGTCCTGGCAGACGGCACGTTCCTCACCGCAAGTGAAGCAGCTAACGTGGATCTCTTCTGGGCGCTCCGCGGCGGAAGCGGCAACTTCGGCGCTGTGACCTCGCTGGAGTTCCGCCTTCACCCCGTGGACATGGTCCACGTGGGATTGATGTTCTTCGACGCTGCCCTCGGCGCGGACATCGGGGCTGCGTATCGGGACTGGATAGCCGCCGAACCAGAGGAAATGGGCGCCTTCCTGGGGTTCCACCAAGGTCCACCGGTCCCCTTCCTGCCGGAGGAATGGCATGGGCGGCCCGTGGCGGTTATCGCCGGCATGTGGACGGGCGATCTTGACGCCGGGCCCGCACACTGGCAGAGCATGCTGGACGCCGGCCCCGCACTCGGCAGCTTCTTTGCTCCCATGCCCTATCCAGCACTCAACATCATGTTCGATGGACTCAGCGGTGTCCCCGGGCTGCAGGGATATTGGAAGGCCGATTTCCTGCGGACCCTCAGTGACGACGCGCTGCGGGTCGCGGTGCAGTACTCGCCAGGCATCCCCAGCGTGCACTCAGCCAACCACTTCTACCCGATCGATGGGGCAGTGCAGCGGGTGGCACCCGAGGCGACTGCATTCGCCCACCGTGACGTGAATTTCGCCCCCGTCATCGCGGCTCAGTGGCCCGATTCCGCGGACAATGAGGCGAACATCGCCTGGGTGCGGAATTACTGGGCTGCTCTGCACGAGTACTCCGAGCCTGGCGGATACCTCAATTTCCAGGACGCGGACGACCAGTCCCGGATCGAGGACACCCTTGGATCCAACTATGCACGCCTGACGGAAATCAAGGCGAAATACGACCCCGACAACTTCTTCCACGTCAACCAAAACATCTCCCCTGCGCCGGCGGCCGCTGCCCCGGCCACCGCCGCGACGCCGCCCGCAGGCATGGAATCCACCCTTGAAGCAGCAGCCCAGCCCAGCATCCCCCCGGAGGCGGCGCCCACGGTCTGACCCACTGGCGCCAAGCGGAACGGGACGTGGCCGGAGGACGCGCTGTCCGCCGTCGTACGCCCTTTTCCGTTGCTGCAGGCAAATATCTGTTCCGCTCTGGACTCTTGGCCGGGGGCACACCAGACTGTCTACAACAGTTGGCCACCGGGCCCGAATTGTCTGCGCTTCAATGCCCGCGGAAATGGACGGCTGCATTTATTGGGGTTTTACCGTGAGACATTCTTCACGGCATTGAAAGGACCTGGCCATGCCGGACTTTGCACCGTTCTTCCCGCTGATCGCCATTATTTTGGGCGTGCTTGTTGCCATTGTTTTTATCTGGGTGGCAACAAAGCTGATGTGGAAGGTGGCAGAGCCCAACGAGGCCCTGATCATCTCCGGGCTGACCCGTGGAACCCTGGAAACCAGGGCGGGAATGGATTTCAAGATTGTCACCGGCAAGGGCGCCCTGGTCCTTCCCGGCCTGCAGACGGTACGGCCATTGTCACTCACGTTGAATGAAACCGAACTCAAAGTTTCCTGCGTCACCTCGCAGGGCATCCAGGTCATTGTTGAAGGCGTGGTGATTTACAAGATCGGCGACGCGCCGCCCTTTATCGCCAATGCAGCCCGCCGGTTTCTGGGCCAGCAGCCCAAAATGCAGAGCCAGGTGTACAACGTCTTTGAAGGCCACCTCCGCTCCATTATCGGCAGCATGACGGTGGAAGAAATCATCCGGGAACGGGACAAGCTGGGGTCGCAGGTGCGCAGCGCCAGCGGCGTGGAAATGGAAAAGCTGGGCCTGGTGGTGGATTCGCTCCAGATCAAAGACCTGCAGGACCCCACCGGCTACATCCAGAACATCGCAAAGCCCCACATCGCCCAGGTGAAGATGGAGGCCCGGATCGCCGAGGCCACCCGCAACCGGGAAGCGGCGGAGAAGGAGGCGGAAGCCGCGGCCCTGATCGCAGACGCACAGAGCGTCTCGGCAATCCGGCAGTCGGTGGCGCAGGCCAACGCGGAACGGGCCAGGGCAAACGCCGCCCAGGCCGGGCCGCTGGCTGAGGCCACGGCGCGGCAGCAGGTGGTGGTCCAGGAAACCGAAGTTGCCAAACTCGAGGCGGACCGTGAGGAGCAAAAGCTGCAGACAAGCATCCGGAAGCCTGCTGACGCGAAAGCCTATGCCAAGCGCACCGACGCCGAAGGCCAGAAGGCGGCGGACATCAGCGCGGCCGAGGCTTTGGCGCGGCGTACCGAGCTTGAGGCCCAGGCCAACGCCCGGCGCACGGAACTGCAGGCCCAGGCGAATGCCACCGCCGCTGCCGCCGCGGCCGGCGCAACCAAGGTCACCGGCGAGGCCGAAGCCGCAGCAACCAGGGCCAAGGGCGACGCCGCGGCGTCCGCCATCAAGGCCAAGGCGCTGGCCGAGGCGGACGGCATCAAGGCCCGGGCCGAGGCCCTGGGCACCAACCAGGACGCGGTCATCTCCCAGCAGCTTGCCGAGAACATGCCCGCGATCATCGCCGCGGCAGCTGAGCCCTTCTCCCACGTGGGCAACATGACCGTCCTCAACGGCGGCGAGGGCGTCAACAAGATGCTGGGCGGCATCCTGGCGCAGGCGGGCGACTACCTGCCGGCCCTCGCGTCCGCGCTCCGAAAAGGCGAGGACGTCAAGCACCCACCCAAGGCACCAGGTGCGTAGGGCTGCCGGTGCACAGGGACGTTGACCGGAGCCTGACCGGGAAGATCGGCCGGGTGACTGGCCGCATCGGCCCGGGCACCATCGGCGAAGTCATGCTGCCCTACCTGGGCGGCATCATGGCGTTCCACGCCCACCCGTACGACAAAACCAGTGAGTTCCCGGCGGGCACTGAGGTGCTGGTGATCTACTTCGAGCCGCCGCAAACGGTGTACGTGGACGAGCTTCCGGACGTGCTCAAGCACCAGGAGTAGACCCTTCCCCGGACCTCCCGGGAGGGAGCTACCGGCCGCCCTCCATTTTGCGGCTGCGCTGCTCCTGAGCCATCGGCCCATAGGGATAAACGCCCGTCTCCGGCTGGCTGGCCCGGGTGAGCCGGTCGACTTCAACGGCATCGAGCTGCAGGTCAGCGGCGGCGAGGTTGTCGGCGAGCTGTTCCTTGGTCCGCGCCCCCAGGATCACGGACGTCACGGCAGGGCGGTCCGCCAGCCAGGCCAGGGCCACTTGGGACGGGCTTACGCCGTGGGCGTCCGCGATGTCCTGGACAGCGTCGATGACAGCCCACGTCCGCGGGTTCTCGTTGCGCGCCTTCCAGGCCTCCATGCCACGTTCGGGGTTTTCGCCCAGGCGTGTTGCGCCGGAAGGGCGCTGGTCGCGCTTGTACTTGCCGGACAGCCAGCCGCCGCCCAGGGGCGACCATGGCAGCAGGCCGATTCCGGCGTCAAGCGCCGCCGGGACAATCTCGAATTCGATGTCCCGGACCAGCAGGCTGTACTGGGGCTGCAGGCTGACGGGCGGGTTCCACCCCTTGTTGCATGCCACGTGCACGGCTTTGGTGAGTTGCCAACCCAGGAAGTTCGAGAAGCCGTAGTAGGCGATCTTCCCGCGGGTCACCGCGTCATCCAGGAAACGGAGCGTTTCCTCCAGGGGTGTGATCGGGTCCCACGCGTGCATCTGGTACAGGTCGATCTGTTCCACGCCAAGACGGCGGAGGGAATCATCAAGGGCACGCGTCAGGCGCCGGCGGGACGTTCCGACGTCGTTCGGTGCCGTCCCCATGGGAAAGCGCCCCTTGGTGGCGATCACCGCTTTGTCCCTCACCTCGGGCCGGCTGGCCAGCCAGCGGCCGATGATTTCTTCAGAGGCTCCAGCGCTGTAGACGTCAGCGGTGTCAATGAAGTTCCCGCCGGCTTCGAAGTAGCTGTCCAGGATAGCGTGGGAAGCTTCCTCCGTCGCCTCCGCGCCGAACGTCATGGTGCCCAGCGCATAGCTGGTGACGACAGCGCCGCTGTGGCCCAGGGTTCGATACTGCATGGTTGTCCTCGCAATCAGGGGTGGATAGGCGGAAAGCTGCGCGCGGCCGCGTCCTTGGTGCTGGTGCGGATCCGGTACAGGCTGGTGGTTGCGGTGATGTACAGGTCGTGGCCGTCCAACCCACCAAAGCACAGGTTCGAAACGGTCTCGGGCACGGCAACGGAGTCCAGAAGCTCAAAGGACGGTGAGTAGATCCTTATGGACGGGCCCGCGGAAGTCCAGATCCTGCCCTCGACGTCGACCCGCAGTCCGTCGGCCGGAAAACCCTCTTCCAACTCCAGCACCCCTGTCCTGCTGCTGCAGCGGCCCTCATGCACGCTGTAGGTGGCGATCCGCAGGGGTACGCCATAACGGGAGCCGGCGGTATCGGCGACATAGAGGAGGGATTCGTCAGGCGAGAAGGCGAGCCCGTTGGGGTGCACCAGGTCGGTAACTTCCGCCGTCATTGATCCCGTGGCGGGCTCGTAGCGGAACACATGGCAGCCGCCGTACTCCTGCTCACCTTCGTGGCCTTCCTTTGTCCCCGGAAGGATTCCGTACGGCGGGTCGGTGAACCAGATGCTGCCGTCACGGGCAATGACCACGTCGTTGGGTGAATTCAGCCTGCGGCCCTGGAAGGAATCCACCAGCCCGGTTACTGTTCCTTCGCGGTCGCGCTCCACCCGACGGAGGCAGTGGCTGCACTGGACCACGCTGCCGTCGGCATCCAGGGTGCGGCCGTTGGTGAATTCGACGCCAACTGCGTATTCCCGGGTGGCACCGGTGGCCGGGTCAAACTCGAGGATGCGGTTGTTGGGGATGTCACTCCATCGCACTGTCTGCGACGACGGTACCCACAACGGTCCCTCGGCCCATACGGAGCCCGTGAACAAGCACTCCAGCGGGCCAGTCGTCAGATCCATGCGTCCGAACTTACCCTAGGCCGGGTTTTGGGTCTGCGTGACGCGCAGGCTGCCGTACCTTTCCATCCGATACATCAGCTGCCGGTAGACGAACTGCTGGAGGGGCAACGTCCACAACGGGCCAAGCCGTTCCTTGTCGAGCCGGAAGGCGTATGCAACCATGAGGACCCCGCCACAGTAGGTGCTTCAGGCGTACAGCTGCTTTCGGCCAGGAACTACCAGGGCCCTCGACGTCGGGACTAATGACCCACGCGCAGGCTTTGGTTAAGATCAAGGTTCCACGCTCAATCATTGACGGGTATGGCGTATTTAAGGGCATGGCGGCCCGTCGTGCCGGCAGAGCGCCACGGAGGCAGAGAGGCCATCATGGACATCACACAGCTCGCCGGATATTCGCTTGACCCTTTTCCCCTTTATGAACGGATGCGGGCAACAGCCCCGGTCTTTCAGGATGACCGATCGGGGAGCTGGCACGTTTTCCGGTACGACGATGTCCAGCGCGTGCTGTCCGAGCACGCAACCTTCTCGTCCCGCATGGGCGGTGATGATCCATCCGGTTCCGGACAGCTCTTCGCCGCAAGCCTCATCACCACCGATCCCCCACGGCACCGCCAGTTGCGCTCCCTGGTCACTCAGGCGTTCACGCCAAAAGCCGTTGACGCGCTGGCTCCACGCATCGCCGAACTCACGGACGAGCTTGTGGAAGGGATCGCTGCCCGTGGCGGGGCAGACCTGATCAAGGAACTGGCATATCCGTTGCCGGTCATCGTGATTTCCGAGCTCATGGGCATCCCGGCGGAGGACCGCGAGCGTTTCAAACAATGGTCGGACGTGATCGTCAGCCAGACCCGGACTGGGCCTGCAGGCGGCGGAGATGATGCCACCGCCGCAGAGATGATCGGGTACTTCCTGGCCCTCATCGACCAGCGCCGGAGCAGGCCCGGCGAGGACCTGATCAGCACCTTGCTGGCCGCCGAAATAGACGGCCAAAAACTGACGGTGCCTGAACTGCTCGGCTTCTGCAGTCTGCTGCTCGTCGCCGGCAATGAGACCACCACCAACCTGATCGGCAACGCCGTTTTATGTTTGGCAGAGTCGCCTGGCACACTCGAGCGTGTCCTTGAAGAGCCCGCCCTGCTGCCCCAGACCCTCGAAGAGGTGCTGCGCTTCCGGTCGCCGGTCCAGTCGATGTACCGGGTAAGCGTGGCGGAGACAGTCCTGGGTGAGCAGCGTATCCCGGCAGGGGCACCGATCGTGGCCTGGATCGGCTCCGCCAACCGGGACGGGCAGCAATTCCAGCGGCCGGCTGAGTTCGACATTGACCGCAGCCCGAACCGGCATCTGGCCTTTGGGCACGGAATCCACTTTTGCCTCGGCGCGCCACTGGCCCGGCTGGAGGCCAGGATTACCCTGGAGGCGCTGCTGGCCCGCTTGCCCGGGCTTTCCCTGGCACCCGAAGCGCAGCTGGAACGAATGGAGAGCACCATTGTTTACGGGCTGAAGGCACTTCCCGTCAGGTGGCAGCCCGCCTGACCGGCAGATGGGGCCCCGCCTATTCCGGAGTGTCCGTTTTGGCGGCATAGTCGGCGGCCTGGGCCTGCACCTGGCGCATATAGGCATCGGACTGGTTGTAGGAGTGGACGGCGTCTGTCCAACCCCGCGCGGTTGTCAGGTTCCGGCCGTGGCCGCACAAATACGTGGCGGCGCTGAGGGCAGCGTCGTCAATGTTGGAGGGATCCGCGGTTCCGTCGCCGTTGCCGTCCCTTCCTGCAAGCCGCCACGTGGACGGAATGAACTGCATCGGCCCCACGGCGTGGTCCCAAAGGGCGTCATCGTCCAACGCACCCCCATCGGTGTCCGCGATGGCAGCGAATCCATCGCCGTTGAGGCTTGGACCCACGATGGGGCCGCTCGCCTGCCCGTCGGCGCCAAGCCTGCCGCCGCCATAAGTTCCGTGGGCTGATTCGACGAAGCCCACCGCGGCAAGCGTATTCCAGCCAATTCCGCACCCCGGGGTGGAACGATTGGCCGTGTCTGCGGCAGCAACGTAGGCCCGCAGCGCGCGGGCAGGGATCCCTGTCTGTGCCGTGGACCGCATCAGCCACTCGGCGTCCGGGCTCCGCGTTACGTTCACGGCGGTATCCATGCCGGTGGGCCGGGCCTCGAAGACCACCCGGGCCTGCGGCGGTGCGGAGAAGGCGATCCGGGCGTCCGCACCGGGCTGCCGCAGGAACCAGAAGGAGAATGCCGTGCTGACGCAAACCACGAACAGGCCAAAGACCGCAAAGCGTTTTACACGGAGCACTGACTAATCAAACCATCAAGCTTCCACGCCCGGTGACCGGAACGGTTTCCAACACCCCATCTGGCGTCCGCGGACATGATTAATTCCACGGCACCTGGAATCGTTAGCATCAGGCATGGGCAGAAAGAACTACCTCATCGAGGGCGGCTCCGGAACCGGCAAGACCGCGGTCTGCAACGAATTGCGGCGGCGGGGCTATCAGGCCATCAATGGTGACCGCGAACTGGCCTATCAAGGCGATCCGGAATCCGGTGAACCGTTGGCCGGCATTACAGGCGTCTCCGTGCACCACCACCACATCTGGCGGGTGGACAAGGTGAAGGCCCTGATCGCGGACCAACGGGAGGGGTTGACGTTCTTCTGTGGCGGCTCCAGAAACCTCTCGAAGTTCATTGGCCTGTTTGACGCGGTATTCGTTCTTGAGGTGGACCTCGCCACGCTGCATCAACGGCTTGACGGGCGCCCGGAGGATGAATGGGGAAGACGCCAAGAGGAACGGGAGTTGATCGAGCGCCTGCATCTGACACGGGAAGAAATCCCACCAGGCGGCATCACCATCGACGCCACCGAGCCGCTTGAGCGCGTCGTGGACGACATCCTGCGTCAGGTTGACATGGGACGGTCGGCATGATTTCCGGTGGACACCGGCCGCGCGGTCAGCGCACCACCATGCGGTGGCCCGCATCCAGCCGCTGGGTCCAGCCGCGGGAATCGAGATGTTCCAGCAGCGGAATGGCAATCCGTCGTGTCGTGTCGAGTGCCTGGCGCGCCTGGCTTGTGGTGAAGGGCTGGTCCAGGCGGGCCAGGGTGCGCATCGCCAGGGCTGGCGCCGTGGGCAGCAGCACCACGCCGTCGCGCAGCCGCAGCAGCCGTCCCGTGCGTTCGGCGGCGGCCAGTTCCCGGGCGCCGAGGCCCAGGGCAGCCAGCTCGTCGGCTTCCGGGGCATGGAACGCGTCCGCCCTGAGTCTGCGCTCCAATTCGGCGATGGCCGGCTCCACGGGGCCAAGGTTTCCCTGGCTGCCTGGCAGCCGGATATGGCCGCTGTCCTGTTCAAGGGTTGCCCCACGGATGACCTGGGGAAGAAGCCGTTCCTCGGGCAGCCTCAGCAGGTCCCGCGCCGCGCCCATGGAAAGGCCCGGGGCCAGGGGGTCGCGCTCCTGCAGCGTCTCGACCGCAGCCCGCAACCGCTGCTGCCATGCCTCAAGGACAGGGGCATGCACCCACCAATCCCCCAAAGCCCGTACCCCCGACGGCGTCTCCGCGTCCTGCCCGGACAGCAGACCGAGCCTGCGCAGATGCTGCACCTGGACGGCTCCGCGGGCTGCTACTTCTCCCAGCACATCTCCGGCGGGGTCCATGGCTGCAAGACGCTTCGCCCAGCGGGCGCCATCACCGCGCCGCTCCAAGGCAGGAGGGTCGGCATCGAGGACACGTGCCCCACCCAGCACTGCGCGGCTTCCGGGGTCACGCAGCACCATCCGGTCTCCGAGGACAAGCGGCAGGGGTCTGTCAAGGACGAGCCGGGCGTAATCGGTTCCGAAGGGTCGCAGCCGGGCAGGCACGGAGGCCGTGCCAACATGCACAGTGAGTTGTTCCGGCACCTCTGAATAGGCGACGCCGGTGGTCCGCTGGATGCCGACCACGCCGGTGGCCGGCCATGCATCGGGAGTAAGCAGCGCATCCCCGCGCCGGATATCCGTTGGGGCAACGTCCCGCAGGTTCAACGCAACCCGGCTGACCGGCTCCACTGAGGCGTGGAAGGTATCCCGGCTTTGCAGGCCGCGGACTGTGACGGTGCGGGAACCGGCGTGGCCCAGCAGCTCCAGCCGGTCACCCTGGACGACCGTTCCTGCTGCCAGCGTTCCGGTCACCACCGTGCCGGAACCGGTGATCGTGAACGAGCGGTCCACCCACAACCGGACCCGCCCATCGATGGCGGGACGCGGCACGCTGGCCAGGACGCCGTCGAGCGCTGAACGCAGGTCGGCCAGGCCGGTACCGTCGATGGCGGAGACGGCAACCGCCGGCGCGTCCCTCAGTCCGGTCCCGGCCAACTCCACGCGGGTCCGTGCCAGCACGTCGGCCACCCGTTGGCTGGACGCCCGGTCCGCGCGGCTCAGGACCAGCACGCCGTGTTCAATCCCAAGCGCAGCGACGGCGTCCCGGTGATCGCTTGACTGGGCCTGCCAGCCCTCATCGGCGGCTACGACAAAGCAGACCACCGGCGCCGGTCCGATTCCGGCAAGCATGTTGCCGAGGAACCGTTCGTGGCCCGGTACGTCAACGAACGCAACATCCTGTCCGGACGGCAGGGTTGTCCAGGCATAGCCCAGGTCAATGGTCAGCCCGCGGCGCCGTTCTTCCTCCCAACGGTCCGGCTCCATGCCGGTGAGGGCGCGGACCAGGGTGCTTTTACCGGAATCGACATGTCCGGCGGTGGCAACGACGTGCACTGATCAGCCTGCCCTGCCTGCAGCCGCGCCCTCACGGGTTGCCAATGCTTGCCGTACCGCATCGAGAATCGTGTCGTCGTCCGCTGCCGGCACGCAGCGCAGGTCGATCAGGCAGGAACCGTCATTGACGCGCGGCAGCACGGCGGGGTCGCCTGTGCGCAGTCGGCCTGCAATTTTCTCAGGGAGCCGGAGGGCCCATCCGGGCAGGGGAACTCCGGGGGCACCCCCGCCGCCCACCCTCCCATCATGGGCCACAACGGGCACATCGAGGGCCTGCGCCAGCCGCTCCGTACGTTGGCGCAACTGTTCGACGTCGGCGTGCAGGGCCTGGACAACCGGCGGCGCTGCGCCCGCGACGGTCGCCTCCAGGGCGGCGAGGGCAAGTTTGTCGGCGCGGACCGCACGGGCGAGCGGGTGGCGGGCCAAGCGCGTGATGATCTCCTTGCGGCCAAGCAGCAGGCCCGCCTGGGGGCCGCCCAGCAGTTTGTCACCGCTGGCTATGACGACGTCGGCCCCGCTCGCCAGGGCGGACGCAACATCCGGCTCGTCCGGCAGGTAAGGATCGGGAGCCAGCAGCCCGCTGCCCAGGTCAGCCACGAGTGGTACCCCGTGTGCCACCGTAAGCCGGCTCAGTTCGTCGAGCGGAACGGCGGACGTGAATCCGTCCACGCGGAAGTTGCTGGGGTGGACCTTGAGTACGCAGCCGGTGTCCGGTCCCAGGGCGCCGGCGTAATCATGCAGGTGTGTCCGGTTGGTGGTGCCCACCTCGTGCAGCCTGGCACCGGTCGACTCCATTAGATCGGTCAACCGAAAGCCGGCACCGATCTCCACGAGTTCGCCGCGGCTCACCACCACCTCCCGGCCGGCGGCCAGGGCTGTGGTGGCCAACACCAGCGCCGCAGCTCCGTTGTTGACCACCAGGGCGTCCTCGGCGGCGGGACAGGCGGCGAGCAATGCAGCCCGGGCGCCGGCGCCGCGTCGGGAGCGGCTGCCGTCTGCCAGGTCCAGCTCCACGTCGACGTAGCCGCTGGCCGTGACCAGTGCGTCAACGGCGCCTGCAGAAAGGGGCGCACGCCCCAGGTTCGTGTGGACGATGACGCCGGTGGCGTTGAGCACCGGCCGCAGGGTCGTGGCGGTCCGTGAGGCCAGCGCGGCGAGCAGGGCTGGTTCCACATCGCCGGAAGGGAGATCGCCGCACCGGGCCTGCTCCTGGACGTGCCGGACCAGTTCGCGGATGACGCGCTCGTGCAGCCTTGTCCGGGCCTCGTGAACGGCCGGTAGTGCCAGCAGGTCGTTCGTGCGGGGAATCAGGCGCCGGGGATCGACCTGGTCCACAGCCCTCCTCATGTCGCGGCATTCACTGCCGAAAGTTGGCGGTGGCGGACGGGAATCGAACCCGCCAGGCCGAGATGCTCAGCCGCACCGGTTTTGAAGACCGGGGGGCCCACCAGGACCCGGACGCCACCGCGCCTCAATATAGCAGGTTGTCCTGCGGGGTAGGCTGGGCGGGTGAATGAGGCTCAGATGTCAGTTCAGCAACTCGATCATGCTGCCGCCGGGGCGCTCCGGCTCACCGACTATGCCCACGGCGGGGGCTGTGCCTGCAAAATTCCGCCCGGCGAGCTCGAAGATGCGGTCCGCGGGCTGATCGGCCACCAGGGCGCAGAGGTCCTGGTTGGCCTTGACAGCGGAGACGACGCGGCGGCCGTCCTGGTGCGCGACGATCTGGCGGTCCTTACCACCGCCGACTTCTTCACTCCCGTCGTCAACGATGCGTTTGACTGGGGCCGCATCGCCGCCGCCAATGCCCTCTCGGACATCTACGCGATGGGCGGCCGGCCGGTCACCGCGATCAACCTCGTTGGCTGGCCCCGCGGAGTCCTGCCGCTGGAGTTGATGACGGAGGTGCTCCGCGGCGGCCTGGCCGTCGCTTCTGAAGCAGGGTGCCCCGTGCTCGGTGGGCACTCCATCGACGATCCGGAGCCAAAGTACGGCATGGCCGTAACCGGTGTCGCCCACCCCGACCACCTGCTCCGCAATGATGCCGCCCAGCCGGGGATGCCCATCACGCTGACCAAGCCACTCGGCGTCGGGCTTCTCAACAACCGGCACAAGCAGACCGGCGAGGTGTTCGCCGAAGCCGTAGAGACGATGGCGTCGCTGAACCGCGACGCAGCCGAGGCCGCGGTGGCTGCCGGCGTCCGGGCAGCGACAGACGTGACGGGTTTTGGCCTGCTGGGACACCTGTACAAAATGGTCCGTGCCTCGGAAGTGGGCGCCGTGATCGACCGCTCAGCGGTACCGCTGATCGAAGGGGCCCGTGAGGCGCTGCGGGATGGCTTCGTCTCCGGCGGGACCCGCCGCAACCTCGACTGGGTGCGGCCGCACGTGGAGGCCGGTCCCGGCGTTACCGAGGACGATCTGCTGGTCCTGGCGGATGCCCAGACGTCCGGCGGCCTGCTGGTGGTCGGCGAACTGCCCGGTCACCCCGTGATTGGCCACACCACCGCGGGTCAGGGCATCCAGGTCCGCTGAAGCCCGGCAGCGCGCTCAGCCGGCAGTAGTGATCGCATCGCCGGTGACGCCCGCGGCACGGCGGGCCGCGAGCCGGTTCTTTTGCGGTTCTATGGTGTAGCGGGGATCCCTGGCAGAGGCGAGCCCCGCTTCGAATACCCCGAAGCGGGTCAGGGCCGACGCCGAGAGCAACGCCAGGCCCGAAGCCGCCGCCACCACACGGTTACGTCCGCCCAGCAGTGTCCCCAAGCCACCGGCCACAGCCAGCCGCTCGCTCCACTTCAGCATGGCACCTGCCTTGCCCTGGTGGAGGGGCTCGGCTGCTATCGGATCCATCCGGCGTTCCATCACCTTCATGGCAGCGACGTCACCCAGGACGCCCAGCACGGCGAGTTTGCGTGCAGGCCCGGTCTCCCGGACCGGTGTGGTGACCATGGCGAGCCCGGCAGATGCGAGGCAGGCCGAACTCACGAAGACAAATGGCAGTTCCTCGTGCGCGGCATTCCATGTAGGTGTGGCGGTGTCGCCAAGCAGGACCGCCGTGTAGGCCGCCAGCGGCCCGGCGAAGACCGCAGCTTCGAATCCGGCCGGTCCCTCAACGGCCTGCAGCACCTTCCGCAACACACCCAGCGGAAGCCGCGTTCCGCTCATCCGGTCGATTTCCGCCACGGCAGTAACGGCGGTGCCGGCGCTGAACGCACTGAGAATCCAGGAGCCCACGCTCATGGGCGAGGTCACCTTGAAGGTCCGCAACATGTGCAGGAAACGCTCCGGCCTGCCCAGGTCCTTCACCAAGGCAACGGCACCGGCGCTCACCGCAGTCAACGCGCTGAGCCGGGCATTGCGGCAGAGGATCGGCCGTCCGGTCAGTTGACCGCCGAGGCCGAGCAGGGCGGACCCTGCAGCAACGCCGCCCAGGAACAGGTAGATGGCGACGTCATCGCCCCATGGCGCCGGCTTGACCACCGGGCGGCCGTAGTAGGAGGTGAAGTCCGGCTCCGGCACCATGGGCATTTCGCGGGAGCCGTCACTGTTGTCCCGACGGCGGCCCGTGCCGCGCTTGACGCCCTGCCGGCGGCGGCGGGCAGGCTCGGATGGCCGGAAGCTGTCGAACTCTGAGAGGGTCACGCACGTCCTCCCAGGAAAGCCAGGGCAGCTGCCGCTGCCATGCCCGCTACTGCCATGCCGGCCCGGCGGTACATCCGGGGCAGATCGGCAGTGGGCACCCGGGGGTCCGGCGGCAGTCCATAGACTTCGGGTTCGTCCAGCAGCAGGAAGACAGATCCGGTACCGCCGACGCCGTCGTTCTCGTTGGCGCCGTAGAGCCTCGCTTCGGTCATGCCCTGCGCATGCAGCGTGGCGACGCGTTCCCGGGCCGTGTCCACCATGTCGTCGTGGTCGCCGAACTTGATGGACGTCGTCGGGCATGCCTTGGCGCAGGCAGGCGTCTCGTCTGCCACCAGCCGGTCGTAGCACAGCGTGCACTTTTGGGCGATGCCCTCGTTTGGCACCGTGGGATGCTTTGCGTGCTGTTCTTCCCTGCTGGTGGCGACCTTGACTGTGCCGTTGCTGCGGCGCTCGATCACGCCGAAGGGGCAGCCGGCCACGCAGGTTCCACAGCCGTTGCAGACATCGTCCTGGACCACCACGGTGCCGAATTCGGTGCGGAACAGCGCCCCGGTGGGGCAGACGTCCAGGCATCCGGCGTGGGTGCAATGCTTACAGACGTCAGAGGACATCAGCCACCGGAAGTCTGCCGTATCCGGCGGCGTGGTGTCCGCGTCCGCCAAATCAGTCCCTGCGAGTGCCGCCTGGGGCGGACCGATGCGCGGCATGCCCAGGCTGACCAAGGCCCGGCCTGATTCCCGCGCCTCCTCGATGCGTTCCTGGCCCTGCTCAATGAACGCCACATGCCGCCAGGTGCTGGCACCCAGGGACCCAGTGTTGTCGTAGGAGGACCCAAGCAATTCCAGGTTGCCGTCCTGCGGGTTATGGTTCCACTCCTTGCAGGCAACTTCACACGCCTTGCAGCCAATGCAGATTGAGGTGTCGGTGAAGAACCCCTTGCGCGGGTGGTTGTGCTCCCAATGGGCATCGGCGGTAGGGTCGGTCGGTCCGGTCAGTTGGCCCATCTAGTCCTCCATCGTCGGATCGGTGACGGCGCGGTTACCGGTCTCGGTGGTCAGTCCGGCGCGCGCCTGGTACTCGGCAACCAAGGCAAGCAGTTGCTCGCCCCGGGGCCGGCGGCCCGGCCGGATGTCGCAGGAGGCCACCTTGGATTCCTGGATCTGGACGTTTGGGTCCAGAGTCACACCCAGCAAATCGTTGGCCGCATCGCCACTGACCACGGCATTGCTGCCGACACCCCAGTGGTAGGGCAGCCCGATCTGGTGCACGGTGTGCCCGCCGACGGCCAGGGGCCTCATCCGGTCGGTTACAAGCACCTTCGCCTCGATGGCGGAGCGGGGCGAAATGATGGTGGCCCACCCGTAGGGCTCAAGTCCGCGCTCAGCGGCCAGTTCGGGCGAGACCTCGCAGAACATTTCGGGTTGCAGCTCCGACAGATACGGCAGCCAGCGGCTCATCCCGCCCGCTGTATGGTGCTCGGTGAGGCGGTAGGTGGTGAAGACGTACGGGTACACATCCGCGCCAGGGGTTCCGGCACTCGGCGCACTGAGGTTATCCGCGCGTGGGAACACCAGCCGCGCCGGACTCTGCTGTTGCGGGTACAGCGCGTTGGCCACTGGCGATTCCTGAGCCTCGTAGTGGGTGGGCAGGGGCCCGTCCATGAGTCCCTTCGGCGCGAACAGCCAGCCCTTGCCGTCAGCCTGCATGATGAAGGGATCATCACCGCTGAGTGCGGCTGCACCACCAACGGAGGGGTCCGGGTGGCTGCCTGGTGCCCGGTCCAGCGGGAAGTCGGGCACGTCGTCCCCGATCCATTTACCCTGCTCCTGGTCCCACCAGATGTACTTCTTCCGCTCGCTCCAGGGTTTACCTGCGGGGTCGGCCGACGCCCGGTTGTAGAGGATCCTGCGGTTGGCCGGCCAAGCCCAGCCCCATTCCGACGCCGCCGGCCCCTGTTCCTGGCCCGGCTTGCGGTTTGCGGCGTGGTTAAAGCCGTCGGCGTAGACCCCGGTGTAGATCCAGCAGCCGGCCGACGTGGAACCGTCAGCGCGGAGTTCGGTGTATGCGGAGAGCGGTTCTCCGGCGTCCGGGCCCGCCAGGTGACGGCCGTTGATTTCGGCAAGCACCGCCTCGGCATCCGGATCCCCGTGCTCGTCCACGGGATAGTCCCACGTCAGGTCCAGCAGCGGACGGTCGCGCTCGTCCTGTGAATCGGCCAGCTTCTCACGGATCCGTTGGCCCAGCTCGAAGAAGAACTGCAGTTCGCTTTGGCACTCCCCCGGCGGTGCCACCGCCTGGTGCCGCCACTGCAGCAGCCGCTGGGTTTGCGTGAACGAGCCCGCTTTCTCCACATGCGTTGCTGCCGGAAGGAAGAACACCTCAGTCTCGATGTCCTCTGTGCGCAGCTCGCCGGATTCGATTTCCGGACCGTCCTTCCACCAGGTTGCCGACTCGATGAGATTCAGGTCCCGCACCACGAGCCACTTCAAATGCGACATGCCCAGCCGTTGCATGCGGCCATGGGCAGAGCCCACAGCAGGGTTCTGTCCGAGCAGGAAGTAGCCCTCCACCTCGTCCTCGAGCATGCCCATGACCGTCTCGTAGGTACCGTGGGCACCGGTGAGCCTGGGCAGGTAGTCGTAGGCCCAATCGTTGTCCTCGTTGGCGGCGTCGCCCCACCAGGCCTTGAGCAGGCTGATGGTGTAGGCGTCGGCATCAGCCCAGTAGCCCTTTTGTTGTTTCGACCCCACAGCTTCCAGGTATTCGCCAAGGCTGTCATGGCGGCCGGCACTGGGCATCGGAAGGTATCCGGGCAGCAGGTTGAACAGAGTGGGGATGTCGGTGGAGCCCTGGATACTCGCGTGGCCCCGCAGGGCCATGATTCCGCCGCCGGGGCGTCCCATATTTCCCAGCAGAAGCTGCAGGATGGCTGCAGCCCGGATGAACTGGGCACCCAGGGAGTGCTGGGTCCATCCGACAGCGTAGGCGAAACAGGTAGTCCGGTCGCGTCCCGAGTTTTCAGTAATGGCACGGGCCAGGTACTCGAAGTCAGCGACGTCGATACCGCACATGTCCCTGACCATCTCCGCCGTGTAGCGGGCGTAGTGCCGCTTTACGATCTGGAAAACCGTCCGGGGGTCCTGCAGCGAATCGTCACGCTGTACTTCGGCATGCTCCAAGGGCGGGCCGCCGCTGCCGTAGGCGTGGCCGGCAGCACGGGCCGTGGCATCCTCGCCGTGTTCCGAGCCGGGCCCGGGATCATCAATCGTGCCGTCCTCTGCTTCCGCGTAAGACCAGGACGACGTGTCGTACGCCCTCTTCTCCGGATCGAAGCCGGAGAAGAGGCCGCCCAGGTCCTCGGCATCGCGGTAGTCGTCGTGAACCAGGGTGGCTGCGTTGGTGTACGCGCCGACGTACTCCTTGAACCAGAGGTCGTTGGTAATGACGTAGTTAATCAGGGCGCCCAGGAGCACAACATCAGAGCCTGCACGGATGGGAATGTGCTTATCCGAAACCGCCGACGTGCGCGTGAACCGCGGATCGATGTGGATAACCTTCGCGCCACGGGCCTTCGCTTCCGCCACCCACTGGTACCCCACCGGGTGGCACTCGGCCATGTTGGAACCCTGAATGATGATGCAGTCAGCGTTAGCCATGTCCTGCAGTGATTGCGTTGCACCACCGCGTCCAAACGAGGCTCCCAAACTGGGAACCGTGGCGGAGTGTCATATGCGGGCCTGGTTCTCGGTCTGCACCGCCCCTGCAGCTGTGAAGAGTTTCTTGATCAGGTAGTTTTCTTCGTTGTCCAGGGTGGCCCCGCCCAGCGAGGCTATGCCCATGGTGCGGCGCAGAAGCCTCCCTTGGTCGTCTTCCTGCTGCCACGTCCTGCGGCGGGTTTCGATGAAGCGGTCCGCCACCATCTCAACTGCCGTCGCCAGGTCCAGACGTTCCCACTCAGTGGAGCGCGGTGCGCGGTAAAGCACCTTTGTTTGCCGGCCCGGCGAATTGACCAACTGCTCGCTGGCAGAGCCCTTGGGGCACAGGCGACCGCGTGAGATGGGTGAATCCGGATCTCCCTCGATCTGGATGACTTTTTCGTCCTTGACGTAAACCCGCTGCCCGCAGCCGACGGCACAATACGGGCAGACGCTTTGCACAACGCGGTCTGCGGTGGCCGTCCGTGGAGCTATTGCCTGCGTTCGGGGCGAGGTGACAGATGGACCACGCCCCAGTAGGTCGCCCGTGGTCAGTTGACGGACGACCGGCCATTGAAGAAAACTTCGCGGTGCCATTTCAGGAGCATAACCCAAAGGACAGCGGCAGCGACAGAACAAAGCAGGGCGCGTCTTCCCCCGCTTCGCCGTCCAGTTGCAACGCCCTCACGAAGCCTGCGGGCGATCCCGGGCGGCAAGGACGGCGAGGTCACGGATCAGGCGCTGCACCTCATGCTCGCGCCCCCGGGACGGCGAAGTTTGATAACCGACAGTGGTTGTTACCAAATTCTGTTGGGGCGGTGCGGGTACAGGAGATACTCCCTTTCCCGGCGCCGCAGCACGGGCTTCCTTGGGTGTCAGCGGCTTGCTTGTGCTCATGGCCCCCCTTGACCTGCTTTTTCGGGGAACATCCCCGACGTAATGCGTGTACGGACACTCTAAAAAGCACTACGGGCAGACGGAAGGTATTTCGTCCAGCATCGGGACTTATTGCTTCAATCTTGAGGTTGGGCTTATTGTCGACCGTCGACCAGCGCTCGGCAGGGCCTTCCGGCGGGCAGAGCCCGCACGGCGGGAACCTGAGGAATGACGTTATTCGAAGAGCTCGATGCGTGGTTCGCCCTGGACGCCGCTGCGGTGCATGGCGTCACGCAGATCGCTTCTACCGAGGAACGCCCTTGCGGTTTCCACGGTGTCGAAATGATGAATGACGAGGACGTTGTTCGGATCATCGACCACGCGGTGGACCGATTCCTGGGTAACCCCGCCGTCTTTCTGCATGTCGCCGACCGAGTCGTAGACTTTGCGCCACGCGTCGTAGTCGGCAACACGGTGAAGGATGTGGGCAACGGTCATGGCGCTTCTCCTTTGAAGCGTGCCGCACCGTTGGCCTGGGCCCGGTGCTCCCCTGGCGGACGGCACCTCTGCCCTGACGGTGCATGCACATTTTTCTGCGGCGGCCCGGGATTGGTCCCACCATTGGCCGTGTTACTCCGGTCCGGGGGTGCTGTCAATGGCGGACCGTTGCCTTAGCCCCCGGGGCGTGTTCAGATGGAAATGTGGGATGGAAAGACAGGCCACCTGAACTTGCCTTCGCCTTGTGCATGCTGGTTGCCCTTGGCGGAGCCGCGGGGTGCTCTTAGGAATACAAGGAGCCCGTTGACAGTCCCACAACCGGCCCGGCGCCGTCGGCGGTGTCGCCTGTTCCTTACATTGACCCGCTGATCCTGGAGCGCGAGGTTAGGAACTACGCCGAGCTGGATGGGCTCCTTGGGGCGGCCCCGGGGCCCGTGGTCCTTCTTGAGGAAGGACCCCTGGACGGCCCAGCGAGGGGCTTTGGGGCGATGCCGGTTCCGGGCGACACGTCATGGACAGGCGCAGTGGGCGGAGTACTCGTAACCGGTTGAGGCCTAACTCGGCCGCAGAGCCGGTCAACTTCTGGACTCTTCGGCCCGGAATAGAATCTGACTATGCTCAGTTATGATCAGTGTCAGTCTCTTGCATCGGCACCATCCGGCGTAACCGGAGCCCCATCAGAAGAAGGTTTACGCAATGTCCTCATTCATCCGAGCAGTTGTTCTGGTCACCGGTGCAAACGGCGGCATCGGAACCCGCTTCGTCCGCGACGCCCTCGAGAGGGGCGCGAGCAAGGTCTACGCCACCGCCCGTAACCCCCGCGACTGGGAGGACGACCGCATCGTCCCGCTTGCACTGGACGTCACCGACCCCTCTTCCATCCAGGCCGCCGTCCAGGCAGCCGGCGATGTGACGGTGTTGATCAACAATGCCGGAGCCGGCGTGGTAACTCCGGGCATCCTTAGCCACACCGACGCGGAAATCCGGAACAACGTCGAGACAAACTTCCTCGGACCGCTGTTCCTCGCCCGAGCATTCGCGCCGATCCTTTCCGCAAAGGCCAACGCCGTGATCATCGACATCCACTCGGCAATGAGCTGGTACGCGGTGGGCGGCATTTACAGCGCAACCAAGGCCGCGCTCTGGTCCGCAACCAACTCGCTGCGCCTGGAACTCGCACCCAAGGGGGTCCATGTGGTGGGCGTCCATGTTGGATACGTCGATACGGCCATGGCCGCTCACGCCACTGATCCCAAAATGGATCCGGCCGACTTGGTACGGACCGTCATGGATGCGGTTGAAGCCGGCGAGTACGAGGTTCTTGCCGACGAAACCTCCGTGCAGCTCAAGGCGGGACTTAGCGCCCCCATCGAGGCAATGTACCCACAGCTGGCGAACCACAGGGCCTAAGACTTCCGGATATCGCTGCACCAACGCCAGCAACTAATCAACAGCTTGACCCAAAAGGAGCGGTAAGGCATGCGCGCATTCATCATCAACAAGTACAGGGAGCCGCTGCGCGAAGCGGACATCGCTGAGCCGATCGTCGGAGACCGGGATGTCCTGGTCCGTGTGGAGGCGGCGGGCTTAAACCAGTTGGACGACAAGATCCGGGCAGGCGAGTTCAAGCAGGTCCTCCCTTATAAGCTCCCGCTGGTCCTCGGCCACGATCTCGCCGGTACCGTCATCCGCACCGGATCCAAGGTGCGGGATTTCAAGCCTGGCGATGAGGTCTATGCCCGCCCCTCCACGGACCGGATCGGCACTTTCGCCCAGCGCATCGCCGTCGCTGAGGATGACCTGGCGCTGAAACCCGCCACCGCCAGCATGGAGGAGGCCGGCTCACTGCCGCTCGTTGCGCTCACGGCCTGGCAGGCCCTGGTCGAGCAGGGCAACGTGCAGCCCGGGCAGAAAGTGCTCATTCATGCCGGAGCCGGCGGAGTGGGGTCGATCGCCATCCAACTCGCAAAGTACCTTGGCGCAACCGTCGCAACCACCGCCAGCGGCTCCAACGCCGACTTCGTCCGCGGTCTCGGAGCGGACATCGTGATCGACTACCGCAACCAAGACTTCGAACAGCTCCTGACCGGCTACGACCTCGCGCTGGACAGCATCGGCGGGGAGAACCTCGAGAAGTCACTCCGCATCCTCAAGCCCGGAGGCAAGGCCATCGGGATCTCCGGACCACCGGACCCCGCGTTTGCCCGCAAAGCCGGCCTGAACCCCGTGCTGCGGCTGGCGGTCGCCGTGCTCAGCGGCAAGGTTCGGCGGCAGGTCAGGAAGCTCGGCGTCAGCTATGAGTTCCTTTTCATGCGGGCCAGCGGCGACCAGCTGCGCAGGATCAGCGCCCTGGTTGATGCCGGCGTACTGCGCCCCGTGGTTGGCGAAGTCTTCGATTTCAACCACACGCCCCAGGCACTCGAATCCCTCGGCAAGGGCGGAATCCGCGGCAAAGCCGTGATCACCATCGCCGGCTGACCGCCGTCGACCATTCACCCAGACACATCAGGAGAAAACCGCCATGGACAGCACCGGCACCCCGCACGACTCAACCGTCACCTCGTACGTTAAAGCACCTGCCAAAACCATTACTGCAGACGGCAACACCTACTCCTACCGGGAGTTGGGACCAAAGGGCGGCATCCCTGTCGTGTTCTTCGTGCACCTCGCGGCAACGATGGACAACTGGGATCCACGAATCATCGATCCCATTGCCCGGTACCGCCACGTCATCACCTTTGACCAACCCGGTGTCGGCGCCTCGAGCGGGCGGGTTCCGGACAGCATCGAGGCAATGGCCGACGACGCCTACAGCTTTCTCACGGCGCTTCGCTTGAGCAGGATCGACGTCTTTTCGTTTTCGATGGGTGGCATGATCGCCCAGGACCTGGCCCTCAAGCATCCCCACCTGGTCCGCAGGCTTGTGCTGGCGGGGACGGGCCCACGCGGCGGCAAGGATATGGACAAGGTGGTGTTCACCACCTACTGGGACATCTTCCGAGCCACCCTGACGCGGTCAGACCCCAAGGAGTTCCTGTTCTTCAACCGCAACGCCACCGGCAAGGCCGCCGCGAGGGCTTTCATTAACCGGCTGAAGGAACGCACCGAGGACCGTGACAAGCCGGTCAGCACCAGCGCATTCCAGACCCAGCTGAAGGCAATCCAAAAGTTTGGCCGCTCCGCGCCGTCGGACCTGTCCGCGCTTGCCCTTCCCACCCTTATCGCCAACGGTGACAACGACCGCATGGTGCCATCCGTCCTCTCCAATGACCTTCACCGCCGGATCGAAGGATCCGAGCTGATCATCTACCCCGACTCCGGCCATGGCGGCATCTTCCAGCACCATGCTGCATTCGCCCGTACCGCCGTCGAATTCCTTGGCAACTGATCCAGCGCACCCGCGCCCTATACTCCTAACTGAGCCCGGTCAGTTAATCGCCCAAGGAGTCCCCATGCCTGTCGCTTCCCGGTCCACCGGGCGGCGCGAGCGGAACAAGCAGCAGAAGCTGGACCGCATCACCGCCGCAGCCAGTGAACTGTTCTCCGAACATGGCGTGGAGGAAGTGACAACCCAGCAGATCGCCGACAAGGCCGATATCGGCACCGGCACCCTGTTCCTCTACGCGAAGTCCAAAGGCGAGCTCCTTCTGCTGGTCCAGAATGCCCACTACGCCGAAGCGCTGGAGCGGGGCCGCGCCGCCGCTGAAACCATTCCGGATCAACTCGATGCCGTGATGGCCATCCTGCAGCCGATCGTGGAGTGCAACCGGTTCCAGGTGGAGAACGGGCGCACCTACCTGAAGGAGATGGTCTTCGGCGATTCCATGGAGCCACGCCATCGGGAAGCCCTGCACATCGTCGCGCAAACTGAGGAGGCCATCGCTGCCGTCCTGGCACGCAGGGGCAGGCTCAGCGCTGCTGACGCTGCCACCACAGCCCACATCGTCTCGGCGATCATGTTCCTCGGCATGGCGGGAAGCCCCGATCCCGCCACCCGTATCGAGGACATCGTGCAGGACATCAGGACCCAGGTCCGGCTGCTTGTTCCCGGAGACGCAGGACAGTCCTGAGCCGGTTCTGTGGTGGAGCCCTTCGGTGGGCAAATCCCTTGGTTCTTTGTTGAACCCCTCCAAAACAGGGTCGCCGAAGGAGAACTAGCGTCTGCTCTGAGGGATATTCCAAGCAGACGTGAAGGACCACTTGAAGATGAACCAGGCAGACTTTTCCACCGATGCGGCCTCCGGGACCGTCACAGGGTATGAGATCCTCGAGACCGCCCGCGTGCAGGTCCTCGAGGACGGCGTCGGCCTGAGCCAGACACAGCTCAAAGAGGTCCTCCGCCTTCCGGACGAAGCGCTTCCCGCGGCGCTGGAACTGGCGCACCAGGTCCGGCTCCGGCACTGCGGCGAGGACGTGGAGGTGGAAGGCATCATCTCCATCAAGACCGGTGGCTGCCCCGAGGATTGCCACTTCTGCAGCCAGTCGGGCCTCTTCGACTCCCCCGTCCGCGGTGTCTGGCTGGATATCCCGGAACTGGTCAAGGCCGCCAAGGAAACAGCTGCCACCGGAGCCACCGAGTTCTGCATCGTCGCAGCCGTCCGCGGACCCGACATCAAGCTGATGAACCAGATCAAGTTCGCCATCGAACGCATCACAGCAGAGGTGGACATCAACATCGCGTGCTCGCTGGGCATGCTCACCCAGCGCCAGGTGGACCAGCTCAAGGACTGGGGTGTCCACCGCTACAACCACAACCTGGAAACAGCGCGCAGCTACTTCCCGGAAGTGGTCACCACCCACACCTATGAGGAACGGCTGGAGACCTGCGCCATGGTCAAGGAAGCGGGCATGGAACTGTGCTGCGGCGCCCTGATCGGCATGGGCGAAAGCCTGGAGCAGCGGGCCGAACTCGCCGCCCAGCTCGCGGCACTGGAGCCCCACGAGGTACCGCTCAACTTCCTCAATCCCCGGCCCGGAACACCACTGGAAAACCAGGGCATCATGGACGGCAAGGATGCCCTCCGCGCCACCGCCGCCTTCCGCCTGGCCATGCCCCGCACCGTGCTGAGGTACGCGGGCGGCCGCGAGCTCACCTTGGGTGACCTCGGGACCCGCGATGGCCTGCTCGGCGGAATCAACGCCGTCATCGTGGGCAATTACCTCACCACGCTGGGCCGCCCTGCCACCGCAGACCTGAACCTGCTCGTGGACCTCAACATGCCCATCAAGGAACTCCAGAAGACGCTGTGATCCCCAACCGCTCCCTAACCTCGCAAGCTCGGCCAGGGAACCCTGCGGTCGTGGCCCCAGGCGTGACGAGGTCAGCCGCGGGAAACTTTTGCGGGCACTGCGGCGAGGCGTACGACGGCGGCGACGGGCCGCCGTCGTACGTTCACCACCGCTGCGGCGAGCGCCTGACGATGGAGCCGCCGCGCTACTGCGCGGCCTGCGGGCGCCGGATGAAGGTACAGGTGACACCGCTGGGCTGGACGGCGGAGTGCTCCCGCCACGGAGTGCGTACGTCATGAGCGGCGTGGGCCTGATGCAGGGGACCATCTTGGGTTTTGGCGGTCGGCCCCTGGCACAGCAGCGGCGAGTGAAGAAATAGCCTTGGCCGGCCTCGCGTTAGGCTGGCTGGGTAGCAAGCTCGTCATTGCCGGGCCCAGGGCGCCGCAACGCTCAATCGCACACTGCATAAGTAGCCATCAGTGAGCCTTCCGAAGGAACCCACTTCATGAACAAGAACCGGCTCGAAGCATTCAGCGACGGCGTCCTGGCAATCATCATCACCATCATGGTGCTGGAACTTCACGTCCCCGAGGAGCCAACGTGGGAGGGTGTGGCGGGTATCCTGCCCACCTTGTTCAGTTACTTGCTGAGTTTCGTGTACGTGGGCATCTACTGGAACAACCACCACCACATGATCCACCTGGCGAGCCGAGTGAACGGCGGGATCCTATGGGCCAACCTTCACCTTTTGTTCTGGCTGTCGCTGTTTCCGTTCACCACACGGTGGATGGATGAATCCGGCTTCATGCAGGTCCCTGTCCTGCTTTACGGCATCAATCTGCTGTTAGCCGCGATCGCCTACTTCATCCTCGAACGCCGGCTGATCGCCGTGCAGGGCAGGAACGGGGCCCTCGCCAAGGCTGTCGGCCGGGACTGGAAAGGCAAAGCTTCCCCGCTGATCTATCTCCTTGGCATCGGGCTTACCCTTGTCCAGCCCCTGCTCGGGATTGCCGTCTATACAGTCGTGGCGCTGATCTGGCTGGTGCCGGACCGGCGCGTGGAACATTTCGTCGCTTCGACCCACGACAGTGACTTCAGAAACGGCTAGGGCGGCACGGGCAGGCCAAAGAAATTCCCGCCCACGTTCTGCTTTAGCCCCTGAGGTCGATGTAGGCGTGCCAGTACCGGGCGTTGTTTCTCGCGGATGCCAACACCACCAGGCCGGTCTGGCTGGTGACGTTTTGTTTGGTTGACGTGGGGTCGTTGATGTCTGTGTCGGTACTGCTGCTGATAATCGGTGTGCCGGCGCCGGGCGCGAAGGAAACGTTGTTAAGCGGCGATTTCTTGTAATAGATGGTGCCGCCCACCTCGGGTGCGACCGCGAACATCCAGACCTGGCCGTGTTCCTCGTCGATCATGACCATGGGCCGGGTATGGAGGTCCTGCACCTCACCGAATTCAGCGCTGGTCCAGTCGCCTTTGCCGTCGCGCACCAGGAGCGCCACCAACGTCTGGCCTGCGTTTCGATTGGCTGTCTTGATTGCAGCGTAAAGACGCCCGCTGCCGTCGCTTGTCAGCTGCCTGAGGTTCAGATGGTCGTTTGCGCATCCGCCTTTGCAGTTCTTTCCTCCGCCGTAGGCCACCTCCGTCTGCCACGACTTGTCCGGCTGGCCGTCCTGATGAACGGCAAAGTAGAACTTCTTTTGCCCGGGCTTCTGGTTACTCCACATGATGCCAATCTTGTCCCCCTGGAAGGACGTGACTGCGGAGATGTCGTCGTAGTGCACCTGGGCGTTGGTTGTGGGCAGGACGAAGGGAGTGGCCCACTCCGTGTCGCTGGTGGTCGAGTGGTTGACGTAGACACGGTTGCTGTTGTCGGACGAAACGGTGGTGTAGGTCACCCATAGCTTGCCGAGGGAGTCTTTGGCGACTGTTATCGATTCCGTACTCCCCTTGTGAAGGGTGACGGGGAACCCGGCGTCTTCTGAGTAGGTCTTCGTCGCTGAGTTGTAGCTGAAGCGGTGAAGCATTGCGGACCCGGAGGTCACCGCGTCCTTGGATGGTGGCGAGCTCCACTCCGAGCGCACAGTGGTGCCGGACACGACATAGAGCTTGCCGTCCTTTGCGTCCCATAGCGCGTCACCGCGCGCATTCGGCCGTGCGTCAACAACCGTTCCCGTATCCTGCCACGCCTGTGTTGCGACGTCGAGCCTGTGAATTGTCGTGGCATGTGCTGACGGGCTCCACAGCAGCCCCCACCAGCTCCCGTCCTGGAACCAAAGCTTGCTTTGGGCCTTGTCAGCGGTCGGGGTTTTCACGCCGTCCCCTGCGTAGGACGGCCCGGGAATTCCGATGTCGGCGGCCTGGGCGGGCACGGGGAGTGCGACAGCGCCGGCCGCCGCGACTAACAGAGCGATGAAAAGGCGTAGCAGACGCATAACGGTCCCCTCAGAGTTATGTCGGTGGACTAATTCTTTTTGTTGATTAATTCCTTCAGGTGCAACGGCTGTACCCATGAATTGCCGGTGCCAGTTCGTGGCGATGGGAATGCCGCCAGTGGACGACGACGGGGAGGCCACTTCATCACCTCCAGGCAGGAACACTGTACGTCCGCCATTCGTCCGCCCGGCATACCCTGAATGGCAGCGGAGCAAAAAAGGGGAGGCTGAAGGGGGCCCGTTAGGTAGCCACGTTCCAACTCCCCTTTCCGCCGACGAGCAGGCGCTGGGCGAGGTGTGAATATCAACGGGAGGCGACAACAGGACCATGCATGGCCTTTATCTCCTTACTGGCGCACGTTGCCCCGATTCTCTCCATACCCTTGTAATGGGGACAAAGAGCTAGTCCTCGTTCACTTCAGGGTGGAACGATGGAGCGATCAGCAGAAGGCGGGCAAAACCGTGAAGCAGTTTGATATTCCCGGCGACGGCGCAGGCGTTGGTCAGCCCCGTTCAGATCCGAGCGATTCCCCTGCGGCTCTGACCATCGATCAATTACTAATCGAGAGCCGGGTCGGGCTCGAACGCGTTCACCCTTCGGATCTCGAGCGGGAGATGGCAGCGGGCGCCTTTGTTGTGGACACACGCCCTGTCGATCAGCGGGACCGCGACGGTGACCTTCCCGGAGCTGTCGTCATTGACCGAAATGTCGTCGAGTGGCGGCTCGATCCTTCCAGCCCCCACCGGCTCCCGATCGCGGACGATCCCGGCCGCCGGGTCATCCTTGTCTGCAACGAGGGCTACAGCTCCAGCCTCGCCGCGCACACGCTGCAACGGCTGGGGCTGAAACGTGCCACCGACCTGATCGGCGGTTTCCAGGCCTGGGCAGCGCTGCGCAAGCAGTCCGACTAAAACCCGCGCCGGATACGCCCAGCACAGGTACGCCGTCTTCCAGGTCTTGGACGGGAGGATCGAGTACCAGGTACTCGTGTGCTTCAAGCCGCAATAGCTTCTACTGGTATCTGTACTGGAAGGAGAACGTCAACATGACCCCTCGCGAACCACAGGCCCTCAACTTCCGGCACGGAGGGCACGCCTACGAGCCCACCCAGGACGAAGCGGGAGAGCGGTTGAAGCCGCGGCTGTGGCCTGTTGGCCCGAGTGAGAGCTACGGGAAAGTGGACTTTGACGACGGCGAGGGAAAGACCGTCCTTACCCTTTATGTTCAGCGCGGGTCCGAAGAAGAGTACGTCCTGCACGTCGAGCACCTGGCCGCACCGCTGCGGATAGGTGGTACGGTCCTCCGTCTGAGTCCGGCACCGCACCTGGAGAGAGACGCCGCTGGCTTCCGCCGGATCACCACTGCCCGTTCCGCCGCCGTGAAGGCCCAGGCCGAGCTGGACGCCGCTGTCAGCGCCGCCCGCGCAAACGGGGACTCCTGGGAGGTTATCGGTGCTGCCCTCGGCACGTCCGCCAGAATTGCCCGGGAGCGGTTCGGACACGCTGGGACGACGACGAAATAGGCCACCGGCAAGCGCCGGACGTTCCCCTGGTTGCCCGGCCCCAACGGACAGGGCATCAGAACGTTCCTTTACCCTGCAGGCCCCCCTCATCGTGGCCTAAGCCAAGGCGGCCTGGCCTCACACGAGTTAGGTATGCTAAGCCCAAAGGCAGGGGATGGATCAGCATGGCCAAACGCAAAGCAACGGCACTGGATGTGGCACGACGGGCGGGGGTGTCCCGCAGTGCGGTGTCACTGGTACTAAACGGCAGGGCGGACGGCAACGTCACTGCCGAACGTCAGGAGAGGGTGCTCCGCGCTGCGGCGGAGCTAAATTACACGCCCAACTCCGTTGCCGTCAGCCTGCGCAACCAGCAGACCTCAACGATCGGCATCATCACGGATGACATCGTCACCAGCCCCTTCGCCGGCCGGCTGATCAGCGGCGCGTCGCGCACAGCCTTGGCCCGCGGATACATGGTCCTGGTGGTGGACACAGAACATGACACGGCCCGCGATGGCGCTGCGGCGCAGCAACTCGTGCACCGGCAGGTCGACGGAATCATGTACGCCACCGGCAGCCTGCGCGAAATTACCGCCCCGCCGGCGATGCTCACCCTGCCAGCCATTCTGGCCAATTGCACCGATGCCGGCTCGCGGCTCCAGTCGGTAATACCGGGAGAGATCGACGGCGGACGCGCTGCGGCACGGTTGCTTCTTGACCTGGGCCACCGCCGCATCACCCTGTTGACCGGAACACTCAGCTCGCCCGCTGCTCCGCAGCGCGAGCAGGGTTACCGTGAGGCCATGGAAGAGGCGGGGCTGGCCCGTGAACAACAGCACGTCCACCTGACCGGATGGGACATCGATGAGGGCTATCGGGCCGCTTCCTCCGTCCTGGGCGGCAGAGACCGGCCGACGGCGGTCATTTGCTCCAACGACAGGGTTGCCACCGGCGTTTTGCTTTACGCGGCGGCCGCCGGACTCCGTGTACCCGAGGATCTGTCCGTGGTGGGCTACGACGACCAGCAGAACCTCGCTGCCAACCTTGTTCCCGCCCTCACCACGGTGGCACTTCCGCACGCCGAAATCGGAGCAGCGGCCATGTCCCTGCTGTTGGATGCCGTGGAAGGAAAAGCACCGGCAGCTGAGCAAGTGGAAGCAGGCATTCTCTACATGCCCTGCCGGATCATCCCGCGGGCGTCCACTGCAGCGGTCCCGGCGGGCTAACCTGGCGGACCGTTTCCGCATTGCTTCGCTGCTGAAGATGTTCGGCCAAGGATGACCTGCCCCGCCTCCGGCCGGAGCCCGCTGTGCGCGCTCGGCCAGGTACCTGGCGCACGTAATTCGCCTTCACTAAAGCACCAGTACAAAACCTTACTTGACACGTGTTAGGAGCCATACCTACTCTACTTAACACGTGTTAGGAGGAGCCGACAATGACGTCTGAAAAGACACCGGGACAAACAAGTCCCCCACATGCACCGTCGTCCGGCAGCGGACTTTCACAGCTCACGCGGCGTTCCATGCTGGGCCTTACCGGCCTGGCTGTTGCGGGGGCCACCGTCGGCGCCTGGCCCCGACTGACCGGGAGTGACATTCCGGGCCGCGGGAGCAAGGCCCTGAACATCGCCATCCTTGGCACCTCGGCCGACGCAGCAGCCCGGCAGGGCCTGGTTAACGCCTTTACCTCCGCCCACCCCGACATTCCGGTGCAGCTGCAGGCCATCCAGGGCGCAGACTGGAAGGACTTCTTTTCCAAAATCCTCACCATGGTGGCCGCCGGAACACCGCCTGACGTCGTCTACGTGGCCACCGAGGGCGCCCAGCTGTTCGCGGACAAGCTTGCCGAGCCGCTGGATGATTATGTCCGCCGGGACGCTGCGGACATGAGGGACTACTTCGACGACGTCCATCCGAGCCTGTTGGAAGCCTTCATGTACCAAGGCAGTCTGTACCAGCTTCCGCTGGACTGGAACGCGGCGAACATGTATTTGAACACCACCACCTTTGCCCAGGCAGGCCTTGACCGCCCCAGAGACGATTGGACCCAGGACGACTTCAGCGCAACCCTCCGCGCCCTGCGGAGAGCACGCCCGGCCGACTTCACGCCGTACTACTGGACCAACCGGCTTTTCGGCGGAGTAGTGCCGTGGCTCTACGCAAACGACACCAGCTTCCTCACCGAAACCAAGGCTCCCGGCGGGGACTGGCTTTGGGACCGTTTCTACCCGAACGACCCAGCCCGGTCCACACGCGGCGGCGGCTACCTGTGGCAGGCTCCCAACGCCGAGGACGGGCGGGTTATCGAAACCTTCGACTACCTCCGCGAACTCGTGTCCGAAGGACTGGGCGTACGGCCTGAATCCGGGGGCGGAAACGCCCTGGTGGGCCTGTTCGGCAACAACCGCATCGGCGCAACGCCGGCAGGGGGTTACTGGGCGCAGGGCCTGCACGAAGCAGGGATGACTGCCGACCAGTTCGATGTGCAGTTCTTCCCCCGCTGGCGGACGCAACGGCATCAGTTCGGCGCTGCCGGCTATGCGATCATGCGGACGGCCAAAGACAAGGACGCGGCCTGGGAATGGGTTAAGTTCTGCTCCAGCCGGGAGGCGATGCAGTTGGCCATTCCCAAGCCGAACACCACTCCCACCCGCCGTTCGATGGTCAATGAGTCCTTTTACGCGGCCACCGGACCCAGGCATTGGAAAGTCTTCTACGACACCCTCGACAAATTCCCCACCTCCGGCCCCATCCCGGCTCCGCCCCAGCAGGCCGCCGTCGAAACTGCCCTTATGAAGAACGTTTCCACCGCTGTCAGCGGCAGCTCCGCTGATGTGCGGGCCGCGATGGGTACCCTGCAGCGCGATCTCGAGCTGGCTCTGAGGAGGAACTCATGACCACAACGTCCACCGGCCCACGCCACACCTTTAAACCGCCGGCAGCGCGCCGCTCATTCGTTGAGCGATGGCTGGCAATGATTTTCCTTGCGCCCACGCTGCTGGGGATGGCCCTGTTCACTTTCCTGCCGATCATCGGATCGCTGGTTCTGGCTTTCTTCCGCTGGGACATCATTTCCGCACCCCAGTTCGTCGGTTTCGCCAATTTCGCCTCCCTGGCACAGGACCCCACCGTTCGCGTGTCGTTCCTGAACACCATCGTGTTCGTCGTCGTCGCGGTCATCCTGCAACTCGGCATCGCGCTCAGTCTTGCTTCCATGCTGCAGGCCAGAATGCCGTCCTGGCTCAGGGTGTTCCTCCGGTCCACCTTCTTCTTTCCCCTGGTCCTTTCCGCCGCGTCGGTGTCCATCTTCATGCGGTACATGTTCAACGAACAGTTCGGCGTGGTGAACTGGCTCCTGTCGCTCGTCGGCATTCCCGCAGTGCCGTGGCTGACCAGCCCCGCGGCCTCCGCCGCCGTCGTTGTCCTGGTCTATGTCTGGCAAAACTTCGGATTCTCCTTCCTGCTCTTCCTCGGCGCGCTGACCAACATCCCCAAGGAACTGCACGAGGCAGCGAACCTGGACGGTGCCACAGGCTGGAAACAGTTCAGCAATGTCACCCTTCCGCTGATCAGCCCCACGGTGCTCGTCGCCTCCGTCATGGCCATCATCAGTGCCCTGCAGGTCTTCGACCAGCCCTACGTCCTGACCAACGGCGGTCCCGGCGATTCCACCCGCACCGCCGTCATGGTGATCTTCGAATCCGCCTTCCAGCAACTGGAATTCGGCGAAGCCTCGGCTATTGGCCTGGTACTGACCGTGCTGATCCTGGCCGTCACCGCCCTGCAATTCCGGCTCAGCCGCCGCTTCGTCTTCTACCAGTGAGGTCCCTCATGTCCAGCCAGACCCTGCATACCGGGACCAAGGAGCATACGGGTTCCACCACCGGCACACCGGCCACCCGCAAGCACTACCGCAACCGCCGCCTCCCGGCTGCCGCAACCGTCGGGAGGTACACGGCCCTGGCCGTGGCTGCCGCGCTGACCCTCGGCCCTGTCCTGTGGACGCTGTCCACTTCGCTGCGGACGCCGTCGGAATCATTCAACCTGCCGCCGTCCTTCCTGCCCATCAACCCGGACTTCACGGCTTATCAAGAGGTGTTCAAGCAGATCAACGTTGGCCTCCTCGTCCTGAACAGCGCGCTGGTGACCGGCCTGATCGCACTTGGCCAGATGGCTTCCGCCACCCTGGCCGGCTACGCCTTCGCCCGCCTGGACTTCCGCGGAAAGAACGCCATCTTCTCGCTGGTGCTGGCCACCATGATGGTCCCTGTGCAGGTCACGATCGTCCCCGTATTTATGCTCATTCGAGGGATGGGCCTGTCCGACACCCTGCTGGCCCTGATCCTGCCGGCCATTCCCACCGCCTTCGGCACGTTCCTGATGCGCCAATACTTCCTGGGCCTGCCAAACGACTTTGCGGAAGCAGCCGCCCTGGATGGTGCCGGACCATGGCGGATCTTTCGTTCTGTCTATGTCCCCCTTGCGGTCCCCGGCATGGCAATCGTCGGGATCCTGGCCTTCAATTTCCACTGGAACGAGTTCTTCCGGCCACTGATCCTGACCATCAGCGAACAGAACTTCACCCTCCCCCTCGGCCTGGTAACGCTCCAAGGCAACCTCGGCACGGGGAGCATATCGGTGGTCCTCGCCGGCGTGATCCTGTCCATGCTGCCCGCACTGGTGGTCTTCATCTTCGGCCAGCGCACCCTGCGCGAGGGCCTCACGGCCGGCGCGAGCAAATAACACCAAACCTCAAAAGGAACCTCGTGGACACACTTACTTCGACTCACACCGCAGCCACAGCAGGCAGCTACCGTCCGGCCCTGCACTACACGGCAAAAGACACCTGGCTCAATGATCCCAACGGCCTGATCTTTCATGACGGCGTCTACCACCTGTACTACCAGAACAACCCGCTGGGAAATGTCTGGGGAAACATGTCATGGGGTCACGCCACCTCCACCGATTTGCTGACCTGGACTGAACACCCAGTGGCCATCGCGTGTGATGACAACGAAGACATCTTTTCCGGCAGCATCGTCTACGACCGCCACAACACCAGTGGATTCGGCAGCGGGTCCGTAGCCCCGCTCGTGGCCATCTACACCAGCGCTTTCAAACCGGGCTCCGTACACGAGGGCGTCCAGGCCCAGTCCCTGGCCTACAGCCTGGACGGGGGCTATACGTGGACGAAACATGGAGGCAACCCTGTGCTTGACCGCGGGTCCGCCGAGTTCCGCGACCCCAAGGTCATAAGGTACGACGGCGGTGCGGGCAGCTACTGGGTGATGGTCGCCGTCGAAGCCACGGACTTCCAGGTGGTGCTCTACAAGTCAGACGACCTGAAGAGCTGGGAACTGCTGAGCACTTTCGGCCCCGCAAACGCCACAGGCGGCGTCTGGGAATGCCCTGACCTGTTTCCCCTGCCGGTGGACGACGACCCTGAAAACCTCAAGTGGGTCCTCACCGTCAACCTCAACCCCGGTGGTCCCAACGGCGGCTCAGCCGGCCAGTACTTTATCGGCGACTTCGACGGGACCACGTTCACCTCCGACAGCACCGTAACCGAAGGCCTCCAGGACCCTGGCCGGCTGGGAGATTACCGGTGGCTGGACTGGGGCCGGGACTACTACGCCGCTGTCTCCTTCAGCGACGCCCCGGACAACCGCCGGCTCATGATCGCCTGGATGAACAACTGGGAATACGCCAACCACATCCCCACCTCGCCCTGGCGCAGCCCCATGAGCCTCGCCCGCGAAATTTCGCTCCGGACCAGCGGTGGAGAGCTGTGCCTGGTCCAGCAGCCGGCCGGTGACTGGGGCGGCCTGGCCGATCCGGAAGCGTTCTGCCTTTCTGGAACCACCATCCACGATGGCGTGCAGGTTCTGCCCGGCGCCGCCGGCACGGTCCAGCGCATTGACGTCAGCTTCACCTCCGGAAGTGCAGAGGAATTCGGTCTCATCCTGCGTGGAGACGGCGCGAAGGGAACCCGCGTGGGCATCCGCCCTGATGAAGGCACCCTGTTTGTTGACCGGCGGGAATCCGGGCAGACAGGCTTCCACGATTCCTTCCCCTCCATCGATACCGCTCCGGTACGGGGAAAGCAGGGCTCCTACGACCTCACCATCTTCGTGGACCGCTGCTCTGTTGAAGTGTTCGCCCAAGACGGCCAGGTCACCATGACCGAACTGATCTTCCCGGCCGAAACATGCACCAGCCTCGCCGTCTACGCCGTCGGCGGTGCTGCAACCATCCGCAGCCTCCAGGTCAAGCAGCTCGCGTAGCGCGGCACCCACAGCAAGGAACAACGAAAATGGATAACAGCGGCAAACCGCACTCTTCGCGGCAGGTATTGGACGTCGTCGTTGTCGGGGAAGCCCTAACCGACGTCGTCACCACTCCGGCGGGGACGCATGAGTATCCCGGCGGGTCGCCGGCCAATGTCGCCTACGGCCTGGCCCGTCTTGGAGTCAGCACGGGGCTGCTCACTTCCATGGGCGCTGACCGCCGTGGTGATGCGCTCGAGGAGCACCTCACCGGCGCCGGCGTGATGATCCTGCCCGGCGCCCGGTCGTTGGAGAGAACGTCGACGGCGACCGCCACGATCGCCCGCGATGGTTCGGCCAGCTACGCCTTCGACATCAGCTGGGACGTGGAACCGCTGGACCTGGCACCCGCCCCGCCCAAGGTCCTTCACACCGGTTCGATCGCAAGTTTCCTCTCACCGGGTGCCGGCGCGGTCAAGGCAATCCTCCAGCAGCTCCGCGGCCAGTGCACCATCACGTACGACCCCAACATCAGGCCGGACCTGCTCGGAACCCACGCCCAAGCACGGCACACTTTCGAGGACCTGGTACACCTGACGGACGTCGTCAAACTCAGCGATGAGGATGCCCAGTGGCTTTACCCGGAAAAGACCCTGGAGGAAACTGCAACACACATCCTGGGCTTGGGAGCAGACCTGGCTGTCATCACCAAGGGATCATCAGGCTCATTGCTCGCGACCCCCACCACGAGCCTCAGCATCCCTGCAGTAAAGACCTCTGTTGCTGACACCATCGGCGCCGGCGATTCCTATACGTCAGCCCTGATCCTGGGACTCCTCACCCGCGGCACCGGCGGCCTCGCGCCCGCTGTCCTCGACCAGCTGGGACGCACGGCGGCCGCTGCGGCCGCGATCACCGTATCCCGGGCCGGTGCCCGGCCTCCAACTGAAGATGAACTCCGCACAAAGCTTCAGCCCCAGCTTTCGTTCTAGCAGGCCCCTCCCCGCCAAGAACCTGCCTTGGCCGCGGCGCCTATAGGTCACCGCGGCCGCCGGCCTAAACCCGCTCCGGAAATGACTCGACCTTCGCAGGGTCGCGCTCCACAACATCGCCAAGGGCATCGTCGATCAGTTCAAGCGTTTCGGGTCCCAGGACCAATTCGGCAGCCTTGACTGTGTCGTCGAGTTGTTCGGGGCGGCTGGCGCCGACAATCGCTGCGGAAACGTTTGGGTTGGCCAACACCCAGGCCACGGCCAGGGTGGCTAAGGGCACGCCCAGATCCTGGGCTATGGGCTTGAGCTTTTCAACACGTTCCAGCACTTCCGGCTGCATGAACCTGTGTACGGTCTTCAGTCCCCCGTCTTCGTCGCTGAAACGGCTGCCGGCCGGCGCCTTCGAAGCGCCGTATTTGCCGCTCAGCACGCCTTGGGCCAGCGGCGACCAGCAGACCTGGGTAATCCCCAGCTCTTCGCAGACCGGCACCACCTCCGGCTCGATCACGCGCCACAGCATGTTGTACTGCGGTTGGCTCGACACCAGCCGGATGCCCAGTTCGGCCGCCAGCGCTGCGCCGGCACGGATCTCTTCGACGGTCCATTCGGACACGCCGATGTAGTGGGCTTTGCCGGCATGCACGATGTCCGCGAAGGCCCCCATGGTTTCCTCCAGCGGGGTTTCGTAGTCGTAGCGATGAGCCTGGTAAACGTCCACGTAATCCATCTGCAGCCGCCTCAGTGAACCGTTGATCGATTCCATCACGTGCTTGCGGGACAGCCCGCGGTCGTTCTTGCCCGGCCCCGTGGGGAAGAACGCCTTGGTCATGATTTCCACGCCTTCGCGGCGGACTCCCTTCAGGGCCTCGCCGAGCATGGATTCGGCCTTGGTGCCTGCATAGGCATCCGCGGTATCAAAAGTGGTGATGCCCAGATCCAACGCTTTGCGGACGCATTCCGTGGCGAGGTCCTGCTCCACCGTTTCGCCGTGCGTAGCCCAGTTACCCAGCGCTATGGCGCTGACGTACATGCCGCTGGTGCCGAGTTTGCGGTATTGCATGAAGTTTCCTTTCAAGGGGTGCCGGGGTGTCCGGCGGAATGGGAAGAATCCGGGGTGCCGGCAGCTAAGCGCAGTGCACGGGGAGGTGCAGTGGTCTCCCGCACAACCAGGCGCGCGGGACGCACGATGGCAGCAGGGGACCGTCCATCCAGGACGTCCAGGAGGATCCGGGCGGCGTCCCGTCCCTGTTCGGCTACTTCGTGGTCCATGGTTGTCAGGTCCACGACGTCGCCGAGCTCATGATTGTCGAACCCCAGCACGGAGAAATCGCGCGGAACATCCAGGCCTGCCTTGCGGAGGACTTTCAGAACACCGAAAGCCATCTCATCGGAAGCAACAAAAGCCGCTGTCGGGACATGCTCCGAAACCAACAGCCGCGACATGGCAAGGGCACCCCCGGCAACACTGTTCTCATCAAACTGTTCAAGCGTGACGTCCTGGGGCAGACCGGCCGTGGAGAGGGCCTCCCGATAGCCCATGAGCCGCTGCAAGGGAGGGACACCGCCGAGGTTGCTGCCGTCGTCATCACGGATGCCGATGAACGCGATCCGTTCGTGGCCCAGATTCAGCAGGTGCCTCACGGCTGCCTGCCCTGCGCCGGCGTTGTCCACTGATACCGATCCGATGCCCGGTGCTTCCGCACCAAGCAACGCCACTGCCTGGCCTTGGGAAGCGAGCAATTCCAACTCGTCTCCGGTGGGCTGCAGCGCGATGATGATGACGCCGTCGGTCCGGCCATGCAGATGCGCACCGCCGAAGAACCGCTCCCGCTGCGCAAGGGTGGCCAGCTCAAAAAGGAGCACGTCAAACCCGGCTTCACGGAGCGTTTGCGCTGCTTCACCGATGACCTTTCCGAAAAACCACTTTGCCAGGACCGGCACCACAATGCCGACGGCGCGGGTCCTGCCCGTCGCAAGCCGGGAAGCAGCCGGAGACGCCGAGTAGCCCAGTTCCCGCGCTGCCTCTTGCACGCGCTTGCGAGTGGCCGACGATACGCCAGGAATGTCGCGAAGGGCACGAGAGACCGTTGATACCGAGACGCCTGCCATCTCAGCGACCGATTCCACGCTGGCTGTCATGCGCCCATGCTAGGCCGCCGCTGACCGCCACCGCAAGCGCTTGCAACAGGTCACGCCATCCAGTCTTTGCCAGCAATGAGGTTCTCCATCCTGGAGGGACGGAGTCAATGCGGGCACTCCAAGTGAAGTCCAGGAGCAACCCCTTGACACCGTTCCAGTAACGCGCGTAACCTCTATCACACGCACCAAGTAACGCGCGTTACCTATCCTGGCAGCATCACCACCACCACGGAGCATTCAATGGCGAAGACCACTACCTCGAAACCTGCCGCGGCTGCACGGCAGCGGGGTGTCACCATGAATGATGTTGCCAAGCACGCCGGGGTTTCCCGGACTGCGGTTTCGTTCGTGCTGAGCAACCGCGAAAATGCCAGCATCTCCGAGGAAACCCGCGCCCGGATCAACGAAGCCGTTCAGGCCTTGGGCTACCGCCCGAACGCCGGAGCACGTGCGCTGGCATCCCAGCGCAGTGACTGGTACGGGATTGTCACCGAGATCGTGACGGCACCGTTCGCCGTCGACATCATCAAAGGTGCACAAGACCAGGCCTGGCTGGACCGCAAGTTCCTGCTCATCGCGCCCTCCGACCAGGCCGATGCCGTAGGACCCAACCAGGGCCTGGAGGACGCAGCAACCGAGAAGCTGCTGGAGCAGCGGGTGGAAGGACTTCTCTACGCAGCCACGTTCCACCGTGGCGTGCACGTGCCGGAAAGCACCAAGGAAGTACCCACCGTCCTGATCAACTGCTTCGACGCCGACGGGAAGCTTCCCTCGATCGTCCCGGACGAGCGTGCGGGGGGCCGCGTCGCCGTCGAACGCTTGCTCCAGGCCGGCCACCGCAGGATCGGAGTCATCAACCTGGATCCGGACATTCCCGCGGCAATCGGGCGTTTGGCGGGTGCACGCGAAGCACTCGCCGAAGCCGGACTGGAGCTGGACCCCGGGCTCGTGGTGCCCGGATATGCAACGGCGGACGGCGGGTATGAGGCCGCGTGCCGCATCCTGGACCGCTACCCGCAGGAGGACAGGCCAACCGCGCTGTTCTGCCTCAATGACCGCATGGCGATGGGCGCTTACGACGCCATCAAAGAACGGGGCCTGACCATCCCCGGAGACATCGCCGTGATTGGCTTCGACAACCAGGAACTGATTGCGGCCTACCTCAGGCCCAAGCTGACCACGGTTGCGTTGCCGTTCGAAAAAATGGGCGCCCTGGGAGTCCAGACGCTCGCAGCCCTGACAGCAGGACAGCCGATAATTGCCGACCAGCAATTAGTCGGCTGTCCGCTGCTAGAACGCTCTTCGGTCTGACCGCGAAATCAATAGCGAAGAGCAACCCTCCCCCACCCCTTCACCTTGCTGATGAAGATAGGAAAGAGATACCCATCATGACACAACCCCGATTCCTGAGGGCTGCCCGCGTAACGGCAGCCGGACTTGCCGTAGGCGCACTCCTGCTGACCGGCTGTGCAGCCAACAAGCCTGCCGGCACCGACGCCGCGGCGAACGCCAGTGCCTTTCTCACCATCCCGCGTGAGGACATGGGCACGTTCGTCCAAAACTTCAACCCGTTCGCGCCCACCGTCAACCCGATGGTCCAGCAGTCCATCTACGAGTCGCTGCTGATCTTCAACCCCGCCAAGGGAGACACGGTGCCGTGGCTCGCCACTGAATGGAAGGCCGCCGACGACGGCAAGTCCATCAGTTTCACCCTCCGGGACGGCGTGAAGTGGTCCGACGGACAACCGTTGGTTGCCGACGACGTCGCGTACACCTTCGAGCTTCAGAAAAAACTCAAGGGCGGCTACGAGTACCTTGACGGCGTGGCCGCAGAAGGCAACAAAGTCACGTTCAACTTCAACAAGCCCTGGTCCCCCGCCCTCTACGACGTCGGTCAGCTGAGCATCCTGCCCAAGCACATCTGGTCCGCGCTGGCCGATCCGGAAAAGGACGCCAACGCCAAACCGGTCGGCACAGGCCCTTACACCGAGGTGGACAGCTTTCAGGCCCAGTCCTTCGTGCTGAAGAAGAACCCCAACTACTGGCAGCCGGAAAAGCAGAAGATCGCCGGTATAAAGATGCTTGCCTTTGCAGGTAACGACGGCGCCAACCTCGCCGCCGCGAACGGCGACGTGGACTGGGCTCCGCAGTACATCCCGAACATCGAAAAGACGTTCGTTTCCAAGGACAAGGAGCACCGGCAGTACTGGTTCCCGGCCACGGGTGCCATGATCAACTGGCAGCTCAACACCACCAAGGCCCCCTTCAACGATGTTGATGTCCGCAAGGCCCTGAGCATGGCCGTTGACCGGGAGCAGGTGACCAAGATCGGCATGAGCGGCTACGCCAAGCCTGCAGACTGCACCGGACTCTCCGGCAACTACGAGACCTGGAAGAACACCGAGGTCAAGGACAACTGCACCTGGACCAACCATGACGTCCAGAAAGCCAATGACCTGCTGGACAAAGCGGGTTACCCCAAGGGTGCCGGCGGCAAACGCACCCTCAAGGACGGCAAGCCCTTCGAATTCAAGATCTCCGTGGGCGCGACTTCTTCCGACTGGCTGTCGGTTGCCAACGTGATCTCCCAAAACCTGGCAGAGGTTGGCGTTACGGCCAAGGTGGAATCCCCCGACTGGGCCGCCGTGGTTGCCGGCTACGAGACCGGCGACTTCGACTCCGGCATCGTTTGGAGCGCCAACGACCCGAGCCCGTACAAGTACTTCAACGCCTCCATGGGCACAGCCACAGTGAAGCCGGTGGGCACCAAGGCGTTCGACAACTACCACCGCTTCGGCGACCCCAAAGCTGACGCCCTGCTGGCGGAATTCGCTGCAGAGGCCGACGAGTCCAAGCAAAAGGACATCGCCAACAAGCTGCAGGAAGAGTACAACGACGCCGCACCGCTGGTGCCGCTGTTCTCCGGCCCGGAATGGGGCGCCTTCAACGACACCCGCTTCACCGGCTGGCCCACCGAGGGCAACCCCTACGCAACCCTCTCGGTGAAGTCGCCCACCACGGTGCTGGTGCTGACCACGCTGGAACCGCGCAAGTAATCCCCACCGCCTCCCTGGCCTCGCTCCGCTTCGGCTAGCGAACCCTGGCGGCGTGGGCCCACCCGCCCACACCAGCTGGCCGCCGGCATCCCCGGCGGCCAGCCCTGAACTGCACGCCCGGCGGCACCTCGCCGTATGGACGGACATCCCCGCCGGGCGTGCAACCAAAACTTTCCGCAATTCCCGAATGGAGGGAAACCGTGCGCTTCATCCTGCGCCGCCTGGGTTTCTACCTGATCGCCTTCTGGGCATCCATCACCCTGAATTTCCTGCTCCCGCGCTTCATGCCGGGGGATCCCGTCTCCCGCATGTTTGCCCGTTCCCAGGACAGAATGCAGCCTGAACAGATCGAGGCCCTGCGCAAGCTGCTCGGCGTTGACGACCGGCCCCTCTGGGAGCAGTACATCGGCTACCTGACCAACATCTTCACCGGGCAAATGGGCGTTTCCATCTCCCGGTTCCCCACCCCGGTCACCGAGGTCATTTCGTCCCAGATCGGCTGGACCCTCCTGCTCGGCGGAACCGCCCTGGTGATTGCCGCCGTCGTGGGTAACCTGCTGGGCGTCCTGGCAGCCTGGCGCCGCGGCGGCGCGGTCGACTCCGCACTTCCACCGCTGCTGGTATTCATTGGCTCGTTCCCCTACTTCTGGCTCGCGATGGGTGCCCTGTACCTGTTCGGCGTAGTACTGAACTGGTTCCCCATCCGGCACGCCTTCACCGCCGGCCTGGAGCCCGGGTTCACCTGGGAGTTCATCGGCGACGTCGGCGCCCACCTGGTGCTACCGGCACTGACCATCGTGCTGGTTTCCATCGGCGGCTGGATGTTGGGCATGCGGAACACCATGATCGCCACCAATTCCGAGGACTACATCACCATGGCCGAAGCCAAGGGACTCCGTCCGGGCCGCATCATGCTCCGGTATGCGGCGCGAAACGCCATGCTCCCGTCAGTCACAAGCTTCGGCATGGGACTGGGATTCGTGGTGGGCGGTGCGCTGCTCACCGAGGTGGTGTTCGCCTACCCCGGCGTCGGCTACCAACTCCTCAACGCCGTCCAGGGCCTCGACTACCCGCTCATGCAGGGCCTGTTCCTGACCATCACCGCCGCCGTTCTGCTGGCGAACTTCCTGGTGGACATCCTCTACGTCCGCCTCGACCCGCGCGTGCGCAGCAACTAGGGGAACACATCATGACAACCGCAATCCTGCAGCAACCCGGCAAAACAGCCGACAAGACCCCGGCGGCCCGCAAGCCCAACCGCAGCTTCGTCCACGGCCTCATCACCAACAAAAAAGCCCTGACAGGCATGGCCGTGATGCTCGTCTTCATCGCACTGGCCCTGCTGGCACCGCTGCTTTTCCCCGGCGACCCGTCGCGGATCACCGCCATGGCCTCGCTGGAACCGTCAGCCGAGCACTGGCTGGGAACGACGGCCAAGGGACAGGATGTGCTCGCACTGACGATCCACGGCTCCCGGAGTTCGCTGTTCGTGGGGCTGACCGTGGGCTTCGCGTCCACCTTCATCGGCATCCTGGTGGGACTTGCCTCGGCGTACTTCGGGAAGTTCATCGACGAAGCGCTGTCCCTGGTAACCAACGTCTTCCTGCTCCTTCCCGGCCTGCCGCTGCTGGTCATCCTGGCCGCGTTCCTGCCTCCGGGGCTGGGCACGGTGATTCTTGTGCTCGTGGTTACCGGCTGGGCAGGCTCAGCCCGCGTCCTGCGCTCACAGGCCCTCTCCATCCGTTCCAAGGACTTTGTGGCTGCGGCCGTGGTGTCCGGCGAACGGGCCGGAAGGATCATGTTCCGCGAAATCCTGCCCAACATGGCCTCGATCGTCATGGGCACCCTGCTGGCCTGCGTCATCTACGGCATCGGCGCGCAGGCCGGCTTGGAGTTCCTGGGCCTGGGCGATGCCAGCACGGTCTCCTGGGGAAACAACCTCTTCTGGGCAGGCAACGAAGGCGCCCTGCTGACCGGCAGCTGGTGGGTGTTCGTGCCCTCGGGCGTCTGCATCGCACTGGTCGCCTTCGCCCTTGCCCTCATCAACTATGCAGTGGACGAGGTCACCAACCCGCGGCTGCGGAAAATCAAAACCCCGAAAGACACCGAAAGGAGCGCCGCCAAATGACCATCTCCCAAATATCCTTCGGCTCCCACGAACCCGTCCTGGACGTCAAGGACCTCACCGTCAAGTACATCGGCGACACCCGCTCCACCACCGCCGTCGACCGCGTTTCCTTCAGCATCGGCACCGGTGAGGTGTTCGGCCTCGCAGGAGAGTCCGGCTGCGGGAAGTCCACCATCGCCAACTCGATCATGAGGCTCCTGAAGGATCCCGCGAAGATCGCCGGCGGCAGCATCTCCTTCGGCGGCAAGGACGTCCTGGCCATGAACCCCGAGGAGCTGCGGCGCTTCCGCTGGCAGGACGTGGCCATGGTCTTCCAGTCAGCCATGAACTCGCTCAATCCGGTGTTGACCATCGGCGAACAAATCGTGGACATCTTCACCACCCACGCCGGCTACACCCGCAAGGAATCCCTGCGCCGGGCGGGTGAACTGCTTGAACTCGTGAGGATCGATCCCGCGCGCCTCAAGTCCTACCCACACCAGCTCTCAGGCGGCATGCGTCAACGCGCTGTGATAGCCATGGCCGTGGCGCTCAAGCCGTCGCTGCTGATCCTTGACGAACCCACCACCGCGCTGGACGTGGTGGTGCAGCAGGAGATCATGGCACAGATCAGGGAGCTTCAGCGCGAACTCGGCTTCTCCGTCCTGTTCATCACGCACGACATGTCGCTCATGGTGGAACTCTCGCACCGGATGGCCGTGATGTACGGCGGCAGGATCGTGGAGACCGCGAAGGCCCAGGACGTCTACGCCAACCCCCGCCACCCCTACACCCAGGCTCTGATGGGCGCGTTTCCACCCCTCACCGGCCCGCGCGTTCCGCTGACGGGACTGCCCGACGGCGTGAAGTTCCGGAACATAGCGGACCTCACCGAGGCGGCACCCGGTCATTTCGTGGCCCCGCTTGGTGCCGACGCGTCAGTGATTAATTCCGCAGACCTGGCAGGAGCCGCACGATGAGCCACTCCCTGACGTCCCCGGCCGCTGGTTCCCCCGCGGCCGATTCCACCACCCCCACCCCCGCCCTTGAAATCCGTGGTCTGGGCAAGTCCTTCCCTATTGGCGGGCTGTTCTCCCGGGGATCGGTCCGCGCCCTGCACGGCGTGGACCTGACTATAAACCGCGGCGAGATCGTGGCGCTCGTGGGGGAATCCGGTTCCGGCAAGAGCACCCTGGCGCGCTGTGTTGCCCGGCTCGAGAAGCCGAGCTCCGGCGCGATCCTGATCGACGGCGTCGACATCCTCAAACGCGACCGTTTCCAAGCCTCCCGGGCCTTCCGTTCCCAGCTGCAGATGGTCTTCCAGGACCCCTTCGGTTCCCTGAACCCGGCCCACAGGATCGAGCATTTCCTGCGCCGTTCCCTGGCGATCCACGGCAAGGGTGGCGGTTCCGGGGAGGAGACCCGGCTCCGGCTCGAAGAGCTCATGACCACTGTTGGCCTGCAGGCTGACATGCTGGACTCGTATCCGCACGAGCTCTCCGGCGGCCAGCGCCAGCGGGTTGCGATTGCCCGGGCCCTCGCCGTTGAACCCCAGGTCATCCTGGCCGACGAGCCCACCTCCATGCTGGATGTTTCCGTCCGGATCGGCGTGCTGAACCTGATGCGCAAGCTCCGCGACGAGCAGGGCATCTCCATGCTCTATATCACCCACGACCTCGCGTCCGCCCGCTACCTGGCGGACCGCACGGCGGTCATGTTCGCCGGTGAACTGGTTGAGGAAGGCGAGTCCCTGGACTTGCTGTCCAACCCGGCGCACCCCTACACGCAGCTACTGGTTTCGGCTGTCCCGGATCCCGCCCGGGCGGGCTCGTATGATCCTGTCCGCCGGGCCGAACTGCGGCAAGCGGTCATGGCTTCGACGAGCTGCGCTTACGACGGCGACCCGGACCAGCGCTGTTCTGCCGAAGAACCCGTGCGGCATCAGGTTGGAAACCCTGGAAACCGCCATTGGGTGCGCTGCCACCTTTACCGGCCGTGGGCCGGCGCCTCCGGCCATGCCCTGGCGGGCGAACCGGCGCAACCCAACCTCCCGGCGTCGAACGCTCAAGAAAAGGCTTCCGCATGACTGACCTGACGCACCCGCTCGCAACCGTTCCCCAGGATGAGCTGGTTGCCAGGGCCGAAGCCGATCCGCTGCGGCCGCGCTTCCATTTCGTGTCACCGGCCGGTTGGCTTAATGATCCCAACGGCGTCAGCCACTGGAACGGCACGTACCACCTCTTTTACCAATATAACCCGGAGGGCGCGTTCCACCACCGCATTCAGTGGGGCCACGCCACCAGCACTGATCTCGTCACCTGGACGGACCAGCCTGTTGCCCTGGAACCGTCCGAAGGGCCGGACGCCGAGGGCTGCTGGTCCGGAGTATTGGTGAACGACGGCGGCACGCCCACCCTGGTGTATTCGGGGCGGTTCGAGGGCAAGGAGCTGCCCTGCGTCGCCGTGGGATCCCCGGACCTTTTGAGCTGGACCAAGGACCCCGGAAACCCCGTGATTGCAGCACCGCCGGTTGGCGTGGACATTACGGCCTACCGCGATCACTGCGTTTGGCGTGAAGGGTCCAAGTGGCGGCAGCTGGTGGGTTCGGGCATTCGTGGGCGCGGCGGAACGGCGTTCCTGTACGAGTCGACTGATCTGCGGGCGTGGAACTACGTCGGGCCATTGTTCATCGGCGATGCTTCCCAGGGAGATCCTGCAGGCACTGACTGGACGGGGACCATGTGGGAATGCGTGGACCTTTTCCGGGCCGGACAGGGTTCGCTGGGGTCTGCACCGTCCGACGGTTCACCGGACGTGCTGGTCTTCTCGGCCTGGAACGACGGCGACACCCGCCACCCGCTGTACTGGACCGGCCGGTACGCCGGGGATACCTTCGAGCCTGCGGCGCTGCACCGGCTCGACTACGGAGGCCGCTTTTTCTACGCACCGCAATCGTTCCAGGATGAGTCCGGCCGGCGTGTCATGTTCGGCTGGATGCAGGAAGGCCGAAGTGATGCCACCATGGTGGAGGCCGGCTGGTCCGGCGTCATGAGCCTGCCGCGGACCGTCACGGCGGCGGACGACGGCTCTCTCCGCTTCGCACCCGTCCCGGAAATCGAGAAGCTGCGCCGTGACCACGTGCGTTTGCCCGGCCAGATGCTGTGCGGTTTGCTGGAACCCTTGGAAACCGGCCTGTCCGGCAAGCAACTTGACCTGGAGCTGGAGCTCCAACTGGCACCGGGCGCACTGCTGCGGCTTGGTGTCCTGGGCTCCAAGGACGGGGGCACCTCCGGCCGCCCCGCCGAGGAAACGGTCATTGAGCTGCGCAGGTCGGCTGACGGCGCCGGCGATGGCACGCTCCGCTTGGACCGCACCCAAAGCAGCCTCGATCCAGCCGTTGATGTGGAAGAAAAGTCCGGGCCCGTACCCATGCCCGAAGGCCGGGTGCACCTGCGCGTCATCCTGGACCGGTCCGCCGTCGAAATTTTCGCCAACGGAGTACCGCTGACAGCGCGCGTCTACCCCACACTGGGTGGGGAACACGTCAGCCTTGCCGCCGAGGGCACGGCCCAAATACTGTCCCTGGACGCATGGACCATGGCCGGCATCTTTGACGGTAACCGGAGCCTCTTTCCCTGACCACGTCGGGCTGTACATCAAAAACCACCCACACCGCAGCATCGACGCTGCCCAAAAACAAGAAGGAACTCATGGAAGGTTCACCCACGGTCTCTCGTCGGTCACTCATTACCGGAAGCGGGGCGGCTGCGCTCAGCGGCTCGCTCGCACTGTCAGCAACGTTCGCCGGGCCCGCCGCTGCCGTAACGGCCAAGACACCTGACCCCGGCTCAAAAGGCCCAATGTCAAAAGGATCACGCCGGATGCGCCCGACCTATCACTTCAACGTCCCCGACAACTGGAAGAACGACCCCCAGCGACCCATCTACATCGACGGGGAATACCACTACTACTACCTGTACAACGGCGACTACCTGCAGGGCGGCGGAGGCACATCGTGGCGCCGCGCGACCACCACGGATCACGTCACGTTCACTGACCGCGGCGTCGCGATCCCGAAATTCAGCAACAACAACGGCGACTGCTGGTCGGGATCCCTTGTGGTCGACGAGCGGAACACTGCCGGGTTCGGCGAGGGTGCGGTGATCGCCCTGGTCACGCAGGCACCCGAAGGCCGTCAAGCGCAGTACCTCTGGTACTCAACCGACCGCGGGCGTTCGTTCCAGGCGGCCAGTTCAGCCCCGGTGCTGCCGAACCCCGGGGTGCAGGACTTCCGCGATCCCAAAGTGATCTGGGACGCTGACCGGGGGCGGTGGTTCATGGCGAACGCCGAGGGGCAGAAGCTCGGCTTCTACACCTCCGCGGACCTGCGGTCCTGGCAGCGCGTCGGCGAGTTCGTGCGCACGGATCTGGGGCTGCTGGAATGCCCTGATATCTTCCGGATGACCGCTGACGACGGCACCTCCCACTGGATCCTCGGCACGAGTGCCAACGGCAAAGGCCGCGGCCTGCCCGCAACCTACGCCTACTGGACGGGCGCCTTCGACGGAACGTCATTCACGCCGGACCGGGCCGAGCCCGAATGGCTCGATTACGGCTATGACTTTTATGGAGCAGTCACCTATCCGCATCACGACACCTCAGGTGCGGAAGACGGCAGGCTCCGCCGGGCAATTGGCTGGGCGAACTTTTGGGACTACCCCCACAACACGCCCACCCTGGAGACGGACGCCTACAACGGCGATGACATGATCGTGCGCGACCTCCGCCTCAAACAGACGGACGGTGTTTATCACCTCGTTTCCGCCCCCACCTCAGCGCTGGAAAACTATGTGAAGCGCGACCACGTCCTGGGTGATGTAGTTGTACGGGGCACCCGCGACCTCGACGTCCGCGCAGCCGCTTATGACCTGACCTGTGAGCTCGTGTGGGACCCGTCTTCCCCACCTGCCAACGTAGGTCTTGAGCTGTGCCGCGCACCAGGCGGCGGCAGGCACGTGGCCGCCGGAGCATACTTGCGGGGCCCCTTCGTGTATGTCAACAGACGGCCGACCGTCAACCCAACCGGCGGCGAAACCCAGACTCCCATCGACCCCTCGACAGGACGTCTCAGCGTCCGCATCCTCGTGGACCTTACGAGCGTGGAAATGTTCGTCGGAGATGGTCGGGTGGTGCACTCGCACCGGGTGTTCCCGCTTGAAGGCGACAACGGAATCCGCCTCTACGCCCATGAAGGAACCGCCACCTTCCGGAACCTGACCATTCGCGAAATCACGGAGATACGTTAGCCCACGCCCTGACTGTCCGGGCAGGCCTTTCTGCAGACCAGGAGTATGGTCCGCAGAAAGGCCTGCCGGGCGAGACAGCCAGGACCTACCTCGCTCGGCCGAAGTGCCCGGGCCAATCCTTTGCCCGGATCCGGCGGAGCTCCTGGATCTCACCGAGCGTTCCCCACTCATTGCGCCCCAAACGGGACAAGGGTTCCAAAAGGTCGATCTGCGGATGATCACCGTCGAGCACCTTTGTAGACACAACCGCGTAAACCACCCTGCCCAACACCAGCGTGCAGTTACCCACCTCCAAGATGCTATGCAATTGGCACTCCAATGCCACAGGCGAATCCTTTACCCGTGGAGGACTCACCACTGTGCTCGATTCCCGGGACAGTCCCACTGCATCGAACTCGCTCACAGCCGCCGGAAAGTCCGTCCCTGTGGCATTGACCTCTTCAAACAGCGAAGCCGGGGTGAGATTCACGACGAATTCACCTCGCGCCTGGATGTTGCGCAACGAGTCCTTCTCACCCACGGAAGTGAACTGAACAATCGGCGGATCCACGGACGCGACCGTGTAGAAAGAGTGCGGCGCAAGGTTGTCCACACCCTCCGCGGATGTAGTGGACACCCAGGCGATGGGTCTCGGCACAATCACCGCCGTCAACAACTGATAAAAATCCCTCGACGGCATCTGGGCCGGATCAAAATCCTTCCGCGCCATATACCCTCCCGGCCCTCTCGATACCCATATCAACCACCTCAGGGGATGATCCCTACTCGCCCGGGACACGCAAGTTCCGGAACGTCACGTGCTTCAGACAAGTACTGGCGCCTTAGGCGGCCGCGGGGAACACTCCTGCCCCTGCCAGTCCGGAACGCGGATTCGTACCGACCAGTCCGCAAATCCAGCGCCCCAGTTCCGTTGCCTTCTGCACGTCGATGCCCGTCAGGAAGCCGGCACGCCCGAGCATCCATGCAAGGTCCTCCGTGGAGATGTTTCCCGCTGCTCCGGGAGCAAAGGGGCATCCGCCGAGGCCACCGACGCTGCTGTCGAACACATCGACACCCGATGCCATCGCCGCATACGTGTTGGCCAGCGCAGTGTGGCGGGTCTCGTGAAGGTGAGCCCTCAACTGCAGGTCGGTTTCCCCGCGCAGCCTGGCGAAAGCCTCGCCCACCTGCCACGGCACGGCGCAGCCGATCGTATCCGCCAGCGCTACCTCCGCCAGGTTCGCACGGCCCATGGCACTGCGGACGACGTCGAGGGTCTGGTCGAGGGGAACGTCACCCTGGTAGGGGCAGCCGAAAGCGACAGCCGCCGTGACGCTGAGGGGAATGGATGCCGAGGCAGCGATGTCCGAGACTTCCTCCAGGGCCGCGAGGGCCGCATCAACCGTGGTGTTCTGGTTGGCTGCGGCGAACGCGTTGGTCACCGGGAGCACGTAGTTCATCTCGTCCACCCCGGCGTCGACGGCGCGTTGGGCACCCCTGGTGTTCAGCACCAGGCCGATGTAGCTAACGGCGTCGGTGCGCGGGACCGCGGCCATCACGGCGTCGGCGTCGGCCATCTGGGGAACCGCTTTGGGATTCACGAAGCTAACGGCTTCGATGCGCTTCGCACCCAACCCGATCAGCTCTTCGATGAGCCGGACCTTGTCCTCCGTACTCACGGGAGTCTTCTCGTTCTGCAGGCCGTCGCGCGGGCTGACGTCCACGATCGAGACGGGCCTGGTTCCCTGGGCAAACGCCATCAGATTGCTCCTTCGTTACGCGCGTTCTGCAACTCTTCTTCGGTGAGGTTCAGGAGGCCCTGGTACACATCACCATTGTGGGATCCATGCACCAGGGGCCCGTTCCAGCCGATCCGGCCGGTGGAGCGCGTGAGCTTGGGGACGATTCCCGGCTGGACCACGGTGCCCAACTCGTCGTCAGCCACTTCCACGAGCATGTCCCGGGCTTTGAGCTGGGGATCCTCGAAAATGTCTTCAACCGTGCTCACCGTGCTGTTAGGAACACCATGTTCATCCAGCAGGCTGACCAGCTCGCCGGCGGAGTAGTGCACCGCCCAATCGGCGATGATGCCTTCAAGCTCCTCCTGGTTGCGGCCCCGCTGCGCATGATCACGGTATTTCGGGTCCTCGGCGATGCCGGGCATGCCCATCGCCCTGGCCAGGCGGACGAAGACCGAGTCCTGGTTTGCCGCTATGACCACCCACTTGCCATCGCTCGACCGGAAGATGTTCGACGGCGCGATCCCCTTGAGTCCCGATCCGCTGGGTCCGGGAACAATACCGGTGGCGGCGTAGTCCGGCACCGTACTCTCCAGCAGCGAGAAGCACGCCTCAACGAGCGATACATCCACCACTTGGCCGGTGCCGCCGCGGGCATCCCGCCAGTACAGCGCCAGCAGGATCCCCTGCAGCGCATACAGCGAGCCGAGGCTGTCCCCCAGGGAGATACCTGTACGGGGTGGCGGCTGATCCGGGTAGCCGTTCAGGTGCCGCAATCCGCTCCGCGCCTCGGCGACGGAGGCATACCCCGGTTTTGACGCTTCCGGACCGGTCTGCCCGTAGCCGGAGACCCGGGCGATGATGAGGCCGGGGTTGATCTTCCACAGCTCTTCAGGGCCCAGGCCAAGCTTTTCCATGGTGCCCGGCCGGAAGTTCTCCAGGATGACGTCCGCTTCCTTGCAGAGTTCAAGAAAGAGCTCCCGGCCGCGCGGGGCTTTCAGGTCCAAGGTGACGCACTTCTTGCCGCGGGACTGCACCGACCACCACAGGGTGTGGTCATTGACCCTCGCGCGGCCCCATTCGCGCATGGGGTCCGGCCTGTTGGGCGATTCCACCTTGATGACTTCGGCACCGAAGTCTGCCATCTGCCGTCCCGCGAAAGGGCCCGCGATCAGTGATCCCAATTCGAGGACGCGCACTCCGGACAGCGGACCGGTACCCTGGCCCGCGGTTTCGTGACGGTTTGCAGTGTCCGATCGCCTTTCTTCAGCGATCCCGTGGCCGCCCTCGTCCGCGGCGTCCTTGCCGCTCCTCGCTGTGCCGGTTTCGAAAACCTTCATCAAATCTCAACTCCTGATTCCTGATGCGGACCCAGTGGGCGCCGTACACACGTGAAGCTCCGTGAGCCCCCCGTCGTACAGAAACCAGTATGCACAGAACTCTTCATATTGTGAACATAAAATCACGATATGGGCACAACCTCCGACGGAAGGCTTCCACCGATCAGCCGGGTTCCTTCAGCTGCCGCGGCGATGACCGGCTCTATCCAGGAAGCACACACGTCGTAGGGCATCCTCATGGTGGGACCCATGACGGTAAGGGCACCGTAGAGCTCAGCCTGCGGGCCGAAGATCGGAACCGACAACCCGCTGGCGCCGGAAACCCGCTCCCCGGTGGTGATGGCAAAACCGTCCGCACGGGTCTTCGCGACGGCGGCATCAAGGCTGGCTGCATCCGTGATGGTCTGGTCGGTGATGGACCGGAGCCCTGAGCCGTAGACCCTTTCCGCCAGTTCGGGGTTCCAGGCGAGCAATACACGGCCTGCCGAACCGGCGTGAATCGGCATGATGGTGCCAACGTCCACCGCCCTTCGAAGAACCCGCCGGGTCTCGGCCAATGCGACACAGACCCTGCTTCCCTGCGATTCCCTGAAGATGCACACGGTTTCACCCAGCTCATCCCGCAACCGCCGAATCACGGGTGTCAGCAGTTCCAGGAAGTCCAGGCCCTGACGTGCGGGCGCCGCCCAGTGGGTCATGCGTATCCCTATCCGGAACTGGTCCTCACGCCGGTCCAGCAGTCCCTCATTCACCATGTTGGTGACCAGGCGCTGCACCGTGGAGTGCGGAAGCCCGGTCTCAGCCCGTATTTCGGCGAGGCTCATTTCAGGCCGCACCAGCGAGAAGGCATCCAGGATGGACGTGATCTTCTTCAGCACCAGCAACGGGGAGGCGGCGTTTTCGATTGCGCTCATGCTCGATTCCGGATTCCTTCTGTTCTCAGGGCGGGGGCCGGCGGCTCTTCAAGCTCCCCTTGTAGTGTGACAGACGTTACTGTTAGCGTAGTGTCCACTATATGACCATCAACCCACAATGTGGTGAGCGGGAGAATAGCAATGACGCAACCCTCACAGCCTGAATCTTCGACGTACGCGGTTGAACTCAACGGGTGCACCAAGGAGTTCGCAACTCCCGGCGGTGGATCGTACTTCGCTGTCCGGGACATCGACCTCAAGGTTGAGCCCGGACGGTTCGTCTCTATCGTTGGGCCCACGGGATCGGGTAAGTCCACCATCCTCAACATGGCAGCGGGACTGTTGAATCCGTCGTCGGGCACTGTCCATAGCTTCGGCGAGCCCGTCCTCGGGGTGAACCGCGGCGCGTCCTATATGTTCCAGCAGGACGCCCTGCTCCCGTGGAAGTCCGTCATCGACAACGTCAGCCTCGGACTCACCATGGCCGGTGTTTCCAAGGCCGAGGCCTACGACGAGTCACGCCGCTGGCTCGAGAAGGTGGGATTGAAGAACTTTGCCGACCGGTACCCCCACCAGCTCTCCGGTGGCATGCGCAAGCGCACCGCAGTTGCCCAGGCATGGATCGTCAACCCGGACATCCTGCTAATGGACGAGCCGTTCTCCGCGCTCGACGTACAGACCCGGCAAATCATGGAGAACGAACTCCTCCAGCTCTGGCAGGAATCGAACAAGGCCGTGGTGTTCATCACCCACGACCTGGACGAGGCAATTGCGCTGTCCGACGAGGTGGTCATCCTGGGGGCCGGACCGGGCAGCACGGTCGTGGGCAGCTACGAAATCGACATCCCCCGCCCCCGGGACCTCCTCGATATCCGGGACGATCCCAAGTTCGTGGAGCTCCACAGGGAAATCTGGGGGCGCCTCAAGGTTGAGGTTTCCAAGACCTACGAATCCGCGCGGGAAGAGGAAGAGAGCGACGCAGCATGACCGTGGCACCAGTTTCCAAGAAAACACAACGCTTTCCCCTCGGGAAGGAGCGGAGCCAGGCGGCGGTCCAGCGACCCAGGCGCAAGCGGGGTGAAGCCTCCAACTTCTCCATCCGGATGGGACAGCTGGCCCTCGCCGTCATTGTCCTCGGCGCATGGGAAATGCTGGGACGCATTGGCGTGATCGACCCGTTCTTCTTCCCCCTCCCCTCCGACATCCTGATGACGGTGTGGCTCTGGGTCTCCAGCGGCTTCGTCTTCCCGCACCTGTGGATCACCCTGCAGGAATCGATCCTCGCATTCCTGACCGGTGCGGCGGCCGGCCTGGTCCTGGGCTTCCTCCTGGCCAGGGTCCGTTTCCTGGAACGGCTCCTGGACCCGTTCCTGCAGATGTTCAACGCACTTCCCCGCGTGGTGCTGGCCCCGATCTTCCTGCTGTGGTTCGGCCTGGGAATCTGGTCGAAGGTTGCCTTCGGTTTCACGCTGGTGTTTTTCATTGTCTTCTTCAACACCCTCGAGGGCGTCAAGAGCGTGGACCGGGTCCTTGTGGACAACGCACGCATGCTGGGCGCGTCGGAGAAGCAGCTCCTCCGCCACGTTTTCATTCCGAGCGCCCTGACCTGGATCTTCTCCAGCCTGCACATCAGCGTAGGTTTTGCCATCACCGGCGCAGTAGTGGGTGAGTACCTCGGAGCTTCCGCCGGTGTGGGCTATGCCATCGCCCAGGCCCAGGGTGTTTTCGATACCAAGGGGGTCTTCGCCGGCATGTTCATCCTGATGTTCGTGGTTCTGATCATCGACCTCCTCGTCAACCGCCTCGAACGGCACCTCCTCAGGTGGCGCCCGGTCCGGTCCTCGTAACCCATCACCATCACCTCCTGAAAGGGAATTCCCATGACCCAGAACGAAACCCGGCACCGGCGCCGGGGCCCCTTCCGCCCGCTGACCCTGCTTGCCTCCGTTGCCCTGGCCCTCTCCGCCTGCGGCGCCCCTTCGGCTGCACCTCCCGGCCAGACCGGGACAGGTGCTGCCGGCGGCGGCGGCACCAAGGTGATCATCGGCGTCGGCGGCCAGACACTCCTGACCTACCTTCCAACCACGCTGGCCCAGGAACTGGGCTACTACAAGGACGAAGGCCTGAACGTCGAGCTCCAGGACCTGCAGGGCGGCTCAAAAGCGCTCACTGCAATGATCGGCGGCAGCACGAATGTCACCAGCGGGTACTACGAGCACACCATCCAGATGCAGGCCAAGAACCAGCCCATTAAGGCGTTCGTTGACATGGGCCAGTCGTCAGGGCTTGCCCTCCTCGTGGCGCCCAAGAATGAGGGCCAGATCAAGTCCATTGCGGACCTCAAGGGCAAGAACGTCGGCGTGACCTCACCGGGGTCCTCCACGGACATGTTCGTTAAGTTCCTGCTGGCCAAGAACGGCATGCAGCAGACAGATGCCGCCGTATCAGCCATCGGCGCCGGGTCCTCTGCCGTTGCCGCAGTAGAGCAGAACCAGGTGGACGCCGCGGTGATGCTCGAACCTGACGTCTCCGTACTCGCAAAACGCCTTGGCCACGATCCGGTGGTGCTGGAAGACGTCCGGACCGTGGAGGGGCTGAAGGAAGTGTTCGACACCGGCTCATGGCCGTCCGCCTCCCTCTACGCCAAGACTGAATGGCTGGACCAGAACAAGGAAACCGCAGGCAAGCTCGCCAAGGCGATCAAGCGCACCCTTGAATTCATCAACGGCCATTCCGGTGAGGAGATTGCCGCGAAAATGCCTGAGAAGTTCGCCGGCGGGGACAAGGTCCTTTACGCCAAGGTCATTGAGGACCTGAAGAAGACGATCAGCAAGGACGGATCCTTTACCGAGGACGGCGTCAAGGCAGTCCTGAAGACACAGCAGGTGGCCAACCCGGAGGTCGGGAACAAGGACATCAAGCTGGCCGACACCTACACGAACGAATTTGTAAAATAATGCACCTCCCTGCGGCCCGCCGATCTCCTTCGGCGGGCCGCAGTTGTCTGCAGCCCCCAGCGTCCAAGGATTCCCGTGGCCCAGAACCTGACCCAGAAGCTCCTCGCCAGCCATCTCACTTCCGGCGAACCGACCCCCGGCTCCGATGCCACCATCGCCGTCGACCAAATCCTCATTGAGGACGCTACCGGAACCATGACCGCCATGCAGTTCGAAATGCTCGGCGTGGATTCCATCGCGGTGCCGCTGGCAGTCATGTATGTCGATCACAATGTTCTGCAGATCGATGACAAGAATATGCAGGACCACCACTACCTCCGGACCTTCTCCGCCCGCTACGGGCTGCGCTACTCCCCTGCCGGGCACGGCATCTCCCATTACATCCACCTGGAGCACTTCTCCCGGCCGGGCCAGGTCCTGGTGGGCGCGGATTCCCACACCTCCACGGCGGGCGCCCTGGGCATGTTCGCCCTCGGTGCCGGCGGGCTGGAGGTGGCCGTGGCGATGGCCGGCTACGGGTTCGACTTTGTGTGCCCCGCCGTCGTGGGTGTGGAATTGACCGGCACACCCGGGCCCAACGCAGAAGCGAAGGACGTGGTGCTGGAGCTGCTGCGCCGCCACGGCGTGCGGGGCGGCCGCGGGAAGGTCTTCGAGTTCTACGGCGAGGGCGTGGCGTCCCTGTCAGTCCCGGCGCGCGCCACTATCTGCAACATGATCATCGAAACAGGTGCCGCCACCGCCATCTTTCCCTCCGATGACCAGACCCGCGCGTGGCTGCGGGCCCAGCGCCGCGAGGACCAGTTTGTCCCGCTGGCGGCCGACGCCGGCGCCACGTACGACGACGACGAGCAGCTTGATCTCTCAAGCATCGTTCCGCTTGTGGCGCTGCCGCACTCGCCGGGCAACGTCCGTCCCGTGTCCGAACTGCCGCGCACCGAGGTGGTCCAGGTCTGCGTCGGTTCCTCCGTGAACAGTTCCTACGAGGACCTGGCCACCGTGGCTGCCATCCTCAAGGGACACACCGTCCATCCGTCCGTCCAGCTCACGGTGACGCCGGGATCACGGCAGATCCTGCAGACGATCATCGCCTCCGGTGTCTATGAGGACCTCATGGAGGCAGGGGCGCGGATGCTCGAGCCGGTATGCGGCCCCTGCGTGGGCATCGGGCAGGCACCCACGGAGGGTGCGCCGTCGTTACGCACGTTCAACCGCAACTTCCCGGGCCGCAGCGGTACCGCGGAGGACTCCGTGTACCTGTGTTCGCCGTCGACCGCTGCTGCCAGCGCACTGGAAGGCGCCATCGTGGACGCCTCCACCGTCAGCCGCGGTGAGCTCCGCCCTGCCACTCCCCCGCATCCGGAAGTCCACGACCTGCACATCGCCGGCGTCCTGCCCCTCGAGACCCGCCGCACCATCGAGATCGAGCGGGGCAGCAACCTCGTCCCGCCGCCACAGCCAACCGCGTTGCCGGCTGACCTGGACGCGAGGGTGCTGATCGCCGTCGGGGATGACATCTCCACCGGTGACATGGCTCCAGACGGCGCCATCGCCATGTCCGTCTGGTCCAACATCGCTGTCTGTGCGCGCTTCATGTTCCGCCGCCTGGACCCCGGTTTTCACGATCGTGCCCTCGAATGGGGCGGCGGGATCATTGTGGGCGGGGAAAACTACGGGCAGGGTTCGTCACGGGAGCACGCCGCCCTGATCCCGCTGTACCTGGGGATCCGGGTGGTGGCTGCCCGCAGCTACGCCCGGATCCACCGCCGCAACCTCATCGCGGCCGGAATCGTGCCCCTGATCCTCCCCGCCGACGCGCAAAGCTCAACCGGGCAGCGGTGGGTCATTGAGGGGCTTGCCGACGCCCTGACCAAGGGGCACCGCTCCATCACCGCCCGCGTGGACGGGGACTTTGAGCTGACACTCGGGCTCGACTTCTCCCCGGCCGAACGCGCCGTCCTCACTGCCGGCGGCCTGCTGGCGCAGGTGCGGAGCGGCGGGCGCTCCATGTTGGTGGGCGACGCCGTCGTTCAGGACGACGCTGCAGGCGTTTCACAGAGCCGATCCGCACGGTGAGGCCGGCCGCCGTGGGACCCGTCCGAACACTGCCGCGCCGGCCCGGACAGCGGGCCACCGCCATCGCGGCGCTGACAACGGTGGTGGCCGTGCTGCCGGTCTTCCTGGTGGGCGGGCTGGCTGTCCAGCTCGAGCAGGACCTGGGCATGACGCCGTCAGCACTCGGCGTGGCGGTGGCCGCCTTCTGGGCTGTCTCAGCACTGCTGTCCGCCCCGGCCGGGTATGTGGCGAGCGGACTGGGGCTCCGCCGCGGGGTTCCGCTCGCCGTCGGGCTGGGCTTTGTTGCACTGGCCGGCATCGCCTTTGTCACCCCGCACTGGGCGTGGCTGATCGTGTGGCTCAGTTTCGCCGGTGCCGCGAACGCCCTGATCCACCCGCTCTCCAACGGCCTGATCATGGACCAGGTGGCGGTCCGCAACCGCGCCTTCTCGTTTGGCCTCAAGCAGGCGGCCATTCCGACGGCGACACTCACCGCGGGCCTGTCCGTTCCGGTATTCGCCCTCACCGTGGGGTGGAACTGGACCTTTGCCGTAGCTGCACTGCTGGCGGCCGCCCTGATTCCGGCGCTCCTTAGCACCCTCCCGCGCACCGCTCCCCTCCATCGGCGCTCAGGTAAGGCTGCCGGGGAGCCGCTCCCCAGGAGGCTGAAACACTTCCTTTTTGCCACCGCCGTGGCCAGCGCCCTGGGAGCCGGGCAGGCCAATGTGGTAGGTGCTTTCACTGTCGCGATGGCTGTGCAGGCGGGGTTTTCTGCCGCCGGCGCGGGCCTGCTGCTGGGCGCTGCCAGTGTGGCCGGGATCCTGGCCCGCCCGCTGGTGGGTATTGCCGCGGACCGCGGGATCGGGGGCTCGATGGCCACAGTTGCCCTGATGATGGGGGCCGGGAGCCTGGGGCTGCTGGGCATGGCGTCCGGTTTCCCCATCGCCTATGCAGCCGGAGCCGTGGTTGCGTTCGGCCTGGGCTGGGGGTGGAACGGCCTGGCCCATTACGTGGTCTCACGCACGGCGCATCGGTTCACCATCCAGGCCACAGGCATCACCCAGAGCGGAACCTACATCGGCGGAACCCTGGGGCCGCTGCTGTTTGGGATCGTTTTCTCCCGGTTCAGTCCGGCCGTTGGGTGGACGCTTGCAGCGGTGGTGGCAGCAGCCGGGGCGGCGGCCTCGCTGGTGGCGTTCCGTCTGGAGAAGCGTTTGCGCGACAGTTAGCTGCCGCCCGGGCTGGTCGCCGAGGACTAGTTGCCTAGGACAGGCGCGACAGCACTGCGGCGGCAAACTCAGTTGTGGTCGCGGTGCCCTTCAGGTCCGGCGTCGCAGTACCGTCCGCGAGTGCGCCCTCGAAGGCAAGGGTCAGGGACCGGGCGGCCTCCGTCTCACCGAGATGGTCCAGCATCATTGCCGCGGCCCACAGGGCGCCGACCGGGTTGGCGATACCCTTGCCCGCAATATCCGGAGCAGAGCCGTGCACGGGTTCGAACATCGAGGGGTGCCGCCGCTCGGGGTTGAGGTTGGCGCTGGGGGCAATGCCGATGGACCCGGCAATACCGGCTACCAGGTCCGAGAGAATGTCCCCGAACAGGTTGGACGCGACGATGGTCCGGATGCTCGTCGGCTTCATCACCAGCCGGGCCGCCAGCGCGTCAATGAGCACCTTTTCGACGACGACGCCGGGGAATGCCTTGACCGTCTCCGCCACCACTTCATCCCAGAACGGCATGGTGTGGATGATGCCGTTGGACTTTGTTGCGGAGACCAGCCTTCCGTCGCGGCCGGTGGCAACATTGGCGGCATAGCGCGCGGCCCTGGCGATACCGCTCCTGGTGAAGACGCTCTCCTGGACCGCGAACTCGCCGTCGGTTCCGGTGCCGAACCTTCCGCCGATCTGGGAGTACTCCCCTTCGACGTTCTCCCGCACCACCACGATGTCCAGGTCCTCGATGCCGGGCATGGCACCGACCACGCCGGGCAGCAAGCGCATGGGCCGGAGGTTGATGTACTGGTCGAACTCCCGGCGGATGGGGATGAGGAGCCCCCAGAGGGTGACGTCGTCGGGCACATCGGGTGTCCCGACGGCTCCCAGGTAGATGCCGTCGCCGCTGCCCAGCTGCTCGATGCCGTCGACGGGCATCATGCGGCCCGCCTTGCGGTAAAGGTCGCTGTTCCAGTCCCGGACCCGCCACTGGACGCCGAAGTCGTAGATTCCGGCGACGGCGTCAACGCACTGCATCGCGACGTCGGTGACATCCACGCCAATGCCGTCGCCGGGAATCGCATCGATGACATAACTGCGGCCCATGCGCATCCAATCTCTCGTGGTATTCGACGATCATATGCGGACGGTCAGGAAATCTCGGCGGCAGAGTCCAGCAAGTCGACAGTGCCCGCGGCGACTCCGACGACGAGGTCGAAGCCCTCATCCGTGGTGAAGCCATGCCGGTAACCGTTGATCCACAGGCAGCAGCACCATGAGCGTCCCGGCTCAGTACTTGTAGAAGCCCTCCCCCGAGGCGACGCCCAGCTTGCCCTGGTCGATGTAGTGCTCCTTCAGGTACTGGGCGAACACCTGGGAACCGGCATCCGGCGAGGCCGAGGCGATGTTGTACGCCGTGGTGAGACCGACGACGTCGTAGATCTGGAACGGTCCGCTCGGGGCCCCCGTGGCGATGCGCCAGGTCTTGTCAATGGTGTGCGGGTCGGCGACGCCCTGCAGCAGCAGTCCGGCGGCCGCGTTCAGCAGCGGAACCAGCAGCGAGTTCAGGACGTAGCCGGCCTTCTCCTTCTTGATCTCGATCGGTTCCAGTCCGCTGTTCCGGGCAAAGTCGACGACAGCGGCGTACACCGCCGGGTCCGTCTCCGCGGTGCCCATGACCTCGGAGATGTTCTGCGCCCAGATGTTGTTGGCGTAATGGAGCGCGAGGAAGCGGTCCGGGCGTCCGGTGAAGTCTTTCAGGTCACTGGGCAGCAGGGTGGACGAGTTGGTCGCGAAGATGGCCTTGGCCGGCGCCAGCTCCGCGAGCTTGCGGTAGACATCGCGTTTGAGTTCCAGCAGTTCGGGAACGGCTTCGATCACGAGGTCCGCGTCGACGACGGCGTCCCCGAGGTCTGCAGTGAGGCGGAGGTTTGCCAGGGCTGCTTCGGTCTTGCCCTCGGAGGCGCCGGCTACCTGTGTCCGATAGATGCCGGCGAGGCGGGTGAAACGGTCCCGCGCCTTGGCAAGCGCGTCCTCGTCGACGTCGTACGCGGTGACCGCGAAACCGTGGAATGCGGCCTGGAAGGCGATCTGGGAGCCGAGCACTCCGGTGCCGAGCACGGTGAGCGTCTTAATGGAGGGCATTATGGTTTCCTTTCGGCGCGGGCCTTAGCGGCCGCCGGGGTTGTCGGACCCATAAATACTGCGGATCCAGATGGTTGACAGGACGTCCAGGGCGGCGGTCTCCGCGATGGCGGGACTCTCCCGGTTGAGGGCAGCAGTAATGACCCGTTCGTTCATCAGGTTCAGGCTCACCGCGAGGTCGTGCGCGCCGATGCCCGCCGGCGCAGCCCCGCGGGCCTGCTCGGCACGGATGACGTCGCTTGAGAAGTCGACCCAGGACTGCATCGATCTGGACCACAGCCCGCGCACCTCGTCATTGCGGGCGCGCGCCCCGATGGCGGCGGTCGACACAGCACGGTGCGAGACAAACACCTCAACGAACATTCCGATGGAACGGGTCCACGCACCCGCGGGGTCGCTCTCGAAATCGCGCGGCAGGTGCCCCACCCGGTGCTCGACCTCGGTGATAACCCGGTCCAGCAGGGCCAGCAGCACGGCATCCTTCGAGGGGAAGTAGAAGTAGAACGTGGGGCGCGAAATGCCGGCACCCCGGGCCAGATCCTCGATGGAGACGTCGTCAAAGGCACGGCCGGCCAGGAGGGCCTCCGCTGTGACCAGGATTGCGTCCTGCCGCTCATCGCCCGAGACCCTCGCGCTGCGTCTTCCTCTTTGAGCCATGCGCCCATCCTAGCCCCGGTTCTCAACACGGTGTTGACTATCTCAACACTAAGTCGATAACTTGGCGGCATGAGTGAGCACGTAGATGTGTTGATTGTCGGCGCCGGGCTGAGCGGCGTGGGTTTCGCCAGCCGGCTGAAGCGCGAGGTCCCCGCAAAAACCTTCACCGTACTGGAGTCGCGGAACGCCGTCGGGGGGACCTGGGACCTGTTCCGGTACCCCGGGATCCGGTCCGACAGCGACATGTACACGCTCGGCTACTCCTTCCGGCCCTGGGCCGGCGCCAAGGCGATCGCGGATGGCGAGTCCATCCGCGAGTACATCGAGGCAACGGTCGCCGACGAGGGTCTGGCGCCGCGGATCCGGCTGAACACCCGGGTCATTTCCGCCGCATGGTCAAGCGAAACCGCGCTGTGGACCGTGACGGCGGTCCACACCTCCGGCGGCGAGTTCCGGTCCGGCGACACCGCCTCCTCCCCCGACCCGGCCACCTTCACCTGCTCGTTCCTGTCCGTCTGTTCCGGCTACTACCGCTATGACGAGGGCTTCACTCCCGCCATCGACGGGGCCGACACCTTTACCGGAACGATCGTCCACCCGCAGCACTGGCCGGCCGACCTCGACTATGAGGGAAAGCAGGTGGTGGTCATCGGCAGCGGTGCCACGGCCGTGACCCTGGTGCCGTCCATGGCAACGTCGGCGGCCAAGGTGACGATGCTGCAGCGCTCCCCCACCTACATCGCCCCCGTGCCCGCGCGGGACCACCTGGCCGACCGCCTCAGGGGCAAGCTGCCCGCGCAACTGGCGTACGACGTCGTACGCACCAAGAACATTCTCTTCTCCATGTTCACCTACCAGCTCAGCCGACGGCGGCCCGAGACGATGAAGGCGATCCTGCGCAAGTCGGCAGTAGCCAAACTGCCGGCGGGCTTCCCGGTGGACACGCACCTGGCCCCGTCGTACCAGCCGTGGGACCAGCGGGTCTGCGCGATCCCCAACGGGGACCTGTTCCGGGCCATCAGTGTAGGCACTGCCGAGATCGTGACCGACACGATCTCCCGGATCACCCCGGACGGGATCGACCTGGCCTCCGGCACAGCGTTGCCCGCCGACGTCATTGTCACGGCCACGGGACTGAACCTGCTGGTGATCGGCGGTATGAAGCTCTCCGTCGACGGCCAGCCCGTGGACGTCGGCAGAACCCTCACCTACAAGGGCATGATGCTGGAGGGGGTCCCGAATTTCTCCCTCACCATCGGCTACACCAACGCGTCCTGGACCCTGAAGGCGGATCTGGTCGCCGGCTACATCTGCAGGCTGATCAAGCGGCTCGACCGCCGGAACCTCCAATGGGTGGTACCCGTGGCACCCGCCGACGTCGCCAACGGCACGCTGTCCTCGCTGATCGACCTGAAGGCCGGCTACATTTTCCGCGGCGCCGACCAGTTGCCCCGGCAGGGCGCAGGCTCGCCGTGGCGGCTGCACCAGAACTACTTCCGCGACTTCGCCCTGCTCCGGGCCGGCAGGCTGACCGACCACGTCCGGTTCGGCCGGCGCGGACAGCCGGTGCGGGAAACAGTCCGGCCGCCCGCGGCCCCGGCCCGGGATCCCCTCGCGCTGCCGGGAATGGGCCATGTCACCGTCGCGGGGACACGCCTGCGCTACCGGAAGACCGGCAGCGGGGATCCGGTCCTGCTGCTGCACGGCATCGGCCAGAGCCTCGAGGACTGGAACGAACAGCACGAGCGGCTCTCGGACCGCCACACGGTCTACAGCGTAGACCTGCCCGGCTTCGCGTACTCCGAACGGCTCCCCGGCACGACGACGCTCGCGAAGCTGGCCGGGATCCTGCCGGCGTTCCTGGACGCCGTCGGGGTTTCCGGGCCGCTGCCTGTGATGGGCAACTCGCTCGGCGGTGCCATGGCCATGAAGCTGGCCGCCGACCATCCGGACCGCGTCTCCGCGCTCGTGCTGGCCAACAGCGCCGGATTCGGCAAGGAAGTGGCACTGGTCCTTCGCCTCCTTGCGGTCCGCCCGCTCGCGGCCCTGCTCCTGCGGCCCGACGAGAAAGCATCACGGCGGACCGTCCAGTCGCTCTTCTACGACAAAACGCTGGTCACGGACGACCGCATCGGCCACGCGCTCACCCTGTCGCAGCGGGAGGCGCACCGCCGGACGCTGCTCGACGTCGCCCGCGACCTGGGAACGATCTCCGGCGTCCGGCCCGAGTGGCGCACCGCTCTGATCGGGGCGCTCGCCAAGTCCGAGGTTCCGGCGCTGGTGGTGTGGGGCGACCACGACCACATCCTGCCGTTCAGCCACCTTGAAGCGGCCGCCGCGGCGCTGCCCCGCGCCGAGTCGCACGTCTTCGCCAAGACCGGGCACATGCCGCAGATCGAACGGCCTGACGAGTTCGCGGCCGTTGTCGAGGACTTCCTCACGAAGGTCTCCGCAGACCGTCAGGCGGCAAGCATCTAAGGGCGCTTCTCGACGTCGGCAAGGACTTCGGGCGCCACGTCCGGCGCCGGCACCGCTCCAAAAGGTCCAGCCCGGTCTGTATAGGTGTGGACACTGTACACACCCTCTTTGATAGGACAAAAGACGCAGGCCATCCTCTCCAGCGGTCCTCCAGGCCGGCATGCGGCAGCGCCTAGAGCAGGTCCGGAACAGTCATGTCGTCCCCGCTTCCCCGGCCCATGAATAGGTGTAGGCCAATACCGGCCCACCCGACAGAACCAAAACGAGGAAGCATTTAACTGCACCACAGCAGGCGGAAGGGCCACCAGCCAGGGACTTGAGCCCGCCACCCCACACACCTGAATAGGCTCCGCGGCAGCCAGGCCACAGCCCGCACACCTAGCGTCAGAGACGCCTCAGCGCACCCTTTGTCAACAGGTTAAAGCAAAAACCCCTCTGACGAGGGGATCTTCTGTGCCCGAGGTGGGACTCGAACCCACACACCTTTCGATACCGCATTTTGAGTGCGGCGCGTCTGCCAATTCCGCCACTCGGGCGCGGAATACATGAAGCCGGAGTACGCCCACAGCTGACTGTGAGCAACGCGATCGCTTCACGTACGCGGAATTACTCTACATGCAGATAGGCTGAATTCCAGAATCGCGCCGCCGTCGCCGCAAACGAACCCTGCAAGCCAAGTACAGCAGCGGTGGCACCTAAGATAGTGATGTCCCGCCGTACCTTTTCAAGGAGATCCCGTGACTGAACAGACGGAGTCCAAGCCCACGTCCCAGCCGGCGCGCCGCGTCATTGTGGCAGAGGATGAAACCCTCATCCGCCTCGACATCATCGAGATCCTGCGCGGCGAAGGCTATGACGTGGTGGGTGAGGCGGACAACGGTGAGAAGGCCGTCCAGCTCGCCGAGGAACTCAAGCCGGACCTGGTGCTCATGGACGTCAAGATGCCCGTCATGGACGGCATTTCCGCGGCCGAGAAGATCGTCAAGGCCCGCATCGCCCCCGTGGTGCTGCTGACCGCCTTCAGCCAGAAGGAACTGGTGGAGCGTGCCCGCGACGCCGGCGCCATGGCGTACGTGGTGAAGCCGTTCACCCCCGCGGACCTCATTCCCGCACTGGAGATCGCGCTCTCCCGCCACGAGGAAATCAAGGCCCTCGAGAGCGAGGTGTCCGACCTTCAGGAACAGTTCGCCACCCGCAAGCTCGTCGAACGTGCCAAGAGCCTGCTGACCACCAAGATGGGCCTGACGGAGCCGGAAGCCTTCCGCTGGATCCAGAAGACCTCCATGGACCGCCGCCTCAGCATGCGCGAGGTTGCCGAAACCATCATCAACCAGGTCAACTAAGCCGCAGCGCAACGAACAAAGGGAGGATCCCCACCAAGCGGTGGGGATCCTCCCTTTGTTATCCTGAAGGCTAGTCCTGGGCCTTCTTCTTCTTTTCCGGCCAGGGGCCGAGCTTCTCGCGGTTGCTGCCAATCTCGCCGGCGCGGGTGGAGTCGGCGAGGTCGCCCACCTTGTGCACCTTCAGCGAGTTGGTGGAACCGGCCTTTCCGGGAGGCGAGCCGGCGGCGATGACCACCAGGTCACCGTCCTGCACCAGGCCCATTTCCTCCAGGCTGCGGTCCACCTGTGCGGTCATGGCGTCGGTGTGGTCCACCATCTGCACCAGCACCGGCTGGATGCCCCACGTCAGAGCCATCTGGTTCCAGACCTGCTCCACGGGAGTGAAGGCGAAGACCGGCTTGATGGGACGCAGGCGGGAAAGGCGGCGCGCGGAGTCACCGGACTGGGTGAACGCACAGATGTACTTGGCGTCCAGCTGGTCGGCGATTTCGACGGCGGCACGGGTGATGGCGCCGCCACGGGTCTTGGGCTTCGTGCCCAGCGGGGGGACGCGCTCCAGGCCGTGGACCTCGGTGGATTCGATGATCCGGGCCATGGTCTTGACCGTCTCGATCGGGTACTTGCCCACGCTGGTCTCGCCGGACAGCATGACCGCGTCCGCACCGTCCAGGACGGCGTTGGCGCAGTCGGAGGCCTCTGCACGGGTGGGACGCGGGTTATCGATCATGGACTCGAGGACCTGGGTGGCCACGATGACCGGCTTGGCCCAGCGGCGGGCCAGTTCAATGGCGCGCTTCTGGACGATCGGCACTTCCTCCAGCGGGAGCTCCACACCAAGGTCGCCACGGGCCACCATGATGGCGTCGAACGCGTCGATGATCTCGGGCAGCTGCTCAACGGCCTGCGGCTTTTCGATCTTGGCGATGACCGGCACGCGGCGGCCTTCCTCGTCCATGATCTCGTGCACGCGGGCGATGTCGGAGGCGTCGCGGACGAAGGACAGTGCCACCAGGTCAACGCCGCGGCGCATGGCCCAGCGGAGGTCATCCTCGTCTTTTTCGCTCAGCGCTGGAACGTTGACGGCCACGCCGGGAAGGTTGATGCCCTTGTTGTTGGACACCATGCCGCCGACGGTCACCTCAGCCACCACCTTGACGTCGTCGACCTCGACGGCGCGCAGCGCCACCTTGCCGTCGTCGATCAACAGGGCGTCGCCCACCTTGACGTCCTCGGTGAGGCTCTTCAGGGTGGTGGAGCAGATTTCCTGGGTACCGGGAACGTCCTCGGTGGTGATGGTGAAGATGTCACCCACGGCCAGCGCGTGCGGGCCGTCCACGAAGCGGCCCAGGCGGATCTTGGGACCCTGCAGGTCGGCCATGATGGCGACGGCCTTGCCAAGGTCGGCTGCTGCCTTGCGGACGTTCTCATAGGTGTTGTCATGCACGGTGTAGTCGCCGTGGCTCATGTTCATGCGGGCGACGTCAACGCCGGCCTCCAGCACAGCCAGGGTGTTCTCGTAGCTGGCAATTGCCGGGCCAAACGTAGCCACAATTTTTGCGCGTCTCATATACCTACCCTATTGGTCTCTTGCATTGGTTAAGTTGTCGGCGAGGTGAACCCTCGGTGCACCCCTAGAGGACGGCGATGGCCCGGTCCGTCGGCGCTACGGGAGCGGGAAGGATGGTGCTTCCCATCAGGTACTTGTCCACGGCGGCAGCGGCGGCACGGCCTTCGGCGATGGCCCACACGATCAGGGACTGCCCGCGGCCGGCGTCACCGGCAACGAACACACCTTCGGTGTTGGTCATGTAGTAGCCGTCGCGGGCAACGTTCCCGCGGCCGTCGAACTCGGCGTGCACCTGCTCGGTGATGCCGGCAGGTTCAGCGCCGGTAAAGCCGAGGGACAGGAACACCAGGTCGGCCGGGATGATCCGCTCGGTGCCGGCCTTGGGGAGGCGCTTGCCGTCGACGAATTCGGTCTCGGCCACTTTGACGCCGGTGAGCTTTCCGTTCTCGCCAACGAACTCGACGGTGGAGGCGAGGTAGGTGCGTTCGCCGCCTTCCTCGTGTGCGCTGGCCATCTCAAAGAGGGTGGGGAACGTGGGCCACGGCTGGTGGCCGGCACGCTCCGACGGCGGCTGCTTGCCGATGGCCAAGGTGGTGACCGAGGCGGCGCCGTGGCGGTGCGCGGTGCCCAGGCAGTCGGCACCGGTATCGCCGCCGCCCAGGATCACCACATGCTTGCCGTGGGCGTTGATCTGGTTCTCGATGGTTTCCCCGGCAACCGCGCGGTTGGCCGGCACCAGGTAGTCCATGGCGAAGTGGACGCCGTCCAGGTCGCGGCCGGGGATGGGCAGGTCCCGGGGAACGGTGGCACCCGTGCAGACCACGACGGCGTCGTAGCGCCTGCGCAGCTGCTCCCAGGTGACGTCGGTTCCCACGGAGACGCCGGTCCGAAAGCGGGTGCCTTCGGCCTTCATCTGCTCGACGCGGCGGTCCACCTGCTCCTTTTCCATCTTGAAGTCGGGGATGCCGTAGCGCAGCAGGCCGCCGATCCTGTCGTCCCGTTCGTAAACGGCAACGGTGTGGCCCACGCGGGTGAGCTGCTGGGCGACGGCCAGGCCGGCAGGCCCGGAACCGACGACGGCAACGGTCTTGCCGGTCAGGCGTGCGGGCGGCAGCGGGCTGACCCAGCCGTTGTCCCACGCCTCGTCGATGATCGAGACTTCCACCTGCTTGATGGTGACGGCGGGCTGGTTGATGCCCAGCACGCAGGACGCCTCGCAGGGTGCCGGGCAGAGCCGGCCGGTGAACTCGGGGAAGTTGTTCGTGGCGTGCAGCCGCTCGATGGCTTCCTCCCCCTTGTCCCGCCACATGAGGTCGTTCCACTCGGGAATGAGGTTGCCCAGCGGGCAGCCCTGGTGGCAGAACGGGACGCCGCAGTCCATGCAGCGGCCGGCCTGCGCCTTCAGCGTGCCCTTTTCCTGCGCCTCATAAACCTCTTTCCAGTCCATGATGCGGACGGGAACGGGGCGGCGTGGCTGGGTTTCACGCTGGCGTACTTTCAGAAATCCGCGTGGATCAGCCACCGGTTACCTCCAGGATTCGAGACCACACTTCTTCGCCGTCGGGGTCCAGGCCCTCTTCAATGGCGTCGAGGCGGGTTTGCAGCACGGCCGCGTAGTCCCGCGGCAGCACCTTGGTGATGCGGGCAGCGGTGTCATCGAAGTTCTCGAGGAGGCGCGCCGCCAGCTGGGAGTCAGTTTCTTCAACGTGCTTGACCAGCAGGCCGTGCACAATGTCGCGGTCCTCGGCGTCCAGCTCACGAAGCTGGAGTTCACCGGACTGCAGGGCGTCCTTGTTGACCTTGGCAGTGTCCAGGTCCAGGACGTAGGCGGTGCCGCCGGACATGCCGGCGCCGAAGTTGCGGCCGGTGCGCCCGATGATCAGCGTCTGGCCGCCGGTCATGTACTCGCAGCCATGGTCGCCAATGCCCTCGACGACGGCGGTGGCACCGGAGTTGCGGACCAGGAAGCGTTCGCCCACCTGGCCGCGCAGGAACAGCTCGCCGCTGGTGGCGCCGTACCCGATGACGTTGCCGGCGATGACGTTGGTCTCCGCCTTGAAGACGTTGGTCCGGTCCGGGCGGACGATGATCCGGCCGCCCGAAAGGCCCTTGCCCACGTAGTCGTTTGAGTCGCCGTAGAGCCGCAGGGTGATGCCGGCGGGCAGGAAGGCGCCCAGGGACTGCCCGGCGGTGCCGTTCAGCGTGATGTCGATCGTGTCGGTGGCCAGCACGTCGGTGCCAAAGGTCTTGGTGACCACGTGGCCCAGCATGGTGCCCACGGAACGGTCCGTGTTGATGACGTCCACCGCGATCTTCACCGGGCTGCGGTCCGTGAGCGCTTCGGTGGCCATGGTGATCAGGCGCTGGTCGAAGTGCTTGTCCAGCTCGTGGTTCTGGCCGGTCATGTTGCGCAGCGGCGCGTCGTCGTCGAACTCCAGGCCGTGCAGGATCGGGTCCAGGTCCAGGCCGTCGGCCTTCCAGTGGTTGATCGCTTCGCGGGTATCCAGGACCTCGGCGTGGCCGATGGCCTCCTCGAGGCTGCGGAAGCCAAGCTCGGCCAGGATCTCGCGGACTTCCTCGGCGAGGAACTCGAAGAAGTTGACCACGAACTCAGGCTTGCCGCTGAAGCGGGCCCGCAGTTCCGGGTTCTGCGTGGCCACGCCCACGGGGCAGGTGTCCAGGTGGCAGACGCGCATCATGATGCAGCCTTCCACCACCAGCGGTGCGGTGGCGAAGCCAAACTCTTCGCCGCCCAGCAGCGCGGCGATCACCACGTCGCGGCCGGTCTTGAGCTGGCCGTCCACCTGCACCACCACGCGGTCGCGCAGGCCGTTGAGCATCAGCGTCTGCTGGGTCTCGGCCAGGCCGAGCTCCCACGGGACACCGGCGTGCTTGAGCGAGTTCAGCGGCGAGGCGCCGGTGCCGCCGTCATGCCCGGAGACCAGTACGACGTCGGCCTTGGCCTTGGTCACGCCGGACGCCACGGTGCCGATCCCGACTTCCGAGACAAGCTTCACGTGGACCCTCGCCGAGGGGTTGGCGCGCTTGGCATCGTAGATGAGCTGCGCCAGGTCCTCGATCGAGTAGATGTCGTGGTGCGGGGGCGGGGAGATGAGTCCAACGCCGGGGGTCGAGTGCCGCGTCCGGGCCACCCACGGGTAGACCTTCTGCGCCATCAGCTGGCCGCCTTCGCCGGGCTTGGCGCCCTGGGCCATCTTGATCTGGATGTCGTCGGCGTTGGTCAGGTAGAGGCTGGTGACGCCGAAACGGCCGGATGCGATCTGCTTGACCGCGGAGCGGCGCTTGGGATCGAGGAGGCGGTCCACGTCCTCGCCGCCTTCACCGGTGTTGGACTTGCCGCCCAGCTGGTTCATGGCAATGGCCAGCGTCTCGTGCGCCTCCTGCGAGATGGAGCCGTAGCTCATCGCCCCGGTGGAGAACCGCTTGACGATGCTGGAGACGGGCTCCACTTCCTCAAGGGGAACAGACGGACGGTCGTTCTTGAACTTGAGCAGGCCGCGGAGTGTCATCAGGTTGGTGGACTGGTCGTCCACGCCCCGGGTGTAGGCCTTGAAGATGTCGTAGCGGCGTTCCCTCGTGGCGTGCTGCAGCCGGAAGACGGTCTCCGGGTTGAACAGGTGGGGTTCGCCGTCGCGGCGCCACTGGTACTCGCCGCCGCCCAGCAGGGGGCGGTGCGGCTGCTCGATGCCGCCCTCGGGGTAGGCCATCTGGTGCCGGGCCGAAACCTCGGCCGCGATCACGTCCAGGCCCACGCCGCCCAGCTGCGAATGCGTGCCTGCGAAGAATTCGTCCACCAGGTCCTGGCCCAGGCCCAGTGCCTCGAAGGTCTGCGCACCCGTGTAGGACGCAACCGTGGAGATGCCCATTTTGGACATGATCTTCAGGACGCCCTTGCCCAGGCCCTTGATCAGGTTGTAGACGCCGTCCTGCGGGGTGACACCGGTGACGTCGCCGGCAGCGATCAGCTGCTCCACGGATTCCATGGCCAGGTACGGGTTGACGGCGGACGCGCCGTAGCCGATAAGGACGGCCACATGGTGGGTCTCGCGGACGTCGCCGGCCTCGACCACCAGGGCAGTCTTGGTGCGGTTGGCGCTGCGCAGCAGGTGGTGGTGCACGGCACTGACCAGCAGCAGCGACGGGATGGGCGCCCACTGGGCGTTGGAGTCGCGGTCGGACAGCACGATGTACTGCACGCCACGGTTGATGGCGCCGGAAACCTGCTCGCAGATTTCGGTGAGCCGGGCACGGAGCGCGTTTTCGCCGCCTTCGGGGCGGTACAGGCCGCGGACCTTCATGGCCACGCGGTTGCCGTCGGCGTCCTCGATGTTGGCGATCTTGGCGAGCTGGTCGTTGTTGATCACCGGGAAGGGCAGCTGGACCTGGGGCTGGCGGACCTGCTTGGTGTCCAGCAGGTTGCCGTTGGGGCCGATGGCACAGGTCAGCGACGTGACCAGTTCTTCACGGATGGCGTCCAGCGGCGGGTTGGTGACCTGCGCGAAGGACTGCACGAAGTAGTCGAACAGCAGCCGGGGGCGCTTGGACAGCACGGCCACCGGGGTGTCCGAGCCCATGGCGCCCAGCGGCTCGGCGCCGGTGCGGGCCATGGGGCCCAGCAGGATCTTCAGTTCCTCGGTGGTGTAGCCGAAGGTGCGCTGGCGGATGTTCACCGACGCGGCGGTGTGCACCACGTGCTCGCGCTCCGGCAGTTCGTTGAGGTCGATCAGGTTGTCCTTGACCCATTCCGCCCACGGGTTGGCGGCGGCGACTTCGGCCTTGACCTCTTCGTCGTCGATGATGCGGCCGGCTTCGGTGTCCACCAGGAACATCTTGCCCGGGGACACGCGGCCCTTCTTGACCACCTTGGAGGGTTCGACGTCGATCACGCCCACCTCGGAGGCGAAGACGATCAGGCCGTCCTCGGTGATCCAGAAGCGGCCGGGGCGCAGGCCGTTGCGGTCCAGGGTGGCGCCCACAAGGTTGCCGTCGGTGAAGGAGACGGCGGCGGGGCCGTCCCACGGTTCCATCAGCAGGGAGTGGTACTCGTAGAAGGCGCGGCGGGCCGGATCCATGGTGGCGTGGTTTTCCCAGGCCTCCGGGATCATCATCATGATCGAGTGGGTGATGGGGCGGCCGGAGAGCCACAGCAGCTCCGCTACCTCATCGAAGGACGCGGAGTCCGAGGCACCCGGGGTGCAGATGGGGTACAGCTCTTCCGGGGAGTCGCCCAGCAGCGGGTTGGCCAGCTGGGACTGGCGGGCCCGCATCCAGTTCCGGTTGCCCTTGACGGTGTTGATTTCACCGTTGTGGGCGATGGTCCGGAACGGCTGAGCGAGCGGCCAGGACGGGAAGGTGTTGGTGGAGAAGCGCGAGTGGACGATCGCGAGCTTGGTCTTGAACCGCTTGTCCGAGAGGTCCGGGTAGAACGGCTCCAGCTGGGCAGTGGTGAGCATGCCCTTGTAGACGATGGTGCGGGAGGACAGCGAGGGGAAGTACACGCCGAACTTGTTCTGCGCGCGCTTGCGGATACGCCAGGCGCGGGAGTCGAGCTCGTTGCGGTCCAGTTCCTCGCCCGTGGCGGATGCCAGGAAGGGCTGGGAGAAGTAAGGCATGCAGGCGCGGGCCATGGCGCCCACGAGGTCGGCGACCACCGGCACCTCACGCCAGCCGAGGACCGTCAGGCCCTCATCGGCGGCCAGGCCCTCAATACCTGCCTTGGCGGCGTCGGCTTCGCGCTGCTCGGCAGGCAGGAAGGCTGTACCGGCAACGTACTGGCCGGGAGCGGGCAGCTCGAACTCGGTGACTGCACGGAAGAACTCGTCCGGGATCTGCATGAGCAGGCCCGCGCCGTCGCCCGTACCCTCGTCGGCACCCACGGCACCGCGGTGCTCCAGGTTGCGCAGGGCGGTCAGGGCGGCGTCGACAATGTCGTACCCGGGTTCGCCGCGCAGGGTTGCGATAATCGCGAGTCCGCAGGCGTCCTTCTCCTGTTCCGGGTTGTAGAGCCCGGCGGCCTCCGGCATGGCTGCGAAGCGCTTGAACGGCGACATTGCAGTCTCAGGCTGGTCCGGTTCGGACCAGCTGGGAGTGTTAAGAGTTTGGGTCATGGGAGACGTCCTTCCTCCTGATCGTGCGTATGGAAGGGACACCGTTGGCCCCACTCGTCGGGCGCCGCTGCGGTGGGCACAACAAAGTGTTGATTACTGGAAATTGTAGGTCAGCGCAGCCTGCTGAACTAACGGTTACGCAGGCCCCTGCCCGAGGCATCACCGGCCAGCAAATTGATGCTGGACGGATGGTGCCCCATGCCACGACATTGTGGTTTGCGGGCGCTTCGAGCGGTGGCTCTGCTGCCCTGACTGGCCTGCGCCCTACTTGCCGGCGCCGGCCTCCGGTGCGGATCCTGTGGCTGTGCTGCCGGAATGTCCGGCAGCCGTTGCATCCGTTCCGGGCTTTGAGCCGGCCGGTGCCGCCGCGGCTTCTTCCGTGGGGTCGGAAGCATGCCTGGAACCGCTGTGGTTATCAGGGAGATTACCACGCGAATCACTATCTGAGACAACATTGTCCGGATCACGGACTTCATGACTGTGCCCCGCATCAATCCCCGGCTCTGCAGTCTTCTCCGGTTCGCGGCCCGGGAGGTACACAGTGTCCGGGTCCGGCCGGCCCTTGAGTCCCAGGAGGATGAAGGCGGTCAGGGCCGCCAGGAACACGAAGATGCTGGTCCACACGTTGAGCCTGGTGGTGATGCCCAGGATGCCGATCTGTTCGGCATCGTCGATGCGCATTGCCTCGATCCAGACCCGGCCCAGGGTGTAGTACATGGCGTACAGCCAGAAGAGCCGGCTCCGGCGGAAGTTGAAGCGCCGGTCCAGGGCGAGCAGGATCACGACGCCGGCCAGGTTCCACAGCGATTCGTAGAGGAACGTGGGGTGGAACAGGGTCTCCGCGGGCATGCCCGCAGGAAAGTTGGGGTTTTCGGCATCGACCTGGAGGCCCCACGGCAGGGTGGTGGGACCGCCGAAGAGTTCCTGGTTGAAGTAGTTGCCCCACCGGCCGACGGCCTGGGCCAGGAGCAGGCCCGGCGCCGCGGCGTCGACGAATGCGCTCAGCTTCACGCCACTGCGGCGGCAGCCGATCCAGGCACCCACGGCACCAAGGACGACGGCGCCCCAGATGCCCAGCCCGCCGCGCTGGATCTGCGGAATCAGCGAGAGGTCCCCGGTGCCGTCGAAGCCAGGGCCGAAGTAGGCATCCGGTGACGAGACCACGTGGTACAGCCGGCCCCCGATGATGCCGAAGGGGATGGCCCAGATGACGATGTCCCAGACACTGCCTTCAGGGGCACCGCGCTTGGCCCAGCGAACGGACGTCAGCCACAGGCCCACGACGATTCCGGCGAGGATGCACAGCGCGTAGGCGTGGATCCGCAGGCTGCCCCATGGCAGGGGAATGTCGAAGCCGGACCAGTCCGGGCTGGGGATGCTGGCGGGCACCAGCGCGGCTGCCTGAAAGAGTGGCTGCATGCTTTAGGCCCCGGTTTCCTGCGTCAGGCCCGTGCTCAGGTCTTTGGTAAGGGCACCGACGGCGTCCACTCCCCCGTCGCGGAGGGCTGCCACCAGGGCGGTGCCCACGATGACGCCTTCGGCGTAGGCTGCGATCTCCCGGACCTGGTGCGCTGTGGAGACGCCCAGCCCAACGCAGACGCGTTCGGCACCGGCGCCGTGCGCGGCGGCGACAACATCCTTGGCCGCTGTGCTGACAGATGTCCGGGCTCCGGTGACGCCCATGATGGATACGGCGTACACGAAGCCGCGGCTTGCATCCACGGTCCGCTGCATGCGTTCCGCGGTGGAGGACGGCGCCACGAGGAACACCCGGTCCAGGCCGTACTTGTCCGAGGCTGCCATCCATTCGGCGGCCTCGTCCGGAATCAGGTCCGGGGTGATGAGCCCGGCTCCCCCGGCCTCGGCCAGCCTGCGCGAGAACTCGTCCACGCCCATCCGGACCACCGGATTCCAGTAGGTCATGACCAGGACAGCGGCGTCGGTCCTGCTGGTGATGCCGGCAACGACGTCGAACACCTGGCTGACGTGGAAACCCTTGGCCAGTGCCTCGGTGGTGGCGGCCTGGATGACCTGGCCATCCATGACGGGATCCGAGTAGGGAATGCCGATCTCGATCAGGTCCGCACCGTTCTCCGCCAGGGCAATGCCCGCGGCGATGGTGTCCTCCACGCTGGGGTAGCCGGCGGGGAGGTAACCGATGAGGGCGGAGCGCCCCTGGGACCGTGCCCGGTCAATGGCTGCTGCCGACTTGCTGGTCATCTCTGCGCTGCTCACAGCTGTTCCCCCTCTTTGCCGATTTCGGATTCGGCGGAATTCTTGTCCAACAGGTCAAACCATTCGGCGGCGGTGGCCACGTCCTTGTCACCGCGTCCGGACAGGTTGACGATGACGATCTTTTCAGCCGCAGAGGCCGGGTCTTCGGCGGCAAGCCGCTGGCCCACCTTCATGGCCCCGGCCAGCGCGTGCGAGGACTCGATGGCGGGAATGATGCCCTCGGTGCGGCACAGGAGGCGGAAGGCCTCCATGGCTTCGCTGTCCGTGATGGGCTCGTAGCTGACCCGTCCGATGTCCGACAGGTAGGAGTGCTCGGGGCCGACACCCGGGTAGTCCAGGCCCGCGGAAATGGAGTGCGACTCGATGGTCTGTCCGTCATCGTCCTGCATCAGGTAGGACCGTGCGCCGTGGAGGACGCCAGGCTTGCCAAGCGTGATGGTGGCAGCGTGCCGGCCGGTTTCGACGCCGTCGCCGCCGGCCTCGAAGCCGTAGATCTTGACGGAGGGATCGTCCAGGAACCCGTGGAAGATGCCGATGGCATTGGAGCCGCCGCCGATGCAGGCGCAGACGGCGTCCGGGAGCCGGCCTTCCTGCTCCAGGATCTGGGCGCGGGCTTCCTCGCCGATGACCTCGTGGAAGTAGCGGACCATGGCGGGGAACGGGTGTGCGCCCGCCGCGGTGCCCAGGAGGTAGTGCGTGTTGTCAACGTTGGCCACCCAGTCCCGCAGGGCGTCGTTGATGGCGTCCTTGAGGGTCTGGGATCCGCTGGTGACGGGGATGACCTTGGCGCCCAGGAGTTCCATCCGGGCCACGTTCAGCGCCTGGCGGCGGCAGTCCTCGGCGCCCATGTAGACCACGCATTCGAGCCCCATGAGGGCCGCGGCGGTGGCGCTGGCCACGCCGTGCTGGCCGGCGCCGGTCTCGGCGATGACGCGGGTCTTGCCCATCCGCTTGGCGAGCAGGGCCTGGCCAAGGACGTTGTTGATCTTGTGCGAGCCCGTGTGGTTGAGGTCTTCGCGCTTGAGGAAAATGCGGACTCCGCCGGCGTGCTGGGAGAACCGCTTGGCTTCTGTCAGCAGCGAGGGCCGGCCGGAGTAGTTCTTATTCAGGTCCGCGATCTGCGCCCGGAATTCGGGATCGTCCTTGGCTTTGTTGAAGGTCTCTTCAAGTTCGTCCAGGGCAGCGATGAGGGACTCGGGCATCCATCGCCCGCCGTAGTTGCCGAAGTACGGCCCCGGGGCGTGGCGGAGGGATCCGCCCTGCAGGAATGCTTCCGCGGTGTTGTTGTCAGCGTTTCCTGAGGGTGCGTCAGCCATCAGTCCTGTCCTGTTCGGTGGTGGTTGGTCAAAAGTCTGCGGGTCCGGTGTGCCCGGAACCGGATGTCTATCCTGCGGGGCCGGCATGCTGCAGGCCCCGCAGGAAGCCGGAGGGTGTGGTGCGTGCCTCAGCCGCGGGCGGCAATGGCGGCGGCACCCGCGGCGGTGAACTCGGCGATGCGTTCCCGGGGCGTGGCATGGCTTACCAGTGCCTCACCCACGAGTATGGCGTTGGCACCGCTGGCGGCGTAGTGCGTGACGTCGCCGGCGTCACGGACGCCGGATTCGGCAACCACGACAGCCTCCGCCGGAATCAGCCCTGCCAGTGAGGCAAAGACGGAACGGTCGACGTCGAGCGTTTTGAGGTTGCGCACGTTGACGCCGATGATGCGGGCGTTGGCCGCGACGGCACGCTCGATTTCCTCTTCCGTGTGGGTCTCGACGAGCACGTTCATTCCGAGGTCCCGGCTGAGGGCGCTGAATTCGGCGAGCTGGGCGTCGGAAAGGGCGGCCACGATGAGCAGGATGAGGTCGGCGCCATGGGCACGGGCCTCCCAGATCTGGTACTCGTCGAGCGTGAAGTCCTTGCGCAGCAGCGGAGTGTCGACGGCGGCGCGCACGGCGTCGAGGTCGGCCAGGGATCCGTTGAAGCGGCGCTGTTCGGTGAGGACGCTGATGACGGAGGCACCGCCGTCGGCGTACTGCCTGGCGAGCGACGCCGGATCCCCGATGCTGGCGAGATCTCCCTTGGAGGGGCTGCGGCGCTTGATTTCGGCAATGACTTTCAGCTGTTCCCGGGTAGGGGAGGTCCCGCCGAGGGCCGCCCAGGCGTCACGGGCTGGTGCCGCGGCCTGGGCCAGGTCCTTCAGCTCGGCCAGGGAAACCAGCCGCTTCCTGGCCTCCATATCCTCCCTGACACCGGCGTTGATGTCATCGAGAACAGTCGCCATCAGTGGCCGGAGTTCTTCAGCTTGCTGCCTTCGACGCCGTAGCCTGCCTTGCGCATGACGTAACCGAGGATCAGGCCGATGACCATGACAACAGCGCCGCCGATGAAGATGGGCGTGCTGGCGATGACGAAGGCGATGGCGGCGATGAGCGCGCCTACCAGCATGACGATGACGCAGGTCCAGGCGGCCGGGCTGTTGCCATGGCCCAGTTCCTGGCTGTGGTCAATGGCGCCGGGGGCCACCGTGCGGGTGCCTGACTTGGAAACGGACGCAGGTGCTTTGCTCATGGAAATCTCCTCAGGATGGATACTGCTTACATTCTGCCATTTTTTGGCTGCCGCCCGTGTACCGCAGGGCTTGCCGCCAATGCCGGTCCAGGCGCCCGCCGGGGTTAGGTGGGGTCCTCGCCGCGGGAAAGCCGGTCCCAGCTGTCGATTTCGTCCACGGGCCCGGCCGGTGGCGTTGCGCCCGCAGCTGCGGTCCCCGCGGCGCCGGCGGCGTCATATTTGGTGCGCGCCTTCCAGTAGCGGGAGGCGGGCAGGATCAGCAGGGCTGCCAGGGCGAGAAGGCAGCCGGCGACGACGGCGAGTACCGGGAACGGGGTCAGCTCCACGTGCGCCTGGCTGCCGGAGACTCCGGTGGCCGCTGCAATGGACCCCTGCGCCGCCGTGAGCGGGTCGGCCAGGACGGTGGCCGCGGCGGCCACCACCCCGGCCGCGGCAAGGACAATAATGGCGGTGATGACCCACCGGGCGATCCTGCCCGCAATGGCCGCTGCGAGCCCGCCGGCCAGGGCCACCAGTGCAAGTGCCGTCACGGTGGTGGCGGCTTTGCTGCCCTGTACCTGGATGACACTCTGGGCCGGTCCGGACTGTCCCACCTGGTTGGGGTCCAGGGTGGCAGTCATCCAGGTCTGGGTGGTGGTGCCGAATGCGGCCAGCGCCAGGAGTGCGATCAGCAGGACCAGCGTGGACTTGCGCGCCCAGGCCGGTACGGCCCGGTTCTTCGCAGGCTTGCCCGCCTTGGCCGCCGTATCCGCCGCTCCTGCCCTGGCCGCGTCGCCAGGCCGGTTTGGCGCCATGTCAGAGTCCGGCATCAGGACGCTGTCCCGCCGGGAAGGGATTCCGCGGAAATGTTGTGCAGCGATCCGGCCGTGTGCACAGCGCGCAGCGGGGCGGCGGCCTTGTTGACGGTTTCCAGCGCCTCGGTGGGGTTCACCGAGTCAGCCACGATGCCGCCGCCGGCCTGGACGTAGGCCCGTCCTTCACGGATCAAGGCGGACCGGATGGCGATGGCCATGTCCATGTCGCCGGCAAAGTCGAGGTAGCCCACCACGCCGCCGTAAATGCCCCGGCGGTGCGGTTCCAGTTCATCGAGGAGGCGAAGCGCCCTGGGCTTGGGGGCACCCGAGAGGGTGCCGGCCGGGAACGTCGCTTTCAGGACGTCGTACGCTTTGGCCTGCGGGGCCAGCCGGCCCACCACGGTGGATACCAGGTGCATGATGTGGCTGAACCGCTCCACCTCCATGAACTGGGTGACATCCACCGTGCCGGCCACGCAGACCTTGGAGAGGTCGTTCCGGGAGAGGTCCACGAGCATCAGGTGCTCTGCGCGTTCCTTCTGGTCCGCCAGGAGCTCCTCGGCGAGGGCCTTGTCCGCTTCGACCGTCTTTCCGCGCGGACGCGAGCCGGCGATGGGGTGGGTGATGACTTCCTCGCCCGTGACCGTCACCAGCGCTTCCGGCGAGGACCCGACAATCGAGTACTCGCGGCCGTCGGCGTCGGCCAGGCTGAAGATGTACATGTAGGGGCTGGGGTTGGTGTTCCGGAGGACGCGGTAGACGTCCAGCGCGGAGGCTTTGCACTCCATCTCGAACCGGCGCGAGATCACCACCTGGAAGACCTCGCCGTCCACGATGGCTTCCTTGCCGCGGTCCAGCGCGGCAAGGTATTCAGCCTCGTCCCAGCGTTCCTGGACGCTGGACGCAAAGTCCAGGGCTGCCGGTGCCAGCACGGAGACCGGCTGCACCACGGGCGCGCTGATCTTGGCCAGGAGTTCCTTGACCCGGGCGACGGCGTCGTGCCAGGCCTCGTCCACGCGCTCGGAGCTGTTGTCGAAGTTGATGGCGTTGGCAATCAGCAGGACCGTGCCGTCCACGTTGTCGTGCACGGCCATGTCGGTGACCAGGTTCAGGGCCATTTCCGGCAGCTGCAGGTCATCCTCGGGCGGGCTGACCAGCCGTTCCCAGTGGCGGACCGTCTCCCAGCCGAGGAAGCCCACCAGGCCGGAGGTAAACGGTGGCAACCCCTCGAAGCGGTCGGTACGCAGTGCCTCGATGGTGTCGCGGATGGCGTCCACGGGACTGCCGCTGACCGGGACGCCTGCAGGCGGTTGGCCCAGCCAGTGTGCCTGGCCGTCCCTGGTGGTCAGGGTGGCGCGCGACCTGGCGCCGATGAAGGAGTACCGCGACCAGGCTCCGCCCACGGCTGCCGATTCCATGAGGAAGGTGCCTGGCTGCCCCTGCGCCAGCTTCCGGTACAGCCCGATGGGGGTTTCGGCGTCGGCGAGGACCTTGAGCCTGACGGGAATGACGCGGCTGTGGCCGGCGAGTTCCCGGAATTCCTCGAGGCTCGGGCTGATGGTTCCAAGGTCCTGCATGGTTATGCTTGTCCGCCTGTTCTTCAAAAGGGCCGGCAGTACCGGGCACCTTGGTGTTCTTGCTGGGGTGGCCGTGGAGGGAGGCCGGCCGGGCAGCGTACCGGGTTAGCCTGCCTGGCCCGCCACCACGTCGAGGGCCCGGCCGTCGAAGCAGGTGCGGGTACCCGTGTGGCAGGCCGCGCCCACCTGGTCAACGCGCACCAGCAGTGCGTCGCCGTCGCAGTCCAGGGCCACGGACTTGACCCACTGGACGTGCCCGGAGGTATCGCCCTTGCGCCAGTACTCCTGCCGTGAGCGGGAGTAGAAGGTGACGCGGCCGGTGGTCATGGTGCGGTGAAGCGCTTCGTCGTCCATCCAGCCAAGCATCAGGACTTCGTTGGTGTCGTACTGCTGCACCACTGCGGCCACCAGGCCGGCGCCGTCGCGCTTGAGCGCAGCGGCCACCTCCTGGGGAAGAGGGCTGGCCGGCACGGATTCCACGGGCGGGGACACAGCGGATCCGGCGGTTGGGACGGGGGTTGGCTGCTCAGACATCGGGTCAAGTCTAGTGCCAACACGCGCCCGTACTCCCGTTGTGAACAACGGCACGCCACCGGCCGCTGAAGTGCTGCCCAACTCCGCGCCTCTCGTGCTAGTTTCACAAGTGATGCATTTCGTCGAACCGTCCCGAGAAGTCCTGGCCGAAACCCTGCTTGCGGCCGGCCCTGATGCGCCCACTCTCTGCAAGGGCTGGCGTACCAGGGACCTTGCCGCGCACCTGTACCTGCGCGAGCGGAAGGCCGCTGTCGGACTTGGTTTGATCATCAAGCGCCTGGCCAAGGCCTCAGACCAGGCGACCGCCAGGCTGGCGGCAAAACTGACCAGCAACGACGACTATGCCCGGCTGGTCAACACCTTCCGCGCCGGTCCCCCGGCGCTTTCGCCGATGAGCATCAAGGCCCTGGACGAAAGTGCCAACCTCATTGAGTACTTCGTGCACACGGAGGACGTCCGGCGGGCCGTGGACCGGTGGGCGCCCCGGGCACTTGATGAGGCATACTCGGACGCCCTGTGGGATGAACTGGTCAAGCGCGCCGCCATTTTGTACCGCGGCGTGGACCTGGGCATTGTCCTGGTCCGTCCGTCCGGTCCGCGCCACGTCGCCAAACGGGCACCCGTTTCGGTGGCGATCGTCGGTGAGCCGGGCGAACTGCTGATGCACGCCCACGGCCGAACCCGCCATGCCCTGGTCACCTTCGAAGGCCAGCCGGACGCCGTCGCCCTCCTCCAGTCAGCCGAAGTAGGTTTGTAGTCCCCACCCGCTCCCTAACCTCGCAAGCTCGGTCAGGGAACCCTGCGGGCGTGGGCCCACCCACCCGCTCGCGGGCGGGAATTACCGGACTTCGAAGCCAGCTTCCCGGATGGCTTCCTTGACCTGGGACATCATGTCGTCCGGTCCCCAGTGGAAAATCGAGGCGGCCAGGACTGCGTCCGCACCTGCTGCAACGGCCGGCGGGAAGTGCGCAGGCTCCCCCGCCCCGCCGGAGGCGATGATGGGAACCTTGACGGCAGCCCGGACCAGCTTGATGAGTTCGAGGTCGAAGCCGTCCTTGGTGCCGTCGGCGTCGATGGAGTTCAGCAGGATCTCCCCCACCCCGCGGTCCGCTGCTTCCCGGGCCCATTCGATGGCGTCGATACCGGTGCCGGTGCGGCCGCCGTGGGTGGTCACTTCGAATCCCGACGGCGTGGGCTGCGAGCCCGGCCGGGTGCGGCGGGCGTCAACGGACAGGACCAGCACCTGGGAACCGAAGTGGCGGGTAATTTCGTCGATGACATCGGGCCGGGCCACGGCCGCGGTGTTGATCGAGGCCTTGTCCGCACCGTAGCGCAGGAGCTTGTCCACCTCGGCCACGCCGCGGACGCCGCCGCCCACCGTCAGCGGGATGAACACTTCCTCTGCGGTGCGCCGGACCACATCGAACGTGGTCTCGCGGTTGCCGGAGGACGCCGTCACGTCAAGGAACGTCAGTTCGTCGGCCCCGGCGTTGTCGTACCGGTGGGCGAGTTCCACGGGGTCGCCGGCATCGCGCAGGCCCTCGAAGTTGACGCCCTTGACGACGCGTCCGGCGTCGACGTCAAGGCAGGGAATGACGCGTACTGCTACTGCCATGGGAACTCCTGGATATTCGGTGGTGCTGGGGTGCCGGTTATCAGATGCGGCAGGCGTGGATGCTGCTGACCAGGATGGCGCGCGCGCCGAGGTCATACAGTTCATCCATGATCCGGTTGGTTTCCTTCTTGGGCACCATGGATCGGACGGCCACCCAGTCCGAGTCGCGCAGCGGCGAGACCGTGGGCGATTCGAGGCCGGGCGTCAGGCCGGCCGCCTTTTCCACGAGCTCCTTGCGGATGTCGTAGTCCATCAGCACGTACTGGCGCGCCACCAGGACGCCCTGCAGGCGGCGGATGAGGACGTCGATTTCCTTGGCGGTGCCGTTGGCGGCGCCCCCGTTGCCGGTACGGCGGATCAGGACGGCCTCGGATTTGAGGATGGGATCGCCGAAGATTTCCATGCCGGCGGCCTTGAGCGTGTTGCCGGTTTCCACGACGTCGGCGATGGCGTCCGCGACGCCGAGCCGGACCGAGGATTCGACGGCCCCGTCCAGGCGGACCACTTTGGCGTTGATGCCGCGTTCGGCCAGGTAGCTGCGGAGCAGGCCGTCGTAGCTGGTGGCAAGGCGCTTGCCTTCAAGTTCGGCGGCAGAGGCGAAGTCGCCCACCGGCCCGGCAAAGCGGAAGGTGGAGGCGGCGAATCCCAGCGGGAGCAGCTCTTCGGCTTCCACCCCGGCGTCCAGCAGCAGGTCGCGTCCGGTGATGCCGACGTCGAGCGTTCCCTGACCGACGTAAACGGCAATGTCGCGGGGGCGAAGGAAGAAGAACTCGATGTCGTTGTCGGGGTCCACCATGACCAGTTCGCGGCTGTCGCGGCGCTGGCGGTATCCGGCTTCAGAGAGCATGGCGGAGGCGGCTTCGGACAGGGAGCCCTTGTTGGGGACGGCTACTCGCAGCATGGGAAATTCTTTCTGGGGTGGAAGGTCTGGGTTTCAGGCAATGCAGGCCACAGCGTGCCCGGCGTCAGCGCGCCGGACCGGTGGCTACAGATGCTTGTAGACGTCTTCCAGGGTCAGGCCTTTGGCGAGCATCAGAACCTGCAGGTGGTACAGCAGCTGGGAAATTTCCTCGGCCGCGGCTTCATCGGATTCATATTCGGCAGCCATCCATACTTCGGCTGCTTCCTCAACGACTTTTTTGCCGATGCCGTGAACACCGGACTCCAATTCAGCGACGGTGCGGGAGCCCTCCGGGCGGGTGGCTGCCTTCTCGCTGAGCTCAGCGAACAGCGTCTCGAAATTCTTCACGCCCTCCAGCCTACTTGCTGCGGCCGTACCGGCGCTTCCCGGGCCGTTGCATGACGGGCGCGATGTGAGCGAATACACACCGCGCCCGCGCAGCAGGCTGGCTGGCTCCTAGCTCTGGTACTGCTTGAGCACCACGGCGGTGGCCAGCGCCGCCGTCACGGCCTCATGGCCCTTGTCTTCCTTGGAGCCGGGCAGGCCGGCGCGGTCCAGTCCCTGCTGTTCGTTGTCGCACGTGAGCACGCCGAAGCCCACCGGCACGCCGGTGGAGACGCTGACATCGGTGAGCCCCGACGTCGCCGCCTGGCAGACGTAGTCAAAGTGCGGGGTTCCGCCGCGGATCACCACGCCGAGGGCAACGACGGCGTCAAAGTGCGGTGCCAGGCGCGCTGCAGCAACCGGCAGCTCAAAGCTGCCGGGAACCCGCAGCACGGTGGGCTCGGCAATGCCGGCATCCTTGGCGGCCCGGAGCGCGCCGTCCAGGAGCCCGTCCATGATCTGCGTGTGCCAGCTGGCTGCGACGATCGCGAGCTTCAGCTGCGAGGTCTCGGCCGGGTTAAGGGTGCTGAGGTCGATGTCGGGGGCGCCGTGTCCACTCATGGGTTCTTCTGTTCCGTTCAGTCTTGTTCGTGGTCGAAAGGGGATTCGGGGGCCGGCACGGGCACCGGGGCCACCTGGGTATCCAGCAGCAGCCGGTGTTCCATGCGGTCCTTCTTGGTGCGCAGGTAGCGGATGTTCTGTTCGCGGGACGGGACCTCAGTGGGCACCATCTCCACGACGTTCACGCCCGCCTTGGCCAGCCTGTTCTGCTTGTCCGGGTTGTTGCTGAGCAGCCGCACCTCGTGCAGGCCCATTTCGGCAAGGATCTGGGCGGCGGCCTTGTAGCACCGCGCATCCACGGGCAGGCCCAGCTGTTCATTGGCCTCCACCGTGTCGAAGCCCGCCTCCTGCAGCGCGTAGGCCTTGATCTTGTTGGCCAGGCCGATGCCGCGGCCCTCCTGGCCGCGCAGGTAGAGCAGCGTGCCGCCATTGTCCCGGATCAGTTCCAACGCGTACGCAAGCTGTTCACCGCAGTCGCAGCGGTAGGAGCCAAAAACATCGCCGGTGAGGCACTCGGAGTGCAGCCGCACCAGGGGGGCCTTACGGTCAGTGGGGGCATTGGGGGAACTGACGGCCAGGTGTTCCACACCGGTCACCAGGTCAGTCCATGCCTGGGCCACGAAATCGCCGAAGGCGGTGGGCAGCTGCACGACGGGCCCTCCGCTGACGGGATGGGGTGCCTCGCCGGATACTGCGTGGTGCTTCCGGTGGCCGTTCTGCTGGCTGTCTTCGCTGGCTGCCGCTGCCGTCATCGTTTCTCCTCCTGTACGCCCGGCATTACCCGGACATCCTCACGCTGGGTTCCCCCGGCCCCGGCTTCAAGATACGCCACCAGGTCCTCAATGGAGATCAGGGGACATCCATGTTCCGCTGCGAACGAACGCAGGCCGTCCAGCCGCATCATTTCACCGTCGTCGTACACCACTTCCGCGATCACCCCGACCGGCTCCAGGCCCGCAAGGCGGCACAGGTCCACGGCGGCCTCGGTGTGGCCCTGGCGTTCCCGCACACCACCGTCAACCGCACGGAGCGGGAAAATATGCCCCGGGCGGGTCACGGAGGCCGGGCTTGCCTGCGGGTCGGCCAGGATGCGGGCGGTCAAGGCCCGGTCCGTGGCGGAGATTCCCGTGCTGACGCCGATCGCTGCGTCGCAGGACACTGTGTAGGCCGTGCCTTTGGCGTCCTCGTTGACGGCAGTCATGGGCGGCAGCGCCAAGGCGTCCGCGCGTTCGCCGGTCAGCGGCACGCAAATCACCCCGGAGCTGTACCGAATGGTCCAGCCCATCAGGGCGGGCGTGGCGTGCTGGGCGGCGAAGATGATGTCGCCTTCGTTTTCGCGGTCCTCGTTGTCGACGACGAGCACGGGCCGGCCTGCGGCCATGGCGCGCACTGCGTCTTCAATGGAGTCCAGTCCTTTGGCCGGCGCGGCCGCCCGGCCGCCGGAGGCACCGTCGGTGTTGACGGCATCCGCGGCAGCGGCGGATTCCAGGTGGACTGCGGCGTTCACCGTGCACCTCCTGCAACCGCGGTGCCACCGGTACCTGCTGCTGCGCCGGCATCGCGGAAGGCAAGCAGCCGTTCGGTGTACTTGGCCAGGACATCGACCTCCAGGTTCACCCGGCTGCCGGCGGTTTTGGTGCCCAGGCCTGTTTCGGCCAGGGTGGTGGGGATCAGGCCCACTTCGAACCAGGGCTCCTGCTCCGATGCCGGGCTGACGGCCGTCACAGTGAGGGAGACCCCGTCAATGGCGATGGAGCCTTTCTCGGCAATGTAGCGGGCCAGGTTGGCGGGGACACCAAAGCGCAGCCGCTCCCAGTTGCCCAGGGGTTCGCGTTCCAGCAGGACTCCCACGCCGTCAACGTGGCCTTGCACGACGTGCCCGTCCAGGCGTCCGCCTGCAGGAACACAGCGTTCCAGGTTGACCGAATCCCCGGCAACGAGTTCGCCGATGGTGCTCCGGACCAGGGTTTCCCCCATGACATCCACGCTGAACTCCTTGCCGTCAATCGCGGTTGCCGTGAGGCAGACCCCGTTCACGGCAATGGAGCCGCCAAGTGGCAGGCCCTCGGTGGAGCCAGGGGCGTGCAGCCGTACGGTGGCGCTGGTGTGCCCGTCGCGCTCCACGGACAGCACCTGCCCCTGCTCGGCAATAATTCCGGTGAACATCAGTAGCCTCCCTGGGCTTGCTCCGCGCTGCCGCGGGTTGGTGGGTGGTCGAGTGCAACTTTCCGTTGCGGTCTGAGGTGAAGCCTGAGGTCCCGGCCGAGCGTGCGGACGGCGCCGCCGTCGGCCTCGTCCCATTCCCATTGCTGGGCGTCCGGGAGGCTGGTAATGCCCAGCCCGTTAAGGGCGGAGGTGCCGGATCCCAGCAGGGTGGGCGCCAGGTACACGATGAGTTCGTCCACCAGGCCTGCCGAGAGGAAGGCGCTGAGGATCCTTGAGCCGCCTTCGACCATAACGTGCCGGATGCCGGCTTGATACAGCATGGTCAACGCCTCGCGCGGGTCCCGGGTGGGAAGGTGGACCGCCAGTCCGTCATCGCCACGGATCGCGGCGCCGTCCGGGATTCCGCGCAGTCCCATGACAGCCCGTACCGGCTGTTTGGGTGCGGGGCCGCCGGAGGGTTCCCGGGCGGTCAGTCGCGGATTGTCCACCAGCACGGTCTGGCTGCCCACCAGGATGGCGTCGATGCGGCTGCGGATTCCGTGGTTGTCTGCCAGCGACTCCGGGCTGGAGATCCATTGGCTGGTGCCGTCTTCGGCAGCTATCCGGGCGTCCAGGGTCTGGGCGATGTGGAGGGTGACGAACGGGCGCTTGGCGGCTACGGCCTCAAACCACTGGCGGTTCATGTCCAGGGACTCGTCGGCACCGAGGCCGCTGCGGACCCGGACGCCGGCCGTCCGCAGCGTTGCGGCGCCACCGGCGGCGGGGTCATGCGGATCGTCGACCGCGTACACGACGTCGGTGATGCCGGCTTCGATGATTGCTTCCGTGCACGGCCCGGTGCGGCCCACGTGGTTGCAGGGTTCCAAGGTGACCACCATGGTGCACCCGGAAAGATCCAGGCCGACGGCGGCGGCCTGGGCAATTGCGTCCGCTTCGGCGTGCGCGGTGCCGGCGCCGCGGTGGTAGCCGGTGACAAGGTGGCGTCCGTCAGGACCGACGACGACGGCCCCCACCAGTGGGTTCGCGCCGCGCGGCCCCAGCAGGGCTGCCTGCAGGGCCAGCTCCATGGCCCGGGTTTCATCGGCGCTGAAGGCTGTGACCACCCCGGCGGCGGGTGTCAGTTCCACGGCGCGCGTCATGCGGCGGCCGGGACGGGTTGGGTGGCTGCCTTGGAGGCAGCAGTATTTTCGGCGTTTAAGAGCCATCGCTGGGGGTTCATGTGCGTGTCGTTCCTTCCCTGTCGAACCGCGATGGCTCCGGGGATACGACAGCAGAACGTTGCGGGCCCAAGGGCCCACAGATACAGCTGTACGTGCTTCTCTCATCCAGACTTTAACTGTCGGTACCGGAATTCCACCGGTTCAACCGTCTGCCGGATCCTCGTCAGAGAAAACCGGCTCGCGGGTCGCGGACTGTCACCGCCGGTTCGGACTTACACCGACCCCGGAGCACGTATGTGTGTTGTTATTGTGCCACAACCGGCAGGGGCTCCCGCTTATTCCGTCGCCCCGCGTAATGTCCGGCTGCCCTTGCCCCGCAGCAGGTCGATGGCTGCCGCGGGGTCGTCGGCGCCGTAGACGGCGGAGCCGGCCACAAAGACGTTGGCCCCGGCTTCAGCCGCGCGGGCGATGGTGTCCTCCGTGATCCCGCCGTCCACCTGGATGGCCACTCCCAGTCCGGAGCCTTCCACGGCTTCACGGGCCCGCCGGATCTTGGGCAGCGTGACGTCCAGGAATGCCTGGCCGCCGAATCCCGGTTCCACCGTCATGATGAGCAGCATGTCCAGCTCGGCCAGCATGTCCAGGTACGGCTCCACCGGGGTGGCCGGGCGCAATGCCATGCCCGCTTTGGATCCCCTGCTGCGCAGTTCCCGTGCCAGCTTGATGGGGGCAATGGATGCCTCTGCGTGGAACGTGACCGAGGCCAGGCCGGCGTCGGCGAAACCCGGCGCCCACCGGTCCGCGTCGGAGATCATCAGGTGGGCGTCCAGCGGAACCGGGCTCACCGCCTGGATGCGCTGCACCACGGGCAGCCCGATGGTCAGGTTGGGGACGAAGTGGTTGTCCATGACGTCCACGTGGACGGCGTCGGCGTTGCTGATCCGTTGCAGTTCGGCCTCAAGGTTGACGAAGTCGGCGGAGAGGATACTCGGGTTGATGCAGCATTGCGTCACAGGGGTGCCTTTCGCTGAAGGTGCTTGGTGTCGTAAAAAGCCTCCGTCGCAGCCTGGAACAGCCGGACCGGGAGCCCAGGTTAACGAATCAGGGATTCTTTCCTGTCAGGTTTTCTTGTGGATCAGGGCCAGGAACATGGCGTCGGTGTGGTGGATATGGGGCCAGAGCTGGGCGGTCAGTTCATGGCCGGCGCCCAGGTTTCCGGTGAGGCTGACGGCGTCCAGCGCGGCGCCTGCGTCCAGGAGTTCCAGGTCGGTGCGTTTCCGGAGGACGTCGGCCACCACAGCCGTGGTTTCCGCCGGGTGCGGGGAACAGGTCACATAGGCCACCACTCCCCCGGGGCGGACCGCGGCCAGGGCGGAGTTCAGCAGTTCGCGCTGCAGCGGCCCCAGGTCTGCAATGTCCTTGGGAGAGCGCCGCCACCGGGACTCGGGCCTGCGCCGAAGAGCTCCCAGGCCAGTGCAGGGAACATCCACCAGGACGCGGGAATACCGTTCCGGCTGTTCCGCGCCCACCTCCCGGCCGTCGCCGGTCCGGACCTGCCAACTGCCCGGCGGTACGGCCGACAGCGCCTGGCTGACCAGTTTTGCGCGGTGCGGGGCGGGCTCATTGGCCAGGAGCGTGGCGCCCCGCTGGTGGGCCAGCGCACCAAGGAGGGCCGCCTTTCCCCCGGGGCCGGCGCAGAGATCAAGCCACGCTTCACCGGCACCGGCACCGGTACCGGCACCCGCCCCTGCATCCGCCGCACTTTCGGCGCCGGGACTGCGGCCCGCACCGTCGCCTGCCCGGCTGGGGCCCGGGTTGGGAAGGTCCACCGCGGCCAGGGCCCTGGCCACCAGCTGTGAACCAACGTCCTGGACCCTGAGGCTGCCGGCACGCACCGACGCCAGGCGTCCCAGGTCCCCGCCGCTGGACAGCGCGGAGCCTTCCACCAGTTCACCGGGCGTGGCACCGTTGTCCAGCGCTTCGTCCAGGCTGCCCAGCCCCGGCAGGGCCACGAGGTTAACCACCGGGGCGGCGTTGTCCGCCTCCAGCAGGTCGTTGATTTCGCCTGCGGGCCGGCCGTGGGCCACCAGTGACTGGCGCATGGCCCGGACAATCCACTCGGGGTGGGCGTACCTCAGCGAGGCAATCTTCGTCTCGTCGGTTTCGCCCTCCACCAGCAGGTCCAGCCATTCCTCAAGGGAGTGGGCGGAAACCTTGCGGAGGACGGCATTGATCAGTGCCGAGGGGCCGGCTCCGATGACGGCACGGGCAAGTCCTACCGTCTGGTCCAGTGCGGCGTGCGCCGGGACCCGCATGGCCAGCAGTTGGTGGGCACCGATGCGGAGGGCGTCGAGGACGGCCGGATCAAGCTTGGCCAGGGGCCGGTCCACGCACCGTGCCAGGATGGCATCGTAGGTTCCCTGGCCGCGCAGGGCGCCGTAGCTCAGTTCCGTGGCGAACCCGGCGTCCCGTTTGTCCAGGTGGTGATGCCGGATCCGCGCGGGCAGCACCAGGTTGGCGTAGGCATCCTCCTCTGCCACAGCGCGCAGCACTTCGAAGGCCACCAGGCGGGCGGGGTCGGCTCGCCTGGTCCGCTGCGACGGCGCCTGTTCGGTAAAGCCCCGCTGCGGTCCGCGGTTGCGTTCGCGGCCTTTGGCGTCCCTCCTGCTGGCGTCCCGGGGACCGCCGTTGCCCCGGCCGCTGCCGGCGGGCGCGCCGCTGCCGCCCTGCCCGCTCTTCCCGCCGCGGCCATATCCCCCGACGCTTCCCCCTCCGCCAGTGTTGGGCCGGCCGGTATTCCGTCCACCTGTATTGCCGCCGGACCCGCTCATTCGAACACCACACCCTCCAGTGAAGCCATGCCGCGCGCCCAATCAGCGGCAGCCATCATCTTTTTCCCTGCGGGCTGGACCCGGGTGAGTTCCACGGCGTGCGAGCCTGTACCCACCACCACGGTTTTCCCCTCCAAGGCCACTGCCCCGGGGGCAAGTCCTGCGATATCAGGCCGGAGCAGGACAGGCTCGAGCTTGACCCGCTGCCCGTCCAGCAGGGTCCAGGCGCCGGGCTCGGGAGTGACTCCCCGTGCCTGCCGGTTGATGGCAAGGGCAGGATGGGACCAGTTGATGCGTCCATCCTCCAGAGTCAGCTTGGGTGCCAGCGAGACGTCGCCGGCCTGCGGCTGCGGCGACGCTTTTCCGCCCTCGATGGCGGACAGTGTCTGCGCCAGCAGGACCGCACCGCTGCGGGACAGCCGCTCCAGCAGGTCTCCGGCAGTGTCCTGTGGCCTGACGGCCTCGGTCAGCGTGCCAAAAACGGGGCCGGTGTCCAGTCCTTCCTCCAGCTGGAAGGTAACGGCACCGGTGACATCGTCGCCAGCCATGACCGACCGCTGGACCGGCGCCGCGCCACGCCAGGCGGGCAGCAGCGAGAAATGCAGGTTGACCCAGCCGTGCCGCGGTATGCGCAGTGCTGCAGGGGGAACCAGTCCGCCATAGGCGACGATTGCCGCGACGTCCGGCCGCGCGGCGGAGACAGCGGCAATGGCCTCGGCGTCGACCCGCGCGGCGCGGATGACATCAATGCCCAGTTCCGCGGCGCGTTGTGCCACCGGCGAGGGTGTCAGCACGCGTTTGCGGCCTACCGGCGCATCGGGACGGGTCAGGACCGCCACCACGTTAAAGCCGGCGTTGACCAGGGCGTCCAGGGACGGCACAGCGACGGCGGGGGTCCCCGCGAAGAGGACCCTCACCCTGCTGTGCCAAAGCTGGAGCCGGGGGTGCTGGTTCCGCCAAAGCTGGCCCCGCCGAAACTCGACCCGACACTCTTGGCGCGCTTGGCTGTGGTGCGCCCGGTGACGGCGTCGTAATTGGCGTTGCGGATGGACCGCAATGCAGCCTTCCGGTCTTCGCCCTCAAGGCGGTCGGTGTAGAGAATGCCGTCCAGGTGGTCATTTTCATGCTGGAAGCACCGTGCGAGCATCCCCTCCCCATCGACAGACACCGGATTTCCGTGCATGTCCACACCGGTGACCCGGGTGGCGCGGAAACGGCGGACGGGGAAGCCGAGGCCGGGAATGGACAGGCAGCCCTCCACGTGGTCCGGCTGGTAGTCCTCACTGTTCTCCAGGACGGGGTTGATGATGTGCCCCTCCACCCCGTCGATCCGGTATGTGAAGACGCGCTTGCTGATGCCCACCTGCGGAGCGGCAAGCCCTGCGCCGTCCACGTCCTCCATGGTTTCGGTCATGTCGGCCACCAGTTTGGCAAGCTCGGGTCCGAATTCCGTCACGGGATCGGCAACTGTGCGCAGCACAGGATCACCGATGATGCGGATATTCAGAATAGCCATGCGCTGTTTGTCCTCACGGTTGGCGGCAAAGGGAACCTATCCAGTTTAGGTGCAGTCTCTCGAGGTCCTCCCGCCGCTTACGCGGTGCGGGCCTGTGCCAGCGGCGGGGGTGCGATGGGCAGCAGCGCGGTGCCGGCACTGATGGTGTCCGCGGACAATTCCCAGACCCGTCGCAGGGCGCAGAACTTCCACCAGTGGTGCTTGAGGACCTCGGGGTTGGCCCGGACAGGACGGACCTCGGTCTCGCCAATGGCAACGGCCAGCAGGACAGGGCTTTCGCCGTATTTCCAGGGCTCCCAGGTGCCGGCCTCCGCATCCACCAGGCTTTCCTCGGCCTTCATGCCGGCCACCAACTGCATCACAACCTTGTCATCCAGTGGTTTGACCAGGCCATCCCGCGTTGTGCCCTTGGTCTTGTAGTCGATCAGGCAAATGCGTCCGTTGATCCGGGCTACAAGGTCAAGGGTGCCCGCGTAACCCACGGTGTTGTTCCAGACAGTGATTTCGGGGGCGATGGGCTCCACTTGGAAGAGTTCCCACCATTCGTCGAAGCGGACGGCGAAGGCCTCTTCCCCATTGGCAGCCAAGGCCTCGCGGGCTTCCTTCATGCCGTGGGGGCGCCCGAGCGCCCGGAGCGCCACCTGCTCGCAGTAATTGTGGACGCGGTCCCCGCGCCTGGCGGCATCGTCCCGGTAGGTTTCGGCAGCTTTGGCGGCACGGTTGATGGCCTGCTTGATTTTGGCGGGACTGCCCAGGCAGTCCGAGAGCAGCGGATCATTGGCCAGGCTGCTGGCACCCATGTAACCAAACCAGCCATCCAGGCCGTGCGGCTGCTGGCTGATCACCGTGGTGATGGAAGGTACCGAAAACTGCTCAGACGTTGACCGTGCATACATCCGGCCGTATTCGGTGGCGTGGGCGAGAAGCGGATCAGTCATACAAAAGACTCTTTCACAGGGGGCCGACAAAAGCTCCGGGAGGCAGGAGCTGCACGCAAAAGAGGCCCGTCTCCGCTGCTGATGAGCGGAAACGGGCCTCTGCGGTGGGCGATACTGGGTTCGAACCAGTGACCTCTTCGGTGTGAACGAAGCGCGCTACCACTGCGCCAATCGCCCCGATGCATTTGAATGCTAGCCCACCTCTGCCCTATTTCAAAAATCGAACGGGGCACCTCATGAACCGGCCCCAAAGGCGCACCCTCTGCCTGGCCGCCAACAACTGAAAGCAGCCCGGCGGACGGCAGCATGGCGCACCAGCGCCCGCTGCCGGCGTCGGGAATTACACGCTTGTAACTCTCAAAATCCGCGCAGTTACAGGGATCGGGAGGTCATAGTGCCGGGCCGGGTCGGGGCGATTTGGAGAATCCCCGAACCTCCTATATTGTTTTTACTCGTTGGAACGCGAGGAAATGCCGGAAACGGCAAGGAATCAACCCTCCAAAATGCGGACGTAGCTCAGCTGGTAGAGCACCACCTTGCCAAGGTGGATGTCGCGAGTTCGAATCTCGTCGTCCGCTCGCAGGACACTGTCACAGCAAACATTCTTCGGAATTGACGCTAACACGGTGGGTTGGCCGAGAGGCGAGGCAGCGGCCTGCAAAGCCGTATACACGGGTTCGAATCCCGTACCCACCTCGGTGAAAACCATGGTTTCCGGATGTTTCGGATTCAATGGGCGATTGGCGCAGCGGTAGCGCGCTTCCCTGACACGGAAGAGGTCACTGGTTCGATCCCAGTATCGCCCACTGGCAAGGCAACTTGCCCGCAGTACCACCGGTTTACCGGTTCAACCTGCACACGCGGACGTAGCTCAGCTGGTAGAGCACCACCTTGCCAAGGTGGATGTCGCGAGTTCGAATCTCGTCGTCCGCTCTCTTACATCCCATTAGCCGGTCTTCCGGTTCCGGGCGATTGGCGCAGCGGTAGCGCGCTTCCCTGACACGGAAGAGGTCACTGGTTCGATCCCAGTATCGCCCACATGAACAGCAGCTCTTACGGAGCTGCTTTTTTCGTTTCCCCCGTATCCGCTGCGGGCGAACTCCCTTGGCACACCTTTCACCCCCGGATAGGATCGAAGGCGCGAGGAGCGACCTGGCTCCGCGATCGAAGGGAGGTGCTCGTGGGTTTGATTGACGATCTAAAGGGCAAGGCTCAGGGTCTCATCCGCGGCAACGAGCAGGCCATCAAGAACGGCATCAGCAAGGCCGGCGATTTCGTCGACACCAAGACCGGCGGCAAGTACACCGGCCATGTCGACAAGATCCAGGATGGCGCTTCCAAGCTCATTGACAAGAACGGAACCCCGGGCCAGGCACCTGCCGCCGGGCAGGTTCCGCCGGCAGCTCCTGAAAATCCGGTTCCACCGGTCGACAGGGCTCCGTAAAGGATTTGGCCAGGGCTTTGCCCCAGCACGTCAACGGGGCGCGGGTCCCGCCGGGAGGCGGCGCCCGCGCCTTTGGCGTTTAAAGGCACTGATGGCACTAAGGCAGTTAGCACTTGTCACCGAGCCGGTGCCAACGGATTCCCGATTCCCGGACGCCCGCCAGTAACCTGCCTGTATGCCCAACTCCCCCGCACCCTCCGAGGCAAAGACCACCCGGGCTCGGATCGATTCCCGGCCCGTCATCGCCGGGATCGTCACCGCGTTGGTGGGCTTCACCTCCTCCTTTGCCGTGGTCCTGGCCGGACTCAAGGCGGTGGGAGCCGATTCCGCCCAGGCCGCGTCCGGCCTGCTGGCACTGACCATGAGCGTCGGCCTTGGCGTCCTGGTTCTCGCCTGGCGCTCCAGGGTTCCTGTGACACTGGCCTGGTCAACACCGGGCGCGGCGCTGCTGGCTGCATCGGGAATTCCCGACGGCGGATGGCCGGCCGCCGTCGGGGCCTTCCTCACGGCGGGCCTGCTGTTGGCCCTGACCGGCATGGTGCCGGCGCTTGGCAGGCTGATGGCGCGCATTCCGTCCTCCCTGGCACAGGCGATGCTGGCCGGGGTCCTGCTGCAGCTGTGCCTGGCCCCCTTCAAAGCCCTGGGCACGGTCCCCGTGTTTGTTGCGCCGGTCATTTTGTGCTGGCTGCTGATGATGAAGTTCGCTCCGCGCTGGTCGGTTCCTGCAGCATTGCTGGTGGCCCTGGGCGTGATCGGAACTTCCCTGGCGTACGCCGGGACGCCAGTGGATCCGGCAGGATTCATGCCCACACTGGCCTGGACCACTCCCACGTTCGGCCTGCAGGCCATCGCCAGCATTGCCGTCCCCTTGTTCGTGGTGACAATGGCATCGCAGAACATTCCCGGAGTGGCTGTGCTGCGTTCCTTCGGATACGGGACACCGTGGCGGCCGGCGATGCTGGTTACGGGAGCGGGCACCGTTCTGGGAGCGCCCTTCGGCGGCCACGCCATCAACCTTGCAGCGCTCAGCGCGGCCCTGGCCGCCGGTCCCGAAGCAGGCGGGGACCGAAGCAGGAGGTGGATCGCCGGCTTCACGTCCGGCCTGGCCTACCTGGTGCTGGCTGCCTTTTCCGCAGCCCTGGTGTCGGTCGTTGACCAGGCGCCCGCGGGGATGCTCGAAGCCGTGGCCGGACTGGCCCTTCTGGGCACCCTGGCATCGGCCATTTCGGCTGCCCTTGCTGACGCCGAAGAGCGCATTGCCCCGGCGGTCACGTTCCTGATGGCGGCATCGGGGCTGGTTTTTGCCGGAATCGGTTCCGCGTTCTGGGCGCTGATTGCCGGGCTGGCGGTTCAATGGGCGCTGAAGCCCCGGCGCAGCCCAACCTCCTCTTAGGGGTTGCCGCTAGGACGGCTCGTGGTTCTGGCCTTCACGGGCCAGGGCGGTCAGGCGGGAGACGGCGCGGAAGTATTTCTTCATGTACCCGCCGGTCATCATTTCCTCCGTGAACAGCTGGTCGAAGGGGACGCCGCTGGCCAGGATGGGAACATCCTTGTCGTAGAGCCTGTCCGCCAGAACCACGAACCGCAGCGCCACCGCCTGCTCCTTGATGGTTTCCACGTTGCGCCACACCACGCCGTCAATGCCGTCGATCAACTGGCGGTAGCGGCTGGGGTGCACGCCGGCCAGATGGTGGATGAGGGTGGAAAATTCGTCCTGGGCAACCGTCTTGCCGTCGAACTCCGCTTTCATGTGGGCATTGAGTTCGCTGTTCCTCAGCGGGGCCGGCGCGGCGGGCAGGCCGCGGTGCCGGAAGTCCTCGCCGTCGATCCGGATGACCTCGAACTGGTCGGCCAGGACCTGGATTTCGCGCTGGAAGTCCACGGCGGCAAAGCGGCCGTCCCCCAGCGAGCCCGGCAGGGTGTTGGAGGTGGCTGCAAGCTTGAGCCCGGCGTCTGCCAGTTCCCGCATGAGCCGGGACATCAGGACGGTATCGCCCGGATCGTCAAGCTCGAATTCGTCGATGCAAACGAGCTTGTAGCCGCTCAGGGCATCGACCGTCTTACGGAAGGACAGGGCGCCCACGAGGTTGGTGTACTCCACGAAGGTACCGAAGGCTTTGGGGCCCGGCGACGCGTGCCACAGGGACGCGAGCAGGTGGGTCTTGCCCACGCCGAACCCGCCGTCAAGGTAGATGCCGGCGCGTGATTCGTCCTTCTTGCCGAACAGCTTTTTGAAGAGCCCTCCCCCGTTACCCGACCCCACGCCGTCGGCAAACCCCTGCAGTTCCCGCACGGCCGTGGCCTGGCTGGGCTGCTTGGGGTCCGGGCGGTAGCTCGCAAAGGAGACCTCCCCGAACCGCGGCGATGGGTAGAAGCCCTTGAGGAGTTCGTCCACCGAAACTGCCGGGGTGCGGGCGGCAAGCTGTTCGATCTGTACCAAGGTGGTCCGTTCTGCTGGTGGTTGGTCCCCAGAAAGGATACCGGCAAGGCAGGCTGAATCCGGGCCGGCTGCCTTCCTCCAGGCGCATCGAGTGACGAAGGCAACATTTCGCCCTATTAACGGAATACGGACAACGTCAGGGGCGCTGGCTAGTGTGGGAACAGGTTCCAATGCATGTTCCATGGATTCCCGTGCTCTTACTGAAAGGCCAAGCAATGCCCTACCCGGTTGACCAGAATGAGAAGTTTGCTGCCTATGCCCACCCGGAACGTCTCGTTTCCACGGAGTGGCTGGCGGCTGCCATCAAGGACGGCGCGGTGGCGGACGGCGGCATCGTGGTGGTGGAATCCGACGAGGATGTGCTCCTGTACGAAACAGGCCACATCCCCGGCGCGGTGAAGATTGACTGGCACACGGACCTGAATGACGAAGTTGCCCGTGACTACATCGACGGCGCAGCCTTCGCGGAGCTCGCGGCCTCCAAGGGAATCTCGCGGGACAGCACCGTGGTCATCTACGGCGACAAGTCCAACTGGTGGGCCGCGTACGCACTTTGGGTCTTCACGCTGTTTGGCCACCAGGATGTCCGGCTGCTCGACGGCGGCCGGGACAAGTGGATTGCCGAGGGCCGCGAACTGACCAAGGACCGGCCGGCCCCCGCCGCGGGGAGCTACCCCGTGGTTGAGCGCGACGATGCCCCCATCCGCGCCTTCAAGGACGACGTCCTGGCCCACCTCGGCACCCGCCCGCTCATCGACGTCCGCTCGCCCGAGGAATACACCGGCCAGCGCACCCACATGCCGGCCTACCCCGAGGAAGGCGCCCTCCGCGGCGGCCACATCCCCACCGCCGCATCCATTCCATGGGCCCGCGCCGCTGCCGCCGACGGCACCTTCAAGAGCCGCGGGGAACTGGAGGCGATCTACCTTGGCGAGGCCGGCCTGTCCGAGGGTGACGACGTGGTGGCGTACTGCCGGATTGGGGAGCGTTCCAGCCACACCTGGTTCGCCCTGAAGTACCTCCTGGGCTTTGATTCGGTCCGCAACTACGACGGATCCTGGACCGAGTGGGGCAATGCGGTCCGCGTACCGATCGTCAAGGGCGCCGAGCGGGGTTCCGTTCCGGCCACCGTCGGAGCCTGACGCAGCACCCGCCCGCGTAGACTTGACACGATGACTACTCAAGCTTTGCCATCCGCCCTTGCGGCGATCGTGGACGACTTCCAGGCCCTGTCCGAACCCGAGAGGCTGCAGCTGCTGCTGGAGTTCTCCGAAGGACTGCCCGAGCTCCCCGACCGGCTCAAGGACCACCCCGAACTTCTGGAGCAGGTGGTGGAGTGCCAGTCGCCGCTGTTCCTCACCGTTGAGACGGGGAACAACGACGACGGCGCGGTCCACCTGTTCTTCAAGGCACCTGCCGAGGCACCCACCACGCGGGGGTTCGCCGGCGTGCTGCACGAGGGCCTGGACGGCCTGTCCGCAGACGAGATCCTGTCCGTGCCGGACGACATGCCGGAGCTGCTGGGGCTCACCCGGGCCATTACGCCGCTGCGCATGCGGGGCATGACCGCCATGCTGGGAAGGATCAAGCGCAAGGTGGCGGCAGAGTCCCGCGCCCAGGCCTGACCCCGTACCCATGGCACGGAAGACCAGTTCCCAGGGAACCCCGGCAACAGCGGCCCTGACCGCTGCCGGGGTTCCATTTGTGCTGCACCCGTACACCCACGATCCATCCGCGCAGAGCTATGGTGCTGAAGCTGCCGAAGCCCTTGGCATCGATCCGTCCCGTGTCTTCAAAACCCTGATGGTGGACGTGGAGGGCCGGCTCGCAGTGGGGATCGTACCGGTCAGCGGAAGCCTTGACCTGAAGGCAATGGCTGCCGCGCTCGGAGCCAAGAAGGCCGCCATGGCCGATCGCGCCGCAGCCCAGCGCCGCACCGGCTATGTCCTGGGCGGCATCTCCCCCATCGGGCAGCGCCAGCCCTCCCCCACCGTGCTGGATTCCACCGCCCTGGGGCTGGATTCGATCCTGGTGTCCGGAGGCCGCCGCGGCCTGGACATTGAGCTCGCCCCGGCAGACCTGGTCCGGCTGACGGACGCCATCGCCGCACCCATCGGCTCGCCGGCCGCGGGCGGCTCCCGACCATAGCAGCGCGAAGTCCGGGAGCGCAGGTTACTCGATCACATAGTGCTGCATCATGTCGTTGTCCTCGTGCTCCAGGATGTGGCAGTGCCACACGTATTCGCCTTTGAAGGACGAGCCGATGGCGAGCGGGTCTCCGCCGGCTGCGGCTGCACCAAAGGGAACCCGGATCCTGGTGACCTCGCCCGGCATCGCCACCACGGTGTCCTTCCAGCCCTGTTCATTGGCAGGTGCTGCCTTGGGCCGGCCGATCAGGTGCGGCCCGACGTCGACCGCTTTGCCCCGCCCCGGCGTGACCAGGCCGGTGGCCGGATCGATGAAATCCGTTTCCTCCAGATAGGCATCGACGTCGAACTTCTGCCGGTTGAGCACCTGGAACTGGGTGAAATGCAGGTGAATCGGATGCGCGTCCACGGTGGTGTTGATGAGCTCCCACTGTTCCAGGGTGTCGCTCTTCACCACCGTGATGTCCGGGCTGTCGAACATCCTGTTGTTCAGCAATGCCATCACCGGAACGTCGTCCGCGTTGGCTACTTCCACCAGCGCCATGGACCTCGTTGCCTTGACCGGCCGTTCCCCTAGCCTGGTTACGGCTTGGGACCGGAGTTGGGCCGGCAGGGGCACCGTGTAGCCGGGCTCGGAGAGGACGGTGAACTGCATGATCTGCGGAAGCGGGAGTCCGCCCTGCCGGACGGACTCGGGCCCGTCCGGGTAGGGCACCCGGGCGCTGTTGGCCAGGACTACCCTCGAGCCGGCCTTGAGCCCGGCGAAGTCCACCACGATGTCTGCCCGTTCCCCCGGTCCCATCACCAGCCTGTTGAGCCGGACCGGAGCGTCGAGCAGGCCGCCGTCGGACCCTATCTGGTCGAAAGGGACCGCCGTGCCGCCGGCGAGCAACCTCAAGTCGTAAAACCGGGCGTTGGAGCCGTTGAACATCCGGAAACGGTACTTCCCGCGGGCCACGTCCAGGTTGGGCCAGGTCTTTCCGTTGACGGTGGCCACATCGCCGAAGAACTCCGGGGCCCAAGGCCGTGCCTTGCCGTCCGCCGCCACCAAATCAGGGTTCGGCGGGTAGGCGAACGAGCCGTCAGGGTTGAACATGCGGTCCTGGATAATCATCGGGACCTCGTACGGCGGCGGGGGCAGGTGCGTGCCATCCCCCGTGTCTATCCCGGTTCCTCCCGGCCCCGGGGTATCCCGGAGCAAGTACCCTCCGGCCAGTCCTGCGTAGACATTCAGGCGGGTCATGCCCAACGCATGGTCGTGGTACCAAAGGCCGGCGGCATCCTGGTTGTTGCCGTAGTGGTACGTGTAGGAGGCGCCGGGACCGAATGCCTGGTCCGGGCCGCCGTCGGACCGCACGCTGGTATTGCCGCCGTGAAGATGGACGGACGTCCGCGGCCGCACGGCATCGTTGCTGCCCGCCGGAACCAGTTCGGGGTCGATGGCAAAGGCCAGGGGATGCCGTCCGGCCCGGTTGTGGACCGTCAGCTCGAAGGGCGTTCCTTTCCGGGCAATGATCACGGGGCCAAGGTACGTCCGGCTTGAACCGGCCTCCTGGTAGGCCAGGGTGTCCGTCAGGCCCATGTGTTCCTGGAACCGGTGGCGGGCGTTGCGCACCCAGAGCGACTTGCTGCCGCCGGCCCGCATGTCCAACACTCCGAGCTCATCCAGGGTGGGAAGCTGCTCGGTAAACATACCGGCTGCGGCACCAGGAGCTGCGAGCGCCCGGCCCGCACCTGGCCCGTAACCCTGGGTCAGGACACCTGCGCCGGCTACGGCGCCCGCCTGCAGAAGTTGCCGCCTCGTCAAGTGCATTTTGGGCCCCGTTTCGCTTGCTGCCAGGTCCCCCCTAGCAGCTGACGCTAAGGCAGCCTCCCCGCGGACGGTAGGGCCAACAGTCCCTGTCAGGCGCCGGGACCAACGGTTTTCTCTTCGGCCCGTGTGGCATCCCGGCCGGTGAAGTGGTCCATGGTCCGGTTGACTCCCAGCACGTCCATGAGCCCGTCAAAGACTTTGACCGGAAGAATCCGGAGGGCGGGCAACAGGTTCACAATAGGCGGCAGGACAAGCTTTCGGCGCCCGGCTTCGATGGCGTCAAGGGTCCTGGTTGCCACCTGCTCTTCCTGGAGGATGGGGAGGAGCAGGGGCCAGCGGGTCCGGACGCCGTCGAACATCCCGGTGTCGATGTAGTACGGGCAGACCACCAGCGTGTTGACACCGGTTCTTCCGGCGCGGAGCTCGGCACGGAGTGATTCGTTGAAGCCGAAAGCGGCAAACTTGCTGGCGGAATAGTCGGTCTGGCGGGCCACACCCACCAGGCCGGCAGCACTGGCAATGGTGACCACGGTTCCCCGACGGCGGTTTGCCATTCCACCGAGGAAGGCGCGGGTGACCCAGTACAGGGCCATGACATTGACGTTCATGGTCCGTTCGATGGCTTCATCCGTGGCTTCCAGGAGTGGCCGGCCGCTGACCACGCCGGCGTTGTTGACCAGGACATCCACCGGTCCGGCAACACCCGCGGCAGCCTTCACCGCCTCACGGTCCGTGACGTCAACAATGTGGGCTTCGGCAAAGCCGCCGGCGGCGCGGATCTCATCGCGCACTGCTGCGCCCCGTGCAGCATCCAGGTCCCAGATGACCACCCGGCTGCCGCGCCGGGCGGCTCCGAGCGCCAGGCGGCGGCCCAGCCCGCTGCCACCTCCGGTGATCAACAGTGTTGCGCCGGAAAGCGGGGTTCCTGTGGGCATATGGTTCTCCTGGGTTTTGACGGCGTGGAGCCCGGCGGCGCGGGCGCAACACGGAGCAGCCGCTGCACGGCAATGGTCTGCGGCTCGGTGTATTTGAGGATGCCTTCCCGGCCGTGGCGGCGGCCCGCGCCGGACTCCTTCATGCCCCCGATCGGTGCATCGTGGGACGCCCAGGTGGCTGCATAGCCTTCATTCACGTTGACTGTGCCCGTCAGGAGCCTGCGCGCCACGGTCTCACCCCGGCGGCCGGACCAGACGCTGGCGTTCAGCCCGAAGTCGGAATCGTTGGCCAGGGCTACGGCTTCGTCGTCGTCCGCTGTCCGGTAGACGGCCACGACGGGCCCGAAGGTCTCCTCCCGGGCCACGAGCATCTCCTCGGTGACTCCGGTGAGGACCGTTGGCTCGTAGAACAAGGGCCCCAGGTCCGGCCGCCGCCGGCCGCCGGTAACCAGTTGCGCGCCTTTGGCCAGCGCATCCTGGACATGGCGCTCCACCCGTTCGAGTTGTGCCGCGCTGATGAGGGACCCCATGCCGATGTCCCACTCCGGCCCTGGAGCCAAGCGGATGCCCTTTGCCCCGGCTGCGAAGGCGGCCAGGAAACTGTCGTGGACGTCCGTGTGCACGTAAATCCGTTCGATGCTGACGCACAGCTGTCCGGAGTTGGAAAAACAGGCGTGCACCGCGCCGGCGGCGGCCTTGCCAATATCCGCGTCAGCCAGGACCAGCATGGGGTTCTTGCCGCCGAGTTCGGCGGAAAAGCCGATCAGCCGCTCACCGCACTGCCGGGCCACCGTCTTGCCGGTCTTAGACGATCCGGTGAACATCAGGAAATCGACCCGCTCGATCAAAGCGGGCCCGATCGCAGTGCCCGGCCCCGTGACCACCTGGAACAGGTCTGCGGGAAGGCCCGCCTGCCGGAGCAGCCTGAGCATCAGCAGGGCGGTGAAGGGTGTCTGTGAATCCGGCTTCAGGACGATGCCGTTTCCGGCCAGCAGGGCAGGGATGGCATCCGAGACCGCAAGGGTCAGCGGGTAGTTCCAGGGACTGATGACGCCCACCACGCCCTTGGGAATGCGGTGCTCGGTGGTGCGGGTCAGGACCGGAGCGGCTCCTCTCCGGCGGCGCGGCCCAAGGAACCGTTCAGCGTTCCGCACATAGTAGTCCGCGGTCAGGACAACGTCCGCGAACTCCTCGAAGGCGCTCAGCCGGGACTTGCCGCTTTCTGCCTGCACCAGGTCCAGGATGTCCTGCTCCCGGTCCAGCACCAGCCCGCGGAAGCGCCGGACCACGGCACAGCGTTCAGCCACCGGAACATCAGCCCAGTGCCGCTGCGCCAGGCGGGCCGTACCGACGGCGGCATCAACGTCATGCGTGGTGCAGACAGGCACTTCACCAATCACTGTGCCGTCAAAGGGTGCGTGCGATGCCTGGGTCTGTCCGCCCGGGGCAGCTGTGACAAGTCCTTGAAGTCCCGCGGCAAGGTCCCGCCCACGTGCGCCCAACGTCCCTGTTGTTCCCCGGTGCAGTTGTTGCGCCATGTCACGCCCCCGCAGACGTTTGTCCGGCCAGTGTCCCCGGCCTGGGCCCCGATCCTGGGTTGAGGCGGGGTGCGAGCTGCTGCCGAAGCCAGGCCTTGACCAGCCGCTCCCAACGCTCTGGGTCCACGTTCCATTCCTTGGTGTGACGTGCGTGCCTGAACGTTTCGAACGTGACCATTTCCGGGTTCCGCTCGGCCAGGAGGGCGGAGGGCCCGTAGGGGACGTACTCGTCGTCAACGCTGTGGATGATCAGCGTGGGTGTCCGCAGTTCGACGGCCCTGGACACCCAGTCCATGACCTTCAGGTCCACCGGCGCCGAAAGGCCGGTCAGACGGCGGCCCAGCGGGTGACCCAGCATGAGCTGCCCGTAGCGGCCCACCAGCGACGGAATCCGGTTCAGCTGCGCATGGTGCGCCAGCACGGTGACCCAGTCGATCACCGGGGCGTCGAGCACCATGGCCCGTATCCGGTGCCGGTGGCGGGACAGGTCCGCGGTCTGCAGGCAAATGGCCCCGCCCATGGACCAGCCGAACAGGACGATTTCCTCGGCACCATTGGCCAGCGCATACTCAATGGCAGCTTCAATGTCCTGCCATTCCGTGGAGCCCAGGCCGTAGCGTCCGTCATCGGCCGAAGGCGCCAGTCCGTCATTGCGGTAGGACACCAGCAGGCTGGTCAGGCCCAGCTCCAGTGCCGGTCCCACCGCGCGCAGAGCCTCCTGCCGGCTGGCCCCGCGTCCGTGCACCATAATCGCCCAGGTGCGGGCCGTCCCCTTCGCCCGGACCAGCCAGGCCGGCGCTTCCCCGCGCTCCACCGGAATCGGCACGTCCTCGGCAGGAATTCCGACGGCGGCCGGGTCCGGGTAGATGGCACCGCTCCACCATCCCCAGCGGGCCGTGGACAAGTCACCGCTGTAGACGGCTTCCACCTCGCGCAGGACCGTCCGTTCGGCGGGCGAGTAGGAAATTATGCGGCCAATGCGCACGTGCCCCTTGCCGCCGTCGAAAAAGAACCCGTAGACCCCGTCCACCGTGGTGTCGTCGTCGGCAGCGAGGATCACCTGCTGCTTGTGCCCGTCCCGGATCACGGCCAGCAGTTCCTTGTCGGCAGTCCGTTGCCTTGCCGGCGTGATGACGCGGCGGGCAAAGTACAGCGCGAGCGCGGAAGAGCCTGCTCCCAGCAGGCTGGCTACGGATCCGCCGGCAATGGCGCCGCCGATGGCCCACTTTGCTCCGGGAGACATCCCGCCGGAATCCCGGATGGTTGCAGTCATTGCAGGGCGCGCTCGCCGGAAAGGTGCCATGGAACTATTCTTACCGGCGTTGCCGCCGATACCCGCATTCCCGGGCAGCACCGGCACGGCGCCACGCAGCCCACCGGGCCTGTTCCGGCACTTTCTTTTGCTGCCGTGCGGGCATCCGCGGGCGGCGCTAGGCTAAGGCCATGAGTGATCCCATCATCATCCTGACCGAAGAACCCCTGGGCGCGGACGACCGCGTGAACATTGAACGGCTGGTGGATGGGGCGGACAACCGGCTGCTGGTCCTGGTGCCGGCAAACACCGAGCGGCACCTGCTCGTGGACTTCCTGGAAAACCTCTCCATGCTTGACGTTGCCAAGGCGTTCCGGGAACTCGGAGCGCGCAACCCGGACCCCGCCACAGAGCGGGCGCACGCAGATGAAATCCTCAGCGCGTCGCTCGCAGCACTGGAGGGCCTGGGCTCGGGTGTGAGCGGCCAGGTGGTGGAGGGCAAGGCAGTGGAGGCCCTGGTGGCAAAGGTCCGGGAAACCGGAGCCTCCCAGGCCGTGGTGATCACCAGGCCGCATGCCGTGTCCGATACCTTCCACACGGACTGGGCCAACAAGGCGCAGGACCAACTCGGTGTCCCCGTGCTCCACCTGTACGCGGGCTCGGGATTTATCGGCGACTCCTGAGCGTTGGGAATGCTATGAGCATCTTTGGAAACAGCATTTTCGGAAACAAGGCGGCAGGCGTTGTTGGTGGGGCTCCGGCCCCCGGTACTCCGGAGACCGGCAAGCAGGACACCGGCAAGCAGGAAAACACCGTCACGAAAAGTGATGCCCAGTGGCGGGAAGAACTGACGCCGGAGGAGTACCACGTGCTGCGGCAGGCCGGGACCGAGCGCCCGTACACCGGCGAATACTGGGACACCCATACCGAAGGCGTGTACCAGTGCCGGGCCTGTGGCGCCGAACTCTTCACCAGCAACGAGAAGTTTGACTCGCACTGCGGGTGGCCTTCCTTCTGGGCTCCTTTGGCTGAGGGCAACGTGCGCTACATCCATGACAGGACCCTGGGCATGGACAGGATCGAGGTGCGCTGCGGTTCCTGCGACTCGCACCTTGGCCACGTCTTCGAGGGCGAGGGCTATGGAACGCCCACCGACCAGCGCTACTGCATCAACTCCGTGTCCCTCCGCCTGGTGGCAAAGGACGCTGGACCGGAAGGGACCCTGCAAAGCTAGGGCACCGGGAAGGGCGTCCCGGGGCCTATCCCACAGGGAAGGACCTGTCTCGATCCTGCCGGGAAAGCAGCAAGGCTAAGCTTTTCTTACGAAAGGGACGTTTTGGCATAAGTCCTGCTGGTTGCTTGTTACGCTCGCCAGAGAAGCAAGCAACCAGAAAGGCAGCCGACGATGACAGAGACCCTGACCACCGCCGTTACCGGGATTTCCGCACAGAACCAGGACTGGCTCCGGCTCAAGGCCGCCGCCACCGCACTGCAGGGGCTCCAGGTCCAGGACGGGTCTGTCCCCAATCCGGCGGACCACCCGGAGGCAGCCCGGCACGTGGAGGTCATCGTGGCCGCAGTCCAGGCCCTGGCCCCTGCTTTTCCGCACGACGCCGACTACCTGGGCGCCTGCTGCGCAGACTTTGAGGCGTGGGCTGCCGGCGGCTTCGGAGTCCCCGACTTCCTCTCCTCGCTCCTGGAGTTCCAGCCGCAGGAGCAGCGCCGCGACGGTCTGCAGCACCTGGTGGTGTTCCCCATGTACACCCAGAACGGCAGCAGCAACCGGCTGGTGGAGGCCGTGCTGGTCGAGGTCATCTGGCCCGAATTCATTGCCGGGCTGGAAGCCGGGGACTACTCGAATAAACTGTTCGTCCCCATCCGCTTCGTCGACTTCACCCCCGGCTACGACACCAACTCGGCCGTGCTCTTCCCCGAAACGGTGGCCGTCGGCCGCACGCCCACCTTCACCTGGGGCGCCATCTTTGCCGACCGGGAAGCCGCCCGGTTCCGCCGCGTCCTGAAGGCTGCCGCGGAGATCACGTCCCTGGAGTTGCCGGAGGGCGCCGCGGAACTGCTCGCGGACCAGGACCTCACCGAGGCCACGTTCGTGATGTGGGACCTGATCCACGACCGGACGCACATGCGCGGGGACCTGCCGTTCGATCCGTTCATGATCAAGCAGCGGATGCCCTACTTCCTGTACTCGCTCGAAGAGCTGCGCTGCGACCTCACCGCGTTCCGCGAATCGGTCCGGATCGAACAGGACGACGACGCCGACCCTGAAGCCCGGCGGCACGCGAAGCTCGTGCAGTACGCCATCATTTTCGACCGGATCTTCCGCTTCGCCATCACCGGCAGCCGGGTCCGCAATTACGATGGCCTGGGCGGCCAGCTGCTCTTTGCCTGGCTGCACCAGCAGCACGTGCTGCACTGGACGGATACCCGGCTTACCATCGACTGGGATGAGGTGGCGGACGCTGTGATCGCCCTGGGAGCCAGCATCGACGAACTGTACTGGCGCTCCATCGACCGCCCCAAGACCGCGCACTGGCTGGCGGCGTACCGGCTGGTCTCGGCCACTGTCACCCCCAACCCGGCCTCCGTGTGGGCCAAGGGCCCGGACGCACTGCCGTTGGCGGGAACGCCCCGCGGCCTCACGGACCAGGTGCTGGACGACGAATTCCCGCTGTCCATGTTCTACGAGGCTTTGGAGAAGAAGATGCGCCCCGTCATCGAGTCCACCGCCGGGATCACCGGCCGCTCGGCACTGTGAGCAGCTCCGGCCCCACAGAAGGCGCCCAGGGCGGCCAGAGCGTCAGTGCCCAGCCGCTCACCGTCCTGGTGGCCGGCGGCAGCGGCGCCTCCGGAATCGCCGTGGCGCGGGCACTGGCTGCGGCCGGCCACCGGGTGGCCACGGTGGGATCAGACCAGGCCCGGATCGGCGAGGCAGCGCGGAAAGCGGGCGACGGCGTCACGCCCTTCACGTGCGACCTCGCGGTTTTGGCGGACGTCCGGCAGCTGCGCGAGGACGTCACCGGCGTTTTGGGGGCGGTGGACGGCGTGATCCACCTGGTGGGCGGCTGGCGCGGGGCCAAGGGCATAGCGGACCAGTCCGACGACGACTGGGACTTCCTGGAGCGCGGTGCCATCACCACGCTGCGCAATGTCTCACGCGTCTTCTTTGACGACCTCGCCGCATCCGCCTCGGGGCGGTTTGCGATGGTCTCTTCCACCGCCCTGGACAACCCCACCGCAGCCGTGGCCAGCTACGCGGCAGCGAAGGCAGCCGCCGAAACCTGGACCGTGGCCATGGCCGATGGTTTCCGCCGGGCCTCCGGCGCCGGCGGAAACCCGGCCGCCGCCACCATCCTCGTGGTCAAGGCACTGGTGGACGATGAACTCCGCCTGGCCCACCCCGAACGGAAGTTCCCTGGGGCGACCGACGTGGCTGACCTTGCTGCCGCCGTCGTACGGCTTTTCGGCACTCCGTCCACCGAACTCAACGGTGCCCGCCTCAGGCTGGCCGACTGACGGCCCCGGCTGTCCCTAAACTGAAAGCGTGAGCAACCCTATGACGACAACAGCAGAAACCCGCACGGGGCTGCGGCTGCACGATCCCAACGTGCGCGGCTTTGCCTCCGACAACTACTCAGGCGTCCACCCCGAAGTCCTCGCGGCACTTGCCGCCGCCAATGACGGGCACCAGGTCTCGTACGGCGAAGACGACTACACGGCGCGGTTGCACGAACTGATGGTTGACCACTTCGGGCCCGGCATCGAATGCTTCCCGGTCTTCAACGGCACCGGCGCCAACGTCCTGTCACTGCAGTCCCTGCTTCCCCGCTGGGGTGCCGTGGTGTGCGCCTCCACCGCCCACATCAACATGGACGAGAACGGCGCCCCCGAACGCATCGGCGGACTCAAGCTCCTGCACGTCCCCACGCCGGACGGCAAGCTGACCCCCGACCTGATCGACCGGGAGGCCTGGGGCTGGGGCGACGAACACCGCGCCCAGCCGCTCGCCGTCTCCATCACCCAGACCACCGAACTGGGCACCTGCTACACCCCCGAAGAAGTGCGTGCCATTGCCGACCATGCGCACGCCAAAGGCATGAAGCTGCACATGGACGGGGCGCGGCTGGCCAACGCCGCCGCACACCTGGGCGTGCCCCTGCGGGCCTTCACCCGTGACGCCGGCGTGGACATCCTCTCCTTTGGCGGCACCAAGAACGGGCTGCTCTTCGGCGAAGTGGTGGTGGCCCTGAACCCCGAGGCAGCCCACGGCCTGGTCTACCTGCGCAAGATGGACATGCAGCTTGCCTCCAAGATGCGGTTCATGTCCGCCCAGTTCATCGCGCTGCTCGAAGGCGACCTGTGGCTGCGCTCCGCCGCGCATGCCAATGCCATGGCCGCCCGCCTCCGTGCCGCCGTCGACACCATTGACGGTGTCCGGCCCACCCAGAAGACTGAATCCAACGGCGTCTTCGCCGTCCTTCCCCCCGGCACAGCGGACAGGCTGCGACAGTCCTTCCGGTTCTACGACTGGGATGAGGCGGCAGGGGAAGTCCGGTGGATGTGTTCCTTTGACACCACAGAGGAGGACGTCGATACCTTTGCTGCCGCGATCCGCCATGAACTTCGGGAGTACCGGGCCGGCCAGGCCGGGTGAATGTCCGCTGGCGGCGAGCCTTCCCGCCCCGGCCCGTCCCGCCCCGTAATCTGCCAAGGTGAACGCACTTGACCAGGTTCCCCCGGATTTTCTCCACGCCTTGGGAACCCTCAGGAAAGCCCGGTGCCGGAAGGAACTGCGCCTCGCGGAGATCCCTGCCCCCGCGCGGCTGGCACCCTTCGCCGTGGCACTGGGCGCAGAAGTGATGGCGCCCGGCGCCGGCTCCCCCGCCACGCCCGTCCACGGACCCGCGGCCATGGCCCTTGCCGCCGCTTCCGCTTCGGAGCCGGCGGACGAGGACGAAACGGAGCTCGCCACCGGACGCTTCATCCTGCTGCATGATCCGGACGGCTCGGCAGTCTGGGACGGCGAGTTCCGGATCGTCACCTACATCCGTGCCGAACTGGAACCGGAAATGGGCAACGACCAGATGCTGGGAACCGTGGCGTGGACCTGGCTGGTGGAGGCACTGGAGAACCACAATGCGGCATACCGGGCCGCGGGCGGCACCGCCACCCGCGTCCTGTCCGAAAGCTTCGGGACCCTGGCCGGGCGGCCCGGGTCCATAGACATCGAACTCCGGGCCTCCTGGACCCCCGCTTCCGCCGACGTCCAGGCCCACCTCGAGGCCTGGTCCGACATGGTGTGCACGTTCGCCGGGCTCCCGCCACTGCCCGACGGCGTCACCGCACTCCCGCCCCGGCGGCGAAGCCAGCAGAACGGTTATGGGGCAGCCCGGTAAACTGGGGGCATCATGACCCCAAACATTCCGGAAAACACCACAGCCGGCGTCCCGGCTGCTGCTGCCGCACCCCACATCACGGTGGAGGGCTTTGACAGCCCCATCCCCGAAATCATCGACCTCGACTCGCCCCGGGAGGGCGTTCCGCTGGTCATCGAGACGCAGTCCGGCCTGGAGCGCTGTGCCGCTGCCATTGCCGCCGGCACCGGGCCCGCCGGCGTGGACGCCGAGCGTGCCTCCGGCTTCCGTTACGGGCAGCGCGCCTTCCTGGTCCAGATCCGCCGCGAGGGCGCCGGGACCTGGTTGATCGATCCCGAGCCGTTCGGGAACCTGGACATCATCAACGACGCCCTCCGCGGCGTCGAATGGATCCTCCACGCCGCCACCCAGGACCTGCCCTGCCTCTCCGAACTCGGAATGTGGCCGGACAAGCTGTTCGACACAGAACTCGCCGCGCGCCTGGCCGGGCTGCCCCGCGTGGGCCTGGCCGCCGTCATCGAGCAGCTGCTGGGATTCGGCCTTGCCAAGGAACACTCCGCGGCCGACTGGTCCACCCGCCCCCTGCCGGAGCCCTGGCTGCGCTACGCCGCACTGGACGTCGAAGTCCTCACGGAGCTGCGCGAGGAACTCATCGAACTGCTCCAAGCGGACGGAAAACTGGAATACGCCCAGCAGGAGTTCGCGGCCATCCTCCAAGCGGGCATCGCTCCCCCGCGCGTTGACCCATGGCGGAAGACCTCCGGCCTGCACCAGATCCGGGACCGCCGCCAGCTTGCCGCCGTCCGCGAGCTGTGGCTGGAACGCGACTCCCTGGCGCAGAAACGCGACGTGGCACCCGGGCGGCTCCTCCCGGACTCAGCCCTCGTAGCCGCGGCAAAGGCCATGCCCGCCACCGTCCCCCAGCTGCTCAGCACCAAGGGCTTCCACGGCCGGGCCGCGCAGCGCGAAGCTCCCCGCTGGCTGCGCTGCATTGCCGCGGCCAGGGACCTGGCGGAACTGCCGCCCCTGCACCTGGCCACCAATGCCCCGCCGCCGCCGCGGGTCTGGGCAGACCGCGATCCCGAAGCCGCCGCCCGCCTGGCCACGGCCCGCCCCCTGCTCCAGGAGAAGGCCGGGGAGTTGAACCTCCCGCTGGAAAACCTCCTGACGCCCGACTACCTACGGCGTGTGGCGTGGCGGCCGCCGGCTGACGTCACTGAAGACTCGATTTCCGCCGAACTGCGGGCGCTCGGTGCCCGCCCATGGCAGGTGGAACTCACGGCCCCACTGATCACCGCCGCTTTCCTGAACCCGCAGCCGCTTCCGCCCAAGGAACCCAAACAGGTTGCTGCCGCTGGCGGCCAGTAACCCTTTCACGTCAGCCCTTGCAGGCTAAGTTACTCACGAGTAACATCGGTGTGACCGACGCCAGTTAGTGCCGCACTCCGGCATGCACCCGGCGCGCTACGTCTCGATGAGGAGTTACACGTGAGCCAGCACGGAAGCGGCGCATCACCGCGCACTGTCCGCGACGTCGTCTTTGTGGACGGCATCCGCACACCCTTCGGCAGGGCCGGCGAGAAAGGAATCTACGCCGGGACCCGGGCCGACGACCTGATCGTGAAATGCATCCGCGGCCTGCTTCGCCGCAATCCGTCCCTGCCGTCGGAGCGGATCGACGAGGTAGCCATCGCCGCCACCACCCAGACCGGCGACCAGGGCCTTACCCTCGGCCGGACCGCGGCCCTGCTGGCCGGCCTCCCCCGGACGGTCCCCGGCTTCGCCATCGACCGCATGTGCGCCGGTGCCATGACCGCCGTCACGACGACGGCGGGCGGCATCGGCTTTGGCGCCTACGACGTGGTGGTTGCCGGCGGCGTGGAGCACATGGGCCACCACCCCATGGGATCCGGCGCTGACCCGAACCCGCGCTTCATGTCCGAACGCCTGGTGGACCCGGCAGCTTTGAATATGGGAAACACGGCCGAGAACCTGCACGACCGCTTCCCCGCCATCACGAAAGAGCGCACCGACGCCTACGCGGTCGCCTCGCAGGACAAGCTGGCCGCCGCCTACCGGGACGGAAAGATCCAGCCCGACATGGTTCCCGTAGCCGCCCGCAAGCCCGGTGAGGGCTGGACGGTCCACAGCAAGGACGAACCACCGCGCCCGGGGACCAGCATGGCTGACCTCGCCGGCCTGCGCACGCCGTTCCGGGCCCATGGCCGGGTCACTGCCGGAAACGCCGCCGGCCTGAACGATGGCGCAACCGCCGCAGTCCTTGCGTCCTCCGACGCCGCGGCGGAGCTCGGTCTTCCCGTGAAGATGCGGCTGGTCAGCTACGCGTACGCCGGGGTGGAGCCGGAGGTCATGGGCATCGGCCCCGTCCCCGCGACCGAAAAAGCGCTGAAGAACGCCGGGCTCACCATCGACGACATCGGCCTGTTCGAAATCAATGAAGCGTTCGCCGTGCAGGTCCTGAGCTTCCTTGACCACTACGGCATCGCCGACGACGACCCCCGGGTCAACCGGTACGGCGGCGCCATCGCGGTGGGACACCCCCTTGCCTCCTCCGGCGTCCGGCTGATGATCCAGCTCGCCCGCCAGTTCGAAGAGGACCCCTCGGTGCGGTACGGAATCACCACCATGTGCGTAGGCCTTGGCATGGGCGGCACCGTTATCTGGGAGAATCCGCACCACCCCGACTACAGTGGAACCCCTTCCGGGGAGTCCGCCGCTACCGTTTCCGAAGGAGCCATGGCATGAGCGCCGCAGATTTCCGCAAGTTGGCGGACCTTTTCCCCAACGAAACCGTGACCCACTCCTACGTGCAGGACATCGCCCTGCCGGGCACGGTGGGCCGGCCAGGTCCGGGTACCTTCGCCCTGGTCACCCTGGACAACGACCTCGACCACACCAAGCCGACCACCCTGGGCCCCAACACCCTGGTGGAACTCGGCACGGTCCTGGAAGGCCTGCGCGGGCGGGCCGCCCGGGGCGAGATCGTGGGCGTGGGCGTGACCGGCAAGCCGCACTACCTGGTGGCGGGCGCCGATCTTTCCGCCGTGAAGTCACTGGAACAGCGTGAGCACGGGCTGTGGATGGCGCAGCTGGGCCACGACGTCTACGCAACGCTGGCAAACCTTGGCGTCCCCAGCTTCGCCTTCATCAACGGCGCAGCCCTGGGCGGCGGGCTGGAAATCGCCCTGCAGTCCACGTACCGCACCGTATCCACGGGCGCCGGGGCCCTGGCACTGCCGGAAGCGTTCCTCGGTTTGGTGCCCGGCTGGGGCGGCGTCTACATCCTCCCCCGCCTGGTGGGCCCGGAGAATGCCGTCAAGGTCATGATCGAGAACCCGCTGAGCAACAACCGGACACTGTCCGGTGCGGAGGCTTTCAAGCTGGGCATCGCCGACGCCCTCTTCGAGCCTGCCGACTTCCTGGAGCAGTCGCTTGCCTGGGCCGCCGGTGTCATCTCCGGTGACGTGGTCCCGGAGCGGGCCAACGCCGTCGACCCCTCCTCCCCTGAGGCGGCAACCCGGTGGGCCGCTGCGGTGGAGGCTGGACGGGCGTTCGTAGAGGCCAAGACCTCCAACGCCTCCCCCGCACCCGCCAAGGTCCTGGATATCCTCGAAGTGAACCGCACCATGACGGCAGCGGAATCCGCCGCGCTGGAATGCGAAACTCTGGCTGAGCTGATGCAGACCGACGAGTTCCGCTCCACCGTCTACGCCTTCCTGGACCTGGTGCAGAAGCGTGCCAAGCGCCCGGCGGGTGCCCCTGACCGCAAGCTGGCCCGCCCCGTCACCAAAGTGGGCGTGGTGGGCGCCGGACTGATGGCCGGCCAGCTGGCCCTGCTCTTCGCCCGCCAGCTGAAGGTGCCCGTGGTCCTGACCGACATCGACCAGGCCCGTGTGGACAAGGGCGTGGCCTACGTCCACGCCGAGGTGGACAAGCTGCTGGCGAAAAAGCGCCTCAGCCAGGACGCGGCCAACCGTACCAAGGCCCTGGTGACGGGTTCGGTGTCCAAGGATGTCTTCGCCGACGCCGACTTCGTGATTGAGGCGGTCTTTGAGGAACTGCACATCAAGAAGCAGGTCTTCGCCGAGCTGGAAGGCATTGTGGGTACGGAGTGCATCCTGGCCACCAACACGTCCTCGCTCTCCGTGACGGAAATGGCCGCCGACCTGCAGCACCCCGAACGCTTGGTGGGTTTCCACTTCTTCAACCCCGTGGCCGTGATGCCGCTGCTGGAGATCGTCCGGGCCCCGCGGACCGACGACGCCGTGCTGGCCACCGCGTTCGAACTGGCCAAGTCCCTGAAGAAAACCGGGGTGCTGGTCAAGGATGCCGCCGCGTTCGTGGTCAACCGCATCCTGCTCCGGCTCATGGGGGAAGTCACGGCCGCCTTTGATGAGGGCACGCCGGCAGAGGTAGCGGACAATGCGCTCCGGCCCATGGGGCTCCCCATGACGCCGTTCACGCTGCTGGCCATGGTGGGCCTGCCCGTGGCACAGCATGTCCAGGAATCGCTGCACGCCGCGTTCGGCGACCGTTTCCCGGTCTCCACCAACCTCAAAAAGCTCATCGACAACAACGTCAAGGCACTGTGGGAGACTTCCCCGGATGGTACCCGGGCCATCCCCGCCTCCACGCTGGAAATGCTCTCCTTTGGCTCCAGCCCGTCCACCGGCGGGCAGGTGCTGCGCCGCGTCCAGGATGCCTTGGCTGAGGAAATCGGCCACATGCTGGACGAGGACGTCGTGGCCGGTCCGGCGGACATCGACCTCTGCATGATCCTTGGCGCCGGCTGGCCGATGTTCCTGGGCGGCATCATCCCCTACCTGGACCGGGTGGGGGCCTCCGAGCGGGTGAACGGCAAGCGCTTCCTGGCGCCGGGCGTCGCGTCCCCCGCCGCAGGCTAGGCGGATTTGCGCGCCGCCCGCCCACTGGCGGGCGGCGCACTGCCGGCCGCCGTCATGCCGGCGGTCAGGCCGTTGCCAACCGGCCGCCGTCGAGCGTCAGGATGCGGTGCGCCACCGTGCGTGCGTAGCCCAGGTCATGGGTGACCAGCACGACGGCGGCGCCCTCCGCTGCGGCCGAGCCGACGGCGGCGTCCAGCAGGGCCAGTCCGTCGCCGTCCAGTGCCACGGTGGGCTCGTCCAGTGCCAGGACGGCGGGCCTGCGCGCCAGGACGGTGGCCAGCGCCAGGAGGCGCTGGGCTGAGGCCGGCAGCTCGGCGGGGTGCCCGTGGGCGGCCTTCGCCAGGCCGACTGCCTGAAGGGCTGCAACGGCCCGTTCTGCCGCCATGTCCGGACCCACCAGGCGGTCCAGCCCGAAGCTGACCTCCCGCAGTACGGTGCGTTCAAACAACTGGTCGCGCGGCTGCTGGAACAGGAGGCCCACGGCGGCCGCGGTGCGTCCAACGGGCGCGCCGGAAATGTCATTGCCGCTGACCAGGACAGTTCCCGCGGTGGGTTTCAGCAGGCCGTTGAAGTGGCGCAGGAGCGTGGATTTTCCGGCGCCGTTGGGCCCGGTGACCGCCACGATTTCCCCGGATTGGACCGTTAGGTGGACGTCCTGCAGCACGGGTGTACCGGGGGTCGAGTCCCCGGTCCGTACCGCCTTGACCCATCGTTTGCGGCGTCTTTCACCGTGGGTTTGTGGGGCCGGGTACGCAAAGGACACACCGCGGAGCTGCAGTGCCGCCGGTCCGGCCTGCGGCCCTGGAGGCGGCTTTGGCGGCGCCGCAGCGTTCCGTTCGGCTGGACGCCGGATTGCCCTGGGCAGCATGCCTGCGCCATTGCTGCCTTCGGCATGTCCGGCCCCCATGCCGGCAGGAGGCCCGCACGCGGTGACTGTGCCACCCGACAGCACCACCCAGGTGTCGGCGTCCAGCAGCAGCGGGTCCACCATCTGGCTGAGGATGACGACGGCGGTACCCCGCTTCAGCAGGTCCCGGACCAGGGTGGCAAGATCGTCCGCGCCTGCCGTGTCCAGGGAGGCGAAGGGCTCGTCCATGACCAGCACGGGCGGTCCGGCGATGATGGTGCAGCCGATGGCGAGGCGGCGCAGCTGCCCGCCGGAGAGCCGGGCGGGGTCCTGGTCCAGCTGGTTCCGAAGTCCCAGCAGCCCGGCTGTGCGCTCCACAGCCACCTGCATGTCAGCGCGCTCCGTGCCGGCGTTTTCCAGCCCGAACGCGAGTTCCTCGGCCACTGTGGCCCGCACGGTGGACAGGACGGAACCCGGGTCCTGCGGGACAAACCCCACGTGCCGGCCCCACTGGGCGGCATCGATCCGGGGGTCCCCCGGGCCGCCGTCGAACTCCAGCCGCGTGCCGGACAACTCAAGGAACCCTGCCAGTAGGCCGTGGCCGCCCGGAGGCAGCCAGCCGGCCAGCAGCCGGCCCAGGGTGGACTTGCCGCTGCCGGAGGCACCAAGAATGGCCGTGAAGGAGCCGGGCGCAAAAGACACGGTCACATCCTGCAGGGCCGGGGTCTGGCCGTCGTGGAACGTGAACTGCCGGATCCCGGCTGCCAGGACCGGTTTGCCTGGCACGCCGGCATTGCTGTCTTTGCCGGCATTACTTGCTTTGCCGGCATTGCCTGGGCTGCTGGTCACCACGGGCTCAGCCACCTGCGCCCGCCTGGGCCACCCGGAGAACCACTGCCGCCAGGGCCGCCAGCACCAGGACTGTCCGGGCTGCCCGCTGCAGGCCCGAATCAGCCACCTCGCGGTAGCTGGTCCGCGGCCCGGTATTGCTGAGTCCCCTGGCCTCGAGAGCGGCGGCGCGGGTACCGGCATCCTCGATCAGGGAGAGGACCAGCGGAACGGCCTGCAGCCGGAAGGCGCGCGCCCTGGACACCAGGCTGCCGGAGACCACCAGGCCCCGTGATTCCTGGGCCTGTCTGATCCGCTGCGCCCGGGCCGCGATGGCAGGCAGCAGGGTCAGGGTGGAGGCCAGGACGAAGGCGAACCGGCCCTGTACCCCGCGGGCGGACAAGGCCGCCACGAGGTCGGGGACGCGGACGCTGAAGGAAAACAGGAGCAGCACCAGGACCACGGCGGCCAGCTGCAGGATCCGCTGCCCGGCGAACTCCAGGCCTTCCTGGGTGATCCGGGCAGGTCCCCACGCTGCCAGGACAGTCCGTCCCTCGGGGAAGAACAGCCCGTGCAGCCACAACAGTGACAGGCCAAGCGGAACCAGGACTGCAGCACCAGCCGGGAGCACCCGGCGGGCGGTGCCGCCCGCCACGGACAGGCCAAGGCACGCGGCAACCACGGCGAGGGACAGCGGCCAGCTGCCGGCCGCCGTCGTAATGACCGCCGTGGCCGCCGCAGCGGTCAGCGACGTCAGCGGGTTAAGCCGTTCCCGCCTGGCCGGCGCTGCCGTCCTGCCTGCCGATGATGCCGTCACAGGGGTAGGGTCATCCCTTCCGTGTGGAATCCTGGGCGGGTCCCTCTGCCGGCCCCTGGACCGGATCCTGGGCGGGTCCCTGCGCGCGGGCGTCAGCCGCAGGCGTAGTGCCGGCCAGCACGCGGTGGCGCCTGATGAAGGGGAACTGCTGGCGGGCCCGGCGGGGCAGGGCATAGACCAGGATGGCCACGATGGTGAACACGATGGCCTTGTCCATGGGGTCGGAGATCAGCGCCTGCTTGGTGATGGCGGCCAGGAGGGTATCGCCCATGGCCCGGAAAGCACTCACGATCGCCCCTGTGGCCACGCCCGAGGTTCCGCCGAAGACGAACGCGGCCACCGGGGCGGAGACCACACCGGCGATGATCCCCGTGGCGAAGCCGGCCACGGGAGCCAGGTAGAAGCGGCGGAAGAGGCCGTAGCGTGCTGCCAGCCCGGCCAGGCACCCGATGAGCGCGGCGCCTGCGGCGAACGGAAGCACGGTGGGGTTGAAGAAGGACCAGACGATGCTGCTGAGTGCGCCCGTGGCGGCGCCGGCAGCCGGGCCGGCCAGGACGGCAATCAGCACCGTGCCGATGGCGTCGAGGTAGAAGGGAACCAGGGTGCTGCCAACGAACTGGCCGAGGACGATGTTCAGGACCAGGGCCACCGGGATCAGCACCAAGGTGGATGCCGGCAGCGTGGGCAGGACGGCGACGATCAGCAGGACCGCGCCTGCCAGGAAGCCGGTGAGGGCGATCAGGGCCGATGCGCTGCCCGGACCTCCGGTGATGTCTGCGGGCTGGTTGAGCACCAGGTAGACATAGGTGGCCGCGATGGCCAGGGCGCCGAGGATCTCCAGGAGCCGGCGGCGGGCCGCGGGGCGTTCCTGGGACGGGAGCGTCAAAGAGGGCGATGACATGGGGAAAGTTCCTTTGGGTGCAGGCAGTGGCCCGGCAGTGCCGGGACGAGCGTGTGGCTGCCTATGTCACCTCGGCAGCAGCCGGCGGCAACTGCGCCGGGCCGGTCCGTGCCCCATTCTACCGGGCATCCCGGACGTCGTCCCGTGCGGAATGCACTGGTCGCACGGCGCCCCGCGCCTGCCGTTTCATCCCACCCGGCCGGCCAGGCTTCCGACGGCGGACACCAGCTCGCGGAACGCCTGATCCGGGTTGTTGCCGGACACGATCCGGGCGTTGGGAGGTGTGCCCCAGAGCCCGCGGAAGTCGGCAACGGTGGTGCCGGCCAGGAGCGGCGACTCTGTTTCGACGTCCACGGTGGCGGGGCGGGCCGTATACTCGAGCGTGCCTGCCGCCACTCCTGCGGCGAAAAAGTCGTGGACGTGGGCCAGGTAGCCCTGGTCGTAGAGCCGGTGGAATTCGAAGTAGAAGCGCAGGGCATCCGAAAGGTGCCTGATGAGGGTGTTGTCGGAGCTGCTCCGCTGGCCTTCCGGCTGTTCGGGGAGCACCAGTTCGGGAACGGCGGCACCGGCAGCGCGGGCCAGCGCCGTGACGTGGGCTGGGCGGAGCTCCATGCGTTCGGTGGTGTCCAGCGAGCAGACGATGGGCAGTTTCTCCAGCGGCTTTCCCTGGTACGCGGCGTAGACCTCCTTGGCGGCGTGCGGGTCCACGTGCGTGTTCCATTCGGCGGTGGGGGTGGTGTTGCCCTGGTGGTAGAAGGCGCCGCCCATGATCACCACCTTTGCCAGGAGGTCGGGAAGTTGCGGTTCCCTGCGCAGCGCCAGGGCGAAGTTGGTCAGCGGGGCGGTGATGAGCGCGGTGAGCTCCCCCGGCCTGGCCCTGGCGTGTTCGATCCACAGGTCCACGGCATCCCGTTCGCTGATCCGGCCGGCGGGCTGCGGCAGGACGGCGTAGCCGATTCCTTGTGGTCCGTGGGTCTCCGGGGTGGTCTGCAGCGGGATGGACAGGGGCTTGCGGGCCCCCACGGCCACCTGGACCCCGGGCCGGCCGCACAGTTCCAGCAACGCCAGGGTGTTGCGGGCCACCTGGTCCGCGTCCACGTTGCCGGGGGTGGCAGTGACTGCCACGAATTCCGTGTCCGGGAGGGCCGCCAGGTAGGCCAGGGCCAGGGCGTCGTCGATTCCGGTATCAACGTCCAGGAGGTAGGCGGGCACGGCTGCCTAGAAGAGCGCGACCTTGGGCACGGCCGGGAAGATCCCGTCCAGGGCGGCCAGGTCTTCGGGGGTGGGGATCCAGTTCGCCGCTTCCGCGTTCTGCCTGACCTGCTCCGGCCTGGTGGCCCCGGCGATGACGCTGGCCACCGAGGGCTGCGCGGCGAGCCAGGAGAAGGCCACCTCAATTTCGGTCAGCCCGCGTTCCTTCGCGAAGACACTGAACCGGCCCAGCTGGTCCCAGTCGGCGTCGTCCACCATATTGGTGCGAGTGTGGCTGAGCCGGGATCCTTCCGGCGCATGGCCCGGGGCGTACTTGCCGGTCAGGAGGCCGTTGGCCAGCGGGAAGTACGGAAGGACGCCGAGCCCGAACTCCTCCGCGGCCGGGGTCACTTCAAGCTCGGCACGCCGGTCCAGGAGGTTGTAGTGGTTCTGGGTGGAGATGAAGCGGGCGGTGCCCAGTTCGCGTGCCACGTACTCGGCCTGGGCGATCTGCCAGCCGGACCGGTTGGAGTGGCCGATGTAGCGGACCTTGCCGCTGCGGACCAGGGTGTCCAGCGCGGCGAGGGTCTCGTCGATGGGGGTCAGCGGGTCCGGGGTGTGGAACTGGTAGAGGTCGATCCAGTCCGTGCCCAGCCGCCGCAGCGAAGCCTCAACCGCCTGGATGATGTAACGCCGCGACCCGCGGGCACCGAAGTCCGGCCCGCTGGCGCCCTTCATGTCCATGCCGAACTTGGTGGCCAGCACCACGCTGGAGCGCCGGTTTCCGAGGGCCTTGCCAAGCATGGTTTCGCTCAGCCCGGGCTCGCGGCCGTAGGTGTCGGCGACGTCGAAGAGGGTGATGCCGGCATCGACTGCCGCGTGGACGACGGCGTCCGTTGCGTCCTGCGATTCGGTGGCGGTGTTGGCGCGGCCGAGGTTGTTGCAGCCAAGCCCCACGGTGGAGACGGTCAGGCCTGATTTTCCAACGCGGCGGTAACTGGTCAAGGACGCCTCCTAGAGGGTGAAGCTGCTGGCCGGCTTGGCTGAGTGCTTGAGTTTGTAATGGTCGGGGTTGCTGTACGGGGCGGCACCGATGCTGAGCTTGGTGAAGTCCAGGTCTTCGCCGCGGGCGCAGACCTTGATGGCATTCACGGCCTTGTTCACATCCGGGCAAAGGCAGAAGATGTTGAGTTTGTAGTCCGTGAATTCGGAACGCTCCACCGTGCCAAGGCCCCGCCAGGCGAGGTGGCTGATCAGGGCGTCGGTGGCCTTCTCCTCCAGGTAGCGGTCCCGCTCCGTCCCTTCCCGGGTCTTGAGCGCGAACTGCGCCACCACCCAGAACTGCTCCTCGGCGGGGATCTCGGCGAATCCGTCCTCAGCGCATTGGGCTGCGAAGGCGTCCAGGAGGCCCTCGGCGGCGGCAGCGTCGGGAACGTCGGTTTCCTCGGTCTTGCTCTGGTGCCCCACAGCGCCGAAATTCATGACGAACTGCGAGTAGTCCTCATCGAACCAGGCCTCCCGGAAGTGGAGGGTGCCCTCGTCGTCGCGCTTGTAGACCCTGACAATGCCGCTCATGTGCGTCCTTTTGTAAACCATTCGACGTCGGTGCCGTCGAATGGAGCTTGCTGTGCCTTCACGGCGTGGTACAGAGTGTCCGCGGAGGACTGGATGTCTTCGATCAGTTGCTGCGGGTAGCGCATGGAGACGCTGTGGTCGGCGAATTCGTCCTGGTCGTCGATGAAGACGCCGCGGTCAGCGGTCCGGATGACGTCCAGGTCCATGTCGATGACGTGGAACTCGGTGACGGCCGGCCGGATCTGTGTCCATTCGTGGCCGACCGCCAGGTCGATGTACACCCGTACGCCCCCCGGGTGGGCAGAATCGTAGAACGTGGCCACCCAGTCGCCCTGGCGCGGCACCAGCAGGACGGCGTCGGAACGCGTGTAGAACGCGGCCCCGGGGCGGGAACAGAACTCGTTGGTGCCCTGGAAGATCCACCACCCGTGCCGGTCTTCGCCAAGGTACCGGCCCGGCACCACCCAGTGCGCCTTGCCGTTCCATTTCCGGTTCCGGGAAACCACCAGCTGTCCGGGCTGCAGTCCATTGGGAACACGCGTGGTGGTGGTGTGCAGGACCGGTCCGGACTCCCCCGCGGGTCCGGGGTACTTCAGCTCGTCCTCGTCCCTCACAGGATCGGAAGGCTGCCGGTGGTGGGGTGCTGCTGCCCGGGCAGGGGCCGCGCGAACGGAACCTTGGTTCCCAAAACCTGCGCGACGACGTCGTGCGTGATCTGTTGGGCGGTCAGCCCAACGCGCTCCAGCACCTGGTTGCGGGTGCCGTGCTCCAGGAACTCCACGGGCAGGCCCACCTCATTCAGGGCGGTGTCCACGCCTGCGGCACGCATTTCCTGACGGATGCGCGATCCGACTCCGCCGGCGCGGACGCCGTCCTCGATGCAGATGACCAGCCGGTGGTGGGAGGCCAGCGCAATGATGGAACGGCGGACCGGGAGGACCCAGCGTGGGTCCACCACGGTTGTGCTGATGCCCTGCGCCCCGAGCCGGTTGGCGACGTCGAGGGCCAGCTCTGACATGGCGCCGACGCTGACGATCAGCACGTCGTTCTCGGTGGAACCGGAGGGGCGGCGGGCCAGGACGTCCACGCCGTCGCTCAAGCGTTCCAGCGCCTCCACGGCCGGACCCACGGATCCCTTGGAAAAGCGGACCACGGTGGGGGCATCGCTGATGGCCACCGCCTCACGCAGTTCCTCGCGGAGCCTGGTGGCGTCGCGGGGTGCGGCCAGGTGCAGGCCCGGGACGATCTGGACCATGGCCATGTCCCACATGCCGTGATGGCTGGCGCCGTCCGGGCCGGTCACGCCCGCGCGGTCCAGGACGATGGTGACGCCGGCCTTATGGAGGGCGACGTCCATCAGCAGCTGGTCGAAGGCACGGTTGAGGAAGGTGGCGTAGACGGCCACCACCGGGTGCAGCCCGCCGAAGGCCATGCCGGCGGCCGCGGTGAGCGCATGCTGCTCGGCGATGCCGACGTCGATGACGCGCTCAGGGTGCTTGGCTGCGAACTTGTGCAGGCCCACCGGAATCAGCATGGCCCCGGTGATGCCCACGATGTCGTCGCGCTCGTCCGAGATGGCTGCGATTTCGTCGGCGAACACGGAGGTCCAGGACTGTGCCCCGCCGCTGCCGGTTGGTTCGCCGGTTTCCGGATCGATGATGCCCACCGCGTGGAACTGGTCGGCTTCATGGGCGCGGGCGGGGGCGTAGCCGTGCCCCTTCTCCGTCATGGCGTGCACAATGACCGGGCCGCCGTAGTTCCTGGCGGTGGAGAGGGCGTGTTCCATGGCCTGGAGGTTGTGGCCGTCCACGGGGCCTATGTACTTCATGCCGAGGTCCTCGAACATGCCCTGCGGCGCCCACCAGTCCTTGATGCCCTTCTTCATGGCGTGCAGGCTCTTGTACGTGAACTGGCCCATGGGGCCGCCGTTCTGGAGCTTCTTCTTCCACCAGTCCAGTGCCACCTCATAGGCGGGCGCGGCGCGGAAGGAGTCAATGGTGGGGCGCAGCGAGGCAAGGTAGTCGGCGAATCCGCCGACAGTGGGGGCGTAGGAGCGGCCATTGTCGTTGACCACGATGACGACGCGGCGCTTCTTGTCCGCGGCGATGTTGTTGATGGCTTCCCACGCCATCCCGCCGGTGAGCGCGCCATCGCCAACGACGGCAACGACGTGGCGGTCGCCTTCCCCGGTGAGCTGGCGGGCGCGGGAGATACCGTCGGCCCAGGACAGGGAGGAGGAGGCGTGGGAGCTCTCGACGATGTCGTGCTCTGACTCGGCCCTGGCGGGATAGCCGGAGAGCCCGCCTTCCTGGCGGAGGGTGCTGAAGTCCTGGCGCCCGGTCAGCAGCTTATGGACGTAGGACTGGTGGCCCGTGTCGAAGACGATGCTGTCGCGGGGAGACTCGAAAATGCGGTGCACGGCCAGCGTCAGTTCCACGACGCCGAGGTTGGGTCCGAGGTGGCCGCCCGTCTGGGAAACGTTCGTGATCAGGAAGTCCCTGATCTCCGAGGCCAGCTGTGCCAGCTGTTCCTCGGTCAACTCGTTCAGGTCCTGCGGATTCCGGATGGTGTCCAAGATTCCCAATGACCCCTCCTTCGGGTGGTAGACGTGCCGTTTAACTCTAACGCCTTGGTTTTGACTGCAAAGCCGAAGCCCCGGCTGGTCGGTGACCGGCCGGGGCTTCGGGAGGATGTTGCCTGCTGGGCAGAAACCGCTAGTTCGCGGAGATCTGGCGCAGCACGTACTGCAGGATGCCGCCGTTGCGGTAGTAGTCCGCTTCACCCGGGGTATCGATGCGCAGGACGGCGTCGAACGACTTCGAGGAGCCGTCCTCTGCGGTGGCGTTGACCTTCAGGGTCTTGGGCGTGGTGCCCTCGTTGAGGGCGGTGACGCCCTCCACTGAGAAGGTTTCCGTGCCGGTCAGGCCCAGGCTGGCAGCGTTCTCGCCGGCCGGGTACTGCAGCGGCAGGACGCCCATGCCGATGAGGTTGGAGCGGTGGATGCGCTCGTAGCTCTCGGCGATGACGGCCTTGACGCCCAGCAGTGCGGTGCCCTTGGCGGCCCAGTCACGGGACGATCCGGAACCGTACTCCTTGCCGGCCAGGACCACCAGCGGGGTGCCGGCTGCCTGGTAGTTCTGCGCGGCGTCGTAGACGTAGGCCTGCGGGCCGTCAGCCTGGGTGAAGTCGCGGGTGAAGCCACCCTCAACGCCGTCCAGGAGCTGGTTCTTGATGCGGATGTTCGCGAACGTACCGCGGATCATCACCTCGTGGTTGCCACGCCGTGAGCCGTAGGAGTTGAAGTCCTTGCGCTCCACGCCGTTGGCCAGCAGGTACTGGCCGGCAGGGGTGTCGGACTTGAACGAACCGGCCGGGGAGATGTGGTCGGTGGTGACGGAGTCGCCGAGCTTCAGCAGCACGCGGGCGCCCGTGATGTCCTTGACCGGCTCCGGCTTCGCCTGCATGCCCTCGAAGTACGGGGGCTTCCGGACGTACGTGGAGTTTGGATCCCAGGCGAAGGTGTCGCCGGCCGGGGTGTCCAGGGCCTTCCAACGGTCGTCCCCGTCGAAGACGCCCTCGTAGCCCTTGGCGAACATTTCCTTGTCAATCGAGGAATCGATGACCTGCTGGACCTCAACAGGGTTGGGCCAGATGTCCTTCAGGAAGACGTCGTTGCCGGCCTCATCCTTGCCGAGGGCGTCGGTTTCGAAGTCGAAGTCCATGGAACCGGCCAGGGCGTAGGCGATGACCAGCGGCGGGGAAGCCAGGTAGTTCATCTTGACGTCCGGGTTGATCCGGCCTTCGAAGTTGCGGTTGCCGGACAGGACGGCGGCGACGGCGAGATCGTTGGCCTGGACGGCCTCGGAGATCTCAGCTTCCAGCGGACCGGAGTTGCCGATGCAGGTGGCGCAGCCGTAGCCCACGATGTAGAAGCCCAGCTTCTCCAGGTACGGGGTCAGGCCGGACTTCTCGTAGTAGTCCGTGACAACCTTCGAGCCCGGGGCAACGGAGGTCTTGACCCACGGCTTGGCGGTGAGGCCCTTTTCGACGGCGTTGCGCGCCAGGACGGCGGCGGCCAGCATGACCGAGGGGTTGGACGTGTTGGTGCAGGACGTGATGGAGGCGATGGTGACCGCGCCGTGGTCCAGTTCGAACTCGCGGCCGTCAGCCATCTTCACGGGGACCGGGTTGGAGATACGCCCCGCGCCGCCGTGTGCTGCCGAGTACTTCGGCGGTTCACGGTCGGTGTCGGAGATGTGGGTTGCACCACCGGTGAAGGACGGCGCGTCCGAAGCCGGGAAGGACTCCTCCAGGGACTCGTCCAGGGTTCCCGCGTTGGCGTCGTGCGAGACGTAGTTGAGCAGGTCGTGGCGGAACTCGTCCTTGGCCTCGGTCAGCTCAATGCGGTCCTGCGGGCGCTTGGGGCCGGCGATGGACGGGACAACGGTGGACAGGTCCAGTTCCAGGTACTCCGAGAACTTGATGTCGCGGGAGGCGTCGTGCCACAGGCCCTGTTCCTTGGCGTAGGCCTCCACCAGGGCGACGTTCTGCTCGGACCGGCCGGTGAGGCGCAGGTAGTCAAGGGTGACGTCGTCGATGGGGAACATGGCGGCGGTGGAACCGAACTCGGGGCTCATGTTGCCGATGGTGGCGCGGTTGGCCAGCGGCACCGCTGCGACACCTTCGCCGTAGAATTCGACGAACTTGCCCACAACGCCGTGCTTGCGCAGCATTTCGGTGATGGTCAGCACCACGTCGGTTGCGGTGGCACCGGCGGGGATGCTGCCGCTGAGCTTGAAGCCCACGACGCGCGGAATCAGCATGGAGACGGGCTGGCCGAGCATTGCTGCCTCGGCTTCAATGCCGCCCACGCCCCAGCCCAGCACGCCCAGGCCGTTGACCATGGTGGTGTGCGAGTCGGTGCCGACGCAGGTGTCGGGGTAGGCGCGGAGCGCACCGTCCACCTCGCGGGTCATCACGGTGCGGGCCAGGTATTCAATGTTGACCTGGTGCACAATGCCGGTTCCCGGGGGAACCACCTTGAAGTCGTCGAATGCGGTCTGGCCCCAGCGCAGGAACTGGTAGCGCTCACCATTGCGCTGGTATTCGATCTCCATGTTGCGCTCCAGTGCGCCGGAGTTGCCGAAGGCATCGATCTGCACTGAGTGGTCGATGACCATCTCGGCCGGTGCCAGAGGGTTGACCCGCTTGGGGTCCCCGCCCAGGTCCTTGACCGCTTCACGCATGGTGGCAAGGTCAACCACGCAGGGAACGCCGGTGAAGTCCTGCATGATCACGCGCGCCGGCGTGAACTGGATTTCTGTATCGGGTTCCGCATTCGGATCCCAGCCTGCCAAGGCGCGGACGTGATCGGCAGTGATGTTCGCGCCGTCCTCTGTCCTCAACAGGTTTTCAAGCAATACCTTGAGGCTGAACGGAAGGGCTTCTGCACCTTCAACGGAGTTCAACCGGAAAATTTCGTATTCGGTTCCGGCTACATTAAGTTTGCCTTTTGAACCGAAGCTGTCCACAGTGCTCATCGCAGGACTCCTCTCGCAACAGTTTCATCTTTGTCGCGCGGTTGACCGCCTGCTAGTTAGGACGCCCTAAGTAGTTACAGGGCCCGAAAATTGCACACGGCCGGCCGAGAATACGGGCGCGACGTGGGACTACTATGGCCATCGTAGTCCAAAACCCCCGCGGCATCATGGAGCCGGAGCCAGCAGTGCCACCGTCTCGAGGTGGTGGGTATGGGGGTACAGGTCGAAGGCCCGGAGTCCGGCCAGGTCCCACCCTGAGCGGCGGAAGTAACCCAGGTCACGTGCAAACGACGCCGGGTCGCAGGACACATACGCGATGGCCCGGGGTTGCGACGCAACGAGCTGGCCGACGACGGCTTTCCCGGCTCCGGCCCGGGGCGGGTCCAGGAGCAGGGCGTCGAAGTTCCGCGGTTTCTGGCGCAGGACCCGCTCCACGCGGCCCTGGACCACCTCCACCTGGGGTGCCGAGTGCAGGTTCTTCCGGGCGTCCCGGCTGGTTCCCGGCGCCCCCTCGACCGACAGCACGGCCCCTGTCTCCCCCACGGCGTCGGCCAGGACTGCGGTGAAGAGGCCGGCGCCGGCGTAGAGGTCGGCAACCACGGCCCCGGCGTGCAGGAAGTCGCCCTCCCGCAGGAATTCTGTGACAGCCCCCACAAGCGTCCCGGGCGCGTCGCGGTGGATTTGCCAGAAGCCCTCCCCGGTGACCCGGTAGTCGTGGCCCACCGCGGATTCCTGTACCCAGGTCCGCCCCCGGAGCTGGGTCACACTGCCCGTCAGCGGATCAAAGACCGCGACCGAGGCATCCTCCGGCACTCCCGCAGCGATTGCCCGCAGCCGTTTGTCCCTGGTTCCGGGCGCCGGGGCCAGGAGCACCAGGGGCCGGGACCCGTTGGCCGGAGCCGCCACCTCGACCCGCTCGATGCCCTGGAGGTCCAGGTCCCACAGGCGCAGGGCGTTGATGGCGTCGCTGGCCAGGGGCATCTCCCGAATGGGGATGATGTGGTTGGAGCGGTGCGCGTGCATGCCCAGCCTGCCCCCGGGGGTGACCGAAAAGCTGGCCCGTGTGCGCCACCCGAGCCCGCTGCCGCCGTCGTGGTTCTCCCCCACGGCTTCCACGCCGCCGGTCCAGGCGGGCGGCACCTGCTCAAAGCCGGCCAGCCGCGTGAGCTGTTCTGCCAGGACGTCGGCCTTCAGGCTGCGCTGCTTTGCCAGCGTCATGTGCCCGAACTCGGCACCTCCCACCGGCGGGTGGCCGTGGCTCCATGCCCGGGGGGAATCCGCCGGGCGCCAAAAGTGCTCCACCCGGTCCGGGGAAGCCTCAAGCACCTCGATCACATCCGCCCGCCAGAACTTCGCGTCGTCTCCTGCGTCGGTGAGCCGCACCCGGACTTTCTCCCCCGGAACGGCGTGCCGGACAAAGACCACCCTGCCCCCGTGGCGCGCCACACAGTGCCCGCCATGGGCTACGGGCCCGACGTCCAGCACCGCCTCTTCGCCTGCATGGCCGGCGGTTTCGGGTGCCTGCGGGGCGTTGGTGGAAGTTCTTGTGGTCACTGCACGTCCTGGAGGTTCTTTGCTTCTTCGGATGATTTGAGCTGCCAGGGAACGCTGGCCACCATGACCCCCGGTTCAAAGTGCAGGCGGGTCTTGATGCGCAGCGCGGTCTGGTTGTGCACCAGCTGCTCCCACCACTTGCCCACCACGTATTCCGGGATGTAGACCACGATGAGGTCCCGCGGGGAGTCCAGGCGCATCTGCTTGATGTAGTCCATGATGGGCGTGACGGTCTCGCGGTAAGGGCTGGCGAGGACGGTCAGCGGGACGGGGATTTCGAGCTTTTCCCAGTCGGCGATGGTATGTGCCGTTTCCTCCTGGTCGATGTCCACCGTGATGGCGTCCAGCCGGGAGGGCCTGGACGCACGTGCATACGCCAGCGCGCGCAGGACGGGCTTGCGGACGTGCGACACCAGCAGCACGGCGTGCACCCGGGTGGGCAGGGCCCGGGGCGAGGAGTCCTCGTCCACCGCAAGTTCCTTGGCCACGTTGTCGTAGTGCGCCCGGATGCTCCACATGATCAGGAACAGGATGAACATGGCCAGCAGGGCGATCCATGCGCCCTGCTCGAACTTGGTGATCAGGACGATGACCAGCACCAGCGCCGTCATGCCGAAGCCGATGCTGTTGATGGTCCGGGACTTTATCATCCGGCGCCGGACGGCCTTGTCCTTGGCGAGCTTCAGCTCGCGCCCCCAGTGCCGGATCATGCCCAGCTGGCTGAGGGTGAAGGAGATGAAGACTCCCACAATGTAGAGCTGGATGAGCTTGGTGACGTCCGCGTCGAACGAGATGATGAGCACCAGGGCGCCCGCCGCGAGGGCCAGCACGCCGTTGCTGAACGCGAGCCTGTCGCCGCGGGTCCGGAGCTGACGGGGCAGGTAGCCGTCCTGGGCCAGGATGGAGCCCAGGACCGGGAAGCCGTTGAAGGCGGTGTTGGATGCGAACACCAGGATGACGCCGGTAGCGGCCACCACGATGTAGAACGGAATCGAGCTGGCGCCGAAGATGGTCTGGGCGATCTGGCTGATGGCGGGGTTCTGGACGTATCCCTCCGGCAGGGGGTTTCCGTTCAGCAGGAATTCCGTGGCGGGGTCCAGCACGATGTGGACCTTGGTGGCGTTGGCCAGGTAGATGATGCCGGCCAGCATTGCCGCGCCGATCATGCCCAGGAGCAGCAGCGTGGTGGCCGCGTTCTTGCTCTTGGGGTGCTGGAAGTTGGGGACGCCGTTGCTGATCGCTTCCACGCCGGTGAGCGCCGCGGCGCCCGAGGAGAAGGCCCGGAGCAACAGGAAGGCACCGGCCAGGCCCACCAGGCCCTGGTCGAAGCCCTCTGCCGGGACGATGGTGAAGGCCGCGGAGGGCGCCTCCCCGAGTGTCCCCGTTGCCGCCTGGAACACGCCCACCGCGGTCATGCCAAAAATGGATGCCATGAAGATGTAGGTGGGGACAGCGAAGACGCTGCCCGCTTCCTTGATGCCGCGCAGGTTGACCAGGGCAAGGATGACGACGCCGATGGTGGCGATGACGGCCTGCTCACCGTGCAGCGACGGTACCGCAGTGGTGAGGTACGCCGCTGCCGAGGACATGGACACGGCCACCGTCAAGACGTAGTCCACCAGGAGGGCAGAGGCCACCGTCAGGCCGGCGTACTTGCCAAGGTTCACGTTGGCGATCTCGTAGTCACCGCCGCCTGACGGATACGCGTGGACGTTTTGCCGGTAGGAAGCGACGACGGTCAGCAGCACCACCATCACGGCCAGGCCCACCAGCGGCGAGATGGCCACGGCGCTGACGCCTGCAAGGGCAAGGGTCAGGAGGATCTCATCCGGCGCGTAGGCTACGGAGGAAAGGGCGTCGGAGGCGAAGATCGGCAGTGCGATCTTCTTGGGAAGCAGGGTATGGGCCAGCCTGTCGTTCCGGAACGGCCGGCCCACCAGCACGCGTTTGACGGCGTTCAGTATTGTCAACACCCCACAAAGCTAGTCTGAATCACGGACGATGTCATGACGGGCCCGGGCCAGGCCGAACAAGGGCCGTGCCGGTAGAGTTCTAGCTGCACGATCCTGACTTACATATGGAGGAGATACGGTGGCGCATTTCGTGATCATGGGATGTGGCCGGGTGGGGGCAACGCTGGCGCACACGCTGGAGGATGCCGGGCATTCCGTGGCCATCATCGACCAGGACGACCGCGCCTTCCGCCGGCTCCGCCAGGGCTTTACCGGACGGAAAGTCACCGGCGTTGGCTTTGACCGGGACACCCTCAAGCAGGCGGGGGTGGCTGAGGCCTACGCCTTCGCCGCCGTCTCCAGCGGTGACAACTCCAACATTCTGGCCACCCGCGTTGCCCGTGAGACCTTCCACGTGCCGCATGTCGTCGCCAGGATCTATGACCCGGGACGGGCCGAGATCTACCAGCGCCTGGGCATTCCCACGGTGGCCGCGGTCCGGTGGAGTGCCGACCAGGTGCTGCGCCGCATCCTTCCCGAACAGCACCTCGCAGGCGACTTCCGCGAACCCTCCGGACGCCTTGTCCTCGCCGAGCTGGAACTCGACGCCGGCTGGGTCGGGCACCGCGTCAGCAGCATTGAGAAGGCTGCCGACGTCCGCGTGGCGTACCTGACCCGCTTCGGCGAGGGCCTGCTGCCCGACGCCGGGACCGCCTACCAGGACGGCGACACCGTGCACGCCATGCTGCAGGTGGACCGCAGCGCCCAGATCGCCCAGATCCTCGCCAAAGCCCCCGCCAAGGAGTACCAGTGAAAGTCGTTATCGTCGGCGCCGGCAGCGTCGGATCCTCCATCGCCAGGGAGCTGCTGGCGCACAAGCACGAGATCCTCCTGATCGACCTCAAACCCGAGGTGATCGGGCGCAGCGGCCTGCGGGGCGCCCACTGGCTGGTGGGTGACGCCTGCGAGCTCTCCACACTCCAGGGGGCCAAGGTGGAGGACGCGGACGTGGTGGTCTCCGCCACGGGCGACGACAAGGTGAATCTGGTGGTGTCCCTGCTGGCCAAGACCGAGTTTGGGGTCGGGCGCACTGTGGGCCGGGTGAACAACCCGAAGAACGACTGGATGTTCAATGATTCATGGGGCGTCGACGTGGCCGTGAACACCCCGCAGCTGATGACCGCCCTGGTGGAGGAGGCGGTGGAGATTGGCGACCTGGTCCGCCTGCTGACGCTGCAGACGGGTGTGGCGTCCCTGGTGGAATTTACGGTTCCGCACGATTCCCACGTCATCGGTATGACCGTGGGCGACATCCACTGGCCGGAGGACGCAACGCTGGTGGCGATCCTGCGGGACCAGGCACCCATCACGCCCAGCCGGGACGACGTGATCGACGGCGGCGACGAGCTCTTCTTCGTCACCACCATCGCCGCTGAGGACGGGCTCCGGGAGCTGCTCTCCTCCGCCCCCGGCAGCATCGAGACCGGTGAGGCTGCGGACAGTGCCCAGCCCGCTGCCGCCGGCAGCCACGGGCACGCTCAGGACGACGACGGTTTCGACGGCTAGGTCCGCCGCCGCACCCGTGCCGCAGCGCACCTGGGCGTCACGCGGTCTGGTCTGCGCCGGCTTCAGGTTCCGCCGCCGCAGGCCGGGTCACCAGCCAGGCCACCCAGACTCCGAGGATGTACAGCGGGGCCCCCATAATGAGGCGGGTGGTGGCGAGGGCAGCCAGTCCGTCCGTGCCCATCAGGTAGAGGGGCACCTGCACGATGAGCCGGAGCGCCAGGACAGCCACGATGATCCAGGTGCCCAGGCGGTACGCCCTGACGCGGTCAGGGTTCTTGCGCCACTCCACCCCTTCGTTGCGGATGAATCCGAAGAGGAGCCCGGCCACCGGCCACTTGACGGCAATTGAGATGACCATGGCCAGGATGTAGGCGGCATTCGTGAAGAACCCGGGCAGGTAGAAGTCCTCGGCCTTGCCGGTGGTGTTGGCCAGCCAGGCGGAAATGCCCACGCCCACCACGCCCGCCAGGGCCTGGGTGAGGGGGCGCCGCTGCATCAGGCGGACAACCGTGAACACGGCCGCGGATGCCAGTGCTGCCACCAGGGACAGCGTGAGCTCGCGGGTGATGGTGAACGCCACCAGGAACACGAGGCCGGGAACGATGCTCTCGGCAATGCCCTGCACTCCCCCGGCGCTGCGCAGGACGTCCACCCGGCCGTCGTGGGTGCGGTGGAGCCCGGCCTTTGCGGCGTACCCGGCAGCGAGCCCCGCAACCGGGGACGGACCGGGAACCTGCGGCGTGCCCTGCTGTGCTCCGGCCGGCTGTGCAGGACCGGAAGGCTGTTGTTCGGGCTCTTGGGCGGTCATTCGTGCTCCTGGCGGGACAGTATCTCGTAGCGGGGATTGAAGATGGTGGGCACGTCTTTGCCCCGGGCCAGCATCCCCTCAACCCGGATCTGCGCGCCTGCTTCGATGCCGGGCACACGGTGGCGGCCCAGCCAGACGACCCGGAGCCGCGGCGGCCTGCCCCGCCTCGGACCCGGGGCGGGACGCCCGGCATCATCCTCGGAAAGGATGGCGCTGAATTCCGGGGTCCGGTCCGCAGGAACAAAGGTTACTGACTCAACATGCCCCTGGCACATGACGCGTCCCTTGTCCGGAAGTTGCCCCAGCGGGGTGATCCCGCCGGACGCCTGGACCGGGTTGTCGTGGGGAGGTTCAGCCGATCTGGGTAATTTCGGGACCACGTTCGGGCTCCTCCAGGGTGGGCGCGGCGGGCGGAGGAGTGGCGGATGCGTCCTTGGGCAGCCTCAGCTGCAGGAGGTCGCGCGGCGGCATGGGGCTGTCACCGCGGACCACCACCACCTGCCGGAACAGTGCCTCCAGCGGTTCCGCGGCGGGGCGCTCCAGCGCCGCAGGTCCGCCCAAGACGCCGCGCAGGAACCAGCGGGGACCATCGACGCCGATGAAGCGCGCCACGCGGTAGCCCTGGCTGCCGTCCGGTAGCCCGGCGGGCAGCTTGGCCACGAGTTCGGTACCGAAAGCCCCGTCCACCTCTTCAACCTGGCCGCCCTGCGCACCCACCGACTGGCCGATCTGTTCGCGGATCTCGTCCCACAGGGTCTCGGTCTTGGGCGCCGCGAAGGCCTGCAGCTGAAGGCTGGAGCCGTTGAGGTCCAGGGTCACTGCCACCACCCGCTGCGTGGCCTCTTCCACCTCGAGGCGGAGCTGGAGGCCCTCGCTGGGCGTGATCAGCAGGGCGCCAAGGTCCACATAGCCGTCCCGGCCGCTGATCTCGGCCTCGTCGAAAGGTCCGTCCTGGCGGCGGGCGCCGGTGGCGGATGCGCTTTCTTCGCCCTCCGCAACGGTGAGCTCGTCGGCCGGCTCTGCCGGCTCTTCCTTCTTATCTTTCCTGCCGAACCCAAAGACCATGGGTGACTCCTTAATTCTGAAAATGTGCCAGTCCTGAAACCTGCCGCCGGAACATTGGGGGTTCCGCCGTCGTGCATGCCGGCGTGGCAGCGGTGCAGCCTAAGGTCAGGCTCCGGGGACGTTGAACCCGCCGGTGGAGCCGAAGCCGCCCGCGCCGCGCACGGATCCGCTCAGTTCGCTGACAGGAATGAATTGGGCATGCTCCACCCGCTGGATGACCATTTGGGCAATTCTATCGCCGCGCCGGAGCTCTATCGGCTGGGACGAATCGGTGTTCAGCAGCGTTACCGAGATCTCGCCCCGGTAGCCGGCATCAACGGTGCCGGGGGCGTTCACGATGGTCAGGCCGTGCTTGGTGGCCAGGCCCGACCGGGGGTGGATCAGGGCCACGAACCCGTAAGGAAGTGCGATGGCGACGCCGGTGGGAACCAGTTTGCGTTCCCCGGGCATCAGGACCACGTCCTCGCGGGCACGGAGGTCCGCCCCGGCGTCGCCCGGATGTGCATAGGACGGCGCCTCCAGCTCCGGATCCAGCATTTTCAACTGGACCTGCAGGGTGGGAGCTGCGGGGGCGGGCATTGCGGCGTCCGGGACAAGGTCTACCGTGGCGGGATGATCAGTCACAGTCACTCACTCTAACCCGCGCCCCCAAATCACTCCTAGGGAGGCCGCCGCCTGAAGCCGGGCGGGGATGCCTGTCCCAAGGTGAAATAGCGGGCCAAAGGTGGAAAGCTGGGGCTATGCCCGATTCAAGCCCGTCTGCGTCCGTTCCCAGCACACCCTCTGCCGGGACAGCTGTTATCTACAGGGAGAAGCTGTGGCCGAATGCCTGGATCTGGATTATCGCAGCCGGCGTCTCCGCCGCGGGCATCCTGGTTTTCGCCCCGATCAGCATGGCGGCGGGCTACACCGCTGCATTGGTGCTCTTCGCCATCATCACTGTCCTCCTGGTTCTTTCCACCCCCGTCATCATGGTCACGGCGGACACCCTCACCGTCGGCAGGGCCACCATTGAACGACGTTTTGTCGGCGCCGTGGAGCACTTCGAGGCCGGCGAGGCGACGGCGGAACGGGGCACCCGGCTTAACGGGCTCGCTTACCTGTGCATCCGTGGCTGGATCGACCCGGTCGTGAAGATCGAGATTACCGATCCCGCCGACCGGACCCCCTACTGGCTGGCCTCAACGCGCCATCCGGATCAGCTGACGGCCGCCCTGGCCCGGCGCTGACGCTGCCGGGCTGCCTGGCCGTAGCCTGAACCCGCCTTTCCGGCCTGGTTCCAGCGGAAAATCACGGCGCGCCCTGCTCCTTGAGCCAATTCCCCGCCGCCGGGTGGCAGAGTTTCGATTGATAGTAATGCCAGGGTGGAGGATTTGTATGCAGGATCTACGGCTTGTAGGCGTGCACGACGACGGGACGCATCTCCTGTTGAGCGGGGCCGGCGGCGAGATGTTCCAGCTGCCGATCGATGAGGCCCTCAGGACGGCCAGCAGGTCCACGGCCAAGCCGCGGGCGGAACGGCCCGCCGTTCCCATGTCCCCAAGGGACATCCAGGCGCGGATTCGCGCCGGAGCGACGGCTGCGGATGTGGCTGAGCTGTCCGGAATGCCGCTGGCCAAGGTTGAGCGCTACGAGGGCCCTGTCCTCGCCGAGCGCGAATACGTTGCCCAGCAGGCGCGGAAAGTCGAAGTCGCGGCACCCTCCCCCGGCCACGACATCTACCGTTCCGCCTTCGGTGACAACCCGGCGACCCTGGGCGACATGGTGGCCCACCGCCTCTCCGCCCACGGAATCGACCCAGCAACAGTGGAATGGGACTCCTGGCGGCGCCAGGACGGGACATGGACTGTCTCGGCAAGCTTTGAGGCCAAGTCAGGCGGCACCTCGGGCATTGGCGAGGAGCCTCCCGCGCTGTGGACCTTCAATCCGGGGCGGAAGTCACTGCAGAACACCAACCGCTGGGCGCAGCAGCTGAGCGAACTTGAGCCGCTGGACGGACCCGTTCCTGCCCGCCGGCTCACCGCGGTTTCCGACCGCCCCTTTGATTTCGAGACTGACGCGGATGCGGCCAGGACCCCGTCCGGCAGCCAGGGAGGGCCCGCCCCGGATTCCGGCAAGGAGTCCGACGGCCTCCTGGACATGCTCCGGTCCCGCCGCGGCCAGCGGCTGGGCGTGGATGAGGACTCGGACGACGCCCTGGCGCTGCTGCTCACGCATGGCGTGCCCGCCGCCCACCCCCGCCCTTCCGAGGTGCCGGCCGAACCTGAGGCAGAGGAGCCGGAACCGCAGGATGACCAGCGGGAAGCGCCGGCAGCCCAGGGAGACTCCTTCATCAAGCGCAGGGACACCAGGCCTTCCATGCTGTCCAGGCTCAGCCTCATTCCGCCGCACCGCGACAACCACGATGATGGGTTGCGGCTTCACGACGGCGTGAGTACCGACACGAGGGAAATCACCATTGCGGCGTCCCCGCAGAAACCCTCCGGTTCCACTCCCGCGGCAGGTTCCGGAACGTCCGGCGGAGCCGGGCTGGATGAACTGCTCGGCAGCAATCCCCGGCGCCCGGCCGCAAAGCAGGACGACGCTTCCCCCTCCACCGGACAGCTGCCGGAGACTGAGGCGCCGGAACGGCCTGCACGGCCCAAGCGGTCCAGCGTACCGTCCTGGGACGAGATCGTTTTCGGTACCCGGAGCGACTAGCCGTCCCAGGCTCCCTTATGGCTTAGGTCACGTGCTACGCTGCCCAGCACGTGCCGCACGCAAGGCACCAACACCAGGAGGTTTGCGGTGCCGGACACAACCTGCCACATGTCAATCTCGCTCGACGGTTTCGTCGCCGGGCCGGACCAGAGCCGGGACAACCCGCTGGGCCGACGGGGGCTGGAACTGCATGCCTGGCACATCGGCGACCCCCGGGCGAACGATGCCGACAAGGTGGCCAGCGAATGGCTGATGCGCCCGCGTGGCGCATATGTGATGGGCCGGAACATGTTCGGCCCCATCCGCGGGGACTGGGATGAGGAATGGAGCGGTTGGTGGGGCGCCGAACCGCCGTACCACGCCCCTGTCTTCGTTCTGACGCATCATCCGCACGGCCCCATCCAGATGGAGGGCGGGACCACCTTCCACTTCATCACCGGCGGGTTCGATGCAGCGTACGCTGCAGCCAGGGAAGCCGCCGGGAACAACGGCGTGGATATCGCCGGCGGAGCCTCCACAGTCCGGCAGGCGCTGGCCGCCGGCGTGGTTGACGAACTCACCCTCGACATCGCACCGGTCCTGCTCGGTTCAGGGGAACGGATTTTCGACGGCGTTGAATCCTTCGGTTTCGAGACCGTCGAGGTGCTCCACTCGCCGCTGGCAACCCACATCCGCTACCGCCGGGTGAGTTAGCAACTACCGTCGCGCGCGATGACACTTAACGGCAATGGTCTGCGCCAGGGCTGCTGCTAAGTGCCACCTCGCGGGCTCTCCCCCGGTCCGCCTGAACCCCGCCACAGGCAGGCATCCACCTCGAACGGCAGCAACTGGTCCTGCTGGGCCATCAGGCTGGCGCCGTGCGCCGTCACCCGCCGCATGAAGTGGCGCCGGCACAGCGTCTCGTAGCCCACCACCGGCAAATGCGCAGCGGCTTCCGGGGCGGCGGGAGAATCAACCACCATGTCCACGTCGCCCACCACTACCTGGGCACCCTCGGTGACCATGACGCCGTCGACCGTCCTGGCGTTGTGCGTGGCGCGCCGTCCGCACCAGCACAGCGCCTCAACCTGGAGCACCTGTACGCGGTCGGCAAGCTCGATGAGCCGTTGTGAACCGGGGAACAGCCGGGTGCGGAAGTCGGCCGTGATGCCGAAGGCAAAAACGTCGACGTCGATTTCGTCCACCACCTTGGCCAGCTGCTCCACCTGCTCCGGAGTGTAGAACTGGGCTTCGTCGCAGATCAGGTAGTCAACGCGCTGGCCCTGGGTGCGGCGGAGCATGACTTCCTCCCAGAAGTCGGTGCTGTCCAGCACCTCCACGGCGTCCGTCTCCAGGCCCAGGCGGCTTGAGATGCGGGACTCTCCGGCCCGGTCGTTGCGGCTGAAGCGCACGCCGCCGCGGCCGCGGGCCCGGTGGTTGTAGTCCATCTGCAGGGCCAGGGTGGATTTGCCGCAGTCCATGGTGCCGGAGAAGAAGATGAGTTCAGCCACGCCGGCGGTTCCTTCCGTCAGCCGTGAAACACAGCAGCGGGACCTCCCGCTCCGCCTTGGTCAGCGAGCCGTGCTGGCCCACCACTTCCATGGCGGTGGGCCGCATCCGCCGTCCGTCGTAAAGCGCGACGGCGTCACGGGCCGCGATCATCACGTCACCGATCCTGCCGGCAACAGCGGGCCGGACGTCACCAAAGAGTCCCCCGGCAATGGCTTCCTCGCGCGTGAAGGCCCAGACCCGGTCACCGAACCGCGCCTTCCAGGCGGCAAGCAGCCTGTCCCGCACGCCCGCATCCGCTTCCAGATCCGCGTCGTCCAGGTACAGGTGCACCATGCGCGGTTCCCCGGCCGTGTGGCGGACGCCGTCCACCAACTCCGGATAGGTGGAAAAATCCATCCGCTGGGTTTCCGGGACGTCCAGCATCCCGTGGTCTGCGGTGAGCACAACGGTGGTGCCGGCGGGGAGCGAGGAGTTCAGCCGCTTTACCGTGGCATCGAGCTCTTCCAGCTGGTGTTCCCACTGCTCGGAACGGCAGCCGTAACGGTGGCCCGCCTTGTCCAGCTCATTGACGTAGAAGTACATGAGGGACGGGCCGGACCCTGCCATGGCCTCGGCAGCGGCGGCAGTCCGGGCGTGGGCTGTGATTCCGGAAATGAACCTGCCGCCGCGGAGCGCGGCGCGGGTCATGGGCGAGCCGTCGAACTGGGCGAGGCTGACGGTGCTGACATCCACCTGCTGGGCGATTTGTTCGAAGACGGTGGGAAAAGGCTGCCACGTGGCCGGGTCCACGCCCGGATCCCAGTTCCCCAACAGGTTGACCACCTTGTCCTGGCCGGGGTCCAGGACGTCATAGCCCACCATGCCGTGCTGGCCCGCAGGAAGGCCGGTCCCAAAGCTGGACAATGCCGCTGCCGTGGTGGAGGGGAAGGCGGAATCCAGCCACACCGGGACCTCGCCCTGACCGGCCTGCATCACGGACCGCAGGAAGGGTGTGTGGGCCGCCTTCTGCTTCAGCAGGTTCCGGCCCAGTCCGTCAGCGAGGACTACGCAGACCCGTGAGGCGGCCGGGAATCCCAAGGCGTTGGTGAAGCCCTCCACGCCGATGCTGGCGGCGGCGCTGGTGAGGACTTCCGCGACGGAACGCTGTCCGTAGGCGGGTGCGGCTGGGAGATCGGAAGTGCGGCCGGTGGCTGTGGTTTCCTGGAGGGCGGAGTGGCGTTCTTCCGGCATCTCAGCGCTGCTGGTGCCCACGGCTGAGCCGGTTGCCGAACACCCCGGCACGGGGCCGCGGCGCCATGGACTGGGCGTGGGATACGGGAGTTGCGGAACCGGTGTTGACCGCGCGCAGGGCCCTGGCGAAGAGCTTGGCGTCCTGCACTGCCTGCAGCCCGTCAGCTTCGGCACTGATGCGCAGCACGATGTCTTCCTGGGCGATGGTTCCGGTGTAGCCGTGGTCAGCTTCGCACTGCGGATCGCCGCAGCTGGCCGGCCCCATGTCCAGCCGCTGGCCACCGGACCAGGCAATGGACAGGGTGAGTTCCCGGACCGGGTCCGAGGGCTTGTAGTTCTGTGGCTGGGCGTACATGTAGCTCAGCACCACGGACCGGATCTGGGCCACGGGCACGGACTCGGTGGAGATCTGGGCGACGATCTGCTCCCCCGCCTCGTCCAGCTGCTGGTCGTCCACGTGGGTGATCACCAGCATGTCAGCGGTAAGGACCAGCACGGTGATGTGGCGGCGCACCTCCGCACGGTCAAAGTGGGTTTCCAGGTGCACCAGGTGGGCCACGCAGTCGCGGCCGTCCAGCGCGTCATCGACGACGTCGGACACCAGGCGCGGGTAGAACCCTGCCTTCTGCAGCGCATCTTCCAGGCTTTGGCCCTGGATTCCGTGGTTGTGTGAGCTGTGCTGGCGGACTGCCTGGTTTTCATTTCCGGGCGTTTCGGGCGCCGAAGCGGGAGGCTGGAAGCTCATGCCCCCATTTTCACAGATCGTCCGGTCACTTGCTAACCGCGTCAGCCCAGCATGGCCCGGCGGGCGCTGTCGGTGCGCTGCGCGGCGTTGCCGATGCGCACGTCGGCGGCGAGGATAGTGACCCCTGAGGTGCCGCACAAGACGGGGTTGAATTCCACCAGCGCGATCTCCGGGTGGTTGTCCTTCATCCAGGCCAGCCGCGCGGCGAGGTCCTCCAGCGCCTGCACGTCCACGGCCGGCAGGCCCTGGTAGCCGAAGAGCTTCCGGGACGCCCGGGGGGCCCGGACGAAATCGTGGACGTCCGCCGCGGAGAGCGGCGGTACCCGGTGCGACCAGTCATCCAGGAGGTTGACGGCGTCACCGGCGAGGCCAAACGAGATGACCGGGCCCAGCAGCGGATCCTCGATGGCGCGGAAGGTACAGGCCTGCCCCACGGGCGCCATGGCCTGGACCTCCAGGACCGGATCGCCGTAGGCCGCGAGCGCCCGCCGCATCTGTTCGATGTTGAGCCGCAACGATTCCGCGTCCTCGATGCCGAGGCGCACCCCGCCAAGGTCCAGCCGGTGCCGCAGTGCGGGGTCGGTGGTTTTCAGGACCACCGGCCAGCCCAGTGCATCTGCTGCGGCCACAGCCTCATCCGGGGTGGTGAAGCCGGCAGAGGGCAGGACGGAGATGCCGTAATGCCCCAGCAGGGAAGCAGCCGCAGCGGGGTCCAGCCGCTTGAGCTGTTCGCCCGTGACGTCCCCGAGCAGCGCGTCGAGTTCGGCTTCGGCCTGCCGGGGGTCGCAGCCGGCGGGTTCGACGAACTGCCCCTGGTCGCGGGCCGCCCACTCCGCGTACCTGACCACGGCCGCGAGCGCGGCCACGGCGGCGCCGGGGTTGGAAAAGCAGGGGACGGTACAGTCTTCCGCCCCCACCAGGCCTTCGACGTTGATGGCGGGGTCCAGGATTCCGGTGAAGGCTGCCACCACCGGCTTCCCGGCACTGGCCGAACATTCCGCCAGGACCTGTGCCACGGCGTCGGCAGTCAGCCCGCGGGCCGGCAGCAGTGCGGCGACGGCGGCGTGCACGGCATCCGAGGCCAGGGCGTCAAGGAGGGCCTTCCGCAGTGCGGGCAGGGCCACGGACTGGCCGGCATCGAGGTCCAGTCCGGAAACCACCCGGGCCACTCCCAGCCCATGGGCTGCGGCGCTGTCCGCGACGACGTTCCCCAGCGCCTGGGAGTTGCTGAAGATCGCCACGTCCGGTCCTGCGGGCAACGGCTGTCCTGATACCACCTGGGCCACATCCACCAGCTGTTCCACCGTTTCCACCCGGATCACGCCCGACTGGCGCAGCATGGCATCCAGCGCCCCGGCCGGCGCCTGGGTGGTCCGGACAGCGTGTCCGGGCGGCAGGCGGAGTCCCATGGTGTCCGACTTGGCCACGATGACCGGCTTGGTGCGGGCCAGGCGGCGCGCGATGCGGGAGAACTTGCGCGGGTTGCCGATTGATTCGAGGTACAGGCCCACCGCGGAGGTGTCGGCGTCGTCCTCCCAGTACTGCATCATGTCGTTGCCGGAGACGTCGGCCCTGTTGCCTGCCGAGAGGAGGCTGGACAGTCCCAGCCGGCGCCGGCTGGAAGCGGCGTAGAGCGAGACGCCGATGGCCGCCGACTGGCTGAACAGGCCCAGGCCGCCGCGGCGCGGCATGGTGGGTGCCATCGAGGCATTCAGGGACACGTCCGGGTGGGTGTTGACGATGCCCAGCGATGCGGGGCCGATCACCCGCATCCCGTTGGCCCTGGCCTGGCGCACCAGGGCGCGCTGGCGCAGAAGGCCCCGCCCGCCGTCGTCCGCAAAGCCTGCCGAGGCAATCACCACGCCCTTGACCCCCGCTGCGGCACACTCAGCCACGACGCCGGCCACTTCCTCGTAGGGGACGGCGATGATGGCCAGCTGGACGGGTTCGGGAACTTCGGAGAGCTTGCCGTAGGACATCATCCCCGCCAGCTCCAGCGCTTCGGGGTTGATGGCGTACACGGAGCCGTGGAAGCCACCCTCGATGATGTGCTCCAGCAGCTGGTACCCCACGGTGCCCCACTTGCGGCTGGCACCGATCACAGCAACGGACGACGGCGCCAGCAGCTCCCGGACGCTCCTCGCCTCGGCGCGGTGCTCGCGGGATTCCATCACGGCGCGTGATTTCTCGGTGGGGTCGATGTTGAACTCGAGGGACACGACGCCGTCGTCGAAGTGGCGCTTGACGTCATAGCCGGCGTCGGAGAAGACCATCAGCATCTTGCGGTTTTCCGGCAAGACCTCGGCGGTGAACTTCCGGATCCCGTTTTCGTGCGCAGCGGCGGCCAGGTGCTCCAGGAGGATTGACCCGATGCCCCTCCCCTGGTGGGCGTCGGCGATGTTGAAGGCGACCTCTGCCTCGGTGGGATCGGCAAGCCGGTCATACCGGCCAATCCCGATGATTTCCCCATGGATGGTGATGACGAACGCCACCCGGTCCTTGTAGTCCACTTCCGTGAAGCGCTTGAGTTCCTTGGCGGATAACCTGGCCTTGAAGGCAAAGAAGCGCATGTAGATTGAGTTCTGCGACTGTCCGGTGTGGAAGGCCTGCACCGCGTCCGCGTCCGACGGGTGGATGGGCCGCAGGTGCGCTGTCCCGCCGTCGCGCAGGACGACATCGGCTTCCCAATGTTCCGGATATTCGCCGTCCCCGGGCTGATCCACCATAGGCTTAGCCTAGCCAAAAACTATCGCAGCACACCCCAAGGCTGCGCAGTAACCCCAGAAGGATTTACCAAACCCCATGGCACGCCGCCAAAGTTCACAGCCAATCGTTGAGAGCGACTACACGGAAAACATCGTCGATATCGATGTGACGTCTGAAATGCAGGGCTCCTTTCTGGAGTACGCGTATTCGGTGATCTACTCCCGTGCCCTCCCCGACGCCCGTGACGGGCTGAAGCCGGTGCAGCGCCGCATCCTGTACATGATGAGCGACATGGGCCTGCGCCCGGACCGGGGCCACGTCAAGAGCGCCCGCGTGGTGGGCGAGGTCATGGGCAAGCTGCACCCGCACGGGGACGCCGCCATCTATGACGCCATGGTGCGCATGGCGCAGGACTTCTCGCTGCGGCTGCCGCTGATTGACGGGCACGGCAACTTCGGCTCGCTCGACGACGGCCCGGCAGCGCCGCGGTACACCGAAGCAAGGCTGGCGGCGGCCGCCCTCACCCTCACCAACCACCTCGACGAAGACGTGGTGGACTTCGTCCCCAACTATGACAACCAGCTGACCCAGCCGGACGTCCTTCCCGCCGCGTTCCCCAACCTGCTGGTCAACGGTGCCACCGGGATCGCCGTCGGCATGGCCACCAACATGGCCCCGCACAACCTGGTGGAGGTCATCTCCGCCGCCCGGCACCTGATTGCCAACCCGGACGCTACCCTCGATGACCTCATGCGGTTCGTCCCGGGCCCTGACCTGCCCAGCGGCGGCCGCATCGTTGGCCTGGACGGCATCCGCGATGCCTACGCCACCGGCCGCGGCTCCTTCAAGACCCGGGCAAAGGTGGAGGTGGAACAGCTCTCCGCACGCCGTACCGGCCTGGTGGTCACCGAACTGCCGTACATGGTGGGCCCGGAGAAGGTGATCGAGAAGATCAAGGATGCCGTCAACGCCAAGAAACTGACCGGCATCAGCGACATCGTGGACCTGACGGACCGCAAGCATGGGCTGCGGCTGGTCATTGAGCTCAAGAACGGCTTCAACCCGAACGCGGTCCTGCACCAGCTCTACCGGTACACGCCGATGGAGGACTCCTTCGGCATCAACAACGTCACGCTGGTGGACGGCCAGCCGCAGACGCTTGGCCTGGTAGACCTGTTGCGCGTCTACGTCAACCACCGCATCAACGTGGTCCGGCGCCGGACCGTCTTCCGGCTCGGGAGGAAGAAGGACCGCCTGCACCTGGTGGAGGGCCTCCTCATCGCCATCGTGGACATCGATGAGGTCATCCAGATCATCCGGTCCTCCGACGAGGCCTCAGCAGCGCGTGAGCGCCTGATGTCCATCTACGACCTCACCGAGATCCAGGCGAACTACATCCTGGAACTGCGCCTCCGCCAGCTCACCAAGTACTCCCGGATCGAGCTGGAGAAGGAACAGGACGAACTCCGCCGCGAAATCGCGGAACTGCAGGCCATCCTGGACTCCGAGGAACTGCTCCGCACCGTGGTCTCCGACGAACTCGGTGCCATTGCCGAGGAACATGGCACCCCGCGCCGCACCGTGCTGCTGGAATCCGAGGCCGTAGCCCCCACCGTTGCGTCCGCCGAACTGGTGGCGGCCAATGGCAAAAAGGGCAAGGCCGCGCCGCTGGCACTGGAGATCGCTGACGACCCCTGCTGGGCCATCCTCACCGCCTCCGGGCAGGTGGCCCGCACCAGCAACCAGGAGCCGCTGGCCGAGGCCGGGCCCCGGAGCAAGCATGACGTGTACGCCTCCGTGGTGAAGACCTCGGCCCGCGGCGAAATCGCGGCCGTCACCTCGCTGGGCCGCATGCTGCGCCTGCAGGTCATGGACATGCCGGTCCTGCCGCCGGTGACCGGCCTGCCCAACCTGGCGGGAGGCGTCCCGGCCAAGGAGTTCCTCACCCTGGTGAAGGGCGAAACCCTGGTGGCGTTCGTGCGCCTCGACGAAGTCCTGGCCATCGGTACGGCGCAGGGTGTGGTGAAGCGCGTCCAGCCGGACTACCCGCTGAACCGCGAGGACTGGGAAGTCATCACCCTCAAGGACAAGGACGTGGTGGTGGGGGTGGCCCCCGCCGGAGACGACGACACCGAACTGGTGTTCCTCACCCGGGAGGCCCAGCTGCTGAAGTTCCCCGCCGCCGTCGTCCGCCCCCAGGGACGTACCGCCGGCGGCATGGCCGGGATCAAGCTCGCCGCGGGCGACCAGGTGATCTTCTTCGGCGCCGTCCAGCCCAAGGACGAGGCCGCCGTCGTGGTCACCATCGCCGGCACCAACGGCGCCCTGCCGGGCACCGCCCCGGGCACGGCCAAGGTCACGGCCTTCTCCGAGTATCCGGCCAAGGGGCGTGCCACCGCCGGGGTCCGGTCACACCGGTTCCTCAAGGGTGAGGACATGCTGCTGCTCGCCTGGGCCGGGCATGGTCCGGCCAAGGCTTCATCCGCTGCGGGCGTGGCGCGGTCGCTGCCGCAGGAACACGGCCGCCGCGACGGTTCGGGCGTCCCGCTCTCCCAGGCGGTTGAAGCGGTGGGTCCGGCGATGGCATGGACGGACGGCCCGGCAGAGGCGTAGCTTCGGGCGCATGGACACCGCTTAGACTGCTCCCATGCCTATCGTTCCTGATGCCAAGGACTGGACCTGGGTCCTGTCCCGCCCCTGCCCGGACTGCTCCTTCGACGCCTCCACGGCCACGCCGGCAACGGTTCCCGGGAGCATCGAAAGCATGATCCCCCGGTGGCGGGCCGTCCTCCGCCGGCCGGACGCCGCGCAGCGCCCCGACGACGACACATGGTCGGCCCTGGAGTATGCATGCCATGTGCGGGACGTCTTCGCACTCTTCGACCAGCGGCTGAACCTGATGCTGGCCGAAGACGGCGCCCGTTTCGAGGATTGGGACCAGGACCGGACGGCCGTCGAGAAGGACTACGCCAACGCCGAACCATCCGAGGTGGCCCGCGAACTGACGGCGGAAGGCCACCAGGCTGCTGAGGCCTTCGCCCGCGTCCGGGAAGAGGACTGGGGACGCAGGGGGCTGCGCAGCAACGGCTCAGAGTTCACTGTCCTCACGCTCTCCCAATACTTCCTGCACGACGTCGTCCACCACCTTCACGACGTCGACGGCTAAAGAACCCCAGCCAGTCCGGGCCAAGCGGGAAGCGGCCAGCGATCCGCGGCGCTGTCCGGATGACGCCGAAAGATCCAGCCGGGCGTCGCCGGCCAGGATATCTGCCGGGTTGTGGGTGACCAGCACCACGGTGCGGTCCCGCAGCCCTGCGCGCAGGTCCGCCAGCATGGCGGCCGCGGACTCCGCGTCCAGGTGGGCGGTGGGTTCATCCAGCAGGATCACCTCCGCACCGGTCAGCAGTGTCCGTGCCACGGCCAGACGCTGGCGCTCGCCGCCGCTCAGGAAGGCACCGCCGGGACCGATCCGGGTGTCCAGTCCCGCCGGGAGCCGGCCCACCAGGCCGGCAAGTCCGACGGCGGCCAGGACGGCTTCCAGCCCGTCATCCGCCAGCGGTGGTGCAGCGTTCCCTGACGGCCTGCCCACCATCAGGTTGCCACGGATGGTGGAGTCGAAAAGGTGCGCCTCCTGCGGGCACCACGCCGCCCGGCCGGTGACCCGCACCTGGCCCGTGGCCGGCGGCAGGAACCCCAGCAGCACCGAGAGCAGGGTGGACTTTCCCGAACCCGACGGCCCGGTCACTGCCAGCCACCGCCCCGGAGCTGCCACCGCGTCCACGCCTGTGAAGACCGGGGAGCCGCCCGGCCACGCCGCGGCAAGGTCCACCAGTTCAACGCCGGGCAGACCGCCCGCCCGGCCGGGAACGGACTGCAGCCCATCGGATGCCTCGCCGCCGCTCTCAAGGGCCCCCGACTCCCCCACCCTGCGCATGACGGTACGGAGCGCCGGGAACTGCCGGACCGCCGTCGTCATCGCTGCGTACGGTTCCACCAGCGCAAGCAGCAGGAGCACCACGACGGCTGCCGTGGCCGGGGCCACCTGGGCCGCGAGGACGCCGGGAGCCGCCAGCCATGCGGCGGCCAGCGCCGCGGTGCCGCAGGCGGCGGTGGCGACGGCATGTCCCAGGCCGTCGGCCCAGGCTGAGCGCTGGGATGCGCGCGTGGCGCGGCGGTCCTCTGCCAGCAGCGCCTCAAGCACGCGGGGTGCCACGCCGTTTGCGTGCAGTTCGGCGCGCGCGTCCAGGGCCGCCGTGACGCGGCGCAGGACGCCGGAGCGAAGTAACTGCTCGGCGCTGGCGGATTTTCGGTCGCCCCACAGTGCCGCCGCGGGGGCCAGCAGCAGGCCGCTGATGGCCGCGCCCGCAACCGCGGGAAGGGCTGCCGGGACCAGGACGGCGGTGGCGGTCACGGCCAGGACGGATACTGCCAATGCCGTGATGGGCGGCAGGACCACGCGCGGAAGCAGGTCGCGGACCGTGTCCACGTCGTCAATGACCGTCCCCAGCACGTTGCCGCCCTGCAGGAGCCGGCGCAGCGACAGGGCCCTGCGGCTCAGTGACTCCCAAAGCCGGCCGCGCAGGCGGGTGAGTGCGGCAAAGACGGCATCGTGCAGCAGCAGCCGCTCCCAGTAGCGGAAGACGGCCCGGCCGATGCCGAAGAACCGGACGCCGACAATGGCGGTCAGGAGGTAGAGGATGGGCGGCTGCTCGCTGGCGCGGATGATGAGCCAGCCGGACAGGCCGGAAAGCGCGACGGCGAAGACGGCCGCCAGGGTGCCGACCAAAGCGGCCGCGGCAAACTTTCCCCGCACCGGTGCCAGGAGGGCGGCGAGGAGGCGGACCGGGCCAGGTGCGGCCTGGGCGGGCTGGCTGGTGCCGGCGTTGTTGCCTGCGTTGCCCACGGCCGCCACTGCTGGGGCAGGGTCCGCGGCGGCAGCGGGCAGGAGCTGCTCACCGCTGTCATCCCGGAGTGTTGCCGGCGCGGCCTGGCTCCCCGTTCCCACCGGCACTAGGAGGTCTGCGAGCTGGCGGGTGCGCTGGTTGTGGGCCACCAGGATGACGGTGGCCTGGCCGCGGAGCCGCCGGATGGCGTACTCCACCACGAGCGCGGAAGTATCGTCCAGATGGGCCGTGGGCTCGTCCAGCAGCAGGAGGGTGGCACCGGCCTCGATCCTGGCCAGCCCGCGGGCCAGGGCCACGCGGCGCAGCTCGCCGGGGCTCAATTCCGCCTGGTGCTTCGCGGCCAGGTGGGCTGCTCCGGCGCGGTCGAGGCAGCGGCGGGCAGTCTCTTCGGCGGCCAACCGGTCCGTCCCCCGGCCGGGGTCCGGCAAAAGGTACAGCAGCACCTCGTCCAGGACGGTGCCTGCCACCATGACGGGGTGCTGCGGCACCCAGGCCACGGCACGGCGGTCCAGTCCGCTGACGGATCCGGTGATGACCGTCCCGCCGCCGGCGCCGATGGTTCCGGCCAGCACGCCCAGGATGGTGCTCTTGCCCGCGCCGCTGGGTCCGTCCAGGGCGGTGATCCTGTCCTGCGGCGCGGTGAAGGTGAGGGGTCCCACGGCTGCTTCGGACCGTCCGGGGTAGGTCACAGTAAGTCCGGTGACCTCCAGCGGGGCACCGGGCCTGCCGGCCTTTGCCGCCGGCAGGGGTGTTGGCTCGGGGGCGCCGGTCACGGCGGCGGTTTCCGCGAGCGCCACCCGGCCGTCGTCGCTGGCGTGGTGGGCGGTGCCCAGTTCACGCAGCGGAAGGTAGCAGTCCGGTGCGAGGAGGAGCGCCAGCAGGCCGGCTTCCAGTGGCATGTCGCCGTGGACCAGCCGCACCCCGATGAAGACGGCAACGACGGCCACCGAAATGGTGGCGATGAGTTCCAGGGCCAGGGCGGACAGGAAGGCGGTCCGCAGGGTGCCCATGGTGCGGGTGCGGTATTCGTCGGAGATTTCCTCCAGGGCCTTGCGCTGGGCGGTGGCCCGGCCCAGTCCCACCAGGACCGGCAGGCCTTTGGCCAGCTCCAGCATGTGGGCGCTCAGCCGGGCAAGCGACGCCTGCGCCTCGCGGACGCTGTCCTCGGTGTACCGGCCGATCAGCACCATGAACACCGGGATCAGGGGCACGGTGAGGACAATAACCAGCGCGCTCACCCAGTCCGCGAAGAGGATCCGGGCCCCCAGCAGCAGTGGCACGGCCGCGCAGTTGACCAGCGCGGGAAGGAACTGGGTGTAGTAGCTGTCCAGGGCGTCCAGTCCGCGGGTTGCCAGTACTGCCAGGCCGCCGTCGGCAGGGCCTGAGGACCGGACGCCCGTGCGCAGGGCACGCGCCAGCAGCTCCGCCCGGAGCTCTTCCTTGACTCCCAGGGCAGCGCGGCGGGCGGCGACGGCCTGGCCCCAGACGGTCAGCGATCGGAGGACGACGCCGGCGAGTCCGGCCGTAAGCTGGGTTGCCCAGGCAGGGTTCCCGGCTACAAGGCCGGCCAGGACGGAGGCCACCGCCTGGCCGATCAGGACCAGGGACAGGGCTTTGAGGGCGGCCAGGACTCCCAGCCAGTAGATGGCGGAGCGGGTTGCCGGACCGGCAGGAAAGGTGGGCCGCACGTCAGCCCTTGGTGGTGAACGCCTTGGCGGCCACCGCCGGGAGGAAGCTGTGGGCTTCCGGGATGTGGGCGGCACTGACGCGGCGGCGGAACACCCAGTAGGTCCAGGCCTGGTAGGCGATCACCAGGGGAAGGCCGACAGCCGCCACGATGCTCATCAGTCCCAGGGTGTAGTCCGAGGAGGACGCGTTGGAGATGGTGAGGTCGAAGGCGCTGTCCAGCGTGGAGGGCAGCACCACGGGGAACACGGCGCCGAAGATGGACGCCGTGCCGAGCACCAGGAAGGCGCCCAGGGCCAGGAAGGACCGGCCTTCAGAGCCGTTCCGGGCCAGCAGCCAGGCAGTAACGGCAGCAGCAACGGCCAGGATGACGGCGGCCCAGGTCCAAAGCTTGCCGTCCATGAACTGGATGGCGAGGGCCCACGCGGCGATGGGCAGGAGCAGGACCGGAAGGAGCCGCACGAACCACTCGCGGGCACGGTGCCGGACCTCCCCATCGGTTTTGAGGGCCAGGAATGCCAAGGCATGGAGCAGTGCGAAGCCCACCACCGCGATGCCGCCCAGCAGGGCGTAGCCGCTGAACCAGGCCATGGGGCCGCCTTCACGGTCGCCGTTGGCGTTCAGCGGGAGGCCGGTGGTGGTGAGGGCCAGGGCGGCGCCGACGCCGAAAGCCGCGAAGAACGAGCCCAGCGCGATGGCCCAGTCCCACCGGTTCCGCCAGCTGTCCGTGTCCACCTTGCCGCGGTATTCGAACGCCACCGCACGGAAGATCAGGGCCAGCAGGACCACCAGCAGCGGGAGGTAGAGCGCGGAGAACAGCGACGCGTACCAGAGGGGGAAGGCTGCGAAGGTGGCGCCGCCGGCGGTCAGGAGCCACACCTCGTTGCCGTCCCAGACAGGTCCGATGGTGTTCAGCAGCACCCGGCGCTCGGTGTTGTTGCGGGCGAAGAGCTTCATCAGCATCCCCACGCCCAGGTCGAAGCCCTCCAGGAAGAGGTAGCCGGTCCACAGCACCGCGATGGCGATGAACCAAATGGTGGGAAGCAGTTCCATTGTGTGTTTCCTCTGCTAGTAGGCGAAGGCCAGGACGTCGTCGGCGGGTTTGGTATCGCCGGGGCCGCCGGGGCCCGGCGTCGCGTCCTCGTTCTCGTCCACCGGTGCATGGCCGAGTTCGGGCATTGCGGAGACCACGCCGCCGCGGATGTATTTGACCAGCAGTTTGACTTCCACCACCAGCAGGACTGCGTAGACGGCGGTCAATGCCACCAGCGAGGCGATCAGTTCCCCCGCAGAGACACCCGGTGAGACGGCGGCGGCGGTGAACATGAACACCTGGTCGATGCCGCTGGGGTCAGGGTTGGGAGCCACGACGAACGGCTGGCGGCCCATTTCGGTGAAGATCCAGCCGGCGGCGTTGGCGCCGAACGGGGCCAGGATGCCGAAGACAGCCAGCCGCATGAGCCCCCGCGACTCCGGCACGGTTCCCTTGCGGGTGAGCCAGAGCGCCACCAGTGCGGCCAGGGCGGCCAGGCCGCCAAAGCCGATCATCATCCGGAACCCCCAGTAAGTGACTTCCATGACGGGCACGTATTCGATCTCCTGGCCCGCGCGCTCACCGTAGATGGGGTTGTCGGGCAGGTTGGTTCCGTAGTTGGCCTTGTATTCGGGCAGCAGGCTGTTTACGCCCTTGACCTCGGTGGTGAAGTCGCCCTTGGCCAGGAAGGACAGGATGCCCGGGACCTCGATCACTGCCACGACGTCATCGCAGTTCCTGGACCCCACGTTGCCGATGCTTAGGACGGAGAAGCCGGTGCCGTCGTGGCAGGCCGCCTCCGCGGCTGCCATCTTCATGGGCTGCTGCTGGAACATCAGCTTGCCCTGCAGGTCGCCGGTCACCGCGGTGCCGGCGAAGGAGATCATGGCCACCACGGCGCCGATCCGCAGGGAGCGGATCCATACGCTGTGGTCTGCACGGTCACGGCCTGGGATGCGGACGTCTTCACCCGGGATGACCTTGCCGTCGGCACCCACGGTGTCAACGCCGTCGTGCCGCCTCCGCCAGAGGTGGTACCAGGCGATGCCCAGGAGGAAGCCGCCGGCCACGGCCAGGGCACCGAAAAGGGTGTGCGGGACGGCCACCAGCGCGGTGTTGTTGGTGAACACGGCCCAGGCATCGGTCATGACGGGCCGGCCGTTGATCATTTCCACGCCTACCGGATGCTGCATCCAGCTGTTGGCCACGATGATGAAGTAGGCGGAAAGAGCCGACCCGATGACGGCCACCCAGAGGCAGGCAAGGTGGATGGCGGGCTTGAGCTGCTTCCAGCCAAAAATCCACAGGCCCAGGAACGTCGATTCAACGAAGAAGGCCAGGAGGGCTTCAAGGGCCAGCGGGGCACCGAAGACGTCCCCCACGAACCGGCTGTACTCGCTCCATGCCATGCCGAACTGGAATTCCTGCACGATGCCCGTGGCCACGCCCATGATGAAGTTGATGAGGAACAGCTTCCCCCAGAACTTGGTCATGCGCAGGTACTCGGGCCTGCCGGTGCGGTACCAGGCGGTCTGGATAACCGCGACCACCAGGCCCAGGCCGATGGTCAGCGGCACCATCATGAAGTGGTAGACCGTGGTGATACCGAATTGCCAGCGTGCGATTTCCAAGGCGTCCATGGCGGTCCCTACTGTTAGCCAATGAAGTTTTCTACACGTCGTAGAACTATAACTTCTACAAAGTGTAGAACATTGGCGCCGGCGGGTGAAAACCAACCACCCTCCCCAAGCATGGACCGGGAGGCGCCGGCGCGCCACTGTTCTACCCCATGTAGAACCCGGGACGTTTTCGGGGTAGATTTAGTGGTGTAGTTGAACAAACCTGGTGAGGTCACCGTGCATCCAAAGAGCACGGTGCGGGGAATTAAAAGGAAAAGTGAAATGGCTAGTCTTGGTGAACTGGAACGGGCAGTCATGGACCTGCTCTGGGCGGGCCAGGAAGCGGCTACGGCCAATACCCTGAGGGACCAGCTGGCGCGCACGTCCGCAGCGCAGGGCGGGCAGGGCCACGAAGGCAAGGAGCTGGCCGTCACCACGGTGCTCACCGTACTCTCCCGCTTGGAAAAGAAGGGGCTGGTGGAACGCGAACGCGGAACCCGCCCGCACCGCTACCAGGCGGTGTCCAGCCGCGCGGACCACACCGCCGAACTCATGCATGAAGTCCTGGGCTCAGCCCCGGACCGCGAGGCCGTCCTGGCCCGCTTCATCGGGTCCGTGTCCGAAGGTGAAGCCGAGACGCTGCGCAAACTGCTGGGCCACCTCTAACACACCATGTTCTGGGCCTCATACCTGCTGGCGGTCCTTGCGATAATCCTGGCCTGGCCGGTGCCGATCCTCCTGTCACGCGCACAATGGCCGGCCAGGTCGCCGTTCACGGCCATGCTGCTGTGGCAGGCGATCGCGCTTGCAGGTGGACTGTCCATGATCGGCGCTATGTTGGTCTACGGCCTGGAACCCATCGGGGACAACCTCATCGCGGGGCTCCGCGCACTGGCAGGAATGGTGCTCTTCAATGCCCCCACCACTGCCCTGGGCTTTTGGCATATCTTTGCGTTGTCCACGGCTGCCCTGCTCACGGCCCACCTGGTGTTCACGCTGCTGCTGACGTACTACAAGATCCAGCGGCAGCGGCGCCGGCACCGCGAACTGCTGGCCCTGCTGGCCTCCCCGTCGGCCCAGGATGCAGGGACGCTGGTCATCAGCCACGACTCCCCCGTCGCGTACTGCCTTCCCGGCGGCGCCCGCTCGGTAACCGTCCTGTCGGACGGCCTGATGGCTGCCCTTGAGCCGGCCGAACTGCGGGCCGTCCTGATTCACGAAAACGCCCACTTGAGCCAACGGCACCACCTGCTGCTGTGGGCCTTCGCTGCCTGGCGCCAGGCGCTCCCGTGGCTGCCCACCACCCGGCTTGCCCAGGAGGCCGTCAATTCGCTGATCGAGATGCTGGCCGACGACGTTGCATTGCGGACCGAGAGCAAGGCGACCCTCATCAAGGCGATCGCCATCGTGGCCAGCGGCTCGGCGGGAAACGCCGGCGCCGGTGACATCCGGCCGTCCTCGCCCACGCTGGCCCTGTCAGGGCTGGAGGCGGCGTCGGGCGGACCGGGTTCGGACGCCGTCAGGACCGCGGCCTCGCGGGTCAGCCGCCTCCTGACGCCGCAGCCCCAGCTTCCCGCCGCCGTCCGCAGCGCCGTCCTGGCCGGCTCCGTCCTGCTGCTGGCGTTGCCCACGGCGCTGCTGGTGGTTCCCGGGCTGCTCGGCTGACGCCGGCGCGCTGGACCTGCCTTCAATCAGGCGTCGATGCGCTCCCGGTCAAGGCTTGAGGCACCCGCGATGATGAAGTCCTTGCGCGGGGAAACGTCGGAGCCCATCAGGAGGTCGAAGATCTCCTCTGCCTGCTGCGCGTTTTCGATCCCCACCTTGCGCAGGGTGCGGTGCCGCGGGTCCATGGTGGTTTCCGCCAGCTGCTCGGCGTCCATCTCCCCCAGGCCCTTGTACCGCTGGATGGGTTCCTTGTACCGCTTGCCCTCCTTGGCCAGGCGGGCCAGCAGGACGTGGAGTTCGGCCTCGGAGTAGGTGTAGATCATTTCGTTGGCCTTCTGGCCGGCGTTGATGACCTCCACCCGGTGCAGCGGCGGAACCGCGGCAAACACCCTGCCCTCCAGGATCATGGGCCGCATGTAGCGGAAGAAAAGGGTCAGCAGCAGGGTCCGGATGTGGGCCCCGTCCACGTCGGCGTCGGTCATGAGGATCACCTTGCCGTACCGCGCGGCACTGATGTCGAAGCTGCGGCCGGAGCCCGCGCCCACCACCTGGATGAGGGCGGCGCATTCGGCGTTGGAGAGCATGTCCCCCACTGACGCCTTCTGGACGTTGAGGATCTTGCCGCGGATGGGCAGGAGCGCCTGGAAGTCGGAGGAGCGGGCCAGCTTGGCGGTGCCGAGTGCGGAGTCGCCTTCCACGATGAACAGCTCGGAACGTTCGACGTCGTCCGTCCGGCAGTCAGCGAGCTTGGTGGGCATCGAGGAGGTTTCCAGCGCATTCTTGCGCCGTTGGGTCTCCTTGTGCACACGTGCGGAGATGCGGGACTTCATCTCGCTGACGATCTTTTCCAGCAGCAGGGCGGACTGGGCTTTGTCGTTCCGGTTGCTGGAGGACAACTTGGCGGAGATTTCACGCTCCACCACCCTTGCCACGATGGCACGCACCGCGCTGGTGCCCAGGATTTCCTTGGTCTGGCCCTCGAACTGCGGTTCCGCGAGCCGAACCGTCAGCACCGCCGTCAGGCCGGCGAAGATGTCGTCCTTTTCGATCTTGTCGTTTCCGGCCTTGAGTTTGCGGGCATTGGTCTCGACCGCTTTACGGAATGTCTTGACCAGCGCCTGCTCGAACCCGGACTGGTGGGTGCCGCCCTTGGGGGTGGCGATGATGTTCACGTAGCTGCGCACGGTGCTGTCGTAGCCGATGCCCCACCGCAGCGCCACGTCCACTTCACAGTCACGTTCAACCTCGGCCAGCTGGCTGTGCCCGCGTTCGTCAAGGACCGGGACGGTCTCCTTGAACTTCCCCGATCCGTGCAGCCGCCATACGTCGGTGACGGCCGGGTCCGCGGCGAGGAACTCGACGAACTCGGAGATTCCACCGTCGTGGTGGAAGACCTCTTCATGCGGGCCCGCTTCGCCCGGGGTTCCGGGGAGCTTGCGTTCGTCCCGCACGGTGAGCTTGAGGCCCGGCACCAGGAAGGAGGTCTGGCGGGCACGGGCAACGAGGTCCTCGTAGGAGAACTTGGCATCGGGGGTGAAGATCTGCCGGTCCGCCCAGTAGCGGATCCGGGTTCCGGTGACGCCGCGCTTGGCCTTGCCCACGATGTCGAGCACCGAGTCATCGACGAACGGGGTGAACGGCGCTGAGGGGTCCAGGCGGGACCCGGTGTCCTTGAAGCGGCCCGGCTCGCCGCGGCGGAAGGACATTTTGTACGTCTTGCCGCCGCGGTCCACCTCGACGTCCAACCGGGATGACAGGGCGTTGACCACTGACGCGCCGACGCCGTGCAGGCCGCCCGAGGCGGTGTAGGAGCCGCCGCCGAACTTTCCGCCGGCGTGCAGCTTAGTGAACACCACTTCGACGCCGGTGAGGCCCGTCTTGGGTTCCTTGTCGATGGGGATGCCGCGGCCGTCGTCGTGGATCTCCACGGAGTTGTCAGCGTGCAGGATGATGCGGATGTCGTGGCCGAACCCGGCCAGCGCCTCGTCAACGGAGTTGTCGATGATCTCCCAGAGGCAGTGCATGAGGCCACGCGAGTCGGTTGAGCCGATGTACATGCCCGGGCGCTTGCGGACCGCTTCGAGGCCCTCCAGTACGGAAAGGTGCCGGGCGGTGTACTCAGAGCTTGGTGCCACTGGTGATGAACTCCTTCAGGGACGTGGAAGCGGCGCTGGGACCGCACCTTCCAGAGTAGTCGGCGGCAGCGGCCACAGGCGCCTGCCACACCCTCAACGCCATGTGCGGCGCGCCACCAGCCCTTGTGATGCACGGGACTGGGCAATTCTTGACCTAACCTTGCGGATACGCGGACAGCGAACTTGCCCCATCCTTGCGATGGTTCGGATACGAATACTGGTTATATAGATGTACTGATCTACTAAGGAGGCCGACATGACAACAGCAGTGGCAGACCGCACACTAAACGCACTCGACCGGTGCGACCGTTGCGGAGCTCAGGCATATGTCCGGGTTGTACTCGAGTCCTCCGGCGGTGAGCTGTTGTTCTGCGGCCACCACGCCCGTGCAGTCGAGGCGACGCTCAAGCCGTTGAGCTCCGACTGGCACGACGAGACGGGAAAGCTTCACGAGAAAGCTGCCGTGGAAATCGACTAGATGAGGCATCGGTAACAACGAACCTGCGGGGCCCTTCCATTCAGGAAGGGCCCCGCAGCCGTTTAGGCCCCGCAGCCGTTTAACGGCACAGAGACAGACACTGCCGGCAGCAGCTGGCAACAAAACAGGGGCCGTCCCGAAAACCACCTCGAGTGGGTTTCGGAACGGCCCCTGCTTTGATGTGCGGAAGAGACCTAGTCCAGGTAGTCCCTGAGCACCTGCGACCGGGAGGGGTGGCGGAGCTTGGACATGGTCTTGGACTCGATCTGGCGGATCCGCTCGCGTGTGACGCCGTAGACCTTGCCGATTTCGTCTAAAGTCTTCGGCTGTCCGTCAGTGAGGCCGAACCGCATGGCCACCACGCCGGCCTCGCGTTCGGAAAGGGTGTCCAGGACCGAGTGCAGCTGCTCCTGCAGGAGGGTGAAGCTCACGGCGTCGGCCGGAACAACAGCTTCGGAGTCCTCAATCAGGTCGCCGAACTCGGAGTCGCCGTCCTCACCCAGGGGGGTGTGCAGCGAAATCGGCTCGCGGCCGTACTTCTGGACCTCCACCACCTTTTCCGGGGTCATGTCCAGTTCCAGTGCCAGCTCTTCGGGCGTGGGTTCGCGGCCCAGGTCCTGCAGCATCTGGCGCTGGACGCGTGCCAGCTTGTTGATGACCTCAACCATGTGAACCGGGATACGGATGGTGCGGGCCTGGTCGGCCATGGCGCGGGTGATGGCCTGGCGGATCCACCACGTGGCGTAGGTGGAGAACTTGAAGCCCTTGGTGTAGTCGAACTTCTCCACGGCGCGGATCAGGCCAAGGTTGCCTTCCTGGATGAGGTCCAGGAACAGCATGCCGCGGCCGGTGTAGCGCTTGGCCAGCGAGACCACCAGGCGGAGGTTGGCCTCCAGCAGGTGGTTCTTGGCGCGCTTGCCGTCGTGGATGATGAATTCGAGTTCGCGCTTGTACTTCGGATCCATGGATCCGTCGTCCGCGGCAATCTTCTCCTCGGCGAACAGCCCGGCTTCGATCCGCAGTGCAAGGTCGACTTCCTGCTCCGCGTTGAGCAGCGCCACCTTACCGATCTGCTTCAGGTAGTCCTTGACGGGGTCAGCCGTGGCGCCGGCAGACATGACCTGCTGCACTGGGGCGTCATCGTCGTCCGCATCAGAGTAGACGAAGCCCTTGCCGCTGCCGGCGGCACCCTTGACGGGATCGGCGTCGGCGTCCTCTGCTGCGTCCGGACCCTCGAGGACGATGTCGTCGAGGTCTTCCTCGACGTCTTCGACCTCATCGGGGTCAACGTCACCGGCGGCCTTTCCCGCAGCCTCGGCTGCGGCCTTGGCACCGGGCTTGGGCCCACGCTTCTTGGGCTCGCGCTTGCCGTCGCCTGCAGCCTCGCCGGCCGAAGCCTTGTTGGCTGCCCGCGTGGCTGCCCGCTTGGCATTGGTCGCGGCCTGCTTCTCCTCAGGGGACAAGACATCCTGGGCGGCGGAATCCTTCTTCGTGGAAGACGGGGTCACAGAAAACCTTTCTAGCGGTGGTCTGTGGAATCACCATACGGGCAACACCACTATGACCCTGTCAAGTCCGTGGTGAAAACCAAGCACCACCACGGCCGGCAGAGTCACTTAAGACAACTCCCGGAGCGGCTGTAATGTTCCCTTGCGGGGACGGTTACAAGCACTCGATACACGGACCCAACCGGGTCTCGGCATCTATTGTCTCACGATTTGCCCGGATCCGGCCTCCCGTGCCGCCATCCATTCCTTCTGCCCTTGGCCGGCCCGTCCCGGCCGGTCCCATGTCCTCCGCGCTTCAGGCCGGTTGACCCCGCTTCACAACGTTTCCTTTTGCCCTGCGGGATCCGTCCGGAATTTCTGCCAGGCGGCGTCCTTCCGCCCGGCCCAGCCACAGAGCGTTCCCCTGCCCACGAGGTCCAGCAGGAGTTCGGCCAGCCGGTATTCCGGCTCGATTTCAAGGGCCTGCCCCAGATGGGCAGCAGCGTAGGAGCCGCGGCCGCGGCACCACGCCACCCAGCCTCGGAGCGTCAGCGCCGCGGCAGCCGGCGGACCTCCGGGCACCGCCAGCTGCCCGAGGACCCGGTCCAGCGCGTCAAGGCGCGCCCAGTCCGGCACGTCCGGCGCCAGTCCCATGAGGACCTCGCCGTAGCCGGCAGGAACAGCGCCGGTAACGTCACCCGGCATCCGGCGCCGCGTCCCGGCCGCGCGTCTCGATGCCCGCGGGGCTTTCGCCCCCGGTTCCGTTGTCCCCCGTCCCGTTATCCCCGGTTCCGTTATCCCCGGTTCCGTTGCCCCCTGCCGCCGGCCGCCGGATTCCGCCGGCGGCAGCAACGGCACCGCCACTACGCAATGGTCGCTGCCGTCCCCAATTCCGTCCGAGAGGACGCGAAACTGTTCCGCGCCTGCCTCCGCGGCCGCCCTGCCCGCTGCAGCCATTACGAGCACGGCATCGCGCCAAGTGGGAACGAGCAGTGTGGCGCGCAGGAAGGCATCCCGCTCAGCGTCCGGAATCCAAGGGCCCGCGTGGGTCCGGTCAAGCAGCATCTCCCAGAAGTCGAGCACGGCAGTGAAGTGCGCCCTGCTCCGCGACCGCCCGCCAAGCTCAGCCTCCCAGCCGGCCTCCGCCTCAAGGACGGCCGCCAGGTGAAGGGCAGGGACCGGAGCCTGGGGGCCTTCGGACCCGCCCGCGGATCGTGGCGCGGGTCCGACACTGCTGCCCCGGTACACCATTTCCGTATTCAGCATGCTGTCCCTGATCTCCTGCAAGGACCTTCCTGGAAGCGGACAGCAGGTGGTGTCGCTGCACAAGGCGTCCCGCCAGTACTCATCGCCCACGAACCAGGCATCACGCACGGGCATCCCGGCCTGGTCCAGCACACTCTGCACTGCGGCGACCAGAAGGTCATGCGCAGATGGCCTGCCCATTCCGGCGTCGTTGGTGAAGACCGCCAGCAAAGCGCCGTCAGCGTCCTGGTCTGATTCGAGGTAGCGGCGGACGGCACGGGCAAACACGGCCAGGTCCGCCATTGTTCCCGGCCCGGGCAGGTCAAGCCGCAGCGTGGCTCCAAGCCTGGTGCCGTGCAGCGTCATGGCCACCAGGCTTGCCTCTGGCCAGTACCCCAGCGAGTGTGGAATGAAGCCAAGGATGTCTTCCGGCCCGCGGACTATTAATCGTTCTGAAGCTGTCATGGCTCAAGCATTCGCCGCCGGCGATGGTGCAGGCAGAGGCCAATCCGGTTATGTGTGTAACCAGCGTGCAGTGGAGGAAGAGTGGCCGGACAGGGTCAGTCGTCGGAGGGCGTCCGCTGGCCGCGGCGGGCAAGGTTTTCCCGGCGCTGCCGGGCGATGGCGCTGCGCAGCGGCGGAACCACGATCCCCTGCGCGGCCATTTGCCGGCGCACCTTCCGCCGGGAGGCCAGGATGGCCCCGGAACCGACGGCCAGGAGCAGGAACTGGACACTCAGGGCCAGCCGGAAGGGGGCCAGGCCGTACAGCACCCCCTGTGAAAATCCGGTGGCGTAGAGGACGTCCAGCACCAGGCCAATCAGGAAGATGGACACCAGGGCAGCGATGAAGCCGCCCACGTTGACGATGCCTGTGGCGGTGCCGATCCGGTGCGCGGGGTTGAAGGTCCGCGCGAAATCGAAGCCGATCATTGAACCGGGGCCGCCGATTGCGAGCACCACCACCAGGCCGGCCAGCAGCCACAGCGGGGCGCGTCCGGGCAGCACCAGCACCGCGGCCCAGGCTGCAGCGGTGCCGGCTGCGATCAGCAGCACCATGGTGGAGCGGCGAAGCGGGTGGCGTGAAACGAAACGCCCAATGAAGGGACCGACCGCCATGGCGGCGGCGACGTAGAGCGCCATCAGGGCGGCAACAGTGCCGGCTTCCAGGCCCTGGCCGGAGATCAGGAACGGATAGCCCCACGTCATGGCGAACACGGTGCCGCTGAACTGGATGGTGAAGTGGCTCCACATCCCCAGCCGCGTGCCGGGCTGGCTCCAGGCGCGGGCCAACGAGGCGCCGGTGGCCCTGAGCCCCTGCCGGGCGTGCGGCCTCTCGGTCCCCGGTGGGGAATCCTGCAGGAGCAGGAGTACCAGCACGACGGCGAGGGCGGACATCCCTGCCAGCATCAGGAACGCGGGGGTCCAGCCGGACAGGTGCAGGACCAGCGCGAAGGGCAGGACACTGAAGAGCTGCCCCAATTGTCCGGACATGCCGGTCAATTGGGTGACCAGGGGGACGCGGGCCGGGGCGAACCACAGCGGGATGAGCCGGATCACTGAAATAAAGGTCATGGCGTCACCGGCACCCACCAGGACACGGCCCAGGACTCCCCCGGGGATACTGTCGGCGAAGGCCAGCTGCAGCTGTCCGAGTCCCATCAGGACTGCGCCGCCGGCGATCATGGCACGCGACCCGAACCTGTCCACCAGCAGGCCCACCGGGATCTGGAGCCCGGCGTAGACCAGCAGCTGCAGGACTGTGAAGAAGGAGATGGCGGACGCGCTGGCATGGAACCGCTCGGTGGCCTCAAGCCCCACCACGCCGAAAGACGTCCGCTGTGCCACGGCCACCAGGTACCCGAAAATTCCAATGGTCCAGATAAGCCAGGCGCGGGGAGCAGTCACTACTTCATTATGCCCGGCCCGCACCCGCGGCCCGGATGCTGTGACGCCCTGCTACTGACCGGGGTTCTCCCTGGCCAGGTAGGCCTCCACGGCAGCTCCAAGGTCGTCCGCGTCGGGAAGCTCGTCATTCTCATTCGCCAGGAGCGACCTGCGCACCATGCCGTCCGCCTTCTCGTCGTACCGCGTCTCGAGGCGGGAGACCACCTGCTGGACCTCCTCGGACGCCTCGATCTGCTGCGCAATCTGGCGGCTGACCTCACGGCCGGACTCGCGGAGCCGGTCGGTGGGCAGCATCAGCGACGTTGCGGCGCCAAGGTATTCCAGTCCGGCGACGGCGGCGGTGGGGTACTCGGCTTCAGCCAGGTAGTGCGGCACGTGGATGACGTATCCGGCAACGTTGCGTCCTGCCTCTACCAGGCGCAACTCCAGGATGTGGCCGACAGCAGCCGGAACTTCAACGGTGGGCTTCCAGACGGAGATGCCCTCGATCAGCTCGGGCCGGTTCCCATGCACCGTCACGCCGACGGGCCGGGTATGGGGCACGGGCATGGGGATTGAGTGGATCCAGGTGACCAGGTTGACGTCCAGCTTTTCCACGATGTTCACCACGGCACGGGCGAACCGTTCCCACTGCAGGTCGGGTTCGAAGCCGGCCAGGAGGAGGAATGGCTTCCCCAGCCCATCCACCAGCCGGTACAGGGCCAGGCGCGGCTCCTGGTAGTCCTGGATGTGGTCTTCCACGAAGCTCAGGTGCGGCCGCCGGGACCTGTAGTCAATTAATTGGTCGGCATCGAAGACAGCAACGGGCTGGGCATCGAGGGTGTCCAGCAGCTCGGCGTTGATCTGCTTGACCACATGGCCGGCGTCGGCGAACCCCGTGAAACCCATCACCAGGTCCAGTCCCTGCAACTCAGGGCTGTGGAACAGCTCGATGTTGCTGGCATAGAGCGCGTCGGGGTCCAGCAGGGTGCCGGAAATCCGTTCAAGCACGGCGTGTTCCTTTCAGGGGTACGGGTGGACATCCTGCATAACGCGGCAGGGGCAGCCGGCATTCCGCGGCACGCTGTGGCGCACATCTCAGGAAATTCAACGGCCATGCAGGGGAAGGGCTACGATCGGAACTGGCCTGCCAGGCGGGCTTGCACGTACCCGGGCGCCGTCCAGAACGGCCGGATCCCGGCCACCATGGCAGGGCGCCCAACATGCATCCCTGCCCGAACGTTTCGAGAATTGAGGACTCATCCCTGTGGTCAAGAATACTGAAATCAACCTTAGTACCGTCTCGCGGGACCTTAAGAAGAACCCCAGCGACGCAGTGGTCATCGGGGTGGGGCAGGGAAGCGACGGACCAGTCCTGCTGGACAACCCCCTCACGGCGAAGTCCGCGGAGGCCCTCGCTGACTCGCTCAAGGCACTTGGTATGACCGGCGCGGCGGACCAGCTGGTCCGCCTCCCCGGCCTGCCTGAGACCGGCGCCGGCATCCTGGTCCTCGCCGGGGTGGGAAAAGTGGCTGACGGCAGCCCGCCCGGGGGCGAATCCCTCCGCCGCGCGGCAGGATCGGCCATCCGGCAACTGGCCGGCCTCCCCACGGTGACGCTGGCATTCCCGACGGCGACCGTCCAGGATGTCACGGCTGTCGCCGAAGGTGCCGCGCTGGGCGCCTATTCCTTCACCGAGTTCCGGACTTCCACCGACGGGCTCAAGGATCCCGTCCGCAATGCCGTCATCTTCACGGAACTGGCAGGCAACACTGGCGTGGACTCCGCCCTGAAGCGGGCCGGTCTGCTGGCGAAGGCCGTCAACGCCACCCGGTCCCTGGTCAACACGCCGCCGAGCCACCTGTACCCGGAGTCCTTCGCCGAGGCCGCCAAGGACCTCGCCAAGGGCCTGCCCGTCAAGGTCACCGTCTGGGATGAGAAGCGCCTTGAAAAGGAAGGCTTCGGCGGCATCATGGGCGTCGGCAAGGGATCCACCCGGCAGCCGCGGCTGGTCAAGGTCGAGTACTCCCCCGCCAAGGCCGCCGCCAAAATTGCCCTGGTAGGCAAGGGCATCACGTTCGACACCGGCGGCATCTCCCTCAAGCCGGCCCTGAACATGGGCGACATGAAGAGCGACATGGCGGGCGCCGCCGTCGTCCTTAATACTGTCCTGGCCCTCGCCGGCCTGGGCCTGCCGGTGAAGGCCACCGCCTGGCTGTGCATCGCAGAGAACATGCCCGGCGGCGGCGCGTCCCGCCCTGCCGACGTGCTGACCATGTTCGGCGGCAAGACGGTGGAAGTCCTCAACACCGACGCCGAAGGCCGCCTGGTGATGGCGGACGGCATCGTCGCCGCCAGCCGCGAATACCCGGACGCCATCATCGATGTGGCCACGCTGACCGGCGCGCAGCTCATCGCCCTGGGCAACCGCACTGCCGGTGTCATGGGCTCGGAGGAAGTCACGGGCGCCCTCAAGGCAGCGGCGGACCGCGCCGGCGAGCTCGTCTGGCCCATGCCCCTGCCGGAGGAACTGCGGCCCAGCCTGGATTCCCAGGTGGCGGACCTGGCCAACATTGGCGAACGCCACGGCGGCATGATGACCGCTGCCGTGTTCCTGCGCGAGTTCGTGGGTAAGGACAAGGCAGGCGACCAGATCCCCTGGGCGCACATCGATATCGCGGGGCCGTCCTTTAACAACGGCAGCCCCTACGGCTACACCCACAAGCAGGGCACCGGATGCACCGTCCGTACCCTGGTCGCCTACGTCGAGGACATCCTGGCCGCGGCCTGAAAAGCTGTCCGGACGAAGGTTGCAGCGCCTGTGTCACGCGGTTCTGAAGTGCAGTGATTCCTGTACCACAGAGCCGCGTGACACTGGACACAAGCGCTCCACAAACACAGCGCCAAGGTGGAGCATGGATAGGTGGTTCGCTAAGGTGAACCACGGTAGTCACAAATGCAAGAGAGTTGCCCTGCTGACATAATCACGGCAGTGCAAGTTCCAAGACCAGATGATGCGCGCAGAACGCGTCATCGTTCACGCGAGGGAGCGTTTTAGTGGCCGATCAGGCAACTGCGCAAGAATTCGACATCCTGGTACTCGGTGGCGGCAGCGGCGGATACGCTGCGGCGCTGCGCGGGGTACAGCTCGGCCTCACCGTCGGCCTCGTGGAGAAGGGCAAGCTGGGCGGCACCTGCCTCCACAACGGCTGCATCCCCACCAAGGCCCTGCTGCACTCCGCAGAGCTGGCCGACCACGCCCGTGACTCCGCCAAGTACGGCGTGAACGTCACCCTCGACGGCATCGACATCAACGCCGTCAACGCGTACAAGGACGGCATCATCGCCGGCAAGTTCAAGGGCCTGCAGGGACTCATCAAGTCCAAGGGCATCACCGTCATCGAGGGCGAAGGCAAGCTGCAGGGCACCGACACCGTTGTGGTGAACGGCACCGCGTACAAGGGCAAGAACATCGTCCTGGCCACCGGCTCCTACTCGCGCACCCTCCCGGGCCTGGAAATCGGCGGCAAGGTCATCACCTCCGACCAGGCCCTGACCATGGACTTCATCCCCAAGAGCGCCATCATCCTGGGCGGCGGCGTCATCGGCGTCGAATTCGCCTCGGTCTGGAAGTCGTTCGGCGTGGACGTCACCATCGTCGAAGGCCTGCCCTCCCTCGTTCCCAACGAGGACGCCACGATCGTCAAGAACTTCGAGCGCGCCTTCAAGAAGCGCGGCATCAAGTTCTCCACCGGCATCTTCTTCCAGGGCGTGGAGCAGAATGACGACGGCGTCAAGGTCACCCTGGTGGACGGCAAGACGTTCGAAGCGGACCTGCTGCTGGTCGCCGTCGGCCGCGGCCCCGTCACGGCCAACCTGGGCTACGAGGAAGCCGGCGTCACCATCGACCGCGGCTTCGTCATCACCAACGAGCGCCTGCACACCGGCGTGGGCAACATCTACGCCGTGGGCGACATCGTCCCGGGCGTGCAGCTGGCCCACCGCGGCTACCAGCAGGGCATCTTCGTGGCCGAGGAAATCGCCGGCCTGAAGCCCGTAGTGGTCGAAGACATCAACATCCCCAAGGTCACCTACTCCGAACCCGAAATCGCCACCGTCGGCTACACCGAAAAGGCTGCCAAGGAAAAGTTCGGCGAAGACCAGGTCCAGACCCAGGAATACAACCTGGCCGGCAACGGCAAGAGCTCCATCCTGGGCACCTCCGGCCTGGTCAAGCTGGTCCGCCAGAAGGACGGCCCCGTGGTGGGCGTCCACATGATCGGCGCACGCATGGGCGAGCAGGTGGGTGAGGCCCAGCTGATCGTGAACTGGGAAGCCTACCCGGAGGACGTGGCACAGCTGGTGCACGCCCACCCCACCCAGAACGAAGCCCTCGGCGAAGCCCACCTGGCGCTGGCCGGCAAGCCGCTGCACGGCTAGGTTTCCCCAGCATTACCAGGCCCGGTGCACCCGGTCGTCCAGACCGGGTGCACTAGGCTTCCAACAAGGCAGCAATCATTCGCACTAAAGATCAATAAGGAGAACGGGGACGACATGTCTGAATCCGTTAACTTGCCCGCCCTCGGTGAGAGTGTCACCGAAGGAACCGTCACCCGCTGGCTCAAGCAGGTAGGTGACCGGGTAGAGGTGGACGAGCCGCTGCTCGAAGTCTCCACCGACAAAGTAGACACTGAAATCCCCTCTCCCGTAGCTGGCGTGATTGAAGAAATCCTGGTCGCAGAAGACGAGACCGCCGAGGTAGGCGCACCCCTGGTGCGCATCGGTGACGGCTCCGGCGGCGGCTCCGCACCCGCCGAAGAAGCTCCCGCTGCCGCACCGGCCCAGGAGGCTCCCGCGGAAGCAGCTCCTGCGCAGGAAGCACCGGCTGAAGCAGCTCCCGCCCAGGAAGCACCGGCACAGGAAACCCCCGCACAGGAGCCGCCGGCTGCCGGCGGCGGCGAAAGCCACGAGGTAACCCTCCCCGCACTGGGCGAAAGCGTCACCGAAGGAACCGTCACCCGCTGGCTCAAGGCCGTTGGCGACCAGGTGGAGGTCGACGAACCCCTGCTGGAGGTCTCCACGGACAAGGTGGACACCGAGATTCCGTCCCCGGTTGCCGGCACGCTGCAGGAAATCCGGGTCAACGAGGACGAGACCGCTGAAGTCGGTTCCGTGCTTGCCGTGATCGGTTCCGGCGCAGCCGCTGCTCCGGCACCCCAGGCTGCACCGGCCCCGGCTGCCGCTCCGCAGCAGGAAGCACCCAAGCAGGAAGCACCCAAGCAGGAAGCCCCGGCTGCAGCTGCCCCGGCACCCGCCCAGGAAGCCCCCAAGGCGACCCCCGCTCCCGCCGCTGCTCCCGCAGCCCAGGAGGCGGCACCGGCCGGCGGCTCCGAGTCCGGCTACGTCACTCCCCTGGTCCGCAAGCTGGCCAACCAGCACGGCGTGGACATCTCCTCGCTCTCCGGCACCGGCGTTGGCGGCCGCATCCGCAAGCAGGACGTCATGGCCGCCGCTGAGGCCAAGGCCGCTCCCGCTGCCGCTCCGGCCGCAGCTCCTGCCGCGTCCGCACCGGCCGCATCGGCTGCAGCTGCTTCCTCGCTGCGCGGCACCACCCAGAAGGCTCCCCGCATCCGCCAGGTCATTGCCCGGCGCATGCGCGAATCCCTGGAGATCTCCACCCAGCTGACCCAGGTCCACGAGGTGGACATGACCAAGGTCGCCAAGCTGCGTGCCCGGGCCAAGAACTCGTTCCAGGCCCAGAACGGCACCAAGCTGACGTTCCTGCCCTTCATCGCCAAGGCTGTTGCCGAGGCCCTCAAGCAGCACCCCAAGCTCAACGCTGCGTACGACGAGGAAAAGCAGGAAATCACCTACCACAACGCCGAACACCTGGCCATCGCCGTCGACACGGACAAGGGCCTGCTGGTTCCGGTCATCGCCGACGCCGGCAACCTGAACCTCGCCGGCCTGGCCGGCAAGATCGCTGACGTTGCCTCCCGCACCCGCGACGGCAAGATCGGCCCGGACGAGCTGTCCGGCGGCACGTTCAGCATCACCAACATCGGTTCGGTGGGCGCGCTGTTCGACACCCCGATCATCAACCAGCCGCAGGTGGGCATCCTGGGTACCGGCGCCATCGTCAAGCGGCCCGTTGTGGTTTCTGACGAAAACGGTGACGACTCAATCGCCATCCGCTCCATGATGTACCTGTCCCTGACGTACGACCACCGCCTGGTGGACGGTGCCGACGCAGGCCGGTTCCTCCAGACCCTGAAGGCACGCCTCGAAGAAGGCGCCTTCGAAGCGGACCTGGGACTGTAACCTTCAGAGCAGTACAACGACGGCGGTGCCGGCACGGGTGGGAAACCTCCCGCAGCCGGCGCCGCCGTCGCGGTTTTAAGCTGAAGCAGCCCGGGGCCGCCGGAGCTGACGTCCGCGTGGCTTTGCTACGGGCCGTAGAACTGACTGGCTAAGCTGGAGCCATGAATATTCTCTTCAACATCCTGGTCTTCCTGCACGTCGTGGGCGCCGCCATGATCGTGGGCTACTGGATCGCCACGATGCGGACCCCCACGGTGCACCCGCGCCAGCGTGACGGCGCCTTCCTGCAGCTCCTCACCGGCATCGCCATGATGGGCATCCTGCCGTTCCTGCCGGACTCCGACCCCAACTACGCCAAGCTGGGCATCAAGTTCGTCATTGCCGTCGTGGTTGCCGTCCTGGCAGTCATTGGAACCCGCAAGGTCAAGAACGGGCAGCCTGTCTCCACCGGCCTCGCGCACGGCGTCGGCGGACTGGCGTTGGTCAACATCGCCATCGCCACCTTGTGGCAGTAAGCGGCTCCATCCGCACCCTACGCCGGCGGCGCCCCCTTCACAGGGGCGCCGTCGGCGGCGTTTTAACGCCATGGTCACAATCCTCTGACAGCGGACAACCCGTGCGCCTGCGGTGCCGAATCCCTAGGATGGGTAGCGGCGGGGTCCTGGCAGCAGCCTGCCCCGGTAAGGATCAATCTGAGGAGTGACATGGCAGCAACACGTTCAGCAAACGCAGTATGGAACGGCAACCTGACGGAGGGTTCCGGCACCACCAGCCTGGCCACCTCAGGCCTGGGCACCTTCGATGTCACGTGGAAGGCCAGGACTGAAGCGGCCAACGGCAAGACGAGCCCGGAAGAGCTGATCGCTGCAGCCCACGCTGCCTGCTTCTCCATGGCCTTTAGCAATGAACTGGCCAATGCAGGCCACACACCGGAGGAAGTGCGCACCAAGGCAGATGTTACTTTCGTGCCGGGCACGGGCATCACCGGCAGCCACCTGACCATGTCAGCCCGCGTCCCCGGCATCTCAGAGGATGAGTTCCAGAAGATCGCAGCGGACGCCAAGGTGGGCTGCCCCGTCTCCGGCGCCCTCGCCAGCATCGACATCACGCTGGACGCCACGCTGGAGGCCTAGGCCCCGCCCCGCGCTAACCAAAACGCCCTGCCCGGCCGGAAGATTTTCCGGCCAGGCAGGGCGTTTTAGTTACCGTCTGGAGCTACGGCTGCTGGCTCCCCTGCCGGCGGGCCGGCAGGGGTGCGGGCTTCAGGCGGCGGTAGCCCGAACGGGCCGGCGGCCGGTCGGTGGGCAGTTCCTGGATCATTTCCTTCAGCGCCCCGATGCCGTACTCCAGCTGCGGATCGCGGCCCGCCGCGTAGGCGTGGGGCGGGTAGGTCACTTCGATGTCCGGATCCACGCCGTAGTTTTCCACGCCCCAGCCAACGCCGCCGCTGAACCAGTTGGCGTAGCGGGGCTGGGTGACGCCCGTGCCGTCCGCCAGCGCAAACCGGTTGTCGATGCCCACCACACCGCCCCACGTCCGTGTTCCAATGACCGGGCCGATGCCCCGCAGCTTCGACACCTGGGTGATGATGTCGCCGTCGGATCCGGCAAACTCGTCCGCAAGGATGATCACTGGCCCCCTGGGCGCGTGGTGCGGGTACGTGCGCGGTTTCTCCCCGCGCGGCATGCTCCATCCGGTGACCTTGCGGCCGATCAGTTCCGCCACCAGCTGCGACGTATGTCCGCCACGGTTGCGGCGGACGTCGACAATCAGGCCGTCGAGCGCTGTTTCCGTATCGAGGTCGCGGTGCAGCTGGGCCCAGCCGTTGGCCATCATGTCCGGAATGTGGAGGTAGCCGAAGGTTCCATTGGAGGCCTCCCGGACAGTCCGCCGGTTGCCGGCAACCCATTCCTGGTAGCGCAGGCGTTCCTCATCCTTGATGGGCACGACGGCGACCCGGCGCTGGGTGCCTTCAGCAGCACCGTGCCCAGGGCCGTTGAGGAGGGTCAGCTCCACGGCGCGGCCTGCTGCGCCCACCAGCTGCATGGCCGGGGTGACGACTTCGGACAACGGGACGCCGTCGATGGCCAGCAGGATGTCCCCCGCCCTGGCACCGACGCCAGGCCTGGTGAGCGGGGAGGTCGCGAGGGGGTCGGAGGACTCGCCCGCCAGGATGCGGGTAATTTCCCAGCCGCGGGCAGTGTGCGCGAGGTCCGCGCCGAGCCTGCCTTGTCCCCGGCTGCCACGTTCGGTAACAGGGGCGGGGCGCACGTACGCGTGGGAGGTCCCCAGCTCGCCGTGGAGTTCCCACAGGAGGTCCACCAGGTCATCGTGCGAACCCAGCCGTTGAACCAAGGGCCGGTAGCGGGCATGGATGGAGTCCCAGTCCTGCCCGGCCATGTCCTCGGTCCAGAAGAAGTCCCGCTGCAGCCGCCAGGCCTCATCAAAGGCCTGGCCCCAGACGCTGAGCGGGTCCATGAGGACGCGGATCCGGCCAAGGTCCACCTTGACCACCTTGCCGGAGTCTTCGTCCGCCTTGGCGTCCGATGGAACCACGGTGACCTGTTTGTCGGCAACGACTGCCACCTTGCTGCGGTCGCCGGAGAGGCGGTAGCTGTCCACGGCATCCACCAGGGTGGTCTGTTTGCGCCGTGCGATGTCATACCGGACCAGGCTGGGCCGGGCATCCTTGTCCTCCTGGCTGGCTTTTCCGTCGCCGGTTACGCCGGCCAGGGCGGAGTCGAGCCAGAGGAGGCCGCCGTCAACGGCCTTCAGCGAGGTGTAGTTGCCCTGCGGCACGGGGACACTGATGACCCGGTGCGCCAGTCCCTCCGCGTCCACGTGAACGGCAGGCACGGCATCTTCCCGTCCGTCGCCGCCTGCCGCGGCATCCGCGTTCGATGCGGTTTCCGGTTCCACGCCGGCAGGATCAACCGACGGGCCAAAGGGCGACGGCGTCTCTGCCGAGAGTGCCACCAGGTACGGCTTGATGGGGCTGGGGAACGAGAGGTCGAACGAATGTCCGTCGTACACGGGATCGAAGCTGCGGTTGGACAGGAAGGCGAGGAACCTGCCGTCCGGGGTGAAGGCCGGCGAGGCGTCGCGGAAACGGCCGTCGGTAACGTCCACCGGTTCGGCGTCGAGCCGCTCCACAGTAGCCAGCCGCAGCCGGCTGCGCGAACCAAAGGACGTGACCGGCTCGGACCAGGCCAGCCAGCGCGAGTCCGCGGACCATGCCAGTTCGGAAATGCTGCCTTCGCCGATGCTTGCCACCTGCGTGAGCTGGCCGCTGCGGGTGTCCAGGACGTAGACGTCGCCAAAGGATGTCCCGAGGGCAAGCCAGCGTCCGTCCGGGCTTGCTTCCAGCGAACTGGCACGTGACGGCGTGGGGACTATGATGCCTGTCCCTGCCGCGGGTTCCGGGGCGTCAGCTGCGGGTGCCGGAGCCGGGGCCACATCTGCCTGCTGTTCGTCGTCTGCGGCAACGTGGGGCGCACGTCCCTCCAGTACCGCCGCGCCGGCCGCGGGAACAGGCTGCGGCAGGCTCACCGTTTCCGTCCCTGCCGCGCCGGTCTCTGCTGTGTCTCCGGAACCGGGAGTTGGTGACGCTGGTGTTTCCGATGCTGCGGCGGCCTGGGTGGCGCCTGCCCCCGTGTGCCCGGCAGTGTGCGGAACCGGCGCGGCAATGTCCTTGATGTGCAGTGCTTCCACGTTGTCGTGGTCAGCGATGTAGGCGATGCGGCCGTCCCCCAGCGGCCGCGGCAGCCGGCCGCGGACTCCCGGGGTGGCCTCGATGATGCGGGACGGACCATCCTTGTGCCTCAGCCAATGGATGGTCCCGTGCGACTCCACCGCGCTGGCGGAACCTGCCACGTCCGGCGCCACCGCACCAAGGTGCTTGACGGCATCAAGGAGGGCAGGACGCCTGGTCTGCGTGGCCGAGCCGAGGGTGATGTCCAGCTTTACGGCTTCCGAGCCAAGATCACGGAGGATCCAGAGTTCCCCGGCGGATTCGAAGATGACCCGCTTTCCATCCGTGGCGGCGTGCCGGACGTAGAAGTCCTGGTGGTCGGTATGGCGGCGCAGGTCCTTTCCGCTGGGAAGGACCGAGTACAGGTTGCCGTACCCTTCGTGGTCGGACAGGAAGGCGATCCGGCCGTCCACCCACAGCGGATCGGTGAGGTTGCCGTCAAGGTCCGGCACCAGGCGCTCGAACTCGCCGTTGCCGTCGCGGTCGATCCACAACTTGCCGGCCGTCCCGCCCCGGTACCGCTTCCACCATGCCGGTTCACGCGACAGCACGCTTGCCAGCACCACGGGCCGTTCATCGCCGACCTCGGGGCCGAAGGCTACGGACTCCACCGGACCGTATGGAAGCTCCTGCGCCCAGCCGCCCTCCAGGGGGACGCTGTAGGCGTGGGTGTGCCGGCTCTCAGCCTGGCGGAAGGCGCTGGTGACCACGACGGAACCACCGGCGGTGAACCCCTTAACCTTTGTGGTGCTGTGGCCGAAGTAGGTGAGCTGCCGGTATCCGCCGCCGTCGACCTGTGCCGACACGACTTCCGGCGCCGTTCCCTGCACAACCGTCCACACCAGGCGCTTGCCGTCAGGGGTGAAACGCGGGTTGCGGGCGGGAAGCTGGAGCGACGAGACACGCCAGGCGCGGCCGCCGTCCAGGGGCGCAATCCACACGTCGTCCTCGGCCACGAAAGTGACCAGATCGCTGTGCACATGCGGGAAACGGAAGTAGCTCGAAGAGGTCATCGTTCGATCATAGTCAACCCCCCACCTGCGCAGCGGGAGGTACACAACGCGCGCTGCCATGGTGAGATGGACCATGCATATCGTCATGGCCGGCGCCTCCGGGCTCATCGGCACTTCCATGTCCGCAGCCTTCCGCAGCGCAGGCCACTCGGTGTCGACCCTGGTCCGCCGGCCGCCAGCCGGCCCCGCCGAAATCCGCTGGGACCCCGCCGCCGGCATCCTGGATCCAGGCGCGCTGGCCGGGGCAGATGCTGTGGTCAATCTCTCCGGTGCAGGCATCGGAGACAGGCCGTGGACGCGGAAGCGGTTGGAGGAACTGTTCAGTTCCCGGTTGGGGCCCACCAGGACTTTGGTGCACGCCATGGCGCAGCTGGATGCTCCGCCGGCAACCTTCATCAGCCAGTCAGGTTCGGGCTACTACGGCGATGCGGGTTATACGGTCCTGCGCGAAGACGCGCCCGCGGGTTCCGGGACGCTGGCGCAGATCTGCATTGAGTGGGAGCAGGCTGCCCACACGGCTCCGGCAGGGGTGCGGGTGGTAACGCCCCGCACCGGGGTGGTGTTCAGCCGTTCCGGTGGAGCACTGGGGAAGCTGCTTCCGCTGCTGCGTTTGGGCGTTGGAGGTCCGTTCGGCAACGGCCACCAGTTCTGGCCCTGGGTGACGCTTCCGGACGTTACCGCCGCCTTCCTTTTCCTCCTCGGCTCACCGGTCTCCGGCCCCGTGAATGTCAACGCACCGGAGCAGGCGGACGTCACCACGATCATCGGGGCCCTGGCCCACGCCATGCACCGGCCGGCCGTGCTGCGGGTTCCGGCACCTGTGCTGCGGACCGTCATGCCGGGCCTCGGCGAGGAGCTGCTGCTGTACAGCCAGCGGATGGAACCTGCGGTCCTGTCATCGGCCGGGTTCCAGTGGCAGCACGGACGTTTGGAAGATGCAGCCCGCTGGGTGGCCGGCAAGGGCGGCAGCGCCTAGCCGGAACCGGATGCCGCAAGGATGTCGCTAACGCGCCACCGGCCATCGACCATCACCAGGACCAGCCGAAGGGGCTGTGGCGGACTGGGAGCACCCGCTGCCAGCACCGTGCCATCCGCGCTGACTGTGTGGTAGCCGGAGGCGGCTGAGGTGACCCGGACTACGGCCTGGTGCGCGGTTCCCCCGTCTTCCACCACCATCCCGGACAGGGTGCTGGTAAAGCCGTCAAGGCGGCGCCTGGAAGCATGAAGTTCGCCGGCGGTGCGCTCGTCGGCGGCCGCTGCAGCAGACCCGGACGCGTTCACCTCCGACAGCAGTTCCAGCCTGCCGCTGCTGAAGGCATAGTCCCGCAGCGCCGCCAGCCCCTGCACGGCAAGTACGGGATCAACTGCGCCGGCCCGCTGCCGGGCACCGTCAACAGATGCAGCTGCGCCCGTTCCGACGGCGACCGCCCCGGATGGGTCCGCAGACACCGGCGGCGATACGTTTGCCGAGGCCCATATCTCCTGCCCTGACCCCGCGGACAGCCACCACATTCCCGCCGCGGCGGCGGCAACGGCCGGGACCATCACAGGCAGAAGCATGCGGGTACCCCGGGAGGCAAGGGGCGCATCCGCATGTTTACCCCGGGACTGCACCGCCTTTGACTGCCGCCGGTTCCTGTTCTCTTGTGGCACGGGCCGGGCGGACCAGCGGGATGTCACCGCCCGCCGCCGCACGCCCTGGAGTTTCGCCCGAAGGCTGCCGCCTTTTGGGGTGGCGGGAACGTGGCGCCGCGTCAGCAGCTCCGGCAGGACGGTGGGATGGACGGCATCCGAAAGATCCACGGGCTGGGGTTCGGCACTGCGGTAAACGGCCGTGGCCAGGGCCAGCGCGTCAGGGCGCAGCCGCCGGTCCTCGTTCAGTCCTGCTTCCAGGGCGGCCGCAAGATCCTTGGGGACGCCGGGAACCAGGAGGGACAGCGGCGGACGGTCGGCGGTGCGGCCAGGGGCCTCACCCGTCAGGCAGAACCAGCCCAGGGCGGCCACCGCGTAGACGTCCCGTCCCGGCTGGAGTCCGGCGCGGACGGCATCCACCGGCGACGGATCCAGGAAGCCCCCCGTACCAACAGTCCCTGTGCTGCCCGGATCGCCAAGCATCCGCGCAACACCCAGGTCGGACAGCATCGGTTTCCCCTGCCCCGTGAACAGCACGTTCCCCGGCGACACGTCCGAGTGCGTGAACCCTTTTCCATGCAGGTAGCCAAGTGCCTGGGCGATGGGGGTCAGAACGGTGACCGTCTCCCCCACGCTGAGCCTGCCACGGGCAGCCACCAACTGGGCCAGCGAGCCGCCGGCGGCATAATCCATGCTCAAGGCCGTGCCGCCGCCGGGTCCCGCCACGCGCACCGCGTCGTGGGCCTTAATGAGGTGCTGGTGCTCCAGGACGGACAGGATCCGGATCTCCCGCCTCACGTCCTCCTCGCTGAGGGCTGCGCTGCCCCGGATTCCACTGCACCCGGAGCGGAAGCACTTGAGCGCGAAATCCCTGCCGCTGCCTTGTTCCCTGGCCAGCCATACGTCGGCGCTGCCGCCCCTGCCCAGCAACCGCCCGACGTCGTAACCGGGAACCTCCGGCGCCTGTGCATCGTCCATACTGCATGTCTAGTCGAGTTTCGGCCGCGCCGCAGAAGTTATCCACAGGCCCGGCTGTTGCGGTCACAAAGCGGGCAGCCGGTGAGCTTGGACACTAAACCCGGCCGGCACGGCTTCGGGGTCTAAGCTGGATGCCATGACTCTTGAGTTTTCACGGCTGGGTCTTGCCCCTGACTTCGTTGATTACATGGAAGGCTGGGATGCCCAGCGCGAACTCCATGACAAGGTTGTCGCCGGAGTTGCGCCCAGCACAGTCCTGCTCTTGGAGCACGCCGCCGTATACACGGCCGGCAAACTGACCGAGGACCACGAGCGGCCGTTTGACGGCACGCCGGTTGTCGCCGTGGACCGCGGCGGCAAACTTACCTGGCACGGACCGGGCCAGCTGATTGCCTACCCCATCCTGAAGCTGAAGAACCGCGCCGGCATCCGTGATTACGTGGAGCGTCTGGAAGAGGTCATGATTTCCGTCATGGCGGACTACGGCATCACTGCCGAACGCATCAAGGGCCGCGCAGGTGTCTGGATCAAGGCCGATGCCAAGGGTCCGGACCGCAAGATCGCCGCCATCGGCATCCGCGTCCTGAACGGTGTCACCATGCACGGCATTGCCATCAACTGCAGCAACGACCTGGCACCCTACGGCCAGATCATCGCCTGCGGCATCACAGACGCCGGCGTGACCACCATGTCCCAGGAGACAGGCAGGGACATCCGGCCCGCGGATATCGTGGACCGGTTCGTGGAGGAATTCCGCAAACATGAAGAAGCATTGGTTTCGAGCCCTGAAGGAGCTCTACTGTGACATTGGCACCTGAAGGCCGGAAGATGCTGCGGATCGAGCAGCGAAACGCTGCGGTCCCGGTGGAACGCAAACCGGAATGGATCAAGGCCAAGGTCCAGATGGGCCCCGAGTTCGTCGGCCTGAAGAACCTACTGGCACCTGAAGGCCGGAAGATGCTGCGGATCGAGCAGCGAAACGCTGCGGTCCCGGTGGAACGCAAACCGGAATGGATCAAGGCCAAGGTCCAGATGGGCCCSGAGTTCGTCGGSCTGAAGAACCTGGTGAARAAGGAAGGCCTGCACACGGTCTGCGARGAAGCCGGCTGCCCCAACATCTTCGAATGCTGGGAAGACAAGGAAGCCACCTTCCTGATCGGCGGSTCCGAATGCACCCGCCGCTGCGACTTCTGCCAGATCGACACCGGCAAACCCTCCCCCGTGGACATGTTCGAACCCACCAAGGTGGCCCGCTCSGTCCAGTCCATGGCCCTGCGCTACGCCACCGTCACCGGCGTGGCCCGCGAYGACCTCGAAGACGAAGGCGTCTGGCTCTACGCCGAAACCGTCCGCAAGATCCACGAACTGAACCCCGGCACCGGCGTGGAACTGCTCATCCCGGACTTCTCCGGCAACCCCGACCACATCAARGCGATCTGCGACTCCGCCCCCGAGGTCTTCGCGCACAACGTCGAAACCGTCCCCCGGATCTTCAAGCGGATCCGCCCCGCRTTCCGCTACGAACGGTCCCTGGACGTCATCACCCARGGCCGGRACCTGGGCATGGTCACCAAGTCCAACCTCATCCTGGGCATGGGCGAAACCCGCGAMGAAATTTCAGAGGCCCTCCGCGACCTCCAYCAGGCCGGCTGCGACCTGATCACCATCACCCAATACCTGCGCCCCTCCGAACGGCACCTGCCCGTGGACCGCTGGGTCAAACCCCAGGAATTCGTGGACCTCCAGCACGAAGCCCAGGACATCGGCTTCCTCGGCGTCATGTCCGGCCCCCTGGTCCGCTCCTCCTACCGCGCCGGCCGCCTCTGGGCCACCGCCATGCGCAAAAAAGGCCGCGACATCCCCGCCGAACTCGCCCACATCGCCGACGGCATCCAGGACTCCGGCACCACCCGCCAGGAAGCCGCCACCCTCCT